>NZ_SEWX01000010.1:1773-4917 GCF_004307455.1 Aquirufa nivalisilvae
GTTTTTACACAAGGTTCTTTGACATATTGTGAGAATAAAGTAAAGAGTAAGAGCAAAAATAGATAGCGATTGCCTTCGGGCATGAAGATATTAGAGAGTAAGTGAAATAAGGGCGTATGGGGGATGCCTAGGCTCTTGGAGGCGAAGAAGGACGTGTTAAGCTGCGATAAGCTTCGGGGAGGTGCACAAGACCATTAATCCGAAGATTTCCGAATGGGGCAACCCACTAGATTGAAGATCTAGTATTCTATATAATAGAAGGCAAACCTGCTGAACTGAAACATCTAAGTAAGCAGAGGAAGAGAAAACAAAAGTGATTCCGTAAGTAGTGGCGAGCGAACGCGGATTAGCCCAAACCAGTGTTGTTGCGGCAAGACTGGGGTTGTAGGACTTCGATATCGATGATATAAATGAACGAGAACTGTCTGGGAAGGCGGGCCGTAGAAGGTGAGAGCCCTGTATTGGTAAGTTTATTTCATTGTAGGAGTATCCTGAGTAGGGGGGGACTGGAGAAATCCCCTTTGAATCTGCCGGCACCATCCGGTAAGGCTAAATACTACCAAGAGACCGATAGTGAACGAGTACTGTGAAGGAAAGGTGAAAAGTACCCTGAGTAAGGGGGTGAAAAGACCCTGAAACCATACGCTTACAAGCGGTCGGAGCCCTTTCGTGGGGTGACGGCGTGCCTTTTGCATAATGAGCCTACGAGTTACTTTCACTGGCGAGGTTAATCACATAGATGTGAGCAGCCGGAGCGAAAGCGAGTCTGAATAGGGCGCTTAGTCAGTGGGAGTAGACGCGAAACTTTGTGATCTACCCATGAGCAGGTTGAAGCTCCGGTAAAACGGAGTGGAGGACCGAACCAGTTTACGTTGAAAAGTATTTGGATGACTTGTGGGTAGGGGTGAAAGGCCAATCAAACTGAGAAATAGCTCGTACTCCCCGAAATGTTTTTAGGAACAGCCTCGGGGTCAAGTTTTAAGCAGGTAAAGCTACCGATAGGACTAGGGGGAGTCAAATCCTACCAAATCCTGACGAACTCTGAATGGCTTAAAATATACCCGGGAGTGAGGGTTGGGGTGCTAAGGTCCCAATCCGAGAGGGAAAGAACCCAGACCAACAGCTAAGGTCCCAAAATCTTTACTAAGTTGAACTAAGGAAGTCTGATTGCAGTGACAGCCAGGATGTTAGCTTGGAAGCAGCTATTCATTTAAAGAGTGCGTAACAGCTCACTGGTCGAGCGAGGCGGGCATCGATAATAAACGGGCATCAAGTAAAGTACCGAAGCTTTGGATTATATTTATATACTGGTAGGGGAGCATTCTGATTGCGGCGAAGGTTGAGCGACAAGCTTGGCTGGAGCGATCAGAAAAGCAAATGTAGGCATGAGTAACGATAATGAGGGCGAGAAACCCTCACGCCGAAAGACTAAGGTTTCCTCAGCTATGCTAATCAACTGAGGGTTAGTCGGGGGCTAAGGGTCTAGCGAGAGCGACAACCTAATGCACAACAGGTTAATATTCCTGTACTTACTTATTGGGCAAATAGATGACGGAGAGAATGGGTTACCAGATACTGACGGAATAGTGTCTTTGAGAGGCGGCAGCAATGCCAAAACGAGTGTAGCGAGTGATCTTCCAAGAAAAGTCTAGGCGTGTATAACTAATAAGTAACCCGTACCGTAAACCGACACAGGTGGTCGAGAAGAATATTCTAAGGCGCTCGAGTGAATCACGGCTAAGGAACTCGGCAAATTAACCCTGTAACTTCGGGATAAAGGGAGCCTCGAGTAATCGAGGCCGCAGAGAAATGGCCCAGGCGACTGTTTAACAAAAACACATGGCTTTGCAAAATCGAAAGATGACGTATAAGGCCTGACACCTGCCCGGTGCTGGAAGGTTAAGGGGGGATGTTAGCTGCAAGGCGAAGCATTGAACTGAAGCCCCAGTAAACGGCGGCCGTAACTATAACGGTCCTAAGGTAGCGAAATTCCTTGTCGGGTAAGTTCCGACCTGCACGAATGGTGTAACGATCTGGGCACTGTCTCAGCCGTGAGCTCGGTGAAATTGTAGTAACGGTGAAGATGCCGTTTACCCGCAACGGGACGGAAAGACCCCATGAACCTTTACTATAGCTTAGCATTGAGTTTTGGTACTGGATGTGTAGGATAGGTGGGAGGCTGTGAGCCGGTGTCGCTAGGCATCGGGGAGCCAACGTTGAAATACCACCCTTCTTGTACTGGAATTCTAATCCCTAGATGGGAGACATTGCTTGGTGGGTAGTTTGACTGGGGTGGTCGCCTCCAAAAGAGTAACGGAGGCTTTCAAAGGTTCCCTCAGCACGCTTGGTAACCGTGCGTAGAGTGCAATAGCAAAAGGGAGCTTGACTGTGAGACCGACAAGTCGATCAGGTACGAAAGTAGGATATAGTGATCCGGTGGTTTAGTATGGAACAGCCATCGCTCAAAGGATAAAAGGTACTCTGGGGATAACAGGCTGATCTCCCCCAAGAGCTCACATCGACGGGGAGGTTTGGCACCTCGATGTCGGCTCGTCACATCCTGGGGCTGGAGAAGGTCCCAAGGGTTCGGCTGTTCGCCGATTAAAGTGGCACGCGAGCTGGGTTCAGAACGTCGTGAGACAGTTCGGTCCCTATCTGTTGTGGGCGTAGGAATATTGACAGGTTCTGACTTTAGTACGAGAGGACCGAGTTGGACTGACCGCTGGTATATCAGTTGTTCTGCCAAGGGCATAGCTGAGTAGCCACGTCGGGACCAGATAAGCGCTGAAAGCATCTAAGTGCGAAACTGACCTGAAGATGAGTATTCCATGAAGGGTCCGTGTAGACGACACGGTCGATAGGCTACAGATGTAAAGGCAGTAATGTCAAAGTCGAGTAGTACTAATTACCCGAAAGCTTACTTTTATAAAAAAAATGCAACGACTGTTTATTTTATCTCACAATATGGAAAAAGGCTAAGACCTTGCAAGATTTATGGAGCCGATAGGACGGGTGTTCACCTCTTCCCATCTCGAACAGAGAAGTTAAGCCCCGCACCGCTGATGATACTGGGATCAAACCCGGGAAAGTAAGTAAGCTCCAAGTTATTATTATCAAGCCCGCTAGTCTCTAGTGGGCTTTTTT
>NZ_SEWX01000011.1 GCF_004307455.1 Aquirufa nivalisilvae
ATTATTAACAGCGAGTGATGGAACGATTAATGCTACAGGAAATTCACATGAATTAGCCGTATCGGTATTACCATCAAGCTTCAGCAAATTAGCTGTAAGCTTGGCGAGCCCACAAGTGAATGGTGCAGCCTTTACGGGCACGAATACATTAACAGCGCAAGATGCTTATGGCAATACAGTTACCAGCTTTAATGCCTCAGGAAACAATGTGACTGTAAGCAGTACGTTGACAGGCACGATCAGTGGATTAGGAAGTGGAGTAAACAACGTATTGAATCAAGCTGGCGACTTTAGTAGTGGAGTAGCGAACTTAACGAGCTTAGGCTTGAAGTTTACTGGCACATCTGGTTCAGGTACCTTTACCTTTACCCCAGCGAGCGGAACAGCAGCCACTAGCTCAAGCATTACTGTAAGTCCAGGAACTGCTACGAAATTAGTAGTAACAGGAACTGGCACTCAAACAGCAGGAGGTAGCCAAACAGTTACTGTAACAGCGAAAGATGCGAATGGCAATACAGCAACGACATATACGGGAGCTAAGAGCATTACGTTCTCCGGAGCGAGCACTTCGAGTAGTCCAGCGACCGTACCAACGGTAGGTGCTACAGACTTTGGCACAGCAACAAGCTTAACATTTACGAATGGAGTAGCGAGTGGAACGATGGTATTGTATAAAGCGGAGTCATCGACTGTATCAGCTACGGACGGCACGATTTCTTCAACAGGAGGCGATCGTCTATCGGTAACAGTAAGTCCAGCGAGCTATAGTAAATTGGCAGTAAGCCTAGCAACACCACAAGTGAATGGTACAGCCTTTACAGGCACGAATACGTTAACGGCACAAGATGCTTATGGTAATACAGTAAGTAGCTTTGACGCGAGTGCGAATAATGTGACGGTGACCACGAGCTTAACAGGAGCAATCAGTGGATTATCTGGCACGAACAAGTTGAGCAATGCTGGAGACTTTGTGAGTGGAGTAGCGAACTTGACTACGAAATTGATATTTACAGGAACAGTAGGAACAGGCACCTTTACTTTCACACCACAAAGTGGCACAGGAGTAACGAGTGGAAGTGTACAGATAAATTCAGGAGCAGCGACCCACATGATGATTACGGGTAACGCGAGTCAGAATGCAGGGGAATCTCAAACGATTACGATTAGAGCAGTAGATGCGAGTCATAACACAGCTACCGGGTATACAGGCACGAAGAGTTTAACGTTCTCCGGCGCGAATAGTTCAAGTAGCCCAGTGACAGTAGCGACAGCGAATGGTATAGACTTTGGTACATCTACGAGTATTGTATTTACGAATGGTGTGGCTACAGCTTCCGTAGTTTTATACAAAGCAGAAAGTGTATTATTAACAGCGAGTGATGGAACGATTAATGCTACAGGAAATTCACATGAATTAGCCGTATCGGTATTACCATCAAGCTTCAGCAAATTAGCTGTAAGCTTGGCGAGCCCACAAGTGAATGGTGCAGCCTTTACGGGCACGAATACATTAACAGCGCAAGATGCTTATGGCAATACAGTTACCAGCTTTAATGCCTCAGGAAACAATGTGACTGTAAGCAGTACGTTGACAGGCACGATCAGTGGATTAGGAAGTGGAGTAAACAACGTATTGAATCAAGCTGGCGACTTTAGTAGTGGAGTAGCGAACTTAACGAGCTTAGGCTTGAAGTTTACTGGCACATCTGGTTCAGGTACCTTTACCTTTACCCCAGCGAGCGGAACAGCAGCCACTAGCTCAAGCATTACTGTAAGTCCAGGAACTGCTACGAAATTAGTAGTAACAGGAACTGGCACTCAAACAGCAGGAGGTAGCCAAACAGTTACTGTAACAGCGAAAGATGCGAATGGCAATACAGCAACGACATATACGGGAGCTAAGAGCATTACGTTCTCCGGAGCGAGCACTTCGAGTAGTCCAGCGACCGTACCAACGGTAGGTGCTACAGACTTTGGCACAGCAACAAGCTTAACATTTACGAATGGAGTAGC
>NZ_SEWX01000012.1 GCF_004307455.1 Aquirufa nivalisilvae
CGCCAGTAACATCATCATCATTGACGATTAATTCAGGTACTGCTACGAAATTGATTATCACCGGAACAGGTACACAGACAGCGGGTACTAGTCAAACGATAACAATCACAGCGAAAGATGCGAGTGGCAACACCGCAACAGGTTATACGGGAGTTAAGTCGATTACCTTTAGTGGAGCTAGTGCCTCGAGCAGTCCAGTGACCAACCCAACGGTTGGCGGTACGAATGTGGGCACAGCGACGAATGTGACGTTTAGTAATGGAGTAGCGACAGCGAGCTTGAGCTTGTACCAAGTAGAATCAGCGGTATTAGCAGCTACGGATGGAAGTCTATCAGCAGCAGGTTCAGACCGTTTATCGGTATCTGTAAGTGCAGGATCATTCAGTAAATTAATCGTAAGCTTGACGAGTCCACAAACCAGTGGTAGTTCGTTTAGTGGTACGAATAGCTTGACAGCACAAGATGCTTATGGCAACGTAGTGACAGGCTTTGATGCCTCAACCAATAACATCACGGTAAGCACGAGCTTAACAGGATCAATCAGCGGATTATCAGGCACCAACAAGTTGAACAATGCGGGCGACTTTGTAAGTGGAGTAGCTAATATTAGCAGCTTAACATTTACCGGAACATCCGGTACAGGCACATTCACGTTCACCCCAGCAAGCGGAACGGCCGTAACGAGTGGCAGTGTGAGCATAGGAGCAGGATCTGCTACGAAGTTCATTGTTACAGGAACAGGCACACAGACAGCAGGTGGTAGTCAAAACATCACGATTACAGCCAAAGATGCGA
This sequence comes from Aquirufa nivalisilvae, assembly GCF_004307455.1. Taxonomy (GTDB): domain Bacteria; phylum Bacteroidota; class Bacteroidia; order Cytophagales; family Spirosomataceae; genus Aquirufa; species Aquirufa nivalisilvae. The sequence continues at coordinate 796 of NZ_SEWX01000012.1, forward strand.
GTGGAAATACAGCAACAGCTTATACGGGAGCTAAATCGATTACATTCAGTGGAGCTAATGCATCAAGCAGTCCTGCAACTAACCCAACCGTAGCGAGTACAGACTTTGGTACTGCGACTAGTGTGACGTTTAGTAATGGAGTAGCGACAGTAAGCATGAGCTTATACAAAGTAGAGTCGGCCTTGATTGTAGCAACTGATGGTTCAGTAACAACGAGTGGATCCGATCGCTTGAGTGTGAGTGTAAGCCCAGCGGTATTCAGCAAATTAGCCTTGAGCTTAGCAGGACCACAGATCAACGGAGTAGGTTTTACAGGAACGAACAGCTTAACAGCCTTGGATGCTTATGGCAACGTGGTGACAGGCTTTGATGCCTCAACAAATAACATCACTGTAAGCACGAGCTTAAGTGGTAGTATCAGTGGCTTAAGTGGCACAAATAAACTAAATAGTGCATCAGACTTTGTGAGTGGAGTAGCGAACTTGAGTAGCTTAGGCTTGAAGTACACAGGAGCGGTAGGTTCAGGAACATTCACGTTTACCCCAGCTAGCGGAACAGCCGTAACAAGTGGAAGCATTACGATTAACCCAGGTTCAGCCAATAAGTTTGTAATCACAGGAAGTGGCACGCAGACAG
>NZ_SEWX01000013.1 GCF_004307455.1 Aquirufa nivalisilvae
AAACAGTAACTATTACCGCACAAGATGCGAGTGGCAATACGGCAACAACATATACAGGAGCAAAAAATATCACATTCAGTGGAGCGACGGCATCATCAAGTCCTGTGACAAACCCAACCGTAGCCGCAACGAACTTTGGTACAGCAACTAGTTTGACCTTTACTGCTGGTGTGGCTACAGGATCCATGGTCTTGTACAAAGCAGAATCGGCAACAGTGAATGCAACTGATGGAACGATCAACTCGAATACTGGGGGAACTTTGAACGTAACGGTTAGTCCATCAACAATGACGAAATTGGCGGTGAGCTTAACGAGTCCACAGATTAATGGTACAGCCTTTACAGGAACGAATACCTTGACGGCCCAAGATGCTTACGGAAATACGGTAACAACTTTTGCAGCTAACACGAATAACGTAACGGTTACAACAAGTTTAACAGGAACGATTAGTGGTTTAGGAAGTGGAGTTAATAATGTATTGAACCAAGCTGGTGATTTTGTTAGTGGAGTAGCGAACTTAACAAGTTTAGGCTTGAAGTTCACAGGAACTTCAGGAGCAGGAACGTTCACTTTCACTCCAGCATCAGGAACGGCAGCTACTAGCTCTAGTGTCACTGTCAATTCAGGAGCTGCTACTAAATTAGTAGTAACAGGAACTGGCACCCAAACTGCAGGTGGTAGTCAGACAGTAACTATTACAGCACAAGATGCGAGTGGCAATACAGTAACAACTTATACAGGAGCAAAAAATATCACATTCAGTGGAGCGACTGCATCACCAAGTCCAGCTACGACACCAACAGTAGCCGCTACGAACTTTGGCACAGCGACTAGCTTGACCTTTACAGCAGGTGTGGCTACAGGATCTATGGTCTTGTACAAAGCAGAATCGGCAACGGTGAATGCAACTGATGGAACGATCAACTCGAATACTGGAGGAACCTTGAACGTAACGGTTAGTCCATCAACGATGACGAAGTTGGCGGTGAGCTTAACGAGTCCACAGATTAATGGCACAGCCTTTACAGGAACAAATACCTTAACAGCCTTGGATGCTTATGGTAACACAGCTACAGGATTTAGTGCTGCAGGAA
>NZ_SEWX01000014.1 GCF_004307455.1 Aquirufa nivalisilvae
CCTGAAGCTGGCCGTTAAACCGCCAGTTAGGGTAGAACAGGTAATTGGGGCTAAGTCGTAACAAGGTAGCCGTACCGGAAGGTGTGGCTGGAACACCTCCTTTCTGGAGAAGCTATTTAACTTAAGTATATGAGGATTCTTATATGCTTCCAGAGTACTTTTATCACACGCCTAAAGGAAAGCCTAGCAAGATAGGTTTTCATGATATTAGAGAAAAAGAGAAGAAACAAGCGGGCTTGTAGCTCAGGTGGTTAGAGCGCTACACTGATAATGTAGAGGTCCGTGGTTCGAGTCCACGCAGGCCCACCAACCAAAAGGATGTTGGGGCAAGCTGGAGATGAAAGCCAATAAGAGGGATCAAATCCCGATTAAACTTGGGGGGATTAGCTCAAAAAGCTAGGAAACCTGCTTACACTTGTGGAGTCAACAGGCTAGCCGCCCGCGTTGAATCCGTTATTCTTTGCTCGAAAAACAAAGCGTACCGCATTAGACAAACGAGTCTAATGAATGAAGAGATTAACAAATAAAACCCAATTAAACTTGGGGGATTAGCTCAGCTGGCTAGAGCACCTGCCTTGCACGCAGGGGGTCAACGGTTCGAATCCGTTATTCTCCACCAATTAATTACCCTCCCTCCTACTTCAACGGAAGTAGAACATTGGGAAACGATGTAAAAGATCTGGATTTATTCAGAGTTTTTACACAAGGTTCTTTGACATATTGTGAGAATAAAGTAAAGAGTAAGAGCAAAAATAGATAGCGATTGCCTTCGGGCATGAAGATATTAGAGAGTAAGTGAAATAAGGGCGTATGGGGGATGCCT
>NZ_SEWX01000015.1 GCF_004307455.1 Aquirufa nivalisilvae
CCTGAAGCTGGCCGTTAAACCGCCAGTTAGGGTAGAACAGGTAATTGGGGCTAAGTCGTAACAAGGTAGCCGTACCGGAAGGTGTGGCTGGAACACCTCCTTTCTGGAGAAGCTATTTAACTTAAGTGTATGAGGATTCTTATATGCTTCCAGAGTACTTTTATCACACGCCTAAAGGAAAGCCTAGCAAGATAGGTTTTCATGATATGAGAGAAAAAGAGAAGAAACAAGCGGGCTTGTAGCTCAGGTGGTTAGAGCGCTACACTGATAATGTAGAGGTCCGTGGTTCGAGTCCACGCAGGCCCACCAACTAAATAGGATGTTGGGGCAAGCTGGAGAAGAAAGCCAATAAGAGGGATAAAATCCCGATTAAACTTGGGGGATTAGCTCAGCTGGCTAGAGCACCTGCCTTGCACGCAGGGGGTCAACGGTTCGAATCCGTTATTCTCCACCAGAGTAAGGCATTAGACAAACGAGTTTAATGAAAAATTAGAGTAAGATTTAAATGCAAAGGATGATTGATAGGTCGATGTAGCACATCATTTATAATTTATCATTTACCATTTAAAATTGTACCCCTCCCCTCCTACTTCAACGGAAGTAGAACATTGGGAAACGATGTAAAACAAGTGAATTTATTCATGGAATTTTACACAAGGTTCTTTGACATATTGTGAGAATAAAGTAAAGAGTAAGAGCAAAAATAGATAGCGATTGCCTTCGGGCATGAAGATATTAGAGAGTAAGTGAAATAAGGGCGTATGGGGGATGCCT
>NZ_SEWX01000016.1 GCF_004307455.1 Aquirufa nivalisilvae
ATCACAGGAAGTGGCACGCAGACAGCAGGCACGAGTCAAACGATTACGATCACAGCGAAAGATGCGAATGGTAACACAGTAAGCTCTTATAGTGGAAGTAAAGATTTAACATTCTCAGGAGCTACTAGTTCAGCATCACCAGCTACAGCACCAAAAGTAGGAAGCACAGACTTTGGCACAGCCACCAGTGTGAGCTTCACGAATGGAGTAGCGACAGCGAGCTTGAGCTTATACAAAGTAGAGTCCGCTTCGATTAGTGTGACCGATGGTAGCTTAACAGCTAGTGGAGGAGGAGAATTGTCAGTAAGTGTATCTGTAGGAAGCTTTGCTAAGTTTAGCTTAGCCTTGGCTGGTCCACAGACTAGCGGTACAGCATTTAGTGGCACGAATAGCTTGACAGCACAAGATGCTTATGGCAACGTAGTGACAGGCTTTGATGCAAGTACGAATAATGTGACAGTGAGCAGTAGCTTAACAGGAAGTATCACAGGCTTAAGTGGTACGAATAAACTGAATAGTGCTTCAGACTTTGTGAGTGGCGTAGCGAACTTGACAAGCTTAGGCTTGAAATACACAGGAGCATCTGGATCAGGAACGTTCACGTTTACCCCAGCTACTGGAGCGCCAGTAACATCATCATCATTGACGATTAATTCAGGTACTGCTACGAAATTGATTATCACCGGAACAGGTACACAGACAGCGGGTACTAGTCAAACGATAACAATCACAGCGAAAGATGCGAGTGG
>NZ_SEWX01000017.1 GCF_004307455.1 Aquirufa nivalisilvae
TCACCGTAACGTTCAAGGTTCCTCCTGTATTCGAGTTGATCGTTCCATCAGTAGCATTCACTGTTGCCGATTCTGCTTTGTACAAGATCATAGATCCTGTAGCCACACCTGCCGTAAAGGTCAAGCTTGTTGCTGTACCAAAGTTCGTAGCGGCTACTGTTGGGTTTGTCACAGGACTTGATGATGCAGTCGCTCCACTGAATGTGATATTTTTTGCTCCTGTGTAAGTTGTTACTGTATTGCCACTCGCATCTTGTGCTGTAACAGTTACGGTCTGACTACCACCTGCTGTTTGAGTTCCTGTTCCTGTGACAGCTAATTTAGTCGCTGCTCCTGGATTCACAGTGACACTAGAGCTAGTAGCTGCTGTTCCTGATGCTGGGGTAAAGGTAAAGGTGCCTGCTCCTGATGTTCCTGTGAACTTCAAGCCTAAGCTCGTTAAGTTCGCTACTCCACTAACAAAATCACCCGCTTGGTTCAATACATTATTAACTCCACTTCCTAATCCACTAATCGTTCCTGTTAAACTTGTTGTAACCGTTACGTTATTCGTGTTAGCTGCAAAAGTTGTTACCGTATTTCCGTAAGCATCTTGGGCCGTCAAGGTATTCGTTCCTGTAAAGGCTGTACCATTAATCTGTGGACTCGTTAAGCTCACCGCCAATTTCGTCATTGTTGATGGACTAACCGTTACGTTCAAAGTTCCCCCAG
>NZ_SEWX01000018.1 GCF_004307455.1 Aquirufa nivalisilvae
GTTACGGTAATCGTTTGAGGACTGCCTGCTGTTTGAGTGCCCGTTCCGGTTACTACTAATTTCGTCGCCGTTCCTGCACTGATCGATACTGATCCACTTGTCGCTGCCGTTCCAGTTGATGGAGTAAAGGTAAACGTTCCTGTTCCTGTAGTTCCTGTGAATTTCAAGCCTAAACTCGTTAAGTTCGCTACTCCACTTACAAAATCACCCGCTTGGTTCAATACATTATTAACTCCACTTCCTAAACCACTTACCGTTCCTGTTAAACTTGTCGTTACTGTTACATTATTCGTATTGGCTGCAAAAGTAGTTACCGTATTTCCGTAAGCATCTTGAGCTGTCAAGGTATTCGTTCCTGTAAAGGCTGTGCCACTGATCTGAGGGGTAGCTAAACTAACCACCAGTTTACTGTAGACTGCTGGACTTACTACTATCGATAAACGATCAGAACCTGATGTTGTTACCGCTCCTTGGGTTGCTACTAATAAGGCTGTTTCTGATTTGTATAATTTCACTGAAGTAGTTCCTACTCCATTACTGAAAGTAACTACTGTAGCTGTACCAAAGTTAATATCTGCACTTACTTTATCACTTGCTGTTGCTGCCGTGCTTGGGTTTGTTGAACTATTCG
>NZ_SEWX01000019.1 GCF_004307455.1 Aquirufa nivalisilvae
CTCAAGAAAAAAGTGGCTGAACTAGAGCGTATCGTAGGTCAGAAGCAAATCTTGCTTGACTTTAAGGATAAAATGATTGATCTAGCCGAACAGGCATATGGGGTTGATATTAAAAAAAAATTCGATTCCAAACCCTTCGATACTACTGGCTCACCCGAGAAAAACATCACTTCAGCTTAAATGAATTGTATCGAAGTCTTGGAATGAGTAAGCAAGCTGTACATCAACAGTTAAATCGACAAATCAAGCAGGAAAAAGTTCAACATCATTTATTAAAGGCCGTCGATGAAATTCGAGTAAAACACCCCACCATGGCTATTCGCTACTTGTACTATATGATAAAACCCGATCATCAGCAGATGATGGGAAGGGATTTATTTGAGATATTTTGTAAGCAACAACATTTAACCAGGCCTAGAATACTCTCCTTCATCAAGACGACAGATAGTCAAGGAGTGGTTCGGTTTGAGAATTTATTGATACATCAAAAACCGAGTCGAATAGACCAATATTGGCAGAGCGACATTAGTTATTATCAAGTCAATGGGATCTATTATTACCTTACTTTTATCATAGATGCCTATACACGTCATATAGTGGGTCATCACACCTCTAAAAGACTATTGAC
>NZ_SEWX01000005.1 GCF_004307455.1 Aquirufa nivalisilvae
TGACTTTGCTCTTACTATTAAAATAAGAATTGTCATTATCCTTGTCTTGAATGCTATTTTTTCTCTTCATAACCATTTTAACTGGTTACAAACTTTTTCCTTTTATCAACACGTCAAAGAACTCTTTTAAACTGGCTTTGCATTTTGAACTTCGTCGAAACTCTGTCCTTGTACTCGCTTCGTTTATTGCGCTTGCTCGTTTAGCTAGCGATTGGGAGTGCAAAGATGCACGGTTTATTTATTTTGTGCAAATATTGGCGAAGAAATTTTTTACTTTTTTTTGAATTAATTCGCCAATATGCCAGCAACTAGCTGATAGCCAGAATGTAATTTTTTTGTTTTCCGTTGCCAATTAATAAGTATTTATTACGCAATAACGGAAAATCAATATTTGCTTGTGGATTATTCACTTTTACTTTATTCACACTTATCGCATTTCCTTGGATGGCTTTACGCGCTTCTCCTTTAGAACTACAGATTAAATGATTACATCCTACGCTGATTAAATCCGTTAAATTTTGGCACTCCGCCATTGCCTCCGGACTCACTTGGTAAATCGGGAGCTGTTGGAATACACTCTCCGCCGCCGATTCCAATTGCTCAATCGCATCTTTAGCAAATAGAATCGTGGATGCCTCTATTACTTCCTCACATACCTGAGCACCATGTACCCGCGTGGTTACCTCCTGACCCAAGGCCTTTTGCAACAAGCGCAAATGAGGAGCCTCTGCATGCTGTTTTTCCATGGATTCTATTTCTGCTTGCGTAAACAAGGTAAACACACGCAATAATCGAGGAACATCAGCATCTGCAGTATTCAACCAAAATTGATAGAATTCATAAGGGCTAGTCTTGCTTGGATCTAACCATACATTGCCCGATTCCGATTTACCAAACTTAGTACCATCAGCTTTGGTAACCAATGGAGTAGTCAAAGCAAATGCACGATCCGTTTCATCTTCTCCAGTACCTTCCTTTCGACGAATGATTTCCGTACCTGTAGTAATATTACCCCACTGGTCCGAACCACCCATTTGTAAACGGACATTCTTGGTTTTGTACAAATGATAAAAATCGTAACCCTGTAATAGCTGGTAGGAGAATTCCGTAAAAGAGAGTCCCGTTTCCAAGCGGTTTTTTACTGAATCTTTCGACATCATGTAATTCACCGTTAAAAACTTACCTGCTTCGCGTAAAAATCCCAAAAAACTAAATTCTTTGAACCAATCGTAATTATTCACTACTTCCGCAGAATTAGCTCCAGCATGGAAATCTAAAAACTTCTCTAATTGCTTTTGAATCCCAATCTGATTTTCGCGTAAGGTATCTTCGGATAAAAACTCCCGCTCAGCATTCTTACCTGATGGATCACCAATCATACCTGTAGCGCCTCCCACCAAGGCAATGGGCTTATGACCTGCCAATTGGAAATGCTTCAACAACATAATAGCAGCTAAGTTTCCGATGTGCAAACTAGGCGCAGTAGGGTCAAAGCCAATATAAGCCGTCGTCATTTCTTTAGCTAATTGCTCTTCTAAGCCGGGAATCATGTCATGTAACATGCCTCTCCATCTCAATTCCTCGATAAAATTACCTTGCATTTTCTTGGGTTGTCATAAATAAAATGGTCGCAAAAATAAGCATATTTGCTTGAATTCGTCTACTGTTTGAATAACAATGACGTATCTCCATAACTTAAAAAGCGATAACCCTGTTCTTGGGCCTCCGCATATACCTCTTTCCAATGGTCGCCAATCAAGGCCGCAACCAAGACCAATAGTGTTGATTTAGGCTGATGGAAATTGGTAATTAAGGCATCACATAGGTGTAATGTATAACCTGGCATAATCAATAATTCCGTTTCCGCTATCCATTGATCTTGTCCATGGCCTTGTAAATATGCGATGACTTTTTCTAAGGATTCTTTGACCGAATAGGATTCAGCTCTTGGCAAGTAGGCAAATTCTTTGGCCAAGACAAAGCCCTCAGAAGGGATTTCTCTTTCTTCTAATAAATATACACCTGACCAATATAAGCTTTCTAAGGCTCTTAAAGCCGTTGTGCCAACGGGCACAATCGGACCCTCATGTTTCAGAATGGCCTCCATCATAGGAATGGAGAAAATCAATTGTTCCCGATGCATGGGATGATTGGCCACATTTTCTTCTTTTACAGGAAGAAAGGTTCCTGCGCCCACATGCAAGGTGATAAAAGTACTTTGATGTCCTTTTGTTGGTATTTGGTCCAATAAAGCCTGTGTGAAATGAAGACTGGCCGTGGGGGCCGCCACCGCACCTAATTCTTTGGAAAATATGGTTTGGTACCTTTCTTGATCTTCTTCATCTAAATCTCTACCTAAATAGGGTGGAAGTGGGATTTGACCAAATGCATTTAATATCTCGGCAAATAGATGTGTGCTGTTCCATGTTATTTTGACCCAATTTTTCTCTCGGTCTATCCAATGCAATGCCAATTGAATTTCTTCGTCACCAATTAGAAGTTCATGTCGCAAGATTTCTCCATCTTTCCAACGTTTTTTATTTCCTACCAAGCATTCCCATTCCACTTCATGCTGTGACTCCATAGTTAGCTGGGTCGCAATTTGTGATGCCAATGGTTTTAGTAAGAACAGCTCTATGGTAGCTCCCGTTGATTTTTGGAGATGTATTCTTGCTGGAATGACGCGTGTATTATTAAAAACGAGTAAACTGTTTTTCGGTAATAAATCTAAAATATCATAAAAATGAAGGTGCGAGATTTGTCCATTTTGGGAAACCAATAGTCGAGAAGCATCTCTGCTAGGACTAGGATGTAAAGCAATGCTGGATTCAGGTAGATGATAATCAAATGCCTGAATCGATAAAGGGGCTAATTCAAGCTTCATTATTCTTCCAAATAATCCGAATAGGTTAGTAAGCGAACAGGTAGGTAGGCAATCCAAATAAGCAATGCAATGATGCCTATATAAGGATAGAAGGAGAAATCTTGGTTATAAGTTCTTTCATCGTTCAATAAAAGTAGCGCCCTTAATACCAATATCATATAGGTATTAATCAAAGCGGGTAACATGTGTAACCAATGTCCGATGGTTTCTTTAATCTTAGTTCCTCCTTTTTTCTTGAAAATGGAAAAAAGAATAGTGAATTGATTATCAGGTATTTTTTGAATGTTTTTAATCAATAGCAAGGCCAACATATTAATCAAGGTCATGATACCTGCTGTCAAATAGAATATTTCTTCTTTGGGTAAAAATCCATCGCCACGACCTGTTTCACCAAAATGTACCGCCGTAGGATCTGGTAAGCCACGGTATATAAATAGGAGAGAGACGCCAAATCCAATAATGGATATGATGCGCCATACTCTAGAAAAGAAATGATCGATTGACATACGTTGATTAAAATGTCCACAAAATTAGGTCTGAAAATCTAACTGACCTAATCTTTGTATTCTTTCCATCAGGAAAATGATAATTATGCCTCATTCTTGTAATTCAGGCTTGAAAAAAGTAGATTTGTACCTTATACTATATAGCCATGGCGATCTATACTAAAAACGGAGATAAGGGTTTTACTCGGCTTGCTGATGGGAATGGTGTATCTAAATCGGATTTGCGAATTGATGCCATTGGGGATATCGATGAGTTAAATTCCTATTTAGGATTATTGAATACACAACTATCGGATTCATTGAATACCAAAGTGTTGGGGATTCAAACGAGTTTATTTGTCCTCGGAGCCCATGTGGCTAGCGACTCTACTGAGTTTTTAGGAAATATGAAGCTCATTGAGCTGCATGATATTGTGGCCTTAGAAGGATTAATTGATGAGATGGATGAGGTACTAACACCCATGCGAGTCTTTATTCTGCCCGGTGGTCACGAGACAATTGCCTTGGCACAAGTTTGCCGCACTGTTTGCCGCCGTGCAGAACGCAGCCTAATCAGATGGGTTCAAGCTGAAGAAAAAGAAGAAGCTTATCAAATATCCATCGCTTATTTAAATAGATTATCGGATTATTTATTCATGATGTGCCGCTATCTCCACCATTCATTGGGAATCCCTGAGATTCCGTGGAACTCTGGCAGATAGCCAATAAGATTTAATATGATGCAAATAGAAATAAAACCCATAGCCCAATCTCGTATCAATGAGGTTGATTTTGATCACTTAGTTTTCGGTCGCAGTTTTGCTGATCACATGTTAGTAGCGGATTATGCCGATGGAGCTTGGCAAAAAGTAAGCATTCAGCCTTATGGTCCATTGACTTATCAACCCGCTATGATGTCGCTACATTATGGACAAGCCATTTTTGAAGGAATGAAAGCGTATCGTTCTAAGCAAGATGAGATTTTAGTTTTTCGTCCAGAAGAAAACTTCAAACGCTTCAATAAATCTGCCGTTCGGATGTGCATGCCGGAAGTCCCAGAAGAGATTTTTATGGGTGGCTTGAGACAATTGTTGCAAATGGATAAGGCATGGGTTCCAGCCAAAGAAGGTTGTTCCTTGTATATCCGTCCATTCATGTTTTCTACAGATGAGTACGTAGGCGTTTCACCATCCAATACTTATAAGTTTATTATTTTCCTTTGTCCTGTAGGTTCTTACTATGCTAAGCCCTTGCGCGTTCGTGTGGAAACAGAATACATTCGTGCGGCTAAAGGAGGTGTAGGATTCTCTAAAAATGCAGGAAACTATGGAGGTTCGTTATTCCCAACCCAGGAAGCCAATAAAGCGGGTTATGATCAGATTATTTGGACTGATGCTGCTACCCATCAATATGTAGAAGAAGCAGGAACCATGAACTTGATGTTTGTGGTGAATGGAGCTTTGGTTACTGCACCGACTGGCGATACCATTTTAGATGGTGTTACTAGAAAGTCGGTGTTACAAATAGCAAAAGACTGGGGCATGAAAGTAGAGGAAAGACCACTTTCAGTAAAGGAACTAGTAGAAGGAATTCAATCAGGTGCTGTTACCGAGGCTTTTGGCGCGGGAACCGCAGCAGTGATTGCTCCCATTCAAGTCATTGCTTTTGAAGGTAAGGATTATGAATTACCTGCTAGAAAAGAAAGCGATTTCTCCTCTAAAGTTTTCCATGAAATCAATCACATCCGCTTGGGCGAGGTAGCCGATACCCGTCAGTGGATTTGGAAAGTTTAGTTTATTTTAGAAAAAACAACTTGAATACCTGGGTCTTTGGGAGTACCAACATCTTCCAATATGACCTGGGTATTTTCGTTTTTCCAAACAATCTTTTTGGCGCTACCTCGGCCATTCCCATAAATATTTCCTAAATACTCTTTGAAATTGGCAGTTAAGTCCAAGACATCATCTTGCTCCTCTAGAAAGATATTTAATATGATTCCTTTTACCTTATTATTTTCATCTGGTAAATAGGTGATGTCCACAAAGTTCAAATCCGTATCATCGAAGAATTGAGTATAGGATTTTCCTACGCTTGGTTGAGTTTCGGATAGTTCCACCTTTTCTCCAATTGTCGACATATCTTGTCCCCAAGTAACATTCCGAATAATACCTTCAGATCCCAAGGTGATTCGTTGCAATAAAGGCGTGCTTTCATCCCAAGCTTTTTGCTTGGCTTGCTTTTTTGATTCGAGATTACTCTGATTTGCTTCTTGTTTATCGGAGGTAGTTTGACAAGCATTTGAAATTATCAAGAAACTGATAATGAGCGCAAATGCTAATTTTTTTTGTAATAAGCTTGTTTTAGGGTTCATTTGAGGGAGAATCAACAATGTGATGTAATTGAATTTCTAAAATTAAAAAATTTCAAATTTGATATATTCTGTTTTTAGAAAAATAGTGTTATTTTTGTTCAACGATTTTTACGTTTGATTCGTCAAACTAACAATATTTAAGATTATTAGTGGTTAGGTATTTTAAAAAGGAGCCGGTCTTTGACTGGCTTTTTTTTTAGAATTCACGTCCTAACCCTACTACAAAGCCATATTTTCCTCCATTGTTAAAGGGCAGCGCCATTTTCAACACGAAGTTATAATAGGTCACAATATCCAAACCAACTCCATACCCAAATAACCATTTATTGGCAAAATTACTTTTTGTCTCTACTCGATTCGCTTGATTCACATAGGCCAAATCCAAAAATGCAGTTGGATAAATGGATAAGGGCATCTGATTAAATTGCTTATACGGGATAAAGGACAGAGGGATAATTTGTTTGAACAATTGATATTTCAAGGTGTTTCGAGATAAGAAATAATCCGTCCCGTCCACTACTTTGAGTTCAAAACCTCTCACTACTTCGTTGCGATATCCCAATCCTCGCTGGTTTGCGTAAGGCACCGTCGCCCCATCTTGAGTGATCTTTCCTTTGAATTGACTGCTGAAATAAAACTTTTTACCCAAATCGAAATAATAGGATAGTCCGGCATTGATCTCCCAAAAATTGATTTCATCCTGAGCTAATACGCCATATTTTTGAAAACTGATGTCGATTTTTTTACCTACCAAAGGATACACCACATAATCTCTAAAATCATAAGAGAAAGTATAACCCAACTGCATGAAGTTTTGCTCATTGGATTTGCCCTGAAAATAGGCTGGATTGAGTTTGGTTATGGTATCAGACACTAAGTTATGGCTGTATTTGACTTCGAAAGTCTGGAAATCATAGAAACGAAAGCGCTTCCTAAAGCTAATCCCACCGCTCCATTTTTCTCGTAAAATATTCTCAGAGCCTAAGTAAACTAAGGTGTCGGCTTGTGTTTTATAGGCAATGTTTTTACTGGTCAAATAATCCAAATTAAAACCAATACCTAATGTTTTTTTTCGGTCTACGTAAGGATTATTATACGAGAACTCCAACCGTTGAGTGAAGCCAGTTTCGGCTTTTAACATCAATCTCTCGGCTCTTCCTCTGAAATTATTATGCAATAAGTGAATCCCATAAATGGCTCTGTCCAATGGATGGCCACGGGCCCACCATTCATTTAAATTGCGGTCGGCCAATTGGAATACGGGATAGCCAAGAAAATACCATTGTTCTAAGACATCAAAATTGATGGCCAATTTCCCAGATTTGGTTAAGTGATATTCGGAGCGAACCCAAATGAATAAATTGGTATTCATGAGTTTCCGTCTGCTGAATTCCAATTTTTTGTCAATTTCATTTAAATCCAGCAAATCACCTTCTTTAAAATCTAATTCTCGCTTTAAGATACTTCTTTTACTACGCTCGTTTCCTTTGAATTGGATACTATCTACCTCCACCATTTGCCCACAAAGACTGGTTGATAAACCAAGTCCTAAGCAAATGAAAATGCTGAAAATGAAAACATTAGGCGGTAAAATACGTCTCATGCCTCTAATTTAGTCAAAAAGCATAGCTATTAATTTACCCTTGGATGAATTATTCAAAAAGAATGGATGCAGGATGTTGATTCCAGGCTTCTATTTTGTCTTGGAATTTTTTCTCGATGGCCTGCCTTCTGATTTTAAGCGTAGGAGTGATACAATTGTTCTCAATGGTCCAATCTTCTTTCAATATGACCATTTTTGACAAATGTTCATATTTTTTAAAATGTGGCTTTAAGCTACTCTTAATGCCATCTAAAGCTAATTCTAGGCTGTTTTTATCCGCTTTTTTACCTTCCTCATTAAGAATGATTAAGGCAATAGGTTGTGGTAAATTGGTCCCAACTACACAGGCTTGTTCAATCCATTCATGTGATAAAATCATGTTTTCAATCGGTGCTGGGGCTACATATTGACCTTTGCTGGTTTTGAAATTATCTTTCACGCGTCCGATGATGGAAATAAATCCATCGGAATCCAATTCGGCCATATCACCCGTTTTTAGCCAAGTACCATCAAAAAGCTCTTGGGTCAAGGTGGGTTCTTTATAATAACCAGATGTAATGTAGGGAGCCTTCATGAGTAATTCATGCGATTCTGGATCTAATTTTACTTCACAGGTAGGCCATGGTTTCCCAACAGTACCCAATCGAATTTGGTCTCGTGGCATTAGGGTATTAAAGCCCATATTCTCCGTCATACCATAGGCCTCCTGAATAGTAAGGCCGATTTTTTGAAACCATTGCAACAATTCGGTGGGCATAGGTGCGGCACCCGTTACATTCATTTTGGTTTGATCTAGACCTAATCCTTTTTTGATTTTCTTTTTGATGAAATGACTCAGCAAGGGGATGGATAGCAAAAGTTGTAGGCGTTTTTGACCCCCTATTTTTTGTAAAATCCCTTCCCTGAATTTAGCCCAAATTCTAGGTACAGCTAAGAAATGGGTAGGTCGACAGGCCACTAAATTATCTTTAAAGCTGTCTAATGTCTCTACAAAATAAATGGTTCCTCCCGATGCTGTGCCTGCGAACTCGACAAAGTTCCGCTCGGCGATATGACTCAATGGAAGATATGAAATGAATCGGTTGTTGGGCTGTTGCAAAAGTGCGGCCTCTTTAGCTATGTTGATGACATGAATGATTCCTTCATGGTGTAGCATGACGCCTTTGGGGGACCCCGTGGTTCCTGATGTGTAAATGATGGTACTTAGCTCACCGGCATCTGCCTGATGAAAGGAATCGATGGGTTCATACTGAGCTTCAATACTTGTCCAGTGTGATTCTGAAATTGGACTTTGATGCTCAGGAGTGAAAATCAAGGTGATATTGGAAGGAATTCCTGATCGTATGCTTTCCCAATGATCTAGTTTTCCTACGAAGAGTATTTGGCAGTCGGAATGCACCAATACCTGATTCAATTGATCGGCTGTTAATGTGGGATAAAATGGCACAGAAACAGCACCTGCCGCAGCAATAGCCAAGTCAGCCATGATCCAGTGGGCACAGTTTTTCGACAAAATACCTACATGGTTCGGGAGCTGGTCATCCAATGTTTGACGCAGGTAATTGGCTATTTTGCTGATTTGATTAGCAACTTCTTGATAAGTAAAATCTTGATATTGCTTACCAACGGGCTGCTTTAGATAAACAGCCTCTGGTCGATGTTCTGCCCAATAAAGAAAATTCTCTAAGTTGCTGCGGTATTGGTCTATCATGAACAGGTTTTATTTCAAAGCTTAGTCCTTAAAAATAAAACTTAATTCCTTTATTTCATAGGCTTGTTCTCCTCCTGGTTTTTCCATGATTAGAAGGCCTTGAGCATTGACTCTTAGAATCTTACCAATAAATTCCTGTTGATTGTCCTGATAAGAATGCCATTCTCGGAATCTAAATAATTTTTGGTGGTAAGCCTCATCCAAAAAATGGAACTTTTGCTCTAAAAAATATTCATATTCCTTTTCTATGCCTTGGCAAATATGCTTGTAAATGTCATGTAAATCGAAAGATTGCGGAGACTTCATCCAGGATTTTAAGGAACAAGCTCGTAAATCGGCAAAGTTGGTTTGATTGATGTTCAGCCCAATTCCTACGATGGAAAATGTCCATTGGCCCGATTGAAAATTGTTTTCAATCAATATACCGCCTAATTTTTTCCCATCTAAATACAGGTCATTGGGCCATTTGATGGCTAATGGAAGTCTTTCTCCATAGTTTTCCGTTGCCCACTGTTGTAATCCATTTAAAATACCTAATGCTACCGCTTTACTGAGATAAAATTGATTTTCCAGTAGAGAATGGGAGGGTTTTAGGAGAAAGGAAAGTAATAAATTTTGATCTGGTTCTGCCTGCCATGTATTCCCTCTTTGTCCTCTACCGGCACTTTGATGTCTGGCTACCCAAGCAAACCCTTCAGGAATAGTACTTTCTAATGACTCTTGAAAAGCCATGGAATTGGTGGACGGACAAGTGGGAATGTATTTCGCCAATTTGCCTATGAACCGAGTTGGTGCGTGGTAATTGTTCAAATTTATTTGTAATTTTAAGCTTGTGTAGAACAAATTTAAATTTTTAATCGTTAAGATAGTTCTCTATAAACATTTAGATCAAAACAATATATGCGTAAAAGTTCCATTAAGTCCCCCAAGCAAGATATCTCGGAAGACATTGTGAATTGGGTAGTCAAGGGGATGCAAGAAAAGAAGGCACAGGAAATTATGGTATTGGACTTGCGCGGTGTACAAAATGCATTCACGGATTTCTTTGTGATTTGTTCCGGTACTTCAGATACCCAGATTGATGCGATTGCCGATTCTGTAGATAAAGAAATATGGGAAGCAGGTAAATTGCATGCTCATTCTATTGAAGGAAAAGCGAATCGTGAGTGGATATTGATGGATTATTATGATGTCATCGTACACGTGTTTTTGAAGGAGAAAAGATCCTTTTTTAAATTAGAAGAATTATGGGGAGATGCTAAATTCACGATTGTTCCAGAATTATAATCTAGAATTTTTAGAATTTTTCCTCGAAAAGAAACTTAATCACTCCGCTACATTGTTACAAGCCCAAATAGATAACCAATGGCAAAACAAGTAAACAATTCAAAGAATACCAAGAGGTCAGGAATTCCCCCTCGATTACCTAAAAAACCGGTTGGAGGCATGCAAAGCTGGATGGTCATAGGTTTGATGATCGCCGTAGTGAGTATGTTCTTTTTTACTAAACAACGCACACTTCAAGAGATTTCTCAGAAACAATTTGAGTCTATGTTGATTCAAAAAGAAGTGGAAGGCGTGACCATTGTCAATGATAAATTGGTTGAGGTTAATCTGAAACCAAATTATGTAGCTAAGTATTTCAAAAACTCTCCTCAAGGCCTTATTTCAGTGAAACAAGGTCCACATTTTGAGTTTCAAATAATTTCAAAAGAAGGTTTTGAACGTTTTTTAGAAGATAGACAAAAGGCCTTTCCTCGTAATGAGCAGATAATGGCTAAGCCTGAAACGCGTACGGGTCCATTGGATTGGTTAGGTACTTGGGGCTTCTTTATCTTAATGGGTTTAAGCTTCTATTTCCTTTTCTTCCGCATGGGCGGTGGTGGCGGTGCCGGTGGACAAATCTTTAATATCGGTCGTAGTAAGGCTACGTTGATTGAAGGGGAGTCGAAAGTTCGCGTGACCTTCAATGATGTGGCTGGTTTGGATGAAGCGAAAGAAGAAATTCAAGAGATTGTGGAATTCTTAAAATTCCCTAAAAAATTCACGGATTTGGGAGGTAAAATTCCGAAAGGTGCCTTATTGGTAGGCCCTCCGGGAACGGGTAAAACCTTGTTGGCGAAAGCCGTAGCAGGTGAAGCTGGTGTACCTTTTTTCTCCCTTTCTGGTTCTGATTTTGTTGAAATGTTCGTTGGGGTAGGAGCTGCCCGTGTACGTGATTTGTTTAAGCAAGCCAAAGAAAAGGCTCCTTGTATCATTTTCATTGATGAGATTGATGCGGTAGGCCGTTCTCGTGGACGTGGTTCTATGCCAGGTGCTAATGACGAAAGAGAAAATACCTTGAACTCCTTATTGGTGGAGATGGATGGTTTTGCTACGGATTCAGGAATTATCATCATGGCGGCAACGAACCGTCCCGATGTATTGGATTCAGCACTATTACGCCCAGGTCGTTTTGATCGTACCATCAGTATTGATAAACCCGATATCATTGGTCGTGAGGCTATTTTCAAAGTACACATTAAGCCATTAAAATTGGCTAATGGAGTTGATGTGAAAGAATTAGCGGCGCAAACTCCGGGTTTTGCTGGAGCGGAGATTGCCAATGTATGTAATGAAGCAGCTTTAATTGCTGCTCGTAGAAATAAAGTAGCGGTGGAAATGACTGATTTCCAAGAAGCTATGGATCGTGTTATCGGCGGTTTGGAAAAGAAAAACAAATTGATTTCTCCAGAAGAGAAGAATATTGTGGCTCACCATGAAGCAGGACATGCTATTGCTGGTTGGTTTTTAGAACATGCCAATCCTTTAGTAAAAGTGTCCATTGTTCCTCGTGGCGTAGCGGCATTGGGTTATGCTCAATACTTGCCGAAAGAGCAATTCTTGTATCGTACTGAGCAATTGATGGATGAAATGTGTGTCACCTTAGGTGGACGTGCAGCGGAAGAAATCATTTTTGGTAAAGTATCTACAGGTGCCCAAAACGACTTGGAGCGAATCACCAAATTGGCTTATTCCATGGTGACAGTTTATGGTATGAATGATAAGTTGGGGAATATTTCTTACTATGATTCTAAAGGAACTGAATACCAGTTTAATAAGCCATATTCGGAGACTACAGCTCGTGAAATTGATGAAGAGGTACGTAAGATTATTGCCGAAGCCTACAAGAGAACATTAGCTTTATTACGTTCTAAGAAAGCTAAATTGATTATTCTAGCGGAACAATTGTTGAAAAAAGAGGTATTGTTCCAAAGCGATTTAGAAGCTTTAGTTGGCCCTCGTCCATTTGAGCAATTAACTTCTTATCAGGAGTATATCAAGGGTGAAACAGAAAAGAAGCGTAAGGAAGCGAAGGATGAACGAGATTTAGCTGAGAAAGCAGAATCTGCACCGGATGTACAAGAAGTCAAGAAGGCTAGTAAAAAGCCTCGAGCTAAAGCTGTAAAAAAGGAAGAAAGCATAGCTTCCGATGATGCTTCCAGCGAATCGGCCGTTTAACTCATGTTTGGGGTGGCTTGGCCACCCCTTTTTTTATGAAACATATTCAGGTAGAAGCCAGTAAAAAAGTTTATTTCGCCTCTGATTTCCATTTGGGTTTTCCCAATGAAAAGGAAAGTAGGGAGAGGGAGGCTTATTTATTGGATTGGTTGGATCAAGTCAAACAGGATGCTCAAGCTTTATTTTTGTTAGGGGATTTGTTTGATTTTTGGTTTGAATATCGAAAAGCTGTTCCAAAAGGATTTGTTCGTTTTTTAGGCAAATTGGCAGAGTTAAGCGATGCTGGTATTGAATTACATATTTTTGTAGGTAATCATGATTTGTGGATGTATGATTATTTCCAAGAAGAATTAGCAGCCAAGATTTATCGCCATCCTGAGCGTTTCCAGCTAGCCTTTAGCGATGGTTCAAACAAATCCATATTCATTGGTCATGGGGATGGTTTGGGGCCAGGGGATTATGGATACAAGGCTTTGAAGCAAGTATTCACCAATAAGCTTGCCCAGTTTATGTTTCGTTGGCTGCATCCAGATCTTGGAATTCGATTAGCACATGCTTGGTCTAACACCCGAAAGACGAATGCCATTACACAAGGAGCTGTACCCTTTCATCCAGAAACAGATTATATTCTTCAATTCGTTCAAGAGCAATTTCAAAAAGACCTCAGTAAACAACAAGTATCATCGAGTTATATCTTTGGCCATCGGCATCATCCTGTTGCTTGGGAATTAGGAACTGATGCTACTTATTATAACTTAGGGGATTGGTTTAGTCCAGCATTATGTAATGCTTACTTTTTACGTATTGACGCTCATGAAAATTCTTTCCAAAAGTATTCCGCTTCCTAGCATATTAGTTAGCTTATTGATGCTCATTTCTTTGACTATTTCAGCTCAAAGCCCTACTGAATATTGGCGGCCATCCATTCACTTTTCTCCGAAAAAGAACTGGACGAATGATCCCAACGGATTGATCTATTTTAAAGGATATTATCACTTGTTTTTTCAGCATAACCCCAAGGGGAATGACTGGGGGAACATGAGCTGGGGACATGCCCGAAGCAAAGATTTATGGCACTGGGAAGAGCTTCCTCTGGCTATTCCACATGGAGAAGAATTTATTTTTTCTGGTTGTGTGGTTTGGGATAAAGACCATGTGTCGGGTCTGGGAGATGCTAGCAAAGATCTATTAGTTGCCATCTATACGGCCGATTATCCCAATAAAAAACAAGAACAACATCTCGCTTATTCCAATGATGATGGTTTGACATGGAATAAATACGATCAAAATCCGATTTTAGATATTCAATTATTGAATTTCCGAGACCCCAATATCATCTGGCATCATTCTAGTAAGCAGTTTATTATGTCAGTGGCAAAACCCTTGGATCGTTCTGTTCAATTTTATGGATCTAAGAATTTATTGAAATGGGATTTATTGAGTGAATTCAGTAATCAAGGGGAATTAGAAATGATTTGGGAATGTCCTTCTTTGGTTGAATTACCCATTGAAGGCCGAGAAAAGGAGAGTAAATGGGTATTGTTTAACTCCTCTCAAGGTGTGCAAAAGGGTTTTGTGGGAATGCAATATTTTGTGGGCGAATTCAATGGAAAGACCTTTATCAATGAAAACACGAGTGATACCAAATTATTTGTTGATTATGGTAAAGATTTTTATGCAGCTATTCCATTTTATAACACGGCCCCTAATGAAGTTATGTGGCTAGGATGGGCACTGAGCTGGCAATATGCCAAAGAGCAACCAACTTTTCCTTGGAAAGGCCAGATGTCGTCGGTTAGAAAGCTGAGTTTAGTCGATACCCATGAAGGCTTGAGATTGAAACAAGATTTTCAACCAGATTATAGTTCACTTGAACCTACTTTTCAGGCAAAGGACATTTCTATTTCTAAGCCTAAAATCTTGAATGGGATGAAGATGTTACAAGGAAAATCGTATCTGATTGATCTAGAAGTAGAGTCTACGAATGCCGATCGTTGGGGATTAAAGTGGCAATCGGTGGATAATCCGAAAGAGTATACGGTGGTCGCTTTTGATGAGAATAAAAAACAATGGTTCATCGACCGTTCTCATTCTGGGAAGATTCTAAGTCCTGGTTTTTTCAAATTGGATGCTGCTCCATGGGTTGAAGGAAAGGCAAAACATGTTCGTGTATTGGTCGACCATTCAATACTTGAGCTATTGGCTCAGGAGGGCACTGTGGCTATTTCATCGCTTCGATTCCCTCATTCTATTAAGGAAAATCTTTCTGTTTTTTCGGAGAAAGGTAAATTAGATTTAAAACAAATTACGATTTGGGAGGTGAAATAAGGTTCATTCGCACATATTATTTTCGTATCTTCGTTTAATTTAATAATTCAAACTAAACACATCTCATGTCTCAATTTGCTAATCGTGTGGAGGTCATGTCTGAACTTGCCAAAAACATGGACGCTTATGTCCAGGAGTATTTGAATCCAATTGATTCCAATTGGCAGCCTTCTGATATGTTACCTGATTCAACGAAAGAAAACTTTTTGAATGAGGTAAAATTATTGCAAGAAGCTGCTCAGGAGCTACCTTATGATTATTGGGCAGTATTGATTGGAGATACGATTACAGAGGAAGCTTTGCCTACTTATGAATCGTGGTTAATGGCGATGGATTCGGTGAATCAAGTGGAGGATCAAGGTCAAGGTTGGGTTCAATGGATTCGTAGCTGGACAGCTGAAGAAAACCGTCATGGTAATTTGTTAAGTACATATTTGTATCTATCAGGTAAAGTAGATATGCGTGCTATGGCCGTTTCTACTCAATATTTAATTTCAGATGGATTTGATATTGGTACATCTTCAGATCCATATAGAAACTTTGTGTACACCTCTTTCCAAGAGATGGCCACCAATATTTCACATCGTAGAACAGCCTCATTGGCTAAGCAGCACGGTAACCCTCAGTTATCTCGTATGTGCGCTCAAATTGCCGCTGATGAATTACGTCATGCCAAAGCATATCGTCGATTTGTGAGTGAAATTTTCAAATTAGATCCTTCTGAAATGATGTTGGCTTTTGCTGATATGATGAAGAAAAAAATCGTCATGCCTGCTCATTTCTTGAGAGAGATCAATGGTCAAAAAAGTTCTTTATTTGAACATTTTTCTGATGCAGCACAACGTATAGGAGTATATACAACGCAAGATTACGTGACCATCATGCAAGGGTTAATCCAAGACTGGGAAGTAGAGAAAATCACAGGCTTGAATGATGCTGCTGAAAAGGCGAGGGATTATGTAGCTGCTTTGCCAGCTCGACTTGAGCGTTTGGCTGATCGTATCAAAATTCCGGAATTAGCTTATCCATTTACTTGGATTGCCTAATTAATTCGAAGAAAGTATGTCTAAGAAGTTATCCATGGACGAGCTCAATCGGCTCGATGTTCCTGCTTTTAAAGCTTTGGAGAAATTCCCTTATGTGCTTGTCATGGATGACATTCGTAGCATGAATAATATTGGCTCTGCCTTTCGAACGGCAGATGCCTTTCGTTGTGAGAAAATTTACCTTTGTGGCATCAGTGCCCAGCCTCCACATCGAGAAATCACTAAAACAGCTTTAGGGGCGGATGAATCAGTTGATTGGGAATATTGCGCTTCGGCAGCTGATTGCATCTCACTATTACAGGCCCAAGGATTTAATATTGTTTCGGTAGAGCAAGTGGAAGCATCTCAATCGCTGCAAGATTTCACCCCTGTTGCTGGTGAGAAATACGCCTTTGTTTTTGGGAATGAAGTCTTCGGTGTTCAAGATGAATGGATCGCCGTCAGCGATACCTGCCTAGAGATTCCCCAATTTGGCACCAAGCATTCGCTTAATGTATCTGTCAGCTTAGGAATTGTGGTTTGGGATTTTGTCTCAAAAACCCAGTTTAAATAAGATTCATTCTTATTTATCTTTTTGCACAAAAACTTAACACAAATAAATTTTTATTCCTGTAAATCTTTTCTAGATTTAGGCCTATAGTAATAAACATGTATGAGCAAAGCTGACAAAACATTAATCGAACAACTAGCACTATCTATTTTGCCAAAATTAAGTGGCCTAAATGATAAAAATGCTAAAAAAATGGTCAATACTGCAGATAAGGCCATTGCAATCATAGTTAAAAAATTCCAGAAATTGAAAGACCAACAAGTGAAAGCCTTGGCGGAATTGAAAGAGAAGGAAGCTAAGAAAGCAAAAAAACAATTGGAAAAAGAGGCTAAAAAGAAAGATAAATTAGCCAAAAAAGCTGCTAAAGATAAGCAAATTGCCCTACTCACCAAAGGCACTAAAATAGCAAGTGCAGAGGTGTCCCCAAGTGCAACGGCTAGCCCCAAAAAATCAATTGCGAAATCAAAAACGGCCTCTCCAAGTCCAGTACGAAAAAAGAGAACTGTCGCAGCTAAATAAAGCTATTTCGTTTATCCCTTATATTTTGCGTTCATCCATTTTTACACAAATGGGATGAACGCATTTTTTATTTTAGATGAAATTTAACATACCCTAACATGATATTATCTATTCAAGACGTTGTTAAACGTTATTCCAGCCATGTGGCCTTAGATCGGGTAAGTCTCGAAATACCTAAAGGCAAGATCTTTGGTTTATTAGGTCCCAATGGTGCAGGCAAAACGTCATTAATTCGTATCATTACTCAGATTACAGCTCCTGATGAAGGTCAAATCCTTTTTGATGGAGAAAAGTTGTCATCCAAGCACGTGGAGCAAATTGGCTATTTACCCGAAGAGCGAGGTCTGTACAAGAAGATGAAGGTAGGGGAGCAGTTGATTTATCTAGCACAGTTAAAAGGCCTCTCTAGGCAAGAATCAATCACACGCTTGAAGGATTGGTTTATTCGATTGGATATTAAAGATTGGTGGGATAAGCAGGTGGATGATTTATCCAAAGGAATGCAGCAGAAGACTCAGTTTATATCGACGGTCGTTCATGAGCCTAAATTATTGATTTTAGATGAGCCATTTTCTGGTTTTGATCCAATCAATGCCAATATGTTGAAAGATGAAATTTTGGCCTTGAAAGATCGAGGAACCAGTATTTTGTTCTCTACTCATCGTATGGAGTCGGTGGAAGAATTATGCGACTCCATTGCTTTGATAAATCATTCTAAAGTGGTTTTAACCGGTGAAAAAAATGAAGTTCGCAATCGATTCAAAGCTCATCAATTTGAGGTGTTATTTGAAGGTAATTTGACTCAGGAATTGCAAGGAGTGGATTTGGTTAGTTTAGAAATGTCAGGAGATCAAGTTTCCAAGAAAGGTATTTTTAAATTACAAGAAGGAGCTAGTCCTAATCAATTGTTAGGTCAATTGATCAATCAAGTGCAGGTTCAAAAATTTCAAGAATTGATACCTTCTTTCAATGATATATTCATTCAAGTAGTCAACGAAACCAATTAATCGAATCAACATGAACAAGATATTATTAGTTATAAAAAGGGAGTACTTGACTCGAGTAAGCAAGAAATCTTTTTGGATAGCCTCCTTAGTAGCCCCATTGTTATTAACAGCTATTTATGCAGTCCCTATTTGGTTGGCTACGCGCGACAAAGAAGTAAAACAAGTAGCTATTTGGGACGGAAGTGGATTATTTGAGCAAAAAGATTTGGCAGATAAAGAAATCGCTTTTCAATTATTGAAGGGGGATGTTTCCCAAATTAAGAAAACCTTTGATAAACAAGGTTTTGATGCTTTTGCGGCCATTCCAGTGGATATTTTAAAGAACCCTCAAGGCCTGAAAATTTATTCAGAGAAGAATTTGAGCTTGTCATTGAAGAATGATATTGAGCGAATGGTTCAAGATAAAGTACGAGAGATTTTGCTACGTAATGCGGGTATTTCAACGGTAAAATACAAGGAAACTCAAGTAGACATCTCCAGTGATACCATTACTGTTTCTAAGCAAGGTGCCGAGACGACTTCTAGTTCGGGTGGAGCCATGATTCTGGCAGCCATCTTAGGCTTTTTATTGTACTTAACCTTATTACTTTACGGCTCTCAGGTGATGAATGGGGTTATAGAAGAGAAGAGTAGCCGGATTATTGAAGTTATTATTTCATCTATTAAGCCATACCAATTAATGTTGGGTAAGATATTGGGAGTAGGTATGGTGGGATTGACCCAGTTTTTGCTCTGGATTGTATTAACAGTGGGCTTATCCACAGCTACAAGTAAGTTGTACAATGCCCCTTCTAGAATGGCTACAGTTGCTAATTCTAGCCATTCTGAAGAGTTGAAGAAAAGTGTTGCCAAGGCTGAGTCGAGCACACAGCCTATGGAAGAATTAAACAAAGTGATTGAAAGTACTAATATCCCTTTGATTTTAGGCTCTTTCTTCTTCTACTTTTTGTTTGGGTATTTACTTTATAGCTCTTTATTTGCGGCCATTGGCTCAGCTGTAGAAAGTGCAGCAGAGGCCCAACAATTCACATTTCCTGTGATGATTCCTATTATTTTAGCTTTCATTTTGGCTCAGTTTACCATGCAAGATCCCGATAGTAATATTGCATTTTGGGCCTCAATTATACCATTTACATCACCCATCAATATGATGGTTCGTTTACCTTATGGAGTTCCAGCTTGGGAGATTGTACTTTCTATGATCTTATTAGTGGGAGGATTCTTGGCTTGCAGTTGGTTATCTTCTCGTATATATCGAGTAGGTATTTTGATGTATGGCAAAAAAATGACTTGGAAAGAAATTAGTAAATGGGTGTTTTATAAAGGGTAATTAATTATTTATACTAGCATTTAATTAATAGCATTTTTTAATTCATTTAATATTTGACTCAATTTTGAAAAGCGCAGAGGAGTTCCTTCGCGCTTTTTTGTTTATATGTAGCGAAACTTATAAGCGGTATACCATTTAGTCAGTAAATAATGTAGTTAAGGTCAATTTGTTAGCATGTAATTGTTGAGTGGAGCGAAGTATGGTTCCCTATTTACTTATTCTCAAAAAGAATTTTAAATTCCATTGTAAATCATTGAATATTAAGTATATATGTTAAAATATTACGGGAATGCCGAAAACCGAATAGAGTAGGCCACATGTTCTATCATCATTCATCATGGCAACTTACCTCATTGAAAGAGAAATTCCTGGAGCAGGAAATCTTACCAACGATCAATTGAAATCCATTTCACAAACATCCTGTAGTGTATTGAATAATATGGGCCCAGAAATTAAATGGTTACAGAGTTATGTAACCAATGATAAGATATATTGTGTCTACAAAGCTCCCAATCCTGAAATGATTCTTGAGCACGCCCGCATGGGAGGCTTTCCAGCTAATTTGGTAAGCGAGGTCTTCACCATCATTGACCCTACTACGGCGGAGTAAATTATCAAAGTGAGAATTTCTAGTTCGGAAGGGAAGATTATCTTTTCTCCCCTGTTAATTTATATGCCATTAGAATATTTTTTTTACAGGAATCCTATGTAATTTGGGCATTCAATTTGCTCACCATAATCGTTGTTTATTGGATAATTATTTCACCATCTTGATCGATTTCATTGGAACATTTGCCTTTGCTGTCAGTGGTATTCGATTGGCTTCAGGGAAGCAAATAGACTGGTTCGGAGCCTATATCATTGGGCTCGTTACCGCAATAGGTGGAGGAACAGTCCGCGATTTATTATTGGGTATTCGACCTTTTTGGATGCTGGATGGGCGTTATTTTTTGACAACTGCTATTGCTTTGTTGGCTGTGCTACTTCTGAAAAGTCAATTGGTCAAATGGTGGAATACCTTGTTTCTTTTTGATGCGATTGGTTTAGGCCTAGTTACCATTGTAGGTATAAGCAAATCCATGGACGCTCATTTACCTTTTTGGGTATGTATTGTCATGGGAACCATCACAGGTTCAGTAGGGGGCTTGTTGAGAGATGTTTTATTGAATGAAGTCCCACTCTTATTAAGAAAGGATATTTATGCGCTGGCATGTGTTGCTGGTGGATTGGTCTATTTCGCTTGTCAATATTTCGACTTCTCCGTTCCAATAACGGAGTTAATTGCTGCATCTGTTGTCATTACCGTGAGAATACTTGCCTTCCGATTTCATTTACATTTACCCGTTTTGAATTCGATGGATTCCAATCAGGTGAATAAGCCTTAATACGAACAAATTTATCTGAGGAGTATCGGTTGTTGTAGATTGTTAAGGAGAGCAATGTTTGGGTGTTTGTAATGGTTTGATATTGAAATACTTTTGATAAATAATTAGTATTTAAAATTAATTCTTACATTGTCATTTCATTTCTCGGTGTATTTATACCTTCTTAGTATGGTTAAGTTTGAAATGTCTTCTACCTCTCAAACCTTCTCAAATTATGACAAAGCCAACAACTACCAGAATTGCGTCCATTGATTTATTAAAAGGTTTAGTCATGGTAATTATGGCTCTTGACCATGTTAGAGACTACTTTCATTATGATGCGTTTGTGTTTGATCCAGCAGATCCTACTCAGAGTAACTTAATGTTGTTTTTCACTCGATGGATTACGCATTTTTGTGCTCCTGCATTCAGCTTTTTGGCTGGTCTTTCAGCTTATATGTTGAGTAAGCGAAAAACAAAAGGAAAATTGTCAGTATTTCTAATCAAAAGAGGATTCTGGCTCGTATTTGCAGAATTGATTATTATCGGATTTGGTTGGTATTTTAACGTCCATTTCCCAGTATATGCTCTCTCCGTTATTTGGTCACTTGGGATAAGTATGTTGGTCTTAGCGGCTCTTATCCATTTGCCAACTTTCTATATTGGGCTAATTAGTTTATCGCTTATTCTATTTCACAATCTTTTAGATAACCTGCATTTTCCAGGAAGTGTGATTTGGTCCATTTTACATGAACAACAATTTTATACGATATCTTCTCAAATTCAATTGATGGTCGTGTATCCCCTTATTCCTTGGATAGGCGTTATGGCATTGGGATATTGTATAGGAAGTGCCTATCAATCAACTGTAGATGCTCAAAAACGGAAGGTTTATTTTACTTTTTTGGGCATCATTTCCATCGTACTATTTGTGATACTTCGTTGGACTAATTGGTATGGGGATCCGAATCCATTTCAGCAGTATTCAACCTTATCACAAGACTTGATTTCATTTTTTAATCCTTCTAAATACCCACCATCTTTACAGTACTTGTTGATGACTTTGGGAGCAAGTTTCTTGTTTTTGGCATACTCGGAAAAATGGAAAGGAAAGGTAGTTGACTTTTTTTGCACCTTTGGTCGTGTACCTTTTTTCTATTATATCCTTCATATCTATGTTATTCACTTAATTGCCTTGCTTTTTGCTGAGCTTTCAGGATTTGGTTGGCAAAAGATGATTTTATCTACTTGGATTGGATTTGAACCTAATTTGCAGGGATATGGGTTTAGCTTGTGGGTTGTTTATGTCATATGGATCGCCCTGATACTGGGATTATACCCACTATGTAAGAAGTTTGATCAATATAAGTTAGATCACAAAGAAATGTGGTGGTTAAGCTATTTATAGCACATTATTTACTTAACCAAGCATGCATTTTTTCTTCGTCAAATCCTGCTAAAATTCTTTCTCCATCGACTAAAATGGGTCTTTTGATAGCAGATGTTTTTTGTTGAAGAAATTCAAAAAGGCTATCTGGATTTTCTAAGCTTTTTTTAGTGACATCATCTAATTGCTTATACGTACTTCCATTTTTATTTAATACCGTGGCTGGGCCAAGTTTTTCTAAAAAGAGAGACAGCGTTTCAGGGGAGATGCCTTTCTTTTTGTAATCATGAAATTCGTAAGAAACGCCTTGATTTATTAAAAAATCAAAGGCCTTTTTCATGGTATTGCAAGCTGGTATTCCGTAAATGGTGATCATGTTAGCTATTTATTTTAAAAAGGTGTGCGACTTGTTTGATTTGGTGGTATTTTTGTTTTTTCCTTACAAATTTAACACAAAGCTACCTTATGGAGTACAGAATAGAAAAAGATACGATGGGTCAGGTGAAAGTACCTGCACACGTGTATTGGGGTGCACAAACCCAACGTTCCATTGAGAATTTTCCCATTGCTCAAGACATCAATAAAATGCCTAAAGAGATTATTCGTGCATTTGCTTACTTGAAAAAAGCAGCTGCAATCACGAATTTCGAAGCTGGGGTTTTGGATGAATCTAAAAAAGATCTTATTGCCAAAGTTTGTGATGAAATTTTGGAAGGTCAATGGGCAGATCAATTCCCATTGGTCGTTTGGCAAACAGGTTCAGGTACGCAATCCAATATGAATTGCAATGAGGTAATAGCCTACCGAGCGCATGTTTTGCAAGGTGGAAATTTGATGGATGAGAAGAAAGTGGTACATCCCAACGACGATGTAAATAAATCCCAGTCATCGAATGACACTTTCCCAACGGCTATGCACATTGCCGCCTATCAAATTTTGATGGAAACGACTATTCCGGGCATCACTAAATTACGTGATACCTTAGCCGCTAAAGCGAAAGCATTTAAGGATGTGGTGAAGATTGGACGTACTCACTTTATGGACGCCACCCCATTGACTTTAGGACAAGAGTTTTCGGGATATGTATCTCAGTTGAACCATGGTTTAAAGGCCATCAATAATACCTTAGATCACTTGAGCGAATTAGCTTTGGGTGGAACAGCAGTAGGAACGGGAATCAATACTCCAGCAGGCTATTCTGAGAACGTGGCGAAGCACATTGCTACGCTGACTGGATTGCCATTCAGAACGGCTGAAAACAAGTTTGAAGCCTTGGCGGCACATGATGCCATAGTAGAAGCGCACGGAGCTTTAAAAACAGTTGCTGTGAGTCTAATGAAGATAGGTAACGATGTACGTATGTTATCTTCTGGCCCTCGTTCAGGAATTGGAGAGATTTATATTCCAGATAATGAACCAGGTTCTTCTATCATGCCAGGTAAAGTAAACCCAACTCAGTGTGAAGCTATGACGATGGTGGCAGCTCAGGTATTAGGGAATGATGTGGCCATCAATATTGGTGGAGCTTCAGGTCATTTTGAGTTGAACGTGTTCAAGCCTGTGATGATTTATAATTTCCTACATTCAGCTCGATTGATAGGAGATGTTTGCGTTGCATTCAACGACAAGTGTGCTGTGGGTATCGAACCATTGAAGGAGAACATTCAAAAGCACGTGAATAATTCATTGATGCTAGTTACTGCATTGAATACGAAGATTGGTTATTATAAAGCGGCTGAAATTGCTCAAACTGCGCATAAAAATGGCTCTACGTTGAAGGAAACAGCGATTTCCTTGGGTTATTTAAGTGCCGAAGAGTTTGATGAGTGGGTTCGCCCTGAGAATATGGTAGGAGAAATTAATCTGTAATTAGCTCTTAAATACGCGATTCTCAGCGATTTATATTAAAAATGCCCTATACGTTGCGTATAGGGTATTTTTTGTGCTATTAAGCCATTTCACGTAATTCTATACTGTAAAAAGGGCTAACAAAGGGAAAACTGTTAGCAATTCTCTGGGCTTCTTCCCAGTCGGATAATATGAGAGTAACAATCTGGGAAATTTCTCCACCGTCAATTTGATTGATCAATTTTGAATCCAATTTTCCAGCTGCCGTGAGGTGTAGTTGTTGACCTGAAAATTTCTGATACAACATGTCCTCATAACTAGATTTTAATCCTTTCAGCCAGGTTCTAATTTGCTCTAATTCCTCTTCTGTGGCGAGTGAATTTTCACCTGAAATTCCTGCTACTGGTCCCCGAATGATGATGACAAATCGTTTCATTAAATTAGTATTATTCTAAGATTAAAATTCGCTTTGAAATTTCTCAAAGGGATTACTTTCAGTTTTGATTTTTGGTCTTTGGCTTCGCTCTCTTGGGGCAGATTTGGGCTTTTCTATGGCAGTGCCTAGGAGAGGAGCTAACCAGTTTTGTATGACATGTAAGGCTTCCTTTTCTAAGGAATAATAGATGAATACACCGTTCCGGCGGGTGCTAACTAAACCAGCTTCTTTGAGCACAGATAAGTGCCTGGAAATGGTAGGTGCAGCATAGTTGAATTGTTCAAAAATGGTACTAGCAGGCAGCTCACCTTCCTTCAAAAGCTCCACAATCTTTCTCCTCGATTCATCACCTAATGCTTTGGCTATAGACTCTACTTGCATATTAAAATTATCTATTTAGCTAATTTAGCACAATTCAACGTATTATCCAAAAGCGGTATTTAATGAGAATAGGGAAGGCTTATTTAGTTCTTTAAACAATTAATTATCTATCAGGCTAAGTATATTTCGCTATAATGCTAATTAGTTGTTTATATTGATAATTATAATTATACAAATTGCTAATAATGATTTATTTGATGCTAAAGCTAATTTGATAGAAATTTCAAATAAAGTCATGAGTCTTTGTTGAATTCAATTTCTATAATTCCGTCGTTATGTTCTGAAGTGATAATGGATTGGCTAAAAAAATACCCCAGAATTTCTTCTGAGGTATCAAGTATATATAGCAAGTTGAATATTAAGAACGAATGGATATTTAGCAGAAATTAGTTTTTAACATAGACTCTTTTAACGCGTTCGCTGATGTTAGTCATGAGTTCATATGGAATCGTTTTCGCTTGATGAGCCAAATCAGTTAATTGTATTTTTCCACCAAAGGCAATAGCCTCATCTCCTTCCTTCACAAGGGGTAAATGGCTGATATCTACCATGCACATATCCATGCAAATAGCACCCACTGTGGGGCACAAATACCCATTGATTTCAAACATACCTTTACCCATTCCAAGGCTTCTAGCATAACCATCAGCATAGCCTAAAGCCAGGGTGGCGATGCGTCCGTTCGACTTTAATTTACCCTTTCTACCATAGCCTATGGTTTCATTTTTCTTGATGTCTTTGATCTGTGAAATGTATGTTTTTAAGGTTAAGACATTTTCTAAGGACTTCTTTTCTATTTTATTTTCTGAAATTCCATATAAACTGATACCTAATCGGACCATTTCATACCTTGCAGAAGGGTAATTTTTAATGGCTGCAGAATTAGCAATATGTCGCAAAGGGGTATATCCCAAGGTTTGAATGATCTTTTGGGTCATTTTCTCAAATAAATCCACTTGTTTTTCTGTGAATTTTTGATGTTTGGGCGATTCGGAAGCTACTAAATGACTTAACATACTCGCTACCCAAACTTGTGGCATACTGGCTATCTTTTTAGTTAATTCTTTGCATTGATCAGGACTAAAACCAAGTCGTTTCATACCTGTATCTAGTTTTAGATGAATTTTGATGCTTTTATTATGTGCATGACTATATTCGTCTATGGCTTCCAGCATGGTCATGGAATAAACTTCTGGTTCTAGCGCATAATTGCTTAGCGTATCTAACTCTCCAATTTGTGGATTCATGACCATAATGGGGCAATAAATGCCATTTTTACGCAATTGTACTCCTTCATCGGTGTAAGCAACGGTTAGGTAATCTATTCCTTGTTGTTGCAATACTTGAGCAATCTCTACAGCACCAGCTCCATAGGCAAATGCTTTGACCATTACCATGAGTTTGGTATCAGGTCCTATGGTTTCTTTAAAGTAGGTAAGGTTATTCTGTAAAGCGTCTAAATTGACTTCTAATTTAGTACAATGGGTCTTGGTCTCTAAAAGCTGAGTTATTTGTTCAAAATTAAATTTACGCGCTCCTTTTAATAGGACTACAGCATCACTAATTTGATTTAAGATGCCACTACCAATGAGATCTTCGGTATTATAAAATACTTCAATTTCCTTGAATGCGTCTTGGTATTTAATCAAGTGATCCCCGACACCAATTAGTTGATCAATTTTTTGTGATTGAATCAATGTAGCGATTTTGGGATATAATTCGGGTGCAGGGATACCGGCTTCAATGAAGTCACTAATGATTAAAACACGCTTTTTATGTTCATATTTCTTCAAAAGGGGTAAAGCCAATTGTAAACCATCCAAATCGTTATTATACGAATCATCGATGATCTGGTTATTCCTGAGTCCTTCTTTGATTTCCAAGCGCATAGAAATCGGACGAATCCATTTGGTTCGAGCTTGAATTTCTTCAACACTCAATCCTGCCACATGCGCCATAATGAGGCAATGACACAGGTTTTCCAAATAGGCTTCATCGGTCAGTTCTGTTTTGACATCTAAGAACGCTTCACTTTGTGCCGGTTTTTTAATCCGTATATGGGTTTCTTTAGGACTTATTTTCCAATAAACATACATGCAGTTAGCCAAATCTTCCGTACTCCATGCTATGAGTTCAGCTTGTGGATTAATGGATTGCATTTCTGATTTTATAACATCCTGTTCGATGTTTTTACGTCGATAGACCAATTTTTCTACATGAGCAAATAGTTGCAGCTTCTCTTGTAGTTTTTGATGATCTGATTCAAAATTTTGGCCATGGGCTTCTCCAAAATGCGTGAATATTCCCCAGGTAGGTTGAATGATTTTTTCAATGCGTTGCATTTCCCCAACTCGAGAAATGCCAGCTTCAAAAA
Organism: Aquirufa nivalisilvae; assembly: GCF_004307455.1. Taxonomy (GTDB): domain Bacteria; phylum Bacteroidota; class Bacteroidia; order Cytophagales; family Spirosomataceae; genus Aquirufa; species Aquirufa nivalisilvae. Next base: position 27,126 of record NZ_SEWX01000005.1, read on the forward strand.
TGGCAATCTGATGTTGGGCTTTTAAGCCCCATACAGATAATGGAACCCCGATTTGAGAGTTGAAACTTTTGGGACTTTTAACGATGGAAAATTTAGTTTGCAATAAGGTTGCTAACCATTCTTTACAGGTGGTTTTTCCATTAGAACCGGTAATGCCAATAACAGGAATAGAAAAACTTTTACGATGAATACGAGCTATTTCTTGTAGACAATTGATGCTATTATCAACGACCCAAAAATCAGCTTGAGTCCATTTTTTTGCTTTTTCTGCCAATAAACCAGACCAAGCATCGCTTTCAACAATAAATTCTCGGATGCCTAAATGGTATAAAGGCTCAATGTATTGATGTCCATCATGATGTACCCCTCTTACGGCAAAAAAGGCCGTTTGTTGAGGTAAATAGATTTGACGGCTATCAAGACTAAGTATGCTTGATTTTAATTGTGTGGGCGATGAAAAATGAATCATGTATGGAGGACAAATTGGCAATTAGCTAAAATACAAAAAGGCGAGGAATACTTCCCTCGCCTTTAACGCTATTTTATATAATTATATTGGTATTATGCTTCTAATGCTGCTACACCAGGTAAAACTTTACCTTCCATGTATTCTAGTAAAGCACCACCACCGGTAGATACATAACTTACACGGTCGCCATATCCTGCATTATTAATGGCAGCAGCAGAATCTCCTCCTCCAATTAATGAAAATGCACCATTTTCTTCTGTCGCTTTAACTACGGCATCTGCAATGGCATTGGTTCCTTTAGCAAAGTTAGGGAATTCAAATACTCCCATAGGTCCATTCCAAAGGATTGTTTTTGATTCAGAAACAACTTTTTGGAATAATTCAATGGTCTTAGGACCGATATCTAATCCTTCCCAACCATCTGGAATTTCGCCTCTATTCACCGTCTGTCTGTTGGCTGAATTACTAAAATCATCCGCCACTACATTATCAACCGGCATGTATAAATTAACTCCTTTTGCCTTTGCTTTTTCTAACAAACTTTTTGCTAAATCTACTTTATCTGGCTCTGAGATCGATTTGCCAATTTTTCCACCTTCCGCTAAAGAAAAGGTATAGGTCATGCCACCACCGATGATCAAGTTGTCCACCTTATCTAATAATTGCTCGATAATCAAGATTTTATCAGAGATTTTAGAACCTCCCATGATAGCCGTAAACGGTCTATCAGCAAATTCTAATATTTTTTTAGCGTTATCAATTTCTGCTTGCATGACATAACCACTTACTCGATCTTGCAAGAATTTACCCATCACAGCGGTAGAAGCATGTGCACGGTGAGCAGTTCCAAAGGCATCATTTACCCACACATTACCAAGACTGGCTAATTTTTTCGCAAATTCCTCATCACCTTTTTCTTCCTCTTTGTAAAAACGAAGATTTTCCAATAATAGAATTTCACCAGCTTGTAATTCACTAGCTAATTGAGCCGCTTCCTCACCGATACAATCTGGAGCAAATTTTACTTTGATACCAAAAACGATAGAAAGGGGAGTCACTAAGTGTTTCAATGAGTACTTTTCTGTAGGACCATCTTTGGGTCTGCCTAAATGAGACATCAGAATAACCGAACCTCCATCTTTCAGAATTTTCTGAATAGTAGGGATCGTGGCTTTTATACGCGTATCGTCAGTGATTTCGTACCTTTCGTTTAAAGGGACATTAAAATCAACACGAACTAAGGCTTTTTTACCAGCAAAATTGAAATTGGCGACTGTTTGCATACTATTTTTGTTTCAAATTGTAAGTGGATACGTATGCCTCAGATAAGGCAGGCAAATATACCCAAGTTTTATTAATTGTTGAAAAAATCTAATTTTCTGTTGAAAATCTCGAAATTATTCACCGAATAGTGCAATTTTTATCCTTTGAACGCTTCTACCTATATGGATAATAGTCCGAATCTCAATTTATCGCCTACCTATTATTGGGATTATTTTCAATATGTATTACGCTATGTTACAAATCATTACAGCCAATTATTGGATGAGCAAGAGCAAACTTTTATACGTGATTTTGAAACATCCTCCTTTTCGGCTCAATGTTTGTATTTACGTCTTGCTTCAAGAAAAACAATTTGGTTTCAAGAAAACTCACTTCAATACCCAGAGATTTCTTCTTTGGAAGAGGCAAAGACCGAGTTGTTTCATATGAATTTATTGGAAAGAATTAGTCAGACAGAGGGCCAGTCCATATATGCCTGTTTGAATAATTTGAATAAGGCCATCTGTTTCGACTTAATTCAAGTGTCGGGAGAAAAAAGTCCCATAGCTAAATCGGTTTCTAAGCCTGCATTGCTTCAGTATATCGTTGAAAACCTGAGTGAACAAGAATTGTTAATGCGCTTGGAGATGCTTCAAATTGGCTTAATTCGGCCTTTGCAGACCACCTATTTTCATTTTATCCAGTTTTTATTTTTTGGTAGTCGAAATCATGATTTAACGGATTTTGTGGTTCGTGATTTAGGACATCGACAATTCATTGATATCGATGAAGCGGATTTAGTACCCTATTTTTCTACTCGGGAAGAAGCTATTCAGAAATGGCGCATCAGCATTTGGCGAGAATGGTTTTTTGAGAAGTCGAAAGAGGAAAATGCAGTAGATGAAGTTATGGCTAGTTGGCAAATGAATATGTGGCCCCTAGCTCCGGAATTGTTGGAGTTATGCATTGGAAGTTTTGAGAGAACTTTATTTCATGTGGCGCGCTGGTTGGAACGACAAGGTGAATTGGAAATGGCGCTATCCTTGTATGAAGAGAGTTTGGCGGGTGCTTCATTGGAACGAAGAGTCCGACTATTGGTTAAGTTGAAGCGAATCGATGAGGCCAATATGTGGGCTAGAACAGGTCTGGAATTGATTACCAATCCCAAGGAAAGGCATTTTTTTGAAGATTATCTTTGGAAGCAAGCATCGAAAAAGCAAGTTAAACAAGTGACGGCCAGTTTAAAGGAAGCGGAGAAATTGGCTATTTCCAAGGACTGGAAAGAGCAGGTGGAAGAGGGGGTCGTGGATTATTTTAGAAATCAGGGCTATTATGCTGCTTTTACGGAGAATCGTGTTTGGAAAAATATGATGGGACTTTGGTTTTGGGATTTAATATTTCATCAAACTAAAACGGGTTTTCATCATCCTTTTCAATATGCACCAAGTCATTATGCCCGTGAGAATTTTGCATTGGATTTACAGGATGAATTCAAAAACTTATTAGTTCTATTGGAAGATGTGACTAGTTGGTTAGCCTTGTTGCAACAGAATGCAGCGCGAAATCAAGGGAAAATGAATCCTTTGGTCGATTGGCAAAATCTGGACTTTGATTTAATTCAGCGCCTAGTTCAAGTGATACCTCCTGCTGCTTTAACGGAAGTGGTGACATATATGTGGCAAAATTTGGCTACACATTCCAAGGGTTTTCCCGACTTATTTATTCAAAAAGGGGACGAATATGCCTTTGTAGAGGTGAAATCGCCTAACGATCATTTATCTGCTATTCAGTTTTTTTGGCATGATTTTTTTAGAAAGCAAAATATCTCCATCAGGTTAATTCGAGTAGAATGGATTTAATGATTTGATTATCAAAATTTTCAGTTTTAGTTCCATTTGTTTCAAAAAAATACTTAAGTGTTTATTTCAAAAATATTTGTTAAATGCTTGACATCGTTTTGAAAATATTCTACATTTCCGATGAATCTAGAACGTTCTTTATGTTGTAGGCTTTGTCGGATTCCCAAAGCATTATTTCACCTTTAAATTTCAAGCTTATGAAAGTGCAAGTTCATGCCATCCACTTTACAGCGGATCGTAAATTAGTCGAGAGTATCCAAGCTAAGTTGAACAAATTAGAAACCTTTTATGATCGAATAACCAGCGGAGAGGTATTTCTTAAAATAGAACAAGGGGAGGGGAAAGTAAAAGAAAAGTTACTTGAAATTAAAATATCTGTACCTGGAGCCATTTTGTTTGTCAAAGAGAAAGCCAGGTCTTTCGAAGAAGCCTTAGATTTGGCATTAAATGCCATCGCAGAACAGATTAAGCGCTTTAAGGCTAAAATAACCCAAGTGAAAGTAGCCAAAACGGCTTTGGATATATCAGAATAGTCTGAATATGAAAATGAAAAAGGGGACAATTTGTCCCCTTTTTTTATGCTCTAAAATGGTTTATTAGATTTGAAAAGCAGCTTTTACCGCATCTACATAATCTAATTTTTCCCAAGTAAATAATTCTACTTCTTGACTGATTTTTTGTCCATTAGGTCCAACGAAAGTCTTGTTAACTACTTCGTTTTTACGTCCCATGTGGCCATAAGCAGCTGTTTCTGAGTACATTGGGTTTCTTAATTTCAAACGTTGTTCGATGAAATAAGGACGCATGTCAAAAATCTCTTCTACTTTTCTTGCAATTTCGCCATCTGTCATGTTCACTTTAGCTGTTCCATAGGTGTCGATGAATAAACCGCATGGTTTAGCCACACCAATGGCATAAGAAACTTGAACTAAAACCTGATCACATAAACCAGCAGCAACTAAGTTTTTAGCAATATGACGCGTAGCATAAGCAGCAGAACGGTCAACTTTGGAAGGATCTTTTCCTGAAAAAGCACCACCACCGTGAGCACCTTTTCCACCATATGTATCTACAATAATTTTACGGCCAGTAAGACCTGTATCTCCGTGAGGACCACCAATCACAAATTTACCAGTAGGATTAATGTGATAGGTAATGGCATCATTGAATAAAGCCTGCAATTCCGGTTTCAAGTTGGCTTTTACACGTGGAATAACGATTTCAACGATATCTTTCTTGATTTTAGCTAACATTTCTGGTTCAGCAGCAAAATCATCGTGTTGAGTTGAAACTACAATAGTATCGATACGTTGAGGTACGTGATCATCTGAATATTCAATTGTTACTTGAGATTTAGCATCTGGACGCAAATAGCCAATTAAATTTGGCTCATTGTTGCGAATATAAGACAATTCTTGAAGAATTTTATGGGCTAAATCCAATGCCAAAGGCATGTAATTATCTGTTTCTTTGGTAGCAAAACCAAACATCATTCCTTGGTCACCGGCACCTTGCTCTTCTGGCTTAGCACGCTCTACCCCTTGATTGATGTCAGCCGATTGTTCATGGATAGCAGATAAGATACCACATGAATTGGCTTCAAACATGTATTCTGATTTAGTATATCCAATTTTACGAATAACTTCACGTGTAATCGCTTGAACATCCAAATAGGTATTTGTTTTCACCTCACCAGCTAAAATCACCTGACCTGTAGTTACTAGTGTTTCACATGCCACTTTAGATGTTGGATCGAAAGCCATGAAGTGATCAATAAGTGCATCTGAGATTTGATCGGCCACCTTGTCTGGATGTCCTTCAGATACCGATTCAGACGTGAATAAGTATGCCATTGGCGAAACAGTTTATATGTTTGATGTTATAATTCTGACAAAAATACCATTTATCTTGCGAAGCTACAAGTGCTAGATGAGCTTTTGGATACTTATTTAGAGCTACTTATTAAATGGTACACAGCCTTAATAAAAGGAAGGGGTGGGACGCTCGCCATCAAGCTGAGGTCCTCCCAAAAATTGGTTTTCTCATCTAAAAAGCGCAGCATTTTATGGCCTTTATTTTTTTGAAATAAGGCCTCAAAAACGTCACTTCCAGCCACAGATTGTTCTAAAAGTACTTGTAAAAAGACTTTATCTAACCAGATCTTGAATCGATTAGTTGGTAAGACTAGATGATTAGTTTGGTCTTTTTCCAGCTCTTTAACAAGTGCTTGATTGATGCGTTGGGTACGTAAAAAACTATATCCTGTAGATGCCTTAACAAAGCCACCTGAGGTGCCAATGCGCAGAATATTTTCAGCTATTTTTTGCTTTTGCCTTGAATCCAAACACATTGGAATAATCCCTTTTTCTTCTTCCTTAATTTGGTAGTCTTCCTCACCTAAATTATAATAGGCATGTAAATAGGATTTAATTTTATCTTGATAAAAATTAGGCTCTCTAACTTGCGCGGAAAAGAATGTATATTCAAATAATGCTTTGGTAGAAGAAGTGGGTAGGATGTACATAAACTCACATTCTTTACCCTGCGCCACTCTGAAATCAAATAAGTGGACAGCATCCGATTTAAATATGGGGAAATGACACTCGATTTCCCAGCCTAGAAAATGCTGTTTGAGATGCTGAGGATTGTTAATTTCACAAGGATAAGGGGAATATGAGTCAAATACTTTATCACTAGCGATAAATTCTCCTGATGTACTGAGCACTCGTGCTCCCTTATTTTCAGGAATGATATCTAAAACTTCTGCTTGTAAAAATTCGATGTTGGGAAATAGACTTAGCTGCTTTTTGATAAAGGAATACCAATCGATGCTTCGAATTTTATGGTATTGAAAAGGAGCAATGTCTAAAGCTATACTTTTCCCATTCGGACCATGAAACCATAAATTTTTCCAACTTTTTTGAGCCAAAGCATCAAACTCCTCTGGTTTATCTGACCAATAGCACCAAGTTTTATCATTTTCTGATTTACTAGATGGGTCTATGATTAGCATGGGTTCCTTTGCAAGGGAACTTTTACTTAAGTAATAGACCAAAGACAGGGCAGACATTCCACCTCCAGCGAAAATATATCGATATGATTTACTGGAAAGTTGAGCAATACTCATGTGGCATTAAATATGGCGTTCTGCGTGATAACTAGAACGAACCAAAGCCCCAGATTCTACATAAGCTAGACCTCTTTTTAAACCTTCCTCTTTATACATGGCGAATGTATCAGGATGAATCCATTCAATCACTTCATGGTGCATTTTGGTGGGCTGTAAATATTGACCTAGGGTTAACACATCCAATCCATGAGCGACTAAATCATCCATTGCCTTGAATACCTCATCTTGTTTTTCTCCTAAACCTAACATGATGCCAGATTTCGTTCTTTTGCCAAAGTCTTTAGTACGCTGGATTTGCTCTAAACTGCGCTCATATTTAGCTTGTGGACGTACATAGCGGTACAAGCTCGCGACGGTTTCCATGTTGTGAGAAACAACTTCTTGACCAGCTTCTATCATGCGAATTAAGGCATCCCAATTACCTTTGGTATCTGGAATTAATGTTTCAATGGTCGTTTGTGGTGTACTTTCTTTAACAGCGCGTACTGTTTGGTACCAAATTTCAGCTCCTTTATCCTTCAGCTCATCTCGATTAACGGAAGTAATGACTGCATGCTTTACTTTCATTAAGCGAATGGCCTCTGCTACTCGTCTTGGTTCATCCTCATCATATTCTGGCGGTCTACCTGTAGCAACTGCACAGAAAGTACAAGAACGGGTACATACATTTCCTAAAATCATGAATGTTGCTGTACCTTCTCCCCAGCACTCTCCCATATTGGGGCAGTTACCTGATTGACAAATAGTATGTAATTTATATTCATCCACAATCTTTCTAACATTCGTGTATTTCTCACCAATGGGTAGTTTAACACGAAGCCAATCCGGTTTACGTGTATTAGCTGTGGGATTTATTTGAGGTAATTCAATCATCTTATATCAATATGTTCTTCCAAAGAAGAAAGTTAAATAACCAGTTGTATAAACTGATCTTGGACTGGTTTGGTTAAGGATTTCAACGGGATTTTGGAATACATCCACAATAAAGCCAACTTCCAAACTCAAATAATTACGCTTAATGGTATTGAGTTCAATATCAAAACCAGATTTTAAATGCCAACCGGGCACCATTTTAGAATTACTACTTCCGGCAAAATAACCCCCTTCTCCGACTATCACCGATCTACCTGTCGGGGAATTAGCCATTGTTTCTGTATATGGAATGGATTTAATGATGGTTCTACCTGTATTGGGGTCTAAATAAGAAACATCCACATAATAGGGGATTTTGATTCCTAAACTAGGACCTGTTGCCAAGATTCCTTTTAAAGCCGCACCGCCTTCGCTCGATTTTTTAAACAACATCCACTGCATGCCAAACTCCGGTCTAACGATCAATAGATTATTTATTTTCCCTTCAATATAGCTTCTTCCATTGTAGGAAAAAGGAGAAGTGAATTCACGGTAATCCTTTAAATTGACAATGTCTAGGCCAATGATTGGTTGCCGACTTGGGTTTTTATTCCAAGATTTTCGCAAATTAAATCCTCCAAAAATTCCCGAATTGGTAGTTGTGGTTAATCCTATTGCCCAAGTTCCTCGTTCAACGAAAGAACTGGTACCTGTGTTGGAATTAGGCGTCTTAGCAGAATTACTAGCTTTACTTGGTATTTGATTGGGGCTGGTGGTCGTGCTAGGACTACCACTTCGTTGAGCCCATATCAGAGAGGGCATTAGTAAAAGTGCCAATACATACTTAGGTAAAGCCTGCTTCATGTTAACGGCTAGTATATGGTTTCAAATCCTCATTGGATATGTCCCAATGAGAGGCATGGTATGTACATTTACCTCCATCAATCACTAAAACTTGGGGAGATTGATGTTCCACTTGAAATGTTTCAGCAATTTGATTAGAAATAGGGCGAAAAGCAATTAAATCTAATAAATATGCCGGGGTAACATCTTGATCCCAGGCCCTCTCTAGTCTATTCAAAGAGGTGGCTGAGATGGAACAACGGGTGCTATGTTTAAAAATAACGACAGGTTGTTTTTGAGAATCTTCTAAGATTTGATCAATTTGTTGAGTTTCGTTTAATGTATTCCAGTTCATAAGAATGATGCAGGTTTTCTGCATATTTCGTAATTTTAAAGATTCACCTTCAAATTTAAGAAAAACTTGAGAGTTTGGCTGTATTCTTTTGCCTTGTTTTTGTATCGTCAAACCCTAAGAGGCTTGTCAAAGTTCCATACCAAGGCTAATCTTTGGAATCAAGGGCAAAATGAAGTTTGGCAAGGTCTTGAAAATACGTTTGCCCATCAAAATAAACCTGTTGCTTGGTTTCATACGGCTTCTATGGGGGAGTTTGAACAAGGAAGACCCATTATTGAAGCATATAAGAAGCAATTTCCATCGCATTTTATCTTAGTAACCTTTTTTTCGCCTTCTGGTTATGAAGTTCGAAAGAATTTTGCTGGGGTGGACTTTGTCTCTTATTTACCCTTAGATGGAGCTCTATCAAGTGCCCGTTTTTTAGATTTGGTCAAACCTCAATTAGCCATTTTTGTTAAATATGAATTTTGGCATTTTTACCTAACTGGATTGGCAAAGCGACAGGTTCCTTTATTGTTAGTGTCTGCGATATTTCGACCCAAACAAATCTTTTTTGCTTGGTATGGAGGTTTTTATCGGAACTTATTAAGGCAGTTTACTCATTTGTTTGTCCAAGATGAAGCCTCGAAAGAGTTATTAGAAAGTATTGGGATAAAACAGGTGCAAGTAGCCGGGGATACTCGCTTTGATCGAGTTTATGCTCAGTCTAAACAGGTGAGCTCTTGGGATTTATTGGACCAGTTTTTAGATGGACAAGCCTTTGCTGTGTTAGGTTCTGTTTGGCAAGCCGACATGGACCGCATTATTCCATTAATCAATAAACAATCTTTACCCATCAAATGGGTTATTGTTCCCCATGAAATACATGATGTGGAACTAGAAAAATGGAAGAAAAGCATTCAGTTATCCTCAGTTTATTCCCAAGGTGATTCCGCTGAGCCTTGGTCTAATCATCAAGTATTAATCGTCAATGAAGTGGGACGTTTATCTTCCATATATCAAGGAGCTGATTTTGCTTTTATTGGTGGTGCCTATGGTGCTGGATTACATAATACACTGGAAGCGGCCGTTTTTGGGCCTGTCATCGCTTTTGGAGATTTGAACTATCTCAAATTTAGGGAAGCATGTGCTTTACTTGAAGAAGGAATTGCATCGACGGTTTCTAGTACAGAAGATTTAGAAAAATATTGGTTAGACTTGTGGGATAATCCTAGTCAAAGAGCTCAGATTAAAGCAAAATCAGTAGCCTTTATTAACAAAAATAGGGGAGCAACGGATGCCATTATGCACGTATTAATATCCAATCAACATGACTGAGCTAAAGAATAAAGGGTTGATTATTCGCTCCACGGGCTCTTGGTACGAGATTCGTTCGGAAGAAGGAAAGGTATATAATGGGCGTTTGAAAGGTAAATTTAAATTGAAAGGTCCTCAAACCTCGAATCCTATTGCTGTGGGCGATTGGGTAATGTATGAAATGGAGGATGAGGTACATCAAACGGTTTTGATTGTCGAGATTTTACCCCGACAAAATTATTTGATCCGTAAGTCGGTCCACAAAACGGGTCAAGGGCAATTGTTAGCCGCCAATATTGATCAGGCGATTTTCATCATGACGTATAAAATGCCAAAGACTTCTTTGGGTTTTATGGACCGATTTTTAGTAACGGCCGAGGCTTTCCGAATACCGGTGCAAATTGTATTTAACAAGATGGATTTGCTCAATGAGGAAGAACAAGATCAGGTTTTTGAATGGGCAGGATTGTACCAATCTTTGGGATACGGGATTTTATTTACTTCCATTCCCAATAAACAAGGGATAGAGGAGTTTAAAGAGATGTTTCAAGGAAAAGTATCTTTGATGTCAGGACATTCTGGAGTCGGGAAATCTAGTTTAATGAATATCGTAGCTCCCGATTTACATATCAAAACTAAGGAGGTATCCGATTTTGCTAAAAAAGGAGTTCATACCACCACCTATGCTACCATGTGGGAATTGGGGAAGGATACGTACTTGATAGACAGCCCAGGAATCAAGGAATTGGGGATTTTAGAGATTGAGAAAGAAGAATTGGCGCATTATTTTCCCGAAATGCGTGAACTTCTAGGCAAATGTAAGTTTAATAATTGCATGCATTTGTCGGAACCTGGCTGTGTAGTGCGAGAGGCATTAGAAGAGGGTGAAATAGCAGAGTCGAGGTATTTTAGTTATTTGAGTATGCTTGAAAATAATGATAATAGACGCTAAACCTAAAAAAACGATGAACAAAGAATTATTATGGGGGATTGATTTGGGGGGGACAAAGATTGAATGTGCGGTTTTGGATAAACAGAATCCAAGTCAAGTAGTTGTAAGAGAACGCATTGATACTGAATCAGCTAAAGGATATGATCATATCATTGCACAAATTAAGATTTTGGTTGACCGAGTAACGGGTATCATCGGCGAAAAGCCTAAGGCCATTGGATTTGCTACACCTGGTGTGTTAAATCCATTGACCAATACCATGAAAAATTGCAATACTGTTTGTTTAAATGGACAAGCTTTAGCTACGGATTTAGCCAATACGCTAGGGTGTGAAGTAAAACTTGCGAATGATGCGAACTGCTTTGCATTAGCAGAAACCTTGTTAGGTGCTGTACAAGATGTTAATCCAAATGCGGAAGTCGCTTTTGGTGTTATTATGGGAACAGGAGTAGGAGGAGGCTTGGTGGTTCATGGCAAAATCATCAATGGCTTACATGGCATAGGTGGTGAATGGGGGCATAATATTTTGGAAGATGATGGCGATGCTTGTTATTGTGGTAAATCGGGTTGTGTGGAAACCGTTATTTCAGGACCTGCTTTAGAGAAATATTACGAAAAGCATTCGGGTAAAAAAATGAAATTGAAGGAGATTTTACAGGCTGCTAAGGATCATTCGGATGCAGCTGCAGAAGCCACTGTTGAGCGTATGGTAGACTATTTTGGAAGAGCTATTTCCACATTAATCAATGTAATTGACCCAGATGTGATTGTGATTGGTGGCGGCGTTGGTAATGTCGATTTATTGTACTCAGAAGGCTATGAGCGCATTAAAAAGTATATTTTTAATTCTAGAGAGGTACATACGCCCGTAGTTAAACCTAAGTTAGGAGATAGCGCAGGAGTATTTGGCGCGGCGATGTTATATAGTTAGAGGCAACCTTTGGGATACCAACTAAATATGTCTCGGACGCTAGTACATGGGAATAATGATAAGGTCTGATTTCCGTCAGGCTTTTCCACCCAAATTTGGAGTGATAGGTCTGATTTTGTCAGACTTATAATTAGTTAGGTGCAAGCCTATTAAAGACAACTACAAGAAATAAAATTGTTAAAGACCTTTTTAGAATAAGTATCTTCATAACCAAAATGGACAGCAGACAAACATACATATCAATAATTACTAAGAGAATAACCTATCTTCAAAAAGAAGTAGAGAACTTTAATTCTCTAAATTTAACTGATATCAACGTTTTTGCTGAAAACTTCTATCGAGACTTATTCAACCTACTTGGTTTTAAATTTAATAATACAAATTTTGAAAGTAATAATTTCGCTCATATAGACCTAATTGACACAGTTAATAAACAAGCTATTCAAGTTACCTCTCAAAATGATAATACCAAAATAAAGGAAGCGATTGATGGATTTTTCTCAAAACCAGAAAACAAAGAATATAAATTGCAAATATTGCTCATCTCAAAAGAAGCCAAAGATTACAAGACAAAATTTGGAAACAACTTTAATCATAAAGAAGATGTTTTAGATATCAAAAGACTTTTAGCAATAATAAATGACATTAATGAAATTGAAACGATTAAGGACATAGCAGATTATTTGAACAAGAATGTATTGACCGAGAGACGTAAAACAGAATGTTCAGAAGTTGAGACAATTATGGAGCTTATTAATTATCTTAGTTTAAATAAGAACAGAGTAATTATTGACAAAGCAGTTAACGTTGATCCAAAGAACAAAATTGAAAATAGATTTAGTGAGCATTCTGACTACCTTAAGCAACAATATTCAGAATTATATGCTAAATACAATGGCGCCTTGGTTGAAGCAACATCAAAAATTGATGGTGTAGAAGCCGAAATAATTTCAGATTTTTTGAAAGATGAAAGTGACATTATATTAACAAAAGAAAATAATAACCCAAAACTTGCTCTCCATTCACTTGTCGAGTTATTTTATGGAAAACTTTCTTCTAATGGAGTTACGTTTGACAAACAGGCAATAAAGTTTTACCTACTTGATGAATTAATTAAATGCAATGTTTTCCCAAACAAATAATATATGTTAGTATCTAAAGACGAAAATTTAAAGACTTCTTCCGTATATGTTGCTTCTCTAATTTTGAAACAAATTCAGAAACAGAAAGTCAATAAGATTTCTATTTTCGAGGTATCTAAAGAACTAAGGAAACATAATATATCTCGTTATAGGCATTTATTTTTTGGTCTTGCATTTTTGTATTCATCAGGTATAATTGATTTTAAAGATCCATTTATATACATCAAAAGCAAGAATGATTAAAATTAATAGACTATACAGTGAGCCCGAAATATTCACTCCAATCTCATTCGATTTTGGAGTTAATATCATTATGGGTGAAAAATCAGAAAAAACTAATAAGAAAATTGGCGTTGGAAAATCTGTGTGCATAGAATTTATAAACTTTTGCCTTTTAAAAAGGATATCTGACAGCCGACTAAACCTAATACCCAAAAAAAACACTGAGATTCTTGATAGCCAAATAAAATTAGACTTTGATTTTAATAATAAGAAGGTAATAATCTCTCGTTCTATTAGTAAACCTGAGCAGGTATCAATTCAAATTGATGGAGATCATATTTATTTTGAAAAGCTTGATGACGCTTCAGAATATCTTGGTAACCTTTACTTTGAAAAATATCCAGCAAACACCAGAAGACTGAGTTTTAGAAATTTATTACAACCAATAATTCGAGATGAACGCTCTGAGTTTAAGGACTTAATAAAATGTTTTGATACTAACAAGTCTATTCCGTCGGATTATAGTCCACATCTTTTCTTTTTAAATGTAGGTCTTCAAAAATACACAGAGATTAAATCCTTAAATGATGATTTAAAAAAGAAAAGTACTTTTTACTCAGAAACTAAAAAGCTTGTAACAAATAATAATGAAATTAAAATTCAAGACGCAAAAGCACACCTAAATGAATTAGAAAGCGAAGTTGGAAAAGTTAATAAGGCAATTGAACAGTTGAAAACCAATGAATCATTTGAATTAATACAAGAAGATTTGGTGAAGCTAGAAGCAAAGTTAGCAGATTTGAGAACGAAACAACAAGCGATTAAATTTGAGATTAAGCAAATAGATTCATTTCCTAAACCTGAAAGTATAAATGAAAATGAAATTCAAATAATTTTTAATCAATTCAAGAAAGGACTTGGCGATTTAGTTGAGAAGTCTTTGGATGATTTAAAAGAGTTTAAAAATAAAATTGATGGTTTTAGAAACACAATTGTAAATGAGCGCTTGACAAATTTGAAATTTGAACTTTCTGAAATTAATTCAATTGTCAGGAAACTTGATGAAGAATATGTTGAAAAGATTGCCTTATTGGATAATGGTGAAGTTCTAAAAGACCTTAAGGCTTCAATTAGAGTATTTAATGAGAAGAATAGAGAACTAAATAATTTACGTTCATTGATTCAAAAATATGATGAATCAGAAAGGGATAAGAAGAAACTTGAAGCGGAAAAAGCGGTTTTGATTTCAGACCTAGAAGAAGAGCTCTACAAAAATCGAGAAACATTAAAGAGTTTTAAAGAGTCTATCTTAAGCATTCACGAGAGAATAATGGGTAATCGTGAGGCGCACTTTGAAATAAAAACAACAAAAAGTCAAAGTGTTGTTGATTTTATAATGAGAACCGATGATGACGGTAGTCATTCTACAGAAAGAATGAAAGTGTTTATTTATGACATTTCATTAATGTTGAATGAACATACACAGAAAAATCACCCAAGATTCTTAATCCACGACAATATTTTTGAAGATGATGATTCAATAGAAAAAAGTTTAAATTTTTTATTTGAATACAACAACAAAACGCCAAATGAATTTCAGTATATTGTTACACTCAATAGTGATTTGATTGAATCTGCTTTCAGAAACAGAAAATTACTATTTAATGTTGAGGATTTAAAACAAGCTACTTTTACGAAGGATAATAGATTTTTAGGTATAAAATATAACGAAATCCAATAGCGAACAGAAGGCCAGCACCCAACAGCACCTACAAGAAATTGGCGGTTCAGTGGTTAAATGAAGCTTTATGCTTCGTATCAAGTTCAGTAATGGCAGACAGTTTTCGTCTCCGAAATCGCCACCTTCGCCAAGCCCCAAACCGTTAGTGGAAATGCCATGAAAATCGCGCGATAATTGGACCTTTTCTATGCGCTGTGGAGAAAAACTTCTGCAGGAATACTGAAATAATTTTTAAGTTTTTGAGCCATCTTTAAAGTGATTTCACGCTTTCCGGAAAGAATTGCTGAAACGTGTCCTTTGCTTCCAATTATTGGCTCAAGATCTTTTGCTTTTATTCCCATTTCCTGCATCTTATACTTAATAACCTCCAAAGCATCGAGCTCAGGTAATTCATACTGTTTTTCATCGAAATCCTTTACAAGAACAATCAATAAGTCCAACTCATCACCTTCAGGCGTGTTTGGTTCAGCATGAAATATTTCCATCAATCTCATTGAAGCCTTATTGTAATCCTCTTCGGTTTTTAATACTTTCCAGTTCATCATCATCGTTTTTTATAGTTCAAGATTGAGATATCAAAATCAACCGTTTCTACATTAATTTTATCGTAATCTTTATGCGGTCCAAACCAAATTACATAGCAAGCTTTCTGAGTAAAATTTATTGAAACCACTAAACGGAAATCATTTCCTTTAATATTGAAGACAACTCTTTCATTATTTACAACACTTGCATTTCCATAAATTTGTTTGAGCTCATTAAAGTTTTGAAAATCTAATTTTGAAAATTCATTGTACCAAATCAATAATGGCGTTTTTGCAATGGAGTATTTTTCGGTGTAAAATAAAATTGTCTTCTTTACCAGGATTTTCATGTCACAAACGTAATCAATAGTTTGCAATTTGCAAACTATTTTGTTTGAATTGAAATCCATGTAAGAAATTGGCGATTCAGTGGTTAAATGAAGTTTTGTGCTTCGTATCATGTTTGAAGTAAAAATCCGCCACCTTCGCCAAGCCCTGCACCGTTAAGTGAATGTCACTCCATAAAAAAGCTCATTAGGGTCACTAATGAGCTTTTTTTATGGACTTCAAATCTAGTTCTAGACTTTTAAGAACCATTTTTTACGGTAAAATACGTAGCAAATAATCCAACATACCAGTACAAAACTGATGGCATAAGCCAAAGAGCCATTGTACTTACCTAGTACAGGTTCAAATAGGTGCCAATACATCCAATTGTTTGCCGAAGTAGTGCCATCTCCTTCCGCGATTTGCCATTTGTTTAATTGGATGGCTAGGAGCTCTGAAATACCATAGGCTAAAATCGAATTGGTACCAAAAACTAAGAAAAATGTATTAGCAAATTTCCTTTCTTTGATTTCAATCCACCAATAGATCAAGGCAATTAAGATAAAGTCAATGCCTGCACATAGAAGGACAAAAGAGCTAGACCATAGCTTTTTGTTGATAGGAAAGGCAAAATTCCAAATAAGTGCCAAGACAATTAGACCAGCTCCAGCGCTCACTAATGGAAATGTAACTTCCTTGCCATCTACTCTTCTTTTCTCTAAAAAGAGGCTCACTTGATAACCAAATAAACAGGTAGAAAAGGCCGGTAAAGTACTTAATAAACCCTCTGGGTCAAAGGCGATACCATCTCCGTGATATAAATGCGAAGGACCAAATAAGAATAAATCAAGCTTGCGGACAGCATTAGTTCCTAAATCAAAGGCTGCACCATGATCTCCAAATACAAGCATCAAAATCCAATAGAGTAATAGAATGGCCACGTTGACCCCTGTGAGCCATTTTTCCTCAACAAGTAAAACAATGAAAGAAATGGCGCAATAGGAAAGTGCAATCCTAGGTAATACGTTGAGAAAACGCATGTTTTCTAAGGAAAAATCTAGGAATGGAAAGTAAAAAATGAGGTAATTGATTAGAAATAAAAGGACCGTTCTTTTTAAAATCTTATTCCTTAAGGTAGGAGTTAACTGAAATTGAAATGACTTGAAGGCAAAGCGCATCGCCACGCCTACCATGAATAAGAAGGATGGAAAGACTAAGTCGGTTGGAGTAAAACCATGCCAACTAGCGTGTTTTAATGGAGCATAGGTAAACTCACCATTTCCAGAGGTATTGACCAATATCATCATGGCTAGTGTAATACCCCGAAAAATGTCTAGGGAAAGAAAGCGTGTTTTCATGTAGGTTTAGTTTGAAAAATAAAAAGGAATCACTTGTTGGGTGATTTTATCCGTAAATCTAAAATAATATTTGCCAGAAACGAGGGGAGGTGGGTAAAAATCTTGTTGGGCATTCGTCCATAAAAATTCATGAATGATTGCTCCCCAGTTACTAATTAATTCCACCTTGATCTCAGTATTCTGTTCCCTTTCTAAGTGAATTACTTCCCCCAATCGTAGTACATTGGGGTAAATCAGGATCTTTGGCTTTTCTATTTCTTCTATACTTAAAATGGGATTCAATAGTTTGTCAATTCGGTTAAAGTTGGGGACTCCATATCCCAAAGAATTATCAGGATTATTACTTTGATGACCTGATTGTCGAATGGCATTCATCACTTGCCATGGAGATTTGTTAGGATTAGCTTGAAGCGTTCCTGCCACTAGACCTGCCATCAATGGTGCGGCAAAAGAAGTGCCATTGGAAGTTGTATAAGTTCCTAAATAACTGCCAATGGCGGTTGCCTGACCCATGGCTGCTACATCCGGCTTAATCCGTCCGTCCGAACTAGGGCCCCAAGAACTAAAGTTGGCCCGAAGCATGGATTTATCTACAGCCGCCACGGCCAAAATGGAGTCAGCATCGGCAGGAGAAGAAATGTATTTCCAGCTAGCAGCTCCTTCATTTCCCGCCGAAATGGTACAAATGATGCCTCGCTGTGCCGCCCAAGCTGCCGCTTTACTGCTTAAGGCAGTTTTACCATTCATTTCGGCATAAGTATGATTGCTTAATTTAAGATCAAAAACGGTGTAGCCTAGAGAAGAACTAATAATATCGGTTCCTAAACTGTCGGCCCATTCGGCTCCTCGCAGCCAATTGACCTCTTCTACTATTTTCTCGGTACTGCCTTCTTCTGTTTGTGCAAGGGCAAATTGAGCCTGATATGCTGTGCCAATCAGTTTACCTGGAGTAAATGCAGCTATCGTACTCAAGACATGCGTTCCATGTGAACCCTGACTATATACGTCGCTCAATCCGGGCATGGTTGTTAACGTGGCAATAATTCTTTTCTCAGAAAAGGCTCTCAAAAGAAAGGGGGTATTGTTCGCATTTTGAAAACCTTCATCTAATACGCTAATTAAAACACCTTCTCCATGAAATCCTTTGAGATGCATGTTATTAACACCCAATTGACTAATCTGTGTGCTTGAATTTCCATAATCTAAACTATCAGCCAAGGTAATGGAGGCTTGAAGCAAATCTGGGAGTTTGGGTTTTTTCTTTAAAATTTGAAAGCTTGAGCTGGAATCGATGGGGTAGGCATAGTATAAGCCTTTAACTCCAGCCTGACTTAGGGTCTTGGCCAAATCTTTGGGCTTTTGTTGTATAAGAGCTCCATTGATCCATTTCAAAGAGAATAATACTTTGGCACCACTTTTTTGAACGTTTATGAGATAATCTGGGTTTACAGGTAAGTCTTGTTCTTGTAAGGCAATCTTAAATTTCTTCCTACGTTCTATGGAGCGAGTACTAAGGAACTTGTCAGGTTGAGCAATAGAATAAGGGGAGTTAGCTTTATCTTTAAATAAAATGAGGTATCGGTAGCTGTCATTCTGAGCCAAGGTATGGGTACAGATTAACAGAAAACTGATAAAAAAAAGGAGATTAAGTGGTTTAATGAATGACATTAAGCTAATATATTTAATTAATGTGTAAATTTGGTTGTTTCAAACGTAATTTGATGAAAAGCGCGATACAACGTTTTTTCTTGGTGTTCATGTCGGCATGGCTTTTGATAGGTCATGTGGGCTTTGCCTACCGTATATCAGATTGTTTGGTAACAGGGAAAAAGAAAGTTACTTGGGCTACTCCACCATCATCTTCATCCTCATCCACAGAAACAAGCATTTCTCGGGCTGCTTGTTATGAATATGCCCATATTCAGGTCAAATTTAGTTTTGATCAACAAATCAAAAAGGTTCAAAATACCCTAGATCAAACACAAATTTGTTCGGAGGTGTTCGTTCCAACTTTTTCCAATCCAGCTAATTTAATAGCCATTGATCGGGAAGGAACTATTCAGGAATTTCCTTATTTAAAGCCATTGCATGAGCGACTGGCTTTTATTCAGCGTTACAATATTTGAATGGGCTAAAATTCAGATTGAATTTTTTCTCATTCTTATTGTAATCTTATGTCAATTCACCGAATTATATTGTTGGGATTGCTTTTTACCTTCTCGGTAGCAGTGCCCTATAGCTTTGGACAAGTGGTTCAAGGCCGAGTTATGAGCTTGGATGCTCAAGGAAACATGGAAGACCTCGTCGGTGCTTCCGTTTATTTCAAACCCATTAAGAAAGGAACTTTAACTGATGTGAAAGGAGCCTTTTCTCTGGATGTACAAGGTAAAACAGGTTGGATGATTTTTAGCTCAACAGGTTTTATCAATGATTCCATTTTTGTCGATAAAAATCAATTTTTGCACGTACACTTAAAGCCTGCGAATAAAGAGCTAAGCGAAGTGCGTGTTATTGCAGCACCAGGTAATCATGATGATGTGGCCACGCTGCATACGGAAATTTTGACAATGAAGACATTGGCCAAAGCAGCTTGCTGTAATTTGTCGGAAAGCTTTGAAACCAATGCCTCTGTATCTGTGAGTTTTGCCGATGCCGTGACGGGTGCCAAGCAGATTCAATTGTTAGGTTTATCGGGTACTTACGTGCAAACCAATGTGGAGAATATCCCCTCCATTCGAGGATTAAAAACCACATATGGATTGAATTATTTACCAGGTACTTGGATTAAATCCATTGATTTAGCGAAAGGTCAAAGCTCTGTAGTCAATGGCTATGAGTCGATTACCGGAGGAATTAATGTAGAATTAGCTAAGCCAGATACGTCTGAAAAGTATTTTTTGAATGTGTATACCAACTCTCAAGGTCGTTTTGAGATTAATCAGCAAGGAGCACATAAATTCAACTCGCGATTGTCTACAGGGCTTTTTACGCATTATTCGAAGCAAGCGGCTCGTTTGGATGGAAATGGGGATGGATTCATAGATTTACCGCTTTTCGATTTATGGAATGTGCTAAACCGCTGGAAGTATGCCACGGATCGTTGGATGGTTCAATGGGGCGCTTCGTATTTATATGAAAACCGTTTGGCGGGTCAAAATAACTTTGATGAAAATACGTCTAATCGATTTTTGGTATATGGATTTGGAAGTAAGACTTCTCGATTTGAAACCTTTGCCAAGATTGCACGATTATTCCCTGATAAACCATATCAAGGTTTAGGCTTGATTTTAAATACGGCTCAGCATCAAAATGACTCCTATTTTGCTTTCAAAAATTATGTAGGTAGGGAACAAAGTATGTATGCTAATTTGATTTACCAATCCATCTTCGATAATACCAATCATAGCTGGAAAGCAGGAGCTAGTTTTTTATATGATTCGTATCAAGAACGTTATATTGATTCATCTTTTGCTCGGACAGAATTAGTACCGGGGGCATTTTTTGAATATACTTGGACAGTGCCCAATCACCTAACCATGGTGGTGGGAAATCGCATCGATTGGCACAATCAATTTGGAGCACAGTGGGTGCCTAGATGGCATTTGAAGTGGGATGCGGCAGAAAATTGGATTGTGCGATTATCAGCAGGAAAAGGCTGGCGACGGGTGAATCCTTTGGCAGAAAATATGGGATTCTTGGCTAATGGGAGACGATTGCTGCTTTTAGGTGATCTGAATCCATTGGAAAAAGCATGGAATTTCGGAGCTACTTTGACGAAGAATTTCCAAATTGGTACGCGAAAAGGAAGTTTAGTATTGGATGCTTTCCGTACAGATTTTGAAAAGCAATGGATGGTGGATATGGAAAATGGGGGCGAACTTCGAATGTATAGTAATCCGGGAGTATCTTTTGCAAACAGTTGGCAGGCAGAATTAAATTATAGTCCTATAAAACGTTTAGAGTTGAAGGCAGCTTATCGCTACCAAGATGTTCAGGCGGATTATTTGACGGTTCAAGGAGCCTTAAATCGCTTACCTAAGGCCTATTTGAATAAGGATCGTGTATTGGTGAATATAGCTTATTCCACACCATATGAAAAGTGGAAGTACGATTTGACCTGGCAGTGGAATGGCAGCCGAAGAATTCCGAATGGAAGTTTAGCTCATGTACATGATGGAGTGAGTCCATCATTGACAGCTCCGGCATTCTCCACCGTATATGCACAGGTAACTCGCCAATTCAAAAAGTGGGAAATGTATGTAGGTGCTGAAAATCTTTTTAATTTTACCCAATCTAATCCTATCATGTCTGCCAAAGATCCATTTAGTCGGGGATTTGATGCTACCATGGTCTGGGGGCCTATTGTAGGTAGGATGATTTATACAGGAATGCGTTATAAAATTCAATAAATAGAAAAACAATGAAAAATGTAATCATGATGGCAGGTCTTATGTTGGGAACATATGGCTTGATGGCACAGGAAAAACAAGAGCATAAGCACGACACCAGCAAAGCGGGTGCGGATAAGAAAGAAGTATATCAATGTCCGATGAAATGTGAGGGGAACAAAACTTATGCAAAAAAAGGGAAATGTCCTGCTTGCACCATGGAAATGAAAGCAGTTAAAAAAGCAGCCTAATGAAAAAACTAATTTTAGCGGCCTTATTGGCCTTACCTTTTGCAACATTGGCAGGGCCTAAACAAACGGTTAAAATCAAGACCTCGGCCATTTGTGAAATGTGCAAAGAGCGTATTGAGAAGAACTTAGCTTTGAGCAAGGGAATTTCTAAATCGGATTTGGACTTGAAAGACAAGACTATTTCGGTAGAATACAATCCTAAAAAGACAGATGTGGCAGCCATCAAGCGAGCCATTGCTGAAGTGGGATACGATGCAGATGAAGTCGTGGCGGATAGCAAGAGCTACGAGAAACTACCTTCTTGTTGCAAGAAAGGTGCTGCTGCTGCTGCTGCGGCTCATAATTAGGATAAAAAACTCAACATCAACGCTCTTTTTCTAACGCTGGCAAGGTTCCAAACCTTGACAGCGTTGAGCGTTGTAACGTTTTTCAACACAATTTTGTTGTCCAATAACTTGATAACGTTGGATTAACGAGCTTTCATGCTCAGGGCTATTCGCTTGCGAGCCTCATCTACTTCGGTGACAGTAACCAGTACTTTTTGTTGGACTTTCACCACCTCATTCGGGTCTTTGACGAATTTGTCAGCCAGTTGACTCACATGTACCAAACCATCTTGGTGTACTCCAATGTCCACAAAAGCACCAAAATTGGTAATGTTGGTTACAATACCTGCTAGCTTCATTCCTACCCTTAAATCTTTAATGGAATTGACGCCTTCCGTAAATTCAAAAGCCTCAAACTGCTCCCTAGGGTCACGTCCCGGTTTAGCTAATTCCTGTACAATGTCAGTCAGGGTAGGGATACCCACCTCCGTGCTGACATATCGACTAATTTGTATTTGCTTCCGTAAGGCTTCGTTTTGAAGGAGATCAGCCACTTTACATTGCAAATCCTTCGCCATTTGCTCCACTATGGGATAACGTTCAGGATGAACAGCACTGGCATCCAAAGGATTACTCGCTTTTCGAATACGTAAAAATGCAGCGGCTTGCTCAAAGGCTTTTTCCCCTAAACGCGGCACTTTCTTTAGATCGGATCGACGTAAGAATGGACCATTTTTTTGTCGGTAATCAATGATATTTTGGGCCAATTGCGGTCCTAAACCCGAGATATAGGATAAAATTTGTTTGGAAGCAGTATTCAATTCAACGCCCACTGAGTTAACGCATGAAATAACCGTATCGTCCAATGATGCTTGTAATTTCTTTTGGTCAACATCATGCTGGTATTGCCCTACGCCAATCGACTTAGGATCAATCTTCACCAATTCAGCTAAAGGATCCATGAGTCGGCGGCCGATGGACACCGCTCCACGCACCGTGATATCTTTATCTGGAAACTCCTCTCGAGCTACTTCTGAAGCGGAATAGATAGAAGCTCCGCTTTCATTGACCATGATGATGCTAATGCCATCAAGTCGGAGATTTTTCACAAAGCTTTCGCTTTCTCTTCCTGCTGTACCATTACCAATGGCGATGGCTTCTATCTGGTATTTCTTCACCCAAGAACGTAGTGTTTGTTCGGCTTCTTGAGCCTGACCTGGGCCTGTATGCGGGTAAATGGTGGTATTCTCGATCAAGTTACCTTGTTCATCCAAATAGACCAATTTGCAACCTGTTCTAAAGCCAGGATCTAAGGAAAGGATACGTTTTTGTCCAAGGGGAGCTGCCAACAGTAATTGACGCACATTCTCGGCAAATACTCGGATGGCCTCATCGTCGGCCCGTTTTTTAGCCTCGGCCCGCATTTCCGTTTCCATGGCGGGCTGTAGGAGCCTTTTATAACCATCTTGTATGGCTAACTCTACCTGATCAGCACAAGCATTACGGCCTGTTAGGAATCGGCGTTCCAAACGGTCAAGGACATCGTTGTCTGGGCCTTCTAATGATAGCGTCAAGATACCCTCATTTTCTCCGCGAAATAAGGCTAATACTCGGTGAGATGGAGCTTGGGCTAAGGACTCTGACCAATCGAAATAGTCTTTGTACTTTATGCCAGCTTCTTGTTTACCTTTGCTAACCTTGGATTTCACCTGAGTTTTTCGAGCAAAAAGCTGACGAGCATCTTCTCTAGCTTCCGCTTTTTCCATCATCTCTTCGGCCAAAATATCTCGCGCACCTGCAAGAGCCATATCCAAAGAGAGGACGCCTTTTTCTTCGTCTAAAAACTTCTCGGCTAGGTCTTCTGGAGAGAGGTTTCTTTGTTGAAATAGGGCATTGGCTAATTCCTGTAAACCTTTTTCTCGAGCAGCCATGGCTCGGGTCTTGCGCTTAGGTTTATAAGGTAGGTACAAGTCTTCCAGCTTGGCCAAAGTTTCAGCCGTACGAACAGCTCTTTCTAGTTCTGGACTAAGTTTATCGAGCTCTTTCAAAGACTTTAAAATGGCTTCCCGACGTTTTTCTAGTTCGATGGAAAGCTCCATCGCATCCCGAATATCACGGATTTGAACCTCATCCAAACTCCCAGTCATCTCTTTTCGATAACGGGCAATGAAAGGAATTGTAGCGCCTTCTTCTAACAGGGCAATGGTTTTACGAACGGCATTCTCGCTCAGCTGTAAGCTAGCGGCTATTTTTTGAAAGGGAATGGGCATAAAAGAAATAAGAAACAGGCCTTGATTTATTCGTTGGTTTCAGGGAATTCATTGTAGAAATACCCAGCGAATTTCCAGATTTCCTGGATTTCAGTGCCTAGGATAGGATAGGGGTCGTAGAGTTTGTTGGTTGACTTTAAAATCAATACATTTTTCTCTTGCAGGTGGTTAATGACTTTTTTCAAAACTACCCCGTCTTCGCGGGTCACGACAATGCAGATGGTACCATCTTTGATGTCTTTCCAGTCTTCCACGTATTCGGCAAACACCAATGAGCCGGATTGTAAGGGTAACATGGAATCTCCTTTAATGGGGAATACGCGGTATTTACGGTCTTTGGTTAAAAAGGGAACATGGAAAGTCGGTAATTCTTTGATGAACTCAAGGTCGTCATAGGAAGTCGTATAACCAGCCAAAGCTTTTACCGGGACCATTTCAATGTTTTCTTCATTGTCTTCATTCACGGTGGTGGCTAAAATACGTAGCTTAGGTTTATTGGATAGGCCAGGGATTCTTTTCGACAAATCTTCCTTGAGTAATTCGTCTACTTCCACCTCAAAAAAGTTAGCCAATAAGATCAAATCCGCATATTTAGGTTCAGCTCTTCCCGACTCATAAGAGCCCAAAGTTGGTTTTTTTATTTGTAAGATTTCAGCCAGTTTTTCTTGGGAAGTTTTCTCCGCCATTTTGCTGCGTAAGAATCGTAAATTCTGGCTAAAAAAAGTGCTCATGTATGTTGCTTATTAAGGTAAAATGAATAAAATTCGTATCCAATTCTGGATGTCATTTGTATCGAAATTACAAAAGGTATTCAGAATACCCAAATATCTATCAATTTTATGCAAGAGCGCGCCATTGTTCATATGGATTTGGACAGCTTCTTCGTCTCTGTCGAAAGACTACGAGACAGTGCCCTGGTGGGTAAGCCCGTGATTGTCGGGGGCTTATCTGATCGTGGTGTTGTGGCGGCCTGTAGTTATGAAACACGTGCTTTTGGAGTGCGTTCTGCTATGCCTATGCGGATGGCCATGCGACTTTGTCCGGATGCTATTGTGTTACGGGGCGACCTAGAAGCCTATTCTCAATATTCAGAATCGGTGACATCCTTGATTATGGAGCGAGCGCCTTTGGTAGAAAAAGCTTCCATTGATGAGTTTTATTTGGATATGACGGGTATGGAGCGCTTTTTTGGGGCCTATCGTTTTGCTACAGATTTACGTGAACGTATTCAGAAACAAACGGGCTTGCAGATTTCCTTTGGTTTGTCGGTCAATAAAACGGTATCCAAAGTAGCCACCAACCATGTCAAACCTGCGGGTCAATATCAAGTGTTCGCGGGAGAAGAAAAGGCTTTTTTGGCACCTATGCCAGTGAGTAAAATTCCTATGATAGGGTCGGTGACAGCTCAGACGCTTCGGAATATGGGAATTGTCCATGTAGGTACTTTGAGTCAAATGCCCCTGAAAGTGTTGGAGCGTAGTTTTGGTAAGTCGGGCGTGATGCTTTGGGAGCGTGCGAATGGGATCGATTTACGCCCTGTAGTGCCGTATTCAGAACAAAAGTCTTTGTCGAAGGAAATGACTTTCGACCAAGATAGTACCGACGTGGTTTTATTGAGACGTATATTGGGTTCATTGACCGAGCAGTTGGCTTATGATTTACGGACTTTGGGACAATGTACTTCCTGCGTGACGGTGAAGTTGCGCTATTCTAATTTTGATACGCACACCCGACAAATCACCTTGCCTGCTACGGCGAGTGACCATCGCTTGATTCCAGCGGTGGTGGAACTGTTTGAAAAACTCTATGATCGCCGTTTGCTGATACGTTTGATTGGTGTGCGTTTCTCTAAATTATTGCAAGGACAAGAGCAGTTGAATCTATTTGATGATGGTGCTCGTTTGGCTCCTCTCTACCATGCCATGGACGGCTTGAAAAATCGATTTGGAGAATTCTCTATTGTACGAGCCAGTGGTTTAATGGGTCGCCATGAACGCCGTAATATCTTACCTAAATCGGAGGACTAATGTATCTTAACTGCCATTCTTATTATAGTTTGCGTTATGGGACGCTCTCTCCTGAGGCTTTGGTGGAGGCAGCTGCCGCGCAGGGGATTAAGGCCTTGGCATTGACTGACATACATCGAGTGTCGGGGATTTATGACTTTTTTCAGGCTTGTCGAGTGGCCAATATCAAGCCCGTGGTGGGGATGGAATTCAGGCAAGGGGATGCTTGTTATTATATTTGTTTGGCTAAAAATGCTGCTGGATTGGCTCAAATCAATGCTTTTGCGAGTCAACATCTATTGCATTCTAAGCCTTGGCCAGTGAGACCGCCTAGTTCGCCTGATGTGTGGACCATCTTTCCTTTGGCACGTCGAGAACAAGTCAAAAGCTTAGGCCCTCAGGAGCGCTGGGGAGTCAGAGCGAGTGATCGAAACAAATTGTGGAAAGAACAAGACTGGGCTTCTTTGGTATGGTGTCACCCTTTTACTTTTTTGGATAAAAAGGCATTTTCCATGCACCGTTTGTTGCGGGCTATCGACCACAATGTCTTATTGAGTAAGTTGCCGCTGGAGGCACAAGCCCAAGACGATGAACGTTTGTATAGTTCAGCGGAATTAGCGGATTTTTGTGCCGACTTTCCAAGCTTGCTGGAAGAAGCTGAGCGTATCTTGGAGAGTTGTGAGTTTTCTTTTGAGTTTAAGGTTAGCAAAAATCGAAAATTATTTAGTGCTAGTCAGGAGGATGATCATGCTTTATTGACTAAGCTGGCTTATGAGGGAGTGCTTTATCGTTATCCTCATAGCTCAAAAGAAGCTAAGGAGCGTGTCAAAAAAGAGCTTCAGGTAATACGAGAATTGGCTTTTGAATCTTATTTTTTGATTACTTGGGACATTATTCGTTATGCTCAATCGAGGGGTTACTTTCATGTGGGCAGGGGAAGTGGAGCCAATTCCATTGTGGCCTATTGTTTGGGTATTACGGATGTGGATCCCATAGAGCTGGATTTGTATTTTGAGCGATTCATTAATCCTCACCGAACGAGTCCCCCTGATTTTGATATTGATTTTTCTTGGGATGAGCGCAATGAGATTATTGATTACATCTTCAAGCGATATGGGGCGCAATATGTTTGTCTTTTGGCAACCTATGTGACTTTTCGGGATCGTTCTATTTACAGGGAATTGGCGAAGGTCTTTGGCTTACCCAAAGCGGAGATAGATGCTTGGATAGCCCCCACGGCCGAATTGCGGCAGTCGAATTCACAGATTCATCAATGGATTATTAAATACGGAAATCTTTTGATCGATTTTCCCAATTACCTGAGCATTCATGCAGGAGGAATTTTGATTTCGGATAGACCTCTCTCGGACTATACCGCTTTAGAGCCAATGCCCAAGGGCTTTCCGATTTGTCAATTTGATATGTATGTAGCTGAGGAAATAGGTTTTGCGAAGTTTGATATTTTATCTCAACGAGGTTTAGGGCATATTAAAGAAGCGGTAGAGATTATACGTCAGAATCGCGGAGTTAGTGTAGACATACATCGGGTTCAGGATTTTATGCAGGACGAACGGGTTAAAATGCAGCTAGAAAGTCATGAAACCATGGGATGTTTCTATGTGGAATCCCCCGCTATGCGTCAGCTAATTAAGAAGTTGCAGTGTTCGGATTATTTGACTTTGGTAGCGGCTAGTTCCATCATTCGTCCAGGAGTGGCCAGTTCGGGTATGATGAAGGCCTATATCGAAAGGCATCATGCGCCGCATTCGTATCAGCCTGTGCATCCTTTGATGGGGGAGTTGATGCAGGAGACTTATGGCGTGATGGTGTATCAAGAAGATGTGATTAAGGTGGCGCATTATTTTGCGGGTTTGAGCTTGGCGGAGGCGGATGTCTTACGTCGAGGGATGTCGGGCAAATACCGTTCTAGAGGAGAATTTGAACGTATTCGGGAGCAGTTTTTTCTGAATTGTGCTGAAAAAGGCTATGAGGAAGCGGTGGCGAAGGAGGTATGGCGACAAATGGAGAGTTTCAGTGGTTATTCGTTCAGTAAGGCACATTCGGCCAGTTTTGCGGTGGAGAGCTATCAGAGCTTGTATTTGAAGACCTATTTCCCTTTGGAGTTCATGGTGGCAGTGATTAATAATTTTGGAGGTTTTTATCGAACAGAGTTTTATGTGCATGAGGCACGCAGGGCAGGAGGATGGGTGGAGGCACCAGAGATCAATGAGAGTGATTATTTGACTCGTTTAGATGGTCAGGTGATTTATTTGGGTTGGATACATGTGAAGGGTTTAGAGAAAGGCTTGATTTACGAACTAGTAGCTGCTAGAAAACAGGGGGTATTTTTGTCGTGGGAGGATTTTGTTCAGCGAGTAAGTTTAAGTTTGACCCAGGCTATCATTTTAATTCGAGTAGGGGCTTTTCGGCGTTTAGGAATTGGGAAAAAGAATTTGATGTGGGAAGCTTATGCTCGTTTTCAAGGGAAAGTGTCGGAAGTGGTAGCTTTGGAAATATTTGAAGATAGGTCGGAGATAGGAGTATTACCCACGCTGGTACATGAGCCGCTAGAAGATGCTTTTGATGAGTGGGAAATCTTGGGTTTTCCCCTTTGCTCGCCTTTTGATTTATTAGATGAATGGCCTGTTACGAGTTTGGATGCACGCTTGTTGGCCGACCGAGGTGATATTTTAGGTTACTTGGTAACCCTAAAACCTACCTGGACGAAAAAAGGGGAACGCATGTACTTTGGTTATTTTTTGGATGCACAAGGTGCCTTTTTTGACACGGTACATTTTCCTTCCGATTTAAAGAAATATGCTTTTAAGGGTGGAGGCATTTATTGGATGCAGGGGCCAGTCATGGAGGAATTTGGTCAGCGCTCCTTGCGGGTTTTACAGATGCGTAAATTAGGCTGGAAAGCGGATCCACGGTATTAGTTAGTTATTAGGGATTAGTATTGCCGCTTTTATGCAACAATGCTATGTTTTGCATTTTTATTGCAACAACATGAGCAATCATTTCTCTATGATAAGCATTAAATAATGATACGATTATTGGATGCTAATGAAGATGAAGGGATATGTTGAATTTAGAAATAGGAAGTCATGGTATTTTTTAATCTTCAAGGTTGATTTTTTGATTTTCAAATTTTGTCATATCCAAATACATAAAATCCCAAGTATGCCCGTCCAGGTCTACTATTTTTCGTACTTGCATAAAACCTTCATCAATCATCGGGAAAGGTTCTGTACCACCTGCTTTTAGTCCAGCATCGATCATTTCATGAACTTGATTTAGGCTTTTTACAGGAAGGGAGAAGCTGGCCGCTACTTGCTGTTTGATATCAGGAATACTTTTTTTGCTATATTTTTGGAAAAGGTCATTTGACATGAGCATCACATAAATTTGTTCGCTCCAAACCATACATTTTTGCTCATCATCAGAAAACAGCGTTTTGTTGGAAAAGCCTAATTGTGCATAAAAATTCATCGATTTTTGCACATCCCTTACCGGCAAATTGATGAATATTTGCTTCATTTTTGAGTTGAATCAGGAGTTTGCCAATAGCTAATAAAGTCTTTGTTATGCTATCAAAGAAATGTTTAACATGCTTTAGTTATTGTATAGATAGTCGATGCACCTAAACACTAATCCCTAATAACTATTTCAGCTTATACGCCACAATCGATTTTTTGAAAAAAGTAGGGACATAGACCATGCGTTGCTCTGGGTTATAGCCAATGTCGGCCGTATTGTATTTTTTTTCACGCGTGTCTAGCATCGTGGTTAATTTACCCGCTTGGTCCATGTAGTAAATCAAACCTGGCCAGCATGAAACCACAAAATCTCCATTGCCTACAGGCTCAATACCATCACCACCAATTTCTGTAGTAGCAACAGGTACCAGTTTTTTATCGGCACCCGCTTTGAAAACAACGTTGGCTGTTAGCATATACAAATCATCACCTACGGCTTTAAGCCCATTAACTCCTTTGAGATCACTTAAATAGAGACTTGCTTTGCCATTTTCAATGCGGTGAACTTTTCCTAATTTGGAATCAGATACATAGACAATGCCCTGCTTGTCAACCGTGATGTCGTTTAAGCCAGTAGCACCTTCCACCTGTATTTTAGAAGTGATTTTTCCAGTAGCTAATTGGATAGCGACCACTTCCGAGACGTCGGCCACATATAATTGTTGCTTCCAAATCCCCATTCCTTTGGGTGCATTTAAGCCAGTGACCCATGATGCGTTCAGAATTTTACCATTTTTATCAAGTTTGGCAATTTCACCCTTGCCATCTACGTCCCAAGGTTGACCATCAATCAGGGCAGCATAAAGGCCACCTTGGTGGTATAAAACTGACTCAGGTACGGCGAGTGTGGTATCACTTTCCCAAACTTTTTCTAAGGTATGTTGGGCTTGTGTAGTCCAAGAAAGCAGCGCTAAGAGAGCAATAAGTAGTTTTTTCATGATAAAAATGGATAAGTAGAATAGGAAATTTGGCAAGTAAGGCTTTCAATATACAAATTTTTGTTACACAATGTAATCAGCTAATTGGCAAATCCATTAAAATCTACTTATTGATTACCCCAATCACTTAATCTAATTTAAATACAACTCGCACTTCTGTTTCTACTAGAATCTTCTCAAATTCAATGTCAATGGGAGGGAGGCTATCATTTTCTTGGGATGCTTTGGCGGTTTTCATTTGTATGCCCAGCATTCGGTTGTTGTATGGATTCATGAAATTGGAATTGTCTGAAATATACAGCGCATTTCCTAGTGCTTGATTCAGCGGTTTTGTCATCGCTAAAGCTTGCATTTTGGCTTTTTTAATAGCTTTACTTTTTAAAGTTAAAAGCAGTGATTCCATATTAGCATATTCTGTTTTTTCTAAGCTGATATTGGAAATATTTATTTGCTCCAAACCCATCATTACTTTACCAGCCGTGAGGGCACTATTGACCACTAGGCTATAATTTTTACTTTTTTGAATATCTTGTTGTTTTAAAAAATACTTTTGGAAATTGCTCGATAAGTCTTTTAAAACGAGTTGCTTATCGGTGGCTATTCCCATTGATTTTAATTTGTTATTCATGTTGTTTTCTAATTCCTCTAGGGATATTTTACCTTTGGTATCTTTTTCTGAAATGGTGATATTCAGGTAAATTCTGTCAGGACTTACGAGCGTATCTACTTTGGCAGTCGTCTCTAAATGGGCTTGATCGATGAAGTTTTTTGTTTGCGACATACCGCAAAAACTGATGAACGGAAGCAGAAATAGGGCTAATTTTTTCATATGACAAATAAGTATTTTAGGCGGTTAATAGATGAAGTAAAGATGATTGTGTTGATTCGATAAAGCACATCTAAGATTCTATAGAATTGAACACGGATGGGAGAACTATTAACTCCTTTATTTGGAAAATATTGCTTCTCCGAATGTCAACAAATTATGATCAGGGTCAAGTAAGGAAAACTCTTTTTGTCCCCAAGGTTTTGATTCTAAAGGTCCATTCGGATGGATTTTCACCTGTTTGTCTAGTAATGATTGATAAAAACCTCCTATATCTTTCGTTCTGATGTATACCTGTCCATAGTTTTCAAGTGGGTTCAAGTCTTTGAATTCGAAAAAATGGAGTTGAATTTGATCTTTTTGTAACATCAAATAGCCATCGTAATCCACTTGTCCCACTTCATGAAAGCCTAATTGGCTCATGTAATAATCCCTAGTGACGAATTTATTTCGCATGGGTAATTTAGGATGGATATCGGTGAGCATAGCTGTCAGTTTTTGAGATATGAAGTTTATTGATTTATCTGTAATTCTGCTAAGTAAAGAGTAAGTTTTTCGATGTTTTCTTGTTGACCTTTATCGGCCTGATGAGCTTTCACAATAATCTCATACATCTCTTCACTGTCAAATAGTAGAGACCAATCTAGTAGAACAGAATCACCTTGGTTTTCAAAGCTTACTGTGGTAATGAAATGAGGATTGAAGTGCTCAAATACGATTTTTTTATGAGGAATAATCTCTTTGAAAATACTTCGGTTCGGGTAATTGGTTCCATCGGGGCCGTGCATGGTCATTTTCCATTCTCCTTCATTTTGAAAATCCCATTGGTGAATGGTGTTGGTAAATCCTTTAGGGCCCCACCAATGAATGAGGTGGTCTGGCACAGTCCACACTTTCCAAAGAATATCAATGGATACTGGAAGATGTGCATAGGTGCGTAATTCTCTATTTTTCATGTATTTAGCTAGATGAAAATGTATTCAAAAGGTAGGTTTTTTTGTGAGAATATCATGATCCATTCATCAAAATGGCAGCAAAATAGATAGAGGATGGGGCTTTTATGCAAAAAGTTGGATTTGATCTCCCATATTTTTGACCTTTTGGGCCTGCATACCATTGCTGTCAAATGGCTTGAAAAAGGATTTAATCTTTTCGGTCGACATGGGGTCTAACCAATCCCTTTCTTGGTCTGCAGATAGGATTAGGGGCATGCGCTTTTTAGTATTGTGAATTTCCTCCATGAGCTCATTGGCAGGAGTGGTGATGATGGAAAAAGACGGCTCTAGCATGCTTGTTTGAGGATTATGCCAAATCGCATAGATTCCAGCCAAAGCAAAAGGACCGTTTGATTTTAAATGAACACGGTATTCGATTTTATCTTTACCCACATGTTGCCATTCGTAAAAGCCATCCACCAGTACGAGGCAGCGTTGTTTTAAGATAGAAGGCTCAAAAGAAGGTTTTTCAAAAATGCTTTCTGATTTAGCATTTAAGGTGTTTTTGGGCAATTCTCGGGCTTGTTCGGTATTGGCCCAGGCAGGAATTAAGCCCTAAGGAATTAATTGTATATGATCTGGTTTAGCTTGTGTGATGATTGGTAATGCAGCTCGAGTAAATCCCGAAATCTTACCTTTTTGAGCCATTGATTCATCATATTTTGCCTGTGCTTTGAACCTGTTTTCTAAAACTTTATTGGAGCTAGTTTGGTCAGTGTAGTAGCACATAGGAGAAAATTGTAAATTATAAATGGAGAATGACGAATGGTAAATTATCTTTCCAATTTAGTATCTTTTAATTATTAATTCTAATTGAAATATAATCCTCATTATTCTTTCATTTTTTAAGTTTCTATCTATTCATATTTTTTATTTCACAATTCACCATTTATAATTTGCCATTCTCCAAAGACTACTTTGTGAGTGTAATTGAAACAATCTCCATTTTTTCTCGTTATTTGTAAAAAAAAACATTTATGAAATCTCTATTTATTTCTTGTATCGTTTTTTTATGTTTTCAAGCTTGCGGTCAAAGACCCAAGGATGCTGCTCAAGCAAATATACCTATGAAAGATTTACCACATTCAGAGGCCGAATGGAAGGCCAAATTAACGCCAGACGAGTATTATATTTTACGTCAAAAAGGGACAGAAAGACCTTTTACGGGCAAGTTTTTGATGCACAGCGAAAAAGGAGTGTATACTTGCAGAGGTTGTGGTGCTCATTTATTCTCCTCCAATTCAAAATTTGATGCGCATTGTGGATGGCCAAGTTTTGATAAAGAAATTAAGGCTGGAGTGATTAAAGAAACAGTTGATAATTCACTAGGTATGCGTCGTATTGAAATAACCTGTGGAAAATGTGGTGGCCATTTAGGTCACGTTTTCGATGATGGCCCAACCGAAACGGGTTTACGTTATTGCGTGAATTCGGTTTCTTTGAGCTTTGAAGCAAGCAAATAAAGAATGGGGAATTGTAAATGGTGAATGGTAAGCGTTTCGGATATCTTAATTATTCAAAATATATAATTTATCATTCACCATTTACCATTTACAATTTATCTAGTTCTTCTCTCCCAATTAACCCAACGTTTTTCCAAGTTAGTTTTCCGTTTTGGTATAGTTCCAAATAGGGAATAGCTTCAATGTTTTTGGCTTTAGCTAATTCTGGATTTGCATCTACGTCGATTTTAATCAATTCGACGGCCCCCTTTTGATCTTTTACATAAGCTTCTAAGATGGGACTTAGTTGTTTGCAAGGGCCACACCAAGTGGCGTTATAATCAATGATAACTCGTTTCTTGCCTTTAATTTGAGTTTCAAATGCAGTCAATGTCATGCCTGCTTGTTGACTTGGAGCTCCAATTTCCGTTGATAGTGGCAAGCTGGCTGCATTCCAAGCTAAGATACCACCACCTAAATTATATACTTCTTTGAAACCCATAGAAACTAATTGTTGGGCTGCTTGAGAAGAACGACCCCCCGATAAACAATAAACATATATCGCTTTGTTTTTATCCAAAGCCTCTGCCGTTTGTTGAAATGCCTCAGAACTGATATCTGCCGAAATGGCTCCAGCAATATGTCCGCCGGCAAATTCTTCAGGAGTTCTGACATCCAATACTTGCTTTGCAGGACTAGTTTGTAGGGCTGATTGAAATTCTGTAGCACTTAGGTCTTGTAGCCCATTCCCCGCAGGCGTGGAGCAAGAGAAGAGAATTAAAGAAGTTAATAGGGAAAATAGAAGGGATTTCATATAAATGTAGAATGTAGAATGTAGAATGTAGAATGTAGAATGTAGAATGTAGAATGTAGAATGTAGAATGTAGAATGTAGAATGTAGAATGTAGAATGTAGAATAATTTGTTAAGTTATAGATCTTTTCTCTGTTTGGTTAGAGATAATTCTACATCCTACATTTTTAATTCTTCGTTGATTTAGCTATACTGCTGAATGATTCCTACCAAGGTATTTGCTGGAATAACGCCTGATTGTCGCCAGACGGATTTACCATTTTTGAATAAAATCATAGTAGGTACTGAGCGAATCTGGAATTTTTCTGCTGTTTTGCGGTTTTTATCCACATCCACCTTGATGATTTTTGCCGAATCTCCAATTTTGGCTTTTACTTGTTCCAAAATAGGTTTCAATTGTTTGCAAGGTCCGCACCATTCTGCCGAAAAATCGACAAGTACTGGCTGCTCTGATTTCAATAATTCTGAAAAATTGCTCATAATATTGGCTTTTTATATAGACTAAACTATCTTAATGACATCCAAGTTCCACCATTGTGTACTTGTTGGAATCCATGTGATTTCAACAAGCGTTTGGCAGCACCACTACGCATACCTGAGGCGCAACAAGTGATGATTACATCATCTTTTTTCAATTTGCTTAAATTACTAGTCAAAGTCTGTAAAGGTAAATTTAATGAACCTTTCACATGCCCTTGTTTGTACTCTGCTACTGTACGAACATCCACAATTTTAGCACCAGATTTGATTAAAGCTGCTACATCTATTTTAGGTCCCAAACCCAATAAATTTTTAAGAAATTCAATCATGTTTTTGATTATTTATACCACAAAAGTAAGCTTGATTTTAGCCTTACGGCGTGACAATTGTCTCTTCTTGATCGCTTATACTAGGCTTTTACTAGCAAGAAAATCAATGACATAAGCCTTGCCTTGATGCAGTGGGCCTTCGTTTAACAAGGTTTCTTTTACTTTGGAATATTCTTTGGTCAACCCTGCAAAATCTTCGTTTAACTCATCTAAATCGAATAACATATTTAAATCCTTTGGACCACCTGAATTTAAGCCCATTTGATTTTTATGAAATCCCTCCAAAATGATTTTACCTCCAGGTTTTAACCATTTGATACATTGCTGATGAAATTTACGTCTTTCTTCAGGATTTTGATGGAAGTATACCAAAGCAATAGCATCAAAGGATTCAAAAGGATAACGTACGCTGGCCGCATCAATGCATTCATAATGCAAATTGACGGATTTGTCACCCGCTAATTTATTGGCTTTTCCTTGGGCGGTGTCACTGCTATCAAAGGCATGAACTTCCCAGCCTATTTGTGCTGCAAAAACAGCGTCTCTACCTTCTCCTGCGGCAGGTACAAGAAGCCGGCCAATGGATAGTTTTTGCAATTGTTTTTTAAAGAATTGATTCGGTTCTACACCATATTGATATTCTTTTGAATCATATCGTGAATTCCATATTGCTTTCATGTGTAGATTGTTTACTTTCGAAAAAAATTATGAAAATGAAAAAAATCGCCCTGTTTACTGTTATGGTGCTATGTGTAAGTTTACATGCATTAGCTCAATCTCCTGCTCATAAAATTGTGATTCAGGTGAATACTTCGGATACCACTGCTTGGCATGGTGTGGTACGTAATATTGGTAATTTGCAAACTGCTTTGGGTCCAAATACTTCTATTGAAGTGGTGGCTCATGGTTCAGGTATTGGTTTATTAATAGATTCAAAAACAACTCAAAAGGCCAAAATAGCTGAGTTATCAGCCAAAGGGGTGTCATTTGTAGCTTGCGAGAACACCATCCGTATGAATAAAATAGATAAAGCAACTCTACTTCCCCAATCTGGTTTTGTACCATCGGGTGTTGCTGAAGTTATTTTAAAGCAAGAAGCTGGTTGGTCTTATTTGAAGCCATAATCAAGTAACATGAGAGAAAGAGCTGGGAGCACAAAATGCTTCCAGCTTTTTTACATTTTACCGGGTAATATTTCATTCCAATAGAGCCATGGCAATATTTTGGTTTTCAATTGGTACATGGACCATCTCTCTTTAGATTGGTCAAAAGGAAAAGTTTCTGTCGGTACATTATTATAATCAAATTCTGCTAAGACCAATTTTCCGTATCCAGTCACGATGGGGCAGGAAGAATAACCATTGTAAGATGCTTTTAATGCATCACCTTTGATCAGCGATAAAAGGTTAGCCACCAATACTGGGGCTTGCTTACGTATAGCGGCCCCCGTTCTAGAGACAGGTATACCAGCTACGTCTCCACATGAAAACACATTGGGGAAACGAACATGTTGTAAGCTATGCTTATCTACTTCTACCCAGCCTGCTTGATTTGCCAAAGTACTTCGACGAATAAAATCAGGGGCTGATTGGGGCGGGGTTACATGAATCATGTCATAATCCACCCAATATTCTTGGCCTTTATTTGCCTCTCCTAGTCCAACGAATTTCGCTTTTTTGGCGGGACCATCAATTTCTACTAATTGGACAAAAAAATGGGTTTTAATGCCATAGCGATGTATGACTTGTTTCAACGTTTTCTCATATTTTTCTACGCCAAATACACGAGTCCCACCGCTCCAAAATTGGATATCGGCTAGTTTATGATGCTTTTTGAAATAATCAGATGAGAGGTACATCACTTTTTGAGGTGCGCCTCCGCATTTAACTGGAGTGGGAGGATTGGTAAAGATGGCCTTTCCGCCTTGTGGCAGGGCTTGTACACATTCCCAAGTATATGGAGCCGTTTCAAAGCTATAATTGGAACAAACCCCATTTTTACCTAGACTTTCTTTAAGTCCCTTAATTTCAGACCAGTTGAGCTGAATGCCAGGGCACACGATGAGGTAATCGTAGTAAATGGATTCTCCATTGCTCAGTTCCACTTTATTTTTTTCAGCTTGCACATCTGTTACCATGGCTTTAATCCAGCGAACTTTTTCTGGCATCACCGAAGCCTCGTCGCGAACCGTCTTTTGAATATCATATACACCGCCTCCCACTAAAGTCCAAGCAGGCTGATAATAATGTTTTTCAGCTGCATCAATCAGTGCAATGTCCAAGGAGGAATCTTGTCGGAGTAGTTGGTTGGCTACAGAAATTCCAGCATTCCCTCCACCAATGATGATGATTTGATGGTGAATTCTCATGTGGTTTTTGTTTTAATTATATGTAATATTATAGTATTCAAGCTTAGTAATTCGTGATATTTGTCACTACAAGAGGTAAATGGACCGACTAATTTTGAATGATTTACCACCATTATTAGATATGAAAACCAATTCCCCTAAGAGCTCGCTGGATAGCTTAATTCAATTGTTGTATGCCCTTGTCATCTTATTGCTTGGACTAATGGCGTATTTGTTTTTTGGACAGATTCATTCACATAAAAGTGTAGCAGCCAAAACAGATTCGAGTGCTGTTTTTATTCAGCCAGATTCCAATTTCACACATGTGTGGACTGCGCCGTCCGACTGGCGTATGATGTATTTACCAGCTGGTCAAAAGGAATTGGTGCTCTATGGGAGGGAATTGATTGCGCATACATCGGATTATTTGGGACCTAAAGGCTCGGTTAGGGCGATGTCAAATGGCATGAATTGCCAAAATTGTCATTTAAAGGCCGGTTCTCAACCTTGGGGAAATAATTATTTTGCTGTGGAATCCACTTATCCTAAGTTTAGAGCTAGATCTGGGACGATAGAAAATCAAGTTAAAAGGGTGAATGATTGTTTTGAACGCAGTTTAAATGGAATGAAACTTGACTCTACGAGTAAGGAAATGCAGGCCATTTTAGCCTACATTGCATGGCTTGGAAAAGATGTGGCTAAAGACGTTAAGCCTAAGGGCTCAGGGATTTTTAAATTGAAATTCCTGAAACGTGCTACTGATCCTGAAAAGGGTAAATTAGTCTATGATGCCAAATGCCAATCCTGTCATCAGTCCAATGGGGAAGGGGTATTTGCTGAAGGAGGCAAGTCTTATATCTATCCTCCACTTTGGGGAATGCATAGCTATAACGAAGGTGCGGGTTTGTTTCGAATATCCAATTTGGCAGGTTATGTGAAGTACAATATGCCCTTTGGTTCGACCTATGAAAAAGCTCAATTGACTGACGAAGAAGCCTGGGATGTAGCTGCATATATCAATTCCATGCCAAGACCTAGCAAAGATTTATCTAAAGATTGGCCGGATATTTCAGGTAAGCCCTTTGATCATCCCTTTGGTCCTTATGTTGATTCTTTCCCGGAATCTCAACATAAATATGGTCCATATAAACCTATCAGTGATTGGATCAAAAAACACAAAAAATCAAAAAGCTAAACCGATGAACTCAAGAAGGAAATTTATACAAGGTGGATTGCTGAGTAGTGTAGCTGCTTTAACACCACTTGCTTCCTTGGAAGCAAATGAGGCTTATCCACATTCTATTCCTGTAAAACCAAGTTCGGGCAAAATTACTATTTTACAAACAACCGATGTGCATTGTCAGTTGCATGCGCATGATGAGTTGTTTTGGGAGAAAGATGAGCTTGTCTTTCGAAAAACAGGAGGCTATGCGCACATGGCCACGGCCTTAGATCGCATGAAGCAGTCGAATCCGGAGAATACAATTACGTTAGATACTGGGGACATGTTCCAAGGTTCTATGCTATCAGTTAAGACAACTGGTCAGGCATTTGTTCCATTGTTGAATGCAATGAACTATGATTTATACCTACCTGGAAACTGGGAAGTAGTGTATTATAAGAAAAACATGCAAAAACTTTTAGGTGGACTTTTAGCACCTAAAATTTGTGCTAATATGTATCACGATTTAGGTGATGGCAAGAAAGGGGAATTGATTTTTCAGCCCTATCAAATTATGCATCGATTAGGGGTAAAAATAGGTTTCTTAGGATACACCGATCCTTTGGTACCTCTTCGGCAATCACCCATGTATAGTAAGGGTATTTTATATTCCAAACCGGAGGAAAATCTAAGAGAATATGTCTCAATTTTAAAGGAGCAAGAGCAATGTGATTTTGTCATTATTCTATCTCATTTAGGTCTTTCTCAACAAATTGCCTTAGGGAATAATCCGCATTGTGAAGGCGTAGATTATATTTTTGGGGCGGATACACACGAGCGAGTACGTAAACCCATTCAAGCAGCTTATACGAAAATTGTAGAGCCAGGAGCTTTTGGCTCCTTTATTGGGAAGTTGGATATTCAAGTCAAAGAAGGCAAAGTGATTGGCTCAACTTATGAATTAGTGGAAGTTGATCCCATAAAATATCCTGCTAAAAAGGAAATATTAAACTTAGTAAATGATTTAGAAGGTCCATGGAAATCTCAGATTAACCAAGTGTTAGGTTATAGTACCTTGCCTTTGTACCGAAATTTTGTCGTTGAAAATACCATTGATACGTTAATTGTTGATGCTTTAAAATGGAAAGTTAATGCCGACGTGGTTTTATCCAATGGTTTTCGATTTTGTCCACCACGCATCCCTGGAAAGGATGGAAAAGTAGCAATTACTGAGGGCTATTTATTTGATATGTTACCTGTGGATTCCACGATTCGGACGGCGAAGGCGACAGGTCAACAAATCATGAATTGGTTAGAAAAGGAATTGCAGAATGTGTTTGCTCAGGATGCGTCATTACGTTTTGGCGGATGGCTCATTCGTTTTAAGGGAATGCAAGTTGAGTTTAAAGCATTTGAGCGAGTAGGTCATCGGGTTCAAAAAGTTATTATTGGAGGGGCACCCTTAGAGCTAGAGAAATCATACGTATTGTGTGCATGCGAACGCGACGGAGACCCTGAGGATATGCTTTGTCGCATGAAAGGGGTAAAGGAAGCAAAGAATACAGCCTATACATTACATGGTATGATGAAAGAGTATTTAGCTAAATTCTCACCAGTGACGCCAACCTTACGTCATGATGCTAAAATCCTTGATGGTCCGCAGTCTTTATTGAGTCAAGTAACAGGGGTGGATTATTCTTTTAGATAATTGAAGATTTAATATTAGTTGTTAGTTATTAGGGATTAGGTATTAGTTGTTAGTTATTAGGGATTGGGTATTAGGTATTAGTTGTTAGGGATTAGTTATTAGAATGAAAGGCTACAACAATTATAATTCATAATTTATCATTTACAATTCATCAAGCTGCGTTCCAACTAACAGTTCAATGTAAAATTTTTGATAGGAAACACCGTCGTTCAGCCCTGCGAAATGTGATGAACGCAGCGGTAGACGAGGTTTTGACCTCAGCATAGGCCATGTGCGTTGGCGTCAAAAGTATAGGCGATAGCGGAGTGAATCACGGTTCCGCGAAGCAGAATTCGCCTTGGCTGAACGACAAAAAAGAAGTTTTTTTGTTTCTTTTTTTGTCCAAAAAAAGAAAATCTCTAGTATTTGCTGAAACACAGTGTTATTGTTAAAACAACAAGAAATAGTCCTAAAAATAGCTTTGTCGAAGATTTAATTCATACGGTCTTTCTTTTTTTTCATAAAAAAAGAAACAAAAAAAACGGTAGGAATACGGTTAATCCAAAGACGAATTCTGCTGCGCAGAACCGATGTTCACTCCGCATACGGCTTTAATCTTTGACGCCAGCGCACATGGCCTATGCGCAAGGTCAAATATCCGCCTGCCGCTTCGCTCATGCTTCATTCACATCTTTCGTTGGGATTAACCTTATTAGTTGTTAGTTATTAGGGATTAGTTATTAGAATGAAAGGTTCCAACATTTATAATTCATAATTTATCATTTACAATTCATCATGCTACGTTTCCATCTTTCGTTGGGATTAACTTTATTAGGTATTAGTTATTAGTTATTAGGGATTTGTTATTAGAATGAAAGGTTCCAACATTTATAATTCACAATTCACCATTTACAATTTCCTTTCCGATTTTGCTAAACGATAAAAAAGACCATCACCTCTCGGTAATGGTCTTTTTTATCCATTTGAACTATATGGGTATTAATGCGGAAGTTTATCGCGTAAGTATCCATAAGTCCAGGTGCCAGCAATGGCGCTTAAGATTACCACGGATATGGATAATACTCCCGTGCCCAGTTGAGCAAAAAGAGGACCAGGGCAAGCTCCTGTGATTGCCCAGCCAAAGCCGAACATCAAGCCTCCATAAATCTGGCCTTTGTTGAATTTCTTATCGCTAAATGTAATATCCTCTCCATGTATGGTTTTGACCTTCAATTTCTTAATCAAAAACACTGAAATGGCTCCTACCACTACTGCCGTACCAATTACCCCATACATATGAAAGCTTTGTAAACGGAACATCTCTTGTATTCTAAACCATGAAATAATCTCTGCTTTCACGAATACAACTCCAAACATGACGCCTACAGCTAAATACTTGAAATTATACCACCAAGGGTGCTTTAACTCAGATTCATTGATACACATGGTATCCAATGATCTTACTTCATAATCCATTGGGTTGCTATGTACTAAAGTCTTATTTTCCATGTCAATTATAAACTTAAAATGTAAGGTAAAATAAAATTGGCCATGATGAATCCTCCGACCATGAAACTGATTGTGGCAACCAAAGAAGGCCATTGTAAATTGCTCAAGCCCATGATGGCATGTCCAGATGTGCATCCTCCCGCATAACGCGTTCCGAAGCCCACTAAAAACCCTCCACCAATCATCATGATGAGTCCTTTGGCGGTAAATAAGTTGTCAAATGAGAACAACTGCACCGGAACTAATCCTGAAAAATCATCAATTCCGTATCCTGCTAATTCTTTAGCTAGATCTGGATGAACTATAATAGGTTCACTTGATCCTAGGAATTGAGCGGATAAAAATCCACCAACTAAAATTCCACCAATAAAGAATAAATTCCAAGATTCTTTCTTCCAATCGTATTTGAAAAATGGGATATTACTTGGAAAACAAGCCGCGCAAATATGCCTCAAATTGGACGATATGCCAAAGTGTTTATTGCCTAAGAGCAATAGGGCTGGTACTATTAAACCAATTAAGGTCCCTGCCACGTACCAAGGCCAGGGTTGTGTAATTGTTTCTATCATTGTTTTATTATGGTAAGCTTTTTTTAGTTATTGGTGATTAGTTATTAGAAGTTCTCATAATAATTAAAATTAAGAGCTTTACATAAATAACTAATCCCTAATAACTAACCACTATTTACTGTTTACTGATTTTTTAGCACTGAAAAATCCACTAAAAATATAACCTAGAAAGGCAAAATACAAAGTACTATTCAGGGGCTTAGAAGTGAGGGGGCAAGTGCCCGTACTACATCCAATTTGTTGCCAATATAAATAGCCTACAATTCCACCCAAGAAGGTGCCAATCAGTGCTAATTTATGGTTTTGAATGAACTTCTTCATATTCGGTTTCTTCTATATTTTGGGAAGAGGATTTCTTTGTGTTCGTTGGAATGCCACATCCTTGTGCACCACAGCCAATATTAAACAAAGCCTGGATCAATAAGATTCCCGCCAAGAGTCCCAAAAATAATTCTTGCGTTTTAATGGCTTCAAACATCGCATAGCCGCCCATTAATAGGCGAGCCATGCGCATAAGATCCCAAGGTAGCTTGAGTGTGTTCCACATAGGATTAGTTGTTAGAATAGACCAACATATCTTGCAAAGCACCACCATTATAAACCTCTTGATACCCCATTTGCTTTAACATGGTTTGTGCTAATCCAGAGCGGTTTCCACTGCGACAATACACAATGATAGGGCCGTCCATGGTTTTGAATTTTTCCAATTGATTCGGAATTGTTCCTAATGGGATGTTGATGGCTCCTTCATAATGGCCTTGCATGAATTCCCCGACTTCACGCACATCCACAATACTGGTTTTCGGGTTGCTAATTAAATCTTGTATGTTCATGATTACAATAAAGTTGATGGACAAACATAGTCCGTGATGTGAAATTTCTCTGATTCTTTGATGGATTTAAAACCTCCATTGACGTCAATCAGGTTATGATATCCACGAGCTCTCAGCGTAGAGTTGAAAATCATGGAACGGTAACCTCCAGCACAGTGTACAAAATAGGTTTTGTTCTTATCAATCTTCAACATACTATCGTTGATGAAATCCAAGGGTGCATTTTCTGCTTCTTTCACGTGTTCGCTCAAATATTCTGAGTTCTTACGCACATCCAAGATTTCACCTTCACCTGCGGCAAAACGCTCGGCAGCTTCCTCAGCTGAGATGGATTCTATGCTGTCCACTTCTTTACCTGCCGCTTTCCATGCTTCAAATCCGCCTTTCAAGTATCCAATAGTAAAATCATAACCTACGCGAGCTAATCGAGTAATCACTTCTTCTTCACGTCCTTCATCGGTGATTAACAAGATTTCTTGTTTGATATCAGGAATCATAGCACCTACCCAAGGAGCAAATGAACCATCGATTCCAATATTGATGGAGTTTGGTACAAATCCTTTCGTAAATGTCTGAGGATCGCGCGTATCTAAAATCAAAGCTCCTGTTTCATTGGCAGCAACTTCAAAAGCTTCTGGTGACAGTGCATGCTGACCTCTCT
Source organism: Aquirufa nivalisilvae (assembly GCF_004307455.1). Taxonomy (GTDB): domain Bacteria; phylum Bacteroidota; class Bacteroidia; order Cytophagales; family Spirosomataceae; genus Aquirufa; species Aquirufa nivalisilvae. Next base: position 71,760 of record NZ_SEWX01000005.1, read on the forward strand.
CTAATACCTTGTCGATGCTATCATAGCCTTGAATATTCATCAATACATTCAAAGGGAAGTAGGATGGAGGAGCTACTAAACCCGTTAATACTTCTTTTTTGAATTCTTCTCGAGTCAAATTCGGATTCAAAGCATAGTTGGTTTTCTTTTGATTCCCCAAGGTATCTGTGGTTTCCTTGCTCATGTTTTTCCCACAAGCAGAACCAGCACCATGTGCTGGATAGACGATGATATCATCAGCTAAGGGCATGATTTTGTTACGTAAGGAATCATATAAATGTCCAGCTAAAATATCTTCAGTTAATTCAGCTTTAACTTTTTGTGCCAAATCCGGACGACCTACATCACCAATGAATAAGGTGTCTCCCGAAAATAAACTGGTTTCTTTTCCATGCTCATCGATCAACAAGAAGCAAGTACTTTCCATGGTATGCCCAGGTGTGTGAATGACACGGATAGTAGCATTCCCTAAAGGAAATTCTTGTCCGTCAGTAGCTGAAATACAATCAAAAGCACAGGCAGCATTAGGACCATAGACAATTGGAGCACCTGTTTTAGCAGATAAATCAATGTGTCCCGAAACGAAGTCGGCATGAAAGTGTGTCTCAAATACGTATTTGATTTTAGCTCCATTGCGTTCAGCCTTTTGGATATAGGGTTCTACTTCACGCAAAGGATCAATGATGGCAGCTTCGCCATTGTTTTCAATGTAATAGGCACCTTGTGCTAAACATCCTGTATAAATCTGTTCTACTTTCATTTTCTTAATTGGTATGTTGTTAATGTATTGTTTTAAAGTAGTTATTGCTTATTTTAATGGAAATGCTAATTGTTGAATTAGTATGTAAATACCCATAATGAGTACAAACCAACCAAAACCTCTTTTTAATTTATCATTATCTACATTTTTACTGAATTTATCCCCAATAAAAATTCCTGCAATGGCTAAGCCAGTAATGGTTAATAATAATGGCCAATCAATGATTTGATGTCCTAAATCTCCAGTGAAACCTATCAATGACTTCATGGCAATGATGAGAAGGGAAGTCCCAACAGCCTGTTTCATAGGTAATTTAGAAAGAACTACTAGGGCTGGGATGATTAAGAATCCTCCGCCGGCACCCACTAATCCAGTTAATAAACCAACTACTGAACCTTCTAATAGAATGACGGGGTAATTGAATGTTTGAGCTTTAATTTCTTGATCTTCAGAACCTTCTTTTCCACAGTTTTCACAGTTGCCGCGAATCATGGAAATGGATGCGGCTACCATTAGTATGGCAAAAAGAACCATCATTAAGATTGATTTGGTAATCATTAAATCTCCAATTTGAAATATATCGGTAGGAATTAAGGGAACGATCAACTTGCGAGTGGCATATACTGAAATGATGGAAGGAATACCAAATATAATGGCTGTTTTCAAATTCACTAGCCCTTGTTTGTATTTTGGGAAAGCTCCAACCAAGCTACTGGCTCCTACAATGAATAGAGAATAGGCTGTAGCTAAAATAGGATTGATACCAAATAAATACACCAATACAGGTACTGTCAAAATGGATCCACCACCACCTATGAGTCCTAAGGAGATTCCAATCAGTAAAGAGGCAAAGTATCCAATAATTTCCATGTTGTGCTTTTCTTTTTTGTTGATGCAAATGTCCAGCAATTATTCGGCCTAATTCGTGATTTTTATCACAAGGGGGAAAAATAGTTATTAGGTATTAGTTGTTAGTTATTAGGGTTTATTCTTCCATATTAACTTTCCAAATGATAGTAGCTCTTTTGAACATTTCATCTATAATCTATAATTCATCATTTACCATTCCCTTCCTGCCACTGCGTTCCAATCTTTCGTTCTTTTATATAGGTATTAGTTGTTAGTTATTAGGGTTTATTCTTCCATATTAACTTTCCCAATGATAGCTCTTTTGAACATTTCATTTACAATCTATAATTCATAATTTACAATGAAGTTAACTTGGCTCATATTCACTTTGTTGATGATGAATTTGTCGGCTTGAATTTCATTATCCAACAGTTTTTTATATACATAGAGCATAGAAAATTTCAAGTTTTGCCATTTCCCTTTTGGCTCAAAGCTTACATCAAAATTACTTTGTGAATAAGATGGCATAGCATATTTATTCAAAGTAAAATTAGTTACATCGGGTAAAAGAAAATAACCATGTGCAATTTGGGTTTTTAATGGGACTTTATTCCATTGATAAGAGATTTTGGCTACATAAGCTTGTACATCTCCCAATCCTTCATTTCTTTCTCTGGGCATAAAGGTAAAGAAAGGATCTTTTCCCCATTCGCGAGGCATTAAATAACGTCCCTCACCCGTGATACGATTAAAGTTGAGGGAAGTTTTCCACTGTTTGTTTTCCCAACCAAATTTAGCCCCGAATGATCTCGACATGTCTCCAGAATGAATGTATGATTTATGGGATTCGAGATTTTCATTTTGCGTTAGTGCATGTTGCTCTAAGTATTGTAGACCTGCAACCCATTGGCTGTGTTTACTTGCGGCCCAAAGTGCATCAGCTTGAACCATGCTTGTGTGCATGATTTGATCGACATACATGTTCCAGATTTGAAGACTGATAGGTTTTATTTGTTTTAAGGTAATTCCTAACAAGCCAATACCATTTGACTGAACATTCCCAAAATAGTTGGATTTAGAACCATCTGGATTATAACCTTGTGGGTAAATACCAATGGATTCTCCAATTCCATACCACTGAGTGGTACTTCTTGGAGAAATGGAATTTATGAACCCAGCCTCAATTTTGGTGGATGAAATTTCATTCCAATCGATCCAAATTCCAGAAACCGCAGTAGGTCTTAATCTACCATCCTGTGGATTAATAAAGGGGGTATTGATGACTTGCCGCCCCATTTTAATACTTGATTTTTGAATTGAATAGGCGATGTATAATTTTTCTAATCGACTTAATATTTCCTTAGATTGAGGATGGATCAAATCAAATAGGCCTAATTCATACCGATTGAGAATAGGAAATTTTGGGTCGGGAGCAAAAGAAGTGGAATGAATATTATATATCCATTGGCCACTTATCCCAAGACGAATATGCTTCCATGGAATGGTTTCATAAGTAATACCTAAGTTTATACCATGTGCGTATGCATCGTAGGATTCACCCGCATTATCGGTATTCATGTAAAAATAGCGAAGGTTGGGACGTATTTTCCCATTAGTTACAGCATTCCAAACAGATAGGGAATCCGTTGCAAGAGACGACCATGCATTTGCTTGAACAGTAGATAAAAGGAATACGGAACAGAATTGAATTAGGTATCGAATGGTTTTTGCAGGCATTTTGAGTTATTTAAAACACAAATTTCCTGCATATCTGTTGCGTTGGGCGTGATATGCATCACATGGGGGGGTAAGAATTAAGAATGTAGAATTAGGAATGAAGAATTGGTTCAAAACGATTAAGCATTTTATTTCCAATTCTACATTCTACACTCATAATTCTACATTTTCAAATGTAGAATCTCCACTTCGTTTTTATGCAATTTAACATGGCCTTTTTCCGCTAGTTTTTTCATGAGGCGGGAAATGACTTCACGGGAGGAGTTTAGCTCTAAAGCAATGTCCGTGAAAGATGTTTTGATGAAATTACTTTTAAGACTCTTCTGATGCTGTTTTAGATACCATAGCAGGCGCTCATCCAGGTTTCGGAAGGCAATGTGATCTAGTGTGTCTAACAGTTCCTCAAAACGGGAACGATAGGTTTCTAAGACAAATTGGTACCAGGAGCGATATTTGAGAGCCCATTCATCCATTAATTCCACAGGAATGGCCAAAACCTCTGTGTCCACTAAGGCTTTGGCCATAATTTGACTTGAAAGTTGACGGGCTGCGCAAGTCATGGATATGGCACAAGCTTCTCCAGGGTGGAGGTTGTACATAAAGACTTCGTTACCTTCATCATCCTCTCGAAATACTTTGATAACACCATCCAATACCAACACTGCCGAACGGATTTGTTGACCCGTTTGCATTAAATATTCCTCTGCTTTAAACTTGCGAACCAATCCTACCTGCTGTACTTTTTTGAGTAATTCAGGCTCAAATTGTTGGAATAATCTCTGGGTATTGCTAGCTGTTGCCATATTGTTAAGAAAGCGAGATGATAGCTTGTTGACGGTTACTTTCATAGGCCGCATCTATAATGCTCATACTACGAATTCCATCTTCAACAGATACGGCTGGTTTTTCGTTCCCTAATAGAGTTTGATATACATTTTCAAAAAAGGCCATGTAATTCCCTCCCTCCGAAGGAATAGCCCGTGGACTTTCTTCTCCATCAACCCAAATTTGACCGAAATCCTTTTCAGAATCTTGTCCCCAATTAGGGGTATTGGGGAGTATAGCTAATTGTAAATCAGCTTCTTGTCGGTCTGAGCGTGTTTTTAGGAAACTGCCTTGTTTTCCATGTAATTGAAAAGAAGGGACTGGTAATTTGACAAAATATCCTGCCTTCAAACGGACGCGCAAATCAGGGTAATAGAGTAGTATTTCAAAGTAGTCGTCTACTTGTGTATTTTTTCTGGTTTTGCGCAAATCCGCAAATACACGCTCAGGCATCCCAAATAAGGAAATGGCTTGGTCAATGATGTGTGGACCTAAGTCGGTAACGACTCCGACACCCACACCAGCTATTTCTTTATGGGCTTTGTAGGAAAGATTTCCATCAAATCGATCATAATGGAATTCAGCTTCCACCAAATCTCCCAAAATACCTGATTCTTTCACTTTTTTAACCGTTAAAAAATCGGAATCCCAGCGACGGTTTTGAAAAACAAACAGATGTTTGCCTGCTTTTTCCATGGCTGCTTTTAGCTGAATAGCTTCCACTGCAGTTCGGGTGAAACACTTCTCAACTAATACATGTTTCCCAGCTTCTAAGCACTTTAAGGTAAAATCAAAATGGGTAGCAATCGGGGTATTAACTACCACCAATTGAATCTGATCGTTGGCTAAAACTTCTTCTAGCGAATCAAAGCTAGCCACTTCTGGGTACCTAGATTGGATGTTTTTTTGAGATCTTTCCCAACAGCCCACTAAATTAAATCCAGGATGAGTTGCTAGGAAAGGGGCATGAAAAACACGGCCCGACATTCCGTAAGAAAGTATGGCCGTGTGAAATATGTTCGATTGCATGTGATAGGTTTACGTTAGATTAGGTAAAAATAAGCAATTTATTTTTTACCTGAATCTTGATCTAAAAATTCATATCGGGCATCTTTTTCTCCGCGAATAACTTTAGATTCTACGTCTAGCAACATCAGTTCTGGTTTTGCTTCGATTTTGGCTGCTGGCCAGTTCGCTAAATTACCTCCATTGGGGTTCCAGTTTTTAATGAAATTAGCGAAGTATTCTTGCATGACTTGAGATACTTTATAATCTTCTGGAGTCCAAGCGTAAGTAACATTAGTGGATAAATTGCCTAAAGCATATTCAATTTCAGCGGAGTGAACTGCACCTTTGGGTTTAGGTGCTTTGGGTGCGTTCGGGTCTCTTTTTACTACACCACCAGCAAGAGCGGCTTCTACGTCTTTTTGAGCCATATCAGGTCTAGGACGTGCGAAATAATAGCGATAAACAGGTTGTTGGCTGTGTCTGCGATGTAAATCAAACCATTTCCAAGTAGAGAAACCTAAGAAACGATCTCCAGCTAAATCAGTAGCTGATTGCTCTGCTTCTTCCGCTGAATTAGCAGGGTATAATTGTAAAATTTGATCAGCCTTGTCTTTGTACAATTCTTTAACTACTTCTTTGAAAACTTCTGGAGTAGCTGCTTTTCCTTTAGTAATGGCACGGAAATTCATTTCTTCTGAATTCCAACCAAGCAATAAAGGAACTTGTGATTGTTCTCCAGCTTCAAAGATTTCACGCACAGTTTTTGGCATGAAATATCCATCAATATTACCAGGAAAGCTCAATGTCTTAGAATCAACCATTTTTTGATAGATTTCATAAGTCGACATAGCTCTCAATTCTTTCAATGAAGTAGCTCCAATTTTCTTTGTCCAATCAGCTCCAAATTTCTCCGAATCTTTTAAGCTCATCGGTGCTAAGGTATTGCTTAACCAACCACCACTTTCACCAATAGCACCCTGGAATAGACCTTTTGCTAGGGGGGAAGCCATTTGTGCAGAAACAGCAATAGATCCAGCTGATTCCCCAGCTATGGTCACGTGATTAGGATCACCGCCAAATTGAGCAATGTTCGCTTTCACCCATTTTAGAGCGGCAACCATGTCCATATATCCATAGTTTCCTGAAGCTTTATTGGGCGACTCTTGGGTTAGTTCGGGATGAGAAAAGAAACCAAACAGGTTCAAACGGTAGTTAATCGTTACTGATACTACTCCTTTTTTGGCCATGGATTCTCCATCGTAACGAGGCTCAGAGCCATCTCCAGCCATAAATCCACCACCATAGAAATAAACCAATACAGGTAATTTAGCTCCTGATTCTACTTTAGGAGTCCAAACGTTTAGGTATAAGCAATCTTCGCTCATGCCATTGCTGCGGAAGCCCATATCTCCAAAAATGGGAGTTTGTACAGCTTTTGGACCAAATTGCTTAGCTTGCAATACGCCATTCCATGATTTAGGTTCTTGGGGAGCTTTCCAGCGTAATTCTCCAACGGGAGCTTGTGCAAATGGAATGCCTTTGAAACTAACGATTTTAGATCGAGTATCAAGTTCTCCTTCTACAGTTCCGTTTTTGGTTTTAACTTGTACATCGATTCCATAGGAGTTTTTGGGTCCTTGTGCATGCATGGTCAACAGGGATAGGCTAAATAGGCAGCCTGTGGCTAGTTGTAAGATTCTTTTCATGTGTGTTAAAAGCTTTATTGTATCAGTTTGTTACAATAGTAGTTCTCGATTACTAGAATTGCAAATTTGATTATAAATTTTATTATTTGACGATAAAATAGAATAAAAATGGTAAAGATCCTGCAAGAAGATTGGGTGCAAAGTCACCGGAAAGAAAGAGCGTTGGATGGCCATAAGCGAAGTTTTGGTCATGTCTGGGTAATTGCTGGGAGTGAAGGTACCTTAGGAGCTTCTATTCTAAGTTCACGAGCAGCCTTACGAGCGGGTTGTGGTTTAGTAACGGCTATAATTCCCAAGGATGGAGTGACCGCTTTGTTGGTGAATAGCCCTGAAATTATGTATGCAATCAATGAGGGGAAATCTGTATTGGAGAATTTACCTTTGCATGAAGAGAATACAGCGATTGTTTTTGGACCTGGTGTGGGCTTGAGTGAGCAAGCATCGGAAGAGCTTCATTATTTATTAGAACATGTTAAAGTACCTATCGTGATTGATGCAGACGGTCTAACATTATTGGCCCAACATCCTGAATGGTATGCTTTATTGAGTCATAATCATATCTTAACACCTCATTTGGGAGAATTAAGTAGACTCGTTGGAAAAACAGTAGATGCGGAATCTGCTTTGGTGGAAGCGCAAAAGTTTGTTCAACATTATCCTGTTCAGTTGGTGGTTAAGGGTAGAAATTCCCAGATTTTCACTTCGGACAGAAAACAATGGATGAATAGTACAGGAAACGATGGTATGGCTACTGCTGGGAGTGGAGATGTATTGTCAGGCATCATTGCTTCTCTAGCTGCGCAATCATATTCCCCCGATTTGGCGACGTGCTTAGGCGTCTATTATCATGGCCTAGCTGGGGATATGTATGCTAGTACTTATTCTAAATCCAGTTTAGTGGCAGGGGATTTGATTGAGATGCTGAAGCAAATTAAAATATAATGGTAAATGGCGAATGGTAAATGGTGGATTCAAAAGTGTTACCATGGGTTGATTTTTGCCAATTTTAAATTAAAAAAATAGGTGGACAAAATTTTCGTTTTATCCACCTATTCAATTCAATGATTGTTTTTTTTATAGTGAAAAGAAAAAGTATAATTTACCATTTACCATTCACCATTTATAATTTTAAAATCTGGCATTTTTCATGCCAGATTTTATCTCTATCCTACCAAAATGGTTTTTGCGTAAGCAACACATTTTTTAACTTCTGAAACTGGATCAGAGCCTGCAGGAATATCATATTCTAATTCGATGGTGGCAGGGAATTTGTATTTTTTCTCCTTCATCAAGGTAAGAATTTCTTTCAAAGGAGTATTTCCTTGGCCCCAAACTTGGTTTTGACCTCCATTCTCCTTGTTCTTTCTGTCCTTAATGTGCATAGAAGTAATACGGTCTGCTTTAGATTCGATTAATTTCAAAAGACTAGCAGTAGTATTATTTCCACCAGCAGCAATGTAGTGACCGCAATCCAAGTTCATGGAGTTGTAAGGCGACTGTGCTAAAGCAACATCCCAAGCTGAATCAGTAGCTGTCAAGTGTAAGTGATAACCAATGTACATTTTGTGCTTAGCTCCTAAATCACCCAAACGTTGTGATTGAGCTGGATCTGTTGGTAATTCAATGGTTACAGACTTAGCGCCTAAGGCTTTACCTGCTTTTAAAGCGTATTCAACTTCGGCATCTGTGTTGTTTGCTCCTAAAGCATTTGGTTTGAACGCATAAATGCTAATACCTGCTTTATCAAACATTTGTTTCACTTCTTTGAACTTGTCCATAGAAACTGAGGCTCTCCATTCAGCCACTTCTTTTTGATAAGCTGCCATTTTGGCTCTTTGCTCATCTGTCATTTGTGGACGTGGTTGGCCAGGAGCTGGAGGTCCCATCATCGGTCTTGGATTTGGGTTTTTAGGCTTACCTGCAAAATCTTCAGCAGCATCTCCCATTAATTCAATGGCAGAAATGTTACTATCGATGCAATATTGTAATACTTGCTCTATGCTACCGGGTAAACTACGGTATGAATAAGTAATAGCTCCGATTTGTACACCAGCAAATTTTGAATCTGGTTTAGCGGCTAAGAGTAAGGAAGAAGCATTGGCTTTTCCTGCCAAAAATAGGCCCATCGTGGCCAAGGATCCCGAAAGTAAAAATTGACGACGAGATGAGTTTTTTGGTAAATGAGTTGACATAGATATACGATTTAAATGAAATCTTTAGATGCAATATGTTTGCTATTGTACAATGTTAGAAAAAGTTTTCAATATTCTTATACGGCATTCCCTATTTTGCGACGAGTAGCGGATTACGTAGGTTAAAGTTTCACATTACCGCTGACTTTAATTGTATTTAATCGATCAAAGGAGTTCTTGACTTCCATCTTAAATTGGCCATTTTCTACTTGACAAGTCCAAACCCAATGATGAGGACTTTCAAAGAAGCGCAAGGTGATTTCCATCGTATTTTGATTTATCCAGCGGTAACTTGACGCCACTTTAAAAGGTGCTTGTCCTTCTAAATTGGCTTTAGCAGCTCTTAATAAATAAGGTCCAGGCATCTCCGTACTTGTCATTTCCCAAGCTCCATGTCCTACTGGAATCAAGTGCTTTTGTTGCTTGTTGTCAGTTAATTGTAAGTTTAATTTTTCACCCACAAACTGAAATCCAATTTGTTCGACATTCAGGGCATTTTTATCTAATTGAACCAAGGGATTTGACCAATTGGTAACTGCCACTGAATTTTCTTGAGAAGGAGCTACTAATTGTAATTGACTTAATTTGTTAGATAAATGTTTTTGAGCTGTCGGATTTGGCGCTAATGAATTCTTCTCAAAAGCAGGAAGTAAATGTTTCCAAACCATGTTTAAGTCATCTTGTAGCTCATGTGATTCTGAAGTTATAATTACTACGGCATCTTGCTCAGGCATCATAACGATGTATTGTCCATAAGCTCCATCGGCTCTAAAGGCACCATTTCTACAGCGCCAAAATTGATATCCATAACCCTGTAGCCAATCGGAATTCGCTTTCTTTTCTTCACTAGCACTAGGGTCTTGATCAATATGTTTGGAAGTAGCTTCCTCTACCCAAGAAGCAGGTAAAATTTGTTTACCCTTCCATTTTCCATGTTGAAGGTATAGCTGTCCCAATTTAGCCATATCTTCTGTTTTTACTCGAATTCCCCAACCTCCAGTGTTTATTCCTTTTGGATCAACCTCCCAGTCCACCCCTTGAATATCAAGTGGTTTAAATAGACGAGGAGCGAGGTAATCCACAACTTTCTGTCCGGTTACTTTTTGAATGATGGCCGATAGCATGTAAGTAGCTAGGGTATTGTATAAGAATTTTGTCCCAGGTTTATAAGCTATACTAGCAGAAAGAAAACCTTTTACCCAGTCGGCCTGTGTAGCTACCACTCCACGCAATGGTTCTACTTCATGTCCTACTGACATGGTTAACAAGTTCTGAATGGTCAAATCTGCGATGTAAGGTTTATCGGCTAAGTCATTGTACTCTGGAAAATACTTCATCACCTTATCATTCACTTGAATTTTTTTCTCAGCAACAGCAAAACCAATAGCTGTAGAAGTCCAGCTTTTAGACACCGAATACATACTGTGTTTTAAATTGGCTGCGTAGGGTTTCCACCATCCTTCTGCAATGACTTTTCCATGACGTAAAATCATGACAGAATGAAGCTCATGTTTTTTGGCATCAAATGAATCGATGAACTGTTCGATGGCCGTTGAAGAAACGCCTTCTGCTTCGGGTGTACTTCTAACTAAACCTTGGGCTAGGTTTTTACTCGTGCTTAGACACAATATCCAAGTTAGGCAAAAGAGGAATGATATTTTTTTCATATTCTACGGTGGGAATGCACGTTTTTTACAATTCAATTGTCTAAAGATTTCTAAAAATAATGAAATTATCAGTAATTTAGATTTTTATGTCTGGAGGTGAAGTGGAGAGAAGGGGAAGCAGGCAAATCAACCTATGAATAGAACTATGTCACAGAATGAAATAAGCGAAGGCTTTGATGGAAAGAAATTGCGTAAAGTAATTGCCGCCTCTTCCGTGGGTACCTTGATTGAATGGTATGATTTCTATATTTTCGGAAGTTTGTCTGTCATTATTGCTACTAAATTTTTCCCATCGGATAATCCTACAGCAGCCTTTTTATCTACCTTAGCCACTTTTGCCGCAGGTTTTGTTGTTCGTCCATTTGGAGCCCTTTTCTTCGGCCGTTTAGGAGATTTATTAGGAAGAAAATATACCTTCTTAGTGACTCTTTTAATTATGGGCTTTTCCACTTTTGCCATTGGTTTAATTCCCTCTTATTCCAGTATTGGTTTTTTAGCACCGATTTTGGTTTTAACTCTGCGTTTATTGCAAGGCTTGGCTCTGGGAGGGGAATACGGAGGAGCTGCCACTTATGTAGCAGAACATGCAGAACCCAATAAAAGAGGATTGAGAACGGCGTGGATTCAAACCACTGCTTCTTTGGGCTTATTTATTTCCTTGTTAGTGATATTGGCTACCAAGAAATCAATGAGTCTAGAGGCTTTTAATGATTGGGGCTGGCGAATTCCTTTTCTAATTTCTATTGTGATGGTGGGGATTTCTTATTTCATCCGTAAAAACATGGATGAATCCCCATTGTTTGCTCAAGCGAAACATGAGGGCAAGATTGTAGCAAATCCTTTGAAAGAATCTTTTGGAAAGAAATTGAATTTTAAGTTTGTGCTTTTAGCGCTTTTTGGTGCCACCATGGGGCAGGGGGTAGTTTGGTATACAGGTCAATTTTATGCGCTGTCTTTTTTGCAAAAAGTAGCCAATATTGAATTTGAACAAAGTAATTACATCATTGCAATCTCCTTAGCAGCGGGTACTGGATTTTTTATATTTTTTGGTTGGTTATCCGATAAGATTGGTCGAAAAGGTATCATGTTAGCTGGTATGTTGATCGCAATTTGTACTTACCGCCCCATTTATCAGGCTATGTATGAATTAGCCGATGTAAGTTTGAAGACAGAGAAACCTAATTCTCGTCAGGAAAGAACTGACTATCACTTGATTGATGGTACGGTGAATTTATCTAAGGTGACAAGAACTATTTACAGTTATACCGATGGGACTCAGTTATTGGAAGAGAGAACGGAGAAAGTTTCTCATTTACCATCTGTTCAAAGAGAGAAAATTGTATTCAAAAAAACAGTTCACGTAGGTCAGCATGCATTTTGGATGTTGATTTTACTTGTTTTTGTTCAGGTATTGTATGTTACCATGGTGTATGGACCTATAGCCGCTTTCTTGGTTGAAATGTTTCCAACTGCGATTCGGTATACATCCATGTCGCTACCTTATCATATAGGAAATGGTATTTTTGGTGGATTACTTCCTGCGGTAGCGACCTATTTAGCTGCCAAAGCGAATACAGCCAATGAAGTTGCTGCGGCTGCGGGGCAAAGCCTGCCATATGCGAAGCCTTATTTAGAGGGTTTATGGTATCCTATCATCATAGGTGGGGTCTGTTTTGTGATTGGATTATTATACATTAACGGTAAAGATCGCGAGATCAACGATTAAGATGAATAACATTAGACGCATAGCTGGCGCCATTTGGATACTTTTGGGCATCGCAGCTGCTTATTTTTTGATTGTCGAACAAGCTATTCCATTGTTTGCAAAAGGAGACATGGAGAGTTTAGTTCCTGCGATTATTTACACCTTTATTTTATCGCCCATTATTACAGGCGGTATGTGTGTATTTGGACTTTATGCCTTACAAAACGAGTATGAATTATAGATTAAAAACAAAATCCGCATGAAACTACAAGTAGAAAATTTTGAAGAATACCAAAAAGCGTACCAATATAGTGTCGAAAATCCTGAGGGTTTTTGGGGTGAAATAGCCGAAAATTTTGTTTGGAAGAAAAAATGGAATAAAGTACTGGATTGGAATTTCAAAGAGCCTAAAATAGAGTGGTATCAGGGTGCAACCTTGAACATTACAGAAAACTGTCTAGATCGTCATTTGGAGGATAAAGCTGATCAGCCAGCCATCGTTTGGGAATCTAATGACCCCAATGAAGCGAATAGAACCTATACTTATCGAGAATTGCATCAAGAAGTTTGCACATTTGCCAATGTTCTAAAACAAAATGGCGCAAAGAAAGGAGATAGGATTTGTTTATATATGCCTATGGTGCCTGAATTAGCTATTGCCGTTTTGGCATGTGCGCGTATTGGTGCTATACATTCAGTGGTGTTTGGTGGATTTTCAGCACAGTCAATTGCCGATCGTATTCAAGATGCACAGTGTTCCATGGTGGTGACAGCAGATGGCTCACACCGAGGAAATAAAGAGATATTCTTGAAGCATATTATGGATGAGGCGATTATCTCTTGTCCCTGTGTGAAAACCGTCATCGTATTGGAGCGATCTAAATCGGCAGTGAGTATGATCAAAGGCCGCGACCTGTTTTGGCATTCAGAAATGGAGCGGATGCGTAGTTTAGGTTTGACGGATTGTCCAGCAGAAGAAATGGATGCGGAAGATCCATTGTTTATTTTATATACTTCAGGTTCAACTGGAAAGCCTAAGGGCGTTGTCCATACTTGTGGAGGATACATGGTATTTACGGCTTATACTTTCCAAAATATATTTCAATATCAATCTGGGGAAATGTATTTCTGTACCGCCGATATAGGTTGGATTACAGGTCATTCCTACATTGTGTATGGTCCATTGATTCAAGGAGCCACAAGTTTGATTTTTGAAGGTATACCAACCTTTCCAGATGCTGGTCGTTTTTGGGATATTGTTGATAAACACGATGTCAATATTTTATATACTGCACCTACAGCGATAAGATCCTTGATGCAGTTTGGCTTGGATTACGTTAAAGACAAGGATTTGAGCAGTTTACGGGTGTTGGGATCCGTTGGAGAACCTATTAATGAGGAGGCATGGAATTGGTATAATGAGCACATTGGTAAAGGTAAATGTCCTATTGTAGATACTTGGTGGCAAACTGAAACGGGAGGGATTTTAATTTCTCCATTAGCTAATATCACTCCAACCAAACCATGTTATGCAACGCTTCCTTTGCCGGGAGTTCAGCCTATTTTGGTGGATGAAAAGGGAGATGAAATAACAGGCAATGGGGTTTCTGGGAACCTTTGTATTAAGTTCCCTTGGCCAGGAATTTTACGAACTACGTATGGAGATCATGAGCGTTGTCGGACTAACTATTTTGCTACCTACGAAAACCTGTATTTCACGGGAGATGGATGTATGCGAGATGAGGATGGGTATTACCGAATTACTGGTCGAGTAGACGATGTTATGAATATTTCGGGGCATCGTATCGGAACTGCAGAAGTGGAAAATGCCATCAATATGTTTACGGATGTCATAGAATCAGCTGTAGTAGGATATCCTCACGATATCAAAGGACAAGGGATTTATGCATATGTCATCATGGCATCGACACCCAAAGATCCTGTGTTGGCACGTAAAGATATTGCTGCCACAGTTAGTCAGATCATTGGTGCTATAGCCAGACCAGATAAAATTCAATTTGTAACAGGTTTACCTAAGACTCGATCGGGTAAAATCATGCGTAGAATTTTACGAAAAATAGCTGAGGGCGACATCAATAATTTGGGTGATACATCTACTTTATTGGATCCTTCAGTTGTGGATAAAATCAAGGAAGAAAGATTGTAGTATGGCAAAAATTTTGGCCGATATCCAGCACTTGAGTGCTTCTTATGGAAGCACTCAAGTATTGGAAGACATTAGCTTTCAGGCCCTTGAAGGGCAAAATTGGGCTATTGTTGGTTCAATGGGCTCAGGAAAAACGACTTTAGCTAAAGCCTTAACAGGACGCTTGTTTCGAAAAGGTACAGTTAGCTTTTTCCAAGAAGGGGTTTCCACCTCAAAAGTGTATTGGATTGAGCAGCAGCATCGCTTTAAGAACCGAAGCAATGTATCCGATTTTTATCTTCAACAACGCTTTAATTCACAGGATTCGGCAGACGCTTACACGATATTAGAAGAGTTGGTAGATGAGGATTCTGATGCTATCAAAACATGGTTAGATGTCTTTCATTTAACCGATTTGGCCAACAAGCCATTGATTCAATTATCCAATGGTGAAAATAAGCGATTGCAATTAGTGAAAGCCCTATTGAAACATCCAGATTGGCTAATTTTAGATAATCCATTTTTGGGTTTGGATGTAGGTGGTCGTGTAATTTTAAGTCAATGTTTAGCCAAATTACCTAAGTTAGGGATTCACTATATTCTCATTAGTTCTGCTGTTGAATTGCCAGACAGTATTTCTCATGTGATGGTGCTAGAGGCTGGTAAAGCTGTTTGGCAGGGAGAAAAAATGGCTTATGAGCAAAGAAAATCTCTATTTTTCAATGAAAGAGAAGATAGTTGGAAAGCGAAATTGAAGGAGTTGATAGATACTAAAGAGTCATTTCCTGCTTTTCAATGGGCCATTCAGATGAAGGATGTACAGGTAAAATACGGAGAAAAAGTGGTTTTGTCTGGATTTAATTGGGAAGTTAAGCAGGGTGAAAAATGGTTGATTTATGGTCCTAATGGAGCGGGAAAATCTACTATGCTAAGCTTGATTTCAGCAGACAATCCTCAAGCTTATGCACAAAATTTATTTTTATTTGATCGAAAGCGAGGGAGTGGAGAAAGTATTTGGGATATCAAAAAACGGATAGGTTATGTAAGTCCAGAAATGCATTTGTATTTCCGTGCTCCTGGAACGGTAAGGGAAGTAGTTTCATCAGGCTTATTTGACATTATGGGTTTGGGGAAGCGAATGAGTATTGATCAGAGTGGTAGGGTGGAGGCGTGGATGGATGTTATGGGCTTGTCGCATTTATCGGAAAGAAATTTTCAGCAAATCTCAACAGGTGAGCAGAGGCTTGTGTTATTGACCAGGGCTTTGGTAAAGAATCCACCCTTATTGATTTTGGATGAGCCTTGTCAAGGCTTGGATGAATATCAAATCCAACATGTTAGAGATTTGTTGGATTTTATGTCTGAGCATGACGATTTTACTTTACTCTATGTATCTCACTATGAAAGTGATGTCCCATGTTGTGTTACTCAAAGAAAGAGTATGAAGTAGTTAATTATCAAGCAGTTGATTAAGAATATCAGTATATTTCATAAGAAGGTGGCCAGTGATGTTTAGCTTTGTCGGCGCTTTTATCTGATTTTTCAGATTTCAACTTTTCAGATATTCAGACAGATTTGACAACAGATTTGACAACTTTTTAAAAGTTGTCAAATCTAAGTGTCAGATCTAAACGTCAAATCTAAGTGTCAGATCTAAATGTCAAATCTATTTAGTCCCTTAAAACAAATAATTAGAAATTTTTCTAATTATTGAAATGGGACATCTATGGACGGACTAGGTTGAGAAAACCAACGTGGTCCATCTGCTGTCATGTACACACAATCTTCTAGTCGGATTCCAAATTCTCCTGGAATAGCAATGGTGGGTTCTATGCTAAAGCACATACCTATTTGTAAAGGATCTTTATTTCCCTTCACCATATTTCCCCATTCATGTCCATTCATACCAATTCCATGACCAGTTCGGTGAGGTAATCCAGGTAAACGATACCCTGGTCCAAAACCAGCATCTTCCAACACTTTTCGGGAAGCTCGGTCAACTTCTTCACATGGGCGGCCTAATTGAGCAGCTGCAAAACCCGCAGCCTGAGATTTTTTTTCTAAATCCCAGATTTTTCTTTGTTTATCATTGGCTTGTCCAAAAACAATGGTTCTAGTGATGTCAGAACTGTAACCACCTACGACGCATCCTACATCTAATAGTACCACATCACCTTGTTTTAATATTTGTGCTTTACTGCTCCCATGAGGAAAAGAGGTAGCAACACCTATGTTTACCAGAGCAAAATCATGTACAGCACCCAAGCTTCGGTGAACTTGTGCAATCTTAGCAGATACATCTGAAGGTGTCATTCCTTCTTTTAAACTGGCAATTCCAGCTTTGATTGCTTCTACTGTAATATCATTAGCTCGTTGCATTAAAGCTATTTCAGCTGGAGACTTAATCATGCGGCATGGAATACTAATAGGATCACCACTAACCAATTGAAATGTAGGCCCCGCTTTTCTTAAGCCATCAAAAATGAAAAATCGAGTTCTTTCTTCTACGGCAATCTTTCCACTACGTATACCCAAATCTTTTAAAAGTTGGATCGTCATGGCAAACGGATTTTCATGCTCTTCCCAGGTACGAACTTGTTGACTGATAACATTTATTTCGCTGAACCGATCCTCTTCAAAAGCAGGGCAAATAAAGCTAAGCTCTCCTTTATCAGGAATGACTGCTAAAAGAGATCGTTCACTTGGATACCATTTCACACCGGTAAAGTATTCCATACTCGTTCCAGCATCCAACACCAATGCCCGCATGTTGTTCTTGATCAATAAACTTTGAGCCTTTTCAATCCTTTGTTTTCTTTCTTGAATACTTATCGGATTAAAGGTAGAAGGGATGCCCTGTTGGCTAGAATGCATCAAGATGCTTGGTGCTAAAAAAGCTAGAGAAGAAGATTGGAGGAATTGTCGTCGATGAATCATAGAATTAAATGGATGTATAATCTAATTTCCTTCTTTTTTCTCAAAAGTCATTATATTAAGTATGATTTTCATCAAAATTCAGGGCAGGTCAGATTAAAAGTGGCCAAGGTGGAAATTTTCAAAATAATGCAGTTAAAGTACTATTTGGTCATTTTTTATTTACCACTAAATACATGAAATAGTACTTTTTTAATGAAATCTAGAAATTTTTTATTTTTTTCATAAGGATAGATAAGGACGGTTAGGGTAGTGGTATATTCTAAATTTCGACAGTTATTAATCATGTTGCTTTAAAACTCAGCTTCTGAATTAATCAAAATCACACATTTTTAACCTTTAATTTTTTCTCTATGAAAAACAAATTTTACGATCTACGAATGGGAAATCGGACTGGAGGCTTGCTTCTAGCGCTGATTTTCTTTTTGTCCTCGGTAGCAATGGCACAGGCCCAGAATCTTCGAGGTAAAGTAAGTGGTTCCGACGGGGAGCCATTGATTGGAGCTGCTATCACAATAGTAGGTACCACTCGTGGAGCAACCACAGATGGTTCAGGTAACTTTGCCATCGATGTTAAAAACAATGAAACTTTACGTTTTAGTTCAGTGGGTTTTACATCTAAAGATGTAGTTTATTCAGGTCAAAAGACTTTGAATATTTCTTTAGCTGCAGATAATAAGACTTTGAACGAGATCGTAGTAGTAGGTTACGGTAGCCAAGTGAAGAAAGAAATCACTGGTGCAGTACAGACGATTGGATACAAAGAATTGAAAGATTTGCCCGTGACTCAAATTGGCCAAAAATTACAAGGTCAATTAGCCGGTGTTCAAATTAACCAAACTACTGGTCAGCCAGGTAAGGGTATGAACATCCGTATTCGTGGTCAATTATCAGTTTCTGCTGGTTCTGATCCACTATACGTGGTTGATGGTTTTCCTATCACAGGTACAATTGGTGCCATGAACCCAGATGAGATTGAAGATATTTCTGTATTGAAAGATGCAGCTTCTACTTCATTATACGGTTCTCGTGCAGCAAATGGTGTGGTTTTGATTACAACAAAGAAGGGTAAAGGAAGTGGAACAAACGTTAGCTTTAACGTATATACAGGTTTTCAACAAGTTCCTATGAAAGGACGTGTGAAAATGATGGATGCGGTTCAATTTGCACAATTCAAGAAAGAATTCTACGAAGATGCAAAACAACCAGTTCCAGTTGAATTCCAAAATCCTTCTCAGTATGCAGGTAAAAACAACGATTGGTTTGATGCATTGATTAATAAAAATGCACCTATTACTAGTTATAACTTATCCATTACATCAAATAAAGAAAAATCAAGAACCTCTTTAGTTGCAGGAGTTTTGGATCAAAAAGGTGTAGTTATCAATACTGACTATAAGCGTTATTCATTACGTTTAAATTCAGCATATGATATTTCTGATAAAGTGACTATCGGTTTTAACGTAGCTCCTCAATTGACTTACGATAATACTCCAAGAACTGACGGTGACCGTGGAACAGGTATCTTGTTCAATGCCTTACACACTTGGCCTATCATGCCTATTTATGAGGCAGATGGTACTACATTAACTAAATTCAACCGTTTCCCAGCAAGTACAGGTAACATTTTTGCTTATGCTAACTGGGTACGTTCTGCACAAGAGTTAGTGAATGAGACAACTACAACGAACTTGTTGACGAATGCTTTCATGGAGTATGAGCCAATCAAAGGTTTGAAATTCAAGTCTAGTATCAATGGTGAAATCTTAAGAACGAAATTCTTCTTCTTTAACCCATCTACTGCTACTAGTGCGATCAACACGCCAATTCCAACAACAGCTGTTTCTATTCGTCAGAATATTGAGAACTTGTCTTGGTTGAATGAAAATACAGTTACTTTCAATAAGACAATCAACGAAGATCACAAGTTAGAGTTATTAGGAGGTTATACGAATCAATATTTCCGTCAAGAATCTACACAGATTCAGGCAGATACATATTCTGATGACCGTCTTCCAACTATCCAAGGTGCTATTAACATCAACCGTGGATCAACAAACAGTGGTGTTCAAGAGTGGGCGTTGACTTCATTCTTAGCACGTGCTACTTACAACTACAAAGGTAAGTACTTATTAAATGCAGCTATTCGTCGTGATGGTTCATCTCGTTTCGGTTTGAATAACCGTTGGGGTACTTTCCCTTCAGTAGGTTTAGGTTGGGTTGTTTCTGATGAAGCATTTATGCAAGACATGCCAGCTGTATCTTTCATGAAGATCAGAGGTAGTTTCGGTGAAATTGGTAACAACAACATTGGTAACTACACGCAATATGCCTTGATTAACAATACTGTTAATGGTGTATTTGGAAATAACGTAGCTGCAGGTGCTTCTGTAAGTTCATTGGCTAACCCTAATTTAGGTTGGGAGAAAACACGTCAATTAGACTTAGGATTGGATTTGAACTTATGGAATGATCGTGTGAATTTCACATATGATTACTACCAAAAAAATACATCTAACTTATT
This sequence comes from Aquirufa nivalisilvae, assembly GCF_004307455.1. Taxonomy (GTDB): domain Bacteria; phylum Bacteroidota; class Bacteroidia; order Cytophagales; family Spirosomataceae; genus Aquirufa; species Aquirufa nivalisilvae. The sequence goes on from NZ_SEWX01000005.1 coordinate 91,813, forward strand.
GTATTCTGTTCAAATTGCTCAAGAATCAGGATTTGGAAACTTCAATGATAACATCGGAGAAATTAAGTTCTGGGGACATGAATTTGGTGTAAATACAAAAAACACAACAGGTGCAGTTAAATGGACTACTAATGCTAACATCTCGTTCAACCGTAACGTAGTAGTTGCTTTAGCTCCAGGTATTGACCGTGTGTATGGTACTTTCCACATCACTAAAGTAGGTCAACCATTTGGACAATTCTATGGTTTGATTTCTCAAGGTATGTACAAGAACCAAGCTGACGTAGACAATAGCCCAAAAATCCCAGGTCGTTCTTTCCCTGGTACAATCAAAATTTGGGATGCTAATGGTGACGGTGTAATTACATATGGTGGTAACAATGACGACCGTGTGATTATGGGTAATCCATTCCCTGATTTCGTTTACGGTATTACTAACAACGTAACTTATAAGACTTGGGATTTCAACGTGATTGGTTCTGGTTCTTATGGAAACCAAATGTTGGTTCGTCACATTTATTCTACTGCTAACTTAGATGGTCCTTTCAACTTGTTAGAAGAAGTTGCTAACCGTTGGAGATCAGAGTCTAATCCTGGTTTGGGAAAATATGGTACAACTGTAGGTGGTGGTAACGTAACAGGTATTGAGCGTGACTGGATTAACTCTCGTTTCATCGCTGATGCTTCTTACTTCACGATTCGTAACATCACTTTGGGTTATACATTTACTAAACCTTCTAAAGTGTATAAATCACTTCGTGTATATGCTTCATGTCAGCAAGCATTTGTATTTACTAATTATTGGGGTGGACCAAATCCAGAAGCTAGTTCTGGTGGAGGAAACACAGGTGATGGTGGAAACTTAAGTCAAGGTGTTGACTTCTCAAGTTATCCAGTTCCACGTACTTTCACTTTGGGAGCCAACTTTAACTTTTAATTAGCCAGATAATCACGTTTATTTTTAGAAACAATGAAAAATAAAATAATATTAAGCTGTTTGCTGGCTGTCGGATTGACAGGTTGCACAGAGAGTTTCTTGGATATTGCTCCGGAAACAAGTTTAAGTTCGGTAACGTTTTTCAAGACGCAATCCGATTTTGAACAAGCGGTAAACGCATGTTATGTTCCCTTGAGAACTATCTACAATGACCGTTCATGGTTATTGTCAGAGCAGCACTCAGACAACACCTATTATGCTCGTAATACAGCATTTGGTGCGACTGAGCAGCAAGAAGACTTAGCCGATTTCTCCATTCCAGTATCGAATGGTTTAACGACTAATACACACGTATTGAACCAGTATCGTCAAGATTATTTGATCATTGCTCGTGCTAATCAAATCTTAGCTTTAATTGATAAAGCTGATTTTGATGCTACAGCTAAAGCAAACTTGAAAGGTCAGGCTCAATTTATGCGTGGATTCGCTTACTTTGAATTGTATCGTTACTTCAATAAGGCGCCTCTACAATTAACTCCGGTTACGACTCGTGAAGGTGCTGCTGCCAAAATGGGAACAGCTGCTGATTTAGAGAAAATAATCACTGATGATTTAATTGGTGCTGCGGCGAACTTAAAGCCAAAGTCAACTCAAGAGGCTGGTCGTGCTACATCAGGTGCTGCTAAAACGGTTTTAGCTAACTTGTACATCATTCAGAAGAAATGGGCTGAAGCAGAGAAGTTAATGAAGGAAGTTGTTGCTGAAGGAAACTATTCATTGATTCCTGATTATAACAACGTATTCTCAACTTCAACTACGAACAAAAACAACGCAGAAAGCGTGTTTGAAGTTCAATTCCAAGAAGGATCGAATGGTTATAATGGTACGTTTATGTACAACTTCTTGCCTCGTCCGATGTTAGAGACTGAATTGAAGACTCTTTCTGGTACTTCTAACCCGCAACCACAAACAGGAGAAGGTAATAACATTCCAACTCCTAATGTAATTGCTGCTTATGAAGCTGGGGACTTACGTAAGGATGCATCTATTGGATACATTACTTGCTCTAGTACTTTGTGGGAAGGTAAAACTTATCCAATCATCAAGAAGTACATGAAAACCCACTCATTGAATGGTAACCATGGTATGAACTGGCCAGTGTATCGTTATTCGGAGGTTTTATTATTCTTAGCTGAAGCTTTGAATGAGCAAGGAAAAACAGCTGAAGCGGCTACTTATATGAACATGGTACGTAAGCGTGCTGGTTTAGCAAATACAACAGCTACTTCTCAAGCTGATTTCCGTACAGCTTTGATGCAAGAGCGTCGTGTGGAATTAGCTTTCGAAAACAAGCGTTGGCATGACTTAGTACGTACTGATACGTACAAAGCTGTGATTACTGCGTATGGTGCTGAAATTAAAGCAAATCCTTTCTCTTATTATTACCAAAAAGGATATACCCTTCGTAGTAACTCATTCTCTGTTATTGAGAAATATTACCCAATGCCTGCTGATGAAGCTGCATTGAATCCAAATATTAAGTAATCATTTAGTAGTTAGAATAGCTGTCCTAGATTATCAGGACAGCTATTTTTTTCTCTTTTTTCCATGAAAACGTTTACATACACTTTAAGGGCTCTTTTGTTTAGTTTGGTTTTTGTTGGGTATGCCATGGGAGCTAATCATACGCCAGATTTTAAGAAAGTTATATTAAGTACAACTTTTCTTTCTGAAGGTGTTTGTGTTGGAGATGTAAATCATGATGGGAAAAAGGATGTGATGGCTGGAGCATATTGGTTTGAAGCACCGAAATGGACCAGGCACATGATCAGTGATGATGATATTCGTTACGATAAATCATTAAAAGTTTTCCCTAAAGATCACGTGTTCAAAGTTGATGAGGGATATAGTAATTCATTTTTAAATTTTGCTCAGGATGTAAACCACGACGGCTGGGTTGATTTGATTAGAGTGGGATTGCCTGGTGAAGCTGTTTATTGGTTTGAAAACCCTAAAAACAAAGCTGAATTATGGAAAAAACATTTTTTATATGCATCCATCGGAAATGAATCTCCGCTTTTTGAAGATGTCAATGGAGATGGGTTGAAAGATATTATTGGCAACGATTCCAAGTCGAAACAAATGGTTTGGTTGCAAGCACCTAACACTAAAAAAGATACAATTTGGAAAGCACACGTGATTTCCTCTAACCCTAACTTAGGGACTCATAAATATACACACGGATTAGGTCATGGAGACATGAATGGTGATGGAAGAAAGGATATAGTCTTTAAAGAAGGCTGGTGGGAATGTCCACAAGATGTGTTAGCTAACGAATGGACATATCATCCTTTGTCCTTAAGTTTTGATAGCGCGCACATTATGGTATTGGATTTAGATGGAGATGGATTAGTGGATTTACTCAATTCCTCTGCGCATGATTATGGAATTTGGTGGCACCGTCGGACAGCCACTGGTGTTGAAACTCAAGTAATTCAAAAGGATCTATCTCAAACACATGCCATGGCTATGGCAGATTTGAATGGAGATAAGCATCCCGATTTTGTAGTGGGTAAGCGCTTTATGGCGCATAACGGCAAAGATCCAGGTGAATTTGAGAAAGCTCTATTACGTTGGTATGAATTTAAACCGGGCAAAACTCCTACTTGGATTAGCCACGACATAGATGAAGATTCTGGGGCGGGTATTCATATCGTGATAGAAGATATGAATCAAGACGGCCTTAAAGATATAGTCATTTCGAATAAAAAAGGAGTTTTTGTCTTTTTTCATTATTCAAGGAAAAAGGCTTAAAACCATATAAAACATTATATATAATGCGGAATTTTTCACTAATTTTTACATATAATCTATATTACCTATGAGAAAACAATTATTGTACCTAGGCCTCGTGGGGCTGATGCTTCCATTCTTTGCGTTCCGCAATCCCTCGGTTGGTCAACAGGACAAGCCTAAGGAAAAAGGATTCAAGAAAATCTTTGATGGCAAGAGTTTAAAAGGATGGGAGGGTGATCCTGCATATTGGCGTGTTGAAAATGGATCCATCATTGGTGAAATTACACCGGCCACTGTATTAAAAAGAAATCATTTCTTGATTTGGAGAGGCGGACAGCCAGCAGATTTTGAATTTAAGGCGGATGTTAAAATTACGAAAGCAGGAAATACTGGAGTAAATTATCGCTCTGAAGAATTATTACCTGATTTGCCTTTTGCTTTGAAAGGTTATCAAGCGGATATTGATGGAAGTAACCGCTATACAGGTCAAAATTACGAAGAACGTGCTCGTACAACCTTGGCTTATCGTGGAGAAATATCTGTGATAAATGAGCAAACAGATCCAGAATTAAAAAATAACTTACGCACATTGGCGCAAAGAAATAACTGGACAGCTCGTCAAGTAAAAGGATCATTAGGTCATACTGATTCTTTAAAAACAGCCATTAAATCAGAAGATTGGAATGAGCTACATATCGTAGCTAAAGGAAATCACCTATTGCATTATATCAATGGTATTTTAATGAGTGATGTGACTGATTTAGATCAAGTAAATGGTAAAGCCTCTGGTTGGTTAGGTATGCAAGTACACGTAGGCCCACCTATGAAAGTAGAATATAAAAATATCCGATTGAAAACTCTTAAATAAACACTGTTAATTATATGAAAATGAGACCTCTAGTTAAACTTGGAATGGTGTTTGCAGCCGTAATTGCTTTGGGCAGTTTTGGCTACAATTCACTCCACAAAGTACAACCCGCCCTAGCAGAAGGGGCTAATCCAAAGATCGATAAGATTCGTCTACAACCTGGATTTAAAGTAGAACACCTATTTAGCCCATCTGATGCCAAAATTGGTTCATGGGTAGCTATGTGTTTTGATGATAAAGGCAGAATGATTGCTTCTGACCAATATGGTGGATTGTTTAGATTAACTATTCCTGCTATTGGATCAAAGGACAATACTCCTAAAATTGAGAAATTGAAGTTTGGAAAAGGTGTGGATACATTGGGTATCGGAAACGCTCACGGATTACTTTATGCATTCAATAGCTTATATGTTATGGTGAATGCCCGTGTAGCTCCTGTTAATCCTCCTGCAGCTCAACCTGGTCGTAATCCTAATTTTGCTCCTAGCTATGCTCCACGTGGTAGTGGATTGTACCGTGTTCAGGATTTAGATGGTGATGATCAGTTCGATAAGATCACTTTGATGAAGGAATTCAAAGGTGAAGGAGAACACGGTCCACACTCGATCATTTTATCTCCTGATAAAAAATCCATCTTTTTAATCAATGGTAACCACACGGATGTTCCTCCAATGGATGCTTATCGTTTGCCTAAAAACTGGCATGAGGACAACTTGTTCCCTTTAATCAAAGACCCTCGTGGACATGCTAATGATCGTTATGCTCCAGGTGGATATGTAGTAAACATTGATCCAGATGGAAAGAAATGGGAATTAATCAGTGCAGGTTATAGAAACGCATTTGATATTGCATTCAACGAAGTAGGTGATTTATTCGCTTATGATGCTGATATGGAGTGGGATTTTGGTTTACCTTGGTATCGTCCAACTCGTATTAACCACGTAACTTCTGGTTCTGAGCATGGATGGAGAACAGGTAACAGCAAATGGTCACCTTCTTTACCGGATAACTTACCTCCAGTATTGAATATCGGACAAGGTTCTCCGACAAGTTTATTGTCATTGCGTGATGCTAAGTTTCCTGCGAAATACAAAAAATCATTATTGGCATTTGACTGGACATTTGGTATTGCTCACTTAATTAAGTTGAAACCACAAGGTTCTACTTATACAGCTGATCGTGAAGAATTCTTATCAGGTATTCCTTTACCATTAACAGATGGTCAAATTGGTCCTGATGGAGCTTTATATTTCTTAATTGGTGGTCGTCGTTTAGAGTCTGATTTGTATCGTGTATATTACACAGGACCTGAAGAAGCTAATACCAAACCAGTTGTTTCTCAAATTACTCCATTGAATGAATTGCGTCGTAAGTTAGAGGTATTCCATAATGGACCAAATCCTGCAGCAGTAGCTACAGTTTGGCCACATTTGAATAGCCCAGATCGTTTTGTTCGTTATGCTGCACGTATTGCTCTAGAGCATAATCCAGCTGATTCTTGGAAAGATAAAGCGTTGAATGAAAAAGATCCAGTAACAGCTATCAATGCTTTGATTGGTTTAATTCGTATGGATAAGCCAGAAAACAAAAATGCTATCAATGCCGCTTTATTGAAGATTGATAATAAAGGATTCAATGAGGCATTGCAAATTGATTACATCCGTGCATTTGAATTGAACATCTTGAGAAATGGTATGCCTGATGCTTCTCAATCGGCTGCTATTGTGGCTAAGTTTGATGCCCTATATCCAGCGAAACAAATGAACTTAACTCGTTCTTTGAGCCGTATCTTGGTGACTTTGGAAGCACCAAACATCATTCCTCGTACATTGAAATTATTGGAAACAAAAGATACAGCTTCAGTAGCTGCTTACCGTGTTGAAACGGCAACTTCTTCTGCTGACTTAATCATGCGTAACCCTCAGTATGGTACAGATATCGCTCGTATGTTGGAGAAAATTCCACCTGCACAGCAGACTTATTTGGCTACAATGTTAAGTGCAGCTAAAAACAACTGGACACCAGAGTTACATGACCGTTATTTCTCTTGGTTCCGTAAAGGATTTGAGTATCAAGGTGGACGTAGTTATGTAGGTTTCATTGACCGTGCTCGTAAATTAGCTTTGAAAAATGTAGCTGAATCGCAACGTGCAAAATATGATAAAATGTCAGGTGCTGATTTGTTAACAGCCAATGGTAATGATTTAGTGAAAGTAAACGCACCGAAAGGTCCAGGTAGAAACTGGAAAGTGGAAGATGCTGTAGCGCTTTTGGATGCTCCTTTAACAAATCGTGATTTCCAAAATGGTAAATCGATGTTTGCTGCTACAACTTGTAGAAACTGTCACGCAGTTGGTTCTGATGGTGGTGGAAATGTTGGTCCAGACTTGACTAATTTAGGAACTCGTTTCTCTAAGAAGGATATTTTGGAATCAATCATTGACCCGAACAAAACGGTTTCAGATCAATATGCTGCTTCTCAGTTGATGTTGAGAAATGGAACATCCGTAGTAGGTCGTATCACAAACCAGGATAAAGTAGCATTCTATGTGTCGCAAAACCCATATGCTCCGGATCAAGTTGAAAAAGTATTGAAGAAAAATGTAACTTCAGTGAAGTATTCTGGAGTATCTCCAATGCTTGCTGGTTTGATCAATAGCTTGAATCCAGAAGAATTGAAAGATTTAATGGCTTATTTAATGTCAGGTGGTAGTGAGGCTAATGCCATGTTTGCAAAACCAGCTGCGAAATAATTGAATAGAAAAAGATGACGTATCCTTGGAAAGATAAAATATCCAATCACAAGCAACTCGGAGGCATTGAAACCTCCACATTAGATAACGGAGCAGGTAGAGGCGTTCGAATTGCTTGGATGGATACGGGAGCGGGATTTCGCTACAAAATTGTACTAGATCGCGGCATGGATATTGCCGAGGCCTTCTACCAAGAGAAAAGTTTAGCATGGATTTCCCATGCAGGCATTACCAGTCCACAGCCCCTGTCAGATCAGGGGCTGCACTGGTTACGCACCTTTGGAGGAGGATTGCTAACCACTTGTGGTTTAGACCACGTTGGTGGACCTGAACAAGATGAGTATGGTAGTAGAGGTATTCATGGAAAAATCAGCAATCAAATTGCCGAAATCACTTCCATCGTTCAACCTGATATTCATTCAGGTCAATTAGACATGAGTATCTCAGGTATTATTCGTCAGCATGTGATTTTCGGACCATGCTTGACTTTAAAAAGAACGATTTCTGGAAGATTGGGAGAGGCTTTTTTGAAAATTGAAGATGAAATCATCAATGAAGGCAATACAGACGCCCCTTTGATGTTATTATATCACTTTAATTTTGGTTGGCCTTTGGTCAACGAAGGAACAAAGATTGTGGCGAATGGAACTTGGAAGTATCGTTTTGAAGGAACTCAAGACGCTTTGATTTTCAAGGAAGGAAATGATTACAAGACTTGTCCAGCTCCATTAGATATCCATTTGGGTGGTGGCGAAGAAGTAGCATTTATAGATGCTGCCACCGATGCCCAGCATCAGGTAGCTTGCGGACTTTACAATGAACAGTTAGGATTAGGAGTGAAGATGTCATACGACAAAAGAGAATTACCTAGTTTGACGAATTGGCAGCATTGGGGTAAGGATGAATATGTGACAGGCATAGAACCAGGAACGAACCCTCCCATTGGCCAAAAAGCAGCTCGGGAAGAAGGCTCATTAGTGTTTTTAGCCCCAAGAGCAAAGAAGCGTTTTTCTGTGACTTTAGAAGTCATAGATCAACAAAAACAACCAGAGAAATTAACTAATTTTATACAATAAAAGATTGCCTATTCTTATGAAAAATAAAGCAGAAAAAGCCCTAGAGCAAGGAAAGGGCATATTGCGTTTAGCGCCAACTTGGGTACCAAGATCATTTTGTGTTCCAGGTCGTCGTATTAAATTGCATCCAGATGATTATTATGTACTCGGTGGAGTACGAGGAGGAATCGATGAGCGTTGGTTATCATCTACTACCCCTGCTAAAAATGGTCCATTAACAGGAGAAAACGAAGGTCTTAGTGCCATTGTTTATTCTGAGGAAGGAAAGGAAGAACAAATCCTTTTAAAGGATGCCATTGAAGAATTAGGTGGCCAAATAATTGGTGATCGTCTTTGGAATGAATATAAGTCTTGGCCAATGTATTCCAAGTTTTTTGATAACATGGGACCTTTGCCTCATCACATTCACCACAATGATGAGCACGCTGCCAAAATTGGTCAATTAGGTAAACCAGAGGCGTATTATTTCCCACCACAGTTGAATAACCATGGTGGAGACTTTCCATATACTTTCTTCGGAATTGCTCCAGGAACAACCAAAGAGCAAATCAAAGAATGTTTACAGAATTTTACCAAAGGGGATAACAAAATCACGATGTTCTCTCAAGCTTTCCCATTAATTCCTGGAACAGGATGGGATGTGCCTCCGGGAATGTTACATGCCCCAGGTAGCCTTTGTACTTATGAGCCTCAGAAAGCATCTGATGTTTTTGCCATGTATCAATCTTTAGTTAATGAGGCAATCATTCCAGAAGAATTATTATGGAATGGTACTCCTAAAGAAGAAATTGGAAATTATGACCAATTGATGGAAGTGATCGATTGGGATTTGAATACCAATCCTAATTTATTGGAAACTCGCTTCATGGCGCCAATTCCAGTGAAAGATGAGGCCGAAATGGCTAAAGAAGGGTATTCTGAGAAGTGGGTTTGCTACCGTTCAGAGGCATTCTCTGCTAAAGAATTAACGGTATTCCCAGGTCAAACAGTAACCATCAAAGATGCTGCCGCTTATGGTTTAATCATGATGCAAGGACATGGTAAAATGGGTGTTTGGAACATTGAAACTCCAGCCATGATTCGTTACGGACAATTGACCAATGATGAGTTCTTTGTAACTGAAAAAGCTGCACAAGAGGGTGTTGTTATAACGAACCATTCTTCTACTGATCCAATCGTGATGTTGAAGCATTTTGGTCCAAACAATCCGGATTTAAAATTATAATTGATATAAACCATTTGAACAAATGACACAAATAAATAATTATCCAAAATTGCACAATGCCACTTGGCCTGGCATCGTGGGTAAGGGTCCTGATTCCGAACCAGTTATCTCTTTAGATCAAATGCTTGAAATGACTGCTGCGGCAGAAGTTGATGGTGTGAAATTCGATGGGGTGGACGTAGGTTTATTTGATCCGCATTTTGACATTAATTCAGGTAAAGAAGGAGCAAAACGCTTGGCTGACAAAGTAGCAGCTCATGGTTTAGAAATTGGAAGTTTGGTTGCTCCCATCTGGGGCGGCCCTGCTATAGGTTCTAAAGCAGATCAAGATACATTTGTAGACATGGTGAAAAAATCCTGTGAAATTGGTCAAACTTTACGTGAAATGGGTATTCGCCCGAACGGTATCGTTCGTATTGATTCGGCCAGTGGAGTATCTGATTGGGCAAAAGATCCAGTAGGTAATTCCAAGAAAATTGTGGAAACCTTCCAACGTGCTTGTGATGTAGCAGCTGATTACGGCGAGCGCTTAGCAGCTGAAGGAGAGATTTGCTGGGGTGGTATGCATTCATGGCGTCAAATGGTGGCTACTTTAGAAGCCGTTGATCGTAAGAACATTGGTTTTCAAGCAGACATGTCTCATACCTTGTTGTACACGATGGGGTATAATGCTCCTGAAGATCGTATTTTACCAGAAGGCTATGATTGGTCAGATCGTGAAGTATTGAAAGATGCTTTACGTCAAATTACTGCGGCACTTCGTCCTTGGACCATCGACTTCCACGTGGCACAAAATGATGGCACAGTTCACGGAACTGGTAGTCATGATAAAACGGGTAGACACTGTCAAGCCACTGATCCTAACGGAAAATTGGTAGTAGCAGAAGATGCTGGTTTCTGGCTTCGTGATGAGAACGGTGAATTGACCAAAGCATTCAAACATATTTGTTGGGATGGTTGTATGTTCAGCAATGAAGTTATGTTACAACAAAAAACTTGGAATGATATTTTAGCGACCATGATTAAGGTGCGTAATGCCCATGGTTGGTCTTAAGATTTTGAAATATATTTGACAATGGAAAAGAAGAAATTAAGAATAGGATTGATCGGAACGGGCTTCATGGGAAGAACCCATTCCAACGGGTTTAACCGTATTACTAACTTTTTCCCCAACTTAGCTTATGAGCCTGTAATGCAGGCAGTTTGCTCTCGTAATGAGGAAAAAGTAAAAGCATTTGCAGCACAATGGGGCTATGCATCTTACGAAACAGATTGGCGTAAATTGATCGCTCGCGATGATATTGATGCCGTAGATATTTGTACACCCAATGATACTCACGCTGAAATCGCTATTGCTGCTGCTAAAGCAGGAAAAATGATTCTTTGTGAGAAACCTTTGTCTAGAACATTAGCCGAAGGAGAAGAAATGGTTAGGGAAATAGAAGCAGCTGGTGTGAAAAACACAACTTGGTATAACTACCGTCGCTTACCTGCTGTTACTTTAGCTAAACAAATCGTGGACTCAGGTAAATTAGGCCGTATTTTCCATTACCGTGCAAACTTCTTGCAAGACTGGACTATTAGTCCGGATTTACCTCAAGGAGGTGCTGGTACTTGGCGCTTAGATGTGGAAGCAGCTGGTTCAGGTGTTACGGGCGACTTGCTTGCACACTGTATTGATACAGCACTTTGGATTAACGGTGGAATCACCGATGTTTCAGCTATGACCGAAACATTCATCAAAGAACGTGTGCACACAGAATCTGGTCAAGTACAAAAAGTAGGTATCGATGATGCTTGTTTGTTTCACTGCCACTTTGATAACGGTTCTTTAGGCTTATTTGAGTCTACGCGTTATGCTCGTGGACACAAAGCGCTTTATACTTTCGAAATCAATGGAGAGCATGCTTCTCTTCGTTGGGATTTACATGATTTGAACCGCTTGGAAATGTATGATCATGCGGATGAGTCAATTGTACGTGGTTGGAAATCTATTTTAGTGACGGATGGGGATCAACCTTACATGGACAAATGGTGGGTTCCAGGATTATCCATTGGTTACGAGCATAGTTTTGTACATCAAGCTGCTGATTTCTTGAAATCCTTGGAAACAGGAGAACCTTGTTCACCTACTTTCCGCGAAGCTTTGCAAACACAAAAAGTATGTGAGGCTGTGATTGATTCAGCGAAGCAAAAACAATGGAAGGACACCAATGTAGAGTGGCCTTGTTAATATTTTAAATGGAATGTAGGGTGGAAGGAGAGAAACCAGTTTTAGAGCTCAAACAAGTATCTATTGCTTATTCGGGAACTCCCATTTTACATTCCATTGATTTATCATTGTATCCAGGTGAAATCCATGCATTGGTGGGTGAAAATGGAGCTGGTAAATCGACTTTAATGAAGACAATGCTAGGAATCATCTCTCCTGATAAAGGGGAGGTGATTTTTTTTGGTCAAAAACGACAACATCAAAGTTTAAAACAAATCATGGATAGTGGTATATCCATGATCCACCAAGAGTTGATGTTGATTCCAGAATTAAGCGTTGAAGAGAATATATTTTTAGGAAGAGAAAATGAATTGGGATTTTGGCCTTTGGAAAGGAAGAAAAATGCCCGATTGAAAGCCTTGGACTTACTGGCGGATTGCGAAATCCCCATGGATCCAAGCACCTTAGTCAAGAATTTGTCGATTGCCGAGCAACAATTGGTGGAGATTTTACGTGCTATTTCACAGCAAGCCAAATTGATCTTAATGGATGAACCCACTTCCTCTTTATCAGAAAAGGAAATCACCTTATTCAGGCGTCTGATTAATAAATTAAAAAATGAAGGAGTAAGTATTTTATTTACTTCACATAAAATGGAAGAGATATTTGGTTTCTCAGATCGAATATCTGTTTTACGAGATGGTTATTTGATATCTTCCAAATGTCGGGAGGAATGTACCGAGCAGGAGGTCGTGCATCAAATGGTTGGTCGAGAAATGAATCAATTTTTTCCCCATCGAGAGGTGATAAAAGGAGATACATGCTTGCATGTTAAAGGGTTGGGGATTCCTGGCTTATTTCAAGACATTGAGTTTGACTTACACCAAGGAGAGATTTTAGGTTTTGGTGGGCTTGTAGGTGCAGGAAGGACAGATATTGGGAAAGCTTTGGCAGGATTATTAATTCCCCAAGCAGGAGAAATTCTTTGGAAGAATCAGTTGGTCAAGTTCAAAAGCCCTCAAGAAGCTATTAAGCAAGGCATTGGCTACGTGAGTGAAGACAGAAAAGAAATGGGATTTATTCCAGAGTTTTCTGTTCAACATAATTTAACCTTGTCCTCCTTGTTAGAATTTCAGCGTTGGGGTATATTAGATAAATCTAAAGAGAAAGAAATAGCGGCCGGTCATATATCTCGGCTTAAGATTAAGTCCAAAGGGCCAGACCAACAAGTGATGACCTTGAGTGGAGGAAACCAACAAAAAGTTGTCTTTGGGCGAGTGCTACAACATCTACCTGATGTACTAATTTTGGATGAACCTACTCGAGGAATTGATGTACAGGCGAAGTTTGAGATATATACGTTAATGGCAGAATTAAGTAAACAAGGAAAATCCATCATTTTGATATCATCTGATTTGCCGGAATTATTGCACATGAGTGATCGGATTTTGGTTATATCTAAAGGGAAACAGACCGCCATTTTGAATAAAGAAGAGACCAATCCAGCAGAGATTATGTCTTATGCTATGAAATAGTAAGCACATGAATTTGAAAAAAATACTTATTGGTAGTCAGTCTGGAGGGATATTCCTTGCCTTGATTTTGATGTGTGTGTTAATCTCTAGTTTGACACCTCGATTTTTAACGGACACCAATCTATTGGTCATCCTAAACCAAGTATCCGTCAATGCGATTTTGGCTTTTGGTGTCACCTTTGTGATTATTTCAGGAGGGATCGACTTGTCATTAGGATCCATGTTAGCTGTAGCAGGAGTGGTTGCTGCATTATTTGCCAAATCAGACGGCGGAAATGTTTATATATCATTGCTTATGGCACTTGGAGTAGGAGCCTTGATGGGTGCTATGAACGGTTTTACCGTGATTTTGTCCAAAGTTCCACCTTTCATTGTGACTTTAGGTACGATGACAATCGCTCGAGGTGCGGCTTTGATTATCTCTTCAGGTAGACCTGTATCTGATTTATCGGAATCGTTTAACTTTCTAGGAAATGGTGATTTATTTGGTTTACCGATTCCTATTTTGTTCTTGATAGCTACCTATGTCGTATGTCATTTCGTATTGACCCAAACAGTATTTGGTCGTTATGTAACAGCCATTGGAGGTAACGAAACAGCCGCTTGGGTAGCAGGTATTCCAGTGGCAAAAGTTAAATGGTGGGTATATACACTAAGTGGGATATTTGCTGCACTTGGAGGAATTTTACTGTCGGCTAGGATTAATACCGGACAACCCAATGCTGGATTAGGCTTTGAATTGGATGCTATAGCGGCAGTTATTATCGGAGGTACAAGTACACGAGGAGGAAAGGGAAGTATGACTGGAACCCTATTAGGTGTTTTATTCATTGGGGTTATCAATAATGGATTGGATTTATTAAATGTTTCAGCTTATTGGCAACAGGTTGTCATGGGGGGAATCATTATATTAGCAGTAGTATTAGATAGTGTTTATCAAAAAATGAAACGTTAACATGAAAATCAGTTTACGCATATTACTTACTTGTTTAGTTGTCTTATTCGTTTGGGCCTGTGGAAATAAAGAATCAGGAGGAAAGAAGAAAATCGTCATTGGGGTTTCCATGTTGAGTCTTCAAAATGAGTTTATTCAAAAAGTAAGTGCATCGCTCGAAAAACATGCCCAAGATGCCGATGTTGAATTAATCGTAGTGGATGCAGAACGCTCGGCTTTGAAGCAAGTAGAGCAAGTAGAGAATTTCATTAGTCAACAAGTGGATGCTATCATTTTAAATCCAGCTGAATTTGAGGCTAGTTCTCCCGCCATATTACGCGCTAAAAAGGCAGGCATTCCGATTGTCAATGTCAACTCCTCCACCAAAGAAAAACCAGATGCTTGGGTAGGATCAGATGATGCAGAATCAGCAAAAATGGCCATCGATTTTTTGGCGAAGAAACTAAATGGCAAAGGAAATATCTTGATTATTCAAGGCTATATGGGGCAAGCTGCTCAAATTGATCGCGAACGAGGAGCCGTGGAAGCTTTAAAAGCATACCCTAATATGAAATTATTAGCTACCCAAACGGGAGAGTGGGATCGAGCCAAATCGATGTCTTTGATGGAGAATTGGATACAGTCTTATGGAGATCAAATCCAAGGGGTATTTGCCCATAATGATGAAATGGGACTTGGCGCTATGCAGGCACTCTTGGATGCCAAGAAAAAGGATAAAGTGGTGGTAGTTAGTGTGGACGGAATTGGAGATGCCATTAAGGCTGTGGATGCAGGAACTTTAGATGCGACAATTTTACAAAATGCAGAGCAACAGGGTGCGCAAGCAATTGCAATGGCTTTAGATTTAATTCATAAAAAGCCTATCAAAGAAACACAGGTTTTGATTCCTTTTCAAGTTAAAACCAAATAGTAACAGCTTTCAAATAAATCGATATTATGAAAAAGTTTCTCTTTTTTTGTTTGATAAGTTCAACGATGATGGCCCAGCAAAAACCTTTTGTAGCTAATTATGATGAAAGTAAAGTAGGTACTATTACTTTGCCAGATCCATTAATTATTGGTTCAAAGAAAATAAGTAGTCAAGCAGATTGGGAAAAAAATAGGGCTACTTGGTTAACTCTGTTTGCAGACCAAATGTATGGTCAAATGCCTAAAAAATCAGTTAAGCAGACTAATACCTTAATTTCTCAGAAAGAAATTTTAGGAGGAAAAGCCGTACAATCGATTTGGAAAATGGATTTTGCAGGTAAAGTTCAAGCAACGGTAGTGGTGATTTTACCCAAATCAAGCAAGAAGGCGCCTGTATTTATGGGATTGAATTTTTGTGGGAATCAAACAATCAGTACAGATGATGGGATTCCGATATTTGATAAATATGTTGTTTGTAACAATGATCCAAAATTCATTAACAACATTTCTCAAGCTGCATCAAGGGGAGAGTGGGCTAGTCGCTGGCAAATAGAAAAAGTGATTGATGCGGGCTTTGGAACGATTACCGCTGCCTGTGGAGATTTTGAAGAAGATTTTGCCACGGGTTATAAAAATGGAGTTAGAACTAAATTGGCAATAGAATTAGGTTTAAAGCCTGAAGATTGGACTGCCAATGGAGCATGGGCTTGGGGCTTAAGTAGGATGTTGGATTTAGCTCAAAGTATCCAGCAGATCGACGGGAAAAAGGTCATATTACATGGACATTCTCGATTGGGAAAGGCTGCTTTATGGGCTGGAGCCAATGACCGTCGTTTTGCAGCTATTATATCCAATGAATCGGGTGAGGGTGGAGCTGCTTTGAGTAGAAGAATATATGGAGAAACGATTTGGCGTATAACCAATAGTTTCCCTCATTGGTTTTTGCCTAAATATGCAAGCTATGCTGACCGAGAAAACGAATTACCTTTTGACCAACATATTTTATTGAGCTTGATGGCGCCGCGACCAGTTTATGTAGCCTCAGCCTTTGGCGATCAATGGTCTGACCCTAAAGGTGAGTTTTTGAGTGCCAAAGAAATGGAAAAAGTGTATGCTTTATACGGTAAAAAAGGATTAGGGAATATAGATATGCCAGGTTTAAATCAACCTGTAGGAAAGCTCATAAGATACCATATTCGAGATGGCAAACATGATATCAATGAATATGACTGGGAGCAATATATCAAGTTTGGGAAAGAAGAAGTGAAGTAAATTATAAATTATGAATTATAAATTGTAAATGTTGAAAAGTGAATGATATTGATTTACCATCATTTATTCTACATTCTAAACTCTTTATTCTACATTCCCTACAAACTGCCTTGCTTCGACTCATTGTACTTTTTTGTTTATTGATTCCGAGTCTAGCCTTTTCACAACAGGTTAAGATTAAAAAGCCCATTCCTGAAAAAAAGAATGCTCATTTGCCATATGC
The DNA here is from genome assembly GCF_004307455.1 of Aquirufa nivalisilvae. Taxonomy (GTDB): domain Bacteria; phylum Bacteroidota; class Bacteroidia; order Cytophagales; family Spirosomataceae; genus Aquirufa; species Aquirufa nivalisilvae. The sequence goes on from NZ_SEWX01000005.1 coordinate 108,574, forward strand.
CTGTATTTTTGAAGATGGGGCATATCCTGCTACGGTTATTCAAAGAAATTCGATGACGAAAGATTCCACCGTATTTGCACGAATTGCCGTAGAGATTGAAGGTTGTTTTGTGATTTCTATTAAGTTTCCCAAAGGCTCTAAATTCCTTCAGGATACCTTACAAATCAATGACATAGATGACTTGGGAAATTCCATCATACAAGGCAAAAATGGTAATTATTATGTCATTCAGGCAAAATATGAACCATTTTAAATTGTAAATGGTGAATTGTAAATTATAAAATGAGTTAATAATAAACCCAAAGTCAACCTATTTCAGGACAAGACACAATTTACCATTCACCATTAATAATTTACCATTAACAATTCCTCATTTACAAGTAAATTTGCGGTAATTAAAAACTTATGACTGTTCAAAAAGTAGACGTTGCTATAAATGTGTATGGAAAACCTTATCAAACGGCCGTTAGTATCTGGTCTTTGATGAAAAATTCTGGACAGCATATACAACATATTTATTTGACCTTAGAAAAAAGCCAGCCTGAAGGTTTTGACGAAGCATTATTGCGCTCGCTTTTGGAAGGATTACCTATCATTTATTTTAAGCCTAAATTTTTCTTTGGCTGGTGGGAAGGTAGAAGAAAAGGTCTACTCAACAAAATTCTATTGTATTTTAAGGACTATCGTTATTCCATTCGAAGCCAGTATCCTTGGGAAAACAGTCAATCGAATTGGCTATTTATGATGCATAATGACATGCTTTTTAATGGAGATCTAATAGGACATTACCTTAGTAAAATTGGAGACTCTGTTGGGATCGGTCAAGTAGGTCAATGCTGGAATTGCCCGGCACATGGAGATCTTTGTGATGGGAATCGCTATTGGGATTATCGACCGTCAATGGCCGAACTAAAGGAATTATATCAAACAAGACCAGAAGGTAGAGCTGTGATGCATGGTTTGGTTCAAGATGGCAAATTAAGTTGGCCACTACCCGAGTGTCGTTTGAATGAACATGCAGCCTTAATTAATTTAAAATTAGCTCGCCCTTTAACCACTCCTCTAGGTTCTGTTCCTCCCATTGGATTAAAGAACAGTTTGGATAATGGCATTCCTTGGTTTCAAGGGATGACAAAGAAAGGCTACAAAATGGTGAATGAATCTTATATGCCATTTGCCAAACATGCCTGGACGAATGATACCGATTGTGGACATGCTTCTTTGTTTGATAAAAACATGTACAATAGAGAAGAGGAAATGGCCAAATTCGAATTAGAAAAGTGGAGAGAATAACAACATCAACGAATTAAACCTATGAAACATTTACTATCAATTATCCTGATTTGTGTAAGCTTTTCGATATTGGCCCAAGAGGCAGATAAGAAAAAAGTTATTCAGCGAATTCAACAAAGAGAAAGTCAATACGGACAAATTGCCAACCAAATCTGGAAATACGCCGAAGTTGGCTATAAGGAAAAACAAAGTTCTGCTTTGCTACAAGAAACTTTGCGAAAGGCTGGTTTTACTATTGAACCAGGTGTTGCAGATATTCCTACGGCTTTTGTGGCGACATTCGGACAAGGGAAACCGGTTATTGGTATTATGGGAGAATATGATGCCTTGCCTGGGATGTCGCAAGATTCTATTCCAATCAAACGCAGCTTAGGGAACACAGCAGGGCATGCCTGTGGACATCATTTATTTGGAACGGGTTCTGCCGCTGCAGTCATTGCAGTAAAGGAGTGGATGCAAGAAACTGGTCAAATAGGTACGATCAAATTTTATGGTTGTCCTGCTGAAGAAGGAGGATCAGGTAAAGTATATATGGTCCGTGCTGGATTATTTTCTCAGGCGGATGTTATGTTACATTGGCACCCAAACAATCAGCATGTGATTTCCATGAGCAATTCCTTAGCGAATAAGGCAGGGAAGTTCCGTTTTTATGGATTAGCTTCTCACGCAGCAGCTTCCCCAGAAAGAGGCAGGTCTGCTTTAGATGCGGTTGAAGCAATGAACTACATGGCCAATATGATGCGAGAACATATTCCATCGACCACTCGTATGCATTATGTCATTACCAATGGAGGAAAAGCGCCTAATATTGTGCCTGATTTTGCGGAAGTTTATTATTATGTTCGATCGCCGAAAAGGGATATTGTTATGGATGTTTGGGATCGATTGGAAAATGCAGCTAAAGGTGCAGCATTAGGTACAGGAACCAAGTATGAAGCTGAAGTGATTGGTGGAGTATATGAAATGTTGCCCAATGATCGTTTGGCTCGACTAATGCATGCCAATTTGCAATGGGTGGGTGGATATACCTTGACACCATCAGAATTGGCTTTTGCCAAACAAATTCAACAAACAGAAGGAATGGAAATAGTGGATTTGACTAGCACCAGTCAAATCAAGGGATTGAACGATGGCGATAATTTAGCAACAGGCTCTACCGATGTGGCTGATGTAAGTTGGACTGTTCCAACGATAGGACTTGGAACTGCGGCATGGGTACCAGGTACAAGCGCACATAGTTGGCAAGCTGTGGCGGCAGGAGGTACTTCCATTGGTAGGAAAGGGATGATGATTGCCGCAAAAACCTTGGCCTCTACAGCCATTGATTTATTTAAACATCCAGAATGGGTAAAAGAAGCCAAAGCCGAGTTTGAACAAAGGAGAGGTCCCAATTTTGTGTATAAATCTCTATTGGGAAACCGTCAACCAGCTTTGAATTACCGAGATTAATCTATTTCTAGCATGAAATATTGGGGATGTATCATCTTAAATTTGGTTCTATATCAGTTTGTATATGCTCAAACGACTTCTCCGCTTACAATAGAAACGGATGAATATTCAAGCTACATCATTCCAAGTCTTGAGAATGGAATCTTATTACTAGAGGCTAATCAAGATGATTTTAAAGGTTTGATGAAACAGTATCGTTATCAAATACTACAAAGAGGAAATGAATTAGAGTATTTATCTCCCTCAAGTCGAGTCAATCAAATGCGATTAATCCGGAAGGAAAATCATCAAATTCAGTTTTTATTTTCCCCTACAAAGCTAAGTTTAGTTAAACAATTGGAGGAATCGATTTCAGGAAGTAGCACATCTATTGTCAAAGATTCCAGCGGAATGACTTGGTATAACTATCATTTTTCAGAGCATAATTACGTTAAAAATTTGCTCATTGGAATTAAAATGGAAGCAGATAAAGAAGATCGAGTGGGAAGAACATGGGATATTTGGTCAACTACAATAGTTTTTTCAAAGAAACCCTAAAAAACAAAAAAGCTCCTATTCAAAAAATAAGAGCTTGATGCATTCCTGTGTTCTATAATTGTCTTTATAACTGTGGTCGTTGGTATTTTGTTTTAATGGCTTCGATTTTTTTGAAATCTAATGTATCAAAATTATATATTGAATTGTAAATAAAAAATATTTTTTTTATTATTACCTAATTTTTATAATATAATCATGGATAAATACCAAAGGAAAGGAGAGAGGAGTCGTGAAAATATTATTTTACAAGCGTCTGAAGTATTGAATACTTATGGTTCATCTATCACCATAGATGAAATAGCACGCTATACAGAAATCACTAAAAGTAAGATTACCAATCACTTTTCTACGAAAGAAAATCTGCATATAGCTATTACAGAATTGTATATTCGGGATATTCAGCAATATTTTGATTCCATCATTTTTTCAGATCATTTTAATTGGAAAGAATACATTGGTATTTTATCGGATATCATGGATATTCAATTTAAGTATCGAAGTGCCATCATGTTTATTTGGACAGCCTCTTTTAAAGATGAAGCATTTATGCAGGTAATCAATGAATCCTTTAATCTTCGAAAGCATAGTATGATTGGCCTATTTAAAAAATTGGTTCAGGAAAATTATTTGTTGGACTCTGTCTTTCAAGAAAAGAATTTTAAGATATTTTATCACCAACATGCCATATTAGGAGTACATTGGTTAAATACTTACTTATTATTTGATTATCGTAAAAGTTTACAGGAGGTTAAACCTACATATTTAGCTGGAACCATCGAAATTTATAAACCCTATTTAAGTGAAAAAGGATTAGCCGAATTTGAATCCCTGAATTTAGAGGAGTTTTTGAAAAATAGGTAATCAAAGAACAGAGTATAAGTATTCAAAAAGAGGATTGATTTTTGATGAAAAAAAAGCTCTTATTCATTGAATAAGAGCTTTTTGCATCCCTGTGTTCTATAATTAATATTGTTAATCGCGGCTAAGTATTTCTTTTTTTATCTGACAGGAATTACCCTTTCTGATTAATGAATCAAAATTATACAATAGATTTTGAATAAAAAATTATTTTTTTATTTTTCATCAAAAAGTGATTAAAGTCATATAAATAGTTATAAATCAAGTGCTTATTTTATATAAATATACTATTTTGAGGATTTTTAGGTAATCTAAATAGCCTTGGATTTCATCATAACAAGGTTGAAATTAATAGCAATCCATTCCAATCGGTGCGCCATCTGGAATAGTGGGACTAGCCAAAGCTTTCCATTCGGTAGGATTAGATAAGGCTGCTTGAATATATTGTTGCATATATTGGGCAAATGGATTCAGAGCTGATTTCTTAGCATAGTATTGTTGCCATTTTTTTAGACCTACCAGAATCTCCACTTTGGCCAAAGGAGCAAGATTGGGAGCTTGTAGCGTATTTAGCAGAGCTTCACAAATTTTGTAATTAATGGTTTCTTGTGCTGCCATTAAATAGCTGTCTGTCCAAGTTTTTTCTATGGTCTGTTGACTGATAAGTTGGAGCATTTCAACTATTCCCAAATTTGTTACATCAAGGACATGATTTTGCTGGATTCTGGAAATCCTATCGGGATGAAATAGGAAGTCTAATGTAAACTCTGCTGCTGTTTCAACAGCTCCTAAGGCATCAAAAGTCAAGCCTGTTTTGCTTTTAAATGACTCTCTTGTTCTAGGAAAACCAAAGGCTCTAGGAGGGAACAAGCTTAGTTTTTCTTTGGGTATGGCCAATTCATCAGCTTGCAATGTTCTCAATAATTGATGTAGAGCTTCTACTTGCAGTCCTTTGGAGGCAGGTTTTAGCACTAATTCTTTTCCTCCCTTAATCGCATAATTATATTCATATCCGCCTACCATTTTCGTAACAGCTTCTGTTTGATAACGGTGCATAAAATATAGTGGAACAAACATATCCTCTAATTTAGAATAGCTTTCTCCCTCGCGCATATTGTCGGCGGAAAACTGTTTAATTGCTTGTTTTCTAACAGCCAAGATACGTGCTAATTCATCTACCACTGTATTTCCATTATCCCATAAATGTGCATATATATGAGCTCCTCCAGGATTTCTTGCGTCAAAGTCGGTGATAAACCTTAATCCTTTTTCATAGGCATTATCCAAAATTTTGGGTAATTCTGAGTCGCTATGTTGACCGTAAGCATAATCTACAGCTACTTTATCCCATTCTCCAATGTTACGATCATAGGCTTTAGTCAAATCGATTTCAGTTCCTGAAAATGCAACTTTCGGATGAGGGTAATCCATGACGCTGGAGTTCCCTTTAGCGCTAGCGGCATAATTATGAGCAAAACCCAACGTATGGCCGATTTCATGGGCTGCTAATTGACGTATCCTTGCTAATGCCATATCTAGCATCGGTTGATTATTTTTATTGTCTTTAGCATAAGGGGCATTCATAAGCGATTGAGCAATCATAAAATCTTGTCGAATTCGTAAACTTCCCAAACTCACATGACCTTTAATAATTTCCCCAGTTCTTGGATCAGAGATACTGGCACCATAGCTCCAGCCCCGTGTTGAACGATGAACCCATTGGATCACATGGTATCTTACATCCATGGGATCTGCATCATCAGGTAAGATTTTTACTTGAAAGGCATTTCGATAACCAATAGCTTCAAATGCCTGATTCCACCATCTGCCTCCCTCTAATAGGGCAGAGCGAATGGGTTCAGGTGTACCATTATCTAAGTAGTAAATGATTGGATTGACAGCTTCACTAACGGCCAATTCTGGATTTTTCTTTTCTAGACGATGCCGAGTGATCCATTTTTTTTCAATAGATTCTGTTACTGGAGTGGCATAGTCCATAAACGTTAAAGCATTTGAACCAGACCTTGGGTCATAAACTCTAGGTTTATATTGATTGTCAGGCAATTCTATCAACGAATGGTGTTCTACCACGGTAACATAATCTGGATTAGGAGTAACCGAACGAATTTCAGCACCTGTGCCATTCCCCGAAAAGGTAAGTCGTGTTTCAAATTCTGAGTTTTTAGGAAACGACTTGGTTCTTTCTAACAATAAAGAACTTCGAGATTTATCCAATTGGAAAGTACCTTGCTTGGCTCTAGTCAAGGTTTTTAAGACCCCATGGGCATCTTGAAATAAAAAATCAGTGGCATCAATGATATAGTGGCCGTTTTCTTGTCCTTCTATTTTAAAGCCAAAAAGTACAGATTTGGCAAAGGCCTGTTGGACCGACATTTTTTCCAAAGGGTTATTCGTATTAGCACGATATTGATAATTAGGCTGCACGAGGAAAATTTTGTTTCCTTGTTTCTCAAAGTACACCACTTGTTCATTTCCTAATTGACCTCTGTCTAAGCCTAAATCATTGTTTCCCACTCCCTGACTTAAGGAATAAACATATAGAAACTCCTGATTGAGTTTATCAACTGACAAATAGATTTTGTCAGAACTTTCATCATAATAGAAATTGAAAAATCCAGTATATGCTTTCATGGATTTTAATTTTTCTACCACCTGACCAGGTGCCTGATAACTTAGTAAAACAGCGAGCAATAGTAGTTTAAATGCTTTCATGGATGAAGAATGTAGAATGAAGAATGTAGAATTAGTTATTAGGGTTCAGCTATTAGTTATTAGAGTTTAGTAGGTATTAGATTTAGGGTTTAAATATTAGTGTTTAGTAATTAAGCATACTCAAAATTATACGCAACCTTTTTATTCTCTAATAACTAATAGCTAATAGCTAATAGCTAATAACATACCATTTATAACTTATAATTTACAATTTCTTATTAAATCCTTTTCTCGTCATTTCACCCCAGGAATGAGTTCCTTTAATCTTATCGACATAGCCTTTAAATGCAGAAAAGACACTTAATGGATGAAAATAAAAAGGTTCAATGAAGGCAGCACCTAGAAGTTTTAAGAAGTCATCAACCTTGGTATATTTATGAAAGGTTCTTTCCTCGGTAAAAAGAGTTAGAATGGAAAAAAGTATGGCAAATGAATACACGAAAATCATGAGAAGGAAGAAATAATGCCAATTCATCATGCCAACCAAAATAAAATATAGGGTGGCTAAAATTCCAATAACTTCTGCTAAGGGCGCGAAAAATTCAAAAAATGTCCAATACGGAACGCTAACCAATCCCAATAATTTGTATTTAGGATTCATGAACATAATGCGATGTTCCCATAAAGTTTCAATTGTTCCCCGCATCCACCTACTCCTTTGTTTATTGAAAATATCTAGCGATTCAGGAGCTTCTGTCCAGCAAAGAGGGTCAGGGATATAACTCACAGTATAGGCGAGTTTTTTTTCATGCATATACCGACGCATTCTAACCACCAGCTCCATGTCTTCTCCTACAGTTTTAGTATTATACCCTCCACAAGCAACCACAATTTCCTTATCAAATGCTCCAAAGGCCCCACTGATAAGTAAAAGTCCATCCAGCCTTTCCCATGCCATTCTTCCTAATAAAAAGGCTCGCAAATATTCCAAAACCTGAATACGAGGCATTAATTTATCGGGAATATTGACTTCAATTAATCGCCCATCTTTGATGATACATTGATTCGCAATTCGAACGACTCCTCCCGTAGCGATGACCCTTTTGTGGCTCGTTTCCATAAAGGGCTTCACTAATTTTAGCAAAGCATCTTTATCCAATATGCAGTCCACATCAATACAAACTACATAGGGGTGTTTGGAAATATTTATGCCTACATTGAGCGCATCCGCCTTTCCTCCATTTTCTTTATCTACCACAATTAGCTTATTGAAGGCAGGATTTTGAGATTGATAAACGGCTTTGATGGTTTTTGTAGGAATAGAGCCAACTTTATCCAGTTGTAATGGTACCAGATCATAAGTTGCCTTCAAGATTTCTATAGAATTATCCTTACTGCCATCATTGACAACAATCACTTCATAATGATTGTAATTCAGAGATAAGAGAGATTTTACATTTTCTTCAATAGTCAATCCCTCATTATATGCTGGGGCAATGATGGATAAAAAGGGGGCATATTCACTGGAAAGTAGAACTTCGTAGTTTTCGAAACTATTTCGCTTTAAATAAGCTTTCAATTCTTTGACAGACAAAAACGCGAGGTACAAATAGGATGACATGATTGTCACAGCATAGGCTAAGGCTATGCCTAAATATAACTCAACCGGGAAAGGTAAATTGGATGATCCCATATCAATTTATTTCTTTGCCATAAGAATTGAAATTAACTAATAGATTTTCAGCTTCCTGCTGAATATGTCTGGCATGTTTGTGTTGTAATAAAGCTTCTACATGAGACTGTTTTTCAAATAGTTTAAAGGTATGAATGATTTTTAAACCTAGACTAATCACTGAATTGTTTTTTGATTCAAGCAAAAGTTCAATATTTTGGGTATCCAATAATGATGTTTTTTTTAGGGCATCAATAATGTTTAACTGGGTCCATAAATCAATGGTATATTTATGTTTAGCGAGGTGAATGATACCTTGGGGACCATTGATTTTAATGCAGCCATTCAAGGCATTGATTTTTAAAATGGGATGATTGGATTTGGATAACTCCACCAAATGCTCATAGGCTCTTTTGATATTCATTTCTGTCAATTCTTTGATTCCCTTACATTTTATTTCCCAATTCTTGTTTCGCAATTTGACAAAGGAATCAGCCATTAACTGAGATTCTACATAAAATTCGCGAAGGCTTTCTGCATATTCTCCTTCATAATTTTGATGTAAATTAATGACAGACTCCATCAACTGAGCTCTAAATTGAGGGATAGAAAATAAGCGCAACAGCTTTTTGTCTTCCATTAAATCAACATGGTTTTTGTCATTAAATAGAATTTCCAACAAGAGGTTATTGATGGTTTCTGAATTTTTTTCAAAATGTACAGCTTGCCGAATATGGTACAATCGACTCAAGACAATGGCAATAAATAGAATAATGGAAACAATCGTAAATACTGAAATAGCCCCCACAATAATAAAATCTGCAGGGTCTAATTCAGAAAAGAATTGCAAACTGTATGCTAACATCTGCGCTGTGCTATTTCTATTTATTCAGTAATTTATTCATTCTAATCAATAAAATCGCAGGACTTACCGGTTTTGCGATAAATTCATTAGCTCCAATTCGAAATGAATCTAATTCTGTTTGTTCTACGGTAGAGGAGGTGAAAATAATAACAGGAGTTTCTAAATGGAGTGTATTTCGGACATACTCCGTTATCTCCAATCCACTAAATCCAGGCATGTTGATGTCTGTTAAAATGATATCATAAGAATGCTCTTTGATGGATTCCAGAGCTTCTTTCCCATTACTAAAAGGGCTTACTTCAAAACCTTGCTTCTTTAAGAAGAAGGAAAGGGAAGTTCTTAATATTTCATTGTCTTCAGCGAGTAATACTTTCATTTGGTAAAATTTTAAAGAACTAGCCTAGCATTGGAATAAATTCAATAGCTAGACCTTAGTATGAGGTAGATTAGAGTAAATTTTTTAATGACAAAATAACGGACTGTATATATGTTTGGAAATCTTGAAAGTTTTTAGGCAATTGAGAATCCATGATTTCACCTGCTGCCTGTTGTTCTGTAGCTTCTAAGAATTGTATTCCCTTGGCTAATTGAAACATAGCTAATGAAGATTTCATGTGATGAGCTGATTTTTTGATTTGAGCCTGATTTTTTTCTTGAATAGCTTGGGCTAGTTCTTGTAAATCAACCGGTACATTTTTGATAAAAAGCTCCATCATTTCTTTTTTAAAATCAGCATCTCCACCAGATAATTCATCTAAATAAGTAAAATCAATAGGTGCCAGTTTTTCTTCTAAAGACTCTTTTGAACTAGTGTCCTCTTGACTTTGATCCGTAGAAGCTCGTTGTTTTTTAATGACATCTTGTATCGCTTCAAACAGTTCATACTGTTTAAATGGTTTGGCTACATAGGCATTCATTCCAATATCAAAACATTTCTGTTGTTCACCCACCAAGGAGTGAGCCGTCATCGCTATAATGGGAATGCTCATTTTGAGCTCATTCCGAATCATAATGGTTGTTTGATAACCATCTTGTACGGGCATCTGTAAATCCATCAAGACGAGGTCGTACTTTTTCTTCTTAATCAATTCAATGCCTAATTGCCCATTGTCTGCAATATCGATATCAAATCCAAAGTTTTGAACCACTGTTCTAGCTAGACGCTGGTTTAATTCATTGTCTTCACACAACAGAATAGACAATTTTCCGAGTTCATTGTCTAAGGTATTGTGTTGATCTTTCAATTCTTTATTATTATCAAAGAATTTTTTGAACTCTAGACTAAAATAGAATTCAGACCCTTGACCTAATTTACTTTTTACTTCTAGCTTCCCATGCTGAAGCTCAACCATTTGTTTGGCAATATTCAAACCAAGGCCCGTTCCTCCAAATTTTCTCGTAGTGCTTTCTTCTGCTTGTCTGAACCTTTCAAAGATGCTTTCTAGCTTGGATTCTGCAATTCCAATACCCGTATCTTTTACTGAAAAACGAAGTGTGATGGTTTGGTCAGTTTCGGCTGTTTTTTTAACAGAAATAACCACTTCACCCTCTTCTGTAAATTTGATGGCATTTCCAGCCAAATTCATCAAAATTTGATTGATTCTAATCTTATCACCAATAATTGTCTCTGGAATTTCTGCATCCAATAATAAGCTAAAATCCAGTTGATTCTTTTGGGCTTTTACTTTGAGTAATTCATGTACATGCTTCAGTGTATTTTTCACATTGAAAGGATGTTCTTCTATGTGCAATTGGCCCGAATCAATTTTGGATAAGTCTAGTATCTCATTGATAATAACTAATAAATTATCACCCGCAGTCTGAATATGTTCCACATATTCTTTCTGCTCCTGGGATAAATCACTTTGCGTCAAAAGTTCGGTAAAGCCAATAACCGCATTCAAAGGTGTTCTGATTTCATGGCTCATGTTTGCTAAGAAACTATCTTTTGCAAATACCGCTTGCTCTGCTAAGTTTTTAGCTTGAATCAATTCATTCTCTACTTGTTTTTTAAGTGTATTATCTTCTGCCACTCCCAAGTACCCTAAGATTTCTCCATTGACATGTCGAATGCATGTTACGCTTAGCCAAACGGGAATACGTTTTCCCGATTTTGAAATATATGTCCACTCATTTGCATCTGCAACACCTTTACTCCTAGCTTTAATGACAAAGGTTTCAAAACTAGGTTTAAGATCAATCCCCAGTTCCGAGCTTAAGTCTTTGGCTCTTTTTTTGATTTCTTCTGGATCATGAAATAGGGCAGGAGTGGCTTTTCCGATGAGATCACCGCTCTTATATTCCAACAAATTCAAAGCAGCTTGATTGATGTTTTGAATGACTCCCTGGGTATCAGTAAATATAACACACAAGCCAACTCCATAGAAAATGGCTTTCTGTGTCGCCAGCAAATTGGCAATATTACTGTCTTTTTCTTTTTTCTCGGTAATGTCCGATTCAATAGCGATGTAATTGATTAAGTCGCCTTTATCATTATAAATGGGGCTAATATACAGGTCTACCCAATATTCTTTTCCTGCTTTATTGATATTTTGAATTTCCCCTCGAAATGCTTTATGGTGATCAAGCGCTTCTCGGATGGTTTTTTTTGTTTCAGGGCTTGTACCTCCATATTGAACGAGCTCAGCTGGTTTTTTACCCATTGCTTCTTCAAAAGTATAGCCAGTGATTTTTTCAAAGGGTTCGTTAACCCATTGAATTCTTTCTGTTTTGTCCGTTATGACCACCATATTATCGGTAGCACGGGCTACAAATGACAATCGCTTATTTTCTTCAGCTCTTGCTTTGATTTCGGTAATATCCCTAGCTGTGGCAAATAATAGACCTGTTCCTTTATCAGGAGAGGCGTTCCAACTTAAAATTTTATGACCTCCATTTTTGCAAGTAAACCGAGCTTCAAAATTCACAACTTCATGTCCTGCGGCTAAGCTAGAAATGACTTTTTGCGTCGGAAGTACATCTTCTGCTAGGATAAAATCATAAAATGGCCGAGCCATTAATTCTTCATTTGAATAGCCCAATATTTCAGAAAAACTGGGACTTAGTCGTTCGAAATATCCATTGGTGTTAGCGATACACAACAAGTCTTTTGATAAGTCAAAGTATTGTTTGAGCTGATCTTCATCTTGTTTTTGACGGGTAATATCACTTTTTATGGCTAAAAATTTACTAGCTTTTCCCTGTTCATCGAAAATGGGGACAATGGTTAAATCAGCCCAAAATAAACTACCATCCTTGGCTTTATTCTTGATTTCGCCTTTCCAAATAGAACCATTTTGTATGGTTTGCCACATATTGGCAAAATATTCAGGTTGATGGTAGCCTGAATTTAAAATACGATTGTGCTGGCCAATTAATTCATCTTTGCTGAATTTCGTAACTCGACAAGTCGTGTCATTGACAAATTTGATGATTCCATGTTCGTCAGTAATAATGACACAAGATGTTTGATCTAACGCTAATTTATAGGAGTCTAATTCTTGGCTAAGATCTTCCAAAGCCTTTTTAGCTAAAGAGGAAATCTCATTTTTTAATTGAATGTTTTTTTGACGAAGTTCTAGTTGATTGATAACTTGTTTAGAAAGCGTTTGTAGCGACTTTTTCTGCTCCTTGGTCAATTGCCTAGGTACTCGATCTAAAACACATAAAGAACCAATGGCATAGCCATTTGGGTCAATCAGAGGCGCTCCTGCATAAAAGCGGATTTGATCTTGACCAGTAACAAATGGATTATCTTTAAATCGATTGTCTTGAAGCGCATTTTGAACTTCAAATATCGAATCACCCATGATGGTATATTGACAAAAGGAAATATCACGACTGGTCTCCGCATCGGTCATGCCAATTTTGGATTTAAACCATTGTCGATCTTTGTCAATTAAAGAAATTAGTGCAATCGGTACCTGACAAATACTTGAGGCTAAAAGTGTTAAATCATCAAATTCCTCTTCTGAAATGGTATCAAGGATTTTATAATCTAGAAGAGCCGTTAATCTTTCTTCCTCATTTTGAGGAACAGGCAGAATAATAGATTGCATAAGTAGAAGAGTAAATCCGATTAACCTCCAGTTTCGATGGTTGTGAATGACCTAAAGAATTCCAGATGGAATAAGAGGTTGTTGGATAGTACATGATTATATGGAACACTAGGAACAGTAATCTAAATTAGCCAATATTTGTTGAAATAGTATCCTTTACTACCAACAAATATTTAGCGAATTCCTCCTATCTGCCCTTTATTTCCAGAATATGAAATCTTCTCGAAGCTATTAAGTCCCACTCTTATCAGGATTTTATTGACTAATTAATTTTTTTTCATCCAATTCAGAGAAGAGATTCAATCCGCAACCTACCATTAAGTAACTTATATGGGCTGTAACGATGAGGGAATAGTAGCCATCACTTGGGCTTGGTCCAAAAAGATGATAAGGGGCAAAGATTAAATATAGCGACAGCCCTACTAAGAATACGATAGCTGCCAATAGCCACATATTGAGTTTTTTCAATGTTTTTTTTGACCAAATAGCCTTAGCTATGCCTTCTGTAGCATAAAATACAATCCAAATTAGTACTAAACTAAACATCAGTGATTTAAGTAGTCTGGTATTCATGGTATTTAAATTTTTGTTTGATACCCAAAATTCCAATTATACTCCGCCAAAACTTGGCGACTTATGAATTTTTATTACATTGTGATTCGATTCATTCTACATTCTTCATTCTACATTCTTCATTCTCCATTCTTCATTCTACATTCTCCATTCTTCATTCTTCATGCTTTCCCCTTCTGACCGCCTCAAAGAAATTAACAACCTATTTTTACAAAAGGCATTTCAAGTGAATTTTGCTTCTGTAAATGAGTATTTGTCTAAACATTTTGATGTAGCGAGCTACTCAGAGCGTAGTTTTAGTCGAGATTTAAATGCTTTGAAAGAATTATTAAAGCAACGCTATCCTAGTTTGGAAGATGAGATGGGGGAGTTGATTCGATATGCTCGTTCTCAGTATTGTTTTTATTATGTTCGACACGACATTTCAGCTTTTCCCACATTTTCTGAAAAGGAGTTGAATCAGCTTGCTTCTGTGATTGATTTGAATCAACATTTATTTACTGATGGAGCAGGGCAAGGGATTGTCAATAAGTTGAGGGCAATTACCTTAGAAAATAACCTAACTAATTACCATGAAATTAACGCATGGCCGAGCATACAATTAATTAAGGAGGGAGAAAGGTCAGGTTCGGATAAAATTAAACCTATGTTAGAAGCTATTGCTTCAAAAGCTTGCATCGAGTTTTCTTATCAGGGATTGGCTCACTCATCTCGATTAAAGTACTACCAAGGTATTCCTTTGATGATCAAAGAATACAATAATGGGTGGTATACAGGTTGGTACGTGTTGATGCAAGAGGTTAATCTACAAGAAAGAATCGTGAAAACGAATATTAATACGCTTCGCTTGTTTGCTTTGGATCGAATGGATCAGTTAAGAAGGATAGACATGAAATATATGTTACGATTTTCTCCTGATTTCTATCCTCCAGATTATTTTAAAAATATGTTGGGTATTCTTCGAAATAACTTAGTTAATCCAGATATTAAGCCAGAAAAGGTTCAAGTTCGTATTTCAGCCACCAGCTGGATTTTAGAATATTTAACTCAGTACCCACTGCATGTCAGCCAAAAAATGGAAGTGATCGATAATCCACTATCAATGATTATCACTTGGGATATTGAAATTAATGTGGAATTAGAGAGTTTTTTAATGAGGTATGCAAATGATTTGGAAGTATTGTATCCTGAAAATTTAAGGAAGCAGATTAAGGAAAAATTGGAACACGCTCTATCCATGTATCAATAGTAGCAGCTTGAATTACTATCTACGAAAATAGAGTAGTTTACCACTTCTCTCGTAGATAAAAACATGCAGTAGAACCCATGCATGCATGGGTTCTACTGCATGCAAGGGTTCTACTGCATGTTAGAGACTTTACATGTTATTGGGTGCGATTGGAGCAGGAACTACATTTTTTACAGGTTTCAAGCTTTTTAGATATTGGAACATGGCATGTGCATCTTCATCCTTGAGGTTGATAAAATTAAACCAGGGCATGGGTGGTAATAGCATACGTTCATGTTCAAGTCCTTTAAATTTACCTTTAGTCAATGCCAGTTTAAATTGATCTTCTGTCCAATTGCCAATTCCAGATTCATCTGGAGTCAGGTTGGCTGCAAAGGATACTCCCCAAGGGCCAGCAGCTGCAGTTAAATCAGGGTATAGTTGAGCAAAACCTTGTTTGATTAATGGACTATCAAATTTCACGATGGGTCTATCAGAAGGATAGCCAGAAAGCAATAGTTCAGGAATGATTTCAGGACCTTTCGGACCCATTTTTTTTGGTGAATGGCAATCGTTGCACCCCATGGTAGTAACTAAGTATTCACCTCGTTGGATGATTTCTTTTTCAGAGTTGACAGAAACGGTAGGCTTTTCGGACTTGTTTTCTTGTGTGGAGCAAGAGGCAATGGAACATGCTAGGCCAAATCCTAACATAGCCCAAACTAATGGTTTTGAGTGATTCATAGTTTTTTTGGTTGATAATTGAACAGAAAAATTTCAGCTTTTCTGCATGTTAGACTCAAGGAAGATCAGCTGAATGCTGTGTAATGTTAAGTTTTAAAATCGAAAAACACAATTTCCCTTCATGTCTGTGGAAGAAGGGGAGGATTAGAGGCGGAAAATAAATGGGGAAGAATGATTCAGAGGTATTGTTCGAAGGTCATTCTGGCATGTTAGTTAGATTAGATATGATTTCTTGAAAATCATCTTTTATAAATTCCCAGTATTTACCTTTCAAACATTTGGGGCTTAAATCGTCCTCTGCATTTTCGAAATTTGTCAAATTTTGAATGATTAGTATTCTATCATGAGTGTAAGGATATCTTTGTTTATGATATTCTAGCATTTGAGGAATGGTATATTTTGGTAATAATTCATGCAAATCCCAAAAGTCTTTTTTTCTTCCACCTCTTTGTATGACTTCCATTTTCATTGCAATGATTTCTTCAATAGAAGCCATACGAATGTTGTCAATTTCTATTTGAGGAAAGATAAATGGGTCAGTATGGTAGATATCTAATTTGATAGTTTTTTGTTGATGTTCCCCGATGATATAAGCTTTACCAATGGCGGGTAGTATTGAATTGGAAGTGACATAATTGAAATTTTGTTTCAGAAAATTATCAATTTCGTCAAAATTGATTCTTCCATATTCTAAGTCACTAAATAAATCAATATCAATGGATTCTCTATGACCTATTTGTAAACTAAGTGCTGTACCACCTACTATTCTAAATGGTTTTAAAATAGGCTCATTCATTAAAATAAAAATACTATTTTTTAACAACTCATTAATCGTGTTGTAATGCAGCATTTTTATTTAATGAATAAACAGTGTAAGGTTTTCTAGAATTATTATTTATTACTTCATTGATGATTGCTGTGCCGTAAAACTGTTTTATCTCATTGATTTCAAGCTCATTTCCTCTTTCAAAGATTCGATGAATAATAGCTTTGTATTGTTTGCCCCAATCTATTTGATCGATATCAGTATCCCAAAATAATGATTTGCGTAGTATAGATAGATTAGGTGTATTTTGCTTTAGTTTTTTCTTCTCCTTATTGATTTCATAAAAAGTTTGTAATAGCGCTAAAGTGCCTTCTTCTAATCCTAGTTTTGACTCAATTTTTAAAGCAATAGAGGTATTTAAATTTCTTTTACCTTTAGTTATGGCATTGAGAGTTTGTGGATGCTCCCCAATAGAAAGGGCAAAAGGGCGCTGTGATAGGGCTCTTTTTTTTAATTCTCTCTCCAAAATAATTCCTGGATGGATACCTTTAAATTTTTCAATGTAAGAGTTCATAACGCAAACGTAAACAAAATTGTTTATAAATTAATATTATTCTTTCTACATCTTATTTTTCTTACATATTTTAAGTAATGATTGATTCAAATTCATCGAGTGATATAAACGAATGAATTTTCAGGTGCAAATTTGGATGCAAATAAAAAACCCGTTACAATTATTACATCGTAACGGGTTGATTACCAAGAGCCTCCTATCGGGATCAACGGGGACGCCCAGTTGCGGAATGCAATTCCAATGACCTTTGATTACAACAAAAAAGCCCAACATAACTGTTGAGCTTTAATGAGCCTCCTATCGGGATCGAACCAATGACCTACTGATTACAAGTCAGTTGCTCTACCAGCTGAGCTAAGGAGGCTTGAATTGGGTATGCAAAAGTAAGCATCTAGGCTTAAATTGACAAGTGTTGCCCCAAAAAAACTTAATTTTTTTTAATCTTTTTTCAGTTTTTCCAATTCCTTTTGAGCCTGTGCAATCTTCTTTTCTACCTCAGCACGTAATTTATCTGCGCCTTTAGATTTGGCAAAAAACTCTAAGTTATTGGTTAACACCGCAATATCATTTTCCAATGCTTGTATTTTCTTACGGCTATCTCCTGAATGATTTCTACGCTCTTCAGAACCTCCACCTGTCTCTGTTGGCAAAGATTTTAGCTCAAAGCCCCAAGCAGCTAATTGTTCCTTAGGTTGAGTTCTAGCCAAATCAATAACGGCATTCCAAGTATTACGGAATTTCTCTTGAATCTCTTTGACATTCTTGCGTGGAACAAAACCAATGGCATCCCAAGCTTCTTTCTTTGCTTTTAAATTAGCCAATAAGCTTGGATCCTTCAAAGTAGCTTCTAAATCGGATAAAATAGCTTGTTTCGCTACCAAATTTGCTTCAAATTCTTCGTCTTGCGCTCCTTTACCTTTACTACGTTTCAGATTGAAATAAGCATCACATGCAGCTTTGAATTTGGTATAAACCTGATCTTTTTGTTTTTCAGGAACATGGCCTATCTCTTTCCACTTCTTCTGCAATTCAATCACTTGTTGAGTGATCTCTTGTGTTTCTGTTCCAACGGCTACAATACCTTCAACTTGCTCAATCAACAATAATTTAGCTGCTAAATTGGCTTTTCTTTCTGCATCTATTTTAGCAAAGAACTCACTTTTATGCTTGAAGAATAGTTTCAAGTCGGACCAGAACTGATGACTCACTTCTTTTCCTCCTTCTCTTGGCAAGCCGCCCTTCAATTTACCCCATTGCTCCTGTAAGGCTAAAACGGCCTTGGAAGCTTGATTCCATTCGGCAATACTGCCTGATTGGAAAGTGGCATGGTGGTGCATCAAATCTGCTAACTCTTTCTTAATCTTTAAATTATCTTCATAAACGGCTTTTTGAGCATCATTGACCAGTCTTTTTTGTTCAAATAAAACATCCAATGATTTTTTTACTCGTTGCCATAATGCTTCATTTTCATCACGATGGGCAGGTCCAATATGTTTGTATTCTTCAAACAATTCTTCTGCATCCTTCATCAACTTTTGCAAAGGAACATTTTGCCTCACCATGTCAGCTAAGCTTTCTAGCTTCACTGCAATGGTTTCTTTCGCTTGTAAATTCTTTTTGCGATCTAATTCCAACAACTCAAAGAATATACTGCGGTTACTATAAAAACGATCGACCAAAGCATGATAACTCTGCCATAATGTTTGATTCATGGGTCCTTGAACTGAACCTAAGGTCTTCCATTCGTCTTGTATTTTTTTGAATGCCTTAAAACTAGCATTGACATGAGCCGGATCCGAATTGTCATCCGCATCTACTAAGGTGCGTAATTCATTGATCAAGCGAGTTTTTCCTTCCAAAGCTTTTTCACGTACTTTTTCTAATTGTTGGAAAAAGTCTTGCTTCGTCTTTTTAATCGTATGAATGGCTGTATCAATCTCCTGAGCGATGATGTCACCTTTATAGGTAAAACCTTCTTCTGAACCTTCATTGGCAGCTTTGAAACTATCTAATGCGGCTTGTCGATCTGCTTGCTTGATACTATCCCAAGATTCTTTGGCTTCCTTGATTAATTCATCAACTTTTTTGTACACCGCAGGACCCGCATGTTGTTGTACCAAATCTTTTAATTTTCCAAAAAAGCGATGTAAATGTTCTTTTGAATGCCCATCTTCTAAAAGTGGATATTCCACTGTTTTATCATCAGTGCTTAACATGGCTTCTATTGGACTGCTTAATTCAATCTCTGCACTGCTTTCTGTCACTTTTTCTGTTTCCTCTAGAGGGGCAACAGGCGTGGGGGTGATTGCTTCTGCGGAAATCTCTTCAGCTTTTGGGGTCTCTTCGGTCATCATACTCATCGTTGTTTGCGTGTTTAAACAAGTAATTTTTCAAAAATACGCTCCATCGATACAGCATATCCTAATTTTTCTTTTAGGTCTGCTATAGAAATGCGCTCCTGACTCATTGTGTTTCGATCACGTACGGTGACAGTATTGTCTTCCATCGTTTGGTAATCAATAACTACACAATAAGGGGTTCCTATTAAATCCTGACGAGTATAACGCTTTCCAATAGCGCCACCCTCATCGTAGGTTGTATTAAAGGCAAATTTCAGTGAACGGTTGATTTCCTGAGCTTTTTCAGCGAGACCATCTTTTTTCACTAATGGCAATACCGCAACCTTGATTGGGGCAATTGCTGGGTGTAAATTAAGGTAAATTCTTTGTTTTTGTTGGTCTCCTTCACCAACTATTTCTTCTGTGTAGGCATTACACAGGATAGCCAAGAACAAACGATCCGCTCCAACAGAGGTTTCAACTACATAAGGAATGTAGTTTTCGTTGATTTCTGGATCAAAATATTGTTGTTTTTTCCTTGATAAATCTTGGTGAGCTTTTAGATCAAAATCTGTTCTAGAGTGAATACCTTCCATTTCTTTAAAGCCAAATGGGAATTCATACTCAATATCCACCGCAGCATTGGCATAATGTGCCAATTTCTCATGATCGTGGAATTTTAATTTCGAAGCTGGTAAACCAATGGCTTGGTGAAATTTCATACGAACCTCTTTCCAAGTGGCATACCAGTCCATTTCTGTACCAGGGCGAACAAAGAATTGCATTTCCATTTGTTCAAATTCACGCATACGGAAAATAAAGTTTCTAGCCACAATCTCATTGCGGAAAGCTTTTCCTATTTGCGCAATTCCAAATGGCACTTTCATCCGTCCCGTTTTTTGAACATTCAAGAAATTAACAAAAATCCCTTGTGCTGTTTCTGGACGTAAATAAATTAAGCTGGCGTCTTCCGATACAGCTCCTACTTGGGTAGAAAACATCAAATTAAACTGACGAACTTCTGTCCAATTGGCTGTATTGGAAACGGGGCATGTGATATTCTCATCGATGATGATTTGTCGGACTGCCTCCAAATCCCCTGCATCCAAGGCTTTGGCCATCTTTTGCAACAAGGATTTACCAACATCGGCTTTACCTTCTGCTTCATATTGAGCGGCACGATCCTCTAATAATGTATCAGCCCGATATCGTTTCTTTGAATCTTTATTGTCAATCATCGGGTCATTGAATGAATCAACGTGACCAGAAGCTTTCCAAGTTAGGGGATGCATGAAAATAGAGGCATCAATACCTACTACATTATCATGTAACATGGTCATGGCTTTCCACCAGACCATTTTTAAATTATTTTTTAGTTCAACACCATTCTGGCCATAATCATATACAGCCTGCAAACCATCATAAATTTCTGAGGAAGGAAATACGAAGCCATATTCTTTGGCATGGGATATAATGTCCTTTAAAGCTGAGGCGGTGTCTTGTTTTTTATTTTCCATTAAAGTAATCAAATTAGTGCGCAATTTACCGAAAAGAATGAAAGTATGAGGCTTGGCTATTGAATTTTCTTAATTTTACGGCGCTATTTGCGACCAATGAACAAAATTCTCTGCATTCGTTTTTCTTCTTTAGGGGATATTATCCTGACAACACCCATCATCAGGGCGTTGAAACAGCGCTATCCACAAGCTGAAATTCATGTGGTAACTAAGCAGCAATATGCCAATTTGTGGGAAGGGAATCCTTATGTTCATCAGGTACATTCTTACCAAGGGAACCTTTGGAAATTAGCCTCAAAACTTAGAAAAGAAGGTTTTGATGCTGTGGTCGACTTGCACAAAAATGTACGTTCACATCTGTTATGCTTATTATTAGGCAAAATCCCGTATCAGATAGATAAGTTCACTAAGGAACGTAAACTCCTAGTGAAAAAGAAAATTAACTTGTTGCCTAAAAAGCATTTGGTGGATCGATATTTCGACTCATTAAAAAAATTGGATATCCATTCCGATGAACAAGGATTAGATTATTTTATTCCAGCAGGCCAATCTGTTAATCCAATTGATTTTGGTATTCAAGGTAAATACATCATATATGCCATTGGAGCACAGTATGTGACCAAAGTCTTATCATACCCTAAAATGATTGAGTTGTGCGAGCGAATCGAAGGACAATTGGTACTGATTGGAGATAATTGGGATGAACATTATGGTTATCGTTTGAAAACGTTATTTCCAGATAAGGTCATTAATTTATGCAATCAGACTTCCGTGGCTGCTTCAGCATCTTTAATGCAACAAGCGGAATTTGTCATAGCGCATGATTCTAGCATGATGCACATTGCTGCCGCTTTGAAGAAAAAAATAGTTGTTTTATGGGGTGCAACCCATTCAGATTTTGGTTTTTATCCCTATCAAACTGAATTTACATCCGTTGTTAATACACAAATTAATTGTCGACCTTGTTCTACTCAAGGCGGTAATTATTGTCCACTTGGTCATTTTGATTGTTTAAACAAGGTTTCATTAGATCCCATTATAAGCGCTTCTCAAACAATATGAAAAACGTATCCTTTGCATTAATCCAATTGTCTGTCTCAGAAAATTTAACTAAAAACTGGACTAAAACCATACAATCCATCCGTGATGCAGCTGCTAAGGGGGCACAAGTGATTTGCTTACAAGAATTATTTAAATCAATCTATTTCTGTTACGAGGAAAATCCGCGTTTTTTTGAATTAGCAGAATCAATTCCAGGGCCAAGTACCGACGAATTGGGAGAATTGGCTAAGGAGCTTAATGTAGTGATTGTAGCCTCCTTATTTGAGAAAAGAGCTGCTGGATTGTACCATAATACCACGGCGGTGATTGATGCTGATGGTTCTTATTTAGGTAAGTATCGTAAAATGCACATTCCGGATGATCCGGGCTATTATGAAAAGTATTATTTCACCCCGGGAGATTTAGGTTATCAGGTTTATCAGACCAAATTTGCCAAAATTGGCGTGTTAATTTGTTGGGACCAATGGTACCCCGAAGCGGCACGTTTAACGGCCTTGAAAGGAGCAGAGGTGTTGGTTTATCCAACGGCGATTGGTTGGGATTTGCAAGAAAAAAATGGAGATATTAATCGGGAGCAATATCAAGCTTGGCAAACGATTCAACGGAGTCATGCTATTGCCAATGGAATTCCAGTGGTTTCAGTTAACAGAGTTGGTATTGAAAATGGTCAACAATTTTGGGGAGGAAGCTTTGTTTCCAATGCATTTGGACGTGTCATGTACCAAGCCCCTCATGATCAAGAAGAGATCGCTGTCCTATCTGTGGATGTAGAATCAAGTGAATACTACCGTAAAACTTGGCCATTCTTCCGCGATCGAAGGATAGACTCTTATGGGAATGTGGTGAAGCGGTTTATTGATTAATGAAGAATGTAGAGTGAAGAATGTAGAAACGACTTTTAAAGTTCATAATATTTTTCGGTGCTCATCTTAAAGAATCAATGGGAAGGTCTTTTAATTTGGATTTATAATCAAAATGCAGATTACCAATAAAGAAGCAGTACAAAATGGATTTTGAGAATAATCTATAAAGAGAGTCAAACTTGAAAAGTTAAATTTTGTTACAAAATCAGATGAGATAATTGGATTTTAGGGAGTATTTTGAAAGCTTAATATTTAAACCACAAATTCTACATTCTTCATTCTACATTCTTCATTTTTTATTTTTATTCCAACAGGTCTCCCAGAAACATCAAATATGGTGCTAGGGCCTCAGAATCCATGTCTTTGAAGCGGTGGTAATGCCCACCCAGGAGGTTGTGAAGTGTAGGTTTTAGACGTTTCCAGCGGGCTTCAGGAAGATGAGCTCTTCTTTCTAAATAATCGATTTTAGTGTCTAAAGCTTCCAATGAAAGATTTGCATTGGTGGCTAGCATGGCTTCTCTCACTTGACAAAGAAATGACCAGGCTTTTTGGTAAGGAGCTAGTTTCTCAGCATGTGATCGGCTCATGCGATCAACCATGGTAGGAGGTTTGCCTTCTGTACCTTTAACTCCCACTTGCTGTTCTGAATGCAAACGGTAGTGTACATAGGTAGCAGGAATAAAATCAATTTTGTTTTCGGCGGCAGCCATAATTCCTAACCAAGCATCGTGCAAAAAGGAAGAAGGAAGAGAGCTTGGGAAGGGACTCACACGCTCAAAATACGACTTTCTAATTCCCATAGTACAGCCAGTAACACGATTGCCATCCAATAAGATTTCAAGGGATTTACCGTTTTTCCATTCTTGCTGCTGTTTTTGTCTAAAGCGGAAAGATTGCCAAAGCTGCTTGCCTGAAGTCTGGCCAAATTCATCCACCAACAGCGCATCTGTAAAAATGGCATCAATTTCTGGATGTAAATTGAAATAAGTAAATACTCTTTCCAGCTTTTGTGGTACCCAAAAGTCATCTTGGTCGGCAGGGAAAATAATATCTCCCTGACAAAGAGACATGGCTTTTTCGAAATTACGATAGGTGCCTAATCGTTCAGGGTTTTTATAAATTTTAAGGGGTAATCTATCTGAAAATTGCTCTAATATGGCTAAAGTTTGATCTGTGGACCCCTCATCGCAAACAATGATTTCATCGGCTTGCAAGGTTTGATCAACAAAGCTACTAAGTTGTGTTCTTAAAAATTTTTCCCCGTTACGGGTACATAATGCGATGGAAATATTCACAATTTAATCTTTAATGGGCCTCCAACCAATTTGCACCAACACCAATACCCGTTTCAATGACAACCCCTAAATCGAGGGCAGAACACATGATTTTATCAATCTTTTCACGAAGGTAGCCAATTTCATCCACATGAGCATCAAATACAAGTTCGTCATGTACCGTCAAGATCATTTTCGACTTGAGATTTTCTTTCCATAAGAAATCTTGAATCTGAATCATGGCCACTTTGATCATGTCAGCAGCAGATCCTTGAATGGGTGCATTGATGGCATTTCGCTCCGCAAAACCCCTCTCATTCATATTGGGAGATAGTATGTCTTTTAAATAACGTCTTCTTCCTAATACGGTTTCTACGTAGCCATAATCTCTTGCTTTGGCTATACTTTGATCCATGTATGACTTCACTTTCGGGAATTCAATGAAGTATTGATCGATGATTTCTTTAGCTTCTGTTCTGGAAATTCCAATTTGAGCAGCTAAACCAAAGGCTGATACCCCATAAATAATTCCAAAGTTGACCGTTTTGGCTTTTCGTCTCATATCTGAGCTGACCTCTTCTAAAGGAACTTGAAAAACTTTTGCTGCCGTGGCTTTGTGAACATCTAAGCCTTTGTTAAAGGCCTCGCACATGGATTCATCTTGTGAAAAGGCTGCCATGATGCGCAATTCTATTTGAGAGTAATCCGCTGAAAGTATTTGGTAGTCTTCGTTTCTTGGAATAAAGGCCTTTCTAATTTCTCTTCCTCGAACTGTTCGGATTGGAATATTTTGTAAGTTGGGATCCTTGGACGATAATCGGCCTGTAGCTGTTACGGCCTGCATGAAAGAGGTATGAATACGACCTGTCTTCGGGGAAATCAATTGAGGCAGGGCATCCACATAAGTAGATTTGAGCTTTTGTAATTCCCTAAAATCCAAGATCAACGATGCGATTTTGTGTTCACCCTCTAATTTGGAAAGGATTTCTTCCCCAGTCATATATTGACCTGTCTTGGTCTTTTTAGCTTTAGGATCTAATCGTAGTTTTTCAAACAATACTTCACCTAATTGTTTGGGAGAAGCTATATTAAATGATTCGCCTGCTAATTCAAAAATCTGTTTTTGAACCTCATGTGAGTCTTTTTCCAAGGTATTTGACATATCCTTTAAGAAAGGAATATCCAATAAAACTCCTTCTCTTTCTACGGTAGATAAAACCCTGGCCAAAGGCATTTCAACTTCTTTGAAAAGTTGAATCGTTTTATCATTACTCGCCATTAACTGGTCCAAATGAGGTTTTATTTGCCATGTGATGTCAGCATCTTCCGCCGCATATTCTTTTACCAAATCTAAATCCACATCCCGCATATTGCCTTGTTTGGTACCTTTTTTGCCAATTAATTTCTCAATGGACATAGGCTCATAATGCAAATAACTCATGGACATTGCGTCCATATTATGGCGTTTTTCAGGTTCAATCAGGTAGTGAGCCAACATGGTATCGTAGGTTTCTCCTTTGATTTCTATCCCATAATTGGCCAAGACACTCATATCATATTTGATATTTTGAGCAATTTTCTGAATTTGTTCATTGGCAAAAAGCTCCTTGAACAAATCTAATTGCTGTTGGCATTCAGCTGAATTTTCAGGAAAAGGAATGTAGAAAGCTTCTCCTTTTCGATAAGCAAATGACATTCCTACCAATTCTGCATCAATGGCATTGATGTTAGTAGTTTCTGTATCAAAACAAAAAGATGCCTGTCTGGCCAAATATGATATCAATCCCTTGATGGCGGCTTCACCTTGAACTAAGTGATATTGGTGAGGCGTATTTTCAAGTGTGTTAAAAGATTGATAGCTAGAAGCTTCTTCCTCTTCTATATTTTCTTCTTTAGAAACGGAAGGGATAGGTGCAGCTGGGGTAGGACTACCAAACATGTCCATTTGATTGGCCGATACTTTAGGGCTAGCCTTAGCTTTAGGTGCTATGGGTTCAGCAGCAGCTTCTTCCCCTAAAATTCTTTTCCTCAAGGTACGGAATTCCAACTCGTCCAATAGAGGTTCTATAAGAGCCTTGTTGGGGGGAGTATACAGCAACTTTTCTTCCTCGTATTCTAATGGAACTTCACATAGAATTCGAGCTAAATGCTTGGATAATATGCCCTGTTCTTTAAAATTTACCAGGTTTTCCTGAAGCTTCCCTTTGAGTTGATCGGTGTTTTCTAAAAGATTTTCTAATGATCCAAACTGTTCAATCAGCTTTTGAGCAGTCTTTTCGCCAACTCCCGGAATACCAGGAATATTGTCGACAGCATCACCCATCAAGCCTAACATATCAATCACTTGGTCAACATGTTGGATATTCCACCGCGCACATACTTCTTCTGGACCTAATATTTCAACACCCTTACCCATAAAGGCAGGCTTGTACATTTTAATTCTTTCTTCCACCAATTGCCCATAATCCTTATCTGGTGTCATCATATAAACAACGATCTCGGGATTCGCTTTTACGGCTTTTTTAGCGATGGTTCCAATGATATCATCGGCTTCATAACCATCTAGGATAAGTAATGGAATATCCATGGCTTCCACTAGACGTTTCACGTAGGGAATGGCTATGGTAATATCTTCTGGCTGAACTTGTCGCTGCGCCTTATAAGGTGTGTATTCGATGTGCCGAAAAGTAGGAGCAGAGGTGTCAAAGGCTACACCTAAATAGTCAGGTTTTTCCTTTTGAATGACTTCCAAAATGGTATTGGTAAAACCGAAGACGGCACTGGTATTAATTCCTTTTGATGAGATTCTGGGTGTTTTTGCAAATGCAAAATGGGCACGATAAATCAAGGCCATTGCATCAAAAAGGAATAATTTTTTCATATATTTAAACTTTAATGGATGGGCTTTGGGAGCCTAAACAAAGATAAGGAATAAATACTCGAATTATGAATTTAGCGGCCCTAAGAGAAAATTATCAGAAAGGAGAATTATTAGAAAGCAAGGTACATCCTGATCCATTGGAGCAATTTAAAATTTGGTTTAAAGAAGCACAAAGTGCTGAGATTGCTGAGCCTAATGCCATGTTTTTAAGTACATTGGGTAAAGATATGCGTCCTTCTGGTCGAATTGTTTTATTGAAATACGTAGACCGTGGATTTTCCTTTTTTACGAATTATTTTTCGAGAAAAGGGCATGATATAGCACATCACGATAAGGCGTCCATTACTTTTTTCTGGGGTGAATTGGAGCGACAAGTACGCATTGAAGGACATGTGGAAAAAGTAGATGACAATTTGTCCATGGAGTACTTTCAATCTCGACCAAGAGCATCACAAATTGGGGCTTGGGTTTCCGAACAAAGTGCTAAAATTCCTCATCGGGAATTTTTAGAAGAGCGTTTCAAGGAATTGGAAAAACAATATGAAGGTCAGGATATTCCCAAACCTGCACATTGGGGAGGCTATGAATTAATTCCTGATTATATCGAATTTTGGCAGGGTAGACCATCAAGACTTCACGACCGTGTCGTGTATGAATTGATCAATGGGAATTGGGAGAGATATCGAATTGCACCTTAAATTAATTGTAAATGGTAAATGGTGAATTGTAAATGGGTTTGGTTACAATTCTATTTTGAATGTTTAATCCCAACGAAAGATTGTAACAAAGCTTGAGCGAAGCGGAAATTGTAAATGGTGAATTGTAAATGGGTTTGGTTACAATTCTATTTTGAACGTTTAATCCCAACGAAAGATTGGAACGAAGCTTGAGCGAAGCGGAAATGGTGAATTATAAATGGTAAATTGAATTCAAAACTCATTTATAATTCATCATTCATAATTTACAATTTATCATTTACCATTCATAATTTATAATAATGAATCAAATCCTCTTAATCCCATCGTTCTTTGGCTTTGGTATCCTTCACCATATTTAACACCAATTTTGTGACCCATTTCCATGGAACGGGCACGAATGAATTCAAGGAAGTCAGGAGAAGAAATATAGGAA
The DNA here is from genome assembly GCF_004307455.1 of Aquirufa nivalisilvae. Classification (GTDB taxonomy): domain Bacteria; phylum Bacteroidota; class Bacteroidia; order Cytophagales; family Spirosomataceae; genus Aquirufa; species Aquirufa nivalisilvae. Next base: position 136,931 of record NZ_SEWX01000005.1, read on the forward strand.
TCTGGTTCTGTTGAGTTTGGATCAAAGAACTGACTTTTAAAGGCCCGAATGGATTGTTCTTTTACATCCCAATGGGCACTAATATCAATCACAAAATCGGGGGTTAAATAACGATCTTGAATGTAATGAAATACATGTTTTGGTCGCCAAGCAGCTTGAGCATTACCTTGCTCATCTTGAGTTTCTATTTTTCGTAAACCTGATAAAAAACAAGCATCTATGGCCAATTGAGCTCCTTTTCCATGATCTGGATGGCGGTCTTCCAAAGCATTGGCCAATACAATGTCGGGTTGGTATTTACGAATAACTTGAATCAATTTCAGTTGGCTTTCTTCGTCATTTCTGAAGAAACCATCTCTGATACCAAGGTTTTCTCGAGCATGAATTCCTAATATGGCAGTAGATGCGGCAGACTCCGCTATTCTAATTTCAGGCGTACCTCTTGTTCCTAGTTCACCACGAGTAAAGTCAACAATGCCAACTTTTTTACCTTGTTGAATTTGAGATACTATTGTACCCGAACAAGCTAGCTCTGCATCATCGGGATGCGCGGCCATGACTAAAATATCAAGTTTCATCATTAGTGAATGCGTAAACGTCTTCCAGCTCGAATGGTTGAGCTTAGTTTTAATCCATTTAATCTAGCCAATTTAGTCACCGACATTCCTGCTCTTTGAGCAATGGAATATAAGGAATCTCCAGGACGAACACGTGTCCAAGCAGTACGTCTCGAACGGATTTTTTCACCCGCACTTCCGTATTCGTTACGAAGAGAAAGGGAGCGTCGATCAAAGGTTCTTGCGGTGATTAATAAATGATCAGAAAGCGGCTCTCCTGTGCTCAAATTATACACATTATTGGGATTGAAGGGATTACCTTCATACCTAGTTTCAAAATGCAAATGAGAACCAGTGCTTCTTCCTGTATTTCCTCCTAAACCAATTTCATCTCCTGCTTTCACGAAAGTGCCAGGTTCAAAATTTCGTTTGGAAAGGTGACCATACAGTGTTTCTAGTCCATTATAATGCCTGACAACGACATAGTTTCCATAGCCAGAATAATCAAAGCCTGAAATTCGAACGATACCGTCAAAGGCCGACATAACGGGATAGCCTGTCTCTAAATCGAGATCAACTCCAGCATGTAAGCGTCCCCAACGAGGACCAAATGGACTGGTTTGCTTAACCACATTCAAGGGAGGAGACCAATTTCTGCCACTACCCACATTGTATAACTCGATGTCAACAGGTTCATCAAAATCCTTGATGTCAATGTCATATGGATCGATACTCTTGGTATCCCAAATGGCAAAATAAGAGGCTACGGTTACAAAATCTTCGCTACCTACTGGTGCATTTTCTTCTTCAATTTCAACGACTAATGCTTCTCCTTCATCAATGGAAGTGGTATCGAAATTACTGATGGTTGGGTTTAAGATTTTGATAGGTTCGTATTTACGTTCCTGCATCTCAGAACCTGCCACCATTCCGGAAGTTTCAGTTTCATTTCGAAATTGTAGAGGAGGGAGATCATCGATTTCCTCTTTCTTTTCTTTGGTATTGGGGCTTGATTTGGTCTCTATCTTGGTGCTTTTTTTGAACAAATTACGTTCTTGCGCCTTTGCAGTAAAGGCAAAAAAAGTTACAGATAGGAAGAAAATCAGGTTTTTTACTGACATAAATGAATATTAATGTAAATGATTGGAAGCCAACCATCTTTCCGCGTCTAAAGCAGCCATACAGCCACTACCTGCCGCTGTTACAGCTTGACGATAAATAGAATCTTGCACATCACCACACGCAAATACGCCTGGGATATTAGTACGAGCACTGCCTTTTTCTGTAATCAAATATTCTTGAGCATCCATGTCCAATTGACCCTTAAAAATGGATGTATTCGGTTGATGGCCAATGGCTACGAAAAAGCCAGTTAAAGCAATTTCTTCGGTGGCATTTGTCTCCCTATTTTTGATTCGGATACCCGTTACTCCATTCGCATCTCCAAGAATTTCTTCCGTTTCAGAGTTCCAGTGAATGTGTATTTTGGGATTGTTTTTAACACGTTCTTGCATGATTAAAGAAGCACGCATTTCGTTTCTACGAACAATCATGTGAACTTCTGTACACAAATTGGCTAAATAACTAGCTTCTTCTGCTGCTGTATCACCTGCGCCAACCACTGCCACGACTTGATTTCGGTAAAAGAATCCATCACAAACTGCACAGGCAGAAACACCTAAGCCATTGAATGTAGTTTCTCCTTCTAGTCCTAACCATTTGGCAGAAGCTCCAGTAGCGATAATAACAGCATCGGCTTCTAATTCAGTTTGATCATCAATCCATACTTTTTTAGGCTGACTTGTAAAATCAACCTTTGTAGCTAATCCAAAACGCACATCGGTACCAAATCGCTTGGCTTGATTTTCTAAATCCTGCATCATTGTAGGACCATCTACACCTTTCGGGTAGCCTGGAAAATTGTCAACTTCCGTGGTAGTCGTTAATTGACCACCTGGTTGTCCACCTTGATACATGATCGGTTGTAAACCTGCTCTAGATGCGTAAATTGCTGCGGTATAACCTGCCGGCCCTGAGCCGATAATCAAACACTTTATTTTTTCTGCCATAAAATTAATAACACCTTGAAGACCTCAAAAGGTTCATGAAGGTGCAAAATTCGGTAAATAAGCGCAGAATCCCAAACGAGGATAATTTGCTATTAATCCTTACATTTGTTCATCATCTGCATACAAACGAATGAGTAAAAAGAAAATTACACAGAACCTTACTTTTTGGGTATTAATCTCCATTTTTCTTGGTGTTCTATTAGGACATTTTGCTCCAGATTGGGCCTTGTATTCCTTGATGGATAAGAAATTCACTTATTCATTTTTAGGTGCTGATATCAGCATGGGGCCTAGTGTCAGTGAATTATTGAGTGGTTTTTTTATCAGTTTAGTGAAATTGTTTATTCATCCCATTATTTTCCTAACCATTAGTTTAGGAATTGTGAATATGGGTAACCTTAAAAAGGTAGGTAGAGTAGGGGGGAAAGCCTTGTTGTATTTTGAAGTGATTACCACCATTGCTCTGATCATAGGTCTTTTAGTATCCACTATTTTGGTGCCAGGTGAAGGTGTTATTCGTTCGGATGTGGCTGGGGGAGATATCAGTAAATACACAGCCAAAGCTGCTTCATTTTCTTGGCTATTGTTTTTAAAAGAAAACTTCACCGTTCAAGTCTTATTTTTCTCCATCTTTTTTGGGGTCTTTTTGAACTCAGTTCGTGGTAAGGCACGGATGATTTCAGGTATGGAACAAGCTTCGCATTGGGTTTTCAAAGCGCTACATTGGGTGATGTATTTGGCTCCTTTAGGTGCTATGGGAGGAATGGCTTACACCATTGGTAAATTTGGCATACACTCCTTATTGCCATTAGCCAAATTGATGGCTTCTGTTTATATCACAATGGGGCTCTTTATATTTGTTATTTTGGCCTTGGTCATGCGCTCTTGCGGAGAGAGAATCACTTCATTTTTGAGTTATATCAAAGCAGAACTTTTGATTGTTTTAGGCACATCTTCCTCGGAGGCCGCCTTGCCATCCTTAATGCAAAAATTAGAAAAAATGGGATGCTCTAAGTCTGTTGTTGGCTTAGTTGTTCCCGCAGGATATTCCTTTAATTTAGACGGCACCAGTATTTACCTATCCATGGCCACTTTATTTTTGGCTCAAGTTTATGGCATTCAGCTTAACTGGGAACAATTACTAACCATCATTGGCGTTTTGATGGTTACTTCCAAAGGTGCAGCTGGCGTTACAGGAAGTGGATTTGTCGTATTAGCATCCACCTTAACTGCCTTGCAGGTTATACCTTTAGAAGGTTTAGCACTTTTACTAGGAGTAGACCGATTCATGTCTGAAGCCCGAGCAATCACTAATTTTATTGGTAATGGAGTAGCGACCATTTGGTTAGCCAAACATGAGGGTGAATTTCACGCTCCTGAATCCGAATAAATTTCATCAACATATCAAATTATGTCCATTTCATCTATTTTAAAACAAGATGCCTTAGCTTACCATTCCGAAGGTAAGCCAGGAAAGATTGAAGTAAAACCCACCAAATCAACCGCCACACAGCGAGACTTATCGCTGGCATATTCCCCAGGTGTGGCAGAACCCTGTTTAGAGATTGCTGCATTTCCTGAAAAAGTATACCAATATACTGCCAAAGGCAATTTAGTAGGGGTAATCTCCAATGGAACGGCGGTATTGGGCTTAGGAAATATTGGTCCAGAAGCCAGTAAGCCGGTGATGGAAGGGAAGGGTGTGTTATTTAAGATTTTTGCTGATATCGATGTGTTTGACCTTGAGTTGAACTGCTTGGAGCCTAATGATTTTGTAGAGACGGTTGTTCGATTAGAACCTACTTTTGGAGGAATCAATCTAGAGGATATTAAGTCGCCCGAATGCTTTGAAATAGAAGAGAAATTGAAAAAGCGCTTGAAGATCCCTATCATGCACGATGACCAGCATGGAACAGCGATTATTTCTTCCGCGGCTTTAATTAATGCTTTGGAAATTGTAGGCAAAAAGATAGACCAAGCTCGTTTTGTGGTTTCTGGAGCAGGTGCTGCGGCAATTTCTTGTGTCAAATTATACTTGCAATTAGGAGCTAAGATTGAAAACTTTCTAATTTTTGATAAAGATGGTCTAGTTTCAAAAGCTAGAACGGATTTGAATCCATACGTTAGTCCATTAGCTTGTGATGCCCAAGAAAAAAGGACATTAGCAGAAGCCATGAAAGGGGCTGATGTATTTTTAGGATTATCGGTTGGAAATATTCTTTCTCCAGATATGGTGGCTACTATGGCCAAAGACCCCATTGTCTTTGCGATGGCTAATCCAACTCCTGAAATAGGTTATTTAGAAGCCAAAGCCGTTCGAGATGATTTAATCATGGCTACGGGCCGGTCGGATTATCCTAACCAAGTCAATAATGTCTTGGGTTTTCCCTTTATTTTTAGAGGAGCCTTGGATGTTAGAGCCTCTGAGATTAACGATGAAATGAAGTTAGCTGCGGCCAAAGCCTTGGCATGTTTAGCAAAAAAACCTGTGCCTGATATTGTGAATCTGGCCTACAATGAAAAGAGTATTAGTTTTGGACCCGAATATATCATTCCAAAGCCGGTTGATCCGCGATTGATTACAACTGTTTCTATGGCGGTAGCCAAGGCAGCCATGGATTCAGGCGTGGCTACGGTTCAAATTAAAAATTGGGATGAATATGAACATCAATTGGCCAAACGCTTAGGTTTGGATAATCAGGTGATGAAATTCATATTGAAGCGCGCTAAGAGTAATCCTAAACGAATTGTATTTGCCGATGCTCAGAATTTAAAAGTATTAAAAGCAGTTCGAGAAGTATTAGATGAAGGAATTGCTAAGCCTATTTTGTTGGGGAATCAAGCGACCATTCAAGCGATTTGTGAGGAACACCACATTGATTTACAAGGCACTGAAATTCTTGATTTTAAACATCCAGATAGTGAGCCTTTACTGAAGGAATTTGCCGATTTGTTTTATGAAAAGCGTAAAAGACGTGGTTACACTCGTTGGGAAGCCGAAAAACAAGTAAGAAAGAGCAATTATTTTGCAGCTATGATGTTGGAAACACATCGAGCAGATGGGGTGATTTCGGGATTAACAAAGAATTATCCAGAAGCTATTCGACCAGCCTTACAAATTATAGGTAAAAAACCGGGGGTGAAAAAAGTGGCGGGTATGTATTTACTTCTAAGCAAAAAGGGGCCGCTATTTTTCTCCGATACGACGATCAATTTCCAACCTTCTGTAGAAGATATTGTAGAAATTACTCGTTTGACAGGAGAGGCTGTGGAACGTTTTAATTTACAACCTAGAATTGCCTTGTTGAGTTATTCTAATTTTGGTTCAGCAGATGGAGATGATGCCATTAAAATGCGTGAGGCAACTCATATTTTGCAGGAAAAATATCCTCAATGGTTGATCGAAGGTGAAATGCAAGCTCACTTAGCTTTTGATAAGGAGTTGCGTCAACAAAACTATCCTTTTGCTAGCTTGGGTAATGAAACGGCCAATACGCTTATTTTTCCCAATTTATCTGCAGCTAATATTGCTTATAATTTATTGAAAGAGGCTGCCGAAATTGAATACATAGGGCCCATTCTTCTCGGTTTACGTAAACCTGTTCACGTCTTGCAATTAGGAGCAAGCGTGCGTGAAATTGTTAATATGGTGGCTATCGCTGTGGTAGAAGCACAAACTACGGAATAGAATTCATCCATTGTTTTCTTAATTCCAGTTGGGCATCGCTCGGATTCTTTTGAGGTACAAAGGAAGTTGGAGCGCTGCCCATACTGGTTTGAAATGGAGCCTTTAATCGAACAGTTTCATATATACCATTACCTTTGGGTCTGGCTATTTCAACTTCTAATATTTCTCCTAATTGGATGTCTTTCAATACTTTGGCGGCATTCATGCTGAAATTTTCCAAGCTAAAAGATAGTTGATTAACAAATACTAATTCATCTTTGGCTTGAAGACCTAGCATTCTTCCAAACTCATTAATTCCATCTTCTGAGTTGATCACCGCTCGGTGAGTTTCTGCATTTACGTTTAGTGATTGAAAATCAAAGCCTAGGGACTTGATGGGACTGGCACTAAATTCCTGTATTTCATAGCCTATACTATGAAGCCAATCGGCCACAGGAATCTCTTCTTTTCCTTCTACGTATTTTTGAAAAAAGCTTTTCAATTCAGGTTTTTGAGTGATTTTGACCAATTGATCAAACAATTCATTGTCTTTGAAAGATTGGTGAGGTCCATAATATTGAGCCAAATCACGCATCATTTCTTGCGTTCCATATTTTCCTTGACTCAATTTTCGAAGGGTTAAATCTAATCCAAAGCCCAACCAGGCCCCTTTTTGGTAGACATTGCCATATTCGTCTTTATACTTATCCAGTACTTTCTCGCTCATGACCGTAAAAGGTAATTTTCGATCAAATTGGACATTCATTACTTCCCACTTGTTTTCAAAAGTGGACATGAATTTCTTGAGATCGGTGATTTGGTATTTTAGTTGAACATGATGAGCGGCATATTCAGTTAAGCCTTCATAGAGCCAAAGGTGTTTGGACATTTTAGGCTCTAAAAAATTGAAGTTGCCTATTTCCTCGGAATGGATATTCAAAGGAGTTACAATATGGAAAAACTCATGGGCGCAAACTTCTCGGATAGTCTCGGCTAAAGTCTGAATATTTCCTTCAGGCAAATAGTAAAATGAAGATTGAGCGTGTTCTAATGCGCCATAACTGCCGTTTTTGATGTTGTCAGAAAGAACAATGATAAATGCATAGTTGGAGACAGGTAATTGGCCACCTAAATATTTTTTTTGTGCTTCCAGCAATGGTTTAATTTGTTCTGCTACTTGAGCAGCAGAGCACATTTTGTTTGGAGAATAAACTGAAATTAGAATGTTGGCATTCGCCAAAGGAAAGCTCACGGTATCGGGGGTAGCGTACATCAAGGGAGCGTCTATCAACTCTTGGTAGTAAGCAGCTTCAAATTGGTCCGTACTTGAAAGGCTTTTGTTTTGTATGGAACTTGCTCCATACATCGTTTTGGGCTTATCAATGGACAGTTGCACTTGGGTCTTTTCATGGCCAATGAAATAACCCAACATGGCATGCGTATTTAAGGCAAATAAGCTATCCTGTTGGAAAGATGTACCAGCAGGCTCAAAGACATAATCACCTGATATTTCAGGACTATCCCAAGTATCATGGACAAAATACCGCAATTCAGCCAGTTGTGAAGCATTTGATATTTGATAGGTATTTGGGCCTGTTTTTTTAAATCGGAGGTTTTTTCCTTGTGCATCTAGTGCTTTAAAATCTTGAACAAATCGACCAAAGTCGTAATTGGCATAGGTACCCGGAACGATTTTGGGTAGGGCATAAACCACCTCCTTTTGTTTAAATTTGGGTGTTTTGACAATGACTTCCAAGCGATCATTCTCTAGTTTAGTTAAATCAAGCTTATACTGAACCTTATCTTGTCCTAATGCAAGAGTCGAGACAATCAGCAATAAGAATAGTTGGAATCTTTTCATAATTAATGCTTGTATTGCAGCGCTTCTTGAGCCTGGATTTTTTTAATAAAAATAGTAGGTAAAGTAATGATGATAGCGACCAAAAGACTGGTGCCGATGTTGACCCAAATCCAAGTGGACATGGACCAAACAATGGGAACGGAATTCATATAATAACTTTCCGGATCTAAAGGGATCAGGTGATATACTGATTGTACATAACAAAATACCATGGCTAATATATTGCCAATAGCCAAGCCACGAAGCAGAATAAAAAATCCATTCCACCAAAATATAGTCCTAATTTGTCGGTGATTAGCACCCATAGCTTTCAATAAACCCACCATTGGAATGCGCTCCATGATTAAAACCCAAAGTGTAGCAATGAGATTGAAACAGGCAACTACTAAAAGCAATGAGATGAAAATGACAATATTTCTATCCAGCATCATCATCCAGTCGAACAGAGCAGGGTATAGTTCCGTGATAGTTTCTAATCTCCACTCAGGAGGCATGCTTGCTTCAATGACATCAGCACTTTGATATAAATCAGAAGTATTTTTTAGAAATACCTCATATGTACCAATGGAATCAGCTCCCCAGCCATTCATTTTTTGTACCCAACCTAGGTCGGCCAAAATGAACATTTTATCCAATTCCTCTAATCCTGTTTCATATATTCCAGTGATTTTTACTTTTCTTGGTCGTTCTGGATTACTTAGAAAATAAAGAATTAAGCTGCTGTTTAGTTTAACTTTTAGTTGTTTAGCTAAGGTATTACTTAGAACAATGTCTTGAGGGTGTTGAATTTGAGCTTGCCCTTGCAGCATGTTTTTCGACAATTGGTTTTTGGGGACATCATGGCCAATTCCTTTGATAACGACTCCTGCTAGACCAGCATCGCCAACTAAAATACCAGGTTTCTGTAAATGTGCTTGAATGTGGTCTACTGCCGAATTTTTAAGTATCGATTTTTCCCAAGCAAAATTTCGCAACATGGGACTATCTGATAGAGAATGATTTCCGCTAATTTGGTTGATGCGAATATCTCCTGCAAAACTGGTTAATTTATCTTGAATGGCATTTTTGAAGCCAAAAAGTATAGCAAAAGCAATGAGAATGATACTGACCCCCATAGCCACTGTTCCTATGCCAACATAAGTTACCGTTTTGGAAAAGGAGGTCTCATGGGTATTACGAATCCGACGTGCAACAAAAAGAGGAAAATTCATTCAGTCGATTTACGTTAATAATCTTAAAATTTATCAGATATTTGAAAAGTAAATTTTAAACCGCAAAGAAAATAGGAATGCATCGAATCTACAAGCTATTGATTTTATTGTTGTTCTTTACCCAGGGGCTCATGTCGCATGAGTTAGTGGCTCAATCAACGAAAGCGATTCCAGGAGATCAACAAATTGCTGATTATTTACCTATGATTTTTGACAAGCGAGTAGGCTTGGTGGTCAATCATACATCGGTGTTAGGTAAAACTCATTTGGCAGATACCTTATTGTCATTAAAAGTACCAATTAAGAAAATTTTCGCTCCTGAGCATGGTTTTAGAGGTACTGCTGATGCTGGAGCGCACATAGATAATGGCAAAGATGAAAAGACGGGTTTGCCGATTATATCATTATACGGTTCTCATAAGAAACCAACCAAGGCTGATTTGGAAGGCATTGATGTGCTGATTTTTGATATTCAAGATGTAGGGACACGTTTTTATACCTACAGTTCTACCTTACATTATGTGATGGAAGCTTGCGCAGAAAATAGTGTAAAATTAATTATTTTGGATCGTCCTAATCCGAATGGACATTATGTTGATGGACCCGTTTTGGAAAAGGAATTTGCTTCATTTGTGGGTTTGAATCCCATTCCTGTGGTACATGGATGTAGCTTGGGGGAGTTGGCTAAAATGATTAATGGAGAAGCTTGGTTAGATCGAGGAATTCAATGTGATTTGACAGTAATTCCAGTTAAAAAATACAAGCATGCTGATAAAGTACATATCAGTGTAGCTCCTTCACCGAATTTACCCAATGATCAAGCCATAGGATTATATCCTTCATTATGTCTTTTTGAGGGAACGAATGTGAGTATTGGCCGAGGGACAACCACTCAATTTCAAGTAGCAGGAACCAATGTGGAGGGTTTAGGCGATTATACATTTACTCCCAAGCCGCTGCCTGGAGCAATGGACCCTCCTTTGAAAGGAAAGCTTTGTTATGGTTTTGATTTAACGAAAACAGATACCCGCGATTTGGGATTTAGTTTGAAATATTTGTTTTACTTCTTTGAAAAAACGGGGAAGAAAGAATCATTTTTTACCAGTCCGGCTTTTTTTGATAAGTTAGCAGGAACCAACGAATTGAGAAAAATGATGTTGGAAGGTAAATCAGAGAAGGAGATTAGGGCAAGTTGGCAGGAGGGCTTGAAGGAGTATAAAAAGATTCGTGAGAAGTACCTGATTTATCGATAGAAATACCAAATAAAAACTCGACTTTTCGTTTAAAATTGCGACCTTTGCCGTTTATTTTTATTCAAAGCAGCTATGGCGGAAAAAATTATTATTCTTGACTTCGGTTCTCAGGTGACCCAATTGATTGCTCGAAGAGTACGTGAACTTCAAGTTTATTGTGAAATACATCCTTACAATCATATACCAACCATTGATTCATCTGTTAAGGGAATTATACTGTCAGGTAGCCCTTGCTCTGTTCGAGATGAAGATTCTCCAAGAGTTGATTTAAGCCTATTTGGTGAATTGCCCATCTTGGGGATTTGTTACGGAGCTCAACTGTTAGCGCATCAAGGAGGTGGTTCAGTACAGGCATCGCAACATAGAGAGTATGGTCGAGCACATTTGACAGGAACAAAAGATTCCATTTTGTGGGATGAAATTTCCAATAGTAGTCAAGTTTGGATGTCTCACGGCGATACCATAATGGAATTACCATCTCAGTATGAAATTATTGGTTCTACTGAATCAGTAAAAGTTGCTGCCTTTGCTCATACTTCCAAGCCAATTTTTGGGATACAATTCCATCCAGAGGTAACTCACAGTACGGAAGGAAGTATCATATTAAGAAATTTTGTGGTGAAGGTTTGTGATTGTACGCAGGATTGGACATCTGATTCCTTTGTAGAAACTACTGTGGCTAATTTAAAAGAAAAATTAGGCCAAGATAAAGTAGTATTGGGATTATCAGGAGGGGTTGATAGCTCCGTAGCAGCGGTATTATTACACCGAGCTATTGGAAAGAATTTATATTGCATATTTGTTGATAATGGATTGCTGCGCAAAGATGAATTCGAACAAGTGTTAGAATCCTATCATTCTTTAGGCTTAAATGTGAAGGGAGTAGATTCTAAACAGCGTTTTTATGATGCTTTAGCAGGTTTAAGTGATCCAGAATTGAAGAGAAAAGCTATTGGTAAAACCTTCATTGATGTTTTTGATCATGAAGCTCATGCCATTGAGGGAGTAGCTTGGTTAGGCCAAGGTACTATTTACCCAGATGTCATTGAATCGGTTTCGGTAAAAGGCCCATCTGCCACCATCAAATCACATCATAATGTAGGTGGATTACCTGATTTTATGAAGTTGAAAGTGGTGGAACCGTTGAATACTTTGTTCAAGGATGAGGTAAGAAAAGTGGGTAAAACCTTAGGTATTCCTCAGGAAATCTTAGGTCGCCATCCTTTCCCTGGTCCTGGACTTGCGATTCGTATTTTAGGGGATATTACCCCAGAGAAAGTAGATATCCTTCAGAAGGTGGATGCCATTTTCATAAACGGATTGAAATCAGAAGGTCTTTACGATCAAGTTTGGCAGGCTGGAGCGATTCTATTGCCGATTCATTCGGTAGGAGTGATGGGAGATGAAAGAACCTATGAGCAGGTTGTAGCCTTGAGAGCCGTTAGTAGTTTGGATGGAATGACAGCAGATTGGTGTCATTTGCCCTATGAATTCTTAGGTAAGATTTCCAATGAAATTATTAATAAGGTAAAGGGGGTCAATCGTGTGGTGTATGATATTTCTTCCAAACCACCAGCAACGATTGAATGGGAATAATCAAGAAATTGGACAACAAATAAATTTTCAAAACGTTTCCGCTCCGTAACGCTGTCAGCGTTCTAAACGCTGCCAGCGTTGGAAAAAACGGAGCGAATTGAGCTTGTAAAAAGTAAGAAAAGGGGACTTAAGTCCCCTTTTCTGCGTAAATGGCAGCCAAATGAACAATAGTCTCGGTGGCTTTTTGCATGTCTTGAATGCTGACCCATTCCTGTTTACTATGAAAAGCATGTTCTCCAGCAAATAGATTAGGACAAGGTAATCCCATGAAGGTCAAGCGAGAACCATCAGTACCGCCCCTTATACTTTGCATTTCTGGCTGTAATCCAGCTCTTTTCATGGCTTCCATGGCATTTTCTAGGCAAGCAGGGTGGTTTATTAAAATTTCATTCATATTACGGTATTGTTCCGTTTGCTTAAACTGAACCTTAGAATGAGGGTAATTTTTAAGGACTTGATGGGTGATATCTTTCAGTAGGTCCCCATATTCTTGGAGCTTTTCGGTCTTGAAATCCCTTAGGATAAAATCTATTGTCGCTGATTCTACACTACCTGAAATTTCTACTGGATGGATAAACCCTTCCATTTTCTCCGTGCTTTCTGGACTTAAGTGATCTTTGGGAAGTAAACTAACTATTTCAGATGCTATTTTGATAGCACTTTCCATGCGTCCTTTGGCAAATCCTGGATGCTGAGAAATTCCTTCAATTGAAATAGTAAAACCATCAGCTGAGAAGGTTTCATTTTCAAGATGCCCTCTTTTTTCACCGTCAATGGTATATCCATATTGTGCATTTACTTTTTCTAAATCGACATGGTCAGTTCCTCTTCCAACCTCTTCATCTGGCGTAAATAAAATAGATATTGGGCCATGAGGTACATCGGGATGCTGTACCCAAAATTGAACGGCATCCATGATTTCGGCCACACCGGCTTTATTATCTGCCCCAAGTAGTGTTTTTCCACTAGCCGTGATGATATCGTGACCTATTTGTTCAGCTAAATCGGGATGCTCACTTAATCGAATGATCACAGAAGTGTCATCGGGTAATACCAAATCTTGTCCTTGATAATTTTGATGGATTATTGGCTTAACATCTTTACCTGAGCAGTCGGGAGAAGTATCCATGTGGGCACAAAAACATAGACCTGGGATGGATTGTTTGATGTTGGATGGGACGATAGCATAAACATAGCCATATTCATCCATGTGGGCAGAGTCAATTCCCAACTGTTTTAATTCCTGAACTAAAACTTTTCCCAAATCTTTTTGTTTCTCTGTGGTAGGGCTGCTGGAAGAGTTGGGGTCAGATTGAGTGTCAATTTGTACATAAGTAAGAAATCGCTGTGCGGAACTGTAGGTGTACTTTTGGAATATTTGGGAGATATTGGTCATATAAACCGATTATTTTTGAAATATAGAAAGAAAAAATTGTGTTAAATAAATTTATTTTTTTTGGATTCATAAAGGTAATTAACCTTTCAAAATTACGTATTATCTTAGAGGCTTGAATTTTGATTGAAGCAATTAGCTCCGTCAATTTTTAACATCATACCAAAGTTAAGCTTATAAAAAATTATGTCTCAACCGGCTACTATTAACCTCGAAGGGAAATCCTTTGAATTGCCTACTCTGGAGGGTACAGAGAACGAAAAGGCCATCGATATCGCAAAATTGCGTGATTTGACAGGTTACATTACGTTTGATCCAGGCTTCAAAAATACTGGAGTTACGAAAAGTTCAATTACTTATTTGGATGGTGAAGAGGGAATTTTGCGTTACCGAGGTTACAGCATTGAAGAATTAGCAGATAAAGCCTCATTTTTAGAGGTAGCCTATTTGCTTATTCACGAGGAGTTGCCTACTCAAGCTCAGTTGGATGCTTTTTCTGCTGATATTCAATCTTATACGCAGGTAAATCAAGATTTGCTTAAAATTTCGGAAGGTTTTCCAGTGAGCTCTCATCCGATGTGTACCATTGCTGCATTAGTAGGAGCAATGTCCGCATTTTATTCAACTGATGAAGCGGGTGATGATGAGAAAAGTGTGTTGAAATTATTAGCTCAGTTGCCTGTTATGGCGACTTGGTCCTATAAAAAATCCATTGGCGAAGGTATCATTCAGCCGGATACAACTGTTGATTATTGTTCTACCTTCTTGCAAATGATGTTTGCTAAACCAGGAGAAAAATATACAGCAGATGCCGTAGTGTCTAAGGCATTGAATAAATTATTGATCTTGCATGCTGATCACGAACAAAACTGTTCTACTTCTACCGTTCGTTTGGTAGGATCATCTCATGCGAATCTATTTGCTTCTATTTCTGCAGGAATTAATGCTCTTTGGGGACCACTTCATGGTGGGGCTAACCAAGAGGTAATTGAAATGTTGGAAGCTATTAAAGCAGATGGTGGTGATACAGATAAGTACATTGCCATGGCTAAAGATAAAAATTCAGGTTTCCGCCTGATGGGTTTTGGTCACCGTGTGTACAAAAACTTTGACCCACGTGCCAAAATTATTAAAAAGGCAGCTGATGATGTTTTAAAAGCTTTAGGCGTAAATGATCCTGTATTGGCCATTGCTGCTCGCTTAGAGGCTGCTGCTTTAAGTGATGAGTATTTTGTTGCTAGAAAGCTTTATCCAAATGTTGATTTCTATTCTGGAATTATTTACCGTGCTTTAGGTATTCCAACCAATATGTTTACAGTGATGTTTGCCATTGGTCGTCTTCCAGGTTGGATTGCACAGTGGAAAGAAATGCGTGTAAATAAGGAGCCAATCGGTCGTCCAAGACAAATTTATACTGGGGCAACAAGCCGTGCATTTGTTGAGATTGCTCAACGATAGGCCTATTTGTCTAACGATTTTTAATAAGCCAAGAGCCCTTCACATGAAGGGCTCTTTTGGTTTAATGAGGGATTAGGGCTAATTTGCAAGCTTAAATGGAATGCATGACATTACAATTCAAGCCATATTTCCTTTTTGTCCTCCTTTTTATGGGAGTGTCGGTAGAAGGAATCTTAGCTCAAAATCAACAAGGAAAAGCCTCTTATTACCATAAAAATTTAAGTGGTAAAAAGACATATAGCGGTGAACGTTATAATTCCTATTTATTCACGGCTGCCCACCGAAAATATCCCATGGGAACCTGGTTGGAAATCACTAATACCAAGTCGGGAACCAAGTCTTATGTTCGGGTAAATGATCGTGGTCCACATCAAAGACGTTTATTGATTGATGTCTCTTTTAGTGCCGCAAAGGAATTAGGAATTGTAGGGGCTGGGATAGCTCCTGTTCAAATTCGTCTATTAGAAGACGCTGATTTACGGGATACGCTTTTAAGCTTCTTGCAAAAAAGAGATAGCCTCATTTTAAAAGAGCATCCTTATACGGTCTATGTCAAAAAAGCGAAGAAGAAGAAATCCAAGAAAAAGAAAAAGAAGAAGAGATAGGGTTTAGGGTTTAGTGTCTTGTTCTGATATTGGTTGACAGTTTTTTTACAACTCAGCTGGTAGTTATCGAACATTAATATTTTGGATTTTCTGATATGTAATTATTGAAGCTACACATGTTCTTTTGTATGGCACACTACTTTAATGCCATTACTTAGGCATTTCTTTTTTTTGAAAAAAAAGAAACAAAAAAAACAGATGTTGTACGGTTAATCCAAAGACGAATTCCACTTCGCGGAACCGATGTTCACTCCGCATACGGCTTTAATCTTTGACTCTATCGCACATTGCCTATGCGCAGGGTCAAACATCCGCCTTTCGCTTCGCTCATGCTACGTTCCCATCTTTCGTTGGGATTAACCTCATTAGTTGGAAGTTATTTAGAGTTTAGTTTCAGAATGAAATTTGTGATTTTTTGATAGAAAATACCGTCGGTCAGCACGAGCGAAAGATGATGAACGAAGCGGTAGACGAGGTTTTGACCTTAGCAAAGGCGATGCGCGTTGGCGTCAAAAATATAGGCGATAGCGTAGTGAATCACGGTTTCGCGAAGCGAAATTCGCCTTTGATGACCGACAAGAAAATAAGTTTTTTTGTTTCTTTTTTTTCAAAAAAAGAAATACTGTAAAACTGGAGTATTAAGTGATGTTATTTATGAGCTAAATCAAAAGTACAATAATCAAACCATTTACTATGGCCTTTATTTTTATAAAATGAAAGACTTTGGGGGGTGAAATTGCTAAATTTTTATTTATCATGAATAATTAATGAACCCAAAGTCAACCTATTTCAGGACAATACATTCTACATTCTACTTTCTTCATTCTTCATTGACACTAATCACTCAAAAGCACAATCTCAATCCTTCTATTCCATTTTCTAGCTTCTGCTTGATTAGGTGCTACCTTAGGTTTTAGAAAGCTAAGGCCCTTAGTTTGAATTCTTGTAGCTTCAATACCTTGAGTAATCAAGTATAGTTTGATGGAATTGGCTCTCTTTTCAGAAAGAATCTGATTGGATTTGGCTTGGCCAACTTCATCCGTGTGGCCCCTGATTTCTATTCTTTGTTGAGGATTTTCATGCATGAATTTTACAAGCTTGTTTAAACTAGCAGGGATAGGAGTAGGGATAGTCCACTGATTCGAGGCAAATTGGATATCATCAAAACTTACGTCTTGAAATTTGATTTTAGGAACCTCAGGAACTACGGGTTCAACTTGAATTGGGGCCGTCTTTTTAATCAGCCAAATAGAAGTAGGAATAGTGATACGATGAAGCTCATCTTCTGTGACCTGGCCAACTTTATTTCTTGAAATGAAATATTCATTTTCAAGTATACCGAGGCATATACCTGCTTCGTTTCCTGAACTGTTTAATTCAGAAATATTCATGGGTATTTTCCATTGCTTATTTTCCGATTGACTTTGGTAAAAATCCAACCCTCCTTTGCCACCTTTCTTATCGCTAGAATAGACCAATACTTCGGGGTCTTCCAACCAATAGGGGCCCTGCTCATCATCTGAACTATTGATTTGAGAACCTAAATTGATGGCCATTTTCCATCGACCTTGGACATCTTTTTCACTCATCCAAATATCTCTTTTGCCCAATCCACCTGGTCGGTCAGAAGAAAAGTAGAGTTTTTGGCCATCTTGACTTAGGCATGGTTGCCCTTCCCAATCGTGAGAATTAATGAGTATACCTAGATTGCGAGGTTTAGTCCAATTACCATTGACCCAATTACTTTCATATAAATCACAACCTCCAAAACTATTACGGTATCCACATCCTGAAAATATCATCGTATTGCCATCCTTTGACAGGCTAGCTGTACCATCATTACTTTCTTGGTTGATACTGGTTAAAGCTTGGGGATTGATGAATTTTTCCCCATCCCAACTAGCTACTTGTAATTCTTCATCTGCTCTATCAGCTCGGGAAGTAAAATAGATTTCTTTTCTAGCGTGTGAGTAATGCGGGAAATATTGGGCTTTTTGAAGATTGAGCTCGCTGATAGGAGTCGAGCTTAGGCTATCTGCGGATAATCCCCATATACTGAATGAAAATATCCAAGCAGCCAGCATGTGTTATGGGATTTGTAAAAACTTATGGGTCTGAACAGAAATTTGCCAACGAGGATTTTCTTTGACAAAATCCACAATCAAAGGATTCATATCAGCTTGTTTCGACCATTCTGGTTGCATCAACCAAAGGCTTTCTGCCGGTAATTTGTCTGTCCAAGTTTGTGACCAAGCAATATCTGAAGGATGGAAAATGACAACTTTCAGTTCATCGACCAAAGGGAAAATGTCCGGATTCGGTTCTTTGAATTTTTTGGGTGAAAAACATACCCAATCCCAAACTCCTGTTATTTGTTTACCTACTCCTGAAGTCTCAATATGTGTTCTAAATCCAGCTTCTTGTAAGGCTTCCGTTAAAGGATTGAGATTATGCATCAAAGGTTCTCCACCGGTTATCACAACAATTCTACCTAAAAATTGGGATGCCTCTTGAACTAATTCGGCTACTGTTTTAATTGGATGAGTATCAATTGGCCATGATTCTTTCACATCACACCAATGACAGCCTACATCACAGCCTCCCAATCGAATAAAGTAGGCAGCATGTCCTTGAAATTTTCCTTCACCTTGAATCGTGTAAAAAGATTCCATGACTGGATACTCAAAAGCATCTCTTTTTAGAACTGATTTTATATCTTTGGAGTTTGATTGCATGCAAGGCTAAAATTCTAAGTAAAATTAAGCTTTGATTTGTAATTTAACTAATAAGAAATCGTTCTAAATAAATAGGATCGATTTTTTATTTTTCTCTTAAAATGATCAAGAATCAAACATTCCGTATTTTTTGGATGTTTTTTATAGGTACCTTCCTGACAGTAGGGATGAGTTCTTGTTGGTCAGCGCGCTGTCCCAGAGAGACATGTCGTGTGCGGGTAGAACACCGCCATGGAGAAAGTTATTATCGGCCTAGAGAAGCATTTTCTTGGATGTGGACTCCACGCTATAAGCATGTGAGAACCTCCAACTACGCGACCATAGGTCCTAATAAGCCTACAAAGAAAAGAGCTTGGTATCAATTTTATAAACCAGCTGATCGTGTTAGTTCCAAGAAACCCCGTTAATCACTATGCCTAAAATTGCACTAGCAGCCGGGGTTCTCAACCAAATACCTTTGGATTGGAAAGGAAATCAAGCCCGAATCATAGACCTTCTTCAACATGCCCAACAGCAACAAGCTAACATACTTTGTTTGCCTGAGCTTTGTTTGACAGGTTATGGTTGCGAGGATCAGTTTTTATCTGCTTATACCTCAGAGAAAGCTTGGGAATCTTTGGTTCAACTGCTCCCTCATACCCAACGCATCTTAGTGTGGGTAGGTTTGCCTGTATTTTTTGAAGGTAAATTATATAATGTGGCTGCTTGCTTGGCTCATGGGAAATTAATTGCTTTAATCCCTAAGCAACATTTAGCCAATGACGGTGTACATTATGAAACACGGTGGTTTAGCCCATGGCCAGCCGGGAAAATAACTCATATTTCTACAAATCTAGGTGATATCCCAATAGGGGATTATCGCATTCATGCTCATGGAATAACCATGGGGATAGAAATTTGTCAAGATGCCTGGGAAGGAGAAAATAGACCTGCTCATGCCTTGGCCAAGCGAGGAGTATCGGTAATTTGTAGCCCAACAGCCTCACATTTCGCCTTTTCTAAATCTAAAACACGTCAAGGTTTAAGTATTGAAGGATCTAAAATCATTCAAGGGGCTTATGTTTTTGCGAATTTATTAGGTAATGAATCTGGCAGAACCATTTTTGATGGGGATGCTTACATTGTACATGAAGGACAAATTATTGCCGAATCCTCCCGATTCAGTTTTCAGGACGGTCAATTAATTTTAGCCTCTTTGGATTTAAAAGAGAGGAACGATGCTGGTAAGGATGTCATAATAGCCAATATTCCAAGTTTTGATTCAGTTCGAGAATATCCTACATTTGAAGCGGCTGAATGGGAAAAATCTAGCTATCTTAAAGAAGAGGAATTTGCTCGTGCTGTTAGTTTGGCCTTATGGGATTATCTCCGAAAATCTAAATCGTTTGGCTGGGTAATTTCCCTATCAGGCGGAGCAGATTCTTCAGCTATTTCAGCATTGTGTTTCTTGGCGGTTCGCTTGGCTAGTCAAGAACTTTCATGGACAGGAATCCAAGAAAAACTGGCCTACGTACCTTGGATGAAAGAAGTTCAATCTGAAAAGGAATTAGTATCTCGAATTTTAACTACAGCTTACCAAGGAACAGAAAATTCATCAGATAATACGAGAGCTTCCGCGAAAGCATTAGCCGAATGTATTGGAACAACACATTACGATTGGAATATTGATGTTCTAGTGAAAGAATATCGAGGTATCATTGAGCAAGCCATTGGGCGAAGCTTAAGCTGGGAACAAGATGATATTACCTTACAGAATGTTCAGGCACGCTTACGAAGCCCAAGTGTTTGGATGCTAGCTAATATCAATAATGCCTTGTTATTAGCTACATCTAACCGATCAGAAGCTTCTGTTGGATATGCCACGATGGATGGAGATACATCGGGTTCAATTTCTCCCATTGCAGGAATTGACAAGACTTTTATTCGTCAATGGCTTATTTGGATGGAAAAAGTTGGATTGGATGGGGCATTAACATTGTCAGGTTTATCGCATGTTAATTCTCTAGAACCAAGTGCAGAATTAAGACCTTTGACATCGAAGCAAATAGATGAGGAGGATTTAATGCCTTACCCAATTTTGAATTCCATCGAGCGCTGGGCTTTTTATGATAAATTATCGCCTGAGATCTGTTTGAAAAACTTGATTCAGGAATATGGGACTCATTTTTCAGAAGAACAACTAACGATCTTTTGTTCTAGATTCTTCCGATTATGGGCTAGAAACCAATGGAAAAGAGAGCGTTATGCACCTGGTTTTCACGTGGATGACTATAGTTTGGATCCTAAGTCATGGCTTCGATTCCCTATTTTATCCGCTGGATTAGAAAAAGATATAAAACCTTAACAAATGCTCTTAGTAGTCGATATTGGTAATACAGACATTGTCTTTGGATTTTATTCCGAAGGTGAATGGAAATTGATATTAAGAACGCCGACGCATCAGCCATGGACAACTTTGCGCATGGAGAATTGGATTCGTCAGGAATGGTCAGAGAAAAATATTGGTTCATTGAAACCTCAAAAATTGATCATTTCTTCCGTAGTTCCTTCAGTTTCGTATCATGTTCAAAAAGGGCTAGAAAATTGGTTGGCAGTATCGGCTGATATCATGTCACCTAAATTGTATAAGAAATTTCCCATTGACATTATTTCCCCTGATGAAATTGGCTCTGATTTAGTGGCAAATGCTGTTTATGCGCATCATGCTTATCAAGCTGATGTGTTGATTGTTGATTTTGGAACAGCATTAACTTTTACTTTGGTGAATGCTCATGGGAAAATGGAAGGAGTTTCCATCGCTCCTGGATTAAAAACTGCCGTAAAGTCGTTATTTTCACAAACAGCTCAATTGCCAGAAGTACCACTCGAAATGCCTCATTCAGCCTTGGGATTTGATACAGTTAGTGCCATTCAATCAGGTATATTATGGGGATATGTAGGTATGGTGAAAGAAATGATTCATCGAGTGAAAGATGAAAAAGGTCAACATGTCAAAGTATTGGCTACTGGTGGATTATCATCCATTTTAACCCCTTTAGAATCCTATTTTGATGAGGTGAATAAATTAATCACCCTAGATGGATTACGTTTGATTTCTGAAAATTACTTGGTTTAATATGGTATCTACTCCTAAAGAAAGAGGCTTTTTTTTTCCTGCTGAATGGCATCCACATGAAGCTACTTGGATTACTTTTCCTCACAATGATTATTCTTGGCAAGGAGACAAGTTGTCCCAAATGTATCCTGAATACTTTGCGCTCATTAAGGCTATTTCACAAGGCGAAAAGGTGAAAATTAATGTTAATCATGAAGCGCTGAAGAATTTTATTTTAGGGGAGTTGCCAAAATATGACATTGATCCGCAGCAAATTGAATTATTTATACGTCCTACCAATGATGCTTGGTGCCGCGACCATGGTCCAGCATTCTTAATAAAAAATGATAGTTCAGAACGATTAATAGTCGACTGGGGATATAATGCATGGGGAGGGAAATATCCTCCATTTGATGCTGACAATCAAATTCCACAAGCTATTGCAAAAGATGTAGCACTGGCATTCCAAAGTCCGGGTATCATCATGGAAGGAGGTTCTGTTGAATTTAATGGAAAGGGCACGGTTTTGACCAGTCGATCTTGCTTATTAAATCCCAATCGGAACCCACATTTGAGCCAAGAACAGATTGAAAATTACTTGAAAGACTATTATGGAGTTGATCAAGTACTATGGGTCAGCGATGGGATTGTTGGTGATGATACGGATGGACATATTGATGATACGGTTCGGTTTGTCAATGAAAATACGGTTATTACCATGGTTGAGCCCAATGTGGAAGATGAAAATCATGCTGTTTTAGCTCAAAATTTAAGCGAATTGAAAGAAATGAGGCTATTGGACGGTGGCCCGCTCAATATCATAGAAATACCCATGCCAGAGGCAGTAGTGATCGATGAATTTAGAGCACCCGGATCTTATGCCAATTTTTATATTTGTAATGCAGCAGTCATTGTACCCATTTTTGATTGTCCTCAAGATGCCCTTGCATTAGATATATTATCCCAATTATTTACGGATAGGCCAGTGATAGGACTTTCAGCCCGAGAAATTATTTGGGGACAAGGAAGCTTTCATTGTTTGACTCAGCAAGAGCCTAAGGCCGCTTTATGAGGAAATACATCATTTTTTTTCTAGGTATATTCTTGATTTCTTGTCGAAAAGAGGCAATACCCGTTAAAACAGTTGTGCCAGAGAAGAAGATTGTTATTCAAGATAAACTGGTGAATTTTCGTTGGAATCAAATTGGGGCAAAAAATATTCAAGAAAATATGACTCAAGCGGATGAGCTTTTACTGGTTTATTCTATTGTATCTATTGAAAATCAACAAGTTGTACAGATTCAGCAGGCATCACATTATCTCGGCAAAGTAAAACAAGGGGCTATCATTAATTTGAAAGGTATTCCTCCTTTGTCAATCAAATTGAAACCAGGTCAAAGCTTGGGAGTTCAAGTGACTTTGTGGGAAGTGGATGACTATCAGCAAGTTCAGCAGCTATTACGGCAAGTCAATCAATGGGGAGGAGTATTGCAAGTTCCCGTTTCCTTATTGGAATTGTCCTCTGTTACGAATCCATTCGGCTGGTTTATGTGGGGTTTAAGGGCAAGTGGATTGGGAATGGAATTATGGAGTAAATGGGATGGAAATGATCGCTTAGGTATTTCAGAGATGCAAATTACTTGGGATAAGGTGGTTAGCATGAATAAAAAAGGGACTTGGAAAAGTGGACCTAAGATGCTCAATGACTATCACTATGATTTCTCTTATGAAATAAGCGTAAGGGATTGATGAATTAAAGGGTTTATTTAGGGATTATTCGTAATTTTATAAGCTTGTTGTCGTTTATAACCCATTGGACAAGCAAAATTGGCAAACTATGCGCTTTCGTTTTTACTTAGTAGTATCTATATATCTTCTTTTTAACCTTCCAAGCTCCTTGGCTCAAGAGGGATTTCCTATTCAAATTGGATCTAAAAAAATCAGTTCCGCTCAATTTTCATCGATTTACCGTCGTTTGATTGAAAGTGATAGTATTAAACCAGATAACAAGAATAAATTTTTATCTGATTATATAGACTTATCCTTGAAATTAGTTGCGGCAGAAGATGAGAAATTAGCAGATACTCCTGGATTTCAAGAAGAATATGCTAGTTTTCGTAAAGAGTTGGCAAGTCCCTATTTAGTGGATAGTGATAAAGTAAATGCCTTGGTCAAAGAAGCTTATCAACGTTTGAAAGATGAGAAGCAAGTGGCCCACATTTTGGTGAAATTACCCGCTAATCCTAGTCCTGGAGATACATTAATTGCCTATCAAAAAATCGAGAATTTATATAAGAAACTGAAAGCTGGTGAAGATTTTGCTTCCTTAGCTCAACGCTTTTCTGATGATGAATTAACGGCCAAGAAGGGAGGAAATTTGGGCTTTATTACCAGTTTGCAAACTCAATATGCTTTTGAAAATAAGGTATATCAATTGGGTATTGGAGAATATTCGGCTCCAGTTAGAACATCCAGTGGTTATCATCTTATCAAAATATTGAAACAACGTCCTAACCAAGGAAAGATACGCTTAGCTCATATTCTTATTTCAGTACCAGTAGAAGCTGGAACACCGTTTCAAGTGGAAGCAAAAAAGAAAATTGAGCAAGTGGAAGCCTATTTGAAAAAGGGAGAAAGCTATGAAGACGTTTGTCGGAATTATTCTGAGGATCCTTATTCTAAAGGCAGAGGTGGGGAGTTACGTCGCTGGTATTATTCTTCTGATCTAAGTGAAGAGTTACAAGATAAATTATTTGGTTTGCAACGATTAGGCGATATTTCGGAGCCTATTCGGACCAATTTAGGGTGGCAAATTTTTAAATTATTGGATAAAAAACCACTTCTTTCATATGAAGAGATGGCTGAATATCTACGTCAAAAAGTAAATACTGATCCTGAACGTAGTGCTCTGATTCGACAGTCATTCATGAAGCGTGTACGCGTTGAAAATCGTGTGGCCATATTAGAGGAATCGAAGAAAATGGCTCTGGAACGATTTGCGCGTGATAGAGTAGGTGATGAACCATGGCTTCAGTTTCCACTGTTTAAAGTCTTGGATAAATCGTTTACAATCAATGAATTTTATCAGTTTATTGTGGCTCAACAGCGTAGAAAAGTCAAGGAATTAGGTTATTTACCGGCTGTATCAGAGGCCACTTGGTTGGATGAGTTCATTGATTCGCAGACCTTACAAGCTGAAGAACAGCATTTAGAAACTAAATACCCAGCTTTTAAAGAGCAAATGGCAGAGTTTTTGGAAGGTAGCTTGCTGAGTAAATTAACGGACCGTGAAATCTTTGAAAAGTCATTGGATTCATTGCGTCAACATGCATATTATCAGCAAAATATGTCCATGTTTACCATGCCCGTAAGAGCGGAAGCAAAATTGATTACATCAGATAATGCTAAGACATTGGCCGATGCCATGGAATTGCTTAAATCAGCTCCATACCCGATGAACAAACGTTATCCTGATATTTTATTCAAATTAGGACAATCCGAATTGACTGCTAATGCCAAAAAGGTGTTGCAGGAACTGGGATTGTTAATGAGTAAAAACCGCGATTATGTCGTCGAAGTTACGGGTCATATTGATGGGACAGAAAAGGACACCTTGTCGGAAGGCCGCGTTAATCAGGTGGTAAAATTTTTATCGAGCAAAGGAATTAGTAGTGTACGTTTCATTGAAAAGGATGAAGGGAAATTAGTCTCAGCTTCCAAAACAGATAAAGCAAAGAATGCTCGGGTGAGTTTTCGGTTATTTTCACAGTCGATGGATGATGTCGTTAAGCGCTTTAATGCCATCAAACCTAAAAGTTTAGAAGCTACCGAAGGTTATTTTAAAAAGGGTGAAATCCCTGTTTTAGATGCACAAAGCTGGCAAGTGGGTAAAAAGAATTTGGAATATGATGGCCGTTATGTTTATCTTGAGATTAAAAAAGTAGAAGAGCAGCGAGTAAAAACATTTGATGAATGTAGAAGCAGTATTATTCGTGACTTGCAAGCTCAATTAGATAAGGAGTGGTTACAGAAATTGAAGAATAAGTATCCGATTGTTATTCAGCAGGAGGAATTACAAAAATTAATGCAATAAAAAATTTATGAAATTGAATCGTTGGATTTTTGGAGGAGTGATGTTGATGCTGTCTTGGGCAACATTCGCGCAAGAGGCTAGTAAAGGGACTTTATTAGATAAGATTATTGTCAAGGTTGACAATCATTATATTCTTAAATCAGAAGTTGAGCAGCAATATCAGCAGTATTTGTCGAGTGGACAGGCAAATACTCCTACGCGCTGTCAGTTGTTAGAAGGATTGGTCATTAATAAGTTGATGTTGGCCAAAGCTGAAATTGACTCCGTAATAGTAGAAGATAAGCGTGTGGAAATGGAATTGAATTCCCGCATGGATCAAATGGAAACACAATACGGATCTACTAAAAACATTGTTGAGGCATTTGGTAAGTCCATTGTTAATTTAAAAGATGATTTAAGAACTTCTTTAAAAGAGCAATTGACTGGTCGTAAAATGCAAGATAAAATTACAGGTGATGTGAAAATTACGCCTAAGGAAGTGGCTGCTTTCTTTGCTGCCATTCCTACGGATTCATTGCCATACCTTCCTTCGGAAGTGGAAGTTGGACATATTGTTAGATTAGCGCAGCCAAATAAAAACCAAAAAGAAGAGTTAATTTCTAAATTATTGGATTATCGCAAACGGATAGAAAAAGGGGAGAGTTTTGAAGAATTAGCCAAATTATATTCGGAAGATTTAGGTAGTGGTAAACGTGGAGGAGATTTAGGTTTTTCTAAGCGTGGACAAATGGTGGCACCTTTTGAGGCAGCAGCATTAAAATTAAAGCCAGGTGTCATGTCGGATGTAGTAGAGTCGGAATTTGGTTTTCACTTGATTCAGTTATTGGAGATTCGTGGACAAGAATATCATGCGAGACATATTTTATTACGCCCAGATTATCAGAAACTTGATTTAACAGAACCAACTAAGTTTTTAGACAGTATTCGCGTGTTGATTCAACGGGATTCCATCAAGTTTGATCGGGCTGCAAGAGAGTTTTCAGAAGATAAACCTACACAAGATGCAGGTGGTATGTTGATCGATCCAGGTACTCGTACGACACGTATGCCATTTGATAGTGGCATGGAGCCAGGTTTGTATTTCTCATTGGATTCAATGAAAGTTGGGACTATTTCAACCCCCATTCCTTACCGTACAGAAGATGGTAGAAGTGCTGTTCGTGTATTGTATTTTAAAGCAAAACACCCACCTCACTTTGCCAATTTGAAAGATGATTATCAAAAAATTGCAGCCATTGCTTTAACCCGTAAAAAGAATCAGGCAGTTGAAAAATGGTTTATGAAAGCCAAAGATGATGTCTTTATTTTTATTGATGATGAATTTAAAGATTGTAATTTATTGACGGGTAGTGTAACAGGAGAATAATGAACGACGTACAATTAGCCGAATCATTTGTTAAGGATTTCCAGCGTATTAAAACGGCTGTTGCAGATCGAATCGTTGGTCAAGATGAAATTATCGATTTACTCCTTATTTCATTGTTTTGCGAAGGTCACTGTTTATTAGTAGGTGTTCCTGGATTAGCTAAAACACGTCTAGTACATACCGTAGCTGCATTGACAGATTTAGAGTTCCGTCGGATTCAGTTTACACCCGATTTGATGCCTTCTGATATCATTGGAGCAGAGGTAATGGATGCCCAACGCAATTTTGTGTTTAACCGCGGACCAATTTTCTCCAATATTGTGTTGGCCGATGAAATTAACCGTACCCCTCCTAAAACGCAATCAGCCTTATTAGAGGCTATGCAAGAAGAAACCGTGTCGGTGGCAGGAGAGAGTTATCCTTTACCTAAGCCATTTTTTGTCTTAGCTACGCAAAATCCCATTGAGCAAGAAGGAACGTATCCACTTCCAGAGGCGCAGCTAGACCGTTTCTTATTTATGTTGGTCTTGGATTATCCATCTTATGAAGAAGAAGTGGCTGTAGTCCGCATGTCAGAGAAATCCAATGCCGAGACCTTGCCAGCATCTATTTTGAATGCACATACTTTATTGGAATACCAACAATTGGTTAAGCGAGTACCTGTACCAGATCATGTAGTTGAAACAGCCGTGAAATGGGTACATCAAACAAGACCCAATTCAGCTTTGGCTACTGAAGTGACTAATTCTTATATTTCTTGGGGAGCTGGTCCTAGAGCATCTCAAAACTTAATCTTGGCAGCCAAGTGCCGCGCCTTATTGCAAGGTAGATTTTCACCCAATGTTGAAGACGTACGTGCTGTTGCAGTGCCTGTTCTTCAACATCGGATTATTTTGAACTACAAAGCTGAGTCACAGGGATTAAATGCCGCAGAGGTGGTGAGGAGAATTATTACTAGTTAATAGGGATTAGTTATTAGTTATTAGATGTTTGTTATTTTTCTAATACCTAAACCCTAATAACTAATTACTTTTTACACGGCCACCGGAGCCTTAATCCCCGGATGCGGGTCATAGTTTTCAAGTGTGAAATCCTCGTAAGTAAATTCAAAGATATCTTTCACTTCTGGGTTAATTTTCATTTGAGGCAAAGCTCTCGGTTCACGAGATAATTGCTTTTCTACTTGTTCCATGTGGTTGGAGTAAAGGTGAGTATCTCCACCTGTCCAAACAAAATCACCTAAGCCTAAATTACAGACTTGCGCTATCATCATCGTTAAAAGTGCGTAGCTAGCAATGTTAAATGGAACACCCAAGAAAACATCAGCTGAGCGCTGGTATAGCTGACAAGACAGCTTTCCGTCGGCCACATAAAACTGGAATAGGGCATGACATGGCATCAAGGCCATTTTAGGTAAATCAGCAACATTCCAAGCAGAAACAATGATTCTTCGAGAATCTGGGTTGGTTTTTAGGGTATGAATAACCTCTTTGATTTGGTCAATGACCTGACCATTGGGACCTTCCCACGAACGCCATTGTTTACCATATACTGGCCCCAAATCTCCATTTTCATTCGCCCACTCGTCCCAAATAGAAACTTCATGTTCTTTTAAGTACTGAATATTAGTTTCACCTTTCAAGAACCACAACAATTCATAGATAATGGATTTGGTATGTACTTTTTTAGTGGTCAACATGGGGAATCCTTCCTCCAAGTTAAACCTCATTTGATAACCAAAAACACTTAAAGTTCCTGTACCAGTACGGTCCGATTTAAAGGTTCCGTTTTCTTTGATATGACGTAATAAGTCTAAATATACTTTCATGGACTAAATTTCGAAGGCTTCGCCGTTCAACAATAGGGTATGAGTAATCACAGAACTAGGTTCTAATTGAGCAGTAGCTGAGCAATATTTATCCATGGACATTTGGATGGCTTTTAATGCTTTTCCTCCATCAATTTCTCCCTTTAATTCAAATTGAATATTAATCGTTCTAAACGGCGTTTTCTCCGTTCCTTCAATCTTCTCGCGAGTACCTGAAACCCTAATTTGAAAATCATCCACTACTTGTCTTTGTTTTTTCAAAATTAAGATGACGTCAATGGCCGTACAACCTCCTAAACCCATTAGGAGTAATTCCATAGGTCTAGCGCCAGCATTATGCCCACCAATTCCTTCGGCGGCATCGATATGAACAGGTACAGCAGAACTGCCTCTGGCTTCAAAATGAAAATCTTGATCTACTCGATTTAATACAACTTCCATGTTATTTCAATTGACTTGATGTGATACGTTGTTTCCACAATTCTTTCCCCTCCGAATTCACTAAATTAATCTCTAAGATACGATCTTTTAGTGGACCGCTGACAGAAATATGAGCAAAAGCACGTTGATCGCTCACTGTTCCTGGCACTAAGGTTTTATTTAAATCCTCAGGAGTAGGTTTGGCAGTTCCTGCCGTTAATGGAGAAACTGTTAAATCAAACAAAGGATAGGTACCCGGGCGTTCCATTTTCCAAAAACTTGACCAATGACGATCTCCAGAAATGAACAATACGCCAGGAATATTTCTATTTTTAATCTCTTTCAATAATTGGTTGTGCTCTTGTTCATAGTTGGCCATGTTTTCAAATACCTTGGCAGGGTTAATCACTTGGCCACCATTCACAATGATTTTGAAACTAGCTCTACTGGTGGTTAATGCATCTAGCAACCATTGCAATTGTTTCTGTCCAAAATAATCCTTGGCTGGATTCTTCTCATCATTGGGGGCTTTAAACCAACGGTCGTCCATCATGAAAAACTCGACATCTGCCCATTGGAACATTCCTGTAACGGCTTCATTGGGATAAACAAAATTGGGATTACCCCAATACAATTTAAACAATTCCAGCGAGGTGTGTTTTAATGCAAACGAACGATCAGCGTCATTAGGACCATAGTCGTGATCATCCCAAATGGCATAATGGTGCGTGCTTGCCAATAAAGGCTGAACAGATTTTTGTCCACGGGTATGGTCATTGCGATGAATCATACCTGTTCTTGTATTCCAATCTGCTTCACGGTAATAAAAATTATCGCCACCCCAAATCATGAAATCAGGCTTTTTGTCGTAAATCGCCTTGTAGATTTCATCCGCTCCTCCATAGGGTCTTCCGGGTCTGTCGGTAGCCTCTTCATTGATGTAATTACAAGAACCTACTACAAATTGGAAGTTAGGAGGATCAGTTCGGTATTGCCAAAGAGCCTGCGTTTGAAATTCCAAAGGGTAGTCAAAATTGACCTTTTTATTGTCTACCCATACTTCATAGGTATACTTTTTACCCATGCTGACTTCATCAGCAATGATTCGAGCAATATTTGCTTGTGATTTTTGAGTGCTAATAGCAGAGGAAAGATGAACCAATTTATTTGCGTCACTACCTTTTTCCCAATATTTGATTTGTACTTGAGCAGGCTTTTGAGTTTGTACCCAAATTAATACTTCTTTCATTTCAGAATAGCCCAACATGGGGCCACTTTTTACTTGTGCTGTAGAAGATAAAATAGCTGAAATTCCGAAGAATAAACTGAGTAGGATAAGTCTTATTTTGTTTGTTGACTGCATAGATAAGAAGTTTAGCACTATCTTTGTGCCTTAATTTATTTACAATGGCCTATTATTCCATTCAAGGTATTCCTTTGACAACGCTTGCCAAACAATTTGGTACACCTCTTTACGTATATAATGCCGACAAAATTAGAGAAAAAATCTCGGTTCTTCGATCGGCATTTGATGATATATCCTTGTCGATCAAGTACGCTTGTAAGGCAAATACGAATATCTCCGTATTGAAGTTGATGTTGGCGGAAGGAGTGGACTTGGATGTGGTTTCCCCACAGGAATTGGAATTAGGTTTATTGGCAGGATATCGAGGAGACCAAATTACCTTCACACCTAGTGGAGTGGAATTTGAGGAAATCGAATTTGCCGTGTCCAAAGGAGCAATCGTAAATTTGGATAATTTGTTGGTCTTAGAAAAATTTGGCCAACAATATGGTTCATCTGTTCCGTGTTTATTGCGCATTAAGCCCCACGTTTTTGGAGGTGGAAATGCCAAAATCATGACAGCTCATCCAGAATCTAAATTTGGTATATCGATTCATCAAAAAGCGGAGATTTTGGATTTAGTGAATCAATATCAAATCAAGGTCATTGGTTTACATCAACATACGGGTTCTGATATTAAAGATGGAAAGACTTTTGAGCAAGCTGCCTCGGCTTTGTTTGAATTTGCTAAGGATTTTCCAGATTTAGAATTGATGGATTTGGGTGGAGGTTTTAAAGTACCTTATTCACCTGAAGATCCAGGCGTAAACATGCAGGAGATTGGTCAAATCATGGGCAATGCCTTCTTGAAATTTTGTGCACATTATGGCAAAGAATTGAAGCTTTGGGTGGAACCAGGGAAGTTTTTAGTGTCAGAAGCTGGAACTTTATTGACTACAGCAACGGTGGTTAAGCGTGATCCTATTAAAACATTTGTGGGCATTAATTCAGGATTGAATCACTTGATTCGTCCGATGATGTACGGTTCTTACCATTATATTTTCAATGCCTCAAATGAGGAAGATGCTCAGCAAGATGCTTACCGAGTGGTAGGAAATATATGCGAAACTGATACTTTCTCCTTTGATTTTGAAGGAAATCAAAATGAGCGCATTTTAAATGAAGTGAAAGAAGGAGATGTTATCGCCTTCGCCAACGCAGGCGCCTATGGATTCACCATGGCCTCTCATTACAATTCCCGCTTTCTTCCTGCCGAAGTGTTAGTGGACCATTCAGAGGCTAAACTAGTTCGCAAAAGAGATACCTTGGAGGATTTGGTGAGAAACCAGATATACTAGTTATTAGTGTTTTTGATTGGTGTTTGAGATTTTTGTTTGAGATTTGTCAAATTTTCAAAATTTGACAAATCTTAACGATTAATAATTTTCTTTTCTTCGAACAGCGGAACAATACATTCTACATTTTCTAATAACTAAACCCTAATCCCTAAAATCTAATAAAGCACCCAAGTATCCTTCGAGCCACCGCCTTGTGAGGAATTGACAACTAAGGAGCCTTTTCTAAGTGCTACACGGGTTAAACCTCCTGGGATTACTTTGACTTCGTTTCCGTATAAAATATAAGGTCTTAAGTCCACATGGCGTCCTTCTGGATGGTCTTCTATCAAACATGGTACCCGTGATAAAGAGATGGTCGGTTGAGCTATGTAGTTTCTCGGATTAGCTAAAATGTATTGTTTGAATTTTTCTTGTTCTTCTTTTGTCGATTTCGGTCCAATCAACATACCGTATCCTCCTGCTTCATTGGCTTCTTTCACCACCAGTTTTTCAATGTTTTCTAAGACATATTTTCTGTCCGCTTCTTCGCCACAGATGTAGGTTTCCACATTAGGTAAGATGGCATCTTCGCCTAAATAGTATTTGATAATTTTAGGGACATAAGCATAGATTACCTTATCATCGGCCACGCCTGTGCCAGGCGCATTCGCTAAGGCGACTCTACCTTTTTTATACACTTCAAATATACCCGGAATACCAATCATGGAATCAGGATTGAAGGTTTGCGGGTCTAAGAAGGTGTCATCAATACGACGGTAAATGACATCCACAATTTTGAAACCTTTGGTTGTACGCATTTTGACATAGCCTTCATGAACAACCAAATCTCTGGCATCTACTAATTCTACGCCCATTTGTTGAGCTAAATACGAATGTTCAAAATAGGCTGAATTGTAAATACCTGGGGTTAATACCACCACAGTAGGCTCAGGGCGATCGCTGATAAATCGTAACATTTCCAACAGCTTATGTGGGTAATCAGAAATGGTTCTAATCTGCGTTTTGGCGACTACCTCAGGAAATGTTTGTTTGAATAATTCCCTGTTTTCTAACATATAGGATACGCCTGATGGACAGCGTAAATTATCCTCCAATACCATAAATTCACCATTATCACCACGGATCAAATCCGTACCAGTAATGTGAATCCAAATGTTTTTAGGTGGTTTAATCCCCATGCAAGGAGCCAAAAAGTTTTTGGAGGAATAGATTACTTCCTTGGGAATGATTCCGTCTTTGATGATTTTTTGATCGGAATAAATATCGGATAAAAATAAATTTAAGGCGGTGATTCGTTGAACTAAGCCTTTCTCCACATTATCCCAATCGGAACCATTCACAATTCGGGGAATGATATCTACGGGCATGATACGCTCCGTACCTTCGTTTTCGGAATAGACATTGAACGTAATCCCCATGGCCATTAAGGCTCTTTCGGCAGATTGATGTCGACGTAAAAATTCTTCTTTACTTAATTGTTCTACGCGCTCTTTAAATGGTCCATATCCTTCACGAACTTGTCCTTCTGGACTGAACATTTCGTCGTAAAATCCTTCTGTTAGGTAATCTTTAAATGAGAAATTCATAGGCCTTATTATTGATGGAATGCTTGATTAGGTAATAATTTAGGATTTTATTTCTGGAAAAAAAAGAGGTAATCCATTATAAAGTATAGATTATAATTTATAAATGGTATTGATGAAATAGGAATTTCATATGGTCTTATTTTAAAAGAATCTGATTCAGGTATCAGATAATTGATTTAATTTTAAATTGATATTTCGTTTAGATAAATACATTTACAATTCATCATTTATACTTTATAATTTATTTATGTTTTTCTACCATTCTCCCATCGGTTTTTTACAAGTAGGACTTTCAGATAAAGGCTTGACTTCTTTGCAATTTGTGGAGCAAGGTGGGAATGATGTATTAGCAGATGAATTGAAGGGGATGCAAGAGGAAGTGGTCAGGAATTTGGATGCTTATTTTGAAAAACCTCTTTGGAAATGGACTTGTCCTGTCGATTTCTCTGCTGCCACATCCTTTCAAAAGAAGGTATGGTCAGCTTTGCTAGAAATTCCTGTAGGTGAAGTTATGTCTTACCAACAAATAGCGGAGTTAATCGAACAACCTAAAGCGGCTCAGGCTGTTGGGAATGCCAATGCCCAAAATCCAGTTCTTTTGTTAGTGCCATGTCATCGGGTAATTGGCTCTGATGGTTCCTTAGTTGGCTATCGGGGAGAATTATGGAGAAAAGAATGGTTGCTAAAGCATGAAGGATATCGAGGTCTAAGTCAACAATTGAATCTATTTTAGGCTTATCTTTGGGCATGGGAAATGATGAAATTGTTGACGCACTAGAATTGTTGGTGAAACTATGGGATGTCCATGGTGTAAACGAGTTTAAAAGCAAGAATCTGGCTTTTGCTGCCCGTGGATTGGATAAGTATCCCGGCAAAATCTCATCTCTCACTGAATCTGAATTGTTACAAATACCCGGCGTAGGGAAATCCATTGTCAAAATCATTTTAGATTTAATTCAAATTGGGAGCAGTTCTGACTTGGATGGAATATTGGAACAAACTCCTCCAGGGATTCTGAACTTACTGAAGATCAAAGGACTGGGTCCCAAGAAAGTAGGCCTTATTTGGAAGGAATTAGGGATAACTGATTTAGATGACTTGTTGACTGCTTGTGAGGAAAATCGCTTGGAGCAATTGAAAGGCTTTGGAAAGGCCGTTCAAGAAAATGTGCAGTTATACATTCAATTTCTCAAGCAAAATTCCAAAAAGCTTCGATTGGATAAAGCGACCCATCTGTCTCAAATCATTTTGGAGCAGTTGAAATCAAAATTCAGTCAAGTAGCCGAAGCAGGGGAATTGTCTCGGAATTGTGAAGTTATTTCTGAACTAGTTTTCTTGGTTGAATCAACTGATATTTTTGGATCAGGATCCATGATCAATTCCATAGAAGGGATGGAGGAAGATATCAAAGAATCCTCCCCATTTACGTGGAGGGGTTTATTTCATGGGCATCTTTTATCTATTCAAATTCATATTATTTCGCCAGATCAATGGGGAAATGCACTATTTCAGCAGGTGGCCCATTCCGAACATTTGACGGCTATCCAATTTTATAAGCATTTTCAAGGGAAGCCGATTGCATCTGACGAAGAAGTGTATGAGACCTTGAATTTGCCCTACATCATTCCTGAAATGCGGGAAGGATTCAAAGAGTTTGAATGGTCGCAAAAGTATCAATCCGATGAATTGGTTCAATATTCCGACTTGAAAGGATGTCTACACAATCATTCCACCTATTCCGATGGTAAAAATACCTTATTGGAAATGGCTGAGGCTTGTCGAGTGCAAGGATTGCAATATTTTGGTATCGCAGATCATTCTCAATATGCCGCTTATGCCAATGGCTTGAAAGAAGATAGGGTCATTGCTCAGCAGGAAGAAATAGATCAATTGAATGCAAAATGGAGTGATTTTAGTATACTGAAAGGTATTGAGGCGGATATTTTACCGGATGGTTCTTTGGATTATGATGCATCCGTTTTAGCTCGATTTGATTATGTGGTAGCTTCCGTGCATGCGCAGTTGGCCATGGATATAGATCGTTCCATGCCACGGGTGATAAAAGCCATTGAAAACCCATACACGTCGATTTTGGGGCATCCAACTGGCCGACTTTTATTAACTCGTGCTGGTTTTCCTTTGCATATGGATAAGATTTTAGATGCTTGCAAGGCCAATGGAGTCAGTATCGAATTGAATGCTAGTCCATATCGACTGGACCTTGATTGGCGATACATTTATGATGCGATGGACAAAGGTATTTATGTATCCATTAACCCTGATGCCCACCAAATAGAAGGCATCAGAGATATGGAATATGGCGTCAAAGTAGGGAGAAAAGGAGGTTTATTGCGCGCCTTAACTTTGAATGCATTGAATGTACAAGACTTGAAGACCTTTTTTAAAAAGAGTTAGAAGTTTGGTTTCAATAGGTATTTCGCATAGAATTCATCGATCACTCGCACCGCTTCGGTAGGTGTATCAACCAAGGAGAATAAGTCTAAATCTTCTTCATTGATATTTCCTTGAGTAATCATGGTGTTTTTTACCCAATCAATTAAGCCTTTCCAATATTCTGTTCCAACCAATACCACTGGAAAACGTCCAATTTTATGAGTTTGAATCAGTGTTAAAGATTCAAACATTTCATCCAAAGTGCCAAAGCCACCCGGCATGATGATAAATCCTTGTGAGTATTTCACAAACATCACTTTCCTAACAAAGAAGAAATCAAAATTGATGTTCTTGTCGTGGTCAATGTAAGGATTGGCAAATTGTTCAAATGGCAATTCAATATTTAATCCCACCGATCTACCACCTTCAGTTTTTGCTCCTTTATTACCTGCTTCCATGATACCCGGACCACCTCCAGTAATGACTCCATAGCCATGTCGCACTAGTTTGGCTGCAATTTCTTCTGCTACTTGGTAATAAGGATTGTCTGGTTTTGTTCTGGCTGATCCAAATATGGATACACAGGGGCCAATTTTAGATAGCTTATCAATGCCTTCTACAAACTCACTCATAATCTTGAAAATCCTCCAAGATTCTTCTGATTTTATTTGTGCCCAGGTTTTGTCTCCAAATGCTTTTTTGATTTTTTCTTCTTCGTGCTGCCGATCGTTCTCCAACATAAATTTATTCTTTTGATACTACGCAAATGTAGGATATATCCGCTTACCTTTGTCAAGAATTTAGAACTAAAATACAAGATAATGAGCTTAACTTTTGCTGTTGGTGGTGATCACGCCGGATTTGATTATAAAAACGATTTGATTGATTTCTTAGCAGAAAGAGGAATCACAGTGAAGGATTATGGTACTTTTTCAGCGGATTCGGTGGATTATCCAGATTTTGCTCATCCTGTGGCATCGGCTGTTGAAAAAGGAGAGCAACGTTTTGGTTTATTATTGTGTGGAAGTGCCAATGGAGTGGCTATTACTGCCAATAAGCACCAAGGTATTCGTGCAGGATTGGCATGGAATGTCGAAGTGGCCAAATTAATTCGTCAACACAATGATGCCAATGTCATTTGTTTACCTGTTCGATTCATCTCTTTAGAGGAAGCCAAAGCCTGCTTAGCGGCTTTCATTGAAACTCCTTTTGAAGGAGGTCGTCACCAAGGTCGTGTGGGTAAAATCGCTTGTAGCTAAGGATTTTTTTGGTACAAATTCGGGGAAATTTGCCGGTATTCTCTTTTCAAATTGGGTAAATACACGCTTAGTTTTTTGATGTTGTTTTCGGCATCATAGATGTAATCTGGTGCATCTTTTTCAAAGTATTCATGCAGTAAAACTACATTTTTGTATTGGTCTAAATTAGAAAATAGGGGTTTAGCCAAATCCCAATTGACAAAAGGACCAACCATTTGATTTCCTAAATATTCTTCAATTTGTGGTCCAAGAACCATTAATCGTTGATTTTTCAAGGTCAAGGTCGGGGCAGGTATACGCTCTCGATCCTTATTTTTGAGTTCTACCTGAACGTTATACCAAGTTCCTCCAATGAGTAACCAAAGTGCTACTTCTTTTAAGATGGAATTCGAGCTCAAATGAAAGATATTGAGTCCAAAATAGGCTAAGGCTGGTAGGAAAAAAAGTAAATTAATACGAATCAAAGAAGGGACCGTCAAGGTAGCAAATATGGCTGTAATGAGCCAAATAAGGTTTGTTTGCTGTCCTTTTTGCGCATTAGAGCGAATCCTCCTACTACGCAATACTAGCCAAAATCCCCATATCCCAATGAACAAGGCAGGAGCAAAAACACCGGCAATTTGAGTGACTTCTAACTGCTCAGGCACTTGAAACTGAAAGGCCGAGCGTTTGAAAACTTGAATCATGAATGGAAGATTTCCATTGATGGAAAAGAACAAGATATTCAACGAGAAGACCATCAAGAACCCTACAAACATCAGTACTATTTGTCGTAAGGTTATACCTGAATAAAACAGCAAACTCAATAAAGCCCAAACAAAAAATAAGGAGTAACTCAAATAGAATAAACTGGCTATAGCCATGTATATTCCTATAAGTATCACTCGATCATTGACTTGTAGGGTTCTTTGTTGATAAATGATTTCTCTCCAAGCCAATAATAAAAAAGTCAGACCTACTAAAGCGGGCCCTGGAGCCAAAAATTCTAAGGATAAGTGGAAGATAATGGCATACATCAAAAAGGGTAAATACCCGATTTGTGGCATCAATTCAAAGCGCTGAATTGTTTGTTGGAAAATATAGCTTTGATAAATGACAATGATGGATGAAATATAAATGTTCCAATGTACTGGTATGGAAAACCACTGTACAATCTGATAAAAAAGAGCAGCTAAGGGAGCCGTATTGTCACTGATGTCCTCATAGATCAAGAATCCTTGATTCAGTTTTTGACCCAATAAATAGTTTTTAATCTCCCAAGGAAAAGGAGCTAAACCCCATTGCTGGACATAAAATAAACTAATAAGCCAAATAGCTACCAACAAAAGGGTAGGTAAGATGGAATCAGACTTGAAAATTTGGAACATATTTTTGGAACACCGACCCTAAATTACGTTTAATCCAATTATTATTCTGAAATTTGTGAGATTTTTAGGTAAAGAAAGGAGAAATATGGAAAGCAAGCGTCAACAAAAGTTTGGTCGTCAGATACAAAAAGATTTAAGTGATATCTTTCAAAAGGAATTTAAAGAGGTTTTTGGGAAAGGGATGGTCACTATTACCGACGTGAAAATGAGCCCCGATTTGTCAGCGGCTCGTTGTTATTTGAGCTTTCTTTTAGTGGATGACCCTCAGGCAGTTGTGGATATTTTGGAAGAAAAAACCAAAGCGATTCGTAATGCCTTAGCCAATCGAATTCGTCATCAAGTACGAATCATTCCCCATTTGTCGTTTTATCTAGATGATACTGCGGCATATGCAGCTAAAATTGAAGCTTTATTTGAAGGTTTAGTTATTCCTCCAGCTACGGAAGAGGAAGATAAATAAATTGTATTCCCTTGAATCTACCCTTATTTGTTGCAAAAAGGTATTTTTTCACCAAGTCTAAGGCGAGTTTTATCACCTTCATTTCCCGTATTTCTATGTTGGGAGTGGGAGTGGAGGTCATGGCTCTTATCCTGATTTTGTCCGTATTTAATGGATTAGAAGAATTCCAAAAAGGTTTATTCAAAACCTATGATCCAGATTTGAAGGTTATTTCTACCCAAAATACAAGATTTACCTTAACTGCTCAGCAGTTAAAGGATGTCAAATCATTGGAAGGAATTCGCTTTTTCAATCCAATTTTGGAAGATCAGGCTCTGATTCGATATAAGAATAAGCAATTAGTTGTTCGTTTTAAAGGGGTGGATGATGAGTTTTTGAAGGCTGAACGCCTCAAGAAACAAGTTGTGGAGGGTGATTATTTTGTTCAAAATGGGGAACATGCCTTTGCCGTTGTCGGAATTGGGGTGTTTTTGAATATGGGAATGAGTTTTGAGGATGTTTTCACTCCTATAGAAGCATGGTATCCCAATCACCAAGCCTTGAAACGCTTCACCATCAATGAACAATCCATCCGAAGTAATCGATTTTTTCCTTCTGGAGTGATGGAAGTAGAGCAATCCTTTGACAATCAGATGATTTTAGTTCCTCTACCATGGATGGAAGAATTAATGGGTGTGGAGAATCAAATTTCTGCATTGGAAATTATGATCGACGAACATGCAGATGAGCAAGCCCTTAAATCAAAACTCGCTACTTTATTAGGAAAGACGTATCAAGTACAAACAAGAGACGAACAACACGTTGCTCTTTTGAAGGCTATTAAGATCG
Source organism: Aquirufa nivalisilvae (assembly GCF_004307455.1). GTDB lineage: Bacteria > Bacteroidota > Bacteroidia > Cytophagales > Spirosomataceae > Aquirufa > Aquirufa nivalisilvae. Next base: position 176,674 of record NZ_SEWX01000005.1, read on the forward strand.
AAAAATTCTTTGTTTTCTTAATTATGGCCTTTGTGATGGGGATTGCTTCATTTACCTTGTTTTATGCTCTTTCTTTATTAGTTATCGAAAAAAAGAAAGATTTATCGACCTTGCTAGCCATGGGCTTTACCAAAAAGCAGATGTTTCAGACCTTCCTGTTGGTTGGCGTACTCATTAGCTTCTCAGGGGCTATCATAGGCATGTTGCTTGGATACGGTTTAGGTTATATCCAACAGGAATTTGGGATTATCTCTTTAGGAATTCCTAATTCTCTGATTGATGCATATCCCATCCAAATGCGGATAGGGGATTTCATCCAAACCGCATTGGTGGTTATCATCATTACTTTTTTAGCCTCTATATTTCCGGCTAGAAAAGCCGTAGAAATGACCTTTAAGCGTTCGTAGGGGGATTGAATTCTCCTTCCCATTTAGATACCACACAAGTAGCAACTCCGTTTCCTGCCACAGAAGTAACAGTTCTTCCCATATCTAAGAAAGGATCTACTCCTAATAACAAGGCGATTCCTTCCGCAGGTAAATTGAACATGGTTAAGGTTCCAGCGATAATGACCAATGATGCTCTGGGTACACCAGCTATTCCTTTGGAAGTAATCATTAAGGTTAATAACATGGTGATTTGTTGTTCTAGACTTAAATGCACCCCATAAGCTTGTGCAATAAAGCCTGTAGCAAATGTCATGTACAACATAGAACCATCTAAATTGAAGCTGTATCCTAAGGGTAATACAAAACCTACAATTCGTCTACTACATCCAAATCGTTCTAATGCAGCTATGGTTTGAGGGAATGATGCTTCCGAACTGGCCGTTGAAAAGGAGATTAATAGTGCTTCTTTAAGTTCTTTCAATAAAGCCCAATATGGGATTTTATTGAAAATACAGATTAGCCATAAAATGACCACGGTAAAGAATAGGAGGCCTCCCAAAAAACAAATCATTAAGTAACCATAGCTAATTAAGATACTTAATCCCTTATTGGCTACAACGGTAGTCATGGCAGCAAAAACTGCATAAGGTGCTACTTCCATCACATAATTTACCATCTTGAAAACTACTTCAGCCAAGTTTTCAAATACATGAATCAGTTTTTTACCAGTTTCACCTATAGAGCCTAAAGCTACCCCGAAGAACAAAGAAAAGATGACAATTTGAAGAATCTCATTTTCTGCCAAAGCCTTGAAAAAGCTATCTGGAAAAATATGTAAAATAAAATCTTCTAAGGTCTTCACCTTGGAGGCATCAATACCCGTGGAAGTTCCTGCTGCCGGCTTTGGCCAAGACTGTAAGCTTCCTGGTTGGGTGATATTAACAACCACTAAACCTGTCACTAATGATAAGAGTGTCGCGAAATAGAAATACCCAATGGTCTTTAAGCCAATTCGACCAACTGCTTTAAAATCACCCAATTTGGCAATTCCTACCACCAAGGTGCAGAATACCAAGGGACCTACAATCATTTTGATCAAGCGCAGGAAAATTTTGGAGATCACTTGAAAACGTTGTGCCCACTCATGACTTTCTTCTGGAGAAAAAGTGAGGAAAAAATATTCCCCTAAAGCGAGTCCTAGGATGAAACCTAAGATGATTTTTTGAGTAAGGCTTAATTTCATATTGTTTAGCGAAGTGTAAGTAATGATTGATAAAAAGGTTTACGATAGATTATCATTCCCCAAAGTAAGGGATAAAGTAGAATATCTAAAAATTTAGAAGAAGTGGAATAGGAAATCTGATCAATAACCATGGTTTGCTGAGCATTTCTTTTTTCCAAAATATGCTGATGCTTCCAATATGTTATTCCTAGAGGAATTCTTGTTCCCTCGTCAATAAAATAAATGGAATCTTCTCCTTGAAAATCTTCGGTAATTTCGGAATTCCAGTATAAACTAAAAAAGCCCAATTTGATTTCTAATTGGACTAAATCACCTTTTTTACAGCCATCAAATCGATTAATGGAAATAGGAGGGAATGGTGGGGATAATTTGGCTAATAAATCTTGATCAAATAGTGCCCAAACATAATCAATTGGTGAGTTAATGAGTGTTTCGACTCTAAATGATGGCATAAAGTTGGATTTACTTAATCATATAACTAACTAGACTAAGTAATGTTGAAAAGATCGTTTTCACACCAATGACAATATATTTTGTCCAATTGCTGCGTTCTTCATTCAATTGAGCCTCTTGTTGATTATCCTCTTCCTTTTTCTGGACTTGATTAAATTCTTTTTTTGCTAAAGGCTGCTTCAATTGCTTCGTACTATCAATACCCACAAAATACGTATGTGGTCTCATGGCAGAATATTCTACCAATCCAAAACTACTAGTCATGATGTAGATCATGAATACTCCCAAAAAGTGAATAGCTTTTTTCATGGGTTTAGTCTTTAATTTTCTTTTTTGCTGATTCTAATGCTTGATTTTGAAGAATTAGGGCATCTTCTGTTGCTTTTTGATCTAATTTATTCTGTTCTTGGTTAGCTAGTAATTTTTCCTTTTCAAGTTTTGCTTCTTCTAATTTCTTAGTCAACAATTCCGTTTGTTTCTTATTGGCCTCAAGCTCTCTTACTAATCTCTCTGCCGATTTAACGTTTTTTACTTTTTGGCTAGTCAGGTTGGCTAATTTTTGTTCTTCTTTTCGAACGCCTTCTTCTGAGTTTAGTATTTCAATAAAATCTTCCAACCAAGCGGTAGCATCTCTAAATTGGGCATGGCCAGTCTGGATGTAATCATCAGGGCCTAAACCGATAGACACAAACAGTTTGGTTTTATTATTTTCCTCTGAAATCTTAGACAATAAAGTAAATGGATTTTTAGAAATGGATGAAATTCGAGTATCATAGCTTATGATAGCTCCTCCTTTACCATTTTCAACTCGACCATATTTCTTTAAATAGTTTTTCCAGCTATCGATAGCATACTTTTCTTCCGATCCTAGATAAGTATAAAAGCCTTCTTTTTTGGCACGTTCAATCTCAGTCATACCCGAAAATATTTGAGCTTGACCCAAGAAAACACTGAAAACAAATACCGCTAGGAAAAAATACTTAGACATAGGCTTAATTTGTTGAATATAAAGAACAAAGGTAAATTTTTTAGTCAAAATACGAAATCAATTTACTGGACATTTTTCAGTAAGTGCCACGACATTTTTTTGCTGCTCATCTTGATAGGCAAAAAGTGTCCATGGACCACCTTCTTTTATCTTCCATTTCTTTCGAATATCTTCTGGACTCATTGGGAAATTTCTGGTGCTAATATTGGCTTTTCCTGAAGGTAAATGTGTCTCAATCCATTTTTTATCCAGATTGCCCAGCGCTATCACCTTAAATTGTCTGCCAGGAAATGATTCTACTCTTTCTTTTGAAGTATACAAATGGGTATTGTTGCCCATTTTATGTATTTGCTGACTTGCTGCTAATTTAAAGAACCCAGCTTTTAATATTCCAGCATGTGGTTCATAGAGGTAGTTTTCTAATTTCCCTAGTTGGGCATTAGCCTCACGCTCCTCACTTAATTTGGCCCGAAAAATCAAACTGTTCTCTAAACTTAATTCATGAACTTCTATGATGGGATCCATGCTAGCCTCTAGGGATTTTAGAAAGAGCAATTCCTTTACTTCATTTTTGACACAAATTACCCATACTTGATTTACCCCATGAAGGCTTTGTATAGCCCGACTAATATCTAATAATGGGCTAGTTTTCAGCAATAAACTTGTAGCCTGTTTGATGTAGGGTAAAATTTCCTGAACATTGGGTTCACAATCTTCCAAAAGAATAACTTTTTCTCCTTTGGAGCCTCTTCTGGCAGGATCTAAGTAAATGTAATTCCATTGGGAAGGATGTTCTTTCATATAGGCTACCCCGTCTCCCACAATATGCTCAATGGAATCTCCGACTAATACCTGATGATTGTAGCGAGTAATTTGATTTAATTTTTCATCTCTCTCGACATAGGTGACGGAATTTCCTTTTTTGGCAAATGCCCAGGTATCAACACCCATTCCTCCTGTTAAATCAATTACCTTTCCCTGGATTAGATCTGCTTTAAACAGAGCCGTATCTTCAGAAGAGGCTTGCTCAAGGTTTAGTTGAGGAGGAAAAAATAGTTGATGATTCGCAATCCAGGAAGGTAATTTATGAACTAATTTTTGCCTTGCTTGAATCTGAGGAACCAATTTAGATAAAGAAAGTCCTTCACTCAGGCCTTTGGATAGACTCAATTGATATGGGTCATCTTGGGCATGTTTTTGAATGAACTTAATTTCTTCTTCTGAAAGCATGATGCAAATTAAGAATGCTCGTTTAATATTTTTTCTGAAAGACGAATGGAATTTGATTTTATTGTAAATTTATGTTCTAATCTATAAATAAAGCCATGAGTAAGTATAGCATCAAACTTAATGGGAAGAAGCATCAGGTTGATGTAGCTTCCGATACACCTTTATTGTGGGTAATTCGTGATGAAATAGGTATGACGGGCACTAAGTTTGGATGTGGGATGGGTTTGTGTGGTGCTTGTACTGTATTATTAAACGGTAACCCAATTCGTTCATGTTCCACACCTATTTCAAGTATCAAGCCTGAAGATAAACTGCTTAGTATTGAAGGTTTATCAGCCAATACAAATCATCCTGTGCAATTGGCTTGGATTAAAGAACAAGTTCCTCAGTGTGGATATTGTCAATCAGGTCAGATTTTAGCGGTAGCGGCTTTGTTGGATTCCAATCCTAATCCAAGTGACCAAGATATTGATACTGCTTTGGCAGGAAATATTTGTCGATGTGGTACCTACCAAGACATGCGCAAAGCGATACATGCTGCAGCTAAAACGATAAAAGCCACTCCTAAAACGAAATCCAAATGAGCACGAATACAACAAAACAAACCTCGAGAAGAGATTTTATCAAGATTAGTGCTCAAACAGCAGCTTTTCTTGCCATTGGTTTTGAAAATTTAGCTAATGGGAAAGGGGTGAAGGTCAAGAATATGGCTCATGAACCGCATATTGGAGTGGAAATAAATCCATATGTCCTGATCAATGAGTCAGGTAAAGTAACCTTGTTTAATGCTAGACCCGATATGGGGCAAGGGACTTCTCAGTCTATTCCTATGTTGATTGCTGAGGAATTGGAAGTGCGTTTAGACCAAGTAGAAATTGTTACATCCGATGGTTCAGCTAAATTTGGCTCTCAGCTTTCTGGTGGATCCTCTTCTGTAAGTACTCGCTACTTGCCTATGAGAACCGTAGGTGCCGCTGTTAAAGAAATGCTTATTCAAGCTGCTGCCAATCAATGGCATGTACCAATAAGTGCATGTTATGCCAAAGAAGGCCGAGTTTATCAAAAAAATAAAAATATCAGTTTAGGATATGGGGAATTAGTAGCCGCTGCGGCTAAATTACCTGTGCCAGCTAATCCAGTTCTCAAAAATCCAGCTGATTTTACCCAAATAGGAAAGTCTATTCCAAGGCCAGAGATTCCTTCCAAAGTAAATGGAACGTCAAAGTTTGGTATGGATGTAGTAATACCCGGTATGTTGTATGCAAGTATTGCTCATGCACCCAGTATACATGCCAAAGTAAAATCTTACCATGGGGAAAAAGCAATTGCTAGTCCAGGCGTCAAATTCGTTCTGAAAACAGAGCGTAAAATGCCACATGCCAGTACAGAGGCTGTTGCCGTATTGGCTGATTCCTATTGGGCTGCCCTAAAAGGAAAACGTCTTTTGGATATTGAGTGGGAAAGTACTGTGGCCGACGAAATGAGTACAGAGAAGTATTTCAACCAATTGAAAGAAGCTGGCAAGTCTCCAGGATTTGAATACAAAGAATCATTAACTGGTGATGTGAATAAGGCATTTGCCAGTGCCAATAAGGTCATAGAGGCTTCGTACCAAACACCTTTTTTAGCACATGCGCCGATGGAGCCTGAAAATGCTACGGTATATGTGCAAGATGGTAAAGTGGAAGTTTGGGCTCCCGTACAAGGTCCCGATTCCTTAGTGACTGAATTAGCAACCTATTTAGGCTTTAAAAAGGAGAATGTTAAAATTAATGTTACTTTCTTAGGTGGTGCTTTTGGTCGGAAAGCTTACTATGATTATGTGCTGGAAGCCGCTCATTTATCCAAGCAAATCAACGCACCAGTCAAAGTAGTTTGGACAAGAGAAGATGATACCCAACAAGGACCATTCCGTCCGGGTATGTTATCTGTTATGAGAGGTGCATTAGATGCACAGGGTAAAGTTCAAGCTTTTGAACATCGCTTAAATGGTGCTTCTATATTAAATCAGGTATTCCAAGTTCCTTTGGGTAATGCTCCAGATCCTTGGGCGGAAGAAGGAATCAATTTACCTGATAGTCCTTATACTTTTCCCAATAGAAGAAACTCCTTTAGCCTAGTAACTACTAAAATCCCTATTCTTTGGTGGAGATCGGTATATGCTTCTACCAATTTATTTGGTCAAGAATCATTCATTGATGAATTGGCACATCAAGCAAAGAAAGATCCTTTGGCATTCCGATTAGAATTACTTGCTGGTTCTCCTCGATTTGTAGGAGTTTTAAAGAAACTAGCAGAATTGTCGAATTATCAACAATTGAAAGCCCAGGGTAAAGCCGTGGGAATAGCTATTGCACGATCTTTTTCTTCCATCTGTACGCATGCTATCGTGGTAGAAAAACAAGGGAATGGCGTGGTGATCAAAAAAGTATATTCTGTGATTGACTGTGGCGTGGCTATTAATCCACGAAATATCAAAGCCCAAGTGCAAAGTAATATTACGATGGGTTTAACTGCTTCCATTAAGAATGAAATTACGGTTGTGAACGGTCAAACCCAACAAAGTAATTTTCATGATTATGCTGTACTCCGACAAGGGGAAATTCCAGAAATCGAAGTATTTGTTATGCCAAGTGCCGAAGCTCCCGGTGGAGTAGGTGAGCCAGGACTTCCTCCAGTGGCTCCTGCCTTGTGCAATGCTGTATTTTTAGCAACGGGTAAGCGAGTAAGAACATTGCCATTTGATATCTCAAACGTCTAATGATTGGAGTTCTGTTAGCAGCTGGTTCTTCTTCCCGACTTGGTGAGCCAAAGGCTCTAATAAATTTAGGTCAGAAAACATTAGTTGAAAGGAGCTTGCAGGTTTTGCAAGCTCCTTTTATTGATACCATTGTAGTAGTACTTGGGGCTGAAAAAGAGGCTATAAAGGCCCTTATTTCTCATGAAAGGGTTGAAGTGCTGGAAAGCCAAGAATGGCATTTAGGTCAGGGTAATACCTTGTCAGAATGTATGCGAGTTTTAGCTCCTCGAAAAGAGCCTATTCTCGTCATGTTAGTAGATACTCCCTTTGTTCAAGAAAAGCATATTGAGGCAATCTTAGTTGCTCATCAAAAAAATCCAAGTCAAGTCATCATCTCTTCCTTTCAGGGTCAATCATCCCCTCCTGTATTGATTCCTTTTGAACACCAACATAAATTGTACGAATGGAAAGGGGATAAGGGTTTTGGGCCATTTTGGAAATCCCATCCAGACATTTGTCAATGGATTTCCTTTGATGAAGAATATCGAGATTTAGATACTGCCGAGGATAAAAAGTATTGGCAGGAAAATTGGGATAAATAGTCCAAATAATCGGAATAATCCTGAGGTAATCGTTTCCCTCCAAGCAAAAATTATTACCTTTGTGCTCAATTGTGTGCTTCCAAGCCATTTCTTACATTAAAATTGATATTGTGGAATCCAACGAAAGCTTACCCACCCTCGAAACTGCCAAAAAATTAGGTTTACTTCCAGAAGAATATGATCGTATTCAAGAGATTTTAGGTCGCAAGCCTAACTTCACAGAATTGTCCATTTTCTCAGTGATGTGGTCTGAGCACTGTAGTTATAAAAACTCCATTGTTTGGTTAAAAACCTTACCAAAAGATTCTCCACGTATGCTAGCTAAAGCCGGAGAAGAAAATGCGGGCTTGGTTGATTTAGGGGATGGTTTAGGATGTGCCTTTAAAATTGAATCGCATAATCACCCATCTGCATTAGAGCCTTATCAAGGCGCAGCTACAGGTGTAGGTGGAATCAATCGTGATATATTTACCATGGGTGCTCGTCCGATCGCTCAACTGAACTCTTTACGTTTTGGCAATATTGATTTAGCTAAGACCAAATGGTTGGTTAAGGGTGTTGTGAAAGGTATTGGTGATTATGGTAATGCCTTTGGTATCCCTACAGTAGGTGGAGAAGTATTCTTTGATGATTGTTATTCAACCAATCCATTAGTGAATGCCTTTTCAGCAGGAATTTTGAAGGTAGGAAAACAAGCATCTGCCATCTCTTATGGCGTTGGAAATCCCGTTTTCATTGTGGGTTCTGCTACTGGTAAAGATGGTATTGGTGGAGCAAGTTTTGCTTCAGAAGATATTACTGCCAAATCTTCTGAGAAATTACCTGCTGTACAAGTAGGTGATCCTTTCCAAGAAAAATTATTATTAGAAGCTTCCTTAGAAATCATTGAAGCAGGTTGTGTGATTGGTATTCAAGACATGGGTGCGGCAGGTATTATTTGCTCTACTTCTGAAATGTCTGCCAAAGGAGAGCACGGTATGATTATTGACTTATCTAAAGTTCCTACCCGTCAACCAAACATGAAACCTTTTGAAATTCTTTTATCAGAATCTCAAGAGCGTATGTTAATTGTAGTAGAAAAAGGTAGAGAGCATGAGGCTAAAAAGATATTTGATAAGTGGGATTTAAATTGTGAACAAATTGGCGAAGTGACTGACACCAAACGTCTTCAATTCTTCCAAGATGGTCAATTAGTAGCTGACGTACCTGCCGATGATTTAGTTTTAGGTGGAGGCGCACCAATCTATCACCGTGAATACCGTGAACCAGCTTATTACCAAGAGTTTAAGAAATTCATGATAGATTCTGTTCAAGATTTAGAAGCGGGTGAAATCAGTAAAGCATTTGATTTCTTAATGAATCACCCAAACATCGCCTCTAAAAAATGGGTAGCAGAACAATATGACTCATCTATTGGTCGTGCTAATCGTAATACCAATGCTCCTTCGGATGCTGCGGTAGTGAAAGTGCATGGTTCTAAGAAATCGATAGTTATAACGGTCGACTGTAACTCTCGTTACGTGAATGCAGATCCAGAAGAGGGTTGTGCCATTGCAGTAGCGGAGGCAGCACGCAATATTGTTTGTTCTGGAGGTGTACCCGTAGCGATTACCAATTGCTTGAATTTCGGTAATCCATATGTACCAGAAGTATATTGGCAATTTGTGGGGGCTATCAAAGGTATGAGAAAAGCCTGCTTGGCATTTGAAACTCCTGTAACTGGCGGAAACGTAAGTTTTTATAACCAATCGTCTGACGAAGGTCCAGTATTCCCAACGCCAACCATCGGTATGTTGGGTATCTTAGAGGAGGCAAGTCAGAAAATGACGTTAGATTTCAAAGAAGAAGGAGATTTGATTTATTTGGTAGGAGAAAGTGTGAATGATATCGCTTCTTCTGAATATTTATATTCTTACAAAGGAGTAAAAGCTAGTCCATCTCCACATTTTGTTTTGGAAACTGAGCAAAAAATTCAAGGTGGAATCGCTAGTTTGATTCAGCATTCATTGATTCAATCAGCGCATGATTTATCCGATGGAGGTTTGTTAGTAGCCTTAGCTGAGTCTTCATTCCCTCGTCAAAAAGGTTTTGCCATCAATTCTGACAATAATATTCGTCAAGATGCTTTCTTATTTGGAGAAGCTCAAAGCCGTGTATTGGTGTCTGTTGCTCTTGAGAAACAAGCCGCATTTGAAGCTCAATTGAAGTCGCAAACGATTCCATTTAGTGCTTTGGGAGTGGTAACAGGCCATGATTTTATAGTAGATGGACAAATTGTTTCTTCTCAAGCTAAGGCTTCTGAATCATTTCATACAGCGTTAGAAAAAGCATTGAATTAAATAAATCCAACTAGAAATGAGCCGTTATCTACTACAGTTTTCGTACGATGGCGGCTTTTTTCATGGATTTCAAATCCAGCAGAATGCCGTTTCAGTTCAGTCAGAACTAGAGAAGGCATTAAGTACCATTGCTGGTATTCCAATTGATTTAGTAGGAAGTAGTAGGACAGATACGGGCGTCCATGCCCGAGAACAATTTGCTCATTTTGATATTATTGAGGAGGCGAATCAGCCAAAGGTGGATTGGGTATATCGATTGAATCGAATATTGCCTGCCAGTTTAGCCATTCAAGCTATTTATCAAGTACCTGATGAGTTTCATGCCCGTTTTGATGCTACGGGCAGGACTTATGAATACCATATTAGTCTATCAAAAGATCCATTTTCAAGAGATCATGCTTATTGGTTTGAAGCTCCAATGAATATGGAGGCCATGAATCAAGCAGCCCAGCTATTATTGAATCACCGAGATTTTCAGAGTTTTTCAAAAGTAAAGACAGATGTGACGACATTCGATTGTCAAATCAGTCGGGCAGAATGGCAAAAAGAAGGAAATCAGTTGATTTTTACCATTGAGGCAAATCGATTTTTGAGAGGGATGGTTCGTGCTATTGTTGGTACACTGATTGAAATTGGATTAGGCAAATGGGATGAAGCGGATTTAATCAGAATTTTAGATGCTAAAGATCGAAAGCAAGCAGGAAGAGCTGTACCCGCGCATGGATTGCATTTAATCCATGTTGCTTATCCAGAAATTACTTTCGTTTCCAAATGTTCATCATAACTTCCATCCAGGTACTAGCCAGCTGAACTTTAATTGTTTTGGCTTTATAATTGATGCTTTTTTGGTTGTATTTACTGATCCAAATCTCTTTGAATCCCAGTTTTTCTGCCTCAGCAATACGTTGATCGATACGCGTTACTGCACGAAGTTCTCCACCCAATCCTACTTCAGATGCGAAACAAATGCTGGAATCTATGACTTTATCTTCGTGAGAAGAAAGTAAAGACATACAAGCAGCCAAATCCAAGGCAGGATCATCCACTCTGATTCCTCCTGTTATATTCAAAAATACGTCTTGCGTTCCTAGCCTAAATCCTCCTCTTTTCTCTAATACGGCGAGTAACATATTCAACCGTTTGGCATCATATCCTGTAGCTGTTCTTTGAGCTGTGGCATAAGATGTTTGGGTTACTAACGATTGAATTTCAATCAAAAGTGGCCTGTTTCCTTCCAAAATAGTTCCAATAGCGATACCTGAGGCAGGCTCATCCCTAGAGGAAAGAAGGATTTCGGATGGATTACTCACAGGTCTAAGGCCATTGCCCAACATTTCATAAATACCCAATTCAGAAGTACTACCAAATCGATTTTTGGTAGTACGAAGTATACGATAGATCATATTTCGATCACCTTCAAATTGAAGAACCGTATCCACTAAATGTTCTAGCACTTTAGGGCCAGCTATAGATCCTTCCTTTGTAATATGCCCCACTAAAAAGATAGGCGTGCCACTTTCTTTGGCAAATCTCATGAGCTCCAAGGCACATTCTCGAATTTGTGACACCGAACCAGGGCCGGATTCAATTTGATCAGAATATAGGGTTTGAATGGAATCAATAATGATTAAATCAGGCTCTAAGTCAACCAAATGCTTGAAAATCTGTTGAGTATTTGTTTCTGTTAAGATGTATAAATCATGAGAGATAGGTCCAAGACGATCAGCTCTTAATTTGATCTGTTGTTCGGATTCTTCTCCGGTAACATACAATATTTTGGGGCCTTGAAGTGATAGAGCTACTTGAAGCAATAAAGTAGATTTCCCAATTCCGGGTTCTCCTCCAATCAGGACTAAACTTCCAGGTACAATACCTCCACCCAATACCCGATTGAATTCTTCATCCGAACATTGAAGTTTTGGACTGCTCTCAAAAGTGATTTCTTGCAATAATTTCGGTACAGGAGCCGTTCTATGAGTGCTTTTATTTTTCCAAACTTCAGCAGGATGAATGGTAGTTTCAAGGAGTTCTTCCACAAAAGTGTTCCATTCTCCGCATGCTGGACATTTCCCTAACCATTTAGGTGATGATTGTCCACAAGATTGACAAATAAAAGAGGTTTTGGCTTTGGCCACATAAATAAATTAAGAACCCAAAATTACGCTTTGATTTGGTTTTTCCTTTTTTTTCGGAGTAAAAAGGATAATTTTACAAGCTAATTGAATTAAACCGCCCAATCATGAAAAAGTCAATGAAATTCAGCTTACTGTTTTTGTTCCTTACAGGAATAATTTTTCAAGCTAATGCCCAATTTGGTGCTCGAAAAGTGACAGGTAGTTTATTCCGTTTTGGAATAAAAGGAGGTATCACATTATCTTCTATTAATGTAGAAAGTATGACGTATAAAGGAGCATCTGTTCCAATAAATGATATAATTAACCAAAACTTAGCTTTAAAAACAGGTTATGTAGGTGGTGTATATGCCCGTGTGGGTCGTAAATTATTCATTGAGCCTGAAGTGTTGGTGACTGCGAAAAATGCTACAATCAATGTAACAAGTTTGAATAAAATGGTCGATGTTGCTTACACGAGTTTAGATGTCCCTTTATTATTGGGATATAAACTTGGTCCATTGCACGTATTGGCAGGTCCTGTGGCTTCATATAATTTGAATTCGGACAATACCATTGCTCAGGCCATTACTTCAGTAGCATCATCTGCTTCTGTTCGAGATGCGATATCTAAGGCCTATTTTTCCTACACGGTTGGTGGAGGTGTCGATTTGTTGGGATTAACCTTAGACCTACGTTATGAAGGTAATTTGACAGATTTATCAAGAACTGTACCTATTCCAAGTGATGTAAATATTTCTCAAAAGGCTAGCGTTTGGCATCTTACCTTGGGAATTAAAATATTATAATTAAATTTTTTTTGAATGAATGAACAAATAAAGGTGATTCAGGAAGAAATTGAGGCTTTTGTCATTTCCAATGAATCTGAAGTAGAGCAATTCCGAATTCAATTTGTGGGTCGTAAAAGTCGATTAGCCAGTTTATTTGATGGCTTAAAAGATGTACCTGCTGAAAATAGGAGAGAGGTTGGACAAGCCTTAAATCAATTAAAAAATCTAGCTGAAAATAAGTTTAATCAAGCGCAGGAATCATTTGCTGATGCTAAGTCTAGCTTTGAAATTCCTTCGGATTTGACGGTATCTAGCCCAGTTCAGCAAGGTACTTTACATCCTTTGACTTTAGTTCGTAGCCGAATTTTAGAAATCTTCAATCGGATGGGATTCTCTGTTTCAGATGGTCCAGAAATCGAAACGGATTTCTACAATTTCACGGCTTTAAATTTTCCAGCAAATCACCCTGCAAGAGAAATGCAGGATACTTTTTTTATTGAAAAAGGAGCTGGCGAAATACAAGATGATGTTTTATTAAGGACACATACTTCCAACGTACAAATCCGATTGATGCAACATCAAAAACCGCCTATTCGATCCGTTATGCCAGGCCGAGTATACCGTAATGAGGCTATTTCTGCACGTGCGCATTGTCTTTTCCATCAAGTGGAAGGATTGTATGTGGATGAAAAAGTAAGTTTCAAGGACTTAAAAGATACATTGTATCATTTTGCCAAAGAAATGTTTGGCAAGGATACGAAAGTACGTTTCCGTCCATCTTACTTTCCATTTACTGAACCAAGTGCAGAAATGGATATTACTTGTCTATTGTGTAAAGGAGAAGGTTGTAATGTATGTAAGCAGGCGGGTTGGGTAGAAATTGCAGGAGCGGGTATGGTGGATCCTAACGTTTTAGAAAACGTAGGTATTGATTCAACGAAATACAATGGATTTGCATTCGGAATGGGAATTGAACGCATCACCATGTTGAAATATCAAATCAAGGATTTGCGCTTATTTACTGAAAATGACGTTCGCTTTTTAAGGCAATTCAATTAACAACTCTTAACAGAAAGCTTTTTTTTGACAGGATGAATCCCTGTACATTTGATTTTAATTTCTAAAATATGATGAATTTTAAACGCTTAAATAACCTAACTGGTTGGGCAGTATTTGCTATTGCTTTAGTTACGTATACGCTAACCGTTGAGCCAACTGCTTCTTTTTGGGATTGTGGAGAATTCATCGCCTGTTCCTATAAATTGCAGGTTCCTCACCCTCCTGGAGCACCTTTATTCCTATTGTTAGGTCGTATGTTTTCCCTATTAGCCCTAGGTGATGTGAGTCGAGTTGCCTTTTGGGTAAACATGCTTTCGGTGCTAAGTAGTGCATTGACTATTTTATTTATGCATTGGACCATCGTGATGATTGGTCGTAAGGTTATTAATAAGTCATTTGAAGAATTATCGAAGCCCGAAACCTATACCTTATTGTTTTCAGGTGTAATAGGTTCCTTAATTTATACATTCTCTGATTCTTTCTGGTTTTCTGCTGTTGAAGCAGAAGTATATGCCATGTCGTCATTCTTTACAGCCATCGTAGTTTGGGCTGCGTTCCGCTGGGAATTGGTAGAAGATCGTGCTGAGGCAAATCGCTGGTTGTTATTTATTGCCTATTTGGTTGGTCTATCCATTGGTGTCCATTTATTGAACTTGGTGACTTTACCAGCCTTAGCTATTTTATATTATTTCAAGCGTGAAGCTAAACCTACTTACAAAGGCGGTTTTATCGCCATGTTTGTTGGATTGATAATATTGGCGATTATTAACTCAGGAATCATTCCTGGTTTACCTTCCATCGCGTTCAAGTTTGAATTATTCTTTGTGAATTCGTTGGGACTAAGTAATGGTAGTGGAGCTTTATTTTTCTTGTTTTTAGTCATTTTAGCCGTAGTCTTTGGTATTCGTTATTCGTATGCCAAAGGTAAAGAGGTATTAAATATTGCATTATTCTCTTTTGTTTTCTTGATGATTGGTTATTCCACGTACACCGTGGCATTAGTACGTTCAGGTTATAATCCTCCGATCAATGAAAATGATCCTAGTAATATTTTGAACTTCTTGAAGTATTTGAAAAGAGAGCAATATGGTGAGCGTTCTTTACTTTATGGTCCTGTGTATACGGCTGAAATTGAAGAATTTAAACAAGGTGAGCCAGTTTACAAGTTGAAAGACGGTAAATACGAAGTCTATACCTACAAGCCTGAATACGTTTACCAGAAGGACCAGCAAATGTTGTTGCCTCGTGTTTATAGCAATTCACCTCAGCATGTGGCCTTGTACCAAGAAATGTTGGGTATTCCTGCAGGACAAAAACCTAGTTTTGGGGATAATTTACGCTTTATGTTTACGCATCAGGTGGGGCATATGTACATGCGTTATTTGCTTTGGAATTTCTTGGGAAGAGAAAGTGATTACCAAGATGCCTGGGCTATTAACCCATTTCAAGATTCGTCCAAATTACCAGATAATTTAGCCAATAATAAAGCTAGAAATAACTATTTCTTTTTGCCACTGATTCTGGTTTTCTTAGGTTTTTACTTATTGTATAGTAAAAATGAAAAGGATTTCTTGATAACCATTTTAATGTTTGTTCTCAGTGGGGTGGCATTAGTAGTCTATTTGAATTCTCCGCCTGTAGAACCTCGTGAAAGGGATTATATTTATGTAGGATCCTTTTATTTTATGGCTATTTGGGCTGGTTTGGGTGTTATGCAAATTGGCGATTGGCTGACAAAGATTGTCCGTAGCCCGCAGTTAAAGTGGTCATTATTAGCTGTATTTGGGCTTTCTGCCCCATTGATTATGGCTCAGCAAAACTGGGATGATCATGATAGAAGTGGTAGATATCACCAAATTGACTTTGCTAAAAATCTATTGAATAGTTGTGCTCCTAATGCCATTCTATTTACTGGAGGTGATAATGACACTTTCCCTCTTTGGTATGTACAAGAGGTAGAAGGCTTCAGAACAGACGTTCGTGTATGTAACTTATCTTTATTAGGAACTGATTGGTACATTGATCAAATGAAGCGTCAAACTTACCAGTCAATGCCCTTGCCAATCGAGTTAACGAAAGATCAATTTTTGGAGGGTGTTAATGATCAAATTATGTATAATGGTAATCCGAATATCAAAGGAATGTCATTACCCGATTATTTGGATTTATTACATAAAAACGACCCAAGAATTCAGGCGCAGACTCAGTCGGGAGATATGATTAATACATTCCCATCAGATTCATTGGTTATACCTGTTAATCCAACGGAAATTGCGGCTAGTAATTGGTTTCCTAAAGAGTTTACACCATTCTTGAGCACCAGCATTGGATGGAAGCTACCAGGTAAAAATATTTTCAAAGGAGAGTTGATTCAATTGGAAGTTATTTCCAACAATGCGAAAGCAGGATGGAAGCGCCCCATATATTTTGCTTCTACCTTACCTAATGACCAATATTTAGGATTGAAAGAAAGTATGCAATTAGAAGGTTATGCGTATCGTTTGATGCCTTTCAAGATTCCAGGAGCTAAAGATGGTTTCGTGAATACAAAAATCATGGCGGATAACTTCTTGAATAAAATGTATTGGAGAGGTTTAAATGATGAGAAGATTTACTATCATGGCGATTTTTATCTAGGGATTCCTAGTGTAACTGCTCGTTTAGGAGTTTATCGTTTAGCAGATCAGTTGATTCGTGAAGGTAATTTGCCAAAGGCTAAGCAAGTATTGGATTATTTGGATAAGGTAATGCCTAATAAAGTAATTCCATACGATCAGTTCTCAGCTAGTTCCGTTGGATTGTATTTGGAGATTGGTGATGAAGCTAAGGCTTTAAGTATGGCAAATACCATTATTAAGCGTAATTCTAAGGCGATTGATTATTATTTCTCTGAAGATAATATTCGTTCACATGATCGGGATATTCAGATTGCATTTTATGAAATGAATTTGATTGTTTCGGCTTTCAAGGAATCAAAAGTAAATCCAGCTAAATACAAGGAGTTGGAAGAGATTTTCAATAAGCAGGTTACCCGAATTAATGGATAAACACGAGATTGATTATTCCTTGTAAACGAAGAAAGGCTTGATGATTCAAGCCTTTCTTCGTTTTATTTACCTGTATTAGTTATTTCTAACTAAACATATCTCGAACTTTATGGAAGAATCCTTTGTCAGATTTTCCTGGTTGAGGAGCAAAATTTTCCGAGCTTCTTAATTTCTCCAAGATTTCGGTTTCTTCTTTAGTTAATTGCTTAGGAGTCCAGATATTCACATGAACCAATTGGTCGCCAACATGGTAACCATTTAATTCTTTGATTCCTTTGCCTTTTAAGCGAAGAATTTTGCCGCTTTGAGTTCCTGCTTCTAAATTGATTTTAGCTTTACCTCCGATCGTAGGAACCTCAACCGAGGTACCTAAAGCTGCATCTGCAAAGCTGACATATAAATCATAAATGATATTGTTGCCATCGCGATGTAATACATCATGCGCTTCTTCTTCAATCACTATTAATAAATCACCCGCTACACCACCACGAGGGGGAACATTTCCCTTACCATTCATTGACAGTTGCATATCATTGGAAACGCCTGCAGGAATTTTGATTGGGATGATTTCTTCTTCTAAGACACGACCTTCACCAAAGCATACGTCACATTTAGCACCAACGCTCTTGCCTTCTCCACTACAGGTAGGACAAGTTGATGAAGTCACCATTTGCCCTAACATAGTTTGTTGAACACGACGAACCTGACCTGAACCTTGACAAGTTTGACAGGTCTTTAAGTCGGTACCGTCCTTGGAACCATTTCCAGAGCAGGTCTTACAAGCTACATGGCGTTTAACTTTGATTTTCTTCTCAACACCATTGGCAATCTCTTCTAAATTTAGCTTTAGCTTAATACGTAAGTCAGAACCTTTACGTTGGCGTCTTCCTCCGCCACCTCTGCCTCCAGAGAAAAAGCTGCCAAATGGGCTTTCATCGCCAAAGATATCTCCAAAATTAGAGAAGATATCTTCCATGTTCATATTACCTCCATTGAATCCTCCACTTGCAGCTCCACCCATACCAGCATGTCCAAATCGGTCATATTGAGCTTTTTTCTGCGCATTGCTTAAGACTTCATAAGCCTCTGCCGCTTCTTTGAATTTCTCTTCTGCTTCCTTGTTATCTGGGTTTTTGTCTGGGTGGTATTTGATGGCCATCTTACGATACGCCTTCTTAATCTCCTCCTCAGAAGCTGTTTTAGCTACTCCCAATACCTCGTAATAATCTCTTTTTTGAGCCATTTTTGTTATTAATTACCAACCACCACTTTCGCAAAGCGGATGACCTTTTCATGTAGTGTATATCCTTTTTCTATAACCTCAATCACTTTCCCTTTATCAGCTTCTGTAGGTGCTGCAAATTGGGTAATGCAATCATGTATCTCTGCATCAAAAGTTTCTCCTTTAGCAGGAAGTTCTTTTAAGCCTTTTGATTGTAGGACTGAGTTGATTTTGGCAAAAATTAATTGAATTCCTTCAGAGATTTCACCCTCAGGTGCATTGGCTAGTGCGCGTTCGTAATCATCGATGACTGGTAGTAAATCAACAATCAAACCAGCTGAGGCTGTTTGGATTAATTCTACTTTCTCTTTAGCTGTTCGCTTTCTGAAATTTTCAAAGTCTGAATACAAGCGAAGGTATTTTTCCTTCATTTCGGCCAACTCATCCGTAGGAGTCTCTAGTGTTTCTGTCCCTTCGTTATCTGTCAAATTTTCCTGATTTTCGGATTGGATTTTCTCTTCCTCTAAATTATTCTCGTTTTCTTTCTTTTTCATAAGGCAAAATTAATACGCTTTCATAGCCACACAAATCATAAGCCAAAAAGTATTTTATGACAGTTTGGCAGAGATAAGGCATCTTCGTAATTTTAGGAATATGACACTAGATTCCAAACAAGTTTCTTCTTTGATTAAAAAACGAGCCTTTGAAGCAGGTTTCTCCTTTTGTGGGATATCCAAAGCCGACTTTTTGGAAGAAGAAGCTCCTAGATTGGAAGCTTGGTTAAATCAAGGTCTGCAAGGAGAAATGGCTTATATGGCTAATCATTTTGATAAGCGTTTAGACCCAAGAAAATTAGTGGAAGGTTGTCAAACGGTTGTTTCATTAGTTTTTAACTATTATCCAAGTCCATCTTTAACTCCCTTAAACCATCATTTTAAGGTATCTAAGTATGCTTTTGGAGAGGATTATCACCGGGTAGTTAAAGATAAGATGCAAGTCTTATGGGATGCAATGCAGGAGGATTTAGGAGAAATTTCAGGCAGGATGTTTGTTGATTCGGCTCCAGTATTAGAAAAAGCTTGGGCAAAAAAATCAGGATTAGGATGGATTGGTAAAAATGGCAACTTAATTATTCCCAAACAGGGGAGTTTCTATTTCATTGCAGAATTGCTCATTGACATACCTGCAGAACCTGATGGACCTATCAAGGATTTTTGTGGTACATGTACCCGTTGTATTGATGCATGTCCAACAGAAGCGCTAACACCTTATTGGGTGGATGGATCTAAATGCATTTCATATTTCACCATTGAATTAAAAGAAGGCATTCCTGCATCGATGAAATCCGATTTTCAGGATTGGATCTTTGGATGTGATATTTGCCAAGATGTCTGTCCATGGAATCGCTTTTCCACACCACATCAAGAACCTAGATTAGAAGCGAAATCGGCTTTTTTAGAGATGGAGAGGGGAGATTGGGAGGATTTGTCGGAAGAGGTATTTAAAGAATTATTTCATTATTCAGCCATCAAACGTACTAAAATAACAGGCTTACAGAGAAACATTCAGTATATAAACAAAAAAAACGAGTCATGAATTTCATGACCCGTTTCCACAAAATTAAACCCTAAAGTGATAGTCTTACGATCAATTCTAGATCAATTTCTTCCGTAGTCTTATAGCTTTCTCCTATGAGTGCAGCCGCTCTTCGACCGATTTTTTCAGGTTGATTGGAAAGTACCGTGATTCCACCTGATAATATTTCTTTATATCCTTGATCATTGTAGGATATGATTCCTATGTCTTGTCCTAGCTTCCAGTTTTGCTTATCTGCGTATTTGATGGCCTGAATTAAGTCGGAATCATCTAAAGTGAAGTATACTTCGCCTTGGTTTAATTCTTCTCCGTCCAGACCATCCAATACTTTAAAATCCATGTTAATGGATTCACAGAAATCTCCACAGCCATTGATAAATTCCGCATCGAAGTATTCTTCTTCAGTTAATACGAGATTCAAGCAACGGTATTTTTGAAACAGGTTTGTATGGTTGGTAAACTCTTGAATGATTTGTGATTTAGGATGACAAACAATACTCGCATGAGTATTTTGCATACTTTCAAACTGCTGGTCTAATAAGATCAACCTATCTCCGGCAATCTTTTTTAGGCATTTGATGTTTTCTTCTTCCTCTTCGATCAAATGTGGCATAATGACATAATAATGGTAATTGCCTAATTGTTGACCTAAGATCTCTTGAAACTGACGCGTCTTATATTGATAGGTGAAAATATCTACTAAAACGTTTTTGCCAACCGCTTCGTTGAAAGAATTGAAAATTGCTTTATTGGTATCAGTAATTTTTCCAACTAAAAACATCACTTTGGTTTTTAGTTTCGAGGAAGAATTTGAAATGAAATAACCTTTTCTAAAGATGGAAGTTATTGCTCCCATTTTATGTAATTCCGTATATGCTCTTTCTACGGTATCACGAGATAAATAACATTCTTCTGAAGCTTCATTAATGGAAGGAAGGCGCTCACCTGGCTTCAATTCTCCCATCTCAATATCTTGTAGAAGTGAATTAATTAATTGCTGGTATTTCGGCAACTTATTGTCAAAATTTTTGCCAGAAAACGAAACAAATGATTTATTCATAATTTGATTCAGATAAATTTTATAATGGAGAGCTGTTTAGGATAAAAACTAAATTATTTTGTCTTTAAACGTGCTCAAAATTAAGTTCGAATGCTTGGATACTTTAGGACAAATCTTTCATATATCAGGATATATCTTGCAGAAATAGCGTTTTGAAAGATTTTAAAGGGAAAAATTGCCTTTTAATAAGCTTTTTGGGTCAAATTATCTGTTAAGCTTTTATTTCATTAAGGGATAAATCAGCTCAGGATTCAGGAATAATTTTCTAATTTTAGTTTTTATTTTTCTGATTTCTTCATCCTTTGAAACGACAAATTAGCCTTTTCTTGATTTTGTTTTTCGGAGCCAGTCTACTACTCTTGGCTCAGAAAAGTCAACGATATGAGAGGTTGACTACCGCTTCGGGTTTGTCTCAAAGTACCATTTCAAAAATCATTCAAGATAAGAAAGGGTTTCTGTGGTTTGCCACTTCAGATGGTTTGAACCGGTATGATGGAAATAATTTCGTTGTATTTAGAAGTGATCCATCAGATTCAACAACCTTGAGTAGTAGCGATATTTTCACCATGTGTGAAGATGACGAAGGGAATATGTGGACAGGTACACGTAATGCTGGATTAAATAAAATCGATCTAGCTTCAGGTAAGGTGTATCGTTTTTCCAAAGGTCCTAATGGGGAAGATTTCTCTTCGATGACTGTTTCCTCTATTTTGAATTTAGGAAATCATCGGGTCATGGTTTCTGCCACGGGCCTAGGGATTTTAGTCTATGATACGCGCGAGAACAAGTTGATTGCCAAAGAATCAGATGTGAAAAATCCCATGATGGCTGATGTTGTGAGGATTTATCGACATTCTAAGGGGTCAATATGGTTTGGTACACGGACAGGATTACTTATCTCTCGACTAGGACCCAGATCCTATTTGCCATTTAAGTTGGCCGAGAACAATAACACACCGGATTATCGGGTAAGGGTAATTAATGAAGCCTCCAATGGAGACATTTTAGTTGGGACTGAAGGTCGAGGCTTGTTTCGCTTTAATCCTCAAAATCAACATTTTACACGTGTCTTTTTTAATTCGCAGAATCCTTTAAGTCGGCAAAACATCGTTACCAGCTTAACCAAAGATGCTTATCAGAATTTATGGATAGGTACAGACAATGGTGTTTATGTATTGAAAAAAGAAGATTTTTCATCTTATTATCAAATTTCTTCTAATCCAGATCCTGATTTAGGGATTAGCTCTTTTTCCGTTACTAGTTTATTTACAGATGCCAATTTAAATACTTGGGTAGGTACTTGGGAAGCAGGTTTAAATATTGCTTTTTATCAGAAACCACGCTTTTCAATTCTAAGGTATAAACCTAATACCTTACAAGGTTTATTAAGTAACAAAGTAACCGCAATAAGTGCTAGCAAAACGGATCCTAATGGAGTTTGGATTGGACTGAACGTTGGGCTTTCGTATTTTAATTATAAAACAGGTAAAATAGAGCATATTGTTAATAATGCAGGAGTTAACAAATTAAACCCTGTGGCAGATTTTGATGTGAGTTTATTACAGTCGGATTCAGAAGGAAATCTATGGATTGGAGTTTGGGGACATGGATTAATAAATTTAACACCACAGAGAAAGCAAGTGGCCTATCCATATCAATTGGGTAACCGTGCAGCCAATTTAACTGCCATGAATTTGATGGGAGATAAATTACTTCTAGGCACGGCAGGCTTAGGAGTGATAGAATTTGATATACCTAGCAAGAAGTATCGAATTCCATATCCAGCTTTAGGAATTAAGAATTTCGGTACAAAGAATATATCGAGTCTATTAGTGTTGGATAATAAGCAAATTTGGATTGGGACAACGGGTTTTGGTATTTATATCTACAACATCGCCACCCAACAATTAACCCACATTGATAAAAATGAATCGGCTAATGGTATTCGATATAATAATATCACTAAAATATTTCAAGATCGAAATAAGCGAATATGGGTGTTGACCAATGGTGGAGGGCTGCATTTATTTCTTGGTCCGGGCAAGGGATTTAGAAACTTTACCGTAGCAGATGGTTTAGCTTCTAATACACTAAGAAGTATGATGGAAGATAAGCAAGGGAATTTGTGGATAAGTACCAATGGGGGTATTTCCAAAATGAATTCTAAAACACTCAAATTTGTCAATTTTGATGAATTAGATGGTCTTCAAGGAAAAGAATTTTTAGCTCAAGCATATAGTCAAAATAGCAAAGATTGGTTGTTCTTTGGTGGAGCCAATGGCCTTAATTTCATCAAGGCGGATAGTTTGAGGATGAAAATGGATATTCCTCCTATTTATTTGACGGGATTGAAAATATTTAATAAACCCGTGAAAGTGGGGGATGAAAACTCACCCTTAGATAAGGATATCCTGCAAACCAAACACTTAATTCTTCAACCAGATCAAACAGTATTCAGTTTAGACTTTGTGGCTTTAGAATATCAAAGACCTAAAAATAACCGCTATGCCTATTATTTAGAAGGATTTGATAAGGAATGGAATGAGGTAGGAACTCAGCGGACAGCTACTTATACCAATTTAAATCCAGGAGATTATACATTCAAAGTAAAGGCTACGAATTCTGATGGAGTTTGGGGAGAAAAACCTTTTGAATTAAGCATTACCGTATTACCCCCATGGTATCGAACTTGGTGGGCATATGGCCTTTATACTTTCTTGCTTTTGGGGATGATATTAGGTTTTATGAGGGAAGTAAGAATCCGCGAGGCCTTTAAAACGGACCTTCGAATGAAGGAAATAGAGAAAGAACGCATTCGTGAATTGGAACAAGTAAAAACTCATTTCTTTACTAATATATCACATGAATTAAGGACACCTTTGACTTTGATTATCAGTCCTTTAGAAAAGTATTTTTTAAATAATACCCAAGCTAATAAAGAGCAGAAGTCCAGAATTTTATCCATTTATCAAAATGCGCAAAAGCTATTACATCTGATTAATCAATTATTGGATTTGTCGAAAATTGAAGCGGGAAAACAACAACCTGTGATTGCTCAACATGATTTGATTTTGCAAGTGAATGGAATTCTACAAGGCTTCGAGACTTATGCTGTGCAAAAGCAGATTAAGTTGAAATGGACTGCTCCTTTGGAATCCTTATTCGTCTATTATGACGCAGACATTATAGAAAAATGTATCAGTAATTTACTGTCAAATGCATTCAAACATACGCCTGAGGATGGAACGATAGCGGTTAAAATGGATTTGGTTAAACAATTCAAAGCGGATTCAGAGGAAGTTCAGATGGTGAAAATCCATGTGATGGATACAGGTAAAGGAATAGACTCGACTCATTTGCCCCATATATTTAATCGCTTTTACCAAGTTCCTGATTCGATTGGTCGTGTTGGCACTGGGGTTGGTTTATCTCTTTGCAAGGAACTCATGGAACTGCATTTGGGTAAAATCGATGTTTCGAGCGAACTGGGCAAGGGAAGTGATTTCACTATTGAATTTAAGGTGACGAAAAATGACTATGATTCATCTTGGATACACGCTTATCCTGTTTTCTCTAATGAGGAGCCTCTATCAGCGATTAAGAAGACAAATGAGCTAGAAATAGAACAAGAGAAACAAATTTTGATGGTGGTGGATGATCATGCAGAAATGCGTCTGTTTATCTCCGATATTTTCAAGAATCGATTCCAAATTATTCAAGCTGAAAGGGGAGAGGAAGCTTTGGAAATGGCATTGAAGTTTATTCCTGATGTATTAATTACCGACTGGATGATGCCTGGAATGAGTGGCGTGAATCTGTGTAGAGCTTTACGACAAAATCCAAAAACGAATCACATTCCTTTGTTGATTTTAACTTCTAAAAGTTCTCATGAAAGTCAGATTGAAGGTATGCAAGCTGGGGCAGATGATTTTGTTTCCAAACCTTTTAACGCCGATATTTTAGAAATTAGAGTGAATAAGTTGCTAGAGACCAAGGAACGAATGAGGAAAAACTGGCAAATGCAAATGATACAGCAAGGTCTAACAGAAGGGAAACTTCCTGTCTATGAAGACCCGTTTTTACAAAAAGCTACTCAATTGGTCATTGATCACCTTTCGGAAGCCGAATTTGATGTGGATGATTTGGAAAAAGGATTGGATATGAGCAAAATGCAATTGTATCGTAAACTAAAGAACTTAACATCGCTAGCAGGTAATGAGTTTATACGTTCCATTCGATTGCAACAAGCCAAATTATTATTAGAAAATTCAGAATACAATATATCCGAAATTGCTTATCAAGTGGGATTTAATGATCCAGCTTACTTTACGCGTGCCTTTAAAAAACAATATGGAAAATCTCCCAAATCATTCATTCAACAAGTCCAAGATGAAAAATCCTAAGTATTACTTTTTATTCATTATTCCAATCACTCTATTGATTACTTCTTGGGGATTTTTGGCGCACAAAACTTTACAGCAAGTATCCATTTATTCTCTACCAGAGCCCTTAGGGGCCTATTTTTATGCAAATCAAGATTATTTAGTCAATCAATCCATTCGACCAGATGTTCGTCGAAACGAAGATAAATCGGAAGAGGCTAAACATTATTTAGATATGGATGCAGATTTATTTGGAGCTAATTTTAAAACCGATATTCCTCATGACTATGCTGCTGCAGTTGCCAAATATGGCCTAGATTCCCTTCGTAAAGAAGGTTTGGTACCCTGGGAAGTAGTTCGAGTTTATGGTCGATTAGTGAATGCTTTCAAAAAGGAAATGAAAGATTCTGTGTTGTTTTATGCAGCTGATTTAGGTCATTATGTTGCAGATGCTCATGTACCCTTGCACACGACTAAAAATCACGATGGCCAATTAACAGGGCAGAAAGGATTGCATGTTTTGTGGGAGACCTTAGTGCCTGAAGAACAATTAACGCAATATAATTTAGCTACCTATCAAGCTAAACCATTGATGTATATCGCTAAACCTCAAGATTTTATCTTTGAAATTTTATTGGAATCACATGCCATGTTACCAGAACTATTTCAATTGGAAAAGGATGTCACATTGGCTATTGGTGTTGATAAAAAGCATATGCAAGTAGTTAGAAACGGAAGAACATTAAATTACTACACCAAAGAATTCATTCAAGCCTATGGCAATAAATTAGGAGCAAAGGTGCAAGATAGAATGTTGGTTTCGGCTCATCGAGTGGCTTCATTTTGGTATTCAGCCTACAGAGATGCAGGTTCTCCTGCTTGGGTTAAAGCTGACTCCAAAGTAAACCAAGAATTAATGGCAGCATTTCAAGGAGAGAAAAAAGCATGGCTTGCCAATACCTTGATTACAGATAAATTATTAATCTCTTTAAAAAACAAAAGGGCAGAGTAGTGTGAAGAAAATATTGATTATTTCAGATACACATTCCTATTTAGATCCAAGATTGGAGCCTCATTTACAAGACTGTGATCAAATTTGGCATGCAGGAGATTGGGGATCTGTTCAGTTGGCAGATCAATTAATCGCTTACAAAAAGCCTATTGCTGGAGTTTATGGAAATATTGATGATAGAACTATCCGCAATATGTATCCCAAAATCATGCGGTTTCGTTGTGAAGAGGTAAATATAGCCATGACGCATATAGCGGGAGCACCTTCCTCTTATAAACCTGATGCTTACGAGGCTTTTTCAAAGGGTATTCCTCAGATTTTTGTTTGTGGTCATTCCCATATTTTACAAGTTAAACGAGATATCAAGCGAAATAACATGCTTTTTATAAATCCAGGTGCAGCTGGACAGCATGGATTTCATCCGATTCAGACGGCTATTCAATTGAAAATAGATGGATCCAGGATTTATGATGTTGAAATCATTCAAATGGAACGAAATAGAAAAGTGCCCAAAGAAATGCTGGAAGGCTAAACTTTAGATTGCGCTAAAGAAAGAAAGGTGTAAACACGGAATGTTTACACCTCATTATATGAACACAGGATTTGGTAATTAAAAGGCGAATTAAATAATATGATTAATTAATAATGTCTTGACCAAAATCATAATTAGAAAACTTGTTCTACTTATAACATGACAAAATTCAATAAAATTCGTAAGTGGCAAAAGGTTAATTTATGCCTGATGATGGTAAATCTGTTACCTTAACTGAGTTCGGATCTAAATTCAAGTGGAGTAATTCCTGTTAATTTCTTGAAGTATTTATTGAAATTGGTAGGTTCATCAAAACCAGTTTCAAAACAAATTTCCTTGATAGAAAGCGTTGTTGAACTGAGTTTTCTTTTGATTTCAAGAATGACGTAATCATCTAAGAATTCCTTCGCAGTACGATGCGTGAATCTTTTCGATATTTCATTTAAATGTTTGTACGAGATATTCATTTTCTCAGCATAGTCATTGACATTCCTACTTTCCGAATATTCGCTTTCAATTAAATTTTTAAATTTTTCAAAAACTTCAAAGCCTTGCTTAGTGATACCTTCTGTAAATAATAAGTTTCTATTGTTTAGCTTGTACAGAATGATGGAAAATAACGATGAAATAATTTGATTCTTGAGCACATAGGGGCTGAACACATTTTCAGAAGCTACTCTTCCCGCATAATCCATCATACATTCATCTAATTGATAAACAGGCTTAAATATGTGGTAATTGAATAGTTGAGAAATATGAAAATATGTACTAGGAGTAAAGTAGTTTAATAAATATTCCTTGGTAAAGAATATGAAATAACCATGGTAGTCTGACTCCGAATTTAATTCATGTATTTGATTCGGCGAGATAATTAAACACTCATTTTCTTTAACCAAAAACTCTTGGAAGTCAACCTTATGTTTAACGGATCCTTTTGTAATGATGAGAAGTACATAAAAATCTATTCTATGTGGAAAGAATGGGGTATTGGGTTCAAATTTTGACCAATCTCTATGATAAAATTCTTGCAAATCAACACATTCAAAACCCTCTGATTTAAGGTCTTCCTTGAAGGATATTTTAGGAATAAATTTCAAATACTTAATACAATAAAAGGTGAAACATGTAATCCTAAAATCACCATAGTAGTATGGTAATAATTGAACCTTGATAGGCTCAATGAATAAAGATAAAGAATTCTTTAATTACGAAAAAATTCTCGATAAAAATTGACTATTGTCATAATAGTAATTTGACAATCAGCCACCTAAATGAATATTGGTATTTATTTTTTGATTTGTTGACTGAATAGCGTTTTTCCTGATTCATCAACAAATTGAAATTCCAGCACTTTCGGTTGAATGAAAAATGCGGCAAAACCATTGGCAGATTGTGCAAACTTGGCTTTTTCAGTGGATTTCAATGCTGTTATTTTACTTCCTGCGCCTGAAATCATATGATGTAGCTTCAGGCTAAGTTGATTGTATTCCAAATGATGCTCGTGCCCTGCCAAATAAAAATCGACACCTACTTTTTCCATTAAGGCTTGCCACGAGTTTGCCACATGATTTTTCCTATCCTTTCGTGGGCCAGAAGTTACCAAAGGGTGATGTCCTACTGCTATTTTCCATTGGGCATTTGATTTTGACATCAAATCGGTAAACCATTTTTTTTGAGCACTGGTATCTTGAGATGCCACATTAGTTCTGAATGGTTCATCCTCATCTTGATAATAACCTAGTTCAAAAGGGGAGGTATCTAAAAATGCGATCAACAATTGACTACCATCCGATAATTTATAAGTTTTGGAATAGTAGCGAGCTGGCATATTCCATCTTCTACTGATTTGAGAATAGTCAATTTCTGCTTGAGGATTGCCAGCATAATCATGATTCCCTAAAACTGGATACCAATTGACATGCAGACTATGTCCTAAATAAATATCTTCAAAACTGCTTTTCCAGATAGGATCCATGGCACTAGCCACACCTTTGGGATAAATATTATCTCCGGTAGTTATGATGAAGTCAATATCAGCTTCTGTTCCTGTAAGAGACATTTGTTTGGCAACTTCTTTTTGATGATACTCCCCTTGTCTACCAAAATCGCCAATTACTAAAAAACTAATATCAGCTTTAGGATACTTTTGTGTCGTTTGGGCTATGTTGACTTGTATACATAGTAACACCAAAAATCCCGTTAGACTTATTTGTTTCATACTTCAAAAGATTGAATATTTTCAAACACACTTCCTTTTTGGAATGATTTTAAAATCCATCCTCCGCCAATCACATCATCTCCCTCATAAAATACAGCAGCTTGCCCTGGAGCAATACCTGAAACTTCGTCGTGAAAAGTGACTTTAATTTTTCCACCTATTTGCTCAATCAGCGCTTCTGTGCCAGGATCTTTATATCGAACTTTAGTGATGGTTTCTAAGCCACCTGCAGGAATTTCAGCATATTTCTGAAGATTTAATTGGCCTACATACATGCCAGTTCGATTCAAATCTTCCAATTTTCCAATGACTACTTCATTGCTCTCTTTACGTATTTCCGTTACGAAGGCTGGGAAACCAAAGGCTTTTCCAAGTCCTTTTCTTTGCCCAATGGTATAGAATGGATACCCTTCATGCTTTCCAATGACTTTACCAGCTTGATCTATGAAGTTTCCACCCTGTACAGCCTCTTCTAATTCAGGTAAGCGTCTTTTGAGAAAGCCTCGGTAATCATTATCAGGCACAAAACAGATTTCATAGCTCTCAGATTTATTGACTAAGTCCACAAAACCCCTTTCAGTTGCCATTTCACGGATACGTTGCTTGGTCAAATGGCCTAGTGGCAAAATCGTTCTAGCTAAGCTCTCCTGTGAAACACCCCATAAAACATAACTTTGATCCTTTAAGGCGTCTACACCTTTAGAAATCACATATCGATTATTCTCTTGGCGTATTTGTGCATAATGTCCTGTAGCAATGAAATCACAGCCTAATTGATCTGCTCTACGCAAAAGTGCATCCCATTTGATGTGTGTATTGCACATGACACATGGGTTAGGAGTACGGCCTTCCACATATTCATTGGTAAAATAGTCAATGACCGAATCGCCAAATTCTTCGCGAATGTCCAATATATAATGTGGGAATCCCAAGGATACCGCAATATGTCGGGCATCATTAATGGAATCTAAAGAACAGCAACCTGTTTCTTTTTTAGTTCCACCCGAACTTGCATAGTCCCATGTTTTCATGGTCATGCCAATGACTTCGTAACCTTGTTCGTGTAATAAAACAGCTGCGACTGAGCTGTCAATGCCGCCGCTCATAGCGACGAGAACGCGTCCTTTTGTTTCCATATTCAATTCAGGTTCAAAGCCTGCAGAAATTTTCTGCAATTTAGGGAATTATTTCTCCATTAAGTCAATTTTATTTGTAATTCACGTCCTAAACCGTAGTTTTGCCAATTGTTTTAGAAGAGATTATGATGTTAAAAACACGTGTTAAGGTTTCTGCAATTGATAACCTTTCAGACGCTCGCTATTGTGCAGGCATGGGGGTAGATTGGTTAGGGTTTGCCTTACATAATATGCCACTAGATAAATACAAGGAAATAAGGAATTGGTTGAGTGGGGTAGAGGTTGTAGCTGAACTTTCAGGAGTTTCAGCCGATCAAATGAAAGAAATAGTTCAAAACTATGCTCCTGATTGGATCGAAGTGGATTCTAGAGCACAATTACCTCGTTTATTGGAATTGGACATTCCTAAAATGATGCGGGTAAACATAGATACAGATAATTTACCGGCATTATTTGCGACTGCTGCTCCTTATGTAAACTACTTTTTATTGGTTGCTGATTCTCCTGATTCCTTGTTGGGAATGGAAGCACAAATAGAAACTTGGGCAGCACAGTATCCCGTTATTTTAGGATTAGAACTTCCTGAGGAAGATTTGGAAGAATGGGTGGAACAAAGCTCAATCCAGGGTATCGGACTAACTGCTGGCCAAGAGGATAGACCTGGCTTTAGGGATTTTACGGATTTAATGAGTATCTTAGAAAAATTAGAAACGGAATAATTCAATCCATTTATGCTACAACGAATTCGCGCAATCGTTCAACAGCTTAAAAGCCTTTTCTGGACAGGATTGGAGCGTTTAACTGCTTTTTTATTGCCTTTATTAGCTCGTGTTCTGGGCGAAAAAAAGTATTCTTGGTTAGTTGGGCAAGTGGCTATGACCCAATTTTTTCTTCGGACAAAATGGAGAATGGTTGAAGCTTATTATGAAGCTCATGTAGATCGCAATTCCCCTTATTACAGACCTATTGTGACCATGTGGAAAGTGGCAGGGAAAGTGGTCATGTATGTGCTAATTTACCTTTTTGTGATTGAGACCAATATATTTTGGTTGACAGGTGAAATGCCAGGCGTTGATGAATTGCAAAATCCTAAGTTATCTCAAGCTTCCGAAATTTATTCTGCCGATGGCGTTTTATTGGGTAAGTACTTTGCTGAGAACAGAACTCCTATTCGTGATTATAAATTACTTTCTCCTTATTTGGTACAAGCTTTAGTGGCTACAGAAGATGCGCGTTTTTATGAGCATACTGGGATTGATTTTCAAGCTTGGGCTGGAGTGGCAGTGGGATTAGTAAAAGGCGGTGATCGGGGAGGTGGAAGTACTATTTCTCAACAATTAGCTAAGAATTTATTCAAAACACGTACTAAAAAGAGTTTTACAAAAACGGGATTGTTTGGATATATACCAGGACTTAGCAAATTGATTTATAAATCAAAAGAATGGGTTACCGCTATCAAATTGGAAAGATTTTATACGAAAGACGAAATCATCCTTTGGTACTTAAATACGGTCGATTATGGAAATAATGCGTACGGTATTAAAGTCGCTTCCAAAACCTATTTCAATACTTCCCCTGATTCATTGAACATCCAAGAAGCTGCTATATTAGTAGGGCTTCAAAAGGCCACCACAACATATAATCCTAAGCGATATGAAGGTAAACCTTTAGAGCAAAATAGGGCATGGAAGCGTCGAAATGTGGTATTAGCTCAAATGGTTAAAGCAGGTTACATCAAAAAGAATGCCTATGATTCTTTGGCAAAAATGCCAATTGAATTGCATTCTAATGAAGAATCTCCTTACGATGGTACAGGTAACTATTTTAAAGTAGCCATTGCCAAGTATTTGAATGAGTGGGCAAAAGCCAATGATATGGAGATTGATTTGTATCGAGATGGATTGAAAATTTATACCACCATTGATTCAAGGATGCAAATTCATGCCGAGCAAGCGGTAGAATCAGGTATGCGCTCCATTCAAAAAACATTTGATAATCACTGGACTGGCCAAAACCCATGGGTAGATGAACATGGTAAAGAAATTCCAGGTTTCATTGATACCGTCGCTAAACGCACAGAATATTATAAAGCTTTAGTACATAAATATCCCAAAAATCCCGATTCTGTCATGCATTACATGAAGAATGTTAAGCGTAAAATGTGGGTTTATTCGAGATCTACTTTGGGAGAAGAACAAATGACTATGAGTGCTTATGATTCCATTCAATATTATAAGCGTTTCTTGCAGTCGGGTATGATGACACTAGATCCATATACAGGTCATATCAAAGCCTGGGTAGGAGGATTAGACTTTAAATACTTCAAATACGATCACGTCAAGCAATCCAAGCGTCAGCCAGGTTCAACCTTTAAACCTTTTGTTTATACTGCAGCTATTGATGGTCCTAAAGATTTGTCGCCATGCTACATGATGACCGATGAACCATTTGAATTAGAAGTGGAGGAAAAAGGGGAGAAGAAAATTTGGCGTCCTTCCAATGCGGATGGTACATTTTCTTATGCCGCAATGCCCATTCGACGAGCATTGGCTAAATCCATTAACTCCATTACCGCTCGGTTAACGAATGAAGTTGGGGCCGATACGGTCATGTACTATGCCCAAAAAATGGGTATCAAGAGCCCATTAAAAGCAGTTCCTTCCATTGGATTAGGTTCTTTTGATGTGTCATTATATGAAATGATTGGAGCATATTCAGCTTTTGTTAATGAAGGAATTCATGTTGAACCCATGATTGTTCAAGAGATCAAAGATCAAAATGGCAAAGTTTTGCAGCGATTTGAACCTGTTTCCTATCGAGTTATTCGAAAAGAATCTGCGCAATTGGTCCGTTCAATGTTAGAAGGAGTCGTGTATGAAGGTGGAACGGGGAGTTCGTTATTGTGGAATGAAGGAGAAGTCTTGTTACCTACTAATAACCGATATGCTCCTGCATTTGCAGCTAAAACAGGAACAACCTCCAATCATTCGGATGGTTGGTTTATTGGTATGACCCATAATTTGATTTCGGGAGTTTGGGTAGGTGGTGACGATAGGTCAATTCACTTTCGAACGGGTGCCCTTGGTGAAGGTTCAAAGACGGCACTTCCAATCTACAAGCGATTTATGATTAAGGTGGTAAATGACCCTCTGTTGGCCAATTATAAACCTGTGCCATTTGATAAATTGGATAAACGTGTGGTCAAAAAAGATTTTAATTGTCAAAGTTCATACAGTACATTGCCGGATTCACTTCAAGTAAGTGATTCGGAATTGGATTCGCTTAATTCATTATTAGGAAGTCCTTCAGAAACACCCGATACCAATCAACATTCTCCACAATAAGTATGCGTAAGGAAGTCATAGCTGATTATTTCAAAGGTTTACAAGATTCCATCTGTAGAGGTATAGAAGCTGTTGATGGGGGAAGCAGATTTAAAGAAGACCTTTGGAAGCGTAAAGAAGGCGGAGGTGGGAGATCTCGAGTTATTGTGAACGGCAATATTTTGGAAAAGGCGGGAGTTAATTTTTCAGCCGTGTTTGGACCTTTGCATCCCAAAATGGTGAAGAGTCTTGCTATCAAAGAAGAAGTAGATTTCTTTGCATCAGGAGTGTCTATTGTGATGCATCCCATTAATCCTTGGGTTCCTATCATTCATATGAATGTTCGGTATTTTGAGTTAAGCAACGGAGAACATTGGTTTGGTGGAGGTATTGATTTAACCCCTCACATCATTATTCCTGAGCAGGCTAAATGGTTTCATGAGCAGATCAAAGCAGTTTGTGATCGATTTGATAAGTCGTATTACCCTAAATATAAAACCTGGGCAGATGATTATTTCTTCAATACTCACCGTGAAGAAACGCGTGGAATTGGCGGAATATTTTTTGATTATGTCAAGTCTAAAACCTTGGAAGAAAAATTAGCCAATTTTGAATTTGTGAAAGCTGTTGGTGAGGCATTTGTTCCAATTTACAGTCACTTGATGCAAGAAAATGCTATTAGGCCGTTTGGAGAGAAAGAAAAAGCATTTCAATTACTTCGTCGTGGCAGGTATGTAGAATTTAATTTAGTGCACGACCGAGGTACGAAGTTTGGATTAGAGACAAATGGAAGAACGGAATCTATTTTGATGAGCTTACCACCCATGGCAAGCTGGGATTATATGCACGATTATTCTGATTATCCATTGGGACTAGAAACACAGAAATTGTTAGTTAAGGGAGTGGACTGGATATAAATTATTTTGAATTCATTTTATACAAAAGCAGCTAGAAATAAATTCTAGCTGCTTTTGTATTTAAATATGATACTATTCGAAAGTTGAATTTCTAGCTTTCCTTTTCCCAAACGACACTGATGCCTTTGGGTGTCATCAATAAAATACGCGTTGGAGAAGGTAACAATACCAATCTAGCACCTACAGCAGGATTTTCTATCCACTCTACCTCGACTCCTTCTTTTTTACCAATTTCAATTTCTCCATCTTCTGTTTCTACGAATTTCTTAGCTAAGTAAGCGGTAGGCAAAAGGACATCGGATTCAGGACAATGCTTGATATGAACCTTCTCTAGAATGTCTTCTAATTGATCACCATATTTTTCATTAAAATCATCTTCTAAATCGTGTAAGATTTCTTCTACATCATCGTAGCTTTCATCTGAATAATTTAATTTAGAGAGTTCTAAGCGCTTTTCTAGGATGGCAATCATTGCCGCGTCAATCGTATTCATGAAGTATTTTTCTATTTTTTTGTAAAGATAGGCCTTAAAATGAATTTCCTAAACATGATTTTCATGAAAAGGATTGATACGATTGAAATTTGGGTTGAAATGTAAATTTCCTTTTTGAATAGATAGGCCAGAAGCAAAATTATTCGTGTACAAGGTGCCAGTTCCTAAACCCTGTGGGATAGAAGGTGAATATTCTGCTGTAAATTGTGCAATCGCTTGTAATCCTATATTGGATTCTAGGGCTGAAGTTATCCACCAGCCCATTTTACGTTTTTCTGCCGCTAGAATCCAATCATGACTAGCAGAAAAGCCACCTACTAAGCTAGGTTTAATGATGATGTAATTAGCTGGTATTTTATCTAGTAATTGATTTTGTTGATCTTCACTTTCTAAGCCTATCAACTCCTCATCTAAAGCGATCGGTAAAATGTTTTCTTTGCATAATTCAGCCATCGCATTCCAAAGTCCAGCCCGAATGGGTTGTTCAATACTGTGAATATCCAATTGGGCCAATTTCTCTAATTTATGTACCGCCTCATGGCTTGTAAATGCCCCATTAGCATCAACTCGAATGCTTAGTTTATTGGCAGGAAACTGACTTCTTATATTTTTTAAAATAGCTAATTCTTGATCAAAATCAATGGCCCCAATTTTTAATTTTAAACAGGTAAAACCCTGCGCTATTTTTTGTTCAATTTGATCTTCCATGAAATCGGGTTTCCCCATCCAGATCAAGCCATTGATGGGAATTGCCATTTTTCCAAGGCTAAATTCATTGTCAAAATAGACCCCATTTTTAGCTTGGATATAATCAAAAGTAGCCATTTCAATGGCAAATTTGTAAGACGGATAACCTAAGGGGAGATGGGAAATAAATAAAGGAATTTCTTCTAAAGTTTCAGGGAAAAACTCCCAATTAGCACTCTTGATGTATTTCTCGAATCCAGCTAGCCCTTCTTCTTCAAATTCGGGACTTAGTCCTCTCAAAGGACCGGCTTCACCTAATCCTACTTGGATGGGGTTTTTCTTGTTTTTAATCTGAATGAAATACGAATTCTTTTCAGTTAATACTCCTCGTGAAGTACCAGCTTCAAAGTGAAATTTTAGGGAATGTTTTTGGTAAGAAACGGATATATCGAACATAGCTGCAAGTTATTATTTTCTGGGCTGTTTTGCCGCCTCGACGATTCTTTTTAGCTTTAAACTTGATATGAAAAATATAATCACCTGGTTTCCGGCATTGCTTTATGGAATAATTATTTCCCTACGGAATACTTTTTATGATTGGGGTTGGTTCAAATCACATCATTTTGAAAAGCCTAAAACCATAGTCGTTGGAAATTTGGCCGTAGGTGGAACAGGGAAAAGTCCATTAGTGGCTTATTTGATTAAGAATTCACCTTGGAATAATTCTTTAGGTATTTTAAGTAGAGGCTATGGTCGTGTGAGCAAAGGATTTAAATGGGTAGAAGTAAATTCTAAAGCATCTGAAGTTGGGGATGAACCACTAACCTATAAGGCTACATTTGTTGATGTTCATGTCGCAGTTTGCGAAAGCCGAGTATTTGGTATTCAACAAATGAATGAGCAGGTGCCAAACTTAGAGACAGTTATATTGGATGATGCATTTCAGCACCGAGCTCTGAAAGCGGATTTTAATATCATTTGTACCACATTTGATCAACCTTATTTTAAAGACCATTTAATGCCTATGGGGCGTTTAAGGGAATGGAGAGAAGGTATTGAAAGGGCTGATGCTGTTGTGGTGACGCGTTGTCTTTCCAAATTAGACCAGCAGCAAATGGATTATTTTGAATCCGAAATACCTAAACCTACTTTTTTTGCTTCTATTCGATATGGCAATCCCATTGGAAATGATGTAGCAACGATTAATGCTTGGCATGCCTTGGCAGGAATAGCGGATCCTGTTTTGTTTTTTGAACAAGTTGGTACTTTAGGGGAATTGAAAAGCACACAATCTTTTCCAGATCATCATCGTTTTAGTCAGGCAGAACTACTTGAATTGAATACAAAGGCAGCTAATATGGCCGATAATGAGGCATTTATAACGACACATAAGGATTTTGTTCGCCTTCAAGCTGCCTATCAGGAATTTCCTGCTTTAGCTAAAAAATTGGCCTATTTGCCGATGGAGATGTACTTTTTGAACAAGGAAGATAAGTTTTGGAGCATGTTGAATCAAAGCCTGACAAGATAATTTCCTTAAATTAAGCTACCTTTGTGGGGATGAAATATCGGTTAACTTTTCTTTTTCTTATTTCTTTTTTACTTCCAATTTCGATTTGGGCTCAAGTGTTAACACCTGGGTCAAATTCTGGATTTCCGGGTACTCAAAATCCTAATGATCGGAATGGCTTCCCCAATGCAGCTTCCCAAAATAATCAGGGAAAAAATAAAGGACCTCAAAAAAGTGGTCGAGCTGCCTTAGACGATTCCACGAAACAAGTCTATGGCCCGAATACCATGTATTTTGTGCATGAATCAGACATTGTCAATTCAAGAGAAATTAAGCGTAGAATAGACACGACGCTGACCTTGTTTCAGCGTTATTTATTCCAAGAGAAAAGTGGCTTTTTGACTGCCAATTTGGGTAATGATGGGACAGCCGTTCGACAAGTATTTTTTCAGTCACCTGGTAGTTTAGGAACTCAATTAGGGTATTCGGTATATTCTCCTTATACATTTCAAGCTGACCAAGTGCGGTATTTTAATTCCAAATCGCCTTATTCTGAAGTGG
The DNA here is from genome assembly GCF_004307455.1 of Aquirufa nivalisilvae. Taxonomy (GTDB): domain Bacteria; phylum Bacteroidota; class Bacteroidia; order Cytophagales; family Spirosomataceae; genus Aquirufa; species Aquirufa nivalisilvae. The sequence continues at coordinate 214,315 of NZ_SEWX01000005.1, forward strand.
AATATAACTTAGGCGGAGGTGGTCAAACTCGTTTGAATTTTAATTTTGCTAGAAACGTAGATTCTCTTTGGAATATAGGTATTGCTCTACAAAGAATGGTAGCCGATAAAGTCTTGACAGATGCGGCATTTAAATCTGGTGAGCAAAGTTTATTGGGACAATGGGGCCTGTTATTGCATACTAATTTTCAATCTAAAAATAAGAAGTACCGCTTATTGGGACATATTAATTATTTTGATCAAGGGACGAATGATCAAGGTGGGGTTAAATTGTCAAAGACATTGACAGCCGATGAAGCACTGAAGTACACGGATAATACAGCTATATTGTCCAATTCTCTTTCTCAATCCAATGATAAATTCATCAAGTTTCATGTTTACCATGAATTTATAGGCTGGAAAGGTTTACAATTATTTCAAGCTTTAGATGTAGAAAACCGAACTGTGAAGTTTAGAGATAAAGCATTTCAACAATCATTAACAGATGGCTTTTATCCACGAACTTACATTCAATACATTCAGGCTCCAGCAGAAGATTCTCTTTATAATGAAAACCGTTGGTCATCTTACAGTCATCAAACAGGCTTAAAAGGAATTTACAAGCAATTTGTTTATCGGACTTACTTAAAGCAACGTTATTGGTCAGTTTACAATCCATTGAACGAGAGTAAATTAGATCGATTTGAGAATTATGTAGGTTTGTGGATTAATCAATCATTTAATCAGAATATTGATTTTACAGCGGAAGGAGAATATCTATTAGGTTCTGATTATCGATTAAAAGCAAGTTTTCAATCGCCCTTTTTTCAGGTTACGGCTCATCGAATATCTTATAGTCCAAGTATTGCAAACAATTGGGTGTATAATACCTCTTATCGTTGGAAAAATGATTTTGCGAATATATCCATGGACGAAATCTATGGAGGGATTAATCTGAAGTCAAAATATATTTATTTTAAACCAGGTTTAACTATTCAGCGTATTTCTGATTGGATATATTTTGATTCTTTAGCCACTCCGACTCAAACTAAATCGGATATTGGAGTATTCAGAACTTCAGTGGATTTAGGAGGACAATGGAGAAAATTTTCTTGGTTTACGAAGGTGTATGCCAACACGCAAACAGGACCCGATGTTATGCGCATGCCCAACTTGTTGATTGACGCTAACTTGGCATTGGATGTTCAATACAAAAAGTTATTGTACGTTCAATTTGGGATAGATATTCATCATCAATCGGCCTATTTTGCGGATGCGTATCAACCTGCACTTCAACAATACCACCTTCAAAATAATTATCAAGTACCGGCTTTTGTTCAGCTTGATCCTTATGTTTCCTTGCGTATTAATCGGGTACGCTTATTTTTCAAAATGTCGCATGCCAATTATGGCCTTCTGAACAATAATTATTACACGGCTTACCTTCATCCAGCGATGTCGCGAGTTTTTGGTTATGGGGTAAAATGGCTTTTGTTTGATTAAAAATCACCTTCAGAAATCCAAAATAACAATCCTACAAATGTGGGGAAAAAGTGAGGACGCCATATTCCTTCCTCGCTCCAAATGAATTTCTTTTTTACTGATTTTACCTACATTTTCAGCACAACAAGCTCCCATTTTTTCATTAGATTTACCTAGTTAAACATTGAAAATACATGACAACAATTTCTCGTAGAGAATGGGTCAAGGGAATGGCCTTAGCCACCTTAGGTACGGTAGTATTTTACGACCTTTCGGCTCAAAAAATTCCGGTAAAACAGACATCGGAGAAATCTAAACCTTGGACTTCGAAACAAGACCAACAACTGAATGAATGGGTGGGAGTTATCATCCCTGAATCTACAATTCCTGGAGCGGTAAGTTTAGGAGTTCCCGTGTTTATAAAAACTATGTTGGATGATTGCTACGAAATTTCTGCACAAGCTACTTTCCGAAAAGTAGTGGATGGATTTACCGATTCATTTGAATCCTATGCAAAAAAACCTTGGACTCAAGCTAGCCAAGCAGAAAAAGAGCAATTCCTTTTTGCTATGGCTCAGGGTAATCTTGGAGCTGATGCACAAAAAGCCATGTCAACCCTAAAAGGATTAACTATTCAGGGTTATACTTCCTCGGAAGAAATTATGGTCAAATACTATCATTATGTCATGGCACCAGGCTTTTTTAACGGCTGTGCTCCTGTCAAAAAATCATAAGCTTATAGCAATGAACTATTTAACAAATACTGAAAAACGCACCTATGGTGCTATTGTCATTGGATCAGGAATGGCAGGAGGATGGGCTGCCAAAGAATTTTGTGAGAAAGGTATCAAAACATTGGTTTTGGAAAGAGGAAGAAAAGTAACTCACAACGAAGATTATCCTACCACCTTAATGTCTCCTTGGGAATTTCCCCACCGTGGTCGATTGACGGATGAAGAAATCAAGGAAAATCCCATCATTTCCAAATGTTATGCATTCAGGGAAGATGCCAAGCATTTTTTTGTGAAAGATAAAGAACATCCTTATGAACAAGATAAGCCTTTTGACTGGATTCGGGGTTATCAAGTAGGAGGGAAATCTCTTTTATGGGCTAGACAAACACAGCGTTGGTCTCAATTGGATTTTGATGGACCTGCGCGAGATGGTTTTGCGACCCCTTGGCCAATAACCTATAAAGAATTAGATCCTTGGTATTCCCATGTAGAGAAATTTGCAGGGATTTCAGGAAATAAAGATGGCTTAGATGCACTTCCTGATGGGGAGTTTTTGCCACCTCATGAATTGACTTGTGTTGAAAAGCACTTTCAAAAGGAAATTAAACGTCTATATAATGACCGTCATGTGATTATTGGTCGATGTGCGCATTTAACTCAACCTCAGGATATTCACTATCAACAAGGCCGAGCACAATGTCTAGGGAGAAATTTGTGTCAAAGGGGATGTCCTTATGGGGGCTATTTTTCAGCCAATGCATCGACTTTACCTTGGGCTGCTAAAACGGGTAATATGACTTTACGTCCTGATTCGGTGGTGCATTCTATCATTTATGACGAGAAGAAACAAAAAGCTGTTGGTGTTCGTGTGGTTGATGCTCATACTAAAGAAATGGTTGAATATTATGCCAAAGTGATTTTTGTTACTGCAGCGGCTTTAAATACCAATTTGATTTTATTGAATTCAACTTCACATCGTTTCCCGAATGGCCTTGGAAATGATTCTGGTTTATTAGGTACACATATTGCTTTTCATAATTACCGTGCCTCTATTTCAGCTGAATATGAAGGTTATTTGGATTATAAAACGGAAGGTGGACGCCCTAATTCTGGGTATATTCCTCGTTTCCGTAATTTGTATAAGCAAGAAACCAATTTCCTACGTGGCTATGCGGCCGGTATGAATGCAGGAAGAGGTTCAAGTACTGATCGGGAAGGTTTAGGGGAAAGCTTGAAAAATTCCTTATTAAACCCCAAAATGAATCAAATGTGGTATGCGGGCTCACACATGATGGGAGAGACCATACCGAAAGAATCCAATAAAGTCACACTGGATAAGTTGAAAAAAGATGAGAATGGCATGCCAATTTTGCATGTTAATGTAGCTTATGATGACAATGATGATAAAATGGTGCAAGATTTTATCGACCAGTTTACGGAAATGTACACCAAAGCTGGTTTTAAAAACATTCGCCATCGGGATACCAAACAAGCACCAGGTTTAGATATTCATGAAATGGGTGGAGTTAGAATGGGGGCTGATGCTAAAACATCATTGCTGAATAAATGGAACCAAATGCATCATGTGAAAAATGTGTTTGTAACAGATGGTGCTAGCATGACTTCAACATCAACTCAAAACCCATCCTTAACCTACATGGCTTTTACTGCAAGAGCCGTGGATTATGCTGTCAAAGAAATGAAAAAGGGAAATTTGTAAGACAGTATGAAATCATTTTTAAGGCAGACAGCGGAACACCTCATAACCCAACATGGTTTTGATGAATTACGTGAAGTGGCCATTGTGATGCCATCTCAACGTGGAGCGCTTTACCTTAAAACACAATTGGCTCAGTTAGGAGAAAGACCTTTTCTTTCCCCTAAAATTATGACCATTGAGGAGTTTGCTCTGCAAATGACTGATTCTGAGCTTATGGATCCCATTTCCTTATTGATGGAAGCTTTTGCTTGTTTTAAGGAAGTAGATCAGCAAGTGGATTTTGATCGATTTGTTTCATGGGGTCAATTAATGTTGAAGGATTTTGATGTATTAGATCTTTATTTAGTTGACCCTGTACAGTTATTTTCTTTTTTATCGGAAGCCAAATCACTGGAGCGTTGGGGACAAGAATATGGCGAAGATCATCCTGAAAAATTCATCACAGAAAATACTAAAGCATATTTTCAGCTTTATGATTATTTGCTGGAAGTTTATTTGCGACTTAAAAGCCGTCTGGAATCGCTTGGTTTAGTGTACCGAGGCATGGCATATCGTAGATTGGTTGAGAATTTAGAAAAGGGTATTGCCCTCACTAAAAAGTTCAAAAAAATATATTTTGTCGGATTTAATGCATTGTCCAAAGCAGAAGAGGAGATTATCCGGTTATTATTGAAACAAGGTTTAGCTGAAACACTTTGGGATGCCGATGAATATTATGTGAAAAACAAATTTCATAGGGCTGGCAATTGGTTGAGAAACTATGCTCATCCAGCTTCTCAAGATTATTTAGCACGTGGGCCTTTCCTTTGGATGGGAAAACATTTGTTGGAAGACCCTAAAAAAGTACAAATTTTAGGCGTCGCCAATCCATCTGCTCAGATTTATGTGGCCATGGAGGCGATTCGTCAATGGGCTTATACAAATGGAGATCAAGAACAGGTTGCTTTGGTACTGGGAGACGAGTCTCTTTTGGATCAAGTGACCCAATATATCGGTGAGTTCAAAGATAGACTAAACATCACCATGGGCTTTTCCATCAAAAAAACACAGGTGTTTTCTTTGATTACCTTATGGTGGGAATTGACTCAAAGGGGACTAGATGGACGATATCCTATGTCGCATTTTATGAAACTTTGGAACCACCCATTAGTTCAAGTTTATGTGAAATACTGGTCCAAACAGAATCCAATAGTAGATAGTCAATTGCTCCAGTCAAAATTGGGTACTGATAGTTTATATGTGTCCTTTGAAACGATTAAAGCGATCAATATTCCTTTACTACATCATGTTTTAGTTAATGTCGAATCTGATTTTTCTGAAATATTAGGGCATATCAAAGGATTTATAAATCAAATTTTACGTGCATATCCTGCTAATGAATGGGATGAAGAAGCTCAAGCCATTCAACAAGCATTTGATGTTTGCGAAACGTTGGAGACTTCCATGCAAGATCGATCTCCCATTTCATTTAAAAGTGGGAAAATTTTGTTAATGCAATTACTGCAACAGCAAAAGTTGACTTTTGAGGGACCAGATCATAGTTCCCGAACCTTGCATGTCATGGGTTTACTGGAAACAAGAACCTTGGATTTTGACCGTGTAATCATTCTGTCATTGAATGAAGGTTCATTACCAGGAACAAGAAAGCGAGAAAGCTTGATCCCAACGGACATAGCCAACATGTCCTATTTTTTACTTCCAACTTTTACTCAGGCAGATGCCGTTACGTCTTACCACTTTTATCGATTATTGCAGCGAGCACAAGAAGTAATACTCTGTTATGTACAACCTTCCGAAAAATCGAACATCAAGGAAATGAGTCGTTTCATCAAGCAAATTCGATTTGATTGGAAAAAGAAGAATCCTAATCTGATTTTGGAAGAGCCCATATTGCAATTAGGTCAACCAAAAGTGCAGCGAGAAGAGCATGTGAACCGAATTGAAAAAACGGGGGATATGCGGCAAAAGATCAAAGATGGACTTCAAAAAAGAGGCTTATCTGCATCCTCTGTGTCTATGTTGATGACCTGTTCTATGAAATATTATTTCTCTCAAATAGTGGGCTTGCGAGATGAAAAACAGAGTGACGATGATATGGGTGCTGATGTTTTTGGGACTTGGATTCATAAAGTTTTAGAAATCATCGATTCTGAAATAATTGAAAAATATCAAGGGAACTTGGACCAAGTGGATTGGAACGATAAAATCAACCATTTGGATGATTATTTGAATCAGGCCATTCGAGAAATAGAGAAAGAAAAAGGGGTATTTGAATTAGAGAAAGGCTTTAATTATGTGTTGAAGGAAGTTGCCAAAACGATTTTAGAAAATTATTTGCAAGCTTCACCGCAGTGGGAAAGCCAAGCTATTGAACTTTTAGTTGTGGAGGGAAGTTTAGAGACCATGGTTAATATTTCGGTCGATGGAGAAACTTGGCCTGTAAAAATTAAAGGAAGAATAGACCGAATGGATCGCTTGGGTACCAATACTATTCGGATTATTGATTACAAAACGGGTAAAGTAGAGCAAAAGGATTTAAAGATTGGAGAAGATCTTATGTCGGAATTAACTTCCGAAGATATTAAGGAAAAGCTTTTTCAATTGTGGTTATATAAGTTTTTATTGGGTACAGAATTGCTTAAACCAAGCGAAGAGCGAGTCGACTATTTGAAGCAAATCCAAACAGAGAATATTCAAATTCAGCCAGGTATCATTTCATTTAGAAATTTGGGCCCAAAAGTTTTAACAGAGAATATTGAATTTAGTGAGAATCAACCTTTAGTTGCATTTTTGAAAGAATCAGAACAATTGGTTTCGCATTGGGTTCAGAGATTAATAGATCCATTAGCCCCTTTTGAGAAAACAGCTAATTTAGAAGATTGCCAGTATTGCGACTTTAAAGGGATTTGTCACCGCGAGGTATAGGTTTTTTTATTAAGGAAATAAATGCCTTAAATTTGATTTTTATTGACACATTTAGAAAAATAATATGACATTTCAAGACATCAACGATCGAATTGCTACCATGGCTGCACAAAAAGGCGGCTTAGGCGTATCATTTAAGTTTGCTTTTCCAGAAGGAATCATTGTGGTAAAAAATGACGGAACAGTAACGAATGAAAATGAAGAAGCTGATTGTACTATTTCTGCCACTGTAGAAAATTTCAGTAAAGTGATGTCGGGCGACTTAAACCCGATGATGGCTGTCATGACCGGGAAAATCAAGATTTCTGGAGATATGTCGGTGGCAATGAAATTACAAAACTTGCTATAATGGATTTTAAGGATACAATTATTGCCCTAGCTACACCTTTGGGTGTAGGTGCTATTGGTGTCATTCGCTTGTCGGGTGATCAGGCCATTACATGGGTTAATGAGGTATTCCCAAACAAAGATTTATCCAAACAAGCTCCACATACTTTACACTATGGACGTATTGAGTCCAACGGAAGAGTCTATGATGAGGTAGTGATTAGTTTATACAAAGGCCCTAAGTCATATACCAAAGAGGATGTTATTGAGATTTCTTGCCATGGTTCGCCCTATATTCAAGAAAGTATCATTCAATTATTTGTGGAAAAAGGAGCTAGATTAGCTAGAGCGGGGGAATTCACACAAAGAGCCTTTTTGAATGGAGCATTTGATTTAGCTCAAGCAGAAGCGGTAGCGGATGTTATTGCCGCTGACTCAGCCGCAGCTACTTCTGCAGCCTTGCATCAATTGCGGGGAGGCTTTTCGCAAGAATTGGCTGCTTTGCGCGAGGAACTAATCCATTTTGCATCATTGATTGAACTGGAGTTGGATTTTGGTGAGGAAGATGTAGAATTTGCGGATCGCCAAGATTTGGAGGATTTGGTAATCAAGCTGTTAGATAAAGTAAGGCCTTTGGTAGCTAGTTTTAAGGCGGGAAATGCCATTAAAAACGGCGTAGCTACTGTGATTGTTGGAAAACCCAATGCTGGTAAATCCACCTTGTTAAATGCCTTATTAAAAGAGGAGAGAGCCATCGTGTCTGATATTGCAGGAACTACCCGAGATAGTTTGGAAGATGAGTGGGTATTAGGTGGTATTCGATTCCGCTTGGTAGATACGGCAGGACTGCGAGATACAACAGATTTGATAGAAGCCCAAGGAGTTCAACGAACGCAAGCTTGGGTAAAGAAGGCTCAAGTGATTTTATATGTGGTGGATGTGAGTGTGGATAAACCAGAGGACATTCGAGCTACTTTGTTGGAGATGGCTGAATTAGACATCCCCTTGATTTTGGTATTAAACAAAGTCGATGAGAACCAACCTGCCATTGCAGATTGGGAAGCGATGGGTTTTCCTACCGTTGCCATTTCGGCCAAATTTGGTCAAGGATTGGCGGATTTTGAGCAAACATTATTGGATGTAGTTGGTTTAAATCAAGTGTCCAACTCAGGAACGATGGTTACCAATTTGCGCCATTACGAGAAATTAAAGCAGACGCAGGAAACCTTGGAAGAGGTTTTAGCTGCTTTAAAAATTAATTTAACAGGAGATTTAATTGCTCAGGACTTACGGTATGCCTTACACCACTTAGGCGAAATCACAGGGGCCATCTCCAACGACGACCTATTGAAAAACATCTTTGGGAAGTTTTGTATTGGGAAGTGATTTTATAAGTAAGATTCTTGATGTTTGGTATATCTATGCAAATTTTAATACTTGCAAATTAATTCTAGGATTCAAATTATTATGCCAGAGATTATGCAAAGTAACGACATCATATTTTACACCACCCCAGCAGGTCATGTGAATATTGAAGTAGTTTTTAATAATGAAACATTTTGGCTTACCCAAAAAGTCATGGCAGAATTATTTGGGGTAAAAGTACCAGCCATTAGTAAGCACTTAACTAATATTTATGCGGAAGGTGAATTAACTTCATCTACGACTATTTCCAAAATGGAAACAGTGGTAAATAGAGGTTTTAGGGGCGAAGTTTCTGAAAAATTAGATTTTTACAACTTAGACGCTATTATTGCCGTAGGCTACAGAATAAATAGCTATCAGGCGACACAATTCCGCATTTGGGCAACCAAAACGCTTAAGGAGTTTATTGTCAAGGGCTTTGTGTTAGATGATGAACGTTTGAAACAAGGCAAGCGCTTTGGCAAAGATTACTTTGATGAACTCTTAGAACGCATCAGAGAAATTAGAGCCAGTGAAAGACGTTTTTACCTCAAAATCACGGACATATATGAGCAGTGCAGTATAGACTATAATAAGGATGCAGAAATAACACAATTGTTTTTTAAAACAGTTCAAAACAAACTGCATTGGGCTATTACAGGCAAAACAGCAGCCGAACTAATAGCACAAAGAGCTGATGCCAGTAAACCCAATATGGGTTTAACTACTTGGAAAAATGCACCCACTGGCAAAGTATTAAAAGGTGATATTGGCACAGCAAAAAACTATATGCAAGAAAAAGAAATCAAAGAGTTGGAGCGTATCGTTAGCATGTATTTAGATTTTGCAGAACTGCAAGCCGAAAGGCAAGTACCAATGAAGATGGTAGACTGGGTAACAAGATTAGATGCTTTCTTGCAATTCAACGAATATCAAATACTTAAAGATGCAGGAAAAGTAAGCCACGAGGTAGCAATGAAACTGGTAGAAAAAGAGTTTGCAAAATTTAGGGTAATTCAAGACCAAAATTTTGTAAGTGATTTTGAAAATCATGTTAAAAAGGTAGTTAACTCTACCAAATCTACTAGTGGTAAAAATTTGTGAAAATATAAAACTTTCAAATTAATGAATTGGTAAGCTATACAGTATAAATATATGCCCAAAATCAGCACCTACGTCAATTTTCCTGGAAATGCAGAAGAGGCATTTCTCTTTTATCAATCGATTTTCAAGACCGAGTTTGTCAATGGCATTCAACGTTTTGGCGAATTGCCAGTTGATGAGAATCAACCTCCTGTGCCCGATTCTATTCAGCACATGGTTTTACACATAGAACTACCTCTATTGAATGATCATATCTTGATGGCTAGCGATGCTCCTGCTGAGCTGGGTTTTAGTGTAAGCACAGGTAATAACATGCACATTTGTGTGGAACCAGATAGTAAAGAAGAAGCGCAACGAATTTTTGATGGATTGTCAGATGGTGCTGTCATCACCATGCCTATTCAAGATATGTTTTGGGGTGCCTATTATGGGACTTTAACCGATCAGTTTGGTATCAATTGGATGATTACCTTTACAGCCAAATAGCAAGTGAACCAAACCTCGTCGATTCCTAGAAAATAGACTCATGCAATTCATCACCATTCGGTTTTTTCATATTGCAGGTTTTGGACAAAAGCTTAAAGCTTTTTCTTTGATGGGGAAATTGAGAACTAATCCTTGGCAAGCTGATGGTTTACTATTTGCTAAACAATTAGGAACAGGAGCTGGGAAAGGCTTTTCTATTTGGCCAGATTGGGGCACCTATGCTTTTTTAGGTCTTTGGGAGAAAGAAGATGCTGCGCAGCATTTTTTTGAACATGATAAACGCTGGCTCGAATTTTCAGGTTTATGTCAATCGATTTCAGGATGGGATGCCACGCCATGGAAAGGACATGGTACTTGGAATAATTTACAACCTTTTGAATTTGAAGAAGATCATGAGCCTTGGGATGGACCAGTGGCCGTTATTACGCGTGCTAGCATCCGTCGCTCACAAGCTTTACGATTTTGGATGAATGTGCCCTCTTCTAGTCGAGGTATTGAAAATCAAGCCGGCCTTATTTACGCTAAAGGAGTAGGGGAGATTCCCTTGTTTGAACAAGCAACATTCAGTCTGTGGGAAAATGTGCAGGCCTTGGATGCCTTTGCTTACCGTTCTCGATCCCATGCCCCCATGATTAAAAAAACGAGGCAATATCAATGGTATTCAGAGGAGATGTTTATAAGGATGAAAACCAAGAGAATTAATGGTGAATGGTAAATTGTGAATGGTAAATTATATTGATTGATATCGAAGTTTATATTCTATTCAGTAATTAACCATTCACAATTTACCATTTACCATTCACAATTTACCATTTCCAATTACCTTATTGCTTCCACTCCTCTAGTTCTAGTTCTGATACGAATCGCATCTTGCACATCATAAATGAATATTTTGCCGTCTCCAGTATTGCCTTCTGAGGCATTATCTAAAATGACATCAATGCATTTTTCAAGATTTTCGTCACTTACTACGCATATAATCATCACCTTGGGAAGTAAAATCAAGGACTTCTCTGTACCACGGTAAATCTCCGAATAGCCTTGTTGTAATCCCGCTCCACGCACAGGAACAACGGTCATACAAGGGATGTTGGCATCAATTAGCCCTTTTTGGATGGCTTTTAATTTAGATGGCTTAACTATGGCTTCTACTTTTTTCATGTGTGTTTCCCTTTCTGCTTATTCAAATGTGGTATATGATTCAACTCCAAATTCCACGGCGTCAATACCAGCCGACTCTGCTTTGTAACTTAATCGGATACCGATGGTACTCTTTAGTAGCTTAAATATCGCGAATGTAGCGCTAAAAGAAAAGATGCTGATAACACCTACTCCCATCAATTGAATCAACAATTGCTCACTTTGACCTGTAGTCAATAATCCATTCTTTTCTGAAAATAAGCCGACCGCTACTGTACCAAAAAAACCATTCACACCATGTACGGCAATTGCCCCAACTGGATCATCAATTTGCATTTTGTCAATTAATACAACCGCCACATCTACCAAGATACCAGCAACAAATCCAATGACTAAGGCACTTTCAGGGCTAACCACATTACAGCCAGCAGTTACAGCTACTAAGCCAGCCAAAACTCCATTGATAACCATGGTGATGTCCACTTTTTTATAGCGAAGAAAAGTGTACAACATCGTAGAGATACCGCCCATTGCTGATGCTAAAAAGGTATTGGTAGCTACTGATCCAATTAAATCCCATTTACCAACGGCTGCTAACGTAGAGCCAGGATTAAATCCAAACCAACCAAACCAAAGTAAAAAAGCACCAACTGCAGATAGGGTTAAATTATGTCCTGGAATAGCATTAATACTACCATCTTCATTATATTTTCCAATTCTAGGTCCTAAAACAATAGCACCAGCCAAAGCGGCAAATCCACCCATGGCATGTACAGCTGCCGATCCAGCAAAATCATTAAATCCTTTCAAGGCAAACCAACCTTGTGGATTCCATACCCAATGCGCTACCAATGGATACATAAAGGCACAGAAAATAGTTACATAAATGGCGTATGCCCACATTTTCATTCGTTCTGCTACTCCTCCAGAAACAATGGAAATAGCAGCAATGGCAAATCCCATTTGAATAAACCAAAATAATTTATTGGAAATGGTGAGACCTAAACCTAAATCTCCTAAATTGATTCCGAAATCGAATAAACCTGTTCCGTAGGCAATACCAAATCCTACTGCATAAAAGGCTATTCCGCCAAACATGATGTCAATCATGACTTTGGCAATGATACTAACTGCGTTTTTTGAACGGACAAAGCCTGCTTCTAATAGAGCAAAGCCTCCTTCCATTTGAAAAATGAGCGCTCCACAAAGTGCCACCCAGACAGTATCAATAGCATGTGTAAGTTCGACTTGCTGAGCCGCAAGGGAAATGGTGTTATTCATGATTTTGTTTCTGTTTTTAACCTTATTTCTGCGAAATTATATTAAAATTTCGAAAATGGCCTTATTTTTTAACCCTTTAAAACAAAATTTTTACGTTTTTTATCAAAAATCTATTTAAAACTTATGTTAAATTCTAAATTCATTGCAAAAGTAGCTTTTTTACTACTAGGCATACATGTATCACTTTTAGCTCAACAAGCCCCCTTAATTCCTATTCCTGTAAAAGCTGTTTATCCTCAAGGTTTTTATAGTTTGCCGAGCCGGGTTATCATTGCTGCACCCAAAAATGAAAACTTGCAAGTAGCCGTTAAAAATTTGACTGATCGTTTAGAAAAGACAGCTATGCGAAAGGTACAGATGCTTTGGGATGCAAGTTCACAAGCTGATTTAGCACAAATTCGCTTAGTTTTATCGAATCAGCCTATTGCTAATTTGGGTAATGAAGGATATACTTTAACTGTAAATGCAAAGGGAATTGTCATTACTGCCAACAAACCAGCAGGTATATTTTATGGTATTCAAAGCTTGATCCAATTGATGCCTAAAGAAATAGAATCAAATCAGTCTATTATTAAACCTTCATGGAAGATTCCATTTGCGCAAATAACGGATTATCCTCGTTTTGCATGGAGAGGTTTGATGCTCGATGTTGCAAGGCACTTTTTCAATAAAGACCAGGTGAAACAGTTCATCGATGAGATGGTAGCTTATAAATACAATATTTTACACTTTCATTTAACTGATGATGAAGGTTGGAGAGTCGAAATTAAATCTTTCCCCAATTTGACAAAAAAAGGTGCTTGGAATGTCCCTAAGGTGGGTCGTTTTACCGAATTTTCTAAGCCTGAACCGAATGAACCCCGCACCCAAGGTGGATTTTTTACCAAAGAAGATATTCAAGAAATTGTATCTTATGCTAAAGGACGTTTTGTAAATGTAATGCCTGAAATCGATGTTCCTGGTCACTCCATGGCCGCTATTGCATCATATCCAGAACTTTCCTGTACTCCTGAAGCGGTGAATTATCAAGTTATTTCGGGCGAACCTTTTATCGATTGGTCACATGGACATGCCGTTGCTCTGCAAGACAATACCTTATGTCCTGCTAATGAGAAGGTCTATACCTTCTTAGATAAAGTATTTACCGAAGTAGCCGAAATGTTCCCTTTTGAATACATTCACATGGGAGGAGATGAATGCCCTAAAAACTATTGGGAAAAGAATCCTCAAATTTTAGCCATGATGCAAAAGGAGAACCTTAAAACTCCGCAAGAGGTTCAAGCCTTTTTTACTCGTCGCTTGGAAAAAATCATTACTTCTAAAGGAAAGAAAATGATGGGATGGGATGAGATTTTAGAAGGTGGAGGTTTACCAAAAAACACGGCTGTGATGTCGTGGAGGGGTATTGCTGGTGGTGTTCAAGCTGCTAAGGATGGACACGAAGTGGTGATGACTCCTAATAATCATGTTTATGTCGATTTAATGCAAGGCGATGCAGCTATCGAACCACCTGTCTATGAAACAGTTCGTTTGCGTGATTCTTATGCCTTCAATCCGGTACCTGAGGGAGTTGATGCCAAGCTAGTGAAAGGCGGCCAAGCTAATTTATGGTCAGAGCAATTATTTACTTACCGTCATTTACAGTACATGTTATTCCCTCGTGCATGGGCAGTATCTGAAGCGTTGTGGTCTCCACAAGAAAATAGAAATTGGGATAATTTTGTTAGCCGTGTTGAACATCATTTTGGTCGTTTTGACCAAGCAGAAAAGAAATATGCTCCAAGTATGTATGATGCCATCATTCAAGTTGGGAAAAATGAGCAAGGTCAATTGTGGGTAGAATTAAGCACTGAAGTGAATCCATTATCTGTTCACTATAGTTTTGATTACTCATATCCAGATAACTTTTATCCAGCTGCCACAGGTAAAGTGATTATTCCAAAGGATGCTTTAGAGATGCGGATGATTTCTTACCGTGGCAAAGAAAAAGTAGGTCGGATGATGACTATATCTATTGAAGATTTGAAAAAACGTTTAAAGAAATAAAATGATGAAGAAATTCCTTTTCTTATTATGTGGCTTATTCCTAAGCCTGGGCGCATTTTCACAAGCTATATTTGAAAAAAGAGAATTAGCTTTTGGTCCTGATCAAACTTTGCCATATCAAATTCTTTACCCTTCCAATATGGAAAAAGGGAAGAAGTACCCCGTTATTTTGTTTTTGCATGGGGCTGGAGAAAGGGGGAGCGACAATGAAAAACAATTGACACATGGATCCAAATTGTTTTTAGATCCTAGCAATCAATCGAAATACCCTGCCATTGTGATATTCCCGCAATGTCCAGCTAATTCCTATTGGTCTACCGTGAAAATTGATCGTAACACCAAGCCGACAACTTTCATATTTGAATATCCTAAAGAACCCAATTGGCCTTTGGCAGCTGCTGTCAATATTGTCAAAAGCTTAGTCAAGGAGAAAGTGGCAGATAAGAAGCGCTTATACATCATGGGATTG
This sequence comes from Aquirufa nivalisilvae, assembly GCF_004307455.1. Taxonomy (GTDB): domain Bacteria; phylum Bacteroidota; class Bacteroidia; order Cytophagales; family Spirosomataceae; genus Aquirufa; species Aquirufa nivalisilvae. The sequence continues at coordinate 229,411 of NZ_SEWX01000005.1, forward strand.
TCCATGGGAGGAATGGGTACTTTTGAAGCCATTTCAAGAAACCCTAAAATGTTTGCCGCTGCGGCTCCCATTTGTGGAGGAGCTGATTTGCATTTTGTTAAAAAATATGCCAAAAAACTACCTTTATGGATTTTCCATGGCGATGCTGATGCAGTGGTACCAGTAAGACATTCTAGAGAGGCAGTTGCTGCCTTAAAAGAAGCGGGTGCCAATCCTACTTATACCGAATATCCAGGGGTAAATCATAATTCATGGGATAATGCATTCAAAGAACCTGAATTATTTTCTTGGATGTTTTCTCACAAAAAATAATAACTAATTATGCTGTTAAGCATCTTACTATACCTCCAGGTAGCTTTATTACCTGGAGGTATTTTTAATATTTCAGGGGCATCTACGGCCTCAACAACCAACTATTTACAGGTTAAGAAAGGCTATGTGATGTCTTATGATGGGGTGCAAGGGAAAGCCAATTGGGTGGCTTGGACTTTGACTGCCTCGGATATAGGTGAAGTGCCTAGATCCAATCGTTTTAGGCAAGATGAGGACTTACCAAGGCAATTTAAAAGAATAGAAGCGGATGATTATAAACACAGTGGTTACGACAGGGGGCATTTGTGTAATTCTGAAGATCGGTCTTCAAGCTCTTTTCTAAATGCAGAGACATTTCAAATGTCCAACATGATTCCTCAAACTCCCGAATTAAATCGTGGTCCATGGGAGCGTTTAGAAGCCTATTGTCGAAAATTGGCCAAAAGAGGCCAAAAATTGACTATTTATGCCGGTGGTCTAGGCGTATTAGATAAAATTGGGAACGAAGTAGTTATCCCCAAATATTGTTGGAAAGTAGTCGTAAGTCAGGAAAAAACCTGGTATCTATTATTTCCCAATTCTCATGAATTGCATCCAAACTGGCAAACATTTGCCACCTCTAAAACTAATTTAGAGAAAATGACGGGGTTGCGATTTCCTTAGGGTTTTAAGGCCCATTCCATCAATTTCTTAGCTGCTGGGAAGTTTTCGTATTCCAATGGTATACGACGATTGTTCGTGTATTCATTGTAAATCCAAGGATCACCTAAAGCAAATACTTTTCCTTTACCTACATGAGCCATAGCCATTACACAATAACCTTGTAGATCTTCTAAGGATTTGGCAGGACCAGAAAGCTTGATTGTTGAAATCTCTTTGATGTAGATTTTTTTCAATCCTTTGAAAACAGGATTATTGGCTGATATATTTAAGGTGCCTTGATGCCAGTTTTTACCTTGAACCATGTTTAAGTTAGGACCCACAAACTCCATTCCAAACCTTTTAGCTAAGGTATTGAATTTCGGTATTTCGCAATTAGTTGTATCATTAGCCAAGAGAATTAATGTTCCACCAGCTTTTACCCATTTCTCGATTTCATCCGCATCTTGGGTACGCATGTAATTAGGTTTTGCTGTTTCTTTTTGGCTATCTGGATCTACGATGATGTAAACTTGGGCCCCAGCTAAGTTTTTCACAGTAGGAGCTTGAGTTAAACTATCAATTTTAGCACCCAATTGCTCCGTCTGAACTCCTAATAATTGAAATCCCGAATCTTTTCTATCTTCCCAAGTATAATGGAATCGCTCTATGTTGCCTTGTTTATTTTTACGGAATTCATGATTGAAATAATAATCTAAAACCACCTTTTTACCTTTTCCAATACCTAATTCTTTAGCAATTTCCATTTCCAAAGAGGCCATTATGAAAGGACCTGCGCCTTTTAAATCATCTGTTTTTAAAGGCTCCGACATATAATAAGCAAAACTACCATCTCGGTAAGGTGTGCCACCTAATCCACCCACGCTCACTGTTTTCTCCAAATGAATATAACCTTGAGCATCTTTGGTGATGAATTTTTCTAGGATAGAAGTATAAGCCTTTTGAGATGCAGCCAAATAAGAGGAGGGAAGATAGCCCTTGCGAACCCCCTTCGCAAAGGCGTATACGTACATATTGGCACAGGATGCCTCTAGGTAATTCCCTTTTTGAGTACCTAATATGGGTAATTGGTACCAAAGTCCAGTAGATTGATCTTGCACTTTTACAAGCGCAGCACTTAATTCATTCAATTGCTTAATCAGCATATTTCTTTTAGGATGTTGCAAAGGAAAATAGTCCAATACATCCACTAAAGCCATCGCATACCAGCCCATGGCCCTTCCCCAAAAATTAGGAGATAATCCTGTCTGTTTACTTGCCCAAGCTTGCTTGCGCTCATGGTCATAAGCATGATATAAAAGTCCCGTTTTAGGGTCTTTGGCATTTTTATACATCAGTTGAAACTGAAGAGCAATATCATCCCAATTGTTTTCATGGAAAACATGACTGTATTCGGCATAAAATGGCTCTAACATGTATAAACCATCCAACCACATTTGGTCTGCATAGCGATCTTTATGCCAAAATCCTCCCTCTTTCGTTCTAGGCTGTTTGCTGATTTGTAAGCGTAATTGCTCTGCTGCAATTTTGTATTTATCTTCTCCTATTTCCTGATAAAGAGAAAGTAGTAGTCTGCCTGTGGTGATATTATCAGAGTTGAACTCAGAAAACTTGTACGTGCGAATATCTCCTTTCTCGTTGATAAAACTATTGATATTTTTCTGAATGTATTGAAAGTAAGAAGCGTCACCGGTTCTTTGATGAACTTGTTCAAGCGCCTTTAGGAATAAGCCTTGTTCATAATCCCAAGTAGCGGGCTTCCCAATTTTAACCTGGATGGAATCTTGATGTGTATGCATCAAAGATTGTGCCATTTGAGTAGAGTATGGAGTGTTTTGTGCCCAAGCTGGAGCTAGTAAACAATAGCTAAGAATACCTAAAAGCGCTTTTTTCATATTTAACGTAGTTCAGTAATTTCAGAAAAATCCATGTCAGTATAATCTTTATTTTCACCAGCCATACCCCAAATAAAGGAATAGTTTTGAGTACCTGCGCCGCTATGAATTGACCATGGTGGGGAAATCACAGCTTGATGATTTTGAACCCAGATATGTTTCGTTTCTTTGGTTTCACCCATTAAATGTAAAACAGCTTGACCAGGTTTTACATCAAAGTATAAATAGGCTTCCATTCTACGGTCATGCACGTGAGCAGGCATGGTATTCCAGATAGAGCCAGGTTCTAAAATGGTTAAGCCCATGACCAATTGACAAGATTGTATCCCATCATGGTGAATGTATTTGTAAATGGTTCTATGATTGGAATTCTCCAATGAACCCACATTGACTGTCACCACATTTTCTCGGTCTAATTTTTCATTAGGGTAGGTGGCATGTGCAGGTGAAGAAAGTAAATAGAACTGGGCAGGCTCGTTGGCTGAGACAGAACTAAAACTTACGTCTTGTGTTCCTTTACCTAGGTACACGGCACTTAATTTAGATATTTCGAAGTTTTGTCCATCCGCTTTCACGATTCCTGGTCCACCTACATTGATAATTCCCAATTCTCTGCGTTCAAGGAAAAAATTGGCCTTTAATTTTTCAGGGTTAGGCAATTTGATATCACCCAATACAGGCATTGCACCACCAATGATCATGCGGTCATATATGGTGTAAGTAAGGTGAATTTGATTTGCTTCAAATATATTTTCAACCAAAAACTGGTCCCTTAATTCTTGATTAGTAAAGGTGGATACTTCTTTTCTACTCGCCTCAAATCGATAGTTCATGTGATTAATTTTAGTTTAGAAAGAGATGACAGAAGATATTCTACTCAAATTGCAGCTATCTTTAGGCGCAATTTCTAATGGCATGATGGTATATCCTATTAATTTCTATGATGATGTGTCCTCTTTTTTTAGGGAAATCGAGTTAACGGTAGAAATAGTTAAAGATAGTAGTCCTAGCACCCTGTATTTGCCAGAGCTTTCAATTTATGTTCAATGTATCTCTTTGGCCGATTACCAAGTAATGAAGAAAAATACAGATACATTAACCTGGCAAAAACAGTATGTAGAGCAAACAGGTGGATCAAAAGAATGGATTAGAATTTGGGAAGATATTTGGTACAAGCATTTCGAATGGATTAAGAAATATTTTCAATACCGTAAATTAGGCTATAAGTCCATTTTTGCTCGAGATTTACGGGTTGTTCCTATTGCTAAAGATATAGCCAATACATTTTTAGAAGCAGAGCATCTATTAGGTAAAGTACAAGCTAAAAGTTTTTATGGTTTAGTGGTACCGCTGCATCGTCAATTTCGGAATATATCAAGTGAATACTTTTTGGGAGAGCAAAAATTGGTGGGAGTGGCTGCCTTTGCAAAACCCATGCTGATGAAGGAAAAAGGTTTTGAAGGAAAACTTTCAGGTGAGCTAATTCGCTTTTGTTCTATTTTAGGAACACGTATTGTCGGCGGATTGAGTAAGATGATTCAATATTATCAGCAAGAAGAAAAGGTGGATAATATCATGACCTACATCGATTTGGAATGGAATAGGGGCGAAGGTTATCAATCGATTGGATTTCAAGAAGTCCAGTTGACTAAGCCTATTTTATATAACATAAACGACCAAGGAGACCGAGTCATTTGTCGTTCTTGGGATGAGGCGACCGTTTGTACTGCAGGAAATAAAAAACTACGCATCTATTTTCCAGAAAATTGACGCAATTTTGTGCAAGAATCCTTGCCAATTGATTATCTGATTTTTATGTCACTTCCACTTATTACTATTCTTGGACCTACGGCTAGTGGCAAGACTGCTTTGGCAGTAGAATTAGCTAGGAAAATCGGAGGAGAAATAATTTCAGCCGATTCTAGGCAATTGTATCGTCGTTTGGATATTGGAACTGGAAAAGATTTATTGGAATATGGGCAAGACGAAAATGTCGTCCCTTACCATCTAATCGATATTTTAGAAGTAGGAGATCCATATTCTGTGGCGCATTTTCAGAAGGATACTTTTGATGCATTAAAAGTCATTGATGATCATAAGAAATATCCCATTTTATGCGGGGGTACGGGCTTGTACATCGACGCAGTTTTGGCTAGCTATCAATTTTCTAGCCCTCCTCCATTTTTAGATTCACCTCTGAAATTGGATCGTTCAAGCATCGTTTTTGGATTACAGCCTTCATGGGATACAAGAAGAACAAATTGCTCGAAACGACTATTTCAGCGCTTAGATGAAGGGATGATACAAGAGGTTGAGAATCTGCTAAATGAGGGTGTCAAGCCAGCCGATTTACGTTGGTTAGGACTGGAGTATAAATGGTTAACTGATTATGTAGAAAAGAAAATTAGTCGAGATGAACTGGAAAGAGGACTAGAAGTAGCCATTCATCAGTTTGCTAAAAGGCAAATGACTTTTTTCCGTAAAATGGAACGTTCAGGTATTGATATTCAATGGATTCCTGAAAATTTAACGCGGTCAGAAGCAGTCGATTGGATGATTTCTCAATTAATTTTTAAGGATTTTTTGTCAAAGGACTTGCTTAAAATCGAAAAAAGGCCTTAATTTGCATTCTCAATTTGAGACAGAGGGTTGTCAGAGTGGTCGATCGAGGCAGTCTTGAAAACTGTTGGCTGTTACAGGCCCGGGGGTTCGAATCCCTCACCCTCTACCAAAAGCGCAAAGAAATTTGCGCTTTTTTTGTTTTAAAATCTTCAAATTGCCTGACATCATTGGTGGTTAATAACATTTCATCAATCCATCTTATCCTTGTCTTTTTCGAATCTTAAGGGAAGGTAAATTATTCTTCATAATTGTTCTTCCTCCCAAGAAATTCATATTTATGTAGTATTTTCATTGCATGAAATTATACATTGTTCCTACACCCATTGGAAACTTAGAAGATATTACCTTAAGAGCTATTCGGATTTTAGGGGAAGTGGATGGTATTTTGGCTGAAGATACGCGTAATACGGGTCAACTATTGAAACATTTAAACATCAATAAGCCCTTATTTGCACACCATGCGCACAATGAACATGCTGGGGTTGCAGGAGTTATTAAGATGTTATTAGCAGGGAAGTCGATGGCCTTAGTATCCGATGCAGGTACTCCAGGGATTTCAGACCCTGGTTTTTTATTGGTCAAAGCTTGTGTAGAACAAGGAATAGAGGTGGAGACTTTACCGGGAGCCACAGCCTTTGTCCCAGCTTTAGTGAATTCAGGATTCCCTTGCGATCGATTTATTTTTGAAGGATTTTTGCCCCACAAAAAAGGTCGTCAGACGCGTTGGAAAGCTATTGCTGAAGAAGATAAGACAGTTGTGCTATATGAATCTCCTCATCGAATTGTGAAAACGATGGAACAAGCTGTGGAGTTTTTAGGAGAAGCAAGGCAGGTTATGCTTGCAAGAGAATTATCTAAAATGCATGAGCAAATGATTCGAGGAACGGCGGCTGAAGTATTATTGTATTTGAATCAACATCCTGATAAAGTTAGAGGCGAAATGGTTTTAATTATTGCTGGTAAATAAGCTTTTATGAAGTATTTATATGTGTTGTTTCTGAGCTGTTTGATGAGCTCAACTTGGGCCCAAAATAGTCTAAGTTCACAATCGCGCGTGTCCTTGGTGACGATTGCTCCTGGTACAGAATTGTATTCCTATTTTGGACATACCCTAATTCGTGTATATGACCCAGCTACAGGTTTAGATAGGGCATATAGCTATGGTACATTTGATTTTCAAACTGAAAATTTTTATTGGAAATTTTTAAAAGGCACTTTGCCCTATTCTTTGTCATACAACAATATGTCCGATGTGCTTAATTATTATTCACAGTACGAGAATCGAACACTAAGGGAACAGGTTTTAGCATTGAGTGAAGCTCAACGTAATCAAATATTTCAAGCTTTAGAAAAGAATTACCTGCCTGAAAACCGCTATTATCAATATAAGTTTTTCTATGACAACTGCGCCACCCGTATTCGGGATATATTTGAGCAGGCTGCCCCAGGTGCATATCCATGGGATAAAATGACCCGCTTGGAAGGACTTTCTTATCGGGATTGGATGAACCGATATTTGCCTACTACTGCTTGGGTTACTTTTGGGATGAACATGGCTTTGGGTTTACCTTCTGATGTAAAAGCCAATGCTTCTCAATCTTGTTATTTGCCTGATAATCTGGAAATAGCTACAGCTCAAGCAAGCTTCAATAATCAAAAATTGGTAGAAGCATCCTTGACCTTGTTCGAATCTCAGCCAAATCCTATGACTGGTTTTGATCCCTTTGGACCTCTTCCTGTATTGCTGACATTATCGCTTGTTTTGGTGTTTTTATCCTTACGCTTTTCGCATAAGAAAGGCTTGCTCTTTGGCTTGGATATTGCTCTTTTTCTTATTTATGGATTATTCGGGATGTTGATATTCTTTTTGGCTACAGCTACCGATCATGAAGTGATGTCCTATAATGTAAGTTGTTTGATATTATGGCCGATACATTTCCCCTTGGTCTTTTGGTTTGCTAAAAATGCAACTGGAGGATTTTGGCTCAAATACGTCAGATTGGCCTTTCTTGTCGCTTTTATTGCCAGCTTAATTTCAGGTTATCTCTTTTATGGCCTATTTATTATTGCCTTGCCCTTATTGATTCGTTTGTTCTTTTTATCTCGTTTTTATTCCAAATAGCTTCATGAAAATCATTGAATTGAGAAGTGATACCTTCACTTTACCAACCCCAGGGATGCGCGATGCCATGTTTTCGGCACCATTAGGGGATGATGTTTTTGGAGAAGATCCGAGTGTATTGGCTTTGGAGTCCAAATTGGCTAATATGTTCCATAAAGAAGCCGCTTTGTTTTGTCCATCGGGAACGATGAGTAATCAAATGGCTATTTCGGCTACCGTTTCAAAAGGTCAGGAAGTGATTTGTGATGAGTTATCGCATATCTATTTATATGAAGGTGGAGGTATCATGGCCAATGCAGGTGCTTCTGTTAAATTATTGAAAGGGGATTTAGGACGTTTGACTAAATCTCAAATTGAAGCAGCTATTTCACCGGATGATATACATGCCTGTGAAAGTGCTATGGTGAGTTTGGAAAATACGGTGAACAAAGGAGGGGGAAGTGTTTACAGCAGTGAAAGCTTAGATGAAATTTCAAATTTTTGTAAGAAAAAAGAAATACCACTTCATTTAGATGGTGCACGCATATTTAATGCCATGGCTGTAACTGGTCAAATTCCATCTCAATTTGGGGCATGGTTTGATTCCATTTCGATTTGTTTGTCAAAAGGCTTGGGAGCACCTGTCGGGTCTGTTTTGGTTGGTAATGAAGCTTTTATTAAAAAAGCTAAGAGGATTAGAAAACGATTAGGTGGAGGTTGGCGACAAGCGGGAATGCTTGCTGCTGCGGGGATATTTGCATTAGATCACCAAGTGGAAAGACTTCAAGAAGACCACCAAAGAGCGAAAGCTATCTCGGAAATTTGTTCCACATTACCTTGGGTAGAATCAACATTACCTGTGGTTACGAATATCGTGATTGTTAAAATACGAGAAGGTTTAAATTCCACCATCAAAGTAGCTGAATTAGCTCAAAAAGGCATTAAATGTTCACCTTTTGGTACTGAATACATTCGGTTTGTTACTCATTTAGGGTTTGGTGATGAGGACTTAAGTCGTTTTGAAAAAGCCATCAAGTCATAGTTCAATTCTTTTCTTTGGCATTGTTTAATTGATTGAGTAGAATTGTTGAATTATTGACTTTTTTCAACAGTTAGATCCATTACAATATGCAAAGAAAGGCCCTTAAAATGTTTCTTCATCCAGGTAAAGAAGCTGAATATAAAAGAAGACATGATGAAATATGGCCAGAATTGGCTGAATTATTGAAGTCTGTAGGTGTTCAAAATTATTCCATTTTCCTAGATCCTGAGACCCTAGTGCTTTTTGCATATTTAGAGGCAGAAGATTTAAGCCAATTAGATAATTTACCTCAATTACCCATCATGCAAAAGTGGTGGGCCTATATGGCAGATATCATGGAAAGTAATCCCGATAATTCTCCCAAATCCGTTGAAATTCCATCCGTTTTTTATTTAGCATAATCACTTCAGATGAAAATTTGGTCATTCACTTTAAGCTTGGTTCTAGCATTTTTTGTACTATTTACAAGCTTTGCTAAACCTAATAAAAAGCAGATTTTAGCTCAAATGCATTTGGCTAATAGCTATTTTAAACAGAAATGGCCTGATGTAGGGCAAGTGATTGTTAGTCCCGATAGAACGCGTCCTTCGAATATTTGGACTAGAGCTGTATATTATGAAGGACTCATGGAACTTTATAAAATTGACCCCAAAGAATCTGATTTGAAATACATGACAGACTGGGGGACTTTTCATCAATGGGGATTACGAGATGGTTTGAAAACAAGAAATGCGGATAATCAAGCATGTGGGCAAGTCTATTTGGATTTGTTTGATATTCAACGTGATTCAGCCAGAATCAAACCTATTAAAACAAATATCGATCATATGTTGGCTTCTCAAAAAGCAGATGATTGGTCCTGGGTGGATTGTTTGCAAATGAGTATGCCTGTCTTTGCCCGATTAGGTACTCGTTTTCATGATAACCGATATTATGAAAAAATGTATGATTTATATGCATTTACTAAATACAATCATGGAGGCAAAGGATTATATAATCCACAAGAGCACCTGTGGTGGCGTGATAAGGATTTTGTTCCTCCTTACAAAGAACCCAATGGTGAAAATTGTTATTGGTCACGTGGAAATGCTTGGGTATATGCTGCCTTGATTAGAACGTTAGAAGTGATGCCTGCTGAGGCACCGCACCGAGAAGAATATATCCGAGATTTTATAGATATGTCAGAAGCATTACTTCCTTTACAGCGAAATGATGGATTTTGGAATGTAAGCCTAAAAGATGAAAGTCATTTTGGTGGCCCTGAATTAACAGGTACTGCATTGTTTGTATATGGGATGAAATGGGCTCTTCGCCATCGAATATTGAAGGATAAAAAATATCAAGTAGCTGCCGATAGGGCTTGGGAAGCGATGAGCAAATGTGTTCATCCAAATGGTTTTTTAGGTTATGTTCAAGGTACAGGGAAGGAACCTAAAGATTCTCAACCTGTTACATTTAATTCGGTGCCAAATTTTGAAGATTTTGGCTTGGGAAGCTATTTCTTTTAGCCGGCTCTGAAATGTTAAAATCAAATTAATTCTATGTTTTCTGATTTTTTTTATAATTTTAGCGCAGACTAAATTATAAAAACATGAAAAGAACAATTATTGGGGCAATTGTAGGAGGACTAATCATCTTCTTTTGGCAAGCAGCCTCCCATGTAGCTTTTAATCTACATGAGCCATCTCAAATGTACACTGCCAATCAAGATAGTGTAATGATTTCTTTGAATAAGCACCTCAAAAAAGAGGGTGGATATATTTTACCTCGGATGGAAAACGAGCAAAATATGGCTCAAGCAGAGGAATTTGCTAAAAAAGTAACTGGTAAACCTTGGGCTCGAGTTCAATATTATACCAACTATCAAATTTCCATGCAGGATAATATGATTCGAGGTTTAATCGTGGATATTTTCTTAGTATTGCTAGTTATTTACCTAATTAAACAATTAAAAACGCCTAAGATGCGCGATATTTTAGGTCTTTGTTTAATTATTGCGATAATCGTATTTACGAACTCTCCATATACCCAACATATCTGGTATCCCGTATTTGACCTTAGAGCAGAACTTATAGATCTAATAATCTCTTGGGGATTATGTGGACTGTGGTTAGGTTGGTACTTACCAAGAAAGGCAGAGTGAGGAATGTAGAATTAAGAATGTAGAGTGAAGAAAAGCTAAACAATTCTACATTCTACATTCTTCATTTTACATTTATTTCGCTGGAGTAATAATCAAATTTCTGTATTCTACAGGACCGTGGTCACCTTGAATCATGATAGGACCTGGTTCTCCTTCGTTACTATCTAATGCTCCACCTGTGATTCCTGGGATTTCAGTTTTGTAAATAACTGTTTTTCCATTCAATGTGATGGTGATATTACGTCCCACTAATTCAATGTCATAAGTTTGCCATTCTCCAGCTTCTTTAGCTGCATTTTCTAGCGGAGCTACAAATCCATAAATGGCACCCAATTGATCTTTTGCTGGTTCTAATCCCTTGCTATCTGCTACTTGGATTTCATAACGACCACGTAAGTAAAGACCGCTATTACTTTCTTTAGGAACTCGGAATTCAGCATGTAATTTGAAATCGTGGAAAGTTTGAACTGTACGTATATTTGCCCCCGTTCTTGGACTTTTCATAATTCCATTTTCAGCTACCCATTGATTGTCTGGGCCTAAAGTTTGCCATCCATCCATGTTTTTGCCATTGAAAAGGGTAATTGGAGTACCCCATACTGGAGCCTTTTCTCTCCATAATCTTGGAGCTCTAACACCTAGAATACGGAATTTTTCTCCTAATGGTGTTGTTAATGTGCCCATTAATTTATCATCTTTTAATTCAGCCTCTAACATTAAATCTTTTTCTGAATTTTCCCATTGTGGAGGAATGCTGAATGAGACAATATTATTTGCAAAATTGACTTTTGAGATAGGTCGAGAACTTCCTCCATCTCCTACAAAATGGCCAGTTAATGTCTTTAAGCCAGAATGAGTTACTTCTAACCAAGCAGGAGTAGTTACATTTCTTTTAGTAATGGTGATATCCCATCTTCCTTCTACCACCGAGTGTCCTGCTGGTACCTGTGCTAAGGTTCCAAAGGATAAACTAACCATGGATAGCATGAAAGTCGCTTTAATGAATTGAATGAATCTTTGTTTCATAGTAAAATTGAGTATTGTTTGAACTTTGAATTTACGATTTTTTCATTGTTTTAAATCTGAATTACAATAAAATTGAAACGAGATAGGTGTTATCCTGTTAGTGAAGTACAATGTTTGAAATCTGCTTGAATTTTCCTTCTAAAAAATTGACTGATGTACTTATTTTAAAATTAAATTATCAATTTGATAAATTAGGACCTTTTCATACCCAGATTGGTCGTCGGAATCTCATTTTTAATCGACTTACTGTGTTTTTCATGAATTGGGCTATTTCTTGTTAACAATTAAAATTTTAGCTTTACCGACATATTAATTCCGTGTTTAGATGAATCAAGAAAAGTATAGTAGGTATCAATTCCTCAAATCCATTGGTTTTAAAGGGTCAGCATTGATGGCTATTTTAGCAGCTTGTACTCGTAAAGAGGATGCCATTTTAGAACCACTTATTATTAATAAAAATGGACAACAAGTTACTTCTTTAGATAGTACCAAAGCCTCACAAGTTGCTACAAGTACTGGCTCAACTTCTGGAAGTACCAGTGGTTCAACATCTGGAAGCACGAGTGGAGGAAGTACTGCTACTGCAGGAACGACGGTCGGTAAAATCACAACAGATGAATTAAATGCCATCAAAAGCTATGTGCTGAAATTGGATTTAACAAGTTCGACGGCTAGCGCATTAAAAACCGCGGGTGGATATATTATTTCAAGTGGAACAGTCGTGGCTTGCGTTTCAGCGGGTGAATATGTCGCTGCCAAAAACCTTTGTTCCCATGAACCCAAGCAACGAATTATTTTCAATCGCACAGAATATTATTGTACCGACCACGGTGCTCGTTTTTCTTTAGCTGGCCAAGGTTTAAATTCTTTAGGAAGCCGTGGATTAACGGTTTACAAAACAGCGAACGACGGTAAAACTCTTGTAATTTTTGCATAATCCTATGACTTTATTATTTCACATATTTTTGAATTTACTGGTTTGGGGTAGTGATTTTTCCACTGCTCAACAAAATGCTAAACAACAGCATCGCCTCATATTATTGAATTTTTCAGGATCTGATTGGTGTGGTCCTTGTATTAAATTAAAGAAAGATGTCTTTGAATCGGCAGAATTTACTGCATTTGCAGAAGGCAATTTGGAATTAATTCGTGCTGATTTTCCTAGGTTAAAGAAGAATCAATTAGCTAAAGATCAGCAAGCTAAGAATGATGCTTTGGCAGAAAAATACAATAGTTCAGGCAAATTCCCATTGACTTTATTAATCAATGAACAAGGCAAAGTATTAAAGGAATGGGAGGGATACCAACCATCTGTTGCTAAGTTTTTAGCTGAAATCAAACAATACCGATAACCGAATGCCTCTTTTTAAAAGGACAGATTTATTGATGGGTAACCGTTTCGACTTAGCGGTCGTTGGGTCAAATGAATTGGACGCTCGGGCAGCCTTAGAAAAGGCTGTACTAGAAATTCAGCGTATTGAGCAATTATTAAGTACTTATCGACCTGATTCTCAGACGAATCAAATTAATGAAATGGCTGGAATTTCACCAGTAATCGTTGATGCCGAGGTATTTGGATTGATTCAGAGAGCTCAACGAATTTCGGATTTGACTCAAGGAGCTTTTGATTTGACTTATGGATCTATGGATAAAAGTCTTTGGAACTTTGATCAAAAAATGACTCAATTACCTAGTCCTGAATTAGCGAAACAATCCGTCCAGTTAATTGATTATCAGCAGCTTGAATTAGATGTTCAAAATAAGAGTGTCTTTTTGAAAAAGAAAGGAATGCGATTAGGCTTTGGAGGAATAGGCAAAGGTTATGCGGCAGATCGAGCTAAGGCTCTACTAGTATCGTTGGGATTCCAACATGGATTGGTGAATGCATCGGGTGATTTATGTGCCTGGGGTAATAAGGAAAATGGAAAACCATGGTCAATTGGCGTTGTTCATCCAGATCAATCCAATCAAATAATAGCTCATTTTGATTTGAAAAATTCATCCGTGGCTACATCTGGGAATTATGAAAAATTTGTCGTGATTGACGGTAAAAAATACTCACATACGATAGATCCAAATACAGGTTATCCAATTCAAGGTATAAAGAGTGTTACGGTTTTTGCCCCGTTTGCTGAATTGGCTGATGCCTTAACTACGCCTATAGCCGTGATGGGAGTTTCAATTGGATTAGATTTAATAAATCAAATACCTGGTTTAGGTTGTGTAATCATCGACGATGATAATCAGGTGTTTTATTCAGAAAGCATTAAAAAGCAACAATTAGAATTGTTAAAATAACATAGACTTATGAAGAGATACCATTGGTTGGGTTTATTTCTTGGAATTCTTTTGCAATCATGTACTTCTGTGAAGGAGTTTCAGAAGAGCAGAATCAATGATTCAGAAATGGAATTGTCATCTAGAAAATCGGAGAAATTCGAGCAAAGTTTTTATCTCTATCGGGAAGGAGCTTCAGGAGCCAATGGTGGTAAGAGCGGGGGAGGTTGCGGTTGTAATTAAAAGGATGTCATGAAAAAAGTAATATTAAGCATAGGTCTTTACTGTTCATATTTGCAAGGGGCACGCTCGCAAGAGTATTTGACATTCAACCAAAGGAATGCTGCATCTATTTCATCATCGGATACTTCTTCGATTTACAAGAAAAGGACCTTGAAATTTGAGGAAGCCAATATTGTTAGTGGATATTATTTTCAAGATGGAAATAATTCTGCTATCACAGGTGGAATTGGCACCGAGCGATTGACAGATTTTGCCAATTCTTTTGAGTTACGTTTCTCAAAATTAGATCGCTTTAACCGTTTGCACAGTTTTACGGCAGATATGAATATTGATTTTTATTCATCAGCTTCTTCTGATAAAATTGACCCTCTAACGGTTTCTTCAGCATCCAGAAAGGATACGCATATTTATCCAAGTTTATCTTGGTCGGTGAAAGATGATGTTTTAAGAACCACACATGGTTTTAGTTATTCCTATTCCACGGAATATGATTATAAATCTCATGGTTTTAATGCGTTTATTACTAAGCTTTCTAAGGATAAAAATCGAGAATTCTCGATTAAAGGAGGTGCTTTTTTTGATACTTATATGGCTATTTTACCTTCGGAATTAAGGCCATTGACTTACCCTTCTGGCGCAGAAGGAGATAAAAGGGGAATTGCATATAAACCCAGAAACTCCTACAATGCATCGTTTTCATTGTCGCAAGTAATTAATCAACGATTACAAGTAATGGCAATCATTGAGCCTAGTTATCAGGAAGGTCTGTTGAGTACTCCCTTTCATCGGGTATACTTTACCAATGGAAATGAAACCGTGGAGAAACTACCTGGAACCAGATTTAAATTACCTATTGGTTTACGATTGAGTTATTTCGCGGGAGATAGAACGGTTATTCGTGCTTTTTATCGAGCTTATGTGGATGATTGGGGAATGACTGCACATACCACCAATTTAGAAATCCCATATAAGATTACCCCATTCTTCTCCATTAGCCCATTTTACCGATTTAATACCCAAACAGCAGTGAAGTACTTTAAAGCTTATGCACAGCATGAGCCTTCTGAATTATTTTATACTTCTGATTATGATATTTCTAGTTTTACAAGTCAGTTTGTTGGAATGGGAATTCGTTTAGCACCACCTGGAGGTATCGCAGGATTGTTGAATTGGAGCTCCTTAGAAATTCGATATGGGTATTATTCCAGATCTAATGGCATGTATGGCCATAGTATTTCAGCACATATTAAGATTAAATAAAAAAATCTCCCAGCTCTGGGAGATTTTTTTGTGGAGTCGGAGGGATTCGAACCCTCGTCCAAACCTAGCGAACAATAGCTTTCTACACGTTTAGCTGTGATTCTTTTTCGATCAAAAGCGGGTTCACATCAGACCCAAACTCTCAACTTATCCTCTGGATACTAACAAGCTCGTAGAGAAATTCGAACTTATCGACTCTGCATGTCGACGCTCAGATGCCCTCCTCGGCAGAGTTTGGAGAAGGCTGAACGATGGCAAATTGATTAATCTCTAAGATTAAGCAGCCATGGCATACTGTGTATTGCCAGTTATAATTCGAAGGTTTTTTAAACAGGAAATGCCTACAACTCCCGACGTGCTTACCACCGACCGACATAAGCTGTCAAAACCGGTCGACCCCATAATAGAAATACAAAGGTACAACATTATACAGCCCATTGTCAAGGAATAGGTAATTCTGTACTTTGTTTTATTTCATCCATCACAAATAAACTATTGATATGAGCGACAGTAGGAAGTACAGCTAATTTCTCTTGATAAAAGCGGTTGTAGCTTTCTACATCCGAACTTACAACCATCAAGTAATAATCAAAGTTCCCTGAAACCAAATGGCATGATAATACTTCTGGAAATGCTTGAATGGCTTGTTCAAATTCTTTGAAATTTTTACGGTTCTGCTTTTCTAAAGTTACTTGACAATGAACCAATAAACCTAAGTCCAACATTTTCCTGTTAAGCAAACCTACATAAGACATGATATATCCATCTTTTTCCAATTTTCGGATACGATCATGGGTAGGAGATAGAGATAAATTGACTTGGGAAGCTATTTCTTTGAGTTTCTTTTGGCCATTTCCTTGAATGATTTTTAAAATCTTTAAATCAAGAGCGTCTAGGATGAGTTTGGAAGCCATAATTTTTTCGGATTTATGTTTACATAAAGTTAATTTATAGAATAAATTCCTTTTAAAATACATTTAACAGAAATAATTCCTTTTTTATATGTGATATACATAAATATTTTTCGTCTTTTTTATATTTGTAAAGTATTATACTTCATCAAAGGTAACGGCCAGCGAAATTTTTCGTTGGCCGTTCTTTTTTTATAACAAGCTAAAATCAAATTATCATGATCATTGGCGTCCCTAAAGAAATAAAAAATCAAGAATTCAGAGTAGGTTTAACGCCTGCAGGAATTCAATCCTTGGTGGCTCAAGGTCACCAAGTGTATGTTCAAAGTCAAGCAGGTGTTGGTTCTGGTTTTTCAGATGATTTTTACACCCAAGTTGGAGCTGTAATTTTACCAGATGCTAAATCAGTCTATGAGAAATCTGAAATGATTGTTAAAGTGAAAGAACCTTTAGCGCAAGAATTTCCACTGATTCAACCGGGCCAGATTCTGTTCACTTATTTTCACTTTGCCGCATCCAAAGAATTGACCCAAGCAATGATTGCTAGTAAAGCGATTTGTATTGCTTATGAAACCGTGGAATTACCAGATAAAAGTCTCCCATTATTAATTCCGATGTCAGAAGTGGCTGGTAGAATGGCCATTCAAGTGGGAGCCTATTTTTTAGGTAAGGCCCAAGGCGGGAAAGGTAAAATGTTAGGTGGAGTTCCTGGGGTAAAACCTGCAAATGTGGTGATTTTGGGAGGAGGAGTAGTTGGTACACAGGCTGCCAAAATGGCGGCTGGTCTTGGAGCAAATGTTACAATTATGGATACTAATCTAGCTCGATTACGTTATTTGGAAGATATATTACCTGCCAATGTGTCTACCCAATATTCTACTTCGTTAGCTATACAAGATAATCTACCTCAAGCCGACCTAATCGTTGGAGCCGTACTTTTACATGGGGCAAAGGCACCGCACCTGATCAAAAAGGAAGATTTAAAAAGAATGAGTCCAGGTACTGTACTAGTAGATGTAGCCGTGGACCAAGGTGGATGTATAGAAACTTGTCGACCTACTACGCACGAGAATCCCGTGTTTGAAATAGATGGAATTCTTCATTATTGTGTAGCTAATATGCCTGGGGCAGTACCTCAAACGTCTACTTTAGCATTGACTCAAGCAACATTACCTTATGTCCAACAAATAGCCAAAGAAGGTTGGAATGTAGCATGTACTCATAACCAAGCATTAGCTAATGGATTAACGATTTACGAGGGTAAATTGCAAAATCCCGCCTTGGCAATCTTGTTTGATTTATAATTACCAGATTTTAATTCCCTGTATTCTATATAATTCCAATTGTTGTAGGTTCACTTGATAATCAAACTGAGCTTGCATCAATTGGGATTCTTCTAAAATAGATTCTGCTTGGTCTAATTCAATCCGGCGAATTAAGCCTTGCTTAAAGCGCGTATTTGCTAAATCTAAGGCGTATTGGGCTTGTGCAACAACCTCTTTCTGGGTAGCAGCTTTCTTTACGTAGTTTTGATGATTCAATTGAGCTTGTCTCCACTCAGTACCTAATTTTTCACGGGCATCTTCTAATTGAAAAGCAACACGTTCTTTTTGAATGGTAGCTAATTCTGTTTGGTAGCTCCCTCTTTTTCCTGAATAAATAGGAATGCTTAATTTAAGGCCTAAAACGCTATTTACTTTAAAATCATCCGCAAAAGCGGGTGTTTCTCCATTTATTCTAGGAACATATCCATTCTTTAAGCCTAAGGTAGCTAATCCTGCCAGGGTAGGGGTATTCTCCGACTTAGCTAATTCGATGCTCTTATTAACTATTTCCTCCTGAGCCTTAATTTGAGTAATCTCTGGATTTGTAAATGATTCAATTGGTTTGGCTGTTTGAGCTTGCCAAATTTGAGGATTTTCAACTAAATATGACTCAGCATTGCCACCTAATAAGGTACTTAAATAGTCCAACATGCGAGCCACCTGATTTTCTGATTCTAAAATTTTACTCTCTTGATTCGCAATTTTTACTTGCTGACTTATTTTATCATATTCAATGGCTTCTCCCAAAGCTAATTGCTTTATAATGATCTGAAAATTACTTTCAAGGCGCTTCAGTTGTGATTTTTGTACTTGAATCGCTTTTTTATTGAAAACAATTTGTTGGTATAAATTAGCAATTTGAAAACCCAATTGGAATTCCTGTTGCTCAATTTGCGCTTGACTTAATTGTGTTTCTAAACGTGTTTTTTCAATGGCCATGGCATTTCTTCCCCAATCATATAATACGTGATTAGCTACAAATTGAGAATTGTAATTCATGTTAGGTTGAAACTGTAGGGTTGAATTGGCTCCACCAAAGTTAAAACTAGCCTTGGCAACAGGATCGATTCGTGTAACACCAATTTCAGCACCAATCACAGGTTTTCCGTAAGATTCCTGAATTTGAGTTTTTACTAATCCCATTTTTATCAGGTTTCTTTGTCCTTTTAAAGCTGGAGAATGTTGTAAAATACCTTGAATTAATTCAGGTAGTCCCTTTGATTGAGCTATTACAGCCGAGCTCAACAAAGTATAGGATAAGAGTAAGATATATTTTTTCATATGATTAATGAGCCTCTTCACTGGCTTTCATGATTTTTTCTAATTCTTCTTTGGTTTTCTTAGGGGTACGTAATAACCATAAGAAAGGTAGTATACACATAAATAAAATGGACACTAAACGGAATGTATCTAAGTATGCCAAATAATAAGCTTGCTTGTTTACCATGGCATCTAATTGTCGATATGCAGCCTCCCCACTTCGAACAAAGTCCCCCGTTTTTTGCATCATATTTTGTGTCAATCCTTGGATTCTTTGTTGGAATAAAGGATTTTCCACTTGAATATTGGCTAACAAATCCGTTCTATGTTGGGCTGCACGGTGTGTCGCGTAATTATTAGCAACTGCTATACCAAATGCACCTCCCAATTGTCGAATCATATTACTCAAGGCAATTCCAGCAGGATATTCGGAGGGTTTTAATCCAGCAACGGCTTGATTAATTAAAGGCATTTGCAACATAGCTACTCCCATCATACGCAAGAGGTGCATGGGGAAGAAATCCCAACGGCCCATCTCTGGAGTAGCTGACCCACCAATAAAACCAAATATGATGAATATGCAGATCCCAACTCCCATAACAGGAATAGGCTTACCACCTAAAGACAAATATTTGGCAATCATAGGGAATAGGATGACACCAAGTAATGTCGGATACATCAAGGATAGACCAGTTTCTGTTGAACTTAAGCCATTGATTCGCTGAACCATGATGGGGTAAATGAACACGGATGTGAATAGACCAAAACCACTCACTAAGTTAAATACCGTACTCATGGCGAACACTTTGTTCTTGAATATCTTTAAGTTGATAACTGGATGTTCGGTGGTTAATTCTCTCCAAATGAATCCAATCAATCCAATGGCACATAATCCTGCCATGGTGTTGATGGTTCTTGACTCAAACCAATTCTCAGATTCTCCTTTTTCTAAAATATACTGCAGGTTTCCGATTCCCAAGGTTAATAAGGCTATTCCTATGTAATCGATTTCCATGGTCTTTCGATGTTGACCTTCGCCTTCTTTTCGATCAATGAAAACAATGGTTAGAATAGTTGCCAATATACAGACAGGGATATTAACATAGAAAATGTCGTTCCACTCGTAATTATCCACTAAGTAGCCACCTAACACAGGACCCAAAGATGGGCCAAGAATGATACCCATGCCAAAAAAACCAGATGCGATTGGGCGATCTTCTACTTCGAATGCATCAAATAATATAGCTTGAGATGTGGAAAGTAGGGCTCCTCCTCCAATACCTTGGAAAAAACGCCAAAAGACTAATTCCCATAAGCTATCACTCATCCCACAAAAATAGGAGGCAATACCAAAAAGGATCATAGAGCCTAAATAGTAGTTTTTTCTACCAAAATATTCTCCTAAAAATCCCGTCATCGGGATAATAATTACGTTGGCTATCGCATAACTGGTAATTACCCAGGCTATATCTTCAATCGTTGCTCCAAGATTTCCGGCTATCTGGTTGAGGGCCACGTTCACAATCGTGGTATCCAACAACTCCATGACAGCTGCGGTAATCGTCGTGAGAACGATGATGATTTTTGCGAATCCCTGAGGCCTTTGCATGGTATTAGTTTATGGGAACCGAAACATCTAATGATAATCCTGCTCGTAAAATATCCTTGTATTTATCGGTGTTCAGAATTTCAATTTTCACAGGGATGCGTTGTGTTACTTTAACAAAGTTTCCCGACGCATTATCAGGAGGAAGTAAGGTTGTTTTGGCACCTGTTGATTCAGAAATGGATAATATTCTACCTTTTAAGGTGATATCAGGGTAAGCATCAATTTTAATATCGGCTCCCATGCCAACTCGTAAGGATTCTACTTGAGTTTCTTTAAAGTTAGCCACCACCCAATAGCGACTGTCATCCATGATCGTCATCAATGGTTGTGAAACTTGAATGAATTGGCCAGGCTCAACTGATTTCTTGCCAATTTTACCATCAGCAGGAGCATAAACTTTATTGTAGCTTAATTTCAATTGTTGTTGCTGAACTTTAACCTTTTTCAGTTTTAATGCAATCTCGGCTTTATGTAACATAGCTTGTAAGATGCCTATTCTAGATTGAGTGCTTACTAATTCAGCTTTTGCCCCTTGTAATTTAATGGCTGATTGTTCTGCCAGATCTTGGCTATCAATTAATTGCTGACGGGTAATCGCTTTAGCTGACTCCAAAGCCGCATTTCGGGTAACATCGCGGTTGTATTTATTATTGGCTAACTCTGCTGATTTTACTTGGCTTTGTTGTGCTTCAATACTTTTTGTTAAGTTGGTTAAATTAGCTTTGGCACTTTCTATGTCAGAGCTTGCTTGATCAACTTCCACTTGCATTTCTTCCAATGCTAATGCTGCTTCATCAGAATCTATTTCTAAAATGATTTGACCTTTTTTTACTTGATCATAATCATTCACATAGACCTTTTTTACAAATCCTGCCATTCGAGGTAATACTGGAATGAAATAGGCTTCAATCTGAGCATTGTCGGTATCCTCATGCGTAGTAGCATAATGGTATTTCTTGTAACCGAAAAAACCTCCTACAACTAAGATTACCGCTAAAATGATTTTAGGAAGATGAGATTTTGGTTTTTGTTGAGTAGACATGGTACGATTTTTAGTGTTGCAAAGTAAAGAAGCATTTATAATAAAGTCAAGTTGGTTGACTAATTATTTTATTTTTGTATTTTTGCATGATAGAATAATCTACCATGGACCAGATTACACCAATTGAATATCCCCAGCACATGTTTTTATCAAGACTTTTGGTAAAATCTTATCGTATTGTTCAATCAATGAATGGCACTTATTTAAGAAGTTTAGGTTATGAAAACTTCAAAATAGGGCATATCATTGTTTTAATGAATCTTGCTGAACAGGGAGTAACTACGACTGATTTGGCCAAAAAAGCGAAAGTGAGTAAGCAAGCTATGAGTAAGTTGGTCAATGAGCTTATTCAAGAAGGTTACCTGATTTCTCAAATTCATCCTCAAGACTTACGTTCCACTCTCTTATTTTGTACAGAGAAAGGTAATCAATTTTTGGAAGATTTAATGAAATCTAGAACTCATATCGAGCAAAAATTTGCTGAAATTATTGGTAGAGAACGATTGGCGCAGTTAAATCAGCTTCTAACTGAAATCGTATCTCACTATGATGAACTGGAGAGTGTCGATAGTATCAATGACAAAATAGCCAGTACAAAAATCTAGTTTAGGGGAAAAAGCGTTCGTGAAAATTAACTAAAAATAGTTCATGAGTGGCTCGTGTAATAGCCGTGTATAACCATCTAATATATTCAGCATCAATTTGTTCTTCTTTTAGATATCCTTGATCCACAAAAACAGCTTTCCATTGTCCACCTTGTGATTTGTGACAAGTTAAGGCATAGGCAAATTTGACTTGAAGAGCATTAAGAAAGGGGTCTTTTCTAATAGCCTCCATTCTTTCTTTTTTCTTGGTTATATGAGCATAATCCTCACATACTGAATCATATAGCTTTTTATTAGCATCCTTTCCTAAGGCAGACTCAGCTGAGTGAAGTGTATCTAGTAATATTTTTGCTTCCACTTCGGGATGGTCTTCATAGTCGCACAAGCGTAGACTTACATTCAAAAACCGAAAACCATGCATGTCTTCTTGTCTTTTGATTTTCATTACTTCTACAAAATCACCATTTGCTATGAATCCTGCTGGAGAATCTTCATCCAACCAATGGTAATTGTTTCGAACAATCATTAATAAATCTCCAGAACTGATTTCATCTTCTTGATACAAAATAGATCTCCGAACAAATTCATTGTATTGAACCGCACTTTTATTTGACCGAGTAAGCAAAATAGTTTCTTCTTTCCCAAATTTCCGATAGGCATATTGCATACCATCTTCGACTTTTTCTCCAGACATTTTGAAAAAATCTTTGAATGATTTAGTATTAAATTGAATTTGATGAGAAGCCTGATTCAATAATTCACGGAGATTGGTCGCATTGTACAGAATCCCGGAATCTATATCTTGTCGCATGACGTCCGTCAATTCGTGGTCCATCACTTCCATATGAAATTCACTGCTGATATAGTCTTTGGAAAGAGCAGGAGAGAGGCTTTTACCTACTGGAGGTAACTGGGCAGTATCACCCACAAAAATTAATTTGTTGCCTGTATGCCCATTTTCTGGATTTGTAAAAACATATTCAATTAAATCCGTTAATAAACTATTGGAGCCAAAATCAGACTCATCGGTAATCATGGATGCCTCATCAACTATAAAAACAGTGTTAATTGCATAATTATTCATTCGCTGGAACACGAGGGCTCCTGAATTTGGATTACTGACTTGTCGGTATATTTTTTTATGGATCGTAAATGCTTTTTTCTTGGCATAATTCGCCATCACTTTGGCGGCTCGACCCGTTGGAGCCAATAATTGGGTCTTATAACCGAAGCTAGCTAATATTTTAATGAGGGTAGAAATGACCGTCGTTTTACCTGTCCCTGCATATCCTTTGATGATAAAGGTGAGGGCTCCCCATTCGTCTTTGTTGATGATAAAGTCATTTAATTTCTGAAACAAAGCTGTCTGTGAGGGTGTAGGCTCAAAGGGGAACTTTTGATGCAACAGAAAAGAAGGACTTTTGGAAGGATTCATGTCTTAAAGAAGACACAATTTACACAATTGAATCGGGAAGCAAAAGTGCGTTTTCCATGGAAAGCGGCCTAAATACATTGATAAGGCAGATATGGCTATAATCTTTTAATTCTGATTCTAAAATATCTCTTTCTTCAATTAATTTTTCATCAATTAATCTCCTACGAGTGGTTCCCCAATGTAAAGGTTCTTTAGGAGTATACCAGGCATCTCCCTGCTTGAATGCTAAATTGGCAATGCTTGAATCTTGTAATTTTCCATCTTTAGAAAAGATGATATCATCAGCTTCAGGATGTTCGGCTATTTTTTTCAGGATATGCGATCTATCGGCATACTTAAAGGTATATTCATAATCACCTGTAGGAACGATCGTTAATTTGCAGATATTTTTTGATTGATAGGGTATAAACTCATGAAATTCCCAATCTGTTCGGTATACCAATCTCGTACGATAACTTCCTTGCTGAGGAATTTCTAAGCTTGCAAAAAAATCATGAATGTTTAGAACAGGAGAACTTGGATAGTAAAACTGAAAGACATCATTGATTCTTTTTTGATGATAATCTAGATGAAGTGTTTCGCCATTTAAAACATGAACGGTTTCTAAAAATGTGGGCATTTTTTAAATTGGTAGGTAAACTTTTTGGATTAATTCCAAATACTCCTTTTCAGGATCAGAGAAGACGGTAATTCCACCTCCGCTTTTAAAAACTAAATTTTCTTCAATTTGTTCTATAAATCTAATCAAAACTCCTGAATCTAAGGTAGTTCCATCATATTTTCCCATAATTCCAGTATAAAACCCTCGCTCATAACCCTCTGATTTTTTAATAATGTCCATGGTTGCGGCTTTTGGGGCTCCTGTAATGGAACCTGCTGGTAATAAGGCTTTTAGAATACTTCCCAATTTATTTTTGAATTCTGGCATTATTTCTCCAGAAATCAAAGAAGACATTTGCCATAAATCCTGACTATGAGTCTTTACTTGTTCAATGTATTGATATTTTTCAACTTGAATGGGGTAGGCGACTCGACTAATATCATTTCGGATTAAATCAACGATTGTAGCATGCTCCGCCTGTTCTTTTGCATCAATACGTAAATCATCAGGTCTATTTTTTTCATTAACAGCTAAAGTTCCTTTCATAGGAAAGGCTTGAATTTTATTGTTTTCAATGTGAATAAATGGTTCGGGAGAGAAAACAACAAGCTGATCTTGAATGAGTAATTTATACTTAGCCCGAGCATGCAAAAAAATCTCTTCAATACTAAGATTAGTTTGGATGGGCGTAGGGAAGGTGAGATTCACTAGGAATGAGTCCCCACGTTTTAAACCTGATTGAACTTGATTAAACTTTTGTAAGTAATCTTTGTAGCTAATTGGATATTTATCGAATTGAATTTCTCCTAGATAGCCTGTGCTTTGTTTTTGGTTGAACTCAAATTTGATTCCCCATTTTTGGGCATCTTCTTCAGTTCCCCACCAAACATTTTCGCCTAGGTAATCACAAATAAAGACAAAAGGACGTCCCTCCACACCCCATTGATCCATGCCCAAGGCTGCTTGATCAAGAGAGATAAAAGGAATGTCCTTCATGGTTAATTTTAAATGAATTGTTGAGCCGCTTGGATTACTTGTGGAATTCCTTCTGGTTTTTGTCCTCCTGCAGTAGCTAAAAATGCTTGACCACCTCCGCCACCTTGTACTTCTTTGGCCAATTCACGAATAATTTTTCCAGCATCTAAGGATTTGGACGTAACAAGTTCTTTCGAGATTGCCAAGGCTAAGCTGGCTTTACCTTCTATTTCAGCAGCTAATAAACAGAATAAATTTTGATGTTCATTGCTCAAGTCAAAGGCTAAGTTTTTTAAGGCATCCGCATTGGGAACGTTCACTTGTTGAATTAAATATAGGAGCTCACCTTTGCCTAAAATTTGCTGCGTTAATGAAGATTTCAATGATTTAATCTCCAGAGCTTGGTATTGGGCAATGGTCTTTTGTAAGCTCGAATTTTGTTCAATCAAGCTAACTACTGCTTTAATGATATCTTTGGGAGCTTTTAAAAGTTCATTGATTTGATCTAATTGAGCAGCTTGTTCACTCAATAATTCAAAGGCTTTTTGAGATGTAACCGCTTCAATACGTCGAACACCTGTGGCTACTGAGCTTTCAGATAAAATTTTGAACAAGGCAATTTCCCCAGTTGAATTCACATGGGTTCCTCCACAAAGTTCTACCGAATAATTTGGATCAAAAGTGATTACACGGACGAAATCACCGTATTTTTCACCAAATAGAGCCATAGCTCCTTTTTCTTTGGCTTGTGCAATCGGTACATTTCTTTCTTCCAATAGAGGGATATTGGCCACAATTTTGGCATTGACCATATCTTCAATTTGCTTCAATTCTTCATCTGTCACTTTCTGGAAATGAGAGAAATCGAAACGTAATAATTGTTCATTGACTAAACTACCTTTTTGTGCTACATGTTTGCCTAGAATTTGTTGCAAGGCAGCTTGCATTAAGTGAGTAGAACTATGATGATTCGTTATGGCTTTTCTTCTGGTTTCATCAATTTGCGCTACTACTTCCTCTTCTTGTGCCACCTGTTCAATGGCTGGATCTGAAGTCCAATGTACAATTAAATCGTTTTCTTTTTTTGTATCAGATATTTCAATTTTTGTACCTGATTTTTTGAAAACTAAAAATCCTGAATCACCCACTTGTCCACCTGATTCAGCATAAAATGGGGTACTTTCTAAAACAATTTTATATTGTATACCCGCTTTATTCTGCACTTTTTGGTATTTCACTATACGAGTAGTCCAAGTAGCATGATCATATCCAACAAAGGAAACTTCATCACTATCAAATAAGATAACCCAATCTTCTGCGCTAGCGCCCGCGTCCTTTCTCGAACGGTTCTTTTGAGCATTTAAGGCAAGTTGGAATCCAGGTTCATCGATATCCATGCCTTTTTCACGGGCAATCAATGCGGTTAAATCTACTGGAAAGCCATAGGTATCATTTAATTCAAATACATCTTCACCAGTTAAAATTTGAGTTCCTTTCGCTTGAGTATCTTCCATTAATTTATCCAATCGCACCAATCCTGTGGAAAGTGTTCTTAAGAATGATACTTCCTCCTCATAAATCACTTTAGCAACAAACGCTTCTTGCGAAATAAGTTCGTCAAAAACTCCTTTGAATTGCTGAGCTAAAAGTGGTATCAATTCATACATGAATGGCTCTTTGAAGCCTAAATAGGTATATCCATACCGAACGGCACGACGTAAAATTCTGCGAATGACATAACCTGCTTTGGCATTGGAAGGTAATTGTCCATCCGAAATAGAAAATGCAATGGCACGAATATGGTCAGAGATTACACGCATAGCTATGTCGGTCCATTTATCTTGACCGTAAGTTATTCCACTTTTCTTAGCTAAATGCTGAATGCTGCCTTGGAAAACATCCGTATCGTAATTGGATTGTTTTCCTTGAATCGCCATGCATAGTCGTTCAAAGCCCATGCCAGTATCGACATGCTTAGAAGGGAGAGAAACCAAAGACCCATCAGCCATACGTTCAAACTGCATGAAAACGTTGTTCCAAATTTCCACTACCTGAGGATGGTCAGCATTAACCAAGGATTTTCCAGAAATTCGATCCACTTCATCTTGATTTCTCAAGTCGATATGGATTTCAGAACAAGGTCCACAAGGGCCGGTTTCACCCATTTCCCAGAAATTATCTTTTTTATTACCAAGGATGATTCTTTCTTCTCCGACAATGGCTTTCCAAATATCAAATGCCTCTTGATCAAAAGGGACACCATCTTTGGCATCTCCTTCAAATACGGAAACATATATGCGCTCTTTGGGTAATTGATAGACTTCTGTTAATAATTCCCAAGACCAAGCCAAAGCTTCTTTTTTGAAATAATCACCAAAAGACCAGTTACCTAGCATTTCAAACATCGTATGATGGTAAGTGTCAAAACCTACATCTTCTAGGTCATTATGTTTTCCAGAAACACGAAGACATTTTTGTGTGTCAGCAATTCTTTTCGATGGAGGAGTACCATTTCCCAAGAAAAAATCCTTGAATTGAGCCATCCCTGAATTATTAAATAATAGGGTAGGGTCATTTTTGGCAACTAATGGGGCAGATGGTACAATTAAATGTCCTTTCGATTGAAAAAAAGCTAAAAAATGCTGGCGGATCTCCGTTGAAGTCATTGGTTTAATATCGAAATTATGGGTAATTTTATTTCTTCCTGATTTTTCTAATCAAAGGAAGTGCAAAATTACGTGTTTTTATTCGAATTCTTGATTTTGCATCATAACAAGGTTTTAATTTATTAGATGGAGCAGTTTAGTAAACAGTATTATTCAATTTCTGAAGTCGCCGAGATTTTTAAGGTGAAAACATCTAAATTGAGGTATTGGGAAACTCAATTCCCTCATTTGATGCCTAAACGCCGCTCCAGCGGAATTCGGAAATATACACCTGAGGATATTGAGAAGATTAAAGTTTTGATTCAGTTGATTGAAGAAAAAGGTTTAACGATTGAGGGAGCTAAACAAGCTATTAATCACCGAGGAGAAGCGAAAAATATAAATACTCCATTAATTAATCAGTTAACTGAAATTCGACAGTTTTTACAAGGACTTCGCGAGGATTTGGGAGAATGATTTTTTTCTTTCGGGAAATGATTCATTTAAATCCCAATGGAGGAAGAAAAAGTATTTCAAATAGCTCTAAGTTTAGTACCTCAAATTGGCATAGTCAATGCTCGCCGACTCATATCTTACTTAGGATCAGCCAAACAAGTTTTTCATTCGACCACCTCTGTTTTACAGAAAGTACCCCACATTGGACCCATGATTGCCCACGAGGTTAAGTCCAATCTGGTGTTGAAAGAAGCGGAAAGAATATATTCTGATTGTATTAAGGAGCGAATACAACTATTCTTTTATTTGGATGAGGGATATCCTAATCGCTTAAAACAATTATATGATGCCCCATTGTTGTTGTATTTTAAGGGAAATGTCAATTTTCAACAAGAGAAAGTATTGGCATTGGTAGGGACTAGAAAGGCAACAGAATATGGGAAAGAGATTACTTATCAAATAGTTAAGGAATCAATAGATGATGATGTATTATTTGTTAGTGGATTGGCCTACGGAATTGACATAGCTTTACATCAAGCTTGTATAGAAATGAATGTGCCAACTATTGCTGTTTTAGCAGGAGGATTTCAGCGAATTTATCCTTCTTTACATATTAAGTATGCACATCAAATGATGGAATTGGGTGGGATTATATCAGAGCACCCATTTCATCAAAAACCTGATCCTAGATTTTTTCCAATGAGAAATCGAATCATTGCTGGCATGTCAGATGCGACGATAGTGGTAGAAGCAGCAGAAAAGGGTGGAGCATTAATTACGGCAGAATATGCTAACAACTACCATCGAGAAGTATTTGCAGTACCAGGAAATTTGCAAAAAGTATTCTCAGAAGGTTGCAATCGCTTGATTCAGAAAAACCAAGCCAATATTTTCACAGATTGGCTCAGTTGCAAGGAACAATTAAATTGGCAATCAAATCCAAATAAAATAGAGAAGAATAAAAGCCTGTTGTGGAGTCAATTGACAGATGATGAGAGTCAAATTTTGGCTTTGTTACACCAAGAAAAGGTGTTGGCTATGGATGAAATGGCTTGGAAATTGCAAAAAGGAATCAATCAACTGGCAATGCTTTTGTTGAACTTGGAGTTTCAAGGTTTCATAAAAACATTGCCAGGCCATCGATATGTATTGAAATGACTTACTTACGCCATTCACTTGGATTGATTCTCCAATCTTGTAATGTCATTAATTGAGTTTCTGTAACGTGATTTAATTTAACCGCTTCATCTATCAAGACATCATAGTTACTTAACGTAATACAAGGTATTCCATGGTTTTTGAAATTGTCTTCTGCGATTTGGAAACCATAAGTAAAGATGGCTACCATTCCTAAGACTTCGGCACCAGCCTCTTGCAAAGCAGCGGCAGCTTTTAATGAACTACCTCCTGTGGAAATTAAATCTTCAATTAAAACAACTTTTTGCCCTTTGTCGATATGTCCTTCTATTTGATTACCCATACCATGTTTTTTAGGCTCTGGTCTTACATAACAAAAAGGAAGATCCAAATAATCAGCCACTAAGGCCCCTTGTGCGATACCTGCAGTAGCTACACCCGCGATGATTTCAACCTCAGGAAAATAGGCTTTAACGGCTGCAGATAAACAATTTTTAATGTAAGTTCTTACCTCAGGGTAGGAAAGAGAAATGCGATTGTCGCAGTAAATCGGAGAATTCCATCCAGAAGCCCATTTAAATGGTTGATCAGGTCTTAATTGGATAGCTTTTACGCTTAAAAGGTGTTGGGCAACTTCTTGTGAAATAGTAAAATCAGGCATACGAATTTGTTTCAAAGATTATAGATACAAAAATAGTTTATTCAAGTTATCTTTCATTATTTAATTCTATTTTTGCCAACTAAAATTCTGAATTCAAACTATGATATTGTTTATAGACGACCGTCCGATTCGTATTTACAAGGAATCAAAAAAACATGCCATACCATTAGGGGATGAATTCGAATTAGTCATTGATGCTCGCCTTCAGCCCGTGAGATTATCCGATTTTAAAGGGCATACGTGTATTTTGAATTTGACATTAGACCAAATGGAGAAGTTGATACATGGTTTACACCAAAAGCCAGGTGCAACTTTTGATTCCGTTTATATTTTAGTAAAGGATATAAAACCTTTCAAACAAAGGATTTTTGGCATGTATCAGTTGTTGGAAGCGGCCGGTGGTGTGGTTTTAAATTCAGAGGATAAGGTGTTGTGGATGTTACGATTGGGTAAATGGGATTTGCCCAAAGGAAAGCTTGAAAAAGGAGAGAAGTTTAAAAAGGCAGCAGTTAGAGAAGTGGAGGAAGAATGTAATGTTAAGGCAGTTTTAGATCAAAAACTTTGTACTACCTACCATACTTATACCCATAAGAATCAGCGAATACTAAAGAAAACGAAGTGGTATTTAATGAATTCAATTGTAAATACGAAGCTAATTCCTCAGAAAGAAGAAAATATTGAAAAAGTAGAATGGTTAGGACCAGCTGCTATGAATAAAGCCATGACAAATACATATAGCTCGATACGTTATGTCATTCACCGATTTCAATTACTTTGTTCTTCTTCTAAATTATAAGGTAAATATTGATTAATTGAGCTACCATAGCGGTGCAAGTCTCGGATGATGGTAGAGCTTATGGGAGCTAAATGAGGTGAAGTAATTAAAAATACGGTTTCTAATTCTTCATTAATGTGCCTATTTACTTGCGAAATAGAGTTTTCATATTCAAAATCCGTTGTATTTCTTAATCCTCTAATGATGAAACGGGCCCCAACTTCTTTTGCTACAGTAGCAGTTAAATTTTGATATGTTACTACGCGAATAGGTTTTCCTTCAAATGTTTTCTCAATAGCTTCCTTCATTTTTTCTAAAGAAAAATACCTAGACTTGCTTGAATTGTGTCCTATGCCTATGACAATTTCATCAAATAAGGCTAATGCTCTTAAAACAATATCTTCATGGCCTTTGGTAAAAGGATCAAAGGAACCAGGAAAAAAAGCAGTTCTATGCTTCATGAGAAATGGATGGGGTAAAAATCTTAAATTGAGCTAATTCTTCGGCTAAGATAGAATCTAATTCACCAAACCAGTGAATACTGGCTGGATTCCATTTTAAAAAATAACTATCACGAATCGAGTGAATGTAGAAAGCTATTTCGGTGGCTTTTGAAAACGGAAATATATTGGCTAATACTAATTTGCCTGATTTTCTTAATACAATGTTAGCCTGATGGCGGTAAATAGAAATGCTTAATCCGTTATTTTGAGAATGTAACAGGAGATGTTCTAACTCATGATGATAGGATATTTGGGCCAAAGGAAACCAGTAACTTATTAAATCTTTCCATTCACTTGGAATTAAAAAGAGTAAATTGGCTGCTTCTGATGGAATATTTTGTCCATGAATTTCTTGTCCAACTAAGGTTTCTTCGCCTAATGCTTTTTCTAAAAAACCGATTCGATAAATGCGACTGTCGTATTTATGAGGAATAAGCAAAAAATGTTGATGGCAAAGAAAAACTTCAACATGGGTTAAATTGGATGGCGAAATTCCTTTTTTCTCCCAAAAATCCTTTTGAATTTTACTCGACTTGTTCCATTCAATATGGCCTGAGCTTAATTCCTGGCCATATTGGAATTCTAATCCATCTTCGTGCAAATGGAGAACAAGTGTGTTCAAGGAGTCAACATCAGAAGAGGAATTCAATTTTTCCAAGGCTATTGTTAGGTATAGAGGTTGAAATTGCAAAAAAAATATGGGATAGGAATAAAAATATTCATTTTTTTCTAGGCTCAAATTGAGTAATTTTGCGCCTTATTTAATTAAATACGCTATGTTACAGGTGTCTAATGTTTCCCTACGATTTGGGAAGAGAGTATTATTCGAGGAAGTAAATATCAAATTTACGGAAGGAAACTGTTATGGATTGATTGGTGCCAATGGTGCAGGTAAATCTACATTTTTAAAGATTCTTTCTGGAGAAATTGATTCTCAGACTGGAAGCGTTAGCATGAATCCTGGCGAGCGGATGTCGATTTTAAAGCAAAATCACTTTGAATTCGAAGAATTTCCTGTGCTTCAGACGGTCATTATGGGTAATAAACGCCTATATGACATTATGTTAGAAAAGGATGCCATTTATATGAAAGAGGATTTTACAGAGGAGGATGGTAACAAAGCAGCTGATTTAGAGGCGGAATTTGCTGAATTAAATGGATGGGAAGCTGAATCAGAAGCTGCTACTTTATTGAGCGGTTTAGGGATCAAAGAGGATATTCATTATTCATTATTAAAAGATATCAATGGATCGGAGAAAGTCAAAGTGCTTTTGGCGCAAGCATTATTCGGGAATCCAGATATATTATTACTAGATGAGCCTACGAACAACTTGGACATAGATTCCATCATGTGGTTAGAAGGCTATTTACAGAATTTCAAAAATACAGTGATTGTGGTTTCTCACGATCGTCACTTTTTAGATAATGTATGTACGCATATTGCGGATCTTGATTTTGGAAAGATTCAGCTGTATGGTGGAACTTATACTTTTTGGTATGAATCATCTCAATTAGCAGCAAGACAAAGAACAGATCAAAATAAGAAGACTGATGAGAAACGTAAGGAGCTAGAAGAGTTTATTCGTCGATTCTCGGCTAACGTAGCCAAATCTAAGCAAGCTACTGCTCGTCAGAAAATGTTGGATAAGTTACAAGTGGAAGATATTAAACCTTCATCTCGTAAGTATCCATTTATCAATTTCAAGCCTGAGCGTGAAGCTGGGGATCAATTATTAAGTGTTGATAATTTGTCCTATAAAACAGAAGAAGGAATTACTCTTTTCTCTAATTTATCGTTTACGATTAATAAAGGTGATAAAGTAGCTTTTTTAGCCAAAGATTCCTTAGCCATTACAGCTCTGTTTGACATATTAATGGGAGAAAGAAAGGCTAGTGGTGGGGATTTTAAATGGGGAGTTACAACTACTCAAACCTATTTGCCTAATGATAATGCATCTTACTTTAAAGATGACTCATTGAATCTGGTGGATTGGTTACGTCAGTATTCTACCGAAAAAGATGAAAGTTTTATTCGAGGGTTTTTAGGAAGAATGTTGTTTTCAGGGGATGAAGCTTTGAAAAAATGTACAGTAATTTCCGGAGGAGAAAAGCAACGTTGTATGTTCTCCAGAATGATGTTATCGGGAGCAAACGTGCTTTTATTCGATGAGCCAACTAACCACTTGGACTTAGAGTCAATTACGGCTTTAAACAATGGGATGATTGAATTTCCTGGAACTATTTTATTCACTTGTCATGACCACCAATTGACTAACACAGTGGCTAGTCGTGTCATTGAACTTGGTTCAAAATCATGTCTAGATAAATTAATGACCTATGATGAATTCATTACTGATAGTACAGTAAAATCGCAGCGGGTTAATTTATAAAGTTAGAGCTTAGATTTGTCAACTCTGATTTATCACTTAAGAATCGTCACTTACGATTTGTCAACTTAAGATTTGTCAACTTTTTAAAAGTTGACAAATCTAAGCTCTAAGATGACAGTTTCAATGCTCACTGAACAAAGCTATTCGAAAAATTCAAATTCAAGCTGTAAGTAGTTGATAATCAATATCAATTACTTGGCTTTTTTTACTTTCATATTCAAAGCATCCCATTCAATTGGTTTGCCTATTTCCACGGATGTATTGCATAAAACCGAAGGTCCAGCCGCTCTTAATCCAAATGAGGCATCTTCAAATACAGGTTTACCAGTTCTAATCGAATCAAAGAAATTGATAAAGTGATCTAAACGGTCATCATAACCTTGAGGGGCATTGAATTCTATTTCATCCAATACTTTCATTCTTCTATCATCTGGACTATACTTAGCATTATAATCAGCTAACATGGCGTCTTGCATGGATTTTGGGAAACTTTCCAAAGAATCATATCCTCCCATACTAGCTACTTTAGCTCTTTTGAAATGCTTGATTTTAATGCCTCTATTTTTCACTTCAATAACACCTTCTGTACCAATTAGTCGAGTCCCTTCACCTCCACCAGCTCCATCAGCCAAATTGACACGGGTCATGAATTGAAAGGCATTATGATTCTCCGTTTTTCCATAAGTCATAAATCCAGTTAATAAATCATATGCATCACGTCCATCCTTCCAATAATTTAGGGCACCTTGAGCATAAATTCTTTCTGGTCCTAATGAATTGGTTACCGTATGTAATCCAGTAACATTATGAACAAATAGATCACCAGCTACTCCCGTTCCATAGGCTTTGTAATTTCTCCAACGGAAAAAGCGAACTGGATCAAATGGCACCTTAGGTGCATCTCCTAAAAACGTATCCCATGAAACAGTTTGCAAACTAGCATCTGTCGGAATGGAATATTGCCATGCGCCATTGGCTGAATTTCGATCAGTATAAGCTTCTACATAAGTTATTTCACCAATGGTTCCTTGTTGATAATATTTACGGGCCTCCTGAAATACGACAGAACTTGCACGTTGAGAACCAACTTGTAGAACTTTTCCACTTGCTTTTTGGGCAGCAACAACAGCTAATCCTTCTTCCACATGGTGAACCATCGGTTTTTCACAATACACATGTTTACCAGCTTTAAGCGCATCAATCGTAATGTGGTCATGCCAATGGTCACTCGTACAAACTAATACAGCATCGATGTCTTTACGGGCTAAAATCTCTTTGTAATTTCTAGTTACAAAAATATCTTTACCCCATTTTTCTTGTGCACGATCTAATCTACCTTGGTATAAATCGGCTACTGCCACCAATTCTACGCCTGGCACTTTAAGTGCTGTTGTCGTATCATAATGACCAATAATACCTGATCCAATCAATCCTATGCGAATGGTGTCGTTTGGACTTACTTTAATTTTTTCTAATATCTGTGGCAATGGCCTTTCATCAGCTCCTAGCAAAGGAATTCCTCCCAGAAGGAGGGATGTACCAGCACTGAGCGATTGAATAAATTGGCGTCTACTTTTTTCCATGTGTTTGTAGCTTTTGTGTTTTCCAAATTACAAATTATCTGGAAATAAAAAACCCTAATCTAACCTGCAAAGGAAAAATTAGGGTTCTTGAAAAAACGTTAAACTCTTAAAGGATAAATCGTGTCGATAAGAAGTTAGATTGTTGATTTTCAACAATTTGATTCACAATATCCTTATTCGCCTGAGTTGCTTTGGTCGCAACTACGGTACGAATGGAGAATGAACGCAGAGCAGCTGTAACAGAAAGTGTTCCCTCTGCCGAATCCTTACGACCAGTGAATGGGAAGGAATCTGGTCCACGTTGACACTGTGCATTGATATTAACACGAGAAACTTGATTTACCGTTTCATCTATTAAAGCTGAAATTTGGTTTGGATCTGTTCCAAATATAGCCACTTGCTGACCGTGTGATGATTCGTGGATATAATCAATCGGTACATTGATATCATCAAATGGCACCACTGGCACTACTGGTCCAAATTGCTCTTCTGACCAAACTTTCATTTTCTTGTTTACTGGATACAATAAAGCCGGGAAGAATAAAGATTTGGCATTTTCTCCGCCATGTTTATTCAATACTTTGGCTCCATGCAACTTAGCATCTTCAATCAATTCCTTCAAATAAGCTGGTTTATTCGGCTCAGGAAGAGGGGTGATTTGTACACCAGAATCCCATACCATTCCAACTTTAATGGCTTCAATCTTTTCAGCTAATCCTTTGTTAAATGCCTCAGCCAAGCTGCTATGAACAAAGATGATTTTGATAGCAGTACAACGTTGACCATTGAATGATAATGAACCTAATAAACACTCATTGATTGCATTATCTAACTGAGCACTTTCCGTCACAATCGCTGCATTTTTGGCATCTAATCCTAAAATGGCACGTAAACGATTCACCTTAGGGTGCATTTTCTTTAATTTATCCGCTACTTTAGATGAACCAATTAAAGTTAATACATCAATTTTGCCCGATTCCATCAATTGGGGAATAATGGAATTTCCACGTCCATACAAAGTATTAATTACTCCTGCAGGGAAAGATTCTCTAAATGCTTCCAATAAGGGGTAGTGCAATAATGTACCGTGTTTCGGGGGTTTGAATAAAACCGTATTACCCATAATTAATGCTGGGATTAGGGTGGTAAAGGTTTCATTTAATGGATAATTAAACGGTCCCATACATAATACCACTCCTAATGGCGAACGGCGAACCTGGCCAATAATACCTTCTTCAATTAAGAAAGTTGAAGAATTTCTATCAATGTCTTTTAAGGCACCAATCGTATCGTAAATGTATTGGACAGTTCTGTCAAATTCTTTTTGTGAATCAGTCAATGATTTTCCAATTTCCCACATCAATAATTTAACTACCTCGTCACGCTTCAAAATCATCTTTTGTGTGAATTTTTCCACACATTCAATGCGTTTGTCAACTGACATGGATGGCCATTCTCCTCGACCATTGGAGTATGCTTTTACACCTGCGTAAAGAACCTCCATAGCATCTGTAGCATCAGTTATTGGATATGAACCAATTCGTTTAGGTTCGAATCCTTTTTCTGATTTAATATATATGGGAGACCAAACATCTTGAGTTTTGCCTTTCCATTGGCGCATCTCTCCATTCACTAAATATTCTCTTTGTTCGATCGGTTTGACCAAATCATATTCTTTGGGAATTTCTCCTTCTTTGGGAAACAGTTTTTCTAATTCACTCGATTGCATAGGTTATATTTTTATTGTCGCAAATTTCAGCTATTTGAACTATTCAAAGAATTCATGGCATGTATTATTTGAATAGTAATACTATTTTGTGAAAATATTATAAAAATTCTAAAATAGCTATTGGTTAATTTCTGAATTCAAGGGATATTTTCTCCTGATTCGATTGATCTGAAATCGCTTTTGATCTGTAAAGCTGGCTTCATGTAGTTGACTAAATTCGTAAAGCCAGGTAGAAAAGAGTTCGATGTCATTAGCTTTAAAAGCTAATGCATCTATTTTTTTACTGATTAAATAGGTTTCAAATTCCATTTCTAGTCCAGTTTTTCCTGAATGTTAATAATACTACCAATGCAATACTAGCTAATAATCCAGCAATGAAAAAGGGAAGAGGGATCATTTTACTAAATCCTTTATATAATAATCCTGACAAAAACGCACCAATTCCAATTCCCATTTCCAAAGCAATGTACATGGTGGCCATGGCTCTTCCCATGTGATTTTTATGGGCTAAATCCGTAGTCCAGGCAGCTAAGGTGGGCGTAGAAAAACCCCATGATATGCCAAATAAAATGGCAGAAATAATTAAGGTTAATGCAGATGCCGGAAATGCTAAAAGAAACATGGCGGCAATTAAAAATGCACAAGAAATGATCAATACAGGTATTCTTCCATGTTTATCAGAACTTTTTGAAAAGAAAAAACGGACAAAAATGGAAGCGATTGTGTAAATCGTAAAATAGAGCCCTTTATTATGCCAACCCACTAATTTGGTGGTATCAGGAAGTAAAGTAACCACTACTCCCGAAGAGAAAGCCATCAAAATCATGATCAAAAAAACGGGAGCTATTTTGGGCTCAAATACATCATTCCAATTGATTTTAAATAGCTTTAGTGAAAATTTGCTTTTCATGCTTTTGGGCAAAGTTTCTTCCAATTTCATTAAAATGACAATGGAAGCTAAAGCAAATAAAGAAGAAACATAAAACATGGCTTGTAATCCAATACTATTAGCTAAACCAGAACCGATACTTGGACCAATAGACATGCCTGTCGCAGTAAATATCCCTAATGTTCCTTGAGCTTCTCCACGGCGATGTTCAGGAATAATATCGGCGACATAGGCTGCTGTGGCAGTGGGTTTCGTCCCGGTCGACATACCATGAATAAAACGCAGAAATAAGAAGGCTTGAACGGTATGTACCATCGGGTAAATACCTCCGCAGATAAAACAAACGATGGATCCAAAGGCCATGACAGGTACACGACCTATGTGATCTGTTAATTTTCCTGAGAAAGGTCTACTGAGTCCTGCAGTTAAGGTAAATAGAGCGATGATGTATCCAATGTATTCGCTTCCTCCCATGGCAGCCAAGTAATCTGGAAGCTCGGGAATAATCATGGAAAAACTGGCCGCAAATAAAAAATTACTTGTACAAAGTAACCAGAAGGGTATGGTATAAATTTTCTCTTCTTGTATTTCCATCCTAAATTTCCTCCTCTATGATGGTGTCGATTTCTTTTTTATTCAAGCCCATTAAGAAGGCAGGTAATAGAATCAGATTACAAATCATTGCCATCAATAAAGTAATGGAAACTAAAATGCCCAAAGCCTGTGTTCCTTTGAAGGTAGAAGCCGTAAAGATGAAAAAGCCAAAAAATAAAATCATGGCTGTATAAAACATCGATACCCCCGTTTTTTGAATCGTAATTTGTACAGCTCTTTTTACATTCATTTGATTCTTTAGCCACTCTTCTTTATACCTGGTTAAGAAATAAATAGTCCCATCACTGGATATACCAAAAGCAATCGAAAAGATAAGGATAGTACTTGGCTTCAATGCAATATTGAAATATCCCATTAAGCCAGCTGTAATAATCAAAGGAATTAAACTAGGTAAAGTTGATATTAACACCATTTTCCATGACCTAAATAAAACAGCCATCAGAAGGCAAATTAAGACAATTGCCGTAATGGTACTTTCAATTAAGTTCTTTTGTAAATATTCGGTGTTAAATGAATTAATAACTGAATTCCCTGTAACATCAGCTTGATAAGCATTGGGATTATCCTTAGCCAATATTTCTCCAGTTTCAGGATCTGTTCTGAAAATACTATCAATCTTAGGTTGTAAAATTTGATATAATTCTTTCGTTCTAACTGTACCTGCATCCGCCATTTGGTAAGAAATACGGGTGTGCTGCTTTTCTTTATCGATGAATCCAGCAAATAGATTACTCTTGCCTGATAAGCTCGATTGAAAGTCTTTCAGTTTATTCAATTCGTCAATCCCTGGAAGGGTGAAATATTTGGGGTCTCCACCTCGATACACTTGGTATAAATACTTAGTAGCTGTCAAAATGGAAAGTCCCGTAGTGAATTCAGGGTATTTTGCCATGAGCTTCTCTGTCCTTTTCATTTTAGATAAAATTTCAGGACTTAATGCCTTTCCTGGTGATTTAGCATCTACTGAAATTTCGAAAGGAATGATGCCATGAAAATGCTTTTCAATAAATTTTAAATCCGTGTATATCGCATTTTCACGAGGTAAATCATCGACAATAAATCCAATGGCCTTTATTTGCAATAAACCGTAGACGGACACCATCAACAAAAAGATGACAGTTCCATAAATGGATTTTCGATGATTTAAAACCCAATTTTCAATTCTAATCAAGAATAAATTAACTCTTTTAGATTCAAAATGAGCCAAATCTTTTGGTCGAGGTGGTGCTAAGAAACTAAAGAAAATAGGAATTAATAGAAGGGATAATAAAAAAGTAAACATCACATTCACAGAAGCTACAATCCCAAATTCAACCAATAATCCTGAACCTGTAAAACTAAACACCCCAAATCCAATGGAAGTAGTAAGATTGGCTAGGAACAAGGTTCTACCTACTTTAGAAGCACTTTCTTTCAATGAAAAAAGCTTGTCTTGTGTCTGTATGTAAGTCTCATGGTATTTATTCAATAAGAAAATAACATTGGGTATACCAATCACAACTATGAGGGGAGGTATTAAACCAGAAAGTAAAGTGATTTTAAACCCTAGAAATACAATGGTGGCTAATGAAGCAAGAATACCAATTAGAATCACAATTAAGGCAAAAAACACGACCTGTATGGATCTGAAAAAGAATAATAAGATGAGTGAAGTTACTAAGATGGCTAAGCCAAGAAATATAATCAGTTCTTTCGTTACTTGAGACGTATATTCCGTACGAATAAAGGGCATTCCTGAGAAGTGAATATCTCGTTTGGTAGATAATCGATATTCTTCTCCTAACTGCTTAATTTTCTTAACTAAAGTGATTCTACCTTTATCATTAATTGTTTTTTGATCTAAGGTAATTAACAATAAATGTACCTTGTAGTCATCTGTATATAAGAAATTAGTAAAAATGGGTAATCGACTAATTTTACTTTTTAAGGTATCTAAGCGCTCTTGTGTAGTAGGTAAATTGGCATCCCAAATGGTCCTAGTTTTAAACTTTTTGTCCGTGCTATCAATATATACTTCTGGTAAATTGGATAAGGATAAAATGTTTTTGATCCCGGCTAATTGTTTGATATCCTGACTTAGTTTTTTCCAAGCATCAAATTCGGCAGGAGTGAAAAGCTGTGGGTTTTCTAGACCTATCACCATCACATTGCCATCTTCTCCATATTTCTTTTTGAAGCCTTCATAAAGCTGAAAGCGCTCATCTGTTTTAGGCAATATTTTAGCTAATTCATAACTTAATTGAATTTGCGAAGCCTTGTAAATAAGCCCTACAGTTAGAAGAGCTAAAACAAAAAGAATAGCAATTTTATGTTTTAAAATATTGGATCCAATCCAATCCCAGGCGTTTTTCATGTTTATACTTTTTGAGTCAATGCTTCAGCAATCAGCAAATCCTCAGGGGTTGTAATTTTAATATTGGAATAATTTCCTTCCACTAAGTGAATATCAATTCCTAATAATTCCACCACACTCGCATCATCCGTAAATGAATCTTGATATTCTTGTTGAAATGCTCTTTTTAAAAGAGAAAATTCGAATATCTGCGGTGTTTGAATGAGTTTAATTTGTGTTCGATCTAAAGGAAGATATACGTTTTCGTTATTATCCCATTGACGAATCGAATCCTTACTAGAAACGGCTAATACGGCATTTCCATGTTCTTCAGCATGTTGATAAGCTTGCTGGATACAAGTTATAGATACCAATGGCCTAACACCATCATGAATAGCTACTAAAGCTTGCTGATTTTCCTGAATAGCTTGAATACCCTGTTGACTAGAATGAAAACGAGTAGCGCCACCTTCCACTAAGTGATGTGGACATTGTTGTAGAATTTCAGGATGTTCTTGACAAAGTAAATGCCAAGTAGAGAATTGATTCTGAGGTAAAACTAAAATCAATTCAATGTCAGCGAATGCTTTTTTGAATTGTAGAAGAGTATGGAATAAAATGGGTTTGCCTTGAAGGAGCAAAAATTGTTTGGGAACGGCACTTTTCATTCGCTGTCCAGTACCTCCGGCTACAATGATGGCATATTTCTTCAAAACAAACCCGATTTTAGTTAGATGATTAACATAACGTCACCATAACTAAAGAAACGATACTTCTCTTTAATGGCTTGTTGGTATGCTTCATGAATTAATTCATATCCTCCAAACGCCGAAGTCATCATCAAAAGTATAGACTCAGGTAAATGAAAATTAGTTAATAAAGCAGTAGGTATTTTGAATTCGTATGGAGGGAAAATGAATTTATCTGTCCAGCTATTGATTGGTTTTAAGTGACCACTAGCAGAAACAGATGATTCCAATGCTTTCATTACTGTTGTTCCAACAGATAATACATGCTTTTTATTGTCAATAGCTTGATTGACATAATCACAAGTATCTTGATTGATAATAAAATGTTCAGAATCTGTTTTATGCTTAGTCAAATCTTCTACATCAACCTGACGGAAAGTACCTAAACCAACGTGCAAGGTAATAGGAGTGAACTGCGCGCCGTTAAGTTCCATTTTTTTCATGATGATCTTCGAGAAGTGCAATCCGGCTGTTGGAGCAGCCACAGCACCCACATGCTCAGCATAAATGGTTTGAAAACGCTCAGCATCTTCTGGGGTAGCTTCTCTCTTAGAACGGATTTCTTCAGGAAGTGGAGTTTCTCCTAATTCGTGAATAGCTGCCATTAAAGCATCATGGTCACCATCATATAAGAAACGAATTGTTCTTCCACGTGAAGTAGTATTGTCGATAACCTCGGCAACTAAATCAGAATCTCCAAAATATAATTTATTACCAACGCGTATTTTACGAGCAGGGTCTACCAAAACATCCCATAGACGATGTTCACGATTCAATTCTCTAAGTAAAAACACTTCAATTTGAGCGCCTGTTTTTTCCTTGTTTCCATACAATCTCGCAGGGAAAACCTTCGTATTATTGGTTACTAACACATCTCCTTCTCCGAAGTAATCAACGATGTCAGTGA
Organism: Aquirufa nivalisilvae; assembly: GCF_004307455.1. Taxonomy (GTDB): domain Bacteria; phylum Bacteroidota; class Bacteroidia; order Cytophagales; family Spirosomataceae; genus Aquirufa; species Aquirufa nivalisilvae. The sequence goes on from NZ_SEWX01000005.1 coordinate 272,126, forward strand.
ATTTCTTATGTTCAATGGTTTTGTTTTTTCTATTTACAACCATCATGCGAGCGTCTTCGCGGTTATCTGTTGGATGTAAGGCAATTAAACTTTGAGGTAAATCGAATCTGAATTCAGATAATTTCATTCGTATGGGGTTTGAAAATGAAAAACGTAGAATTAATTAACGTAAAAAATTAATTCAATCGTTCATTTATTTTTGAATTAAAAAAACAATTTGCAAATATACACTTTTCAAGGGGGGCTTGTCAAGGTAATTTTTTGAAACAATCAATAGCCATGTCAGTTTACCTAGTGTAAATTGGTAAGAATGAATGAGATTTCTGTTTTTTGGTTTCGCCGTGATTTGCGTATAAAGGATAATGTCGGGCTTTTTGAAGCTTTAAGTAGTGCATTTCCTGTTTTGCCTATTTTTATTTTTGACCCTAATATTTTAGATAAATTAGAAAATAAAAAAGATGCCCGAGTTGAATTTATTCATGAAGCACTCGCAAATTTAAAAAGTGATATTCAGGAACGAGGTGGCGATTTGATGGTATTACATGACAATCCTTTATCTACTTTTAAATCATTAGCACAGCATTACACTATCAAACATATTTACACCAATCATGACTACGAAAGTTATGCTATTCAACGGGACTCTGACATCAAAACATGGGCTGAGGACTTAGGAATATCATTTCATAGTTTTAAGGATCAAGTCATTTTTGAAAAGGATGAAGTTTTAACTGGGCAAAATACGCCCTACACGGTTTTTACTCCTTATTCAAGAAAGTGGAAAGAAAAGTTAGCAAATACCGAATGGAGGCAATTTGAATCAGAAAATTTGTCAAATTATGTTCGTGGCTCATTTGAAATGCCAGCATTAAATACATTGGGTTTTCAACCATCTGGATTTCAATTTCCTTCATTGAGTTTTTCAGATGACATAATTCGACAATACCAGGTGAACCGCGATTATCCGGGTTTAGATGCTACTTCTCATGCTTCTGTCCACCTCCGATTTGGAACTGTTTCGATTCGAGAATTAGTCAAAAGAGCACTAGGAAAGTCAGAAACTTGGCTAAATGAATTGATTTGGAGGGATTTTTATTTCAATATTACTTTTCATTTTCCTCATATTGGACAAGGCTTAGCTTTTAGAAAAGAATATGATCGCATGAAATGGCGAAATAATGAACAGGAGTTTGAGGCATGGAAAAACGGACAAACAGGCTATCCAATTGTTGACGCAGGCATGCGTGAATTGAATCAAACAGGTTTTATGCACAACCGTGTGCGCATGATAGTGGCTAGTTTTCTGGTTAAGCACTTATTAATAGATTGGAGATGGGGAGAAGCCTATTTTGCTGAGAAATTATTGGATTTTGATTTTTCAGCGAATAATGGAGGGTGGCAGTGGGCTGCAGGTTCAGGTTGCGATGCAGCGCCATATTTTAGAGTATTCAATCCTTATTTACAAACTCAAAAATTCGACAAGGAATTAAGCTACATTAGAAAATGGGTGCCAGAGTTTCAGGAGTTTCATTATCCCAAGCCAATCGTTGATCATGAATTTGCTCGAAAACGAGTATTGGCTGCCTATAAAGAAGCTTTAGGGTAGTGCCGTATAAATGGTTTTGCCAGCTATTTTATAATCTTCTAAATCGATGCTTAAAAATCCAATCTTCAGGTTTACTTCCATTTTAAATGGAATCTGATAGCTGTCTTGGCTAATCCATAGTCGAATGGCGTCTTTGTCTTGAAACAAATTGTTTTTAGGTAACACCAATGAGGTTCGGATACAATTTTTTGTTCCAAATTTACTTTCTACCTTTTCAAAGCCTTTTACGATACACCAAATTTCATAAACTTGGCCGTCAACAAGTATTTTGGCACTCATCTTTTGACCAATTTCTAGTTCCTGTAAGTTCTTTTTACGTAGAAAATAATAACCGGAGATTAAATCTAACATGGAGTTAGAAATGCTTAGGTTCTTATCTTTGGGGGTATTTTGTGGGGAGGAAATTTGCGCTATTCCTTTGTCGTGGTAAAAATCAATTACTTCTTGTTTTTTGTACCGCCCTTCTCTTTTATTCATTTCTGCTTTAATAGGCAATAAAGTACTTGGGTCCATGTAAGATACCCATATGTCTAAGAGTGGACTGAAAACATTGAATATACCTACTGTCTTTCCTTCTATCTCTACTTTCCTGGTAGGAATCTGTCTAACGGATCCCAAATTAGGACTGCTTTTTATCTGAGCTTCGGCAGCATTAATAAATCCAAGATGTATTCGGTATTTCAACTGCTCACCACCTAAAAGTACATCCTTGTCTTGTGCTTTTGACGTGATGGATAGGCAAAATAATAAAAAGAAATAGGCAAAAATTTTTGTTTTCAAAGGGTAGAAGGCTCAATTTCTGGCAAGATAAGTATTAATGAAATAAGAGTATAGAATATCAAGTAATTTGATTAAATATTAGTGGCTATTTCCTATTTTTGTTTAGCTAAATACAAAACAAATTTGTGATAGTTATCCATACCATTTTATTAATCAACATACCATGGCAAAACAAGCGAGCGAAGCTCAAGGCGCAACATCTGAAAAATTAAAAGCCTTACAAACCACTTTAGAAAAATTAGATAAAGCTTATGGAAAGGGGACGGTCATGCGCCTTTCAGACAGTAAAGTCATGGATGTACCTGTTATTTCTACAGGATCTTTAGGTTTAGATTTAGCATTAGGTATTGGTGGAGTGCCAAGGGGAAGGGTTGTTGAAATTTATGGACCAGAGTCTTCAGGTAAAACAACATTAACCTTGCATTGCATTGCAGAAGCGCAGAAGGCGGGAGGAATTGCCGCATTTGTGGATGCAGAACATGCTTTTGATCGTTCTTATGCAGAGAAATTGGGTATTGACACGCAAAATTTATTAATATCTCAACCTGATAATGGTGAGCAAGCTTTGGAAATTGCGGAACATTTAATTAGTTCTGGTGCGATTGATATCATTGTAATTGACTCAGTTGCAGCATTGGTTCCTAAAGCTGAGATAGAAGGAGAGATGGGAGATTCAAAAATGGGTTTACAAGCTCGTTTAATGTCGCAGGCCTTACGTAAATTGACTGGAACGATCAATAAAACAGGATGTTGCTGTATTTTCATTAACCAATTACGTGATAAGATTGGTGTCATGTTTGGTAGCCCAGAAACGACTACGGGTGGTAATGCTTTGAAATTTTACGCCTCTGTACGTTTAGATATACGTAGAGCGGGTCAAATCAAGGAAAGTGCAGATTCTATCACAGGTAATCGTACCCGTGTGAAAGTGGTTAAAAACAAATTGGCACCTCCATTCAAAGTAGTTGAATTTGATATTATGTATGGAGAAGGTATTTCAAAAGCCGGTGAAATATTGGATCTAGGAGTAGATTTAGGCGTTATTGATAAATCAGGATCATGGTTTTCATACAATGGAAACCGATTAGGCCAAGGTCGTGATGCAGTGAAAGATTTAATCAAGGATAATCCAGAATTAATGGATGAATTAGAAGCTAAAATTAAAGAGAAAGTAAAAGGAGATGATTCTGTCTTGTTAGATAAGGACGGAGCTATTGAAGAATAAATTGTCAAATGTCAAGTACTAAAAAAGTCTCTCGATTTTCGGGAGACTTTTTTAGTTGGCGTTAAGATTAAAACGATTGAATAGTTTTTTGACAGTTTTCTCGACTGATTTATCTGTTTCCATGGCTTCTGAGATGGATTGTACCGCATGAATGACAGTACTATGATCTCTTCCGCCAAAGTGATAACCAATTGATTTCAAAGGAAGATTGGTTAATTCCTTTAACATGTACATCGCTACTTGCCTAGGGAATACATTTTCTTTCTTACGGCATTTACCTTGTAAAGTGCTCAATTCAACGGAGAAGTGATGAGTTACCGCTTCCAGGATATTTTCTACACTTAATTCTTTTTCTTGCTCATTGACAATGCTTTTCAAGGTAGATTTCGCCAATTCTAAATCAATCTCTTTTCTGGTTAAGGAAGCTTGAGCCATTAAAGAAATAATGACACCTTCTAGCTCTCTTACATTTGTTTGAATAGAATGAGCAAGATATTCTAATACTTCAAAATCAATTTGAATGCCATCATCCTGCAATTTTTTCTGAATAATAGCAATACGGGTTTCAAAATCTGGTTGTTGTAAATCAGCTGTTAATCCCCATTTGAATCGACTTAATAAACGGTCTTCCATACCAGCTAAATCACGTGGTGCACGGTCAGAAGACAAGATGATTTGTTTTCCTGATTGATGTAAGTGGTTGAAGATATTAAAGAATGTTTCTTGAGTCTTTTCTTTTCCTGACAAGAATTGCACATCATCAATGATAAGTACATCTACTTGTAAATAGAAATTGGTAAATGCTTCAATGGAATTATTGCGAATAGCATTGACAAACTGATTGGTAAACTTCTCAGTAGAAACATAAAGCACAAATTTCTCTGGAAACTGCCGTTTAATTTCATTACCAATTGCTTGTATCAAGTGGGTTTTACCTAATCCGACACCACCATAAATCATTAAAGGATTAAAAGATGTCAAACCTGGTTTATTCGCCACAGCCATTCCAGCAGCACGTCCTAAACGATTGCAATCGCCCTCAATGAATTTATCAAAGGTGTATTTGGGAATTAAATAAGAATCTAATTCTAATGAATCCAGGTTTTTAAATTGAAATGGACTTTTAGCTACAGGATTGTTAGGGAAATCTTTACTAGAATTCTGCTGATTCGTTGTCGGTAAGTTAAATGATAAAGGAGGGTTTTTACGATCCCCTTTGTCAACGATGATGGAATATTCCAGCATACCTTGTCGACCAATGGTGTGATCTATTGCTTTTCTCAATGAAGAAACAAAATTTTCTTCTAACCATTCATAGAAAAATTGAGAAGGAACCTGAATAGTCAGTGTGTTATTTTGAAATTTTAAAGGGACAATTGGGCTGAACCAAGTAGTGAAACTCTGCTCAGAAATATCATCACGGATGATACTTAAGCATTTATTCCACAATTCAGTTACTTCCATTTGCATATAAAAATCCTTTTTTTTAGGGTCAAAAATTCCTCGTTGAAGTATTAGCCATAGAAGACATACTTCAAATGTTTAAAATTTCAAATAATGGTTTGGGTACCTAGAGAAACGATAAAGCTTCACTTAAGCGGGGAGACAAAAATAGTAAAATTCAAGGTCGTTCCAAATCTAAAAAAAAATATTTTCAACTTATTTTTAGTAAAAAAAGTGCATTAAAATTTGGAACTAAAAATTGTTCAATTTTTATGTACTTCTGGTGTGTTTTGGCTTGAAAAAATATAAGAAAAAAAAATAAAAATATTTTGAATCAAAAACGTAGTTATTTAAACAAGGTCTAAATTTGAATAGAATGCATTTTTGTTAAACTATTGTAAGTCAGAAAGTTACAAGGCAATTCGAAGAAGTGGAGCAAATTGAGATTTTTTTTAATCTATAAAATTACACGCAAAAATTTGGGAATAATTTTAATGGTATGATGTAATTCTTTCGTTTGCAAATTTTCTCCATCCATATGGTATAAAGTGCCAATAGGGACGCTGAAATCGTATCTTTGATAGGATTGTATCGATACTTTTTTATGTTGACTTATATTTTTTAAAAATAGGCTAATTCCAAGTTGAGCTGATTCCCAAATAGTTAGGGGTTCTACTTTCACTACTTCAAAGTTTCCATCCTGTAGATTTGAGTAGGGGGAAATGAATGCATTATTGCCAAATTGATTAGCATTGGCAAAAGTCATAGAGAAAATATCTTCCCTTGTTTCATCCTTTTGAAGAATTTGGATTGGTTGATATTGAAGAACTGACTTAATGGAAGATCTTATATAATTGATTAATCCTCTTTTTTCACCTTTGGCAAATTGGTGGGCCACTTCTGCATCAAACCCTATGCCTGCGGTACAAAAAAATGCGTCTTGATTCCAGAATGCTACGTCGATCAAGATTTCATTGCCTTGAATGACTTGTTGTAATGCTTTTGTAAAAGATAAATGGATACCTAAATGTCTTGCTAAACCATTTCCTGATCCTATGGGTATAATGCCAAGTGCCGTATTGGTACCAATGAGAGCACTTGCTATTTCATGTATAGTCCCATCTCCACCTATGGCAATTACTTTTTGAGCACCATTTTGTACTGCTTTACGGGCTAAATCATGCGCATGACCAGCATATTGAGTTAAATGTACCTGACTATTTTCAATCTTTTCTAATTTTTGAAGCATTTGCTTTTTACTTGCATTACTTTTGCTTCCAGAGTTGGGATTGTAAATAAAGTGGATCATGCCTTTAAATTTCAATTGCAAAGTTAGACTCTATTTTTCATTATTAATTAATATACCTTCAATATGTATTCAGTCGGAGATAGTTATGAAATTGAATTTTGCTTTAATCAAGAGCAAGTCAATGATTTCTGTAAAATTTCAGGAGATTTTAATCCTTTGCATTGGGACGAAGAATTTGCAGCACAGACAGTCTTTAAAAAGCCCATTATTCATGGAGCGCTCATTGCCAGTGTTTTCTCTCGAGTGATGGGAATGGAGTTTCCAGGACAAGGTAGTGTATACTTAAGTCAATTGTCTGAATTTAAGCGACCATTATATGTGGACTTAGTTTATCAAGCTAAGTTTACGGTCACCAGCATTGACCCAATTAAACATACAGCCGAAATTCAGACTCAGGTATTTGACAAGGAGAGAGGCAAGTTGATGGTAGATGGTGTTGCCAAAGCAATGAACGCGGAAAAGTTCTAACATAAAAAAGCCCGATACTTAGTAACGGGCTTTTTTTAATCAAGAAATTAAACTAATTATTTTCCTGAGTTCTTTTGATTCTGAACTTCAGTACGAATTTCTTGAGCTAAAGTTTTTAGTTGCTGTAAGCCACCTCTAACGCGTGTTCCTGCTGCTTGGTTTCCTTTATCGTAGAATTTTTCGAAATCTGATTCTAATGACAAAACGAGGTCTTTCACTTGTGCAAATCTGCTCATAATAATTTGATTTTGTAGGTTGTAAAAATAGATTGTCTTATTTCGCTGTTTGAAGCGCTTATAAGGCGAAATTTAACAAAAAACTTAATCCATACAAACTATTTCTATGAAAAAACCCAAAAAAAAGTTAAAAAAGTTAAAAATGGCCAATAAATCTTATTTTGCGGCATTTAAAACCTTATAATAACCCTCTTGTAATCTTTTTTGAACTTCAGCAAAACATTCGGTAGTATAGTCAATATCTGCTTGAGTATGAGAAGAAGTTGGGATAATTCTCAACATAATTTGCCCCTTGGGTACTACTGGATATACCACAATACTGCAGAAAATACCCATGTTTTCACGTAGGTCTCTTACCAAAGAAGTTACTGCTGCAATATCATATTCACCATGTAAGAAAACAGGAGTTACTGGAGATTGAGTTTCACCAATGTCAAAACCTTTTTCTTTTAAACCTTTTTGTAAGGAGCGTACGTTTTCCCATAAACGTTCTCTCAATTCTGGATGTTTTTTGATTAATTCCAAACGCTTCATTCCTCCAATCACAAATGGCATTGGTAATGCCTTTGCATAGGTTTGGGAGCGCATGTTGTATTTTAAGTACATGATAATGTCCTTAGGGGCAGCTACAAATGCTCCAATGGCAGCCATGGATTTAGCAAACGTAGAAAAATATAAGTCTATACCGTCCGTACAGTTTAAAAATTCACCCACTCCTTTACCATTAGCACCCATTGTTCCAAATCCGTGAGCATCATCGACTAATAAACGGAAGTCGAAATCTTTCTTCATCTCCACAATTTTATCCAATGAACCCACTTTTCCGGACATACCAAATACACCTTCCGTAATCACTAAAATTCCTCCTCCAGTCTCTTGGGTCTTTTTCGTAGCACGTTCTAAATTCTTGCGCAATGAATCCATGTCATTGTGATTGAACTTATAATAGTCGCCCATTTTAGCTTTATGTAAACGAATACCATCGATCAAACAAGCATGAGATTCAGCATCGTACACAATAATATCGCGGTGATCTACCATACATTCAATGATAGACATAACACCTTGGTAACCGTAGTTTAATAAGAAACAATCTTCTTTTCCTACGAATTCGGCTAACTGTCTTTCGAATTCTTCATGCTCATCAGTATTACCAGACATCATTCGAGCTCCCATAGGGTAAGCTAAACCATATTTTGCTGCTGCATCCGCATCTGCTTTTCTTACTTCTGGGTGATTTGCTAAGCCTAAATAATTATTTAATGACCAGTTGAGCATCTCTTTTCCCATGAATGTCATTCTTGGGCCAAGTTCTCCAGTTAACTTTGGAAATGAAAAATAATGGTGGGAGTAATGCGCATGAGCACCAATTGGCCCCATGTTTTTAACAACTTTCTCGAAAATATCCACTGTAAGTATCTGTTTTAATTAAAAAAACTTAAAATATTCACAAAGTTAAATTATATTTTTGTTATGACAACGCTCACGCTTGAGCTTTTAATAATTGATTGTTTTCAATTTTAATTCATCGACATGCAACAAACTAAGCTTTTTGTTCTTATTGCCTTATTTTTAGGTAATTCAATTTTTGCACAAACCAGTAAACCTTTGGTTGAATCTACAAAAGGAATGGTGGTCTCTACACACCCTGCAGCTAGTGAAGTAGGTTTAGCTATTTTGAAAAAAGGTGGTAATGCCATTGATGCTGCCGTGGCCGTCAATTTTGCTTTAGCGGTTTGTCATCCTGCTGCCGGTAATATTGGTGGAGGAGGTTTTTTGGTTTATCGCGATAAGCTGGCTCAGACTTTTGCTTTAGATTTCAGAGAAAAAGCACCACTGAAGGCTTTTAGAGATATGTATTTAGATGAAACAGGCGCTATCATTCCTGGTAAAAGTCAAGCGGGTATCTTTTCAGTAGGTGTACCTGGCGCTGTAGCTGGCATGGAAGCTATGCATCAAAAATTTGGGAGGTTGCCATGGAAAGAACTAGTTCAGCCTGCTGTTGATTTAGCTCGTCAAGGAGTTGTTTTAACAGAGAAGGAAGCGAGAGGCTTAAATGGACAGAAAGCTGATTTTCTGAAATTTAATGTTGATAAGAATTACATGATTAAAGCAAATGATGAGAAATGGAATAAAGGAGATTTATTGATTCAAGAGGACTTAGCTCAATCATTGGAACGTATCGCCAAAAGAAAATCGAAAGGTTTCTATCGAGGTAAGACTTCCAGACTTTTAGTCAAAGAAATGAAGCGTCAGGGAGGTATCATGACAAAAAAAGACTTGAAATCGTACCAAGCTGCCTGGAGAAATACTGTCAATTTTGAATATAAAGGCAAGAAAATTATCAGCATGCCGCCGCCATCAAGCGGAGGTATTGCATTGAATCAATTGATGAAAATGGTTGAACCTTTCCCTATTTCCACATGGGGTTCTCAATCTGATTCGACATTTCAGGTAATGGTCGAAGCTGAAAGAAGAGTGTACGCCGACCGAGCTAAGTGGCTAGGAGACCCTGATTTTGTGAAAGTACCACAGACAGAATTGATGAATCCATCCTACATTCAACAGAGAATGAAGGATTTTAGTTTTGATAAAGCAACCTTAAGTTCTTCTATTTCAGCAGGTCAATTTCCCGGATATGAAAGTCCTGAAACTACACATTATTCTATCGTAGATGAAGAAGGGAATGCAGTTTCAATTACCACTACTTTGAATAATAGTTATGGGAGTAAAGTATTTGTTGGAGGTGCAGGATTTCTTCTAAATGATGAAATGGATGATTTCAGTGCAAAAGCGGGCTCACCCAATTTGTATGGTTTGATTGGTTCTAAGGCCAATGAGATTCAACCAGGGAAGAGAATGCTTTCTAGTATGACGCCAACCATAGTGGAAGAAAATGGAAAATTAAAAATGGTAGTGGGTACACCAGGTGGTTCTACCATTATTACTTCGGTATTTCAAGTTATTTTGAATACTTTAGAAATGGGTATGAATATGCAACAAGCTGTTGAATACCCCCGATTTCACCATCAGTGGTTACCTGACCAAGTATTATTTGAAAGAAACCGATTTAGTTCGGAGCAATTAAATCGCTTAAATGAAAAGAAATACAAAATGGTGCCAGTCAATGGCTTGGGATTGGTAGAGGGGATTTTAGTTTTACCCAATGGAAAGCTGCAAGGAGGTGCAGATTCCAGAGGGGATGATACTGTTTCAGCTTATTAAAATAGTTTAGCAACCATAAAGGCGGCACCAGCAGCGGCAGCGCCAATAGACATGACTTTAAGAGCTCCGATAATAGGTTGTTGACCCGTTATCTTACTTTTAAAATACCCAAATACAAACAAGGCCAATAAGGTGATGATTGCTGAATAAATTAAGCCATCTTCTGGTTTGTCTAGGTAAAAATAGGGTAGTAATGGAATCAAGCCTCCCAGAGCATAAGAAATGCCAATGGTTAAAGCGGAATTTCTAGCACGATTTGGATTAGGTTTTTCTAAGCCTAATTCAAATCGCATCATGAAATCAACCCATTTGTCTTTGTCGCTCGCAATGCAATTGACTACAATCTCTTGCGCCTCAGGACTTAATCCATAATCTTCAAATACTTCTCTAATCTCTTCCTTTTCTCGATCAGGTACTCGCTCTACTTCATCATATTCTCTTGCTAATTCGGCTTCGTAATGTTCCTTTTCTGTCATACCAGCTAAATAACCACCTAGTCCCATAGCTATGGAGCCTGCTACGATTTCCGCAATTCCTGCTGTCGTAACAATATCATTGCTAGAAACGGCACCAGAAAGTCCAGCTGCCAAAGCAAATGGAACTGTCAGGCCGTCTGACATACCAATGACGACATCGGTTAGGAAATCAGAGCTTTTTAAATGTTTTTCGTGTAGGTGGTGATCTGGTCCGTGCATAGAATTATCTGATGCCGTGCATCATACGTTTTAAAGGTCCAACGGCTAATATGTAAAGGATGACAGCCGCAATGCCAGTTAAAGTGACAAATAACATAAAGAATTCATATAAATTATGAATTTCAAATCCTAAGAAACTAGGGAAGTGTACTTGTCCAACTACAGCTTCTGCTGGGGGCAATAATGCACCTAAGGTTCCTGCCAGAGCGTAACCAGCTGCATTAGCTAAAAACCATACGCCCATCAACAAAGATGAAAAACGTTTAGGGGCTAATTTAGAAACTAAGGAAAGGCCGATGGGTGATAAACATAATTCACCCATAGTATGAAAAAGATACATGATAATCAGCCAAATAACCCCCAGTTTATTGCTTCCTAAATCTTTGATTTGGGAGGCAATAATCAAGTAGCCCATAGAAAGTAATAGTAAGCCAATGGCTTGTTTGGCTGGTGAATTAGGTTCTAAACCACGTTTGTTTAGCCAAATCCAAAGCCAAGAAAAAGGGAATGCGAGTAAAATGATGAAAAATGAATTGGCATTTTGTACAGAGCTAGGAGGGAGCTCAATCCCTAAAAAATGCAAATCGGTTTGTTGGTCAGCAATGAATGTCAATGAAGAACCTGCTTGTTCGAATGAAGCCCAAAAAAATATGACAAAAAAGGAAATGATATACATCACTAAAATCCTGTTTCGCTCAATACTAGTGATGGTTTTGTCGGTAATAATCAAAAACGCCAAGCTTAAACCAGATGAATAGATGACGGGATAAATCCAATCTTTGATGATATTAGGTTCTTCCGTTATGAAAAAGTAATGAAAGGTGAATATTAAAATGAAGAATAAAATGACTGCACTAAAGATTGATTGGGAGCTAAATTCAGCTTTCTCTGTTTCTCCATCAACCGGTCGCGCAACATTTGTAGAAAAGGGTTTTTCCCCAACTGGGCGTCCATCTGGGTCTACAATGAATTTGTTTTTGAGGAAATAAAAGGAGATTGTGCCAATTAACATAGCAGTTCCAGCTGCAAAAAAGCCCCATTTGAAGGCATCTAATACTCGAACTCCATCTACTTTGACATCACCTAAAAATGGACAAATCAACATGCCTAATAATGCACCTGTGTTGATTCCCATGTAAAAGATGGTGAATGCTGCGTCAAGTCGATTATCTCCTTTACGGTAGAGTTGTCCAACCATCGACGAAATATTAGGTTTGAAAAAGCCATTTCCTATGATTAGAAAGAATAAACCTCCCCACATTAAGTTTTGAGCTAGATCTAAATCGAGTTCAAAAGAACTAGCAGAAGAGAACATGAACAATTGACCAATGGCCATGATAAGCCCACCAATCAAAATACAATTTCTATTTCCAAGGTAACGGTCTGATATATATCCCCCAGCCATGGTGGTTAAATAACTTAAACCTAAAAATCCACCGTAAAGGATGGATGCGTCAGTTTGTTTAAAAGCAAGAGCGTTTACTAAGAAGAGGGAGAGTAAGGCTCTCATTCCATAGAAATTGAATCGTTCCCACATTTCAGTGGAATACAAAACATAAAGGCCTTTTGGATGACTGCTTGTGTTTTCTGACATAAAGGTTGATGAATACAAATACCAAGTTACAAGAATGTTACAAAATTTGATGCACTGTTCATGATTTAATCTTGTAGTTGATGAGAAAAAATGAACCCAGATGTGAAACATATTTTGTAATATTGTCCTTCATTTGTCTTTATAATTCTTCAGATTTTTAACCATGGGTAAGATCATTGCTATCGCTAATCAGAAAGGTGGAGTTGGTAAAACGACCACGGCTATTAATTTAGCTGCCTCTTTAGCAGCTTTAGAATTTAAGACACTCATTATTGATGCGGATCCACAGGCTAATTCTACTTCTGGCTTGGGTTTGAACCCTAAAGAAATTACCCAAAGCATTTATGAATGCATGGTTGGTTTGGCCAAAGTAAAAGAGAGTATTGTCTCTACGGAATTAGACTATTTAGATATCATTCCTTCACATATAGATTTAGTTGGTGCGGAGATTGAAATGATTAATTTGAATAATCGAGAAGCAAGAATGCGTGATGCATTAGCTGAAATTAAAGATTTGTATGATTTCATTATCATGGATTGTTCTCCTTCTTTGGGTCTAATTACGATCAACTGTCTTACAGCAGCAGACTCGGTAATTATTCCCGTTCAATGTGAATATTATGCTTTAGAAGGGTTAGGGAAGTTGTTGAATACGATTAAAATTATTCAATCTCGGTTGAACCCTAATTTGATGATTGAAGGTATTTTATTGACCATGTATGATTTACGTCTTCGCTTGTCCAATCAAGTGGTGAATGAAGTTAATAGTCATTTTAAAAATATGGTTTTTGAGACCATAATACCTAGAAATATTCGTTTATCAGAATCACCAAGTTTTGGAATACCTGCTATTTTGCATGATGCAGAGAGTAAGGGAGCCATTAGCTACCTTAATTTGGCAAAAGAAATTATCACCAAAAATGGCTTATTACAGGCTGTTTAGTAGATTTTAAGATATGAGTGCAAAGCAAGAATCAAATTCAAAAAAAAGAATAGGTTTGGGTAGAGGTCTAGGCGCTTTGCTGGAAGATTCTGAAAATGTATCACATACGTCTAAGCATTCCTCCGAATTTGCAGGTAGTTTAGAGGGAGTCAATTTGATGGATGAAATTCCATTAGAATACATTGAGACCAATCCTTACCAACCCAGAGAACATTTTGAGCAAGAGGCTTTAGCTGACTTGGCAGAGTCTATTCGTATTCAGGGGATTATACAGCCAATTACGGTAAGAAAAATAGCTCCTAAGAAATTCCAATTGATATCTGGAGAGCGACGTTTACAAGCATCCAAATTAGCTGGATTAAAGAGTATTCCTGCTTACGTAAGAACAGCAGATGATCAGCAAATGATCGAAATGGCGTTGATTGAGAACATTCAGCGTGAAAACTTAAACGCCATTGAAATTGCCCTTTCTTACAAACGCTTGATGGATGAATGTCAGTTGAAGCAAGAAGATTTAGGTAATCGAGTAGGGAAGAGTCGTTCCAATGTCACGAACTACATGCGCTTGCTGAAATTACCGATCGTTATTCAAGCTGCCATTCGTGATGCTAAAATTTCGATGGGACACGCACGCTGTTTGGTTTCTGTTGAGAATCCAGAATTACAACATGTTCTTTTTCAAAAGACTATTTCTGAAGAATGGTCAGTTCGAAAATTAGAAGATGCAGTTAGGCAGTCGGCTCATCCTAACATGGGAAAACCCGATGAGACTAAAACACTTCCTTTGGCTGAGTTACAACAAATTCAACAAACTTTTGCTAGTTTTTTTCAATCACCCGTTTCATTCAAAATGAACGATGAAGGAAAAGGAGAGTTGAAGGTAAGTTTTAAGTCGAAAGAAGAGCTATTAAAACTTTTGAAAGCTGTACAGTAGTCGATCAATGAGTTATGCCACTATCCCCGAACTGAGTCGGGCCATTATATGTTTTTTCCTTATTTTTCTTTGCTCATGGGCAACTAGGGCGAACGATATGCCTATCGATACGGTGGTTAAAGTCAATACTCTTAAGGCGGACAGCATACCAATCAAAAAAACTATTCCCTATAAAATTATTCCTCGTCAAGCGACATTGAAATCTTTAATGATTCCAGGTTGGGGGCAATATTACAATCGACAATATTGGAAGTTGCCTTTAGTGGCAGGAGCATTTATTACTTTGGGAATTATCGCTAATTATAATAATGTTCGATATGAGAAATATCGAGCCTATTACTATATCGCATCTCCACATCCAGATGATCCAACTTATGTACCTCCAGCTACTGTAGCTGTTCCATATGAAGATGGATTGGTACGCGATTTAGATGTGAATCAATTAAAACGATTAAACGACGGGTATAGAAGAAATAGAGATTATACCTATATTGGGATGGTTTTGGCATGGGCATTTAATGTAGTGGATGCCAATGTTAGTGCCCATTTGAAAACATTTGATGTATCAGATGACATTACGTTGAAAATAAAACCGACATTTGAATATCAGTCATTTTCAAATGGTTTAGTTTCTGGCGTATCTTTGTCATTTAATTTTAAAAAGTAAAAGAATGAGAATAGTTTTGATTGGTTATGGCAAGATGGGAAAGGAAATAGAGCGTATTGCGCTTAGTAGAGGCCATCAAATTGTAGCCAAAATTGATGTAGATAACCCAAACGATTTGCTTGGTTTAAGCAAGCAAGATGTGGACGTGGCAATTGAGTTTTCTAATCCAAGTTCGGCTTATGCTAATATTTTGATCTGTTTAGAAAAACAAATTCCTGTGGTTTGTGGTACGACAGGCTGGTTAGAAAAGAAATCTGAAGTAGAAGCTCTAACAAAAAAATACGATTCCACATTCTTTTATGCTTCCAATTATTCCATTGGTGTAAATTTGTTTTTTGCCTTAAATAAGCATTTAGCGAAGCTTATGGCTCCGCATGCACAGTATGAAATTTATACCAATGAAATTCATCATACGGAGAAAAAAGATTCTCCTAGCGGGACAGCAATAACCATTGCTGAAGGTATTATTGAGGCTTTACCAGCCAAAGATTCATGGGTTAATAATGAAATACCTCAAAGTAATCAAGTAGCTATTTGGTCACAAAGAGAATCTACTAAACCAGGTACTCACACGGTAAAATATATTTCTAAAGTAGATCAAATTGAAATGACTCATGAAGCATTTAGTAGAGAGGGATTTGCTTTAGGTGCCGTAATTGCTGCGGAATGGGTGAAGGATAAGAAAGGTGTTTTAGGTATGGACGATATGTTAAAATTGGATTAATATGCACGATATTGAATTCATAAAAAAGGAGCTGGATGAACAAGGAGTTGTAGTTATTCCTAGTTTTTTTGACCCTGCTTTAATACAAAAATTACAGGCCGCTGCTAAGCAAATTTTTCAAATACAGTTTGATCACTTTGGTATTCAAGGGGATTATTTGAGCCAAATGGTTCAATTGTTTGAAAATCATATTGATGAGTTTATCAATTGTGGTAAATTAATTCAAACAGGTTTAGTTGAATTATATCAAATTGCTGTTCATCCTGATTTGATACAATTGATGCACGATATCGGTATGAAAGTGCCCAATATGTGTACTCGTCCAGTTTTGTTTTTTAATCATCCTTCACTGGCTAAATCTGAGCACTTTTATAAAACACCATTACATCAGGATTGGGTTTCTATGCTATCTTCTTCTGATTCTGTGGTAGTTTGGATTCCTTTGATGGACGTGCAAGTGGAACATGGACCTGTTGTTTTTTATCCAGGTTCACATAAATTAGGACCTTTGACAGACAAAATAGACAATGGTTTTGCAGAAGTCCCATTTGATCGAAATTCCTACCCAAGGCTACAACCTGAATTGAAAGCAGGAGATATAGCGGTATTTTCTACTTTGTTAGTACATGAGTCAGGAGTAATTACCAATAATGAAATACGATGGTCATGCCATTTTCGTTATACGAACATGCTTGATCCAGACTTCATTGAGAGAGGGTTTCCACATCCCTATATACACAAACCATCTCAAGAGTTGATTGATAAATTTTTGAAAAAGAAATAAAATGAAACAAGAGGAAAATAAACATCCTAAACAAAAGTCGGCTTTTAGAGAATGGTTGGATTCTGTAGCTTTTGCTGTCGTAGCAGCTACATTAATCAGGTTCTTTTTATTTGAAGCATACACCATTCCAACTCCATCGATGGAAAGTTCCTTAATGGTGGGTGATTTTCTTTTTGTAAGTAAAATGCATTATGGAGTTAGAACTCCTAAAACGCCTTTACAGCTGCCATTGACACACCAAAAAATTTGGTTTACTAATTTACCATCCTATTTGCGTTGGTTAGATTTACCCGTATTTAGACTTCCTGGATTCACTGAAGTCAAGAAAGGCGATGCTGTTGTATTTAATGCGCCAAATTGGGAAGAAGACGGGGATGCGCCACTAGATCTACGTACGTTTTATGTAAAGCGTTGTGTAGCTACTCCAGGAGATGTGTTAGAGGTAAGGGATCAACAAGTTTTTATCAATGGTAAGGCTTTAGAAAATCCTGAAAGAATGCAGCACCCTGTTTTCTTAAAGACGAAAGAAGATTTAGATGAAACATTTTTTGATCAATACGGAATTAGAAATTCAGCTGATGCAAGCTTTGAATCTTCTGATTGGTTGCCATTGGCAGATTCCACCAATCAACTAGTAGGGTATAAGCTGAATACCAGTAAGAAACATTTAGATGAAATCATGAAATTACCTTTTAAAAAGGAGATCGATTATAGTTCATTTAAAGATCCTAAAGGAGTGACTTATTTAGATATATTTCCTCATGATACTACCCAGTTTAAGTGGAATAGAGATTTTTTTGGTCCTTTACAAGTTCCTAAGAAAGGTTGGACAGTTCAGTTAGATGCTAAAACAATACCGTTGTATCAGGAAGCTATTAGAAGCTATGAAGGGAACAAAGATATTACCTTAGAAGGGGGCAAATTAATGAAAGAAGGGAAGGCATTGACTTCATATACTTTTCAGCAGGATTATTACTTCATGATGGGAGATAATCGTCATAACTCGGCTGATTCTCGTTTCTGGGGATTTGTTCCTTCAGATCACATTGTGGGCAAGGCGGTTTTTGTTTGGATGTCATTAGATCCTAGCAAAGGACTTTTCTCGGGTAAAATTCGTTGGAATAGAATATTTAGATTTGTGGACTAATCTTTGCATCTAAATCAAAAAGGCCATCTCAGATATATTCTAAGATGGCCTTTTTTTTATATTACTCGTAATACAAATCCCTTTAGGTAATTACTTTCGGGATGAAACAAGTTAATTGGATGATCTGGAGCCTGGGTCATTTGATGTATTACTTGAATTTCTCTGCCTGCTGCAATTCCAGCCGCAACGAGCATATTTAAAAACAAATCTCTTGTAATGACTTGGGAACAAGAATAGGTGAATATTAGACCATTTTTCTTGATTTGTTGAATCGCCAATTGGTTAATCTTTTGATATCCTTGAAGTGCTTTATGTTTCGTACTAATGGACTTGGCAAAAGCAGGTGGGTCCAAAATGATGATATCAAATTCATCTTGATTATTTTTAAGATAGGGGAGTGTTTCTCCTACAATGGCCTCATGTTTCTTTTTCCCAAACTTATTCAAGCTAATATTTGCATTGACTAAGTCAATAGCTTTGGCAGAAGCATCGAGTGAAATTACTGATGCAGCACCTGCTTTTAAGGCATAAAGAGAAAATCCTCCAGAATAACAAAAAGTGTTTAATATGTGCTTATCCTTGGCATAATGAGCCAATAATGCACGATTATCCCGTTGATCTAAGAAGAAGCCTGTTTTTTGACCTGTAACCCAATTGACTGAAAAATGGACTCCATTTTCTTGAATTTCATGGGGAACAGTGGCTGTTCCAAACAGATAATCATTCTGACAATTTGCTGCAAAGTTAGGAGGTAATGTTTCTTTGCTCTTATCATAAACCGCTTTCAATAAGTCCCAGAAAACAATTTTAAGGGCGTTTACGATAGCTTCTCTATTGCGATACATGCCAATGGTATGCGCTTGGAAAACAATTACATCTTGGTAAACATCAATGATCAATCCAGGACAACCATCACCTTCTCCATGAATTAAGCGAAAAGCATTGGTATCTGTAAAATTTAATTGTTGTCTGAGCTCCCAAGCTCTGGCAATTTTATGAACCCATAAATCTTGTAGATCTGTTACAGGTGTAAATGAAACGATTTTCACCGCAATACTTCCTGCATGGTAATGACCAAGTCCTAGAAATTCATCTTTGTCACTTAATACATTGACCCAATCACCATCTTGTAAATTTGGGCTTTGTTGGTAAATAGCTCCTGAAAATATCCAAGGGTGAAATCTTCTTACCGGGGCATCTTTACCTCGTTTTAAATGTACACTATGCTCTGTTATCATGGTGCAAAATTGCACATTTTTATTTAAAATCACTTTGTCCACCTAATATCCAAGCAGTAAATAGTAAATCTCCAAGGTGTTGAATGGCTGATTTAAATTGATTCTCAATTTGTTGATTTAAGGAATGATGGTAGGCTAGGCTATAGGTCTTACTATAAGTTTTAACCAAGGAATTTCCTTTTTTTTCAAAACTGTATTTTTTATTGTTTGGAGTTATTTGATTTAGTTCTCGTTCTTTTTTTAATAAAGTTGGAATTAATTGGTGCGCCTGAACAACCCAATCCCAAGCAGCTTGCTGCGTATTATCTACATATTTCGCTGGTCCTATCCAATCTTCTAGCGCATCTCCAATTAATTCAGGTATTCTAGATTCCCAAAAACTATGTAAGCCCTGTTGTCCTGTTTTTTGTCCATCATAATTGGAAGTAGTGTGTAAAGGAACATGGGCATCAGCGACATAATGACCTAATTCTGCTGATAATTTGATGATTTGAACTGTGTCGTTATTTTTAAAAGCTTGAATCAGTCGTTGATGTGTTTTTGGAATTTGCCATACAACGATTCCATGTTTCTGAAGGCTATCCTCAGGTAATCTTTTCATCGCTTGTTCCCATGATGCGTATTGTATGGCAGAAGTGTGTTGATCTAGGTCAATATAATGACGAGCTGCTTCAACATCTAAAATATACCTTCTTTGATCGGGAAGTACGGCCCATTCTTCTATTTTGATGAGATGTCTTTTGTAAAATTTACTTAAATTTGGAGGTAAGGTGAAGATTGCCAGCTTGTTGATTTTTTTATGAGCGTAAAATCCCCAAGGATTTGCGGATATATTGGGGCTGAAGAATAAAAATAGGCTAGAAATCAAGTAAATTATCTGGCTTTTTTTGAGCAAAACCTTGTGAGTATAAATCATATTGTTTACCTTTGCATTTCAATTTTCAAAAGAATAGAAATTTTTTAGTTAAAAATGGCAAATCATAAATCAGCACTAAAGCGTATTCGGGCAAATGAAGCAAAGCGTTTGCGCAATCGTTATCAGCATAAATCTACTCGTACATTGATCAAGAAATTGAGATTGACTACGGACTCATCTGTAGTGGTAGATTTGTTCAAACAAGTTTCTTCAGCTTTGGATAAATTGGCGAAGAAGAACATCATCCACAAGAATAAAGCTGCCAACCAGAAGTCTAAATTAGCTAAGTTGGTTAACAAAGTCGCTGCTTAATAGCACGATTATCATATACTTGATAAACCCTGCCTATGGCGGGGTTTTTTCGTTTCAGGTACTTACATTCGCTTAAAAAAAGTCAATGAAGTACGAAGGCCCTAGCTTTACTATCAAAGAACTAAAAGTTGAAGATAGACCCAGAGAGAAGTTGAATTTGGTGGGAAAGGATCTACTTGGGGTGGATGAGTTGCTTGCCATTTTGATCCATTCAGGAATTCCCAATAAATCAGCTTTACAGATGGCTAATGAATTATTAAATTCGATTGGTGGGAATTTAAGTACCTTAGGCCGTTTTTCATTACATGATTTTATGAAATTTAAGGGGATGGGTAAGGCTAAGGCGACTATGTTGGTAGCAGCTATGGAATTAGGGCGTAGGAGGATGTCTTATGAGGCATCCCAAGCTGTTCAAGTGATTCAAAGTTCTAAAGACGCTTACCGCTTATTTCATCCTCATCTATTTGATTTAAACCATGAAGAGTTTTGGGTGATGCATTTAAATCGAGCATCTAGTTTATTAAAGATGCAACGATTAAGTATGGGAGGGGTGGCAGGTACATCTGTTGATTTAAAACTTTTATTTAAATCAGCTTTAGATACCATATCTAGCTCATTGATTATCGCTCATAATCATCCTTCTGGGCAATTAAAGCCAAGTAAAGCAGATCGTGAATTAACGCAACGAATTGTAGAGGCAGGAAAAATGTTGGATATCCAGATTTTGGACCATTTAATAATAACTGCTCAAGGGTATTTCAGTTTTGCCGATGAAGGCTGTTTATAAAGAAAGAGGATTATTTACCTCTTTCTTTATAAATTTTTTGAAGTTTTGAACCAATAACAATTGAAATTGCGAACAAAATAATAAAAAATGCTGCTCCTGAATAACCCATAGTTGTATATTTAATGATGTGCAAAAATACTAAAAAAATTAAAGCAGGCCTTTAGTACTTGGTAAAGAATTTAAATTATTTACGTCTCTTTGGACAGCTAGTCGAATCGACTTAGCAAAAGCTTTAAAAATGGCTTCTATTTTATGGTGTTCATTTTCCCCTTCTGCCTTAATGTTTAGATTGGATTTGGAGGCATCAGAAAATGATTTGAAGAAATGAGAGAACATTTCAGTGGGCATTTCTCCAATTTTTTCACGCTTGAAATTAGCTTCCCAAACCAACCAATTCCGACCCGAGAAGTCAATAGCTACCTGAGCTAAGCAATCATCCATGGGCAATAAAAAGCCATATCGATTAATGCCACGCTTATTTCCTAAAGCTAAAGCAAAAGCTTCTCCTAAAGCAATGCCTGTATCTTCAATGGTATGGTGCTCATCAATGTGTAAATCACCTTGTACACTGACTGAAAGGTCCATATTGGCATGTTTAGCAATTTGATCTAACATATGATCAAAAAAACCAAGACCCGTTTGGTTATTAGCCTTACCACTGCCATCCAAATTTAATTCTATATGGATTTTCGTTTCATGTGTATTTCTATCGTGAGAAACTTTTCTAGCAGGCAATTGGAAAAACTGAAATATTTGATTCCAATCCTCACATTGTAGAGCCAAAGAAGCTTCTAAGGCTGCAGGTACTTCCAGTGATCCAATTAAAATACCTTGACAGCCTAAATTTTGAGCTAATTGAATATCTGTCAGACGATCTCCGATAACATAGGAATTGGCTAAATCGTATTCAGGTGAGAAGTATTCCCCTAAGAGTCCAATACCTGGTTTTCTAGTATTTAAATTGTCTTGAGGAAAACTTTTGTCGATATGAATTTGAGCAAAATGAATTCCCTCTGAGGCAAGAATTTCCAACATTTTATTTTGAGCTGGCCAAAAAGTCTCTTCAGGGAATGAGGAGGTACCTAAGCCATCTTGATTAGTCACCATCACTAATTCATAATCGGTGATTTCCGTAATTTTCTTCAAATTGGAAATGACTTGTGGCAAAAAGGCTAGTTTTTCATAACTATCCACTTGCTGGTCATTGATGGGTTCAATGATAATGGTCCCATCACGGTCAATGAATAATACTTTCTTCAT
The DNA here is from genome assembly GCF_004307455.1 of Aquirufa nivalisilvae. Classification (GTDB taxonomy): domain Bacteria; phylum Bacteroidota; class Bacteroidia; order Cytophagales; family Spirosomataceae; genus Aquirufa; species Aquirufa nivalisilvae. Next base: position 294,419 of record NZ_SEWX01000005.1, read on the forward strand.
TCAACAAAGTTAATGATACATTTTCATGGAAGTAAGAAATATGAAAAAAATACGAATCAATATGTGCTAAAAGTGATGATACTAATGTAATTTAGAGGATAATTATACCCAAAGAGGCAGATGTTTACAATTTTGGAAGCTGGCGAGAGAGAGATTTTTATTCAACGTGTAGCACAATTAACCAACGAGAGTGTCGATAAAATACAGGAATTATTACCTGTTTGGGAATCCATTATTTTAGGGTCATCCTTAAAGTTGATTCGAAATCAGATTCGTTTCAATGCTTTATATAATTTCATACATCATAAGGCTGTTCCCAGTAAGGAGATTGATGTCATTTTTTCTGGTTCAACAGCTAGTGTTAATTGGGACAAGATTTCATCTTATGGAGAGGGCTTATTTGGCATATTAATGCCTGATAAAAAAAGTGCCATAGCCTTATTAGTTTCTCGAGAATTGAGATGTAAAAGTTCTTTAGTTGTTAAGGGATTAGGCATTTGTTTTGCATTATACGGCAATCGACTGAAAGTGGTTGATTTTGCTTACATGAAGGATTGGAATTCCTTTGGAGAACATTTTTTTGCACAAAGGCATGACTTTACAGCTTTGTGCCCACAGAAATTACAAGTACCTATATCTGAGATTTTACTTTTATCAGATGTTTTTAAGAACGAATCAAGTTCATTTCAAAGTAATGTGGATGAAATCGATTTGAAACCGGATGATGAGGGTGGTTCTTCTACTAATTGGAAAGTAATTGGACTTATCTTGGGATCAATTTTGGTAGCTTCGGTTATTGCTTGGGTCGTGTATAACAAGATGACTAAGGAAGAAGAAGTAGTAAGTGCAGATACGGAAGAAATTATTCCAATTGATAGTCTAGCTAAGCTTAGAGATAGTTTGACCAAACTAAGCGCGGATTCCGCAAGAATTGCGTCTGATTCATTGACGCATTTAAGTTGGCCAGATGGAAAGGCATTTGATGTACCTAAGACTTCTGCTTTAGTGCCTATGTTTGAGTATTTAACAGATACTACGAATACAGAATCTAGTGAACTGCGAGTAAGTGAAATTTCTTTTGACGCTGAAACCAATCAATTAGTTTCACCATATGATGCCTTTTTTAAGAAGATGGTCGAAGGCTTAAATAAGTACAAAGATGTGCATATTCGCATTTACGCTTTTGCTGAAAATGATTCTAAATTAGGCCTGAAACGTGGATTTGTTGTCAAAAATCGATTAGTTGGAGAAGGGATTTCTCCCACACGGATTGAGGTAAAAGCCACGAGTAGCAATGTGAATCCAGAGGCTTCTGTACCCATTAACTCTCAGATCCTTTTAGTTCTATCTAAGAAGTCTGTATTAAAATAATACAATTTATTTGCTTCTCATTTTTTATTAAAGTACTTTTGTGCTTTAGAAATACAAATACATCCTCACAACTCTTTTTTTACATTTATTGTAAAATTCTTTTCCCTGGTAAAGGGCTATCGGCAAGAGTTAATTACGGATGTGTTCGGGCAACGTAATTAAAAAACAACAAATGAGTAATCAAATTCGCTTTGATTCGCTTCCGTTTTCGGAAGGAATCCTAGCTGCTGTTAATGAAATGGGCTTTGAATTCGCTTCTCCCATTCAATCAGAAGCTATTCCATTTATTTTAGAAGGTCGTGACGTAATCGGCCAAGCACAAACGGGTACAGGTAAAACTGCCGCGTTTGGTATTCCAATGATTGAGCATGTCGCTCCATTCGAAAAATATGTTCAGGCCATCGTGTTATGTCCTACTCGTGAATTAGCTCTTCAAGTAACTGAAGAATTAAAGAAATTATCCAAATTCACTAAAGGTGTTTGGGTAACAACTGTTTATGGTGGAGACTCCATTGAGCGTCAAATCAAGTCCTTAAAGGCTGGTGCTAACATCGTAGTTGGTACTCCTGGCCGTGTGATTGACTTAATTGAACGTCGTGCATTGAAATTAGGTCAGGCATCCATGATTGTATTGGATGAGGCTGATGAAATGTTAGATATGGGTTTTAGAGAAGATATTGAAAGTATCTTACAAGAAATACCAGAAGAACGTCAAGTGGTATTATTTTCTGCTACTATGTCTAAGCCTATCATGGCTTTAACAAACCGTTATTTAACCAACCCTAAATTAGTTAAGGTGGTTAAAAATGAAATTACCAATGTCAATATTGAGCAATTGTACTTTGATGTCAAAGGACGTGCGAAAATGGAGGTAACAACTCGTTTAATCGATTTTTATAACCTTAAGTTGGTGTTGATTTTCTGTAATCAGAAGAAAAGAGTTGATGAGGTAGTCGAGGAATTGGTTATGCGTGGATACGCTGCTGAAGGTTTACACGGTGATTTACGTCAATCTCAACGTACGCAAGTAATGAATCGTTTCCGTAATGGAAATGTAGGTTTCTTGGTTGCAACTGACGTGGCTGCACGTGGTTTGGACGTAGAAAATGTAGATGCAGTTATCAATTATGATATCCCATTGGATGAAGAATATTATGTACACCGTATCGGTCGTACTGGTAGAGCTGGAAAATTTGGTAAAGCTTTCACTTTAGTCGTAGGTTCAGAAAGAAATCGTTTGCGCGAAATCATGAATTACACGAAGGTAAAGATTGAAAAAGGAGTTATACCAACCTTTACAGATGTAGTAGGTGTTAAGAAAGGCATGTTCATTGAACGTGTAGCTGCTACTATTCAAGAAGGTGATTTAGATGTATTCAATGATGCATTGACGAATCTTCATCATGCTGGATTTACTACAGAGCAAATCGTTGCTGCTTTAGTGAAAATTAGCATGGGTGTTCAAAAGAATGAGTTTGGTGATGAAAACCTTGAAGGAGAATTTGAACGTCAATCTCGTAAATACGGTCGTGATGACCGTGGAGGAGATCGCGGAGATCGCGGTGGATACCGTGGTGATCGTGGCGGTGACCGTGATGGTCGTCGTGGCGCTGGTCGCTTTGAGAGAGATTCTCGTTACGGTGGACGTGATGACCGCGGTGGCGACAGAGATCGTGGGCCACGTGGACCAAGAAATGACAAAGAAGGTAAACCTTATCGTTCCGATGAAAACATGGTTCGTATGTTTGTTAACATTGGTTTCAATGAGAAAATTTCTCCTTCTAACATTGTAGGTGCTTTTGCAGGAGAGTCAGGAATTCCTGGTAATGTGCTAGGGCAAATTCAAATTGAAAATAAGCATACCTATGTAGATGTGCCTAAAGAATATGCAAATGTCGTTTTAGAAAAAATGGCTGGAGCTCAAATTAAAGGAAAACGTGTTTTAGTTGAAATTGCTAAACCCGTATAATTCTTTGAGAATTGATGAAAAAGGCGACCAGTGGTCGCCTTTTTTTATGCCTATGATTTTTTTAACATAAAATGCTGCTTACTAGCTAGCTGATTAAATCGTAAGATACCCATATCAAATAGATCTATGCTATGAATGACTCTTGGGTCATCCACTAAAGTATCCCAAATATCTTGGCTGAGGGTAGATTCATAGGGATTCAAAATAAATATAATGGAATTAGCTTGGGCTTTGGGAATTAAATCTTGGTCAATTTGTTGATAAATCTCTGGACTTAAATGGGATATAACCATTGGAAATACTTCGCCTAAATCTATTTCCTGAGCATAAAATTGGCTTATCCCTTGGATGAGTTCATCCGTTTTAATTTTCGTTGAAATTTTCCTTTGTAAAATCGGATTGATTACCTCAGTGTATAATTTAAATACAGATGGGGAATGTAATCCATGACTTGTTTGAGCTTGTAATCGAAAGAAGAATTTTTGAAATAAACGCATTAATTTAAAATATAAGCTGGAGCTAATTCAAAAGGAGGAATCTTGACAGAAAAAGTGGATTGGTTTTCTAAATTCAGGAAGGTATAATGCCCACTCATTTTTCCTAGATTTCCGATGATGGGGCACCCAGAAGTATAGGTAAACGATTGATTTGGTTCAATGATGGGTTGTTGACCCACAACACCTAAGCCATTGACATGTTCTGTTTTTCCAGAGCCATCTTGGATTTTCCAGAATCGGCTTACTAATTGAGCAGGTTGCTTGCTGAGGTTTTTGATCGTAATTTGGTATGAGAAAAAATGTTGGTATGGTTTTTGTATTTCATATTCGGACATGTGCTGTGTCTCAACCGCGATATAAAAACCATTAGTGATAGATTCTGTCATAATTATGGATCAATTCGAAAGTAAAATAGTTCGAAATTTACCTGATTTACTAATGAATGATTGGAAAAATATTTTCCTTTCTGAATTAGGGGAATCGTATTTTAACTCTTTACAATCCAAGCTTTCCGAAAAAATGCACATGGAGGAAGTATACCCTCCAGTCAATGCAATTTTCAATGCATTTAATCTATGCTCCTTTGCAGACACAAAAGTAGTTATCATTGGTCAAGATCCGTATCATGGCAAGGGGCAGGCACATGGTCTGTGTTTCTCCGTTCCACCTGGCATTCCACTACCTCCTTCTTTGAGAAATATTAAAAAAGAATTATACCTGGATTTTGATGTGTTTTTGGAGAGTCAAGATGGAGATTTAAGTCAATGGGCAAAGCAAGGGGTTTTAATGTTGAATTCAATCTTGACTGTTTCTGATTCTAAACCAGGTTCACATGTTGACTTGGGTTGGCAGCAATTAACTTCCATGGCCATTGAAAAAATCAGTCAAGAAAAGGAACATGTCGTATTTTTGATATGGGGTAATTACGCGCAACAATTGGCTAAACATGTCGATCCACAAAAGCATTTACTGATCAAGTCTTCTCACCCTTCTCCATTGTCAGCTAATAGGGGAGGGTGGTTTGGTAATAGACCATTTTCTAAAACGAATGAATACTTGGTAGCCCATGAAATGAAGGCCATCAACTGGCTATAGCTTCTTTAATTGACTTGGAAAATACACATGTTGATTGGGGAATTCTTCTAGCAGAAAGCCTGAAACTAATGCTTCAATAATTTCCAATTGCTTTTCGAATTCAGGTTCTATCCAACATTGTAAGCTAAAACCTTTAGAATCAGGTTCCTGGTGTGAGGTGATTTCAAACAAGTAAACGCGCGAGATAAACGATTGCTTTTCTATTTCAGGGACGATGATTTTTCTTAAGGCTAGAATAGCTTTTTCTTCTACTGAATTTTCGAAAAAGAGCGATAAATTGTATTGAATCATATTTTTATCTGAGGATTGGCTAAGGATTGATATAGAATTTCAACAGTATGGTATGCATTTTTATCGATACCATCTTTGATTTGATGCCTACATGAGGTACCGTTACTTGCTACAATGGTTGAACTTGGCTTGGATAAAATAGTTGGGAATAATACTAAGTTGGCTATTTGTTTAGAAATCTTGAAATGCTTCTTTTCATAGCCAAAAGAACCAGCCATACCACAGCATCCTGAAGGTATTAATTCTACTTCATGTCCTTCTGGAAATGCTAATACTTGTCGAGTCGAACTTAATCCTGCAATGGATTTTTGATGACAATGACCATGTAAAATTATTTTTCTGGTTTTTGTTCCAAAGGAAGATTTTTGAATTCGTTTGGATTTGATTTCTCTAGCTAAGAATTCATCGATTAGTAAGCAGTTATCTTTCAGTTGGAGGGCATCATTTCTTAGTTCAGGATCTACTAAATCAGGAATTTCATCACGGAAACTAAGGATGGCACTTGGTTCTAAACCGATAAATGGTGTTTCTGAACTTATTATATTCTTTAAGGAAAGCACATTATGATTGGCTAATTTCTTAGCCTCAATGAGCATTCCTTTTGATAAATAACTTCTTCCACTGATAATTCCTTTAGGTATTTCTACTCCATACCCAAGTTCATTTAAGAGAGCAATGGCTTTTTTGCCTATAGCTACATCATTATAATTGGTAAATTCATCAGCAAAAAAGTAAACCATGCCCAAAGGCTTCTCACTTTGGTTAATTCGTTTTTTGTACTGTGAAAACCATTCTTCAAGGCTTGTAAATGAAACCCTAGGTAGACTTCTTTCCCATGAGAATCCCATAAAGCTTTTAATAATGACACTACTAAGTGGGAATTCGATGGCAAAATTGTAGAGAGGGGATATTTTTCTTACCCAATTTTGAATGCTAGGAAAATGGCCAATCAATTGGGTTCTCCAAGGAGTACCATGATCAATATAACTCTGTTGAAGTGTTTCCGCTTTTAGTTTACTGATATCTACTCCAGAAGGACATTCGGTTTGGCAACCTTTGCATGAAAGACATAAATCCAATATTTCCTTTAATTGTGGTTCAGAAAATGGTTTTTCAACATCAGAGCTTAGAATTTGCCGCAACATGTTGGCTCTTGCCCTAGTGCTATCTTTTTCCTGGAGAGTAGCCATATAACTGGGGCACATGGTTCCCCCAGATAAAGCTGTTTTTTTACAATCTCCTGAACCAGAGCATTTTTCAGCCAGGGTAAGGGGATTGTTTAATGCACCATAATTGAAAAAATAGCTTTGTTTTTGAGGGCTTTTATCTTGAATCCGGAATGCTTCATCCATGGGAGGCGTATGTACTATTTTCCCAGGATTTAGTGTTTTGTTTGGGTCAAAGATATGCTTGATCTCTTGAAATAGATCATAAATTTCAGCTCCCATGATTTCAGGAATAAATTCCCCCCGAAGTCTTCCATCTCCATGTTCACCACTTAAAGAACCTTGATATTTTTTAAGGATTTTGACTGTTTCTTCTAATAATAAACGGAAAAGCTTTTTGCCATCTTCTGATTTTAAATCTAGGAATGGTTCAATATGCAGTTCCCCAGCTCCGGCATGAGCATAAAAAGCCGCTTGTACTTGATGTTTTTGAAGTAATTCTTGTATATCAGCTACGTAATGAGGTAAGTCCTCGGGGTCTACAGCACAATCTTCAATTAAATTTACAGCCTGTTTTTTACCAATAATATTTCTAATTAACCCTAAACCTGCTTTACGAATATCCCAACCTTTGGAAATTTCTTCACCAGTCAATGTAGGTGAAGCATATCCAATACTTTGAGCATTCAATTGTTCGATAAATCGATTGGCTTTATTTTCACTGTTGGATGCTTCATCACCTCGGAACTCCACCATTAGAATGGCAGCTGGTTTACCTTGAATAAAATCACGGTCTTTTTGGAATTGAGGATGACCTTCCGTAAATGAAAGGATAAAATCATCCACTAATTCGGACGCTGTAGGCTGACAAGCTAAAGCTACTAAATTAGCTTGCAGCGATTCTTGAATGGAATGGCAATGGACGCAAACTAAAGAAACGTCGGGAGAGGGGATGTCTAACAACTGCAACCGAAGTGAATGAACTACCGCCAATGTACCTTCTGATCCTGCGATGAGTGCCGATAGATTAAATGGCTTACCTAATGGATTAAAGGGCTGCATTTCCACCAAGGCATCTAAGGCATAACCAGTATTTCTGCGTTTTATACTCGGTTTAGGGAATTTGCTTCTGATTAATTCCTGTAGGGTAGGATTATTTAAAATGCGATGTAATTCACGGTATATTTTACCTTCTAAATTCTGAAGACTCGTTTTTTTGTAAAATTCTTCATTGCTTAAGGGGTGCGTGTAAATATCGGTGCCATCAGCCAATATAGCCTTGGTTTCAATTAAATGATCACGTACGTTACCCCAAACAATGGAATGTAATCCACAAGAATTATTTCCTACCATTCCACCCAATAGAGCTCTGTTGGCGGTTGAGGTTTCAGGACCAAAGAATAATTCGGTTTTTTTGATGAATGTGTTTAAATCATCTCGCACAATGCCTGGCTCTACCCAAACGGTTTTTTCTTTCTTATTTAATGAAATGATTTTACTCATGGCAGAAGATACTTCCATCACGATGCCATCACCAACAACTTGGCCAGCTAATGATGTTCCTGCTCCTCTGGGTATAATGCCTAATTTGTTGTTTTTGGCAAATTGAATTAAACGCTTGATGTCTTTTTGTGAAGCTGGAATTGCAACAGCTTGTGGTTGTACTTGATACACTGAGGCATCAGTTGCATAAATTTTTCTGGCTATTTGAGATGATTGAGATGCATCAAAAAATAATTTCCCCTCAAAATGAGCAGATAATAGGTGATATTCTCGTTGACTCCAAGCCATGCGTCTAATTTAAGATGATAAAATTACAAAAATCCAGTCTTACCTACATATTGCCATTCAAAGTTTATACCATCTATTCATATAATTAGAAGAATATAAATAGAATTAGCTTAGTAACTTTAAGCTTATTGCCCAAATTCATAGCTATGAAATTTCTAAGACAAGTATTTGAAAGTTTAGTTTTCGCCTACCAAGCACTTCGTTCCAACATCATGCGAACCACCTTATCCTTATTAGGTGTAAGTGTAGGTATTTTTGCTATTGTTGCGGTTTTTACGGCAGTTGATTCATTGAATGGAAAGATTCGTTCTGAGATCGATTCTTTTGCTGGATCAGGGGTTTTATATGTTGGAAAATGGCCTTGGTTAATGCAAAACAATTACCCTTGGTGGAAATATTTGAACCGTCCTGAGATGAAATATTCTGAGTTTAAATATTTAAAAGAAAATCTAACATCAGCACAAGCTGTTGCTATAATAGATGGAGGTAGAACTGCCTCTGTTAATCGAGGAAGTAGTAGTATGGATATCAATATTACGGGTGCAAGTTATGATTATAATCAAGTAACGAGTTGTCCAATTAATGAAGGAAGGTATTTCTTGCCTATTGAATCGGATAATGGTTTAAACGTAGCCATAATTGGCTCTAAAGTGGCAGAAAATCTATCTAATGGCGAATCTATGATTGGTCAAGTGATTAAATTGAATGGAATTAAGTTTTCCGTGATTGGGGTAATTGAAAAGAAGGGAAATGATATGTTGGGTTTTGGTGGTACACCAGATGAGAAAGTAATTATCCCTTATATCACTTATGCTACTATATTTCAAAAGGATAGACCACAGCCTGATATTTCCATTAAAGCATTTGAGGATGATGTCAACCAGCAAAACTTAGAAGGAGATATTTCAGGTTTGATGCGTAGTTTGCGTTCTATTAAACCTAAACAAGAGGATTCATTTTCGATCAATCGAATGGATGGATTAAATCAGTTTTTTGATGGGATATTTTCAGTTCTTAATATAGCAGGAGCTTTGATTGCTGGTTTCTCCTTACTTGTAGGTGGGTTTGGTATCGCTAATATTATGTTTGTTTCAGTAAAGGAGAGAACTAATATTATTGGAATTCAAAAATCATTAGGAGCAAAGAATTATTTTATCATGTTCCAGTTTCTATTTGAAGCTGTATTTTTAAGTTTGATTGGAGGCTTAGTTGGAATAGGCCTCGTCGTTTTGATTACGCTTATACCTCAAGAAGCTTTGCCTTTAAGTCTTAGTTTTAAAAACATCATGAGTGGTTTAATGATATCTAGTTTTATTGGAATATTATCAGGGATTATTCCAGCTTGGGTCGCTGCCAAGATGGATCCAGTTATTGCAATCCGCTCTAAATAGAAAAAGGCCATCGAAAGATGGCCTTTTTAGTATGGGGCAAATTTGAATTATAAACTCAAAGTGCTTAATACCGAATTCATATTACGAACGGCATCAGCTGATTTATTGAATGCAGCTTGCTCGTCATCAGTTAATTGATAGTCAACAATTTTCTCCCAACCGTTTTTACCTAAAACAACTGGAACACCTAAGCAGATGTCAGACTGTCCATATTCTCCATCAAGAGAAACGCAACATGCCATGATTTTTTTCTCGTCACGTACGATCGCTTCTACTAAAGCAGCACCTGCAGCACCCGGAGCATACCATGCTGATGTACCTAATAGACCTGTTAACGTAGCTCCACCTACCATGGTATCAGCAGCTACTTTATCTAGCGTTTCTGCAGATAAGAATTGGCTAACTGGAACACCGTTGTACGTAGCTAAACGCTTCAAAGGAATCATGGTTGTATCTCCATGACCACCAATAACAGTTCCGTGAATATCATTGATTGACACATCCATAGCTTTGGCTAAATAGCATTTAAAACGTGCTGAGTCCAAAGTTCCACCCATACCTATAATACGGTGCTTATCTAATCCTGCTACCGACTTAGCTAAATAAGTCATAGTATCCATAGGGTTAGAAATGATCACAATGATCGGGTTTTTAGAGAATTTTAAAATATTTTCTACAACACTCTTTACGATACCTGCATTAACTCCGATTAATTCTTCACGAGTCATACCTGGCTTTCTAGGTAAACCAGAAGTAATGACAACTACATCTGAATTAGCTGTTTTTGAATAATCATTGGTAGAACCTACTAATTTGGTATCAAAACCTAAAAGCGAGGCGGTTTGGAACATATCTAAAGTTTTGCCTTCAGCAATACCTTCTTTGATGTCCAATAAAACTAATTCATCGGCTAATTCTTTTCTAGCGATGTTGTCAGCACATGTAGCACCTACGGCACCAGCTCCTACTACGGTAATTTTCATTGTTGTGTGATTTTAATGATTCTTATGAGCAAAAAACTCCCCTAAATTACGACAAAACAGTTAAATATTTGTAAAACTATCAGGATTATATAAATAAGGATAAGACCTGCTAGATTTTGGTATCCAATTTGTATATTTATGGATAATTCAATGTTTATGACTAGAAAAATCACTTTTATTGATCGGATTTTGAGCTCCCAATTTTTCAAAGAAGCTTTGGATAAAGGGGAGGACTTAATGGCTAACAATAAATATGGTTTGTTAAATTTGGTGAAAAGAGCTTTGCAAAAAGTGAATGAAACGGCTGCACAAAGTAATTTGTCGGTTGTTCGTTTGTTAAATCACTACATTGTATTGTTTAGTCAATTGATTAAGGCGTATGTTCAAGGAACTTACCGTAAACTACCTGCGGTAACTCTGGCAAAAATTGCTGCCGTTTTGATTTACTTTATATCACCTTTTGATTTCATACCTGATTTATTGCCAATTATTGGTTTTACAGATGATTTGGCATTGGTTTTATGGGTAGGTAAATCAATCAAACAAGAACTGGATGAATTTGAAAAACAAATGTAATCTTTGGCCTTAGAAGAAGGATTTTTAATTAGTATTGAATATATTTACAAAATTTTTAAATACAGAAAATGATGAGCATAGCAAGTATATTGTTGTTTTTGAACGGTTTAGGTGGTGGAGAGCTTTTATTAATAGGTTTAGCCATACTATTGTTCTTTGGTGGAAAGAAGTTACCTGAGTTAATGCGTGGACTAGGTAAAGGTATCCGTGAATTTCAGGATGCTAAAAATGAAGTAAAAGATCAAATCAATAAAGAACTAGACGAGACTAAGAAGTAATTCTTTGTTTGACTTATTTATCTGCATAGTTGGACTTGTCCAACTATGCTTTTGTGTTTTATTGAATACCCCATTTGGATGAATATATCCCAGTTAAAATACCGTGATTTAAGAAATTTGTTGGACCAAGGTCAGTTGACCTGTGTGGACATAGTAACGTATTATTTGTCTCAAATTGAGGCACATAATTCCAAGTTGAACGCTTTTTTGGAAGTATATGCTGAAGAAGCTTTAGAGAAAGCTGCTCTTATAGACCAGAAATTACAATCAGGTACTGCTGGAGAATTAGCGGGACTCGTCATAGGGATTAAAGACCTACTTTGCTATGAGAATCATCGATCTTATGCAGGGAGTAAAATCTTAGACACATTTAAATCTACCTTTTCTGCAACAGCCGTACAAAGATTGCTGGATCAAGATGCGATTGTTATTGGACGACAAAATTGTGATGAATTTGGTATGGGATCCACGAACGAAAATTCAGCTTATGGCCCAGTATTAAATTTTAAAAATACGGCCCATGTTGCTGGAGGAAGCTCAGGAGGGTCAGCAGTCGCTGTTCAAGCCAATATGTGTCATATTTCCTTAGGAACAGATACAGGCGGTTCAATACGTATGCCGGCCGCTTTTTGTGGTGTAGCTGGCCTGAAACCGACTTATGGTCGTGTTTCTAGATGGGGATTGATAGCTTATGCATCTTCTTTTGATACCATTGGGCCCATGGCTCTTCAAGTAGATGATTTAGCTTTAGTATTGAAATATATTTCTGGTGCTGATGGACAAGATAGCACCGTGGTTTCCCCAAATGAATTCAAGGAAAAGAAGCCTACAAGCGGAAAAAGAATCGCATATATCAAAGAAATGGCTGAACATCCAAGTCTTCAATTGGATATAAAAAAGGCATTCTTTGAGCGACTTGAACAATTGAAGTTGAAAGGATATGAGGTGGTAGGAGTTGATTTTCCATATGTGGAAGCATTATTGCCGACATACTATGTTTTAACAACAGCAGAAGCGAGTTCTAATTTATCAAGATTTGATGGGGTTAAGTTCGGTCATAGAACCGAAGTTCCAACCAAAGATCTTTTAGATATGTATAAAAAAACGCGAGATGAGGCATTTGGAGAGGAAGTTAAGCGAAGAATTATGCTAGGTACCTTTGTTTTAAGTGCAGATTATTATGATGCATATTATACAAAAGCACAAAAAGTACGTCGATTGATCAAAGAATTTACCCAAAGCTTATTGCAGGAATATGATTTTTTAGTTTCCCCGACAACATCTTCAACAGCCTACCGTTTGGGAGAGAAGACTTTAGATCCATTACAGATGTATTTAGGGGATTTATTTACTGTGCAGGCCAATGTGGCGGGTTTACCAGCCATTTCTATTCCCATGGGAGTAGATGCACAATCTTTACCTATGGGTTTTCAAATTATGGCAGATGTCTTTCAAGAAGAAGCCATACTCAATTTAGCTACAGAATTAGTTTAATATCTTGAATAAGAAGAGCCTATATAGTGTATTGTTCCTGTTGCTTATTGTTAATTCAATAAGTAGAGCTCAGGTATGGAATTCATTTAAGCCCATTTTAGATGAACGAGTAATTGATTCTTTGGCTCAATATGAGCAAGGTTCTCCTACAGCTTGGATGATTGATCCAGCTTTGATCGAAGGGCGTTTGAAGCAAATGAGGAATCAAATTCCTTTACCATATAATTTCTACGTACATCAATTTGTTGAATATTTTGCCTTTAGGAAGTCGGACTTTACCCAAAGGATGTTGGAAAAGCGTGATTTGTATTTTCCTATTTATGAGAAATACTTAAAACAATATAATCTTCCAGATGAATTGAAGTATTTATCTTTGATAGAATCAGGTCTTGACCCCAAAGCATTATCTAATAAAGGCGCAGGCGGACTTTGGCAATTTATGCCTTATACGGCGCGTGGAGATTTTGGTCTTCGGGTAGATTCTTATATTGACGAACGGTTTGATCCAGAAAGAGCAACAGAGGCGGCAAGCAAATATTTAAGGCAATTATACCGCATTTTTGGGGATTGGCACTTAGCTTTGGCAGCATATAATACGGGCCCGGGTAATGTAAAAAGAGCGATTAGAAACTGTAAGGGGTCGGATGATTTCTGGGGAATTTATCCTTGTTTACCCAAGCAAACCCGAGCTTATGTACCTCAGTTTATCGCTATGGCCTACATGATGAATTATCATTGGGATCATGCTATTCATCCAGAAACTTGGGCCAGCCATGTACCATCTGATACCTTACAAATCAATGGTTATTTGAACCTAAGTGTTTTTGCTTCTTTGGCCAAGATATCCATGGATACCTTGAAAAAATTAAATCCGCATGTTTTAACTCATTATTTACCTAAGGATTCTAAATCATTTGTTTTAAAGATCCCTAAAAATAGAGCTGAATATTTTCAATTAAATAGAAAGCAGATACTAGATTCTGCTGGATTGGCGGCTATTTCAATCCAACCACTTTTATCCACTGATACAAGTGCTACTATGCAAATGCGCATGGTCAAAGTTCGGTATAAAGTTAAAAAAGGTGAGACCATCTATGAAGTAGCACGAAAATTTGAGATTTCTGTATTTGAACTTAAAAGGATTAACCGTTTAAGAAGAAATCGCTTGAAAAAAGGTCAAAATTTGTTTGTTTTGGAAAAGCAATGGTTTCCCGTTAAATCAATTGCTAAAGTAGCTGACACTTCAGTTGTTAAATTGACCAGTAAACAATTAGTTTCTAAAAAGAAGAAAGTAAAATATTATTTAGTTCGTTCAGGTGATACCTTGTCTGATATCGCTGATAAGCATGATGGATTGACAGTGGCTAAAATTAAAAAATTAAATCGCTTGCGTTCCGCGGTCTTAAAACCTGGAATGCGACTAAGAATATCCTAAAGATGATTGCATATTTGCAAGGTAAATTAGCTCATAAAGATCGGACTCATGTCATTATAGATGTGAATGGTGTAGGTTATGAGGTCAAAATTTCGTTACAAACTTATGATAGTTTGGCAAATGGGCTTGAATCCATTAAGCTTTTCACTCATCTTCAAATCAAGGAAGATTCACACACTTTAGTGGGTTTCCATAGTATGGATGAGAAATTCCTGTTTTTAGATTTAATCAGTGTTTCTGGAATAGGCTTGAGTACAGCCTTAGTGATGTTATCTTCTTTTTCTTCTGGAGAAATTAGAGCTGCCATCATGAATGAAAACATTGGTTTGATTCAATCCATTAAAGGAATTGGTTCTAAGACAGCCCAACGTGTCATTTTGGAGTTGAAAGACAAATGTAAAAAGGATGCCATGTTTGTAGAGGCAGGTTTAGCCTCTCACGATCAATCATATGGTGTTAAACAAGAGGCTTTAGCGGCACTTGTTACCTTAGGAATTGCTAGAGGAGTTGCTGAGAAAAGTCTGGATAGTTTAATAAAAAGTAATCCAGATGCTTCTATTGAGCAATTAATTAAGTTGGCTCTTCGTTAAATTGGTTTAAAATTGATTCCCAGATAATTGTGCATAAACATTTTGCATCTCGTGTTCTGATTACAAGCATGGCATTTTTGCTACTTATTGGAGTAGTAGAAGGTACTCCTGCTTTTAGGAACACGTTTTTAGAGGAGGATTCTACGCTAGAAAAAAGTGGAAAAAGACCAAGGTTTAGTCTCAAATCACCTGCTCCATTTAGTATATATCAACAAAGTCCGAAATCTCCTTTTTCCATCTATTCTATTAAAGGTGCCAAAAGTGCTTTATCATTTCAAGACCAAAATCAATTAGTTCAATCCCAGCAATTGGGTAATATAGCAGTTCAGCCTGTTAGGCCTTTTTCTTTTCAAGAATATGCGCGAGAACAAGACCGACAGGTTAATCGAAGTTTTTGGAATGCCTATTCTAAGAGTTTAGATGGCAGTAGTTCTTTGCAATCTCGTGGACTTTTCCCCAAGATCGAATTACCTCCTGCTATTGACCGAATTTTTGGGGGTAATGAAGTTTACTTTAAACCCAATGGAAGTTTGTTGCTTGACATTGGATACATGGGCCAATTTGTAGATAATCCAGCCATTCCAGTTCAATTACGGTATGTAGGAAACTTGTTTTTTAATGAGCAAGCTCAGATTAACTTTCAAGGAAAGATTGGCGAGAAGTTGAATTTGAATACCAATTTTGATACGAAAGCTAGTTTCAACTTTCAAAACCAATTAAAACTAAACTGGAAAACCCAGGAAGAAGATATTTTACAAAATATTGAATTAGGAAATACTTCTTGGACACTGAATTCGCAATTGATACCTGGTGTCCAAAATTTATTTGGTTTAAAGACCTTAATGAGGTTTGGAAATTTAGATGTGACAGTTGTTGCAGCCCAGCAACGTTCCAAACAAGATTGTATTACCTTAAAAGGTGGAGCACAAGGTAAATCATTTGAAATACGAGCGGATCAATATGACGAAAATCGACATTTTTTCTTGTCGAGCTATTTTAGAAATCAGTACGAACAGGCATTGAAGAATGTGCCCATGCTTTCCTCCGGTATTACCATTACCCGTGTTGAAGTGTATGTTACCAATAGAACGCAGAGTACAGAGACACTACGTAACCTTATTTCTCTCTCAGATTTAGGGGAATCGGCTCCATATAGTGCGAATAACCCTACCTTAAGCCCTATCATTCCCAACCAACCCGTAGATAATAAAAACAATGGGCTCTATGATAAATTGGTGAATGATTCTGAAATAAGGAAATCAGATCAAGCTTCTTACCGTTTGGAATCTACCTATAATTTACAAAGAGGTACGGATTTTGATATGTTAAAAGGCGCCAAGCGATTAAATGAACGAGAATTTAAGTTTCATCCTACTTTAGGTTATTTATCATTGGTTTCTCCTTTGAGAAATGATGAAGTTTTGGCAGTTGCCTATGAGTATACCTTGAATGGTAGAAAGTATAAAGTGGGTGAGTTAACCGAAGATTATCAGGCAAGAAGAGATGACGAAGTATTGGTATTAAAGATGCTTAAATCTTCTACTATCCGTAATAATTTGTACCATCCAATGTGGGATTTAATGATGAAGAATATTTATTCATTGAATACCAATGGTTTAGCTAAGCAAAATTTCCAATTACGGATTGTTTATAAAGATGATGCGACGGGTATTGATAATTCCAATTTGATTGAAGGAGAGAAATTGAAAGACATCCCTTTAGTGAAGGTATTGGGCTTGGATAAATTAAATTTTGCAGGTGACCCTCAACCTGATGGTAACTTTGACTTTGTAGAAGACTTGACCATAGATGCAAAAAATGGAAGGATAATTTTCCCAGTATTAGAGCCTTTTGGAAGAGATCTAAAATCTCATTTTGGTCCTTCGGAGACTAATTTGGTTAATAAATATGTCTTTGATGAATTATACCGTAAAACGCAATCTGATGCTTTACAGTTAGCAGGTAAAAATAAATTTTTCTTGAAAGGATCTTTCCAATCGGGTATGGGCAGTGATATCATGTTGCCTTTTGGTGTGGAAGCTAAATCGGTGACTGTTTCAGCAGGTGGACAATTGTTGACTTCTGGTACAGATTTTATTGTGGAGGGAATGTCTGGGAGGGTTAAAATAATCAATGAGAGTATTTTTTCTTCTGGACGAGAATTAAAGATTTGTTATGAGAAACCTGATTTATTTTCCAATCAAGTTCGAACATTATTGGGAACTCGTTTGGATTATAACTTAGGTGCGGATTTTCACTTGGGAGCTACGTTCCAAAATATGAGTGAAAGCCCTCCTGCATTTTTTCGTCGAGTTGCCATCGGAAATGAACCTGTAAATAATACCCTGATAGGTTTTGATGCTAGTTTATTTCGTAAATCGATGGCCCTTACCCGTGCTTTAGATGCTTTACCGATTGTATCTACTAAAGAAGCATCGGTCATTGATTTTCAAGGAGAAGTGGCCAAATTAATTCCCAATGTGAATGATCGCGTTCAAGGAAATGCTTTTATTGATGATTTTGAAGCGGCTCGGGTAGTTTATAATTTTTCTTCTCAACCAACCCTCTGGAAGCCAGCCTCAACACCAAAGGAATTTATCCTAGGCAATCCTAGAGACTTAAGCTCTAATTTCAAACGAGCTAAAATTTCTGCTTATAACGTTGATGCAAGTATTTATGGACAAGGAGGTTTTGGCTTAGATATACCAGGTATTGATCCCAATAAGGTGAATGCATATGCCTATGAGCGAGTAGTTACTCCCAAGGGATTATTCCCCAATAAAGATTTTGCAAATAATATCACCAATTTACCATTAGGCGTATTAGACGTTGCCTATTTTCCACAAGAAAGAGGTATTTATAATTTCAATACGAATTTGACTAACAAAGGTTTATTAGCAGGTGATCCTAAAAACAATTTTGGAGCCATCACACGTGCTATTAATTCGGATACGGATTTTGATAATGCGAATGTTGAACAAATTGAATTTTGGTTAATGAATCCATTTGTGGCAGGGGAGCAAGGAAAAGTGCGTGATGGTATTTTGAATAAAAATAATGAAACAGGAGGTAAGTTAGTATTTCACTTAGGGGACATTTCAGAGGACTTTATTCCTGATGGTTTTTCCAACTTTGAAAATGGTATTCCAGCTGGAGAGAAAATAACTTCGGGACCATCTCAAAATGTAGAGGTTACTCCTTGGGGAATAGCTCCGAAAAGACAATTTGTAATCAATGCCTTTGATAATCAAGCAGGTAGGTCGACCCAAGATGTTGGATTGGATGGCTTGTCCAATCAAATTTCAGAAGGTACCAGTGTTTCGGAAGAAACATATTTTAAAGAATATTTGAATCAAATACGGACGAAAGTTACCGATCAAACAGCTCTCACTAAATTAGTAAAAGACCCTGCTGGAGACGACTTTGAATATTATTTGAATGAAAAGTTCAATGGTACTGAAAGTTTGATTGAGCGATATAAGAACTTTATGGGTCTTGAGAATAATTCACCTACGACTGCCAACCCAAGTAATACCAATTTTACGGAGGCTAACAGTATGGTTCCTGACCGGGAGGATTTAAATACTGATAATACTGTCAACGAAGTAGAATCTTATTTCAAATATGAAATTGATTTGAAGCCTGGTCAATTGGAAGTAGGTAAAGGATATATTGTGGATCGGGTTACTGAAAACGGGGTAGATTGGTATTTATTTAGGATACCGATTAAGGACAAGCCAACCTCAGTAGGAGGGATGAATAGTTTTAAATCCATTCGCTTTTTCCGAATGTTATTGACTCAATTCCAAGAGCCTGTAGTATTACGTTTTGCTCAATTACAATTGTCGGGTTATTCATATCGTAAGTTTTTGGGTGATTTAGATAAGAAAAATGGAGTGGATATTCCAGAGCCATATGATGCCAAATTCAAAGTGTCATCGGTCAATATTGAAGAAAATGGTCCAGCCTCCAAGGGTACGAATACCATACCTTATGTAGTTCCTCCAGGATTTGTTCGAGATCAAGACATTACAACCATCAATAATGCTCGATTAAATGAGCAATCTATGAGCTTATGTGTAGATAATCTACGTCCAGGTGATGCCCGTGCTGTATTTAAAAATACCAATTTTGATTTCATCAATTACAAACGTCTTCGCATGTTTGTTTCCATGCAAAGTCAAGATCAGATTAATGGAAAAGTGGCTGCATTTATCCGAATCGGTACAGATTTGACAGATAACTACTATGAAGTTCAATCGACGGGCTTAACTCAAACTCAAAAAGGACAAAGTTTGGATTTGGAAATTTGGCCGATGGAAAATGAGTTTGATATTGAATTTGACTTACTTAAGCGAGCCAAAATGGAGCGCGATAAGCAAGGAAAATCCTTGAATGAACGCTTTTCTATTTTGATGACAAGTTCATCTGGTAAGCAATATAAAGTGACTGTGATGGGGCGTCCAGATCAAAGTGCCAGTATGACCATGATAATTGGTATGCGAAATATCAGTACAGATGGGCCAAAGAGTTTTTGCATCTGGGTGAATGAATTGCGCGCATCGGATTTTGATCAGACTTCTGGAGAGGCTGCTGTTGGTAAATTGGGCTTGAAATTAGCGGATTTAGGTACAATCATGATGAATGGTAGTTTCAAGAATTATGGTTTTGGAGGGGTACAATCCAAAATTTCCGATCGCTCTCGAGAAAATTATGTAGAATATGGAATTACGGCAAATTTAAATTTAGAGAAGTTTTTGCCAGCAAGTTGGGGATTCCGTATTCCGTTTTTTATCACCTATGATATACGAAATATTTCTCCACAGTTTGATCCATTAGATCCTGATATATTCTTGTCTAATTCTTTAGAAACTAAAGGAGCGGGTTATGCAAAATTGGTGGAAGATAATACAGAACGAAGAGGTTTTAACTTTACCAATGTACGTAAAGTCAAGAGCAATTTGTCTAAGCGAGCTTATTTGTGGGATTTTTCAAATTTCACATTCTCTTATGCTTATTCTGAAATGCTGCGCTCAAGCACGATGATTCATGCTTATCAACAGTATAGTCAAAGAGGAAGTATATTGTATTCATTTACGACCAATAGTTCTTTTTGGGAACCATTTAATAAATGGAATACGAGTTCTTCTTGGTTGGAGATTATCAAAGATTTTAATTTCAATTGGAAACCGAGCTCCTTTACTGTAAGAGCAGAGATGGATCGTAGCTTCGTTAAAACTCAATTGAGAAATCAAGATTTAAATATTGTTGGAGTAGCACCTCAATTTGAAAAGTATTGGTTCTTTAATCGTCAGTATGCCTTAAATTGGAATTTAACAAAAAGTGTCATTTTCAATTATAACACGATGGTGAATGCCATCATTGATGAGCCTTTTGGAGATATTGATACACAAGCCAAGAAAGATTCGGTGATGAATAATATCAAATCTTTTGGACGAGCTAAGAACTTCGATCAGCAAGCAGGAATCGTTTGGCGTTTACCATTACAAAAACTTCCATTAACAGATTGGATGAATGCTGATTATACCCACCGAATAGGATATAATTATTATGCCAATTCATTTAATATACGAGATTCTCTAGATTTGCCTTTTGGAAATATCATTAAAAATACGAGAGAAAGAGCCATTAGTGGAAAGGTGGATTTTGTCTCGCTTTATAATCGGATAAGAGCGTTGAGATGGGCTAATACTCCTGCGGCAATTGGTAAAAATGTAGCAAGAAACCCTGGTGATGAAGAGGAGATAGCTATTCCAAGTAAATCATTGTTAAAAACGTTTGCTCGATTGTTTTTAACACTTCGAGGAATTCAAGTTAATTATTCTGTCATTGAATCAACTACCTTGCCAGGTTTCTTACAACAGCCAGGTTTATTAGGTATGAATGGTAATACTTCTGCTCCAGGACTAGATTTTGTTACTGGTGGGCAAGATGATGGAATTCGATTTAAAGCGGCACAGGAAGGTTGGTTGACAAAGAGTACCGTTCAAAATGTACCATTTACTCAATTAAGGAATACGAAATTCAGTTATATCACCCAATTGGAGCCTAACAAAGATTTACGAATTCAGTTAGAAGGAAATTACAATCGAGGAGATAATTACCAAGAGTTTTTTAGGCCAACCAGCGTAGGAGGGAAGTTTGTGAGTCAGAATCCCTTGCGTTCTGGAAATTATTCCATGTCTTTCTTATCCTTTTTGACAGCCTTTAAAGATCCTCAATTGGTTTTTGATGAATTTAGATCTAACCGAGATGTGTTATTAGCTCGATTGAATAGGGCTAAGGCAGCAGATGGGAGTTATAATATCAATTCACAAGATGTATTAATTCCATCGTTTTTTGCAGCTTATTCAGGTGTGTCTGCTCAAACCGTTAAATATTCTCCATTTTATGATATTCCTCTACCTAACTGGAAAGTGGATTATAATGGAATTAATTTAATGCCTTGGATGAAAAAGAAATTCAGTTCATTTACCATTACTCACATGTATTCAAGTACCTATAATGTAGGTAATTTCATTTCTTCTTTAGAATATGGTCAGTTTGAGAATGATTATTTGAACCTCACTTTAAATAGTTTATTGTATCCATTATCTTCTCGTTTTGATGCTAAAACGGGTACTTTAATTCCTGTTTATGTGATGAGTACCATATCATTCTCTGAGAGATTTTCTCCATTGATTGGTTTTAATGCCATTACTAAAAGTCGTGTATCCTTGCGTTTAGAATATAATCAAGATCGTAATGTGGGATTGAATTTATCTAATTCACAAGTAGCAGAACTGTCAAATAAAGACTTTACGGTGTCTGTAGGATTTACTCGTGCCAATATGTTGATACCATTTAAGATCAATGGAGCATTTGTTCGATTGCCCAATGATTTGAGGTTTAATATGAATTTAACTATTCGTGATACGAGAACATTGCAAAGAAAATTGGATGCTGAGACCATCGTAACACAGGGATTTATCAATTTCCAATTTAGACCTCAGATTACTTATTCGATTAATAATAAATTATCTGTTACGGCTTATTTTGATAAGATGATGAATAATCCATTGGTTTCTAATTCATTCTATCGTTCTACTGTGGCAGGTGGATTCCAGATTCGATATAGTTTATCGGATTAGCTAAATGGATGAAAATTCGATTTGCAAAAAATGAGAACTTTATTGACCTTTGCGTAACAAATTAAACTAAAGACATGAATTTTCCAGAACAATTAAAATATACCCAAGAACACGAGTGGATTCGTTTAGAAGGAGATGTAGCAGTAGTAGGAATTACAGATTTTGCGCAAAGTGAATTGGGAGATATTGTTTTTGTTGAAGTGGAAACAGTGGGTAAGAGTATTGCTAAAGATGCTGTTTTTGGAACGGTGGAAGCTGTTAAAACGGTATCAGATTTGTTTTTACCTGTTGCGGGTGAAGTGATCGAATTTAATACAGCCTTAAATAATAGTCCGGAATTAATCAATTCTGACCCTTTTGGTGAAGGATGGATTGTCAAAATAAAACCAAGTAATGTAGGTGATTTATCCGAATTAATGGATGTGGCCACCTATAAATCTTTTGTAGCACATTGATTTTAAAACCCTGATTTTCAGGGTTTTTTTTTATACCAAAGCCATGCGCATTTTATTTAAATCCGTTTTAATTTTAGATAGTACTTCGTCGTATTTTCAACAAAAAGTTGACTTATTGGCTGAAAATGGTATTTGGAAGGAAATTGCTAGTTCCATTTCAAGTTCTGCAGATACGATTGTTGATTGCGAAAACCTAAGCTGGTATCCTTCTGTTGTTGATTTACGAGTTCATCATACATTACCTGGAGGTGAATTCAAGGAAGATTGGAATTCCTTACAAGCAGCGGCTTTACGTGGAGGTGTATTAGATTTGGCTCTTTTACCGACAGGAAATCCTGTACCTCAGCAATCGGAAGCTATTAAGTTCATCAGGAATCAATCTCAAGGAGTAAATTATTATCCTATTGCTCCATTAACTATCGATAATAAAGGAGAAAATTTCACTGACTTATACGATTTACAGCTGGCAGGAGCACAGTGGTTTAGCCATGGTTCAGGTTCTTTACAGAATACTGATTTAATGGTCAAATGTTTGCAATACCTTCAGACTTTACCGGTTACCATGGTGAGTAGACCTGACACGGAGGGTTTATCGATGTACGGTCAAATTCATGAAGGACTTCAAAGTACATTAATGGGTTTAAAAGGTATTCCTGTTTTAACGGAAACTCTTTCCATAAAGCGCGATTTAGATTTGTTACGCTATGTTCAAAGTCATAGTTTTGGAAATGGGAGTGGGGGTTTTAAACTTCATTTTTCTTGTTTGTCTAGTAAGGAATCTGTGGCATTAATTAGACAAGCGAAGCAAGAAGGATTATCTGTTTCTTCGGATGTAGCTATTCATCAATTGATATTTACAGAATCAGATTTAGCTGATTTTGATACCAATAAAAAGGTTAATCCTCCATTTAGAACACAAGAAGATCAAGATGCACTTTGGAATGGATTGAAAGATGGTACCATTGATGCCATTGTATCAGATCATCACCCTGTGGAAATAGAATTAAAAGAGATTGAGTTTGATCAAGCAAGCTTTGGTGTAGTTGGGTTAGAAACTTTATTATTGGCACTTTTGCAGGCTGCCAAACAAAGAAATATTTCATCAATTGATTCTTGGATTCATCACGGACCTGCAAAATTATTAGGAATTGAAGCTTCCCAATTAGGGCTTGGACATATTTCTAAAGGAGTATTAGTTGAAAATAAGTCCATGGAGTTTCAGGAATCCATGATGCTTAGCAAATCTAAGAACTCAGTATTTTTGAATCATCGTTTTGATCACCAGATTGTAGGAGTCGTAAACGGTTCCATTTATACCTCATTTTAATATGTTTTTAAACCTCAAACGCATACCAGAATTGGTCATCGCAGCTTTATTGGTTTTAGGGTTAATTTTAGTTTATTGCTATGTTTTGTACCAAAATGGGACTATTCCGATTGGTGGGAAAAAGGCTCCAAGCTATGTAATTGTTTTGTTTTTTCAGTGGTTTTTGGTGCAAAGAGGTATGAAACGACGCGACACACAGTCGGTTCATTTTTTGCATTTATTTGTTTACCAATATGTTTTTGTCATTTTGGTAAGTATATTGACTTATAGTTTTTTTTATTGGTTTTATCAATCAAGTGAAGGTTTAAACATTTTAAATGAATATATTCGATTGAGCTTAAGTGAATTGGCTCAATATCAAAAGGTTATCGTTCAGCAAGAAGGACAATCCTACTTTTTGGAATTGAAAAATAACATATCTCAAATTAATGCCTTCAGCATTGCGAAAGATGATTTTTTTCAAAAGTTAGCATTATCCTTTTTACCCAATCTACTTATATCATTATACTACAAACGTTCTTAAAACTATGGAAAATCAATCCGATGCTACACCTTCATCATCCTTAATTGCCTTAAAATGGGGTTTGATTGGGGGGACATTAAGCTTTTTATTTACCTTATTAACCAAGTACACAGGATTAGAAGATCAATTTTCAGAGTCACTTGGCTGGATTACTTTTTTGGCTACTTTATTAATTGATACATCGATTTTATTCCTGACTTTAAAAGAATTTAGAGAGCAAAATGCTGGATATTTAGGTTATAGCCAGGGTTTAGGAGTTTCCACCTTACTAGGAGCAATTTGGGGATTAGCTTCGGGAGCGTATAATTACATTTATTTAAATTTCATCGATACCACTGTACTTCAAAAGCAATTGGATATAGCTCGTGAGAAGATGGAAGAGCAAGGATTGAGTGAAAGTCAAATTACAGAAGCAATGAAAGTTTCTTCCATGATGATGGGCCCAGGAGTTCAATTTGTATTGATTGTATTGATGTCTACTTTATTTATCTTTTTATTGGGATTAATTGTTTCTGCCATTTTAAAGAAGGAGAAACCATTTTTTGAATAAATCTATGTGGGCTATTGTTCAAAAGGAATACCAATCATTTTTTAGTTCATTTATTGGTTTAGGGCTTATGTTAGCATTCTATTTGCTTACAGGCCTTTATACTTGGGTATTTGAAGGGAATGTCTTGGATTTTGGATTTGCTGAGTTAAGCGTTTTTTTTGAATTAGCCCCTTGGTTTTTCTTATTCTTTATTCCTGCATTAAGCATGCGCTTGTTTTCTGAGGAATATGCTTTGAAAACCTTTGATCTACTTCGTTCTCTGCCAGTTTCAGATTGGGATATCCTGCTGGGGAAAGTGATAGGTACATTTGCAGTAGTATTGACATCACTAATTCCTACGCTCTTCTTTGTGTATTCTTTAGGAAGTTTAGGAAGTCCTCTAAATAATTACGATTCAACATTAATTCTAGGGGGCTACATTTCCCTAATTTTATTAGGTTTATCCTTTGTTTGTTTAAGTGCTTTTGCTTCGTCCTTAACGAATAAACAAGCCTTAGCCTTTGTGCTTGGTGTAGCATTTAACTTTATATGTTGGCAAGGTCCTCAAGAACTGGCTTTAATTCCTTTATTTGCCAATTTCGATATTGATCTATATAGTTTGAATTTCCACTATCGGAATATCTCCAAGGGGGTATTAGGCTTAGCTGATGTGGCTTATTTTGTGGGGTTCAATTTAGTAGTCATCGGGCTACTGTTGTTTCGATTGAAACGGAAATTTATTTAAAGTCTAAGATCGATATTCTTTGTTCGCATAGAGTAATTTCTGCTTCTTCGTTGGATGCTATTACGATCAATCGATCTCTATTCTCTTGTATTTTTTGATAAAACCATTTTTTTGCTTTTTCATCCAAATTGGTGGTAGGTTCATCTAAAAATAGAAATGGTCTTTCGCCCAAAAGTGCCAAGCCCAATTTGATTTTTTGACGCATCCCAGAAGAATAGTTTTTTATGAACTTAGATTTGTCTGGCTGTAATTCTATGTAATCTTGAAATTGAGACAATGAAATTTGACTAGGTAAAGCTTTCAATTGAACGAGGAAATTCAATAGTTCAGTTAAGGTAAATTCCTCAATTAGCTCTACATATGGGGCTGCATAGGAAACTAAAGCATGGCATTGATCTGCTTCTATTTTAGATTGATTATCATGTAGGAATGATACTTGTCCTTTGCTAGGTAATGAGTATTGGGCTAATATGCGTAATAGGGTAGATTTTCCAGAACCATTGGGTCCAGTTAATGCATATGATTGACCAGATTCAAAGGAATAGGAAAAGGAGCGAACAACCCATTCTTGACGGAATTTTTTTTCAACATGTTCGGCAAGAATTTTCATGAATTGACGGTTTATCCTTTCATGATTCCGCGTTCGGAGTTACGAATAAAAGAAAGTATTTCATCTCTTTCTAAAGATGGACGAATCTGTTCTTCAATTTCTGATAAGGCAGTCTGGATATTCAATCCTTTCTGGTAGATATATCGATATATTTCTTGAATATCAGCGATTTGTTCATCGGAGAAATTCCTTCTTCTTAAACCAACGGAATTGATTCCTGCATAGGTTAGAGGTTCTCTTCCCGATTTGGTGTAGGGAGGAACATCTTTACGAACAAGGGATCCACCAGAGATCATGACATGTTTACCAATACTAGCAAATTGGTGTATTGCGGTAGAGCCTCCAATGATGGCAAATTCTCCTACGGTAACATGACCAGCCATTTGAACCGAATTGGCTAAAATACAATTGTCGGCAATTTGACAATCATGTGCAATATGAACATAAGCCATGATTAAGCAATTTTTGCCCACGACGGTACGGTCTTTATCAACAGTACCTCGATTGATGGTTACACATTCACGAATGGTAGTATTGTCGCCAATCTCTGCAGTTGTTTTTTCACCACCAAATTTTAAATCTTGGGGGATAGCAGAAATAACTGCACCAGGGAAAATACGAACATTTTTCCCAATTCGAGCACCAGGGAAAATGGTTACATTTGACCCAATCCAAGTACCATCACCTATCTCAACATCTCCGTGTATCATGGTAAATGGATCAATTGTCACATTTTGGCCAATTTTTGCGGATGGATCTATATGTGTGAGCGGATATGTCATGGGTAAGATTATGATTTTCTAACTAAACTAGCGGTCATTTCTGCTTCGCAAACAACTTGTCCGGCTACATAGGCCTTACCTGTCATTTTAGCAATTCCTCTTCTAATAGGTGAAATTAATTCACAACGAAAGATAACAGTATCTCCAGGAATTACGCTTTTTCTGAATCGACAATTTTCAATACCGACTAAATATGGCCAATAGTTTTCTGGATCAGGAACGGAGCTAAGAACTAAAATGCCACCTGTTTGAGCCATAGCTTCTACTTGCATGACACCTGGCATAACTGGGTTATTGGGAAAATGGCCCATAAAATAGCTTTCATTCATGGTGACATTTTTAATTCCTACCACGCTATTTTCATCCAAATAAGTGATTTTGTCAATCATTTGGAACGGATAACGGTGAGGCAATAACTCATATATACGTTCGTGTGAACAAATAGGAGGTTGTTTAGGATCGTAAACTGGAACCTTGTTTTTCTCCGTTTCAAGCATTAATTTCTTGATCTTTTTAGCTAGTTCTACGTTAGACGCATGACCAGGTCTAGAAGCAAGAATTTGAGCTTTAATAGGTCTCCCTACTAAGGCTAAGTCGCCCATTACATCCAATAATTTATGGCGAGCCATTTCATTATTGTAATGCAGGTTGGTATTATTTAAGATTCCCACTTCTTTGGAAATACTTACTTTAGGTTTTCCTAAAACTTCAGATAAATGGGATAACTCTTTTTCTGAATAATCACGATCAGCAATCACGATGGCATTACTTAAATCTCCACCTTGAATTAAGCCAGCTTTGTAAAGTACTTCTAATTCATGTACAAAACAGAAAGTTCTGCACATGGCAAATTGCTCTTTAAATTGAGAAACGTGCGTTAAATTAGCATGCTGGCTGGATAAGAATTTAGAATTATAATCCACCATTACGGCAATCCGGTAATCGTTTAAAGGAAGAGCAGCTAACTCAATGCCTTTATCTAAATCTTTAAAACGGATTTCTTCAGGTAATTCAAAGAATTTACGATGAGCTTCTTGTTCTAAGGGAATAGCTTCTTCTAATGCTTCTACAAATTTGATGGAACTTCCATCCATGATAGGAGGTTCAGGGCCATCTAATTGTATTAAAATATTGTCAATTTCCATCCCCACCATGGCAGCCAAAACATGCTCTACCGTGTTTATACGCGCACCGTTATGTTCGATGGTGGTACCTCTAGAAGTATCTACTACGTAATCAACATCAGCATCTGCAATCGGTTGATCGGGTAAATCGGTACGTTGAAATTTGATACCATGATTAGCTGGTGCTGGTAAAAAAGTCATAGTGGCTGTAACGCCAGTATGAAGACCCACTCCGCTCAGAGTGACAGATTTACTAATGGTGTGTTGCTTATTGTTCATACGAATCTAATGTCAAATTACTCAACTTTTATTGTTTGATTGATTTTTTCAAACAAGTCAGGTAATTGACGAATAAGTGCATTTCTTTTTAAATAATCTACATTAGGGGAGGCTGGTGTACCTCCAAGTGTTTGTCCAGGATTTTTAACAGTTTTAGTTACTCCAGATTGCGCAGTTACAATGGTATTGGGAGCAATGCTGATATGTCCAGCAACTCCTACTTGACCACCAATTAAACAATGATCTCCAATTTTTGTAGAGCCTGAAACACCCACTTGGGCAGCTATGGCTGTATTTTGGCCAACTTCCACATTATGAGCAATTTGTACTAAATTATCTATTTTAGAGCCTTTACCTATTTTGGTTGAGCCCATGGTTGCTCGATCTATGGTGGTATTAGCACCGATACTCACATGGTCTTCAATGATCACATTACCAAGCTGAGGAATGGTTGTAAATGTACCGTCTGGTTGAGGTGCAAAACCGAATCCATCAGAACCAATGACCGCATTGGCATGTATAGTACAATGATTACCTATGATCGTGTCTGGATATAAAATAACTCCAGGATAGATCATGCAGTTTTCTCCGATTTTCACATTGACACCGATACTAACATTATTCATAATGCGAGTACCAGAACCGATTTTAGCATTTCGATTAATGCTCGTGAACGTTCCTACGTAGATGTTTTCACCTAAAATAGCGCTTGGGTCAATGAAAGAGGGTTGTTGAATTCCTGTTTCATTGGATGCCATCATCTCTTGGTATTTTTGTAACAGAATAGTGAATGACAAATATGGGTCAGCAACACGTATTAAAGTGGCTAATGGCTTCTTTTTTAACGTTTGGTCCTGTGAAATGATGATGGCAGTCGCCTTCGAATCATATAAAAAAGCCTCGTACTTGGGATTAGCTAAAAACGAAATTGAACCTGATTTACCTTCCTCTATTTTGCTGAAATCTGAAATAATATCAGCTCCATTCCCATCTACTGTTCCTTGAATTAGTCCGGCAATTTGATCAACAGTAAATTTCATGCAGGGATGAATTGATTTTCAGGTAATAATGGAATTAGGTACGCAATCATCGTAATTCGCCTTGCAAATATACGCTCTTTGGGCAACAAAAATAGTATTTTTTTACAATCTTACTTAATGCTTGGATTGTCGGTAAGTCAGATGCTTCGAGTAACTCGACGACCTGCCCTTGTTTATCGACCATTTTGATGGTATTGTCTCCTTGTATGTAGGCAGCATTACTTGTAGAACCATCCACTACAAAATAGCCCACTTCCTCAGCAGTTATACCCAAACTTTTTTGAATCATTTGCTCAATTTCCAGTTTTTTAGTTCTTGGAATAGGTTGACTTCCTAATTTGCAAGTGAATAATTTTCGGGTTAGAAATTGCTGACAAAGATTTTTTAGGATGATATCTTCGGCTGATTTCCAACTCTTTATGGCTGCCCAAACATCGTGATCATCTAAGTCTGTAAAGGCTATAAGTAAAGATTCTCTACTAGAAAACTCTTCCCAAGTGTACACTTTGCTTAAAAATGTAAATAGGGGGGTAGAACATTCTAATTGTACGCCAGAATTAATTAAATATTTAGCTCTGCGTAATATTTGAATCAACATGCTCTCTGCTGCAATGGCCGTTTTATGTAAATAGACTTGCCAATACATGAGCCTCCTAGCCATCAAGAAATTTTCGATGGAATAAATTCCTTTTTCTTCTAAAACTAATTTTTCATTGACTAAATCCAACATAGACAAGAGCCTTTCCGAACCAATGAATCCTTCTCGAACCCCTGTGTAAAAGGAATCTCGACTTAAATAATCCAATCGATCGACATCCAATTGACTAGAAATTAATTGGTGAAAAAATGGACGGTGGTATTCATCTGAAAACATTTGAATGGCTAAATCTAATCTTCCTTCAAAATGCTTATTTAAAGTAGCCATCAGTATTTGTGAAATGGCCTCATGGTGGACATTTTCTAATAAGGTATATTCCAATACATGAGAAAATGGACCATGGCCAATGTCGTGCAAGAGGATGGCGATTTCTGCGGCTTCTCTTTCCTCGTCAGATATTGGGTATCCTTTAGCTTGTAAATTATTGAGTGCTTGATCCATTAAATGCATGGCACCTAAGGCATGATGAAATCGAGTATGATGGGCACCTGGATAAACAAATTCGGCTAATCCCAATTGTTTGATGCGCTTTAATCGTTGAAAATACGGGTGATCAATGAGTTTTAATATGAATGGGTTATTGATTTTAATAAAGCCATAAATAGGGTCATTGATAATTTTAGTTGGGTACATAGTGTTTAGCGGACTTTCTTATCTTTTACCAAATTGGTTATTTCATTTAACATTTCAACTTGGATGTTTTGTATTTCAAGCAATTCTTGTTGCTGATGCATCATTAAATGATCTATTTTCTCATTTAGCAAGCGTATTTCTAATTCTGATTTCAAATTGATTAAATAATCTTTTTTAGACCTTTCTCGATCTCTTTCTTCTTGTCTATTTTGGCTCATCATAATCACAGGTGCTTGCAAAGAAGCAATACAGGATAAAATCAGATTTAATAGAATAAAAGGATAAGGGTCAAAACCTTTATTGATAAATAAATAGACATTGACTAAAATCCATAAGGCTAAAAATACAAAGAAGGAAATGATAAAACGCCAACTACCACCAAAAGAGGCTACTTTATCCGCTATTATTTGACCAGTGGTTAAATCTCCAAAATCTTCCATGTCCACAGCTTGGGTAATTAAACGGTGGTCTGCTTCATTTTTGATGACTACTTGTTCTAAAGCTGTTAAATCACCCGATTCCTTTTTAAGAAAATCTGATAAATAAATTTGCCGAAATATGTTCAATTCGCTTAAAGCTAAATTGCTTTCTGAGTTGAATTTGGGGTAGTCTCTTTGAATTAATTGTAAAATCCCTTCTTGAATATTAGTCCCATTAACTAATTCTGAAATAGGGTAAATTTTCTTGGATAGATCGCTGATGAACGTTTTTGTTTTCATGGTTGAAAATGGATGGGACCAAGCTAGTTTGAACCTTAAATTATAAATTTATAAAGGAAATTAGTTAAAAAGCTCTTGATTATTTAATTTTGCAGCTCGTTGAAGCAATTCAATGCGGACTTGTAGCTCAGTTGGTTAGAGCATCTGACTCATAATCAGGGGGTCCATGGTTCGAGCCCATGCTGGTCCACCCCATGTAAAAAGCAACACCTTGAAATAGAGTGTTGCTTTTTTTATTCATTGATTTAATGGTATTTTGAAAATTTTGCAATATTTTGAGAAATAATTAAACAAAATAATGCAACATGAACCGTCAAGAATTTATTAAACAATCTAGCATTCTTTTTATGGCCAGTCAAATTCATATTCCTGCTACTTCAGAAACTAACTGGGCGGGAAATTTGACTTATTCAGCAAAAAAGATAGTATACCCTATAAGCATTGAAGAATTAAGAAAAGAAGTGTTAGCCGCTAAACAACCTAAAGCTTTAGGCTCTAAACATTCATTTAATACCATTGCTAATTCAACAGATACACTGATTTCTACTTCAAAATTGGATAAACTACTATCCATTGACCGTCAAAAGATGTGGGTTTGGGTTGAATCAGGAATCAAGTATGGAACGCTTGGTTTATTATTAGACAAAGAAGGTTTTGCTCTACACAATTTAGCCTCCTTACCACATATTTCGGTTGCAGGAGCATGTGCTACGGCTACTCATGGTTCAGGAGATAAAAATGGTAATTTGTCTTCGGCAGTTCGTGGCATTGAAATGATGAAGGCAGATGGAACTTTGGAAAGATGGGAGCAAGGTCATCCCGATTTTAATGGTGTCGTTGTGAATCTGGGTGCTTTGGGTATTGTAACCAAAATGGCTCTAGCAATTCAACCGAAATTTGAAGTTAGTCAGTTTGTCTTTGAAAATTTATCGATGAACCAATTGAAAGATCATTTTGATGAGATATATCAAGAAGGTTATTCAGTAAGCATGTTTACACATTGGGAGAAAAAATTAATTAATCAATTGTGGATCAAGAAACGTACAGATGCGAAAAATATCCACCCTGTAAATACGTATTTTGGCGCCACTGCAGCTAGTACTCATTTGCACCCAATCAAAATTAACTCTCCCATTAATTGCACGGATCAAATGGGAATTTCGGGTCCTTGGTATGAGCGACTTCCGCATTTTAAAATGGGATTTACGCCTAGTAATGGGGCTGAATTACAGGCAGAATATTTTGTTCCTAGAAAATATGCCTATCAAGCCATCATGGCCGTAGAAGCTATACATTCTATTTTTGTGCCTTATTTATTTGTGACTGAAATTAGAAGTATGGCTGCAGATGAACTTTGGTTAAGTCCTGCTTATCAACAAGATACTATTGCTATACATTTTACATGGAAGCCTGACACCAAAAATGTGATGGCAGTATTACCTAAAATTGAAGCAGCTTTAGAGCCGTATGAAGTAAAACCACATTGGGGTAAATTATTTACTTTGAGTCCCCAGAAACTACATGCTCGTTATCCAAAATTTAAGGATTTTCAGGCTTTAGCAAAACGCTTAGATCCTCAAGGACATTGGAGAAATGAGTTTTTGAATCGAAATTTATAATTTAAGGTAAAGCAAAAGCCACATATTGATTGTTTTTAGGTGTTCCCAATTTTGAGCCTCCACAAGCAATCACAATATATTGTTTTCCATTAACCATGTAAGTAGAAGGTGTAGCAAATCCTGCAGCAGGTAAAAGGGTTTCCCAAACCAGTTTACCTGTTTTTGATTCAAAAGCTCTGAATTTCCCATCTTTAGTAGCTGCAATAAATAGTAAACCATTGGAAGTTATCAACGGCCCTCCATAGTTTTCAATTCCTGTATTTTTAATTCCCTGTTTGGCTAATTCAATATCTTCTCCTAAAGGGATTTTCCACAAGTATTCACCTGTGTTTAAATCAATGGCATTTAATGTACCCCAAGGAGGACTAATACCCGGTTTTCCCTTTGAATCGAGAAATTTATTATACCCAGCCATCCGGTATGGGATTTTACTTTTAGCACCTGAATTTTGACTTAGGACTTCTTGTTTATCTTCATTTCCCAAAAATGAAATAATGGCATCGATTTCTGTATTTTTTAATTGAGTAAATCCTGGCATCATGCCTTTGCCTTGTTGTATTAATTGTTTGACAAATGCTTTATCCCGCCGCTGAAAAATATTGATCAATGATGGATAACCGCTTAGGCTATTTCCTTTCAATTCTGGTCCATGACAACTTTGACAATAATTTTGATAAAGCCTCTTGGCATTACTTATTTTTAATTTTTCTTTTTCTGCTTGATTTTCCATTTTTTGAACCCAAGCCATTTCATTACTATTGATGTATATTATCCCATTTTCTGGATCTGCCGCTGCTCCACCCCATTCTCCACCGCCATCAAAGCCAGGAAATATGAGTGTCCCGACTTCACTAGGTGGGGCATAAAAGTCTTTTTTGAATTTCTTAAGCTGTTGAATTAATTCATCTTTGTTTTCAGCGTATGGACTAACATCAAGATGGCTAATTTCATATGACTGTCGAGCATATGGAGCTGGTTTGCTGGGAAAGGGTTGGGTGCCCCAAGGCTTTTCTCCTGGCAGGCCATGTGTGGAAACTTTCCTTTCTGTGATAGGAAATAAAGGTTTCCCCGTACTTCTATTGAATAAGAATACAAAACCTTGTTTTGAGATTTGAGCTACAGCATCGATGTATTTCCCTTGATGCTTTACTCGAATTAAATTGGGAGGTGCAGGCAAATCCCGATCCCATAAATCATGGTGAGTAGTTTGAAAATGCCAGATTCGTTTTCCTGTTTTAGCATCCAGGGCTATCAAACAATTAGCAAATAGGTTAGTACCAGGTCTATTTCCACCCCAGAAATCATATCCCGCGGAACCCGTTGGAACAAAAAGGATTCCTTTTTGCTCATCGATAGCCATACCTGCCCAATTATTGGCGGCACCTAAGTATGTATTTTTATAAGCATCCTTAGGGAATGTTGTATAGCCATATTCTCCAGGGTAAGGGATTGTATGAAATGTCCATACAAGTTTTCCTGTTTTGACATCAAATGCCCGAATATCACCTGGTGCAGCATCTTCTCCTTCAGAAAGTCGGAGCGGCATAATAATCAAGTCCTGATAAATGGTACCTGGGGTATTAGATACGAGAAATTTGTCTTTAGCTATATCGGGTAAACCTGTGTGTAAATCAATTTTACCTTCTTGACCAAAAGAAGGAATAGGTTTTCCAGTCTTAGCATTCAATGCCCATAAATTAGGTCCAGCAGTATACAGGATTCGTGACTCTTCTCCATTTGACCAATAACTGACTCCACGACTCGTACTTGCCCAATTTTTCAATGGATCTCCAAATCGCCAAATTTCTTTTCCTGTGGCGGCATCTAATGCAAAAGCTTGAACAGAAGCATTCACACTATATAATATACCTTTAACAATGATTGGATTTGCTTGAATTTGACCTGAATCACCACTTGAATAGGTCCAAGCCATTTTTAATTGCTTGACATTGTCCAAATTAATTTGGGTCAATCTAGAATAATGATTTCTGTCAGATCCGCCTAGATAGGATGGCCAGTCTTCGTTGGACTGAGGAATGAAAAATGATGAGCCAATAAGTAGCATGACTACTGAGAAGACAGCAAGAGGAGCAGTTTTATTTTTCATAGGCTTAATTTAATAATAAATAGCACTTTCATTAGCCTGCCTTGAATTGTTTTTATCAATTCTTCTGTTACATTAGCGAACCAATTTTGAATCAAAAGCCTCAATTTGGTTTATTAAATGGATAAATGGGAGAGGCCTATTTCTTTTTTAGGATAGAAATGCTCCTATTTGTGCTTTCATAAGAATATTTCAAAATAATTAATAAATAGATCAAATGGGTTCATTATTAGGTTTGTTGTTTCACAGTTTAGGGGGCTTTGCTTCGGGTAGTTTTTATATTCCATATCGCAAGATTGAAGTTTGGTCATGGGAAAGTGCCTGGATTGTAGGAGGGGTATTTTCTTGGATATTGGTTCCCTTTGTAGCAGCCTACTTGACTATTCCTGATTTCATGCAAATTATCCAACAAGCTAACTCGAGCACTTTATTTTGGACATATGCTTTTGGGGTTTTGTGGGGAATTGGTGGATTGACTTTTGGTTTAGCTATGCGCTATTTAGGTATGTCATTGGGAATGTCCATCGCCTTAAGTTTATGTAGTATTTTTGGAGCTTTGGTTCCTCCTATTTACCGTGAATTCTCTGGAATGGAAGGTGTTACATTTTCTCAAATCGCAGGAAGCACAGGAGGGAGACTGGTATTGTTAGGAATTGTGGTGTGTATTTTCGGTATATATCTCTGTGGAAAAGCAGGAATGATGAAGGAGAATGAACTTTCTGATGAGCAGAAAAAAGAAAGTATCAAAGAGTTTAATTTGGTTAAGGGTTTAATTGTTGCCACTATATCGGGTTTATTAAGTGCTTGTTTCAATTTTGGAATTGAAGCAGGTAAATTAATGGCGAATGAAGCCATTATTAAAGGTTGTGATCCATTATTTCAAAATAATGTCATATTCATCGTGGTACTTTGGGGTGGATTTACTACCAATTTCATTTGGTGTATGTATTTAAATTATACCAATAAATCTTTTGGAGATTACCTGAATAGTGAATCTCCTTTACGTAGAAACTATACTTTTGCTGCCGTGGCAG
Organism: Aquirufa nivalisilvae; assembly: GCF_004307455.1. Classification (GTDB taxonomy): domain Bacteria; phylum Bacteroidota; class Bacteroidia; order Cytophagales; family Spirosomataceae; genus Aquirufa; species Aquirufa nivalisilvae. The sequence continues at coordinate 330,678 of NZ_SEWX01000005.1, forward strand.
GAACTACCTGGTTTCTTCAATTCTTCTTTTATGGTATGGGAGAAAGTAAATTAGGCAATGGGGCAAGCTCATGGATTTTACACATGGCTACCATTATTTTAACTTCTAATTTCTGGGGATTGTATTTCAAGGAGTGGAAAGGAGTTTCTAAGCAAACATTAAGGACAGTAATGGCAGGAATTGTTGTAATTTTGGTGTCCGTTATCATTGTAGGTATAGGTAATTCTTTATAAATGAGTCATTCTAACATTCTTGATGTCATCCATATTGATGAGTTTTCATCAACACCCAAATACCAACAGTTGGCGAATTCCATCATTGAAGGTATTCGTAATAAGCGCATTAAAAAGGGAGAAAGTTTGCCTTCCATTAATGAAGTTAGTTTTGAATATTATATTTCAAGAATCACCGTTGAGAAGGGATATAATTATTTGAAATCAAAAGGAGTCATTGACTCTGTGCGAGGAAAAGGATTTTTCATTAAAATCGATAAGCTACCAGTTGATTTTCGTATATTCTTGTTATTCAATAAGTTAAGTGGTCACAAGAAATTAGTATATGATTCCTTTGTAGAAGCTATGGGGGAAAATGCGACAATTGACTTTTATATTTATAACAACGACTTTAACTTATTTAAGAAGATTATTCAATCCAGAGATCGAGATTATTCACATATCGTGATTATTCCTCATTTTATGGAAGGAGAGCAAAGTGCCAGAGAATTGATTAATCAATTACCTAAAGAGAAGTTGATTTTATTGGACAAATTATTACCCGGTATTCAAGGCAACTTTGGTGCAGTATATGAAAACTTTGAAAAAGATATCTATTCTGCATTAATTCAAGCCAAGGACGATTTAAGTAAGTACCATGTTTTGAAAATGATTTTCCCGAATACGTCATATTATCCTCAGGAGATTGTGACAGGTTTTACTAATTTTTGTCGAGATTTTGCCTTTGATATGGATATCGTATCATCTGCTAATGCCATAACTCCCGCTGTTGGAGAGGCATATATCAATGTCATGGAAGATGACTTGATTATGTTATTGGAGAAGATTTTAGAAAAAGAATTAGTTTTGGGAGAGGATGTTGGTTTAATATCCTACAATGAAACTCCTTTGAAAAGGCTATTGTTTAAAGGTATTAGTACCATATCTACGGATTTTGCTCAATTGGGCAGAACAGCAGCAGAATTAATCAAAACAAATTCTAAAGTTCATATTGAAAATCCTTTCTGCCTGATTTCGCGAGCCTCCCTGTAAGGCTTGATATGCCAAATATTATATGGCCAAACTCTGTTTTTGAGCAATTAAACCTTTGAATTTCCTGAAAAAAGTAGCATTTTTGTAGCTTGATTTAGGTAATTATTTAATTCTATTATAATGAGCAATTCTCCCAGTACCCTTTTTGATAAAGTTTGGGACTCTCATGTCGTTCGTAAGATCGAAGATGGTCCAGACGTATTTTTTATAGATCGTCACTTCATTCACGAAGTAACTAGCCCTGTGGCATTTTTAGGTTTAGAGACACGTGGTATTGGTGTATTATTTCCTGAAAGAACTTTTGCAACGGCAGATCATAACACTCCAACAATTAATCAGCATTTGCCTGTAGAGGATCCTTTATCGGCTAATCAGTTGTTGCAGTTAGAGAAAAATACAAGTAAATATGGTATTTCTCACTGGGGTTTAGGAAATCCAAAGAATGGTATTGTTCACGTAGTAGGACCAGAAAATGGTATTACTTTGCCAGGTATGACTATTGTTTGTGGAGATTCTCATACTTCTACTCATGGAGCGTTTGGTGCTATTGCATTTGGTATTGGTACTTCTGAGGTTGAGATGGTGCTTTCTTCTCAATGCATCATGCAGCCTAAGCCTAAGAAAATGATCATTAATGTAAATGGTACATTAGGTAAAGGAGTGACGCCCAAAGACGTAGCTTTATACATTATATCTAAATTGACTACTTCTGGTGCCACTGGGTATTTTGTAGAATATGCAGGAGATGTATTTAGAAATATGTCCATGGAAGGTAGAATGACAGTTTGTAATCTATCGATAGAAATGGGTGCACGTGGTGGTATGATTGCCCCGGATCAAACAACTTTTGATTATATCGAAGGTCGTGAATTAGCTCCTAAAGGAGCTGATTGGGATAAGCAATTAGCTTATTGGAAGACATTGAAAACGGATGAAGGTGCTTCATTTGATCAAGTGATTAATTTCAATGCATCAGACATTGAGCCAATGATTACCTATGGTACCAATCCTGGAATGGGAATGGGTATTTCAAAACATATTCCTAAAGCTACGGATGTTGAAGGTGGAGTTGCTACCTATGAAAAATCCCTAGATTACATGGGTTTTGCAGAAGATGATGCCATGATTGGTAAGAAGGTAGACTATGTGTTTATAGGTTCTTGTACCAATGGCCGTATCGAAGATTTTAGAGCTTTTGCTTCTATCGTGAAAGGCCGTAAGAAGGCAGATCATGTTACAGCATGGGTTGTTCCTGGATCACATATTGTAGAAAAGCAAATTAAGGATGAAGGTATTTTTGATATTCTGACTGAGGCAGGATTTGAATTACGTCAACCGGGTTGTTCTGCTTGTTTAGCTATGAATGACGACAAAATACCTGCTGGAAAGTACGCAGTGAGTACTTCCAATCGTAATTTCGAAGGACGTCAAGGACCAGGTTCTCGTACCTTATTGGCTAGTCCTTTAGTCGCTGCTGCGGCTGCAGTAACCGGTGTAGTTACAGATCCTAGAGAGTTTTTATAAGTTGTTAAAATTAGACCATTATGGCTTACGATAGTTTTAGTATATTAAAAAGTTCTGCCGTTCCATTACCCATAGAGAACGTAGATACAGATCAAATCATCCCAGCTCGTTTCTTAAAAGCTACCGAGCGGAAAGGATTTGGCGATAATTTATTTAGAGATTGGAGATACGATAAAAATGACCAACCTAAGGCTGATTTCGTATTGAACAATCCTACTTATCAAGGAAAAATTTTAGTTGGAGGGAAAAATTTTGGATCAGGTAGTAGCCGTGAACACGCAGCTTGGGCTATATATGATTATGGTTTCAGATGTGTGGTTTCTTCATTCTTCGCGGATATTTTCCGTGGAAACGCCATTAACGTAGGTATCTTACCTGTACAAGTTAGTCCCGAATTTTTACATCAGATTTTCGAAGCCATTGAAAAAGACCCCAAGGCTGAATTAGAAGTGAATTTGGAAGAACAGCGTATTAGCATTGTTTCCACAGGAGCTTCTGAAAGTTTTGATATCAACGGTTATAAAAAACATAATTTATTGAATGGTTTTGACGACATAGATTATTTACAAGCTATGAAAGATGAAATCGTTTCTTTTGCTTCCAATCGATAATTCCTTGAAACGTCATATTGAAATCATGGATACCACCCTTCGTGATGGTGAACAAACCAGCGGGGTATCCTTTTCTGCCAGTGAAAAATTAACGATAGCTCAATTGCTTTTGACTGAATTAAAAGTTGATCGCATTGAGATTGCCTCCGCACGTGTGTCAGAAGGTGAATTTCAAGCGGTGAAAAAAATCACCGAATGGGCGGATAAAAATGGTCTTTTAGATAGGGTAGAGGTGTTGACTTTCGTTGATGGAGGAACTTCTGTTAATTGGATGTTGGATGCTGGGGCTAAAGTCATGAATTTATTGACCAAAGGTTCTTTAAACCATTTGACATTTCAATTAAAAAAGACACCCGAGCAACATTTTAGTGAGGTTGAAGCCACCATTCGCCTAGCTATCTCCAAAGGATTAAAAGTGAATGTTTATTTGGAAGATTGGTCCAATGGCATGCGTAATTCCAAAGAGTATGTATTATCCTATTTGGATTTTTTAAGTGCCTTACCTGTGGACCGTATTTTGTTGCCAGATACCTTAGGTATTTTAATTCCTTCTGAAGTGGCAGCATTTATCTCAGAATTAGTGTCCCGTTACCCCAATATTCATTTTGATTTTCATGCTCATAATGATTATGATTTAGGAACGGCCAATGCACTTGAAGCTGTTAGAAATGGTGTTCATGGACTGCATTTGACAGTGAATGGAATGGGAGAGAGAGCAGGGAATGCACCTTTAGCCAGTGTCATTGCGGTCATTAATGATTATCAAAAAGATGTTGAGGTTTCGGTTGAGGAGAAATCATTATACTCGGTTAGTAAGTTAGTCGAAACGTTTTCTGGTTTCAGAATACCAGCTAATAAGCCTGTTGTAGGGGAGAATGTATTTACTCAAACGGCAGGTATACATGCTGATGGAGATAAAAAGAATAATTTATACCACAATGATTTAATGCCTGAGCGTTTTGGGCGTGAGCGTAAATATGCATTGGGTAAAACCAGTGGTAAGGCCAATATCGAAAACAATTTATTGCAATTGGGGATTCAATTATCAGATGATGATTTGAAGAAAGTAACCCAACGCATCATTGAATTAGGTGATCGTAAAGAAGTGGTCACGCCTAATGATTTGCCCTATATTATTTCAGATGTTCTAGATAGTTCAGCTATCGAAGAGCGTGTTCAGGTACTGAATTATGTCTTAACACATAGTAAAGAATTACGTCCTTCAGTAACCTTGAAGATTTCCATTGATGGAAAAGTTTATGAAGAGCATGCGCAAGGTGATGGTCAATATGATGCTTTTGTGAATGCTTTAGAGATTATATTCCAAAAGAATGGTAAGAAATTGGCGCAATTGAAAGATTATGCTGTTCGGATTCCACCTGGAGGAGATTCTGATGCACTTTGTGAAACCATTATTACCTGGTCTCATCAAGGTAAAGAATTAATAACCCGTGGATTGGATTGTGATCAAACGGTATCTGCCATTAAGGCAACTCAAAAAATGTTGAATTTGATTTAGTAACATACAATAATACAAATGGCTAAGAAGCATATTTTAATTGTTCCAGGTGATGGAATTGGACAAGAAGTTACCGCTGTAGGTAAAAAAGTTTTAGACAAAATTGCAGCTCGATTTAATCATGAGTTTACTTATGATGAAGCTTTAATTGGTCACGTAGCGATCGAAGCTACGGGAGATCCACTTCCAGCTGAGTCATTGGAAAAAATGAAAAATTCAGATGCCGTATTATTTGGTGCTGTAGGTCATCCAAAATATGACAATGATCCGTCTGCTAAGGTTCGTCCTGAGCAAGGATTATTAAAAATGCGTAAGGAATTAGGTTTATATGCCAACTTACGTCCCATTAAATTATTTGATGAATTGTTAGGAGCTTCAAGTATTAAACCTGAAATCTTAAAAGGTGCTGATATTTTGTTTTTCCGTGAACTAACTGGAGATATCTATTTCGGTGAAAAAGGACGTAAAAATAATGGTGATACAGCTTATGACGTAGCTGAATATAGCCGCTATGAAGTTCAACGTATCGGTCGTAAAGCATTTGATGCTGCTAGAACTCGTCGTAAGAAATTAGTTTCGGTAGATAAAGCCAATGTATTGGAATCATCCCGTTTGTGGAGAGAAGAAATTCAAAAATTAGCTTTAGAATATCCTGACGTAGAAGTAGAATACCAATTTGTGGATGCTACGGCTATGATATTAATTAAAGAGCCAACTCGTTTCGATGTAGTAGTTACGGCTAATTTATTTGGAGATATATTAACAGATGAAGCATCTCAAATTGCAGGCTCTATGGGAATGTTAGCCTCGGCATCTATTGGAGATGGAACTGGCGTATATGAGCCTATTCACGGTTCTGCTCATGATATTACAGGTAAAGGTTTAGCTAATCCTATGGCCTCTGTTTTATCAGCAGCTTTATTGTTGGATATTTCCTTTGGTTTGAAGGAAGAGTCAGAAGCCATTATTTCTGCCATCGATCAAGTATTGAAGAAAGGTTTCCGCACACGTGATATCGCTGATAAAACAACGGATCCATCCATGATTTTAGGCACAGATGCAATTGGTGAAGAAATTTTGAAATTGCTTTAATTGCAACAATATTTAATAAATTTAGGTCTCCAATTTGGAGACCTTTTTTTATGCAATTTCAAGAAGTACTTATCATCTTAGGATCCCCCAATTTACCTAATGGTCAATTAGGCCCCATTGCTATGGATCGGGTAAATTATTGCTGGGAATTGTTTCAAATCCAAGCTCGTCCTATACTTTGTACTGGGGGATTTGGTGCTCACTTTAATACAAGTCCTTGGGCACATGCAGCTCTATTGAAGCAGGAGTTGGCATCAAGAGGAGTGGCTGATAACTATTTTTTACCTCTGGCACTATCTTCCAATACTGTTGATGATGCTGTCAAAAGCAAATTAGTAATCGAAAATTATTCCATTCAATCACTTAATATTCTAACTTCTCAATATCATGTTCCTCGAGTTAAATTGATTTTTGATGAAGTTTTACCAAGCTATTCTAAGAAATATTATGGAGTGGAGCATCAATCTTTTATTCCAGAATTAGATCAATTAATTGCACATGAAGCTCATGCTTTGGCTGAAATAAAAAAGAACGGATTATACTTTTAAATCAACAAATATGAAAAAATTACTTATTCTCTCTGTCTTCTTATTAGCCATTTTCTCATTAACGGCACAAACAAGTCAGAAAATTGAATTAACGGATTTACTAAAAATCAAAACAGTTTCACAACCTCAATTTTCTCCCGATGGGAAAAAGTATATTTATTTAGTTAAATCCATCTTGGATGATCCCGATAAAAAGGGGGAGTATACCTATCAAACGCATTTATTTCTTGGGGATATGCTAACGAAAGAAACTAGGGCCTTGACATCAGGTAAATTGTCTGTAGCATCTGCTTCCTGGAGTCCTGATGGTCAGTTTATTAGTTTTGTCAGACTTGCTACTGATAACAAACCACAAGTTTTTTTACTGTCTTTAAAAGGGGGAGAAGCTTATTCTATCACATCCATCCCATATGGTGCTGCAGCTCCAGAATGGTCAAAAGATGGGCAAAGTATCTATTTTAGTTCAACTATATCTGTCAAAGAATTTTTATCAGATTCTTTATATAATAAATCAAGATGGATTCCTTCATGGACCCATGAAAAGCCTGGATACGATTGGACAAGTTTTCAAACCAAATCAATTAAGCCTAATCCCAATGGAAATATCGATGAAATACGAGCTTATTTAATCCAGAATGAAAAAGATAAAAAGGCCAAAGTCATTAATCAATTGGATTTTCAAGAAGAAAGTACCACCAGTAGTGAGTTAGAGGTTGTTGCATTTTTTAAAGTTCCCATATCAGGAAGTACTAAACCTACTTTATTATCCAATCCATATCGGAGAGTAGAAGAAATGAAAGAGCTACATGGTGGGAATACATTTGTGGTATGCATACCATCGGATACCTTAAAACACCCTGACAAAGTACTAGATAACGTGATTGCTTTATATGATGTTAGCACGAAATCTTTCCAAACTTTAGTAGAAAAACCAGGCTATCGTTATAGCAATCTCTCTGTTTCTCCCAATGGTAAATATTTGGCTTTTTTTGAGTTAAAAGTCGGAGGGATACCTAGTCCTGTGGCTAAAATCATTGCCCTAAGTCCAGGGGCTTATTATCAAAAGATAATTCCATTAGACAGGATTATAACACAATGGTCTTGGTCTAAGGATGAATCGAAATTGTATTTTACTGCTCAAGATCACGGTGGAGTACCTCTTTTTGAATATGATATCACCAATAATAAATTAAATACGTTAAGTAATACTGAAGATGGGGTATTAGGCTTTGATCAAAATGAAGGGCAGTTTATCTATGCCAAAACAAAGATTTCGAATCCTTCTGAATTGTATTATTTTTCAAAAAACAATCCCAACGAAATAGCTTTGACACAATTAAATGCTGTATGGTTGAAAGATAAAGTACTGAGTTTAGCCACCAAGAAATCGTTTAAAAATAAGAAAGGCTTGGTTGTTGATTATTGGGTCATGAAGCCTATTGATTTTCAATCTGGGAAAAAATACCCTTTATTGTTAGAAATCCACGGTGGACCAACTGCCATGTGGGGGACTGGTGAAGCCAGTATGTGGCATGAATTTCAATATTTTGCGGCTAAAGGTTATGGCATTGTTTATTCCAATCCTAGAGGTAGTGGTGGTTATGGAGCGGAATTTATGGGGGCAAATGTGAAAGATTGGGGTCAAGGTCCTATGTCAGATGTTATGCAGGCTCTAGATTTAGGAATTTCAGAAGGATGGGCTGATACAACTAAACTAGCCGTAACAGGTGGATCATATGCGGGTTATTTAATTTCTTATATGTTAGGCCATACGAACCGTTTTAAAGTAGCTTGTTCACAGCGTGGCGTGTATGAGTTGTCCACTTTTTTTGGGGAAGGTAATGCTTGGAGATTAGTTCCTAATTATTTTGGAGGTTATCCATGGGAAAAACAAACTAGGATTATATTGGACAAAGAGTCGCCATTATCCTATGTTCAAAATATCAGAACGCCCTTGATTATATTTCACGGAGAGCAAGATTTGAGAACAGGGGTGATTCAATCGGAAATGTTGTATAAAAGCTTAAAAGTTATTGGGCGTGAAGTTGAATATGTCCGTCATCCAGGTGCTACACATGAAATCACTCGAGCTGGCAATAACCGTCAGCGCTTAGATCAGATGTTGAGGACTTATGAATTTTTTGAGCGGTACCTGAGATAAATGTAGAATTAAGAATGTAGAATGTAGAATGACTTGTTATGTTATTTGTTTTTTTAATAATTGATAAGTGATAATTCTACATTCTACATTTTACATTCTAAATTGATTAACTAAAGTATCTAAAATCCTCATTTCCTTTTACCTTCAATAAACAAGCATAAATTAAGTCAATAACAGCTTCCATGTCGGATTTGGCTATCATTTCAACTGTGGTGTGCATGTATTTCAATGGTAAAGAAATCAAGGCTGAAGCTACACCTTCTGTGGCATAAGCAAATGAATCAGTATCAGTTCCTGTGGATCTAGAAACAGCTTGTCTTTGGAAATCAATCTTGTTTTCATTAGCAATATCGATAATGAAGTCTCTCACATTGTTTTGAACGGCTGGTCCATAACAAATCACTGGTCCTTTTCCGCAGGCCATATCACCTTGAGTCTTCTTATTGTACATAGGTGATTGTGTATCATGTGTAACGTCCGTAATAATGGCTAAATCTGGTTTTAATCGCTTCACAATCATTTCGGCACCACGTAATCCAATTTCTTCCTGTACTGCATTTACCACGTATAAAGTAAAAGGCAATTCAATGTTATTGTCTTTCAATCGTTTGGCCACCTGAGCAATCATATAGCCTCCTATACGATTATCAAGAGCACGTCCAACCAAATATTTTTCATTCAATTCCATGAGTCCATCCTCAAAAGTCACAACAGTACCGACATGGATGCCCATTTCCTCCACCTCTTTCTTATTGGATGCACCACAATCAATAAAGATATCACTCACTGTAGGCGCCTTGTCTTTTGTCGTATCTCGTACGTGTATGGCAGGCCAACCAAAAATACCTTTGATTACTTTGTCCTTAGTATGAATATTCGCCCGCATAGATGGTGCAATTAAGGCATCAGATCCACCATTTCTGCGTAAAAACAAGTATCCATTCTCGTCGATGTAGTTGACAAACCACGAAATTTCATCGGCATGAGCCTCAATAACGACAGAATATGGTTTCCCTGGATTAATGACAGCCACTGCTGTTCCGTATATATCAATGATTTTTTCATCTAAGTAAGGCTTTAAATAATCTAGCCAAATTTTTTGGCCTGACATTTCGAAACCAGTAGGGGAAGCATTATTTAAATATTCGTACAGAAAGTCATTCGATTTTTGAGACATAATTGACATATTTTTTGAAGCTGCAATTTACTAAGGCTAATTTATATTTGAATTTTATCGAAAAAATAAATTTAAGAGTTTTGGAGAGCCATTTTAAAGCTTAAATTTGTAGTTAGTAGTGAAAATTTATCCGGCTAAGGATTGTTTTTATCATTTTATTAGTAAAACAACATTTGATGAAGAAAATAGCAGTTTATACATCAGGAGGAGATGCCCCAGGAATGAATTCTTGTATTCGTGCCATAGTACGCGGTGCCGCTTATCATGGAGTAGAGGTTTATGGTATAGTAAGAGGGTACAACGGAATGATTAATGGAGATATTATTCCATTAAATTCCCAATCAGTTAGTAATATAATTCAGAGAGGTGGAACCATCTTGAAATCAGCACGTTCTAAAGAGTTTTTAACAACAGAAGGGCGTAAGAAAGCTTATGACCAGTTGCAGGCTAAAGGAATTGAAGGATTAGTGGCAATTGGTGGAAATGGTACATTTACTGGTGCCGAAATCTTTTATAATGAATTTAAAATTCCTTGCGTAGGTGCACCAGGAACAATCGATAATGATTTATATGGAACCGATTATACCATTGGTTATGACACAGCTGTGAATACAGCTTTAGATGCTATAGATAAAATTAGAGATACAGCTGATTCACACGATCGTGTATTTTTTATTGAAGTAATGGGACGAGATTCAGGTTATATAGCCATTCAATGTGCAATTGCAGGTGGCGCTGAAGCCGTGATGATTCCAGAAAATTTAACTCCAGTGAGTGAAGTAATGGAAACGTTACTAAAGGGATTTTCTAAGGCTAAATCCTCTTCTATTGTCATTGTAGCAGAAGGAGATGAAGAAGGTAATGCTCAAAAAGTGGCTCAAAAGATTAAAGATCAAATGAAGATTGAGCTGGATATACGCGTGACTACTTTAGGACATATTCAACGTGGAGGTGTGCCAACTGCAGCAGACCGTATTTTGGCTAGTCGATTAGGTTTGGGAGCTTTAGAAGGTCTTTTACATGGAGAAAAGAATGTGATGGCCGGTGTAGTGAATAATCAATTGGTTTACACTCCTTTCCATGATACTATCACGAAAAAGAAACCTGTTTCGGAAGATTTAATTCGAATGGTAGAAATATTATCGACCTAGATATAACCTTTGAGTTTGTAAACAAGTATACCAACAACTTCACGAATTAATTGAAAGTTTATGGATAAACTTTTTTCGTTAGGTTTAAAATAGGAAAGGAGACTCAATGGAGTCTCCTTTTTTAATATATCTGCAGCGTAAGGTCTAACATTAAATCCTTTATTTTCAAAACATAGTATCGAACGTCTAAGATGCATGGCGGAAGTAATAAGCACAATAGTATCTTTTTTTAAGTAGTTCTTTAACATCTGACTAGAATACAAGGCATTTTCATATGTATTTCTAGCCTTATTCTCCACAAATATATCACGTGCAGGAACCCCCATTTTTATAAGTAATCTTTTTACATTGATTGATTCATTGGATCGGTCGACCATCAAATTTGCAATACTTGTTTCTCCACCGGTAATGAGTATTTTTTTAATGGCTCCTTGTTGGTATAAATGAAAGGTTTGAATCATACGATCAGCTGCTTCTCCTGAAGAGATACGATCTGGATGAGTATCTGTATATTTAATCATTCCACCTGTTAATAAGACTCCCCAAGTATAGGTTTTACCTGCTGGAATATCGGGGGCATCAATCTCCCAACTCTTAAGTAGGGCATTGCAAATGCTTCCATTCGTTAAAAATAAAAGCAAAAGTATGGATGAGAAAATAGCAATTTTTATCTGTTTTACTTTTTTCAAACGCAAGGCGATGACCATCGGAATAATTATCCAAATAGTTGGAGAAAGTAAGATGTCTAATATTTTAGATAGTATGAAAAACATTGTAATTTTAGATTCGTTAGTCTGTAAATTTAATTAAATATATGAAAGTATTTTTTCTGGCATGTAGCATTCTACTATGCGGATTTGGATCAATCGCCCAAGTAAAAAAGACAAACACTCAAGCCGCGTCATCGGCAGGCTTTTTAATTAAAGGAAAGATTAATGGAATAGCTTCCGGAGAAATCTATTTAGCCCATTATTTTGGATCAACTCAACAGGTTATTAAAGACACAGCTCAAGCTGATGGACAAGGTAATTTTGTATTTCAAGGCAAGGAAGATTTACCTAAAGGTTTATATTTAGTTAGTTTCTCTAAAAATAAATACCTAGATATCATCATTGGTAATACCCAATTTTCCTTTGAAACAGACACGCTTGATCCAATTAACCACATGAAGTTCCAAAATTCGGCTGAAAATGAGGCATTTTTCAGCTTTCAAAAGGAAATGGGTAAAAGATATGTGGATTTGAGGAAATTAGAAATGGAAAGAAAAGACCTAGGTCAAATTGCAGCAATTCGAAAAGAAATTGTACAGTATCAACAATCTTGGTTTGAGAAGAATAAGCAATTGTTTGTTTCTAAGTTGGTTAAAGCCACCTTTGAACCAGAAATACCTCCTTTCAAAAAGAAGCTTAGTACGCCAAAGGATAGCTCTGAATTTTACCAATATCAGTTTAGCTATTATAAAAAGCATTTCTTTGATAACTTAGATCTGAATGATGAACGCTTCATTCGTACGCCATTTTTGCAGAAAAAATTAGAAAAGTATTTTGAAGATTTGGTCGTTCAGCAGCCTGATTCCATCACCAAAGATGCAGATTTATTGTTGGCAAAAATCAAAAACAGAGATGTTAGACGATATGTCATTTATAAAATTTCTAGTACTTATGAAAATTCCAATATTGTAGGTACAGACGCAGCATTTGCACACATGGGAGAGAAGTATTATGTTGGAGAGCCAGCATTGTGGGATACAACTACCATACGACAAATGCGTGATCGTATTAAAGTTTTGAAACCTTTATTGATTGGAAAACGGATTCCTGAATTGTATTTAACGGACCCTTCTGGTAAAAGATTGACTACTGCGGCTATTCCAGGAGAATATACGCTGGTATATTTCTACGATCCAGACTGCAGTCACTGCAAAGAGGAAACTCCGAAATTAATGGCGCAAGCTAACTACTTTAAATCGAAGAAAATATCCGTTTTGGCCACATCCATTGCCAGGAATAAGCAACAGTGGACTGATTTTATAAAGGAATATAAAATGGAGTCCGTTTATAATGGAATCGATATACATCAGAATGCAAAAACAGGGAAAGAAGAATATTTTAACAACTTCTTGCAAACCTTTGATATCTATTCTACACCTATTATTTATGTTTTGGATAAAAATAAAAGGATCATAGGAAAGAAAATTCCAACAGATAAAATCCAAGACTTTATCACATTTTATGAAAATAGACAAAGGGAATTAGGTATTAAATAACCTGTCTTATAAGTTCAAACAAACTTTCATTCACACAAAGCGATTGATATTGATATCCCTTGCTAAGTAATGGATTTATCCGTTGGTCAATGAAAATATGATGTTGCTTCGTTTGCAATTGATTCCATTCCTCCATTGGTAAAGACAATACTTGATTTGTTTCAATGTCTTTGTACTGTAGAATATTGCCAGGTTTATATTCCTGTTGTCTTTCACTTTGATCCCAAACATGAAGGATTTTAATGGTATTTTTATTTGCTTTTATCTCTGAAAGACTTTGTAAAAATAAAGCATACTCCTTATCATTCATTAACAAATCGGTTAAGATAAAAATGATTTTTCTTTGACCAATAGCTGATACTTTATTAGAGAGAATGGAAGGTAATTGACTAATTTCTTCAACCGATTCTCTTTTTAGTAGATCTTCTAATTGAGAATATATTTCATGTAAATGCCCTTGAGTATTACTTAATGGACTTTCCCAAATCAATTCATTCGATATTCCTAATATGCCAAATTTGTCTCTTTGCTTCTGTAAAATTTTACATAACACAGCAATCATTTGAATCGATTTGTTGATTTTCGCTAGATCTTCTCTGGGGAAAAACATGGAGGACGACAAATCAAGGAAGAAGTAAGCGCTGATATTAGATTCATCATGGAAATGTTTGGTGAATAGTTTATCTGTTCTGCCATATAATTTCCAATCTACTTGCTTTAAATTATCGCCAATTTGGTAGGCTTTATATTCTTTAAATTCTGATGAATATCCATGAAAAGCACTTCGGTGCTTACCATGGTATAATTCATGGCTTATTTCTTCAGCAATGATAGCTAGGGTATTACTTGCTTGTTCTTCCGCTACTTTTCTTAGCATGAGTCAATTTCTTTTTTCTGTTTTTATTCACAGTTCCTTTCTTTTTACCTTTTACTAAATAAGAACGATTGCGAATATGTCTTTTGAGGCGGTACTTCTTCTTGTATTTTAAACGTGTCTTTTGGTAATATTTGGTACTGAATTTTGGACTTGTTTCCATTTCCAAATGCTGGTAGGGGATGAGCATTTGTTCATTTTCAAATCCTACAATTTTCAAACGAACTTTAGTTAGGCCTATTTTTCGAATATTGAGATGTTTGGCACTAATTTCAGTTAAATCGATAATTCGTCCGGATTTATAGGGACCTCGGTCATTAATACGTACGATAACCGACTTTTTGTTTTGTAAATTAGTTACTTCCACCAAGGTATTAAATGGATAAATTCGATGCGCAGCAGTAAATTCCTTTCTATTTAATAATTCTTGATTAGCTGTTTTTTTATTGTAAAAACTTCGAGAATAATAGGATGCTATCCCATAACTCTCATCTCCAAGGTTTTGTGCCTGGCCTTGAAATAGGAAGTGATAGATTAGGGTAAATAATATGATCCTAAACGAAGTCATGATGCAACTTATCAAATAACCCGCTTATTGTGCAATTTTTATACTTATAATTTAAGATTATCTAACTTTTGTACAAAAAATGAACATTTTTTGACAGTAAATTTCTAATATATTTTTTGAGTGATTGAGAATAAATAGTAGATTTACGCATTGTAAAACTTAAATACTTATTTAAAGTGGAAGAAAGAGACAGAGAAGAATTGTTTTCCAAAAGAATTCGTGCGGGTAAAAGAACTTATTTTTTTGATGTTAAATCAACTCGTTCACAAGATTACTACATAACTATAACAGAAAGTCGCCGTCACCAGAAAGAAGATGGATTTGTGTATGAGAAGCACAAAATGTTCCTTTACAAAGAGGATTTCGATAAATTCATGGATGGATTAAAAGAAGCAGTTGATCATGTGAAGACAGAATTGATGCCAGATGTAGATTTTACACAATTTAATCGCGATGAAGATGAGTTTGGTGGCTCAGATTTAAAGTGGGAATAAGAAATACACAATATTTAATAAAAAGCCGCTGTATAAACAGGGGCTTTTTTAATTTTTAAGCGTATTTTTGCGCTTCATTTTAAATAAGCTATGGGATTAACGTGTGGAATTGTAGGTTTACCTAATGTGGGTAAGTCAACTTTATTTAGTGCTATTTCTTCTAATAAAGCAGAAGCAGCTAATTACCCTTTTTGTACAATTGAACCCAATGTGGGAATTGTTACTGTACCTGATGAGCGCTTGTCCATTTTGGAAGGCTTAGTGAATCCTCAGCGTGTACTTCCAACAGTGATTGAATTTACGGATATTGCTGGTTTGGTAAAAGGTGCTTCACAAGGTGCAGGTTTAGGAAATAAGTTCTTAGCCAATATTCGCGAAGTTGATGCCATCATTCACGTAGTACGCTGTTTTGAAGATGAAAATATTGTTCACGTTGAGGGACGTGTTAATCCAGTTAGTGATAAGGAAATCATCGACATGGAATTACAATTGAAAGATTTAGAATCTGTTGATAAAAAGATTTCCAAAACCGAACGTGCAGCTAAGGCTGGTGATGCTAAGGCTAGACAAGAATTGGCAGCTCTACAACAGTTTAAAGCTACTTTAGAAGCGGGTAAATCTGCTCGAACTTTGGAAATGGATCCAGAATTAAGATCCGCTGCCATTGGAGATTTATATTTGCTAACCGATAAGCCTGTTATTTATGTGGCAAATGTAGATGAATCGGCACTAGCTCAAGGTGGAAACGAATATGTAGATCAATTAAGAGCCAATGTACAGGTTGAAAATGCCGAGGTAATTGTGGTTTGCGCCGCTTTAGAGGCTCAAATTGCTGAAATTGAAGATATGGATGAAAGAGCTATGTTTTTAGGTGAATATGGCTTAACAGAATCAGGTTTAAGTAAGTTGATTCGTAGTTCTTATTATTTATTGAACTTGATTACTTACTTCACCGCAGGAGTACAAGAAGTTCGTGCCTGGACCATTCAAAAAGGTTGGAAGGCTCCTCAAGCTGCTGGTGTTATTCATACGGATTTCGAAAAAGGATTTATTCGTGCAGAAGTAATCAAACTGTCTGATTACCAAGCATTAAAGACTGAGTTAGCTTGTAAAGAGGCGGGTAAGATGAGCGTGGAAGGAAAAGAATATGTCGTGCAAGATGGTGATATCATGCACTTTAGATTTAATGTATAATTAGGGATAAGTTAATTTATTATATCCCAATAATGAATCATGGCGATCGCCAGGTTTTCTAAAATAAACCAATACTTCATAAGTATTTTCAGTTTGTGAGTAATTACCTTCTAACATCGTATTAGGTAAATTACTTGCAAACTGATAATTATAAATTCCTTGTTTTAGTCGAATCTTTTTCATGTACATCTGCTTAGAAACATCGTATTCCATCAGATTATCAGTATTCTTCTCAAATTGGTTGAAAGCACCCACCACATAAATCTTTTCATTAGGTAATTCTTCCATTTTTAATTGAAAATTACACCAGATATAATCTGATGCCACACTTGAATTACCATTTTCATAATGGTCAATCACAAATGCCCCATCAAAATCAGGTCTTTGGACGTAGGAATAATTCCCTTGAGGAACTTCCACTTGGGTGCTTATTTCTGTAAATGCATCGGATTGACGAATATTCTCAACAAATGTCATTTTTTGTTGGGTACTAGATAGATTGATCAGCCTAAATTCATTCCCTCCAGGAATCACGTTTTCGTTATCATAGAAAGGAAAAGTAATTCTCCTTTCTTGCCCATTAATTTGTGCTCGTGGTATTTTATTCAACCAATTTTCTGTTTGATAATTTTTTCTCAAAATTATGCTTAAGCCTTCATCTGAATTCAACATTAATTGATTAGGATATAAGATGGTTAAATCAATGGCTTGGTGAGTATTTCGTAGATTATTGGGTCTAGCAAAGGATATTTTTGCAGCAACTGTTAGCGCATTTTCATAAACTGAAAACCTCTTGGTGAAAACGGTATCTCGCTTATTTCTTTGAGCATAAACCATAGCGATGAAATTACCACTTATTCTAACTTTGGGTAATTCGATTTGATAATGCAAATAGGGAATTTTAGTGCCAAATGAATTTCTAGGTGAGCGAATGGGCACATCATTGAAGTCTTGTAAATACTCTATTTCTGATAGGGATGAAGGCTTCCAGTCGGCTTGACAGTGTATAATACGCAGATGGTAAGTTAAATTTTTCATCGCCAAATCGTCAAATGATAATAGATAATTACCTTGACTAGCAATGTCCATCACCGGATTATCTGTGATGATGGTTTTTTCTTCTGATCTACTTAAAATAATGGTCTGAACCTCGCTTTTGAATTTTTTACTTTTAATCTGACCTAATGCCGAAAGACTAAAAAATAGAAACACGAAGGTCAAACCATTGAATTTCATGGAGTTAGGCTATTAAGGTTTCCCACTCACTCATGACTTGACTTAATTCATCCGAAACTAATCTTAGTTTTTCTTCCCAAGTTTTCATTTCTTGAAATTCATTATTTTGAGCTAAATCTGACATTTTAGTCTCAATTTCCCCTTTTTTATTTTCCAAGTCCATGATTTTCGCCTCTAATTTTTCAATCTGTTTGGCATTATTAACGACAGGAGTAGTAGGTGCAATGGTTTTCTCAATTTCTGGCTTAGGCTTCTCCGTTGCTTTTTTATTTCCACTAGGTAATTCTACTTTCCTAGTTTCTTGCCAAGTTTCATATTCTTCAAAAGAGCCCGGATATTCTTTGATTTCATAATCCTCTAAATACCAGATTTTATTGGCAATTTGAGATACAAAGAATCGATCGTGGGAAACGACAACATAACTACCTTCATATTGCTGCAAGGCTTGAATTAAGATATTCACCGATTGCATGTCGAGGTGGTTGGTAGGCTCATCTAATAAAAGGAAGTTAGCCTGAGAAATCAATACCTTAGCAAGGGCTACACGAGATTTTTCACCTCCAGAAAGCACTTTGATTTTCTTGAAAACCTCTTCACCAGAAAATAAAAAGCATCCTAAAATACTTCTTAATTCCATTTCAGTTTTAGCTGTTCCAGTAGATTTTAATTCATCTAAAAGAGAATTTTCTACTTGTAAACTTTCCAATTGATGCTGAGCGAAGAAGGATTCAATCACATTATGTCCTAATCTTCTTTCGCCTTCAATCTTCTCTGTTCCTGAAATGATTCGCAATAAGGTGGATTTACCTTTACCATTGGCTCCAATTAAGGCAATTTTATCTCCACGATTAATCGTAGCTGAGGTGTTTTTTAAGATAATTTTTTCTCCATAAGCTTTCGAAATTTGTTCCAAAAAGAGAATAAATCTACCTGGTTGAGTTCCAAAGTTGAATTTGAAATTGACCTTAGCTTTTTCATCGATGACATCATCAATGATATCAATTTTATCTAATGCTTTTACGCGCGATTGAACTTGACGGGCTTTAGAAGCCTTAGCTTTGAATCGTTCAATAAAACGTTCCGTTTGTCGGATTTGAGCTTGTTGGTTTTCATAGGCTCCTTTTTGGACCTCATTTCTCAAGGCTTTTTCTTCCATATAAAAGGAATAATTTCCTGGATATAAAGTTATTTTAGCATTGGAAACCTCAGCAATATGATCTATGGTTCTATCTAAGAAATAGCGATCGTGTGATACAACGACAATGGATCCCTCGTAATCATGGATGTATTTTTCTACCCATTCGATAGAAGGTAAGTCCAAGTGGTTAGTTGGCTCATCCAGTAATAGCAAGGCAGGCTTTTGTAATAATAATTTAGCCAACATCACACGCATTCTCCATCCTCCTGAAAATAATCGTAAAGGTCGAGATAAATCTTCCGTACTAAATCCTAAACCCTCAAGAATTTCCTCTGTCTTTGCTTGGATTGTATACCCGTCTAAACGTTCAAATTCTTCTTGTAAATGCGCAAGAACATCGATATCCTTATCTTCATAGTTGGTTTCCATCTTGTGCAAGACTGCATCTATTTTGTGCTGAAGCTCTAATTGCTTCTCAAAAGCCTGCATGGCAACTTCCAAGATACTATCGTCTGTTTGATAGGATAATAAATCTTGATTCAGAAAACCGATGGTGCATTCTCCCGACTTAGAAATATTTCCTCCATCAGGAGAGTATTCGCCAGATATTAAGCGAAGAAGGGTGGATTTACCTGTACCATTGGCCCCAATGAGACCAATCTTGGTTTTAGGTTTGATATGTAAATTGGCATTTTCATATAATGCCCGACTACCGAAATAGAAACTTAAATTGGATATGGATAACATAGTGCAAAGATAACCAAACCTTTCTAAACCTGAGGTGCAAATGTTAATCGTTTTCTTGCACCATCACCACCTAAATGAGAACAAGTCAATAAATCATTGAAACTACCATATTTTACGGGGTCTTTGTGGTAACCTAATGACTTAGAAAGAGCTATCGTCCGATTATTATCACCCATAGAGAATTCAATATCATCCATGGTTAATTGACATGGATGTTCATATCCACAGGCATGCGTTATTTCACCGATTTCTTTGATTAAGGTATAATGGTATAAATAATAGCGTTCACTTTTTAATGTTACATCGATACCAGCTTGTAGCCATTTGTTAGAAGTCGCAATTCCTGTTGGACAATGATTTGTATGACATTTTTGTGCTTGAATGCAGCCAATGGACATCATAGCTTCTCGAGCTATATTTACTGAATCAGCACCCATAGCAAAGGCCATTAAGGCTTTTTCAGGAAATCCCAGTTTTCCAGAGGCAATAAAAAAGATGTGCTCTGTTAATTCTTGTCTTTGGAATATTTGGTAAACTTTGGCAAATGCGAAAGTAAATGGCATGGATACATGATCAGCAAAGGCATGTGGTGCTGCTCCCGTTCCGCCCTCGCCACCATCAATGGTTATAAAATCAGGTCCTTTACCTGTTTTTTTCATGTACAGTGCTAATTCTTCCCATTGTTCTAATTTTCCAATGGCAGATTTAATCCCGACAGGTAATCCGGTAGCCTCTGCCATTTTTTCTATGAAATCCACCATTTCGGGAATATTGGAAAATTCAGAATGAAAAGCAGGGGAGAAGGCATCTTTTCCAATAGGGATATGACGAATATCCGCAATTTCTTTATTCACCTTGGCAGCAGGTAGCATACCGCCTTTACCAGGCTTAGCTCCTTGAGAGAGTTTTAATTCAATGGCTCTTAGTCTAGGATTTGCTTGCACTTTTTCCACTAACTTTTCCATGGAAAATTTCCCGTCCAAATCCCTTACACCGAAATATGCGGTTCCAATATTTAAGACTATATCAGCACCCATTTGATGGTAAGGAGATAATGATCCTTCACCAGTATTGTGAAAACAGCCTGCTAAGTAGGCCCCTTTGTTTAGTGATTCTACCGCTTTGGCTGACAAAGAACCATAACTCATGCCAGAGATATTAACGACAGAATAGGGGCGGAAAGGTCTTTTTCTTTCATGATAAGCGCCAATAATTTTAGCAGCTGGAATAACACCAGGATTACTTCTAAATGGATGATCTTTGGGTGGATTATAACCCATCATGGCATTTTTTATGAAAATATACCCTGGAGAATTGAAATCTTGATCACTTCCAAAACCTTGTAAATTGTTTTCATTTTTAGAAGAAGCGTAAATCCATGACCGCTCTTGACGATTAAATGGGAGCTCTTCTCGGTTATTAGCAACGATGTATTGTCGAATTTCTGGCCCAATTCGCTCAATCCAATATCGAATATGCCCTACGATGGGAAAATTGTGTGTGATGGTGTGACTTTTCTGAATGAAAACATCACGTATGATAACGGCAACGAGGAGAAAAACTAGCCAAAACCAAAATGAAGAGATTATTTCTAGTAGATAATTAGTTTGCATAATCAGATGAAGTAAAATTCGGTGAAACGAATATAGCAAAGAACGTTGGCATGCCCTTAAAAGTTTTATTCCCCCATATTATTTTTATCTTTGTGTTTTGTTTTTAAGACTATGCAAGCAGATTTTAACCGCCTACAAAATTTTGTGGCCTCGGTTTTCGAATCCATTGGTACTCCAGAAATTCAAGCCCAATTGGCCGCTGAGGTTTTAGTATCTGCGGATGCGCGTGGGATCGATTCACATGGAGTTGCTAGATTAGCGGGTTATGTTCGATTATTCGATCATGGACGCTTGAATCCGAATCCACAGATTAAGATTGTTCATGAATCACCTTCTACAGCTGTGATCGATGGAGATAAGGGTTTAGGTTTAGTGGTTGCACCATACGCCATGGAAATAGCGTGCGAGAAAGCAGAAAAAGCAGGTACAGGTTGGATTGCAGTTCGAAATTCAAATCACTTTGGTATTGCCGGATATCATGCCATGAAAGCGCTAAATCATCAAATGATTGGCTGGGCTATGACTCATGCGGCTCCATTGGTTACTCCCACCTTTTCACGGGAAAAATTATTAGGAACGAATCCAGTTGCCATGGCAATTCCGGCATTGACCGAACCTGCATTTGTGGCAGATTTTGCTTCCACAGCAGTAGCTTATGGTAAATTAGAAATATTACAAAGAAAAGGTCTAAATACACCCGATGGCTGGGTACAAGATGCTGAAGGAAATCCTTGCAATGATGCCTTTGCCATTAAAAACGGAGGAGCATTGCTTCCATTAGGTGGAGATCGAGAACATGGATCACATAAAGGATATGCTTTAGGTGCTATGGTCGATATTCTATCGGGCGTATTGTCTGGTGCTAATTTTGGCCCTTGGGTACCACCATTCGCCACAGCAGGGTTTATGTCGGCTGGAGAATCTGTTGGAATTGGAACAGGTCATTTTCTTGGTGCTATGCGGATTGACGCTTTTAGGCCTGCTGATGAGTTTAAAAAAGATATGGATAAGTGGATTCAACGGTTTCGTTCTGCACAAGCTGTGGAAGGAAAGCAAGTTATTATCCCTGGTGACCCAGAAAGAGAATTAGAAGTGGAGCGTAAAGCAAATGGAATACCATTATTGGAACCTGTTGTAAGAGATCTAGAAACTCTTGCCAATCGATTTAATGTACCTTTTATTTTAGCCTAACATGATAGATAACAAGAAATTCAAGATTTTCATATTGCTGTTTTCGCTATTGGCGGCCATGTTTTCATATTACGTTTGGCAGGTTTTCAAGACACCAAATTTTGATGTTAAAGCTGATAAGCCATTTGTTTTATTGATTCCTAAAGGTGCAAGTTTTCAAACGGTTTTAGATACCCTAGACAAGCATAAATTAGTTAGAGATCAATTGAGCTTTCGCTTTCTAGCTAAGATCTTGTCTTATCCAGAAAGAGTAAAGGCTGGAAGGTATTTAATTTATTCCGAGTCAGGTAACTTTGAAGTAATCAGGAAGCTAAGAAATGGTCGACAAGACGCCATTCGTTTGGTAATCAATACCTTTCGATTAAAAGAGGATTTAGCGGGGAAATTGGCTAAACAATTACCATTTGATTCGACATTTATTTACAAACAATTAGATTCCAACGAGTATGTAAGTCAATTTGGATTCAACAAGGAAACCATTCCTTGTATGTTTATTCCGAATACCTATGAAATACTTTGGACTTCTTCTTTTGAATCATTCATGTCAAAAATGAACAAAGAGTATACTAAGTTTTGGACCTCTGAAAGAAAAGAAAAGGCTAAAAAATTAGCTTTAAATCCTACCGAAGTTGGAATTTTGGCCTCCATTGTAGAAGGCGAAAGTAAAAAGTCAGATGAGCAATCTCGGATTGCTGGGGTTTATTGGAATCGATTAAAAACAGGTATGCCATTGCAAGCTGATCCAACGATTGTTTTTGCATGGAAAGATTTCACCATTAAACGAGTTACTGGAAAGTATACTGCCATTAGTTCTCCGTATAATACTTACAAATTAACAGGACTACCTCCGGGACCAATCTCTATTCCTTCACCTCAGGTTATTGATAAGGTGTTAAGTTTAGAAAGACATTCCTATTTGTATTTTTGTGCCAAAGAAGATTTTTCAGGATACCATTCCTTTGCCACTAGCTATGAGGAACATATGCAAAATGCAAGAAGGTATCAAAGTGCTTTAAATGCTTTGAAAATTAAATAGATATGTATAGCTACGCAGTAAATTATCGAGTTTGTTATGCCGATACGGATCAAATGGGATATGTTTACTATGGTAACTATGCTCGTTTATTTGAAATTGCTCGAGTAGAGACTTTACGTAGCTTAGGTGTCAGCTATAAGGATCTGGAAGACCAACGAATCGGTTTGCCAGTATATGAGAACTATTCCAAATTTTTAGCTCCCGCTTATTATGATGAGTTATTGACAATTGAGTGCACATTATTGTCATTACCTCAGGTACGCATTCAATTTTCTTATCGAATATTGAATAGTAAGCAGGAATTAATCCATGAAGGGAAAACTACGCTTGTCTTTATGGATATGAAACGACAAAAAATGGTGAAGGCTCCCGATTATTTATTGGAAGTTTTGAAGCCATATTTTTAATATGAAAAAAAGTATACTCCGTGAACTTAAAATAATTTGGAAGGAACTAGAGGAACACTATGTCTTAGCTAGAATTTTGACTATTCTATATCAAAAGGTTTTTCAATTTGATATCGATGTACGTGCAGCAGCAGTAGCTTACAATTTTACATTAGCCTTTTTCCCGGCCATTATTTTTCTCTTTTCATTATTAGCCTATTTGCCCATTGAACATTTAGATGTTAAGATGATTGGGTTTTTAAAAGGATCTATTCCCAAAAGTATGCTCAAGGATTTATCCGAGCTGGTGGTAGAATTAGTTAGTAATAAAAGGGGAGGAGTTTTGTCATTTGGTTTTATTTTGGCTCTTTATGCGTCTACGAGTGGAATAATGGCATTAATTAGGTCTTTTAACTTGACCTACAAAACCAACGAAAATCGGGGTTATATTAAAGAAAGGGTGATAGCGGTCGCCTTGAACTTTCTGTTGACTTTTGTATTAATTACTGCCTTTTTGGTGTTCATTGTGGGTAATTTAATTGTTCATAGTTTGGCAAATAAAGGTTTAATAAATTATGACTTCACGTTTTACTTCATCAAAATACTTACCTATTTTGTTATATTTTCAGTATTCTTTTTGACGATATCCATTATCTATTTTTATGCTCCAGCTATTCATAAAAGATGGAAATTTTTCAATGCAGGTTCCATTACAGCGTCTATTTTAACGATCAGCATTACAAATATTTTCTCTTATTATTTAGTGAATTTTGCGAGTTATAATAAGGTATATGGCTCTATTGGTTCACTTATTGCCTTGATGGTTTGGCTGTATTTTTTCGCACTGATATTGCTTGTTGGATTTGAAATTAATGCGAGCATTGATCAAGTTAAAATAGAGGATAACGAACAAGAGCCTAATGATTTTTTTTACCCACCTTCTCGACTAAAAAATGGAAGCTCAATGGATTAAAATTTACGAGAAGAATAATTCACAAGCACTGATTGATCAAGTGGTGCAAGTGTTAAATAAAAATGGAGTAATTATCTATCCTACAGATACGATGTATGCCTTAGGATGTTCTATACAATCTGCTCAAGCTATTTCTCGGATTTGCGAAATCAAGCAAATTAAGCCAAATAAAAACCGTTTTTCGTTTATTTGTGCAGATTTGAGCTCTATTGCCAACTTTGCCAAAGTAAGTGATTTTGCCTTTAAAGTATTAAAAAGATATTTACCTGGTCCTTACACTTTTGTGCTTCCAGCCAGTTCCAAAGTGCCTTCCGTTTTGGTACAAGGTAAAAAAACGGTCGGTATTCGTATTCCTAATTATTTACCCATTTTAGAGATTGTCAAGGTGTTAGGACACCCCTTGTTGACGACTACTCTTCCTCAAGAAGGATTGGATGTCGAGGATTTTACAGACCCAAGTTTAATTTTTGATACCTATAAAAATAAGGTAGATTTAGTCCTTGATGGGGATTTTGGTGGATTAATCGCATCCAGTGTCATTGACCTCAGCGAAGATGAAATTGAAGTGATCAGGGAAGGAGCAGGGGATTGCTCCGATTTTCTTTAATTCCACTTAATAGATATTTGCTCTGGTTTTTTATGTTTCCAGCGGCGGTGTGACCACAAATATTGATCTGGATATTTTACAATTGATTTCTCTAATCTTCTAGCAAAACGCTCAATAATTTCTCCATTGGGTAAATTATCAAAGCTTGGTTCAGCTAATAATTCATAAGTCATGGAATAATAGCCTCTTTTTTCACGAATTAATTCAGCAAAAACCACGGGATATTGGTATTCTCGAGCAAAACGCTCCATACCAGTGAAAAATGCCGTATCCTGATTTAAAAATTGAGTCCAATACGCAGTTTCAGGTTTTTGGGGAGCTTGGTCGGCCGCTAAACAAATAGTTCTTGGAATTAATTTTCGATCTCGTGTTAAAATGACTGATTCCCTTTTTTCCATCAACACAATATTCCCAAATCGTTGTCGAACTTGTTTACTAAACTCATTGAAATTTGGATTATTTAGTTTTTGATAAACGATATCATTGGTGATTTTGGTTAGTGCTAAACGATGTATAGCCCATTCCCAGTTTCCTTGATGTCCAGCCACTAAAATGACGGGAATACCTTTATCAATATAGTTTTGAACCAAGTCATGATTATTTAATTTAACACGTTCTAAAACTTGTTTTTCCGTTAATGAAACTCCTTTAAAAAATTCCAATAAATTGTCAGTTAAATACCCATAAAATTGAAAGGCAATTTTACGAATTTCTTTTTCCGATTTTTCTGGAAAAGAGGAGGTTAAATTCCCCATAATGACCTTTTTACGATAGGAAATTACCGCATAAAATAGCCACTTTAAAGCATCTGCTAATCGATAAAGAACAAATAAGGGTAGTTGACCCAGTAACCTAAAGAAAAACATCATTTGATTTCAGAACTTATTGGCTATATTCTATTAATTTTGCAAATATCCGATTAATTTTTGGGAATGCGTATTGAGATCCACTATTTACCAAGTATAGAATATTTATCATTACTTCTTTCCCAAGAGCAAGTTCAATTCGAAGTCTACGAACATTTCCAAAAGCAAACTTACCGCAATAGAGCACTTATTTTAGGTGCTAACGGAATTGAAACCTTAACAGTTCCTATTCAACATGTCCATGCTGGAAAAATGTTGATGAAAGATGTTCGTATTGATTATGGTCAAAATTGGGTAAGGATTCATCAAGGGGCAATTCAAGCTGCTTATGGAAAAGCTCCTTATTTTGAATATTTTGAGCCATATATACGATCTATTTTTGCAAAAAAAATAATTTTTTTAGTAGATTTAAATATTGAATACATTGAATTGTTCGGTCGAATTTTAGGAAGAAAATGGAATTATTCTCTCTCAAATTCGTTTGAAATAGAAGATAAAGATGTATTTTGGAATTATATCCAAGCCAAACAAGATTGGCGGGAAAGAAACGTTTATTCAGAATTAGCTTATCCACAATGTTTCGGTAATACATTCCACCCAAACTTATCGGTGTTGGATTTGTTAATGAATCAGGGCAGAGATGCTAATTTGATTTTAAATCAATTGAACAAAAAATGAACAAATAGAACGGTGTTCTTGTTCTCGGCATAAAAATAAATTATATGGAGGCTAAGTTTTCAAATAAAGTGAAAGAAGTGATTTCTCTAGCAAGAGAAGAGGCCTTACGTTTAGGACATGATTACATTGGGACAGAGCACCTAATGCTAGGAATGATTCGTGATGGAGAAGGTCCAGGAATTGATTTATTGTTGAAGTCTGGTGTATCCTTAGATCAATTAAGGCAGAGCATTGAGCATTCAACTTCGTCAACGAGTCGTTCTTCCTTTGATAAGCAAAATATGTTGAACATACCTTTGACCAAGCAAGCGGAGAAGGTTTTGCGTCTGACTTATTTAGAAGCTAAATATTTCAAAACCAATCTAGTTGGTACAGATCATTTATTGATGGCTATTTTGCGTGATGAAGATAATGTAGCAACTCAAATTTTGGAAAAATATCAAGTTTACTACGATTTGATTAAAGAAATGGTTGAGTTCCAAAATGGGGCTGGTCAAGAAAATTCCCCTAAGGCAAGTTCTGATACCGATGATAACGATGATGATAGTCGTTTGTATTCTTCTGGTTCAGGTGGAGCGGCCGGTTCAGGTTCAGCATCTTCTGGAACTAAAAGTACAGAAAAGAGTAAGACACCTGTTTTAGATAACTTTGGTCGTGATTTAACTAAAATTGCGGAGAACGGTAAGTTAGATCCTATTGTAGGTCGTGAAAAGGAGATTGAGCGTGTAGCTCAAATCTTATCTCGTAGAAAGAAAAACAACCCCATTTTAATTGGTGAACCAGGTGTGGGTAAAACGGCTATAGCTGAAGGATTAGCGCTAAGAATCATTCAAAAGAAGGTTTCTCGTGTGTTATTTGGTAAGCGAGTTGTGACACTTGATTTGGCATCTTTAGTGGCTGGGACTAAATACCGTGGTCAGTTTGAGGAGCGTATGAAAGCGGTCATGAATGAGTTGGAAAAATCAACAGATGTCATACTGTTTATTGATGAATTGCATACCATTGTGGGTGCGGGTGGAGCTTCTGGTTCATTGGATGCTTCTAACATGTTTAAACCAGCTTTAGCGAGAGGGGATATCCAAGTTATTGGAGCTACAACTTTAGATGAATATCGCCAATACATAGAAAAGGACGGTGCTTTGGCTCGTCGTTTCCAAACAGTGATGGTCGATGCCACTACCGTTGATGAAACCATTGAGATATTACATAACATTAAGGATAAGTACGAAGAGCATCATCATGTAATTTATACGCCAGAATCTATCGTTTCTGCAGTGAAATTATCTGATCGTTATGTTTCAGATCGTTTCTTACCAGATAAAGCCATTGATGTGATGGATGAAGTGGGTGCTCGTGTACATATTTCCAATATTAATGTTCCTGCTGATATTGTAGCTTTAGAATCTCAGATAGAGGTAGTTAAGAAGGAAAAAAATCAAGTAGTTAAATCTCAGAAATATGAAGAGGCCGCTCAATTGCGTGATCGTGAAAAGAAATTGATTGATCAGTTAGAGCAAGCTAAAAATATTTGGGAAGAGGAGTCTAAAAAGCAGAAATTTACTGTAACCGAAGAGCATGTTGCTGAAGTAATTGCTCAAATGACGGGTATTCCAGTGAATCGAGTAGCTGCCAAAGAAGGAGAGAAGTTGTTGTTGATGGAGCAAGAAATGTCCAAACATGTGATTGGTCAAGGAGATGCCATTAAGAAATTAGTGAAAGCCATTCAACGAACTCGTGTAGGTTTAAAAGACCCTAAAAAGCCAATTGGATCCTTTATTTTCCTAGGTCCTACTGGAGTAGGTAAAACGGAAATGGCGAAAGTATTAGCTTCTTACTTGTTTGATAAAGAAGATGCTTTGGTACGTATAGATATGAGTGAATACATGGAGAAATTCAGTGTATCACGCTTAGTTGGAGCGCCTCCAGGATATGTGGGATATGAAGAGGGAGGTCAATTAACTGAGAAAATCCGTAGAAAACCTTATTCGGTAGTTCTTTTAGACGAAATTGAAAAAGCACATCCAGATGTTTTCAACTTGTTATTGCAAGTGTTGGACGATGGAATCTTAACGGATGGATTAGGTAGAAGAGTTGATTTTAGAAATACGATTATTATTATGACCTCCAATATTGGAGCTCGTGATTTGAAAGATTTTGGATCAGGAATTGGTTTTTCAACCAAGTCAAGAACGGATAATATTGAAGAACACGCTAAATCAACGATACAAAATGCATTGAAAAAGGCATTTGCACCTGAATTCATTAATCGTTTGGATGATATTATTGTATTTAATTCCCTTGAAAGAGCTGATTTGCATCAAATCATCGATTTAATGTTGATTAAATTGAAAACTCGTTTGAGCAATTTAGGATATACGGTAACTTTGACAGACAAAGCCAAGGATTATATTGCTGATAAGGGATATGATCCACAATATGGAGCTAGGCCTTTGAACCGTGCCATTCAAAAATACTTGGAGGATCCATTAGCTGAAGAGATTTTAAAAGGACCTTTAGCTGAAAATGAGATTATCGAAGCCGATTTTGTGGAAGGTGCAACGGAAATAGTACTAACAAGAAAAAACCAATAAAAAGATTAAATTATTTGTATGAAATTAGTTGAAAACAAGGTTGTATTAGTCACAGGAGCATCGAGAGGTATTGGTCGTGCCATTGCTACTTCATTTGCTAAATCTGGAGCTAATGTAGCTTTTACGTATTTATCTTCTGTTGAAAAAGGAGAGGCTCTTGAAAAAGAATTAGCTGCTTATGGAATTCGAGCCAAAGGCTATCGTTCGGATGCTTCTCAGTATGTAGAATCAGAAGAGTTGGTTAATTCAGTATTGGAAGATTTTGGTTCTATTGATGTATTAATCAACAACGCTGGTATTACACGCGACGGTTTATTGATGCGCATGAGCGAAGAACAGTGGGATGAAGTAATACGTGTAAATCTTAAATCTGTTTTCAATTTGACAAAAGCTGTTATCAAACCTATGATGAAAGCTAAGTCAGGTTCTATCATTAATTTGACATCCATTGTTGGAATAAAGGGTAATGCTGGTCAAGCGAATTATTCAGCTTCAAAAGCAGGTATTATAGGATTTACGAAGTCTGTAGCTTTAGAATTAGGCTCAAGAAATATTCGTTGTAATGCCATAGCACCAGGTTTTATTGAAACAGAAATGACAGGTGAATTAAATGAAGCCACAGTAGATGAGTGGACAAAGGCTATTCCATTGAAAAGAGGTGGGCAAGCAGAAGAAGTAGCTAATGTATGCTTATTTTTAGGTTCAGAATTGTCCTCTTATGTAACGGGTCAAGTATTACAAGTTGATGGGGGTCTATTAACCTAATGCATTCGATTCTCTTGAATTTATGGCTAAGCTCAGTTCCCCTTTGGGTGGGATTGAGCTTAGCTTTTTTATTGGGTCTAGCTTATTATTGGTTTCAAAATAGAAATTATTCCTTTAGCTTGTTGAGCCGGGTTCAAGCTGTTTTAAGAGGGTTGTTTTTGGTTGGGATTGCCTTATGTTTTATTCCTTGGAAGATTTCTATTGAGGAATCAAACGTACTTCCTTCTAAGGTTTTATTGATTATCGATGATTCACAATCCATGAATCAAGCTACTTATGCTGGTTTTATTCAGGATGCGAGTAAGAAAATTCAAGACATTGCAAGTAATCGAGGTGAATTGAAAATTGTAGGCTTAAACATTCCGGTGAATTCTATACAAGCAATTTCTCCGGTTGGTAAATATTCATCTTGGGGTAAAGTGCAAGAATTGATTAGAAAAGAGAGTAAGAACTTTCAATTATCCCATGTTTTTTTTGTTACAGATGGACAATTGAGCGATTTAGAAACTCCAATACACCGAGGTGCTTCTGTCTATATCGTACCTTTTGGTAAAATAGTTTCCCAACATAAAATGGGAATAAGTATTCCAACCATAACAGTTTATTCTGTCCCAGGAGAACGAATTCATATTCCGGTTTCTGTTTGGACAAATTTTAATCAAGGTGAAAAATCTCCCAAAATTGAAGTTTTATTGGATGGCAAATTATATCAAACATTAAAAGCATCAGGAGGCTCATGGAAAGATTTTCAACTAGTTGACTTAGAATTAAGTAAGTCTGTTGTTGGGAAGCATACGGTACAAATTCAAATTGAAAATGATCCATCACTACCTCAAGGATTTACTTGGGTAATACAAGATTTTCATGCCAAAGTAGAAGGTTTTGCTACATCTCCTAATCCCAATTTAGGAGTAATTAATCGTGTTGCTCAAGAAGCTAAAATCAACATTCATTGGAATTTTGTCCCATCAATTTCAACTTTACCTAGTGCAGATAATTATCTTTTTTATGGAATCTTACCAAAAGAATTGCCCAAAGATAAGTCGGCTTGGTACTTAAATATCCCTACAGAATTGAAGAAGGATTGGCCAACATTTGAAGAATTTGGAAATGTAGGTTTACATTTTCCTAGTTTATGGAAGAAGCAATCTGATATTAGAACAAGTCTATGGTGTTCTAATGTGGCACTTTGGAGAGAACAGATGGCAGAAGTGAAAAGCACGGGGTCTTATGAAATCTTGGATTCTACTTTGCACGAAATGTTAAAAATTAGTTTTTTGAGACAAGCAGATGATCTATTTTCTATTGAATTAAGTAAGCCACAGATTAAGCTAGGTGAGGATTTGTTTTTTGAAGTTAGGCAGTTAAATCCTGAATTAAAGGATAAGCAAAAAATCGACGTTCAATTTAAAATTGTTTCAACAAATTCAACTGTTC
This sequence comes from Aquirufa nivalisilvae, assembly GCF_004307455.1. Taxonomy (GTDB): domain Bacteria; phylum Bacteroidota; class Bacteroidia; order Cytophagales; family Spirosomataceae; genus Aquirufa; species Aquirufa nivalisilvae. The sequence continues at coordinate 362,386 of NZ_SEWX01000005.1, forward strand.
AGTTCAAACGGACTTTATCTCAAGCTCACCAAATAGTCAATTTTCAGCCATCTAAGAAAGGTAAATATCAATACCAGGCAAAATTGGTTTATCAAGGTAAGGAATTGGAATTCAGTGGGGCGTTTACTGTTTTGGATGATAATCCAGAAAAAATAATGGGTAGAAACAATGCCAATTTTCAAGTTTTAAGTCATCGGGAAAGAGTGAAGATTTTGGAATCTTCTGAGATAAAAAACCTCGCTTTAAATAATATAGAAGATACAAAGAGAGTTAGTATCAAAGAAATTAACCTTTGGGAGTGGCCTTATTTTGGTTTATTGATGTTAGTACTAGTAGGATTGGAATGGATTATTCGCAAAAGATTAAATCAAATATGAGGTATTTTTTAGTTTTAATGGTTTGTTTTTTGGGCTTCTCTTGTCGTAAGGATGTCGTTTTACCTTCCAAATCTGCCGTTTATCAGGAGAATTTTACCCCGCTAAAACCAGCTTTTACGCAGGTCGATTTTGAATTTTCTTATGACACTTTGCAGAAATGGATGCAATGGCAACCTGGAAAGACCTTATTTAAAACTGGTTCTGATGCATCTGTCGTGGGCTTTCCTTTACAAGTGAATTTGTTGAATCGGGCTAAAATCCAAGGAAACAATGATCAATCGCTCAGCTTAAAATTGCCAATTAGTTTTACTGCAGAGCCTAGTTTAGCTGGTTTTTCGGCGGGCAAGGTGAATGGACAAATGGATTTAACTGTGCAAGCTGATGTCCTTTCAAAGCCAATTAGTTCTCTTTCTGTTCAGAAAATTCAATATTCTTACCAATGGAAAGAAAAGCCTAGTTTACGCGTGGCTGGCTTTGGTGTGAATGTTTCATCTGTCATTGATCGTCTATTAGCTAGTAAGCAGGAGCAGTTGATCAGTCAAATATCATCTCAGATTAATCAATCACTTCAAGTGGCTAACTTGGAAAAAATGCTAAATAATGCCATACATAGTATGCCAGTAGCGGATTTTGTATTACTTCCATCCGTTAATCAAATAGCCTTAGATAAAGTCGTTTTTGGGACTACTAGTATGCGTGGATCGGTATATGTAAATTCTTCTTTGGTATTTACGAATGTGTTTGACAATCGAGTATTACAAAAGAATGCTATTAAATTGATTTCTAATGTACCTTCCGTAGCAGAATCTGGAGCTCCATTTTCAGTTCAATTAAGTTGGGAATATTTGAGAGCTTTGGTAGAAACACAAATGAGAAAAGGGGCTAAGCAACCTAATTTAATATTGACCTTACAAACGTTGGATTCTAGATGGATCCATTGTAGTATTTTGGGTTACAAAGGAAAGGCGAGTTCATTTAGTTTTGATTTTATTCCTGTTTTATTGGAAGACAATAAATTAAGTATTCGTTTGGTATCGAAAGAGTTATCTGGATTGAGTTTTCCTTCTAGTCTATTTAAGAAACAAGTTGTTAGGAGATTAGAGAAGAATTTAAATCAATTTACTATAGATCCCATGTTGTTTATTGATCGCTCCAAGTGGATGAATAGTGGGATGATTGATTCTGATGTGCTAATTCGTTTGGATAGTTTGCAATGGAATAAGGAAGTCTTGAATGTTCAGGGTAAAATTCAGGGTAAATGGTTGATAAGGAAATAAATACTACCTTTGCGCTAGAGAAAATAAATCGTCTTATCGCTTTTTTAAAGAGGAAAGTCCGAACAACATAGAGCATCGTGCTTCCTAACGGGAAGGGAGATTATTTATAATCTCACAGATAGTGCCGCAGAAAATAACCGCCTTTCGGGGTAAGGGTGAAAAGGCGAGGTAAGAGCTCACCGCTATTTTGGTGACAAAATAGGCATAGGTAAACCTCACGCGTTGCAAGATCAAATAGGCTGGCTGTCGAAAGACAAAAGGGTTGCTCGTCCGATGTCAGCGGGTAGATTGCTAGAGGTGAACAGTGATGTTCATCCAAGATAAATGATAAGAAGGCTTTACAGCTTACAGAATTCGGCTTATAGATTTATTTTCTCTATTTCTTTTACTTGGAAATTCTCTCCAAAATTGTTAATTTCGCAAACATTTTTATAAACTCGAGGGACGAGATCCCTCATAACCCAACAAATAATGGCTGTTAAAATCAGACTAGCGCGTCGTGGACGCAAGAAATTGGCAATTTTTGACTTAGTTGTAGCAGATGCTCGTGCACCTCGCGACGGTCGTTTTATTGAGAAAATTGGTACGTATAACCCAAATTCAAATCCTGCTACTATCGTCTTGAACGATGCACAAGCACTTAAATGGGTGATGAATGGAGCTCAACCTACGGATACAGCAAAAGCAATTTTGTCTTACCGTGGTATTTTATACAAGAAACACTTACAAGTAGGTGTGATCAAAGGTGCTATTACACAAGAGCAAGCAGACGCTAAGTTTGAAGCTTGGAAAGCTGAAAAAGAGACTAAGATTCAAACTAAGTCTACTAACATCCAAGATTCTAAAGATAAGTCTAAAGCTACTCGTTTAGCAGCTGAAGCGAAAGTTTCTGCGGCTCGTGCTGAAGTTATTGCAGCGAAAAACAAAGTAGAAGAAGAAGCTTTAGTAGCTAGTGTAGTAGAAGCTATCAATGAAAGTGATGATGATGCAGCTGAAGAAGTAGAAGAAACTGTTGTAGCTGAAGTAGCTGCAGAAGAAGCTCCTGCTGCTGAGGAAGCACCAGCAACAGAAGAAGCTGCACCAGAAGCAGAAGCTCCTGCTGCAGAATAATTTTTAAATTCATTTAAAATCATACAAATTTGATCTTCAGATTTGTATGATTTTTTTTTGTACCTATGGCAGTAACAGAATATTTTGAATTAGGGATGCTTTCTAAACCTCATGGTATCAAGGGGGCTTTCCATGTTTATTTGGATGTAGATGATCCGGAAGAATATGAGGATTTAGATGCTGTATTCTTACAATTAGGTAATGAAATGGTTCCTTATTTTATTACTGATTTACAAATTAGATCTAACCTGAATTTACTGAGTTTAGAAGGTATTGAAACCTTGGATGCTGCCAAAGAATTGGTGGGAGTCAAGCTCTTTTTACCCGTATCGATGTTACCCAAATTAAAAGATAATCAATTTTATTATCACGAAATAGTTGGATATCAGGTAATAGATAAACATCATGGTCCATTAGGTACAGTAAAAGAAGTATACTCTACTGGAGCGCAAGATGTATTGGTTATGAATTATCAATCTAAGGAAGTGTTAATTCCTTTGATGGATGCTATTATACCCAAAGTTGATAAGAAGAATCAAGTGATTCACAGTGTTTTACCAGATGGACTTTTAGAAGTATATTTAGATGATGCGAATTGATATCATTTCGGTGGTTCCTGCCTTGATGCAAAGTTTTTTTGAACATTCCATCTGCAAAAGAGCTAGTCAAGCAGGCTTGGTATCTATACATTTGCACGATTTGCATGATTATTCTTCCAAGAAATTTAGGCAAGTAGATGATTATCCGTTTGGTGGAGGTGCAGGAATGGTAATCGCTGTAGAACCTCTTTCTACTTGTTTGGATCATTTAATGGCGGAAAGAACCTATCAGGATATTATTTTTCTTACTCCGGATGGACAAACATTCCAACAAGGTTTAGCTAATCAGTTGAGCTTGTCGGAAAACCTATTATTTATTTGTGGGCATTACAAGGGAATCGACGAGAGGATACGAGAGAAATACGTTACTCGAGAAATATCGATTGGCGACTATGTGTTATCTGGAGGAGAAATTGCGGCAGCTGTATGTGCGGATGCCATTATTCGACTGATACCTGGAGCCATCGGTGATGAGAGTTCAGCCTTAACAGATTCGTTTCAAGATGGATTATTAGCTCCACCAGTATATACTCGACCCGCAAGTTTCAAAGGGATGGACGTACCAGAGGTATTACTTTCAGGCCATGAAAAGAAAATTGAAGCTTGGAGACATGAACAGTCAATAAAGCGTACACAAGATCGTAGACCAGATTTATTACAATAGCATGTTAAAAAAAGGTTCAATGAGTTTACCTAATCTAATTGCATTAGGTTTACTCTATCTAATTTGGGGTTCCACATTTTTAAGCGTACGAATATTAGTGGCATATTTTCCTCCCTTGTTTATTTCTTATGGTAGGAATATGACAGCTGGATTATTGTTATTAAGCTGGTCTATATTAGGGGGCTATTGGGTAAAGATGCCATTAAAACATTTGCGTGTCCACATCATGGCAGGTATGCTATTTATTACGGTCAATAATGCATCTTTAGCTGTGGCCAGTGCGATAGTTCCATCTGGTTTTTCAGCGGTTTTTATGGCTTTAGGCCCTTTGATTTTAGTGATATTTTTTTGGCTGGAAGGAGTGAAGCCCAGTTTTAAAAAAATAGTAGCTACACTGCTAGGCTTAGTGGGTATTTTATTAATGAGTTCTCAAAAAGGATTATCTATTCCAGGTAAAGCAGATGAATTTTTCACTGGTATTTTACTATTATTAGGTGCGGTGATAGCCTGGAATATTGCTGTATTTCGAGTTCAATCAACCAAAGCAAACACTTATCATTTTACCCAAGTTTGTGCCATTCAAATGATTTCAGGTAGTATTCCTCTGATTTTTATTAGTTCAATGAAAGGAGATTTAGCTTTATTGCATTTTGATGCAGTTCCCATGTCAGCGTGGTCCGTATTTGCCTATTTAACATTAATTGGTTCTATGGCTGGTTTTTCTTTATTTGGGTATTTGTCGAAAGAATGTGACGCAACTTTAGTGGCCACTTATACGTATGTTAATCCAGTGGTGGCTTTAATTTTAGGGAATTTAGTTTTGGATGAAGAGTTACATCCTATTTTATTATTTGCTAGTTTTTTCATACTATTGGCAGTCGTTTTAATTACTACCGATAAAACTAAACCTGTTATTAAGTCATGAAAAAAATTGTATTGACTCTTTTATCTATTGTAAACCTATCTTTTTGTCTAATGGCTCAAGGTCCCCAAGCTCTGTATCCTGGAGCAGTTCCCAATTACATTGATGGTCCAAATGAACAAAACGTAGCAGTAACGAATGGTATATCGCGCATTGCTAAGGTTACGATTCCTACTTACCAATTTTATTCTGCTGGATCAGGAGCCAATAAACCCTGTGTGATTGTTTGTCCTGGAGGAGGTTATGGAATATTAGCTTCTTCTCACGAAGGTTCAGATATAGCTAAGAAATTCAACGAAAAGGGTATTCATGCTCTGGTCTTATTTTATCGTTTGCCAGATGCTAAAAGACAAGTAGATAAACGAATCGCTCCATTACAAGATGCCCAACAAGCCATTCGTATCACTCGTCAACATGCCTCAGAATGGGGAATTGACCCTAAGAAAATTGGAATCATGGGTTTTTCTGCTGGTGGGCATTTAGCATCAAGTGCTGCAACTCATTTTACGAAAGATTATACCGGAATCAATGATGGAGCCAATTTACGTCCAGATTTTCAAATTCTATTATATCCAGTTATTAGCTTTAGATCCTTCGGGCATCAAGGTTCAGCTAAAAATTTAATTGGCCCAGAGATGTCGGCAGAAGATTTACACTTGTTCTCAAATGAGGAACAAGTTACTTCTCAAACACCTCCAGCATTTTTAGTACATGCAGCTGACGATAAAGCGGTACCCGTCAAAAATTCTTTATTGTATGTAGAGAAATTAAGCGATCTTAATATATCTAGTGATTTGCATGTTTATGCCAAAGGTGGACATGGTTTTGGACTTAACAACAAAACAACCAGCGATGATTGGTTCGAAAGTTTAGTGAAATGGTTTAAAACTCAGTCTTTACTTTGATTTCTTTTCATTAAATAATAAAAAGGCACTCCTGATATCACGAGACCTAATCCGATTGTTGAGGAGAGTGTTTTAACATATAATAAATTAGCTGCTATGGCTACTAGGATTATTAAGTAAACAGCAAATAATACTTTGTTGGTATTACTTAATAATCCTTTTGAAATCTTTTCCTTGTATAGCGACATCACTGTTAGGAAGTAGAATAATAATATAGCAAATACCGTAAAGTCCAATAAGGTACCATACCCTCCAGAAAAGCAAAGAAGAATAGCCCATATTCCTTGTATAATCAAGGAGTATGATGGAGCACCATTTTTGTTCAAATAAGCAGCTTTTGAAAAGAATAATTTATCCTGAGCCATCGCTTCGAATAGTCGGCCACCAGCTAATATAATTCCATTATTACAGCCGAATGTAGATATCATGATAAATATGGCCATTAAAGTAGCGCCAATGGTCCCAAATACACTCTGTAATGCAGCGGACCCCAATCGGTCTTGGCTGGCAAACATGATGCCACGTTCATAGGCTGTTGCGCCTGAAGGATTCCCATCCAATGGGAGTATGCCAAGATAAGCGATATTGGTTAAAATATATAATAAACAAACCAAGGCAGAACCATAAACAAGTCCTTTTGCAATGGTTTTTTTAGGATCTTCAAAGTCTTGGCTGGCAAAAGTGACGTTATTCCAGGCGGAAGATGAAAATAGTGGGCCAATCATAGCCACTCCGAATAAACTGCCTAATGTAAGAGTATCAATGGAAAGGAATTGATTTGTGACGGTATCATATGTTTTAACTTCTCTAAAAAATTGATCAAAATGTATCCAATCATTTTGTATCCCAACATAAAATCCGATTAAGATGAGTACAATGATGGCGCCAATTTTGGTAAATGTGAACAGGTTTTGAATGAATGAAGCAAAGGAAATACCTTTTAAATTGAAGTAAGTCAGCAATGCAATTAATCCAGCGGCTAGAATTTGTTGACTATTAATGTAATTAAATAAGATGGCATCTTCATTGACAAAACTGGGAAATAAAAAGCCTGTATACTTGGCAAATGCAACAGCTACTGCGGCTATGGTTCCTGTTTGGATAACAAGAAAGGTTGTCCATCCAAATAAAAATCCAGTCATGGGAGAGTAGGCCTCTTTTAAATAGATATACTGTCCACCAGTTTGAGGGAAAAGAGTCGAAAGTTTACCATAAGCATATGCTCCTGTAATCGTCAGAAAACTCGTTAGTATCCAGGTTCCCAGCCACATATACGGGCTAGAGATTTGTCGAGCAACTTCAGAACTTACTAAAAATATACCTGATCCAATCATAGATCCCATGACAAGCATAGAGGCATCTAGGGTATTTAATTTTTTAATTTGTTGATTCATATTATTTGGAAAACTTAAAAATAGTCAATTTTTAGTTTTTGGTATTTTTTTTGGTAGAAATATTAATTAGTTCATTTTTTGACTGACTTTTTCTCTTTTTTTTCATGGCCAAAAATTGTAAACGTTTACGTAAACGTTTACGGAAAAAAATTAAAGATTTTCCTTGAATTATTATAATTGGTATATCTATATTGGTTTCACTCAAGGGTGAAAATGAAGGTGAAATTCACTCGCTACTTTTAAAAGTTCAATTAATCAGTATACCAATGAAACAAAGCATTAATGAGGTGGAAGTTTGGGATCAATTCAGAAATGGAAACCATCAGGCCTTTACTAGTCTTTATCAGCATTTTGTTCAGCCCTTATATTCCTATTCGATGGGGATTACAAGTGATAAGGAATTAATCAAAGATTGCCTACATGATTTGTTTGTGGAGCTATGGCGTAATCATGCCAACTTGGGTCCAACCACAAGTGTCAAATTCTATTTGATGGCATCCATTAAAAGAAAATTGGTTCGTCATTTGGATGGACAATTGAAGAGCGCTCAGCATCATGCTAATTACTATTTAGATTCAGTAGATCGTGATTACAGCCAAGAGTATATGATGATCCGTATGGAGGAAGAAATTGCTACGAATAAACAATTGTCACAATGTTTATTAAAACTAAGTAAAAGACAAAGGGAAGCTATTTCATTGAAATTCTATCATAATATGGATACTGATCAAATTAGCCAATCCATGAAAATTAATCCACAATCGGTATACAATCTAATATTTGGGGCTTTACGTCAAATGAAGGAAAACATTGTGTATGATCATGTAGCTTTTTGAGGTAAAATGAGTAAAAAGGAGAGTACATCTACTTTATATAGTAATTGTACAAAAAATCCTTTAAATGTTACATCAAAATGAAAATCCAAGAAAAACATTAAGTCGCCAAATGCGGCAACGCATTTCTCAATTTTTATTAAAGTTTTCTATGGGTAACTGGAACCAACCTAGAAAATTCACAAACCCTAAGGACCAGCTAACTCCTGATGAGAGCAAGGCATTATGGAGTAGAATTCAAAACACTTTGCATTCTTAATTAACTTATTATTTCAAACAAATGAGAAAACAATTACTTTCAAAATTCCTGTTTAGCATGTTATTTGTTTTGATGGGAATTCAATTGATGGCTCAAGACCGTACGATTACGGGACGAGTAACGGCCTCTGATGATGGTTCTCCTATCCCAGGTGCTAGTGTTTCTGTGAAAGGTACATCACGTGGTACTACTACGGATGGAAATGGTAACTATCGTTTACCAGTTGCTGGTGCTTCTTCTGTTTTGGTATTTTCTTCAGTAGGATTTAATTCCCAAGAAGTAAATGTTGGTTCTAAAGGTCAGATCAATGTGACTTTGTCGACTGATACTAAAGCATTATCTGAGGTAGTGGTCGTTGGTTATGGTACTCAAAAGAAGAGTCAAACAACAGGTGCTATTTCATCTGTAACTTCTAAGCAAATCACCGAAATGCCGATTACTAACTTAGGTCAAGCGATGCAAGGTCGTGTAGCTGGGGTTGACGTGGCTCAGTCGGGTTCTAAACCTGGTACTGTTCCTAAGGTATTGATTCGTGGCCGTCGTTCATTTAATGCAGGTAATGATCCATTATATGTAGTGGACGGTATCCCATTATCTGGTGGTTATGAAGATATGAATCCAAACGATGTAGCCTCTATGGAAATCTTAAAAGATGCTACCGCAACTGCGATTTATGGTGCTAGAGGAGCAAATGGTGTGGTTTTGATTACGACAAAACGTGGTTCGCAAAATGGAAAAACAGTTATTTCATATGATTCTTATGTGGGAGTAACTCAAACATTGGATAAGATTAACTTGTTTACTGGCGCTGAATACGCTGAAATGAAGCGTGAATCTCGTCGTACTATTGGTACTTATAAAGATGCTAATGGCGTACTTGTTCCTACAGGTGTTGTTGATGCTTATGCTGATTCTAAACTATTTGAAGCTGTAGAATTAGAAGGTATTGCTCAAGGAAGAACGACAAACTATCAAGATATGATGGTAAAGAAGGGTTTTCAACAAAATCACTCATTAGGGATTCAAGGTGGTACAGAAAAAACACAGTTTAGTTTAAATGCTGGTTATTTTCAAGATAAAGGTATTATTGAAGGCTTAGATTTTACCCGTTATTCATTGCGTGTCAATGTGGATCACAAAATTACTGATAAGTTTAAAGTAGGTGTTTCCTCTTATTTCATGTATGGTGTAACGAATGGTGCAAATAGAAATCCGTATGGAGATTTACTACCTCAAAACCCATTGGCAAAGGCATATGATGATAGTGGAAATTTAATTTTTGCTCAAACTACAGATGCCTTATTAACTAACCCAATGGCGGAAATTGTTCCTGGTGCTCAAGTGGATGAGACCAAGAAATACCGTATTTTCAACAGTATATATGCTGAGTATAATATTGCAAAAGGTTTGAAATACCGTTTCAACTTCGGTCCAGACTTTACAATTACTCGTGCTGGTCGTTTTGTAGGTGCTATGACAAATGCTAATAAAGGTGGTAATCCAACAGCAAGTACAGATAATCGCTTTGGATTCAACTATACATTGGAGAATATCTTGACTTATGATAAGAAATTGGGTCAGAATCATAACTTGAATGTTACTTTATTACACTCGATTCAACGTGATAATTTTGAGCGTTATACACAAAGTGTGATGGGTGTTCCAGTTGAAACTCAACAATTCTACAATGTAGGTAATGCTTCACAAGTATTAGGAGTAGGTTCTGATTTAGTTCAATGGACGATTAATTCGTACATGGCTCGTATTAACTATGACTATAAAGGAAAATACTTAGTAACAGCTACGGTTCGTCGTGACGGTTCATCTCGTTTTGGTGAGAATACTAAATATGGTAATTTCCCAGGTTTAGCTTTAGGTTGGAATCTACATCAAGAAGATTTCATGAAAGATTTAACATGGATCGACGAGTTAAAATTACGTGCTAGTGTAGCGAGTGTAGGTAACCAAGGTTTATCTCCATATCAAACTCAAGGATTGATGGCAAGAACTGCTTATGCTTGGGATAACAATGCTGCTTATGGATATCGCCCTAATACTATTGGTAACCCAGATTTGAAATGGGAAACGTCAACTTCTAAAAACATCGGTTTTGATTTTAGCATCTTACGTGGACGTGTAGCTGGTTCGGTAGAATACTATCAAACTAACACGACAGACCTATTATTGTCAGATCAATTACCAACATCTACAGGTTTTGCGGCAGTAACTCGTAACGTAGGTGAGACTCAAAATAAGGGTATTGAAATTTCATTATCAACGGTTAACGTAGATTCTCCTAGTGGTTTTAAATGGACTACCGATTTTACTTTCTACAAAAACTCAGAGGCTATTTTGTCATTGTACAATGGAGCTAAAGATGACGTAGGTAACCGTTGGTTTATTGGACATCCATTGAACTCATACTATGATTATCAGTATGCAGGTATCTGGCAAACAGCTGAAGCAGATAAAGCAAAAGCAATGGGCTTTACTGTAGGTCAAATTAAAGTGGCAGATACCAATAATGATGGAAAAATCACAGCAGATGACCGTGTTATTTTAGGTTCTGACGTTCCTGATTATACAGGAGGTATTACTAACCGTTTCTCATTCAAAGGCTTTGATTTATCATTCTTTGTATTCACACGTCAAGGTCAAATGATTGTAAGTAGATTCCACCAAAATTCTAACTACTTACAAGGACGTTACAACCAAATTAAAGTGGATTATTGGACTCCAAACAATCCAAATGCTTACTATCCTCGTCCTAACTTTAACCAAGAGTTCCCAGCTTATAATACAGCTATCATGTATTTTGATGGTTCATTTATTAAAGTTAGAAACATCAACATAGGTTATACTTTCCCTGCTAAGACAGCTCAAAAATTGGGATTGCAGTCACTTAGATTGTATGCTAGTATCCAACAACCATTCATTTTCTCTAAATATAGATCTAAAGAGAATGGTGTGGATCCAGAATCAGCTGACGGTAACGTTAATAACAACGTAACTCCAGCTACTTCAGTAACAACTGTTGGTTTGAACATTAAATTTTAATTCCTAGAATAATGAAAAACACACATATAAAAACTTCATTAAAGACCCTAGGCTTAATTTCCATTTTGACCTTAAGCCAAACATCTTGTAGTGATTTATTAAAAGAGAATGTAATCTCTAATATTAGTAATGATTACATCGCAACAACTGCAGGTTACAATGCAGCAGCGAATGCAGCTTATACCACTTTACGTAGTTTTTACGGTACAGAAAGAGGTATCTCTATGTCGGAATATGGAACTGATATTTACAGTGCTGGTGCCGACGGATCATATAAAGGTTTTCACTTTTATGATTCTCAATTAGTTGGTTCGGTAGATATTTTGTCTCAATTATGGGATGAAACTTACAAGGGTATTAATGCTTGTAACGCTGTGATTGAAAGATCTTCTGCAGTAACAGGTATTTCTGATGCAGTTAAGAAACAAAGAGTAGGAGAGATGCAATATTTGCGCGCTCACTATTACTTCATCTTAGTTCAACAGTTTGGACCTTTGGATTTGCGCTTGAAAGAAACGTTAGGACCAACAAAAACGGCAACTCGTACTCCTGAAGCAGATGTTTATAAGCAAATTGTAAGCGATTTATTAGCGGCAATTCCAGTATTGGAAAGTAAAGCTGCTGCATCAGATTATGGTCGTGCTACTAAAGCTGCGGCAGAGAATTTGTTAGCTAAAGTATACTTGACTCGTGCTTCTTCTAAGTTTGCTGAAGCCTCTGATTATGCTAATGCTGCGACTCTATGTAATAATGTGATTAACAATTATGGCTTTAAATTATTGCCAGATTTTGCTAGTGTATTTTTACAGGGTTCAGGTGAGAAAAACTCAGAAGTGATTTTTTCTGTTCAATATACGTCTGATCCATTAACCAATGGTGTATCAGCTGATCAGGGAAACAAGCTTCACTTGTATTTCGGTATGCAATATGATGTTCAAGCTGGTATGGTTCGCGATATTTTTTACGGACGTCCATTTAAGCGTTTGAAACCAACTCCATATTTATTGGAAAAAGTATTTGCTGATCGTGTGAATGATTCACGTTATAAGAAGACTTTCAGAGATACTTGGTTATCAAACTCACCAGGTACTTATTCCAACTTGTTTGATGGATCTAAGAAATCTTTAACATTTAAAGCGAATGACACTACTATTTATATCCCAGGATATGAAATGCCATTAGCAGAACGTGCTAAGAAACCATACCAAGTATTAACTCCAAGTATGTACAATTATGCCTTGTTCCCAACTTTACAGAAGTTCTTTGATCCACTTCGTCCGGATAGAACTTATGAAAATGGTAGCCGCGATTACATTGTACACCGTTTAGCAGATACCTATTTGATGCTATCAGAAGCTAATTTGAAATTAGGAAAAGTTGCTGAAGCAACTAATGCAATCAATATGGTACGTGTACGTGCTGCTTGGCCAGGAAAAGAAAGTGCTATGACAGTGGCTCAAGATCAAGTAAACATGGATTTAATCATGGAAGAAAGAGCGAGAGAATTGGCCGGTGAGCAAACTCGTTGGATGGATTTAAAACGTTGGAATAATTTAGTTGCTCGTGTTAAACAATATAACACTGATGCAGCTAATGGTGTAGCTGATAGACATTTAGTACGCCCAATTCCACAAAAACAAGTCGATCTATCTGAAAATGGTGGATTCCCTCAAAATCCAGGCTATTAATGTCAAATTGATTTTGTTATTTTGTAAAATTCCGAGGAGTAATTCTCGGAATTTTACTTTAAACTTATTTTTATGAAAAAATTATTTTTAATCTTATCTGCTTGCATCGCTTTTCAAGTAAATGCTCAAAACCAATCAGTTAGCTTCAAAAAAAATGATGCTGAAAAGAAAATTGACGTATTAGTTGGGGGTAAATATTTTACTTCTTACTTTTTTCCAGGTGAAGCCATCTTAAAAAAGGCCGTTCTTTATCCAATTTTAAGTGCTAAAGGAAGTACTATTACACGTGGTTATCCAGTAGCTATTCGCCCAGGCGAACGTACAGACCACCCTCACCATGTAGGGATGTGGTTAAACTATGAAGATGTTAATGGATTTGACTACTGGAATAATTCTAACAATATCTCCGATGGCATGAAGAGCCATAAATTTGGAACGATTGTTCATGAGCAGGTATTGAACATGAAATCAGGTAAAGAAAAAGGAGAATTGGGTGTTTCAGCAACCTGGATTGATAGTGATGGAAAAGGAGCGAAGGTATTGGCAGAAAAGACAACTTATGTATTCTCAGGAACATCGGATATTCGTGTGATTGATCGAATTACCACCTTAACTGCTTTAGCAGAATCAGTTCTTTTTAAAGATGTTAAAGATGGAATGTTTGCTATACGTGTAGCTCGTCAATTAGAAATTCCGTCGAATAAACCGGATATCTTTACGGATGCTCATGGTGTTGAAACGAAAGTTCCTGTGTTAGATAATACAGGTGTTAGTGGAGATTATGAAAGTAGTGAAGGTATTACTGGCGAGAAAGTTTGGAGCACACGTGCTAAATGGATGAATTTGAAAGGTGTATTGGATAATCATCCTATCAATATTGCTATTTTAGATCACCCTTCCAATGTTAGTTATCCAAGTTATTGGCATGCTAGAGGTTATGGTTTATTTGCAGTTAATCCACTAGGTGCTAAAGTGTTTAGTAATGGCAAGGATGAGCGTAATTTAACTTTGAAAAAAGGTGAATCCGTAACATTTAGATACAGAACCGTTATCGCAGATAAGCAATTAACAAAAGATGTTTTAGATAAAATGCAGGCTGATTTTGCTAAGCAAGTGAAATAGGCATTTCTATTTCACGAAAAAGCTGTATTTTTGTCATGTATCAGGGGCTCTTTGAGCCCCTATTTATTTGATTTTATGAAGCTACAATTTTTAGGTGCGGCCAAACAAGTAACAGGAAGTATGTACTTGCTAGAATTGGAAGATGGCTTTAAGATTTTGATTGATTGTGGTACGGACATGGAGCGGGAGATTGATTTTGATGAACCATATGAGAGCAAAGCATTTTTCCAATTTGATGCGTCCTTGATTAATTTAGTTATTCTTACACATGCCCATATTGACCACTCTGGCAATATTCCTATGCTGTATCGAGAAGGATACGAAGGACAAGTGCTTTGTACTCCTCCAACAGCTGAATTAGCGGAATTACTTTTAATGGACTCGGCTAATTTGCATTTGAGAAAGTTGAAAGCTGCTCAAGGTGAAAGTCGTAAAAAGCATAAACAAATGGATCGCCTATTACGAAAAGGCGATTTGTATTTGCAAAAGGATGTAGAACATTCTGTGAACCATTTTATTACGATTCCATTTAGTAAGAAATTTAGAGCTACAGAGAATTTAGAAATCACCTTTATACCAGCTGGCCATCTTTTAGGTGCTGCCCATGTACATTTAGGTATTACAGAAAACGGAGTAAAGAAAACCCTTGGTTTTAGTGGAGATGTAGGTCGTAAAAATTACCCATTGCATATTGATCCGCAAACCATGCCAGCATGTGATTATTTAGTTTGCGAAACTACTTATGGAAATCGTATCCATGAAGATAAAGAATCGACTAAAAAAGCTTTGGGCGATATTATAAAATCGACCTGTATAGACAAACCAGGTAGATTAATTATTCCTGCTTTCTCAGTAGGTAGAACCCAAGCTGTTTTATATACCTTAAATCGATTAATCGAAGAAGACCATTTTCCTGCTATTCGTGTATTCACGGATAGTCCTATGGGAAAAAGTTCTACCCGTATTTATACCAAATATTCATCTTACTTAAATCAAGAAGCTAGAGAGTTTCAAGCTGAATATGATGAATTATTTGACTTTGATAATTTGAAGTTTTTGCAAACTGAAAAAGAAAGTAGAGCCATTAAGAACTACCATGAACCATGTATTATTATTTCTTCTTCAGGAATGATTTCAGGTGGAAGGGTAGAAACACATATTGCAGACAATATTTCAAATACTTATTGTACGATTTTATTGATAGGTTATGCTGCTGAAGGTACTTTAGGCCGACAGTTATTAGCAGGAACAGATCATATTCAAGTACGAGATCGAGAATACAAAGTTCACGCACAAATACGTAAAATTGATGTCTTTTCAGGACATGCAGATAAATTAGGTTTGTTGGATTTTGTCAAAGTTCAAAGTCCATCTACCTTAAAAAAAGTATTTCTAAGCCATGGTGAAGAAGAAAGTATGGTAGAATTCAAAGAAGAGTTAACAAATTTGGGATATCAGGATGTTATTTTGCCCGAAAAGAATCAAACTTTCATTCTTTAATTGATAATTTTACAATTGAAATTAACATCTACTATGAGAACATTATTAGAATTTGAAAAGCCAATTGCTGAATTAGAGGATAAGTTGATAGAAATGCGCAAATTAGCAATTGAAAATAATGTCGATGTCACTGCTACAGTACAATCATTGACAGAAAAAATTCTAGAATTGAAAAAAGAGACATTTTCTAATTTAACTCGTTGGCAAAGAGTTCAGTTATCTAGACATCCTGATCGTCCTTATACTTTTGATTATATTGAAAAAATATGTGAAGAGTTTATCGAGATTCACGGAGATCGTTCTGTGGCCGATGATAAAGCCATGGTGGGTGGATTTGGAAATATTGATGGGGAGTTTTCTGTTATGTTCATTGGTCAACAAAAAGGACGTAATACGAAACAAAGACAGTATCGTAATTTTGGTATGCCAAATCCAGAAGGATATCGTAAGGCCTTGCGTTTGATGAAAATGGCTGAGAAGTTCAATAAGCCCATCGTATGCTTAATAGATACCCCAGGTGCATTTCCAGGCTTAGAAGCAGAAGAAAGAGGGCAAGGAGAAGCTATTGCACGTAATATCCGTGACATGTTTATGTTAAAGGTACCAGTAATTTGCATCATCATAGGTGAAGGTGCTTCTGGTGGTGCATTGGGGATAGCTGTAGGTGATCGTGTTTTGATGATGGAAAATACATGGTATTCGGTGATATCTCCGGAATCTTGTTCTTCGATTTTATGGAGATCATGGAATTATAAAGAGCAAGCTGCCGAAGCGTTGAAATTGACGGCCAATGATATGGAACAAAATGGCTTGATCGATGGGATTATTTCTGAGCCATTGGGTGGTGCACACCTAGATCCTGATGCTGCAGCGGCTAAAATGAAAGCTGTTATTAAAGAAGAATTGAAAAAACTATGTGCTATGGATGTTCGTGCACGTATAGATGCACGTATAGATAAGTACGGTAAAATGGGTGTTGTTGTTGAGTAGGTATTATGTCATCCTCTAAACCATCACTTCTCTTTGATTTAGGTAATGTATTATTACCAATTGACCTAGACAAGACGTTTCAGGCTTTTGCAGATTTATCAGATCGTTTTTCCGCAGAAGAAGTGAAGGAATTGACTCACAGTCAAGCCCTTTGGACTAGATACGAAAGCGGATTGCAAACAGAAGAAGAATTTAGAGATTTTCTTCGCCATTCTCTCGCATTGAATTGTTCAGATGAACAGTTTGATTTGGCATTTTCAGCTCTTTTATTGGATTTTCATCCCCAAGTATATACCTGGTTAGAAAATATTGCCAAGCAATATGCTATATACTTATTAAGTAATACCAGCTTAATTCATGCTAAGCAATTTATACAGGTTCCTTTAGGTCCCCAAGGAGAGTCATTATTTGGTTTGTTTAGGAAAACTTATTTTTCATTCGACTTAGGTATGGTTAAGCCAGATGAAAAAATTTATCACCATGTATTAGAAGATTTATCGTTAAAACCAGAAAATCTTGTTTTTTTTGATGATAATTTTCATAATATTGAATCAGCAAAACGAGTAGGCATTGATGGAGTGCTCATTAATCCTTCGTGTTCTTTACAACAAATTGACTCCTATTTATTGCAATTATGCTCATAAAATCTGCATTGTTCGACTTATTCTTTAAGTGGATGGGTTGGGAAATGAAAGGAAATATTCCACGAAATATTCCGAAAAGTATAGTCATAGTGTGCCCACACGCCACTTGGGTCGACTTTCCTATAGGTTTAGGTGTACGTTCCTTATTAAATATGAACATCTATTTTTGGGGTAAACAAGAGCTTTTTAAAGGTGTTTTTGGATGGTTATTTCGTTGGTTGGGAGGTTATCCAGTAGACCGATCGAAGAACCAAAATTTGGTCAATGCCATTGTAGATATTTATCAAGCGAATAAATATTTTCATGCTGCCTTAGCCCCTGAAGGTACACGCAAAGATGTGCAAGAATTAAAAACAGGTTTTTACCATATAGCTGTAAAAGCTAATATTCCCATTATCATGGTTGGCTTTGATTATGTAAATAAATGGGTTCACATTAATGATCCTTTTTATCCTAGTGGAGATTTTGACGTGGATAAGAAAGTTATTGCAAATTACTATGCATCTATTCCAGGGACTCAAAAATCATGGATTAAAAATTACTTAGCCTGATAGGATAAGGCATAATCATACATCATTTTGGCTGTTTTTTTTGATGCTCCAGCAGGGCCAATGATTTGTATTAATTCATTATAACAATTTAATTGCTTTTGCTTGCTAACAGCATTCGAATCAAGTAGTTGCTTGATTTTTAGAGAAATATGGGAAGCGGTAAACTTAGATTGAATCATCTCTGGTACGGCTTCTTTTCCTAAAATAATATTGACTAAGGAAATGAATTTTATTTTTACTAGCAATTTGGCTAAAGAATAAAATATCCAATCTGTTTTATATACAACGATTTGAGGTATTTTAAATAAGGCAGTTTCTAAGGTGGCTGTTCCTGAAGTTACAATGGCAATTTGAGATACATGTAACAAATTGTAAGTATCATCATATATGATATCTAAATCGTAGGCTTTATAAATAGACTTCCATTCTTTAAGTCCTGCTACATAAAAGTGCAAATCTGGAAACTGCTGCTTAATCTCTTGGAAAACAGGCAAAGCGGCATTGATTTCTTGCTTTCTGCTGCCAGCTAACAAGGATATACAAGGTTGTTTGATGGAATTTTGTTCGGCAAATTGAGGATTAGGTTGAAAGTCATCAATGGAATCTTTCAATGGGTTTCCAACATAATGAGTGGAAATTCCATGTTCTTCAAAAAGTGTCTTTTCAAAGGGGAAAATCACATACAATTGATCTACCCATTTTTTGATTACATCCACTCGTCCTTTATTCCAAGCCCAAACTTTAGGTGCAATGTAAAATTGGGTATGAAAGCCTTGCAATTTGGCAATTCTGGCTGCTTTGAGATTAAAACCACCATAGTCAATGAAGATGACAGTATCAGGTTGAAATTGCTGAATTTGACTTTTAAATTTTTGAAATAAACCTTTCAGCCGTTGAATGTTCTGCAAAACACCCAATAAACCCATGATGGCAAGTTCTTTGTGATGAATAAGTACTTCAGCACCAGCTTCCTGCATATCATCTCCACCCCATGCTTGTATAGTAGCAGTTGAATCCAATAGTAATAGTTCCTTAATTAATTTGGAACCGTGTAAATCACCTGATTTTTCTCCTGCTAGTATGAAATACTTCATTTATATTTCTCCGTAATATTCTACTGAGTTTTTGTTGGTTTCAACCAAATGGATTTTATGCAATAGGGCACTAGTGGAAGCAGATTGGATTTTTGGAGCTAAGATTTTCCAAAATTCCATGACCAAATTTTCACAACTCGCCAATTTGCCAGACATAAAATCGACGTCCATATTCAAATTTTTATGATCTACTTTATCAATAATTTCTTTCTTGATTAGCTTACCTAATTCTTTCAAATCAAATACAAATCCTGTCTCTGGATCAGGATTTCCTTTAACGGTCACAATTAATTCAAAATTATGCCCATGCCAGTTTTTGTTGGCACATGGACCAAAAACTTCATCATTCTTCTCTTCTGACCAATTGGGATTATAAAGCCGATGAGCGGCATTAAAATGTTCCTTGCGGATGACGTAAACCATTGTTTTCAGTTGTTTAAAGTGAAGGTGAACTGGGAAAACATTAGCAGAATCACCATTAATTCTGCAAAGGTATGGAATGCTATTGGGATTCTACGTAAATTTAGGGGCTAAATCTATATAATCTATTTAATTATGATCATTGTTACAGGAGCTGCTGGATTCATTGGTAGTTGTTTAATTCAAAAATTGAACGAGTTAAATTTTAACTACATTATCGCAGTAGATGATTTTTCTTTCGAAGAAAAAAACAAAAATTTGATTGGTAAAAAAATCAAGGAAAAAGTGGAAAGAACTCAGTTTTTCACTTGGTTAGACGCCAATTTCAGAGAAGTTGAGTTTATTTTTCACATTGGAGCTCGGACGGATACCACCGAATTTGACAAATCAATTTTTGATGAATTGAATGTTAATTATTCCAAAGAAATTTGGAATCGATGTGTGGAGTATCAAATCCCACTCGTCTATGCCTCATCTGCAGCCACATATGGCTTGGGTGAATTGGGATATGATGATGATGAGAGTAAAATTCCAGGATTAAAACCCTTAAATCCTTATGGAGACTCAAAGAACGATTTTGATATTTGGGCATTGAAACAAGAAAAGAAACCTTTCTTTTGGGCTGGTTTGAAGTTTTTTAATGTTTATGGACCCAATGAATACCACAAAGGTCGCATGGCTTCCGTTATTTGGCATGCCTTTCGTCAAATTAATGAAAAAGGTAGTTTAAATCTATTTAGATCCCATCGTTCAGATTATGGAGACGGCGAACAAATGCGTGATTTTATCTACGTAAAAGATTTAATTGATGTATGCATATTCTTCATGGAACATCGTAAGAATTCGGGAATCTATAATTTAGGAACAGGCATTGCGCGTTCTTTTAATGATTTAGGCAAATCTACTTTTGCTGCCATGGGTAAAGAAGCGGTTATTAATTATATTGATACACCAATCGATATTCGTGATAAGTACCAATATTTTACGGAAGCAAATATGTCGAAGTTACGTCAAATTGGTTTTACACAACCATTCCATACATTGGAAGAAGGGGTGAAAGATTACGTTCAGAATTACTTACTTAAGAAGGCTTACTGGTAATCTTTTTCCATGCCTCTTCTAAAAATCCTTGGCCATAAGCGATTAACTGTATGTTAGCTGCAATAAGGCCAAGGATTGTTATTTTAAGGCTTTTTGTCTGAAATAATGCATTTATTACTATTCCTAACCAATACAATAAGACAAGCCCTGCTAAGTATTTTCCTAAACTAGGAAGTATAATCAAGCTTAATAGAACGAATAGAATTCCTATGAAATAACAAGCCGGGAAAAAATGCACCCATTTCAATTCTTTAGGAAAGAATCTGGAAATATTGATTCTGGCTCGACCAAAGAAGTGTAATTGTTTATAAAATTGAGCAAAGTCAGTACGTCTTTTGTGATAAATGAATGCTTTCGGTAGGAGTGCAGAAGTGAAACCTAAGGATAAACAACGTATGCTGAATTCAATATCTTCTCCCATTCGAGTTATTTTAAAGCCTTGTGTAGCTTCCCAAACTTTCCTTGATATACCCATGTTAAAGCTCCTTGGGTGAAAGGCACCACCTACGTTTTTTTCTTTACCACGTATACCACCTGTAGTAAATAGGCTTGTCATACTAAAGCTAATTGCTTTTTGAATAGGGGTGAAGCTAACATGGTCTTTATCTGGCCCACCAAATAAATCGATATTCTTTTCTCGGATTCCAATTGCTACTTCTTCTAAATAGTTAGCTTCAACCAATGCATCTGAATCCAAAATCACAAAAAAATCACCCTTTGCTCTTTCAAAGGCATAATTTCTAGCAAATCCTTGTCCTCCGTTTTCTTTGAAATAATAGTGTATATCTAATTGATTGACATATTGATCCACCACATCTTTCGATGAAATGAGTGACCCATCTTCGATAATGAGCACTTCAAAATGTCGGTAGATTTGACGAGTTAAACAGTTTAAAAGCTCATCCAATTCGTGCGGACGATTATAGACTGGAATTATAACACTGAAGAAAGTTGATTCTTCTTTCATATAGCTATAGAGCTGTTTAGGCTGACACTAGGCCACAAGCGTTTTTTCCAAGGCTATCCTACTCGCTTTTAAAATATGATCAATGTGTGCTTCATCTAGCGCAGCAGATAAAAACCATGATTCAAATTGCGAAGGTGGTAAATAAACACCTAGGTTCAACATTTCTCTAAAATAAATGCCAAATTTAGCAGTATCAGAAGTTTTAGCATCACTAAAATTTTTCACAGCTTTATTGGTGAAAAACAAAGTGAACATAGAACCTATTTGGTTGACAAATCCATCAATTTGTAATTCTGATAATTGTTGACGAATTCCTTCAGCTAATGTTTTTCCCTTTTGATTTAATGCTTCATAGACCTCGGGATGCTCAGTGATTAAGTTCAACATGGCTAATCCGGCTGAAGTAGCTAAAGGATTTCCTGATAAGGTACCGGCTTGATATACTGGACCAGCTGGAGCTATCATGTTCATGATTTCAGCTTTTCCTCCATATGCACCCACTGGTAGACCTCCACCTATGATTTTACCTAAAGTGGTTAAATCGGGTTGAATATTCGTGAGACCTTGATAACCAGATGATGACAGTCTGAAACCTGTCATAACTTCATCAAATATCAATAGACTCCCGTAAGTCTTACATAATTGTTGAATTCCTTCAATGAAACCAGGCTCAGGGATAACTAATCCCATATTTCCGACTACAGGTTCTAAAATGACTGCTGAAATATCAGTAGGATTGGCCTCGAATAAGTTTCTTAATGAACTTAAATCGTTATATACGGCCGTTAAGGTATCTTTTGCTGTAGAAACTGTAACACCCGGACTATCAGGTGTACCTAAGGTGGCAACGCCAGAACCAGCAGCTATTAAAAAGGAATCACCATGCCCATGGTAACAGCCTTCAAACTTAATGATTTTATCTCTTTTGGTATAAGCCCTCGCTAAACGAATCGCAGCCATGGTGGCTTCTGTTCCAGAATTAACCAAGCGAACCTTTTCGATCGATGGAATCATGGAAACAATTTTCTCCGCGATTAATACCTCATTATAGGAAGGTGCGCCAAATGAAAATCCCTTTGACAATGCATCACGAACGGCATTTTCAATACTTGGATGTGCTTGGCCAAATAACATGGGTCCCCATGATCCAATGAGATCGATGTATTCTTTTCCATCGACGTCTTTCAGGTATGCACCTTTAGCCGATTGGATGAAAAGAGGTGAGCCACCTACTGATTTAAATGCACGAACTGGAGAATTAACTCCACCCGGTATAACTTCTTGGGCACGTTCAAAATAGGAAGCACTTAATGATCCCATATCTATTTCTTCTTCTTAGGATTGGTATTTTTTTGGTCTTTTTGTTGTTCTTCAATAGCTTTCATTTGTGTTTGAAGGTATTGAGAAAAACGAGATTTTTTAGCTCCACCACCAGCAGCTATTTTCTTGCGATTTTCATCTAATAAACGCTTGATTTTATCTTCATCAACAAATTTACGAATCGCAAGTTGTTGACCAATAGTGACCAAGTTAGATACAAAATAATAGAAACTTAATCCTGCAGGAAAAGAGTTCATCACAAACATGAAAATGACAGGAGTTACATAAGCCATCATTTTCATATTGATTGGTTGTCCAGGTTGATCCGGTGTAATTTGGTTGTTATAATAACCATATGCCAATTGCGACAAGGTCATTAATAAACAAAATAAACTCACATGAGAACCATAGAAAGGAATATTGAAAGGCAAATCCAAAACTGAATCAAAAGTTGATAGGTCATTTGCCCACCAAAACGACTCCTGTCTTAGGTTAATTAAGTTCGGGAACAACATAAATACTGCCATCAATACCGGCATAGTAGCTAATACAGGGATACAGCCACTCAGAGGATTGACACCTACTTCACCATATAATTTCATGGTTTCTTGTTGAACTCTGGCTGCATCATCCCCAATTTTCTCTTTAATGGCAGCGATTTCAGGAGCTAATATTCTCGTTTTGGCCATGGATACATATGACTTATATGTCAATGGTAATAAGGCTGTTTTGATAATCAAAACCAATAAAACGATTAATAGACCATAGTTGGAGACGATACTTTCTAAAAAGTCAAACAGAGGTACAAACACATATCGAGTAATTGGTAATAAGAAGTCATAACTTAATTTGACATTCTTTCCAAAGGAAGGAGCTACATGTTTGATGATGGAATAATCATTGGGTCCAAAGTAAAATTTGAAACTAGATTTTCCTGAAACCAAATCTTGAGAAGAAGCAACAATGTTGGCATCTAAGGTTTTGATATTCAACGAATCATTTAAGTTGGGAGTACTGCTCAAAGAGGCTTTTTGGAATTGAAAACCTTGTGGAATCAAACCTGCGATGAAATACTTCTTTTTGAAAGTGATCCAATCTACTTTAGACGTGATATTTTCTGCTTCATTGGCCGAAGGATTTTCTGATAAATAATCAAACTCCTCGTCTTCATGTAAAAGATAATTGATGGTAGCCTTTCTTTCTTCGGCTATATCTTTCTCTGTTTGATGGATATTCTCTTTCCAATGAATTTGGTATTCAGTACCTAAATCGGCTCCTAATGATTTTGCATCAATGGCATAATTCAATTCAAAACCCTCTTTGGCAAGACTGTAAGTTTGTTTGATTAATTTACCTGAAGGCAAGGTGCTGATAAATTCAATACTCTCACCAGACTTTTTGGCCTGATAAGTTAAGTCGTTCAGTTTGACTTTTTTACCTGAGATTGGCAGCTCTACATCAAATTGATCTTTTTTTGCATCGAATAATTTCAAACCAGCTTTTAGACCTTGATTGTAATTTTTATAAGATTCGTAGTTTTTAAGTATCACAGAAACAATTTTTCCTCCGTAATTACTCAATTGAACTTTGATATCTTTATTTTCTAATACAAAGCTCTCTTTTTTAATGGTCGCCACCGTGGTATCCAATTTTGCTACAGCTGGTGTCGCTTTGGATACAAAAGAATCAACTTTTTTCGGGCTTGAAGCTGCTTTAACACTGGTTTCACTCTTAATCGGTTCTTTGGGTGCAAAGAAGTATTGATACCCCAATAACATGGCTAATATCAATACAATACCGGTAACTGAATTCCTATCCATAAGATATATCTAAATACTATTTTGAATTTTTAATAAAAGGGACAGCATGTTGATATGCCGCTTTAACAAAATGAACAAACAGGGGAGAAGGTGCTTCTACGGTAGATTTATATTCCGGGTGAAACTGTACTCCAACAAAAAATGGATGATTCGGTAATTCCACAATTTCCACCAAATTACTATCAGGATTAAGCCCTGATGTAACCATTCCTGCTTGATGAAACTGGTCTAAGAAATTATTGTTGAATTCATAGCGGTGTCTATGGCGTTCCTGAATAGAAGTTTTACCATAAATTTTATGAGCCAAAGTACCTTTTTCTATTTTACATGGATATGCTCCTAATCGCATGGTTCCACCTTTTTCAGAGATTTTCTTCTGATCTTCCATGATATCAATCACAGGATAAGGTGTTTCGGGATTCATTTCAAAAGAATGAGCATCATCTAAACCAATGACATTGCGAGCAAATTCAATGACTGCACATTGCATTCCTAAACAGATACCTAAGAATGGGATCTTGTTTTCTCGAGCATATTTAACTGCATTAATTTTCCCTTGAATACCTCTTTCTCCAAATCCTGGAGCTACTAAAATACCATCTAGACCTGCTAATGTATCTTGGATATTTTCCTCATCCATTGTTTCAGAAGAAATCCATTTGACATTTACTTTAATCTCATTAGCCACACCCGCATGTATAAATGCTTCTGCTATGGATTTATATGAATCTTTTAATTCTACGTACTTACCAATTAGACCTATGGAAATCTCGAATTTTGGATTTTTTAATTTCGACAAAAAGTTTTTCCAATTAACTAAATTGGAATCCTTATCATTGTAGATATCTAATTTATATAAAACACGACTATCCAGACGCTCTTCCTTCATCAATAAAGGTACATCGTAAATCGTTTCAGCATCCATCGCTTCAATTACGTCTTGTTCTGTCACGTTACAGAACAAACCAATTTTGCGCTTCATCTCTTGAGGTAAAGGATGTTCTGTACGACAAACTAAGATATCAGGTTGAATACCTGATTCTGATAACGTTTTTACAGAGTGCTGTGTTGGTTTAGTTTTTAATTCTCCAGCAGAGCTTAAATATGGAATTAATGTCAAATGGATAAATAAGGTATTTTTCTCACCTAAATCCCATTTTAACTGACGTGCAGCTTCTATGAATGGTAAAGATTCAATATCTCCTACACAGCCTCCAATTTCAGTAATTACAATGTCAAATTTTCCAGTTTCACCCAAGAGCAAAATGTTTCTTTTGATTTCATCGGTAATATGAGGAACTACTTGAACAGTTTTACCTAGATAATCTCCTCTTCTTTCTTTAGTAATGACATTATGGTAGATTCTACCAGTAGTAATGTTATTCGCCTGACTCGTTGGCGTGTTTAAGAATCGTTCGTAATGGCCTAAGTCTAAATCAGTTTCAGCACCATCATTGGTTACATAACATTCCCCATGTTCGTAGGGATTTAATGTTCCTGGATCAATATTAATATATGGATCGAATTTTTGAATGGTACAGCTTAAACCTCGAGCCTGTAAAAGTTTGGCTAAGGAAGACGCTATGATGCCTTTACCTAATGAAGAAGTTACTCCACCCGTAACGAAAATGTACTTTGATTTCTTTGTGGTCCCTTTACCTGACATTGGGAATTTGTTTGTTTGGTTACGGGAAACAAAGATAGCAATAAAAGGCACACCGAATTAATCCTATTTTTATTTTATCTTGCATTCTAAACAGTTTTTTCATGTTAGCCTCACCTTTACAACTCTTTTCTGCATCTGCAGGGTCCGGTAAAACCTATACGCTAACATTGGAGTACCTAAAATTATCATTACGAGAAGTTGAACCTCGAGGGTACTTTCGTCGCATTCTAGCAGTAACATTTACCATCAAAGCTGCCGAGGAAATGCGCACAAGAATCATTAAAGCATTGTCTGGTATTTCGGCTTATCCTGATTTTGTTGGAATTCCAGAAAAGGGTAGTTCAGAATCAAAGCAGTTGTTGGCCAGAATTCAACATGATTTAGCCCAAGATGGGATAGATGTAAGTCTGGAAGAATTAGCAACTCGCTCTTTTGTTACTTTACAGCAAATTCTTCAAGATTATGGACTTTTTTCTGTGATGACCATTGATGCCTTTGTTCAAAGGTTAAGTAGTTCATTTGTGGAAGAACTTCATTTACCTAGTCAATTTGAAGTGATTTTGGATATTCCAACTTTGATGAATGATTTGATGGATCAATTATTGGATAAGGTTAATCAAACTGGAGATAAGAATTTAACAGAATTGGTGCTTTCCTTTGCTCGACAAGAAGTAACGGATGGGCGAAATTGGAATCGAATTAGACAAAGTTTAACTGATTTCTTACAGATTACTTTTAATGAGAATTACTTTAGAATTAAGGACGAAATGGATGTATTCTCCATGGCGGATTTTATCCAAATTGAAAGTCAAATTTATGAAAGAATAAAGTTATTAGAATCTCAAGTAGTACATATTGCCAACCAAATTATTGAATTAGTAGAATCAAGTCATATTTCAGATGCTGAATTAACAGGTGGCGCCAAAGGGCCTATCAATACGTTTAGACGATTGGCGACGGGTCAAAGTTTAAAATTGGAAGCATATTCCACTTTGCGTAAGGCTGTAGAACAGAATAAGTGGTATTCTTCCAAAGTAGACCCAATTACTAAATCAAATATTGAAGGAATTTCAGATCAATTGACTGAATATGCTCAGGAGTTTCTTCAACTGTATGATGATGAAATCTCACGCTATTTGTTATTCAAGTTGGTGGCCAAGGATTTAAAGAAGGTAGCTCTTATTTCTTCCATCAATGAAGAATATCAGGTATATCAAAATGAGCAGTCAAGTATTTCTATTTCGGAGTTTGCACGCAGGATTAACGAAATAATATCAAAGGACCCAGTCCCTTTTATTTATGAAAAACTAGGGGATCGTTATTTCCATATTTTGATTGATGAATTTCAAGACACCTCTATTTTGCAATGGAAGAATTTCATGCCTTTGTTGGAAAATACGGTCTCATTAGGGAAACGTAATTTATTAGTAGGAGACGCAAAACAATCTATCTATAAATTTAGAGGAGGGGAGGTGGGATTAATAGCGTCATTAACGGCCAAAAATCCTGAATTGATTGGAAATAAAATTAATAACACAGAACTAGATCAAGTTCGCTATGATTATCTGGTCCAACAGATTCAATTAAATCAGTTAGAAAGTAATTACCGAAGTGCTCCAGAAATAGTTGAGTTTAATAATGCTTTGTTTACTTGGATTTCTCAGCAGCAGGAATATCAAAGTATTTGCGCATTATTGGAACCTGTTTATGGGCAATTTATGACTCAAATTCCCCAGGTTTCTTCTCAAGATCTATCTGGCCAAGTTGATCTCTTGGTTTTTCAAAAACCTGTAAATACGCTTGAAAACAAGGACTTAGAATCTTCTTGGATGCTTGAGCAAGTTGTTCAATTGATTGAATATAATTTATCACTGGGTTTTAAATTGGCGGATATTGCCATATTAACTCGGAAAAATAAGCAGTCAAATTTTCTTGCTTTGCAATTAAAAGAAGCGGGGTATCCTGTCATTTCTGCCGACTCCCTTTTGGTTTATTATTCATCACTTGTGACTTTCATTTTAGCCATATTGAAAATGAAAGAAGATAAGGAAAAGCAATTATTGCTTTTTGAAGCCGCTTATGCATTGGCAGATGTTCATGGAAAAACGATTTCATTAGAAGCACTTGATTATCTGCAAAAGCATGGTAAATATGCCAAAAATCAACAAATTATATTAGACCAATATTTACAACTTTACTATGACGTTTCATTCAATATAAATTGGAAAGAGGATAACCTGTTTGATATGGTGTATCAACTTATCGGAATATTCGACTTATTTAATCAATCAGAAGGATCAGAATATGTACTTAAGTTTTTAGATATTATTCAGGAATATACACTGAAAAATACGGCATCGATAGCTGACTTTGTTCAGTATTTTGATCTTAATAAGCATAGTTTTAGTATTTCATGCCCAGAAAATATTGATGCCATTACCATTACTAGTATACATAGATCTAAAGGTTTGGAATATCCAGTTGTCATATTACCTTTTGCCGCATGGACACATCAAGTAAGTGAAAGGGATAAAATATGGTTTAAACTAGCTGAGGAAGTAGATGTTTTTCAATTGAATGGAAAGGGGCAATTACCTTATTTTTATGCCAGGGCTAATGCCAGTGACCTGGATTTGTTTCCTGATTTAGCGCTTCAAAAACAAAAGGAAATTGATGCCATATTTTTAGATGCTTTGAATATGTTATATGTAGCTAGCACTCGCGCAAAACAGCATTTACATATTTTATTGGCGGAACCTAGTCCTGATGCGCACTCGAAAACACAATTAACTTTTAAGCAATCTATTGGACAATTATTAATGAAATATGTAGAAACGCTTAAAACTTCTTCTGATGAATTACCCGCTTTTGTGAAACCAGAATATGTTGAAAATAGCCTCTATTATTTAATCAGTAAATCGGAGTTATTTATTAGTAAATCATTAGCAACAAAAAGCAATTTGCCGATTTCTTTAGCTTTGAATGCAAAGACTTCTACAAAACCTTTATTGAGGATCAAATCTTCGCAAACAGATCTTTATACATTAGCCAAAGAAAAGCGAGAGAGGGGCAAAATTATTCATGATCAATTGGAAAAATTGAATTCATACGAAGAATTAACTGAAGCGGAGTTTTTGCCAGAAGTTTTAGAATTACTTGAAATAGAAGATATTAAGCAATTTTTCAAGCCAGGAGAACTCTTGTTTTCAGAAGAAGATATTTTAATGCCAAACGGAAATATGATTCGACCAGATCGCGTTATTAGACAGCAAGATTCATTGGTTGTGGTCGACTATAAAACGGGTAAAAAAGATGATAAACATATTATTCAAGTAAATTCTTACTGTGAAGCTTTGCGACAAATGGGTTATCCTGTTGTAAAAGGGGCCATTATTTACACAGAAGATAAAGAAGTGAATTATGTTTAAAAGAGTTGTTTGTATTTTATCTATTGTTTTTCTTGTTTCATCCTGTTCAGTTTGGAAAAAGACCATTCGCTTTTTAGGCATATCCAAGAAAGAAACCATTGAAAACAATTATTCTATTCGTGAAGTAGATCAAATTATTCAATCAGGAATGTCTTATAAAGGAGTTCCTTATCGTACTGGCGGTACTGATCGAAAGGGAATGGATTGTTCGGGCTTGTTGTTTAGAATTTATACAGATCAACTTTACCAGATTCCTCGACTTTCCAAAGATCAAGCTCAATTTGGTTTACCTGTTTCCATTCAAGAAGCTCAAGTTGGTGATTGGATTTTTTTTGCCACCGGTCAGGCAAAAGTTATTAATCATTCGGGTATAATTTCTCAGATTAAATCTGCCAATGAAGTCTATTTTCTTCATGCAAGTACTTCCAAAGGTGTTCGGGAAGATAATTTGTACACCAAATATTGGCTTGTAAGTTATGTGAAAATTATACGTCCATTTAAAAATTAATCAAAGCTTGAAGGATAAAAGCTTCTCTTGATGTATTTTTGCATTCTTTTTAAATAAAACTATGTCGAAAAAGGTAATTGTAATTGGTGCAGGTGGTGTAGGAAACGTGGTAGTGAAGAAATGCGCTATGAATCCCCAGTTTTTTTCTGAAGTGGTATTGGCTTCAAGAACTTTATCAAAATGTGATGCCATTGCTCTAGAAGCAAAAAACATTGGGCTTCCAATCGAAATTAAAACACGTCGGGTTGACGCGGATTCTGTTCCAGAATTAATCCAGTTGTTTACAGAGGAAAAGCCATATATGGTCATCAATGTGGCTTTGCCATATCAAGATTTAACCATCATGGATGCCTGTTTAGCTACTGGAGTTCATTACTTGGATACGGCCAATTATGAGCCTAAAGATGAAGCCAAATTTGAATATTCATGGCAATGGGCTTACCAAGAAAGATTTAAAGAAGCGGGATTAATGGCATTATTGGGCTGTGGTTTTGATCCGGGGGTGACGGGTGTTTATACAGCTTATGCTAATAAGCATTATTTCGATGAAATGCATTATTTAGATATCATCGACTGTAATGCTGGAGATCATGGTAAAGCTTTTGCTACTAACTTTAATCCGGAAATTAATATTCGGGAGATTACTCAAAAAGGTAAATATTGGGAAAATGGTCAATGGGTAGAAATTGATGCTATGTCCATTCATAAACCTATCGAATATCCCAATATTGGACCAAAGGAATCCTATTTATTATATCATGAGGAGTTAGAGTCTTTAACTAAAAACTTTCCTTCATTGAAGCGAGCTCGCTTCTGGATGACATTTGGTCAGGCTTATTTAACTCATTTAGACGTATTGCAAAATGTTGGGATGACTTCTATACAGCCAATTAAATTCAATGGTATGGATATTGTCCCATTGGAATTTTTGAAAGCTGTACTTCCAGAGCCTGGAACATTAGGTGAGAATTATTCTGGCCAGACTTCCATTGGTTGTCAGATTAAGGGGCTTAAAGATGGACAGGACACCACGTATTATGTGTATAATAACTGTCACCATGCTGAATGCTACAAAGAAGTTCAGGCGCAAGGAGTTAGCTACACAACAGGGGTTCCAGCCATGATTGGTGCTAGCTTAATGATTCAGGGAGAATGGATGAAACCTGGAGTATATAATGTAGAGGAGTTTAATCCAGATCCGTTTATGGAGATGTTAAATATTCATGGCTTACCATGGCATGAATTGCACAATATCACACTTCCACATGAGTATTAGACCTCTAGCAGTATTTCCTGCCATACCTTCTCCTTGTTTTGTCTTAGAAGAGAACTTGTTGCTGAAAAATCTTAGATTGCTTCAACGAGTTCAACAAGAAGCAGGTATTGAAATTATATGTGCCTTAAAAGGATTCTCTTTTTATCATGAATTTCCTTTGGTACGTCAGTATTTAGCAGGAGCTACAGCTAGTTCATTGCATGAAGCTCGTTTGGCTTTTGAAGAAATGAAGGTGAAGTGCCATGTCTATTCACCAGCTTATTTGGAAAAGGAATTTGAAGAATTAGCTTCTTATACAAGTCACTTGTCTTTTAATTCGCTGAATCAATATCAGCAGTTTTATCATCGTGCGGCACAAAAGGGGATATCATGTGGAATTCGTATTAATCCCGAATATGCTGAAGTAGAAACAGACATGTATAATCCTTGTGTTCCTGGGTCTAGGTTGGGAATTCGTCGGTCTGATATTGGAGAAACATTGCCAGAAGGAATAGAAGGTTTACATTCACATACTTTATGTGAAAATGATTCTTTCGTTTTGGAGAGAACCTTGGCTGTTATTAATGAAAAATTTGGTGATTTATTACATCAGATAAAATGGTTAAATCTCGGAGGTGGGCATTTGATAACGCGAGCAGATTATCAAGTAGATCATTTAATTCAAGTTCTGACTCGCTTTAAAACTAAATACCCTAATTTATCGATTATTTTAGAACCAGGATCAGCTGTAGGCTGGCAAACTGGATTTCTAAAGTCAACTGTTTTAGATA
Source organism: Aquirufa nivalisilvae (assembly GCF_004307455.1). Taxonomy (GTDB): domain Bacteria; phylum Bacteroidota; class Bacteroidia; order Cytophagales; family Spirosomataceae; genus Aquirufa; species Aquirufa nivalisilvae. The sequence goes on from NZ_SEWX01000005.1 coordinate 394,648, forward strand.
TAGTTCACTCAGCAGGAATTGATGTAGCTATTTTAGATGTGTCTTTTGCGGCACATATGCCTGATACTTTAGAAATGCCTTATAAACCCCGAATTCGATTTGCTGATTCAGAACCAGTTGCTGGAAAGCCAACGTATCGATTTGGAGGCATGACTTGTCTAGCTGGAGATTATTATGGTGACTATTCTTTTGATGAACCCTTACAAATAGGAGATGAAATCATTTTGGAAGATATGATTCATTATACTATGGTGAAAACGACAACCTTCAATGGTGTTAACTTACCAAGCATTGGTAAATTAGATCAGGATCAGAACTTCGTGTTATTTAAGAGTTTCGGTTACGAGTCGTTTAAAGATCGATTGTAGATTATCAATTTCTATGATTGAATTTGCAGCTATTTCCGTTTAGATTTGTCAAATTTTTGAAATTTGACAAATCTCTTGGGCGAATCTCTAGCTCAAATTTCATTGACAAGTCTATTTGAAAACTTCCCCAACAAAAAAATGTAGATCGAAGAACTGAATTTTCATTCTACATTCTTCAATCTACATTTCACCAGTGGAGAAGATCGGGCTCGAACCGACGACCTCTTGCATGCCATGCAAGCGCTCTAGCCAACTGAGCTACATCCCCCTTTTACGGATTGCAAATGTCATGATTTTTAATCTAAAATGCAATATGGCCTAAAAATTAACCCGAACGCCTATGCCACCTTGAACGTGGAAAAAGAATGGATTGGGAGCTATTTCATTGTAAAAACCGATCTCACCAAAGAAAGATAAATTCGGTGCATCAACAGGATAGAATTCAATTCCACCTACTGCAGCTGCCCCAAATCCGCCATTATTAGTAGGAGTAGTACTACCTTTAGTATACAAATCCCTAGATGTATATTGTGGGCCAAAGCCATAATAGGTATGGATATCGGAATTTACTAAAGTGGGATGATGCCATAGATACAAGGCATTCATGGTAAATCCAATATTCTTAAACGTTCCATCCTTATAGTTTCTATCTGTTCCCCACAAGCCTCCATAAGCTCCAATATTTACTTCTACGGCATTAATTCCATTACTTAAATATTTCCGAGCCATGAATCCCCCTGGTTCACCAATTCTGAAACCAGAAGCCCATTCTTGAATTTGCCCAAAAGCAAAGTTGGAGAGACAAGTAAATAAAAGGATGAAAAGGCTCTTTTTAAACATATAGTTAAGAATAAAATTCTTGCATCTTTTGAATTAGTATATCGTTTTCCTCTGGTAGACCAACTGTAATTCGGATGGAACTTTCACATAAAGTCACATTAGAACGGTTTCTAGTAATGACTTGTTGTGAAATTAAATAATCAAATAACTCTTGCGCCTTTTCCATTTTAACCAATATAAAATTAGCTTGTGAAGGAAAGATACGAATCACTTGAGGCATAGCTTCCAACTTTGAAATTAACGTATTTTTTGCATGATTTATTTGTTGAATAGAATTAATTAAAAAATCTCTATTCCTTAAAGCCTCTAAAACCAATGCTTGAGTGGCACCTCCAATATTATATGGGGGCTTAATTTTGTTTAAAATTTGAATTATTTGTGGATTTGCAAATGCCATTCCCAAACGTAAAGAGGCCAATCCATAAGCCTTTGAAAGCGTTTGCATGACAATTACATTGGGGTATTTATCCAATTCAGTAATGAAACTAGGTTCATCGGAAAAATCAATATAGGCTTCATCTATGATGACAAACCCTTGTTGGAACTTCTCTATGATTTGATAAATATCACTTCGATTAATTTTATTTCCTGTTGGGTTATTCGGTGAACAAATAAAGATTATCCGTGTGTCTTCTTTGACAGTCGACAATATTTGTTCAACGTCTAATTGATATTCCTTTGTTAGTGGAACGGATAAAATGTTGACATGATTAATAGATGCACTCACTTCATACATCCCATACGTTGGCGGGCATAGAATAATGGAATTGGCCTGTCCAGCACAAGTCATTCGGATAATCAGGTCAATAGCTTCATCAGATCCATTTCCAATAAATATTTGCTCTGCCGGAATTTGCTTAATATCAGACAACTCTTCCTTAATTTCCCATTGCATGGGATCAGGATAACGATTCCAATTTTCTGAAAGGGGAGAGCCTAATGGATTTTCATTTGCATCTAAAAATATACCTTCCTTACCTTTAAATTCATCTCTAGCTGATGAATAAGGTTTCAAATTCCAAATATGTGGTAAAATGATGGATTGATAATTCATGAACGTGTATTTAATCGAATTGCCACGGCATTAGCATGCGCCTGTAACGATTCAGCCTCTGCCATGTCAATGATACTTTGACCTAAAACTTCTAAGCCAGCTTGACTGATACTTTGAAGTGTAATTTTTTTCTGAAAACTCGCCAAGTTTACACCTGAATAAGCTTTCGCGAAACCATTGGTAGGTAAGGTATGATTGGTTCCCGAAGCGTAATCTCCAGCTGCCTCTGGGGTAAAATTACCTAGAAAAATGGACCCTGCATTCACAATGTGATCAGCAAATTCCTCTGGTTGATCACAGGCTAATATCAAGTGTTCAGCGGCATATTCATTCAATAGTTGAATGGCCTCATGTCTATCTTTCACCAAAATAGCCTTAGAATTAGTCAAGGCTTGTAAAGCTAAATCCTTCCTATCCAATAACTGTACTTGCTTTTCTAATTCCTTTTGTGTTTTTTCAATGAATGCTTCTTCCAATGCCACTAAAAATACTTGAGAATCAACTCCATGTTCAGCTTGTGATAATAAATCTGCAGCTACATAGGCTGGATTGGCCATCTTATCTGCATATACGGCCACTTCTGAAGGTCCAGCAGGCATGTCAATGGCTATTCCTTTATGATTCGCATACATTTTAGCAGCGGTCACATATTGATTACCAGGACCAAAAATCTTATAAACTTTTGGGATGGATTCTGTACCTAAAGCCATAGCTGCAATAGCTTGCGCTCCACCCACCTTTGCCATTTTGGTGACTCCACATAGTTGTGCCGTATAAAATATGGCTGGATGAACGGCTGGTGTACATAAAACAATTTCCTTACAGCCTGCTATTTGGGCAGGAATGGCCAACATCAATATGGTAGAAAACAAAGGTGCTGTTCCACCTGGAATATAGATACCCACTTTTTCAATTGGACTAGCTTTTTGCCAGCAAACCACTCCTGGGCTTGTTTCTATTTTTTGAGATACAAACTGCTGAGATTCATGAAAAGTATGAATATTAGCATAAGCTTGCTGAATGGCTTTTTTCAACGAAGCAGGAACTTGATCTGCTAATTCAGATATTTCCTGTTGGCTATACAAAATGTCCTGAATTTCCCTTTTTTCAAATTTCAACGTTAAATCGCGCAAAGCTTGATCTTGTTGAGTTTCAACTTGAGTGAATATCCCTTCAATGATTTGATCCAAAGATTGGGCATCTAGGCTGGGTCTTTGACAAATTTGAACAAAGGTGTCTACAGAAGGATATTTAATAAAAGGAATCATACTAAAGAATCATTTTCTCAATAGGTAACACTAAAATTCCTTGAGCACCAGCTTCTCGCAAAGACTCGATGATTTCCCAGAAATCATTTTCAGAAATAACAGAATGTAAAGAATACCAACCTTTTTCAGCGAGAGGAACTCGAGATGGAGATTTCATTCCCGGTAATAGCGCTATGATTTTGTCTAAATTCTTTTCTTCAGCATTTAAAACAACATATTTGGCATTTTGACCTCTTTGTACTGAATCAATTCGAAAAGTAAGTTTATCTAAAATGCTGGTCTTCTCAGCAGTTAATGATTTGTTGGAAATCAATACGGCCTGACTTTTAAATACTTCTGCGACTTCTTTTAATCCATTGCTTAAAAGTGTTCCACCCGTAGAAACAATATCACAAATTCCTTCCGCTAGTCCTATGCTTGGTGCAATCTCCACTGAACCTGAGATCTCATGTGTATGAGCAGTAACACCTTTTGATTTTAAAAAAGTATTAGTCAAGTTAGGGTAGGAGGTTGCTATATTTTTTCCCTCAAAATAACTTAAGTCTGTATATACCTCATTTCTTGGGATAGCTAAGGATAAGCGACATTTTGAAAATCCTAATTCCTTAACAATCTCAACGTCTTTACGATTTTCTTCTAATACATTCAGACCAATAACTCCTAAATCAGCTACTCCATCCTCTACATATCCAGGGATATCATCATCTCTAAGGAATAAAAACTCTATTGGGAAATTGCTTGAGATTGAGCGTAATTTAGATCCGCCCGACTCAAACTTAATTCCACATTCTTTAAATAATTTCAATGAATCGTCACTTAATCTTCCTGATTTCTGAACTGCGATTCTTATGTTGGTATTGCTCATATTCGTATTTTTCCTAAAATAGACAAGCCCCGAAATTTTCGAGGCTTGCCATTATTTTTGTTTAGATAAACATCTTAATGGGATCCTCTAGATACTGTTTTAATGTTAGTAAAAAAGCAGCACCTGTTGCACCATCTACCACGCGATGGTCACAAGTCAAGGTTAATTTCATAATATTAGTTGCATAGAATTGACCATTCTTTACACCTACTGTTTCTTTAATACCACCTACAGCCAAAATACATGATTCTGGAGAGTTGATAATAGATGTGAATTGATCAATTCCAAACATGCCTAAGTTGCTGACAGTAAATGTATTACCTTCCCAATCTTTAGGTTGCAATTGTTTGTTTTTAGCTTTTCCACCTAATTCTTTTGCTTCCGCAGAAATCTGTGCAATGGATTTCTCACTTGCAAAACGAATAACTGGCACTAATAATCCATCTTCTACAGCTACGGCCATTCCAATGTGAACATGCTTATTAACCCGAATTCGATCTTCCATCCAGTATGAATTAACTTTTGGATGTTTAACGAGTGATAAAGCTACCGCTTTGATAACCATGTCATTAAATGATATTTTGACAGGCAATACTTCATTCATGCTAACACGTGCTTCCATGGCTTTATCCATGTTAATTTCCATGGTTAGATAAAACTCTGGAGCACTGAATTTAGACTCAGACAAACGTCTAGCGATTGTCTTGCGCATTTGGCTATTAGGAATATCTTCGAAACTCTCTTCTCCAGAAATGAAGTTACCCGTAGCTCCACCCGCGTTAGGTTTGTAGTTTTCAACGTCAGATTTGGTTATTCTTCCACCATCACCTGTTCCTTGTAACCAATTAAGATTAATATTCTTTTCTTTCGCTAATGCTTTAGCTAGGGGAGAAGCTTTAATTATTCCACCTTTTGAATCAGCTTGTATTCCAGAAGTTGTAGCCTTCGCTTCAGGTGCTTTTGGAGCCTCCTTCACAGGCGCTGGAGCAGCTACCGCTACAGGAGCAGCAGGCGCTGGTGCAGCTGGGGTAGCTGCTTGTTGTAAGATTGGTTGAAAATCAGTTCCTGGTTCTCCCACAATCATGATGATACCATCTACAATGACACCTTCACCTTCTTTGGCTCCAATGTATAAAATAGTTCCATCTTCATAGTTTTCTAATTCCATAGTAGCCTTGTCAGTTTCAACCTCGGCAATGATATCACCAGATTTAACTACATCACCTACTTGCTTTAACCATTTAGCTATGACACCTTCCACCATAGTATCACTCATCTTTGGCATTCTTACTGCTTTTGCAGGAATTGAACTTAGATCAACTGCAGGTGCAGCAGGAGCGGCAGCTATAGGAGCTGCTTCAGGTGCAGGACTAGCTTCCACAGCCGCAACTGGAGCTGCTGGTGCACCAGCTAATAAACTAGAGTAATCTTCACCTGGAGTACCAACGATGGCAATAATTCCATCAACAGGAACCGCTTCGCCTACTTTAACTCCAATATATAATAATGTTCCATCCTCGTAATTTTCCAACTCCATTGTTGCCTTATCGGTTTCTACCTCAGCAATAATGTCACCAGATTTGATTACATCACCCTCTTTCTTTAGCCAATTAGCGATCACACCTTCAACCATGGTATCGCTCATCTTGGGCATTCTAATTACTTCAGCCATTATCTTATTTTTAAAAATCCAAAATTAAGCTTTAGAAGCTTGTTTCGAAAACTATTATGTAAAAATATTTGATTAATCTAATTTTAAAACTGCCATGAATGCTTCTTGTGGGATTTCTACATTACCTACTTGACGCATTCGCTTTTTACCTTTCTTCTGCTTTTCTAATAACTTTCTTTTTCGAGAAATATCACCACCATAACATTTGGCAAGTACATCCTTTCTTAAAGCTTTTACTGTTTCACGAGCAATAATCTTTTGACCAATAGCTGCTTGAATAGCTATTTCAAATTGTTGTCTAGGTAATAATTCACGTAATTTCTCACATAAACGTTTTCCCCAATCGTAGGCCTTATCACGATGTACGATTGCTGACAATGCATCTACTTTTTCACCATTTAACATGATATCCAATTTAACCATGTTACCTGGTTCATATCCTTTATATTCATAATCCAAAGACGCGTAACCTCTGGAAATGGTTTTTAAACGATCAAAGAAATCAAATACTACTTCCGACAAAGGCATATCAAAAGTAAGTTCTACTCGGTCCGTGGTCAAATAAATTTGATTAATTAAAATTCCACGTTTATCCATGCAAAGACTCATAATAACACCTGTATATTCTGATTTGGTGATAATCTGAGCTTTAATATATGGTTCCTCGATGATGTTAATCAAATTGGGTTCAGGTAAATCACTCGGTGCTGATACCCACAATTCCTCATTCGCAGTTGTTAAAACTTTGAACTTTACTGACGGTACAGTAGTAATCACCGTCATATCAAACTCACGCTCTAAACGTTCCTGTACAATTTCCATGTGCAGCATGCCCAAGAAACCGCAACGAAACCCAAAGCCTAAAGCCATGGATGTCTCTGGTTCCCAAACTAATGAAGCATCATTTAATTGCAACTTCTCCATGGCATCTCTTAAATCCTCGAATTCAGATGTTTCTACTGGATAGATACCTGCAAAAACCATAGGTTTTACCTCTTCAAATCCTTGAATAGCAGATTTGCATGGGTTAGCTACATGGGTAATAGTATCACCTACTTTAACTTCTTTTGCCTCTTTGATACCTGAAATAAGATAACCTACATCTCCCGTTTTAATAATTGACTTAGGTTCTTGCTCTAATCCAAGTGTGCCGATTTCATCGGCAAAGTATTCCTTTCCTGTATTCATGAATTTAACACGATCTCCTTTTCGTATCTCACCATTATATACACGGAATATTACTTCTATTCCACGATAGGAATTAAATGTTGAATCAAAAATTAGCGCTTGTAAGGGCTCTTCAGGGTTTCCTTTGGGAGCTGGGATGCGGGTAACTACGGCATCTAAAATATCTTGAATTCCAATACCTTCTTTTCCTGAAGCATGGATGATATCTTCTTTTTTGCAACCAATTAAATCAATAATTTGATCCGAAACTTCCTCAGGCATAGCACCTGGCAAGTCTATTTTATTCAAGACTGGAATGATTTCCAAATCGTGATTGATTGCCAAATATAAATTGGAAATGGTCTGCGCTTCTATACCTTGAGACGCATCAACAATTAATAATGCACCTTCACAAGCAGCAATGGATCGAGAAACTTCATAAGAGAAATCGACGTGGCCAGGTGTATCAATTAAATTAAATGTATAAATCTCCCCGTCTTTGGGATATTGCATCTGAATAGCATGAGATTTAATAGTAATTCCACGCTCTCTTTCTAAATCCATATCATCCAAAAGCTGATTCATCATATCTCGCTTTTGAACTGTATTCGTGAATTCAATTAATCGATCGGCCAAGGTGCTTTTTCCGTGATCAATATGGGCGATGATGCAAAAATTACGAAGGTTCTTCATTTATGTTAATATATGTTTTACCTAGAAATGGAATCGATGTATTTAATTCTTATTCTTGGCAATTGGAATTCATATTTACCATGACATTCCGTCTATTTAAAATCAATACTAGGAAAGTATATTTCCACCTTACAAAGATAGGTAAGCCAAAGCTGACAAACCACATGCTAAGCTAATTATTAGTGTATTAAATCGAATAAAATGGCAATTCGTTGGTTAGATCTTCGATTGCATGATGGATTCGATCTCATCCCATTCAATTGGAATGTGTTTCATTAAATTATCTGTTCCAGTTGAAGTAATTAACAAGTTGTTCTCCAACCTTATACCTAATCCTTCTTCTCGAATATAAATACCTGGTTCACAGGTTAAAACCATCCCCGCCTCAAATGGTTTGTATTTATCCCAAACATCATGCACATCTAAGCCTAAATGATGAGCTACACCATGCATGAAATATTTTTTAAATAATGGGGCATTTTTATCTTGTTTCTCAACATCGGCACGTGAAAACAGACCTAAGTCGATCAATTTCCCTTCCATATACCGCTCCACTTCTTTTTGATAATCAACCCAATAAATGGATGGACGCATTAATTGACTAGCAAAATTTAATACATCATGAACAGCCAGGTAAACCTGTTTTTGTCTTGGACTAAATTTCCCACTTACCGGTATAGTTCGAGTCATATCGGCATTATAATTTCCATATGCTGCACCTACATCCAACAAAATCACATCACCGTCCTGACAAACCTCTTTATTCTCAATATAGTGTAATACACAAGCATTAGCACCTGATGCAATGATAGGAGTGTAGGCAAAACCATCTCCTTTTAATCGAATAAACTCATGGATAAATTCTGCTTCAATTTCGTATTCAGTTACTCCAGGTTGAGTAAATTTCAATACTCGTCTAAAAGCCGATTCAGTAATATCAATGGCCTTTTGCATCGCCATAATTTCATCCATCTCCTTTTTCATACGAATGGTATTCGTAATAGGAGCAAGACGCTTATAGCTATGAGTAGGATATTTAGCTTGCAAAGATTTAGTAAAACGTGCATTTTGTGTTTCCACCGTTGAACTATTTCTTATATGCTCATTATCTACCAAATAGATATTTTCAGCGGTATAAATTAATGTTTGTAAAATGGATTCAAATTGCCGAGTCCATTGGATGTTTTTAATTCCAGATATACCCTGAGCCTCTTCCTTGGTGAATTTATGTCCTTCCCAAATAGATATTAATTCAGACGTTTCTCTGACAAAAGCTATTTCTTTTAAATGGTCTTCTGGAGCATCAGGATACAAAAGAAGGATAGTTTCTTCTTGATCCAAGCCTGATAAATACAATAAATCAGAATTTTGCTTAAAACCCATACTGCCATCAGCATTGGTTGGCATGATATCATTGGAACAAATTAACACGATGGATTTGGGTGCTAATTGTTGTATTAATTTTTGACGGTTGTTGATGTACAGCTGAGCTGGAAGTTTTTCGTATCTCATGGTATTATTTGTGGCATAGATATATAATTTCGCCTAGAGGTAAAGCCATTTTTTTACTTTCATCTAGTCCGATTTTTTCAATCATGTTGATAGGATTTACTTGAAATCCTGAATTTTCTAATTGAGTACCATAATCACGACCATAAATACGTAAATGGTCATCTTGTAAAAAATGAATTTCTCTTTCCTTAGGATCGGTAATACTCGCATCTTCGTAGGTGGTAGCTAAGTCCAATCGCTGTGGACTCTGGCATAAGGCGAATCCATCAGGCTTTAAAACTCGTCGAATTTCCTGCATGCAACGAACATCATCGCGAACATGTTCTAACACGTGATTACAAAACACCACATCAAAGGTATTGTCTTCAAATGGAATATCATGTAAGTCCATTTTTACTTTAGCTAATGGTGATTCGATATCCGCTGTAATGTAATTGTCGCCTAATAATTTCTCAAATCTGTCTATGAAACAATATTCTGGAGCTATGTGTAATAATTTAGGTTGACTTTGGAAAAAGCTAGTTTCCTTCTGTAAAAAAAGATACATCAATCGATGTCTTTCTAAACTTAAACAAGATGGACACAAGGCGTTTTCTCTAGGATGCAATCTGCCATAAGGTAAAAATTTGGAAAAATTCTCTTGGCAAATAGGGCAGTGGACTTTATTTCCTTTTAAGAATATACTATATGCTTTTAGCAATTGGTGGGCCACCAACTGAATGTATTTTCTAGGAATATGGCGTAAAATCCAACTTATAAGGTATTTCATAGGATAAAAAAAGGGAAGGAATTTTCTTAGAAAACCCTTCCCTAAAATAATGAATTAATAATTACATTTCACGAATCCAGATGTTACGGAAACTAACTGGATTACCATGATCTTGCAAACTAATAGGACCAGGACCATGAACTGGGTTTTTAGGTTGCCCAATGTATTCCGTAGTTCCTTGAATTTTCGTATGGTTCTGTACCACAATTCCGTTGTGAATAACTGTCACATAGGCTGGAGTATCAATTCCACCATTGATGGTGAATTTTGGAGCAGTATAAATGATATCATACGTATTCCATTCTCCCATTGGTGAAGTAGCATTAACTAATGGTGCAGATTGTTTGTAAATACTTCCTGCTTGTCCATTACGATAGCTTCTATTTTGGTAAGAGTTTAATACTTGTACTTCATACATTCCTTGCATAAAAATACCGCTATTCCCTTTACCTTGACTTTTCAAAGTCTCAGGTTCAATAGGGGAGCGCCACTCAATATGCAACTGGTAATTGGTAAATTTTTGTTTGGTAGAAATATGTCCAGCCCCTTTTACAACGGTCATGGCTCCATCTTCTACTTTCCATTTTGCTGGACTACCGTCTTTGACAGTTTCCCAGTTATCTAAATTTTTACCATCAAATAATACAATGGCGTCTGAAGGTGTTTTACCAGGACTAACTACGCGGATTTCTGGATCCCAAAATTCAGTTTTGTCTGGTTTGGTTGGATTCTCTTCAATGAATCTGTGGTCTTGTGCTTGTAAGCTAAATACACCTACTGCTAAAATAGTGGTGCAAATGAAAGTAATTTTTTTCATGTATAATGGATTTAGAAAATCAAATTACAGCAATTTTTGGATAAAAAAAAACCGGTATATACCGGTTTCTCTTTACTGAAATAATGCTTATTTAGCGAAACTTGCTTTGATTTCTTCTACATCTACCAATTTGATAATCGGTCTCTGCTTTAAAATTTTGATAGCAGATACTTTATTATTCGCTACTGCGTGATTTCTTCTGTCTTTACGTTTTAGTCTAGTTACGGCCATGTCTTGATAAATTTGGTGTGCAAAAATACGAAATATCGTTTATTAATCAAATAATAAGCCCCGATTAATTAAATTTGTTTTTTGAAATTATGCAAAAGCCCAGTAACGCAAGAGGTACAAGAGATTTTGGTCCCAAAGAAATGGCCAAAAGAAATTATGTTTTCAATATCATTAGAAAGCATTTTGAACAATTTGGTTTCCAAGCCATAGAAACTCCAGCCATTGAGAATTTATCTACATTGACAGGCAAATATGGTGATGAAGGAGATCAATTATTGTTTAAAATTTTAAATTCAGGAGATTATCTTTCCAAATTATCAGAACAGGATTTTCAAGAAGGTAGTAAGAAATTTACGTATAAAGTCAGTGAAAAAGGCTTACGGTACGACTTAACCGTACCATTTGCCCGCTTTGTTTCCATGAATCGTAATGATTTGGCATTTCCGTTTAGGAGGTATCAAATTCAACCCGTTTGGAGAGCAGATAGACCCCAAAAAGGTCGTTATCGTGAATTTTATCAGTGTGATGCAGATATTATTGGATCTAATTCCTTACTGAATGAAGCCGAATTAATTACTTTATTCCAAGCCATTTTTAATTCCTTAAACCTCAAAGCTAACCTAGTTATAAATTCTAGAAAGGTTTTAGCTGGTGTTGTAGATGTTCTTGGGATGAATAAGCATTTTGTCGATTTTGCTGTAGCAATTGATAAATTGGATAAAATTGGTTGGGATGCAGTTGCTAAAGAATTAGTAGAAAAAGGATTTACTGTTGAGCAATGCGCTGTTTTAGCTGATTTGATTGTATTTGAAGGAAATAACTTAGCTAAGATCGATAAATTAACGACTTTCTTTAACGGTAATACCCAAGGTTTGGCAGGTTTAAAGGAAATTGAAGACGTATTACGATTCATTCAACAAAATGGATTTGTAAATACCAATATCATCTTTGATTATCGTCTAGCACGCGGTTTAAGTTATTATACTGGATTAATATTTGAAGGTAAAGCTGTCGATATTCCTTTTGGGTCAATTGCAGGAGGTGGAAGATACGATAACTTGACAACTGATTTTGGCTTACCAAATATGTCGGGCGTAGGTTTGTCCTTCGGCATTGAACGCATGATTGATGTCATGGATGCTTTAAATCTTTTTCCTTTAATACCTTTTAGTGGATCTAAAATATTGTTTGCCTATTTTGATGAGGCTGGACAAACACAGGCTTTTCAATATGTAAATGAATTACGTAAACAAGGAATTCCATCGGAAATTTATCCAGAAGTGGCTAAAATCAAGAAGCCTTTTGAATTTGCCGATAAAAAGCAGATTCCTTATGTAGCTGTGTTAGGCGAACAAGAAATGGCTCAAAATAAAATGAATCTAAAAAATATGGATAGTGGTGAGCAGGAATTGCTCAGTCTGCAAGACTTAATCGAAAAAATAAAATAAAAAAAGGCTAGTTGAAAGACTAGCCTTTTTCATTGGTATCCCCTTTGATTATCTCCAATCCTTAAATTGGTTGATCAATCCGTTGGTTGAACTATCATGACTTTGGATTTTATCTTCATTTTCCAATTCAGGCAAAATCGAATTAGCTAATTGCTTTCCTAATTCCACACCCCATTGGTCGTAACTGAAAATATTCCAGATTACTCCTTGTACAAAAATTTTGTGCTCATACATGGCAATTAAAGCTCCTAAAGTGGCAGGATTAATTTCTTTCGCCAAGATGGAGTTAGTGGGTTTATTTCCTTCAAAAACCTTAAATGGAGCAAGTTTTTCTATTTCTGACTCATTTAGACCAGCTTTAACTAATTCGGACTTAACGATTTCTAATGGTTTTCCATTCATCAACGCTTCCGTTTGAGCAAAGAAGTTGGACATCAAAAGTGTATGGTGATTACCTATTGGATTATGCGTTTTAGCAGGAGCTATAAAATCGGCAGGAATCATTTGGGTACCTTGATGGATCAATTGGTAAAAGGCATGTTGACCGTTGGTACCAGGTTCACCCCAAATTACAGGGCCAGTAGCATAATTGACGCGCTTTCCGGTTCGATCAACTGTTTTACCATTGGATTCCATATCACCTTGTTGGAAATAGGCAGCAAAACGATGCATGTATTGGTCGTACGGTAAAATGGCTTGCGTAGGAGCATTCCAAAAATTCACATACCATATTCCCAGAAGGGCCAAAATAACGGGTGCATTAGCTTCTAGTGGAGTATTGGCAAGATGCAAATCCATTTCATGTGCTCCTGATAAAAGAGATTCAAAGTTGTCGTAACCAATGGATAAACAAATAGACAAACCAATGGCAGACCAAAGGGAATATCTTCCACCAACCCAATCCCAGAATGCGAACATGTTGGCAGAATCTATACCGAATTTTTCAACTTGGGTTTTATTTGTTGATAAGGCAACAAAATGTTTCGAAACTGCTGCTTCATCCTTAGCTGTTTTCAGGAACCAATCTCTCGCCGTAAAAGCATTGGCCATGGTTTCTTGTGTAGTGAATGTTTTAGAGGCAATTAAAAATAAAGTAGTTTCTGGGTTTACTTTTTTCAGTGTTTCAGCAATATGTGTACCGTCCACATTACTTACAAAATGTACATTCAAATGTGTTTTGTAAGGTTTCAACGCTTCTGTCACCATGACAGGACCTAAGTCAGAACCTCCAATACCGATGTTGACAACATCAGTGATGCTCTTATTTGTAAATCCTTTCCAAGTTCCTGAAACTACTTGCTCAGTAAATTCTTTCATATGAGCTCTCACCTGATGAATATCTGCATTGATATCTACACCATTTAATAGCTGTGATTGTCCTTTTGGTTTTCTTAAAGCAGTATGCAAAACGGCTCTTCCTTCCGTTTGGTTAATGGCTTCACCATTTAATTGAGCTTGAATGGCCGATTCCAATTGGCACTCTTTCGCTAATTCAATTAAATGTTCGAAAGTTTCAGCATCAAGGATATTTTTAGAATAATCGATCAAAATATTTTGAAAGAACAAACTGTATTTTTTTTGTCTTTCGCTATCAGCATGAAATAAAGCTGAAATAGAACTAGATTCTAAACGCTTTTTGTCTGATAATAACTTTTGGTAGGCAGTGGTTTGGGTAAAATTAATCGTGGATAGCATGGTATTTATTTGATTAGCATGGAAGCAAATTCGGAATGATCTCCCAAAAATACATTATAATCCCAAGATTTGGAATTCCCTTCAAGCTTGCCATGCTTACTGTATTGCCAAAAACGCAGATTATCCGCATCTACAATGGTATTGGTTTCATAGCTAGCTAACCATAAAGGGAAATCAGTAAACTCCTCATTATTAAATAAATCAGAGTACATCCGTGTATTGGTATATAAGATTGGTTTGGTATGATAGTAATCGGTTAAATAATTCAAAAATGCTTTGATATCTTTTCTGATTTTTTTGTGACTCACGCTATTGGTAACTTCAATATCACAAACAGGAGGGAGATCACCTTCTTGAAGTTGGACCATCTTACAAAAGTTTTTAGCTTGCTCAATGGGATCCCTGGTAGGTATGTAAAAATGATATGCTCCGGCAGTTAATCCTTTTTGTTTGGCCTTTCGCCAATTAACTTGGAAATTGGGATCTTGTAAACTCCGACCTTCTGTTGCTTTGATAAAAACAAATTTCAAAGATACCGTATCGAAAATCTCTAATTCCGTGAGATGGTTCCAAGGTACAATTCCATTATGATGTGATACATCAATACCGTGAATTGGGTGCTTTTGAGGAACTTCTATTTGAATAGCATCACTATAGGAAAATTGATGTCCTTCATCATCCGTTAGTGAACTTATATAAGAAAAAAGAATCCAGCAAAAGCTAAACACTGCAACGAGGCTAACAATAAGCTGGATTCTCTTTTTCTTCAATTTTTTGGTTGGAATAACCAAATTTACAAAATCTTATAGATTTGGTTGTGGTGTTTTTCTCAAATATGGTTTAACTGCTGTAAATCCTTTTGGGAATTTAGTAAGAGCTTCCTCGTTTGAAACGGCAGGAGTGATAATAACATCTTCTCCATTTACCCAATCAGCCGGTGTAGCTACTTGATAATTAGCTGTTAATTGTAAAGAATCAATAACACGCAAAATTTCTGTGAAATTTCTACCAGTAGATGCTGGATAGGTTAACGTCAATTTGATTTTTTTATCAGGCCCAATAATAAACACAGAGCGAACTGTAGCTTTTTCTGATGCATTGGGGTGAATCATATCATACAACAATGCGACTTTTTTCTCTGGATCTGCGATAATTGGGAAGTTCATTTCCACATGATTTACTTCTTCAATATCTGGAACCCACTTGTTGTGTGAATCCAAACTATCGACTGAAATAGCAATAGCTTTTACACCTCTTTTGCTAAATTCTCCATTAAGTAATGCGGTTTTTCCTAACTCAGTAGTACAAACAGGCGTAAAGTCAGCTGGGTGACTAAAAAATAATACCCATGAATTTCCAATCCATTCGTGAAAATTAATAGGTCCAAGTGTTGTTTCAGCGCTGAAATCTGGCGCGATATCTCCTAATCTTAATGACATAATGATAGGTGTTTATGGTGATTTATCTACCGAATTTATAGACTAATTATCAAATAAAAAAGCAATCCTAAAATAGAATTGCTTTTAACATTACACTTCATCAACAAACTAAAAACCAAATAATAAAAATGCTGTAGGAGAAGGATTCGAACCTCCAAGGTGCGGTTAGCCATATCGCAGAACTGATTTAGTGGTCAACCCATTACGCTACGTTTATCCCGAACTCACCACCCCCGAGACAGGAGGGCACGTCTGCCAATTTCATCACCCTACAGTGAAATAATATTTACCTTTGTAACTATTATAAGACAAAATTAGAAATCATTTTTAATTTTTCAAAATAATTTAAAGAAATTATAATTTTTTTGAGTAATTTTTAAAAATAATATCAATTTGTTGAAAATATTATGGATAAAAAATTTGACCTAGACCCATTAGACTATAAAATTTTAGAAATTTTAGTGAGTGATTCTAACCTCCCTTATACAGAAATTGGACAACGATTGGATGTTTCTGGTGGGACTGTACACGTTAGAATGAAAAAAATGGAAGCTTTAGGGATCGTTAAAGGTGCTCAGCTATTAATTGATTATTCAAAAATTGGTTGGGACATCACAGCATTTTTAGGCATCTACTTAGATAAAAGTTCGCTTTACGAGGATGTGGCAAAGCAATTAGAAAAAATACCTGAAGTGGTCAATATTCACTATACAACAGGTATATATTCCATTTTCGCCAAAATTATTTGTCGAGATACCCAGCATTTGAGAGAAGTACTGCACGATAAAATTCAACGGGTAACTGGTATTCAACGCACAGAGACTTTCATCTCTTTAGAAGAGAGTTTAATTAGAAATACACCATTATTTTAGGTTATTTAGATTAGTTCTAATTAAATGCTTACAAAACTAAATTTTGCTTTGTAATTTTGTAACTCTATAGAAACAAAGGTCATGGCAGAAAAGGTAGATGATATTTTACAGGAAGTAACTAGTTCCGATTATAAATACGGATTTGAATCTCATTTTGATACTGATGAGGCTCCTATCGGTTTAGATGAAAGCACCATTCGTTTCATTTCTGATAAAAAGAATGAACCTGAATGGATGTATGAGTGGCGATTAGCGGCATTTCGTTATTGGAAAACATTGCAAGAGCCAACTTGGGCAAATGTGTCTTATAAGCCTACGGATTATCAGGCGCTTAAATATTACTCAGCCCCTAAGCCTAAAAAGCAATTGAATTCTTTGGATGAGATTGATCCAGAACTTCGTAGAACTTTCGAAAAATTAGGGATATCATTAGATGAGCAAAAACGTTTATCCAATGTTGCCGTAGATGCAGTGATTGATTCTGTATCAGTGGCCACTACATTTAAAGAAACCTTAGCTGAAAAAGGTATTATTTTCTGTTCTATTTCAGAAGCTGTACGAGAACATCCAGATCTTATCAAGAAATATTTAGGAAGTGTAGTTCCTGTCAAAGACAATTACTTTGCGGCACTAAATGCGGCTGTATTTTCCGATGGATCTTTCTGTTATATTCCCAAGGGTGTTCGTTGCCCAATGGAGCTTTCTACCTATTTCCGTATTAATGCATCAGGTACTGGTCAATTTGAGCGTACCTTGATTGTGGCAGATGAAGATTCATATGTTAGTTATCTTGAAGGATGTACGGCACCCATGCGTGATGAAAATCAATTGCATGCGGCAGTTGTAGAAATATTTGTACATGCCGGAGCTGAGGTGAAATATTCTACCGTTCAAAACTGGTACCCAGGGGACAAAGAAGGAAAAGGTGGTATTTATAACTTTGTAACAAAACGTGGTATTTGCGATGGTGCCCATTCCAAATTATCATGGACTCAAGTAGAAACAGGTTCTGCTGTAACCTGGAAATACCCCTCAGTTATCTTAAAGGGAGATTATTCTATTGGAGAATTTTACTCAGTAGCAGTAACTAATAATCACCAACAAGCTGATACAGGTACCAAAATGATTCACTTAGGGAAGCACTCTAAATCACGAATTGTTTCAAAAGGTATTTCAGCTGGTGTTTCTCAAAATTCATATCGTGGCTTAGTTCAAGTAGCTAAGCGAGCTGATTCAGCTAAAAATTATTCACAATGTGATTCATTACTTTTAGGTGATCGCTGCGGAGCACATACATTCCCTTATTTAGAGGTTAAAAACAATACGGCATCTGTAGAACATGAAGCTACGACATCTAAAATTGGAGAAGATCAAATCTTTTATTGCAACCAAAGGGGGTTATCGACAGAAACTGCCATTGCTTTAATTGTCAATGGTTATGCCAAAGAGGTATTAAATCAATTACCCATGGAGTTTGCAGTTGAAGCGCAAAAATTATTGGCGATATCGCTCGAAGGATCAGTAGGATAAACTATTTAATACCACCCGTGTGTATACATACCAAAGTACTTCCTTCCGGGAAGTACTTTTTTTTGAGTAAATCATATACTCCATACATCATTTTACCTGTATAGGTAGGTTCGATGGGAATATTGTGCTTATTTTCAAATGTTTCGCAGAATTCAATGAGTTCCGTGGGTCTAGAAGCATACTTACCAAATATATAATCTTTTGTTAAGTGAAGTTTGGGCAGATCCAATCGAAGTTCATGTTGATGTTCTTCAATCTCCTTTTCATTATTCAAGCAAAGTACACCAAGGGTGTTGACGTTCGAATATTTGGCTAAACCAAGTATAGTAGTTCCTGTTCCGACAGCGCTAATAAGAAAATCGGGCGCTAGAAATTGTTGAATTTCGTCTACCAAAGCTTTCATTCCATCTATTCCGTGGCTAGAATATCCTCCTTCAGGAATTATCCAATAATCATCTAAGTCAAATTGATCTGGAATATTTTTTCTGCGGTAATTTTCACGGTCAATAAAGCGTAATTCCATTCCCATGGCTTTCATTTGACTCAAATAGGGATTACTTTCTGAATCTAATTCTTCTCCTCTTATTACTCCTATACAACATATTGGTAACATTTGACCCACATAGGCTAAGGCATATAAATGATTGGAATAAGCTCCACCGAAACTTATAATTCCCTTTTTAGGATTATCTTGGGCGATACGGATATATTCCTTTAATTTGCGCCACTTATTGCCAGAAACGGTGGGGTGAATCAAATCATCTCGCTTGAAAAATATCCTTATGTTTTGTTCATTCCAAAGAGGATCGAACAATTCAATGATCGGTGATGGTATATGTAAATAGTTTTTTTCAAAAGCAGATATGTCCATAGATAATGAAATAGATCCCATTGAGAGTGAAGATGATTTGTTTGAACATTTCAATTTCACGGTGGACAAAGGTCAACAATTACTTAGAATAGATAAATATCTACTTCTAAAAATTTCCAATGCTACTCGTTCTAAAATTCAATCTGGAATTGAGGCTGGTTCAGTCAAAGTAAATGGCCTTAATATTAAGTCGAATTATAAGGTTAAGCCTTTCGACGAGATTGTAGTATCTTTTTCCCATCCACCTAGAGATAAAGATATAGTAGCAGAAAATATCCCTTTGGATATCATCTACGAAGATGAAGAGCTTATTTTAGTAAATAAACCTTCTGGTATGGTGGTGCATCCTGCTCATGGAAATTGGGAAGGAACTTTGGTAAATGCATTACTGTATCATTGTCAACATTTGCCGGGCAAAGGAGATATTCGTCCTGGTTTAGTGCATCGAATTGATAAAGATACTTCGGGTATTTTAGTTGTCGCTAAATCAGAGTTTTCTTTAAATCACTTAGCTAGACAGTTTTTTGATCATACGATTGATCGAACTTATTATGCTATTTGTTGGGGTGTGCCCAAAGAAAGTAAAGCCACTCTTCGTGGAAAAATAGATCGTAGTCCTCGCGACAGGAAAGTAATGATGATGTTTCCTGAAGAAGCGGAACATGGAAAGTTGGCCATTACGCACTATGAAGTGATGGAGTCTTTTGTTTTTTGTTCTTTAGTTCGCTTTAATTTAGAAACTGGTCGTACCCACCAAATTAGAGCCCATGCTGCTTCCATTGGGCACCCATTATTATCAGATGCTGCGTATGGTGGTGATAAAATTCGCTATATGAGTTCTATTGCTAATTTTAAAACCTTTGCGGCTAATTTAATGAAGCTTTGTCCTAGGCAAGCTTTACATGCTTTTTCTTTGGGTTTCGATCATCCTAAAGCCAACGAAAGAATATATTTTGAGCAAGATTTTCCTGAAGATATGCGAGAAGTTCTATATCGATTAAGAGAAGTTACAAATCATGGAGCAAATAGAAATTAGAAAGGCGAGGATAGACGATGTTCCAGCCATATATTACTTAGTAAAGGAATTGGCCTTATTTGAAAAGGCCCCAGATGAAGTTAGTTCAAGTTTCGACGATTTTATTCAAAATGGTTTTCAAGAGAATCCCATTTTTGCATCGAACCTGATATTTTTTGAAGGTAAATTAGCGGGATTTGCTTTGTGGTATTTTCGTTTTTCAACTTGGAAAGGCAAAAGGTTATACCTTGAAGATTTATACATTAAGGAAGAGTTTCGCTCTTTGGGTTTAGGTAAAATGCTTTTAGATGAAACTGTTTTAGAAGCTAAACGAACTCAATGTACTGGTATGATGTGGCAGGTTCTCGATTGGAATGAACCAGCTATTCAATTTTATAGTAAATATGGTGTCAAATTTGACGCAGGGTGGTTAAATGTGCATTTGGACCTATAAGTTCAAATGCACATTTAATTTAGTGAACGATTATCTGTTTCTCAATATCCTCCAGTGATGCCCCTTTCGTCTCAGGCATTAAAAACATGACATAAAAGAATTGGCCAACCATCATGACTCCAAATAGGCTAAAGATGAATGTTCCACCAAAGTTTTCTGTCAAAATGGGAAAGAAATTAGCAACTAGAGCAGCTAATAACCAGTGAGTTAATGAACCCCAGGCCATCCCGGAAGCTCGTACAGAATTTGGGAAGATTTCAGATATAAATACCCAAATGACTGAACCTTGACCGATTGCATGCGATGCTATAAATAGGAAAATATAGATAGGTACTAATGCATAGGATTCTTGATAAAAAGAGAAAGCGATAAGTCCCAAAGAAATGATATAACCTACTGATCCAATATACATCAGAATTCTCCTACCTATTTTGTCAATAAAATACCAGCCTAATAAAGTAAATAATAAATTAGCTACTCCAATTCCAGCTGTAGATAACAAGGCACTTTCTTTACCAATGCCTGTTAATTCATAAATACGCGGGGCGTAATAGATGATGGCATTAATGCCTGACATTTGATTGAAAAAGGCAAAGAGAAAGGAGAGGAGTAAAGGGGTAAAAAACTTTTTCGAAAACAGGTGCTCCTTTTTTACCTGTGCCTTAGCATTATCTAAAATTCGTTTTAATGTTCCTTCTGGATCTGAATCAGCTAAGGTTAAGACTTTTAAAGCTCCTGCTTGATCATTTCGTTTTAATAGTAAAAATTGGGGTGTTTCAGGAGTAAAGAGAATTAAGATGGAAAATAGTAAGCTTGGTAGAGCTACCATTCCTAACATATAACGCCAATCGTCATCGCCGCCTTGTAATAAATAATTAGAGATATATGCTAACAAAATACCAAAAACGACATTCAATTGGAATGAAATAACCAATTTGCCTCGGTGCTCAGGAGGAGCAATTTCAGAAATATAAATTGGTGCAACTACTGACGAAGCCCCAATACCCAAACCTCCTAAAAATCGAAATAGCATAAATAAGTTTACATCAGTTGCTAACGCAGCACCTAATGAAGAAACAAAGAAACTGATACCTATCCATAATAGGGTTTGCTTCCGACCAAATCGATCTGCTGGTATTCCTCCTAATGCGGCTCCCACTACTGTTCCATAAAGGGCTGTGGCTACGGCTAAGCCGTGAGTCCAACTATCTAAGTGCCATAGTTTTTGAATAGCTAATTCTGCTCCAGATATAACGGCTACATCTAAGCCAAATAACATTCCTCCTAAACCAACTGTAATAGACCAGAATATGACGTGTTTGTTCATGCCAATGATAAATTGAAAGATGTATTAAATAAAGATAATTAAATATATAAATTATTCAATTGATAGCCAAGCTATTCTTTATTTAATGCAAACTTACTAATACCGCTAGCTAATAGTCCTAAGATAATAAGAAGGATTAAGGCCTGTTTTAAGCCATAGTATTCCGATAGAAAACCGATGACTACCGGTCCCAGCATAAAGCCAACATAGGCAATGGTTGATACGGCAGCTATAGCCATGGCAGGTGATGTATCTTTGGTATTTCCAGCTTGAGAATATATCATAGGAACTATGGTGGAAATGCCTAAACCAGTGATGAAGCATCCTAATATTAATAGGGGTACTTGTGTGAAAAAGACCGTTATACTCATACCTAGTGCTATTAGCAATCCATTCATCATAAGAATGTTACGAATAGATAGATGCTTAGCTGCCCAATCACCAATTAAGCGCCCAATCACCATAGAAAATGCAAAGGAGGAAAAACCAATTGTGAATGGATATCCATCTAAATTGGGTAACAATTTGAAATATAGACTGATCCAATCTGCCATGGCGCCTTCACAAAGCATACCACAAAAAGCAACAAAAGAGAGAATCAATAAATAATTGTTCAACTTAAATTTCGGTTCTACCATGTTATTCTCTTGCTCCTCATTTTTAGAATCAATGAGTAAATACCTGTAAACCCCGATGATCGAAATTAAGTTACATAAAGCAATCATATAAAAATGCTGATTTAATGTAACGTCCAATTTGACTAAATAACCACCCAATAAAGAGCCTAACATCAAGCCAATGGAAAATATGGCATGAAAAGATGACATGGTTTTTTTATTTGTAAGCTTTTCGAGACTTACAACTTGTGTGTTCATTGAAATGTTCAATATATCGCCGGCCATTCCAAAAGAAAATAGACCTACAAATAGAAATAATGAACTGGATATAAATGTTAAAGCAGGTAAGATTAAGATATATAGTACAATAGCTAGTAGACAAATGATTTTAGAATTATACCGAGCTATTAACCAACCTGCCAGGGGGAGGGATACCATGGATCCTATGGGTAATCCCATTAGAATACTACCTAATTCAGCATCAGACAAGGATAAGAATTCTTTGAAATCTGGAATTCGGGTTGCCCAAGAAGCGAAATTCAATCCACACAATAAAAATAAAACGCTTATAGCGAGTCTAGCTTGAGGCATAGATAACGTAAACTATAAAAATAATTGACTTACTTCCTTCCAAGTGCTCACACGTTCGTAATCGTGTATATGAAGGTTATGCAAGGCTGAATAGAGTATAGGTTTTCCTGTAAAGCTGACTAAGTTTTTTTCGTGATCATCAATCAAGAAATCGGCTTGAATCATATGTTTGTGTCCACAGAATACGGTATGCTGCCAACCTATAAAAGGAAAATGCTCTTCTAACCAAGTCAACTTTTCTTTCATAGATTCAGGAAATTCGGTAGCTGCAGATACAATGAATACTTCGTATTTTTCCTGTAATTGTTTGACAACCTCCACGGCATCTTCTTTAACGGCAATATCTAAGAAAAATCCTGGTTCCCATAGAAATTGGTTGTCGGATTGATAATCTTGATAAAAGGCTAATTTCAAGGCATCGCTTTCCAACAAATCAGCATGATTGTAGTTTTTATTAAGTCGAAGGTTTACTTGATCAATGATTTTTAAGGAAGTGTCAGCTAGGACATCATCCATGTCAATGGCAATTCTTTTCATAGTTTGGGTAATAAAAAAAACTCCCCAAAGATGAGGAGTTTTCACTAAAAAATCTAATTAAATTACATCATGCCGCCCATTCCGCCGCCACCAGGTCCGTGACCATGTGCAGGTTCAGCTGCTGGTTTATCAGCAATGACACATTCTGTAGTTAATAACAATCCTGCAATAGATGCCGCATTTTCTAAAGCTAAACGAGTTACTTTAGTTGGGTCAATAATACCTGCTGCAATCATATTTTCGTATTTGTCTTCACGTGCATTGTAACCGAAGTCATCTTTTCCTGCTTTAACAGCATTAATAACTACAGATCCTTCACCACCTGCGTTAGAAACGATTGTACGTAATGGAGATTCTACTGCTTGACGAATGATATTGATACCTGTATTTTGGTCTTCGTTTTCACCTGTCAACGTATCTAAGGCACTGATAGCACGAATTAACGCAACTCCACCACCTGCAACGATACCTTCTTCTACAGCAGCTCTAGTAGCGTGCAAAGCATCATCTACACGGTCTTTCTTTTCTTTCATTTCAACTTCTGTAGCAGCACCAATGTAAAGAATAGCTACACCACCTGAAAGTTTTGCTAAACGCTCTTGCAACTTCTCACGATCATAATCTGAAGTCGTGTTTTCAATTTGCGCTTTGATTTGGTTTACACGATTCTCGATATCGTCTTTAGAACCATTTCCATTAACAACTGTTGTGTTGTCTTTGTCAATGATTACTTTCTCTGCTTGTCCTAGATATTCTAAAGTAGCATTTTCTAATTTGAATCCTCTTTCCTCTGCGATAACTGTACCACCTGTTAAGATAGCGATATCTTCTAACATTGCTTTTCTACGATCACCGAAACCAGGAGCTTTAACAGCTGCTACTTTCAGAGCACCGCGGATTTTATTAACAACTAAGGTAGCTAAAGCCTCACCATCAACATCTTCTGAGATAATCAACAATGGACGGCCAGTTTGAGCTACTGCTTCCAATACTGGAAGTAATTCTTTCATAGAAGACACTTTCTTCTCAGAAATCAAAATGAATGGCTTTTCTAATTCCACTTCCATTTTGTCAGTATTAGTAACAAAATACGCAGATAAATATCCACGATCAAATTGCATACCTTCTACCGTTTTAACTTCTGTTTCTGTACCACGAGCTTCTTCAACCGTGATAACACCTTCGCGACCTACTTTTTCCATGGCTGAAGAAATCATTTGACCGATTTCAACATCATTGTTTGCTGAAATAGTTGCTACTTGAGCAATTTCAGTAGAAGTAGTGATAGGACGAGATTGAGTTCTTAAGTTGCCAACGATAGCTTCTACAGCCTTCTCAATACCACGCTTTAAATCCATTGGATTAGCACCAGCAGCCACGTTTTTAGAACCAATTGTGTAGATTGATTGAGCTAATACAGTAGCAGTAGTAGTACCATCACCAGCCTGATCAGCAGTTTTAGAAGCTACTTCCTTTACTAATTGTGCACCCATGTTTTCCACGGCGTCTTCTAATTCAATTTCTTTTGCAACAGACACACCATCTTTTGTAATAGAAGGTGATCCGAATTTTTTATCAATAATTACATTACGTCCTTTAGGTCCTAATGTTACTTTTACGGCGTTCGCAAGGGTATCAACCCCTCTTTTCATTTTTTCTCTCGCCTCGGTGTCAAAATATAGTTCTTTTGCCATTTTGTTAAATAAATTTTACTGGTTGAAATATTTTAAAGTATGAAAACTATAAAACTGCAAAAATGTCAGATTCACGCATGATTAAATAATCTTTACCGTCGATTGTAATCTCAGTTCCAGAATATTTACCATACAATACCGAATCACCTACATTAACAGTGATAGGCTCATCTTTTTTGCCATTACCAACGGCAACAATCGTTCCTTTTTGTGGTTTCTCTTTAGCAGTATCAGGAATAATGATACCAAAAGCAGTTTTTTCTTCAGCTTGAGCAGGCTCAACAACAACCCGATCTGCTAAGGGCTTGATACTTAATTTTGACATAATAATATAGATTTTAAGTTATTAACATATAAAAAGTCCTTATCATCTAAGGACTTTCCATTTATCAGCATGATGTGTGCCAAAAAATATAAGCTGTAAAATTGTCAGTATATCGACAATTATTGTCAGTCTACTTATTTCGCTGGAGCAGCTGGGCTAGGAGCAGGGGCAGCTGGTAATGTTTTGCCTGCCGCTTTTTCTACGTTAACAGACTGTGTGGCATCTGTTGTACCAGAAGAAATGGTGAAATTAGTTAATAAAACTAATACCAAAATGCTTATCGAAAAGCCCCAAGTTAATTGTTCCACTAAATCACCTGTCTTTTGAACACCAAACATTTGGGTTGCTCCAGCAGATGAGAACTCTCCACTTATACCACCACCTTTAGGATTTTGAACCAAAATCAAGACGATTAAAAGTGCAGAAAAAAGAACAATAAGAGAAATTAATACGGTGAACATCGTTTATTTAAATTAATTTATGTTTCAATTCGGAAATTCGAGACGCAAAGTAAAGGCTTTTTTCAGGTTTAATCAAACTTAATTTTTCATACATCTCGATAGCTCTTTCATATTTCTCTTGTCTTTCAAGAATTTTAGCAAAAGTTTCGGACACAGGAGTTGCATTTTTCAGCTCCGCCAAGTCTAAAACATCAGAATCATCCTCTGACAGATTCTTTTTTGGGCGGGCAATACTAGGTAAGTTTTGTAAAAAATCATCAATGACTTGTAATTGTTCTTTAACATCAGGAATCGATGCCTTAAAACTTTCAACGTCTACATAAGCAATAGCATTTTCTTCTATGTCGAATATGGATTCAAAATAATGTTTTCGTGAAGAAGACATTAAAGCTACCTTCTTTTGGAGATTAGGATTGAATTTTTCATTCCAAAATAACAGATAGAAATAAGGGTAAGCTTCTTTGTCAGCATCAAAAGAATGTTGCAGACTCAAATTACTTCGATCTATTTTATTGAGCAGAAACCACAAATCTTGAGCTTTATTATCCATGTATTACCAATCTCCAGCAATTTTGTTGAATAAATCTAAGATTATTTGATCCAATAATTTAGGAATCAATGCTTTTTCTACTTGATTCAGCGTTTGATTTTGAGGGAAATCCTGATAAAAAGAAAACTCTTGATCAAAGTTTTTATTTTCATCTAAGCGATTGGTCAATCTAAACTGAATACGTAATGTAAGTCTGTTTAATCCTGCCTTATCATCCGAGGTAGGTGCTTGAGGGCTTAATTCATAACCTACTATAGTTCCTTCAAGAAGTAAATCAGGAGCTTGAGTTGTCAATTTCAGCGAGGTATTTCTTTGAAAATACTCTTTTAATCGTTCATTGACATCCAAACTTAGATTAGCAGGGCCACCGGCCGTTTCCATACGAATATTACTGATTTGTATGGTCTTTAATTCAGGGGATAAGCTAGCTCCCTTGAAACTATAGCACCCACTAAATAAGCTTATTAGGCAAATAACAACAGCCAATCTAGGCAATATCTTCCAAATCATATTGTTTAATTTTTCGATATAAGGTTCTTTCCGAAATCCCTAAATCCTTGGCGGCATATTTACGTTTATTTCTATTTTTCTTTAAAGCCCGGATGATAATTTCTTTTTCCTGCTTTTCCAAAGACAAAGTGACATCTTGAACTTGAGCACTTACATCTTCAAAATTAATATCTTCTTCTATCTGTGAATTTCCAATTGGATGAATTTCAATTGGATTAGTACTTACTTCCACAGCACTTGGAGTAGAAGGAAGCGCTAAATTCTTTTGTAAATCAGAAAACTCGGGTTTAATATCTTCAAAAATGGACATATTATTTGAAATAATATCATAGGCATTCGTATTACCTGATTCTATCACTTTCAATAATATCTTTTTCAACTCTGTGACATCCCTTTTTAGATCAAATAAGATTTTATAAAGGATTTCGCGTTCATTTAAACCATCTGGACTTGTGAAAAAGTCACCTTTGATGACAGATGAATTAATTTTGGGCTCATTAAATTCCAAATAGTATTGCAACTTATTGTCGTCTACAATTCGATCTCCCATTTCTAACACAGATATTTGCTCAGCTAAGTTTTTCAACTGGCGAATATTTCCTGGGAATCGTTGTTTTTGAAGCAAATCCTTGGCTTCACGAGTTAGCATAATTGGCTTAACTCGATGAAGTTCAGAAAAATCTGTAGTAAATTTTCTAAAAAGCAATTCAATATCATCCCCACGTTCTCTCAATGGAGGAACATAAATGGGCACTGTACATAGTCGATAGTATAAATCTTCTCTGAATTTACCCGTAGATATAGCATCCTGAAGATTTACGTTGGTCGCTGCTACAACACGTGTATTGGTCTTCTGAACTTTGGAAGATCCTACTCGATAAAATTCCCCATTTTCTAACACACGCAACAGGCGAGCTTGTGTTCCAAGAGGCATTTCAGCTATTTCATCCAAGAAAATGGTTCCTCCGTCAGTTACTTCAAAATACCCTTTACGGGCTTCTATAGCTCCTGTAAATGATCCCTTTTCATGACCAAATAACTCCGAGTCAATGGTTCCTTCTGGAATGGCCCCACAGTTAACTGCGATAAATTGACCATGTTTTCTTTTGGATAAGGAGTGAATAATTTTGGAAAAAGACTCTTTCCCTGATCCACTTTCTCCAGTTATTAGCACGGTCATATCAGTCGGTGCAACTTGCTCTGCCACCGAAATAGCACGCAATAGGGCAGAAGAGTTTCCAATAATGCCAAAACGGGCCTTAATGGCATTCAGATGACTTGATTCCATATCAATTGATTAATTCACCTAATAAAGTTCCTGAAGTACAATGAGTAATTTTCACATCAACAAATTTCCCTTTCATTTCCTCCATTTTTGGGAAAACTACCACCTTATTGTTATCTGTTCTTCCAAAATGATGGGCTGAAGATTTCTTAGAATCACCTTCCACTAACACACGTTGAACTGTACCAATCATTAGTTGATTTCTGTAGGCAGAATGAATTCTTTGAGAATCAATGATTTCTTGGAGTCTTCTTTTTTTGATTTCTTCAGGAATATCATCGACTAATTTCTTTTCAGCAGGCGTACCTGGCCTCTCTGAATACGAAAACATATAACCAAAATCATACTTTACCTCTTCTAATAAACTTAAGGAATCTTGGTGCTCTTCTTCGGTTTCAGAGCAAAATCCAGCAATTAAGTCATGTGAGATGCCACAAGATTCACCTAGAATATTTCTTATCGACTGAATGCGTTCTAAATACCATTCACGCGTATAAGTACGATTCATTAAATCTAAAATCCGATTGTTTCCACTCTGAGCTGGAAGATGAATATTCTTACAAATATTATCATAGGCTGCCATCGTATACAGTACTTCGTCAGTAATATCTTTTGGATGTGAAGTCGAAAATCTAACTCGTAGCTCTGGAGTCAATTGTGCTACTTTTTTCAGTAAATGAGCAAAATTAACCTTTTCATTCGTTGTAGGATTTTGCCAATGATAGGAATCCACATTTTGACCCAACAGGGTAACCTCTCGATAGCCTGATTGAAATAGATTAGTACATTCTTTCAAAATAGAATCTAAATCCCTGGATCTTTCGCGACCTCTTGTATAGGGCACTACACAAAAGGAACACATATTATTGCATCCTCGCATAATGCTGACCAAGGCTGTTACACCATTGGTATGAAGTCGTACAGGTTCAATATTACCATATGTTTCTTCACGAGAAAGGAATACATTGACAGCTTTGTTCCCATCTTCAATTTCCTCCAATAATCGAGGTAAATCACGGTAGGCATCTGGTCCAGCTACTAAATCAACTATTTTTTCCTCTTCCAATAATTGGGTCTTTAGGCGCTCAGCCATACACCCCAAAATACCTACTGTAACATGCGGATTTTTCGCTTTGATAGGTTTGAAACTTTGTAAACGATGACGTATTTTCTGCTCTGCATTCTCTCGAATGGCACAAGTATTTAGTAGAATAGTATCAGCTTCGTAAATATTAGATGTAGTAGAATAACCTTGTTCCATTAAAATGGAAGTCACCACTTCGGAATCTGCAAAATTCATTTGACAGCCATAGCTTTCTAAATAAATTTTTTTCGAATAATCTGTTTGATTCTGGCTGGGCGAAATTCTTGGTTCATCCAATCCTTTTATCTCCTCTGGTGAGAGTACTTTTAAATCTTGCATGAATTAAAAATTGAATTAATTCACAAATTTATGACATTTTGTCAGACAATGACTATTGAATCTTGCCAGAATTTAAAATAATTACTTGGTCAGATTGATGAGTGAGAGCCTCATTGTGAGTGACCATGATGATTCGTTGATTCCAATCTTGCTTTAATTCTAAAAACAAATTGTATAGATTCTCTGCATTGTTTTTGTCTAGATTACCCGTCGGTTCATCTGCCAGAAGTATGCTTGGACGATTAATTAAAGCTCGAGCTACAGCTACTCGTTGTTGTTCTCCACCTGATATTTGGCCTGGGAATTTTTTCAGAATCTGAGTAATCCCCAACTT
This sequence comes from Aquirufa nivalisilvae, assembly GCF_004307455.1. GTDB lineage: Bacteria > Bacteroidota > Bacteroidia > Cytophagales > Spirosomataceae > Aquirufa > Aquirufa nivalisilvae. Next base: position 424,882 of record NZ_SEWX01000005.1, read on the forward strand.
CTGAACTATTTTGTCATAGAATTCATCATCTTCTTGAGTCAACTTTCCACCTCGAATGTAGAGCGGAAATTTAATGTTTTCTTCACAAGTGAATTCCCCCAATAAATGATGGAATTGGAAAACAAAGCCCATTTTATTGTTTCTGAAAAAACTTTGTTCCTGTTCATTCAAACTAGAATATGCGACACCATCCAAGTAGATTTCACCTGAATGGTAGTTTGTAAGTAAACCAATGATTTGAAGTAAGGTACTTTTTCCTGAACCGGAAGGTCCTAAAATAGAAATTAATTCATTGTTATTGATAGTAAATGATATGTTGTCCAGAATTAATTGAGTCCCATAGGATTTGGAAATATTTTTTAATTCTAACATTTTTTTGTCTTTTTTTTAGAAAATACGATTGATACAATAAGATTTTAAAAGTTTGGCAAATAAATAGTAATTTCACGAAATAAAAATTTTGATAAATGAATATTCACGAATACCAAGCAAAAGAAATTTTAAAAAGTTACGGGGTAAGGATTCAAGAGGGTATTGTTGTTGACAAGTTGGAAGATGCTACTTCAGCAGCTGAAGCTTTAAAAGCACAGACAGGCACTGGCTGGTTTGTGGTGAAAGCTCAGATTCATGCGGGTGGACGTGGAAAAGGTGGTGGAGTTAAGCTTGCTAAGAACATGGACGAGGTTAATGAGCGCGTTTCTCAAATTTTGGGAATGCAATTAATTACCCACCAAACTGGACCTGAAGGTAAAAAGGTTAATAAAGTTTTAATTAGTGAGGATGTTTATTATCCTGGCGATTCAGAACCGAAAGAATACTATTTATCGATTTTATTAGATCGTGGTCGTGCTTGTAATGTAATCATGGCATCTACTGAAGGTGGAATGGACATTGAAGAAGTAGCAGAGCACAGTCCTGAGAAAATCATTAAAGAATGGATTGACCCACGTGTTGGATTACAAGATTTCCAGGCTCGTAAAATTGCCTTTATGTTAGGCTTAAGTGGCCAAGCTTTAAAGGAAATGGTGAAGTTCATTCAATCTTTATACAAGGCATATGTGGAGACTGATTCATCCATGTTTGAAATCAATCCAGTATTAAAGACATCAGATGATAAGATTTTAGCAGTTGATGCTAAAGTAAATTTAGATGATAATGCATTGTATCGTCATAAAGATTTAGCGGTATTGCGTGATATATCGGAAGAGGATCCTTTAGAAGTAGAAGCATCTGAAAACGATTTGAACTACGTTAAATTAGATGGTAATGTAGGATGTATGGTGAACGGAGCTGGTTTAGCCATGGCAACGATGGATATCATTAAATTGTCAGGCGGTGAACCCGCTAACTTCCTTGATGTTGGGGGTGGAGCAAATGCTAAAACGGTAGAAGCTGGTTTCCGTATTATCTTACAAGATCCAAACGTAAAGGCCATTTTGATTAACATCTTTGGTGGTATTGTTCGTTGCGATCGAGTAGCAAATGGAGTTGTAGAAGCTTATAAGAATATTGGTGAAATTAATGTTCCTATCATTGTACGTTTACAAGGTACCAATGCAGAAGAAGGAGCGGCTATTATTAATAATTCTGGTTTGAAAGTGTTTTCAGCCGTATTATTAAAAGATGCAGCAAAATTAGTTTCTGAAGTTTTAAAATAATTTTTCACACATGAAAATTATTTGTGTAGGAAGAAATTATGTGGATCATATTAAGGAGTTATCGAATGAAAAACCCAAGGATCCAGTAATTTTTTTAAAACCAGACACGGCATTATTAGATCAAAACTCGGATTTTTACTATCCGAGTTTTTCACAAGATGTTCACCATGAAATCGAATTAGTATTTCGTATTTCAAAAGTGGGTAAGAATATTGAGTCAAAATTTGCCTATAAATACATCGACGGGATAGGTTTGGGTATTGACTTTACTGCGCGAGATTTACAAGCTAAGCTCAAAGAAAAAGGCTTACCATGGGAAAAATCTAAAGCTTTCAATGGTTCAGCTTTTGTTTCTTCTGTGAGACCATTAAATGAAGGAGAGTTGGAGCAATCCATTCCTTTTCGATTAGATATTAATGGAAAGACTGTTCAATCAGGTGAAAGCAATCTGATGATTTGGAACATCAGCGAGTTAATAGCAGATATTTCTCAATACTTTACCCTAAAAACGGGCGATTACATCTTTACTGGTACACCTGCTGGAGTTGGTCCTGTGAAAATAGGAGATAAGTTAAGTGGTTTCCTTTATGAAGATAAATTATTTGATCTAAACATCTCTTAATATGAGTTTACAAATAGGTGAATTAGCTCCTGCATTTAGCATGACTGATTCAGATGGTAATTTGGTTGATTTAGCTGCATTAAAAGGGACAAAAGTCGTTCTATACTTTTATCCTAAAGATGATACTCCTGGCTGTACAGCTCAAGCATGTAACCTAAATGAAAATTTAGATTACTTGACTTCCAAAGGATATCGAGTTATAGGTGTTAGTGTAGATTCGAATGCTGCACATACCAAGTTTAAGAAAAAATATCAATTAAATTTCTCTCTTTTAGCTGATACTGAACACGAATTGGTCAATAAATATGGCGTTTGGGTTGAGAAATCTATGTATGGAAAATCGTACATGGGTACTGCTAGAACTACGTTTTTGATTGATGAAAACGGAATTATTACGGATATTATAGCCAAGGTGGATACTAAAAATCACAGTTCTCAGATCCACTAATTTATTTTTATGCAAACACAAGAATTAAAAAATGTAGCAAGCCAAGTACGTAGAGATATTCTTCGTCAGGTACATGCATGTCAATCAGGTCACCCAGGTGGTTCGTTAGGTTGTACTGATTTATTAGTTGGATTATATTTTAATTCCATGAAATTGGCTCAAGATGCCAACGGAAATGTAGTTTTTAATATGTCTGGAGCTAACGAAGATATTTTTTATCTTTCCAATGGCCATATTTCCCCTTTATTGTACAGTATATTGGCTAGAAGAGGATATTTTCCTGTAAAAGAGTTAGCCACTTTCAGACAATTAAATTCTCGTTTACAAGGTCATCCTACTCCTCATGAGCATTTAGAAGGAATTCGTATTGCTTCAGGTTCTTTAGGACAAGGTTTAAGTGTTGCCATTGGAACTGCTCAAGCAAAGAAACTTTCAAAAGATTCGTCAACTGTTTATTGTTTAATGGGAGATGGAGAACAAAATGAAGGGCAAGTTTGGGAAGCAGCTATGTATGCACCGCATCATCAAGTGGATAATCTGATCGCATTTATTGATGAAAACGGCCAACAAATAGATGGACCAACAGAGAAGGTCATGAGTAATCGTGATTTAGAAGCTAAGTATAAGGCTTTTGGATGGACCGTTTTGCGCATGGATGGAAATAATATGGAAGAGGTTGTTGCTACTTTAGCGCATGCCAAATCATTATTGGGTCAAGGGTCACCTATCATGATTTTGATGAAGACTGAAATGGGAGCGGGAGTTGATTTTATGATGGGTAGTCATAAATGGCATGGAGTTGCTCCCAACGATCAGCAATTAGCTGATGCATTAGCACAATTAAATGAAACTTTAGGCGACTATTAATTAATTACAATGAAGTTTACTTACGAAACAAAAAAAGATACTCGTTCAGGCTTTGGTGCTGGAATGGAATATTTGAGTCAAAACAATCCTAAGGTTGTGGCTTTATGTGCTGATTTAATTGGCTCTTTAAAATTGGAAGCTTTCATTAAGAATAGTCCAGAAAGATTTTTTCAAACAGGTATTGCTGAAGCTAACATGATTGGTATTTCAGCGGGTTTAGCTATTGGAGGTTATATTCCATTTGCTACCACTTTTGCTAATTTTGGAACAGGTCGTGTATATGATCAAATCCGCCAATCGGTTGCATATTCTGGTAAAAACGTTAAAATTTGTTGTTCACACGCTGGTTTAACTTTAGGAGAAGATGGTGCAACTCACCAAATTTTAGAAGACATTGGTTTAATGAAGATGCTTCCAGGTATGGTCGTTATTAATCCATGTGATTACAATCAAACCAAAGCAGCTACAATTGCCATTGCAGAATACGAAGGACCAGTATATTTACGTTTTGGTCGCCCAGTAGTGCCTGTTTTTACTCCAGAAAATCAAAAATTTGAAATTGGCAAGGCCATTCATCTGATAGAAGGAACGGATGTAACCATTTTAGCGACAGGACACTTGGTATGGGAAGCTATTCAAGCGGCTGAAATATTAGAAGAGAAAGGGATAAAAGCGGATGTATTAAACATTCATACAATTAAGCCCCTAGATACAGCAGCAATCTTAGCATCAATTAGTAAAACTGGTTGTGTGGTAACGGCTGAAGAACATCAAATCAATGGTGGTTTGGGTGATTCAGTGGCTCAATTTTTATCTCAAAATCGTCCAACTCCTCAAGAATTTGTGGGTGTGAATGATTCTTTTGGTGAATCAGGCAAGCCTGCTGATTTGATGAAAAAATATGGTTTGAATGCAGCTGCAATTGTTGAAAAATCAATAAAAGCAATCTCTAGAAAATAGATTAAAAAGGATAACCAATTCCTATATTAAATTCAATTGGGTTTTCTCCACTACTGAATGAAGTTTTGGAGAGAACCCATTTTTCATTTTCAGGCTTGGCAGGATTAATTACTTTAGTTGCCAAATCTAGACGTAATAAGAAATAAGAGAAGTCCCAACGTAAACCAAATCCGGTTCCAACAGCTATTTGATTGTAAAAACGATCAAAAGCAAAATAACCATCTTTCTCACCTTTGGAATTAGCAAATGTCCAAATGTTACCAGCATCAATGAAAAATGCTCCATTCATGGTACCAAAAAGTTGAAACATTCTAAATCGGTATTCTAGAGACGATTCTAACAATATACTTCCTGGCTGCTCAATCAAATTACTGATAGCATTATATGCTCCTGGCCCCAATCGACGAGGCTTCCAGGCCCGTAAACTACTGGGGCCACCTATGAAGAAATTCTTCTCATATGGCAGCTGAAAATCGTTTTCTTCACCATAGGCATAGGCTAAACCTCCAATAAATTTAAATGCTAATTGAGACTTCCTATTTAAGCCTAACATTTTGTATTTTCTATAATCGAAATTGAAACGTAAAAATCGATAAAACTGAATGTTTTGATTGCTTCCTAATATATTTTCAATGAAAGCAATTTTCTTGGATCCAATTAAATTTAAAGTACTTCCGCCTGATTCCAAGCCCAATTGAAACGATTCTCCTGCTTGCAATTCATTGCTTGGTAAAAAGCTACGATAGGAATATGTGAAATGAATGCTTGATACAAAACTTGGATTAAAGCTACGGTAAAGGTTATTTCCTTGTAATCGCAATTCTTCTAAATAGTTCTTAAAAGCACTAGCTGTAGCCGTTTCAGGATAATTAGTATTTAAAATATTCAAGTCTACTAATGAAAACTGGAATGTTTTAAAGGGTGATTTTCTCCATTGGTAGCGTTGAAAAATCTTGAAATTAGTTCTTAAATATTCTGGACGATTGATGTAATCATATCCAAATCCGATTTGTGTTTGAGAAGCATACAGCGGTCCTAATTGTTGTCTTATATTAGTAGGCAAGAATAACCTAGGGAAGTTTAATGTGGTACTTAAATTAACCTCTAAATTCTTTCTTGCTTGATCTGTATTGATAAATCCTGCCTGAGCTTCAAATCCCACTCGAGCTGAAAAATCTAAGTAATCTAAACTAGAAAATACTCTTCTCACTTTAAATGAATTAGTAAGGAAAGGTCCTGGAATACCTCTAAAAATACTTCCTCCTAATTCTGATGAGAAATTGAATTTTTCATTAGGAACTAATTCAACTTTGGGGAATACACGGGTAGAGGAGGTGTCAAACTTGATTGCTACCGATTTAAATTGATCAGAAGCATAGATATTTTGTAAGCTTTGATTTAACTGATCTACTGAATAAAGATCACCTTCTTTAAAAGTAATTAATTTAGATAAAGCCGAAGTATTTAATACCCCAATATTGCTTGAATCTGCGTATTGATTATTAATAAAGCTTGCTTTACCGAATCGAAATAATCGATCATATAATCGGTTAGTGTTAACCTCTTTAAAATCAGGAATTTTATATATTATCCCAACATGAAATAAGCTAGTATCTTGGAGATCATTGAGCTTTAATCCAACTGCTTCATTTGAAAAGTAAAAATATCCTTGATTCTTTAAATAATGGCTAATATTATCTTTCTCTTTTTTGAGTAAATCTAGGTTTAGTCGATCATTAATAGAAATAACGCTTTCTTTAGCATAATAGGATTCTATTTTTTTTCCTAACTGGGGATTATCTACTAAAAATGAGTCCTTTTTGGAAAAAGTACTCAGCGTATTTTCTTCAATTTGGTATGTAACATTAACTAATTTTTCTAATTTATGGAGTGTGTCAATTTTTAAAAAAACACGATTTTTTAAAAATCCATTATTTCGATAATATTTATAAATGGTCTCTTTCGTAATTTCTAAATAGCCCTTATTTAAACTAGGATTGGGTGTATTAAAAAATTGAATAAATGCAGCAGATTTCCCTAATGAATCTTTTAGCTTTCTTTTGGCTTCAAAGTATCCATACGTTTTAGGTGAAAAAATTCTTGCATAGGATTCCTTTAAACCAGGTATATTTGTTCTAAGGTCTTCTTTGGATATTAATTTATTGCCTTGAATGTCAATTCGGTCTACTTTATATTCAGACAATTTAAATTGGCGATAGCCAGTACAGGAGATAAACAGTGCCTGAGTTATTAATAAACCAATAAGTATATTTCTAGATTTCAATTGATGCTAACGAATAAACAAATAAAGTTAATTAATTCTCTACATTCTAAAAAAGGACGATTGGAGAACGAACTATTTTTGGTAGAAGGAGAGAAGGGTATTCAAGAAGTTCTAGATTCAAGCTATGAAGTTGAGTTTTTAGTAATAAACGTGGATTTTCAGCATCTATTTTCTGCCACATCAGTTCCTACGTATTTTTTGTCAAAGGACGAAATAACTAAACTAAGTACCTTAACCATTAATCAGTATGGTTTAGCCGTGGTACGCAGTAAATCAAGTAATGAAATTACACCTTTGGATGACGTTGTGTTAGTCCTTGATGGTGTTAGAGACCCAGGTAATTTAGGAACAATTATACGAATTTGTGATTGGTATGGAATTAAGCAAATAGTGTGTTCTCAGGACAGTACAGAATTTTATAATCCTAAGGTTATTTCAGCCACCATGGGATCGTTTAAACGAGTAGAATGTTTGTATGTCGATTTACAAGATTTCCTGCTATCAAATCCTAGTCATTCAATTATCGGAGCAGATTTAGCTGGAGAAAATCTACACCATTATCAATTTCCACAAAAGGTGTTTATTGTCATGGGAAGCGAATCTCACGGAATTAGGCCTGAGGTAAGTAAACTTATTCAACAAAGAATTACCATCCCTAGATTTGGGGAAGCAGAATCCCTTAATGTGGCTATTTCAACTGGAATTATATTAGACCATTTCAGAAAAAGTTAATCTTTTTCTGATTTTAAATACAATTCAATCAAATAGTGAGCTAGGTACAGTACGGGAGTGAAAAGAATGGCAATAATGAACTTGTATAAGTAATTATTGAAGGAAACATTCATCCATTGACTCAAACTCCAATTTCCAAAGAAATAAAAAGCTATACCAATGACCACTATACTATCAATCAATTGAGAAATGAGTGTGGATCCCGTAGCTCTAAGCCAAATATGTTTCTGGCCGGTCCTGGATTTAATCTTTTCAAAAATAACAGCATCTAACATTTGACTTACCAAAAATGCCGTTAACGATCCTGTAATAATTCCTAAGCCCTGACGGAATATTCTTGCGAATGAAAGATTTATATCAAATCCATTGGAATTATTAACTTGAAGCCAGAAATCAGCAGGTACTAACAAGGTTGCCCAATAGATTATTAAAAATGAATAGGCAATGAATAGGGCTGTCGTGTATGATATAAAGCGTACACCTTTTTTTCCAAAATAATCATTGATAATATCAGAGGTGATAAAAACAATAGGCCAATTGAGCGCACCAGCAGTTTGATTAAAATCCCAAGTTTCTCCCCATGGGGTTAATAATCCAAGTGGAGAGAAACCTAAGGACTTTTCAATACTGACTATTTTAACTCCAATAATCTCAGCAATAATAGCATTCGTTAAAAATATTCCAAATAGGAAAATAAATAGTTTTTGCTTGCGAGAAAATTGGTTAAAAATCATCTTCTATAGTTATCAAAATGCAGGGCAATTTTATCTAATGCTAATGAAAGTTGTTCTACATGAGGTAGAAACACTATTCTGAAATGATCTCTTTGTTTGAAATTAAAACCTCTACCTGCTACAACAAGAATCTTTTGTTCTTCCAATAGCGACATGACAAAATGCTCATCATCTTCAAACGTAAATTTACCTAGATCAATTTTGGGAAAAAGGTATAAAGCACCTTTGGGTTTTACACAGCTAACGCCATCAATAGCATTGAGTTTTTCATAAGCCAATTGCATTTGCTTATATAACCTACCACCAGGCGCCACTAAGTCATTGATGGATTGATAGCCACCTAATGCCGTTTGAATACCAAATTGAGTAATAACGTTAGCACACAATCTTGTACTAAATAAGAAATTTAGACCTTCGATATATGATTTAGCTTTATGCTTAGCACCCGTTAAAATCATCCAACCTCCTCTAAAACCTGCAGCACGGTAGTTTTTAGACAAACCACCCATGGTAACAATTAATATTTCATCGCTTAAACCTGCAGCAGAATTATGTTCATGTTGATCGTACAAAATCTTATCATAAATCTCATCTGAAAATAGAATCAACTTATGCTTAGCTGCTAGTTGAACAATTTTTTCTACTGTTTCTTTAGAATAAACTGCACCCGTAGGGTTGTTAGGGTTAATCATGACAATGGCTCTGCATTTGTCCGTGATTTTGGCCTCCATATCCTCTAAATCGGGTTGCCAATCCGTTGATTCGTCGCAAACGTAATGAACGGAGCTTCCGCCTGCTAATCCTACTACAGTAGTCCAAAGTGGATAATCAGGAGAAGGAATTAAAACTTCATCATCTGGATTTAATAAAGCCATCATGACAAGGGAAATTAATTCACTGACACCGTTTCCAATGTAGATATCTTCAATCAAAATGTTTTTGACACCTTTGTTTTGATAATACTGCATGACAGCTTTTCTAGCTGCGAATAGGCCACGAGAATCTGTATAGCCTTGGGCATTTCGGATATTGACAATGATATCGTGAACGATTTCATCTGGAGTTTCAAAACCAAATGCTGCAGGATTACCTATATTTAAAGATGTAATTTTATAACCTTGATTCTGAAGAGCCAGCGCCTTATCATATACAGGTCCACGAATTTCATACTTCAAATGCTCTAACCTGCTACTTTTTAATATATCCATTGAAAAAAAATAAGAATTGTAAAAATAGTAATTTACTTTTGAATTGTTTTTAAGCTCACTTAATGAATTTCACACAACTATTTATTATTCTATTGAGTTTATTTTCAGTTATTTATCTCCTTATACTGTGGAGATATTGGCGAAATTCAAGAGGTATTTTCCGTATTTCAGGGATATTTATTTTTAAGATATTGGCTAGGCTAAGTATTTTTTTACTTTTTTTCTGGCTATTCATTTCCTATTTGGAGCCTAATAATTCGTCTAAAAACCTTGCTGAACCTGTAAAAGCCATTTATCAAGTTCCCCAGTATTATACTTTGTCGAAAGAAAGTTGGCAAGAGGCACAATCTGTGATTAGTGAAGATTTAAAACGAACACAACCAGTTTATGTTAGTCTTGTAATTTCTCAATTCAAGAATAAGAAGTTAGAGACTTTAATTCCAGCAACACCATTGCATTCTTTTCTTAGTTTGATTGAAAATCCGGAGGTATTAAACTTAAGACATTCCATTCTTCAAGATGCAAGTTCCAAATCAGGAGACAGAAAAGGAGGGATTCAAGAGTTTAGCCCAATTACTAAATTGGTAAAAAAAGGAAATGCAAGTCAGGAATTTACCCTAACCAACCAAGAAACTTCCTATTTTACTTTTCTTAGCTCGAATAATTGGACTGAATTAGTCGATATGAAGGTATATTTATTAATTTTGTTATTGATATTAATCACATCAGATTTACTCTTTATTCTGCATATAATTAAGATATAGTTTGTTTACATCTTATTTGTACATTTTTTTATTGATTTATCAGGGCCTATTTTCAAATAGGGCTAGTGTATACAATAAAGATATTCAGCAGGTTAACTATCTAATCAAGAATAAGCGAAATGCAGAAGCCTTGTTTTGGATACGAAAAGCAAAGGGTAAAGATATTTTCATCAACAAAGAATTAGAGAAAACGCAAGCTTTATTAAATATTCGGTTGAATCAACTAGTAGAGAATAACACGCGATTTTCTAGTACTGATTCAAATGAATTATTAATTGAAGCTGCCATTTTAGAAAAGCAAGGAAACATTGACCAAGCTATTTCTTTAATTGAAAGAGGAATTAAGGATAATCCACTTTCAGATACGCTAATAAAGCAATATGAGATATATGCCTTTAAATGGAGAAAACTTCTTCCCGTTTTGAAAATGGCAAAGCAAAATCAGTGGCTGCAAGAACAGCAAAATATGAATCGAATTAATACCAAAGAAGCATTGGGATTGTTGGATTTAATGAAAAAGAAAGAGAGAATTTTAATTTATTAATCATGGAAAATAAGGCTCAAGGTCATTTCAATTTTAAAAACCAAACGGCTTTTTATCGTGGCAAAGTAAGAGACGTATATAGTATCGGAGCTGATCGATTATTGATGGTTACATCCGATCGTATTTCTGCTTTTGACGTAATTCTTCCAAGAACCATTCCTTTTAAAGGACAGGTTTTGAATCAAATTGCTGCCTATTTTTTGAATAAAACACGTGATGTAATCCCCAATTGGTTAATTGATACACCGGACCCTAATGCGGCTTATGGCTATAAATGCACACCTATTCCTATAGAAATGGTTGTACGTGGTTATGTAGCTGGCCATTTATGGCGTGAATATAAATCGGGTAAAAGGGAGGTCTGTGGTGTGTTATTACCTGAGGGTTTGAAAGAAAATGATCGATTACCAACTCCGATCATTACACCCACTACTAAAGCCAGTGAAGGTCATGATGAAGATATTTCTGTGGCAAAAATTTTAGAATTAGGTATCGTTTCTCCAGATATCATGAATCAATTATGTCAAAAAGCGTTGGCGTTATTTGATCGTGGCACTCAAATGGCCAAAGAAAAAGGATTAATTTTGGTGGATACCAAATATGAATTTGGACTATTAGATGGTCAAATCATGTTAATGGACGAGATACATACTCCTGATTCATCTCGCTATTTCTATGCCAACACGTATCAAGAATTATTGGAAAAAGGATTGCCTCAAAAGCAGTTATCCAAAGAATTTGTGCGAGAGTGGCTTATAGCTAATGGTTTTCAAGGTAAAGAAGGGCAAGTAGTCCCTAATATCTCAGATGAATTTGTAACAGAAATTTCTAATCGCTACATACTTTTATATGAAGAAATCACTGGGCAGAAATTTCAGAAAGAACCACAAGAAAATTTAGAACAACGTATATTTAATCACGTAAACCAATATTTAGAAAATGTCGACTAATGCTTTATTTCAACTTGATCAAAACGAAAGTTATGCTTTAATTGATTGGAAAGGCGAAAACTTGGTTCAAAGCAATTATGAAGAATTAGAAAATGTCGTTCGATTGCTTTTTAAGAAAGAGTATACAAATATGATATTAAATATCTCCAAAGTCACAGAATTGGATGGATATGGTGTATCTGCGATTCGTAAAGGAACTAAAATTTGTTCTAATGAGTCAGGCTTATTTGTAGTTGTGAGTAAAGAAGAATCAGTAGTAGAGCGATTAGATCAAGCCAAAATAGAAAACCTAACTATTTTGAATACAGTAAGAGAAGGCGTAGATGCCATTTATCTAAATGATTTGGAAAATGATTTTGGTGATGGAGATGGGGAAGAGGAGAATGAATTCGGAGGGGAATCATCTGATTACGGTGATGATTACTAATTAATTGTACTCTAGCAAGATATTTTGTACTTGTTTAGTGATATTTTAAAAACAGTATTATATTTTGTTTATTCAATGAATTGCCAAATATATTTTTGATTAAATTTGATATTGCTTATATAAATATCAAATTAGCAACCATTACTGATATTTAATTTTGTTGAGAATTTTTAGTTTATTATTAGAATATTAATAGTTTCTTATGGAAGTCATGAATGAAGAGGGATTGTATCGGAAAGAATTTGAGCATGATGCTTGTGGTATTGGTTTTGTAGCCAGTATGAAAGGCATTAAATCGCATCGAATTGTACAAGATTCAATTAAGATGTTGATTCGTATGGACCACCGTGGTGCTTGCGGTTGTGATCCTAACTCAGGTGATGGAGCCGGAGTATTAGTTCAATTACCTCATGAATTCTTTTTCGAAGAAACAGCCAAATTAGGATTTACTTTACCATCCTTAGGTCAATATGGCGTAGGAATGGTATTCTTTCCCAAAGATGAAACTCTTATTAAAGAGTGTAAAGAAATCATTGAAAGAAAAGCTAAGAAATTAAGTTTACGTATCATTGGTTACAGAACTGTACCAGTAGACAATTCAGAAATCTTAGGTGCAGACTCAGGAAATGAAGAGCCTTCCATTCAGCAATTATTCATAGAAAGACCTGAATCCTGTTTAAGTGAAATAGACTTTGAAAGAAAACTATATGTTTTCCGTCAATATGTGACTCGTTTATTGAATGAGACGATTGTTCAACTAAATGGTAAATTCTATTTTGCGTCATTGTCATGCCGTACCATTATTTATAAGGGTATGTTGACAACCATGCAGGTTCCTGGTTATTTCCAGGATTTGTTCCAAGATAACTTTACATCTGCCTTAGCTATTGTTCACTCACGTTTCTCGACTAATACATTTCCTGAGTGGAGATTAGCTCAGCCTTTCCGTTACATTGCTCATAATGGAGAAATCAATACGGTAAAAGGGAACTCTTCATGGATGCAAGCTCAATCAGCTTTGTTCTCTAGTAAGTATTTTACACAAGAAGAACTAGATATGATTTTGCCTATTTGTAGTTTAGGCCAATCGGATTCAGCCATTCTCGATAATGCTATTGAAATCTTATATTTAAGTGGACGTAGCTTGCCTCATGTCATGATGATGTTAATCCCTGAAGCGTGGGATGGTAATGAGTCCATGGAAAGCTATAAAAAGGAGTTCTATGAGTATCATGCTGCCATGATGGAACCTTGGGATGGTCCAGCTTCGATTTCATTTACCGATGGTAAAATGATTGGAGCTACTTTAGATAGAAATGGATTACGTCCATCTAGATATTGGGTAACGGAAGATGATCATGTGATCATGGCATCAGAAGCAGGGGTTTTGGATTTAGATCCAGCTACTATTGTTTCTAAAGGTCGTTTACAACCTGGAAAGATGTTCGTTGTTGATATGGAGCAGGGTAGAATCATTCCAGATGAAGAATTAAAAGAAAAAATTTGTCAGCAACAACCTTATGGACAATGGTTGCGAGAAAATAAAATTCGAGTTGAGGATTTACCTGAAGCTGGAAGTGAATACCGCCAACCTAAACCAGTTGAGTTAATTTCTCGTCAACAGATATTTGGTTTTACTACAGAAGATATCCGAGTTGTCTTAGCACAAATGGCTGAAACAGGTAAGGAAGCATTAGGTTCTATGGGTATTGATACACCATTAGCCGTATTGTCAGATAAAGCACAACATCTTTCTAGCTATTTCAAGCAACTATTTGCTCAAGTAACCAATCCACCAATTGATCCTATTCGTGAACGAATGGTTATGTCTCTATTGACTGATATTGGTGGTTTATCCAATTTATTGGATGAAACACCTAGTCATTGTAGACAAATCGAAATTCAACAACCTGTACTTCGTAATAAAGAAGTAGAAAAGATTCGTTGGATTGATCATGCTAATTTTCAGACTAAATCCATTCATATGACTTTCCGTTCCTCGGAGGAGTCGGGTGTTTTGAAAAAAGCATTAAACCGCATTTGTCAATATGCCGAAGATGCTGTTGATGATGGTTATTCAATTATTTTATTGACTGATCGCGGAATTGATTCATCTCATGCACCAATTCCATCTCTATTAGCCTTGGGTGCCGTTCATAACCACTTAATTCGTACCAAAAAACGTGCTAAAGTTGGCATCATTATTGAAGCTGGCGATGTTTGGGAGACGCATCACTTTGCTACTTTAATTGGATATGGCGCTTCAGCTGTTAATCCTTATATGGCTTTTGAAACGATCAAAGCTATGAAGGACAATCATTTGGTAGATCAAAGTTTATCCTATGAAAAGTTAGAATACAATTATATTAAAGCTGTTAATGGAGAGTTATTGAAGATTTTCTCTAAAATGGGTATTTCTACTTTGCAATCTTACCAAGGAGCACAAATTTTCGAAATTCTTGGTTTGGGCAAAGATGTAGTTGATAATTATTTCAGTGGTTCTATTTCAAGAATTAATGGAGTTGATTTAGATACGATTGCCAAAGAAGCTTTAATTAAGCATCAATCTGGTTTTGCTTTATTGAAATCGGATCATCCAAAATTAGAAGTGGGTGGTATTTACCAATGGAAGCAACGTGGAGAAGAACATTTATTTAATCCGCAAACGATTCACTTATTACAGCAATCGACAAAGGTTAACGATTATTCTACTTACAAAAAGTATTCTAAGTTAATTGATGATCAAAGTAAGAAGTCAATTACTCTAAGAGGTTTATTGCGTTTCAAAAATGCTAATTCTATTTCTATTGATGAAGTTGAACCTATTGAAAGCATTTTAAAACGTTTTGCAACGGGTGCGATGTCATTTGGTTCTATTTCTTACGAAGCACATACCACCTTGGCTATTGCCATGAACCGAATTGGAGGTAAATCTAATACGGGAGAAGGAGGAGAAGATCCAATTCGTTTTGAAAAAATGAAGAATGGAGACTCCATGAATTCAGCTATTAAACAAGTTGCATCGGGTAGATTTGGGGTTACTGCTAATTATTTAACTAATGCAGTAGAGCTTCAAATTAAAATGGCTCAAGGAGCTAAACCAGGAGAAGGTGGACAACTACCAGGACATAAAGTAGATGATTGGATCGGTAAAACTCGTCATTCTACACCTGGTGTAGGTTTAATTTCACCTCCTCCTCACCATGATATTTATTCAATTGAAGATTTGGCACAATTAATCTTTGATTTGAAAAATGCCAATAGAGCTGCACGTATTTCTGTGAAACTAGTTTCGGAAGCTGGAGTAGGTACCATTGCTGCCGGTGTTGCTAAAGCACATGCTGACCATATTTTGATTGCTGGTTATGATGGAGGAACAGGTGCTTCACCTTTATCTTCCATTCGTCATGCAGGTTTACCATGGGAACTTGGTTTAGCAGAAACACATCAAACCTTAGTTAAAAATAAATTAAGAGGTCGTGTAACGATTCAAACAGACGGACAAATTAAGACGGGTCGCGATATTGCTATTGCAGCATTATTGGGAGCGGAAGAATTTGGGGTTGCGACAGCAGCTTTGGTTACGGCAGGATGTATTATGATGCGTAAGTGTCATTTAAATACTTGCCCAGTGGGAGTTGCTACACAAAACCCAGAACTAAGAGCTTTATATACTGGTAAGCCAGAACATGTGGTTAATTTATTCCATTTCTTAGCTCAAGAATTACGTGAGATTATGGCGGAATTAGGTTTCCGTAAAATAGAAGAAATGATTGGTCGTGTGGATTATTTAAGCATGGCTGACGTTTCCTCACATTGGAAATTTAAGCATATTGATTTATCACCTATCTTAAAACCTTCTAATCCTGCTGAAGGAGTGGCAGTGTTTAAGTCGGAAGAGCAAGATCACGGTTTAGTAGATCAATTGGATTGGCAAATTTTGAAGATTGCTCAAGCTGCGATTGATTCGAAGAAACAAGTGAATGGTGAATTTAATATCATTAACGTAAATCGTTCAGTAGGTACCATTCTATCGAATGAAATCACCAAGAAATACGGAGATAAAGCACTCCCAGATGGTTTAATTCATATTAAATTTAAAGGAACAGCTGGTCAATCATTCGGAGCCTTTTCTGTTAGAGGTTTGAAATTTGAAATCGAAGGAGATGCTAATGACTATATTGGAAAAGGTCTATGTGGAGCTACATTGATTGCTTATCCATCTCCAGCAGCCAAGTTTATTGCGGCAGAAAATTCTATCGTGGGTAACGTATCCTTTTATGGTGCCACTTCGGGTGAAGCTTATTTAGCTGGTATGGCCGGAGAACGTTTCTGTGTTAGAAACTCAGGAGCCAAAGTGGTGGTAGAAGGTATAGGTGACCATGGTTGTGAATACATGACTGGAGGTTTAGTCCTAATTTTAGGAGCAACTGGTAGAAACTTTGGTGCAGGTATGTCGGGTGGTGTGGCTTACATTTTAGATGAGAAGAATGACTTTGAATCTAAGGTAAATCGTGAAATGGTTGAGATTACTGATTTAAATCAAGAAGATATTCAAATTGTTTCCATGTATTTAGCAAAGCATGTTGAATTAACTGGTTCAGTAAAAGGGAAATATGTCATGGATAACTTTAATTCAATGACAAGTCTATTCAAAAAAGTATTACCAATTGATTATAGAAATGCCTTGGCAAGTAGACATTTAAGCATCACAGATGTATTGAATGACAAAGACAAAGTATACCAAAATATTAAAGTAGCATTAAACTAATTATTGAAAATGGGGAAGCCAACAGGTTTTTTAGAAGTTGATAGAAAAACCTCTGCGAAGAGAGAGGTTTCTGAGCGTATCAATGACTATAAAGAAATTGAATTATTAAATTCATCCGAAGAGACTGAAAAGCAGGCAAGCCGTTGCATGGATTGCGGTACACCTTTTTGTCATAGCGGATGTCCTTTAGGTAATATTATACCTGAATTCAATGATGCAGTTTATGAGCAAAATTGGAAATATGCCTATGAAATATTGAGTTCGACCAATAATTTCCCAGAATTTACGGGGAGAATTTGTCCTGCTCCATGTGAATCAGCCTGTGTTTTAGGTATAAATAAACCACCAGTTGCGATTGAATTGATTGAAAAATCAATCATTGAAAAGGCTTATTCAGAAGGATGGGTAGTTCCATTTGTTCCAACGAAAAGAACTGGAAAGAAAATTGCCGTTGTTGGTTCTGGTCCTGCTGGATTAGCAGCAGCTGCACAGTTAAATAAAGTGGGGCATTCAGTTACCGTATTTGAAAGAGCGGATCGTATTGGTGGCCTATTGCGTTACGGAATACCTGATTTTAAATTGGATAAATCTGTAGTAGATCGTCGTGTGGCTGTCATGGAAAAGGAGGGTGTTGAATTTAAAACCAATGTTCATATTGGAGTTAACTACAAAGTTTCCAAATTGACCAACGAATATGATGCTATTTTAATTGCAACAGGTTCGACAACACCTCGATTAATTAATACGAAAGGAAGTGATGCTGCCGGTATTTATCCTGCCATGGAATTTTTATCTCAACAAAATAAACGCAATGCCAATATTGCTTTAGAGGTAAATCATAAAGGAGAAGAATATACTAATAGTAATATTTTGGCTACAGGTAAACATGTGGTTGTTATTGGTGGGGGAGATACTGGATCAGATTGTGTAGGTACATCCAATCGCCATAAGGCTGCATCGATTACTCAAATTGAAGTAATGCCTAAGCCTCCAGTTGATCGAGCAGAAAATACTCCTTGGCCCAATTGGCCAAATATGTTACGTACTTCTACTTCACATGAAGAAGGCGCCAACCGTTTATGGTCCATTTCCTTACAAGAGTTCATTACAAATGATAAGAATGAATTGGTAGCGCTTAAGATTGGTGACATAACTTACGATATGTCGAATGGAAAGATGGAGCAAAAAGTAGAAAACATTCGTGAAATCCCTTGTGATTTAGCTTTAATTGCTGCTGGATTCTTACACACTGATCACGGTAACCTTTTTCAAGAGCTAACTGAAACTGGAATTTCTGCTGATGAAAGAGGAAATATTGTAGCTAATGGAAACTATCAATCTGCGCAAGAAAAGATTTTTGTGGCAGGTGATGCCAGACGTGGACAATCCTTAGTAGTATGGGCAATTTCCGAGGGAAGAGAGGCTGCTAGAAATATTGATCAGTTTTTAATGGGCAAAACAAGCTTGGAAGGAAAAAGTGTCTCAAGTTTCGATATTTTTAAATAAATTTTCATTTTTGAATTTCGATATTCAAAAAAAATTACTACATTTGTGCTCTCTTAAATGCTAGGAGAGATGCCTGAGAGGCCGAAAGGAACAGTTTGCTAAACTGTCGTACTGGCAACGGTACCGAGGGTTCGAATCCCTCTCTCTCCGCAGTGTTTTTTCGGGGTGTAGCGTAGCCCGGTATCGCGCTTGGTTTGGGACCAAGAGGTCGTAGGTTCGAATCCTGCCACCCCGACAACATAGTCAATTTATTTAACAGTGCTTGCACCAAGAATAAATTGACTATTTATTTTTAGGTTCCGTAGCTCAGTTGGATAGAGCAACTGCCTTCTAAGCAGTAGGTCTTTGGTTCGAATCCAAACGGAATCACAAAAAGTCTTTAGACTTTCGAATCGTATCAATCATTTCTAGCCTTCCTTCAAAGCGTTGACCATTAAGCAAATCACCTTGGTTAAAAATGCGATAGGAATATTGATATTCTGGATTGCTCCTCCATTAATTTATTTTTTCAAAGAAAAGCTAGGCTTCGGTGGAGGTTCCGTATTTACAGGTATCGTATACGTTTCTGGTTTGCTCTTCATGCTAAACCATTTTCATGCCAAAGTTGGGCACAAACCCAATACCTTCCTTTTGTTATTGGGCGGTACATTTTTCAGTGTGGCCATGATTTATTTCTTTTTGATGAATAAAGAAATGACCATGTTTAATACGGATTTAATCAATTTCGCCTTAATTTTTGGTTTTTTCTTTTCCTTATTGCGTGTCGACAATCAAGTACAAAAGTATTTGCCTGTATTGATATTGATCATCACGTTTTTAACAAGTTGTGCTCTAATCTATTCTGTAGCAACTAATCCAAATTATGTATTTGGAACAAGAGCCACTGTTCAATACACGAGTAAGACAACGGAGAATTTTACGGGTAATCCATATATCTATAGTAGAAATGGCTTAGCAGGCTTTTTAATTTCATTTTTGATCATTAATAGGAGCTGGGATTCGATCAAAGTGCCTCATGTCTATTTAACTAGATTGTTAGCCCATATCAACGTTTGGTTTAGTTTAATTGTCATTATATTAACTCAAACAAGAGCCACGATTCTAACCGTGCTAATGGCATTGCCTTGTATGCTATTTTTCATGGTTCCTGTGAAAAGTATATTTTCAAACATTAAGAGGCAATCTTATATTTTCTATGCACTCGTAATTGGGAATTTGTATTATTTCGCAACTAAATTGAGAATCGTAGAATTAATAGATTCTTATTATAATTCGTTTTTCAATTTGTTTATTCGTGCCATGAGCACTGGTGTTACCCTTGGTAAAAGTTCTGAAGTAGATGAATCAGCCATGGGTCGCGTTAATAATATTAATTATATAAAGCAGTTGTGGAGTACGAGTAGAATCGATTTTATATTTGGTCATGGTTATCGTTATCGATACATTGATATTCCCATGTTAGAATCACTCGTTAATTTTGGGGTATTTGGATTTATTCTCTTTGCTAGTTTCCATGTAGCATTTCTTTATTTTGCTTACCGTTGCTTTAAATCCCAAATTATCTTCCAAAATTTTATAGGCCTATTCTATCTAAATACATTTGTTGGAATGTTTACATCAGGTAGGCCAATGGACTTCGCTTATTGGGTTTCATTTTTGATATTTATTCGATTCATGAATGTAGAAATGGTCAAGGATAAAAATGAAATTGAAAGTCAACTTTAGAATAGATATTGACTAACCTTATATGCCAACTCAGAAAAGAGTTTTACAAGTTTCTCCTGCTTACTATCCTGCCATTTCAATAGGAGGGCCCATATTTACCAATTTAACCTTTTCTAAGGCTTTAGAAGACATTAATTGCCAAATTGAAGTAGTAACTACAACCCAAGGTCTTTCGAAAGCCCAACTAGAGCAAATAGCTGTAGGCGAAAAATCTACTTCTGAGTTTTCATATCCCATTTGGCGTTTTCCTTGTTACGGATATGCTAACTTTACTTTCTCTCCAGGCATATTTTTTTGGTTAATGAAGCATACTCGTCAGTTCGACATGGTTGTATTTCAAGCCGTTTGGAATTTCCCTATTTTGGCAGCCTATTTAGCTTGTAAATGGCATAAAGTGCCTTATGTGGTTATTCCGCATGGAAGTTTATATGATGAAACCTTTCATCTTAAATCTTCCAAATTCAAAAGATTCTTTTTTAGCTTATATGTGAAAAAGATGTTGATGAATGCGCATCGGATTCTATTTTCCACTCAAGATGAAGAATTGAAGGTGAAGAAATTCTTGTCAATTCCTTTGAAATCATCCATCATTCCTAACATCGTTGATGTAGAAAAATTCGATAAGCTTCCTGAAAAGGGAACGTTTCGAAGTAAATTTTCTATTTCAAAAGATCAAATCATACTTACTCATTTTGGTCGTGTGACCATCAAAAAAGGAATCAATTTTGTATTAGAAATATTACCCGAAGTAATCCAAAATTACCCCAATATTGTATATGTCATTGCGGGTTCCGAAGAAGATCACTACATCAATGAGCTTAGAGCCATTATTGAGGAAAAGCAAATAGAAAAACACATTATTTTTACTGGTTTGCTTTCTCCGAATGAGGGTATAGAATTACTAGCCGATTCTGATGTATTTATATTGCCATCTCTATCCGAAAATTTTGGTATGTCAGTGGTTGAAGCGATGCTATGCGAAATTCCTGTAATCATATCCGAACACGTAGGGATAGCTATGGATATAAAGAATGAAGCATGTGCAAAAGTGATAAAACTAGAAGACACTTCACTGAAAGATGCCTTATTGGATCTACTTGCCGATTCAAATAAAAGAATAGAAATGGGCCAAAAGGGGAGAGAATTTGCTAAACTAAATTACTCTTACGAGGCTATTGAAATTAAACTAGATCAATTAATTAATCGTTAGTTTACGAAAGCCTTGATACATTTCACGGGCTAATTTATCTACTTCAAAGATTTTAGAATTTCTCAATGAATTTTCATGGTACTTAACTGTATTTAGTGGTAATTCATCTAAAAAGTGTTTGATTCGCTCTCGTTCCGTGGAATCATCCAAGCGCTTAATCACTAGTCCATTAAAGCCATCAATGATTAAATCATTGGCACAACCGCATGCTTCGGTACAAATAACGGGTTTGCCTAATTCTTGAGCTTCATTGGCAACCATACCCCAAGTTTCGGAAGTAGAAACCAACACCAAACTAGAAGCATTTTTATATAAATCAGCCAATTCTGACCATGCCACCGTACCTAATAAATAAACATTAACTATTTGTTCTCTTTGAATCTTTTCTTGTAATTCGTCATAGAGAGGACCGTTCCCTGCCATTTTTAATGTGTAGGGTAGTTCTTTCATCAAATTCAATAACTCGAGCAGATTTTTTTCCTCGGACAAACGTCCAACATAGAGCAAATACGGCTGGTTATTAGGAACTAATGGATTTGATATCTCATGACCTAATTGTTGTTTGAATTTGATTTTATCAAAGGAATTCAAAAAAGAGAGAATTTTCTTTTTGGCAACTCCCGAACGAAATAAAAACTGATTGGAATTGATACCATAACTAAAAAAACCAGTAGTTAATTTAAATATGGCTGATTTTATAATGGATTTACATAAATGGATGATACCACCCTGTTTTTCAGATTGATTCCTAACGGATTCAATAGTCATGATGGTTTTAATTCCTAGTAATTTACAAAGTAACAATGTCGGCAAAGCTGCTGCTTCAGCATAGCCGGTAAAATTGATAACATCTGGCTTAAATTGCAGTATAACCTTGAACCACTCAAACCCAACTTTCCATTGAGAAATATGTTGCAATGGTTTCGTGCTTAATAGTTTAACTGGAAATTTATATGGATAAGTAGATAAATCGAAATCAACTAAGTCTTCTCTTCCAGCTTCAGTAATTGTTGTTTCTATGACTAATAATTCATCTTGGTTTTCAACACAAATTTCCGCTACTTTTTCAAATACAACGGATTTGTATTGCGACCATAATAAATTGTGAAAAATAAGAATTCTCATAGATTGAATTTCAAGGACAAAACTAATCCCTTTTTTAAATATGACAATGAATCCATTTGTAATATCTGTCACGCACTAGGTTTAACTATGTATTTCTAGATTACCATATTTGCCATATTTCAATTATATATCTTAAATTGCGAGATAATGACTAATTTCAATTAAGTCATATTGTTTCAAATAAGATTTGAATAGATTAAGCATTGAAAAAAACGATCGGTGTATTGTTGCTTACTTATAATGAAGAAATTCATTTAGAAAGATGCATTCATAATGTTCAAAAACTAAGCAATCAGATATTCATCATAGATTCTTTTTCAACTGATAATACTTTAGCTATTGCAGCCAAGTATAACATTCCTGTTGTACAAAATAAATTCATACACCATGCCAATCAAATTAATAAGGCATTGGAAATTTATCCATTTGAAACAGATTACATTATACGTGTGGATTGTGATGAGCTTTTAAGTGATTCTTTAATTGAAGAAATTCACACTTGTTTAAATGATGAAGCGCTTAGTTCTATCAATGGTTTTTACATGCAAAGAAAAGTTTTTTTCATGGGTGGAATCATACAATATGGGATGACAAACCCAATCTGGTTATTACGCATTTGGAAAAGAGGAGAAGGCCAATGTGATGATAAATGGATGGATGAAAAAATAGTGTTGAAACAACCTAACACCTATAATTTAAAGAATTTGATCATTGATCATAATTTGAACAATTTAACTTGGTGGACTCAAAAACACAATTTATATGCTAGCAGAGAGTCCTTAGAAGTATTAAAACACAGGTACTTACAAGCGGATCAGTTACAAGATAAATTGCCGATAAAAGATCTCATCATTCATATATTAAAATCTTTTTACAACAAAAGCCCTATTTTTGTACGATCGATTCTTCTGTTTCATTATTCCTATTTTTTTCGATTAGGGATTTTAGATGGAATACGTGGTTTAATGTGGAATATCCTTCAAGTATTTTGGTATCGATTCCTAGTAGATGCTAAAGTATATGAATTTGAGAATTCCTTTGATTTTGATAAAACAAGGATAAAAGAAGCCTTAAAGGAAATCGTTTGAAAACTGATTTGAGCACATTTACTGGCGAGGGATCACCTGGAATTACAGCTAAATTGAAATATTTAGTATGGCTTCTATTTTCTAATGTATTTTTTTTGACTAATATTCCATATCCCAATGTTATAAAGGTCAACATATTGAGGATTTTTGGAGCAAAAATTGGTCATCATGTTGTGATTAAACCTTGGGTAAAGATTAAATTTCCTTGGAAATTAGTGCTAGGTAATTATGTATGGTTGGGAGAGGAAGCATGGCTTGATAATCTATCTGAGATAAGGATAGGAAACCATGTATGTATCTCACAAGGGGCATTACTTATCACAGGAAATCATGATTATAAAAAGTCGTCTTTTGATTTATTTACCCAAGGAATAAATATAGAAGATGGGGTATGGGTTGGAGCTAAATCTATTGTTAGTGGAGGTATAAAATTGAAATCTCACAGTGTCTTAACCGTAGGGTCATTCACCAGTAAAGATTTAGCCTCATATACCATTAATCAGGGTAATCCGGCACAAGTAGTTAAACAAAGAGAAATCAGCTAGTACAATGAATGAATATTTGCAATTATTAAGTAATAAAGAGTTTCAAATCATTGTTTCCTTTATAGTATCCATCGTGGTTACTGTAACGGCTATACCTGTCATTATTAATATTTCTAAATTGAAAGACTTAATGGCAGAAATTGAATTGAGAAGTTCACATGAAGAATTAACTCCCACTTTAGGAGGGGTAGCTATTTTTGCAGCTACATTGATTAGCTATTTTATCTGGGATAATCCTAATGAAGGACACGAAATACACCTAGCTGTGGCAGCCCTTATTATTTTATTCTTTTTAGGAATTAAAGACGATATATTGATCTTATCTCCTAAAAAGAAATTATTTATTCAAATAGCAGCTTCACTTTTATTAATCACTTTTGGAGATTTACGAATCTCAACATTCTTCGGCTTATTTAATATCCATCATATTCCATATATTATTAGCATTGCTTTTACTTTGTTTATCATCATTGCCATTATCAATGCAATTAATTTATTAGATGGTATTGATGGCTTAGCAGGGACAGTAGGTTTTGTAGCATCAGCCATATTTGCTTATCTATTTTACAGTCTTGGATTATTTGCTTTAGCTACTTTAGCTCTTTCCTTAGCAGGTTCATTAGTTGGATTTTTACGATTCAATTGGTCTACTAAAAATAAAATATTCATGGGAGATACAGGATCCATGATTTTAGGATTTCTATTGGCCTTTTTTGCTGTTAAATACATAGTCTATAATAGTTCATACGTTTATGATCCACGATTGGTCAAAGATGCTCCTATATTGACGATTATTATACTCTTATTGCCGCTTTTTGATACTTTACGAATGTTTATCATTCGTATATCAACAGGGGTATCACCTTTCAAAGGAGATAGAAAACATTTACATCATGTTTTAATTGATAATGGATTTAGTCACTTTTGGGCAACAATGATCCTAATCGCATTTAATCTAAGTGTATTAGCCTTATATACCATCATTCGTCATGAATATTCCAATCACGAAGTATTGTTTGGGCTATTAGTTACTTTTTTAATTTACTGCTATACTGCTTATTTATTATCAAGAAATATTGATACAAACACAGTAGATCGATTGAAGTATACTAAAATTGATAAAGTCAAGCGACTTCAATTGGTAGAAGAGAAAAAGAATACTAATTTATCCAGTAACCAGCCTCCAATTACAGAGTAGGGGCATTTAATAAATAATACTCCAATTTTTGACATTCTGATTGAATATCAAAACTAGAAAGGCTTTCTCGCATCTTGATTTTGTCAAATTCTCTGGATAGTAAGCTAGTTAATTCTTTAGCTAAGGTTTCAGGCCTAAAATCTTGACTTAAAATACCATTTGTTTCATTGACCATTAGGCTAGAACCCCCAGAATTGGTCGCTAAGACAGGAACTCCACAATATATAGCCTCCATTGCCACCAAACCCATACTCTCTTCTCTAGAGCAAGTTATGAAAGCATCAGCACTTGATATTACTTGATAATACTCTTCAGGACTCAGGTTTTCTATAAATTGAACCGCTGGATAATTCCCTGTTAACAATTGTCGACGAATAACTTCGGCATAGCCGTTATTAGCCCATTTACCAAGCCAAATAAATTCAAATTCAGATGGACTAACAAGCAAACTAGTTTGAAGGAAAATATCTACGCCTTTCCGATAGCATATGGTACCAGAGGAGACTATTCTTTTTTTGGATGATTTTTTTCCCGATTGAGTAGCTAAGCAATTATCAATGAAATTCTTATTTATGCTCGAATGAAAGACGAAACTTGTTTTCGAAAAAATAGGAGCAAAGAATTGTTGAACTAGGTCAGAACATGTGACCAAGTAATCCACTTGATCAAACATCCGTTTACAATCTTTAATCTCTAATTGCTCAAAATTGTATAAATACTCATGAACATGAAGAAATGTAGATATGTTAAAATGTTGCTTGTACTGCAATAAAAAAGCATTTTGTATGGTATTAATATACCAAATTGAAGCTCCAAACTGTTGTTGTATTTCGCGTATACGCTGAAGCACGATATCTTGACCTACGTGAAATTTCAGTTTATCCCAGAAAGAAAATTGAACATCTAAGTAATATACTTGAATATGAGGTGCTAATTGACTGAGTAAGGAACCATTAGGTTCTAATAGAACCAAGCCTATTTCAAATCTTTCTGGATCTATTTGATGTAAAATATCAAATAAGACTATCTCTGCACCAGTACGATTAAAGTTACTAGAGAAGAATAATATTTTCTTTTTTGACATTAAACAAAATTAAAGTGAGCTAATATGAATAAAAACATCGACTACTGATCAAAATTAGTAATTTTGGGTTGCATTGAAAATTATCCCGAATGAAAAGCATACAACAATTAAGAGAAAGCATTGATAGCATTGACGATTCTATATTAAAGCTACTAGTAGAACGCATGGAATTTGTTGAAGAGATTGGTCGCTTAAAAAGAGAAAATAATACCGTTATTTATCATCCGGATAGAGAAAAGGAAATTGTTGACCGATTGGCATCTAAGTACACTGGTAAATTAAGCAAAGCAGCCATTGAAGCTATATTTTTAGAAATATTCGGAGTATCAAGAAATTTAGAATTACCAGAAATTATTTCATTTTTAGGACCAGAAGGCAGCTTTACACATCAAGCTGCAGAAAGTAGATTTGGTGCAGTAGCCGATTATATTTCATTACCCTCCATTCGCTCTGTATTTGATTCAGTTGAGACGGGTAGAGCTAAATATGGAGTTGTACCCATTGAAAATAATCAAGAGGGGATGGTCAAAGAAACAATGGACCTTCTCAATGAACGCAATCTGTTCATTATTTCAGAAATTATAATTCCTGTCAATTTCTGTTTAGCATCGAAAGAAAATTCCATCCATCAAATTCAAAAAATATATTCAAAAGATATTGCCTTTCAACAGTGCAAAGGTTTTTTACAAGATTATTTTAGCCATAAACCCGAGGATTTCTTTGTTCAAGTGGATTCCACTTCAAAAGCAGCGAAATTGGCAGTAGAAGACACTAAAGCAGCTGCGCTTTGTTCTCACATTGCGGCTAAAATTTATTCATTACCGATTTTATTTGATAATATCCAAGATAGTGAGGCGAATCAAACTCGTTTTTTCATTATTTCTAAAGTAGAGAATTTGAAGAAAACGGATAACGATAAAACTAGCTTAGCGATAAAACTTAAACATGATGATAAACCAGGGGCATTATTATCCTTGTTAAAGGACTTTGAAGATGTTCAAATCAACTTATTAAAGATTGAATCCAGACCTCAAAAAGACACACACGAGTTTAAGTTTTGGTTCTTTATTGATATTGAAGGAAATAAGTTAGACGATAATGTTCAACAAATTTTGAACAAAAGAAAAGACGAAATTATTTTCTTAGGGAGCTATATGAATCTTTGTTAATTGGGTTCTAGCCCAATTAGCATCTAGGGAAATTTGCTCTATCAATTCTGGAAGTGAATTAAATTTTTTCTCGTCACGAATTTTCTCAAGAAGTTCTAACTCAACTTCTTTTTCGTATATATCTTCCTGAAAATCAAATAGATGAGATTCTATGGAAACATAGGTGTCATTTGTTAAAGTGGGCCTTTTTCCGATATTGGTGACGCCACCAATGCATTTTCCATCCATTTTCAAATAACTAACATATACTCCCAATCCAGGTATTAATTTATCTGCATCTTCTAATTCAATATTAGCTGTAGGAAAACCTAGTTCTCGGCCTTTCTGATTACCAAGAATTACTTTTCCTTTTAAAGAGTAGTTTCTACCAAGCATGGTATTTGCCTTCTTGATGTTACCTTGTATGATGTATTCTTTAATCACGGATGAACTAATGATTTCATCATCTAATTTCGCTACATCAATCGAATAGGCATGAATTTGATTAGCATAGTGTTCGTTGACAAATTCAACAGACCCTTTTCGTTGATATCCAAATCGATTATCATAGCCTAAGACTAAATCACTTATCCCAAATTTAGCCAGCAATATGTCCTCCATGAAACTCTCTGCAGGTAAATGAGCCATATAATGGTCAAATGGGATCATAAATAAATAATCAATACCTAGTGACTCTATCCATTGAATTTTTTCTTTATCTGGACTCAACAAACTATTCTTAGAATCATACTTTTGATTAAAATAGGAGGCAGGGTGATTACTAAAGGAAATGACAATGGAACAAATTCCTTTTTGTTTCGCAATATGGACACACTCAGATAATACTTTTGCGTGTCCCAAATGCACTCCGTCAAACATACCTATCGTTATAACAGATTGCTCAACCAAAGGTATTTCTGGGAAACTATAAAAGTATTTCATATTGATCAGCACTAAATTTCTCTATGGATTGCGCTTTTTCTAGCGAATAATCCCCAATTTGACTCCTAACTAACTCGTTTAAATAAGCACCTGAATTTAGAAAATATCCGAA
The DNA here is from genome assembly GCF_004307455.1 of Aquirufa nivalisilvae. GTDB lineage: Bacteria > Bacteroidota > Bacteroidia > Cytophagales > Spirosomataceae > Aquirufa > Aquirufa nivalisilvae. Next base: position 453,534 of record NZ_SEWX01000005.1, read on the forward strand.
ATCTCTCACGATACTACGAATGTATGTTCCTTTGGAACATCTAATTTTAAATTGAATTTCCGGAAATGCCGAAGTATCTATCTCAAATTCATACACACTAGCTTGTCGAATTTTAATTTCAACATCTTTTTCCGTCAAACCTTTTCTCGCTTGAACATAGAGTCGTTGACCATTTTGTTTTACAGCCGAATAGATAGGAGGGACTTGTTCGATATCGCCTAACAAAGATAGCCTAGCTGCTTCTAATAGCTCTGGTGTAATATGGTCAATCGGATACTCTTCATCAAATTCTGTTTCTAAATCGATGGAAGGAGTCGTTTTACCTAAAACAAAAGAACCTGTATAGGTTTTCGGGAGTGATTGAAAATACTCAATTTTTTTAGTGTATTTACCGACACAAATAATCAATAAACCAGTAGCCAAAGGATCTAACGTGCCAGCATGACCAATCTTTTTGAATTTACCCAAATTTCTGATTTTTCGAACGGCATCAAAAGAAGTCCACGTTTTGGGCTTATCAATTAAATAGAATTTATCTTCTATGGGTACTAATTCATCCACAAGTATATTGCTAAAAAGATACCAGCTAAAACTCGATAATACCCAAAGAATTTAAAGCCAAATTTATTCACTAAATCAACCATCCAGCGAATGGTAAGTAAGGCGATTACAAAACTAATCACGGCTCCGACTAACAATGAAATACTGTTAGTTGGATTTAAAATAATATCAAGATCATGACGATAGTCTACTAATTTTTTAGCGCAAGCACCCAAAATGGTTGGGATACCGAGTAAAAATGAAAATTCTACCGCAGCTCGATGATTTAAACCAACTAATCGTCCGCCAATAATAGATGCTCCTGAACGCGAAACTCCAGGTATCATGGCTAAACATTGATATAAACCAATTTTTATTGACTGTGATATTGACATTTTATCAATATTGTCATGTTGATGGTCTTTATCCTTCACCCAATCATCAATTTTAATTAATAACAAACCACCTAAAAACCAAGAACCTGCAATAAACCAATAACCCTGAAATAGGGATTCCAGTAAATCATCTAACAAAACTCCAAAAATTGCGGCTGGGATAAAGGATGCAATAATATATTTATAGACGCTTATCGATTGAAATAAACGCTTAAAATACAAAAAAGGAACAGCGGCAATGGCCCCTAATTGTATAAATACAGTAAAAAAATTCAGGTATTTGGATGATTCAATTCCTAACAATTTTTCAGCTACAATGATGTGAGCCGTAGAAGAAATAGGTAAAAATTCACTTAATCCTTCTACAATTCCAAGCACAATAGCTTCTAAAAATTGATTCATTATTTCTTTATTTTAAACAGGGAAAAAATAGGAATAATAAGTCCAATAAGCACTAAAATAGGACCTAATGTGATTCCCAAAAATCCAAAACCGAAAGGTTCCTTATCTAAGGTCATGACAAAAAAACCAATAATCATGATGCATAGTCCTGCTATTAAAATCAAGATATCTTTTCTGTCTAATGGGAAGTTGGAATTAGTTGAATTTGCCATATTAAAATAAGTTAGTGTGTTGAATCTTTAAATATCGATTCAGTGAAAAATAGGTTGAAATAACACTGAAAAGTGAAGAACTTAGTACCGCTAATAAGAATAATTTAAGCTGATTACTTACATCAAAAAATAGAAAGCCAGTTTCAGGTAAGTTTTGAATAAAGTAATAAAAAACGCCATTGGATACTAAATAACCTAAACCTCCTCCTAATAAACCTAATAACAGAGAGTTTAATAAATAGGGTTTACGTATAAACGCATTAGTTGACCCCAATAATTGCATTGTTTTAATTAATACCCGATTACTATGAATATTCAATCGAATGTAATTGGACAATTGAAGGTATACGAATCCACTTAGGATAATAATAAACACCAAAATAATCCAGCCTACATGCTTGATTTTAGATAGGAATGAGTCTAAAAAAGCATTTGGGTAAGTAACTTCATATACCCCTGGAAAATTCTTTAATTCACTCGCTATTTTTTCAAATGATTTACCTGATTTATACTCGTCAGCAATACTTAAAATGAAGAGGTTTTTAAATGGATTATCTTCTCCTAGTAGGTCTTGGTAATTTTCATGATTCGACTTTAAAAAATCGGAGGCAATTTTATCTTTAGAAACAAATGAAACATCTTTTTTTACACCCAATGTTTGAATAAATGGCTTTTTAGTGAGCATTTTGTAAGATTCAATCAATTGTTGACTACTTAAAGAATCTTCCATGTATACATACATTTTCATCTGTGATTTGATATCATCTCCCCAGGATTTTATACCCACGAATAATTGAAAGAATACACAGATAATAAAGGCCAAACTAGAAATGGAGAAAATCAACAACACGTTGGTAGAACTCGGCTTAGCTTTGGAATATTTCATTTTTGATTATTTAATACTTCAATTTGATCTCTTAATCTAGCAGCTTCTTCGTAATTTTCTTCTAAAAGTGCTTTTTGTAAAAGCTCTTCTAACTCTGCAATACTGATAGTACTAGGTTGATAAACAGGAATATCCACTGAAAAGGAGAGGTCTTCTTCTATTTCATCCTCTTCTTCTTCATCTGGGATACAGATAGACTTCAGCAAACTTTCTTTAATGTAAATGTATTTTTGAGCTCGTAATGCCAATGCAATAGAATCACTCGGACGAGCATCCATTTCAATCAGTGAACCATCCTGAAAAAATTCGATTTTAGCATAAAATATGCCTTCTTTGAAATCTGTAATTAACACACGATTTAAATCTAAATTTGATTTTTCAATCACTTGAATAAATAAATCGTGTGTTAAAGGTCTACTAGTCTGAATTTGCTCTAGGTAAACAGAAATAGCTTGAGCTTCTTGATTCCCAATTACGATAGGAAAACGTAAGTTGGGGTGGTCTTCTGATTGCAGGAGGAGAATAAAAGAACTCGCTCCAACTGAACTAGGAGATACAGAAACTATACTTAATTTTAAATAATCGTTCAAGGCTACATTTTAAAAAACAAATGTATCAAAAAATGGCCTAAAATTAATGGCTTTTAAGCTTATTTAACAATCTTGGAAGTACATCAAATACATCTCCAACTATACCATAATCGGCATGCTTGAAAAAAGGTGCTTCAGGATCGTTGTTGATAACGACAATTTTTCGTGATCCATTAACTCCTGCCAAATGCTGAATGGCACCAGAAATACCACATGCTATATATAATTTGGGAGCTATTTTAACTCCAGTTTGTCCAACGTGCTCGTGGTGAGGTCTCCAATTTAGGTCAGAAACTGGTTTTGAACATGCTGTTGCAGCTCCCAATTCTTTTGCTAAATCTTCCACAATACCCCAATTGGAAGGATCATTAAAGCCTCTTCCGGCACCTACAACAATGGCTGCATCTGGTAACGGAATTGCACCCGTTAAGGGATAATTTTCAATTAATTTATTTTGAGCATCAGTTCCTAATGCAATTACAGCTTGACTTATGGCTAAATTTCCTGCCTGAGATGTTGTTTCAAACGTAAACGACTTATTAAATGCTGCAATAAATGAATTATTATTTATCTCAGTAGTTAATGTTGCTTTTCCTGAAAATATCGATTTAGTCAATTGATAACCATCAGATACTTTGGCTAATTTAATCACATTAGAAACGAGTGGAATAGATAATGATTCTGCTAAAAATGCGGCTATACTATCCACTAGTAATGATTTTACATAAAAGAATTGATCAATTTCTTTTTGCTTAATATCCTCCAATAGTGGGGCAATGACCTGATTATTATTTACTAATCCTGGAATTGTGATATGGATATATTGCTTAATAGAACTGAACGAATTAAATGAATCAGATGATTGTTCTTCAAACCCATATACATAAATTCCTTCCAATCCATTTTGTACAAGCCAACTACTTGATAGATCCAATAAGCGTTTAGAACTTTCTGAAATTTGACCGTTTTTACTATCTATAAATACTGCTAAATTTTTCATCTTATATCAGGTTTTCACTTTTTAATATGTCGATTAATGATTCTGCATCTTCGGCTGAAATCATTTTTTGTAAGCGCTCCGTTTCAACCACATGAGCAGCAATATGCTGTTCAAAATTTGAATGAATAGGGGAGATTACAGCTATTTCCTTAGTTCTAGCGGTCATGATACCTCGCATAGAAGGTATTTTCCATTCAGCGATGGGTTCCTGACATCCTAATATAGCAGGGAGTGTCGTGCTAACTTTTGATTTACCTGAATCAGTTTCAATCTCTAGGATTAATTTATTAGCATCTAACTCCAAATGCATCACTGGTGAAAAATGATTGTAAGATAAACCATGAGCTACTAATGCATGAACGATGCCGCTATTATAATCAATGGATTCCTTACCCATCATAATGAGATCAAATGATTGATCTTTGGCATAGTGGATAATTTCTTGAGCTACTTGGTAAGAATCTAATGCTGCCGTATCAATTCGAACAGCTCGATCTGCACCTAATGCCAAACATTTTCTGATTAATGCATCAGAATCAGAAGATCCTACATGTAGAACCACTAATTCAGCTTGGGTTTGTTCCTTGATTTCAATGGCTCTTGATAGGGCATAATCATCGTAGGGACCAACAATAAAAGTTATACCCTCTGAATTAATACGAGTATTTGTTGAATCTAGTGTAATTTTGGAAGTCGTATCAGGTACGACTGATATGCAAACTAAGATTTTCATAGGCGATTAAATAAAAATGTATGCAAGCATACTAATTTGTTTTTAAAATTACAAAAATGGAGCGTAAAGAATTTATAAAAAATGAAATAAAAGAGGAGCCAGAGAACCCTTTCAATTATTATTTATTGGCATTGGAATTAAAGAAAGAAGGGGATATGAATGGGTCAATCACTGTTTTTGATCAATTGATGGAACAATTCCCTATGTACATACCAACGTATTATAGCTTTACCGACTTGTTAATTGAATTAGAACAAGACGACAAAGCCAAACTAGTTGCAAAAAAAGGAATTGAGGTGGCCGAAATTGGAAGTGCAAGCAAAGCGCTGCATGAATTAAGGCAATTATGGGAACTAAACTTTTAAGTTAACAACACTTCTTCTAAGTCTTTTTCGATAATTAAATTTTCAATAATGAATTTTTGCCTCTCAGGTGTGTTTTTACCCATATAATAGGTCAATAATTGAGGAATCGTAAATTCCTTTTCAAGAATCACGGGTTCTAATTTGATATTTTCCCCGATAAAAGTGCCAAACTCCTCTGGAGAAATTTCGCCTAATCCTTTGAATCGAGTAATTTCTGGCTTAGGACTTAATTTTTCAATCGCATTTCTTCTTTCTTCGTCAGAATAACAATAGATCGTTTCTTTTTTATTTCTAACTCGAAATAGGGGAGTTTCTAAAATATACAAATGCCCATTACGAACTAAATCAGGGAAGAACTGAAGAAAGAAAGTTAAAATCAATAAGCGAATGTGCATCCCATCCACATCGGCATCGGTAGCAATCACAATTTTATTATAACGCAAATTATCAAGGCTATCTTCGATATCTAAGGCATGTTGCAATAAATTAAACTCTTCGTTTTCGTATACGATCTTCTTAGTCAAACCAAAGCAGTTCAAAGGCTTACCTCGAAGGCTGAATACGGCTTGGGTTTGAACATCCCTAGATTTAGTAATTGATCCACTAGCAGAGTCTCCCTCAGTAATGAATAGAATGGTATCATGTCGAGCATCTGATTTTTCATCTGGTAAATGAACACGACAATCCCGTAATTTTTTATTGTGAAGATTTGCTTTTTTAGCCCTTTCATTGGCTAATTTTTTGATGCCTGCAATATCTTTTCTTTCTCGTTCCGATTGCAAAATCCGCTTTAAAATGGCATCTGCAGTGCTCGGATTTTTATGTAAAAAATTATCTAATTCTGTTTTAACAAAATCTCCTATAAAGGAGCGAATGGAAGTTGAATTAGAATCTGGAGAAATGGTAGTAGAACCTAATTTTGTCTTAGTTTGAGATTCAAATACAGGCTCTTGAACACGAATAGCAATTGCACCAACGATACTTGCTCTAACATCAGAAGGATCAAAATCCTTTTTATAAAATTCCCTGACCGTTTTAACAATGGCTTCTCTAAATGCCGCTAAATGAGTACCACCTTGCGTCGTATTTTGGCCATTGACAAACGAATAGTATTCCTCTCCGTATTGGTTGTTATGCGTTATGGCTAATTCAATATCATTGCCTTTTAAATGTATAATAGGGTATCTATTTTCTTCGGCATTGGTCTTTTTAGATAATAAATCCAATAATCCATTTTGAGAAAAATATTTCTCCCCATTAAAATTAATGGACAATCCTGCGTTCAAATAAGCGTAATTCCAGAATAAGGAATCCAGGTACTGAGGGATGAAATGGTAATTTTTAAATATGCCATTATCAGGTTCAAAGCACACATGTGTTCCGCTTTTGGCATTAGATGCTTCAAATCCATCTGATTCAGCAGTTAATTCACCTTTACAGAATTCAGCCCATTTTGTTTGACCATCCCGATATGATTGTACCTTGAAATATTGAGAAAGTGCATTGGTTGCTTTTGTACCAACACCATTTAGACCAACAGATTTCTGGAAAGCACCAGAATCATACTTTCCTCCCGTATTAATTTTTGAAACGCAATCAATGACTTTACCTAATGGTATTCCGCGACCATAATCTCGAACTTCTACTTTATGATCTGAAATTTTAACTTCAATAACCTTTCCGTTACCCATCATGTGCTCATCGATGGAATTATCCATGATTTCTTTCACGAGCACATAAATACCATCATCCACAGATGAACCATCTCCTAATTTTCCAATATACATACCCGGTCTTAATCGGATATGTTCTTTCCAATCTAAGGATCGGATACTGTCATCGTTATAAATCGGGGGGTTACTGTTAATTTCTTCCACTAGATAATTTTTGTCAATATTAATTTAAATAACACGTTACTCGATCGTGCAATTAGCTTTAAAGTTAGCATTAAATCATGTTTTTTCTTTAATTTGCAGTCAAATTAGAAATAAAAGACTTTATGAACAAAAAGTTTTCTTTTGTCTTAATGGCAATTTTGTTGTTAAGTACAAAAATGATGAGTCAAACGATTCCATTCGGAGTACAAGGTCAGCTTTTAGACCGAATGAACAATAATCCTTCTAATAGTCAAATCAGAACTCAGCCTCAAAATCAAGCTAATGTGGGTCGTAGAACTATTACAACTACACCCAAGCAAAAGCAAAATTACGATAGCTTAATGGCTGAGCGTAAAAGAAACGCTGGTGAAATAGCCAATGAGGATACTGCTGTTTATAACCTTAGAAAACGAATTTTTGGTTATTCTATCTTTAATAATAAAACAGGCACTTTTGAACCTAATTTGAAAATAGCTACACCTAAATCATACGTTTTAGGGCCTGATGATGAATTAATCATTGATATCAATGGATATTCAGAAGATCATTACAACCTAACGGTTAGTCCTGATGGTTACGTGAAGATTAACCGAGTTGGTAATGTATATGTGGCTGGTTTAACGATTGAAGAAGCAAAAAGTAGAATTATTTCTAAACTATCTCAAATTTTTGTTGGACTTCGTAAAGAAGGTAGTGGCCCAAGCAGTACTAATTTATACGCCTCTATATCATTAGGAAGCATCCGTACTGTTAATGTAACGGTTCAAGGAGAAGTTTTATTCCCAGGTACTTATTCTGTTCCTTCCTTAGCGAGAGTGATGAACGTTTTATACTTAGCTGGTGGACCTAATCAAAATGGTACTTATCGAGAGATTCAATTAATCCGAAATAAGAAAGTAATTGCTACGATTGACTTATATGATTTTTTAACAGCTGGAATTCAGAAAAATGATGTCAATATTCACGACCAAGATATCATTAAAGTTGGAGTCTATAAAAATAGAATTGAGGTAAAAGGGAAGGTTAAGAGGCCAGCTTTATTTGAAATTAAGCCACAGGAGAGTTTGACAAAAGTAATTCAAGAATTTGCTGGTGGATTTACAGAAGATGCTTTTAAGGAATTAGTAAAGATTACTCGTTACACAAATCGTGAACGTAAGTTAATTGACCTAAATGCAGCATTGATGGATTCATTTAGCCCACAAACTGGAGATATCATTCAGGTAGAATCAGTTAATCAAGATCGTTTTGAAAATAAACTAACCATCGTAGGTGAGGTATTTAGACCTGGCCAATTTGCGTTAGAAGGAAGTCCAAGCTTATTGAAATTAATTGATAGAGCCGGAGGATTAAAAGAAAATGCATTCTTGGATCGTGTTTTGATTCAACGTATCAATCCAGATTTATCTAAAACAAATTTGTCCGTTAATTTAAAGGATATTTTAAATAACAAATCAAAGGATATTCCATTAAGAAGAGAAGATAATGTTTCCATTTTCTCCATTTTAGATTTGAAAGAAGGCTATACCGTGACTATACATGGTGAAATCAACTTAAAGCGAAACGATATCATTTTGGATAATAAATTGGACGGTAGTAATAAATTAGAATCCAACGGTGGTAAGGTTTCTAGTTCACAAGAAAATGCAATCAAATCTAATACTGATAAAATTAACTCGGAGAACAATGCTGTTCAGATAGAAAGTGAAATATCGGAAGAGTTGAAATCCAATGAAGCTGCGAATCAATTGATCAATCGTCAATTAAAATTAACACTCCCATTTGTAGAAAAAATGACTGTAGAGGATTTAATCCTACAAGCTGGTGGTTTAAGAGAATCTGCAGCTACAGGTGTAGTTGAAATTGTTCGAAGAAAGAAGAATTTGGCAGACAATACGCCAATCAATTCACAAATTGCTGAGATTATACGTTTCTCTATTAGTAAGAAGTTGCAATTAGACGAAACTGCTTCAACTTTTGAATTACAGCCTTACGATGAGGTATTTATTCGCTCTTCACCTAATTATGAGTTGCAACAATTCATTACCATTCAAGGACAGGTTGTTTATCCAGGTGTATATGGCTTGGAAAAGAAGGATGAACGTTTAAGTGAAATTATCACAAGAGCAGGTGGTTTAAATAGACAAGCTTATCCTAAAGGAGCTAAGTTGATTCGTAAAATTCAATTAACAGAATTTGAGAAAAATAGAAGAACGGAGCAATTAAATGAAATTCAAGATAACTTCACTGGAATTACTGCACCAAGAGAACAAACCATTGTTAATAAGACGAAAGAAACTATTGGCATTGACTTGGTAAAAGCATTGAAAAACCCAGGTGGTGAAGATGATTTATACGTTTTAGAAGGTGATATTATTGATATTCCGAAAGAACCACAAACTGTTAAAGTTTCAGGCGAAGTTCTTTATCCTAATAGTGTGAAGTATTTAGATGGAAAATCATTCTATGATTTCATTTCAGAAGCGGGAGGGTTTACATCAAGTTCTGCTAGAAAAAGAGCCTATGTACTTTATTCTAATGGATCAGTGAAAAGAACGAAATCATTTTTATTCTTTCGTTTTCATCCTAAGATTGAACAAGGGGCTGAAATTATTGTTCCTAAGAAATCTAAAGTGGCTACTGGACAACAAATTGTATCAGTTGTATCTATCTTCACAGGAACCCTTACTAGTTTAATTGGTATTATTACCTTGATTAAGGCTACATCAAACTAATCACATGGCAGAGTTAAGATCTGATCAATTTTCTTTCAAGCGCTTACTGTTTAAGTGCTTTTTATTGATTCCTTTTTTCAAAAAGAATCGTAAAAAACTACTCATAGGGGCACTTATTGGTTTTGCAGCAGGTATTAGTGTTGAGATCATTCGTAGTCAAAATAAAATATATAAGGCTCAAATCGTTTTTGTCATGGATTCTGAAGGATCAAGTGGCGGAGGATTAGCAGATATAGCTAGTAGCTTAGGTTTGGGAGGATTTACTGCCAGTAATTCACTATTTAGCGGGGAAAATTTCAAAGAACTTTTGAAAACAAAAGCTTTGTTCAGAAAAGCCTTGTTAACCCGTGTCAAGTTTGGAGACAAAGAGGATTTATTTGCCAATTTCTTCTTACAAAAGGCTGATTTGAAAAAACACGAGTGGAGTGACCTACCTGATGATTTCTTTAACTACCGTTTTAAAATCTCAGATCCAAGTCAAGCCAATGAGCAAGATAGAAATATCATGAACGCCATTTATGAATATTTAAAAGGAAACACGGTAATCAGTAACGAAAACCCAAAATCTTCCTTTTTAACTATGACGGTTGAAACGCGTAATGATACGTTGAGTTATACATGGTCCAAGTTATATTTGAAAACGGTTACTGAATTCTACATTCAAACAAAAACTAAAAAATCCAAAGAACTTTTAGTGATTATGGATAAAAGGGTAGATTCACTGCGCTCAGCTTTGTACTATACCCAAGGGAAACTAGCGAATTACAATGACCAAAATCAACAGATCATTTATCAAAGAGCTAGAATTACAGCAGAAAGGTTACAAATGAATTCTTCTCAGCTACAAAGTATGTATTTTGAAGCTGTACGGAATTTTGATAACCTGAAGTTCTCACTTATTAAAGAGTCTCCTTTATTTACAATCATTTCAGATTCTGAGCTTCCTACTAAAATTGAGGTTTATTTTTGGGGTCCCATTACCTTAGTAGCTGTAGTCATAGGCATGTTAATAACATCCTTATTGATTTATATAGGAAGTGTTTATAGAGAATTAATGGCTTAGTTTACATGAATCTTATACAACAGAAAATCAAGGAGATTAGTAGTGATTGGGAGTTATTGGTCATATTAGCCAAAAGAGATATTTCCGTTAGGTACAAGCAAACTATTTTAGGTTTAAGCTGGGCTATCGTTAAGCCAGTGGCCACCATGTTAGTATTTTTATTTGCTTATAAACAGGTTGCAAAAATTCAAGACTTATCGGGTTATCCTATCCAATTGGTGATATTTTCAGGCATCCTATTTTGGAATTATTTTGCTAATTCACTTCAGGCAATTAGCAACTCTATATTAGTGAATAGTAACTTAATTTCTAAAGTCTATTTTCCGCGTTTAATTATATGTTTTTCTTCTATTGCTGTTTCATTAGTCGATTTCGTAGTAGGCTTAGTTGTTTATCTAATTTTGGCACTTAGTTTACATCAAAGTATATCACCATATATTGTTTTACTGCCATTGGCATTACTGATTACTAGTTTATTTGCCTTAGGATTTGGTTTAATATTTGCCTCCTTTTCCGTTAAATATCGGGATGTACAACAAATCATTCCATTGATCGTGCAGTATGGATTTTTTGCAACTCCCATTGTTTATACGACGAAACAATTATCTGAAAAATCATGGTTTTTATATTACAATATATTAAACCCATTAGCAGGTTTAGTAGAAATGTTTCGAGCTTGCTTAATTAGCCAATACGATTTACTAACAGTCCAAAATTTAAGTATAAGTATCATTGCTAGTATTTTGGTATTTATCCTAGGCATTATCATTTTTGACAAAAGAGAAGACTCCTTCGTGGATTATTTATAACATTTATGCACATTATTGAAGTCGATTCCATTTCTAAAAAGTACGAGCTTTCAGCCAATAAAGGGGCTGTTAGTATAAAGAATGGCTTGAAAAACTTGTTGACCAAAGAAGAAAAAGAAATTTTTTGGGCAGTCAATGATGTTTCTTTTGCATTAAATCGTGGTGACAAACTAGGAATTGTTGGAAGTAATGGGGCGGGTAAATCTACATTATTAAAAATCTTAAGTAAGATTACCAAACCTACAAGTGGTGAAATTCATGTAAGAGGTAAAGTAGCTAGCTTATTAGAAGTTGGAACAGGTTTTCATCCAGAGTTAACTGGAAGGGAAAATATCTTTTTGAATGGTGCTATTTTAGGTATGTCTAAGCATGAGATAAAATCGCAATTTGATGAAATTGTTGATTTTGCTGGTGAACAAATATCCCGCTTTCTAGATACACCTGTTAAACGATATTCCTCTGGAATGTATGTTCGTTTAGGATTTGCTATTTCAGCTCATTTAAACCCTGAAATTCTCATTGTAGACGAGGTACTTGCGGTAGGAGATGCCGATTTCCAAAAGAAGTCCTTAGGTAAAATGCGTGAAGTTGCAGCCAATGATAAAACCATATTGTTTGTAAGTCATAACTTGACGGCTGTAGCTAATTTGTGTAATAAAACCTTACACCTTGAAAAGGGTAGGGTAAAGCAATTTGGGGAAACAGGTGAGGTGCTTTCCAATTATATGGCGGCGCTACAAACCAATCGTTTGGAACAAAGTTATGATTCATTTGATGCCGCTCCAGGGTCGCAGCAGATTCGCTTGAAAAAAGCTACATTAATTCCTGAATTGCTAGAAGGGCAGACTTATTTAGATATTAGGAACAAGATTAATATTAGTATTGAATTTTGGAATACAGAACCTAACCAGCAATTAAACATCAGTTTACATTTATTTGCTAGCACTGGTGAATGCGTATTTAATGTAGGCACACCTCCGGGAAACTTTGGAATAGGATTGGTACAAGCTAACTTAGAGATTCCTGGCCATTTCTTAAATGATGGTACTTACCTTATTTCTTTTATGGTTGTCAAGGATAAGTCCATTGTCTTATATAACTTCGAGGAAGTATTTAACTTTGAGATTGCTGATTTCAGGGAAGATACTACCTGGTATGGCAAATGGCCGGGTTATGTAAGACCAGTATTTCCTTTTCCTATTCGTCAACTATCTGATACTATCTAATTATGCTACATGTTACCAAATCGTTCTTGCCTGATTTAAAAGAATATGTCAGCTATTTAGAACGTATTTGGGAGAGCAATCATTTAACTAATGATGGGCCCTTATTAAGAGAATTAGAGCAGAAACTTCGCGATTACTTACAAGTTGAACACGTTATTTTTGTCACCAATGGCACCATTGCCTTGCAATTGGCTTTAAAAGCTCTACAAGTAAAAGGTGAAGTTATTACTACACCATTCTCATACTGTGCTACTTCAAACTCCATCCTCTGGGAAGGATCTACACCTATTTTCGCAGATATTGACGCCAATAGCCTAACAGTAGAATCAGCTCAAATTAAGTCGAAAATTACTTCGAATACCCAAGCTATCTTAACTACTCACGTATATGGTAATGCGGGCGACTTAGAAGCTCAGGAAGAAGTAGCGGCTGCTTATAACATTCCCCTCATCTACGATGGAGCACATGCGTTTGGAGTTAACTATAAGGGAAAGTCTATTTTCAATTATGGTACTGTAAGCACTTGTAGCTTTCATGCAACTAAAGTATTCCATAGTGTTGAGGGCGGAGCTGTCGTGACAAATGATTCAAAACTAGCCGCTAAAATCATTGAATTGCGGAGCTTTGGACATAAAAATGACGATTATTTCTCAGCTGGAATTAATGGAAAGAATTCAGAATTTCATGCGGCCATGGGATTGGTGAATCTAGGTCATTTTGATCAAATTAGAAATTACCGTAAATGGGCATGTGAGCTATATGATAGTCTGTTACAAGTACCTGGAAATGCGATTCAATTCAATCCTGTCATGGAAAGGAATTACAGTTACTATCCTGTGATGTTTCCGAATGAAGTTTCATTATTAAAAGCTGTTTCTAAGTTAAATGCCGTACAAATTAATCCAAGAAGATATTTCTACCCATCTTTGAATACACTAAGTTTTGTGGATAAACAGTCTTGTCCTGTATCAGAAGATATAGCATTAAGAGTTTTGTGTTTGCCCTTAAGTGCTGAAATCAAAGAAGATGAAATTAGACTAATTGCGGATTTAGTGAATCAATCCTTTAATTAAAAAAACGATGTATTGGATAGCATTCATTTCATTTATATTGATGAACTACAAGGTAGCGTCTAAGATTTCAAACAAAAACTTAGAAGAGATCCTAATTATAGGGTTTACCATTTATACAAGTAGTGTTATTTTAACAGGTTATGGATTATCTGCCTTTGGGCTTTGGAATAGCCGTATTTTATGGGCTATTATTCCATTTTTCATAACCTCATTGACCTATTATTTTTTTCAAAGACCTGTTTTTGCCTTTGAAATGGAACATATATCTGCTTTTAAAGTTATAGGTTCAGCAATTCAAACAACACATCAAACCTATTCCAAATTATCAGGTATTGAGCGATTTATTTTTGCCTGTCTATTCTGGTCTTTCCTGATTATTTGTGTCTTACAAACCTCTTTGGTATTCAATAGTCCTCCCAATGAATGGGACAGCATGACTGGGCATTTGAATCGAGTTATTTATTTCCTCAAACGAGGCACTATGTCTCATTTTATAGGCACTAATTGGAATATAGACACATATCCAAGAAGTTTTTGTTCCTTACAAGTGTATCCCTTTTTAATGAGTGGCTACAATGAATATTTATTCAAGCTTCCCAACATTGGATCATATTGGATTTTATCTTTTGGAATTTATGGAATACTCAAAAATCTAGGAATTAAATTCAAAACTAGGTTATTCTTAAGCATCATCTTTTTATTCCTGCCTAATGTTCTGATGCAATCCATTACCACAGAAACGGATATTGTACTTGCGGCATATTTGTGCACGATTGTATATTACTTAGTAGCATATAAAAAACAAGAGAAAACCATTTATTTATATTTAGCTGGTTTAACATTTGGTTTAGCTTTAAGTCATAAAATAACCTTTGTATTTTCATTCATTCCATTACTTATTTTGTATGCCTATTGCTTTATGCCAGCCATAAAAAAACGGACCATATTTGTCATAAAGCACTTATTTATAGCTCACTTTTTAGGTGCATTCTTGTATGTAGCAGCTACAGGTTACATCGCTAATTATATACATTATGGACATCCTATTGGACCTCCAACAGCCACGCAACATCAATCAGTTGAAAGAGCAGGAAGTTTAGGTAATTTATTGATTCAAGGAAGTAGAAATGTAGTCAGGTATGGATTTGATTTATTCAATTTTGATGGTCTAAGAAACATCATGGTAGTTGAAAAGCTTAACCATGCCATGAAAGCACCTTTTAGAGTAATTGACCAAGGTTTGCATTTAGGCTTAGAAAAAGTAACTGAATTCACCATTATTCCATTTACGTTCGATAAACGATTTGAATACTTTAATGGTAGTCCTATTTATGGTAGCATTTTTATATTCATTGTACTACCAAGTTTATTGATGTTTATAAGAAGGCCCAATTGGACTCTGGGCTTGTTTTCACTTGCATTTGCCATCCATTTTGCAACTTTGGCATTTACAGCAGCATATGATCCTTGGAAAGGGCGTTACATGATAAGTTCAGCTATCTATTTGTTTCCTGTGTTAACCTATATTTCCAGCTATATCTTCGAAAGAAAGCAACATTTTATATCGAGTATAATTTTGGGGCTCGTGGTTGTCATTATCAGTTTATCCGCCATATTGACGTTAGGCCTCAATATTCGAGCATTGCCGTTTAATGCTTATGGAAAAAAGTCCATATTAGAACTTGACAGGGTGTCGGCATTAACCATCAATCGACCAGACATCACAAAAGCATATCAAAACTTTGAAAAATTAGTACCTGTTAATGCAACAGTTGCACTTGGTACAATTAATGATGATTTTGAATATCCATTATGGGGTGCAAAATTTAGCAGAAAATTAATTCCACTAAACCCATTTGAACAGGGCATTCAAGCAATTCCCGCTGAAGCTCAATACTTATTTTTTAGCAAAAACGTATTTCAACCTCAAAAAGGAGATATTCGATTAGGAACGGATACAACGATGGTAGAAGGGGTCTTGGTGCGTGGAGAAGATTATTATTTAAGAAAACTGCACTAAGTTTTCTGCTTTTTCTTTTTGGCAGAAGGGAATAAGATATTGTTTAATATTAATCTATATCCTGCTGAATTTTTGTGAAGACTTAAATCGGTATGTTCTTCATTAACAAAATGTTGGTAATCTTCTGGATCATGACCTCCTAAAAAAGCGAAAAATCCTTTTCCTACTTGTCCATACAAGTATTTCACTTCCTTTAAACTTTCATTTTCGGCTAAAATAGTTACTTCTGATTTAACTGTTGAACTTGCAAAGCCAGTGGTTTGCCCCATAAATCCGTGAATAACTTGCTGGTGGTTTTGCGTTAACATACAGGGTATCATATCTGATTTAGCAGAAAACTCATTGAGTTCAAAAAAATCATTCTCCTCTGCAATAGGCCTTTGAGTATAATTGGGAGCCGAATCAATGGTGGAAAATTCGTTTACTCGATAATTAAGAATTAAGGAGAAATCTTTAAAAGCAACGGTATTTTTAAAATTCAAATTATCAGCGCTAATATTGGACGATGTGGCATCTCCATCGTAAAATGCAGGAACAGCATCCATTCCCAAAGTTGCTAAAGCAATATCAAATGTATCCGTAGCAGTACACATAGCAAATAGATATCCGCCACCTAACATAAAGTCCTTAATCATGGATGCCACTTTTCCTTTCATTTGAGAAACTTTTGAAAAACCATTTTTCTTAGCCATCTGCTGGTCTTCCTGCAATTGCAATTGATACCAAACTTGATCTTTTTGAGTAAACATCTTACCCATTTGTCCGGTAAAATCTTCATGGTGCAAATGCACCCAATCGTATTTAGCCAAATTACCATCTAGCACATCTTGATCATAAATCGTCTCAAAGGGTATTTCAGCGTAGGTGAGGGCCAATGAAACGGCATCATCCCATGGAGAGGCCGATTTGGGAGAATAAAGTGCTATTTTAGGAACCTTTTGCAAGGTAGCTTGTTCCATATTTGAACTTTCAGAATTGACTTCAGCTAAAATTTGATTAGCTGATTGATCTGAGATAATTTGATATGAAATGCCTTTACTTAATAGATCTTTTGAAAAACTAGGATAATATTCCATCAGAAAAGATCCTCCTTTGTAATTCAAAAGCCAAGAAACTTTAGCATCTTCTCCTTGCAAGACCTTGTAGGTAAAACCATAGGCTTTTAAATGGTTTGTTTGGCTCTCATCCATAGGAATCAATAGCTTATTCGCTAGTATAGAGCTGAATGAAGAACAAAAAATGATTAATGGAAGAATTAGCCCTTTCATTGGTTTCTTAAGACGTAAATTATCTAATAAATTGCAAGGTAAAATTTAAACGGTAGGAGAACAACATGAATCTTAAGGAAAACGTATTTGAAGGATTAAGATCGATCAAAGGTAATTTACTTAGAACGGTTTTAACGGCCTTAATCATTTCGCTTGGAATTACGTCTTTAGTTGGAATTTTAACTGCCATAGATGGTATTCAGAGCTCTGTAGATAATTCATTTTCGGGTTTAGGGGCTAATTCCTTTGACATCAGAAATCGTCCTGCTATGCAAATAAGAAGAGAAGGTCAAAGAGAAAAAAGATTTAAAAATATTGATTACCGTCAAGCTAGTCGATATAAGACTTTATTTAGTTCCAAAGGAAAAGTATCCTTAAAAACGAATGTAAATTTCAATGCTATAGCTAAACATGCTTCTAAAAAGACCAATCCCAATACTCGCTTAGTAGGAATAGATGATAATTTCATGGAGCTGAAAGGTTACAAAGTTGGTCTGGGTAGAAATTTTTCCACCCATGAGTTTCAGCACGCTAATAATGTATGTTTGTTAGGTGTTGATGTCATTGATCAGTTGTATGAAAAAGAAAACCCAGTCAATTCTGAAATCATTGTCAGTGGACAAAAACTAAAAGTAGTTGGTATTCTAGAGAAAAAAGGAAGCATGATGGGTGGGGGAGATGATCGTGTGATCATGGTACCTTTAGAAACAGGCAGGAAAATGGCCGTAGGTAGAAATTTGACCTTTGATATTACTACTTCTTCTACCAAAGTTAAAAATCTAGATGATTTTATGGAGGAAGCTAGAGGGGCCATGCGTAAAGTTAGAATGGATCCCATCGGCGCTGAAGATTCTTTTTCCATTGATCGCTCAGATTCAATTGCCAAAAGCTTTGAAAATATTACTTCTTCCTTACGTATTGGGGGCTTTGTCATTGGCTTTATTACCTTATTAGGAGCAGCAATCGCCTTGATGAATATTATGATGGTATCGGTAACAGAAAGAACGAGAGAAATAGGTATTCGTAAATCATTAGGAGCGACACCTTTTAGAATCTTGCAACAATTCTTGATAGAAGCCATTGTTATCTGTTTATTAGGAGGTTTAGGAGGAATTGTATTAGCAATACCCATTGGAAACCTCATTGCTCAAGGCATTAGCTCTGGTAGTGCTAGCTTTATTATACCCTGGGTTTGGATGATTACGGGTATCATTGTTTGTATTTTAGTTGGCTTATTTTCAGGAATTTACCCTGCATTTAAGGCTTCTAAATTAGACCCTGTAGATGCTCTACGCTACGAATAATTAAGAAATTATTAAATAGGTACTTGATTAATCGAAGGATTTGAAGTACTTTTGTGTCGCAATTAAGAATTGCCCAGATGGCGGAATTGGTAGACGCGCTGGTCTCAAACACCCGTGGGTGCAAGCCCGTGCCGGTTCGACTCCGGCTCTGGGTACAAGCCTCCTGAAATTCAGGAGGCTTTTACTTTTTTAAGCGGGCAAGTAATTTTTCCAATTATGATATGCCTGCACTGTTTCTTCAGTAAATTTCAAATCAGGTTCTATAGTCTTACGAATTTTCAATTGTGACACAGCTTCTTTGGGCGAGTTAAAGTATCCAATGCCAATTCCTGCTCCCAATGCTGCCCCCATAGCACCATCTGAATCCATTAAATCAACCGATATTTGAGTAGCATTGACTATACTCTGACTAAATACAGGACTTAAATACATATTGGCTAACCCAGCTTTTAATCGCTGTGGAGTAATTCCTACCTTATCCAATAATTCGATTCCATAAACTAAAGAGAAAGCTATGCCTTCTTGTACGGACCTAGAAATCTCTGCTGATTGATGACGGTTTAAATCTAAATGTTGGAAACTTGCTCCTATGACACGATTTTGAAATATTCGTTCTGCACCATTCCCAAAAGGCATAACAATTAAGCCTTTAGCACCAATTTCTGATTGTGAAGCTAAATCATTCATTTGTTGGTATGAACTTGAGCTAAAAAAGTTTTGCTTCAACCATCGGTTCATAATTCCTGTTCCATTGATACACATCAACACACCAATTCTTCTAAGCGATTCTTGATAATTTACATGAGCAAATGAATTGACCCGATTTCCTTGGTCATATTTTAATTCATCACTTACACCATATACTACTCCTGATGTTCCAGCTGTAGTTGCAATTTCTCCTGGTTCTAAGACTCCTAATGACAAAGCATTGTTAGGTTGATCTCCTGCTTTGTATGTCACCTTAACGTACTCGTTCAATCCTAAACTCGTTGCAATTTGGGGTAAGATTTGACCATGATCTGAAAAAACAGGTTGAATGGTTGGAAATAAATCCTCAGAAAACCCAAAATGAGTTAACAATTCAGTCGAAATTCTATTTTCCTTAAAATCCCAAAAAATACCTTCCGATAAAGAAGATGGAGTACAAGTTAGATTTCCTGTTAATTGAGCTCCAATATAATCACCCGGTAAAACAACATGCTTTATTTTTTCAAATATCTCCGGTTGATTAACTTTTACCCAAGCTAATTTTGATGCAGTAAAATTACCCGGAGAATTTAATAAATGTGATTGACAATAAGCCTCACCAAGAGCAGAAGCAGCTTTTTCACCTAAAGCACCTGCTCGGGAATCACACCAAATAATGGATGGCCTTAGTACTTGCAAATCTTTGTCCAAAACAACCAAACCGTGCATTTGGTACGAAATACCAATGGCATGAATGTCCAATGGATTATAAGTTCCCGAGGCATTTCCCTTTAAAAGGGCCTGTTGGGTACAATACCACCAATGAGCAGGATCCTGTTCAGCAAAGCCAGGTTGGGGTGAATATATTTCATTTTCTGTCTCTGGATAAGAGCAAGAAAAAAGAACTGTTTGCTTAGCAGCATCAACAATACTAACTTTAATCGAAGATGTGCCTACATCAATTCCACACAGTAGCATAAAAAGTCATTTAAATGTTAGAGATTCAAATTAATCACCACCAAGTTACAAGTCATTTTGCTTTAAACCATATACATTTTCAAGTAAAAGCGGGTGAAATATTTGCTCTCATCGGGAAAAGTGGTTCAGGAAAGAGTACTATTGCTAACATTGTCGTTGGACAAACCATTCAACCAGGTGCTTCCATTCTAGTTAATGGTAAAGAATTAAACACCCAAATGGATCGTTTGATCAAGGTATTTAAAGAAGTTGGTTATGTACCTCAAAACCTGCATTTAATGCCGCACCATACGGTGGAGGAATACCTTCGTCGTCTAGGTCAAAAAATGACTAGTCAAGATTTAGAAAAATTCATTCAGAAAAATTTAAGAAGATTTCGACTTAAATCTGTTAAAAACACAAAAATCCAACATCTTTCTGGAGGAGAAAGGCAAAAATTGGCCTTATTAGAAGCCATCAGCAAGCCAATTGAATTATTGGTTTTAGACGAACCCTTTAGTCAACTTGATACCGAGCAAAAATTGGAATTTTCTGAAATTTTCAAGCAGGTGGTGGAAGAAGAAAAAATACCCTGTCTGCTTATCAGTCATGATTTAGTAGACATATTAAGTCTAAGTCAGCAAGTCGGAATATTACATCAAGGTAAATTGATATTTCAGGGTGAT
Source organism: Aquirufa nivalisilvae (assembly GCF_004307455.1). GTDB lineage: Bacteria > Bacteroidota > Bacteroidia > Cytophagales > Spirosomataceae > Aquirufa > Aquirufa nivalisilvae. The sequence continues at coordinate 474,362 of NZ_SEWX01000005.1, forward strand.
TGGGTAAAATTCAAAAAATCCCAAAATAAGCATGTCCTTAAATTGCAACAAGCCATGAGGGTTTGGAAGGAAAAAATAGATACATTATTTAAAGTTTGAATAAGCTTTCAAAGCCTGCGCATTTTGCGTGGTTATTTGAATTACTTCTGCCAAAGGCATTTCTCTATAATCTGCTAATTTTTGAGCAATTAAGCCTAAGTAGGCAGGGGAGTTAGGTTTTCCTCGATGAGGTACAGGACTTAAATAGGGAGCATCTGTTTCTAAAACCAATTGGGATAGTGGAACATCTTGAATATCGTGGTGGAGATTAGCATTTTTATACGTTAAAACACCTCCAATTCCCAAAGTATAACCTAAATCAACCAAGGTATTAGCTTCTCGAGCATCCCCAGAGAAACAATGAATAATACCTGTTAACTCTTTGAATTCTTTCTTTTTAAGTATAGCCAGTAAATCGGCATAGGCTTTTCTGCAATGAACATCGATCCACAAATGATGCGCCAACGCCCAATGACATTGCATTTCGAAAGCTGCAATTTGTTGAGATTTGAAACTAACATCCCAATAATAGTCTAAACCAATTTCACCAATAGCTAGTACTTTTTTACTTTGTAGTTCTTGTTCAAAAAATGTCAATTGCTGTAAATAATCTTCTTTGACATAGGTTGGGTGTAAACCAATCATCGGCTTACAAAATGACGTATTTGCTTGATACAAGCTCCATAGAGCTGACCATGATTCTTGATCGCAATTAGGCAACCATACTTCCGCAATACCTGCCATTTTCATTTCGTTGTATTGAACATCCCATTGCTGTGTAAAATGCTCATCATATAAATGTGCGTGGGTATCTATCATAGGGCGGATAATTGGAAGCCATTGTCATAACAATAGGCTAAAAATTCTGGTAAAATTACTTTTAAATGAGGAAATGCTTTTTGGCTATCATGAAAAACAATGATCGAACCAGCTTGAATATTCTTTAGGCAATTTCTAGTTATAGATGTATGAGATAAAGTCGAATTATAATCTCCAGTTAACAAAGACCACATGAAAATAGGTCCTAAATTGGCTGCATTTTTAATGATTGCCCGATTAACTCGACCATAAGGGGGTCTAAAACCTACACTAGGTATATCTAAGTCTAGAAAAACCTCATCACATGCTTGCTTATTAATGCGATAATCATCCTCTGATACTTTCCAAGCATTGAGATGGTTCATGGTATGATTACCTAAACTATGTCCTGCGGCATGAGCTGTCAGTGCTAAATCAGGAAATAAGCGCATATTTTTACCAATGCAAAAAAAAGTGGCTTTTGCCTGATATTTATCTAACTCTTCTAAAACAAAATTGGTAATTTCAGGACTAGGTCCATCATCAAAAGTGAAATACACTTGATTTTCTTTGGCATCTGCTTTTTTATCCCAAATCAAACTAGGAAAAATAGCTGGCACCAAAGAAGGTAAACGATGAATGAACATATATTTCAGATCCAATATTCATGCAAATTACTAGTTCAGGTGCAGAAAAAATAATTTTAGGTATTGACCCCGGTACCCGCTTTTTGGGATATGGATTATTAAAAGTAGATAAAGCCAAAGTAACAGTCTTACAATATGGTGTTTTGAATCTGACTAAATACACGACTCAGGGGGCTAAATTTCTAAAAATACATGAACGTGTATTGGGAATCATTGAAGAATTTTTACCTGACGAAATAGCTATTGAATCCCCATTTTTTGGAAAAAATATTCAATCCATGTTGAAATTAGGCCGTGTTCAAGGCATGGTTATGTCCTTGGCATTTTCTAAGGGAATTCCCATTGTGGAGTATGAACCTAAAAAAATCAAGCAATCGGTAACGGGCAACGGTAATGCATCCAAAGAACAAGTGGCCAAAATGGTCGAGGTAATAACAGGCATCAAATTGGATACCAAATTATTTGATGCAACTGACGCATTAGGTATTGCCATTTGCCATCATTTCCATCAAAATAATATTTCTTCTTCTGTCAAAGGTACTAAAAAGGGCTGGGGGGCCTTTGTCTCTGAAAACCCAGAAAGAATTAAATAAGCTCTCTCCATTGTTCATGTAGTTCCTCGATGGTACTAACAGGTGCTAGACAATGGTTTCCGACGCAAACTAAAAAATGCTTGTTTGAAGGCAAATTATCCACAGGAATCAGGGTGCAATTTAATGCGATTAAAGAATCCAATATTCCATGTTCCAAAACAAAAGAATGATTGAATTTGACCTGAGCTTGAGGGTTTTCAAACCATTGAGAATAAATGCGGAGCCAGTTGGAGAAATAAGCAGGATTAGCCTGAGCCTTCGACATAACAGTTTCAAGCATTTGTTGGGCTCGCATAGTACATTCAACCTGTGATTGAATCAATCCTAACCAAAGTAATGATTCGCAAAGCATGGAATTAGAGGAAGGACATACTGAATCGGTAAATTCAACTTTGTCTGCAATTAGTTCCTGCGCTTTATTTTGAGCATAATTATATAAAGCAAATCCTTCTTCTTTTGATTCAAATATTTCCGTTGCTTTCTCCACAAGGCGATTAGCTAAATTCAGGTATTTTTTATCAAATGTTACTAAATACAATTGAATATATGCTAAAGCAGTTGCTGCATAATCATCTAAAAAGCCATCAATGGGATGACCAGAATAGGAGGCCTGATGCAAACAAGTTCCGTCAGATTTTAATAAGTGTTTTTCAATGGCATCTGCTAAGTCCAATGCATCTTGTTTAATTTCTGCTGAATGAAGAGACTGATAGGCAGTAACCAAGCCAGATAAAACATAAGCATTCCAAGCTAAAATTTGCTTGGTATCAGTTTCTGGTCTAATTCTAGTTTTTCTTTCGGCTGCCAATGCGGCCAATTCATCTTTAAATTGATCATTAAGAATAACCTCTTTTTTGAATAAAATATTTCGACTGTCTTCCCAATTACCGTTGGGTAAAATACTATAGGATCGATAAAATTCAGGATGGGTAAGAGAAGGAATAATCCGATTAACTTCTTCAAAATGCCAAGTATAAAATAATCCTTCAACACCTTCACTATCAGCATCTAAGGAAGCATAATACAAGCCATTTTCTGCCAGCAATTCCGACTTTAAAAATTGAATTGTTTGAATTATTACTTCCGAATAAAGTGGATTTTTAGTGCGTCCATATGCTTTGGCATAGGCTTCCAACAACTGCCCATTATCATAAAGCATTTTTTCAAAATGTGGAGCAAACCACTCTGAATCAACGGAATAACGAGAAAAACCACCCGCTATTTGATCAAATATTCCTCCTTGGGCCATTCTATTCAGTTGGGTTTCAGAAACCTTATAGGCATTGGTTTGTTGAGCTAATGGAGCAGGAACAGACTCTATCAATTTTAATAAGGAAGGCAAAGGAAATTTGGGTGCTTTATTCATGCCACCAAAAACTGGATCCATATTTCCTACTATAACTTTCAAACTCATGGGGATAAAGCTAGGACTAGCTTCTAAATCCATTATTTGAAATAAAGAAGCATGATCTGAAATTGAATTGGCGAATCCCTCAGCTGAAGCTTCTAATTCTGCACGATGTTCTTGAAAGGCGTTTTGCACAGAGCTCAAGATATTCATCCATTTCATTTTGGGGAAATATGTTCCTCCGTAAAATGGTTTTTGAGAAGGCATTAAAAATACATTCAATGGCCAACCACCCGATAAACCCATTTGTTGAATAGCATCCATGTAGATCATGTCCACATCTGGTCTTTCTTCTCGATCTACCTTAATATTGATAAAATGTTTGTTCATTAAATCAGCCACTTCTTGATTTTCAAAGCATTCTTTCTCCATCACATGGCACCAATGACAAGCTGCATATCCAATACTAACCAAAATTAACTTATCCTCGTCTTTAGCTTGCTGAAGCGCTTCCTGACCCCATGGCTGCCAGTGAACAGGATTGTGTTGGTGCTGCAATAAATAGGGACTAACTTGGTGTTGAAGCTTGTTCATTAAAAGAGATGATTTTAGTAAATTTGTACAAATTTATACGATGTTAGAACTAAAAGATTTTGTAGTCAGTCCAGAAATTGCTCATTCTCCTGAATTGCTTCGAGCATTTCTTATTTCTGAATTAGGCACAAATCTATTAAATAGCTGCCAATATCGAATCGAGAAAAAATCAATCGATGCGAGAAGTCGACAAATAAAAGTCAATTTACGCATTGGCTTATATGAAAAGAACCATGATTTTTCTTTACAACATCTATCTAAATTAAAGGCGATAAGCCCCGAAGCTAAGCAGGTTATCATTGTAGGAAGTGGTCCTGCTGGTTTATTTGCAGCTATTAGACTCATTCAACTGGGTATTAAACCCATCGTATTAGAAAGAGGCAAAGATGTTCGTGAAAGAAGGAGAGATTTGGCAGCCATCAATCGGTTTAACATTGTTGACCCCGATAGTAACTATTGTTTTGGTGAAGGAGGTGCAGGGACTTACTCTGATGGGAAATTATATACCAGGAGTACCAAAAGAGGTGATATAAAATCTGTATTAGAAACATTTGTGGCACATGGAGCAGACCAAAATATTTTATTTGAAGCACATCCACATATTGGAACCAATAAATTACCTGCCATCATTGCCTCCATTCGAGATGCGATCATTGAAGCAGGAGGGGAAGTGCATTTCCAGCAACGAGTATCAGATTTTATCATCCGAAACAAGCAGATCAAAGGAGTTGTTACTGCTCAAAATCAAGAATTTAAAGCAGATAAATTACTTTTAGCTACTGGACATTCTGCCCGTGATATTTTTGAATTACTAAGACAAAAAAATATTCTGATAGAATCTAAAGGTTTTGCCATTGGTGTTCGAATTGAGCATCGACAATCACTCATTGATGCATGTCAATATAAAAATAAACAAAGGCCAGATTATTTACCTCCAGCAAGTTTTAGTTTAGTTAGCCAAACTAAGTTTAAAGGTTTGCAAAGAGGCGTTTTTTCATTTTGTATGTGTCCTGGTGGTTTCATTGTACCATCTGCTACTAGTCAAAACCAAGTAGTTGTAAATGGTATGTCACCTTCCAGACGAGACTCACAATATGCCAATTCTGGGATTGTAGTCAGTTTATTAGACCATGATTTGGCTGAATTCAAATCAGAGGGTGCCTTGGCAGGTATGTATTTGCAGGAATCATTAGAACAAAAAGCACATCGATTATCGGGTGAAACACAAAAAGCCATTTCACAATTAACGCAAGATTTCATTCATAGAAAAACGAGTAGATCGAGTCATGAATCATCCTATGTCCCCGGATTAATTCCAGGAGAAATGCGAGACTTTTTACCTGATTTCATTGCAGAACCTTTGGCTTTGGGCTTAAGTGATTTTAATAAAAAGATACCTAATTTTTCCAGTAATATAGGTCAAATCATAGGTTTAGAAAGTCGGACTTCATCGCCAGTCAAAATTCCAAGAGATCAAGAAAGTTTGGAACATCCGCAAATTAAAGGATTATATCCTTGCGGGGAAGGAGCAGGCTATGCAGGTGGAATTATGTCAGCGGCATTGGATGGAATTCGTTGTGCTGAAGCAATCGCAAAATAAATCATGTCATGAAAGAAATGTTTGAGCCTATTTTCAATCTTCATCAAAGTTTCATGCAAATGGATTCGGTGAAAGAAAATGCTCGTCAAGCTGCAGTTGTGGCTATTATACACAAAAATGACATCCAAAATACCATTTTGCTGATCAAGCGAAATGAATATGAAGGTGCCCATTCTGGGCAAATGGCTTTTCCTGGAGGTAAACAAGAATTATCAGATAACGATTTGAAGGTGACGGCCATTAGAGAAGTAAAAGAAGAAATCGGAATTGATGTTCCTTATGATGCCTTAAAGGCCATGGAACCTGTTTGGGTGATGGTCTCCAATTACTGGGTTCAACCATATTTTGTAGTCTTAGAAGAAAAGCAAAATTACGTTTTAGATAAACGAGAAATAAATCGTATTTTTGAAATACCTGTGTCACATTTCCAAGATAGCTCGCAATTAAAAGCGCATCAATTAACAATTCAAAATGAGACCTATTGGGCTCCACAATTTGAATTTGAAGGTGAAGTTATTTGGGGTGCCACAGCCTTGTTTTTATACCAATTATTCCACCTAAAAATAGGGGAGTTAACACTATAGTTCGATTATATGGATGAATCATTGGATGGCAGCTTGCAAAATCAAATTGCCGTGGCAGGAATGTACGAGAATTGGTTTTTAGAATATGCCTCTTACGTAATTCTTGAACGCGCTGTTCCAGCCGTAGCAGATGGATTAAAACCTGTACAAAGGAGGATTCTTCATGCTTTGAGGGAGATGGATGATGGTCGCTTTAACAAAGTAGCTAACGTCGTGGGTCAAACCATGCAATATCACCCGCATGGGGATGCTTCCATCACAGATGCCATGGTTAATCTAGGGCAAAAAGAATTGCTATTTGATTGCCAAGGTAACTGGGGCGACATGCGCACTGGAGATAGTGCAGCTGCAGCTCGTTATATCGAAGTAAGACTATCTAAGTTTGCCAACGATGTTGTTTTCAACAACCAAACCACTAAATGGCAATTATCTTATGATGGACGTAAAAAAGAACCCATCACATTGCCCATTAAATTCCCTTTATTATTAGCTCAAGGGGTAGAAGGTATTGCTGTCGGTTTGGCTACCAAAATCATGCCGCATAATTTCTGTGAGATTCTTCAAGCATCCATTGATTTATTGAATAACAAAAAAGTGGAATTATTGCCCGATTTCTTGACAGGAGGAATGCTGGATGCCTCTAATTACAACGATGGCTTACGTGGAGGGAAAATCAGAATTCGTGCTAAGATTGAAGAAATAGATAAAAAAACACTGGTTATCAAGGATATTCCTTATTCTACTACTACTACATCTTTGATTGATTCAATCATTAAAGCAAACGATACAGGTAAGATTAAGATTAAAAAAGTCATCGATAATACAGCTAAAGATGTTGAAATTCAAATTCAATTAGCTCCAGGAATATCTCCTGATGTGACTATAGACGCATTATATGCATTTACCGATTGTGAAATTTCAATTTCTCCGAATGCTTGTGTCATCATTGATGAAAAACCACATTTTGTCGGCATATCTGAAATTCTAAAAGTAAGCACCAATCAAACTGTTGATTTGCTGAAACAAGAATTGGAAATTAGAAAGGCCGAACTCATGGAACGTATTCTATTCAGTTCCTTGGAGAAAATTTTCATTGAAAATAGAATTTACCGAGATATTGAGGAATGTGAGACCTTTGAGTCGGTGATTGAAATGGTAGATAAAGGTTTAGAGCCTTACAAAAAGGATTTCTATCGTGAAATCGTAGAAGAAGACATTTTACGCTTATTAGAAATCCGTATCAAACGTATCTCCAAATTCGATGCTTTCAAGGCTGATGAAGCCATGAAACGTTTGGAAGAAGAATTAGCTGAAGTAGAACACAATTTGGCTAATTTGATTACCTATGCCATCAATTACTTTAAAAATCTATTAAGTAAGTACGGAAAGGGAAGAGAGCGGAAAACTGAAATTCAAAACTTTAATACCATTTCTGCGACGGTTGTAGCTGCCGCCAACCAAAAACTATACGTCAATAGAGCCGATGGATTTATTGGCTATGGGTTGAAGAAAGACGAATACATCATGGATTGTTCGGATATCGACGATATCATTGTATTCCGTCAGAATGGAACTTGTGTTGTTACCAAGGTTCAAGAGAAGGTTTTTGTCGGAAAAGACATTTTGTATTGCTCAGTTTTCAAGAAAAACGATGATAGAAAGGTCTATAATTTGGTCTATTTTGACGGAAAAAATGGAATTTCTTATGTCAAACGATTTAAAGTTACTTCGGTCACAAGAGATCGAGAATATAAACTGGTAAGTGATAATTCGAAATCCAAGATTACCTATTTTTCTGCCAATGAAAATGGAGAAGCCGAAATTATTCAAATCAATTTAACAGCCAATTGTACAGCCAAAATCAAGCAATTTGATTATGATTTTGCCAAATTAGCAATTAAAGGCCGTGAATCTTTAGGTAACGTATTGACCAAATATCCCGTTAGAAAAATTGTTCAAAAATCGGCTGGAGTTTCTACTTTAGGGGGTGTGGATATTTGGTATGATGCTACTGTTGGAAGATTAAATCGTGATGAACATGGTCAATTTATTGGCAATTTTGAGCCTAAAGACAGTATTTTAGTATTGTATAAATCGGGTAATTATGAATTAACCAATTTCGAATTAACCAATCGATATACAGCTGATGATATTTTGTATTTGAAAAAATATGAAGCCAATAGCATTATTTCAGCTGCTTATTTAGATGGAGGTAGTAAAAATCATTTTATCAAAAGATTTAAATTAGAAACGACAACCATCGATAAAAAATTCTTGTTTATTTCGGACCACAAAGCTTCCAGATTAATTGCTGCAACAGATAATTATGCGCCTAATGTGCAGATTAAGCACAAACCAGATGGAAAAACCAATCAAGTAGAATTATTGCCGATTTCTGAATTAGGAGATGTACGCGGCTGGAAAGCCATTGGTAATAAGCTAAACTATCCCAAATTAACTGATTTACAATTTGTAGATACCGATGAAAAAGCGCCTATCCAATTAGAAGATGAAAATCCTGTGGTAGATGGTGATGATGAACCAGAATTCATCATTAAAAATCTAGAAGGTAATTTTGAAGCCGATGATTTGGATCAAGAGGAAAGTTCAATTGAATCAGAATCAGAGAATGCTTCAAATGATGTGGATGATATTCCTTTTGAAATTAAGAATTTACCATCTGAGAATAAAGATTCTGGAACTGGGGAACAATTAGGCCTATTTTAACTATGGAACAAACACTGAACAATAAAAAAACCATGAATGCCTGGGCCTTTTATGATTGGGCTAATTCTGTACATTCATTAACTATTGTTTCAGCGATATTTCCCATTTATTTTCCTGTAGCAGCTATTGTTATGGGAAGCAAGCATCCAGAGTTAATTGAAATTGCGGGTTTTTCTTTACAAAACACAGTTGTATATTCTTACATCATTTCATTTGCCTACTTAGTTCTTGCCATATTTATGCCCTTTTTGTCAGGTATTGCTGATTACACTGGGAGTAAAAAAAGCTTTATGCGCTTCTTTTGTTATTTAGGTGCTTTTAGCTGTATGATATTGTATTTATTCACAAAGGGTCAATACATCATAGGATCATTAGGTTTTCTTTTTTCAATCATAGGATGGGGGGGAAGTTTAGTTTTCTATAATTCTTTTTTACCCGAAATTGCTAGCCCGGATCGCTATGACCAGTTAAGTGCCAAAGGCTTTTCATTAGGTTATATTGGTAGTGTTATCCTATTGTTACAAAATTTAAGCATGATTTTAATGCCTGATTTATATGGTGGAATATCCGTAGAAATGGCATCTCGAATATCATTTTTAACCGTGGGTGTTTGGTGGTTCATTTTCGCACAAATACCCTTTTATTACCTACCCAAATCTGTTCAAAAGGAAAAAGACCATCCAAGGTGGTGGTTAGGTGGATTCAAAGAATTAAAAAAAGTATTCCATGAAATCACTCACATTCCTTCCATAAAAAACTTTCTGCTAGGCTTCTTTCTGTATAATATGGGTTCGCAGACAGTTATGCTTTTGGGAGCACTTTTTGGAAGCCAAGAGTTGCATTTACCTTCTGAATCGCTGATTATCACTATATTATTGATCCAATTAGTAGCAATTCCTGGTGCATATGTTTGTGCTCATTTGTCAAAGAAAATAGGCAATGTCAATGCCATTCGTGTCATTATTGTATTTTGGATTTTAGTTTGCTGTTCAGCCTATTTTGTTCATGAAACATTTCATTTCTATTTATTAGCCACAGCCATTGGCTTTGTCATGGGTGGAATCCAATCGAACTCCAGAGCTACATATGCTAAGTTATGTCCTGAAAACGAACATGATACGGCTTCTTACTTCAGCTTTTTTGATGTATGCGATCGTGCTTCTACCGTAGTCGGCACATTTATTTTTGGCCTATTAATTCAATTAACTGGAAATATGCGTTTAGGAATTTTAGTTCTAGCATTCGTATTCTTACTTAGCTTAATTTATATGGCTAGATTGAACAAAATAAATCCAGCAGTTCTTAGATCGGAATAATATTTCGTTCATTTAATTCACGCCAAGATTCAGGAACCACAGATAAAATTTCATTGTGCAAAGCTTGAATGATACCTTTTCTCGCATAGCTAGGAGAATACACCAAAGAAACTTCACGTACAGGTTTGGGAAAAGGTAAAGGGAATACATGATCCTGTTTATTCGAATCTAAAAAATCATACAACATTTCAGGGATAATGGTCTGACCTCCAGCATCTTCAGCGATACGGACGATGGTTTCTAGACTTCCTGTTTGATAGGTAATTCTTGGACTTAAGGTTTGTCCAGATTTTAAATTACAGATGGAATTAATTTGACTACTTAAACAATGGCCTTCTTCCAAAAGCCATAAGTTCTCTGGCTCCACCGACTTACAAATTTTACCAGAATTTAAGCGTAGGTTGGAATATAGATACAGTTCCTCATAATATAAATGCTTTTCAATGAGCTGATCACCAAGAGGCGTTACTAAAATTCCGATATCCAATTTCCCCTCTTTTATTTCTTTAACAATATTGGAAGTTGTCGTTTCTGAAATATTAATATGGAGATCAGGAAATTTTTGTTGGAAGCCTGATAAGAATCGCGGCATCAAATAGGGAGCGATTGTGGGTATCACACCAATACTGACATTACCTGAAACTTGATTGCTCCAACCTTTGGAAAGATCTTTTAGTGTAGCTGTTTCTTTCAGGATAACTCTTGCTTGTCGGATGATTTCTTGACCTTGTATTGTTGCTTTTAAAGGTTTATCCTTTCTGTTAAATATGACAATATTTAATTCAGATTCTAATTTTTGAATCTGCATGCTAAGGCTGGGTTGTGTAACGCAACAAAAATCTGCCGCTTTTGAAAAACTTTTTAAGTCATCTAAGGCCACAATATATTCTAACTGAGTGATAGTCATATCGTATAGTTTAAAACTATACAAATATAGTAAATATAGATTTGCTTGATAGAATTAACTTATCGAAATTTGTATCACATTTAAACGAAACAATTAATATTATGTCTACACACATGTTAGGTTTGGGAAGTAAGTTTCCAGCATTTGAGAAAAAAGCAGTAGTGTCATTAGAAAAAGATAAGGAGTTTGCAACGATTACTGCAGAAGATCATAAAAAAGATGGTAAATGGATGGTGATGTTCTGGTGGCCAAAAGATTTTACTTTTGTTTGCCCAACTGAGATTGCTGAATTCAATCGTCGTTCGGGTGATTTTTCTGATCGTGATGCCGTTTTAATTGGTGCATCTACCGATTCTGAGTTCGTTCACGCAGCTTGGAGAAGAGATCATGATGATTTACGTGGATTAAAATTCCCAATGTTAGCTGATACTTCTAAGAGCTTGGCTGAAGAATTAGGTATTTTGACAGAAGATGAAAAAGTAGCATACCGTGTGACTTACATCGTAGATCAAGATGGTATCATTCGTTGGGTATCTGCTAATGATTTATCAGTAGGACGTAATGTAGATGAGGTGTTACGTGTGTTAGATGCTTTACAAACAGATGAGCTTTGCCCATGTAACTGGAAAGCTGGAGAAGCAACTTTATAATATCAACTAAAGCCCCATTCATTTGGGGCTTTTTAACAACAAGATCATGAGTGAAACTAGAGATAATCTATTAGCCGAAATTAATTTACCTGCCACTAGCCAGTTCCCTTTATTGGACCAATTAGATGCTACGGATAATCGTTATATCAAAGATTTAAAGATCAACGTTTCCAATGCACTAAAATATGCTACTTTAACAGAAAAAGAAGCCGTATTATTGGCCCTTGCCGTTTCAGTAAATCAGAAGCATGAAATTACTATTAATTCATTAACTGAATTGGCTAAATTAAAAGGAGCCACTGAAGCTGAAATCAACGAAATTCATGCGTTAACATCTTTATTGAATGCCAACAACGTATTTTATCGTTTCAAGCATTTTGTTGGCAAAGAATATTACAACACTGCACCAGCGGGAATCAGAATGTCGATCATGATGAATCCGGTATTGGGAAAAGAATTCTTTGAATTAGCGAGTTTAACTGTTTCAGCTATTAACGGTTGTGAAATGTGTGTTAAATCTCACGAACAATCCGTCATTAATCACGGAGCTACAGAAGCTCGCATCATGGATGCTATCCGCTTAACCGCAATTTTCAAAAGCTTAATCGTATTATTGTAGGGTAAAATTATTTACCCCACATCGCATTAGCCGTGTTCGGGAAGGGAAGGGTCAATTCAGGTACTTGATGTACCATGCGATTGGCCCATTCTACTCCTTGCATCATGGAGTGATCTTGATTAGACACTTCATATTTCCACGCTCCAAATCTTCCACGACTATAAACATCTTCTTTTTCTAAAACGGGTAATACTTGTTTTAGAATTCCATCACGTTCAATGGAAGGAGTAGGGTATCCGTAAGATGTAGAAAAATAGAATTTAGAAATCACTTGATCTTCAGATTCAATTAAACCATCTTCTAACATCGCCTTAATGGTATCTTCCACCAAAGTAGTTCGATTCACAGGCTTCATGTCAGACTCACTGACTTCTGCCATTAATGACCATTGATTTGCTGGATCTGGTACGTTATCCGGGCTGTAGTTTGAAAATACTGTAATCCGGTAATATGGACTATTATCCTCTGGGAAATACATCCAACATTTTTTGGCTAATTGTTCTACAGGTTTACCTTTCAAACCAATACCAATCACGTGCGTACTACTATGTTTCAAACCTTGGGCCGTTTGAGTAATCTCCGCAGGTAAATCCTCACACTTTTGGGTGAATATATCCAATGGAATCGTACTCATTACTTGATCATATTCAATCTGAGTACCATCTTCCAAGGTAATTTGATGCGCATTTAAATTCACAGATTTTACCGTAGAATTCAATCGGAAATATTCTTCTCCAATCAATTGACCAACTGCCTTCCAAATAGCTCCTGTACCACCCGATTTAGGAAATTGAAATAAATTATTAGGGCCCCAAGAAAGATCGTCCTTTTCAAATATAATATTCTCTACAATCCGACCTAAATCGCTTACTGCCACACGTTCTCCCACCCAATTGGCATTCATCATTTCAGGAGGATAGGCCCATACCTTGAAATTATATGGAAACATAAATACGTCTGCGATACCTTGTCCACAAGTATTTAAAATCCAATCTCTAAAATTGGCTAATTTAGTAGACGGACCTTTTTTATACAATTCAATTAATCCTTGTAAACATTGCCACTGCTCTTCTTTAGGTAAATAACCTAAATTATTTTGGAATGGATATGGAACAAAACGATCTCTAATCCAAACCCAGGATTCTCTTTGATGTGTATACCAGCCTTCTTCGCCTAAGGCTAATTTCATTAAATCATCAAAATACTGATAATGAGAAAACTGTACATGACCACCTACATCCCAAGTAAAACCTTTTTCATCTACAAAGCTGGTGGCTAAACCTCCAACGAAGTTTTCCTTTTCAAGGACAATAAAATCAGTAATCCCTAATTCTTTTAAACGATAAGCTGCACCTAAACCAGTGGGTCCTCCACCTAGGATGACATATTTATATTTCATTTTCCTTGGGTAATTTCTTTAACTAAACTGTTTAAATGAACTCTAAAGGCCAATAATTCTTTGAAACTTTGCCAGCAAACTTTAAGCAATTTCATATGACGAATAGATACTTCACCTGTTTCTCTTTCACGGTGAATGACAGGGATGTTATATAAATTCTGACCCGATTTTTTCGCTAAAACGGCTAAAAAGATATTGGGAGCAAAAGGTGTCTGCGCAGGCAAAGCATGTAACAATTTCTTTAAGAAACTTGTTTTGAATAGACGGAAAGGAATATTGGCATCATCAATATAGGTACCATAAATGAACAATAATGAGAATTTCAAAATACGGGTAATAACCAATCGGAAAGGGTCATCGTGTCTTACTTTACGATATCCTAAAATAAACTCAGATTGATTTCTTTTTTCCCAGAAATTTCCAAAATCTTTAACATCAAACTGATCATCAGAATCTGTTTGAAATACGTAAGTAGGATTCATTTCAACTGCCATGCGATATCCATTAACTACCGCATTACCATGACCTCCATTTAATTGGTGTTTGGCAATAAGATTAGGATAAATACCTGAAATTTCATCTAAAATAGCACCAGTACGATCTTTAGAACCGTCATTAATGATCAGTAATTTAAATTTATCAGGACTTACATAGGTAGAAATTCCATTGATCCAATGGGCAACCACTTGCTGAATGCATTCCTCTTCATTGTAAGCAGGTATTACTACCACTAATTCCAAACTCATATTATTTTAATTTATCCTTGAAACTATTTATTGGTTTCTCAATAACAAACCAGGAAACACTAGCAACAAATAGTAATAAAATTAGGTTGACGAAAAATTTTGACAATATAAAATTAAGGAAATTTGTTTGAAATAGGGGCATATATTTAGAAATAGCCCACCATAAAGTATTTCCTTCTTGATGGTAATAATTATAAATAAAATTATGATACAAATATAGACCGTAGGATATTTTACCTAAATAATCAACCCAGGATAATGATAAAAACTTACCAAAGAGATGTTGTCTTTCCGAAACAGCTTCCGCAATTAAAAAGAAAGAAAAGATAGCTGCCACACTACGTTCTATAACAATAAACCATACATTATCGTAAGTATATTCCGCTAAATGAGAAAACCAAAGAACTAAAAAAAAGGAAGTTAATGTGATAGGAAGTATAAAATTAACGTTGCTTATTTTTTGAAATATCGTTTGATGATAGTGGTAGAAATAGGCTAATAATCCTCCTAAACCAAAACTATCAATGGCACTGAAAGGATTAACATAAGACCACATCCATGAAGATTCTTTAAAATTATGGCTTGCAAAAAGGTAAAAAAACAATCGAGAACAAAAGCCCAAAACAATCATCCACGGAAATAATCGACCGAAATATTTTCGAGGTAAAAACAGAATAAAATATGGAAAAATTAAATAGTACTGTTCTTCTACTGCCAATGACCAAAGGTGATCCCAAACTCCAAGCCATTGATGATGAATCATGATGTAAAAATCAGGCATATAGAATACTAACCATTTCCAGACTTGAGGAAATGGTTCTATGCGTAATAACCCACCAATGGCTAATAAAAGAAAGTAAATCGGGAAAATCCGTAAAGATCTACGTAAAATAAAAGTCTTAATTTTATTCCATGGCGAATGACCTTTTTCTGCAACATCATCAGCACTTTGAAATAAAATACGCGTAATTAAAAATCCACTCAGCACAAAAAATATGACTACTCCTAAATGCCCAAGAGGAAAGGGGATAGTTGGTACCAACCAATGGTCCATTAGCACCAAAAAAACCGCTAAAAAGCGAATCCCGTTTAATTGCGTGAAATATACTGCGTGTTTATCGCTCATTAATCTCCTTGAAGTGTAAACTCCACTCTTCGATTTAATTTCCTTCTTTCTTCACTCATGTTACTTGCCATAGGTTTGGTTCCTCCCCAGCCTTTGACACGCACTCGATTGGGGCTTATTCCTTTGGAAACAATATATGCCTTGACATTTTCAACCCTTTCTAAAGAGAGTTTCATGTTTTCATTCCAATCTCCTTGGTTATCCGTATGACCTTCCAACAGGATTTTAAAATTACTATTGTCTTTTAAAATTTTAACTATTTTATCTAATTCTTCATATGAACTTGGAATCAGTTCTGCCTTACTTTGATCAAAGTTAATATTAGGAATTTGATATTGCTTGTTCAATTGAATAGGAATTATCAAAAGGTTCCTTTGAATGTTTTTAAAGTTGCGCTCAGCTGTATAATCAAATTTTTCCACCCGACAGATATAACCATCTTTCACCACTTGCATGGTAAAAGCTTTTTTTGCTGGCCACATAAAACTATAATCACCCAAATACGGATCATAATCAACCCACAATGAATCAGTTCCAGCTACTGATTTAACTAAAATTTTACCTGCAATAGTCTCTTGAGTATCTTGATTAAGAATTTGACCTGCCATTTGAATCAAGGTCAAAGGTTTTGCTTTCTCGGGTATTTTAATTCGATAGATATCTTCAGCACCTAACGAGTTTTCAACAGAACTAAAATAGGCATAATCACCTTGTGCAGCTACAGAAAAATAACCATCCCATTGTGGAGTATTAACAATAGGACCCAAGTTTTCAGGCTCAGACCAATTCAACCACGTATCATCTAAACGACGTGTAAGAAAAATATCATTATTGCCATATCCCACATGTCCACTGGAAGAGAAATACATGGTTACTCCATCAGGAGCTATAAAAGGGGTAGATTCAGATTCTCCCGTATTTACTACTTGTCCAATGTTCCTTGGCTCTGTCCAGCTATCATCATTTTTCCAAAACGATACATAAATATCTTTACCTCCAAAGGAATCTTTCATTTCAGTGGTCATCACTAAAATCTTACCATTGGGAGCCAAGGAATACTCTGAAAATTCTGACTTATTTTTAAAATTCAATATTTTCAATGCTTTTGGGAAACTCCAGTCGCCCGTTCTCAATAGAAATGACATGGATACTCCTTTCTCCATTTGACCATCATTACGATACACGTTGTTCAACAACATAGTTTTGCCATTTGGCGAGATTCCGCAAACAGCATTGTTTTCATCATTGTTAATGGGCTCAGGAAATAATTCGGCTTTAGACCAAGTTTTGGTATCCGCCTGCCAATTAGAAACCCAAATATCTTGATTCTTATTTTTACCCATATTGGAAGGATGTTTCCAACGTGTAAAATAGAGTTTTTTGCCATCTGGGCTTATAACAGGGCAAATCTCATTGTATGGTGAATTGATTTCTTTGCCTAAGTTTTCTTTAAAGGAATAGGCATTTAAATCCTTATTCAACTTTAAGCTTTCTTCAATGGGAACATCTGAATCCGAAATACCAATGGCATCAATTTGAGAATAACCTCTAACCCGCTCTGAATTCATGGACACTTTTATCGCACGAATGGGCACAGAAGGAGAAGGTAAATGGATGGTTGTGACTTGGGCCAATTTTAATGCATAACCTGGGCTAAACTCTTTTAACAAAATCAATTTATTATTTTCATCTAATCCATCAACACGCACTATGGAACCCGCACCGAAGTTTTCAAAAATAGCCACCTGTTTGACCGTAGCTATACTATCAAATGAAACAATAATGTATTCTCCTGCTGGGTTATCAGGGGTCAAAGATTGCCAAGCACTAGGACTATTACTGAATGCTGGGTATTTACTCGGTTTACCCAAAATATGCAAAGCTCGAAATTCTAAACCCAATAAGGGGTCTGAATACTCACTCGAAACCGATATGACTTTATTGGCCCAGCGAACACGCTGTGCAGGCAAGCTAAAAACAAGCAGACAACAGAAAATTCCAAAAATTAAGCGGATTTTCAAATTCATGAATGTTAGTTACCTAGTTTCACCAAATTGGCAATGGTTTCCATGGGATTAGATGAAGAAAAAACAAAATTACCCGCCACTAAAACATTGGCTCCAGCATCAATTAAATCAGCAGCATTGGACATTGAAACTCCACCGTCAATTTCTATTTTCAGTTTTGTCAATCCTTTTGATGCAGCTAATTCAGCTAATTCTTTGGTCTTTTTAATGGCGTTTGGAATAAATTTTTGACCACCAAAACCAGGATTTACCGACATAATTAAAACTAAATCAACATCTGAAATGATATCTTCTAAAACTTGAACAGGAGTAGATGGATTTAAAGCAACACCTGCTATACAGCCCAAGTCTTTGATTTGTTGAATCGTACGATGTAAATGAGGACATGTTTCATAATGTACTGTTAAAACCTGAGCACCCGCCTTAGCAAATGCTTCTAAATACCTTTCAGGCTTTTCTATCATCAAATGGACATCCAATACTTTAGTTGCTCTTTTATTGACTGCCTCTAAAACGGGAAAACCAAAAGAAATATTGGGTACAAACATTCCATCCATCACATCCACGTGGATCCATTCTGCTTGAGAAGCATTCAACATGTCAATTTCGGAACCTAGTTCTGCAAAATTTGCAGCTAAAATTGAGGGGGCAATGATTAAACTTTCCATCTTGCAAAGGTATGAAAATTATTGGCTAAGGTTTATTTCTTAGTGCTTTCCATTTAACTTTAGGTTGTTAAAAATTGATACATGGATGTGAAAATGCGGATGGAAGAATTAATCCATCAAATTAATCAATACAACGAAGCTTACTACCAACAAAATGAAAGCCTCATTTCTGATCAGGAATTCGATGCATTATTGGCTGAACTCCAAAAATTAGAAGAAGAAAATCCGCTTTTTGCCTTACCTGATAGTCCAACTCAACGGGTAGGAGGAACAATTACCAAGCAATTTAAAAGCGTCACCCACCGCTTCCCCATGCTTTCTTTGGGTAATACCTATAATGAACAAGATTTAAGAGATTTTGATGAACGAGTAGCCAAAGGATTGGATGGTGAAGCATATGAATACATCTGCGAACTTAAATTTGATGGAGTAGCCTTATCTTTTTGGTATGAAAACGGTAAATTAATAAAAGGGGTTACCAGAGGAGATGGAACTAGAGGAGATGATATCACTAATAATGTCAAAACTATTAAGGATTTACCGATTCGATTAAATTCCAGCATTTTCCCAAGGGAATTTGAGCTTCGAGGAGAAGGATATATGCCTTTGTCATCCTTTGAGGCAATCAATGACCAAAAAGTCAGTCGGGGAGAAGCTCCATTAGCTAATCCTAGAAATGCCGCCTCAGGAACCTTTAAAATGCAAGATTCAGCGGAGGTAGCTCGAAGAAACATGGCTTGTTATATCTATGCTATGGTGGGAAATGAAAATCCTTTTCAAACACATGAAGAAAGCTTAATTGCTCTGGAAAAGGCACAATTTCCTATTTCTCCGACTTGGAGAAAATGTCAGTCAATATCTGAGGTGCTTAACTACATTCATGAATGGCAAGATAAAAGGAATGAATTACCTTTGAACACAGATGGTATTGTTATCAAAATCAATGATTACGCTCAACAAGAACGACTGGGGTTTACAGCCAAATCGCCAAGATGGGCCATTGCCTATAAGTATCCATCTGAAATTGCTGAAACGGAAATAGAAAGCATTAGTTATCAAGTAGGCAGAACAGGCAATGTGACACCTGTTGCGAATTTAAAGCCCGTTTATTTAGCTGGAACCATGATCAAACGTGCTTCAGTTCACAATGCCAATGAAATGGACCGTTTGGATTTGAGAGAAAAAGATTTCGTTTTTATTGAAAAAGGAGGAGAAATTATACCCAAAATCACATCTGTCAATGTAGCTAAACGACAAGAAAATTCTCCTAAATTTCAATTCCCGGAAGAATGCCCTGCCTGTGGAACTATCTTGGTTCGACAGGAAGGAGAAGCGAATCATTATTGTTTAAACGACAAGCATTGTCCACCCCAGATTAAAGGTAAAATAGAGCATTTCATTCAAAGAAAAGCGTTAAACATTGAAAACCTTGGAGTGGAGACAATCGACTTATTGGTAGAAAAAGGCATCATACATTATATAGCTGATCTTTATCAATTAAATGAAGGTCATTTCAATGGATTAGAAGGATTTCAAAGTAAATCAATCAATAATATTTTACAGTCAATAGAAAAATCTAAGTCGATTCCTTTCAGACAAGTATTATTTGGATTAGGGATTCGACATGTTGGAGTAACCATTGCAGAAAAATTAGTCCTTCAATTTCATTCGATGGAAAAATTAAAGTTGGCAAGCTTAGAAGAATTAATTGCTGTACCAGAAATTGGAGAACGAATAGCGCAAAGTTTGAGGGAATATTTGGATGATCCAGATAATATTGGACAAATTGAGCGTTTAAGGGAAGCCGGAGTACAGTTATCTGAAGAAATTCAAGAAATAGTTTTGGAGGGAGAAGCCTTGGTCGGAAAAAGTTTTGTAATTTCGGGGGTGTTTAAAAACTTCGAAAGAGAAGAATTGAAACACAAAATTATTGCCAATGGAGGTAAGGTTGTATCCAGTATTTCATCCAAATTAGATTATCTAGTTGCTGGTGAAAACATGGGACCTGCCAAATTAGAAAAGGCAAATTTATTATCTATAAAAATTATCACAGAGGACGAGTTTTTAGCTCTTCTACACTAGCACATGCATACATTACCTAAATTTCATGGGGTAGCACCAGCCCTGATTACACCTATGCAAGCCGATCGAACGATTGATTGGACCGCCTTAGGAAAACTTGTTCAATACGTATCAACAGGTGGTGTCGATTATTTAGTGGTTCAAGGTACCACAGGTGAATCAGTTACTACCAGTGCCGATGAAAAAAAGAAAATCATTGCCACTGTTCAGGAATCAAATTCTAAAAATTTACCTATTGTATATGGTTTAGGTGGAAACCATACTGAAAATTTAATTGCTCAAATCAAACAAACGTCTTTTGATGGTATTGATGCCATTTTATCTGTTTGTCCTTATTATAACAAACCAAGTGCACGTGGAGTAATTCAACATTATCGTGCCGTGGCAGATGCTAGTCCTGTTCCTGTAATTTTATACAATATACCAGGAAGAACGGGTATTAATTTGTCTCCAGAAACAATTTTAACTTTAGCTGAACATCCTAATATCATCGGAGTAAAAGAAGCTTCTTGTATCATTGAACAATGCATGGAAATTGCAGCACATAAACCAGCTGATTTCCTTTTAATCTCTGGTGACGATGTGCAAGCTGTACCTATTATTTCCATAGGTGGAGTTGGCGTTATGTCAGTTATTGCCAATGCTTTTCCTCAACAATTCTCTCAAATGATACATTCGGCTTTAGCAGGTGATTTTGCCGAAGCTAGAAAATCATTAGGTAGCTTCTTAGCCATTGATCCATATTTATATGAAGAGGGTAATCCGGTGGGAGTGAAGAAAATTTTAGCATTAAAAGGAATGATTCATGCTCAAGTTCGTATGCCATTAGCAGAAGCATCCGAAGAATTGGGTGTTAAATTGAACCGTATTATTCAACAAGAAAACTTATCTAATTAAACATATGTTTGTTCACGTAGTAAATTTTTGGTTAAAAAATGGCTTGAGCGAAAAAGAAATTCAACAATTTGAAGCTGGGGTCTTGTCATTAGAGAAAGTAGAAACTGTTAAAGATTTCAATGTTGGGAAACCAGCTAGTACAGACCGACCAGTGATTGATCGTTCTTATGATTATTGTTTATTAACAACTTTTGTGGATGAAGCAGGGCATGATTACTATCAAACGGCGCCAATTCATTTAGAATTCATCAAAAACTGTGCTCAATATTGGGACAGAGTATTAATTTATGACTCAGAAAGCATTTAAAGTACTAAGCTTAGGCTTTATAATCTTGTTAGCAGCTTGTTCAAAAAACGTTAAGCCATCCTCTTACTATTCTCCAAATTACAAAGACGGGGGAGTTGATCGTCATGATGGTTTAGGTTTTGAAATACCGGTCAAGTATGCCATCGATGTATTTTATTTCAATGAAAGTCCTAAACAATCTTACGAGGTCATTGAAAGTATCAGTATTTCTGGTGAAGTTCCCTTAGAAAATAACCAAACGGTGAACGGAAAAATGTTGAACCGCGGAAATCACCAGACCAAAAAACAAGAAATATTAAGTCAATTGGTAGAAAAAGCCACCGAAATGGGAGCTAGTGCTTTAATGGACGTTAAATACCAAGTTTATAGTACTCAATATGCCAATGGCTATACTTTTAGTGGTAAAGCGATTCGTTACGTACTGAAATAATTCGATAAAGAGCCAAGTTCGAAATCAAAGGTTGGGCTCTGTAATCTTCTAAAATGATGCGAATTTGCTTTACCTTTCTTTCTGGGAAGGTAAGCATTCGTTTATTTCCAATGGTTTTAGCTTTAATTAACCATTTATCTCCATTTTCAGACTCAATTTCGACGGAGAATGATTTAATCCTTTGCCCGAGAGCAATAGGTTCTTGAAGCATCAACGTATTGGAGAAAACAGGAGTAGTTACTTTAATTTCAATACTTGGTTGCTTGTCACTCACTAGAGGAGCCCAAGCACTCGCAGGATTCGTATCTACTAAGTTCTTTACAGAATAAGTCGAATTATTCGTTGAACTTACTTGAATCTTGCTTGAGTTTGTATTCATCAAATTAATCAAGCTTTTCTTTCTCAATGCCGCGAAACCCATCATGGTAGCTGAATCATTGGGATGAATCAATCCTCGAGTATCTACTGGTATATTAAGTAGTAGATTAGCATTTCGGCCAACTGAAGCTACATAAATCTTCATTAATGAATCAGGAGTTTTTACTCGATTATCCTCTTTAGGATGGTAATACCAGCCTGGACGAATGGATACGTCAACTTCAGGGGCTACCCAATGCGTTCCATTTTCTTGACCATTTTTATATTGATCAAATTTGGGATAACCTGGGTATATCTCATCACGATTGATAGGACTCCAAGAAGTATCATAGTTGTATCCTCTTTCATTTCCTACCCAACGAATATCGGGTCCATTATCAGAAAATTGGACGGCATTAGGTTGATATTTATTAACCATCGAGTGAAACAAAGACCAATCATAAACCTGTTTCTTTCCATTAGGTCCTTCCCCATTGGCTCCATCGTACCAAAATTCAAAAATAGGACCATACTGAGTTAGTAGCTCTTTCTGCATTTCAGCATAAATCTTATTGTATTCATCAGTGCCATAAGCGGGATGAAAACGATCCCATGGTGACAGATATATTCCCAATTTTAATCCATATTCTTTACACGCTTGTGCTAATTCTTTGACAACATCGCCTTTTCCGTTTTTCCAAGGTGATTTTGCCACTGAATGTGTCGTGAATTTTGAAGGATATAAAGCAAATCCATCGTGGTGTTTAGCTGTTAAAATCAGCCCCTTCATACCTGCTGCTTTAGCTATTCTAGCCCATTGTCGGCAATCCAAAGCGCTAGGATTAAAATTGGATGGAGATTCTTTTCCCTCGCCCCATTCCACATTCGTAAATGTATTCATGTTAAAATGGATAAAGCCATAATATTCTAGAGCTTGCCACTGAATCTGCTTGGAGGAAGGGAGAGGAGCAATAGGTTGAATTTTTTGAGAAAAGCTAATACCCATTGAACTTAAAAAAAGGAAAATAAGAATTACAAAACGCATGAAGTTATGTTTAAACATGGAGCAATCTGACTTTGAAAAAATTTAATACTAATTATATATTTGATACAATAATTCTAAATAAAGAACCGTTTTGAAGATTTTTTTGAATTTATATTGAACTATTTTAACATTTAACATAAGATTAATTAGTATAAAACTAAAATTAATAAAAAAAAGCAGGTAAATTAAAGCTGCTAAACTCTTTTAACATAAAGTATCTGCATGGCCTTACCCATAAACTCGGAAGAACAATTAGAACTAAGTCAAAGTAAAGACAATACTAATTATTTACTTCCTTTTATTTTAGTTACAAGTCTATTTTTTCTTTGGGGCTTAGCCAATAGCTTGAATGGTACTTTAGTTAAACAATTTCAGATAGCCTTAGATCTACAAAGGTGGCAAGCTAATATTGTTGAAACGGCTTTCTATATGGGCTATTTTGTCATGGCTATTCCTGCTGGAATGGTGATGCGTAAATTAGGCTACAAAATGGGCATATTAATGGGCCTAATCCTTTATTCTGCTGGAGCATTTTTATTTTACCCTGCTGCCTCGGTTAGAGAATATAGTTTTTTCTTAGGTGCATTATTTCTAATAGCTAGTGGAATTGCTTTTTTAGAAACAGCTGCTAATTTATATGTTACTGTACTAGGGGATCCTAAGAAAGGAGATTTTCGACTTAATTTGGCACAGTCTTTCAATGGAATTAGTACCATTTTAGGCCCGGTCATTGGTGGTTTATTTATCTTTTCTGATCGAGAGTATACTCGGGATATGATACAAGCATTACCAGCAGCAGAAGCTGAAGCTATTCGAGTGAGTCAAGCTGAATCAGTTCAAGGTCCTTATTTAGTCATTGGAGTTGTGGTAGCAATTGTTGCTGTATTATTTGCAATCACTAAAATGCCCGAGGTGAAAGCGGTAGGAGAAAGTAAATCGAGCGGTAGTAAAATTACCATCGTTAGTC
Organism: Aquirufa nivalisilvae; assembly: GCF_004307455.1. Taxonomy (GTDB): domain Bacteria; phylum Bacteroidota; class Bacteroidia; order Cytophagales; family Spirosomataceae; genus Aquirufa; species Aquirufa nivalisilvae. The sequence goes on from NZ_SEWX01000005.1 coordinate 498,835, forward strand.
TACTAAAAAACAAACATTTACGTCTAGGCGTCATCGCACAATTTTGTAATATCGGAGCACAAGTTTCACTTTGGGGAAATTTTGTTGATTTCAAATTGGACTTTGCGCGAGATTCCAATTTATGGATTGTTGAACAAATATACCAAACAACAGAAAGCATGACTCCAACTCAAATTGCGAGTTTTCATGCATCATTTGCTTTCATTTTATTTATGATTGGCCGATTCATTGGTACTTATTTTATGGGTAAATATGAATCAAATCGAGTTTTAGGAATTTATGCCATTGGATCAGTACTTTCTATCATTATTGCTATACTAGGAGGAGGAATCTTAGCTGTAATTGCATTAATGATGGTATATTTTTTCCAATCCATTATGTTTCCTACTATCTTTGCATTAGCATGTAAAGATTTAGGTGAAGGCTCTAAATTAGCCTCATCGTTAATTATCATGTCCATTGTAGGTGGAGCGATTATTCCCCCATTTACTGCTTATTTATTTAAAATAGGGCCTTCTTTGGCATTGGGCATTCCTTTGGCTTGCTTTGTGTTTATTGTATATTACGCGTACCAAGGATTTAAAATCCAAAAAATCTAGGATTATGCAACGATTTATGCTAATGCTGGATTTAAAAAATGAATCTAAACTTATTCAAACCTATGAAAACTATCATCAAAACATCCCCGCCGAAATCGCGGAGAGCATTCGCGCATCTGGAATTGAATCCATGGAAATTTATCGCTTTGAAAACCGACTAGTCATGGAGATTGTCGCCCATGACCATTTCGATTTCGAGGAAAAAAGTAAGCTAGACGCCTCCAATGAGAAGGTTCAAGCATGGGAACAACTCATGAGTCAATTTCAGCAAGTGATACCCGGTACTCCAGAAGGAGTTAAATGGGTATTAACTAAACAAATCTTTAAACTTTAATTAAAACTATTTTAATGTCCCGTTCTTACTTACAGATACACCCCATTGATAATTTACTCGTTGCCCTTAAAGACTTAAAAGCTGGTACTGTTATACAACATCAAGGTCAGGAAATTACGTTGAAAGATGATATAGCAGCTAAACATAAATTTAGTACAGTTGATATTCCTAAAGGTAATACCGCCACCATGTATGGTGTATTGGTAGGTGTTGCAACTCAAGATATTCCCAAAGGAGGATTAATTCATACGTTCAACTTACATCATGCATCACAAGACTTTTTAGGAAAACAAAAAGAATATAATTGGGAAGCTCCCAATGTTGATCGATGGAAAAATACCACATTTAAAGGTTACCAAAGACCAGATGGTCAGGTAGGAACTCAAAACTATTGGCTAGTTATTCCATTGGTTTTTTGTGAAAACAGAAATATCGAATTACTAAAAAATGCCTTTATTAAAGGTTTAGGTTTTCAAAAAAATGATCCATTCACTGATCAAGTAATTGAATTAAAGAAACAATTAGAAAGTGGTCAAGACCTAAAAACAAACGATATTAAAGGTACATTCAAAGGTGAATTATTACAGAAATCTGCTGCTTTTCCCCATGTAGACGGAATCAAGTTTTTACGTCATGAAAGTGGCTGTGGAGAGAGTAAAGATGACTCAGACATGCTTTGCTCATTATTAGCAGGATATTGTGTCAACCCGAATGTCGGTGGAATTTCTGTTTTAAGCCTAGGTTGTCAACATTCTCAGATTGAGACCTTTAAAGATAGCTTAAAAGCCATTGATCCTAATTTTTCGAAACCCATTCATTTCTTTGAACAACAACAAGACGAGGGAAGTGGTGTGGAGAATCTATTAAGTGATGTTATTTTAAAGACATTCCAAGGTTTAGTAGAAATAAATAAAATTAGTAGAACAGAGGCTCCACTTTCTAAATTACGCTTAGGCGTTAAATGTGGTGGTTCTGATGGTTTCTCAGGCATTTCTGCCAATCCTGCCATAGGTCACACAGCTGATTTATTAGTTGCTCTTGGAGGTACCGTTATGATTGCAGAATTTCCAGAATTATGCGGTGTAGAACAAGAATTACAAAATAGATCAGTGAATGCCACTGTGGCTGATAATTTTGGCAAATTAATGCGTGAATACGCTAGAAGAGCTGAGGCCGTTGGTGCTGGGTTTGACATGAATCCTTCTCCTGGTAATATTAAAGATGGATTAATTACAGATGCTATTAAATCAGCAGGTGCTGCCAAAAAAGCAGGAACTTCTCCTATTGTGGATGCATTAGGATACGGACAATATGCCAAAAAACACGGCTTAAATCTAGTTTGCACCCCTGGAAATGATGTATTAGCCACTACTGGTATGGCCGGAGCTGGTGCCACAGTTCAATTATTTACTACAGGATTAGGTACACCTACTGGTAACCCCATCAGTCCTATGGTTAAATTGTCTACCAATACTCGATTAGCAGAAAAGCTTCCAGAAATCATTGATATTGATTGTGGTCCAATTATTTCAGGTGAAAAATCAGTGGAGGAAATGGGAGAAGAAATATTGGATTATGTTATTCGTTTAGCATCAGGTGAAATCAATACCAAGGCCATGGAGCTTGGTCAGGATGATTTCATGTTCTGGAGAAGGGGAGTATCTTTATAAAACTTTGTGCTATGATTTTTTCATTGAAAAATAAAAAGGCCATCATAACTGGAGGTGGTTCAGGTATTGGAAAAGCGATATCCTTACTTTTTGCCCGTCAGGGGGCAGAAGTGCATATGATTGATTTAGAAAATGCTACTTCCCGCCAAACTGAAAAGGATTTAAAAAGTATTTCAGGAAAATCTCAACTGCACATCGTTAATATCACCGATTTAGAGGCAGTAAAAAAGCTAGCTTCTTCTATAGGCAACATCGATATTTTAGTTAATAATGCGGGTATTGCACAAATTGGTAATTTAGAAAATACGACTTCTGAAGGATTTCAAGCCATTTTTGATGTCAATGTAAAAGGTGCCTTCCATTGTATGCAGGCTTTTATACCTAGTATGTTGCAACAAAGCAAAGGAGTAATCGTCAATATGGCATCTGTAGCTGCCTCTGTTGGTATACCTGACCGATTTGGGTATTCCATGACAAAAGGAGCTATACGATCTATGACCCAATCAGTAGCTAAAGATTATATCCAACAAGGTATTCGATGTAATTGCATTTCTCCTGGTAGAGTGCATACTCCTTTTGTAGATGGGTTTATTGCTAAAAATTATCCAGACAAAAAGGAAGAAATGTTTGCCAAATTATCGGCAACTCAGCCTATAGGTCGTATGGCTCAACCTGAAGAAATTGCTCATTTAGCCCTATATTTATGTTCTGATGAAGCCTCGTTCATCACAGGTTGTGATTATCCGATTGACGGTGGTTTTACATATTTAAACAATTAATTTAAATCGTATGAAAAGTAAGTTGATTCTCTCCATTGCCTTATTGTTGGCAACATTAAGTTCATTTAGTCCAGCCAATCCCATCAAAATCGTATTCTTTGGTGATTCTATTACGCAGGCTGGAGTTTCTAAAACGGGTTATATCACTCAAATGCAAGGCATGTTAGCTGCTCAAGGAATCGGCGATAAATACGAATTAATTGGTGCAGGAATAGGGGGGAATAAAATTTATGATTTATACCTTCGTCATGAAGATGATCTATTGTCAAAAAAGCCTAATATCACAGTCATTTACATTGGCATCAATGATGTTTGGCATAAAACATCTTCGAGAACAGGTACAGATGCTGATAAGTTTGAGCGTTTCTACAATGCTTTAATCAAGAAAATTCAAGCTGCTGGAAGTCAGGTGCTTATTTGTACACCAACCGTTATTGGAGAGCGCTATGATGCTACGAATGAAAACGATGGTGATTTAAATCGCTATTCTGATATCATTCGTCGAATTGCAAAAAACAATAATTGTACCTTGATTGATTTGCGTAAGGCTTTTTTAACTTATGAGCAAAACAATAACCCTGAGAATAAAGAATCTGGCATATTAACTAGTGACCGAGTTCATTTAAATGAAACTGGCAATAAGTTTTTGGCTGAAACCATGTGGTCTGTTTTAAAAGACATTAAATAATACCTTTATAATTCAATTTACGTATGAAATTAGTTCGTCTAGGAGCCCTTAATAAAGAAAAAACTGCTGTCTTAATAGATGGTAAGTATTTCGATGTCAGTCCATTTTTTCAAGATTTCAATGAAGCATTTTTTGAACAAGACGGATTAAAAAAATTGGCAGACGTAGTCAATAATGAAATATTGGAGGAAGTAGATAATCCAGAGCGAATTGGTTCATGTGTAGCTCGTCCTTCAAAAATTATTTGTGTGGGTTTAAATTATGCTGACCATGCCAAAGAAACAGGTGCAGCCATTCCTACAGAACCTATTTTGTTTTTCAAAAGTACCTCTGCATTAAGCGGTCCGTTTGATGATGTTATTATTCCCAAGAACTCCGTTAAGACGGACTGGGAAGTTGAATTTGCCATTGTAATTGGTAAAAAAGCCTCATATGTTAATGAGGACAATGCATACGATTATGTAGCTGGATATTGTTTACACAATGATATTTCTGAAAGAGAGTTCCAATTAGAAAGAGGAGGTAACTGGTCAAAAGGAAAAGGATGCGATACTTTTGCTCCATTGGGACCCTTTTTAGCCACCAAAGACGAAATACAAGATGTTCATAACCTAAATATGTGGTTGGATATCAATGGAAAGCGTTTTCAAACAAGTAATACGAAACAATTGATTTTTAATGTACCACAAATTGTTTCTTACATCTCGCAATTCATGACTTTATTGCCAGGAGATGTTATTTCCACAGGAACACCTCACGGTGTTGGCCTTGGTTTAAATCCTCCCGTTTTTTTAAAGCCGGGTGATGTCATGACATTAGGCATGGATGGTTTAGGTGAGCAAAAACAAAAGGCAATTGCCTATTCAGCTTAGTATGATTGATGCACATCAACATTTTTGGAACTATCAGCCTGAACGAGACACTTGGATTACAGATGATATGTCCCGAATTCAAACGGATTTTTATCCCAATGAAAGTCAGGTTGTATTTGAAAGCAATGGAATACAAGGTTGCATAGCTGTACAAGCAGATTCATCTGAAGAGGAAACACTATTTTTATTAGCATTGGCTGAACAAAATGACTTTATAAAAGGAGTTGTTGGCTGGACAGATTTACAAAATGATCATCTGGAGAGTAGATTAGAATATTTTTCTCAATTTGAAAAATGCGTAGGTTTTCGACATGTTGTTCAAGGAGAAAAAGACCCTTTGTTCTTTCAAAGACCAAATTTCATTCAAGGGGTTAAACAATTAGCTGCATTTGATTACACCTACGATATTTTAATTTATCCCCATCAATTAAAAGAAAGTGTTGCCTTTGCTAAAAAGTTACCTGATCAAAAATTGATTTTAGATCATTTGGCCAAGCCTCCATATAAATCAAAAGATTTGACCAATTGGAAGAAAGATATTCAAGGATATCAATCTCTTGACCATGTATTGGCTAAAATATCAGGATTGGTTACAGAAGCTGATTGGGCTAATTGGACAAAAGACGAAATTAAAGAAACAATTGATGTAGCTTTAGAGGTATTTGGTCCCAAAAGATTATTATTTGGTTCCGATTACCCCGTTGTTTTAGTCGCATCAACCTTAGAGAAATGGCTGGAAGTATTTCATGAAAGTATTGCCAGCTTGTCTGCATCCGAACAAGCAGATATTAAATTGAATAATTGTTTAGCTTTTTATCAAGTAGAACTATAATGAACCTAGGACTTAAAGAAAAGGTCATCATCGTAACGGGTGGTGCCAAAGGAATTGGAGAAGGAATCAGTCAATCATTAGCTTTAGAATCAGCTATGGTGGCTATCGTGGGGAGAAATAAGGAAGATAATGAAAAGGCAATAGCCAAGATTCAAGCTACAGGTGGACAAGCATTTTCTTTTGTAGCGGAACTAAGTCGCCCAGAAGAATGTGAACGTGTAGTCAATGAAGTATATCAGTTTTTTGGTCGAATCGATGGATTAGTCAACAATGCTGGAATAAACGATGGGGTAGGTCTAGCTTCTGGAAGCTATGAAAAATTTATGCAGTCGCTACATTCCAATTTGATTCATTATTACCTAATGGCAAAGGCTTGCTTACCGCATTTAATTCAATCGAAAGGAGCAATTGTTAATATTGGTTCCAAAGTAGCTGAAACCGGTCAAGGTGGAACTTCTGCCTATGCAGCTGCCAACGGTGGAAGAAATGCATTAACCCGCGAATGGGCTGTGGAATTATTGAAAGAAGGAGTTCGTGTAAATGCGGTAATTGTAGCAGAATGTTATACTCCATTGTACGACAGATGGCTAAAGACCCTTCCTAATCCTGAAGAAACATTAGCTTCGATTACGGAAAAAATACCTTTGGGTAAACGAATGACTACGCCTGAGGAATTAGGAGACATGGTTACTTTCTTGATGTCAAAAAAATCAAGCCATACGACTGGTCAATTAATTCACGTAGACGGCGGATATACTCATTTAGATCGTGCATTAATATAATATGAGCATTGATTGTACAAATATTCAAAGTCCGGGTTTATTGGTCTTTCCTGAAAAGGTAAAAGAAAATATTGCTTATGTGTTGAGTTTAGTTGGTGGAGATGCTAATCGATTAAGACCTCACATCAAGACGCATAAAACAAAAGAGGTAAATGATTTACTCTTAACTGCGGGAATAACTAAATTCAAATGTGCTACAATTGCTGAAGCCGAACTACTCGCTTTATCGCATGCTCCTTCAATTTTGTTGAGTATGCAGGCAACTGGACCTTACATTTATCGTTTGGTTGAATTGGTAAAAACCTATCCCAAAAGCCGTTTTGCCTGCTTAATTGATGATTTTCATGCGGCAGAGGCTATTTCTTCTATCTTTCAAAGTCATGGTATAAACATTGATGTATTTATTGATATCAATGTAGGGATGAATCGAACGGGTATCCGTCCAGCAGATGCGGCTACTTTGATTCAACAGATAAAGAGTTTACCTGCAATAAATTTAAAAGGATTGCATGCCTATGATGGTCATATTCGGGACTTGAATTTAGAAGATAGAAAATTACATGTCCAAACCGATTTTGTCGAATTTGAGGCATTAGTTCAGGCTATTTCATCTGAATTTCCAGACTTAGAATTATGTGTTGGGGGAACACCTAGTTTTTTAGTTCATCATAAAAACCCTGCCTATGTGTGTAGCCCTGGTACTTTTGTCTTTTTCGATGCTGGATATGCTGCTCTTTATCCAGAAAATAGCTTAGAACCAGCACTTTATATTATAAGTCGAATCATTTCAAAACCTAGTAAAACAACGATATGCTTGGATTTGGGTCATAAATCGGTTGCAGCAGAAAACACCATTGAAAACCGAGTTCGATTCATCGACCGTCCAGAATTTATATTAGTAAGCCAAAGTGAAGAACATGGTATCGTCGAAGTGCCAGACTCTGATGTTTTTGAAATAGGTCAAGAATTTTACATGATTCCTTATCATGTTTGTCCAACCGTTGCCTTACATGCTAACTTGCAAGTAATAGAAAATAACCAGCTTGCTGGAATTTGGGAAGTAAAAGCCAGAAACAGAAAAATCAACATATAAGATGCTACTATTTGACGCGCATTTGGACCTGAGTATGAATGCCTTGGAATGGAATCGGGATTTAAGATCTTCCTTACAAGACATCAATGAGAGAGAATATGGTATGACCGACAAACCCGATCGTGGGAATGCTGTCATCTCATTAGATGAATTAAGAAAAGGGAATATAGGAATTGTAGTTGCCACCCAAATAGCTCGATATGTAGAAAAAAACTCTACTATACCCGGATGGCATTCACCTGAACAAGCTTGGGCGCAAACTCAAGGACAATTAGCTTATTACAAGGCACTTGAAACCTTGGGAGAATTAAGTCCTATCAGAAACTGGTCAGAATTGCAAGCTCATTTAACCTATTGGAATAATAGCCAAGAACCCAAAAAGAAGATTGGCTATATTTTAAGTTTAGAAGGAGCAGATTCCATTATTACGGTAGATCATTTAGATATAGCTTACAACTATGGTTTAAGAGCTTTAGGACCAGCACATTATGGTCCTGGTAGATATGCACAAGGTACCAATGCGACAGGTGGATTGGGCGAAAACGGAAGAGCTCTTTTAACTAGAATGAAGCAGTTAGGCATTATTCTAGATGCCACCCATTTATGTGATGAAAGCTTTTGGGAAGCGATGGAGCATTATGATGGCCCTGTTTGGGCAAGCCACCATAATTGTCGGGCTTTAGTAGATCATAATCGCCAATTTACGGATGAACAATTCAAAGAATTGATTCGTCGGGGCGCAGTAATAGGAATGCCATTGGATGCCTGGATGATGGTCCCTAATTGGGTAAGAGGAGTTTCTACACCTCAAAATATGCAAGTAAGTTTGAATACCATGATTGATCACTTAGATCATATTTGTCAAATTGCCGGTAATACCAACCATGTAGGTTTAGGCACTGATTTAGATGGTGGATTTGGAACAGAACAATGCCCTTATGACATACAATCCATTGCAGATTTGCAAAAAATACCAGATTTACTGAGTAAGAGAGGCTATTCAGCCAATGACATTGAAAAGATATGTCATAAAAACTGGATTGGTTTTTTAGAGAAAAGCTGGAAATAAATTGTAAGTGGTGAATGGTAAATTGTAAATGACGTATTTATTGGAATTTCCTTTTTACAATTCACCACCAATAACAATTCACAATTTACCATTCACCATTTACTTAGGGGGTATCCCTACCGAAGTCCAACCACCATCTATGACCAAAAACTGGCCAGTGATGTGTTTAGAAAGAGGTGAGAGGAAAAATAAAGCCGCATTCGCGATGTCTTCCACTGTGGCTGGATAGCCCAAAGGTGTAATGGCTGACCACTCTTTGATATAATCTTGATCAGAAAGTGTTCTTTCAGTTAAAGTTGCCCCAGGGCTAATCGTATTGATGCGAATTTGAAAAGGAGAGAGGTCGATTACTAAATTCTTAGCCAATTGATTTAAAGCAGCCTTTGTCATTCCATATGCAGCTAAATCAGGATGAGCTTGATGACCCGTAACTGAGGACATCAATAAAATACTTCCTCCATTTCCTGCATCTCTAAGCTTTTGAGCTACTAATTGAGCCAAAAAGAACGTTCCTTTGATGTTTATCTTCAAAATGTGATCTAAAGATTCTTTGGTATATGACCAAAAATCTCCGAAAGTAGTAATGCCTGCATTGCAAACACATCCAGCTAGTGTACCGGGCGTTTCATCAATCAAAATAGAAAGAGAATCTAGGAATTCATCAGAGCTTGCATCAGCACAGATACATGAAAACTGGTATAAACCAAGATGGTGTAATTGTGCTTTTGCTTGATCAATTTGTTCCTGATTGATATCATTCCAGATAACATAATTGCCCTGCAATAAGATAGACTTAACTATCTCAAAGCCAATACCTTGTGCAGCACCAGTAACAATATACTTTAACATAATTACGTATAAAAAAGAGGCCTCGTTGAATCAATAAGGCCTCTTTATTTGAAATTAATGAGAATCTCTTGTAACGATAGAACCTGATCCTCCCTTAAGGAAATCAAAATCAGCTCCTTCATGGGCTTGGGAAACGCGGTCAATAAATAAACCTACATAACCCCTTATATGTGCTTGTGCTTGGAAAGGTTGTGCTAACTTACGTGCTTCTAATTCTTCCTCTGAAACTTCCCAGTTGATGGATCTATTATCTAAATCCAAGGCTATATAATCGCCATTCTGAACCCAATTCAATGGCCCACCAGCAGCTGATTCCGGAGATACGTGCAATACTACCGTTCCAAAACCAGTTCCACTCATCCGTCCATCAGATATACGAACCATATCTTTTACACCTTTTTCTAGGAGTTTTTTGGGTATACCCATATTGCCTACCTCAGCCATACCCGGATAACCCTTTGGCCCCACATTTTTCAATACCATCACAGAGTTTTCATCGATATCTAAATCTGGATGATCAATTCGAGCATGATAATCTTCAATATTTTCAAATACTACTGCTTTACCACGATGTTTAAATAACTCAGGAGATGCTGCACTAGGTTTAACCACAGCTCCATTAGGAGCCAAGTTACCTTTCACAACCGCAATCCCAGAATCCGGTTTAAAAGGATTCTCCATGGTAGAAATGATGTTGGAATCATAAATTGGAGTATTCGCAATGTTTTCTCCCACTGTTTTACCATTTACGGTAATAATTCCAGTATGCAAGAATTCCTTCATTTGATTCATCAATGCAGGTAAACCTCCGGCATAATATAAATCTTCCATGAAATGGACACCTGATGGTTGAATGTTAGCTAATAAAGGAATTTGTTTCGAAAATTTATCAAAATCATTTAAATCCAATTCTACACCAATTCGACCAGCAATAGCTAATAAGTGAATCACGAAATTGGTAGAACCTCCAGTAGCAGCATTCACTCGAATGGCATTTTCAAATGCTTCACGAGTCAATACTTTGGAAAGCTTCAAATCTTCTTTTACCATTTCCACAATTCTTCTTCCTGAATGCTGAGCCAACACCTTTCTTCGCACATCAGCAGCAGGAATAGCTGCATTTTGAGGTAAACTTAATCCCAATGCTTCAACCATCGTTGCCATGGTAGAGGCTGTACCCATCACAGCACAGTGACCTGGCGTACGCGCCATACACGCTTCGGCCTCAATAAATTCAGCTTGAGATAATTCACCTAATTTATAAGCTTCTGCAAAACGCCACACATCCGATGTCCCAATTTCCTTTCCTTTGAACTTCCCTTTCATCATGGGTCCACCTGAAATAACTAAACTAGGCAAATCCACACTGCATGCACCCATCACTAGGGAAGGTGTTGTTTTATCGCAACCGCACATCAAAACTACACCGTCAATCGGATTTGCACGAATGGATTCTTCGACATCCATACTTGCCAAATTACGGTATAACATGGCTGTGGGTTTAATCAGTGTTTCACCCAAAGACATAACTGGAAATTCAACAGGAAATCCTCCTGCTTCTATGACCCCCTTTTTGACAAATTCTGCCAATTCTCTAAAATGAGCATTACAAGGGGTTAATTCTGACCACGTATTGCAAATACCAATAACTGGTTTACCTTGAAAATAATCATCAGGAATACCCTGATTTTTCATCCAAGCCCGGTAAATAAATCCATCTTTACCTGTTTTGCCAAACCATTGTTGCGATCGTAATTTTTGCTCACTCATTGTTGAATATGTTCTAAGTCTAACGTTTTGTTTAATACAAAGCTTCGGTCTGTACCAAAGCTATAATAACATGCCCTCATTCCTTCAGGGAGGTCTGAATAGGGATCATTTTTAAATTCAAATGACCTCACAATATAAGATTTATCTACATGTAAACTATCATTTCCTGCGTACCCAAAGTTTTGTCGACCTTTAAGTACAGGAAATTGAACCACTTTCAAATTTCCCTTTTGATATTCAAAAGCATAAATAAGGCTACTTTTACCCTTTGTCACCAAAATCCAAAACTCAGGTTGCATATCACCATTCAAATCAGAAGATATAATTTGTTTACAGTTGACATGTAAAAATTCCTTTTGAAAGATTGGCTGATTGCTCTTTGAAACTTTGAAAACAATTTTATTGGTTTCCGTCTCAATTTTTGCTTCAATGTCCTCAAATTTAGTGTAGAATTCTGACGAATTACTTTGCTCAATGAGTTTAGGGGGATTATTCAAGGAATCTTGGTATCGTTGCACCAAATCCATTTCCTCCAATCTAATAGTCGACTGCTCTTCTGTTTCTTCTTTCTGTTGTACATAATATATCAACCCTACGAGTAGACAAACCAATAACAACAATGAAAAAAAGCGAATAATCTTTACCATGTTAGTGTGACAAACTGGCAATAATCTGACAGGCTTCCTCTAACTGAGAATGAGGGCAAGCAAAATTCAAACGTATGAAGTTTTTTCCCTTAAACTGTTCTCCACGCAATACATGTAGTCCATGTTCCAACAGTCGCTCGGGTAAATCTCCCCAACTTTGATCATATGAAATCCAAGCCAAATAAGTTGCTTCTAATGGAATCATATCCAAACCTGCTTGTTGCTTGACAAAATCCATGAGAAAATCATGATTCTGTTTCAAATAGGGGATTAATTGAGATAACCAATTCGAACCGTGTTGGTAAGTTGCCGACATTACATCAATACTATGCCGACTCAGCATGGGCATATACCCAAAGGTTTTCTTTACAAAAGCTTCTCGAGTAGATTTGTGAGGAATAATAGCTACACAACCTCCTAAGCCAGCAGTATTAAAGGCTTTTGACGTAGCAAAGAAACTAATTGAGGGTATTTCTTCGATGAATTGGCCAATACAAATATGTTTCGATTGGGGATGTATGCGTAAATCAGCATGTATTTCATCAGAAATAATCATACAATCATATTGCTTACATAGACTTATTATTAGATCAATTTCGGCTTGATTAAATACGGTACCCCCAGGATTATGTGGATTACAAAACAAAAAAACAGCTGGTTGTTTTTTTAAAGCTTCCTCAAATGCTATAAAATCATATGTCCATCGGCCTTCTTTTTCTACCATAGGAAAGGTAATTAAAGGTCTACCTAACCATGTTGGAATTAGATGAAAAGGGTGGTATACAGGTATAGTTGTTGCTACTCCTCTTGTTTCATTGGCAAATAAATCACAAGCTAAGGTTATGCCAGGCACAATTCCAGGTAGCCATACTTGCCACTCTAGCTCGGTTTCCCATTGATAATCCTCTTGTATTTTTTTTTGAGCCAATAATTTCAATGAATCTGGGACTATAGAATAACCTAAAACACCATGTTGAGTTGTGTTATCTAATGCTTCCAATATTTCATCAGCCACAGCAAATTCCATATCTGCCACAGGCATAGGTAGCATGGGTTTACCTTGATACAAGGGATTATCCCACTTATAACTAGAAGTATTTTTACGATCAATTACTCGATCAAAGTCGTATATTTTCATTTACTAAAATTAGGTCTAAAAACCTGAATGCCAAGAAAGGAGGGATGCGATTTTAAGTATTCCAATAAATTCTTATCCGACACGCAGACCCTTCGTACTTCTTGAGAAGCATGGAGTAAATACCAATTTGATTTTCTAAAAGTCAGAAAGCCTGTATGTTGTACATCCAAATCATTTCTTTTGGAAACAAAAGTAACGATATCACCTTCTTTTAAACTTGGGAGTAGTTTACTTACTTGAGCTGTGGGGACATAGGTAAAAGGGCTAAATCTCAATTGATTCTCAACTTGTTCTAAAGCAGGAATAGAAATGTTCTTATTCTTTTTCAGATAAAATTGAGATAAAAAAGTAAAGCTCTTATTGATTTGTATTTCCTCAGGACTGTGAACAGGACTAATCCATGCATCTTTTATTAATTGTTGCATCGCGGATGAGAAATAATGATTTCTTGTTTCAAATCGAATATCCTTTGCTTGGGAATATCTCCAATGAATTAAGTTTTTCTTATAAAGAGAATCCTGACCTTTGGATTGATATAATGACATAACATTTTCAATGAATGTAACACAATCAAAATCCTCTAAGGAAACATATAATTTCTCAGGATTTTCAGACGAAAGGGCATTCGCCACATAGGGTTTTCCTAAGAAATACTCTGCCAAAATCACATGATTTCTATTTTTTTCTGCTAAAACTATTCTGCTTTGCAAATCCAATGGAATCCATTTCTCTTGCGCCTTTCCTTCCAGACTAAAAACAAGACAATACAGAAATAGTAAATATCGCATATAGGTATGCATCAAGAAAATCATGAAAGCTTAAATATATAAGCACTATTAGGAGGCAAAATAGCCTCATTGATGGCTTGCTTATGTTCTTTTAAAGCAGGAGGAATAAATGCTTTATCCAATTTTAATTTTACCTTAGACACCTTCATCATATCTTTAGCTAATGTAGGTAAATGAATATCCACTGAATAGGAATATTGAGAATCAAAATTACATACGATTAACAATTTCTCTTTAGCAGTATATCGCAAAAATGAATAAACTTTTCGTTTAGGATAGGCCTCATTTTGAGCATATTGCAAATCAAAAAATTGCCCTTTTTGAATTGCGGGATGAGAATGCACAAATTGGAATAAATCCACGTAAAATTCATCCAATTGTTGCTCCTCTGTAGTTAATAGTGCCTCATCAAAGCTCCCTTGATTCATCCACCTTTGATGCGTCTCTACTCTCCAAAAATCAAACATCGTAGTTCGGTCTTGCGCCATATTAAATCCTTCTACCTCATTAGCTTGTTCACCAAATTCCTGCCCCATATAGGTCATCAATGGCCCATGATGCAGACAAGCTGTAATGACCATGGCTGGAATAGTTGACCATAGGTTATATTGGGCGAAACCAGGACTATTTATTCTGGTTTCATCGTGATTTTCCAAAAAGCGTAACATATGCTCCGCAAAATCACCAGATTCATTTTGCCAAACTCGCGTAATATCCTCTACTGTAGCCTCTGGTCTCTCTTCCATTAACCTTCTTAAAGCATCGTATAGCCCCACTTTATCATATAAATAATCAAATCCACCTCGGAAAATATACTCATGGTAACGGTGAGGTTGATAAATTTCGGCAATGAAAGTTATTTTAGGATTAATAGCTTTAATCTTAGGAATGACATATGCCCAAAATGCTACAGGAACCATTTCAGCCATATCGCAGCGAAAAGAATCCACCCCTTTGTTCGTCCAATAAGTCAGAACATCTAACAGTTTTAACCAAGTATCTGGTATAGGATCAAAATATGTCGTTTCTCCATGTTGAAAATCAATGCCATAATTTAACTTCACTGTTTCGAACCAATCATCTTTGGACGGCTGAGCAGAAAAAACATTATTCCCGCTCACTTTGGCTGGAATTTCAATGTAGGGAATAGAAAATGGAACAGGTATATCAAGTCCTTCTGGAACAGAAAATTGAGTACCAGGTAAGTAATAAAAGTTATTATTGGGGTCAAATGATTTATCTGTCTGGTCATTCGCACCAAAATCAATTACACCAATGGGCTTTTTATCTGAATAATATTGTCGAGCTAAATGATTCGGGACAAAATCTAAAATTAACTGCAAACCACAAGCATGAATTCTAAGCAGCATTTCATCAAACTCTTCCAATCTTTTGGCTGGGTCTGTGGCTAAAAAGGGATTGACATCATAATAATCTTTGATCGCAAAAGGAGAACCTGCACGCCCTTTAACGATAGAAGGGTGATCCAAAGGCGAACCATAAGCAGAAAAATCTTCCATGGTCGCATGTTCAATAATACCAGTAGCATAAATATGAGTAAATCCTTTTTTTGCTAATGCCTGTAAAGCTTTCGATGAAACATCTTTAAACTTGGTTACTCCATTTCTTTGGCATGAACCATTAAAGACTAAATCTGTATTTGTATTACCCCATAAATGGAACATCATTTGATATACAATAAACTTATGGGAGTTATTATCTTTCATTTATTTCAGGGTCATGCAATTGTAAAAATATGGGTCTTAGACCAGTTTAATTCTTTTTAAATAAAATTAAATAATTCCTCAAATACAAGATAAAAGGCTCAAATAAGCCAAATTTAGCTTTTTACCCAGCTGAAAATCTCGTATTTTTGAAATATAGCATAACCCTTAAAATTATAAAATGAAGTATAAAGCCTGTCTTTTTGACCTTGATGGCGTTCTTGTAGATACAGCAATTTACCATTTTCAAGCTTGGAAAACCTTAGGAAAACAATTTGATTTTGAATTAAGTCATGAGCAGAATGAAGAACTAAAAGGTATTTCTCGAGTTGAATCATTGGAAAAAATCTTGCAGTGGGCAAATTATCAGGCTACCCAAGAGCAAAAAGATCGATGGCTCAAAGAAAAAAATGAGAATTATTTAGCGCTTATTTCGAATATGAATTCCAGCGAAATTTTGCCAGGAGTCATTCCTTTTTTACAGCAATTAAAAGAACAAGGGTATTTGATTGCCTTAGGTTCTGCCAGTAAAAATGCTCAAATCATTTTAGAAAAAACGGGCTTAATTACCTGGTTCCACGCCATAATTGATGGGAATAAAGTCACTAAAAGCAAACCCGATCCAGAAGTTTTCCAAAAAGGTGCAGAAGCACTTAGCTGCACCGCAGAAGAATGCATTGTTTTTGAAGATGCCCAAGCAGGCATAGATGCGGCCAAAACAGGTGGAATGAAAGTCATTGGAATTGGTTCGCCTTTGGTTTTAAGTGGAGCTGATAAAATTATTTCTTCCTTTACCGAAATACAAGTATCCGATTTTTTGACTTTATAATTTACTTTTTTCGACCCTAATTAGACAAATATGAAGCAATATTTAAAGCACGATGAGTGGAAAGTGATCGAAGATAAATTTCATCCCGAGTTCAATGAAATTACGGAATCAATTTTTTCATTAGGAAACGGACGAATGGGTCAAAGAGCCAATTTCGAAGAAACTTATACAGGAAAAACACTTCAAGGAAATTATGTAGCAGGAGTGTACTATCCAGATAAAACACGTGTAGGTTGGTGGAAAAACGGATATCCAGAATATTTCGCTAAAGTATTAAACGCCGCCAATTGGATTGGAATTGACATTGAAATAGAAGGAGTGAAGGTCGATTTACATCAAGCTACCATGCATGATTTTTATCGTGAATTAAATATGAAAGAGGGTTTTCTACATCGAAAATGTGATATTTCCTTGGCTAATGGCATGCGATTAAAAATAGAATCCCTTCGTTTTAATAGTATGGCAGACGACGAATCTGGTGCTATTTCTTATTCGATTACACCCATCAATTTCTCAGGACTAATTCAAATCAAAGCATTTATTGATGGTGATATTCAAAACAAAGATTCGAATTATAATGAAAAATTTTGGGACCAAGTCAAAGTAAACGCCTCCGAAAATCAATCTTTTGTTTGGTCTAAAACAAAAAAGACCCACTTTGAAGTTATTACTGGACAGGAAGTTCAAATATATCAAGCTGGAAAAAAAGTAGATCATTTAGCCGAATTCGAGACAAAAGAAAAATACAGTGCTTTAACTTACCATGTAAAAGTGCTTGAAAATGAGACTACTACCATACTAAAATATGCTGTTAATTTAAGTTCAGAAAATTACTCTACTTCCGAATTTGAAATAAAATTATCGCAATACCTCACCAAGATTACTTCCAAAGGATTTGATCAAATGTTGAAAGAACACGCACTGGCTTGGGCAAAGAAATGGGATAGTAATGACATTGTTATAGAGGGTGATGTAGCCGCACAGCAAGGTATTCGATTCAATATTTTTCAACTCAATCAAACCTATACAGGTAAAGATGATCGCTTAAATATTGGTCCAAAGGGATTTACAGGAGAAAAGTATGGCGGTTCCACCTATTGGGATACTGAAGCATATTGCATTCCTTTTTACCTATCAACAGCGCCATCACAAGTTGCCAAAAATCTCTTGATCTACCGTTGGAAACAATTGGACAAGGCCATTGAAAATGCCCAAAAACTTGGTTTTAATCAAGGTGCAGCGCTTTACCCTATGGTCACTATGAATGGAGAAGAATGTCACAATGAATGGGAAATCACATTCGAAGAAATTCATCGAAATGGGGCTATCGCTTATGCCATTAAGGATTATGTGCAATACACAGATGATAAGCAACATTTGCTTGATTTTGGTTGGGATGTTTTAATTGCGATTGCTAGATTCTGGAAACAACGTGTCAATTGGTCAGAAAATCTGCAAAAATATGTCATGCTGGGTGTCACTGGACCAAATGAATATGAAAACAATGTCAATAATAACTGGTATACCAATTATTTGGCAGTATGGTGCTTAAAGTATGTGCAAGAGGTTTATCAAGAAATTAGCCAATTATATCCCAAGGAGGCCAATCTGAAATTTGAAAAAGGTCAATTTTCTGTTACGGAATTAACTGAATTTGAACATATTGTTCAACATATGTACTTTCCTAGGGATGAGAAAAGAGGAGTTTATCTTCAGCAAGACGGCTTTTTAGATAAAATAATAGCTTCTGTAAATCATATACCTGCTCATCAGCGCCCCATCAATCAGCATTGGTCTTGGGATCGAATTTTACGATCTTGTTATATTAAACAGGCAGATGTTTTACAAGGTATGTACTTTTTTGAATCGGATTTCACTTTGGAGGAAATTGAAAGAAATTACAATTTTTATGAGCCTCTAACTGTACATGAATCATCCTTGAGCCCATGTGTACATAGTATTTTGGCGGCGAAACTGGGTAAAGAAGATAAATCCTATGAATTTTATACTCGTGCTGCACGCTTGGATTTAGATGATTATAATAATGACACGGAAGATGGCTGTCATATTACCAGTATGGCTGGAACCTGGATGTCCATCATCAAAGGTTTTGCTGGTCAAAGTGTTCAAAACAACCTATTGCACTTAGCTCCATTTTTACCAAAACAATGGAAGAGCTATCGTTTTAAAATCAACTTCAGGCAAGATCATTTAGAAATAGAAGTGAATCGAGAAGGAGTGAAAGTGCAAAATTTAGCCAATCATGATACTGAAATTGTCATACATGATAAGAAGTATGAAATTGTAGCTAATTCAACTGTCAATCTATAAAAAAAGGCCTCTAAATGAGGCCTTTTTACTGCTATTAAAAGATTAATTAATCTTTAGCTAAATCGATATCAGGTGTAGAAACATCCGTTAAAACAACCCCACCACGCTCTTTACGAGCAATTCTTGAATATAATCCCACTTCTTGAGAGAACAGGAAAGTAAAGAACAATTTGACAAAAGATGTATGGTATTTCAAATTGTCATAGTATTCAGGAGCTGCAGCTTTTAACTTGGGAAGATTATTCCATGGAATAGAAGGCATATCGTGGTGCTCATTGTGGTAACCCACGTTCATGTTGATTCCATTCAATCCACCATAGTAACTATACGTTTCCTGATTTTTATCTAAAACTAAATAATGCTCTTGAATCCAACGGGCACCAAGTGGATGTAGACCTACTGAAAACATGAAACTTAAACCCATGTAAGCCAATGCTGGCCAGCCCCATAAATACACAATCAATGCATCAAAAGCGAATTGAGCTATGATATTCATAATTACCCAACGATCAAAAACGGCTAATTCGATACAGCGAATAGTACGGATAGCTTGAAAGAAAGGAAAAAGTAGCAGCCAGATTGCTTTACCTATGAAATAGTTGTTGATCAATTTTGCTTCCCAATAATCAGGCAAATCTGCATCCAATTCATGTACTCCTTGAAAAGCATGATGCTTTAAGTGGTAGTTTTTAAAAGAAATGGCAGTAGGGAATAAGGAGGGGAAGTTAGCTATAATCCCAGCAAACACATTCCATGAATTCTTTTTAAATACTAAATTGTGGGCAGTCTCATGGATACAAACAAATAATGTGTGAGTAGGGAAGGCTCCCACAAACCAAGCTACAGCGACAATTAGCCACCAGGGTGAATCCTTTAAAAAATAAGCTAGGGTAATTTGTAATCCTACACAAGCTAAAATCCACCAAATGGTATTCGGATTTTTTCCAATAAGTTTTTTTACTTCGGGGTGTTTCTTGATGATTTCTCTTGTACGTTGACGATGAGGCTCTGAACCTTCTACCCACGTAAAGTCATTAAATTCAGACATAATTGAACATATTTTCTTATTCACAAAGATAACATATATGCCTATTTACTGACGAAATTTATTGAATTTTATTATTCCGGGGACAGTATGTGACAATATGTCAGCATTTAATTAAAACGACTCTCATGGCATATTCCTTGTTACATGGGAGGAAAAAATAAAATAATAATCATGGGAAAAATTATTGGAATTGACCTAGGTACCACCAACTCATGTGTGGCCGTAATGGAAGGAAATGAGGCAGTTGTTATTGCTAACTCAGAAGGAAGAAGGACAACTCCCTCAATTGTAGCGTTTTTAGAGAATGGTGAGCGTAAAGTAGGAGATCCTGCCAAAAGACAAGCGATTACCAACCCTCAAAATACCATATCATCTGTTAAAAGATTTATGGGTAAAAAATATAGTGATGTTAGTTCTGAATTAAAAACTATTTCATATCAAGTTGAAAAAGGTAATAATGATACTCCTCGTGTTCGCATAGGTGATCGTTTATATACTCCACAAGAAATTTCTGCACAAATCTTAACCAAGATGAAGCAAACTGCAGAAGATTATTTGGGACAAACTGTAACCGAAGCTGTTATAACAGTACCAGCTTACTTTAATGATGCTGAACGTCAAGCTACTAAAGAAGCAGGTCAAATTGCAGGTTTAGAAGTGAAACGTATCATCAATGAGCCAACAGCTGCTGCTTTAGCTTATGGTGTTGACAAGCAAGGTAAAGATATGAAAATTGCTGTGTTCGACTTAGGTGGTGGAACATTTGACGTATCTATCTTAGAATTAGGTGATGGAGTATTTGAAGTAAAATCTACTGATGGTGATACTCACTTAGGTGGAGATGATTTTGACCAAGTAATCATTGATTGGTTGGCTCAAGAATTTATTTCAGATGAAAATATCGACTTGCGTAAGGATCCAATGGCTCTTCAGCGTTTAAAAGAAGCTGCTGAAAAAGCTAAAATTGAATTAAGCTCTGGTGCTTCAACTGAAATCAATTTGCCTTATATTATGCCGGTAAATGGTATTCCAAAGCACTTAGTTCGCAATTTAACACGCGCTAAATTTGAGCAACTAGCTGATAGTTTGATTCAACGTACTTTGGAGCCATGCAAAAGAGCCATGAAAAATGCAGGATACTCGAATTCTGATATTGATGAGGTTATTTTAGTAGGTGGTTCTACTCGTATTCCTAGAATTCAAGAAGAAGTAGAAAAATTCTTCGAAAAGAAACCTTCTAAAGGAGTGAATCCAGACGAAGTAGTGGCTTTAGGAGCTGCTATTCAAGGTGGAGTTTTAACAGGAGAAGTAAAAGATGTTTTGTTACTTGACGTGACTCCATTATCTTTAGGTATTGAAACGATGGGTGGCGTGTTCACTAAGTTAATTGAAGCGAATACAACCATCCCAACTAAGAAGTCAGAGGTATTCTCAACAGCAGCTGATAACCAACCTTCTGTTGAGTTAAATGTATTGCAAGGAGAGAGACCTATGGCGAAGGATAACCGTTCATTAGGACGCTTCCATTTAGATGGTTTGCCACCAGCACAACGTGGAATACCTCAAATTGAAGTTACTTTTGACATTGATGCCAATGGTATCTTACATGTATCTGCTAAAGACAAAGGAACAGGTAAGGAACAAAAAATCCGTATCGAAGCTTCCAGCGGTTTAACAGATGCTGAAATAGAAAAAATGCGCAACGAGGCAAAGGCCAACGAAGCGAACGATAAAATTGAGAAAGAGCGTGTTGAGAAAATCAACCAAGCTGATGCTTTAATTTTCCAATCTGAAAAGCAATTGAAAGAATATGGAGAGAAGCTTTCCGAAGGAAACAAATCAGCCATTGAAGGTGCTTTAGCTGAATTAAAAACAGCTCATGCTTCCCAAGATGTAGCCGCTATTGATGCAGGCTTGGAAAAACTTAATACAGCTTGGACTGCCGCTTCCCAAGAAATGTACGCTGCTGGTGAAACTGCAGGTGCGACAGAAAATACAGCTGATGCCACTGCCAATGGTGCTAGTGAAGCAGAAGATGTAGCTTTCGAGGAAGTAAAATAGTTAAATAGGTTTAGAGGTTTATTTAAACTCCCAGCAGATACGCTGGGAGTTTTTTGTTTTTAAAAGGAGTTAGAAATACACCTTTAAACAGTCTTATTATACATGAATAGGCTTCTCCCTGAATTTTAGAGGCTGACCATCTCGTTTATTTTTTTGCGCAATTATTTCGGAAATAATTGAAATAGCTATTTCTTCTGGACCTTCTGCTCCCACATCAAGGCCAATAGGGCTGGATATTTTTTTTCTAAGCACTGATATATCGATTCCTTCATCTTTTAAATGCCCTTGTAATTTATCCATACGTTTTTGTGGGCCTAAAATCCCCCAAAAAGCAAAGTGTTCTAATGAACTTAATTTCTTCATTAAAAATACATCCCGATCAAAATCATGAGTCATCATGACGATAGCATCATCAGGAAGAATTTGATAATCCATTTCCCAATCATAAACTTGATTGACCAATTTTTTACCAAGAGGATTCATTTTTTGAACATTACCCACCCAATGTATTTCCCAGGCTAACAAATTAACTTGTTGAATTAAAGCCATTGCATCAAATTGATTCCCCATTATCCAAATACGAGGCATGGGAGGGATGTATTCCAACAAAGAAGATTTACCTTCTAGTAAGCGATAATGTGCAGTTTTTTGAACTAAAATTTCTTTTTTATCGGCATCATAGGAATGAATATCCGACTGTGGAACATACATAAACTGAAAAGAAGTCAAGTCTTTTTCATCCCAATTACTACATAAAACCCCGGGTTCATAGGAAGATATAGCTTGTTTCATAGCCAAACAAAAAGCTTCCAAATGAGAACGAATAGGGTCGATAATGATATCAATTAAGCCTTGACAACCCAGTCCTACACCTAATTGAAAAGGATCGTCTTCTCTAGTATCATAAGTCACTAGTTTGATTTGTTGAGTCATCATAGCCATTTGTGCTTTTTTCAACATATCTCCCTCTAGACATCCTCCACTTATAGCACCCCACCAATTTCCATCTCCTGTAACCAGCATTCGGGCACCGGGCCTTCGATATGCCGAACCATCCACATGTACCACTGTGGCTAAGGCTAACTCAGTATTCTCTGATAATAATTGCTCTAGTCGATTAACTATTTGAATCCAATCTTTCATGGTAGTAGTTTTTGTAAACTTTGAACGAGGTAATTGATAACCCATTCATGATCCTCTTTCAAATAAGTATATGCCAATGATATACGTACTGTAGACAATGCAGTATCATCATCTCTTCCCAAAGCCTTAATTACATGGGAAGGAAATGTGGATTTAGAATTGCAAGCAGAACCATTGGAAATGGCTAATTGGGGCATCGATCTAAAAAGCCTTTCCCAGTCAATCCCCTGAATGGAAAAATTAAGGATATTTGGAATCTGATTTTCAGAAACAGAATTTAATATCATTGATTCTCCAAGGGACGCAGTAAGAGCTTTTTCAAACTCTTGCTTGATTGCTTGTATTTGAGGTAAATATGTCAAAAGCTGTGGAATACCTTCTACTGCTTTGGCAAGTCCTACAATCAAAGGAACAGGCAAAGTACCGGCACGTAAGCCTCTTTCTTGGGATCCTCCCCATTGTCTTGGATGCAAACGAATTCCATCTTTAAGAACTAAAGCTCCTATTCCTTTAGGACCAAAAATTTTATGTCCAGAAAAACTCAATAAATCAGGTAAATAAGCTTGAGATATATCCAATTTACCCAAGGCTTGTGTGGCATCACTATGACAACTTATTCCTTCATTACTACACCATTGAGCAATAGTAGAAATATCATTAATTGTCCCAATTTCATTATTAACCCACATGATAGATACGAATTGGGTATTCGACTTTTGTGCAGCTTTTATTTGATCTATATTTATTTCACCTAATTCATTGGGCTTAAGGTAAGTAATATCCCAGCCTTTAGAAGCTAAAAAAGCTAAAGGCTCTAACACTGCTTTATGCTCTAATACAGAAGAAATAATGTGCCCAGGGCTTTGATGCTCTAGCAAACCCAAAATGGCTAAATTAGTAGACTCTGTAGCTCCAGAAGTAAATAGGATAGAGGATGGTTTAAGAGAAAAATAGGAGGCAATGCTTTTTCGGGCTTGATCTACAGCATCAGCTGCTTCCCAACCAAACATATGCTGATTTGAGCCTGAATTACCAAAATGCAAACTAAAATAAGGAATCATAGCATCCATAACTTCTGCGGAAACAGGAGTGGTGGCAGCATAATCTAAATAAATGGGACGATTCAATTTATTAGCTGGTGGATGTATAACAAAGATACATGAAGGGCATGAAAAAAGTCCCAAATTTCTTTGGGACTTTCTTACTAAGTATTTAAATAAGGATTAACCTAATTTATTAACTACTGCTTTGAACGCTTCTGGATGGTTCATCGCTAAATCAGCAAGCACCTTACGGTTTAAAGTCATTCCTGATTTGTTGAATTTGCCCATGAAAGCTGAATAAGACATTCCTTCTTGACGAGCAGCAGCATTGATACGCTGAATCCACAATCCTCTGAAATCTCTTTTCTTTACTTTGCGATCACGGTATGCATATTGCAAACCTTTCTCAACTTTGTTTTTGGCTACGGTCCAAACGTTTTTTCCGCGACCATAAAAGCCTTTGGCTAATTTTAAGATTTTTTTTCTGCGAGCTCTAGAAGCTACATGGTTGACACTACGTGGCATAGAAATTTGTTTTTTGAAATTGAGGCGACTTCTTACAGTACTTTAGGCCTTATTTCTGGTTGAACAATAACTTAAATTGATATTAAAGACCTAACATTAAGTTTACACGGTCCATATCAGATGGAGAAACTAAAGTAGCGTGAACTAAGTTACGCTTCTGCTTAGTCGTTTTTTTAGTAAGGATATGGCTATGAAAAGCGTGTTTACGCTTGATTTTACCAGTTCCAGTTACTTTGAAACGTTTCTTTGCTCCAGAGTTGGTTTTAATTTTTGGCATTATTGTAAAAATTAAATTTAAAATTGGGAATGCAAAAGTATAAAAAATACCCCTTAATTCCCTGTTTTGATTAAAAAAAATTGAAATTATTTCTTAGCAGCTTTAGGAGAGAAGATAATGCTCATACGCTTACCTTCTAATTTCGGCATGTCATCTGGTTTGCCAAACTCTTCTAAGCCTTTAGCGAAGTTCAATAATAACATTTCGCCACGCTCTTTGAAAACAATAGTACGTCCAACAAAGTGAACATAAGCCTTTACCTTAGCGCCTTCTTTTAAGAAGTTAACTGCGTGTTTTAACTTAAAATTAAAATCATGCTCGTCGGTATTAGGACCGAAACGGATCTCTTTAATAACCGTTTTCGTAGCATTCGCTTTGATTTCTTTTTGCTTTTTCTTTTGATCATACTTGAATTTAGCATAATCAATGACCTTACAAACAGGAGGAACGGCATTAGGAGAGATTTCAACCAAATCTAAACTTTGAGACTCAGCTATCGCTAGCGCTTTAGAAAACTCATAAACACCTTGCTCAATATTTTCTCCTACTAATCGCACTTCTGCAACCCCTCGAATTAAATTATTGATTCTGTAAGGCTCCTCTTCTCGTTTGTTTCCTCGGTAATTGTTATTGGGGCGTAAAGCCATAAAGTAAAATTTCGTTTAATAATTATTGTTAATTCTCGTATTCAATTCGAAAGCTATATCAATTTTAACGCATTTGCAAACAAAAGAGTTTCAAGCAATTGATAATCGCCAATAAAACTTATCTATCCTGAGTCAATTGTTGAATTTCTTCCTGAGCAATAGCCATAAAAGCATCCAAAGTCATCGAACCTAAATCTCCTTGACCCTTTTTACGAATACTGATCAATCCTTCTGCCTGTTCTTTTTCTCCGACAATAATCATGAAGGGAACTTTTGAAACTTCAGCATCTCGGATTTTACGACCTATCTTCTCATCACGGTGATCTACATATCCTCTTAAATCACGCTCTTGTAAACGTAAATAAATCTCATTGGCATAATCTTCGTATTTCTCGGAAATAGGTAAGACTGCCAATTGATCCGGAGATAACCACAATGGGAAATTTCCTGCCGTATTTTCAATCAAAATTGCTACAAAACGCTCCAAAGAGCCAAATGGTGCCCGGTGAATCATAACAGGACGATGCTTTTGGTTATCTGAACCTGTATATTCTAATTCAAAACGCTGAGGTAATTGATAATCTACTTGAATAGTCCCTAATTGCCATTTTCTACCCAAAGCATCACGAACCATAAAATCTAATTTGGGACCATAGAATGCGGCTTCGCCATATTCCACCACATAAGGTAGGCCTTTTTCTTCTGCCGACTTAATGATAGCTGCTTCTGCCTTTTCCCAATCCTCATCTCTACCGATATATTTCTCCCGATCTGTTTTATCTCTCAATGAAACTTGGGCCGAAAATTCATTAAAACCAAGCGCCTTGAATACATAAAGTACCAAATCAATCACTTTCATGAATTCATCCTCTACTTGGTCTGGACGACAAAATATGTGCGCATCATCTTGAGTAAAGCCTCTAACACGCGTTAAGCCATGTAATTCTCCTGATTGTTCATAACGATAAACCGTACCAAACTCTGCTAAACGCAAAGGTAAATCTTTATAAGAACGAGGTTTAGTTTTATAAATCTCACAGTGGTGAGGACAGTTCATCGGTTTCAACAAGAACTCTTCACCTTCATCAGGAGTATTGATTGGTTGAAATGAATCTTTACCGTATTTGGCATAATGACCAGAAGTCACATACAATTCTTTACTTCCTATGTGTGGAGTCACAACTGGAGAATAACCTGCACGAACCTGAGCTCTACGTAAGAAGTTCTCTAATCTTTCACGAAGAATCGTTCCTTTAGGCAGCCACAAAGGCAAACCTAAACCTACCTTTTCAGAAAATGCAAAAAGCTCTAATTCCTTGCCTAATTTGCGGTGGTCACGGCGTTTAGCTTCTTCTAATAGGAATAAATACTCTTCCAATTCTTTCGCCTTAGGGAAAGTGATGGCATATATACGGGTCATTTGCTTACGCTTCTCATCGCCGCGCCAGTATGCACCCGCTACGCTTAATAACTTGACAGATTTAATAAATCCAGTTTGAGGAATATGAGGCCCACGACACAAATCAGTGAAGTTTCCTTGTGTATAGAAAGTAATAGAACCATCTTCCAAACCTTCTAAAAGTTCTAATTTATACTCATCATCTTTTTCCTGAAAATAGGCAATAGCATCTGCTTTGGCCACAGGCTTTCTCAAATATTCACTCTTTTGGCGAGCCAATTCGAGCATTTTGTCTTCAATCTGCTTAAACTGATCACTACCAAATTCCTTTCCTCCTAAATCTATATCGTAATAAAATCCATTTTCAATGGCTGGACCAATACCAAACTTTGTACCTGGATACAAAGCCTCAATAGCTTCTGCCATTAAGTGGGCAGATGAATGCCAAAATGTCTTTTTCCCATCCGTATCATTCCAGGTCAATAATTGAACACGCGCATCGCTTTGAATAGGAGTAGAGGCATCTACAACTTGATCATCCACTTTGGCAGCCAACACATTTCGTGCTAAACCTTCTGAAATTGACAAGGCAACTTCCATAGGTGTCACACCTGAATTATACTCACGGATATTTCCGTCGGGAAAAGTAATTTTTATCATTCGAACAAATTTTATGCAATTTACAAATTAAGCAGGAATATTAGGAGCGTATTTTAATTTTCAGGTGTCTCCGTATACAAACTATCCCTTTGAGCTCGAGTAGAATCTATATTTCGATTCATCAATCGATACCTTAAACTCTTAAACCTAGCATCTGCAGGATATAATCTTTGAGCTGAATCCAAAAGCTCTATACTTTTTAACCTTTCTCCTAAATAAAGCCAACAAATCGACTTAGTAAACATGGCTTCAGAACTAAATGCATTGTCATTAGGCACTTTATCATAAAAAGCGATTGATTTATAATAATCTCTATTTTTAAAGTAAAAGTTACCTAGCTCAGCGAATAAACTAATATTGTTAGAAAATGAAGCCAACACACTGGCATATACTTTTTCTGCTCTAGGAATTTGTCGAATTTGGGCCAAAAAGCGAGCCCAAAAACGAAGTAAATGTGGGTCATTGGGGTACTTTTTTCTTGCAGCTAATAACTGAGCTTGATATATCATCAAAGGAACTCGAACACCTTGATGTTGAAAATACAATCGAGCTAAGGGAGTTTCAGATAGATAAATGTTACTACTATCACGTACAGACTTCATCCATGCTAAAGTATCGCCCACAGATAAATTACGCAAAGTATAAACATAAGCTCTATCCTTGGGTGATAAACCTACTTTTAGACTTTTAGCCAAATAGTAATTGGCCATTTTAATTTGCTTCTGTTGGGCATATATTTCTGCAAGTAAAATCCATAAACCTGGGGCAGAAAAACCCGCTTCTTCTAATGATTTCGCATCTTTTAAAGCGTCGGTATATTCTTCTAAATGGTAGTGGATTTGTGCCGACAGAAATAAAAAGTCCAAATCACCGGATTCTATCTGTAAGGCCCTTTGTATATCTTCATAGGCTTTCAGATACTTTCTTTGAGTAAAATAAGCTTTGGAACGTATATAATATAAGGAGGAAGATGGTTTATCTTCTAAAATGGCGCTGACGTATTGAATCACCCGCTGTGGATCTTCACCTTTCAAAAATGCGGTAGAAGGAGGTATTTTTTCGCCTTTTGAATCTTGATTTGTTTCACAGGAAAGTAAAAAAAAGCTTAATCCAAGCAGTCCAATCCAAGAAAAAATTAAAAACCTATATCGATTACCAAAGGATACCACTCGATTTGCTTGGTTTGAGATTTATATAAACAACGAACTCCGATTTCAAATGTTTGAGAAAATCGCATCAAATGAAATTGAGACGACAAATCTACACCGAATGATTGGAAAGTCGTGGAGGTAGTTCCATCTTTTAGTATATTTTCTCCTTGAGATGCATCAAAAAACAAATTACCTTTTAATCGCTTCACATACAATAATCTACCTACATTGAAATCCGTATTGGCAATAGGAAACTTATAGTCTGCAGAAAAAGAATATAATCGATTATACAACACGGTGGTGTATCCACGTGGCAAGGCTAATGTACTAGCAAATGTATAGTTTCCATTAGATTGCTGCTGGTAGGCTCCTCTTAAGGAAATACCATGGTGTTTAAATAGGCCAGGAACAAATGCTTTTAGTTGAGCAGACCAAATTTCTGAATTCAAATTTTGACTAAATGGGGTTCCTTGCCAATGCAATCCAATTTGATATCCCCAAGGTGACTGAACATCCCAATATGCCTTATTCAACAATTTTGAATAGGAGAGTGCGTGCGTCATGGATGAATACATGCCATTAAATGCCTCACTTTTAAATCTTAATGGTAAATCATAACCACTGACTTGAAAAAAAGAATAGGTAGACGAAATGGTTAAAAACTCTGAATACGCTGAATGTGTCAAATTAAAAGGTAAACGTATACCCAAATCTCCTTTCGTTTGCGTCCAACTATCTGTCCTCAAACTATCAAATGGTGCTCTTTTATCAATATATAAACTTGTACTACGTTGACTATTTTGAAACGATGCATCAAATACTGGAAATAATCCTTGGTAAGAAAAGCGAGCAAACTGAGTACCAGCACGCTCATTGGGATCATATTGATACCCCAAACCAGCCTGAAAGGTATTGGTTATATTTTTAGACAATAAACTTACTTCCAATTGATTTCCCT
Source organism: Aquirufa nivalisilvae (assembly GCF_004307455.1). Taxonomy (GTDB): domain Bacteria; phylum Bacteroidota; class Bacteroidia; order Cytophagales; family Spirosomataceae; genus Aquirufa; species Aquirufa nivalisilvae. The sequence goes on from NZ_SEWX01000005.1 coordinate 528,541, forward strand.
GAGCTGCTATTAATGGTCCCCATGAATACACATTAAAAATATTCCATTTAGAATATTTTTGAGCAGCATAATTAGGATTCACTAAGTGATTGTACGTTGGTGAAGCTTCTGAAACGAATGGTTTCCAATCCTCATTCTTCAAATTTGTCTGCATGATTGCATCACCAGAGGCTCTGTAGGATTGATATATGATCTTTTCATCATTAAAAGCCTGAGCAGAATAAGCTCCAAATTGCGAATGCGTTAAGATTTGTTGCTGTTTATTTTTTAAATGAATGCGAACAATTTGATCAATGCCATTAACTGGTTCATTGAAATAAACATAATCTCCTTGTAAGTAAGGTGCACCAATATTATTAGCCCCTAATCCAATCTCATACAACTGATTAAAATGCACCAAATCCATCACTCGAATGGATTTCTGATGTTGTCTTTTTACAACAAATACCATCCTGTTCTGGTCAGCCAATCGAGCATGAAGTACCTGTTCTCCAGAAGCTATAGCTATTTTTTTAATCAATTGTCTGGTTTCTACATCCAATAATAACAAATGAGATGAGCCTGAATTATTTTGGACTAGGGTTAATACTTGTTTTCCATCTTGACTGATGGAAGGGTTTATCCATTTTTCATCTCCATCCCAAAATGTCTTTTCCTTTGTTTCACGATTAAATAAGACCAAACGAGTCCCTTGCTTTTGCCCCCAACGAACATCAAATTTGATTTCTGACCATACAATCCAGTTGGGTGAGGCAGAAAGCATATTCATTTCTGCTATTGGTCCTAGCTTCGTTAACTCCTTTTCTTGCCCCTGACTAACTTCTACCAGCACAGGAATACTTGAAAATCCCGATTTAATTGCCACAAATGTATTATCTGAAATCCAACAAGGATATTCATAAGGAGTATATCCTTTAGAAACCTTGGGACTAATTTGCACCGCATTATCGACGTTAACTTGCTGTTTCAATTGAATAGAATCACTTAATTCCTTTAAAGCCAATTGACTCAGCTGATCTATACTCAATCCCGTTCTTTGCTTTACCACCGAAGAAAATGCAAAAGGATAAGGGCGCTGTAAGGCGTTTTGCCAAATCTGACCTATGGCAAATTCACCTTGTTTTTGACGAATATATTGACTCAAATACTGGCCAAATACATAGTGATTAGGGACAAACTCTCGGAACGATTTCCCCATCAATTTTCCGTAAGATGGAATACCAAATTCCGATAAATACGCGTGAAGAGGCAAATAGAACTCTGGTATTTTACTTCGGCCAATAGGATTTAACTTTGTTTCTGTTTCCACAGCATCTCCTTCCCAAAGCCAATTAGGTACTATTAAATTGGAATATAAGGCTTGGCCATTACTTCCCCATAAACTTCTAAATACCTTGGCTAAACCTTGTCGACCCAACTCATTTTGAAACATATGTCGAGTTTCATGACTCACCAACATCTCAAGCCATTCATTGGTACCCACTAAAGCTGGACTTTGTGTGGGAATAGAGAAAAACTCCGCCCTAGGGGCGTTCAAACTAACAAAACCATTAGAATATATCCCTTTGTTTTGTAATACAATTTTCCAAGGATGCAGTTTGCTGGGTAGAGTCTTTCCAACTTGATTTACATGTTTTTCAAGGTAAAACGCTGTTAATTGAGCTAAACTATCAGCATCTTCAGGATAAATAATTTGAATGGCATGATTAGGAACTTGAATGCGTTTCCATTGAACTGATGCTGGATTTTGATCTAATAAGGCATAATTTAACTGTGCCATAGTCATTGGGGCAATGCCCAAACACAACAAGAATATGAATACTTTTTTTAAAGCCATTTGAGAATAAAATCAAGCATCCAACGAACTTTTAACTGATAAGGGGGATATAAAAACTTCATCATTCGACTATGTTGAATTAACACTGATTTCTGATTTGAGAACTCAATAAATCCGTATTTACCCCCTGTTTTACCAATTCCAGAATTATTAACACCTCCAAAAGGTAACTCGCCATGCCCATAATGGATAAGGCAATCATTAACAACTACACCACCCGAACTTGTATTTTTCAGAATATGCTGAGTAAACTCTTCATTTTCTGAAAAAATATACAATGCTAAGGGTTTTTCTTCTCTTGCTAATTTGTCGATAATTTCTTGCTCATCTTTATAAACTAAAATGGGTAAAATCGGTCCAAAAATCTCCTCCTGCATGATTTTCATATCATGGTGGCAATTAGTCAATACCGTAGGTGCAATAAAACAATCTTGCTCATCTGTATCTCCACCAAATAGAATATTGGCTCCATGCAGTTTAGCGTCCTCCACTAAATTCATTATCCTACTAAAATGTCTGGAATTGACAATTCTAGCATAATCTTTACTTTGCTGAACACCTTTTTTATCAGGATTATAAAACGAATTAACCGACTTTTCTAGTGCTTCTAAAAATGCGAAATAATGCTTCTCATGTACATATACATAATCTGGAGCAATACAAGTCTGTCCATTATTCAAAAACTTACCCCAGGCAATTTTTTGTGCTGAAGCTTCAATATCAGCCAGAGGGCCAATAATTGCTGGTGATTTTCCTCCTAATTCTAAGGTAACAGAAGTTAAATGTTCGGCAGCAGCCTTCATGACTAATTTGCCAATCATGGGACTACCTGTAAAGAATATATGATCGAATTTCTGGTCTAATAAACAGGTCGAAACCGCTGCATCACCTTCAAATACAGCTACTTCACTACGATCAAATAGTGATGTAATCATTTTTTTAATAAAAGTAGAAGTGGCTGGGCTTAATTCAGAAGGTTTTAGCATGACTGCATTGCCGGCAGCTATAGCTAATAGGAGTGGACAGATAGCCAAGTTAAAGGGATAATTCCAAGGAGCAATGATCAAACACATCCCCTTGGCTTCCATTTGCACGTATCCTTGTGTACCTAACAATAGGAGTGGAGTATCTACTTTTTGAGGCTTCATCCAGGATTTCAGATGAGCGCATATATGATCTATTTCTCTTTTTACACCTAAAAGTTCTGCTAAAATGACCTCAGAAGATGGTTTTTTAAAATCGTCATACAAAGCATCAAACAATTCTTTTTTATGAGAAATCATGTATTTCTCAATGGATCTCAATTTGTCAATACGTTCTTTATGGGTCGTATTTTTAAGACGAGATAAAGACGATTTTTGAATCCAAAATACTTCTGCAATTTGATCTTCTATTAGTGAAACCATAGCTTTTAAGACTTAAATAATTCTCTTAAACTGTTTTCTAATCCATCAAAATACCGGTTATTTCCCGAAGGTTTTCTTAAAGAATCTCCAGCCACATACCATAAGCCATCCCCAGGGTAAACAGCAAATGACTGTGTGCTTCTCAATTCCTCTTTTGCTTTATCCGCTTGAAAATCAGCAATATAAACAGTATTCATTAAAGTCTGTAAACGATCCCAATCTGAAATTGTTTTAAGCACTGAACCTGATTCTTGATAAGTGAAATTCAAATTTTGGAAAGATAATTCTCCTTCAATCCTAATCCATTCATCCAATTCATTTTTAAACTGAAACCCTAGAAACAAAGGCAATTCTCTACCGGCCGTCTCGAAAATGGATTGAATGAATTCTTGAATTAAATTTTCTTCTATTTCCAACATCCTTGGCACCTTAGTGGTCGAATTGGGATATTCCAACATAATAAACGGCTCTTCATCTCTTGGCTTACATGATCCCGATTTATATGTTTCAAATCTAATGGCTAATCTTTGTTGCCATGCTGGTGATATGCTTCCTTTCCAGGCCCATGATTCTTCAGTAGGTAAACCTTCAGCGATCAATTCTTCTTTAGAAAAATCATCCCGATCAGTGTATTGAATCTCCACTTCCAAAGACGCCTGCGGAGTTCCAAATTCAATAAATCGAATTAATGATTCAAAATGGTAAGGAGCTGGCACATTGTTAGCACTCTCGTAAAATAAATTAAAATTTGTCATGGGCAGAAGATTCTTTGGATAAAGATTGGAGGTACAAAGCTACCGTTTTCAAGCTATCCAATTTACCATTTGAATTAAATAAGAATTTTGGAAGGCAAATAATCGACTTAGGGATTTGTTTTGAAGACAAATGCTGTAATAAATATTGTTTTAAATGACCTTCAAATGACACTTCTTCAGGTGATTCGATAAAAAGTACGGCTTTTTGCCCGTAAAATATATCCGGAATACCAGCTACAAAAGAATGTTTAGAAATGCCATTTTCTAAAAAATAGGCTTGAACGTGTTTTTCAATTTGACTAGGTAACAATTTCATTCCACCAGAATTAATGACAAAGTCTTTTCGTCCCAAAATCTTGAAACGTTGATCTTCATTCAATTCAGCTAAATCATTGGTTTCTATCCATGCTCGATTAGTCACCTCTGCTCGGATACAAATGCAGCCTTCCTCATTCAATTTTAGTTTCACTCCTGGAAGTGGACTTAGGTAATCATCAATTTGTAAAGAAATAGGTCTGTAAGCTATGTGTGAAACCGTTTCTGTCATCCCATAAGTAAGAAAAATTGGAAAATCTTGTTTCATCGCTAGACTTTCAATCTCAACAGAAATAGCTGCACCACCCACTAAAACCCCTTTTGCAAGATGAAAAGGCTTCAATAAAGAGTCATTTTGCAGTATATGTTGTAATTGAGGAGGAACGAGGGAGGTCAATTGTATGGATAAATCAATGGGAATATCTGGCTGGTTACTAGGCTCAACAATGATAAGTTGTAAATCCCAAACTAAGGCTCTTACTACAACCATCACGCCTCCAATAAATTTTACGGGCAAGCACAATAATGCACGGTCGCCAGCTTCCAATCCCAACCAATTTCCAGTCAATTGAGCAGAATGAATCATTTGATCTCGATGAATTCGAATAGCTTTGGGTTGCCCAGTTGACCCCGACGTATGGAAGTTAAACCACTCATTTCCTGCGTTCCACGATTGACAAAATTCAATCACCTCAGCTTCAAAAGGAGTGGATGGAACAGGGAACACATTGGACTTTGGAGAAATTACCAGCATATAATCAGTGAATCATTCCAAAATTAACCAAACATTCTCTAATTTTGAGGGTTACAGCTAGGATTTACCTTAATTAATTGAGCATGTCTGAAGATCCTTTCTTAAATCCCATTAATCCAGAAAAAGTAGCCCAAAACCCTGGACTTTTACCTTATGCGCATACGGCTGGTTCTGCTGTCATTAAGCCTGAGGACATGGGAAAATCGAAAGGTAGATCGGTGAAAGCAATGCGGCAGCAAACAGACCGCCAAATGAACCAGTTGTATGAACAAATGGAGGTATTGGCTAAACAAGCCAAATTATTAGCTGAAAGAAAAGAAATATCGGAGCGAATTTACGATGCAGCTATGGGTTTTGAACCTATCATCAGTGAAACGTATTATCTATATGAAAAAGAGAATGGAACGGATTTACTATCTTTAGTAGCTCCACATGAATGGGGCCGTTCTTTTAAATACAGTCGATTTTTAGCCCAAGTAACATTATTAGCAGACCATACATGGGATGTGATTTATAACCAAGAAAACGAATAAACCATGACATCTAATTTTCCCTGGAAAACGATCAAGGAGTACGAAGAAATTCTATTTCAACAATACAATGGAATCGCCAAAATTTCCATTAATCGCCCTCATAAACACAATGCTTTTACACCAAAAACGGTGCAGGAGATGTCTGAAGCGATGGAATTAGCGCGACAAGACACAACAGTTGGCGTCATAATATTAACTGGCGAGGGTGGAAAGGCATTCTGCTCAGGCGGAGATCAAAGTGTTAGGGGTGATGGGGGATATGTAGGTCAAGATTTAGTTCCCCGATTAAATGTCTTGGATTTACAAAGACAAATTAGAACTATACCAAAACCAGTAATTGCCATGGTTGCTGGCTGGGCCATTGGTGGTGGACATGTCTTACATGTAGTTTGTGATTTATCTATTGCAGCAGATAATGCCCGTTTTGGTCAAACTGGACCCAATGTAGGGTCTTTTGATGGTGGTTTTGGTGCATCTTATTTAGCGCGTGTGGTTGGACAAAAGAAAGCCAGAGAAATTTGGTATTTATGTGATCAATATGATGCTCAAGAAGCTTTACAAATGGGTTTGGTAAATAAAGTGGTTCCTTTAGATCAGTTAGAAGCTACTACCATTTCTTGGTGTGAAAGAATATTGGAGAAAAGTCCAATAGCTCTTCGTATGCTAAAATCTTCATTCAATGCTGAGTTAGATGGACAAGCAGGAATTCAAGAATTAGCTGGCAATGCCACCTTGTTATATTATTTATCCGATGAAGCTAAGGAAGGTAAAAATGCCTTTTTAGAAAAAAGAAAGCCAGATTTCTCTAAATTCCCTAAATTTCCTTGATATGAATCATTGGTTAGTAAAATCAGAACCTTTCAAATATTCTTGGGATGATTTCGTTAAAGAAGGTAAATCCGTTTGGGATGGAGTAAGAAATTACCAAGCCAGAAATAACTTGATGGCCATGAAAAAGGGTGATTGGGTGTATTTTTATCATTCCAATGAAGGCCTTGAAGTGGTTGGATTAGCCGAGGTAAGTAAGGAACATTATCCTGATCCTACCACGGATGATCCTCGCTGGGTAGTTGTTGAACTGATTCCTATAAGGAAGTTTAATAAAACAGTAACCTTAAAACAGATGAAATCAGATGATCGCTTAGGGAATTTGGCCTTATTAAAGCAATCTAGACTTTCAGTAACGCCAGTTGACAAGCCTGAATTTGATATTATCATGAGCCTAACAGAATAAATATTATGAAACGTTTTCATCAATTCAAGCTAGTGTTGTGTAGCCTTTTGCTTTCAACCTTGTTTCAAGCGCAAGCCCAAGTTGGTCAACGAATTGAATTTCCAGTAGGAGGTAAAGACTTAGAATCCTTCACCATACCTATTGGTAATCAGGGAGTTATCATCTTAAACCAATTAGGCAAGCAAGAATTTAGTATACAAAAATTCTCCACCAACTTGGAGCAAGTTTGGTATACCTCTGGAACAATTGATAATGGCTTGGATTATGTAAATTATAGTTTCGACGGTAAATCGTTAAATCTATTATTCAGTCGATTTAAGAGTAATTCCTACCAAATAGTGCGTGTTAATGTATCGAAAGGTTCGTTTGAAAAATTCCAAATCTATTCCGTGGATCGAATGGAAATTTCCAATTTTAAAGCCTTAAACGAGTCTTTGTTCATTGGTGGAATTGTCAATAATCAACCTGTCATTTTATTTACCAATTTAAAAGAACGCAAAACCCGAATTCTTCCTTCCGTAGTTAAAGGACAAGCAGAGATTCAGTCCATGGATTTAGACTCCATCCAACAGCAGGTAAATGTGACCTATTCTGTTGGAAATCGAGCTAAAAACTATCAATTAATCATTAAATCATTTGATGAAGATGGCGGACAAATTGGACAAATTGTCATGAATCCCAATGAAGAATTTGCTATGATGAATGCAAAATCAACTCAGTTAAATGACTCGTTGCAGGTAATTGTGGGCACTTATGGGCACAAGACCACCATTGGTTCATCTAAAGGACCAAGTTCTCAAGGGATCTATTTTAACTCATATTTAGATGGGGAATTGCTTCAATCTAAGTTTCATAGTTTTACTAAATTTTCGAACTTCTTTAATTTCTTGACTCCCAAACAAAAAGAAAAACAAGAGAAGAAAATCAAGGATAAGGAAAGTAAGGGTGAGGATCTTCGACTTGATTATCGTTTATTAATTCATGAAATCATTAAAAAGGGAGATCACTACATAGTGGTGGCTGAAGCATTTTATCCTGATTACAAATACAATAATTTTGGCCCTTATGGCTCAATGATGGGCTTAGGAAGCTTTTATTCACCATGGAGCATGATGTATAATCCCTACCGTTGGGGTTATGGATATTATGGTTTGTATTCCCCTTATTCAAGTTATTATAGTCCTTGGGGATACCGTGGATACAATTATTATGGAAACCAACAACAATTTGATGGTTGGGTTTACACCCATGCGGTTATCGTTGAATTGGATGAAAAAGGAGAATTACTTTGGGATCACTGCATTGACATGAAAGACCTTAAAGAACCTAAATTGATTCAAAAAATCAAAACATCCATTCAGGGAGATCAAATCGTACTTTCCTTTAACTTAGATAATCAAATTATTACCAAGACCATTAAAAATCAAGGTAAATCAGAAAGTGAGAGTATACAAAACATCAGTACGGAAAATGAGGGTGACAAAATCAGAAGAAGTAGTCGTTCTGAGTTAAATTATTGGTTTGGACCCTATTTCCTAGCCAATGGATACCAGACGATTTCCAACGAAGAAGGTCGCCGATCGGTATATTATTTAAATAAGATAGAAATCCAAAAATAATTTTGAAGCAGTCCACATCCATTGCCATTGAAACACCTCAATTTTGGGGAAATAATTATCAGTTAATCGACTCAGGTGGATTTGAAAAGCTGGAAAAATTTGGAGAATTCACCGTTAGACGGCCTGAACCTCAGGCTATTTGGGGTAAATCACTTGCTGAAAATGAATGGCAAAAATTGAGTCATGCCCATTTTAAAAAGGAAAAGGGAAGCCAGGAACGTGGACAATGGGAAGTGAAAGGCAAAGTACCCGACAAATGGTTCATGCCTTATCAATCTGATCGCCTTCAACTTTCTTTCAAAATTTCTCTTTCCTCATTTAAACATGTGGGATTATTTCCTGAGCAAGCCTCCAATTGGGAGTTTTTGGCAGAAAAAATTCCTCTCTTTAAAAGACCCAATCCCAAGTTTTTAAACCTATTTGCCTATACAGGGGGAGCAAGTTTGGTATGTCGACAAATGGGAGCAGAAGTAACCCATGTAGATTCTGTCAAGCCTGTATTATCATGGGCTAGAGAAAATATGGAAGTATCCAAACTTGACGGCATACGTTGGATGGCTGAAGACGCCCTAAAGTTTGTCAAAAGAGAGGCTAGAAGAGGTAATTTCTATCAAGGAATATTGCTAGATCCTCCAGCCTATGGACGTGGACCTGATGGTGAAAAATGGGTGTTAGAAGAGCAAATTGAAGATTTATTACTTTCTGTCAAAGAAATATTGGATCCAGAAGAGCACTTGTTATTAAGTAATGTGTATTCACTTGGTTTCTCCACTTTAGTGGTTGAAAATCTCATGAATGGTATATTTGATGTGCCTTCAAGTGCCGAATCAGGAGAACTCTATTTAAATGACAATAGCGACAAAAAACTTCCTTTGGGAGTCTTTCATCGCTATTATAATCACATATAAATGGGCTTAATTTTTGGGATAAATTGTCCCTTTGGCAGCCAATAAGGTGTTTTTCATTAATGAAACAATTGTCATTGGACCTACACCTTTAGGTACTGGAGTGATGTAAGAACATTTAGGGGCTACATCTGCAAAATCCACGTCTCCTTTTAAAGCAAAACCTGATTTTTTGCTTTCGTCTACTACTCGGGTCAAACCTACATCAATCACCACAGCTCCATCTTTAATGTGTGCCGCTTTAATGAACTCTGGTTTACCCAATGCGGCAATGACAATATCACCTTGAGCGCAAATTTCTTCCAAGTTAGGAGTTCTTGAGTGAGTCAATGTAACTGTACAATTTCCTTGAGGGTGGTTTCTTTGCATCAAAATCGACATTGGCAAACCTACAATTTGACTTCTACCGACTACAACACAATGTTTACCGGCCGTTTGAATATTGTAATAAGCCAATAAATCCAATACCCCTTGAGGAGTGGCTGAAATATAAGCAGGTAAGCCTTTAGCCATTCGACCTATGTTGATTGGATGAAATCCGTCTACATCTTTAGAAGGATGAATCGTTTCCATCACTTTATCCGGATTAATATGATCGGGTAGGGGTAATTGAACAATCAAACCATCCATATCAGGATTATCATTTACACCTTGAACAGCGGCCAACAATTCAGCTTCTGTAATGCTTGGTTCAAAACGTAAAAGGGTAGACGTAAATCCTAATTCTTCACAAGATTTGACTTTATTAGCCACATAGGTTTCAGATGCGCCATTATTTCCCACTAAAATAGCTACTAAATGAGGTGCTCTATGACCTGCTGCTACTAATTCTTGTACCTCTTTGGCAATCGAGGCTTTCATTGTTTCAGAAACAAATTTGCCATCAATAATTTGACTCATACCCTTAAATTAAATGTTAATATTACTTTTTTCTACCTTTTTTAGGTGCTGGAGCTTGTTCACCCAGTTCTAAGCACTGTTCTAATGTCAATTCAGAAGGATTCTGATCCTTAGGAATTTTGACATTGCGTTTTCCTATTTGAATGTATGGACCATACATACCATTGACAATTTTTACTTGATCATTTTCTGCAAATTCTTTAATGAATTTATTGGCTTCTAAATTACGCTTAGCTAAAATGATTTCAATAGCTCGTTCAGAAGTTAAACTAGCCAAATTATCTGTTTTACCTAATGAATAGTATTTCCCCGCATGTTTAACATATGGGCCAAATCGACCTTTTCCGGTAGAAATTAATTCATTTTCAAAAGTACCTAGACTTTCCGCTTCAGCCACTTTTTGTGCTGATTCTAACACACGAATAGCTCCAGCCATATCTAAGGTAAATGGATCTTCTATGTCTGGTAAACTAGTAAATTTGCCGTCATACTTAATGTAAGGACCTAATTTACCTGCACCAATAATCAAAGGTTTATCCTCATGAATTCCTACTTCCCGAGGTAATTTTGGACGCTCTAATAAAGCAATAGCTTCTTCTAATGTTAGATTAGAAATGGATTGGTCTTTCGAAAGATTAGCAAAAACAGGCTTTTCGTCTTCTCCAGATTCCCCTAATTGAACGAATGGTCCAAATTTTCCCAAACGAACCGATATTTTCTTTCCTGAAACTGGATCAACTCCCAATTCTCTTCCTCCACCAACAGAACTACGTGAAATCGACTTGCTATCTTCAATGGTTTGATGGAAAGAACCATAAAAATTCTTCATTAATTGCGTCCAGGCTAATTTTCCTTTGGCAACATTATCAAACTCATCTTCCATTTCAGCTGTGAAGGTATAATCCACAACATCTTCAAAATTCTCAACCAAAAAATCAGTAACTAAGGTACCTATATGAGTCGGAAATAGTTTAGCTTTTTCTGTTCCAACAACCTCGGTATTCTTTTGACCAACAATCTCTTGATCTTTTAATATCCACGTTTGAAACTCACGTTCTTTTCCAGCACGATCTTCTTTTACCACATAAGCTCGCTTGATGATGGTAGAAATAGTAGGAGCATAGGTAGAAGGACGGCCAATGCCTTTTTCTTCCAATGCTTTCACCAAACTAGCCTCAGTATAGCGGGCCGCTGGTCTAGAAAAACGCTCCTGGGCCTTTAATTCCGATAAGTCAAGTACTTGACCAATGGATAAAGGAGGTAGCATATCTTTATTTTCATCTTCTTCCTCATCGTCTTTTCCTTCTAAATATGCCTTTAAAAATCCTTCAAAAGTAACCACTTCTCCTTGTGCAATTAACAATTCTGAAGTGCTAGAAATTTGGATTTGAGCCGTAGTACGTTCAATCACAGCCTCTGACATTTGAGAAGCAATGGCCCGTTTCCAAATTAATTCATATAAACGTTTTTCACGTGCATCACCTGATATAGAATTTACTTCAAAATCAGTAGGACGAATGGCTTCGTGAGCCTCTTGTGCACTTTCACTCTTAGTTTTAAACTGGCGAGCATGATGAAATTTAGCACCATAAGCTGCCTCAATGGCTGCTTTTGCCTTATCTCTAGCTTCTTGAGATAACATGGTTGAGTCAGTACGCATGTAAGAAATACGTCCTGATTCATATAATTTTTGAGCAATCTGCATGGTAGTAGCTACCGAGTACCCCAATTTTCTGGATGCTTCTTGCTGTAAAGTTGACGTAGTAAATGGAGGTGCGGGAGATTTCTTAGCGGGTTTCGTTTCTAAGCTCTTGATACTAAAGTCTGCACCAACACATTTTTTCAAAAAAGCGACTGCTTCATCTTCTGTCGCGAAATTCTTAGGTAATTCGGCCTTCAACACCTTTTTGCCAGGCAAATTGAATAAGGCTGAAATTTTATAGGTTCCTACACTTTCGTGCTTTTCAATTTCCTTCTCTCTTTCAACAATTAATCGAACTGCCACTGATTGTACACGTCCTGCAGAAAGACCTTTTTGAACTTTAGACCAAAGAACAGGTGATAATTCAAATCCTATTAATCGATCCATGATACGGCGAGCTTGTTGAGCATTCACCAAATCCATATCTATTTTTCGAGGAGCTAAAATCGCGTTTTGAATAGCCGATTTCGTAATTTCTCTAAAGACAATCCTTTTTGTATCATCTTTTAATCCTAATGCTTCCTTTAAATGCCAAGAAATGGATTCTCCCTCACGGTCGTCGTCAGTTGCTAACCAAACTTCTTCAGATGATTTAGCTAAACTTTTCAATTCTGAAATCACTTTGGTTTTATCGGGTGATATCACATAGGTTGGCGTGAAGTCATGCTCTATATCAATTGCCTTATCGCCTTTGATAGGAAGGTCCCTCACGTGACCAAACGAAGATTTCACCACAAAATCTTTACCCAAATACCCTTCGATGGTTTTAGCTTTTGCAGGCGACTCCACGATGACCAAATTTTTTGCCATTCTATTAAATTGAATAATGTAAACTAAAAAATGACCTCAAATATACTTGCTTAAAATGAATTTCTAGCCAATGATAAAGAAGCAATCAAAAAAAATCTATTTGTTCAATTAATCTGGGATATTACCAATTCGTATTCTTGAATTAAGATTTAAGCGTAATCCGACGTAATTAAATTGACCGTTGATAAAACTTCCAATTGCCTCTAATCGAAATATTTTCAATAAACCATCTAATCCATAACCGACTTCAGAGTATAAAAGTTTTTGATTGTGGATATATACCGTATTGGCAATCAACAATTCTTTCACATAGGACTTTTTCATTCCTAAAATGGGTTTCAACCACAAATTAGAAAACTGAAATAAAGATAATCCTTCCACATAAGCACCAGCAGTACTATATGAATAGTGATTTACATTCAGTCGCTGATTAGCCCCTGATGTGAAATTTTGGTAGTAGCCGACTAGTCGGTGGGACGCCAACATTTCTCCAGCCTGTACCAAATTCATCGTACCATTATAATGCTTAAAATCTACAAAATACTGAGGTGCTTCCCCTATGAATGTACCAGCATTGATGATAAAACCAGATTTTACCCATGGAGAAAGTGCCATATTTTGTAAATACGATAACTCCACCATCGTAAATGGAGCTGATGATTCAGCTACACCTTTCCATCCTGCACGATATTTGAATAAAATAAGAGGAGAAGAGCCCCATTCGCTTTCTCGAATATGGTTACGATAATACTGAGTTAAGAATGGTCTAAATCCTAAGGTAATTTGACTTATAAATGAATTGTGAGTTTGAAATCCATCTTGCTTATATTCCTCATTTTGAGGATTATTCGACGTGAATTTACGGTTCAGGTAATTGAACCAATAATAATCCGTCGTATTATCCATTTGACTTCTGCGCGACCACTCAAAACTACTTTTAAAGAAAAATTTAGAAGAAAAACGCTTGGTGAGAGCTAAATTCCAATATTCTTTGCGATAGATTTTCATTTGATTATTTTTCAACAAAAGTGTTGAAAGGGAATTCATCTCAGGAGAAATGGAATTATCTGGATTCATTTGTTGGACAAAATCCCCTTGAGCTAAGGAAATATCAAATGAATCAGTCTTATATCTCAATTTAATGTATCCCGTATTTCGATTCAAACCAAAGGATCTCCTTCCCAAAAATTCTGCTTCTAAAAATCGATACCTGGCCCAACGTTTTCTAAATACTAATCCAGCGTTAGCAACAAAACCTTCCACCGTATTGAAATTCGAATCAAATACAGGAGATTTATAGTATATCTCAAATGGATAAAAATCCTTTTGTCGAGGACCGTAATAGAACGATTTTGAAAACAGCAATTGATTCAAAGAAAAAGGACTTTTTCTCAACGTATCAATGGATGCTTCTAATAAATTGGAAGTCATAGACCCTTGGAAAAATTGATCTTCTTGGGTATTGTGTAAAACTTCTTCCCGCTTCACATATCGAACGGAGTCCAAAGTAACTAGTCCACTTTGCGGGCGCGATTTCCATTTTCTTAATAATGATTGATGAAAATTACCTAACAATTGGGTTGCAAAGACCTCATCAAATCCTATTTCTGCAATATTTAAACGCTCTTGGGATTGGTTGGGAATTTGAAATCCTGATTCTGCTTTCCAAGTTTGAGGTTTCTGTTGAACCTCTTCTTGTAAAAGAAATTCCCCATAATTGCCCATGAGTCCACCTTCCAATTTAAAGTAAGCTGATTTAGGTAGCCAAGCTTGATTTACCCATTGATGTTGCAAATCCATGTGATAAAGTAAAGCATCAGACTCTACTTGAGCTTCCCAACGAATAATCCAACCCGTCTTACTTAATGTCAATTTACCTGAAAACAACCGATCTCCAGAGGAGGATGGTCTAACGTTAAATTGGTAACCAATTTGACCATCAACCAAGGTATCTCCTTGATAATCATAAGAATAATAATCTCGACCATGATAATTCAAAGGAGAAACGCAATTAGTACCAATGAAATCTTGATAGAAGTCAGGCCAGAAAAATAGGGTAGGCCTAGGGTATTTTTTTTGAAATCCTTTGACATCAATGACCTCATGTATCATTTGATTCAAACTTTTTACATATACTTTAGCATGTGTTTGATTTCCATACCATTGGCCTTCCTGAATTCCTTCATTTTTTTTCAATCGATTTTTAGCTAAGCCAAGAACCTGATTAAAACGACCTTTTTCTTTCGTTATAACCTCCGCTGAAAATTGCCCCATCAACGCACTATGTTGAGGTGCTAATTCCAAAGCCCTATTGATCAAGCTATCCATAGCATTGGTTTTTTGACCGAAGGCTGCCATGCTTCCAGAAAAGAAAACGAGAAAACAAAAAGAAGAAATCTGCTTAAATCTCAAATTGGGCTTAACAATGGTTTCAAAAACGAGAATTTACTCGATAAAAACTCAATTAAAATGTAAAATTCACAAAAAACTGGTGCAAAGGAAATGATATTTACAAAAAGTGGCAAAAAGGTGGCAGTAATCTATTAATTTTACGAACAATTTATTAAAACCAACATTGACTCATGGCCTTTGATATTGAAATGATTAAAGCTGTCTATGACCGCATGCCGGCTAGAATTGCCGCAGCACGTGCATTGACAGGAAAACCGCTTACTTTAACGGAAAAAATTCTTTACAGTCACTTGTGGGAAGGTACCCCTTCTACCACATTTACGCGTGGGGGTTCCTATGTGGACTTTGCTCCAGACCGTGTTGCGATGCAAGATGCGACGGCTCAAATGGCCTTATTGCAATTTATGCAGGCAGGTCGTCCGCAAGTTGCCGTTCCTTCTACTGTACACTGTGATCACTTAATTGAAGCTAAAGTAGCTTCTACAACTGACCTTAAAGTGGCGGTTGACAAGAATAAAGAAGTGTATGATTTCTTATCATCTGTTTCAGATAAATATGGTATTGGTTTCTGGAAACCAGGAGCTGGTATTATTCACCAAGTTGTTTTAGAAAACTACGCATTCCCAGGTGGAATGATGATTGGTACAGACTCCCACACTGTAAATGCAGGTGGTTTAGGTATGATTGCCATTGGTGTAGGTGGAGCTGATGCTTGTGATGTAATGGCTGGTTTAGCTTGGGAATTAAAATTCCCTAAGTTGATTGGTGTTAAATTAACTGGTAAATTAAACGGATGGACATCTGCCAAAGATGTTATCTTAAAAGTAGCAGGTATTTTAACGGTTAAAGGTGGTACTGGATGTGTGGTTGAATATTTTGGAGAAGGAGCTACATCTATGTCTTGCACAGGAAAAGGAACCATTTGTAACATGGGAGCGGAAATTGGTGCTACCACATCTACTTTTGGTTATGATGATTCAATGGCTCGTTATTTAGAGTCTACAGGTAGAGCTGACGTTGCTGCTTTAGCAAATGGCATTCGTGAGCATTTAACGGCTGATTCTGAGGTTTATGCCAATCCAGAAGCTTATTTTGACCAAGTAATTGAAATTGATTTGGATGCATTGGAACCACATGTAAATGGTCCATTCACTCCAGATTTGGCTACGCCTATTTCTAAATTGAAAGAATTAGCGATCAAAAACAACTGGCCTACTAAAGTAGAGGTTGGTTTGATTGGTTCATGTACTAACTCTTCTTATGAAGATATTGCTCGTGCAGCATCATTAGCTAAACAAGTAGCAGCGAAAGGTTTAAAAACTAAAGCACAATTTACCATAACTCCAGGATCTGAGCAGGTACGTTACACGATCGAAAGAGATGGTTTTATCTCGACATTTGATTCCATCGGTGCCACTGTATTTTCAAATGCTTGTGGACCTTGTATAGGACAATGGGCTCGCCCAGGTGCTGAAAAAGGAGAAAAGAACACCATTGTTCACTCTTTTAACAGAAACTTTGCCAAACGTGCCGACGGTAACCCAAATACCTATGCTTTTGTAGCTTCACCAGAAATCGTAACAGCATTAGCTATTGCAGGTGATTTAACTTTCAATCCTTTGACTGATACGTTGACTAACGAAAAAGGAGAACAAGTGAAATTAGAAGCTCCAACAGGAGATGAATTACCAAAATTAGGATTTGCTGTTGAGGATGCTGGATATCAAGCTCCTGCAGCTGATGGATCAGGTGTTCAAGTTAAAGTAGCTCCAACTTCTGATCGTCTTCAATTATTAGCTCCATTCTCAGCTTGGGAAGGAACTGATTTGAAAGGCTTAAAATTATTAATTAAAGCAAAAGGTAAGTGTACCACTGACCATATCTCCATGGCTGGGCCTTGGTTGAAATACCGTGGACACTTAGACAATATCTCCAACAATATGTTGATTGGTGCTGTGAATTTCTTTAATGAAAAAACAGACAATGTTAAAAACCAATTAACAGGAGCTTATGGTGCTGTACCTGATACTCAACGTGCTTATAAAGCTGCAGGAATCGGAACCATCGTAGTGGGTGATACCAATTACGGTGAAGGTTCTTCTCGTGAGCATGCTGCTATGGAACCTCGTCATTTAGGCGTTCGTGCTGTATTAGTAAAATCATTTGCTCGTATTCACGAAACGAACTTGAAAAAGCAAGGTATGTTAGCTTTAACATTTGTTAATGAAGCTGATTACGACAAAATCCAAGAAGATGACAGCATTAATATTGTTGGTTTGAATGATTTTGCTCCTGAAAAGCCATTAACAATTGAATTAGTTCACGCAGATGGAAGCACAGATAGTTTCCCTGTTAATCATACTTATAATGCACAGCAAATTGAGTGGTTTAAAGCTGGTGGAGCTTTGAATATCATTCGTGCATCGATTAAATAAAGTATAAAATTGTAAAAGGGCGCAAAATTCACTAGTTTTGCGCCTTATTTCAGATAAACCAACCATTGTTCCTTAATTTTTCCAGATGGCAGCGATTAATGCAGTAAAAATATTTTCAGGTTCAGCGTCCAATTATTTGGCCAAAGAAATTGCTAAATACTACGGAAAAGATTTGGGTGCAGCCACTACATTGCGCTTTTCAGATGGAGAAATGTCTCCAAGTTTTGATGAGTCTGTACGTGGTTGTGATGTATTTATCATTCAGTCTACATTCCCATCGGCCGATAATCTGATGGAATTACTATTGATGATTGATGCAGCCCGAAGAGCTTCCGCACACTATGTTACCGCGGTTATTCCTTATTTTGGATACTCTCGTCAAGATCGTAAAGATCGTCCTAGAGTAGGTATTGGTGCAAAATTAATTGCCAACTTGTTGACTGCTGCTGGCGCTGATCGTTTAATGACGATTGATTTACATGCCGGTCAAATTCAAGGTTTCATGGATTTTCCAGTGGACCACTTGGAAGGAACGGCCATTTTTATTCCTTATTTGAAATCCTTAGAACTTGAAAATCTAACTTTTGCCTCTCCTGATGTGGGTGGTGTGGTTAGAACAAGAAACATGGCGAAGTTTTTCAACGCCAACATGGTTATTTGCGACAAACACAGAAAACGTGCTAATGAAATTGCATCCATGCAATTAATTGGTGATGTGGAGGGTGCAAACGTCGTTTTAGTAGATGATTTAATTGATACAGGTGGTACAATGTGTAAAGCCGCTCAATTGATCATGGACAAAGGTGCTAAATCGGTGAGAGCAATTGTGACTCACCCAGTTTTATCTGGTAAGGCTTATGAAAACATTTCTAATTCTGTGTTAACGGAATTAGTAGTGACAGACACCATACCACTAAAAGAAGAATGCGCCAAAATTAAAGTTCTTACCGTTTCAGAATTATTTGCAAAAGCAATCGGAAGAATTCGAGATCACGAATCTATCAGTTCATTATTTATTAAATATTAATTTCAACCGTTTTCAGGGGATAGCAAAAAGCGAAAGACTGGAAACTTAACAAAAACAACATGAAAAAATTAGAGATTGTAGGGTATAAAAGAGCGAATCTCGGAAGTAAGGGCGCAAAAGATTTGCGTACTGAAGCTTTAGCTCCTTGTGTATTGTATGGTGGAAAAGAGCAGGTTCACTTCGCTGTTCCAATGATCCTTTTCCGTGATTTACTTTACTCAGCAGATGTTTACGAAGTAGCATTAAACATAGAAGGTGATGTATACCGCGCTATTTTACAAGATGCGCAGTTTCACCCAGTAAATGAAATGATTTTACACGTTGACTTTTTAGAAATTGTTGATAACAAAGCTATCAAGATCGATGTACCTATCAAAATTATTGGAAACTCTCCAGGTGTTATTAAAGGGGGTAAAATGATCCAAAAGTTACGTAAAGTAACTTTGAAAGGATTAGCTGAAAACATTCCTGATTTTGTTACTGCTGATATTTCTGGATTAGATCTAGGACAAACAGTAAAAGTTAACAAATTAGTTGTTGAAGGATGTGAGATATTGAATCCAATGTCTAACCCAGTTGCAACGATCGATATCCCAAGAGCATTAAGAGGTAAATTAACTGCTTAATTCTAGGAATATCTTTCTGATAGAGATTCAAAAAAGCCTTCCAATCGGAAGGCTTTTTTAGTTATTAGTTATTAGAGGATTTACTGAGTATCGAATTGGGGATATAAATTGTTCATTAATTATTAATAAAACACTAAACCCTAATATCTAATAACTAAAAGAGGTCAACCCTGACGGATTGACCTCTTTTAAAATAACTAGATGATACTTATTTCTTAGCTACTACTTTCATCACAATAGGTGCTTTCTCTACATGAGAAACTTTACCATCTGTTTTTGCAATATAAGGAGCAATAACCAAGGAAACGATCGACATTAATTTAATCAAGATGTTCATGGATGGACCAGAAGTATCTTTGAAAGGATCACCCACAGTATCTCCAGTAACAGCAGCTTTATGTGGCTCCGAACCTTTCTTGTAAGTTACTCCATCAATCAATACTCCTTTCTCAAATGATTTCTTGGCATTATCCCAAGCACCACCTGCGTTCGATTGGAAAATACCCATCAACACACCTGATACAGTAACACCTGCTAATAAACCTCCCAATACTTCAGGTCCCATGATAAATCCAACGATAACTGGTACCGATAATGCAATGGCTCCTGGCAACATCATCTGACGAATAGATGCTTCGGTAGAAATAGCAACACATTTTTCATATTCTGGCTTAGCCTTATATTCCATAATTCCTGGAATCTCACGGAACTGACGACGAACTTCATTCACCATTTCCATAGCCGCTTTTCCTACTGCTGAAATACACAAGGCAGAGAAAATGAATGGAATCATACCACCCACAAATAAACCTGCTAACACATCTGCTTTGTAAATGTCGATTTGTGTAATTCCAGAAATACCAACGAAAGCAGCAAAAAGAGCTAAGGAAGTCAATGCCGCAGAAGCAATAGCAAATCCTTTACCCGTAGCAGCTGTTGTATTTCCAACTGCATCTAAATTATCTGTACGCTCACGAACTTCAGCTGGCAATTGTGACATCTCAGCAATACCTCCTGCATTGTCTGCAATCGGTCCAAATGCATCAATAGCCAATTGCATAGCAGTAGTTGCCATCATACCCGCAGCAGCGATGGATACCCCGTAAATTCCAGCAAAGAAATAAGAGAAGTAAATACCTGCAGCTAATACCAAAATAGGTAATACCGTAGATTCCATACCTACTGCCAAACCTCCAATGATATTTGTCGCATGACCAGTACCTGATTTCTGAACGATTGAATCAACTGGGCGTTTTCCCATAGCCGTGTAATATTCCGTAATGATTGACATTAAGGTCCCTACCACAAGTCCCACGATGATGGAATAAAATACATCCATAGCTGTAAAACTAAATCCACGTAATACCAGAGTTTCAGGCAAGATGTTCTTCACTAAGAAATAGGAAGTAACAAACGTAATGGCAATAGATAAATAGTTTCCAGTGTTCAATGCATTTTGTACTGAAGATGTTTCATCTTTAATACGTACAAAGAAGGTAGAAACTAAAGAGGCTAATAAACCTACACCAGCAATTAACATCGGTAATAAAACAGGGGAGAAGCCACCATAGTTATCGCTAACTTCAATTTCCTGTCCTAAAACCATCGTTGCAAGAATGGTTGCTACATAAGAACCAAACAAATCGGCTCCCATACCGGCTACGTCACCCACATTGTCTCCTACGTTATCCGCAATTGTTGCCGGATTACGAACATCATCCTCTGGGATTCCAGCTTCTACTTTACCAACTAAATCGGCTCCTACGTCTGCAGCTTTGGTATAAATACCACCACCAACACGAGCAAACAAGGCAATTGACTCAGCTCCTAATGAAAAACCAGCTAAAACTTCGATAGCCGTTTTCATCTCATTGGAAGTCAGCGCTTGTCCTTGAGCAAAAATCTGATAGAAAGTAATAAACAAACCTCCTAAACCTAAGATAGCCAATCCAGCAACTCCCATTCCCATAACAGAACCTCCTGTAAATGAAACAGATAAAGCTTTAGCTAAAGAAGTTCTAGCCGCTTCTGCTGTACGAACATTGGCTTTAGTTGCCACAATCATACCTATATAACCTGCCGTAGCAGAAAATATAGCTCCAATTAAAAAGGCAACTGCAATAAGGGGAGAAGAGTGAAATCCAGGACCTTCCTGATTTCCTAACCATGCCAATAATATCGCTGTGGGAATAGCGAAATAGGCTAATATTTTCCATTCTGCTTTCAAGAAGGCGATCGCACCGTCTGCAATATAACCCGAAAGCTCTTTCATTGTGTCATTTCCAGCATCTTGCTTCGATACCCAGCTAAACTTCCAAGCCGTGTACAACAATCCTACTATTCCAAAAGCAGGAACTAAGTAAACAATTGAATCCATAAAGTGTGTTTTAGATTATTCCAAAAAAATTTGTTACAAAAATAAGAATTTTGGCATATAAAACAACTAAAAAGGAAATCTAAGCAAGAGCTTGAAGCGCTCCGGAACCCAATTACTCATAGGATAAGCTACCTCTAAACCAAGAAATTTGCCTATTCCCGAAATACCATAGACAAGCTCTTGATATGCCCCTTGATTTACCCCAGCAAGTAATTGAAGTCGATTGTAAACCACATATTCTCGAATCCCATATTGAGTCAAAACATTCCATTGACTCAACATCAATTTCCGAGGTTCCCATTTTACATGCATTTTAAAATGATTATCGGTTGTACTATATGCATAATATGGTAATGCTCGAAACGATTGATCGTTTGCACTTATAAAAATGGTTTGATTGCCATTAAAGTGTGTATAATCTAAAAAATTAGTTGCCGTTTGTAAATATGTGGTATAATTAAAATGAAGATTCAATGTACCTAATCGAGCCAAATTAATGTACTGGTTGTAATCTACATTCAAGCGTTGAAATTGATCATCACCTGTTCCGAATGCATAAATGAAATTAAAGGATGGGCCTTCATTATTATTAATTCGCCGAACGCCATTAAATCGATTCCAAGTAGCTTTGGGTTGCCAACGAAACCCTAATGAACTAGCAAATTGATTACCGCGAGCTGGGATTTGATTCCCCCAAGCTGTATTGGATGGCATATTGGGTTCAAAGTGCTTTTCCTGATCCAACCAACCATGCTCCACTGAATTCGTCAATATTTCCCTATTTCGATATTCAAATAATGAAAGAAATCGTATGCTTGGAGTGAATTGATATTGATAGTTCAAACTCACATAATTCTTTTGGAATAAGCGAACATAATTTTCTGATACTAATAAAGAATAAAACATATTCAAAAATGGTGAAATAGGATTACTACGGTTTATTTGAAAAACATTACTTCCTATTTCTGCTTTCAAATACTGTCGATTTTCATCAAAATTACGCTCCAAAAATACATCACCATTCCAGTTATGACGAGCAAAAGCATATCGCACATTGCCACCCAATGTCAAATAGTTATTTCTACCAAATCGATTTCTATAAGTTAAACTTCGGTCGAGATAAAAGCCATCCACAGCATTAAATCCACCACCGAATGAACTTAGATTCAAACTTTTCCCGATCAAATTCTTTTCATAATTATAAAATTTCCCTGAGAACAATTGGCCAAAATGGAATTTAGGTAAGGCATTGATGGAATCTTTCCTTCGTTTATCTGCACCAGCTATCCATAAACTATCCGCTTCTTTATATCCTACTTTTTCAGCCTCCGTTAGAGGTACTTGTCGTTCTTCTTCCCAAAAGCCTTCCGACTTATTTCTCGACATTGAATCTACTTCAAAAGTATAATCAGAAGTCAAACCATCCATTTTAGCCAAATTCTCTTTTTTCTCTAATTTATCTACCTCCTTCAATACTTCTTTTAACTTCTTTCTAGTAAGCTCTTTACCCAAGGCCTGTTTGGGATCTTTTACTTTCTCTCGATTGATTTCCTTGGCTAATTCCTTATTTAATCGTTCTTCGATAATAGCTGGTTTGACTACAAAAGCTGGATTAACCTTAATTTGATATTGCTTAATTTGGGTGATGTACCTAAAATTGGCTTTGATACCAAATGCATCAAAATTGACTTGTGAATCATATTGAATGGGCATCCAAACACCCTGAAATAAAGCATTTTGCTGTGTAAAGCCATAAGAGCCATTGGGATCTTTAAATCTTAGCTGAAATGAATAAATACTCCAAGTATCTTCTACTACTTGTACCGTACCTTCAAATAAATCATCGTAGCTTGCTCTAGGCTGGACCTGAATCTTACTGATGGTCATTCCATCTTGTGTAAAACTACCTAAATAGGCAAATTTATAGAGTTGAAATGCTTGAGGACCAAAGGGCGACCATAAACTTCCCCATACTTTAGGACGATAAAAATTGGTCTGGGTCACGCGTAAGTTTAATCCTTGATTAATAGCAGCAGGAAGATTATTCCGATTCGAAATCACCTTTTCCTGCAATCGATTCGGCTTTTGATAGCTGATTTGGTTGATCCCTTCCAATACATAAGTGCTTCCCACTTTTACCCCCATTTCCTTTTCAATCTTTTTTCCTCCTAACATTTTGACCAAAGCGCTCACTTCAGTTACCTTGCCCGAACCTTTGACATAAGCTTTGGCTTCATATGCATCTAATTCTTTTAAGTGAAATGGTGCCATAGCAATCATTCGACGCATAATACCAATGGCAGGATCTTCTTTTAAACCTCCCACATTGACTTCTGCTAAGGCTACAGCTTGCTCTTCTAAAACCACATCCAATTTTTTATCTGAATTCGCTGATTCTAATTCCACTGTATAAGTCTTGGGACTATGTCCTAAAAAACGAAAAACCAAGGTATGTTTTCCAATCCCTGTTTTAATCGAATAATTACCTTCTTCATTGGCAGTGGTTCCTTTATTTAGATTCGATACCCAAACAGTAGCAAAAGGCATTATTTCACCTTGCTTGTTTCGAATAATTCCATGAATTTGTTGGGCATTTACGGACGATGCAAAAACGATTAATATAGTTAAAGAGTAAAGTAGTTTTATGGATTTCATATTTAGGGATTTACTACAAAAATAGAATGAGATATTATAAGTAAACTGATTTTATGACAAAGGGTAAAATAAAGTAGTAAGTAGAATTACCAATCCTAACGTAAAGAAGATAAATTTGTTTTTCTTTTGATTATGGCTATTACACATCGACAACTATTTCTTAATCATCTTGCTAAAACTTCTGATGCACCACTAGCTTTAGAAATTGAAAAAGCGGAACATATCTATTTATATGATGTTCATGGAAAGTCCTATATCGATTTAATTTCAGGTATTGCTGTATCAAATGTGGGTCATCGGCATCCTAAAGTAATTTCTGCCATTAAAAACCAATTAGATGACTACATGCATTTAATGGTTTATGGAGAATATATTCAAAGCCCGCAGGTCAAACTTGCAGCAGCTCTAGTTAAATCAACCCAATCCTCAAAATTGAATCAAGTCTATTTTACCAATTCAGGAACGGAAGCGGTAGAAGGAGCCATGAAACTGGCCAAACGATTCACGGGAAGAACTGAAATCATATCTTGCTTTCAAGCATACCATGGGGCTACCCAAGGTGCCTTGTCGCTAGCTGGTGATGAAAATTTTAAGAATAGTTTCAGACCCCTTTTGCCTGATATACGCCACATTCGACATGGAAATCTGGATGATTTGACTCAAATTACTCATAAAACAGCTGCTATAGTCATCGAAATAGTGGGAGGGGAATCAGGTGTGCGTTTAGCTTCCAAGGCTTATTTTAAGGCCTTAAAGCAGCGATGTCAAGAAACTGGTTGTTTATTGATTATTGATGAGATACAAACAGGTTTTGGAAGAACAGGGACATTTTGGGCTTTTCAGGCCATGGATATTGAACCTGATATTTTACTTTCTGCCAAAGGAATGGGAGGGGGCATGCCCATCGGGGCATTTATTGCTCCAGAAGATATCATGCAGACCTTAACTATTAGACCTGTTTTAGGGCATATCACTACTTTTGGAGGTCACCCCGTTTCTTGCGCCTCATCTTTAGCTACTTTAGAAACGGTCTTTGAGGAATGTTTATTAGATGATGTTGAAAAGAAAAGTCGACTTTTTAAAGACCTTTTAATTCATCCAAGTATCAAAGAAGTTCGAGGAATAGGTCTAATGCTAGCCGTGGAAATGGATTCCTTCCAAACTGTTAAAGCTGTCATTGATACTTGTATTGAACAAGGCTTAATCACCGATTGGTTTTTGTTTTGCGATTATTCCATTCGCATTGCTCCTCCATTAGTAATTACAGTAGAGGAAATAAAAATAGCCTGCAACATTTTGCTACAGGCTATTGAACAAGTTTCTTCAAAAAATTAAGCGTGCTTCAATAAAGCTTCAGCTAATACTGATTTTGGTAAGTTTCCACCTACTAAACGCTCTTTCATTTCTCCATTTTTGAAAACCATCAAAGTTGGAATAGAACGAATACCCAAAGAAGCTGGTACCGCTGAATTTAAGTCGACATTCATTTTAGCAACAATCGCTTGACCTTCTACTTCACCTGCCAATTCTTCCACTACTGGTCCAATCATTTTACATGGGCCACACCATTCTGCCCAAAAATCCACTAATACCGGAGTATCAGAACCTATTAACTCTTGAAAATTGGCATCAGTAGCCTCTACGTATTTTCCCATGATTTATTTATTATTAAGATTCAAAATTAACATTTTTATTATTTCTATTGGATAAACAGGCTAATTAAGATATCAACTTTACTGTAATATTCTCTATTTCAGCCAATTCGTCCATTAAAGACTTTTCTATATTCAATTGCATTTTACGCGACATAAAATCAAGTTGCAATCTTTCAACCTCATCATATACCTCGATCACTAGCTTTTTATTTCCCTTATGTCTTTCTAAGGTTTCTAGTAAATAATCTAGTGAAGTTTTGTTTAAACTATGTAAGTTCAAAGAAAGTTTCATTTCCTTGGTCCTCGAAGACAAAATTTCTGATAATAGCTCAATGGATTGAATTTTGAATGCTTTTTGATCTGAATAAGAGTTTTTATTTTTATAAACTCCTTGTATAAATAAAAGCCTATCGAGTCCTATAAATCGTTCAAACTCAATATAATCCTTAGCAAAAAGAGCAAACTCGGTGGTTCCCGTAAAATCTTCCAAACTGAAAATCATGAATTGATTCCCATTTCCAGATGTTCTCACATTCATTTTGGTTACAATACCGGCAAATGACTGTACATTTCCACCTTTTAATTCCAATTGAGAGACACTAGAATTACAGAAATTATTGATTTCTATTCGGTATTCATCCAATGGGTGTCCTGAAATATAGACACCTACCACTTCTTTTTCATTTTTCAATTGCTCCATCACTGACCAAGGCTCGGCAATTGGTATTCTAGGTTTGGCTATGTCATTGCCTGTTCCAGCACCTAATTCGCCAAACAAAGACTGGGTAGCGCTAGCTTTTAACTCAGCCATGCGTGAGGCATATCTGACAATCTTCTCAATAAAAGTGGTATTCTCTTGATCCACATAAAAATAATGGGAGCGAGGTATTTCTGAAAAACAGTCAAAAGCTCCGGCGAATGCCAAGGATTCTAAACTTTTTTTATTTACCTGACGCACATTGATTCTTGAAACAAAATCAAAAATATCGGTATATTCTCCATTTTTAGCCCGCTCTTCCACAATGGCATCTACGGCTGCTTCACCCACACCTTTGATGGCACCCAGACCAAAACGAATATGCCCCTTTTTATTAACCGCAAAATACCTTTCCGATTCATTTACATCTGGAACCAATAATGGTATTACCATGCGTTTACATTCGTCCATGAAGAATGTTATCTTCTCAATATTTCCCAAGGAATTGGAAAGTACCGCGGCCATGAACTCAGAAGGATAGTTTGCTTTCAAGTATCCCGTTTGGTAAGCCACTAAGCCATAGCACGTTGAGTGCGATTTGTTAAAGGCATATTGAGCAAATGCTTCCCAGTCAGTCCATATTTTCTCCAATCGATCGGCAGGATGTTGATTAGCTTGTCCACCTTCCATGAACTTACCCTTCATTTTATCAATCGTAGCCTTATCCTTTTTACCCATGGCCTTTCTCAAAACATCCGCATCACCTTTGGTGAAATTGGCCAATTTCTGAGAAAGCAACATCACCTGCTCTTGGTAAACCGTAATACCATATGTATCACTTAAATACTCTTCCATTTCTGGCAAATCGTATTCAATCTTTTCCCTTCCATGCTTACGAGCAATGTAATTGGGAATATAAACCATAGGACCTGGTCTAAACAAGGCATTCATGGCAATCAAATCAGAAAACTGATCGGGCTTTAAATCTTTGAGGTGCTTTTGCATCCCAGGAGATTCAAACTGGAAAGTACCATTGGTTTCAGCCCTTTGATACAATTCAAAAGTTTTTACATCATCCAGTGGAAGACTGTCCAAATCAATGATGATTCCATGATTTTGCTTTATTAATCGGATGGCTTCTTTTAAAATGGATAAGGTTTTTAAGCCCAAAAAGTCCATTTTAATTACACCCGCGTTTTCGATAACAGAACCATCAAATTGGGTAATCAATAAAGTGACGTCTTTCGATGTGGCAACGGGTAAAATATCTGTTAGATCATTGGGGGCTATGATGATACCCGCCGCGTGAATTCCTGTTCCTCGAACGGAACCTTCCAAAACCAAGGCATTTTCAATAACCCGAGAGGCTAAACCTCCATCGGCCTTAATTTGCCTTAATTGCTTCACTTGCTCTAATTCCTCACTCGATAAATTTTCTTTATCTGCCAAACTGCCATCACCCGTTAATGGTGCATTAATCACACGTTCCAGGGATATTTTCGGCTTATCTGGCACCAATTTGGCCAAAGCATTGGATTCAGAAAGAGGCAAATCCAATACACGAGCAACGTCTTTAATGGACATTTTGGCAGCCATAGTACCGTAGGTGGCTATATGTGCTACTTGGTTGCGACCGTATTTCTCGACTACATAATCAATAACTTTTTGTCGACCTTCATCGTCAAAGTCCGTATCTATATCGGGTAATGACTTACGATCTGGATTCAAGAAACGTTCAAATAGCAGATTGTACTTAATGGGATCGATATTAGTAATACCTAAACAATATGCCACTACGGAACCTGCTGCAGATCCACGACCAGGGCCCACATAAACACCCAAATCCTTACCTGCATTAATGAAATCGGCTACAATTAAGAAATAACCCGCAAATCCCATGGTCCGAATGGTATGCAATTCAAAACGCAAACGCTCTTCAATCTCTTGATTGATATCCACATAACGCTTTTTAGCGCCTTCCATGGTCAAATGTTCTAAGAAATCATCCTGACTTAAAAAGGTGCTTGGAATTTGAAAATTGGGTAATAGCACGTCCTTTTTTAATTCCAAGGTTTCCACTTTACCAACGATTTCATTGGTATTGTCTATGGCCTCAGGAATGTGTGACCATAATTGGGTCATTTCCTCCGTCGTCTTGAAATAAAATTGATCATTATAAAAAGCAAAACGCTTTCCTTTCATGTCAAAATCTCCTTCTATATCCTTGTAAGTAGGAGTGGACTGCTTTTCTCCTGTATTGATACACAATAAAATATCATGTGCATTGGCATCTTTTTGATCCAAATAATGGCTATCATTGGAAGCAATAACTTTCACATTATATTTCTTGGCAAATCGCAACAAGACTTCATTGACGGTTTGTTGCTCTGGAATATGGTGATTCTGTACCTCGATGTAATAATCTTCTCCAAATAAATCCAACCACCATTTAAATTCCTTTTCGGCTTCAGCTTCTCCAGCACGCAAAATAGCTTGAGGGACACTAGCTCCTAAACAACAAGTGGTAGCAATCAAGCCTTTATGGTATTTCAAAACCAACTCTTTATCTATCCTGGGATATTTGGAATACATGCCTTCCATAAATCCTAGAGAACATAATTTCACTAGGTTTTGATACCCTTCAGGATTTTTAGCAAGAAATAGTTGGTGATACCTTTTATCCTTTTGCTCTTTAGTAAAGCTTTGCTTATGACGGTCTGTCACTAAATAAAACTCACACCCCACAATCGGTTTTACTCCCTGTTTGCCTGCTTCGGCAACAAATTGAAATACTCCAAACATATTTCCATGGTCTGTAATAGCCACCGCTGGCATATTGTCAGCCTTGGCTTTTTTAAACATAGAAGATATCTTGGACGCACCATCCAAAAGGGAAAACTGAGAGTGATTGTGCAAATGCGAAAACTGCATATATTACTTAATAGAAAAGGGTTCTTTATCAAAAAAAATGGCATTCAAGAAATCTAGATAAGGTTTTAATACCTGTGCATCTTGAATAAGTGTTTCAACAAACGAGGGACTTAACACTTCGGAATCACTATATTTCCTCCAAAAAAACAATTGTTTCTTCTTCAACAATTCGATTTCAGGATGTTCAACTGGATATCCTTTGGGCATAGTTTTTAGAGCATCGCCTACAGGCTCCCCGAATACCTTCAAAAAGGTAGGAGAGTGAATGATACCTTTTAAATGCTTGGCATTATAATCAATTTCTTGTCGAAATAAGGCCAATTGCTCGGGCGTAGGGCTATACATTCCACCACCTAAAAAGGATTTTCCACCAGGTTCAATGTGAACATAATAATCCATTAAACCCGATTTGCGACCACCTTCTGAAAAACTAGCTGAAAACCAAGTTTTATAGGGAGCCTTATCTTTGGCAAAGCGGACATCACGGTAAATCCGATAAGAGCAATGCTTCAATTCTACACCATCCATGTTTTCAAACTCCGAAAAAAGCGATATGAGTTGAATGGTAAATTGATCAAAGGCCGTCTTTTGTTCCAGGAATCTATCCTTATTTTCACCAAACCATTCTCTTGTATTGTTTTCTTTTAAATCAGATAAAAAGGTCAAAAGGGAACTTGGAATGGACATGGGCCTATTAATGAAAAATTATAAACGAATTTAAATAAATTAGTCAATACTTGCCCGCAAACTTTGGGAGTTTCGCGCTATTTTCTTGATTTTTGTAAAACATTAAATTTTTAAGCATGCGCATTCTGACGGGCATTCAGTCTTCTGGTAGACCACATTTAGGAAATATATTAGGAGCGATTCTACCAGCGGTTGAACTTTCTAAGAAAACGGGTAATGAATCATTCCTTTTTATAGCCGATTTACACACCTTAACGAGTTTAAAAGATGGTGCCACCATCCGAGCCAATACCTTATCCATAGCTGCCGCTTGGTTAGCTTGTGGATTGGATACCCAACATACCTATTTTTATCGCCAATCGAAATTGGCTCCTTACCATACGGAATTATTGTGGTATTTATCTTGCGTGACGCCTTTCCCGATGCTAGCGAACGCGCATAGTTTTAAGGATAAATCCAATAAATTGGCCGATGTGAATGCGGGTTTATTTACTTATCCCGTTTTACAAGCTGCTGATATCTTATTGTATGATGCCAATTTGATACCAGTAGGTAAAGATCAGCGTCAGCATATAGAAATGACGAGGGATATGGCAGGGGTGATTAATCGTTTATTCTATAATAATTTCAAAAATGATTTTAATGAAATATTAGGTTCAGTATTTAAAAAAATTGATAATCTTAATATCATTATTAATAGAATTAACTCAAATTTTAAATTTCATTTTGAATTAATGATTGAAGAAAATAAAGTTTTTTCCAATCAAATATTAAATGAAATATTCCATTTAAATGAAAAAATCATTGCTGTTAATAACAACTTCCTGTCTAGGCCATCTAATATCAGATTGGACAATCTGGATATCACAATTTTAAATAACATAATTAAAATTTCCGAATCTATTGATTCAAATTTGATTAAGTTTTTACCAGAAAGTTCATATTACGGCACTTTTGATCATGAAGATAAAGTTGAATTTATTTCTAAATATAAAATTTCAAACTATTCACCATTTAGTGTTTTCGTCATCCCAGAAGCTGAAATTTCGGAACATGTCATGACGATCCCAGGTATCGATGGTCAAAAGATGAGCAAATCTTTAAACAATTACATTGATGTGTTTTTGCCAGAAAAAGATTTACTGAAACAAATCAAAAAGATTGTAACGGATACCACTCCATTAGAAGATCCCAAGAATCCAGACGAAGATATTACCTTTAAATTGTATCAACTCGTTGCATCTCCTGAGCAAATAGCTACGATGAAAGCAAATTATTTACAAGGAGGCTATGGATACGGGCATGCTAAACAAGCTTTATATGAGGCTGTTTTGGTTTATTTCAAAGAAGCCCGTGAAAAATTCGATTATTATATGGCTAATCCTAATGAAATAGAAGCCAAATTAGAAGAAGGAGAGGCTCGTGTAAAACCTATTGCAGAAGCTACCATCCAACGAGTACGTGAAATTTTTCAGTTTTAATCATGTGGCCACAATGGGATAGTGATGTATTTCAATGGATCAACCAAGCGCATGCGAGTGGTCTGGATGAAATCATGGTGCTATTATCCAATCGATGGATATGGGTTCCCATGTACCTTTATTTGATATACGTCATATACCAACAAAAGCAAAAGCTATTTTTAGCATCCATATCTTATTTAGTTTTGAGCATCGTTTGGGCTGACCAAATATCATCTAGTGTTTTGAAACCGTATTTTCAACGATTAAGACCTTGCCATGTTCCAGCATTTAGCTCTTGGATCCATTTACCAGATGGCTGTGGAGGATTATATGGGTTTTGCTCGTCCCATGCTGCCAATTCATTTGCTTTAGCATTTGGCTTTTATATATTGACCCAAAACAAAATAGCGCGAAATTTATTATTAGTTTGGGCTTTTCTAGTCTCCTATAGCCGCGTTTACTTGGGAGCTCATTATCCCTTGGATGTTATTACTGGAGCTATAGTGGGTATTTTGGGAACGTATATATTAAAATACCTCATTTACGACAAGCTGGTCAAAAAGGCGTAAGTATCAATTCCGTCTGCAAAATCGCTTAATCCTGGCTCTTGGCTTTTACCAAAACCCACTTGATTCTTTTTGGCTGAATCTGCTCCAACAATGCACTGAATTTTTTCTTCTGAGGCATGTATCCAAGCTTCTAATTCGTCTTCAGAAGAATATCTCCTTAAATATACCACACCTACAGGTGAGACTAAATCCTGACTTTCTTGAATCAATAAGTTTCCTAAATCAAAATGAGGAATCTGATTTAAGAGAAACAAGGTTTTATGATATTGATAATTGTTGGAATACTTAGTATGATCTAACACCCAGTGATACTGAGTCAGCACATCAAAAAGAGGAGTGGGGTCATACGATTCAGGAATGGCGATGGTAGAAACATTTCTACAACCTAAACCAAAATAAGAAAATACATCTTTAGCCAATTGATGAAAATCCTCCTGAGATTCTGAACCATCTAAAATAGCAATGGAGGTTCTGTTCTTACGTATGATATGTGGTGTGGAAGCAAAATAATGAGCAAAATAGGACCCTGAAAAATCACTTCCAGTGGCAATAACGGCATCCATACCTTGCAATCGTTCAATCAACTGAATGGGGGCATCGACACTAAATTCTTGCATTGCTTGCACATAAAGCAGCATGATGGACTTATCCTGAGAGCTTAATTTGATACAAGCTTCATTTCCACTAGCTAAAGTCATCAATACATCATGAATTCCAACAGCCGGGAGATTACCCGCCAAAATCAAGCCCACTTTTTTACTTGAATGAACTTGGTGTGGATGATTCTCAAAAAATATTTCCCAAGATTTTATATCAAAAAACTGAAGATGAACCGCTTCCATGGCTTCAAGAATCAGGTGTTCAGAGAACCAAGGATTCTCATTTTTAGCTCTATCTATAAAAAGTTCTATTTTTTCCTTGTTAGATGACTTTGTGAAATAATCCGACAAAAAGGCAATGAGCTGTAAAAATGACTCTTTTCTCATAAATGGAATGGTTCTTAGCTTGCAATAGGATTGCAAAGTTCTAAAAATTTTGCAATAGTCTTTTAAAAATATATAGTATTCAAAATTTTGGATGTAAATTGCACAAATTTCTTTCAAAAAGGACGATTAAAGTCTTAAACAAAAGATTATGGCTATTATTATTACTGATGAGTGTATTAACTGTGGGGCTTGCGAACCGGAATGCCCTAATACAGCAATTTATGAAGGTGGTGTAGAGTGGACATGGGCTGGGGGAACTGCTTTAACAGAAGTAGAATTAGGAGATGGTTCAACCATGGATGCCAAAGCACCTGTTGAGCCAGTTTCAGAAGAGTTTTATTATATCGTACCTGACAAGTGTACTGAATGTACTGGATTTCATGAAGAGCCACAATGTGCGGCCGTTTGTCCAGTGGATTGTTGCGTTCCAGATCCGGATCATGTAGAAGATAAAGATACCTTATTAGCTAAAAAAGCATGGTTACATGCTGAATAATTAGTCATAATATAGATTAATATGAGGACCTGCCTAGTGCAGGTCTTTTTTTTTGGCCTCAGTTTAATCCAAACAGACTTTTCGCTAGTCTAAATACTTAATTTATATTATTCTAAGATTACTTCTACCAAAATTTCATTTTTTACAAAAACCAGTTTCATTTCAAGTGTCATTTTTATTCATTTTTGTAATTATTCAAATTTTAGGTTTAATTTTTAACCTCAAATTGTAATATTTTTGAATAAATATCATTTTTAGGTTTAATTTTTATCAATAATTCTTGTTTTGTATTTTTTTTAAACCAATATTTGTCCCGTAGTCAAGCATTTATTTTCCCATTAAAATTTAAAGAATATGAAAAAATCAATCTTTACCCTCTTATTGTCAGGAATTAGCTTTTTGGGATTTTCCCAAGAAAAAGAAGCTGAGAGCTCAAAATTTACATTTTCGGGTTACATCGATTCGTACTATATGTTAAATTTTAACAATCCGACAAATCGCAGCAATCTAGGTGTTGCAGGAAACGAAAGAGCATTTGATCAAAAATCAAATCAATTCTCATTAGGCTTGGTACAAACTAAGTTCGGCTATGCTACAAAAACATCTGATGTTGTGGTTGATTTAACCTTCGGACCTAATGCAGATCTTGGTCAATACGGAAACGTGATCGGACCATTGGGCGCTGGAAAAGCTACTACAGCTTTAGCCATCAAGCAAGCGTATTTCAACTGGAAGCCAAGCGACAAATGGACATTTACTGTTGGCCAGTTTGGCACACACATTGGATATGAAGTCATTGATGCTCCAGTGAATTATAATTATTCCTTATCTAACTTATTCAACAACGGTCCATTCTATCACATTGGAGCCAAAGCCAACTATGCTTTCTCAGCTAAATCTGCTTTGATGTTAGGTATCGTGAACAATGTAGACAATTTGAATGATAATAACTCTTCTAAAGGTTTCATTGGACAATTCTTTTTTGCTCCTAAAGAAGGTTGGAATGTGTATATCAACGGAATTACTTCCAATGAATCTGCTCCATTGGCTAGCGGAAAAGATGATTCGGGCAGTTACAACTTATTAGACTTAACCACCTCATATCAAATTAGCCCTAAATATTTAATTGGTTTAAACGCTGCATACGGTTCTCAAACAGGTGATTTCCAAGGTGGTGGAAATGTAGGTAATAGCAAAACTTGGGGCGGCGTAGCACTTTACTCCAACTATGCTTTCACAGACCACTTCAGCTTAGGAGGCCGTTACGAGGTATTTGATAATACAAGTGGCGCTAGAGCTCTACGTGGAATTAATGCAGCAGGCGAGACAGTAGGAACCGATGTTAGTTCATTCACATTGACAGCTACTTTCACAACAGCAGAAGGACACTTATTGATTAAACCAGAATTAAGAACAGACTCATTCAAAACTGCCCAATTTGTGGATGGCGATGGAAAGTCTCAAAAATCACAAGCCACATTTGGAACAGTCTTTATATACAAATTTTAATTTAACTTAACTTTTACGGACATGACAACACAAAAACCAACTTGGATTCCGCTTCTAGTATTACTTGCAGTTGCGGTGCTTGCATTGTTTACCGATCTACCTGGAACAATTCCTACAGAAGGTATTGACACAGGTGACACAGCCTGGCTAATTGTTGCCTCTGGCTTGGTACTCCTAATGACTCCTGGATTAGCTTATTTCTATGGGGGAATGGTAAATCATAAAAATGTGATTTCTACTATGTTGCAATCTTTCATTGCCATGGGTGTAATCAGTGTTATTTGGGTGATTTTTGGATTCAGCTTAGCATTTGGAGATTCCATTGGCGGCTGGATAGGTGATCCAACTACCTTTTTTATGTTCAATCATGTGTTTGACCACAAATTATCATTAGGATCTTCTGATCAAATTAAATTCACGATTCCTTTTGCTCTATTTGCTTTTTTCCAAATGAAGTTCGCTGTAATCACGCCAGCTTTGATCTCTGGAGCTTTAGCAGAAAGAATTAACTTCAAAGCTTACGTATTATTCATGGTGCTTTTCTGCATCTGTGTATATTCGCCATTGGCTCACTGGACATGGCACCCAGACGGATTCTTATTCAATTTAGGAGTTTTGGATTTTGCTGGTGGAACAGTAGTTCACATGTCAGCTGGTTGGGCTGCATTAGCAGGTGCTCTTTACCTTCGTCGTAGAAAATCACATATTGAATCTAACATTTTGCCTCCAGCTAATATTCCTTACGTATTATTAGGTACTGCCTTATTATGGTTCGGATGGTTTGGTTTCAATGCTGGTTCTGCTTTAGGTGCTAACTCTTTATCTGTAACAGCATTCGCAACTACGCACATTGCCGCAGCATCTGCAGGTTTATCTTGGATATTGTTTGATGTAACTCGTGGTAAAAAAGTTTCTGCAT
Organism: Aquirufa nivalisilvae; assembly: GCF_004307455.1. Taxonomy (GTDB): domain Bacteria; phylum Bacteroidota; class Bacteroidia; order Cytophagales; family Spirosomataceae; genus Aquirufa; species Aquirufa nivalisilvae. Next base: position 564,755 of record NZ_SEWX01000005.1, read on the forward strand.
TAGGTTTCTGTATCGGTGCTGTGGTTGGTTTAGTTGCTATCACACCTGCAGCTGGTTTCGTAACATTGCCAGTAGCCATCTTCATCGGTGTTATTGCAGCCTTAGTATCTAACATCATCGCACACTGGAGAGCTTCTTCTAACTTAGATGATACGTTAGATGTATTCCCTTGCCATGGTGTAGGTGGAATGATGGGTATGTTAATGACAGGTATTTTCGCTACTAGCGCTGTAAACTCAGCTGTTGCAGGAAACGGCTTATTCTACGGAGAAACTGATTTATTCGTAAAACATATTTTAGCTCTTGCAATCGTTTCTGCCTTTGCATTCGGCGTATCTTATATCCTTTTAATTGTAACGGACAAAATCATTCCATTACGTGTTAATGAGGAAGAAGAAAGATTAGGTTTAGACATTTCGCAACACGACGAGTCGATCTCGGAATAGTCTAACATATAGACAAAGCCGCAAGTAATGGTTCTTGTGGTTTTGTTTCAATCAAAAAGTCGGAAGCTTCTAGTTTCCGGCTTTTTTGTTTTCTATAAACTAAACGAATTGTTCTAGCAAGATATCAGCACGCATTAAACCTTCTTCATCCAAAGATTTGTAACGAACAGGTTGAATGGTATTAATTAAAAGCGGATCATAAGGAACACGAACACGCACGTAATTCTCAGAAAACCCTTCCATAAAACCATCAGAAGAAGCTTCTTCAAAAAGCACTTTACCTTTTCTCCCCAATTGAGTTTCGTAAAATGCACGACGTTTCTTATCAGAAAGTATATGCAACATTTTCGAGCGCTCTGCTTTCACTTTGGCATCTATTTTAGGCTGAATATCAACCGCATAGGTATTTGCCCTTTCAGAATAAGTAAAAACATGTAAATAAGAGATATCTAAATCATTCAAAAAATGATAGGTATCTAAAAACATCTCCTCAGTTTCTCCTGGATGACCGACAATGACATCTACACCAATACAAGCATGAGGCATCAATGATTTAATTTCTCGAACACGTTCAGCGTACAATTCTCTTTGGTATCTACGTTTCATTAAACGCAAAACGGCATTGGAACCAGACTGCAACGGTACATGAAAATGAGGTACAAAATGCTGTGATTCGGCCAAATATTGTAATAACTCGCTGTGTAATAAATTAGGTTCAATGGACGAAATACGAAAGCGATTCAAATCACTTTGAGTATCAAGAGATTTCACCAAATCAAAAAAGGATTCTACTCGTTTACCTTGTTGAATACCAAAATCGCCTATGTTTACACCAGTCAAAACCACTTCTTTTACTCCTTTTTCTGCAATTTCCTTCACTAAGCCTAACACATTTTCAATAGTACTCGATCTGCTTTGTCCTCGTGCCAAAGGAATGGTACAATAGGAGCAAGGATAATCACAACCATCCTGAACTTTCAAAAAAGTACGAGTCCGGTCATTCACTGAATAGGAGGCATGGTAATCTAAATCGTACCGAATCTCAGAAGCTATGACTTTGGGAAGGGACTTTTTAGTATCGGAAACAAAATAGGGTGAAATAATATCCGCTAATTGGAATTTCTCATTAGCCCCTAAAACTAAATCAACTCCTGGAATCTGAACAATTTCATCAGGTTTCAATTGAGCATAGCAACCTAATATCACCACGACCGACTCAGGATTGATTTTTTTTGCTTCCTTAACTACTTTTTTACACTTTTTATCGGCCTGATCTGTCACACTACATGTGTTTATGACAAATAAATCAGGAGATTGCTGGAATTCTACCCGTTCAAAGCCCATGGGTTCCAAGGAACGAGCAATGGTGCTAGACTCGGCAAAATTCAACTTACAACCTAAGGTATAAAAAGCTAATTTTTTCATTCGGAATAATAAGCTGCAAATTTAAAACAAAAATGGCGGATAAATCCGCCATTTTAATCAATTATGAATGAATCGAACCTCTAAATACTAATATTTAGCCGTTTTAACAGTCTTAATAATTCTTGAAGCTACTTTATATGGATCAGCTGCTGAATTAGGACGACGATCTTCTAACCAACCTTTCCATCCTTTTTCTACCGTAGCGATAGGGATACGAATAGAAGCTCCACGATCAGAAACTCCATAAGAGAACTGGTGGATAGATTGTGTTTCGTGTTTTCCTGTTAAACGCAAGTGATTATCAGCACCATATACTTCAATATGCTCTTTCACTACTGGAGCAAATGCAGAGCAGATAGCGTCATAAGTACCTTTTTCTCCACATGTACGTAAAGCAGTATTAGAGAAGTTAGCATGCATACCTGATCCATTCCAATCTAATTCTCCAAGAGGCTTACAGTGCCAGTTAATAGCTACACCGTATTTCTCTCCTAATCTTTCCAATAAATAACGAGCAACCCAAATTTGATCACCTGCTTCTTTAGCTCCTTTTGCGAAAATTTGGAATTCCCACTGACCAGCAGCTACTTCGGCATTAATACCTTCCACATTTAAACCTGCTTCTAAACAGATGTCTAAATGCTCCTCTACAATATCTCTACCAAATGCATTTTTAGCACCAACCGAACAATAGTATGGTCCTTGTGGTGCTGGATAGCCATTAGAAGGGAAACCTAAAGGCTTATTAGTTTCAGGATCCCACAAGAAGTATTCTTGCTCAAAACCAAACCAAAAATCATTATCATCATCTTCGATAGTCGCACGACCATTACTTTCGTGTGCTGATCCATCAGAATTCAACACTTCACACATCACTAAGTAAGCACTTTTTCTAGCAGGATCTGGACAAATGAACACAGGTTTCAAAAGACAGTCAGAAGAACCACCTGGAGCCTGCTCAGTCGATGAGCCATCAAAGCACCACATATCACAATCTTCTAGTTTGCCACTGAAGTTATTTTCAATCTTTGTTTTAGAACGTAAACTCTGAGTAGGTTTGTAACCGTCAAGCCAAATGTATTCAAGTTTAGATTTTGCCATGATTTTAAACGTGTTTTTATTAAAAATTCATTTTTTGTACCAAATACAATGCAAAAATAAACCTGTTTTTAAGAAAAACAATTTTTTGAAATAAAAATTATACAATTTCGTCACGATTAATTTTGAAAATAAAAAACATGACATTTATTAGAATTAACGAGAAATACGGGAAAAAGAGATTAAATTTGTTTCAAGTAACAAGCAAAAATCCTATTTTTACGTTCTTGATAACCAAATTCCAACCATGGCAATAACTAGATTCAAAGCTCTTGAATTAGCTCAAAGTAGAGCTACTGCCGTTGTGAAAATCCCTACTGAAAAAGTTAGTGATTATTACGGCAATATGACATTTAATGATGAGGTAATGCGCTCATTGTTATCTCCTGAAGCATACCTTAAGATTACAACAGCCATTAATACTGGTTCCAAAATCGACCGTGATGCGGCTGATGAGGTTGCAGCAGCGATGAAATCTTGGGCTATTTCTAAAGGAGCGACTCACTACACGCACTGGTTTCAACCTTTAACAGGTACTACTGCTGAAAAACATGATTCGTTTTTTGATATTGATTTAAGTACAGGTAAGGCAGTTGAAAAATTCAAAGGATCAGCTTTAGTACAACAAGAGCCGGATGCTTCTTCATTCCCTAATGGTGGAATTCGTTCTACATTTGAAGCTCGTGGTTATACAGGTTGGGATCCTTCTTCACCTGCATTTATCATGGAAAATGCAGCAGGAACGGCTACATTATGTATTCCTTCAGTATTTGTTTCTTATACAGGTGAGGCACTTGACTATAAAACTCCATTATTAAAATCCATTGAATTAATCGACAAAGCTGCAACGGCAGTTGTGAAAGAATATTTCAATCGCGATGTAACGAAAGTTGTTCCTACAGTAGGTATTGAACAAGAATACTTCTTAGTTGATGAGGCTCTTTACAATGCCCGTCCCGATTTGATGATGGCAGGCAGAACAGTATTCGGTCATGCACCAGCAAAAGGTCAACAATTAGAAGATCACTATTTTGGATCAATTCCAACACGTGTGAATGCTTTCATGGTTGATTTTGAAATTGAAGCTTTAAAATTGGGTATGCCAGTTCGCACGCGTCACAACGAAGTGGCTCCTGCGCAATTTGAAGTTGCTCCAACCTTTGAAGAGGCTAACTTAGCTTGTGATCACAACGCCCTTTTGATGGATTTGATGTCGAAAGTAGCTGTTAAACATAAATTAAAAGTATTGTTCCATGAGAAACCATTTGCTGGTATCAATGGATCAGGTAAACATAACAACTGGGCTTTAGGTACAGATACGGGTGTCAATTTATTGGGACCATCATCTAAGCCAAAAGAAAACCTTCGTTTCTTGACTTTCTTTGTAAACGTAGTAAAAGCCGTGCATGATAATGCTGATTTATTACGTGCATCGATTGCTTCTTCAGGAAATGAACACCGTTTAGGAGCTAATGAAGCACCTCCAGCAATCGTTTCTGTATTCTTAGGATCAACCATGAATAATGTGTTGGATGATTTAGAGAATATGAAGGATATCGAAGAATTCCAATTAGAAAAAGGAGATAATGTGTACCTAAAATTAGGTATCAATAAAATCCCTTCTTTGATTTTGGATAATACGGATCGTAACAGAACATCGCCATTTGCTTTTACTGGAAATAAATTTGAATTCCGCGCTGTAGGTTCATCTGCTAATTCAGCTGCACCAATGACGATTTTGAATACAATTGTTGCGAACCAATTAATCTTATTCCGTAAAGAGGTAGATGCTATCTTAGAAAAAGGAGTGAAGAAAGAATTGGCAATCATGGATGTGTTAAAGCGTTATGCCAAAGAATCCAAAAAAATCCGTTTTGAAGGAAATGGCTATTCCGATGAATGGGTAGAAGAGGCAGAAAAGAGAGGTTTATCAAACATGAAAACTACTCCAGAGGCACTTTTAGTTTACACTCGCCCAGAGTCGATTGAATTATTCACTAAATACGGCATTTATTCTAAGGAGGAAATGCATGCTCGTTATGAGATCGAATTGGAAAACTACATCAAGAAAATCCAAATTGAATCTCGTGTATTAGGTGATATGGCGATTAACCATATTGTTTCTACTTCATTAAAATACCAAACTCAATTGGTAGAAAATGTGAAAGGTCAGAAAGAAATTGGTATTGATCCTCAATATTATGCACCTACCGTTGAAATGATTAAAAAAATCTCTGAGTATACGTCGAAAATCGTTTTATTACAAAATGATATGACGGAAGCAAGAAAAGAGGCAAACAATGTGGAAAATATCGAAGAAAGAGCGTTCTTGTATGGCTCTAAGGTCAAAGGATATTTCGAAGATATTCGATACGCAGTGGATAAACTGGAATTAATCATTGACGACGATGAGTGGCCATTGCCAAAGTACAGAGAATTATTAATGATTAAATAGTTTGTCACCATATGACACAAATTAGCAATCCCGGATTTTCTCCAGAGGAAATCAAACGTTTAAAGGAGCTTTGCGCGACCGAACAACGTACTTTTATTTTGATCGAAGACGAAGATCTTCCGGTAAGCAATGATAGAGAAATGGTCCACATACAGTTTGTGGGCCATTTTGAGCAAAAGGAGGTTATTTATGATGCCATCCTATGCACGCTACAATTACATTATTCTAGCTTGTTGTATGAAGCGGCGGAAAGAGAGGCTATCCAACACTTTCCGTTATATGTCCCTATTGAAAATAGAGATGAAACATATCAAGCCAATGATTCATTAGACGAGGAAGTGGAAATGATGGTTTTGGAAATCATCGAAGAAATGGAGGAAAATGATGAAATCAAGGTGAGTGAATACGTAGAAGTAGATAAAGATTTTGATTTTGGTATCGGTTTAGAGGCTGCTTTATACGTTCCAGCATTAACTGACGAGGTTATTGAGGAATTCATTCATGACTTTAATGCAGATGCTTTACAATTAGATACATCTTTATATTCGTTTAAATCTGAAGAAGAGTAAGCATGAGTATTCCGGTTTTTTATGAGCCAAATCCTATTGCTAGCCCTTTTTTAAGCGAAGATGAATCCATTCATGCCCATCGTGTCCTCCGTTTAAAAGCGGGAGACCCGATTTTTATTTTAAATGGGAAAGGTCAAAAATTTGAAGCTAAGATTGACCAATCAACTAGTAAAAAGACCTCATTTCATCAACTTAAAGAAATTGAAAATGAGGCCAAGCCTACCTATGCTATTCATCTTTGGATAGCGCCAACCAAACAAATGGAACGTATGGAATGGATGGTGGAGAAATGTGCTGAATTTGGAATTCAATCTATTGGTTTTTTTCAATCCCGATATTCTGAAAGAAAGGAAATTAAGACTCACCGTTTAGAAAAAATTGTCATTTCTGCATTAAAACAGTCGAAAAACCTGTTTTTACCTGCTATTTACCCCATCATTTCTTTAAAAGAGCTTGTTCATCAAATGGAAAACAAGCCAGTTGAACAAAAACTATTTGCCTATATTTCCGAGCCACCATGTCCGAGTCTATCTAAAAGTATTCAACTGAATCACCCTTATCATATTTTAATTGGTCCAGAAGGAGATTTTTCACGAGAAGAAAGTGAGGCTTTACTAGCGAGCGATTGGACTCCATTTAGCCTTGGAAAAGCTATTTTAAGAACAGAAACAGCAGGATTAGCTGCTACACATGCCATACATTTATTACATGAGAATTAAGGCACTGCTTTTCTTAATATTTTTATTCAGTCAACAGCTTTTGGCTCAAAACCCTTTGTTTAAAATTGCTAAAGTAAAATACAAAGGGGGAGGAGATTGGTATGCCAATAAGACATCATTACCTAATCTCATTCAATTTGCTAACCAGCAGAAAAAAATGGGCATTGATCCTAATCCAGAGACCGTAGAATTAACAAGCCCTATGCTTTGGAATTATCCTTTTATCCATTTGACGGGTCATGGTAATGTGCTTTTCGATAAAGAAGAACAAAAGAGCTTACGTCAATACTTATTAGGGGGTGGTTTTCTGCATATTGATGATAATTATGGTTTAGATAAATCCATTCGTAGAGAAATGGCGAAAGTCTTTCCAGAATTAAGTTTTGTTGAATTACCCTTTAATCATCCCATTTATTCTCAAGCATATTCTTTCCCCAAAGGTTTGCCCAAAGTGCATGAGCATGATGGCAAAGCTCCTCAAGGATTTGGATTGATTCATCAAGGCCGACTCATCTGTTTTTATTCCTATGAATGCGATTTAGGAAATGGCTGGGAAGATGAAAGTATTTACCACGATCCGGCAGAAAAAAGAGAGGCTGCCCTTAAAATGGGAGTCAATATCCTTCAATACGCCTTCCTACACCCATAACTGATAAAAATCATAAAAGTATATTGGAATACTAGAGATTCTTTGAGTTTTCATGGCTAAATTTGTGGCCATACCTTATTATTACTTTTATGCAATTAGTACTTCCAGCTTTTATTATTCATTGGTACGTATCTTTATTTAGTCAAACTTTCTTCCTACACCGTTATTCAGCACATAAAATGTTCTTAATGAACAAGTTCTGGGAGAAATTTTTCTATTTCCTTACTTATTTATCTCAAGGGTCTTCTTTTTTAAGTCCAAGAGCTTATGCCATTCTACATCGAATGCATCATGCATTTTCTGATACACCTAAAGATCCACACTCGCCGATGTTCTCTAGCAATGTCTTCACGATGATGTGGAAAACAAAGAACATTTACAATGCGGTTTTAAACCGTTCTCAAAAAGTAGAAGAACGTTTTGAGCATGATTATCCAGTTTCTAAAACAATTGAAAAAATTGGCGATTCATGGATTTCAAGAATTGGATGGGGAGTTGCTTACGCTTCATTCTACATTGTTGCCTATAAATATTTTGATATGCACTGGGCATTCTTCTTTTTGTTACCCGTACACTTTTTAATGGGACCTGTTCACGGTGCTATTGTTAACTGGTCTGGGCACAAGTACGGCTACCAAAATTATGACAATCATGATCACTCAAAGAACTCTTTAGTCGTGGATGTGTTGATGATGGGAGAGTTGTTCCAAAATAATCACCATAAATTACCGAATCGTGTCAATTTTGCTACCAAATGGTTTGAGATTGATCCAACCTATCCAATGGTTAAATTATTAACTTGGTTACGCATTATTCGTCCTAATGTCAAGGACCCGAATTCCAAGTTTTAATTACACAAAACATCAAAAAAGCCCTGGATTTATTCAGGGCTTTTTTATTAACATGTCTCGTCCTGAAATAAGTTGACAGTTTTTAGGTCGACAGAGTTGGTCAATACTATTTTAGATTTTCCGATATGTAATAATTGAATCAATCCATGTTATTTTATATCGTACTTTACTTTAATGCCAATACTTAGATTCTGAGTCTTTTTTATTTAAAATGTTCAAAGTGTTGTCTTGTCCTGATAAAAGGCCAAAGTAAATGATATGATTATGGTTCTGTTGAATCTAACCTAAATACCATCACTTAAAACACAATTTTATGGTATTTCTTTTTTTGAAAAAAAAGAAACAAAAAAACTTCTTTTCTTGTCGGTCAGCAAAGGCGAATTTCGCTTCGCGAAACCGTGATTCACTACGCTATCGCCTATATTTTTGACGCCGACACACATCGCCTTTGCTAAGGTCAAAACCTCGTCTACCGCTGCGTTCATCATCTTTCGCTCGTGCTGACCGAATGTATTTTCTATCAAAAAATATCAAACTTCATTCTAAAACTTAATTCAAATAACTAACAACTAATGAGGTTAATCCCAACGAAAGATGGGAACGTAGCATAAGCGAAGCGTAAGGCGGATGTTTGACCCAGCGCATAGGCTATGTGTGTTAGCGTCAAAGATTAAAGCCGTATGCGAAGTGAACATCGGTTCCGCGTAGCGGAATTCGTCTTAGGATTAACCGTAATCATCTGTTTTTTTTGTTTCTTTTTTTTTGAAAAAAAGAAATACCTAAGTATTGGTATTAAAGTAGAGTACGATATAAAATAACATATATTGCTTCAAAAATTATGTCGAAAAATCTAAAACAAGTAACGTTAAATAACAACCTGAGCCTCATGTAAAATAAAGATCTGACTACAATTCGTGATCAGAAATATTGAATTTCTCTAGATAATCGGAAACTCGTTTCAAGAAACCTCCACCCAAAGAACCATCGATTACTCGGTGGTCATATGAATGTGATATGAACATCTTTTGACGAATCGCAATCTGATCACCTTGAGGCCCAGAAATGACCGCAGGTTTCTTTTCAATTACTCCAAAGGCCAATATCCCTACTTGTGGCTGAACAATGATAGGAGTACCCATCAAATTGCCAAATGAACCAATATTTGAGATAGAATAAGTGCCTCCTTCTAAATCAAATGGTGTTAATTTATTCAATCTAGCTCGATTAGATAAATCATTGACCTTTTTAGTCAATTCCAATAATGATAATTTATCTACCTCATGAATAACTGGAACAATCAAATTACCATTAGGTAAGGCTACTGCCATGCCAATATTGATTTGTTCATGCTGTACTAAATAATTTCCTTCCACAGAAATGTTCATCCCCGGGAAATCCTTCAAAGCTTTGGCTGTCGCCATAATCAACAAAGGGGTATAGGTAATTGGCTCTTTGTATTTGGCCAAAAAATTGGCCTTTTCAGTTTCGCGCCAAGTAACCATAGCTGTCATATCAGCCTCCAAAAATGAGGTAACGTGAGGAGCAATACGCTTAGAGTCTACCATACGCTCAGAAATCATCTTGCGCATACGGTCCATTTCTATCACCACATCACCTGGTAAACGTAAGCCTGGACCTTGACTCAGCGTTCCTGAGGCTATCATCCGCTTGGAATTCCGAACAGCGATATAATTCAAAACATCTTTTTTGGTAACTCTTTGGTCTAGACCCGAACCTTTAATAGTGCTTAGTTCACGCTGAGTGACATTTTCTTGCAAGCAAATTTGTTTGATCAATGGTGAAATCCAAGGGTTTGATTTTTCTTCATTTTGACCTAAAATCCCTAAGCTTACATCTGTCAATAAAGCTAATTCTTCCTGTTGCGGAAACATGGTAACGGTAGAAGTACTAGGAGAGGGTTCAGCAGAATTTTCCGTAGAATCAATGACACAAATGGCCTTTCCAATGGTAGCTATTTCGCCAACAGGGATAATAATCTTCTGTAAATAACCTGAAACGGGGCTTGGTACTTCGGTATCTATCTTATCAGTAGCTACCTCCAAAATAAATTCATCTGCTTCCACATAATCACCTGGTTTTTTTAACCAGTTTAATACGGTAGCTTCCATGATACTTTCACCCATTTTAGGCATGATGACTTCCATGATGGCCATAACTATTGAGTCAATTCGTTTAACAAAAATTTCCTAACTAAATTCAGACAGTTCAGGGCCGTCATATGTATTATTTGCTTCCTAGTACCAGCTAATTGCAATTTACGAGTAATGACACCATCAGCATGAGATAAAGCAATCCATACCGTTCCTACAGGTTTTTCCTCAGTACCTCCATCTGGACCAGCAATTCCAGAAGTGGCTAGAGATAAAGTACTTTGTAATTTCTCTCTGACCCCATTGGCCATAGCTATGATACAAGCTTCACTGACAGCTCCATCGTTTTCTAATATAGCATGAGAAACACCTAATGTTTCTATTTTAACTTCATTGGCATAAGAAATAACTCCACCTTTAAAATAGGCTGAACTTCCTGCTATTTCTGTGAATAGATGTGCTAAATAACCACCCGTGCAACTTTCTGCCACGGAAATATTAGCGCCTTTTTCGATCAATAATTGACCTATAACTTGTGATAATTCGTCTTGCTCATAACCAAACACATAGGGTTTAATGAGGGGCATGACACGGTCTATTTCCAATTGAATATCTTGATTCAATTGAGTAACACTGTCTCCAAAGCCCGTCAAACGCAATTTAACGATTCCCAAAGAAGGCAAATACGCTAATTTAATATGACTGGGTAAAGACAATTCCCAATCCTGTATCATATCTGACAAATAGGATTCACCTATGCCTACCACTTTTACAATTTTATGCACAATGGTTGGCGTTTTAAAATGTTGGGCTACTCGAGGCAAGACCAAATCTTCCATGATCGCTTTCATTTCAAATGGAACACCTGCCATAGATACCCAAACCGTATTTTTTTCTTCAAACCACATGCCTGGTGCGGTACCTTGCTTATTTTGTACATATTGCGCTTTGATAGGCAGCAGAGCTTGATCTCGATTCAAGTCACTTAATTCTCTTCCTCTTTTCTCAAAGAAAACACGTACATCTTCCAATGCTTGTGGATGATACGCCATGTCGCAATCAAAGAAATTAGCTAGAACTTTTTTGGTCAAATCATCTTTGGTTGGCCCTAATCCTCCAGTAATGAATACGATATCGGCCCGATGTTGAGCTTCTTCCAGAATGCTTAAAATTTCACTTTCTTGATCGCCTACGGACGACTTTCTGATGGTTTTAATTCCTATTTTATCTAATTCAAGGCTAATCCATTGGGTATTGGTATCCAATATTTGCCCATAAAGAATCTCGTCCCCAATCGTAATAATTTCTGCTCGAACCATTAAGTTTTCTTACTTTTGTACGAAAATACGATTTATTTGGGATAGAATTTAGTCCATGAATCGAAAAACAATTCAAATTAAGCGATGAAACAATCAGAGATAAATTTCAAAATTAGTTTAGACGAAAATAACATTCCTGAACAAATTTCTTGGTCAGCTACTGATAACCCTAACGAAGGAATAGAAGAAACCAAAGCGATTTTAGTGGCGACATGGGATCCATACCACAAAGGTACATTAACCTTACCTCTTTGGACCAAAGACATGGAGGTTTTGGACATGAAGCGTTTTTTCATTGAAATCTTAGGTACTGTTTCAGAAGCTTCCTTACAAGCTACTGGAGATACTTATTTTTCACAGGAAATAGAACAAGTTTGTATGACTTTATCGAGTCATTTAAAGAAAGAAATCATCGCGGCTGAGAAAGGTCAATAAAATTTTTACATGAAAATATCCCATTTATTCCTAGCCATCATTTTACTCCTATCTATGCCTTCTAAGGCTCAAAAGGGGATAAATTTCATCAAAACAGGTAATTTCAATGTGGCCATAGCTACTGCCAAAAAGCAGAATAAACTTTTATTTATGGAAGTTTATGCGCCAGATTGTCATATTTGTAATGCTTTCAAAGGAACATTCGCACAACCACAAGTTGGTGCTTTGTACAATGCTAAATTTGTCAATTTCCAATTAGACATTCGCAATCCTGAAAATCAAAACTTACTGAAGAAACTCAAAATAAACATTAATGCTACTCCGACCTTCATTTTTATGGATCCTAATACCTTACAAATTGTAGGTGCTAAGATCTTTGGAGAGAGGGAGAATTCTGTCATTAATGTAAATTCTATAGCTCAGAAAGCCGCTAATCCAGCGGAACATGCACAGAATTATGCTAAAAGATTAAAAGGTGGAGATAAAAACCCGCAATTTTTATTAAACTATGCGGAGTACGCACGGATAGTGGGCGATACCACTTCCAATATTTTAGCCTTCAATGAGTTTGCTAAGACCTTAAATCCAGGGCAATATACTTCCCAAAGTACTTTCAATGCCATTCAAATGGTCATGATGAATAATAATAATGCTTTATTTGACTATTTCATCACACATATTCCTGCCTATGAGAAAATCTATGAGGCAAACCCTGTGCGAATGAGCTATGAAAACATCTTTCAAATTGTGTTGACTAGCTCTCAAGCAAATAAATTGAGTGTAAGCGATATACAAAAGATAAAGAGCCAAATGACCAAGGCTGGATTAGATGCTAGCTCGATTCAAAGGAGAATGTGGATGGTAGAAAGTTCTTTGTTATTCAAACAAAAGAAAGCTTCTCAGGCTATTCAGGTTATTGAAAAATTATTGGCAGTGCTGCCCAATGCCCCAGGACCAAAAGAATATCAATATTTATGCGATTATGTCAATGGAAAAACCAAGGACAAAAAGGCATTGGCCTACGCTAAGTCACATTGGTGTAAATTTGGGATGAAATAATTCTAGCGAAATACAGCTCGATAAATCATCACGGCCACACAAAACAAAAACATCACAATCGATATTTTATTAATCATGTGCATGGTGCGAATATTAAAGTTCGTCGGTGCACCTGGTTTTGGTTTTTGAAATACTCGAATGAAATAGGTAAATACTTCACCTATTCTGAATTGATCTCTTAGTCTGCTCATCTTAATTGGTCGTTTCTTGCGGATCTTTCCAAATTCCGTCTTCTTTGATTAATTGAATTAATTCATCCACAGCTGAATCTGCTGGTACTGATTTTTTAACGACTTCCTGACCACGGTATAAGGCAATTTTGTCTTTACCAATACCTACATAGCCGTAATCGGCATCAGCCATTTCTCCTGGGCCATTCACAATACAGCCCATAATTCCTATTTTCACCCCTTTTAAATGATCAGTCACTTGTCGTATTCTTGCCGTTGTTTCTTGAAGATCAAATAAGGTTCTTCCACAAGATGGACAAGAAATATATTCGGTTTTAGAAATACGTACTCGACAGGCCTGTAAAATCCCAAAATTAGTAGAATTAACGAGGGAAGCTTGAACATGAAGACCTGTTAATGACAACATCAAACCATCACCAAAACCATCAATCAATAAGGCTCCCGCATCGGTAGGAGCAAATAATTGAAACTGTTCTGCTGGTATATCTTGGTAATTCAATTGTATAACAACAGGAATACTAATTCCTTGCAATTCCAACTCAAAAAAGGCCCGACGAATGGCTGCCATTCGATTGGAGAAGCTGGAAGACAGTACTAATACTTCATGCTGGGCTAATTTTAGCGCATTGACCAATACTTCATTTGTCCAAATTTCTTCTGCATCTGCATGTACAAAATTAAGTGAGGTATGTTTCTTGCTGGATTTCAACCAATCTTCTACTTCAAATAATGGATATTGATGCTCTGAAGGGCTCGATTGAATCCATGTTTTAGCAGATTGAATTTGTTTCAAGCCATTAGGAAGCATAAAATCCACATCCAATGTTCCCGTATATAGATAATCTGCTCCCAAATCATTCATGGCCCATTTATCGGGTTCTGGCAAATAAAAATGACCAATGGCTTTCAAATCCTCCATGCCTATGCTTTTCAAATGTGAAAAGTCGGCTATAACTCGAGGAACTTGATGTCCTCCAAAATTCAATAATTCGGTACTCTTTCTTCTTGAATGAGCAAATGGATTAATAGGGGAGTCAAATCCTGCAGTTAAATTAGTAAGAGCTGGAATAGGAGCATTAGGACGATTTCGTCCAACATAGCGATTAACCAAATCTTTAGCTACAGGAATTTCAAATTCAGGGTCCTCTGTTAAAGATACACGTATAGTATCTCCCAATCCATCTTCTAAAAGCGTTCCAATACCCACGGCTGATTTAATTCGGCCATCTTCACCTTCACCTGCCTCTGTAACCCCTAAGTGCAATGGATATGCTTTAAAACGACCATCAGCAAGCTTTTTACTTAATAAACGATAGGCTTCTACCATGACTTGCGTATTGGATGCCTTCATGGAAAGAACGATATTAAAGTAATTTTCATCCTCACAGATACGTAAAAACTCCAATGCAGATTCTACCATACCTAAAGGAGTATCTCCATATCGACTTAAAATACGATCTGAAAGAGAGCCGTGATTGGTCCCAATACGCATAGCGGTACCATATTCCTTGCAAATTTTCACCAATGGCAAGAATTTTTCACGAATTCGTTCTAATTCAGACTGATAAGATGCTTCCGTATAATCAATTGTTTCAAATCGCTTCTTATCAGCATAATTACCCGGATTTATGCGCACTTTCTCTACAATTCTAGCGGCTAATTCGGCAGCGTTGGGTGTAAAGTGAATATCCGCTACTAAGGGAGTTTTATAGCCTTTGGAACGTAAACCTTTTCGAATATTTTCTAAGTTTTGTGCTTCTTTAACAGATGGAGCTGTAATCCGCACCAATTCACAACCCGCATCAATCATACGAATGGACTGCTCAATGGAGCCCACTGTATCCATGGTGTCTACCGTGGTCATAGATTGTATTCGAATTGGAAAATCAGAACCTAACATCAAATCTCCGATTGAAACAGGAATCGTTTCTCTCCTTTGATAGCCATATAAAGTAGGAGCATAAATGTTCCCATCGCTTATCAAATGAGCAGAAGACGACTGAAGGATGCTTGACATAGGTAGTATATTTATTTCAAATTTACGAAATACAAACAAAAAGCCTCATCTCATGAAAATAAGATGAGGCTCTTTTTACATGATGTTATTACCAAGAACTCTTTTTGTGTCCGATTGTTGCGTAAAAAAGAATAAACAAATAGCAAGGAACCATAATGACATAAGCCAATTGTGTATCTTGAATTCTATCGGCAATATCTCCATATAACAATGGAATTAATGCCCCGCCCGAAATCATCATAATAATCAAAGCAGAACCTAATTTGGTAAACTTTCCTAGACCATTAATAGCTAATGGCCACAAAGCTGGCCACATTAATGCATTGGCTAAGCCTAAAAGGGCTAAACACATCACTGAATAATATCCATGTAAAAGAACGGTTCCAAGAGAAAATACAACCCCTAAAATGGCCGAATAATTCAAAGCTTTTTGTTGAGATAAAATTTTAGGAATAAACAAAATACCCACTACATATCCAGCCAACATCCCATATAAAGTATAGGTTGTGAAGGTTTTAGCCACTTCCATTTCAATGCCTTGTGATACGCCATAATTGATGATAGTATCACCCGCCATAACTTCCACACCTACGTATAAGAAGAATGCAACTAGTCCCAAAACTAGGTTAGGGTATGCCCATACACTTGAGCGTTGTTCTGCAGCCGCTTCATCACTTTCTTCGGCTTCTACTTCTGGTAAAGTTGAGAAGCGAACCAATAAGGCTAATCCCACTAAAACTCCAGTCATAATTAAATAAGGAGTTACCACAATGCTCAAATCTTTGGCATCAGTAGTGGAGGATAACAATAAGCCGCCGAAAATAAACTGACTCAAAATACCAGCCACTTTATTGCAAATACCCATAACAGAGATACGCTTGGCAGCAGAATCTGGAGAACCTAAAATGGTTACATATGGATTGGAAGCTGTTTGTAAAAGCGCTAATCCAGTACCAATCACGAATAATCCTAAAAGGAACATGGGATAATTAGACATTTCAGCCGCTGGAACAAATAATACAGTTCCAACTGCCATAACAATTAATCCCAAGGACATACCATTTTTAAATCCAGTTTTTGCCAATACCCAAGAAGAAGGAATGGCCATAACAAAATAAGAAATAAAAAATGCCGAGGTTACTAACAGAGATTCAAAGTTATTTAATGCAAAGGCTGCTTTAAAAAAAGCAATTAATACGGAGTTTACCCAAGTCACAAATCCAAATACAAAAAAGAGTATTCCGATAATTAAAAGGGCAGCTGAGGTGTTGGTAGGTTTGTTTGTAGTTGTCATAAAGGTTTAATAGTTATCATTTAAAGCAAAAATAGGTTGATTTGTTTTCCATTTTCCCCGTGTGAAATCAGGAATTTTAACAGGGGCAGATCCTTTGGCTATGGATTCTTCGGATAGTGGTGAAATAGCTGACCATGCTGCCGCATCATATACGTCTATAGGAGGGGCTACTTTATTTTTAATCGATTCAATAAAAGCTCTTAAAACAAAATAATCAATTCCACCATGGCCTGCATTTTCTGCATCTTGTGCATGAGCTTTCCAAAGTGGATGATCGTATTTCTCTTGATAAGGTTTGAATGGCTCCCAGCTATGCGCTTTAGGTGAAACACCTTCTAAATAAATGGATTTATTATCATCCATCCATAAACCATTGGTTCCTTGAACACGGAATCCTAAAGAATAAGGTCTAGGGGAGTTGGTATCATGGGAAATCATGATGGTTTCTCCATTGGCACATTTAATTAACGTAGTAACCACATCACCTAACTTAAACTTGGTTTTGGCATTTGGGTGATCTTTACCTCCTTTATCCACAACATATTTATGTAAACCTAAAGCTGGACTAGCCATAGATGTTAAATGTAAAAACTGGTTTCCTCGGTTAATATTCAACATTTCAGCTACTGGCCCTAAGCCATGAGTTGGATAGATATCACCGTTTCTATCAACCGAATGTTGGGTTCTCCATTTAGCCTCCGAAAATCCTTTCGCACCAAATTCTACACCACCACCATAAGGCTTAACTCCATCATTGAATTTCACTTCACGTAAATCATGTTGATAACCACATTGTACATGGGTTAAAGAGCCAAACATGCCTTGACGAACCATGTTTAAAATAGCTAGCACATCACGACGGTAGCAGACATTTTCCAAAATCATGCAATGTGAACCTGTTTTTTCATACATATTCACTAAATCCCACGATTCTTTTAGGGTAACTGTAGCTGACACTTCCACACCGGTATATTTTCCTTCTTTCATGGAAGCTAAGGCCATAGGCACATGCCATTCCCAAGGAGTAGCGATAATTACGCCATCGATATCGTTTCGTTTGACTAAATTTTCAAAATCATGATCCCCTTTTTGATAAACAACAGCTTCTTTACGACCCTTATCGCGAATCATTTTTTGAGAAATCTGAATAGCTTGAGGATCTACATCACAAATTGCTACAATTTCTACGTCGGGACGATACATCGCCATTTCCAAATGATTTCTTCCACGAAGTCCAACGCCGATGAAACCTAATCGCACTTTTGTTTGTTCTGGTGTTATGCCTTTTAAAATTGTGGGAAATAGGGCAGCAGATGAAGTATATAGTAGCGATTTTGAAATAAAGTTTCGCCTTTTCATAAATAGTTAAACTGGTTTTAGATAATGAAATTGAAATTTAATCAAATTATGGCTGTAAATTTATATTCAATTTAAAAAAATGATGGAGCTTCCTCGTGTAAGTGTATTTAGGAAAGAACATTTTAATGCTGCTCATCGGTTATATAATACCAATTGGTCAGATGAAAAGAACCAAGAAGTATTTGGATTATGCAATAATCCGAATTTCCATGGCCACAATTATGAATTAATTGTGCAAATTACTGGAACAATTAATCCTGAAACGGGTTATGTGATAGATATGAAGGAGGTTTCCCAACTGGTTCAAAAGGAAATAATTCAGAAATTCGATCATAAGAATCTTAATCTAGATGTGCCCGAATTTGCTGATTTAAATCCTACAGCTGAAAACATTGCCTTGGTTATTTATCAAAAAATGAGAGCTGTACTTGCCACCAACTTTGACTTAAAAATTAGATTATATGAAACAGAAAGAAATTTTGTTGAATTCCCTGCTCATTGATACGGAAAATTTCCATTTCACGGATGATGAGATAGGAGATAATCACATAGCGACTTCAATAGAGACGCCGATGCGATCAGATGCATTTGATCTTTCTGATGCTGAAAAAATCAAAAAGATAGAAGGTCATTTTAAAGAAATCATGTTGACCTTAGGTTTAGACTTAACGGATGATTCATTAAAAGGTACTCCAAAGCGTGTGGCTAAAATGTATGTGGAAGAGATTTTCAGTGGATTAAATCCTAAAAATGAGCCGCAAGTAGCCTTATTCGAAAATAAGTTTGGTTACAACGAAATGCTGATCGAGAAAAATATTAGCTTTTACTCCAATTGTGAGCACCATTTTGTGCCTATCGTTGGTAAAACACATATTGCATATATTTCTTCAGGTAAAGTCATTGGATTATCCAAATTGAACCGAATCGTTCAATATTATGCCAAAAGACCTCAAGTTCAAGAGCGCTTGACTATGCAAATTGCGAAGCATTTGCAAAAAGTTTTGGAGACTGAACATGTTGCCATCTACATTGATGCGAAACATTTATGCGTTTCTTCTAGAGGTGTAAAAGATGATGCTACATCGACCATTACTTCATTTTATGGGGGCAAATTCCAAGAAGAAGCAACTAAAAAAGAATTTTTAGGTAGTATTCAATCCATTTAATGGGAGTTTACGTTGTGGTTGGAGCAAGCCAAGGGATTGGTTACTCCATAGCAGAGCAATTAATAGCTGCTGGACATCGTGTTCTTAATTTTTCCAGAAAAGCGTCTGACTTGGCGGGTATTGAAAATTATACTTGGGACGCCCTTCAAGAGGATGATAGTATATTTTCATCCATTCAAGGTCCTTTGGCTGGTATTGCATATTGCCCGGGCAGCATCGTATTAAAACCTTTTCATCGACTAAGTACGGCTGATTTTGAACTAGATTTTAAAATCAATGTCTTAGGTGCTGTTCGTGTTATTCAAGCCTTATTACCTTGCTTAAAACAATCTGAAAGCGCATCCCTTGTGATGTTCAGTACAGTGGCCGTTCAAACAGGAATGGGATTTCATGCATCAATAGCTTGTTCGAAAGGTGCCATTGAAGGACTTACTCGTTCTTTAGCAGCTGAATTAAGCAGTTTTAAAATTCGAGTGAATGCCATTGCCCCTTCATTAACTCAAACACCTCTAGCTCAAAACTTGTTAAATAGTCCTGAAAAAGTGGAAGCCGGAGGAAAACGTCATCCCTTGGGTCGTGTGGGACAAGCTGAAGACGTGGCTAATCTGGCTGTATTCTTATTAAAACCTGAAAATTCTTGGATTACGGGTCAAATAATAGGAGTAGATGGAGGAATCGGAAGCCTAAGAACGGTTTAGTTGTTCTAAAAAGTGCTTTTGATTCAAGGCTAAGTTCACATTATTCCATTCAATTTTTTCTTGAAATGCATGTGCTCGGATTGGACAGTCAGAAACCTGACAATGTGCACAGCATTCGTCCAAACAGGGATCTGCGTGTACAAATATCTCAATGTGGGTAGGAAGAACTCGGGATAGAGTTCCTTCGAAGTCGTGAATTTCCTCATGAACATGGTTCAAATCCCAATAACGAGGTAATGTTAAATGACAGTCGATATGTAAATCACCCCCATATTGCTGAACCCGTAAATTATGTAAATCAATCCATTCGTCACGTTGATTTTTAGTAATCCAATCGATGACCATTCGAAAGACTTTGGGATTGGTCTCATCCATTAAAGCCGCCACAGAAGTACGAATCAAACGGATACCTTGCCAAAACATAAAAAAGGCAAATAGGAGAGATGCAGCTGAGTCAACCCATAACCAGTTGGTAAAATAGGTGATAGCTAAGGCTAATACGACTAATAAACTATTATAAGCATCCAAACGTAAGTGTTTCCCATCTGCCACCATGGTTGGAGAATGCTCCTTTTTACCCATTTGAATTAAGAAATATCCCATGATACCATTTAAGGCAGAAGAACCTAATGAAATGGCCATACCCATATCCAGGCTCTTGATTTCTTGATTTGTCCATAGATGCTGAGAAGCATGTAAAAAGATATATGCAGCAGCTAGGAGAATCAATACGCCTTCTAAACCAGAAGCGAAAAATTCAATTTTCCCATGGCCATATGGGTGATTCAAGTCTTTGGGTAAAGAGGCTAAATAAATGGAGTAAAAGGCAAAAGCACCTGCCACCACATTAATGATGGATTCTAAAGCATCCGTCAATAAAGTAGTGGAACCACTTAAATAATAGGCATAAAATTTCCCGATTAAAATCAAGACACTGACCGAGAAAGTAATAAGCAGCAAACGCTGTTTCATGGGAAAAATTTATGCACAAAGATACAGCAATTCCTCTTATTTTTACGGGATGGAACTACAAGATAAACCTTGGAAAACACTTTCCAAAAATACCGTATATGAAAATCCTTGGATCCGAATTGAGCATCACGAGGTCATTAATCCGAATCAAAATGAAGGTATTTATGGATTGGTCCATTTTAAAAATATAGCCGTTTCTATCTTTCCATTAGATGAAGACGGTAATACGTATTTGGTTGGACAACACCGTTATACCTTAGATGCCTATTCTTGGGAGTTACCCGAAGGAGGATGTTTAATTGAAAACAAGGAAAATCCTTTGGAGGCTGCTAAAAGAGAATTAGAAGAGGAAACAGGTTTACATGCCAAAGAATGGATTAGCCTTGGAACATGCTATTTATCCAATTCTGTGACTGATGAAAAAGCCTATATGTTTCTAGCTAAAGACCTTCAGCAAGGAATCGCTGCTCCCGAAGAGACAGAGTCATTGCTTGTTAGGAAACTTCCCATACAAGAAGTATTTAACATGGCCGAAAACGGGGAAATTCAAGATGCCTTGAGCTTATTGACTATTTTAAAAGTCAAATCGATTATATCGTAAAATCCCAATGTTTCATTTCTTCCAATGCTTGATAATCTGTTAAATCATATTTAACTGGAACTACAGTTGCAAAATTCTCAGATAACCAATCTAAATCTGTTCCATTATTGAGGTCTTCATTATGTAAAAAGCCATCCATCCAAAAATATGGTTGGCCGTATGGATCTTTTCTTTCTTCAAAAAACTCTCGATAAACAGCTTTGGCTTGTCGCGCTACACGTATTCCTTGAATAGGAGCCTCAGTTTTAGCAGGGAAATTCACATTTAAGGTTAGCCCCTCATGCAAACCGTGCTCTAAAACTTGCTGGGCAATTTTAATGATTAAATCGTGGCAATGACTAAAATCTGCATCGTTGGCATAATCACAAAGAGAAAAGCCAATGGCTGGAATTCCTTCCATGGCAGCCTCAATAGCTGCCGACATAGTCCCAGAATACAATACAGAAATAGAAGCATTGGAACCGTGATTGATACCAGAAACCATCAAATCAATCTTACGGCCTTTTAAAATATAGTGCTTACCGAACTTGACACAGTCGGCAGGCGTACCTGAACATTTATAGGATTGAATATTGGGCCCAAAAGTTTCTGTTTTAGTTACACGAATAGGAGTCCCCATAGTGATGGCATGTCCCATCCCAGATTGATGGCTATCAGGCGCTACTACGACAACCTCGCCAATTTCTGACATGATCTCAGTTAATACTCTAATTCCTTTAGAATGAATAGAATCGTCGTTAGCAATTAGGATAAGCGGTTTCTCTTGACTCATATTTTTTTAATTTTAACGAATTTACAAATTTGCTCTCTTAATTTTGCAGAATGCAAATCCGAAAAGCTGAAATAAATGATATTCCTACCATACAAGCGATAGCCGAGCAAGCTTGGCGTCCAACCTATGGTTCAATCCTAAGTGAAGAACAATGTGTCTACATGTTAGACATGATGTATCGAACGGAGGTTTTGAAAAAGCAATTCGAAGGAAATGTTCATTTTTTCATGTTAGAATCGGAAGAAGGAGCTATTGGTTTTGCGGCTTATGAAGCTATGAGTGAGCTTGAAGGCAAGCTGCATAAAATCTATTTGAGACCACTACAAAAAAGTCAAGGAGCAGGAACCTATTTATTGGAATATGTAGCTGGATTTGCTAAAGAAAATGGTCAAAAAGCGATGTATTTAAATGTCAATCGACATAATTCTGCCGTTCAGTTTTACCTAAAAAGAGGATTTCAAATCGACCAAGAATTTGATTTGCATGTAGGAGATGGCTATTACATGAACGATTACATCATGAAAAGAGAGCTATAGCTCTTTCGATCAATTGACAAATTTGTTTTTCTGGATTAGTCGAAAATTGATGTGTAATTCGATTCGCCAAAATGGCATTCAATGAAATCATTTCATGCCCTAAAACTCCTGAAAAAGCATAGTAAGCTGAAGTTTCCATCTCAATATTCGTAATTTTTGATTTTCCCACAAGAGTGGCGGAACAGTCTTTTAAAAAATCAGGTAAGATCGATTCCATTCTCACGGTGCGACCTTGGGGAGCATAAAAACCAGGTGCAGTTAACGTGGTTCCCCAAAATGCATCCCGAAAATAGGCATCTTGAGAGAACCGATGAACTAATTGACTGGAAGCTTTGGCACCATAAATGGGCAATGGATAGCCAATTTGTTGACAAAATTGATCTAAATCATTTTGAAGAAGACTTTTATCGGAAGAAAAATGATAGAACTGAGCCAAATTATCAAATCCGATAGCAGCTTCAGATATTAACACCGAATCAACAGGAATATCTTCTTGAATGGATCCTGAGGTACCAATTCGGATAAAATGTAAGGATCGCTTTTGACTTTTTTCCTCTCGAGTTTCGAAATCTATGTTTGCTAAAGCATCCAATTCATTCATGACAATTTCTACATTATCTGCTCCAATGCCACTTGAAATCACTCCAATAGGCTTTCCTGCTAGTTCCCCAAAATGGCTTACAAACTCTCTTTTATGGATTTTGCTATGGATACGGTCAAAATGACAGGAAACTTTTTCTACTCGTTCTGGATCCCCCACCATAAAAATGGTATCACATAATTGCTCCGGACGAATGTTCAAATGATAGGAACTTCCATCTGGGTTAATAATCAAGTCGGTCGGTGAGAAATAGGTCATGAACAAATTTATTGATAATTGAAATTAAACAACGTAAAGTAGGTATGTGCTTAATGCTATTTGGATTTAAAAATCCTATGAAAAAAAATACCATCTGCTAGATATTGCGCAAAATTACATGTTACACGGCTATATGAATTAAAAAGAATATGGTAAGTTTAGATTTACCTATTTAAAATAATTATTCATATTTTAAATTAAATACAATGGAAGACCGACAAAAATACACATTTGAACTTGAAGCTTCTCCTTTTTCTTGGATGGTTTATGCACAGGAATTACATGAAGCTGCAAACATCATTATCGCAAATTCTTCTTATGAAATAAATAAGTTCCACACTATGAATATTGAGAAAACGCTAAAGAATGCATTTTTTTTAAACTTTGGTCTTTCTATTGAAAATCTTCTAAAAGGCATCTTGATATTTGAAAATCCACAATATATAAATGATTACAAAATAGATAATACCATAAGTCGTAATCATGACTTATTGAATCTCGCAAAAGAGATAACGACAATAAATTTTACAGATAAAGAAAAGAAATTATTGAAATTTTTGAGCGAGGTTATTCCCTACTGGGGAAAATATCCTGTCCCAAAAGAATACAAAAAAATTATAATAAAAGAAGGTTATGACGAATTAAAACATGAAAATCTTGAAAAATTATGGGATAAATTAATTCAACATCTATATTCAAAAATTAAAAATGGTAATTGGACAAGCCCCAATGGAATTAATACTGGTTTCTTTAGAGATTCTACTCTTGAAGAAAATTTTAACTCTTCAATCCAAGAGTTAAGTTTCAAAATTAATAATGGAGAAGTTAATCCTGTTAATGTTGATTTTAGTAAAACAATATATTTTAATAATATACTTTAATTTAGAATTAAAGTATTTAAACCTACTTAAAAACATGGCACATGTAATTGAAATAAAAGCTAGAATAATTAATCAATTTTTCATTTCCTTTTTGTTAGGTTTTTCCATTGTATTTGGATTACAGCATTATCAAAAAATTGAATTTATGCCTGAATATACACCTACCAATATTTCAGGATTAAAACCCTCATTTGAAGAAAGTATCCCATATAATACAAAAATTTCATACTTAAGTATGGGTACATATTTTGGAAACATGTATAAGGAAAAAGGAAATGGCTTAATGATTATCGATCTCTATGATAATAAAGTATTTAATTATGAAATGAAATCTAGGTATTATTTTGAAGCTACAGTTTTAGACTATAAATATGGTATACTTATATCTATCATTTGCTTTATTTTTATATTATTTATAGACAATATAAAAATAAAATTAACATGAGAAATAATACTAAAAACCTGCTTGCTTTGATTTCAATGAACATTAATCATAAAATATTAAAATTGAAATAAATGAGCGATTGGCCCCATATTAAATCTCAACTTTATCAGGAAATTGTCTTTCGATTGGAACAAAACATCCAAGAAGCACAACTAGCTTATGTTCAGGCAAAAGAATCAAGAGATTCAGACACCAAGAGTTCAGCTGGCGACAAATATGAAACAGGTAGAGAAATGATGCAAAGAGAGATGGATAAATGTTCTGCTTTGATCGACCAAAATAGGCATTCCATGCAAATCATCCAGCATGTACCCATTCATAGGACGTATGAAAGTATCGACAAAGGTGCGCTCATCGTCACGGATAGAGGATCGTATTATATGTTAGTGGGCTTAGGAAAAATCAGTTTAGAACAGAAAGACTATTTTGCTATTTCCCCCGAATCACCCATTGGAAGCTTATTTTTAGGAAAGAAAGTAGGAGAGTTCATCCTTTTGAGAGAACAGAAAATCACCATTCAAGACATTTATTAATAGAAAAAAATGAAAAAAATAATACATCTACTCTTGATTGTCATTGGTATACAATCAGCATTGGGACAAAGTACAGAAGAAAAAATCAAGGCATTTATTCCACAAATAGATCAACTTTTTAAAAAATATGTGGAGAAAGAAAAACTACCTAGTGCTGTTTATGGATTGGTCTATCAAGGTAAATTGATACATACTCAATCCATCGGTTTGGCTAATATCCAACAACAAATTCCAGCAAGTTCTCAAATCGATTACCGAATAGCTTCTATGACCAAAAGCTTCACCACCATGGCCATCTTGAAGTTGAGAGATGAAGGAAAATTACAATTGGATGAACCAGCACACCATTTTATTCCTGAATTAAAAAATCAAAAATTTGTAACAAAGGATGCCCCAGAGATTACCATTAGGCATTTGATGACCCATGCAGCAGGTTTTCCAGAAGATAACCCTTGGGGAGATCGACAATTAGGTATCTCAGAAAAAGCATTCTCAGACATGTTGAATAAAGGTATTTCATTTTCAAACAATCCTGGAGTAAGCTTTGAATACAGCAATATGGGATTTGCGCTTTTGGGAAGTATCATTAAAAAAGTATCTGGACAGTCATACCAAACTTACATTACAGAGAAAATTTTAAAGCCTTTGGGCATGACACATACCTATTGGGAATATATGGATGTACCAAAGAACCAATTGGCTCTAGGTTATCGATGGATTAACCAAACTTGGGTGGAGCAGCCCTTGGAACATGATGGCGCTTATGGAGCTATGGGCGGTTTAATTACTACCATGGAAGATTTCAGCCATTATGTAGCTTTTCATCTATCTTCATGGCCGGAAAGAAATGATCCAGAATCAGGTCCTATTAAACGTTCTTCTGTCAGAGAAATGCAATTCCCCTGGAATTTTATTAGTGTGAATGCCAAACAAAAATATCCTAACGGTCAGGTGGGTCAAAGCTTTAGTGCCTATGCCTATGGCTTAAGTTTTACCAAAGATTATGCTAATAGAACTTCCATTTCGCATTCTGGGGGATTACCTGGATTTGGAAGTAATTGGCGGATATTTCCAGATTATAACATAGGAATTATATCTTTTAGTAATTTGACCTATGCCAATATGGGAAGCATCAATATGCAAGTCATTGATTCTTTACTGAATACAACATCAATACCCAAGCGTTCTTTACATGTATCTGCCATTTTGAAACAAAGACAAAGTGAATTAATGAAGATATTGCCACATTGGGACCAAGCAGAGAGCAGTGGCATTTTTGCCATCAATTTTTTCTCCGATTATTTTACACCTGTATTGAAAAGCGAGGCAGAAACCTTATTCTCGAAAGTTGGCTCTATCAAAAAGGTACATGACATGATTCCTGAAAATCAATTGCGTGGTAAATTTAGAATAGAAGGAGAAAAAGGCGATTTAGAAGTAAGCTTTACTTTAAGTCCAGAAAATCCAGCGTTAATTCAAGAATTCCATTTAAACGAAATTAAAAAGGCTCACGAATGAGCCTTTTTTTGTTTTTCTTCAATCTTCGCATTTCTGCTAAAGGATTTAAAGCCTAAAATAGGAGAGTAGCCTACAGATTGTTTAGAATAATACCCTTTTTCGTTGTATGGGCGTTTTCTAGGATGATCTTTACATTCAGGAGAACATGCTCCATCCATTTCTTTTAAACAGCTTGGACAAATAGCCAAATGCTCATTGCATTCAGGATTGGCACAGTTGACCATATGATCTGATGGTTCCTGACAAACATGGCATTTGGAGATAACCAAAGGATTAACACTATTAACAGGAGTAGCTACACGACTGTCGAATACATAACAAGATCCGTCAAAATCTTCTCCTCCTTCTTCTAAACCATACTTAATGATACCACCGTGCAATTGATATACATCTTTAAAACCTTTCTCTAGTAAATAAGCAGAAGCCTTTTCACATTTAATACCACCAGTACAGTAAGTAATGACTTTTTTATTTTTCAGATGATCAATTTCATGCACATGATCAGGTAAATCACGTAAATTTTCCATGTCAAAGGTATAAGCACCTTTGAAACGGCCTAATTCATGTTCATAATTGGAACGCATATCTACCAAAACCACATCAGGATCATTTTTCAATAATTCCTTGAATTCTTTGGGTTTTAAATGCTTACCTGTTCTTTCTATGGGATTAACAGGCAAGTCGGAATGAACGATTTCATTTTTGACACGCACATGCAATTTATTAAAGGTATGTTTGTCAAATTCTTCGATTTTAAAGTCAAAATCTGTACCCTGAAAAATAGGGTCACTTTCCAACCATTGCATGTACTTGTCGCAATCTTCTTTGAGTCCTGAAACGGCCCCATTCAATCCTTCTGATGCCACAATTATACGGCCTAGAATATTGTTTTCAATACAAAAAAGGTGATGTTTTTCCCGATAAGCCTCAGGATCTGGCACAGGGGTGTAGTTATAGTAAAGCAACACACTGTAAGGTTTCATCTTCAACATGATTTACAGATTAATAATAAAAAAAACAGTGACGATGGGGAGATTCGAACTCCCATACCTAAAACGGCACTACCACCTCAAAGTAGCGTGTCTACCAATTCCACCACATCGCCAAAATGGTTAGCAAAATTACCAAATATTTGCTTACTTGCAAGGAAATCAAGTTTTCATCAAATCTGAATAAACAGAATGGCTTTAGAAATCAGCGGAAAATTAATTAAAAAACTTCCTGAAGTAACCGGTACTGGACGTAACGGAACCAATTGGATCAAGCAAGAATTTGTCATTGAAACCCAAGATCAATACCCTAAAAAAGTGTGTATGTCGGTCTGGGGTGATAAGACTCAAGATTTAGCTCCAGTACAGGAAGGTGAAATTGTGAAAGTACAATTCAATGTCGAATCAAGAGAATACAATGATCGCTGGTATACAGAAATCAGAGCATATCGTTTAGATCGTTCAGGTGCAGCACCATCTGTTCCTCCTAATGTGGCGCCAACTGCTAGTGGTGGTTATCAGTTCCCTCCATTGGAAGCTGAATCTGGAGATGATCTTCCATTTTAATAATAGATTAAGATCTATACCAATAAAGCCCTAGCGATGCTAGGGCTTTATTTTTTTGAGGGATTCTGTATTTCAAGAGATCTAGCAGTGCTAGAACTCTATTATCTACGATAAATACCCGAATTTTCCTGCATTAAAATCTTCAAAAGCTTGCATGATTTCCTGACGCGTATTCATGACAAATGGACCATGGGCTGCTATGGGTTCATGGATAGGTTCACCACTAAGAATCAATACAATACTATCTTCTTTAGCTTCTATCGTAAAATCTTCTCCATTGTTTTCCATTAAAGCTAAATTATCCAAGTCAACATCTTCAGTGCCATTGACTGATACACTACCTTCAATAACCAATAAACAGGTGTTATAAGAAGCGGAAAATGAAAAACTAGCTTTTGCTCCACGCTTTAATTTGGCATTCAGCATATTCACGGGAGTGAATGTAAATGCTGGCCCTTTTATACCCTGATATTCTCCTGCAATCACCTCTATGAAGCCTGAATCTCCTAAATCGACTTTCTTGATTTGTTGGTTGGAGATAGCCTGATACTTAGGTGGGGACATTTTATCCTTTGCAGGTAAATTAACCCACAATTGTACCATTTGGAAATCACCACCCTCGGCACTGAAAGTTTCCTCATGGTATTCTTTATGCAATACACCTGAAGCTGCAGTCATCCACTGAACATCTCCTTCACCTATAATTCCACCTCCACCACTGCTATCATGATGAGCTACACGACCTTTATAAGCAATGGTCACTGTTTCAAAACCTCGATGTGGATGAACTCCCACACCTTTAGGTTCTTTAGAAGGAGCGAAATAGTGTTTAGAACCATAATCCAACATAATGAATGGACTCATGCGTTGCATGTCCAAACCGTATCGACTAGGAATAAAATTATGCACTCTAAACCCATCTCCCACAAAATGTACCTCGCCTGGAGGATACACTAACTCGACTTTCTTTGTCATAATCATCAATTGTTAATGGAGTAAATCTCCGAAATCACCAACACTAATCACTAATAACTAATCCCTAATTATGAGTGACATTGCTTGATGAACAATATCTGCCTCTATAAAAGTTTCACCATAAGGCATAAATCCTAAACTGGCATAAAGTGGCATGACAGATTGTTGAGAATGCAAATAAAAGTAAGTAAGCTCTGGATAAGCCATTTTGGCTTCTTGAATAATGTGTTGCACGATCTGACTGGCATATCCTTTTCCTCTGACAGATGCTAGTGTTGCGATACGCTCAACTTTAATCCCTTTCTCTGTTTTTCGATAACGACCAGTTGCCACCGGTTTTCCATCTTCCCACAATAAATAGTGCTTGGCTTGTGCATCCAATTCATCAAACTCTTCAGATGGTAAGCAGGCTTGTTCCACCACAAATACCTCGATTCGGATAGCAAAAACCTCGTGTATTTCCTCCAAAGATTTGGCTTGAGTGATTTCGACCATCTTATTTCTCTTGTTTTCCGTAAGCCTCAATAATTTCACGAACTAGGCGGTGACGTACTACATCGGAGCCATCCAATTCTACGAATGAAATACCAGCAATACCTTTCAATATATTGGCTGCTTCACCTAATCCAGACACTTGGTTTTTAGGTAAATCGACTTGGGATTTATCACCTGTTATGATGGTTTTCGACTGAATACCCATACGCGTCAAAAACATCTTCATTTGCATCGAAGTGGTATTTTGAGCTTCATCCAACAAGATAAATGCTTTATTCAAGGTTCGACCACGCATATACGCTAAAGGTGCTATTTCGATCGTTCTATTTTCAATATAGAATTTTAATTTTTCTGCAGGAATCATGTCTTCCAATGCGTCGTAAATTGGACGTAGGTAGGGATCGATTTTTTCTTTTAAATCACCTGGTAAAAAACCTAAATTTTCACCAGCCTCAACGGCAGGGCGGGTAATAATGATCTTTTTGACCTCCTTGTTTTTAAGTGCTTTTACGGCCAAGGCTACCGCCGTATAAGTCTTACCTGTACCAGCTGGCCCAATGGCAAATACAATATCATTTTTACTAGCTGCTTCTACCAATTTGCGTTGATTAGGAGTCTTTACTTTAATGACCAATCCCTTGGTTCCAAAAAGCAAAACGTCCTTATCTTCCACCCAAGGAGTTTCATTTTCTTCTCCTGTTGGGTTTAAGATCAAATCAATGTAGGCCTTCATGTGGTTGGCCGACAAAGAACTATGTTTTTCTAAATGCTTGATACATTGATTGACAATGGCTTCCACCAAAGAAATTTGGTCATCTGAACCGCGAACTGTGATTTGATCACCGCGAGCAATGATTTTGGTTTGTGGAAAAGCTTCCGTCAATAGTGTTAAGTTGGAATTTGAGACTCCGAGAAAATCAACCAGAGACACATCCGTTAAGGCAATAATTTTTTCTAACAAGTATGAAAAAGTTAAGGTGAAAAATATTTACTAAAATAGAGAATAATTGAAATTTAATCGGTTGATTAGAATGATATTTTTATCAAAATATTGTAAAATTGTAGTCTATGGAATCAAACAATCCCTCATCAATTTCTAAAAAAGCAAATTCTAGCTATAATCGTTCCAATCAACCTGCACGATTAAGTGATTTAGGCTTAGGAAAGCTTCCTCCGCAAGCACCTGAGTTAGAAGAAGTATTATTGGGGGCTTTGATGTTGGAAAAGGAACCCTTAGCCAACGTCATTGAATTATTGAAACCTGAGACTTTTTACAAAGAAGCTCATCAGAAGATATTTCAGGCCATTCAGGGATTGTTCCAAGCTTCGCAGCCTGTCGACTTACTAACCGTCAACAATTACCTAAAAGTTAATGGAGACTTAGAAAAAGCAGGAGGGACGAGTTATTTAGCCCAATTAACTTCACGTGTAAGTTCCACGTCCAACGTAGAATTTCATGCTAGGATCATCATTGAGCAATTCATTAAACGTCAACTAATTCATGTTTCTTCTGAAATTCAGCGTTTAGCTTATGAAGATACGACTGACGTATT
The DNA here is from genome assembly GCF_004307455.1 of Aquirufa nivalisilvae. Lineage (GTDB taxonomy): Bacteria > Bacteroidota > Bacteroidia > Cytophagales > Spirosomataceae > Aquirufa > Aquirufa nivalisilvae. The sequence continues at coordinate 596,312 of NZ_SEWX01000005.1, forward strand.
TCAAATTTTGGATCGTATGGAACAAGAATTGTTTTCCATTGCTGAATCCAATATCCGAAAGAACTACGAAAGTATGTCGGATATTTTGAAGAAGGCCATTGATGAATTAGAAAAGAAACAAAAGCAAAAAAGTGGCCTTACGGGTATTCCTTCAGGTTTTACGGAATTAGATCGCCATACTTCAGGCTGGCAAAAACAAGAACTTATCATCATTGCCGCTCGTCCAGGTATGGGTAAAACGGCCTTTGTTGTTTCCGCTTGTAGAAATGCGGCTTTGGACTTTGGCCATGCAGTTGCCTTATTCTCGCTGGAGATGAGTTCGATTCAATTGGTCAATCGTATTGTTTCTGCTGAAGCTGAGATTGAAGCTGAAAAAATTAGAAAAGGTAAATTGGAGCCGCATGAATGGCAACAATTGCACACCAAGATTGATAAATTATTCCAAGCACCTATTTATATCGATGATACTCCTGCTTTATCCATATTGGAATTAAGAGCCAAATGTCGTCGTTTGAAAGCTCAAAAGAACATTGAACTCATAGTCATTGACTACTTGCAATTGATGACAGGAGATACATCTGGGAAAGGGGCAAGTGGTAACCGTGAACAAGAAATTGCCCAGATTTCCCGTGCATTAAAGCAATTAGCGAAAGAATTGGATGTACCAGTGATTGCGCTTTCTCAATTAAATCGTTCAACAGAAACGCGTGGAGGTAATAAAAAGCCTCAATTATCTGACCTTCGTGAATCGGGAGCCATTGAGCAAGATGCTGACCAGGTTATGTTCATCTATCGACCTGAGTACTATGGCATTACCACAGATGAACAAGGTAATTCCATTGCAGGAATGGGAGAAATCATCATGGCTAAAAACCGTTCTGGTTCCCTTGAAAATGTGTGGTTGAAGTTCATCGGTAAGTTCACCAAATATTGTGATTTGGATTTCCAACCTTTTGCGGATGGCAATGGAAATGGAGTATTCAACCTCAGTGAATTAGGGGATACTGCATCTCAATTTGAGCAAGGAAATAGTGATTCTGTTTTTAAAGGAAGTAAAATGAATTTACCTCCTGCAGATTTTGATCCTTTGAACGAACCATTCTAGCATTTTCTTAGTCGTAAGCGAACGATGTTTTCCACATGGTGTGTTTGTGGAAACATATCAACAGGATGAACAACGTCCACCTCATACGCTTCATCTAACCAAGCCAAGTCACGCGCTTGTGTAGCTGGGTTACAACTAACATAGACAATTTTTTCAGGGCGAACTTGAAGAATTTGACGAACCACATCTTCATCCATACCAGCCCGAGGAGGGTCAGTTATAACCACTTGAGGTTTTCCATGAAGCGCAATGAATTCTTCTGTTAAAAGCTTTTTCATATCCCCTGCAAAGAAGGAAGCTGTATCTATTTTATTATGAATGGCATTCATTTTGGCATCTTCTACTGCCATTTCTACATATTCTAATCCTACTACTTTGGCTGCATATTTGGCCAAAAACAAAGCAATAGTTCCTGTACCAGTATACAAATCATATACTAACTCATCTCCTTGTAAATCAGCGTATTCTCTAACCAACTGATATAAACGCAAAGCTTGTTTGGCATTGGTTTGGAAAAAGGATTTAGGCCCAATCTGAAAACGCAAATCTTCCATTTGTTCTTCAATAAATGGCTTACCATGAAAACAAATGACATCCAAATCATGGAAAGTATCATTTCCTTTTTGATTCACCACATAATTCAAAGAAGTAATCATTGGGAAATGGCTTTTTAGGTAATTCATCACCAAGCTAATTTCTTCCTCCGTGGCATATGCAAACTGTACGACCACCATCCATTCACCAGAACTTGCATTTCGTATAATCAGGTTACGTAAAGCGCCTTCTTGTTGATTTTTTAATTCATAAAATGAAATTCCATTGGCTTCTGCAAAATCACGAACACCATTTCGAATGGCATTGGAAGGATCTGGTTGTAAATAACAGTGATCTACAGGTAATATTTTATCGAAACGACCAGGAACGTGGAATCCTAGGGCATTCATGGAACCTAAATCATCTTTTCCAATCTCCTCATTGGTTAACCAGCGAGAAGATGAAAATGTAAATTCTAATTTATTACGATAATAATATGCCTCATCAGAACCTAAAATAGGTTGAAATTCAGGCAATTTAACTTTAGCAATTCGCTCTAAATTATCCTTCACTTGTCGCTGTTTGAAAGCTAATTGAGCTTCATAAGAAACGTGTTGCCATTTACATCCACCGCATACGCCAAAATGAGTACAAGGAGCATCTGTCCTAAAAGGAGACAGTGCTTGAATGTTGATCGCCTGAGCTTGTTTGAACTTCTTTTTCGACTTAAGAATACGTAAATCGGCTATATCACCAGGGGCAACTGTACCTTGTACGAAAATAACTTCATCGTTTACCTTCGCAATGCATTTAGCTTCAGCTGCGAAATCAAGGATGGAAATTTGTTCTAGGACTTGGGGGATTTTATATTTTCTGGCGCTCATAAGGTAAATTCTGGCACAAAAATAGGGCTTTCATTTGGCTAGTCAATCAATTATGGGATAAAAGCTTAACTTTGAGAACAAATTTTGCATATGAAAAACAAAGTCGTCATTATCACAGGTGCTTCTTCTGGAATTGGAAAAGCCTTAGCATTTGAATATGGAAACAAAGGTGCCCTAGTTGTAATAACGGGTCGAAATGAAGCTAAGCTTGAAGAAGCGAAGGCGGAATTAGTTGCAGCCAATATTTCCTGCCAAGCTATTGTTTGTGATAGTAGTTCAGAAGAACAAACCAGAGCCATGGTCGCTCAGGTAGTTCAAGAATTTGGAAGGATTGACATATTGATTAATAATGCGGGGATTTCCATGAGGTCCATGTTTGAAAATGTAGATCTGAAAGTATTGAAGCAATTGATGGACATTAATTTCTGGGGAATGGTGTATGCTACCCATGCTGCTTTGCCTTATATAAAAGAAAGTAAAGGAGGAATCATCGGTATTTCATCCATTGCGGGATACCGAGGTTTACCGGTAAGAACTGGCTATTCGGCTTCCAAATTTGCTATGAATGGCTTTTTAGAGGCATTGAGAACAGAATTATTAGAAACAGGTGTACATGTCTTAACGGCATGTCCTGGTTTTACGGCTTCCAACATCCGAAATGCTTCTTTGAATTCAGAAGGTAAAATCACAGGTGATACGATGCGTGACGAAGAAAAAATGATGTCGGCTGAAGAAGTAGCGGCACGCATTTATACGGCCTTTGAACAAAAGAAAAAGACCTTGGTATTAACCTTCCAAGGAAAACTGACTGTCTTTTTAAACAAATGGCTAAACGGTTTCATGGATAGGCTGGTGTATAATACCTTGAAAAAAGAGAAGGATAGCCCGCTGAAATAGGTATTAGTTTTAAGTGATTAGTTATGAAATACGTCTATTACAAATAACTAAACACTAATAACTAAAAACTAATAAAAAAGTAAAAGCCCTGCCCGACAATGTCAAGCAGGGCAGTACAACCCTTTTAACTTACCACTCTATTTTTTACAGAGGTTAAACCTCTTAATTAAAATCCTGTTCAATGAGGAACTAATTCCGTAAATACGGCGTCGAATTCCTTACTTTTTTGCTCAAAATAGGACGATGCAAAATCAAACTCTTGCATCAGCATCAAAAAATAATTTTTCTCAAAAACTAAAAATTTTGATGTTTGAAGTGTTTCAGCAGAAAAGCTATGCTTTTTGCCTTCAAGAACTTCACTGATACCTAGAAATATAGGATTGGCGTGATATATAATACCTTCTGGGGAATTGAACGACTTTAAAGCAATTTCACCTCCTTGAAAATAGAATACAAACTCCGCTTTCTGACCTTGACGGAACAAAAATTCGTTAGCTAAATAGTTGATTTCTATTCCGCTAGCTAGTACTTTACGTTCGGTCTCGATCATTTGATCCATACTTTTTAAAATTTGTTTACGAAAGTAGATTTACTCTGGAATTAATTTCATGACAATGCTCATGTTTTGACCTGCTTTTTATCATTAACAGAGCAGTTTTTTCAGAGGAACTTTGAAAAAAGATTGAGTTTATGATGGAACAACCTGTCCATACCACCCTAACAAAAAACATCTGCTATCACTGCGGAGAGCCATTTGTTGACGAAATCATCGAATTTCAAGAGAAGGAATTTTGCTGTCAGGGATGTAAAAATGTGTATGAGCTCCTGAACGATCATGAATTAAGTAACTACTACACCTGTGATGTAAATCCTGGTATTTCGCCCAGTAATCAAAACTTTGATTACCTCAACAAACCTGCTTTTAGAGATAAACTAATTCAGTTTTCAAATCAAGAAGTTTCAAAAGTCAGTTTTAATCTCCCCAGTATTCACTGTAGGTCCTGTTTATATCTATTAGAAAACCTGCACAAACTGAATCCTGGAATTATTAAAACACAATTGAATTTTGGAAAGAAGGATTTGAGTATTTGGTTTAAAGAAAATGAGATTAGTTTAGGCGAACTGGCCTCTTTATTGGCAAAAATTGGATATGAACCTCTTTTATCCGAAGAATCCGAAGGCAAAGAGAAGAAAAAAAGACTTTCTCAACAAACACAACTCTTCATCAAACTAGGTGTTGCCGGCTTTTGTGCTGGCAACATCATGCTTTTTAGTTTTCCTGAATATTTAGGTATTGAGGATGGAAGTTTAAAGAACTTATTCGGCTATTTAAACCTGGTCTTGGGGTCTATAGCTTTATTTTACTCAGGTTCAGATTATTTCAAAAACATTTGGGCGCACTTAAAATTAAAAAAAATAACCATTGAAATGCCTATACTCTTAGGCGTTATGGTGGGTTATTCTCGAAGTGTTTATGAAATCCTGAGTCACACTGGAGCAGGTTATATGGATTCTGTTTCTGGACTTTTGTTTTTTCTGTTGGTAGGGAAATGGTTTCAACAAAAATCCTTTGATTTTTTATCCTTTGAAAGAAAATATACCTCATACTTTCCTTTGGTCATTACTAAAATCATTCATGGAAATGAGGAAACAGCTCCATTAAGTGAAATCAAAGTAGGAGATCGTTTGCGTATCCGGAATGAAGAGATCATTCCAGCAGATGCGATTTTGATGAAAGGGAAAAGTAACATGGATTATAGTTTTGTTACAGGAGAAAGTGAATGGGTTCCCATACAATCTGGAAACTTAATCTATGCAGGAGGGAAGCATCACGGAGAAATGATCGAAATTGAAGTCAAAAAAGACCTCCAACAAAGTCATTTAACCCAATTATGGGAACAGCAAGCGTTTAAAGATCCTAGTTTTAAAATGGAAAACTGGGAAAACTTTGCCAATCAAGTTGGAGTTTATTTTACCATTGGCCTAATTACTTTGGCAACAGTCGTAGCAGCATACTGGATACAGGTTGATCCAAGTAAATGGCAGAATTCGGTGGTCAGTATTTTGGTGATTGCCTGTCCTTGCGCTTTAGCCATTTCATACCCATTTGCACTAGGCCATGGCGTTCGTTGGCTGTCTAAATTCCACTTATATGTCAAGGATATTCAGGCATTAGAACGTATGGGGCAGGTTGACACCTTAGTATTTGACAAAACAGGAACGTTAACCCTTGCCAAATCTGAGGCTCCTAAAAATCAGTTAAATCGTCATATCAGCGAACAGGAATTAGATCTTTTATATTCTTTATCTGTACAGTCTACCCATCCACTTTCTCGTCGACTTTGTGCTTATACGCAGAGCTTAGGCAACAGAAATTTAATCCACTTATCATCCTTCAAGGAAATCCCTGGTAAAGGTTTGGAAGCAAAATGGGGGGATTTGACAATTAAGCTTGGATCTGCCAAATTTTTAGACATTAATTATCATTCGCCTCAGGATTTCTATTCATCTGAATCTCAATTATTTATACAAATAGGAGAGGAGTCACTTGGATATTTGGACTTCCCATGGGAAAACCGAGATGGCGTAGAATACATGCTCCGAAAATTACAGCATCACTATGATGTGTATTTAGTTTCTGGAGATAAAGCCAGTCATGCAAAGAGCTTAAAAGATTGGTTTTCAGAAGAAGGCCACATGAAGTTTGAATGCAGTCCTATGGATAAAATGGAATTCATACGCGAATTGCAAGCTGCAGGCAAGAAAGTCATGATGATAGGAGATGGATTGAATGATGCGGGTGCCTTACAACAAGCACATGTAGGGATAGCCGTTTCAGATGATCACTTACATTTTACACCCGCCAGTGATGCCATTTTGCAAGGCCGTTCGCTAAGTCGCTTACCTGAATTTTTGCAATTCTCCCAAAAGGCAATTACCTTAATCAAAATGAGTTTCTTGGTATCCTTGGTATATAATGCCATCGGACTAAGTTTTGCAGTACAAGGGAATTTATCTCCATTGGTGGCTGCTATTTTAATGCCCGTAAATTCAATTAGTATGTTGATTATTGCTACCTGGGGAATGAATATTTATGGTAAGCAAATTAAAAACAAATTGAAATCATATACAGTACACAACTTAGCTGAGGAAAATCATATTTTAAGCCCCGATATAAAAAGAACTTTACAAAGTAGTATGGAGTACTAAAACTCTTTCTGCAATCCTTGTTCTCTAAATAATAGTGCCATGGAAATAATGTACTTAATGATTTTTTTGAGTTTACTCATGGCCATCGGTTTCCTGTTAGCCTTTATTTGGTTTGTACGCTCAGGACAACAAGATGACCTCATTACTCCAGGCATGCGCATTCTTAATGATGATAAAAAGACTATTAATTAAACTCAATTTAAACGCTTATGAAGTCACAAACGACTACTTTGGATCAATTCTCGTACGACAATAAAACCGTTCGGAATTTCGCCATTGCAACCATTATCTGGGGTATTGTTGGAATGCTTGTTGGGGTCATCATTGCCTCGCAGTTGTTCGAACCTGCAATGAACGTCACTCAATACGGAACATTTGGTCGTATACGTCCACTGCATACTAATGCCGTGATTTTTGCTTTTGTGGGTAATGCCATCTTTGCAGGTGTGTATTATTCCCTTCAAAGGCTTTTAAAAGCACGTATGTTCAGTGATTTTCTTTCGTCGTTCCACTTTTGGGGTTGGCAATTAATCATTGTAGCTGCAGCTATCACATTACCATTAGGTATTACAACTTCTCACGAATATGCTGAATTGGAATGGCCTATTGATATTGCCATTACTTTGGTATGGGTAGCATTTGGTATCAATATGTTTGGTACGATCATCAAACGTAGAGAGCGTCACTTATATGTGGCTATTTGGTTTTACATTGCCACGTTTGTCACTGTAGCTGTTTTACACTTAACTAACTCGGTACAGTTACCAATTTCGCTATTCAAAAGTTATTATGTGTACGCTGGCGTTCAAGATGCTTTAATTCAGTGGTGGTATGGACATAATGCGGTTGCATTCTTCTTAACCACTCCATTCTTAGGTTTAATGTATTATTTCTTACCTAAAATGGCCAATCGTCCAGTGTATTCTTATCGTTTATCTATTTTACACTTTTGGGCTTTGATATTTATTTATATCTGGGCTGGTCCTCACCACTTACTTTACTCTAGCTTACCTGATTGGGCACAATCGTTAGGAGTAGTATTCTCTATTATGTTGATTGCACCATCTTGGGGTGGTATGATTAATGGTTTGTTAACCTTGCGTGGTGCTTGGGATCAAGTACGTGAAAATACGATCTTGAAATTTATGGTTGTGGGTATCACAACTTACGGTATGGCCACATTTGAAGGCCCTATGTTAAGTTTAAAGAATGTGAACGCTATTGCTCACTTTACGGACTGGATTGTAGCGCACGTTCACGTTGGAGCTTTAGGATGGAATGGTTTCTTAACTTTCGCAATCTTGTATTGGATGGTTCCACGTATATTCCAAACTACTTTATTTTCTGAAAAATTAGTAAAAACTCACTTCTGGATAGGTACTTTAGGAATTGCTTTCTATGCTATCCCGATGTATATCTCTGGTTTCACCCAAGGAATGATGTGGAAGCAGTTTACTCCAGAAGGAACACTGCAATATGGTAACTTCTTAGATACTACGTTGCAAATCATTCCAATGCACCAAATGCGTGCTTTGGGTGGAAGCTTGTACTTAGTAGGTGCTATATTAATGGCCTACAACTTATTTAAAACGATGGCTCAAGGTACACTTTTAGCTAACGAACCTGCTGAAGCTGCTCCACTTGAAGTTATTGTTTCTGAAAAAGAAGTAAAAGGCTTGCACTGGCATAGCTGGATTGAAAGAAGACCAATTCAATTATTGATTGGTTCTTTAATCATGATTTTGGTGGGTTCTTTAGTTGAATTAATTCCAACCTTTATGGTTAAATCCAATGTACCAACCATTGCAGCGGTACAACCATATACTTCTTTAGAATTAGAAGGACGTGATATTTATATCCGCGAGGGTTGTGTCAATTGTCACTCGCAATTAGTAAGACCATTCCGTAGTGAAACAGAGCGTTATGGTGAGTTTTCTAAATCAGGAGAGTTTGTTTACGATCACCCTTTCTTGTGGGGATCAAAAAGAACTGGACCAGATTTGCATCGTGAAGGAGGAAAATATCCCGATTCATGGCATTATCATCACATGCGTGAACCTTCATCAATGTCACCTGGATCCATCATGCCAGCTTACGATTGGTTGTATGAGCAAAGTTTAAATACATCTCAAACACAAGCAAAATTGAAAGCAATGAAGACATTGGGCGTTCCATATGATGACGTTCAAATCAAAAATGCTGTAAAAGACTTAGAGGCTCAATCGAAAGAAATTCAAGCTCGTTTAGCAGAAGAAAAAATCAAAGTAAGTTCAGATAAAGAGATTATCGCTTTGATTGCTTATTTACAAAGATTAGGTACAGACATTTCTAAAAAATAAGACCATGTTTAAGCAATTTATTTCCACGATACCAGGAGCTGATTCCTATATGATATTTTCATTATTGGTATTCTTAGTATTCTTTGTTTTGGTAGGCGTTTATTTGTTCTGGATGGATAAAAAACATTTAGACAAAATGCGAAAAATGCCTCTAGAATAGGTCTTAAAGATTTTTGATAACATTTATTCATAACAATATGTTTAATTCATTCACAGAAATTTGGTTAATCAGCTTGATACTTTTAACAAGCATTTTGGTATTAATCGTCACGATGCAGCTTTCTTCTGCACTAAAGAAATTAACCTTAGATCCAACTAAACAGGAGGAGGAAGTGTCCTTAAGTTGGTGGCAGAAATTTACTGGATTAAAGCCTTTAGAAAAGGAAAAAGATCTAGAAATGGAACATCAATACGATGGAATTGTGGAGTTAGATAATCCAACTCCACCTTGGTTTATGTATCTGTTTTATATTACAATCTTATTTGGTGTCGTTTATTTGTTCTATTACCACATAGCTCAAGATGGCAATACCCAAGAGACAGAATACAAAACAGAAGTAGCAATTGCTGAGAAAGCAAGAGACGAATACATGAAGAAATTCGCCAATTCAGTTAACGAGGATAATGTAAAGGCCCTAAGTGCTGCAAAAGATTTAACAGAGGGTTCTACTATTTATTCTACAAATTGTGTAGCTTGTCATGGTGATAAAGGTCAAGGTGGCGTAGGTCCAAATTTAACCGATGTGTATTGGTTACACGGTGGAAGTATTAAGGACTTATTCCATACCATCACGAATGGTGTACCGGAAAAAGGGATGATTGCCTGGAACAAAACATTGAATCCTATTCAAATTCAACAAGTTTCTTCCTACATTCTAACTTTGCAAGGAAGTAACCCTCCAGGGGCTAAAGAACCTCAAGGTACTGAGCAAAAATAGTAATCAAATCTCAACTTATATGAAACAGAATGTTGGACGTACAGATCGGATTGCGCGAATTGCTGCTGCAGTAGCGCTTGCCATCTTAACCTATGCTGGGATAATTCCTGAGAATTTATCCGTAGTAGTATATGTAGTTGCGGGCATTATTGCCTTAACAGGAATTGTTCGTTTTTGCCCCCTGTATAAACCTTTTGGTATAAGTACTTGTAGAGAAAAGGCTCCATTTTAAGTTAAAAAGGTCCGGAAACGGACCTTCTTTTTTATATGTCAAATATCAGTTTAGAAAATGATGATTATCGTAATCATCTATATAATCAAACCAAAGATGGTAAACGTCTTTGGATATACCCAGGTAGAATCATAGGTCGATTATATCGCCTAAGAACCTATTTCTCCTACCTATTGATGCTCTTGCTTTTTGGATTGCCTTGGGTAGAAAGAAAAGGTGAACCCGTATTTTTATTTAATGTCATTGAGCGGAAATTCATCTTTTTTGGTGTTCCTTTCTTTCCTCAAGATTTCCATTTAGTAGCTCTAGGCTTGGTTGCCTCCTTAATCTTCATCAGCTTATTCACCGTTTTGTTTGGTCGGGTATGGTGTGGATGGGCATGTCCGCAAACCATCTTCATGGAAATGTTATTTCGTAAAATAGAATATTGGATTGATGGAGATGATAAAGCTCAAAAAAGATTGGATGCCGCACCTTGGGATAGTAGTAAAATAATTAAACGAGTTAGTAAACATAGCTTATTCATTCTATTGTCATTCGCCATTTCAAATACCTTTTTGATGTATATCTTAGGTAAAAAGGAATGGATTAAATTGGTGACTGAACCTCCTTTAGAACATTTGGCAGGCTTATTTGCTATCCTATTATTTACTGGTACCTTTTATTTTGTCTTTGCGAGATTCCGGGAGTTAGTATGTATCGTGGTTTGTCCTTATGGTCGACTTCAAGGGGTTTTGCTAGATAATAATTCCATATTGGTTTCCTATGATCACCAACGAGGAGAGCCTAGAGGAAAGATACAAAAAGGCGTTGATCAGAGTCATCAAGGGGATTGCATTGATTGTCATTGGTGTGTACGAGTATGCCCAACAGGAATTGATATACGGAATGGTAGTAATCAACTGGAGTGCATTGGTTGTACATCTTGCATAGATGCTTGTGATGAAGTCATGGAAAAAATCAATAAGCCTAAAAACTTAATCCGTTATGATTCTGTCAATGGTATCAATGAAAAGAAAAAATTGAAATTTAATTTAAGAATTGGTGCATACAGCGGGGTGCTGGTATTATTAGTGGCAGCAATTGCCTTTTTATTACTCACGAGAAGTCCATGGGAAACTACATTATTAAGAACTCCTGGCATGACTTTCCAATTGGATGAAAAAAACAAAGAAGTGAGTAATTTGTACTCCATTGAGATTTTGAACAAATCGCTGGATTTGCAAAATTTAGAGTTTCAAATTGAGGCTCCCATGCGCATTCAATGGGTTGGAACACCACCAAATGGTATCGAACCTGGTAAAATGGTGAAGTCAGAATTTTTCATCAAAGCACCCATGGGTGCATGGAAAAGTAAAGACAAAGTTGAAATTCAAATCCTGAATAAAGAGGGTAAAAAAGAAACAATCAAAACTAGATTTATACAACCTGATGAGTAATACAGAAAAAAAATCGTTGAATTGGGGACATGCCATCATTGGTGTATTTATACTTTTTGGTGCATTTATGGCCTATTTTTATGTCAATATGACGCATGAAACCATCGAATTGGTTGGTGATCATTACTATGAAGATGGACAGAAATTTCAAAAGAAAATAGATCAAAGAAAGGAAACGGCCTTATTAGCTAAAAAGGTAGAACTACAGTTTAATTCCACGACTAAAGAAGTAAAATTAAACATACCCAATGGCTCGCATGATGTCAAAGTTAATTTCTTTCGTCCTTCATCTGCTGCGCAAGACAAGTCGTTTACATTGAAAAATCCAAGTGATAGCATCTGGACTATTCCTGGAGAATTCTTGTCGAAAGGTCCCTGGAAAATTAATATTGAATGGATGGTGGCAGATAAAAGCTATCTGGAAGATCATCGTATTATAGTTCCTTAATGCAAACTTGGTATCTCAGCTTTTTAATAGGTTTAGCAGGTAGCTGGCATTGTGTGGCTATGTGTGGCCCTATTATGCTTCATGTAAGGCAAAAGAACCAACAAGCCAATACCAGTACGATTATCTATCAAATAGGCCGAATTTTAACTTATTCTATTCTTGGCTTAGTTGTAGCCAGTATGGGCTCTATTTGGATATTCCCAACTTGGTGGCATTTTTATTACTTATTTGCAGGAATAGTTTTGGTTTTACTATCCAGTGGAAAACTTAAAGACAGTTCATTCGATTTTCTGTATCGTTGGATAGGAAAACCTTTACAAAAATCGGGGAGAGGAATGGGAATCATTGGCCATTTCTTTTTAGGTGTGGGAAATGGATTGTTACCCTGCGGTTTAGTGATTGGAGGACTTAGTTTAGCCTTAATTCAACCGAGTCCCATGTTGGGCGCCTGGACAATGTTTATATTTGGCTTAAGTACATTACCTGCCATCACCACGGCTATCTTAGGTTTTCGGTGGTTAGAAAACAAGCAAAAGAATTTAATGCAATACGTGAAGTACTTGAGCTGGGCTGTCGCTTTTTTGCTCTTGTTTCGGGGAGCATGGGGAATAGGAATGAGTCACTCGAATTACTTGAAGAATTCTCCACTAAGTCCTATTATTTGTCATCCATTTAGCTCTAATAGCGCAAATTTGCCAGTTTATTAACATCTAAGAGGGTCATTTCACTTCCTCTTATTTCCAATAAACCTTCTTTTTTAAAATCACTTAATGTTCGAATGACTGTCTCGGTAGCCGTACCCACACGAGAGGCTAAATCTTCTCGAGATAGGCGAATTACAACAGGCCCATTGACATCTTTCCCATAAGTCTTAGCTAACTCAACTAAAGCCATAGAAACCCTAATACGTAAAGATTGATAAGCCATGGAAACTAAGATTTTCTCATTTTTCATGAGATAACTTGTTAAGGCCTTTCTGAAATAAATCTCTAAATGAATATTTTGCTTAAGTAAATCTTTGAACTCATTGGAGGAAATACTTAAAATCACAGACTCCTCTAAAGCTTCTGCTGTTTCTCGATAAATTTGATTTTCAAGAATATCCACATAGCCAAAAAACTCACCTTCTTTGATGAATGAAGTAATAAAATACTTTCCTTCACGGTTAGTATGGTATGTTTTAATTTTACCTTTTTCTAAGAAAAACAAACGAGATGGACTATCGCCTTCCGTATATATACTTTGCTTTTTCTGCACATGATGTGTCCTTTTCTCTCCATCAAAATGGGTGAAATCAAGAAAATCTAAGGCTTTTTGAGCTAAAGAAACTTCAGTTTGTAATTCCGCATCTACAAACCCTTCTGTTCGCTGAAGTGATTTCTTTTTTAACCTAGTTTCAATAGAACGTAATAGTTCTACTTCTTGAAATGGCTTAGTCAAAAAATCATCAGCGCCCATCTCCATGCCTTTGCGCATATCCGAACGATCTGTTTTGGCCGTTAAGAAAATAAACGGAACTTTTGAAAGATATTCATGATTTGAAAATACCTGTAAAACACCAAAACCATCTAGGTGCGGCATCATGATATCACAAATCACTAAGTCTGGTAGATTTTGTTGAGCCATTCGAACCCCTTCAATACCATCAGCTGCAGTTTCTACCACATAACCTGATAATTCCAGCAATTCAGCCGTGTTCTCGCGGATATCATCACTGTCTTCAATAAGTAATATTTTATTCATCATGGTTTAATCTCGGTATTTCTATGGTAAGTTGAGTTCCTTGGTTCAATTCTGATTCTAATTTCAGTTGACCATTGATCAATTCCAAATATCGATCAATTAGATGTAATCCTAAACCTGTTCCAGGAATCACAGTAGCATTACTTCCTCTGAAAAATCGTTCAAATAAATGTTTTTTATCTTCCTCACTAATTCCAATTCCTTTATCACAGATCGTGATTTTTAAGATGTTATTTTCCTCTTTAACGATTAAATCAACGCTATCATTGGAAAATTTCAAGGCATTGGAAAGAGCATTCAATAAGATTTTTCTTAAAACAGATTCATCACTCACCCAGGTTTCGGGAGCATCAAAATCCAAGATAATTTTTTGATTGGTTTTTTTATACGGAATCAGATCTGCTTTAATTTCTAAAAACAAGGGTTCCAATTCAATCGTCGAAGCATGAATCTCAACATGCCCAGATTCTAGTTTTCCTACCGATAAAAATTCCTCTAAAATCATCGTTAAATGATTTACAGAAGCCTTTATACGTCGGATATGCTGTTCTCGTTTTTCTTGCTCTTCTGCTTTTTGATACTTCTCCAACAAAGTTGCAGAACTTAAAATAGAGGTAAGGGGAGTCCTAAACTCATGAGAAGCCATGGACACAAAACGTGTTTTTAAATCTCCTAACTCCTTTTCCTTTTGTAAGGCATTTTCTAATTCTAAGGTATTAGCTTCTAATTTCTCTAAGGTATTTTGTAATGCTTGCGTTCTTGCTTTTACTTCCTCTTCTAAGGTTTCATTCAATTGATTGATCTCCTGATTCTTCAAAATCAGCTCCATTTCTACCTTGCGTTTCAAGGTCACATCACTAATAAAAGCGATGTAAAACATTTGACCATCTTCTTTAAAATGGCTTAAACTAATTTCAACAGGAAAGAGAGATTCATCTTTTCTTTTAGCCTTCAAATCCAAACCAACGCCCATAGGCCGATCTTGTGGATGTTCGGCATATTTTGCTTGATGTCCATGATGCCGAGATCGCAAGTGATTGGGAATCAGTATATCAATATTCTTACCCTTTAATTCATTGGGGGCGTAACCAAATAGACGATCCGCAAAATTGTTTGTCATGATGACATTACTCGAAGAATCCGTCACCAGAATACCAATCGCTGCCTCATTGAAGATAGCTTCATATTGAAATCTGGAAACAATAGACTGAGACATATCCGCAAATTAATCCAACTAAATTACAACATTTGACTTCTTTTACAATTAATTTAAGGATGATATGCTGATTTCTGATGCTTCAATACATCTTCAAAATAAAAATGTACATCCTTGAATTTTCCTTCGGCATATTGCTGCCCTTGATCAAAAAAATGAGGTGAACGGACATCGCCACTTTGTCCACCTGCCAATAAAGATTTAGCTTTAATTTTTGGCCCAAATTCTACAGCACAAATAAAACTATTCCCATTCACCCCATACCATTTCTTGGTATTAGAAAAGGCCTTGCTATTATATGATGGTAACATACCCCAGGTAGAAGAAGCGAAAGGAACAGGGTAACTAGCCTGAGCATCATCAAAAGTCAATTCAACTTGATTTCCAATGCGTTGTAAGCGATTTAACTCTCCCCACGCTACTTGCCAGGTTCCCCAATTTTTATTCAAATCTTGCAAAACGATTTCTAAGACTTGACACATTTCTTCACCCTTACCTGATGCAATGTAGGCTACTATGCTTTGTATTAAGTCGATTTCTCCACCAAACATCTGTTTTCTTGGTATTTTCAAAAGCATTTTTTGGCCCCATTGAATGGCTAAGGTTTGAGCTACTGAATTTAACCTAGCATGGTAATCCCATCGTTTCAGCGTATCAATTGCCCCCTTGAAAGAAGCAGAGCTATTAGTCACATTTCTTGATTCTCCAGCCTTGACTAAAGCTGGAATCAGTAATTCAAAGGCGGTTAACTTGCGATTATAACCAAGATGAATCAACTCATCTAAGTTAAGTTTTTCGGCAGTAGAAAATAATCGAAAAGCATTTCTGTCTCGGAAGTTTTCTGCATCTGGAGCCATATACACTGGATATTTCGATTTTTGTGGGCTAGAAAAACCTGAAACCGTAAATGGGGTAGAATTGCAATTTTGAATCCAGCCACTAGCAGGGTCTATGGACTGCACAATTTCCTTCAATGGATGTAAACCCTTCCAATCCAGAGACGATTTTGTTCCATCTTGAACCAAGGACCAATCGATTTCAGGTTGTCTTTTAGGTACAAAATTACCATGCCAATAAGCTATTCGACCGTTTTTACCGGCATAAACCGTGTTGTTGGACGTATTAGCCCGCATGTTCATCACCGATTGAAATTCCTCAAAACTTCTGGTTTTGGTTCTAGCCCAACTTTGGATTAAACTTTTAATGGATCGATTATATGACTTCACTGAAATCCACTTTCCATTTCTTTCAGCCATGATAGGTCCACGGTGATTAAAATAAACTGGAATGGATTGAGCTGGCTGTCCTTTGGCTTGTAAAACAATGCGTTGCTCTTTTATTGGAAGCCATTTCCCATCTAAAAGATATTCTCTGCCTTGCTTCCCCTCACGGGTAGTTTCAGCATAATTATCTGCGACATCCACCTGACTAGAGGTATGCATCCAACCTCCAAATTGATTAAATCCTTGATATACGAAAAATTGACCCCAGGTTACAGCTCCGTATACATGTAATCCCTGTTCACTGTTTACATGCACTTCTGGTCGAAAATAAAAGGTAACATGTGGATTGATATAGAAAAGAGAATTTCCCGATCTTGATTTGGCAGGACCGACGGCAAAACCATTTGAACCTGTTAGATCAGCCTCTGGATCCAAAGGATTCTTTTTTATGTAACTTAATTTATTTCCTGATAAGCCGTAAAACTTGGCAACCTCCGCTTGATTGACACTTCCAGTGGAAATGGCTCCAATGCTTCCGTCCGTCCATAATAGGGGATACCATGGTTCAAAATGAGATAATAAGGCTGGTTTAACTTCTGGATGTTTGTACAAATAATAGTTTATACCATCTGCATAAGCTTGCAGTAATTTCTTTAACCAAATAGGACTTGTTTGATATTCTTGTTTCGCTTCTTCCTGACTGATTATCAAACGAATATATAAATCATTCGCTAATTCACTTGGACCAAAAACTTCGGCTTTACGGCCTAATTTCTCGATATAGTTCATCTCAACTCGCATAAAATCATCTTCACATTGGGCGTATAACAAGCCAAATACCGCATCAGCATCGGATTTGCCATAAATATGGGGAACCCCATATTCATCTCGAATAATTTTTACTCGTTTGGATTGGGCTTTCCATGCATTCAGTTGGTTAGGATTGATTTCTATGGCCTGACACAGATTGATTCCAAAGAAAATCAAAGAGAAGGAGAGGAGGATAATTCTAAATTTCATAGTGTTGATGTTAATCAAACAAAAATACATTTTTTTCATGGTCAGCCTGAATAAATTCCAGAACATACTCCAAATCTCCCAAGAGATTCCTTTTTTTCAAGATACGGGTATAAAATATGTGGCTTTGTCTTTTTATGTTTGTAATTCTGATTGAAAAATTTTGCTTTTGAAAACCATATTTACCATGAAATTAAAATTTCTTTATGCGCTTGGGCTAGTTTCCGCAATATCCTATTCTTGTAGTAATTCTTTGGAAAAAGATACTTACCGTGTCATTCTTGAGGATCAAGATAATTTGGCAGAAAAAGCTAAGACTGCCAAAGAAAAATTACCCATTAAAATTGCACCTGGTTTACAGATAACTCGATTTGCTTCTGATTCCTTAGCCCCAGATCCTGTTGGAATTGATATGGATGATAAAGGTGCGGTATACATTACTCGTACCAATCGTGGTAAATATTCGGAATTTGATATTCGTGGACATCGTGATTGGATGACAGAATCCATTGGTTTTCAGTCGGTCGCAGATAGAAAAGCATTTTTACATAAGACTTTTGCTTCAGAAAATTCTGCCAAAAACGATTGGTTACCAGATTTAAACAAAGATGGTATTCATGATGTGAATGACCTGAAAGTAGAAAAAGAAGAAATCTGGAAAATTGAAGACAAAAATGGAGATGGATTAGCTGATCAAGCTACACGAGTATTTAATGGATTTCACGAAGAGTATACCGACGTCGCTGGAGGGATTTTAATTCGTAAAAAAGATGCCTTTATAGCTGTTGGACCTGATTTATGGCGTTTAAATAACACGAAGAAAAATGGTTTATTAACTGAACCAGTATCAATTTCCACCGGTTATGGCGTTCATATTGGATTTGGAGGTCATGGTATGTCGGGGGTCATAGAAGGTCCAGACGGTAAAATTTATTGGCAAATTGGAGATATTGGAGCCAACATTACCGCTTTAGATGGCAAGCAGTACAAATATCCTAATTCAGGAGTAATTGTACGTTCAAATCCTGATGGAAGTAATTTTGAAGTATTTGCTTCTGGATTACGTAATACACATGAATTCGTATTTGATCACTATGGTAATTTAATTAGTTCTGACAATGATGGTGACCATCCAGGCGAAAGTGAGCGTTTAGTACATATTGTAGAAGGTTCAGATGCGGGTTGGAGATCCAACTGGCAATACGGTAAATATACCGATCCGGGAAATAATTTATACAAAGTATGGATGGATGAAAGATTGTATGTGCCTCGTTGGAAAGGACAAGCTGCATACATCATTCCTCCAATCAGAAACTACCATAATGGACCTACCGGAATGTTATTCAATCCGGGAACTGCCCTTGGTAAAAAATGGACCAATAAATTCTTTTTAGTGGAATTTGTAGGCAATCCTAATGCTTCCCACATTTGGTCATTTGATTTAAAACCTAAGGGTGCGACTTTTGATTTTAAATCTGAAGAAGATGTGGTTAGTGGGATTTTACCAACTGGTATGCGCTTTGGACCAGATGGTGCTTTGTATGCTGCCGACTGGGTAAATGGCTGGGATGTGAAACACTATGGCCGAGTTTGGAAAATTGATGTAGATGCTAAAAACAATGATTTAGATAAAGAAAGAGCAGAAACTAAGCGTTTAATTCAATTGGATTATGAGAAGCAACATGCTAACACTTTGTATGATTTATTATTCTATAACGACTTACGTGTACGCATGAAAGCCCAATTTGAGTTAGCTAAAAGAGGCAATGCTTCGGTAGCAATATTTCAAAAAGCCATTCAACAAAAAGAAAATCAATTGGCTCGAATTCATGGAATATGGGGAATGGGACAGCTTGGTACCACAGATGTTAAAGTGGGAGCCTTGTTAGGTGAACAATTACAAGATCAAGATGAGGAAATCGTAGCTCAAGCAGCAAAAGTTTTGGGTGACATTTTTAATAAAGATCATGAAGGTCGATTGATTCAATTAATTGATTCCAAAAATCCACGGGTAAGCTTCTTTGCTTGTCAAGCAGTAGGACGAATCAAATCGGAAAATGCCATTCCTAGTTTATTAAAGGTCATTGAAAAAAATAACGATGAGGATCATTATATCCGCCATGCTGCAGTTTTAGCATTAGCTAGAATTGGAAAAGAAGAACCTTTGGTGGCCTTGGCAAGTTCATCAAATACTGCCTTAAAAACAGCAGCAGTGTTAGTATTACGTCGTTTATCTAGTCCAAAAGTCGCTTTATTTTTACAAGACTCCGATGAATATATTGCTACAGAAGCGGCCAGAGCTATCAATGACGATGAATCTATTCCTGCAGCACTACCTGCTTTAGCAGCCGCATTAAACAATAAAGCTTGGAAAGGAGAACCATTATTACGTAGAGCTATCAACGCTTGTTTACGTGTTGGTACTAGCAAAGAAATCGATGCCTTAATTCAATTCAGTGAGAGAAATGATATATCTGATGTCATTCGTGCAGAGGCTATTGCTACCTTAGGTTCATGGGCTAACCCATCTGTGTTAGATCGTGTAGATGGTCGTCATAGAGGCACATTACAAAGAAATCCAGCCGATGTGGTGGGTCGTATTTATCCTAAGATTGCTACTTTTCTAAGAAGTACTAATCCTGAAGTTCTGATTGCCACAGCGAAATTATTATCGGAATTAAAAATGACGGATTTCAAGAGTGAGCAGACTCAAATTTTCTTGAATCATGTGAATGCGAAAGTGAGAGCAGCTCATTTAAGTTCCTTAGTAGCCTTGAAAGATGCCAATTTGTCCTTAATTATTCAGAAAGGAATGAACGATGCCGATAGGAGTGTTAGAGGAGCTTCTCTTGGTTTCTTAGATAAAGTGGATTTATCTAAAGCTCAATTGCCGAATGTAGTAAATCCTATCATAGAAAAGGGGAGCGTTGTTGAGCAACAGCAATTATTACAAAGTATTGGTAAAATGCCTGTCGATAATACAGAAGATGTTTTGGCTGATTTAATTCAACGCATGATAGGGAATAAATTATCCAATGATATTCGATTAGATTTAGTGGAAGCAGTAGAGGCTACTAACTCTCAAAGATTAATTGCCAAATTAGATGCCTTGAAAACAAAAGGTACGCTGACAGATGAATTTAAAGATGCCATGTTTGGTGGAAGTATTCAAGCTGGAAATGCCATTTTCTACAGAAATCAAACAGTTCAATGCGTTCGCTGTCACAATGCTGGTGGAGAGGGAGGGATTGTTGGACCTTCTTTAAAAGGTATTGGCCGTCGTTTAAGTAGAGAGCAAATTTTACAAGCTTTAATTGAGCCAAGTGAGCGAATTGCGCCAGGTTATGGCACTATTAATTTGAAATTAACAGATGGTCAAGAAGTTAGTGGAACGGTTATTTCTGAAACGGAAAGTATGATTCAGTTGAAAACATCAGAAGCTGAGCCTTTGAAAATTGCAATATCTCGTATCAAGTCTAGAGAGAATTTCCCATCCAGTATGCCACCTATGGGAAGCCTAATGTCTAAGAGAGAAATTAGGGATGTCGTAGAATTTTTATCATCTTTAAGAAATTAAATATACATTTGTACCTTTCGCAGGTTTTTATGAATATCAACCGTCACTTCTTATTATTTATCAGTATCTTCTTCTTCATGGTTACGGCCTCGATGAAGCAAGTTATTGGTATACATCAAGAAAGTACAATTGATAGCCATTTTAAGGTTAAAGAAACGGAGCAAAAAGAGCTTAGTTTTTTTAACCTTTTATTTGAAGAAGACCGAGATAATACGGAAGAGGATGAAGAATCTTCTAGTCTGGAATTCCACTTTCTCGATTTCAACTTACCTAACCATTTTTCATTCAATGATCCCTATTCTGGGGCATTAATTTCGACAGCTATTCCTTCCATGAAGGCAAATAGCGATTCTACAAATCCATTTTTCATACTGTTTAGGAATATTAGAGTCTAGGAATAATCGAATAGATTATCCTTTATTTAATTCGCCTAATTGGATCCTATCCAAATTTTACCACCGCACATTGATTTTTCTTTCTAAAATTGTCAGTCAATTTTATAGTATTAGGAGAAATGAATGCGCTAACATGAAAAATGAAAATGAAAAATGTAACGTCTCAAATCCCTAAAGATGGAATAGCTGGCTTGAAAGAAAATTTCAGTGCTGATGCTGTTTCTGGTTTTATTGTATTTTTATTAGCCTTGCCTTTAAGTTTAGGGATTGCTAAAGCTTCTGAATTCCCTCCATTGATGGGATTATTAACTGCCATCATTGGCGGTATTCTTGTCAGTTTATTTTCCGGTTCTAGATTAACTATTAAAGGTCCAGCAGCTGGACTTATTGTCATTATTGTAGGCGCTGTTGCCGATTTTGGTGGGGGAGAGCAAGGGTGGCATTATGCCTTAGGTGCTATTGTAGTTGCGGGTATTGTACAAATACTATTTGGCGTATTTAAACTGGGTAAGTTAGTTGATTTCTTCCCGCTTTCAGCTGTTCATGGCATGTTGGCTGCTATTGGCTTAATCATTATTTTCAAGCAGATTCCTGTTTTATTGAATGTAAACCCAATTTTAGCTAAAGGAAAAAGTCCATTTGAATTAGCTGCATCTATTCCTCAGTTTGTGATGAATTTAGATCGAAACGGAGCCATCGTCGGTATCTTAAGTTTTATCATCATGATGACTTGGCAAAAGATTCCTGTCAACTTTTTACGCAAAATCCCTGCTGCTTTAATTGTATTGTGTATCGCTATTCCAGCAGAGATATTTTTAGATTTCAAGCATACTGAACCAGCTTCTGCTTTAGTAAAAATTGGTAGTTTGATTGACAACATTCATGTCAATGTGGACTTTGCTGGGTTTGCCAATAAAATGGTATTTATCAAATATGTGGTCATGTTTGCTTTGGTTGGCTCATTAGAGTCATTGTTGACCGTTAAGGCCATTGACATGCAGGATCCATTCAAGCGTAAATCGAATCCTAACAAGGATTTAATTGCAGTGGGTATTGGAAATACCTTAGCAGGGATATTAGGTGGTTTACCTATGATTTCAGAAGTAGCTCGTAGTTCTGCGAATGTCAACAATGGCGCAAAAACACGCTGGGCAAATTTTTTCCACGGTTTCTTCATTTTGGTATTTGTGGTATTTGCAGCTCCAGTCATTGAACTTATTCCCAATGCAGCATTAGCAGCAATGTTAGTTTCAGTAGGTATCAAACTAGCGCATCCAAAAGAATTCATCCATATTTTTAATATTGGTAAAGGTCAGTTGGCTATATTCTTGGTAACTATTTTCTTTACCTTGTATGAAGATTTGTTAATTGGTATTGCGGCTGGTATGTTAGTCAAGATTCTAATACATATTTTGAATGGTGCACCTATTTCCAGTTTCTTTAAATCCAATGTTGCGGTATCATTTAATGATGATCAATATTTAGTTGAAGTATCTAAAGCGGCCGTATTTACTAATTATATGGGATTAAAAGCTAAATTGGATGCCATTCCACAAGGAATGCATGTAACAATGGACTTTAGTAATACGCATTTAGTAGATCATTCCGTGATGGAAAACTTGCATCATTTTGAGGCAGATTATATTTCGGCAGGAGGTACATTTACCATCATCGGATTTGATGAGCATATTTTACTTTCTGAACACAAATTGGCAGCTAGAAAAAAGAAACAAGCAATTTCTTAATTTCATTTTGAGATTCACATCTCATTCCGCCTACATTTTTCATTCATTCCCATGAGAATATTAATTCTCATGGGAATAATAAATTGAGGAAGATGACTTCAACACATAAGGTATTTCATGTAGAGCATGTACTACACGAATTAAAACATTATTTACCCGCACAGGCTCCATTAATGGATTTTGTGCATCATAATACGTTGCATGCCTTCCAACATTTACCATTTCATGAGGCATTAAGAAAGGCACAAACTACACTTGGCTACCAAGTATACCTGAGCGTAGATCAGTTTCGTGAACTTTATCATGCTAAACGAATCAATGACGATATTTTAAATAATGTCATTGAAAAGAAAAAAGGTGCAAAAAAAACAACTCAGTGGAAATACAAATTATTGCACCAAGAGCTGGATGGCTTACCTAACCCTAGAATCGGTGCTTTAAGAGGTCAATGGAAAAAGGTGTTCAATATCGATTTAGATTCAATGGTTCATCCCAATCTATTTCGTTTGATTTCCAGTTATTTAGATCAAGGTATTTCCATTTGGCACTTTCCTATTGAGAATAAAAGTTTTTTAGAAGCCATTAAGGAGCTTGAAAGAAAAAGTTGGGTTAGTTTATTTAAGGGGAAAAGAGCTAAAAAAATGCTCTTAGATGAACATACCACCTTAGAAGACTTATTAACTATTTTAGTTGGTTCACATCCTCATTTGTTTGAGCAATACCTTTTTGATCAGCAATTTGCTCATCAAGGATGGTCAGGAATGGTTTCTACCGTAGAAGATTTACCACAAACATTGCTCGATCGTAGACAAATTAGTCTGCATGATTTAATCATGTTAGAATGTCTATTGGAAATTGATACCATTGATTATCTGTTATCGAGTGGGTGGAACGGTTTAGGAAATACCTTAGAAAATCAACTACCATCTTTATTAGACCCCATCGAGCATTCTGAGGTCATGGAAATTCTATCCATTTTCCAAGAAGCGTTTGAATGGACGTATTATGATCAGGTTTTAGCTGGAATTCAGCAAGAATCAAAAATTCCAAAAAGGACTGGCAATAAGAGCTTTCAGGGATTATTTTGTATTGATGACCGCGAGTGTTCATTCCGCAGATATTTAGAATCTCTTGATCCTCAGTGTGATACCTATGGTACTCCTGGATTCTTTAGTGTAGAATTCTTTTATCAACCTATAGGAGGTAAATTCTATTCCAAGCTTTGTCCTGCACCCGTTACACCCAAATTCTTAATCAAAGAAATTGGGGATGAAAAGAAAAGAGAAACAGAGCTACATTTCTCCAAACACAGCCATAATTTTTATACAGGCTGGATTATTTCTCAAACTTTAGGTTTTTGGTCTGCTCTGAAATTGTTTGGAAATATTTTTAAACCTAGTATGAGTCCAGCTACAGCCTCATCCTTGCGTCACATGGATAAGTTTTCCCAATTACAGGTGGATTACGATGCTTTGTTCCAGCAAGAAAATGGTTTACAAATTGGCTTTAAGATTGAAGAAATGGCCAATCGAGTAGAAGGAATGCTCAAAAGTATTGGCTTGGTGGATAATTTCGCTCCCATCGTATATGCAGTAGGTCATGGTGCCAGTTCTGTCAATAATCCTCATTATGCTGCCTATGATTGTGGAGCATGTTCTGGTAGAGCAGGTTCAGTGAATGCACGTGTAGTAAGCAAAATGGCCAATAAACCAGAAGTTCGAGCTATTTTAAAAGAAAGAGGCATTGACATTCCAGATTCAACCATTTTTGTGGGGGGATTACATGATACTACGCGCGACGAAGTCGTTTTTTATGATGATGAAATTAAAGATCCTATTTATCAAAAATTACATGAGCAACATGTAAAGGTATTTGAAAAAGCGCTTGACTTAAATGCCAAAGAACGTTCTAGACGGTTTGAGTCGATCAATACGCAACTGAGCCCGAAGGAAATTCATGAAAAGATCCGCCTACGCTCTGTATCGCTATTTGAGCCTCGTCCTGAATTAAATCATGCGACTAATGCCTTGTGTTTGGTTGGCCGTAGAGAGCTTTCTAAAGGTATTTTCTTAGATAGGAGATCTTTCTTAAACTCGTTTGATTATCGGGTAGATCCAGAGGGAAATTATTTATTAAACATTTTAAAAGCTGCCGCACCCGTTTGTGGTGGAATTAATTTAGAATATTATTTCTCCCGCGTGGACAGCGAAAAATTGGGTGCTGGAACCAAATTACCCCATAATGTCATGGGATTGTTTGGAGTTGCCAATGGCATTGATGGGGATTTACGTCCTGGTTTACCTTCCCAAATGACAGAAGTTCATGATCCTATTCGATTATTACTTATCGTTGAACACTTCCCAGATGTTGTGTTAAGAACCATCCAAAAATCTCCTGAGACTTATGAATGGTTTATCAATGATTGGGTCATCTTAGCTTCCGTCAATCCAGAAACAAAAGAAGTCCAAATATTCGAAAAAGGGCAATTCTATCCTTATCAGCCGATCAATAAACAATTAGATCATATTCGTGAAATCGAAAGCTTATTGGAAAGTAATCAAGAGAATTTCCCCGTGTATTTAATCCAACAAGACTAATACCATGCAAAATTACCTTCCCATATTTATTTTAATTCCTCTGGCAGGTTTTTTGATAAGCTTAGTCTTACCTAAAAACGACGAGAGTAAAATATCCTATACAGCTTTTGGTACTCTAGGAGTACAATTGCTTATAGCTACATTATTTGTTGCCAACTGGATATTTTTAGGTGCTCCAGAATGGCAAATGACAAGTTGGATTCTGTTTAAAAACAGTGATTATGTATTTCAACTTGATTTTCTATTTGATTATATCACCAGCGTATATCTTCTGGTAGGAGCTATTTTAACCTTTTTGGTTACTCTGTATTCCCGATATTACTTACACCGTGAACCTGGATATAAGCGCTTTTTTAATACCACGCTTTTCTTTTATTTAGGATATAGCATCACCATTTTGGCTGGGAATATGGAAACCTTGTTCGTCGGTTGGGAGATGCTTGGTATTTCATCCTTTTTATTAATTTCCTTTTATCGGGAGCGCTATTTACCCGTTAAAAATGCGGTGAAAGTCTTTTCTATCTATCGAATAGGCGACGTAGGGATCATTTTAGCCATGTGGGCGAGCCACCATTTATGGCATCAAAACATTACTTTTTCGCAATTAAACAATGCCGAATTGGTCCATGAACATTTGCAAACGCATAGCTTTATAGGTGTTTTTATTTCCTTGATGCTTCTCGTTTCTGCCAGTGCGAAATCAGCCCAATTACCATTTTCATCTTGGCTTCCCAGAGCCATGGAAGGCCCAACTCCTTCAAGTGCCATTTTTTATGGGTCTTTGTCGGTACATATCGGAGTCTTTTTAATGTTGAGAACATTTCCTTTTTGGGAACATCAAATTTCCATTCGTATTCTCATTGCAGCCATGGGATTGATTACTGCCGTGATTGCCACAGGAATAGCTCGGGTACAATCATCCGTGAAAAGTCAGATTGCCTATTCTTCCATAGCTCAAATTGGATTGATTTTCATTGAGATATCGCTTGGATTTGAAAAATTAGCCCTGTTTCACTTTGCAGGAAATGCATTTTTGAGAACTTACCAATTGTTGGTTTCTCCATCCGTAGTTAGTTATTTGATTCGGGAACAATTTTATCATTTTGAACCAAAAGATAAGACTGTGGAAGATTCCTTTCCAGATAAAATCCAAAATACGTTGTATTTACTATGCTTGAAAGAATGGAATTTAGACTCCATCATGTATCAATATTTATGGAATCCCATGAAATGGGCAGGAAACAAGCTTAATTTCTTGACTGTCAAAAGGTTAATTGGAATTTTTGTTCCCATATTAGTAGGCATTTTTATTGTCAAAGAAGGAAATTACTTCAACAATGACTGGACTCTTTACATGCCAGTTATACTAGGGTCTATTGGATTAATATTTGTTTTGAAATCTTTCACGCAAAGAAGAAGTCTGCGCTTAAGCTGGATTTTGGTTATCATTAACCACATTACCATCGCTTTAGCCATTTCATTCAATGAAAGTTATGATAGCAAAGAAACGTGGATCTATTTAAGCGGTATACTCATTGCGGGTTTGGTTGGATACGCTTGTATCATGCGATTATTCCGACTTGAAGGTAAAATACTCTTGAATCGTTTTCATGGCCTCTCTGCAGATCATCCTAAAATAGCCTTGGTGTTTCTATTGGCTTGTTTAGGTTTGACAGGATTTCCTATTACACCTACATTTATTGGAGAAGATGTTATTTTCTCACACATTCATGAAGACCAATTTGCTTTAGCGGCAGTGGTTTCACTGAGTTTCATACTGGATGGACTTTCCATTATGCGGATTTATGCCCGAATATTTATGGGACCTAATTCTAAAACGCATACTGAATTTTCTAACCGATATTTTTAACAAAACCCAATACAATCCGTGTTTGCAAGCGAGCCCCCAAAGGGTTCGCTTTTTTTTTGAAAAATAGCAAGATAGAATTGAACAATTTCAAAATATGAATATCTTTAAGTTTACAAACAAATTCATAATTTATGAAGGTTCTAAAAGCAAATCCAAAGTACATTTGGATGCTTTTTATTTTGTTAACCCCTTTGAGCTTATTTGGACAATCCATTGAATCTTGGATTTCACTTCCAAAGAGCAAGCAGATGTTCCAAAAAATGCCAAATCTAGCCTGGGACACAAGTAATAACAGAAATCAAACAGAACCAATCAAATTAAATCTTACCACTTTCGATCAAACTATCGATGGATTTGGATATACCTTAACAGGTGGAAGTGCCCATTTAATTCAGGCCCTAAATAAGGCCAAGAAGAAAGAGCTCTTAGAGGAACTCTTTGGAAATAAGTCAGGGCAATTAAATTTGTCCGTCCTACGAATTAGTATTGGCTCTTCAGATATGGATGAAAAGGTATTTTCATATGATGATGTGCCAACTGGTAAAGAAGATTATTCCCTTCAACTGTTTAGTTTACAAGAAGAACAAAAAGCACTTATTCCTCTCTTAAAAGAGATTCTGACCCTCAATCCCCAAATAAAACTAATTGCTACTCCCTGGAGTCCGCCAACTTGGATGAAAGATAATCAGGACTCTAAAGGAGGTAAATTACTTCTCAAGTACTACGATGTTTATGCTCGGTATTTCGTCAGATACATTCAAGAGATGAAAAAATTAGGCATTACTATTCATGCTATTACTCCACAAAATGAACCGCTTCATCCTGGTAACAACCCCAGTTTGCTGATGACGGCAGAAGATCAATTGGTGTTTATTCGAGATTATTTGGGGCCTCAGTTTCAGAAAAACAGCATTTCTACAAAAATCATTTGTTACGATCATAATTGCGATAAAACCGAGTATCCCATTACCATTTTAAATGACCCAAAAGCGAGACAGTATATCGATGGATCAGCTTTTCATTTATACAACGGAGATATTAGTGCATTAGCACAAGTAAGGACAAAGCATCCAGATAAAAACCTCTATTTCACAGAACAATGGACAGGAGTGAAAGGTGATTTTTATGGAGATTTTATGTGGCATATAAAAAACGTGGTCATTGGCGCTTTGAATCAAGGTGCTAAAACAGCTTTAGAATGGAATTTAGCGAATGACAAAAACTTAGGGCCTCATAGCCCTGGAGGATGTACGGAATGTTTGGGAGCAATTACCATCGACAAAGGAATCCAACGCAATGTGGCATATTACATTATGGCACAAGCTTCCTCATTTATCCCTGCAGGTTCTAAACGAATTAAAATTAACTTATTAGCCCATTTACCCATGGTTGCCATTCTTAGACCCGATAAGAAAATCTGTTTATTGGTTCAAAATGAAGGTCCTGAAAAACAAAAATTACCCATTCAATACCTAAATAAAACGGTAGACCTAGATATTCCAGGTTCTTCTGTTTCAACTTTTTTACTCAAGCTATGAAAACATTCAACATTAATCGAAGACATTTTTTAAAAGGTGCCACGGCCAGTTTGGCCATGTCTCAATTCGGTGCTTATGGACTTGATTTGATTCATCCTGACAAACCATTACGTGTGGCCTTGATTGGAACAGGTTGGTATGGAAAGAGTGACCTATTCCGACTTATCCAAGTAGTGCCTGTCGAAGTGATAGCCCTATGTGATGTCGATAAAAACCAATTAAACCAAGCTGGTAAATTGGTGAGTGAACGTCAAAAGTCTGGTAAAGTACCCCGTCTTTATGGTGATTATCGGAATCTTTTAAGCGAAAATGAATTGGATATTGTTTTGATTGGAAGCCCAGACCATTGGCATCCATTACAAATGATTGAGGCGGTCAAAGCAGGAGCGAATGTCTATGTTCAAAAACCAATTTCGGTGGATGTATTGGAAGGAGAGGCCATGGTAGCTGCCGCAAGAAAATATGGTAAAGTCGTCCAAGTAGGTACACAAAGAAAAAGTACTCCTCATTTAATTCACGCTAAAAAAGAAATCATTGATAAAGGTCTTTTAGGAAAAGTTGCCCACGTGGAAATGTACTGTTATTATCACATGAGAAATAATGGTAATCCGCCAGTTCAAGCTGTTCCAGACTATTTTGATTATGAGATGTGGACTGGACCAGCCCCTATGAGACCATATGATGGAAGTCCACATATCCGTTGGTGGAGAACATTCAAGGAATATGGCAATGGCATTATGGGCGACATGTGTATCCACATGTTTGATACTGCCCGCTGGATGCTCGATTTAGGCTGGCCAAAGCGCATCAGTTCACAAGGAGGTATTTATGTTCAAAAAGAGGGGAAATCCAATATTTCTGATACTCAATCTGCGGTTTTTGAATACGATGGCCTAAACTGCGTTTGGCAACACCGTACTTGGGGAACACCCAATGATCCTGAATATCCTTGGGGATTAACCATTTATGGAGAAAAAGGTACGCTACGTGCCAGCACCATGAAATATGATTTTACCCCAGTAGACTCCAAGCAAAAAAGCCTGCACATGGATGTGGTTTACGAAAAAGAAAAATATCCAGAAGATTTAACAGAAGAGCGAATCGAGCTTAATGCAGCTCCGGCTACGCGTTTGCATATGTTGGATTTCTTAGCAGCCATTGATAAAAAATCCAAGCCAATCGCTGATATTGGAGAGGGACATATTTCTACAGCTAGTTGCCTGTTAGCTAATGTTTCCATGGACTTAGGTGGAAGACCTTTAATTTATGACCCAAGTGCCAAAATCATTGTTAATGATCCTCAGGCTACTGCTTTATTGGCCAGACCATATCGTGGACCATGGAACAGAAACATGTTAAAATCATAAATTAAGAACAAGAATGAAAAAGATATTTTATTCATTGGTACTTTGTTGCGCTGGCTTTATTGCTCGCGCTGATGTACAATTGCCTGCTATCATTGGAGATCACATGGTCTTGCAGCAAAAAAGCAAGGTTACCTTGTGGGGTTGGACTACGAATCCAACTGAAACGGTTAAGATCAATGTGGATTGGGATACAACTCATTTTAAAGCCAAATCGGTTTTAGGAAAGTGGAGTATTCAAATTCCTACACCTGCTGCTGGAGGAAACCATCAAATTGAATTTCAGGGAAGCAAAAATTCCATAAAAGTCTCCGATGTGGTATTTGGAGAAGTTTGGGTTTTCTCTGGTCAAAGTAATATGGAGTGGAGTGGGGATCAAAATCTCCAAGAAAGCTTGGATGAAATGCCTAATGCCAACAATAAGGATATTCGATTTTTCTATATTCCGAAAGCTACATCTTCATATCCACAAGAAGATGTCAGAGCACATTGGGTAGTCTGTAATCCCGAAGCTATGAAATCCTTTTCAGCCATTGGTTACTTTTTTGGTAAGGAATTAAACCAAAAGTTAGGCGTACCTATGGGATTAATTAATTCCAATTGGGGAGGAACACCCGCAGAAGTTTGGACTCCTGAGGATATATTAGCAAAAAAATCTAATCTGTGGGAAGCCGCTAAACAATTGAGACCTAATTCTTTTTGGTCCGTTTATCCCGGCTTAAATTACAACGCCATGATTGCGCCTATCACTTCTTATACCATTGCAGGAGCCTTGTGGTATCAAGGAGAAAGTAATGTAGGACAATATAAAACCTATGCCGAACTAATGGAAACCATGATTAGCTCATGGAGAACAGCATTCAAGAATAACTTTCCGTTCTATTTTGCACAAATTGCCCCATATTCCAAATATGGAGAAAATAATTTTGGAGCTAAATTGAGAGAAGCTCAAACGAAAAATTTGGGCATAGAAAAGACTGCCATGGTGGTTTTGAGTGATTTAGTTCCCGATGTGAGCAACATTCACCCAACACAAAAAATTGAAGTCGCACATCGTTTCGCCAGTTTGGCATTAGTGAAAAATTATGGCCAAGAAGCTGGCCCTATCTTTTACCCTAAATACGACAGACATCGAGTAGAAAAGGGCAAAATCCGCATTTATTTTAGAGAATTAAATGGCAAATTAGTTGCCAAAGGTGGAGATCCATCTCATTTAATGATTGCAGGAGAAGATCAGAAATTCTATCCAGCCCAAGGCAAAATTGATGGAAATACACTTGTCGTTTCATCCCCAGAGGTTCCTAATCCAGTAGCTGTTCGATATTCCTTTACCAACGATGCCATACCTAATTTATTCAGTCGAGAAGGATTACCTGTTAATCTTTTCCGTACTGATAATTGGGATAATTAAACAAATCAACAAAAGCCTATTCTATATCCATGAAAAAAATCTTTCTTTACTTATTAGCCTGTAGTAGTTTTTCAAGTTTTGCACAGCAAACCAACGCACAATTATATGAGGATTTACAATCCATTCAAGTTTTAGGAACCGTTCTGCACGTAGCAGCGCATCCGGACGATGAAAGTACACACATGTTGACTTGGTTTGCTCAAGAACAGCATTGGGAAGCCAATTATTTCTCCTGTACTCGAGGTGATGGAGGACAAAACTTAATTGGAGATGAACAAGGCGTTCCATTGGGTTTATTAAGAACTCAAGAGTTGCTTGCCGCTAGAAAAATAGATGGAGCTCATCAATATTTTTCTCAAGCTTTGGATTTTGGCTTTTCTAAATCCACGGATGAAGCATTAAGTACTTGGAATCATGAACTAATCTTGTCCAACCTGGTCTGGGTAATTCGGAAACTACAACCCGATATTATTTTCACCAGATTCCCTCCTGATGCTCGAGCTGGCCATGGACACCATTCAGCATCGGCAGCCTTAGCCATTGAGGCATATACTGCAGCAGCTGACCCTAAGCGCTTTCCTGAGCAATTAAGCAGGGGAGTGCAAACCTGGCAAGCGAAACGCTTGCTTTGGAATACATTCCGTTTTCCTGGCTCAGCGAATAATACCATCAATGAAAACCAGTTTAAAATCCAAATTGGAAATTATTTGCCAGCTCTTGGCGTAAGTACTGGTGAATTGGCTGCTTTAAGTAGAAGCCAACACAAGTGCCAAGGCTTCGGATTTGCTGCTGATAGAGGATTAAGCACCGAATACTTTGAAACCTTAGCAGGAGAGGCACCAAAACAACAATTGTGGGATGGTGTTTCGACTTCCTGGTCAAGAATCCCTGGTTCAGAATCAGTAGAAGCTCAGTTGAAAGATATCATTCAATCATATCAGTGGGAAAAGCCTTATGCCAGTGTAAAAGCCATGATTGCTTTGAAAAAATCCATTGAAGCTCTACCAAAATCGACCTATCAGCAGAAGAAACTGGTTCAAGTCAATAATTGGATTTTGAAAGCCGCAGCTTTATATGTTTCAGGAA
Source organism: Aquirufa nivalisilvae (assembly GCF_004307455.1). GTDB lineage: Bacteria > Bacteroidota > Bacteroidia > Cytophagales > Spirosomataceae > Aquirufa > Aquirufa nivalisilvae. The sequence goes on from NZ_SEWX01000005.1 coordinate 629,120, forward strand.
CGACTCAGCAAAGCACCATTGCGACGGGTGATACCATGAATTTCAAAACTGAAATTATTTTAAGAAGCCCATTGACATTAGAAAATGTTCAAGTAAAAGTACTTCAAAAAGACACCACATTTGCTGGTAAAATAAATAGCTCAAGAAAACTTATATGGACATCTAAAATACCTGTAAATCAAGCTTATACACAACCATATTGGTTACAAAAAGCAAGAAATTCAGGCAATTTTGTAGTAGAAGATCCTATGAAAATTGGACAAGCTGATGTAGATCCAGCTGTTACTGTTCAACTAAGCTTTCAATTAGAAGGTGAAACTTTTCGTCTAGAAAAATCCATTCAACAAATGTTTGTGGATCCAGTAAAAGGAGAGATTTATCAGCCTATTGCCATTACTCCTAAAAGTGTTTTCTCGTTAAGTTCTAACGTACTTTTATTGCCCATCGGCTCTAAAGCAAATAAAAATACCTTGGTGAATATTACTGCGATGTCAACGATAAGCCCAGGTAGTGTCCAAATTAAAAATGAATTAGGAGAAACCTTGGCCAATATTTCATTGGAAAAAGGATTAAAAAAAGGGGAGAAAAGATCCTTTGACATATCATTTCAAGAATCTTCTTTGAAAGGAACTGGAAAAATTCATCACCAATTATCCTTAGCTTATTCCACGGAGAAAGGAAACTGGATTGACTCTTTAGAACTTCACACCATTGAATATGCTCATATTCCAACACAGCGATATTTTACTGGAGTAGGTTTGGATATAATTCATAGCCCAATTCTTAGTAAAGGGAAACGCATAGGCTACATTCGCGGGGCAGGAGATAAGGTTCCTGAAGCTTTATCGCAAATGGGCTATCAAGTGGACTTCTTGAAAGAAAGTGATTTGAAATTTGAATCTTTAAAGAAATATGATGCCGTCGTGACTGGGGTTAGAGCCTACAATACGGAAGATTATTTAGGCAATGCTCATCCAGAATTGATGAAATACATCGAGAATGGAGGGAATTATGTAGTTCAATATAATACTGCCAGTTTTTTAGGTCCAATGAAGTCTCAGATGGCTCCTTATCCATTTCAAGTGGGACGCTCAAGAATTACTCGAGAAAATGCTCAGCCCGAGTTTTTACTAGCTAATCATGCTGTATTTAATCAACCCAATAAAATCTCAGTCGATGATTTCCAAGGTTGGGTACAGGAACGCAGCATTTATTTAGGAGAATCCAATGATCCCCATGTAGAATTTCCATTGGGTTTTACAGATCCAGGTGAAAAACTTGAAAAAGGAAATATTGCTATAGCCAAATATGGTAAAGGTCGATTCATTTATACTGGACTAGTTTTCTTCCGTGAATTACCTGCTGGCATACCAGGAGCATATCGCTTATTTGCTAATTTAATCAGTAACCCCAATAGTAAATGAAAGTAAGCATTTCAGGAATAGCTTGTCTCGCGTTTATGTTGATGGTTCACGTCAATGTCATCGCGCAAACCTATTCTTTTCCCATTATTAGAACAGAGAAAATTCAAATTGCGAGGGATTCCTATGGAGTCCCTCATATTTTTGCCCCAACGGATCCAGAAGTAGCCTATGGATTGGCTTGGGCACATGCAGAAGATGATTTTAAGACCATACAAACTTTAATTCTAACTGGAAAAGGCAAATTGGGTACCTATTTAGGAAAGAAAGGGGCACCCGTGGATTATGTATTTGGCCTTCTTCAAACTAAAAAATTGGTGGAAGATCAAATTAGCACGATGGACCCAAAATTCATTATGCTAATCAAAGGATACTTGTTAGGTTTAACTGCCTATGCAGAAGCTCATCCTAAAGAAGTCTTAAATAAACATGTTTTTCCTATCAGTGTAGAGGAATATTTATCCACCACCGTTTTTTCAGTAGCCGTATTTTGTGGAGTAGAAAGGACATTACCTAAACTTCTCAATGGTAGTATTGCCACTTTACCAGGATTTACAGGAGAAGGAAGTAATTCTTTTGCCATTCATTCCTCTAAATCCGAAAGTGGCGAAAACATGCTAGTGATAAATGCGCACCAACCTATTGAAGGAGCTACCGCTTTCTATGAGGCACATTTACAGAGTGAGGAAGGCTGGAATATGTTAGGTGGCTTATTTCCTGGTGCCCCATTAATTTTTCACGGAACTAGTCCTAATCTAGCATGGGCGCATACGGTCAACTTTCAAGATAAAATAGATGTCTATCAATTAAAAACCGATTCTAAACATCCAGGAATGTATCAAGTGGATGGCGAATGGTTGCCTTTGGAAAAAAGAAAAATCAAACTAAAAATCAAAGGTCTTCCAATTTCTATCAGCAAAATGGCTTATCGTTCCATCTACGGACCAACCGTCAAGGGCCCACAAGGGGCCTATTTTTCGATGCGATTACCCTCTTTGATGGATTCCAAAGCGTTGGAACAATGGTATCACATGAATAGAGCCAATAATTTCGGTGAATTCAAAAAAGCCTTGGAAGAAAACCATTTGGCCATGTTTAATATACTTTATGCAGACAAAGAAAGTAATATTTTCTATGTTTCCAATGGTAAAATACCCTTTCGGAATCCAGATAAACAGTTTAATTGGGCATCTACTATAGCTGGAAATACCAAATCCAGTTTGTGGACTTCATTTAAACCATTTTCTGCTTTACCACAATACCATAATCCTAAAAGTGGATATTTATTTAATACCAATCATTCTCCCTTCTTGGCAACTACAGATCAGGAAAATCTGAATCCCAAGGATTTTGATGCCAATGATGGCTATGAATTATATCACAACAACCGAAGTGCTCGAGCTAAGGAATTATTGGATGCGGAGGATAAAATCAGTTACACAGAATTAAAGCGGATCAAATTTGACAGACAATTACCGAAGAAGATCTTGTTTCCTTATGGATATAAAGCTGATTCCTTGTTTTTGCTAAATGCTGCCCAATATCCACATATTCAACCATTGATTGAGAAATTACAAGCTTGGGATCATGTGGCCTCACCTGAAAGTCAGGGAGCATTGATTTATTTGATGGCGTATTATCAAGTGCCTAAAATCATGGCAGGTCGACAAGATCAAACTTTGACTTCAGCGGAAGCAGTTCAAGTATTTGAATATATTCAAAAGACTTTAATGCAACATTTCAAGCGTACAGATTTGGCACTAGGTGATGTACAACGACTTGTTAGAGGAAAAGAAAATTGGGCACAAGGGGGTATGCCCGATGTTTTAGCGGCTGTTATGTCCGTTGAGATGGAAGGTGGAAAAAGAAGAATGAATAGTGGAGATGCTTATATCCAATTTGTACGATTCCCCAAAGATGGAGGACTTCCGTTTATTGAATCAATCAATACTTTTGGTGCAAGTTCTAATCCTACTAGCCCTCATTTTGCTGACCAAAGACCTCTTTACCAAGCTCAACAAGTTAAGCCAATGACACTAGATAAAAAAACGGTGCTTGAACAAGCGAAGAGGGTGTATCATCCGGAGTAATTAATGAAGAATGTAGAATGTAGAATGTAGAATGCAAAATGTAGAATGTAAAATAGCTGCTTATTTAGATATTTCTCTTCATTGTCTAGGAAGTAATAATTCTACATTCTTCATTCTACATTCTAATACCTATAAAACCCTTCTCCTGATTTTTCACCTAGTTTTCCAGCATCTACATAGGTTTTTAACAAGGCAGCAAAGGCTTTCGAATTAGCATCTGGTAATTGATGGGTGACATGCCAAGCTGTATCTAAACCAATGGAATCCAAAATGGCAAAAGGACCCATAGGTGCATGAAAATTCACCATCCAAGATTTATCGATGTCTTCAATCGTTGCCACTTCATTCACCAATAGTTTTCCAGCAGCTCCCAAAAACGATAATAACATGGCATTAAACAGGTAGCCATGATTTTCTTTTTTAACTAAAACGGGTACTTGTTTGAGTCTCTTCCCAAAATCATCCAAAATGGGTATTAATTCAGCATCAGTTTCAGGATGCGGCATAATGTCCACGATTTTCGAATAAAATACATCGTGAAAATGAAAAGCGCAAAAACGGGTGGGGCGACCTGTAAATGCAGCCAAAGAGGAGGGGAGTAGATAAGAAGTATTAGTCGTAAATATCGTTTTTTCAGGAGCAATTTGTGCCATTCTTGCCCATACTTGTTGTTTGAGCGCTAAATCTTCCGTAACAGACTCTGAAATGATATCGGCCTCAGCAACTGCCTCCTCATCATTTAATGTATAGCTCAATCGATTTAAAGCTGCGGCTATTTCATCTTTTGAATATGTTTCAGCAGCAAAAAGTCCCTTAGCAATCTTGGAAATCATCTTTTGAGAAAGAATAAATGATTCCTCTTTGATGTCATAAATTTTAACCCAAAAACCCGATAAAGCAGCTTGAAAACCAATTCGGCTGCCAAGAGTACCTGCACCTAAAATACATACATATTTGATTTCCATATTAAATCCGATGAGTTAGAATACTTTGAACAGCTAATTTTCCACAGGCTTTAACAACGTGAATCAATGCCGAAAAGCGAGGATCAGGGGCAAAACCTTGTACATGTCTTTGGTAAATTTGTTGAGCAATTACACCTACTTTAAATAAGCCAAAAGCATAATAAAAATGTATATTATCTAGATTCAATGCACTCTTTTGAGCATAATATTCGATTACCTCCGCACGAGTAAAATTCCCTTCTGCATAGGATAAATTGAACATTTTTAAAATCTCAGGATCATTTGCCTCCGCCCAATAGGCCAACACTGTTCCTAAATCCATTAATGGATCTCCCACAGTGGCCATTTCCCAATCAAGTACTGCTTTAATTTCTGGTTGCTCAAAATTGGATAAAACCAAATTATCGTATTTGAAATCATTATGAATGAATCCAATATGCTCTTCAATAGGAATATGATCTTGTAACCAAGCTGCCAAATGATTCATATCCAAGATTTCTTCTGTCTCGGCCTTGGAATAGCGATCTGCCCAACCATGAACCTGTCTGGCAACAAATCCTTCTGGCTTTCCTAAATTTCCCAAACCAGATTTCTCCAGTTCCAATTGGTGTAACTCCAGCAATACATCCAATGATTTAGCTGAAAGCTGTTTAAAAAAATGAGGCGTTAGATGGTGCCCTTCCGGCATTTTATTGCGTAAAATAGGACCCTCTACATGTTCCATGATGAAAAAAGGTGCATCCCAAATGCTCTCGTCCCCACAACAGAGAATAGGTTTAGGTATTTTCTGATATCCTGCTCTTTCTAAGGCTTCCAAAATTCTAAATTCTCTGGCCATATCATGCGCTTTGGATATTTTCTTTCCCAAAGGTGGCCTCCGCAAAACCCATTTTTTACCAAGAGCTTCTAATCCAAAGGTTAAATTTGAGAAACCTCCTTTAAATGGCTTTAATTGAATTTCTGATATGGGAACATGTAAATGATCCGATAAGTATTCCAATAAGGAAGAATTGGCTAAATCGTTCATCGAGCGGCATAAGATTGAATAATTCTTTTCGCTAATACAGTCTTATGAACTTCATCTGGACCATCATAGATTTTTGCTCCTCGTTCATGTCGATACCAAAAAGATAATATGGTATCATCCGTGATTCCCAGTGCACCATGCACTTGAATTGCTTTGTCAATCACTCGCATCAAGACATTAGAAACATAAAACTTGATGGTAGAAATGTCCTCTTTGGCAGCCTTAGCACCATATTTTTCAATCAAATAGGCTGTTTGCAAAACCATCAAACGAGATGCCTTTATTTCTGCAGCACTTTCAGCAATACCATGCTGAATGCTTTGTTGATCTGCTAATACATGGTTTGGATTTAATTCCCTAGTTGCAGCTCTTTTGCATGTTAATTCCAACACCCTTTCACAGATTCCAATCCAGCGCATACAATGATGTATTCTACCCGGTCCTAATCTTTCCTGAGCTAAAGCAAAACCTGAGCCAGCTTCACCGATAAGGTTTGATTTAGGAACTCGACAATCCTTAAATTCAACTTCTCCATGAGATAAATAATCTTCTCCGACATCGCCCATGATAGGAATATTTCGAATCAGACGGTATCCGGGATTATCTAATGGTACTAAAATCATACTGGCCCTTTGATAAGGATTCGTATTGTCAGGATCCGTCACAGCCATCACTATAGTAAAATAAGCTCCGTCGGCAGAAGAAGTAAACCATTTATGTCCATTTATGACATATTCATCTCCATCCAATTCGGCTCGGGTGGAAAGGTGAATTGGATTACTTCCTGCATGCTCTGGTTCCGTCATGGCAAAACATGAACGTATTTCTCCTTTTTGTAGTGGATGCAGGTACCTTGCTTTCAATTCTTCCGAGGCAAATCGGTGCAGCAGTTCCATGTTTCCAATATCTGGAGCCTGACAATTGAACACATAATGTCCAATGGGACTTTGACCTAATACTTCCGAAATAGAAGCAAACTCCAATAGACTAAGGCCAAATCCCCCTTCCTTTACAGATAGGTGTGGCGCAAATAATCCTTCCATCTTAGCTTTACGCCTTAATTCATGTAAAGCTGATAAATGAGCCTTAAATGAACCATAAATCGCGCCTTGTTCTAGCGGTCTAAGATGTTCTTGGACAAATTGCTGGTAACGAGGCAAAAGCTTGGAAACTCGTTCTGATAAAAATATAGATGGTATTGATTCCATAGGGTTTAAATCGTAAATCCGCCATCGGCAGTTAAAACGGTGCCTGTTGTATATGAAGATGCCTCAGAAGCCAAATAAAGAGCAGCTGCGGCTATTTCATCAGGTTTACCCACGCGCTTGATAGGTAGGCTTTTCATCATGTGTTTTAATATATGTTCATTATCCCAAAGTGCTTCTGAGAATTTTGTTTTGATTAATCCAGGACAAATAGTATTGACACGAATGCCATGTTCTCCCCATTCCTTGGCAAATACTTCTGTCATGGAAATTAAGGCGGCTTTACTGACACTGTATATACCTAAACCTGGCTCTGGAGATAATCCACCAATGGATGAAATATTAATCACTGAAGCGCCATCAGATTTTTTAAGGTATGGAAAGCAGATCTTCATCAATTGAAAAGGAGCTTTTAAATTCACTTCAATGATTTTATCAAAGGCTTCTAAGCTAGTATCTTCAACAGGACCAAAAACTGGATTTGTTGCGGCATTATTTACCACGATATCCAATTGCCCATACAGCTCGATCGTCTGATCTACCAAAGCTTGTAATTCATCCATATGTCCTACATGGCAGGCAATTGCTTCCACCAACAATCCTTTTTCTCGAAGCTCTAATGCCATCTCATCCAAAGACTCTTGTCTTCTGCTACTAATGACCACTTTGGCGCCAGCTTGAGCAAAAGCCTCCGCTATACTTAAACCAATGCCTTTACTAGCTCCTGTGATTAAAGCGACTTTTCCCTCCAAGGAAAATAAAGTAAATGGGTGCATAAATAATATTTTGTTAAGAAACAATTTAAGCATTCTAAGCAAGACTTAGATAGTCTTTCAATGATTTTTTTTATATTCCTTTTTAATTCTTCTTACCAATTTATAGCGAAATGAAACAAGTCATTTTTGAACAAACTGGATTACCGAAAGATGTACTAAGATTGGTCGATGCACCTATGCCTGAACCCAAAGCTCATGAAGTTAGAATTCAAGTGCTAGCTAGAAACATCAATCCATCTGACATCATGTTTATTCAAGGTCGATATGGCATTCAGCCGAAACTACCAAGTAGTGCGGGATTTGAGGCTGTCGGAATCATTGAAAGCACCGATAGCTTGAAAACGTATCCTGTGGGTACTCGCGTATTATTTACGGCTTTAGGTACTTGGAAAGAATATGTTTGCGCCCCAGTCAACTCTGTGGTTCCTGTTCCTGCCAATATGTCAAATGAAATTGCATGTCAGGCTTTTATCAATCCATTAACAGCCTATGCCATGTTAGAAGAAAGTGGATTGAAAGAAGGTGATAAACTATTGATTACAGCAGGAGCGTCGGCTTGGGGTAAATTAGTGATACAAATGGCCAAACAAAAAGGTATTTGGGTAGCAGCTACCGTTCGACAGGATTCTCAAAAGGAGCTTTTATATCAAATGGGGGCTGATTTGGTAATTAATACGGATAATGAGAAAGTCGGTGGTATAATGAGAGAAAATGCTCCCCAAGGAGTTAAAGCAATTTTTGATGCGGTAGGAGGAGAATTAGCGGGCAAAATCCTATCTAGTTTAGAAATAGGAGGGACTATGTACGTATTTGGCTCTCTTAGTTTAGACAACATTCCATTGAACTCTGGACTTCTCATTTTTAAAAACCTGACGATCAAAGGATTTTGGTTAACTAGTTGGATGGAAAACACTAGTCCACTAATGCAAAAAACAGCTATTAAGACTGTTTTTGAGCACTTGAGTAAAGAAAGTATTCAAGTTGACGTAGCGAGCTCTTACCCATTAGAAAAATTCCAAGAAGCCATTCAAGCTTATGAAACTCCCGGAAGGAATGGGAAGATTCTTTTAATGTAGAATGAAGAATGTAGAATTGTTATTTATCATACATAGAAAAGAAAGACATAATTTACCCGTTATTCTTCATTCTTCATTCTTCATTCTTCATTCTTCATTCTCCATTCTTCATTCTCCATTCTTCATTCTCCATTCTCCATTCTACATTCTTCATTCTACAACATCGCCATCACCGCATCATCTCCTCGCAGGGCATTGGATGGAATAGGATGCTGGGCATTGAAAACACGAAGTTCTTGATTCGTTAAAATGACCGATTTATTTTCATCCACTTCCCCTTTTTTATTTAAGATAAGGCTCATATCCAAACCTAAGTGCTTAGCTAAAAAAGGATATAAGGCCAATCGCTTATTCACTCCATAATCGTGCACATCTTTGGCTAGGTGGACATTTTCTACTAAAGTCTCCTTTTGAAATAAAGAATAAATATGTTTGATAAAAGGATATTCCACATTCGGAGTGTTCTTTGTCCAATCTGCCCCGTCTGAAATCAACAGCATGGGTCTTGGAGCCGTAAGAGAGGCTATTTCCACGTTATTGGTTTGATATTCTCCTTTTTTGTGAATGGGCATTCCACTTTCACAATTACATCCTCCAAAGAAATGAGCAGAAACCATCACGCATGGTACAGCTACTTTAATTCGCTTATCTAAAGCAGCTAATAAAAAAGTCTGCGTGCCTCCACCGGATTCACCTGTCATGCCTATACGTTCGGCATCTACTTGAGGTAAATTCATCAAAAAATCCAAGGCCCGTGTACCATTGATTGTCTGCAGCTTGAGTGACTTCTTGATATTATGTGTGCATTGTTGAGAATCACCATATCCAAGCATATCATATGCAAATACAATGGCACCCATACGGGCAAGCGTAGCACATCTCCTTTGAGTTTGTTCCCTAAATCTTCCTTCTGCTGCACCATCATGTCCATGTGTACATAAAATTCCAGGATAGCTTTTACCCGAAACTAATTCAGCAGGACGATATAAATTCCCAGTTACATAAAAACCTGGAATACTTTCAAAGGCTACATTTTCAATGGTATAACCATTGTATTCCTTTCTACTATGAATTATTGGTGTGGATTTTGGCGCTGCTGGCATTTTGTTCAACTCCATTCCCACTTTGATCTGCTTAATGATTTGTTCTGAACGCTTATTCCATGCCTTAAGACTAGCAGGTATATGTTGTTCTAAAAATGCTTTCCCTTCGGCTTCTGTAAAATAGCCTCCTCGACAAAGCTCTGGTTCATCTCCCAAAGCCCAAGTAAATGACGATAGGCTAGCTGCTCCCAGAATAAGTCCGGCAGATTGAATAAAATGTCTACGATTTATTTTCATTGTTTATGATAGGTTTAAATAACTATTTTGATTTTTTCATTTTTATTTGAAGCTCCATCTCTTGAATTCGAAATTGTATCATTTCCCGAATTAGCCCTTGGGGCAATTCCTTGTTCATAGGAAATTGGATGGTGCCTTTGGACATGACATAATTTTTGGATTGATCCTGAAAGGCTTCAATGCAACTAGCATGAGGAAACAAGCTAATATGGTCCTTAAATGCTCCAAAATAAGCCACAATCTTCCCTTTCAATTTGAATGCGGGCATATGGTAGGAAATCACTTCAACAGCCTCGGGGATTAATTGCTGCATGATCTTCCGAATCACTTGTAAGCGATCATGTTTATCAACATCTTGAGATTCTATATAATGGTCAATGGATTGATATGCCGTTTTATCCATGATATATTTTTTCCAAAATGTAAAGAAAAAATAAAATATATCTATCCCAATGAGATAATTATCTTCTAAAAATGAAAGCTTATTGAAGCTCGTGATTTATATTTACTTAACACTATGATAAATTCAAACCATTTAACTAGTGGTAAAAATTAAGTATCTCGACTATGAATTCCTTGTTTAAAAACATGAAAGATCAAAAAGCTAATATTTTGTTGCTTTGTCATTTATTTAGTCGCTTAGCTCTAGTTTGGTTATTTTCGATGTTTTTCTTGAGTATTTTAGAAATCGTCATTAATAGTATCAATAGACAGTATCCTTCCCAGATATTTCAAGTAATTATATTTGCCTTTGCTAATGATCTCATTTTTTGGATATCTGATCTTTTTGGTTTATTCTTTATCTTCTTAGTTGTTTCCTATTTTTCTCAAAAATTGGCCATCATCATTGGCCAAACTTGCCTGATGGTATTTTTTGCCATTCAATTAGCCTTAATGGATTATTTCAATACGGCACTTGTTCCATTAGGTTCTGACTTATTCAGCTATTCATTGACAGATATACTGCAAATTATTGGATCTACTTCTGGTTTAAACATCATTATCCTATTACTATTTTTTGGATTATTAGCCTTGCTTTTTGTTGTTACTAGGTACCTGTTAAACAAGCTACAACTTAGACCATTCATGGCTATTGGTTTTCCTTTGGCATCTATATTTCTCTATTTTACTCCTTTGTATTCCATTGGGTTTAACATGCCAACTGAATATGAAAACAACTTAATCAAAAACAAAACAGCTTTTTTCTTATCATCAAGTTCAGAGTATTTTTTTAACTCCAATGAAGAAATAGATATTTATTCCGATGCTTATATTGGAGATTTTGATGGGATAGCTTCAACGGTAGCTAAAATGGAATATCCTTTTGAAAATCAATATCCATTTTATCACAGTAATGTTGCTCCAGATGTATTATCTCCTTTCTTTCAACCACTAAAAAAACAACCTAATATCGTGATTCTACTTGTAGAAGGATTGGGGAGGGCATTTACAAATGATGGAGCGTATTTAGGGAATTTTACGCCATTTATTGATTCGCTTGCAGGAAAAAGCTTGTATTGGAAAAATATACTGAGTGCTGGAGGTAGAACATTCGCTGTACTTCCTGCATTAATGGGATCTATGCCCTTTGGTAAAAATGGCATTTTGGAAATGGGAAATGATATTCCTAAACACCTTTCCTTATATACTATTTTAAAAAGAAATGGATATCAAACTTCATTCTACTATGGAGGGAAAACGGAATTTGATGGAATGAAATCCTATTTGGATAACAATCATGTCGATCAAATTATAGAAGAAAAATCATTTCCAGCTGGATACACCAAGTTACCTGCTACGGCACAAAATTTCACTTGGGGCTATTCCGACGATCAATTATATCAATTATACTTTGAGAATAGAAGTAAATCTACCTTAAAAAAACCTGAGCTAAATGTCATTTTGACGATAGCTACACATGATCCCTTTTTAATTAGGAATCAGGATAAATACATCCAAATGGCGAAATCTAGGATGAAACAAATAGGTCTAGATGAGAATAAACAAGCTGAATACAACAATTTCTTGAATCAGTTTTCGAGTATTATGTATGCAGATGAATCAATAAAAAAGTTTATCCAGACCTATTCCAAACGAGCTGATTTTGCCAATACGATTTTCATCATAACGGGAGATCATCGATTACCAGAAATACCTATGAGTACCAAAATAGATCGCTACCATGTCCCACTGTTAATTTATTCACCCATGTTAAAGCGAACGGCACAATTTGCTTCAGTTTCAACTCATTTTGATATAGCGCCAAGTTTATTAGCCACCTTAGAAAAACAAATCAATATAAAACTCCCTAAAGCAGGTAATAGCTGGATAGGAGATGGACTTGATACCATCAAAACATTTAGGAATATCCATCATTATCCACTCATGCAAAATAAATCAACTTTGGTTGACTTTGTCATGAACGACTATCATATCAATGGAAATAGCCTCTTCAAAATCACTGAAAACATGGAAGAAAGCCCAATAAGTGATGATATAAAACTGAATCAATTAAAGCAGGCTTTTAATCAATTCAAGAAGAAAAATTCTCAGGTAATTCGGGGTGTAAAAATTGTTCCTGATTCACTAATTAGCCGATACGGAATTAATTGATGCTTTGGGTTTATTGACGGCATCATCCAGAATCTGATTCATTAAAGGGCGATAAAACTCCCAAAAAAAACTTTTCCTTTCCATAGGGTCTCTATCATTGTAAAACAAGAATTTAAATGTTTCGATCCCCTTAAAATAGGAAGCTGACATGTGGATGGGGTTATCACAAAAATCCCCTGAAAAATAGAAAAATGGAGAATACCCAGATTTGGCCATGATCACAGCAGGAAAGGTAGATGGAATACCATTACGTTTTAATTCTGCCAAACCTGTAGCGTTCGTTTTTAGAGAAAATTCAGATAAAACAACGTTAATCCTTGTATCAGGAACAATCACATCAAACCAAAATGGATATTTTATTTCATTTGGCAAACCAAACTTCACTTGCCCCAATTCACTACTTCGAATAAAGGGAATTGGATTAGTTAAATGATTCTGATCTTCTAGAACAATAACTTGTCCTCCTTCTTCATTGACAAATGCAATACCTGATTTTTTAAAGTTCCATTTGACTTGATGGGAAGCATTGTAATTCTTAATCATCCAATGCGGCAATTCCAAATTCACGGTGGTATCTAGGTTATCAAAAAAACGCGCAGTCCATCCAGTCCACCGCATTCCAAACATCGATTCAAATTTCTCTCGATTCTCTTTAGTGGTTGGAGAGCCTATGGTATTAAATTCGGTGATAATTAACTTTCTCTTTTCCTTCATTAGTTGAAGAAAATCTAAATCCTGCTTACTTAATCCACCATATAGCATTCCAAAACCAACTGTTTCTCCTACATTTTTATGATACCATTCTTGTTTATAAATGCCATAAGTATCTGTAAAATACGCCATATCTGCATCCTCACTTAATTGACGCAATTGGCTAGAAGAAAATCTTTCTAGTCCCTTAATTCTAAATTTATCATTGTCTTTTGGAAAAAAACCAAAATAATCATGATCAATCTGATATCGATCTGCATTCGTTTTTGTCAACCTTTTTTGATTCAATAACCAGGTAAACGAAATATGTTCATCACCAGCTGGTGTTAAAACCGATTTATCGACAATTGCAGCCACCCATTTAGTGGAAGGTGTAAAAAACCAAAATAAAAACATCATTAAAGGAATTAGCCAAATCAGGCTAATGATCCAAAAAAATTTATTTTTAAATCTTTGCTTCATTATATCTAAAATCTACGAATGTATCCAACACCCAATTCAATGGAATTACCTCTTGTATCTCTCTGGTATTCTTGATTTGTCCAACTAGCTTTTAAATTGATGATATGAAATGAATTAATGGATCGTCGGTAAGCCAAGGTCAATCCATTAGATTGTAATTTATAGGAAGAAGCATTGATTAAAACAATATTCCTTTGATCATCAGGTGAGAGTCCGGTACTTAGGCCTAGGCTCAAAAAATCGTCGGTTCCACCTACGTAATACCGAGTGGTCAATGTAAATGATTGTCCTACTTGGCCAGAAGATGGGGTGAGATAAGTTCTCAAGTTAAACCAAAATGATTTGACATATTTCCCCAAAGATGCGGTATAAATCCAGGTATTATCTCCAAACTGTAAATAGCGAAAACCAGCTTCGGCTTCCATGCTTTTGGGTAGATTAGCATAAAGAGAAAAACCAGCTCTAGTTTGAGGAAAAACGCCTAAGTTAGGTGAATAACCTCCACTTATATAAGCCATAAAGGTATTTGACAAACGAGGGTAGGCATCCACTTCATATTGGACCCCATTACCATTAAATCGATTCGCATAGTTGATTCTTCCAATAATTGAACCAAAAGAAGTTTGTCTACTGTAATCTAAACTAGTCAAATGCCAAGGATCTGCAAATTGCTTATCAAAGGACACAAATGTGTAATTAACCCCAATTCTGTTGGTTGCACTATTTTCACGAATTCTCGTTGCTAATGCACGAGCCTCGGTTTGATTAGGATGCTTAGTCAATACTTCTGAGATTACTTGATCTGCTTCTGACCATTTTTTTAAATCATTCAGAAATTTCGCCTTTAAAATAGCCAAATCGACAGAATTTGGGAATAAACTCATCCCTTGATTACATATACTAAGCGCTTTTTCCGTATCATCATTCCAAAACTCAAGATTGGAATAAGCTATATAAACATCTTCCACCTGAGGATTTAACTTGATAATCTTATCAAATTCAAGTCTAGCACTATCAGCTTGCTTTTCCCAAGTGTAAATTCTGCCTAGGAAAATGCGAATTTCAAGATAATCAGGAGATTTTAATATCGCAGCTTTGGCCAATTGCTTCGCCAAAGTATATTGTTTATGATCAAATGCCGCCGTCCTTGCTTGACTAAATAAATCATCTGAATTTTGGGCAATAGAAATTTGCGAGCCCAAAAGAAATATAAAAAACAAGGAAATTGATAGTTTTATAGACATACAGGAACGAATTTGTATTTCTATAAAATTAAAGAAAAAAGAAATAAACTAGGTATAAATTATTAGAGATTAGTTATAAGAAAGTGCTTACTATCCTGAGTGAACGAGTACATATTCATAAAATGGCCATCGTCATTCAAGCATTCCCCATTTACAATTAACAATTCACCATTTACAATTAAAAATTCCCCATTTACAACTTATCATTTACCATTAATTTATCGTCTTTCCCTGTGGAAAATGCTTTGCTATAATCAATTCCTTGATGTTGATTAGCAATAAACTTAATCCCTTGTAAAAGATGTTTTCTATATAAGGGATTCTGGTAATCCGCTTTTGCATGACCTAAGGTAGTTACCCACACATGTCCTCCTTGGAAATTCTGGTACCAAACAGCCGGAAAATAATCTCCAAAAGTTCCTGCATTTTTAAGAATTAAATCCGATTGCTTTTTATCCAAAGTGCTTACATCATGCATCATCAAAACACGGATACCGGGGTACATTTCTCTTCCAAAATAACACTCATCTTCTTTAGTCCATACACTTGGAATTCCCTCCATTGCAGGATGCTTAGGGTCAATATTAATTAATGAAAATTGTTGGAAATTAGCATGCCAAGTAAATGTTTCACCAACCATCATTTTAAACCACGCCCATTTTCTTTCTGTACCCGTCACGGAATGTACTCCAACAAAACCTCCTCCAGCTTCTATATAGCGCCTAAATGCGACACGCTGTTCATCCGTAGCAAATACATCATTGTTGGTACTCGTAAAAATGAGTAATGTGTACTTTTTCAAATTTGCCTCTGAAAAGACCGCAGGATCATCAGATACATCAACAGTAAATTTATTTTCTGCACCTAGCTCTTGTATACAGGCTACTGCAGAAGGGATATTATCATGCACATAGCCTACACCGTTCTTTGTATAAACTAAAACCCGACTGTTCTTCAATTGATTTTTTTGAGCCCAAACAGGAGAAAGGCTGAAACTAAAAATGAAGGCGAGTAATAACAGGCGATGATAGACTGACTTTTTCATATTGTTTTATTTCAATAAACTACATCTAAAACCTAAATGCACTTCATTTTTACTCAAAATTGATTTGTTTAAAATTTAAGGATTGGTACCATGTTGGTCAATCAAATAAATAATAGCGGCCATATTAACTGCCCCCAAAAGCAATTCTCTTTTATTCACATTCTCAAATACATCGGTTTTGGCATGGTGTAAATCAAAATACCGTTGACTATCAGGTATCAATCCCGATAAAACGATGGTAGGATTCACTTTAACCAAAGGCCCAATATCAGCACCTGTTCCTCCCAAAGTCAGTTCACCTCCAAATGGCTTAAACAGGGGAGACCATGCTTGAAATTTCTTCCACTGTTCTTTGGAGCAGCTAATTCCTATGGATCTTGGCGTAAATCCACCTTCGTCACTTTCCAAAGCATAAATGTGTTTCTCTTGATTCATTTTTGCTTGATTGGCATATTCATTTCCTCCTCGCATACCATTCTCTTCATTGGCAAATAAAACAAAACGAATCGTCCGTTTCGGTCGATAGTTGATGGCTTTCATTGTCCTAAGAATTTCCATGGTTTGCACAATACCCGCACCATCATCGTGGGCTCCCTCATTTATATCCCAACTATCCAAATGACCACCAACGGTAATAATTTCCTCTGGAAATTCAGAGCCCTTTAATTCAGCTACTACATTGTTTTCATCAGCATCGGGTAGGAAAAATCCATAAGTCTGTAACTGAACTCGAACCGTCGATTTTTTACATAATTCATACAATTCCTTGGCATCTTCAGGCCCTAAAGCGAGTGCTGGAATTTTGGGATAAGCCTCATCGTAGACCATACTACCTGTATGCGGCTCATTGTCGGTAGCTGTACTTAAGGAATGAATCATGACACCCACAGCTCCGTATTTAGCGGCACGACTAGGTCCAACCCGACGAAATACGCCTGATTCAGCATAGGCTCTAAAAGTCTGGAATTTGGTTGGGTCAAATACACTATGAAAGTAAACCACTTTACCTTTGATATCATCTTTCCGTTTTTCCATTTCATCGAAACTCGCAAAAGCTATGACTTCCGCTTCAATTAAACCATTGGATCCTAATGAATTTCCTAATGCAAGTGCTTTCATAGGACGCAATTGAGCTTTTCCATTGACGGCAGAAATAGCTGCAAAATCATTTCCACCTCGCTTCCAATTAGGGGTTTTTACTGCTTGGAAATAGACTTTATCTACCTGAAAAGCTTCTAAATTTCTTTTCCCCCAAATGGCAGCATTTTGTTGCTGGGGTGATCCAGCTAAACGACCTCCAATTTGTTTGGTTAATTCTCTCAATAAATCATAGGCTTTCCCATTCCTCATGATTTCATCGGCCATTTTCTTAATGTTCAAGCTATCTTGAGAAGATTGGGCTGTAGCAAAAAAAGGAACAGTAAAGAGTAAAATAAGTAGTTTGCGCATAGATGAATTCGTTTATTGAATGATAAATCTAAAAAACAATCAGGAATAAATTGACCTGTATCCATGATTCCACAATTTGCAAAAATGGGCATGGATATCCCCAAAGAACCTCATTCGTTTATTTTTAGGAATAAGGATATAAATATTCGTAGGAAAAAATGGTAAATTAGAAATTCAAAAATGGACAAAACCCTATAAATACCTAATCCTACTCAGCATGAAGTATGTAATTCTATTTGCATTGGCCAGTTTTTCACTCTTTGGTCAAATTGAAAAAAAAGATGTTGGAACTTTACTTGGAGGAACTTACCAAATCTTAATCCCCCAAAATTGGAATAAAAAATTGGTCATGTATGCCCATGGATACCAATTTCAAGGTCAAAAACCTCAAGAATCCAATGTTGGATTAGAAAAACGATTACAAGTATTTCTTGATCGTGGTTTTGCCATTGCGGCTTCGGATTATCCTGCGGTAGGCTTCGTATTACCCGAAGGCATCGATGCCACGGAGGAGTTACGACAAGCTTTTGTCAAAAACGTGGGAAAACCTGATTCAACTTTTATGGTAGGTCATTCCATGGGAGGGGGAATTACCTTGGGAACGATGGAAAACTTTGGTGAAAATTACCATGGTGCTCTTCCATTATGTCCACTAGCTTCCAGACCCTATCTTCAATGCAGAAAAGAATACGATATGTATGCAACTTTTAATGGGCTTTTTCCAGGAATCATACCCAGCTTAAAAGATATATTCGACATTAACTCATCAGTAGGTTATGTCAATTTAGCCCAAGCTGGTCCAAAGATTGGCCAAATTATGAAAGCTATCATGGAAAAAGATTCTACTTTAGCTAAAGCCTTTGCCAAAAAATTTGATTTGAAATTAAAGGACCTTGGGGGATCACTATTCTTTAATCAAAATGTATTAAGAGATATTGCTGTCAGGTTAGGAGGTAATCCGTTTGATAACTTACAAACAGTTTATACTGGATTTCCTGATGATTTATTGACTAATCAAGTCGCGGAGCGTTTACCTGCCACGAAAAACCCGAATCTATTATTTTCTCGCTATGATCGTACTGGAAACATCAATAAGCCTGTACTCTTAGTTCATACTATTTATGATCAATTAATTCCTCCAAGTTATGCCGTAGTGAATTATGAAAACATGGTGCATCAGCAACAAAAAGATCAATATTTTACCGTAAAATATACCAATGGACAGGCGCACTGTGCTTTTACTCCTCAACAAATGGCCACTTCATTTGACATATTGAGAAATTGGGTTAAAAATGGAGTTAAACCACAAGGAGGTTTTTTAAAATAATGGAGGATCAAATCAAACTACAGTCGAGTGCTCCCATGTCGGGATTTCAGGTCTTAATGGTGGCTTTATGTTTTTTTATGAATTTCAATGACGGAATAGACGTTTTAATTGTGTCTTTTTCTAGCTCTGAAATCATCCGGGAATTTGGTCTATCCAAAACAGAAATGGGCTATATTTTTAGTGCAGGATTGGCTGGAATGACCTTGGGTTGCTTTTCATTAGCACCATTGGCCGACAAATACGGCAGAAGGAAAATCTTTTTGATTTCTTTGCTCATGATAAGCCTAGGGATGTTTGGCGTGGCATTTGCACAAGCCTATGTACCTATTTTGGCATGGCGTTTCTTAACAGGCTTAGGCATTGGAGGGATTTTACCTACCATTGCCACTACGGCGGCAGAATATTCAAATGACAAATACCGAGATTTTAATGTAGGTTTAATTCAAGCAGGCTGGCCCATTGGAGCCATTTTAACAGGCCTCATCTGTGCTGATTTAATTCCTTTAAAGGGATGGCATTATGCCTTCTTTCTAGCAGGTTGTTTTTCAGCTATGATGACAGTTTTGGTATTCTTTGTGATGAAAGATTCAGAGGAATTTCAAAGTAAAAAAATAGAAGAGCAAGGAGTTAAAGTGCTCCTAACAGAGGAACTAAAACCCAATACTTGGCGACTTTGGTTAGCGGCATTTTTTGGCTTTATGACCTTATATACTGTTATGAGTTGGGTTCCTACCATTGCCAAAGATTCAGGAATGCCCTTTGAATTAGCTACTTATGTAGGCATTTCCCTCAATATTGGAGCAGCCATTGGTTCTTCTTCCATTGGTGCATTAGGCTCTAAATTCGGATTGAAGAAAACCCATTTTATTTACATGCTCTCGGCCTTTACGGTCATGCAATTATATGCCTTTTTACCTCTTAATACCGTGCTAATATTCATATTAGTAATGTTCATTGGAGTATTTGCTCAAGGCGGATTTAATGGTATTTGGCCGATATTATCCCGTATTTATCCTACATCCATTCGTGCTACAGGAGTGGGCTACACCGTAGGTATTGGTCGGCTTGGAGCCATTTTAGGGCCGGCAGTATTCGGTATTTTATCAGATAGCCACGTGGGTAACACCGTATTATTTGTTTTATTTTCTTTACCACTATTAGTGATGGGTTTGATCATTCGAACCTTACCTTCTCAAAAATTATGAAAGCTGCCGTATTAGAAAAACCAAACTATATTCAGGTCCAAAATCTTGAAAAACCCATTCCAAAAGCGAATGAAATATTGATTCGATTGAAATCAACCGGGATTTGTGGTTCAGATGTACATTTATTCCTAGGCGATCGACTGTTGCCCGTTCCAACTGTTCTTGGTCATGAAGGACTTGGATGGGTTGAGGCAATGGGTTCTCAAGTGACTGGTTTTCAATTAGGGCAACGAGTGGTGATTGAACCTAATATTCCCTGCGGTTCATGTCGATTTTGTTTACAAGATAAAGGAAACATTTGCCCAAATAAACAAGTCATTGGCGTAAATTCTCCCGGTTGTTTTGCTGAATACATCTGTTTAGACGCTGATTTTTGCTGGAAATTACCTGATTCCATCTCAGATGAAGATGCTGTTTGTATTGAACCATTAGCCGTTGCCGTGCATGCCTTGCAAGTAAGCTCTGCTTTACCTAATCAACACATAGCAGTATTCGGGTTAGGAGCTATTGGATTATTGCTCTGCCAACTAGCACTGACCAAGGGCTACCAAGTTTGGGTAAAGGATTTAAATGAAGATAAACAAAACATGGCGAAGGTCATGGGAGCAGGAATATTGCCCAAAGAAGACTTAGAGTCATTTTTATATAATCAAGAGATTGTAGCCATTTTTGATTGTGTAGGCGTAGCCAAGGCCACTAATTTAATCTTAGAAACAGCTCCTAGAGGATCTGAAATTATCTTAGTAGGACTAGCCAATGAGTTAGCTCAGTTTATACCTTTAAAAATCGCTAGAGAAGGGATTTCCATTTTACCTTCCATCATATACGACCACCCCAATGATTTTGCCGAAACCATTGAATTAATTGCTCAGAATAAAATTCATCCAGGCAAAATTATATCCGAACGATTCCCATTGGATAGGATAGAGGATGCCATGACTTTGGCTGTGAGTGGAAAAGCAACTAAGGTTGTTTTGGATATTAATAATCAATAAAACGACGTTAAAACGAGTCCAAGCAAAAATCAAATCAAAGCTTTAAAGCTTGATTATCAATTGATTTCATCCTAATTACTTCTTGAAAGAATAATAAAACAGAATTATTTTCGTTTCGAAAAATATAATTATGTTTATTTGACGTTTTGCTATTACATTTGCAAACAATTAACATACCATTCGTTTTCTATGCTTTCATCAGTTAAAAACAAACATGTAGCCCTTGTTTTCACTGTTCTATGCAGCTTTGGTATATTTTTATCCTCTAGCTTCGCACATAAGCAATCTTTTAATAAATTAGATTTTTCCAATATATCCTTCCAAGAGGGTATATCTTCATTTTCTACAAATACATCTTTTTCGGATTTACATTTACTGGCAAATCCAGTAAATACCCATCAATCTTTCACTCCTTTAGTTGATTTTGAGATTGAAGAAGATGAAGAATGCTCAGGATTTAAAAAAAGCTTTAAATCCTATCTATCTTCTCTTAATTCATTTCGTGTACCCGGTTTAAATTCTGTATTTAAATCCGCAAGGAAGGTTCATTACACCAATTCCCTTCCTTCATTTACAAAACTCCCTTTATATATTAAGAATCAGGTTTTTCTAATTTGATTACCCCCTTTTCGTTCCAATTTATTTACGCGGTTTTAGATCAAGATCAGTCGTAAAATAGCTTCATGCTAAAAACCAAGCTTGGTATCTATATACCAAGCTGTCAAAACAATTATTACATATTTTATTAGAAAAAGAAATGAATAAATTCATCATGTTCATTGTGGCCTGCTGTGCCATCTATTTGACTGCTTGCACGAGTCATAAGGAAGAAGAAAAAGAAGAAGTAACAAAATACATCGTTACGAGTACGCTAAAGACCGATACATCCATTACTCGCCAGTATGTTTGTCAAATTCGCGCTATTCAGCATATTGAATTGAGAGCGCTGGAAAAAGGGTATTTACAAAATATTTACGTGGATGAAGGACAGCTAGTCAAAAAGGGGCAAATCATGTTTAAAATTATGCCCATGCTCTATAATGCTGAAATGCAAAAAGCACAAGCTGAAGCTGATTTTGCTGCTATTGAGTATCAAAATACCAAGCAGTTGAGCGATAAAAATGTGGTATCAGTGAATGAATTGGCTTTGGCTAAAGCTAAATTAAATAAGGCTAAAGCTGAATTATTGCTCGCGCAAACCCATTTACAATTCACTGAAATCAAAGCTCCTTTCACTGGTATTATGGATCATTTCCAAGTCAGATTAGGTAGTTTAATCAATGAAGGTGACTTACTAACAACCCTCTCAGACAACAGTCAAATGTGGGTCTATTTTAATGTTCCAGAAGCTGAATATTTGAATTATAAGACTAATAAGACTCAGGAGAATTTGGTGAAAGTGAACCTATTGATGGCAAATAATCAATTATTCAAACATCCGGGAATTGTCAAAACAATTGAGGCTGATTTTAATAATGAAACAGGGAATATTGCCTTTAGAGCTACTTTTCCTAATCCTGAAAATCTTTTACGACATGGGGAAACGGGTAACATTGAGATGAACATCCCCTTAAATAACGCTATTATCATTCCTCAAAAAGCCACGTATGAGGTCTTGGAAAAGAAATATGTTTTTGTGTTAGATAAAAATAACCAGGTGCATTCGCGAGAAATCACAATTGGGGCCGAAATGCCAGATTTATATGTCATCAGCGATGGACTTAAAGGAGATGAAAAAATACTACTTGAGGGTATTCGTAAGGTGAAAGAAAATGACAAGATCAGCTATAAATATGAAGATCCTAAAATGGTCATTAAGAATCTCAAGGTATACGTTGAATAATCTAACAAATAAACGAAAAGAATATGTTTAGCAAATTCATTCAAAGGCCAGTTTTGGCTATAGTTATATCGCTTGTCATCTTATTTGTAGGATTTTTAGCTATCAAAAGTCTGCCTACTTCTCAATTTCCAGAAGTAGCTCCACCGGTAGTTATGGTATCTGCTTCTTATCCAGGAGCAAGTGCCAAATCACTGGCTGAATCGGTTATTATCCCTTTGGAACAGTCCATCAATGGAGCCTGGGGAATGCGATACATGACTTCGGATGCGACAAGTGCTGGTGAGGCCAACATTCAGGTGGTTTTTAATCCCGGAACTGACATTAATCAAGCATTGGTTCAAGTCTCAAATCGGGTTCAGCAAGTTACAAATCGCCTACCTACTTTGGTACAGCGAGAAGGAGTGGTGATTACACCCGTAATTCCTAGTATGCTCATGTATGTCAATCTCTACAGCAAGGATAAAAATGCCAATATGAAATTTTTATTCAACTATGCAGGGGTGAATATGGTGCCAGAACTTCAAAGAATCAATGGAATTGGACAAGTAAGAATATTGGGTAGTCGACAATATGCCATGCGGGTTTGGTTAAATCCAGATAGAATGAGGGCATATAATGTTTCTCCAGATGATATCATGGAAGCATTAAGTGATCAAAGTATCATTGGTAAACCTGGTAGAATTGGTCGTGGTGACAGTAAACAGGCGGAAGCTTTGGAATATGTGATGACCTATACAGACCGTTTTAATGATCCAAAACAATATGAAAATGTGATCATTCGAGCTAATCCCAATGGAGAGATTCTTCGGTTAAAAGATATTGCAACCGTTTCACTGGGAAGTGAGTATTACGATATTTATTCTAACATGAATGGCCATCCATCTGCCGCTTTAGTCTTAAAGCAAACTTATGGAAGTAATGCCAGTGAAGTAATCGGACAAGTAAAAGATAAACTAGAACAACTAAAAAAATCATTTCCTCCGGGAATGGAATATGAAATTAGTTATGACGTTTCTAATTTCTTGGATGCATCTATTGAAAATGTGATGCATACACTTAGGGATGCCTTCATATTAGTAGCCCTAGTTGTTTTTATATTTCTAGGAGATTGGCGGTCTACCATTGTACCCATATTAGCAGTACCTGTATCCCTGATAGGGGCATTCTTTTGCATGCAACTATTCGGACTTACCATCAACATGGTAACATTATTTGCGCTTGTATTGGCTATTGGTATTGTCGTCGATGATGCAATCGTCGTCGTGGAAGCCGTCCATGCCAAAATGGAAGAAGAGAACCTGTCTCCTTACAATGCAGTAAGAAAAGTAATTGGAGAAATCAGTGGTGCAGTTATTGCCATCACCTTATTGATGGTTTCTGTTTTTGTTCCAGTTTCATTCATGACAGGACCTGTTGGAACCTTTTACAGACAATTTTCTATCACCATGGCCTCTTCCATCGTGATATCTGGTATTGTTGCCCTTACAGTAACACCCGTTCTTTGTGCCATGATTTTAAAGAATAATCATGGAAAACCAAGGAAAAAGACCTGGATGAATCGAATATTGGATGGCTTTAATCATTGGTTTGAAAAATTGACAGGTAAATATGTTTGGATTTTAAAGGCTATTACCCACCGTAAATTTGTAACCATAGGTTTATTTGGAATTTTTGCCATTGGTATATTGGGCGTAAGTCAAAGCTTGCCTTCTGGTTTTATACCGAGTGAAGACCAAGGAATGTTGTATGCCATCATTCAGACACCTCCAGGTTCAACGCTGGAAAGAACCAATGATTTATCTAACAAACTGGTTTCTATCATTCAAAAAGTAGAAGGAGTTAAATCTGTTTCATCTATTGCTGGATATGAAGTCTTGACAGAAGGACGTGGTTCAAATGCCGGTACTTGCTTAATCAATCTAAAACCTTGGAATGAGCGAGAACATTCGGTAAGTGAAATCATTGCAGAATTAGAGCAAAAATCAAAAGAAATCCCTGGGGCAACCATTGAGTTTTTTGATCCGCCAGCCGTTCCTGGTTTTGGTGCAGCAGGTGGTTTTGCCTTGCAGTTATTAGATAAAACCAATAGTGGGGACTACAAACAGCTAGAAAAGGTCACGACGGATTTTATGAGTGAATTAAGAAAGCGCAAAGAAATAACGGGTTTATTCACGTTTTTTAGTGCTAATTATCCTCAATATGAAATTGAAATTGATAATCAAGCTGCCATGCAAAAAGGCGTCTCGATTAACAATGCCATGAATACACTATCCATTTTTGTAGGTAGTACTTATGAGCTAGGTTTCATTAAATACCAACGTTTTTTCAAGGTATTTGTCCAAGCTGCGCCCGAATTCAGAAAACTACCGACTGACGTCATGAATTTGTACGTTAAAAATAATCGGGATGAAATGGTACCTTTTTCTGCTTTCATGAAAATTAAAAAGAAACAAGGGGCCAATGAAATCAATCGATATAATATGTACAATACTTCCGCTATCAGAGGAGGTCCTGCCAGAGGTTATAGCAGTGGGGAAGCGATAAAAGCAGTACAAGAAGTAGCTGCTAAAACCTTACCTAATGGCTATGATATAGATTGGGCAGCACTATCTTATGATGAAACTAGGAGAGGGAATGAAGCCATTTATATATTCCTGGTGGTTTTATTGTTTGTGTATTTTGTATTAGCTGCACAATATGAAAGCTTCATTATTCCTTTGTCTGTCATTTTCTCATTGCCAGCTGGAATATTTGGATCCTTTCTATTAATCAAGGGAATGGGACTCGCCAACGATATCTACGCTCAAGTAGGACTAGTCATGTTGGTAGGTTTATTGGGTAAAAATGCTGTCCTGATTGTGGAATTTGCTGTTCAAAAACAGCAACAGGGATTCACCGTACTAGAAGCAGCTATAGAAGGAGCCAAAGTACGTTTTCGTCCTATCTTAATGACCTCATTTGCCTTCATTGCTGGTCTAATTCCCTTAGTTCTTGCACATGGAGCTGGCGCCATTGGAAATAAAACGATTGGTGCTTCCGCTTTGGGAGGTATGATTTTTGGAACCGTTTTTGGTGTAATTATCGTGCCTGGCTTGTATTTCATTTTTGGTTCTATGGCCAATGGTCGCAAACTCATTAAAAATGAAGACAATAATCCACTTACGGAGGATTTAGTAAATCAGATGGACAAATTTCCTCAAACTTTAGAGAAAGATGAAAATGAATAATTTAATAAAGCTTATAGGACTATGCCTCATCGTTTGTCTATTTGATTCTTGTCAAATTCCACAAATTGCAACCAAAAAGGTAAGTCAATTAATTCCAGATAGTTATACTGGATCAAAAGATACAGTAACGGTATCTAAAACAGCTTGGAGGGCCTTTTTTAAAGACCCTGCGCTCATTGCATTGATTGATTCAGCTTTGGAAAAAAACCAAGAAGTCAACATATTAATGCAAGAAATCCAAATAGCCAAAAATGAAGTTTTAGCTAAGCAAGGGGCATATTTGCCCTTTGCTTCGGTTGGAGCAGGAGCAGGGGTGGATAAAGTGGGACGATATACAAGTCAAGGTGCTAGTGATGCCAATAATGAAATTGTACCTGGAAAAGCTGTACCTGATTTCTTGCAAAATTATGAATTAGGCATCAATGCCAGTTGGGAAATTGACGTTTGGAAAAAACTCAGAAATGCCAAGAAATCAGCGGTATTGAAGTATTTGTCGACAGTGGAAGGTAAAAACTTCATGGTAACCCACTTGATAGCAGAGATAGCGAATTCCTACTATGAATTAATGGCATTAGATAATCAATTAACCATATTGAATCAAAATATCGAATTGTATCAAAACTCATTGGATATCGTTAGAATTGAAAAGCAATATGCTCGTGTAACGGAATTGGCGGTTCGAAGATTTGAAGCTGAGGTTTTTAAAACAAAAAGTCGTCAGTTTTCTATTAAACAACAAATTGTCGAAACAGAAAATAGGATCAACTTTTTGGTTGGTAGATTTCCACAGGCAGTGCTGAGAAATTCCACCCGTTTTACAGAATTACCGATTGATTCCATTCAAGCAGGAATTCCATCCCAATTGCTTTTTAATCGTACGGACATCAAACAAGCAGAACTTGCCTTGAAAGCGGCTGAAATAGATGTTAACGTGGCAAAAGCAGAGTTTTATCCTTCATTTGTAATTAATGCAGGATTAGGATATCGAGCTTTTAATGCTAAATATTTCCTTGATACTCCGGAGTCTCTTTTGTTTAACTTGGGTGGAAATTTGGTGGCTCCCTTGATTAATCGAAATGCGATAAAAGCCAATTTTTATTCCGCTAACAACAAACAGGTTCAGGCAGTATATGAATATGAACGTTCCATTTTAAGAGCACATTTGGAGGTTGTTAACCAGCTATCCCAAATTGTCAACTTGAAGAAAAGCTATGATTTAAAAAGCCAACAGGTGGATGCATTAACTCAATCCATTGAGATTTCGTCCACTTTATTTAAATCAGCACGTGCCGATTATATGGAGGTTCTATTGACGCAGCGAGATGCTTTAGAATCTAAGATTGAATTGGTCGAAACGAAAAAACAGCAATTAAATGCTCAAGTCAATGTTTATCAAGCATTGGGTGGGGGATGGAGATAGTAGGTTTAATCTATTCTTAGTTTAATTTGTCAAAAGGGTGATAAGAAATTATCACCCTTTTTTGATATAGAAGTATATCAATTTAATTAGAAAAAATCTTCTTACTAAAGGTACTCTGGATGTAGCAAAATTTACTAGCAGCAATGATTTCCTTGTTGAATGGGAGGACATGGAACAGATCCATAACTACAAAACACACAACAGTCGCCCGGCTTAGGTTTTAACAATTCTCCACAAAAAGTACAAACATAAAAATATTGACAAGCATTTACAGGCATAGTTTCTGTGGCTTGTTGAGCACAATGTGGACAGGTGATGGTGGATTCTAAAATCAAGCTATCTGACATAATCGATTGAATAGTCTCCAATATAACAAAATCTTACACGAGAAAACTTCAACATATAGTTAAATGAGTTATTGGAAGGTTAACCAATGGATGCCATTCAAATCAAATAAAATGAACTACAAGCATTCACCTACTTCATATTTTGAATCTATATTTTAATAATTTGACTAACATTTAGCAAATTTGAGCCTATAAATTCAAAAATAACTGATGTTATTTTATCTCAAATTTTTATAAATTTATCGACTTTACAAAAATTATATTATTTTTTTCCTGATTTTAAACAAAATATTAATTTACATATAAATAATATAATAATTACTATAAGATGTATGCCGACATCATTTCATACGATAAATAAGATTTTAATAAGAAATTTTATGATTTAATGTAAGAGTCCATCGTATCGTTATTTAATGGTAATTTTCAGCTTTTAGCAACATTCTACTTGTTTAATTTTAAACTCATAAGCATAAACATTATTTCAAAATTTGCTTCATTTTTCTTGACTTGACCAATATTGACTTTTACTAATAATATATTAAATTTTTACAATATTTTGTCTTTCAAAAATGCATTTCTAGGGGTTAAAACAAGCTTCATAGAATTATGCAGTTAAAATTTATTCGTTTATAAGCTCTAATTTTACATAAAATTTCAGTCCAAATGAACTGATAATTAGGTAGTTAGAATTTTGATCTATTCTCCTTCTGCCTCAATAAAATTCTTAAAACAATTTATCTAATGAAAATTTTAAAAACTACGGCTATCAATTTAGCCGCAATGATGGTATGCGCATGGCTTACATTTTCACCTACTTTCTCAAACGGTTCAACGGAACCTGGAGATACTGAGGCCAACAACAGTTTTGGAATAAGATATGCTTATTCTATGAGTGGTTTATCTTGGAAACACATGTTTAATCAAGTCAATCATTTTGAGGCTTTTATATTACCTATTTCAAACAACTTTGAAAAACAATTCAATTATTATGGAGGAAGATATATTCATAATTTTCCTCAAACAGCATTCCCTTTCACTCCATTTGTATTTGCTGGGGTAGGACTGTCAACCTATAGTCGGTTCTTACCTGAAGACTCACAAAATAGTGTTCCTATCGATTCTGGGAAGTATTTTGCCTATTCTATAGGACAAGGAGTTGAGTTTAAATTAGGAAATCACTTATCACTTTCAGGTGATGTAGCCATTTCTAAATTCAATAATGAGCCAAATCAAATGTTAGGAATTATACGACTAGGCTGTGGCGTTCAATATGTAATTAGATAATTCCAAAGAATCAGGGAATAGTTGACTTAATGACAATTATCATTACCTCAGCCTTGCGTGCAGCAGTAATTTCAAAAGTAATTGAGAAGATTCCCGAAAAGTGGAATAAAAAGGATAATCAAAACTTTGATCAAGGAAAAGAAAAGGAACTTTGATATGAATTTTCTAAAAACAAAATTACTACACAAAATACTATACAATTAATTTAAAATCCACAAAAAAAAGCCCTCTAAAAAATTATTAGAGGGCTTTCGTGTGATCCCGCTGGGATTCGAACCCAGGACCCATACATTAAAAGTGTATTGCTCTACCAACTGAGCTACGGAATCATCAAGCTTACGCTTGTATATCAATTGACCCACTCTGGAGTCGAAAGGAAGTTTAGCCACTGGCCAACTTCTGTTTGCAAAAGCAGAACATTTTCCCCTTATTGCGGTGCAAAACTAGTACGGTTTTTCGAATTATGCAAGACTATCATCTAAATAAAATTATATTTTTTATACTTTTTTCTTTCTGCATTTGGCAACCTGCTTATAGCCAAATAGATAGAAATCAATTGGCCCTGGCAGATTCTCTGTTTAAATCCAATCGATTATTGGAAGCGGAAAAAATTTATTTACCATTCGCAGAATCCCAGCGCAACGAAAATGAAACAATCCGATTAAAATTAGCCTATATCGCCAAGGCTAAAAATGATTGGCTACAAGAATTATATTATTTATCTAGTTTGCAAGCTGAGCAAGACAGGCCAGCCATCGCTAAGCGTCTTCAAGAAATAGGGGATAGGCAGTCGCTCTCCGGTTTTCAAATCAATCTCATGGACCAATTTCTATGGATTTATTTTACTTACTTTCCTTACCTCATGGGATTTCTTTTTGCTCTGGCTTTTTATGTTGTTGGAATTCTCAGCTTCAAAAAAGTTAAAAAAATGAAAATCAAGACCTATAGCCTGTATTATTTAGGATTTTATTTATTGTTTTTGACTTGGTTTGCCAATTTCCCAGCTTTACTTCAATACGGTATTATCACCAAGGAGAAGGCCTATTTGAGAGATTATGCCTCTTCTGCCGCACCTGTTAAGCAAATGCTCAAAAAAGGAAATCGAATTATTCACTGGCAGAAAAAAGATATCTGGGTAAACTGCTATTTTGAAGGAGAGCTTGGCTATGTCAAGGCCGACGATTACTTACCGATTAATTAGAGGTTAAATATTTCAAAACTGAGATCTAAAATAATTTCTCTTTCTTTATCTCCATTTCCAATAACTCCTTTTACACGTAAATCTGCGTTTTTAATGGCTTCTATGATACGAACTACCTTTCCAAGAGGGTAATTACGCTTGGCCAAGGTATAATCCTTGACAAAGTAAGGATTGACGCCAAGAGCGCTAGCCATTTCTCCATCTGAGATTGCACCTAAATCATGTACTTGCAAAACTTTGGCAAAGAAATTAAACAACATAATCAACATCGGTGCCGCTGGGTTTTGTTTAGTATTATCAGCAAAATAAAAAGCTATTTTCTGCCCCTTCTCTCCATTTCGTTGTATAATGGCTTTTTGAAATTCAAAATAATTATACTCACGACTTATCCCAATGTATTTCTCTACTTCATCTAAGCCTATTTCCTTGCCTTGTGGTACATTCACAACCAATTTATCGGCCTCATGTGCCATTCGCTTTAAATCTGTCCCTACAAACGAAACCATTAATTCCTGAGCATTAGCCTGAATATGCAAAGAATGAGAACCTAAATAGTCTTTCAGCCAAACTCCTAAACGATCCTCTGAGATTTTCTTCGATGTTACAACCACCCCTTTTTTATCTAAAGGAGCTAAAATTTTGGATTTATCAGTCAGTAAGGTCTTCAGCGTAAAAACTAGTATTGTCGACTCCGTAGGTCTTTCACAATAATCCACCCAAGCTTTCCAATCTGTATTGCCTTTGTCTTTAGTATCTGTTTTCCCTTTGGCCATAGCTTCCAAAAAAACAGCTTCTTTCACAATGATAACCTGTTTGTCTGACATCATTGGAAATCTTCGGGCATAGGAAATCACTTCCGCTAAGCTTTGATCTTTTCCATACATGACAAATTGATTAAAGTTCTGCTGGTCTGGACTCAACACTTTATTTTCAAAAGCATCCACCACTTGGTCAATAAAAAACGGCTCATCCCCATGTATAAGGTAAATAGGTGCCAATTTTTGTTGTTTGATGTCTTTTAATACGTCTTGAGCACTTTTTTGCATGGAAATCTTGAAATTTAATTCGAAACACAAAGCTAATCAAAAGCTTTTGATCCAAAAATATTAATGCAGGAGCATCAAGCTTTACAAATTAATCCCGTAGGTTTGCTGTAAAATAGAACAATATGCAGATTAAACCGAACTCCGTTGTATTCATTTCTTACCAATTATCATTCCCGAATGAGGAAGGTGAGCCAGAAGTGGTGGAAATAGTTGACGAAAATGAACCTATGGTATTTATCCATGGATTGAGTGGATTGCCAGAAGCTTTCGAAGCTAATTTAAATGGCCTTTCAGCTAATGATACCTTTGATTTTACTATTCAGGCAGAAGACGCTTATGGCGTTGTTGACCCTAATGCCATTATAGATTTACCCAAATCCATCTTTCAAATTGAAGGACAAGATACGAGTGATATGTTGAAAGTCGGGAATTTCATTCCTATGACTGACGATCAAGGAAATCGTATGCAAGGTATGGTAGTACAAGTAAGTCCTGAAACCGTTACTATGGACTTTAACCATCCATTGGCAGAAAAAGACTTAATGTTCAGTGGAAAAGTAATTAAAATACGTGAAGCTACTGCCGAAGAAATTGCTCATGGCCATGTGCATGGCGAAGGTGGAGTACACCATCATTAATTGTTAATGTAGCATGTAAAATGTAGAATGAATTTTGGAACATTAAAAATTCTTCATTCTACATTTTACATGCTACATTCTTCATTCTATTGCAATTCCATCTCAGAATAAGCCATCACATCAACGCCAAATTTGCGTAAAAAATCCACCCCTTCGTCCGAAGGAAGGCCTTTGTAGGCAGCATAAGAATTTAAGTAAATTACACGTTTGATTTTCATGCTATAAATGATTCTCGCGCAGGATATGCAAGGGGAGAGGGTCACATAAATGGTGGATCCTTCCACATCAGCTCCATTTTTGGAGGCATATAAAATAGCATTTTGTTCAGCATGTAAAGCCAAAGAACATGATCCTTTGGAATCTCTAGGACATCCGTCTTCGCCAAATTCATCATCGCAATTATGTGTACCCGCTGGTGGGCCATTATAGCCAATGGATATAATTCGGGTTTCTTTCGTGAGAACACATCCTACTTGGGCACGGGTACAATGCGATCTCAAAGCTAAATTTTGAGCTAATTCCATGAAAATCGCATCGAATGGGGGTTTATTCATATAGACTGAAGAATCGGTGAGGCAAATTTGACCACAAATATCCGATTTATTTTTCAATTGAATAGCAGTGGACTTCCTTTTAAATCTAAACACGGAGTGCTATAGGTGGCTTTGGGAGGCTAAGCTAACTGAAATTATTCAAGGCAATCAAGTATCTTCGAGAGACTCAGATACCTCTGACATGATTGACTTACTGCCCCTGTGCCTTCGAGAACCTCAGGCACAGACTGAAAAATATAATATTTGAATACCTGACATTCTGAATCCTTGATAAAGTACTTGATAATGAATGAGATAGCAAAAGGTGGCTGAGGCTCTCGAGGCCACCTCAAATTATTGAAAGTGTTTGAGATTCTGGATGGTATCTTCGAGGGCCTCAGATACCTGATATTCTGGGTGATAGCTGGGGTATTTGAGAGTTGATGAGATGGTAAAAGGTGGCTGAGGCTCTCGAAGCCACCTATCTACTAATTGATATTTTCAATTGTTAACAAAAATATATAATTCCAATATCCTAACTTTCCAATAATACCTAACCAAATAAACATGAAAGGATACATGTATATTTTAAAATGTTGCGATGATAGTTATTACTGCGGAAGCACAAAAGACCTTCGAAGACGAATCAAAAAACACCAAATGGGTTTAGGAGCCAATCACACAAAAAATAGGTTACCAGTCTCATTAATCTATTATGAAATATTCCCTCGAATTGATTTAGCTTTTCATCGAGAGAAGCAAGTACAGGGATGGAGAAGGGAGAAAAAAGAGGCTTTAATTAAGGGTGCTTATAAATTATTACCTAAACTAGCAATGGCACATCGAGATATACAGCTCCTATGTCTTCGAGATCCTCAGATACCTGATATTCTGGATGATAGCTGGGGTATTTGAGAGTTGATGAGATGGTAAAAGGTGGCTGAGGTTCTCGAAGCCACCTCAGCTTATTGAAAGCAATCAGGTATCTACGAGGGCCTCAGATACCTGATATTCTGAATGAATACTGAGGTGCTTGATAGCGAATGAGATATTAGCAAGTGGCTGAGGCTCTCGAAGCCACCTCAAATTATTGAATAGGATCAGGTATCTTCGAGAGACTCAGATACCTGATATAAATGAATGATAGCTGAGGTACTTGATAGAGAATGAGAAAGAAGAAGGTGGCTGAGGTTCTAGAAGTCACCTCAAATTATTGAAAGTGTTTGAGATTCTGTCAAGTATCTTCGAGAGACTCAGATACCTGATATAAATGAATGATAGCTGAGGTGCTTGATAGAGAAAGAGAAAGTAGCAGGTGGCTGAGGTTCTCGAAGCCACCTGCAAAAAAAAAGACAAATCTCTCGACTTGTCTTTCTAATCGTAGCGGGGAGCAGAATCGAACTGCCGACCTTTGGGTTATGAATCCAACGCTCTAACCATCTGAGCTACCCCGCCAAATTGCGTTGCAAAGGTAGTAGAAAGCGATTAGAGTCACAAATAATTTCTTAATATTGATTAATTTTGTGGCAGATTTGGGATTTAACTTAGAAATAATACCTTTGCTAACAGCGGGTTAGAATCGTGAGTGAAAAGCCTAATCCATTAATAGATAAATGATATGCCAGCAAATAATTTTGAGTTTGAATACGAGGTAAAAGCCTCACCAAAAGTACTTTATCCATATTTAAGTACTGCATCAGGTCTTCAACAGTGGTTTGCTGATAAAGTCACAGTCCCTAATGCCAGCACCTTTCATTTTTACTGGGATGACGAAAATCATCCTGCGGTTTTAATACAAAGTAAATTGAACAAATTCGTTCGATTTGAGTTTTTAAATTCCAAAGATGAGACTTCCAAAGGTTTTATCGAACTCAAATTAGAAGTCAGCGAACTTTCCAATACCACCTATTTAAAAGTAACAGATAGTGCATCAACTTTTAAATCAGACGATGATGCTGCCGAACTTTGGGATTATCTTTGCGATAAATTAAAAGAAATCGTCGGGAGCTAACATGCGTAAAATAGATAAACTAGTCCTCAATGCCTTTTGGGGGCCATTTGTTCTTACTTTCCTTATTGTCATTTTCATTTTCCTATTACGATTGGTGCTTTTTTACTTTGCCGATCTATTTGGAAAAGACCTAGGTGCGACCGTTTACGTCGAACTGTTCTTTTATTTTTCCTTAATTACCGTACCACTTGCCATGCCTTTATCCATATTGTTGTCCTCTTTGATGACATTTGGAAAATTGGGAGAAAACTTTGAATTGACTGCTCTGAAAAGTGCAGGAATTTCCGTTTTTCGCATCTTTAGGCCTATTTTTGTCACAACTGTACTTATCAGCATCTTTATGTTTTGGTTTGTCAATGTGGCGCTTCCTTGGGCTAACTTGAAAGGATGGAGCTTGTTGTATGACATCAAAACCACTAAAACTACTTTAAATATCAAAGAAGGAATTTTTTATAATGACCTTCCAGGATATTCCATCAAGGTAGCGAAGAAATTTCCCGACAATAAAACACTGAAGTCGCTTATTATCTATGACCATACTGGAAACGACGGAAATCGACATGTCACTGTGGCGGATTCCGCCCAGATGTATACCATTTTGGATAGAAAATACTTGATATTCGAACTCTTTAATGGGAAAGATTACATTGAAGATGCTGATCGAGGACCTGGCAATGATTTATCTGAACTAGCTATTCACAGCTTTAAACGAAGTAAAATTGTGATGTCGCTGTCTGGTTTTGATTTACAAAAAACCGAGGAAAATCAGTTTGCCCACCATCAAATCATGCGGAATAACAACCAATTGGCCGATGATGCCGATTCATTGTCGAGGAACATTCGCAACATGAGAAAGGGTTTCAACATAGCTTCAAGTGTATATTATGTCTATTTCAGGAAACCTATAGGAGCATCACTTCGGAGCATGAACCATCATACGAAATGGATAGGGCCAAAAATTGCTGAAAAGTCAAAAAGCAGTAAAGATTTCCGCCCCATGGAAGAATTGGCCAAACAAGAAGTCCAAAATCTGATTGCTTTCGGACAGACCAATGAAGTCAATTTAGCCGAACGTGTCACCGAACTTAAAAAAACCGATTTGGAATGGCATCATAAATTCACCAATTCCTTGGCGGTATTAGTCATGTTCCTGATTGGCGCACCCCTTGGGGCCATTATCAAAAAAGGAGGTTTTGGCATTCCAGTTGTCGTAGCGGTTTCTTTCTTTATTTTGATGTATATCTTAACCCAACAAGGGGACAAAATGGCTAAAGAAGGGAAGGTGCTAGTGGAAATTGGTGCTTGGATCTCCAATGGTATTTTGGCGCTAATTGGTGCCTATTTCCTTCGAATAGCTTTGAAAGACTCTCGACTTTTTGAATCAGATTTCTACAGAATCCTTTGGGATCGAATAAAAACCTATTGGGAGAATCGCAAGAACAGAATATCATCCAAGGCTTAAGTGATACTATTTGGAATTTCTCTTAAAAATTCCTACTTTTGCAAATTAATTTTTCACAATTTAAAAACTGGTAAAAGATGTATTTGTCACCCGAGAAAAAACAAGAAATTTTTGAATCTAAAGGGAAAGCAAAGTCAAAAATCGATACTGGTTCTGCTGAATCGCAAATTGCGTTATTTACATTCAGAATCAATCATTTGACGGAGCACCTTAAGAAAAACAAGAAAGATCACAGCACACGCTTAGGTCTTTTGAAATTAGTTGGTAAGCGTCGTCGTTTACTTGATTACTTAACTCGTACTGATATTACACGTTATCGTGCTATCATCGCTGAATTAGGTATTCGTAAATAAGATTAATTGCAGGGTTTCATGTCATGAAGCCCTGCTTTATTCATTGCGGTACAGTTTGAATCATCAAACAAACATCTTTATTCTACGCATAGGGCGTAGTAATTTATTCAAAAACGTATGTCATTTAACATTATTACGAAACATATTTCAATGCCTGACGGCAAGGAAATCCAAATCGAAACTGGCAAACTAGCCAAGCAAGCCGATGGAGCCGTTGTAGTCAAATCCGGAAATATGATGTTGTTAGCTACTGTAGTAGCCAACAAAGAGGCCAAAGAAGGAGTAGATTTCCTTCCATTATCTGTAGATTATCAAGAAAAATTTGCGTCAAACGGACGTATTCCTGGTTCTTTCCTTAAAAGAGAGGCTCGCCTTTCTGATTATGAAATTCTTATCTCTCGTTTAGTTGACCGTGCTTTGCGTCCAACTTTCCCAGATGATTATCATGCAGACGTTCAAGTTTTAATCAACTTAATATCTGCTGATTCCGAAGTTTTACCAGATGCATTTGTAGGTTTAGCTGCTGCTGCTGCTTTGGCAGTTTCAGATATTCCATTCAATGGACCTATTTCTGAAGTTCGTGTTGCCAAAATCAACGGTGAATATAAAGTAAATCCAAGCGTTAGCGAATTAGCTGGGGCTAGTTTAGAATTAATCGTTGCTGCCAACGAAAACGATATTTTGATGGTAGAAGGCGAAGGCGACGAAGTTTCTGAAATAGAAATGCTCGAAGCTTTAAAAATCGCTCATGAAGCAATCAAATTACAATGTGCTGCTTTAAATGAATTGACTGTTGCGGCAGGAAAGACAGAAAAGCGCACTTATTCACACGAAACACATGATGAAGAATTACGTGCAGAGTTGTGGAAAAACTATTATGAGAAATATTTGGCAGTAGCTAAGCAAGCAAATCCTAAAAAGGATGAGCGCAAAGCAGCTTTCAAAGCTATCGTAGATGAGTATGTAGCTTCATTACCTGAAGATCATACTGTTAATCTTTCCTTAGCGAAACATTATTTCCACGATATCGAGAAAGAAGCAGCACGTCAATTGGTATTGCAAGAGCGCTACCGTTTAGATGGCCGTAAATTGAACGAAATTCGTCAAATTACTTGTGAAGTAGATTATTTACCTACTCCTCACGGTTCTTCTGTATTTACTCGTGGAGAAACACAATCATTGACGACTGTTACCTTAGGAACTAAGATGGATGAGCAAATCATCGATCAACCAATGACTCAAGGTTATAATAAGTTTATGCTACATTACAACTTCCCAGGTTTCTCAACGGGTGAAGTTAAACCAAATCGTGGTGTAGGCCGTCGTGAAGTAGGACATGGTAATTTAGCTATGCGTGCTATCAAGAAAGTACTTCCTAAAATGGAAGACTTCCCTTATACATTGCGTATCGTTTCTGATATTTTAGAATCTAATGGTTCATCATCTATGGCAACTGTTTGTGCAGGTACCTTAGCCTTGATGGATGCCGGTGTTAAAATCAAAGCTCCAGTTTCTGGTATTGCTATGGGTTTAATCTCTGATTCAAAAACGGGTAAATATGCCGTTCTTTCCGACATTTTAGGTGATGAAGATCACTTAGGAGATATGGACTTTAAAGTAACAGGAACAGAAAATGGTATTACGGCTTGCCAAATGGACATTAAAGTTCAAGGACTTTCTTACGAAGTATTAGTTGAAGCTTTATCTCAAGCTAAAGAAGGTCGTTTACACATCTTAAATGAGATGAAAAAAGCGATTCCTCAAGTAAGAGAAGATTTCAAACCTCAAACTCCACGCGCTACAGTTATCAAGATCATGAAAGACCAAATTGGTGCGGTAATCGGACCAGGTGGTAAAGTAGTTCAAGATATCCAAAAGCAATCAGGCGCTACAGTAACGATTGAAGAAAAAGAAGATGGTGGTTATGTAAGCGTATTCTCTGCCAACGGAGCTGCTATGGACCATGCTGTTCGAATGATCAAAGGCATCGTTACTATTCCAGAAGTAGGTGAGGTATATGAAGGTAAAGTGAAAAACATTCAAGCATTTGGTGCTTTTGTGGAATTTTTACCTGGAAAAGATGGTTTACTACACATCTCTGAGATTTCTTGGGATCGCATCGAAACCATGGATGGCGTTTTCAAAGAAGGAGACAAAGTGAAAGTAAAATTGGTAGAAGTAGACAAGAAAACAGGGAAATTCCGTTTATCTGCTAAAGTGTTATTACCAAAACCAGAACGTAGCTCAGAAAATTCTGACAACTAATATGTTATTTCATGGGTTATATGTTTTTATATAACCCATTCATTCTTTTGTAAGCCCCTATGAGACAGCTAAAAATTAGCAAACAGATTACCAACAGGGAGAGTCAATCACTCGACAAATACCTACAAGAAATTGGCAAGGTGGATTTGTTGACCCCAGATGAGGAAGTAATCCTCGCTCAAAAAATTAGAGATGGGGACCAATTATCCTTAGAACGTCTCACGAAAGCCAATTTACGTTTCGTCGTGTCTGTGGCAAAACAATATCAAAACCAAGGACTAAGCTTAGGTGATTTAATCAACGAAGGAAACCTAGGATTGATTAAAGCTGCACAGCGTTTTGATGAAACTCGTGGATTTAAATTTATTTCTTATGCCGTTTGGTGGATTCGTCAATCCATCTTACAAGCATTAGCTGAGCAATCTAGAATTGTTCGTTTGCCTTTGAACCGCGTAGGTTCATTGAATAAAATTTCAAAAACCTTTTCTGAGTTAGAACAAAAATTTGAACGTGAACCTTCTCCTGAAGAGTTAGCGGAAGTTTTAGAAATCTCAACAGGAGAGGTAGTTGACACATTAAAAATATCAGGTCGTCACGTATCCATGGATGCACCTTTTGTGCAGGGAGAGGAAAACTCGTTATTAGATGTGTTAGAAAATGATTCAGAAGATAAGCCAGACTCTGGTTTGATCAATGATTCTCTTCGTAGAGAAGTTCAACGTGCGCTATCTACCTTAACGCAAAGAGAAGCCGATGTGGTAACCTTGTATTTTGGTTTGAATGGAGAACATGCTATGACTTTAGAAGAAATTGGAGAAAAATTCAATTTGACTCGTGAACGTGTAAGACAAATTAAAGAAAAAGCGATTCGTCGTTTACGCCACACTTCAAGAAGTAA
Organism: Aquirufa nivalisilvae; assembly: GCF_004307455.1. Classification (GTDB taxonomy): domain Bacteria; phylum Bacteroidota; class Bacteroidia; order Cytophagales; family Spirosomataceae; genus Aquirufa; species Aquirufa nivalisilvae. The sequence continues at coordinate 668,602 of NZ_SEWX01000005.1, forward strand.
AGCTCTGAAAACATATCTTGGATAATTTTAAAAAGCCTCTCACGAGGCTTTTTTTACCTATGGCCTTTCCCTCTGGACTTGTAGAACTGATCGAAACCCTAAGCCAACATGGTGTAGAACAGGCAGTTATATGCCCTGGCTCACGAAATGCCCCCATCATGTTAGCTATTAGCCGAAACACGGCTATTCAGTCATTCTCCATTAGCGATGAACGCTCAGCTGGATTCTTTGCCCTCGGCCTAGCTCTACGTTACAAAAAGCCAGTTATACTCTGCTGTACTTCAGGTTCTGCTGCTTTAAATATGGCTCCCGCCGTTGCAGAAGCATATTTTCAAGAAGTAGCACTAATTATATTAACAGCAGATCGTCCACAAGAATGGATTGGGCAATGGGATGGACAAACCATTTTTCAAGAACGTATTTTTGGTGCTCATGCCAAACAGTACTTTTCTTATTCTACTCATGCACATGAATCTTTGGATGAAATTTGGCACCGAAATAGAATAGCCAATGATGCTTTTTGGTCGGCTTTTTCTGCCCCTCAAGGTCCAGTTCAGATCAATATACCCATTCAAGAACCTTTTTACCCAGAAAAAGGAGCAGCTTTACCTGTAGCTCATCCCATACGAAAAATACAAAAATGGATTTCTCCTAAATTATTGGATATATCCATCAAAACATTTATTCAAAGGCAATTGAGTTCCTCAAATAAGGTGCTTATTACAGTAGGGCAAATGCCGATGAACTCCAAAATTCAAGATCTTTTGGAGGAATTGATGCAAAAAGGGATTCCTGTACTGGCAGATTCCATTGCCAATTTATCTGGAATAGCATTTGACAGCCATGATCTCATTTTAGCTAATCCAAAAACCTGGGAAAGTCTACAGCCCGACCTTCATATACATCTTGGTAAAAGTTTCGTCACCAAAAGAATCAAGCAATTTTTGCGTTCAAATGCCGAAAAGCAAGAATGGCAAGTTAACCCTCATCCGCAAGCACTTGTGACTGATCCATTTAAAGGATTACAACATTTATTAGAAATAGATGAAGTGGCATTTTTAAAAGAATTGACACTACTCAACTTTTCTGAAAAGCAACAAGCCTATTACCAAGCCTGGGAAAAGGAGGATGAAATTGTTGACTCTAAAAGGTCAAAAGATATTAATGATTGGAATGAACTGGGGATTTTCCAAAAAATAAGCCAAGCTTTACCTCAATCCAATTCGGAAATACATGTTGCTAACTCACTATCTGTCAGGTATTTAAATTGGACAAAATTTGTTCCGAAAGGTATTGAAGTCTTTGCCAATCGAGGTACGTCTGGCATTGATGGTTGCCTAAGCACTGCCATTGGAGCGGCCCAAGGCAATCCCAATCTAGTTATTTCCATCATCGGCGATGTGGCTTTTCACTATGATAAAAATGCCCTTTGGAATTCCTATGTACCCAATAATGTAAGGATTATTGTCATGAATAATCAAGGTGGGGGTATATTTAGAAATTTAGAAGGGGCCAAAGATCTTCCTGAATTGGAGAGTTTCATGGAAACTCGGCAAGTTTTTAACGCAGAAAATACAGCCAAAGACGCAGGTGTCACCTATATCAGTGTCAAAAACGAAAACGAATTACTTCATGCTTTAAATAGCTTTTTCCAAGAATCAGATCGAGCTCAATTGATGGAAATTGAAAGCAATTCGAGTATCAATGCTGCGGCTCTAGCTCTGTATATGGCCTTATTTAAGGGCTAATTCCTTATTAATTTTAGCTAAATTTTTCAAAAACAGGGCATTATTCGGTTCAATTTCCAAGGCTTTACGCACCCATTTCTCCGCCAATTTCCATTGCCTTCTTTCGATTTCTAAATAACCTAAATTATTGTAAATCAAATGCTTATATTTTCCTTTGGTCAAAGCATGCTGAAATGCTTTTTCAGCTAAATCCAGCTCACCCAGTGTTTGTAGTACTACGCCTTTATTGATTAATGCCTCAACCGAATTGCTATCAATTTGTATAGCTTTTTCATAAGATGCTAAAGCTTGATTATTGGATTCCTTCTCAAAAAATATATCACCTTGCAAACGGTAACAAGCTGATGAATCCGGAAAAAGCTTAACCAATTTTTGTGCTTCCAGTTCAGCCTCATCCAATCGTTTCATGTTTTGAAGCATTTCCACCTTTTTAAAGAGGGCAGGACCAAAATGAGTATCCAATTCTACCGCTTCTGAAAAATCAGTCAATGCTTCCTCATTTTTTTCCAACTGCTCATAAATCAAACCCCGATTATAATGGGCATCCGAAAAATCCTTCTTCTTTAAAATAGCCTCGCTGTACCATTTTATCGCCTCAAAATATTCTTTCTCCTTAAACTTTTGGTTTCCTCTTAAAAAAAACTGAGTGGCCTCTTTTTTCTCTTTTTCACTATCACAGGAAAATAACCCTACCATGATCAGTAGGCAAAAAAATGAGATGAATTGTTTTGTAGAAAACATGTGGTGGCTTTAGTTTAGGCAATTAAAAGATTTCAATTTAAATAATTCAATTTTCATTCGCATCTTTGTGCCTCAAAATTAAATGAAATTATGGCATACGCAGAAATGTTGACCGATAAAGGGTTAATGAAAATTGAATTTTATGAGGAAGATGCTCCCATTCACGTGAAAAACTTCATTGATTTATCCAATAAAGGATTTTATGATGGAGTAACATTTCACCGAGTAATTGCTGATTTTGTGATTCAAGGAGGAGATCCTACAGGAACTGGTGCTGGTGGCCCAGGTTATACCATTCCATGTGAGTTAACGGGAAATAACCAATTCCATGATCGTGGAGTATTGTCGATGGCCCACCGTGGACCTAATACAGGTGGTTCTCAATTCTTTATCTGCCATTCAAGAAATAATACGGCTCATTTAGACCGTAAACATACTTGTTTTGGTAAAGTAGTGGAAGGTTTAGAAGTGATTGATTTAATTCGCGAAGGCGATAAAATCCAAAGTATCAAAATCGTAGAAGAGGCTTAGTATATGCATTTCATCAAAGAAATTCCCCACGAATCCATGCGAATTTCCTTGTTTGAATGGAACTCCAAATACATTGTAAAGTTTGAAGCACCTAATTTAGAACAAAGCTACAAATTCTCCGTTTTGGACTTTTCCTCTCAAAAAGAAATAGAGGAGCTGGCATCCAGCTCCTCCTTTCAAACTTATGTCCTGAATAATTTCCATTCCATGTATGCCGAAATGGGCAAACATATCAATTAATTGATTTTCCCAAGCCACTTCAAGCGCAAAGCTTTCTGACGTTCATTCAAATCGGTCATTGAACTTATTTTAAACGCGGATAAATTGGATTTACCTACTGGTATAGCCAATGTTCTTTCTAGACCATCTCGACGAACTGTGAACAATAAAGTATCACCTACATTTTTATCTTTCAAAGTCTTATCTACACTCTCAAAAGTATCTGAATTTACTTTTAATACTTCATCTCCTACATTCAAACCATGATCATAAGCAGTACTTCCTTTCAATACGGTAGAAATTTTTCCTGCTGTAACAGTAAATCCTAAATAAGGGATTGTTTTCCCTTGGTTTACATCTGTCCACTCATAACCCACTTCTCGTAATAAACCTGCATAATCAGGAATAACAGTTCCATAAACCAATTGCTGAAAAATCGTTTTAGCAGATGTTCCTGCTACAAATGAAAAAGCATTTTCCAACTCTGCATCCGTAAATCCGCGCTGTTGTTTGACATAATAATTTTGGTATAAATACTTAAATGCATCATCCAAATTCGCTTTCCCATTACTTTGCTTAATAATCCAAAGGTTCAATACCGTTCCTAAAACAGATCCTTTAGAATAATATGAAACTGTAGAATTACGGCTATTTTCATTTGGACGATAGTACTTAATCCAAGCATCCCAAGAAGCTGATGCAGCAGATTCCACTTTATTTCCAGGAGTATTTTCTACAGATGAAATTTCATCCGCTACTGATTTCAAATATGCTTCAGTAGTAGTTTGTCCTGAGCGCTGTAATATCAATGCTCCATAATATGATGTCATCCCTTCAGATAACCATAAATTGTGGGTGTAATTTTCATTCTCGTAATCAAATGGACCAAGGGCCATTGGACGAATCCGCTTTACGTTCCATAAATGGAAATACTCGTGAGATAATAAACCGATAATTCCATGGTAGCCATTTTCTGTTTCATAAGCTGCTCGCGCAACTTGACACGTGGTGGAATACAAATGCTCTAAACCTCCTGAGCCTTTTTGCAAATTATGGATAATAAACAAATAGTGATCACAAGGATGTTGGCCAATTACTCGAGCCGCTTCCTCACACATTTTCTTTACATCGGCAATGAATTTGGTAGTATCTACCTTAGCTTGGCCATAAAAGGCAATTTGATGAGGGATGTTTCCCACTTTAAATTGAAATACTTGATGATTTCCAATCTCGATAGGAGAGTCGATCAGTTCATCCAAGTTTTTAGCTTCATAGGTTTGTGAAGCTGTTTGTTTTAAAGCGGTAGAAATCCTTTGAAAAGATTTATGAGGATTAATTTGAACCGACTGCGCTTGTTGTGCCAACTCATGAACATACAATAAAACAGATGCCGGATTGATATACCCATGCGTATCATCTAAAAAGGAAGTACGAACAGATAACTCAAAGGCATATACGTCATAAGAAATAGTCACTTGCTTTTGACCTTTACTTAAATGCACACGCCAAGTATTTTTATTAATCTTCTCAACGGGAATCAATGTTCCGTTTTTTACTGTCGACAAAGACTCAACATTACGAGCGAATTCACGAATCAAATAGGAGCCAGGTGTCCAAGCTGCCATTTTAAAATCAATATAGGACTTGTTCCAATGGCTTTGATTTAGGTCTACAGTCGTTTTAACTTGAAAGTAATGAGTGTGCGGTGCCGTCATACTAATTTCATGTCGTATAACAGGAGAGGCACTAAAGCCTAATAGGTTGATTCCCAACAAAAGTGTGACTAGCACCAAGGAATTTATGGTAAATTTTGTCATGAATTAAAAAAATTAAATGTTGATTAGGTGTAGAGTGTAAATATAAGAAAATCGCCTTAATCAAACTAAAATTGGCCATTGTATCCCCAAATTAGCCTAAATAAATTGGGTATCCGCTACAATTAATTGGAAGAAAAATCGTATTATTGTAGTAATTGAGAATGCTGTAATCTTCTACTAATGAGAAAACAAAATCGTACGCTTTGCTGGATTCCAGCTATTTTATTTTTCTTGCTTTCTTGGTCAGCGGTGGCTCAACAAACCTTGAGTTTTGGAGATCAGACGCTACACTTTCGACAGGCCAAAGAATATTTTGATTCAAAAAATTATGTAGCGGCCAAAGAAGAGTTTTCTGCCTACTTAGCAAGTTTGGAGCCTCTAAATAATGAGCAAGCAGGTCAGCGAGTTTTGGCAGAGTACTACATGACCATGTGTACTTTATACATGAGTCAGCCCGAAGCAGAAATTGTGGCGGACCGTTTTGTGGCAAATTACCCAGAACATCCTCAAGCAGTTAAATTAATGAGGGGTATAGGTAGTTTCTTTTACGACAATGGCGATTACAAAAAAGCGATAAAATATTTAAGTAAATCTTCTGATACCAATTTAGAGGCTAAGTTCAAATTGGCTGTCTCTTATTATCAATTGAAAGATGTCAGAGAGGCTTTGCCTTTATTCAACGAAATTAAAGCCGAGCCTGAGGAAGAGTTTGCTTTTGCTGCAGCTTATTATGCTGGAGTAATCAATTTTGGAGAAAAAAGATTCGGAGAAGCCAATACCGACTTCAAAAAGGCAGAAGGTTCAAGTCGATTTAGAAAAGATATCCCGAATTGGATTGCCATGTGCTATTTTCATGAAGGAAAATTCAATGAATTATTGAACTATGCTGAACCTATTTTAAAACAAAAAAAAGCAGGTTATAATCTTGATGAATTATCTCTTTTGGTAGCAGAAGTACAATTTAAACTAGGTTATTTTGAAAAAGCAGCTGTAAGCTACAGCTTATACAAAAAGCTAAATCCGACAAAAATCACCTCTGAAATCCAGTACCGTTTTGGTTATTCCTTATATAAAACCAACAAATTCAATGAGGCATCGGATGAATTAAAAGCTTTAGCAGGCAAAAAAGACACCTTAGCTCAATATGCTGCCTTTACTTTAGGTTTAGCACAACTTAAATCTGGCAATCTAGAAGCAACACTTCAGGCATTTGGACAAGCCAAAGATTTGTCGTTCAATGCACAAATTCAAGAGGAAGCCTATTTCAATTACGCTAAGGTATTATTAGACTTAGGAAAGGCTAGTGAAACCATTTATGCTATTCAAGAATTTAGCAAAAAATACCCTAAAAGTAAGTTTACAGAAGAATCAACTGAATTAGTGGCTGATGCCTTTATTCATTCCAATAACATTCAAGCTGCCTTGGATTATCTGAAAGGTTTATCAAATCGAAATGCTAAATTAAACGCCGCTTATCAAACCTTGACTTATAATTTGGGTGTAAAAGCCTATAATGAAAATAAATTTGATCAAGCTTTGGATTTATTTCAAACATCTTCAGAAAACCCAGAAAGTGCTGATTTAAAATTCCAAGCCTTATTTGGAAAAGGAGAGGCCTTGTCGCAACAAAAGAAATATGAACAAGCTATTCAGGTTTATTCTCCCTTATTGATTGGAACACCACCTGTAGCTAAACCCAATGACTTTTTGCAAAAGGTTCGTATGGGATTAGCGTATGCTTATTTCAATACCAAAGACTTTACTAAAGCCAATGTCTTATTCAAAGCTTATGTCGATCGTTTGAAGCTAAGTCCTGATGCCAAAAACAATCCAACCATTTTAATTCGTTTGGCTGATACTTATTTAGTATCAAAAAAATATGACGAAGCCTTAACCTATTATAATCAGGCAATTGATTTGGCTAAGACGGAAAAAGATTATGCTTTATATCAAAAAGGGGTAACCTTGACTTATTTGAACCGCGACAATGAAGCGAAAGCAAGTTTCAAACAATTAAGAACTTCATTCCCGAATTCTAAATATGTAGATGATGCTGCATTCCAAGAGAATGTCATTTCCTTCAATACCAATAAATACAAAGAAGCTATTGTAGGTTTTACCGATTTAATTGAAACCAATTCCAAAAGCCCATATTTCACTCAGGCATTATTGAAACGTGCACAATCTTATGCTAATACGAATCAGCATGAGTTGTCCATTGCAGATTATAAACGCATTATTCAAGATTACCCAACAGACAAAACGGCTAAAGATGCTTTAGTAGGGCTTCAAGAGGAATTGAATGAAGTTGGTAGACCAGAAGATTTTGGACAATTACTAGGCAACTTCCAAAAAAGCAGTCCGAATGAACCGGAAAATGTGGATTTAGAATACCGTGCCGCTAAAGGCATTTATTTAGGCGAAAAATACGACAAAGCCATTGCCCCATTGAAAGCTTTCATTGAAAAATATCCAAACAATGAAAATTTAGTGGAAGCGACTTACTTAATAGCCGATGCTGCTTATCGTACCAATAACAAATCAGAAGCGCTGATTTATTACAAGAAAATGGTCGAGCAAAATGTGCATCCTCAAATCAATAAAGCCATCCAGCGTAGTGCAGAAATAGAGTTAGAAAATAAAAACTATTCTGCCTCTGCCAATTTGTATCATTTGTATAAATCTAAATATACCGGAACTAAAGATCAATTATTAGCTAATAATGGCCTATTGTCCACTTTCATTGGAGCTAATATGTTAGATTCGGCAGCCTATATAACAGATGAATTAATTCAACAAAAAGATATCAGTGAAGAGGAAAAGGCAAAATTGGCTGAAAAGATGGCTAATACCTTTGAATCGGGAGGGGATATTGTTAACCAAAGAAATTGGTTGGGAATCACGACCAATTTAGATAAGAATGACATCGGAGCTTCAGCGCAGTTAAAATTGGCAAGTCTTTTATACAAAGAATCTAAATTTAAAGAATCAAGCGAAATGATTTTGGATAAATTCAGAAATGTCTTTTCTGAAGCATCAGATGCCATTTTAGGCAAAGCCTATATTTTATTGGCCGATAATTTCATCGCCTTGAAAAATATCCCACAAGCAAGAGCTACCTTAAAATCCATCGTGGATAATTCCAGTGATGCAGAGGTAATTCAAGCTGCCAAAACTAAATTAGAAAGCTTACCCTTAAAATAATATAAGATGAGATTCAATCGAACAGCTAAAAAAGTACTATTCACTGCTACATTCGGACTCTGCTTAGGCGCATTTGAGGGTTTTGCCCAAAAAAGGGAAGGCTCTATTCAGGATGAAGCCATTGAAGTTGAGAAAACCAGAAAAATTGAATTACAGCCGCAGGTTTCAAGAGGATTTGATCTCTTAGAAGAGGCACAAGATTTACGGAAAGACCGTAAAATGAAATATGATTTGGTTGATAGAAAATGGGAGGGAACTCATTTACCAAAAATCAATACTTCCATCGTTGATCCTAGAGAAGGAGATGAATTAACATCATCTTATGGACCTAAGTTTAAAAATGTGTTTAAGGTGGGTGCTGGAAATTATGGCCATACCTTAATGAATGCTCATTTTGGATTTACTCCCAATGAAAATTCCTTTCATGGTTTATACATCAATCACGATGCCAATCGTAGGGGTCCTGTAGCAACTAGTTTTTCAGGAAGAAATGAAAATGAAATTAAAGTATACAGCAAGACTTTTACTCCATCTTATTTATTGAATGGATCTATTAGTTATAAAAGAGTAGAGGCTAATTGGTACGGTAGACCTGAAGAGCAATTCAACAATATGGCTAACGGCACATTTGGTGTGTATTACGATCGTTTTAATTACGTGGGCAGTATCTCTAGCGCCAAAAAAGATGCCAAATTCGATTATATCGCCACTTCGGGATTAACCATGATGTCTACTTCTCAAAATGAAAGAGAATGGATTTGGGATAGTAAGATTCAGACGGTTTTAACCATCAACGATAATTTATCCGCACATTTTTCAGGTGATATGACCATGAGCGAATACGCTAGCTTGGAAAATAACCGAAGAGAGCTTTATCGAGTTAAGCCCAGTTTTTTCTACAAAAGCGATCGTGTTTCCGTTCACGCTGGAATTAATGTGGTCAACGAAAAAGATAAGTTAAGAGGATTGAATACAACAAGCTTATTTCCAGTGGTTAAATTGGATTATAAAGCTGCCAATTTTATTCACTTTTTCGCAGGTTTAGGGGGAGATACCTATTTCAATACCTTGAGTCAAATGGCTTCACTAAATCCTTGGTTGAGAAATCGAATCGATTTAAGAAATACCGCTCAAACGGCTAATGTATTTGGTGGATTCAAAGGATCTAATGAACATAGTTTCGATTTTGAATTTAAATTCATGTATTCAGAATTCAGTAATTTATCCTTTTTTGTACCTAGTGCAGCAGATAGTTCTAAATACACTGTCGTCTATGCAGGAGATATAAAAAAGGCACAAGTGATGAATTTTTCTGGACAGTTTAACTATCAATTGAACGAACGTTTCTTATCCGTATTGAAATACGACATCAATCAATATGATAATTTAGGCACATTGGAAAAGGCATATCACCGTCCAGCCATGAATATCTCTTTTACCAACTCCATTACATTTAAAGACAAAATCATCATTTCTCCAGATGTGTTTTATATGAATGGACTTTATGGTTTAAATCCTAGAACTAACACGGCGGTGGCCATGAAGGATATCATTGATTTGAATTTAAAAGTGAATTATTTAATTACTAAAAAGTTTAATGCGGCTGTTAGTGCTAATAATTTACTTGGAAAAAATTATGAAAGGTATTTATTTTACCCTTCACAAGGCTTAAACTATACCGTAAGCGTTGCTTATTCCTTCTAATATGACCATCAATAACTCCATAGTTAACCTAATTGAAACATTACTCTATGAGCATGACTGTATCATTATTCCTAATTTTGGGGGTTTTGTAGTCAATATCAAAGATTTTGAATTCAATGCTGCGGAGGAAATGATATACCCCAGAAAAAGATGGATTGCCTTTAATGAAAGACTTCGTTCGGATGATGGAATATTGGCTACGGCTTGGGCAAAGAAGGAGGGAATCAGTCATAAACTAGCTTTTGATCAAATCAATCAATTCAGTAAATCACTGAAAGATGCACTGAAATCAGAACATTCAATTGTATTGGATAAGATTGGAACTCTAAGCTTAACTGCTGAATCCAAAATTTCCTTTGCTCCTAATCCCAATCAAAATTTTGATTTAAATCTGTTTGGCTTAAATCCGGTAGGTTTACCAACTTTGGTAAATATTCCTAAGCCAACTTTGATTGAAAGTCCTGTTGAAAAGTCCATGATTCTTCATGAAGAAATCAGTGAAGATACTTTAGAGGAAGAAGAACTTCTACCCAAAAGAATTAGCACGAAAGTCTATGTTTACGCCCTCTTAGCCTTTTTATTGGGCGGACTTAGTGCCTATTTTTTAACAGAGCCTAATTCTCGTTATGTAAACAGCTCATTGAGTCCATTTACCATCAAAATTAAAAAAGAAAAAAGTACTCCTATTTCTCAAGAAAGTAAAGTAGCTATCACTGAAGAAAAAGCACTTGCTGCAGATTCAAGTATTATACCAAGTCCTTTAGTTCCTGCTACAGAAGAAACCAAAACCCCTGTTAACCACAATACCCAATCAGTATACTTGGTAGCTGCTAGTTTTCAAACACAAGCAAAAGCAGCATTAGCGGTGAGTGAATTAAAATCAAAAGGATTTGATCAGGCTGTCATTTTACCAAAAGCGCAAGATGAAATCCATTTTCGAGTAAGTATTGGAACAGAAGCCAACATGGAAGAGGGGTATAAAAAGGCAGCTGAAATAAAAAGCCTAAAGAAATTAGACATTTGGGTGTATAAACCATAAGCATATGAATAGCGTTCTCGCACAGAAAGAACTAGAGAAAAAAAATCAGTTAAAAGCATTAGTGCTCACTATTTTAATTAATGGTGGACTATTGTTACTATTCTGGACTTTAAACATTTGGTCAGGCGATGAAGTAAAAATGGAAATTCCTGCTGGAGGTTTTGAAGTGAATTATGGTAATACTGACGAAGGAGGAGGAAATATTCAAACTCACAATCAGGCAAATGATTTACCCAATGAAGTGGAGTCTAAACCTGCCGATAAAAAAGTAGAACCTAAAAAAGAAATCGTTAAAACTACTCCGACTAAAGAAACTCCCTTATTAAGCTCTACCGTTAAAAGTACAGTTAAAATTGCTGATAAACCAGCTGAAAAAGTGGCCGTTCAACCTCCAAAGCCTGTTGTGGAAGAACAACCTAAAATTGACGAATCAGCCTTGTTCAAAAAGAAATCTAGTAGTAATGGAACAAGAGGTACAAGTGATGCTCCAGGAGGAAATTCCAATGGAAATGATAAAGGTAAAATTGGTGATAAAGGTCAATTAGACGGAGATATTAATAATTCAGCTATTTATTCTGGACAAAAAGGAAAAGGCGGTGGTAGTGGTGGTGGAATTGGTGGAGGAAATGGAGTAGCCTTGAATATGACAGGTTGGGCTCTTGCCTCCAGACCTCAAGTCAATGATGATTCAGATGAATCAGGTATTATTCGTTTTTCACTAAAAATTGATGAAAGTGGGAATATTATCTCCTTAAAAATCATCGAAAATACCTTATCGGCTTCTGTAGCTCAAAAATATAAGAGAGCTGTGGAAAAATTAAGTTTTAAGCCAACCTCAGGCGGCGAACGTCCGGAAGTATCTACTGGAACTATTGTATTTAAAATCAATTCGAAATAATTTTTTACATCATCGAATGGATTATAAAGAAGTCATTGCTTTTTTATACAACCAATTACCCGTATTTCATCGGGAAGGTAAAAAAGCATTTAAACCTGGTCTAGGGAATATCCAACAATTATGCGAACGACTAGGGAATCCCCAAGATTCCTTTAAAGCATTGCATATCGCTGGTACTAATGGAAAGGGGAGTTCGTCCCATTTCATGGCATCTATTTTACAAGAACACGGCTTCCGAGTAGGGCTTTATACTTCGCCGCATCTAAAATCATTTACTGAAAGAATAAAAATAAACGGACAAAATGTTGCGGAAGATTGGGTGGTTCAGTTCGTTGAAAAAAACTTACAACTCATCCAAGATATCAAACCTTCCTTTTTTGAATGGACAGTGTTGATGGCTTTCTCTTATTTTAAAGATCAACAAGTAGATTGGGCCGTTATTGAAACAGGATTGGGTGGTCGACTAGATTCTACGAATATTATATTACCCAAAGCTTGCTTGATTACCAATATCAGTTGGGATCATCAAGATATATTGGGAGATACATTGGAGTTAATTGCGGAAGAAAAAGCTGGCATAATTAAACAAGGGGTTCCGATTTGTATTTCTGAGCGACAAAGTTTCTCAGAACAAATTTTTCAAAAAAAGGCAGAGGAATTGAATGCACCTATCGTTTTTGCTGAAGATAAAATACAATGGATTTCATATACCAACTTGCAAGAGCAACTACAACTTCAAGGAAAGTCTAGTCAGTATGAAACCTTTGAAGTTTCATCTCCCTATGCTGGGGAATATCAAGTAAAGAATATTGCAGGCATTTTAGCCTGGTGCGAACAAATCCAGAGCGAGGGAATTATTCCATTGCAATGGGATAAGATTTTAATTGGTATTGAAAAATCAAAAATCAATACCCAATTACATGGCAGGTGGGAGCTCATTCAAAAAAATCCTTGGATTGTGGCTGATACGGGGCATAATGAAAGTGGGATTAGCCAATTGTTATCCCAAGTAAAGCGTCTCAATCAAGGAGATTTGTGGATAATTTTAGGTATGGTGGCGGATAAGGATATCCATCTTGTACTGAAATTATTTCCTAAAGAAGCCCATTATATTTTTTGTCAAGCTCAAAATCCAAGAGCACTTACATCCGAAAATTTACAAAAAATGGCTTTGGAGCATGAATTAGTAGGTTTTTGTGAAAACGATGTAAATAAGGCTATAGAAATGGCTAAACATTCCGCCAAGGAAAATGATTTTATTTTAATTACGGGCAGTACCTATTTGGTGGCTGAAATAAATGTGTAAGTTTTGAGTAGAAGAAAAGAATATAAGTACGATTTAGCTATACGCTCGCCATGGGTCATTCAGTCAGGTAAAGATTTTTTTGATTCTAGTAGAGGTCAATGGAGAGAGGCCTATTTTCAAAATAACAATCCAATCGTTTTGGAATTAGGATGTGGTCGAGGGGAATATAGTTTGGGGCTCGCTAAATTATTTCCTGAAAAGAATTTTATTGGTATAGACATCAAAGGAGATCGTCTAGCGGCAGGAGCTAGGCAGGCTGAGGCGGAAGGATTAACGAATGTCGTTTTTCTGAGAATTCATATTCAACATTTACCTGAATACTTTGCGGAAAATGAAGTTGATGAAATTTGGATTACTTTTCCTGATCCACGTCCGAAAGATCGAGATGAAAAGAAACGTCTAACTTTTCCATTCTTTCTCAATAAATATCAGACAGTATTAAAAAGTCAAGGGATTGTTCATTTAAAAACCGATTCAGATTCCTTATTTGAATATTCATTAGAACAATTGGTCAAAGCACCTTGGCAATTACTCATTCAAACTTGGGATTTATATCAATCAGAATGGAATCAAGATCACTATGGTATCAAAACCAGATTTGAAGAAATGTACTTTCAAAAAGGATTTTCTATCAAGTATTTACGAGCAGTTAATAACAAATAAAAAAGGGAGGCTAGCCTCCCTTTTTTTATATCAAATGTGCCTATTATTAACCTACACGAGCAATTAAATCTGCTGCACGAGATGAATAACCGTACTCATTGTCATACCAACCAACTACTTTCACCAAAGTTCCCATAGTTGAAGTCAATTTAGAATCGAAAATACAAGAGTGAGAGTTTCCAATAATATCGATAGAAACGATTTCGTCTGTATTATATTCCAAGATTCCTTTCATTGGACCTTCTGCTGCTTTCTTAACGGCTGCATTAATTTCATCTGCACTAACTTCTTTTTTCAAAATGGCTGTAAATTCAGTAACTGAACCATCTGGAGTAGGAACACGCATAGATGAACCATCCAATAAACCTTTCAAGTGTGGTAATACTAAACCAACTGCTTTAGCAGCACCTGTAGATGTAGGGATAATAGAATAAGCTGCAGCACGAGCACGACGTAAGTCAGCATGTGGAGCATCTTGTAAGTTTTGATCAGCTGTATAAGCGTGGATAGTTGACATATATCCTTTTTCTAAACCAAATGCATCGTCTAACACTTTAGCCATTGGAGCTAAACAGTTCGTAGTACATGAAGCATTTGAAATAATAGTCATTTCATCCGTTAATGTATCTTCATTTACACCTAATACAACAGTTGGAACATTTCCTTTAGCAGGAGCAGAGATAATTACTTTACGTGCACCAGCAGTTAAGTGCTGTCCAGCACCAGCTTCATCAACGAAACGACCTGTAGATTCTAGAACTACATCAATTCCTAAAGCACCCCATGGTAATAATTTCGGATCACGCTCAGCTAATGCCTTGATTGATTTTCCATTAACAGTAATAGAATCAGCATCAGAAGTCACAGTTCCATTAAAACGACCGTGAACAGAATCATACTTCAACAAATGAGCCAGAGTGGCATTGTCTGTTAAATCATTGATCGCAACAACTTCGACATTTTCCTTTTCTAATAATCTACGAAAAGTAAGTCGACCAATACGACCAAATCCATTAATAGCTACTTTAATTTTTTTCATTGATACAAATAATTTGATTTCAGATTAAAATCAAAAATACCCTTTTTTCCTCAATTCTCAAAAATTGAACGATAAATATATGTTTAATCGCCCAGAAGGCACTTTACACAAAAGTAAACAAACACATAATTATTTACCCATTAGGCTAAATAATATATTTTTAGTAAAAAAATAACTGGATACGTTTTTTATTCAAGCTTTTTTTGCATATTTACATAAGCCAATTACCCAGCATTATCAAAAGGGTAGGGGCGTGACAGAATGTCACTTGTCTTTTTAGCTAAATTCTAGCATATTTTTCACCAAATTAAATTTTGAACAAATTATCAACTACTTGATAATCAATAACTTAACTTATTAAAGTTGAAGTTAAATTTTACTAGGTTTTTATAGCTATTAGCTAGTGCTTTTCAATATTCCAATAGATAATTCCTTTGTCATATTGATTATGCAGGCATTTTCTCCGTTCTTTGTAGTATCAAATTTTGCATACATATTATATGAATTCATTAGAAAATATCATTCAATCTGCTTGGGACGATACATCCTTGCGTCAAAACCCGGAAGTGGTTCAAGCCATTGAAGAAGTAGTAGAAAAAGTCGACAAAGGAATCTTACGTACAGCTGAGCCATTAGCAGATGGAAGCTGGCAAGTGAATGAATGGGTAAAGAAAGCCATTGTGATGTATTTCCCTATTCGTCAAATGTCCGTAAGTGAAGTGGGTATCTTTGAATACCACGATAAAATGCGTTTAAAATCGAATTACAAAGAATTAGGAGTTCGAGTTGTTCCCCCTGCTGTTGCCCGATATGGTGCCTATCTAGCTAAAGGAACTATTCTAATGCCCTCATATGTCAATATTGGTGCATATGTAGACGAAGGAACCATGGTTGATACATGGGCTACTGTAGGAAGCTGCGCTCAAATTGGTAAGCATGTCCATTTAAGTGGTGGCGTTGGTATTGGTGGAGTATTAGAACCGCCACAAGCAGCTCCAGTAATCATTGAAGATGGTGCATTCATAGGTTCCCGCTGCATTGTAGTAGAAGGCGCTCATATTGGAAAAAAAGCCGTATTAGGTGCTGGAGTTACTATTACTGGTAGTTCTAAGATTATTGATGTTAGTGGTCCTGAACCGGTTGAATACATTGGATACGTTCCTGAAAACTCAGTAGTTATTCCAGGTAGCATTCAAAAGACTTTTGCAGCTGGTACTTACGGAGTTCCATGTGCCCTAATCATTGGTAAAAGAAAAGAAAGCACTGATTTGAAGACTTCTTTGAATCAAGCCTTACGTGAAAACAACGTAGTCGTTTAACGTCAGAAAATTGAATACCTTTACACCCGGCTAAACACCGGGTTTTTTTATGGAAAATGAATTAAAAATTGGGGAATATAATCGATTAAGAATCGTCAAAGAAGTCCCCTTCGGATTGTATTTAGATGGATATGAAGATGAAATACTTCTTCCTCTTCAGTATGTACCAGAAAGTTATGAAATAGATGGATTCATCGATGTATTCATCTACCGAGACTCAGAAGATCGAATCATAGCGACTACGCTAAAACCGCTGGCCACGATTAATCAGTTTGCCTTCCTAGAAGTTAAGCAAGTTACCCCAATAGGTGTTTTCCTTGAATGGGGTCTAATGAAAGATCTATTAGTTCCTTTTGGTCAACAATGGGAAAAGATGTCTGTAGGAAAGTCATATTTAGTATATGTCTACCTAGATCCTCAAACTGATCGGATTGTGGCATCAGCTAGAATTGATAAGTTCTTATCCCTATTAGACGAAGTGGAAGAATTTACAATTGGTCAGAAAGTACAAGCATTACCATTTGAATACACCAACTTAGGAATCAAATGTTTAGTAAACAATTGTAAACTTGGTCAATTATTCAAAAATGAAATATTTACAAATGTTAAACTCGGGCAATTATTAGATGTTTACATTGATAACATACGTGAAGATGGTAAACTTGATTTACGTATTGAACCCGTAGGCATTCAACGTATGGATTCACAAAGGGAAAAGATTATGGAAGCTATTGAACTACATGGTGGTACATTAAACCTACACGATAAAAGCCCTGCGGAAGAAATCTATGAGCAATTAGGTATGTCAAAAAAGGATTTCAAGAAGGCTGTAGGTGGCTTATACAAAAGTAAATTAATTACACTTGGTGACAATTGTATAATCAAATCATAAACATTTGTAATATAAATAAATTTTGCTTTTGTCTATTATAAATTTAACTTTGTAACTCGTAATGAATATTTACAAAGATGAATTTAAGTCAAAAGATAGAATTGTTAATTCAGAGAAAACAAATCAGTTCTTCTCAATTTGCTGACAAGATAGGAATACCACGAAGTAGTGTATCCCATATCTTGTCGGGCAGAAATAAGCCTAGCTTGGATGTTGTTCAGAAAATCCTTAAAGCTTTTCCAGAGCTAACCGCAGAGGAATTATTATTTGATGATCGACTACTCTCCTTAAATTCATCTCCCACTTCTAAAATAGAGGTGACTAATTCCAATCCTTCTCTTTTTGATGCTCCAGAGGCAAGCCCTTCAGAATCGGATAAAAATTCTTTAGCTGAGCCAACTATCGTACAATCAAATCTCAGGCGGAACCGAGAAAGCGCTAAAATCAGCCCTAGTTCAGGCAATTCCTCGATGGCTGTTGCTAATCAAGCCGCTTCAAGTACTCATTTGACTAAAAGGATTGAACGAGTTATCATCTTTTATACTGATGGATCTTTTACAGAAAGTAAACCTAGCGAATGATAAAAAACAATAATTTATATTTCCTGGTGTTCTAACATTCCTGTTGTTCTATATATTGTTACGAATTAACAATTAGTAACATTCTGATTGACTTATCCACGACTTATCCACATTCGTGCACAATTGTATTTTGAGACCTTTGAGTTAGCCCTATATATTCCCTTATTTTTTATAAATCTGTTCGATTTAAACTAATTTGACTTTACTTATCCACAAGGAGCTGTGGATAAGTCGTGGAAATGTGTACAAAAGGAAACAAATTCAGCTTGATAATTCCGTCATTTCAAATTGTACCGAAAATTATCACCGTAAAATGTGGATAAAGCATCCATTTTAGGGATTTACTTTATTCAATTAATTGACTAATTTTAATCTATTAGATATTCCTTATGAAAAAAATCGATTCCTTAAATCAAGTTGCCTTATTTCATGAAACATTTGGAGCTCCTATTTTAGCTCAACCGTGTATTCCATCTGAAGATCGTTGCAAACTACGGGTGAGTTTATTGGCAGAAGAATTAGAAGAATTACAACAAGCTATCAAAGACCATGACTTGATAGAAATAGCTGATGCTTTATGTGATTTACAATATGTTCTATCGGGAGCTGTTTTGGAATTTGGTTTGGGAGAAAAATTTGTCGATTTGTTTAATGAAGTTCAGCGTTCTAATATGTCCAAGGCCTGTAAAAGCCTAGAAGAAGCTGAAAAAACGGTGGAATATTACTTCTTAAAAGATGGCACCGAAGCGGAAATCAAGGAAGAACATGGTTTATGGAAAGTTTACCGTAAATCGGACAATAAAGTATTAAAATCAATCGCTTACTCCCCAGCTAATCTTAAAGACATCATTGGATGATACGAATCTTACTCATAGAAGATGAACCTAAAACAGTGCAATCCTTAAAAAGAGGTTTGGAAGAGAATAACTATGAGGTAGAAGTGGCTTACGATGGTCTTATGGGCAAGCAATTAGCTACCAGAAATACTTATCAACTGATCGTTTCTGACATCATCATTCCAGGAATCAATGGAATAGAACTTTGTAAAGAACTGAGAAGCTTAGGTATTCAAACACCCATATTAATGTTGACTGCATTAAGCACAACAGACGATAAATTGATAGGATTTGAAGCTGGAGCTGATGATTATTTAGCTAAACCCTTTGATTTCAAAGAATTTATGGCGCGTGTAAAGGCTCTTATCAAGCGTTCTAATCAAACTCTTGTAGATTCTCAAGTCCTTAAATTTGCTGATTTAGAACTTGACCTTACTAGTAAATTAGTCACACGTTCAGGGCAAAAGATCAATTTAACAGCTAAAGAGTTTCAATTATTGGAATACTTCCTAAAAAACCAAGAAAAAGTAATTTCCAAAGCTGAAATCGCTGAAAATATTTGGGAGGTTGAAGACGAAAATTCGTCAAACCTCATTGAGGTATATGTCAATTATTTACGTAAAAAAGTGGATAAAAACTTCCCTAGTAAATTGATACATACGCAGTTTGGTATGGGTTATATCCTCCGACAAGAATAAGAAAACATGCAGATACGTTCCAGATTGACATATCAATTTACCTATTTGGTGTCTGCGATATTATTCGTATCCTATCTAATTATCTATGTTTTCTCGCAGCAAAATTATAAGGAGAATTTCTATTCTCGACTAAGGCAAAAGGCTAATACAGCAGCAGAGCTCCTGGTCAATGTCAACCAAGTGGATTCTAAGCTATTACGTATCATTGACCGAGCTAACCGGGACATTCTCTTCCGGGAAAATATCATGGCTTATGATACCTGCAATGAACGTATTTACCGTTCGAATGATACCATTTCGTTTCATATAGATGTTAACCGAGTAAAGGAAGTGCGTCGCAAAAAAGAAGTACGATTTGCGCATGAAGATATTGAAATTCTTGGAACTGTATTTGCCACTCCAGAGGGCCGAATTGTGGTTTTTGCGGGTGCTGTTGATCAATATTCCGCTGAAAATGCGAAGGATTTAAAAAACATATTGATAGCCTTATTTCTCTTATTTGTGTTCATTGTGGTGATATCAGGCTGGTTTTTTGCTGGTAGAGCTGTCAATCCCATTTCTGAAGTCATCAAACAAGTTGATCATCTTTCTCCCAAAAGATTGGAAGAGAGGCTGGAATCCTCTGATTCTGAGGACGAAATAGGGAAGATGGTATCCACTATCAATCGTCTATTAGAACGCATCGAGAATGCTTTTAAACTGCAAA
Source organism: Aquirufa nivalisilvae (assembly GCF_004307455.1). Classification (GTDB taxonomy): domain Bacteria; phylum Bacteroidota; class Bacteroidia; order Cytophagales; family Spirosomataceae; genus Aquirufa; species Aquirufa nivalisilvae. Next base: position 688,543 of record NZ_SEWX01000005.1, read on the forward strand.
AAACATTCATTGCGAATGTGTCCCATGAACTAAAAAACCCATTAACAAAGATTTCCTCTCAATTGGAAGTTAGTCTACTAAAGGAACGCGCCGCAGAAGATTATAAAGAGACCATAGCTTCTGTATTAGAAGATACTCAAGAACTGGCAGCTATCACTGAATCATTATTAGAATTAAACAAAATTAGCGTTTCAGACTATCAAGCAGGTTTTCAATTAATTCGAATTGATGAAATTATCTGGGAAGCTAGAAGCTTAACTCAAAAGCTCAATAGCCATTATAAAGTTAGCATTGATACATCATTTATGCCTGATGATGAAGAAGAATTGATGATTCGGGGTGATGAGAAACTGATTCTAACAGCGATTAAAAACTTGATGGAAAATGCCTGTAAATTCAGTCCTAAACATTGTGCCTTTGTGGGATTGCGCGTTTACCATAACACCATCAATATTCGCGTGAAAAACGAAGGAAAAGGTATTCCTAAAACAGATCTACCATTTATTTTTCAACCATTTTTCCGTGGTGAAAATACCGCCTCATCTAAAGGCTATGGTATCGGACTATCTTTAGTAGAACGTATTATTCATTTGCATAACGGAACAATTCAGGTTCAATCTAATCCCAACGAATGGACAGAGTTTACCATGGCTTTACCTCAGACAAAACCGTGAGAGGAAATTATAAATTATAGATTATAAGTTATAGATTTTCGTGATTTGTAATCATTATTATATTTGTTATATAATATATATTATGTTAAATAGATTGTGTATTAAGGTAAATGCTATAATCGATTCATTAAATTCAATCCCCCACAATCATTATTTTGTATCATGTATTATGACGCCACAGCCTTGGATTTAAATCCAAGGCTGTGGCGTTTAGACCAACATCCGAGGATTTAAATCCTCGGATAACCTGTTTTAATCAGATTCTGCTAATTTGCTTTGCTTATAATTCATCTCTATAAACAAAAAGCCCAATCTTAAGATTGGGCTTTTTCTAGTAAACAAATCAGCCGAGGATTTAAATCCTCGGCTGATGGGCTAAAATTTAATGAAAGTCAGATTATTTCAACTCTGCCAATTTGCTTTCCATCTTAAGTTCTCGGTAAACTTGCTTTAAGATTTCTTTCAAATCCTCGTCTTTTTTAGCAGCATAAGCCTTTTCAAAGAATGGTAATGCTTCATTGTATTTAGCTGAAATTTGAGCTTCTACGTTTTTACCTTCCTTTTTATATGTTTCCATATCCATGGCATTCACTTTCTTCTTGATTTCAGATGCTTCATTGAAACGGAAAGCTCCCATTTGATATAATGCATCATAATAATTGGCATCAATAGCTAAAGCCTTAGTATAAAAGCCAGGAACTTCTGACTTCAAAGCATCCATTTTAGCATTCAAGTCAGCTAATTTAGCTGCATTTTGAGCTGCATCCCCTACTTCTGATTCTACCTTACTCAACTCCCCTTTCAACTCTTCTAGTTTTGCGTTCTGCTCTTTAACTGTTCCATCTAATTGAGCAATTTGAGCAGTAATAGCTGCTTTTTGCTTTGGTTGAGCAGTTTTTAATTTAGCCTTATTGCGCGTAATCTCTTCCGCGAATGCTGCTACTTGCTCTTTCTGAGCCGCTATTTTACGTTTAGCTTCTTCTACCTTAACTGTTTTATCAGAAATTTTACGAGCTTCATCATTCAATCCATTGATTTTGTTTTCATACAATAAACCAATGTTTAGTAAAGACATAGCATCCTTTGGATCTGCAGCTATCGTTTTTTTCAATTGATCAATAGCTTGATCGATTCGATTGAAAGAAATCAACATATTGAATTTCTCATTTTTCAAATCCTTACTAGCTGGATAAAGAGCAATTCCTTGGTCTAATAAAGCCAAAGCCTTATCTTCTTGCTTCTTAGTTTTATAGATTTGAGACAAACCATAAATAATGGCCACGTCCTTCCCTCCTATTGTCATATAACGCTCGTAAGCTGTCAAAGCCACGTCATCGTTTTGAGATAACTGAGCAACCACCCCAGTATACATAGCTGAAGTTGTATCTTTAGGAGTTAACTCAGAAGCTTTAGACATGTATTTCAAGGAATTTTTGTAATCTTTTCCTTGATACTTGATAACACCCATGTTCATCAAAGCCGTATAAATTTTCTTGTCTTCAATCAATTTCTCTGCTTCTTTAGCAATCGAACCTTTTTTACCATCTTTGGTATCCAACTTAACCGCTTCATTGATGTATTCAATGGCTTTAAAAGCTGCATCTGCATCCGTCAATGCAAAAGTAGAATCAGGAAAAGACGCTACGTCAACATAAGCTAAAGCTCTATTTAACCATGATTTGGCCTTCGTAGGCGCTTTTTTTGCCTCTTCATCTGATTTCTTTACAGACTCCAAGATCGATTTTTTCTGAGCCTCTACCAAAGCCTTATCCGCTTGAGCGAAGGTCGAGCCCATGGCCATAGCCACAGTAAACAGGGTTAAAACTAGTTTTTTCATGTGTTTGATTAAATTAAAAAAAAGCCTGAATTTAATCTCAGGCCGATAAAATTATTATTCTTCTGTTAAAGTTTCATCTTCTGCTCCTAATTCCTCCCCTTCTTTACCCGCTTCTGAGGAATCACTTATGATAGTATCCTCCACAACGGTCGCAATTCCATCAAGCACTTCAACCTCTTCTATTTCAGGCTCTTTGTCGATTTTAGTCACTGATGAAATTTCATCTGATTCGTTTTTCAAACGAATCAACTTAACCCCCTGGGTATTTCTACCCATGACACGCAACTCAGCTACACTAGTACGAATCAAAATTCCCGCTTTTGTAATGATCATCAAATCATTATTATCATTCACTTCTTTGATCGCAACTAAATTACCTGTCTTTTCAGTGATATTCAAAGCTTTAACACCTTTTCCTCCACGATTAGTCAAGCGGTAATCTTCTACTTCCGAGCGCTTACCAAATCCCTTTTCAGATACAACTAACAACTGTTGTACTTCTGGATCAGATACACAAACCATACCAACTACTTTCTCCGTAGCAATATCCTCATCTATCCAAATACCTTTCACACCAGCAGCCGAACGCCCCATTGGACGAACACGTGTCTCTTCAAAACGAACAGAACGACCAGTATTAGTAGCAATGACGATTTGATTATTTCCGTTAGTTAAAGCTACATCTAATAAACGATCCCCTTCACGAATCGTAATGGCAATAATACCATTTTGACGAGGACGAGAGTACGCTTCTAAACTTGTTTTCTTAATCGTACCGTCTTCCGTACACATAACAATGAAGTTATTGTCAATATAATCTGGATCAGTAATCGATTTCACATTGATAACAGCACGAATACTATCTCCATTCTCAATGTTCATCAAGTTTTGAATAGGTCTTCCTTTGGAAACTTTAGAACCCTCAGGAACGGCGTAAACTCTTAACCAGAAGCATTTACCTCGTTCGGTAAAGAACAACAACCAATTGTGCATCGTTGCTGTAAATAAATGCTCAGTATAATCATCGTCTTTTGTCGCTACTGCTCGAGAACCAACTCCTCCCCTTGTTTGAGCACGATATTCGGTGATAGGCGTACGCTTGATGTAACCTTGTGCAGATACAGTAATCAACATCTCCTCATCTGCAATCATGTCTTCCACTGAGAATTCATCATCTGTCATGTTGATTTGCGTTCTACGCTCATCACCATAACGTGTTTTCATTTCAGTCAATTCATCTTTGATAATCTGTAACTGACGATCAGGTTTTGCCAAAATATCTTCCAAATCCTCGATTAACTTCATGATCTCGGCATACTCATTCATGATTTTCTCACGCTCCATACCGGTAAGACGCTGTAAACGCATCTCCAATATAGCTTTCGATTGCAAATCAGATAAGTTGAAAGTCGACATCAAGCCTTCTTGTGCTGAGTTCGGATCTTTGGACTCACGAATCAATTTAATTACTGCATCTAAATTATCTAATGCAATGATAAAACCTTCTAAAATATGGGCTCTTTTGCGAGCTTCACGTAAATCGTATTTAGTACGACGAACAATAATTTCATTTCTATGCTCAACAAAATGATGGATCAAATCCTTCAAATTAAGCATCATAGGGCGTCCTTTTACTAAGGCTACGTTATTGACACTGAAAGAAGATTGAAGTGCTGTATGCTTGTATAAATTATTCAATACAACATTAGCAACCGCATCACGCTTCAAATCAAATACGATGCGCATTCCTTGACGATCAGACTCATCTCTGATTTCAGATATTCCCTCAATCTTTTTGTCGTTCACTAAATCAGCACATTGCTTGATTAATGACGCTTTGTTTACCATGTAAGGAATCTCAGAAACAATGATTTGCTCCTTACCTGTCTTCGAGGTGTCAAATGTCGCATTTCCACGAACAACAATACGTCCACGACCCGTCTCAAAAGCATTTTTGATCCCCTGAACACCATATATAGTACCACCTGTTGGAAAATCGGGTGCCTTAATATATTGCATCAACTCCATGATTGTAATATCACGGTTATCAATATAAGCCGAAATACCGTCTACTACCTCCGATAAATTATGTGGAGCCATGTTAGTAGCCATACCCACAGCAATTCCCGAAGTACCATTTAATAATAAATTAGGAATCTTAGCCGGCAATACGGTTGGCTCTTCTAATGAATCATCAAAATTGGGCTGAAAATCAACGGTTTCTTTATTTAAATCCGACAACATTTCGTCGGCAATTCGCTTCAATCTTGCCTCGGTATAACGCATCGCTGCTGGAGAATCCCCATCTACCGAACCAAAGTTACCTTGACCATCTACTAAAGGATAACGTAAAGACCAGTCCTGAGCCATACGCACCATCGTATCATACACAGATGAGTCACCATGCGGGTGATACTTACCTAATACCTCCCCGACAATACGAGCAGATTTCTTGTATGACTTATTATAACTAACTCCCAACTCCTCCATTCCAAACAACACCCTCCGGTGAACCGGCTTCAATCCATCTCGAACATCGGGTAATGCACGAGACACTATTACTGACATTGAATAATCAATGTACGCCCCTTTCATTTCATCTTCGATGTTGATAGGGATAATATTTGTAGATACTGACATAAATTATGGTTTGATGCGTTGAACAACCTCCAAGAATCAACTCAAAAAATGATTGAATTACAGAGATTTCCAATAGCTACAAATATCATTAATTATGCCTATTTTTCCAAGATAAATCACAATAAATTGTCAATTTTTCCCACCTAAAAAAATAGCATTTTAGGACTCATTTCCCACCTTCATTTTTAGGTCTATTTCCAACATGAACTAGGTATTATTTTCACCAAATTTTCTTCCCTTTTTCCTCCTTTTTTCCCCTCTCCTATTTAAAATTTCCTATAAACACCTGTGAATGAAGCTACTAATCCTACCCTAATTATTTCAAATTTCTTTCATTTAGTTTATCCAAAAGTTGAGTGCTACCTAATCGGTTCTCAAATCCAAAGCACCTAGGTATATCGCACATTCTTTCGTAGATTTGAAATTATTTATATTCAATCTAAATAGTTTGATTGTTTTATGACTAAGAGCAATGGGCTATTCAAAAAATCACTCGCTCTAAGACACAGATTGAATACAAAATTTGGGCTTTTGTTTATCTTTACTCGATACCAAAAATTATGAACCTAAGAAAATCAATCATTTCAGCATACTATTCCAGTATCGGATTCATTTCCCTGTTATTGATTTTATGCACTTCTACATTTTCCTCAGCACAAAAAATTATTCGATACCCTTATATTCAATTAGCTCAATCTACTTCCGTTCTAATTCGTTACCGTACAGATCAAGCCATCACCTCTGAAATCAGCTTAAGTACGGATGGTAAAAGTTTCAGTCCAAGCATAAAAAGCACCAGCGCTCAAACCGAACATAGTCTTCCCTTAAACTCCTTACTACCTAGTACTAAATATTATTACCGAGTTCATTTGGGAGATAAAGAAATTGTGGGAGACTCCTCATACTTTTTCAAAACAGCTCCAAGTATTGGTTCTAAAGAAAAAATTTCCATTTTTTCAGTGGGCGACATGGCTGCAGGCGATACTCAAAAAAAGGTATACAATGCCTATTTAAACTACCAGAAAAACAATTATACCAATATTTTCCTGAGCTTAGGAGATAATGTATATTGCGGTGGAAGTGATGCTTGTTGGCAAGATGAATTTTTCACCCCTTATCATACGGGTCGTTTATTACGTCAAAGCGCCTTATTCCCATCTGTAGGTAATCATGATTATGATAATCAGCCTTTCCCGTATCAACAAGATGAGCCTAATATGGCTTATTTTCAAAATTTCACCTTACCCAGCAAAGGTGAATTAGGTGGTATTCCCTCTACTTCCGAAGCCTATTATTCTTACGATTATGGGAACGCACATTTCGTTTGCTTAGATTCATATGCCTGGGGAAAAGACAATTTTCGCATATTTGATCAAGTCAATAATATCCAATTAAATTGGTTAAAGGAAGATTTAAAAGCCACCAAGCAAGACTGGAAAGTGGTGTATTTTCATTATCCAGTATATACAAAAGGTACTTATGACTCCGATGTCAGTGGTGAAATCATCAAGCTTAGGGATTATTTAACACGCGTATTTGACGAATACGGGGTTGATTTGGTAATGTCTGGCCATAGCCATGTTTATGAAAGATCTAGACCGCTAAAGGGTCAATATGGCCTGTCTAGTGAGTTTTCTCCGGAAAAAAACTGGCCATTTAATTCATCTGGAAGATATGACGGTACAGATAAATCCTGCGCCTATGTCATGAATAACTCAGATCCAAGTAAAAAAGGTACCACCTATGTAGTCAATGGATGCGGAGGACAAACTGCCGCACATCGTTTCAACTGGCCACATCCAGTAATGGAATTCTCTCTGGATAAGCGAGGTGGATCCATGGCCGTTGACATTGAAAATAATCGTTTAGATGCCAAATTCATTGATGAAGATGGTGCCGTGATCGATCAGTTTACCATTTTTAAAGAAGTCAACAAAGTCATTAAGCAAACCATCAATGCCTACGATGCCATCGAACTTAAAGCCTCCTGGCCTGCACCTGCCAATTCTTATAATTGGTCAACCGGCGACAAATCCGAAAAAATAAATTTAAGGCCTTTAAAATCAAGCACTTATACGGTTACCGACAGTCAAAAATGTTTGCAAGATCAATATGAAATTACCGTTAATCCTCCATTAGGTACCACGAATTGGGAAGAGTTAATATCTCAACCTTTTGATTCATTGCAAATATTCGATTTGTTGGGAAGGCCTTGGAAATCAATCCAAAAAGAAGGTGTAGTAGACCAGCATATCATGGATGGAATCCCCAGTGGTCAATACATTTTGGAATACCATTATCAAGGTAAAAGATTCACCCTTAAATTAACGCATTAATTCAGTTTGGTTGAGGACTCTCTCACGACCAAATTTGTCTTCAATACTTCTATTCTAGGAATAGATTCCCCTGTCTTATGCTCTATTTGAGCCAAAAGCAATTCCACTGAAATCCGACCAATATCATCTAAGGGCTGTGAAACAGAGGTTATTGTCGGAGAAATCACTTGACATATTGGCTCATTGTTAAAACTAACAATCTTAACATCTTGGGGAACACTTATTTTAAGCTCTTTCAATGCTGTCAATACACCTAAGGCCAAGCGATCAGAAACCACTAATATCCCATCAGGTCGATTGTCGCATTGCATGAGCAAATGAGTCTGAGATCGAGCAGTATCTTGATAATAGTCAGAATGTATGATCAAACTAGGATCTACTGATAAACCAGCTTCCTCTAAAGCATGTATGTAACCCAATCGCCTTTGATTACTAACAGAAACGTTCTTTGGACCTGCCAAAAATGCAATCCGCTTACATCCATTTTCAATTAAATGCTTAACTGCTTCATAGGCTGATTGTTCATTATCCACCATGACTTTTGAAGCTTCAATATCCTCACAATTACGATCAAAAAATACCAAAGGTATTCCTCTCCTCTGTAAACGAGTCAAATGTTCAAAATTACTGGTTTCACGAGAAAGTGAAATAATGATTCCATCCACTTGACCTCTCGACAAATTTTGAATATTGGTCAATTCACGTTCATAAGACTCCTGCGTCTGCGTAATCAGCAAACTGTATCCAGCTTTAACTGCTGCTTCTTCAATGTGTTTGATGACGGTAGAAAAAAAGTAATACCCTAAATCAGGCACAATTAAACCCAATGTCTTGGTTTTACTTTTCACTAAGCTTGTAGCCAACAAATTAGGCTGGTAGTCCCATTCTTTGGCCAGATCCAAAACTAATTTCTTCGTATCTGGATGAATATCAGGTAAATCACGAAGGGCGCGTGAAACAGTGGCCACAGAAACATTCAACTGCTTAGCAATATCTTTGATTGTTACTTGATGACGCATTCCGTTTGACGTTTTGTTTCTACTATCTATAAACCAGCCTGTTATTCAAATGTTTTATGCCATTGAATACAGGAATTTCCTTGACTTTGTCCTAATGGTGGATTGATTTTACTTAGGCTTAACTCTATTCCTTTGATATGTGGCCAACGATGAAAAATGGAACTCCCCATTTTTTCAACCAATGTTTCCAATAAATCAACTGGCTCTTTCATGATAGTTTGACAAATTTGGTAAACTTGACTGTAATCCAACGTTTGTTCTAAATTATCTTGAAACTCCTCAAGAGAAAGTAAGCTAATTGTAATATTCAATTCATACCAATTACCTAATATTCTTTCTTCCGGGAAGAAACCATGATAGGCATAAAAACGTAATCCTTGCCAGGAAACTTGGTAAAAGTCCATACTAATTTATCTCTCCAATCTTCCCTTGTGGCCCAGAAGATTTAGCATAAGCTTCCAATACCTTGTTCAATGTTGGAAGACTATCATCAGGACTTAATTGGGTAGGATCTATTCCTTTATTCTTTCTAACTGGTATTTTTTTAGCTCTTTGCGATGTAGCTTTTTTTACTGGCTCAGCTAAGATGATAGCCTTAGGTTTTCTTCCCCTTTTGGCTGGTATTTTTTGTTCAGCATTGGAAGATGATTTTGACTTGGGACGGCCAACTTTTCCTTTGGGTTTAGCTTTCACCGAAGTCTTTTTAGCTTTTTTTACCTGTTTGGGAGCTCTTGGGGCTTTGGGAATTACCGTTTTACTATCAAGTACTTGACTATTTTCTATTTCCGAATTGACAGTAAGTAGGGAATCATTAGAAACAGACCAAGTTTTGATTTGTTGCAATGTTTTTTCTGAAATGCCCATCAATTGTTCTGCAACCTCTTTTTGAGCTTCTTGAAGTCCTCGCAAAACACGTTCCTGCTCCTTAATCGTTTGATTTGTCTGTAATAAAATCTGCTTAGATTCTCCTTCTGCCATCAATTTGATTTTGGCAGCCTCTTTCTCCGCCTGTTCAATTAGATTACTTGTTTGCTTTTCCGCCTTCTGCAAAGCTAGTTCAGCATCTTTTTCTGCTTTTATTTTCCAATTCAATTGAGCTTCCTCAGCCATTTGAACGGCTTTCAACATGGAAGATTCGGCTTCTCTTAAACGATTGAGCTCTTTTTCTAGATCTGCAATCTTGGCTTCCAAGCGATCTTGTGTTTGTTGGACCGACTGATGATACTCTTCAATTCGGAATAAATAATCATTCACATCAGAAACATCGTATCCACGAAAGGATTTAGAAAAAGCTGCTTCAGGTAGTTCGTATATATGCTTCATAATCTGCTAAAATAGAAAAAAAATTAATGAATCTTCCAAACAGAGATATTTTTATCGTCCGATGCTGAGACTAACTGATCATCGAATGAAGTCCAAATTAATTTATTAACCGAATTTTTATGCCCTCCATATCGTGCTGCATCAATCACTTTTAACAAAGTCAAATCTGTTGCATCCCATATTTTGATGGTCTTATCCATGCTGGCGCTAGCAAATAAATGCTTTTGCGGATGAAAGACTAAATCGTGAATGGAATACATGTGCGCAATCACCTCTGATTCTGGTAAGAATTGAGCGGAATGAATAGTACTTAATTTCCATTTCTTAATTCGGGCATCCTTTCCTACCGAAATGATCACTTCTTCCTTTTCCCAATATTGTATGCCAAAAACACTTCCTTCATGGGCTTTCCAAGCATATTCCAGTTCAAATTTTGAATTAAAAATACGGATATACCCATCACTGTACGCTGCAGCTATACGGCCTTGAGGTAATAAGCGTAAGGTTCTAACACTCTTATCACTTGCCTTGATATGTTTGATAATTTGCTTCGAAACGCTATCTACCACACTAATCAATCCATCTTGATGGGCCACCCAAACTTGATTTTGATTAAATAAGATATCAAAGATGGAATTTGCTCCTAATGCAATTGAAAAAATACGTTCCTGATTGGATAATTGAATTCCATGAATTCCTTCAAAATTTTGACCCACCCATAATACGCCTTGATCGTCCTGCTTCATCGCGTACACAGACCCGTTTATCTGAGCTACAACTTTGCCCAAATCTGGCTTTTGTAAATTCCACTGAACTACCCATCCATCTGAGCCTGCTGAATAAAATTCATGCGCTTGTTCCCCAGATGCTAAAGAATAAATCGGTCCACGATGCCCTGAAAAGGTATCTATCCGTTCAATTTGCATGATGTCAAAATTTGAACACAAAAATGGTAATTTTACCAGCAAATACGTTCATACATGCCTCAAATTTTACCTATTCAAGAATTAAACTTTACGGGAACCTCTTGTATGATTTGGGAAATTACAGAAAATGAGGCCTTTTTTGCCCAAATTCCTGATTCTTGGAAAATGACACTTCCTCCCAATCAAGCACATGAAACCAAGAGATTAGAGTCTTTGGCGGCACGATATTGCTTGTGGCAAATTGTTCAATCCCAAGTAGGTCATGAAATCGAATTATTGAAATCAAGTACTAATAGACCTTATTTAAGTGATTCCGACTGGCAAATCAGCATCAGTCATTCGTTTCCTTATGTGGCTGCAGCGTTAAGTTATAAAAATAGCATTGGCCTGGACCTTGAAAAAAAAGATAGAAACATACAGAAAGTGGCTGCTCGCTTTCTATCCCAAAGTGAATTAGCTTGGTCTCAAAATGATGATATCAAACTCTTATCTGCTTGGACTGTTAAAGAAGCTATTTACAAAGCGCAGCATCAAGCTGGTCTAGATTTTAGGAAAGAAATCGGTTTTAATTTAATAGGTCCAATAGAAAAAGGATTTGTCCAGCTAGCTCAAGAAAGAGTTGACTTTGAGCTTTGGCAGGAAGAATTCCCCAACTTCTGGATTAGTTTAGCACTTCGAATTTAATCCAATGAATCGATTATTTGGCTCAATTCATTTTTGTGCTCCTCATCTCCTGCCTTATCGTAAGCCATGATTAAATTCCGAAGCACTCGACGAATGATTTCTAAGTTCGAACATGGATTATAGTAGATTTCATTGGGAGCTAAGTTCAATTGCGCCAAATAGTTATCAATATCTACTCGATTGAAAATCAATCCCTTATTGAATACATTAATATAAAACTGCACACCCTTTTGCTTGTATGTCAACACAAACAAATTAGGCAAATTGACTCCATATACCGGAAATCCTAATCGTTGCGCGATCCACATATAAATGACGCATAAGCTAATCGGGTTTCCTTTTCTACTCTCCAACACCACATTGATATAGGAATTATTGGCCGCATGAAAATTCTTAGTGTTGGCACCAAATTTCAATTGGTCAAAAATAACCCCATTCAACACTTTAATTTGATCCATAGGATGCAAATTCTCTCGTATTTGAGGCCAAACTTCATAATAAAGTTGGTCTAAATCTGTCTTTAATTGAGAAAAAGAATAGTCTGGAAAGCGATAGGTTGCCACAATCCACATTCCCTCCATGAGATCCATTCCCCCAGCTTCCTTCCAGATTGCCAGTCGATTACGCATAGATTCCAACTGAAAATCATGAATCAAATTTTCAATTTTCTCTTGCAAAAATGGGTTTAAGCTTAATTGTTCCCATTCTGATTCCAAAACAGGAATAATGGAAGGCCCTAAGGTCCGAATCTGTTGCTCCACCAATTGTACGACTTCAGAATCACTGTCGTCGAGCAATTGAATCATGGCTTTGATAGCTGGTTCCTTCATAAGGGTTTTAATTTGTATCAAAAATAAGCACTAAGTATCGAATTACAAACGGCTTACATGGTAAGCCCGTACAATAATTGTTGACCCGATATATTTTTTTTCAAGAGAATATAAGCCTAAATTTGCTAGCTCATTGAAGCATCAATTCAATATATGAATATTTTAATAACTGGAGGAGCGGGTTTCATAGGCTCACATACCTATGTAGTCCTAAAAGAAAACGGCTTCACTCCTATTATCGTTGATAATTTTGCCAATTCATCCATCGATGTCATTGAACGTTTAAAAACCATCACTAAGGATGAGGTGATTTATGTAGAAGGTGACGTCAATGATGCTTCGGTCTATGACCAACTATTTCAACAGTATACCATTGATGGAGTGATACATTTTGCCGCAGCTAAGGCAGTTGGTGAATCTGTAGAGAATCCGTTAAAATACTACCGAAATAATGTAGCTGCAACAGTCTTGTTGTTAGAGAAAATGAATGAATACGGTGTTAAAAACCTTGTTTTTTCTTCTTCTTGTACGGTTTATGGACAACCAGAAAGCTTACCTGTGACGGAATCAGCCCCCGTCCAACCAGCAGTTTCCCCCTATGGGAATTCCAAGCAAATTTGTGAAGAAATCATCCGAGATAGTGTTCATGCCAAAAATGCCCATTTAAAAGCTATTTCGTTACGTTATTTTAATCCTATTGGAGCACATGAAAGTGCATTAATTGGAGAGTTGCCTCTTGGCCCCCCGGCTAATTTAGTGCCTTTTTTAATGCAATCTGTGGCTGGTTTACGTGGCCCCTTGCAGGTATTTGGAGATGATTATCCAACACCCGATGGTACGGCCATTAGGGATTATATCCATGTTTGTGATCTGGCTGAGGCACATGTTAAGGCATTAGCTTATTTATTAAATCAGCCTCAGGCTACTTATTATGATTATTTTAATATTGGGACAGGAACAGGTAGTTCAGTATTAGATGTCATTCATGCCTTTGAAAAAACCACAGGTAAAAAAGTACCTTACGAAATAAAACCTCGACGTTCAGGAGATATAACAGCTGTTTATGCAGCTACAGATAAATCGAAAGAGATTTTACATTGGTCAACAAAAAAAAGCTTAGAAGAAGCATTAGTTGATTCTTGGAGATGGCAAGAACAGCTTCTTAAATCATAATTTTATGAAAAAAATAGTCATTACCGGAGGTGCCGGATTCATTGGATCGCATGTGGTACGTTTGTTCGTTCAGAAATACCCTGAATACCAAATTTATAACTTGGATGCTTTAACCTATGCAGGTAATTTAGCCAATAACGAAGATATCGCTCATTTGCCAAATTATCATTTCATCAAAGCGGATATCACCGATGCCGTTCATATAGATGCCTTATTTGCTGAACATCAATTTGATGGTGTATTGCACTTAGCGGCCGAATCACATGTGGATCGTTCCATTTCAGATCCATTAGCTTTTGTTAAAACCAATGTCATTGGAACGGTTAATCTTCTACAAGCAGCCAAAAAGCATTGGGCTAATCAGTACGAAGGAAAGCGTTTTTATCACATTTCCACAGATGAAGTATATGGTGAATTGCACAATCCAGAGGAATTCTTTTTAGAAACTACTCCTTATGATCCTCGTTCTCCTTATTCAGCTTCCAAAGCTTCTTCTGACCACTTTGTAAGAGCTTTTCATGAGACCTATGGTTTGCCGACCGTCATCACGAATTGTTCCAACAATTATGGACCCAACCATTTCCCAGAGAAACTTATCCCTTTGATGATACATAACATCCTTACCAACAAACCCTTACCTGTATACGGAAAAGGTGAAAACGTAAGGGATTGGCTTTATGTAGTTGATCATGCTCGCGCGATTGATACGGTATTCCACCAAGGAAAGATTGGAGATACTTATAACATTGGAGGTTTCAATGAATGGAAAAACATCGATTTAGTCCATTTATTATGCCAAATTATGGATCAAAAACTAGGTCGTGCAGAAGGAACATCCAAGCAATTGATTACCTATGTAACAGACCGTGCAGGCCATGATTTACGTTATGCCATCGATGCACATAAAATCATGAACGAGCTAGGCTGGGAACCCTCATTACAATTTGCTGAAGGTTTAGAAAAAACCGTAGATTGGTATCTAAACAATGAGAAATGGCTGAAAGATGTCACATCTGGAGCTTACCAGCAGTATTATCAAAACATGTATCAAGAAAGATAAAAATGAAAGGAATTATTTTAGCAGGCGGTTCAGGAACTCGTCTACATCCATTGACTTTAGCAGTAAGTAAGCAATTAATGCCTGTTTACGACAAACCAATGATTTATTATCCCTTATCCATTTTGATGTTATCAGGGATACGTGAAATATTGATTATCTCCACGCCACATGATTTACCTCACTTTGAGAAATTATTAGGTGATGGTTCACAAATTGGCTGTCGCTTTGAATATGCCGTTCAACCTGAACCAAATGGCTTAGCGCAAGCTTTTGTTATCGGCGAAAAATTCATTGGAAAAGAAAAGGTGGCCTTAGTATTAGGAGATAACATCTTTTATGGTTCTGGCTTAAGTAAGCTACTTCAAGCCAACAATGACCCGGATGGTGGAGTCGTGTATGCCTATTCTGTCAACGATCCTGAACGATACGGAGTGGTGGAATTTGATTCAAACAATAATGTCTTATCCATCGAAGAAAAACCGAGTCAACCTAAGTCGAATTATGCCGTCCCAGGTTTATATTTCTATGACAATGAGGTGGTTGAAATAGCCAAAAACATTGCTCCTTCTCCTCGTGGTGAATATGAAATCACGGATGTCAATAAAGAATATTTAAAACGTGGAAAGCTTAAAGTGGGTATTTTAAACCGAGGAACAGCTTGGTTAGATACAGGTACATTTGCCTCTTTGATGCAGGCTGGTCAGTTTGTACAAGTCATCGAAGAGCGTCAAGGTATGAAAATTGGCTGCATTGAAGAAGTAGCCTACCGTATGGGTTTTATTGATGCTAAACAATTAGAAGCGATTGCCAAACCATTGGTAAAAAGTGGATATGGTCAGTATTTATTAAATCTACTGCGTTAAGAAACAATTATTCCAGCTAATAAAGCGATAACAAACAAGGCAATGGGTGGAAGCTTTGTCATTTGCGCCACCAAAAATGTCACCACAACGATACCGAATCCAATCAGGTTCGCTTGTATAATCATCGGATGAATAAAGGCATATACTGCCACGATGGTTAATCCAACCGAAACGGATTGGATTCCTGGTAAAGAGGCTCTTATAAAGCGATACTGCTTTAATTGTCCCCAAATTCGATACACAAAAAAGATAAGGAAAGTACCCGGTAAAAATATACCTAATGCTCCAATAACGCTACCCGCAAGTTCTCCAAGGGTACCATAATCTTTCATCAATAATACACCAAGATAAGACGTAAGTGCAAAAACGGGCCCTGGTAAGGTCTGAGACAAGGTCATCCCCGTCAAGAAATCATCTTCACGAATGAGGTGCTTAAATTCAACAAATTCAGTAAATAAGACAGGAACTAACACTTGTCCACCTCCAAAAACCAAACTCCCATTTCGGTAAAAATTCTCAAAAATTCGAATGGGATAATAATCCGTAAAATGCCCCAAGACTGCTAAAAAGACCAAAAAGCCCCAGAATAAATGAAAATTGGCCCAGGGGATAATCATTTTATGTTTATTCTGACGCGGAAAATCTTTAAAATTCAACGACGAAATCAAACCGCCTATCAAAAGTAAAACAGGAAATATAAAAGGACTTTGGATGTACAAACCGATGGCCACCGTGAACAAAAATATCAGGATATACATGGGCGCACGCAGAAACTTTTGTGCCATAATCCATCCTGCTTGAAGAATTAAGCCAATACCCACTGGAGTTACAAATTGAATAATGTCCCTATTTCTTAAATAAGTCATCCCAAAAGCAGCTAATGTCATAACAAAAACCGCAGGACTAATCCATGCAATCAGCGTAACATAAGCTAAATTGGCACCTCCCCTTTTATAGCCAATGGCTGTAATCATTTGGGTCGAAGTGGGACCTGGTAAAAAAGAACAAAGAGCTTGGATTTCAAACAATTCATCTTCCGTCAAATAGCCCTTCTCCTTCACTAATTTTTTGAGGAAAAGGGCTATATGTACTTGCACACCACCAAATGAAGTCATAGCCAACACTAACACATCCCAAAGGAATTCGACATGTTTGGGCTTTCTCCACATGGGCTTATTTTTTCAAACCTAATTCAATTAAACGCTCTGTTAAAAACTCTCCAGCGCTCATATCGGTATACATTTTAGGATTTTCTACAGATACACAGGATTCCAAACAAGTTAAATCCATTTCCGATCTAGGGTGCATGAAAAAAGGAATGGAATAACGAGATGTACCCATTTTCTCTCTTGGTGGATTCACTACACGGTGAATCGTAGATTTCAAATGATGATTTGTCAGTCGATCCAACATATCTCCCACATTCACCACCACTTGGTCTGGCAAAGCAGTAATTGGAATCCATTTTCCATCCATACGTAAAACTTCCAAGCCTTCAGCAGATGCACCCATCAACAAGGTAATCAAATTGATATCTCCATGGGCAGCTGCACGAACAGCTCCTTCTGGCAAAGCATCTGGATTAGGAATCGGGAAATAATGAATGGCTCTTAAAATGGAATTCCCATTTTTCACTTTATCTTCAAAATAATCCTCAGGTAACTCTAAATACAAAGCAATCGCTCTTAAAAGTGATTTACCAGCATTTTCTAAGGTTTGATAAGCTCCAACCGTATATGTCTCAAAATCGGGATATTCCTTGGGGAAAATATTTTCTGGATATTCACTCCACACTGAATCTCCATCGTCTTGATGTTTCTGACCCACATGGTAAAACTCCTTCAAATCAGGCACTTTAAATCCCTTAGCAGTTTCCTTACCTTTTCCTACATATCCTCGCTGTCCCGCAATACCGGGAACTTCATAGGCTTGTTTTAAGGAATCAGGTGATTGGAAAAATTGCTCAACTTCTTGATATAATTTTTTTGTAAAATCATCTGAAAGGCCATGTCCTTTCACCGCAACGAAGCCAATCGTATTAAAGGCATTACCTAAATCCTGAACAAATTTGGCCTTTCTAACTGGATCGCCAGAAGTAAATTCGTTCAAATCCAAAGAAGGGATTTCTTCTAATAACATGTTTTATTTTTTTATTGATGAAAATTGCTGAGATACAAAATCCCAATTGACTACATTCCAAAACGCCGTAATATAATCAGCTCTTTTATTTTGATATTTCAAATAATAGGCGTGTTCCCAAACATCTAATGCTAAAATAGGTGTACCTTTTACTTCTGCCACATCCATTAATGGATTATCTTGATTGGGAGTTGAACTAATGACCAATTTCCCATCTTTCCAAAGCAACCAAGCCCAGCCAGAACCAAATCGACCGGTAGCAGCTTTTGCAAATTCGCTTTTTAGTGCATCTAATCCACCTAAATCTTTCTGTATTTGTGCCAAAAGATCTGCACTTGGCTTAGTGCCTGTAGCTGGTCCAATCAATTTCCAAAAAAAGCTATGATTCCAGTGTCCACCTCCATTATTGCGAACAGCTACGGGTAATTGACTCATTTGACCCATCATTGCCTCTAATGATAAAGAAGCAGCAGGAGTTCCTGTAACAGCTTTATTTAAATTATCAACATAAGCTTTATGATGACGATCATGGTGAATTTCCATCGTCAACTTGTCGATATGCGGCTCTAAAGCATCAAATGAATATCCTAGAGCTGGCAGGCTGAATGGGGCTGTTTCAAGAGAGCTTTGTGCTCGAGATGTGAAACTAGGTAAAACAATACTCGCGCCTAAAAGCCCGACTGTTTTTTGCAAAAAATGTGATCTTTTCATGAGCGTAGAAAAATTGTTTATTCATAGACTACTCGGCCGACAATACTTCGCCCAAGGGTAATTTCATCCGTATATTCCAAATCACCGCCAATGGGAATACCACGAGCAATGGTGGAGATTTTAATAGGAAATTCTTTTAATTTTTTTGTCAAATAAAAAGCGGTAGTATCGCCTTCCATGGTTGGACTAAGCCCTAAAATCACTTCGGTGACTTGACCCGTACCTACCCGTTGGATAAGAGAATCTATTTGTAAATCACTGGGAGAAATACCGGCTAATGGAGAAATAATACCTCCAAGAACATGATAAAGACCTATAAATTGACCTGTATTTTCAATGGCTAATACATCACGCATATCCTCCACGACACAAATCAGACTTTCTTCTCGCTTATGACTATTACAAATTCCACACAAACCTCCATCTGAAATCATATGACATTGTGGACAGAACTGAGTCTCTGTACGTAATTGAACTAGAGCGTGTGCTAATTGCAAGGATTGCGATTCAGGTCTTTTCAATAAATGAAGAGCTAGGCGCAATGCTGATTTTTTACCTATACCCGGCAATTTCGATATTTCTTCTACCGCTTGTTCAATGATCCGAGAAGGGTAATTGTTCATGGCCATAAGCTATTGATAAGACTCTATTTCAGCAGAAATACCTCGTCGACATATTTCATTTCGCATACTAACTAATTCATCAAAATCTCCTGATTTAACTCCACATCTCCCTCTAAAATGAATTTGCAAGGTACATTGCTCTGCTTGTTCTGGACTATGCTCACATACCTCCATCAGGGTAATAATGACATAATCAAAGGAATTAACCTCATCATTATACACCACCAACTGATGAGATGCTACAACTTCTTCGTCAAAGGCCACCTCAACATCTTCTTGATGCTTTTCTTGGTTTTGAAAAGAAATACGAAAACGAGAAATGTTATCTTCCGAGAATTCCATATTTTTGATACGATTTTAAAAACGACCTCTTAGCAAATTTAAAAAAAATCCTTTGAAACACCTATGTCTGTAACTTTAGCCGGAGGAATTCTTGCCATCTATTTTGGCCTTCTTTTAATCATCTCCTACATTACTTCCAAAGGTGCAGATACACATGCATTTTTTACAGCCAATAGACAATCTCCTTGGTGGTTAGTTGCCTTTGGGATGATTGGTACTTCCATTTCTGGATTAACTTTTATTTCTGTTCCAGGAGCTGTAGGTAAAACTTCTTTTACTTATTATCAATTAATCTTAGGGCATTCATTTGGTTATTTAACCATTGCTCTCGTTTTAATGCCTTTATATTATCGACTAAACCTAATTTCCATCTATGGATATTTAGAAAGTCGATTCGGATTTTGGTCCTATAAAACCGGCTCTGCCTTTTTCTTATTATCTAGAACCATTGGCTCCGCTGCCCGTTTGTATCTGGCTGTTAATGTCTTACAAATCGCTATTTTCGCTCCTATTGGGGTTCCTTTTGGCTTGACAGTGTTTATTTCCATCTTGCTGATTTGGCTGTATACTCACCGTGGAGGAGTAAAAACAATCATCTGGACAGATACCTTACAAACCTTATTCCTACTGATCGCACTATTTATTACCATCTTTTTGGTAGGTCAACAAATGAACATGGGATTCATGGATATGGTTCACACCATTTCAGATAGTAAGTATTCCCACATGTTTGAATGGGATTGGAAAAACACCCATTTCTTTGGAAAAGACTTCCTGGCCGGGGTTTTTATTGCTATTGTAATGACTGGGCTTGATCAAGATTTGATGCAAAAAAACTTGACGTGTAAATCCATCGGAGAAGCGCAAAAAAACATGTTTTGGTTTTATTGGGTGCTTCTATTAATCAACCTTTTATTCCTTTCTTTGGGTGCCTTATTATACATCTATGCGCAAAGCAAAAACATAGCCATTCCTGCACAGACCGATAATTTATATCCCATGCTTGCCTTAAATGGGCACTTTGGCACCTTAGCGGCTGTTACCTTTTTACTCGGGATCATTGCAGCCTCCTATGCCAGCTCTGATTCTGCTTTGACAGCTTTAACCACCTCTTTTTGTATTGATTTCTTAAGAATTGAGAAGTTTCAAGAACAAAAAAGACATAAAATCAAACATTATGTTCACTTAGGCTTCTCCGCTTTATTTTTCGTGGTCATTGGCTTGTTTCATATTTTCAACAACCAAGAATTGATTTCGGCTGTGTTCAATTTGGCTGGATATACCTATGGACCGCTATTAGGTCTATTCTCCTTTGGTTTATTCACCAAAACTCAGGTAAAAGACAAATGGGTTCCAATTATTTGCGTAGCCTCCCCTATCATAACCTTTTTACTAGAATGGCAATCTCAAGCTTTATTTGGAGGTTTTGGTTTCGCTAAATTGATTCTCAATGGCGCTATCTGTTTTGCACTACTTTGGGCTATCCGAATTAAAAAATAATAGACAATAAAAAGGGCGACCTAGGGCCGCCCTTCTACTAGAACTTGGAATAATAATTACTCTTGAATAAACTCGCCACTTGCGCGTAATTCAATATCTTCTCCAACCATAGCTGCTGGCATAGTTCCAACACCCCAAGCAGTACGATTGATAGCACCTGATGCTTTAAAACCAGCTACTTTTTTACCTTGACGGTTAGTAGTAGTTCCGTTTAACACTAAATCTAATGTAACAGGCTTAGTAACACCGTGCATGGTTAAATCACCAGCTACTTTATATTTACGATCAGCTACTTTACTGATTGACTTGCTAGCAAATGTCAATGTTGGAAATTTAGCCGCATCAAAGAAATCAGGACTTTTTAAGTGCGTATCACGACGCTCATTGTCAGTAAATACAGTATTTACATCGGCAACAATATTGAATTTTGCATCTGTAAAATCATCTTTAGCTGAAGTCATCGTTGCTTCAGTAATTTTAAATGCACCTTCTACATCTGAAATAGATAAGTGAACAACACTAAATCCTAACTTAGAGTGTGATTTGTCTACATTCCATTTTTGAGCTTGTGCAGATATTCCACATGATAAAAGAGCAATAGCTAAAAGTAATTTTTTCATATTAATATTTTTTAATGGGTTAATTATACGACTCGAAACTACCATTAAATAAGACAAAAGCAATTAACAAATCAAAAAATCGTCTTGGATGAGGAAAAATTTGCGACAAAAATCCAAAATCCTGCGAAAAAAGTCTACTTGTCTTCTAGGCTTTTATAATGTTCCTTGCGCATTTCCTCTACATTATCCATCTCAACACGCTTTTTAATTTTCTTCCAATCAATGTTCTTATTGTATTTTTTCATGGTCACCTCTGGCTGAAAAATTCGACGGTCTGGGAATACAAAATCAACGGGACTAAAATCGGGTTTTTCAGTGAAAAAATCATCTAATAAGGTAGCTGTTTGATCATAATGGTTCACACTTGGAACACCAAAATTGGTATAGATCAAGCGCAATAAGGATCCAAAATTGGCATGCTTGTGAGATACATAATTACGCTTCACATAGGGTCCAGCCATCATTAAGACACTTCGGTGAGCATCAACATGGTCTACTCCTCCTTGTGGATCATCTTCGGTAACGACGACCAACATATTTTTCCAATATGGAGTCGTTGACAAGAAGCTAATCATTCTAGCTAATGCCAAATCATTATCTGCCATAAAGGAATGATTGCTTACGTATCCATCTTCTGGTCTTGGGTCCGCACCATGGTCATTGGGTAATTGAATCGTCACCACAGAAGGCATTTTTTTCTTTCCTTTCAGCCACATCTTGGTAAATTCTGATTCAAATTGCTCAGCACGAAACATATCCGGAATATCCGTATTGAAACCTGCATAATTATGACTCGTATTCTTCCACAATGCTTTTTGCATTGGCACCATGACCACATGGCCTGCTCCTGTTAAGGTATCAAACCACTCTTCTCTGTTATGTGCCGTTTCATTAGCCTCTCCAAAATTATAAAAGGAAATATTTTTGCGCTCTAAGGCCTCCCATAAACCACCCGCTTCCGCATAATCCTCAGGATCAATACTTCCAGTGGTACCTGGATGTCTTCTGCCCGGCGCTTTTGAGAATATTTTGGCTGACTTACTGACACTTGAGTTCGCTTCTACCCATTCATTGGGGATTACTCCTACCATCCAGTGATGTCCATGAATGGAGGCATCACTATCACAATAAAAATTATCACTCATGGCAAATCGCTTAGCCAAAAGCGTATGATTAGGCATCACGTTGACATTATGGTAAGTTGTTTTCAAAGAATCAGGCAATACCACTGTCTGATTTAAGCCATAGCGTGCAATGGTTGAATCGCCATTGGCACCTTTAAATTGACCGAAAATCTCATCATAAGTACGATTCTCTTTCGTGATGTAAACAATATGCTTAATCGGAGATTGGGCCTGCTTATTTTTGTCTAACGACAGGATTTTGTTCCCTCTCCCCTTACTTGAATATTCTTGGTAGGTATTATTCTTTACTTCTTGTGTATAAGCTGCTAATTGTGCCTCATTCGGCATTTCAATCGTTTGGAATGTACCCAATTGAATATCACCTACATAAGAGCCTTGTTCAGGTGCCTTAAAGTCTTTACCGCCATTGGGTCCTGCTCCATAACCGCGACAAGTCGTCACATAAAGCGTTTTCTCATCTGCAGATAGTCGAACGCGCGTTGGGCCCCAACCCGTTGGTATAAAACCTTTGGTTTTTTGACTTGGAATATCAATAACTGCCACGGCATTTAAACCTAATAATGTCACATACAAGGTTTTTTCGTCTTTGCTCAGGCATAAACCAAATGGCAAATAACCTCTTCGCTTATCTAAAACAGCATTTAGCTTAATCGGAATATGCGATTTGATTTGTCGAGTCGCGTAATCCAACACCGCAATATTATCGTTAGTAGCATTACTCACATAAGCAAATTTTGAACTGACAGCCAATGAGTTGGGACTAGATCCGCCCACTACTTCCATCTCCTCCACCATTTCGCCTAATAAAAAGCCTGGTTTGTATTTTTTAGTGATTTGATTTGTCGACAAATTAATCTGAAAAATACTCATGGATTCATCCGAGTTAGGATCCCCTACCCCTGGGATCTTTTTACCCATGATTTCAGTTCCTTCACGAGACTCTTTCGTGTCGTTGGCATAGGGATGCCAAGGAATGTGCTGTGATTGCAGATTGGCTAAGGTGGTACCTTCGATCAATGGGTAAGAATACATACCTACATTAGCTACAAAAGCAAATTGATGATCAGGACTTAATGAAATACCAAAAGGTTGACGACCCGTTGGAACCACACCTACAATTTCACCGGTCTCCGCTTTCATGCGAACCATCCTGAAATTGGCCCGATCCAAAACCAACAATTCATTTTTTTCTGGCAATAGAACTAGGTCTGAAGTAAAGCTATCATCAAAATCATATCCTATAAAGCTTCCATTTAGGCTAAAGGTTTTTAGGACTTTTCCTGTGGATAATTCAACGACCAATACATTGCCTGAATCGCCCCCACTTAAGTAAATCCATTCACTATTGGGTGAAAATACAACGCCCAAATAGGTACTTTTTCCGTAGGGTGAAAGCTTGGAAGGTGTGCCGTAAGGAGGAAAACGTTTAGAGATTTGTTTTTCTAAATCAATGCGGGTAAATGCACCATTGTGCAAGGTTACGGCCCATTTCCCATCTGGACTAATGACCATACCGAATGGATCACTGTTGATGCGAAGCGTTTTTCCGGCTGGTTTTACTAATCGACCAGAAGGTAAAACAGAATAACCATGGATGTCAATTTTGGCTGGCAAATCTCGCCCGGGTACTTCTAAAATTGTTTGTGCGCTAACTTGAAATACGCAAATAGAAAGAAAAATAGATTTTAATATGTTGTTCATAGGTTTAAAAAATTTAACGAAGGTAAAACTCTTATCCTTAAGCTTAAACAATTATGTATTAAAATATGATGAAAAAGTCAATATGCTTTGGTTGATTATGTAATCTGTATAAGCTTCAACTCTCGCTTCGATAATTGATAATACTTGTTATATTTGGGTTTCTCGGTGCCTTATTAGCGAATATATTTGAGCTTTGGGCTTTGGGGTGAAAGATATATTAGTGGTAATTCAAATAAACCTCCTGTTAATGAAAGATTTAATCAAATACTTTAAAAAACACGTAATATTTATAGGTACACCTTTTTTATGTTATTTTACCTTTAAAGTATTTTTAGCAACAGAATATAACAGTTTTGAAAAATACAGTTTTGGTTTTGGTTGTTTATTTTTTTTTATTCTCTTTATAAGTACTTTATATTTCTTGACATATCATACTGAAAAAATAGATGAACATCAGAATAACAGTTCAGGAAGGCGAAAGTTTTTAGCTCATACAATGGGAGTTGTTATTTTATTATCTCTAACATTTGCTTCTTATTATTGGTGCATTTTCGATTACAATAATTTAAATTTCACAAACGTTTCTGCAGAAAAAGAATATTTAGATTTCATATTATACAGTTTTGGCATTTTTATAATGAATAACACAAGTCAAATCCAAGCCAAGACTTTTTATGCTAAATTTTTTGTTGGAACTGAAATGTTGGCAGCATTCATAACTTTAATTTTAATTTTAGCGAATTACAAAGATTTGAAGGACGAAAGTTTAAACAAAAAGTAAGAACTGCAAGTAAAAGCAATAATCATCTAAAATCTTCTGTTAGGTTTCTATGGTTAAAACAGTTAGTTGTCTTTAAAAATAGACCCACGTAAAACGAAAAGCATCCAAAACATTCAGTTCCCTCTTTGATAATTTATAAAACATATTATATTGATTTTACTTAACTCTTTAGCGCCAATACACCCATTTTCACATATATCTACGCTATAGTGTAGGGTGTATATTCTAATTAGCAGCCACTTTATTACAACCGTTTTTCATAGACATTTTACAAATAGAATAGACAATTAGTAGATTTAAATGGCGACAGAACAACAAAAAAAGGATGCAATTCACGAAAGTGGACACGCTGTAATTGCAAAACTTTTTGACGATGACTTTGAAGTGAAAAGTATAACTCTTTCACCCAATATATATGCGGCTCATACAGACACTACTGACTGGAGAGGAGGAATCCATTTAAAACCAAAACTTAAAACATTGCAAACCCCGACATTAGAGAATAAAGACAAACTCATAATTTCAATGTGGGGAGGTTTAGCAGCTCAAAATATTTTCATTAAGGGACACGATAACATAAGAAATAATCTCAACACTTATTTGGCTAAACCAAATTTATTGGACCTTAATGGTTTTATTGGTGACTGGGAATTGACATCCGAATACATTACCGAACAGACGCAAATTAGAGAAATTAGTTATGATAAATATAGACTCGGTTTTTTAGATTTTACTTTTAATTATCTATTGCTTGACAAAGTATGGGAGACAACAGAATCTTTATCTGAACTTGTGCTCAATAGCCAAAACTTAACAGTTACACAAAAAGAGATAGAGTATCATTACCGTAACACTGGTTTCACCAAATACCTTTATAAGAATAAGACATGTATTCTTAATAAGCGGTATAAGGTTTCGGTTTACAAAAAACTAATTTATTACTTGAAATCCATTTTGCAATGACAGACAGAAAAGTGGCTGCTAACACGGGTTTTGCATCAGCCTGGTGACGTGTGCAAACATGGAGCTTTGTGCTTCTATTCAAGTTCAGTGCTGGTTGACAGTTTTGTGCTCCGAAAGCCGCCACTGCGCCAAGCATGGGAACGTTAACAGAAAGCAATTTATCTTATCAAAAAGCTACAAAAATGACTAGAAAATTAATTGAACATATTCCTATATTAGGAGCTTTAATCATCATTTTAGGTATAATCAAGTTGCTCATCTTTTATAATTGTTTTGACCTTCCAATTAAGTACTTTGTTGGTCTCACAGAAATTACAATAATAATTGCAGAAGATATTTTACTCTTTATTTTAATTTATTTTATATTATTGTCAGTTGAAATATTGATAAAAGATAATATAAAAAAAGAATTCACGCTTTTTTCTTCAAAAGATAAAGCAAATTTAATTCTTAGCATATTCGTCCTTGTAGTGAACGTTGGACTTTTAATATGGAATTTACAAGAGAAAGAATATTACAGACAGATTGTTAATTCAGCTTACACATACATTTTCTTGTTTATCACTATTAGACAAACCAAATTCATTAAGGAATACCTTGAAATGAATAAAGAGTTTTCGTTTTTTTTACTTTTTTTGGCGTTGACATTATTACATGTTACAATTACGACCTCAAAAGAACTTAAATTAGTGATTAATGGAAAATATGATGGGACTAAAATTGTGACAAATGATACTACATACATTTCAAGTAAGTCATGTTATTACATTGGACAGACAGACAAATATTTATTCATGTATCAACCTCCCAAACGCTGCATAATTTTGCCTACCTCAACAATCAAGCAAATTGACTTTTATATTGACAAATAAAATAATGCCTTCCGCTGTTCGACATGTTCCAAAGGCCTCTGCTGTTCGACATGTTCCGAAGGGTTATGTCGAACGACAGAGGAAAGGGATTTTTAATCTCAGACATATCCCCATACATCATAAATAATCCATTAAACTGATTTCTTCTAACCATTATCAGTTTACAGATTACTATTGTTCATTTGCTGGTTTATTTTTGAAAACAAAAAAACCGCAATTTGTCCATTTGATCTGTAACCATGACTCATGCATATTCCATTCAAGACCCGCAAAGTCAATATTATATAATTCTGACGTTAGATATGCCCTTCGGTTTACACCGAAACGTAGAGAGGTGAACATGTCGAACAGCTGTGTTCAGTTGGCTGAGGCACTCGAAGCCAACGTTTAAAACTGAGACTTTCGCTTTGGCTGAGGCACTTGAAGCCAACGTTTAAAAAGAATTTGCTAGTTAACTTATTAATCATAATTTTGTATCCAACTGGATACATTTGAAATAATGTACTTCATTGAAAAAACAACGGAATTTGATAAGTGGTTTAAGAAACTAAATGACATTAGAGCAAAAGCAAAAATTTTGTTCCGAATTCAAAAAATAGAAATAGACAAACACTTTGGAGATTGCGAACCTGTTGGAGATGGAATTCAAGAACTGAAAATAAACTACGCATAAGGTTACAGAGTTTATTTCAAAGAAATTGATCAGAAAATAATTATCCTACTTATGGGAGGCGATAAATCGACTCAACAACAAGACATTGAAAAGGCAAAAGAAATTTGGAAAAAATTAAAAAAATAGAAAATGGAAACGTCAAAATTTGACATTGCAGATTATTTGGACAACAACGAAATGATTGCTGAATACCTAAATACCGTTTTGGAAGAAGGCAATGAGGCTGATGTTATTACTGCAATTGGACATATTGCAAAAGCAATTGGTATGACCAAAATTGCAGAAGAAACTGGGATGAGCAGACCTAGTTTGTACAAAGCGCTGTCGGAAGGATCCAAACCTCAATTTTCAACAATAATGAAAGTTTTGAAAGCAGTTGGAGGACAAATACATATACATCCATTAACCACATAAAAATCGAATGCACAACAGCCAGTTGGCTGAGGTTCTCGAAGCCAACTTTAAACTTAGTATTACAAATCCCTTTTATCTCTCGTAGTTGGCTGAGGTTCTCGAAGCCAACATTTAAAACTGAAGCTCTCTGAGTTGGCTGAGGCACTCGAAGCCAACGTTTAAAACTGAGACTCTCGTTTTGGCTGAGGTTCTCGTGGTTGGCTGAGGTTCTCGCTGTTGGCTGAGGCACTCGAAGCCAACAAAACGCACTCGCTTTGGCTGAGGTTCTCGAAGCCAAAAGCATTATTAAAACTTATACGCCGCCCGAGTGGCCAAATATTGAACATCTTTCCCTGGTCCTGTTTCCTTTAAGTAGGCACCAGCAGCACAATAGCCCAATTCAAATTGAAATGCCAAGTGTTTATTCGCAAAATAATTGGCTTCCAAGGCAAAAATATCTGCCACTCCGCTAGCATTGCTTTCAATTTGACGCCCTATGACAGGTAACAATGCCGACATATTGGGAGTAAAAATACCATCCCGTAAACTGGCTCTTTGAACAAATGACGCTCTTAAGGTTGTCAACCATTTGTGGTTATCGCTATATCGAATATAAGGGCTTAAATTCAAGGTATTTGTGATGTTCAAAGACACCGTCTGGCCAAAAGGTGGTCTGGAATATAATGTATTGAACGTATTTAGCTGTTGATCATGGTTGGAAACATCACCAGGGACCCAATTACCACTAAATCCAACATAAAAATTCCGCTTCCATTCATAATTGAAATCATACACAAATAGAAATGCTTGAATGCTCAGATCATTGAAATGCCCCAATGACCTGCCATTTCCAAATCATAATTAAATGTCTTCTTCTCGCTATACCAGCGTGTTCCCAAGGTATTTCTCGCCTCCAACCCTTTCTTTAAATAGTATTCCCTCAAGGAACTTTCCATGAAAAAATAATAAGCATCAAAAAAGTCTCTTTTGGAAGAAAATGTATGATTCCAGATCGTACCAGAAACCACTTCAGAAGAACGTACATCATCAAAAACACCCGTATTTTGTTTCATCGGATTAGCCAAAAAAGCATCTATTTTCTGATTCCCTTGATGCCATTTGAGTGTTGCTCCATAATAAGGCTGCCTCGTATTGGGTCCTTCCTTAAGGGCCATTAATCGCTCTAAACCCCAGGTATATTCTTGTTTACCTAGTCGCAAGGCTAAATTGGGTTTAATATTCCATTCCAAAAACGCTTGATGCAACGACAAGGCATTTTGATCTAATGTAGATGTAAATGGATTATCATTTAAAAACCGAAGTGTATTATTTAATTGAGTAAATATTCGAAATGATGGACTAATTTCCCAATTAGCATGCAACATCACCCGATGCATGATTTGATGTGGGTTTTCTGTCAAAAAATTATCCGGAACATCCCCAAAATTGACATGCTGATAGGACTGATATTGTTCTCTCCACTCCCCACCAAAACTAATGGTCGTGCGCCGAACGAAGGGAATATACTTTAACGACTCATCCCAAGTCTTAAATCGATTGGTATCTAGTTTTAAATAAGAGAAATTATCATCCTGACGCATTCTGGCAATGTTTTGGGCCAAAATGTTGGGTATCACGAAACTAAATAATAGAAGAAAAACTAATAAACTTCTTTTCACAAAAAACGAAAAAATAAAGAATGGAATAAATCCAGATTCAATGAGGGCGCAAATTAGGTAAATTAAATGGGCTGACTATCCTGAATAGGATAAAATGGAAAGAAGCAAAAAATGCCGCTCAATTTTACCTAATTAAATCCAAATACAGATAGAAATTATTCTATTTTACTCTATATTGGCTTACTAAATCCTACAGGATTGATTTATCCGTTCATCTAAATACATTAAAATACATAGCTCATGAGCATTTCAAGAAGAAGTTTTTTAGGTAAGAGCGCGCTGGCTGCAGGTAGCTTTTACATTGTTCCCCGACATGTATTGGGAAAAGGTTATCGAGCTCCAAGCGATAAATTAAATATTGCGGGAGTTGGTATCAATGGAAAAGGTTTATCCGATGTCAATAATGCCTTCAATGAAGGTGTCAACAACATTGTTGCCCTATGCGACGTGGATTTAACCAGAGCCAAGCCTTTATTTGAAAAATATGCCAAAGCAGGACAATATCAAGATTGGCGTGTTATGTTGGAAAAAGACAAGAGTATTGATGCGGTAACTATTTCTACTCCTGACCATAACCATGCGGCAATTGCCATGGCGGCCATGCAATTAGGTAAACATGTGTATGTACAAAAACCCATGTCCCATAATATTTTTGAGGCACGTACGATGACAGAAGCAGCTAGAAAATACCAAGTTGTTTCGCAAATGGGTAATCAAGGAGCATCTAGCCCTGGCACACAACAAATTGTTAAGTGGATCGATCAAGGTCTTATTGGAAAGGTTCATACCGTAAACATTTGGACAAACCGTCCTATTTGGCCACAAGGTATACCTGTGCCAACGGGTCAGCACGCCAAGCCTGCCGACATCGATTGGGATGTTTGGTTAGGACCAGCCTCTTTGATTGACTATAACCCTGCTTATCATCCATTTAAATGGAGAGGTTGGTGGAATTTTGGTACAGGTGCATTGGGTGATATGGGATGCCATTTAATTGATGGGCCTTTCAGAGCTTTAGGCCTAGGTTATCCAACTGAGGTGGAGGCTAGTATAGGTTCTGTGTTTATCAGTGGAAACCAACCAGAATACATTCCTGAGGGTTGTCCACCATCTGCTTCTATCCAATTGAAATTTCCAGCTTCTAAAAAGAATAAGTCGGCCGTAACCATGAACTGGACGGATGGAGGTTTACGTGGATTCCACCCAGACCTAATTCCTGCGGATGATCCCATTGGAACAGCAGATAACAGCAATGGTGTCGTGATGATTGGTAGCAAAGGTGTTTTAACACATGCTACCTATGGTTTAGAACCACGTATTTACTTAAATAATGGGGATAAAATTGAAATGCCTAAACAAGAGCCCAACAACTTAAAAGAATATGGACATCAGGCCATGTGGGCAGAAGCTTGTAAGGCAGGATTTAATTCGAAAGAGCATAAAGAATTAAGTTCTTCATTCGATTATGCTGGTCCATTATCTGAAACGGTATTGATGGGTAATTTAGCGATACGAAGTTATACTCTTCGTACTCCAATTCAAGGTCAAGCGAATCGCTTCACATATCCAGGCCGTAAAAAGCTACTTTGGGATGGACAAAATATGAAAATCACCAATTTCGAAGATGCCAATCAGTTTGTGAAACGCGAATACCGCGCAGGCTGGAAATTGTAATTTCTTTTGAAGTATAATAGAAAGCATGGCCCATAAAGCCATGCTTTTTTTATGTAAGATTTTATTTCAGAACGTGAAAAGCCAATACTTTTTGGACCTCATACACATCAACTGATTTATTGAATTGCTTAATAATACTAGGATTGGCCTCTCCTGATATCCAAATTTTCAATTCAGCATCCAATTCAAATGTCCCAGCAGTTTCTACGCTGAATCGAGATATAGTCTTGTAATTGATGGATTTATACTCCGTTTTAGAACCTGTAATTCCTTGTTTATCTATCAGAATTAAGCGTTTATTAGTAAAAATGAAGGTATCTCGAAGTAATTTAAAGCCAATCTCGATGGCCTCGCCATCAATTAAAATTTTGGCATAATCCTTTTGTAATTGATCTGCTGAAACCGAGCCAGCATTCCCCAAAATGGCAGAAAATAAACCCATATTAATTAGTTAAGTTGAAAAATGAATAGAACAAATGAACTGATGGTTACAATGTAACCATAGAGTGAAACTAATACAAAAATTCAGAAAAATACTGCCCTGGCGACACTCCTTTGATTTTCTTAACTGCCGAATTAAAACTTTGGCGGGTTCCAAAACCAGACTCCCAAGCCACTACTTCTAGTTTATAATTTTTCCATTTGGGATTTTCTCGACATTGTTCTTCTGCATACTGAATGCGCCAGGTATTGACATAATCGGAAAAAGACAAATTCATTTCAGACTGTAAAGCAATTCGAATCAAACGAGGTTTAACTTTAAGTTTACGAGCTACTTCAATTAAGGTTAGTGTCGGTTTTAAGAAAATCCTTTCTGTCTCAAAATAGCGATTCAAAGAACCCAATAGAGCCTTTTCTTTTTCATTTCCAGAAATAATCTTAATAGAAACATCCTTATTATTGACTAATTCTACTGGGCCATCCATCCTATGATATGCTTGTTGCCATATCAAGCCCTTCAAGGTTGGACCATATAATAATTTAGGATTAAACAGCATAAACAACATCATCAACACATATTCAATCAAGTAGAAAAAATCTTTCCAAGGTAAGTTGATTTGTTTTTCTCCTGGGTAAATCAAATTGTAAATAATCAAACCCATGACAATGAACTTCAAAACCATGTTAAAAAACAACCAATAGACAATCAATAGGTTATTTTTAATGAATGTTTTAGATGCTGATTGATAGTAGGCTAGTAAATCATAAAAACCCCAACCGATATAAATAAAAAATGAAGTGAATCGGATGTATAAATGCATTTTCATCGTAATCCAGCCATATTTTGAATGGATGGTATAGATGGTATTTTCGGAAATCATTTCTTTGATTTCCATAATTTTATACTCTGTTGGTAAAATATAAAAGGGGATATATTCAATAACATGAAGCGCAAAAGGCAAAAAATGCAAGAACAAAATTGGCCTAAATTTTCTTTCTGGGTAAAGTAGAAATTGCTGAAACAAATAATACAGAGGCCCGATGGTCAACATCAAGGGGGAAACTGTTCTAAAAAAATGCGGATATTCTAATAAATACTCTGGTCGAATGTAATAGTTCAAAAAAGTCTGTAGACCTAAGACAATAAACAAAAG
This sequence comes from Aquirufa nivalisilvae, assembly GCF_004307455.1. GTDB lineage: Bacteria > Bacteroidota > Bacteroidia > Cytophagales > Spirosomataceae > Aquirufa > Aquirufa nivalisilvae. The sequence continues at coordinate 721,319 of NZ_SEWX01000005.1, forward strand.
CCCTAAAAACTTGGTAGCTACAATACCTTTTTTGAAGAAGAAGGATCCTCCAAAGGCAAAAAAAACAAAGCAAAGATAAAATAAGTAATCTATGGGTGCCATGGATATCTATTTCTTGGATGTTTGTCTCTTTTTTATTTGAATTTATAATAAACGGGCTAATTAATACTTAAAACTCTTATTTTTTTGGTTGTTGCATGATGTTTTCAAAATATTTACCTGGAGAAACACCCTTAATTTTTTTCACGGCAGAATTGAAACTTTGACGAGTTCCAAACCCTGATTCCATGGCGATTACCTCCAACTTATAATTTTTCCATTTCGGATTTTCTCGGCACTGTTCCTCTGCGTATTGAATTCTCCAAGTATTGACATAATCAGAAAATGACAGGTCCAATTCCATCTGAAGCGCCATTCGAATGATTCTAGGTTTAATTTTCAGATATCGACTAACTTCTGCCAAGGTGATTTCTGGTCGGAGAAATAATTGTTCCGTTTCAAAATATCGATTCAAGGTGAATAGTACATTTTTGTCACGAGATGACTTTTGATGGGCTTTCACTTGCTTGGTCGTCTCGATGGATTCTTTTTCGTTAAAACCCGCAGAATGTTGAAATACTAAACCTTTCAGCGTGGGCCCTTGTAACAATTTGGGGTTAAATAACATGAAAAGCATCATGGTAATATATTCGAGAACAAATACATAATCCATCCAGGTTAGCTCCAAATGCCTTTTTTTAGCAAAAACTAAATTGAAGCAATGCAAAATAATAACCACAAACTTCATGACCATGTCGCCTGATAACCAATAAACAATCAAGGAATTTTTTCTCAGGAACGACTGAGAAGTGGTTTTATAAAATTTATATAATTCATAGAGCGTCCAAAAGATATAGGCGATATAATAAATGGTCTTAACGAATAGATGGTCGCGCATGGAAATCCATCCGTAGATAGATTGCGTATTATAAAAGGTATTTTGTTGAAATACATGCTTAACTTCTTCCAATTTCAACTCCGCAGGAAGCATATAAAAAGGAATATATTCGATTACATGTAGAGCAAATGGAAGAAAATGTAACAGATAAATTAGCCTAAACTTCCGTTCTGGATAAAGTAAATAATGCTGAAAAAGATACCCGAGTGGCCCTAATAGATAGAAAAAAGGAGAAACGGTTCTGAAAAAATGTGGGTAATCATAGATACGACTAGGTTGAATAAAATACCCAGCATAGAGCTGATATGCTAATCCGATAAATTGAATACCAAGAAACTTTGTTGCAATTAATCCCTTTTTGAAGAACAAGGAAATTCCAAATGCAAAAAAGACAAAACTCAAATAGAACAAATAATCTACCGGTGACCAAGAATTCATGCTGACCAAATATTATTTACAATGGTATAAATAGTATGAAGGATAGAACCGGAGAAATGTAAACTTATAAATTAATCTTTAGAAATAGATTTAAAATGCGCTTAGACTTGGCATAAATTTATTAAACGTAATCAATTTAGGAGATGTATAATTAAATGAGTTAATTCTGAATCAAAACTAATACCCTTATATCTGATTATACTTTAATATCTATACCCTTTTTGAATGATTTCGAAGGGCAGTAAACTCTTAACATGGAGAATAAAATTACTTCACCAAGGTAAAATACAAAAAAATAGACGTGCTGACCTGAGGCATAGGAGTGAAAATTGGATATATCAGACTCTAAAAGATTGGAATTAATTGGATCAAAATTGACCGATAAAAGACTAAAACTGGAAGATGGGCGAGCCGAAATAAAACAAAAAACCCTGTAAATTATTCATTTACAGGGTCAATTTGTCTACCGAAGTAGTCCGTACGGGAATCGAACCCGTGTTTCATCCGTGAAAGGGACGTGTCCTAACCCCTAGACGAACGGACCAATTATTAATTTGGTGGCACAAAGGTAGAGCTTTCCTTTAAAAATTCAAATACTGCACGAAAAAAAAAAGCGAGTTTTAATCAATTTAATTTTATTATTTTAGCCTTTACATTGAAACCCACCCTCTTATGGCTATAGTTAAACCTCATTCTTTTTTTAGCGATTTTGATATTGCACTCTTTTTAAATGGTAAACACACCCGTTTATATGAGAAACTAGGTGCTTTTGAAATTGAATTAGAAGGTGAAGTAGGTACCTATTTCTCCGTTTGGGCTCCCAATGCCGAATCTGTTTTTGTCGTGGGAAATTTCAATTTCTGGGATTCAAGCGAACATGGATTGTATCCACGCTGGGATTCATCGGGAATCTGGGAAGGTTTTATCCCCAACATCAAAACTGGGGAAACGTATAAATACTGGATAAAAAGTAAAACGGGAGAAATTTTAGAAAAGTTAGACCCTATGGGCCTTTTCTGCGAAACTCCTCCTAAAACAGCCAGTATTGTTTGGAATACCTATAAAGAATGGAAAGATCAAACATGGATGCAAGAAAGAAGTCAAAAGAACTCCCTGAACGCACCTATGTCGATATACGAAGTACACCTTGGTTCTTGGCAAAAAACCTTAGAAAATGAATATCTAAGCTATGCTGACCTGAGCGACAAATTAGTTCAATATGTTAAAGACATGGGCTTTACTCATGTGGAGTTTATGCCCATCATGGAACATCCCTATGCGCCATCTTGGGGATATCAAATAACGGGATACTTTGCCCCTTCTTCTCGTTTTGGAGATCCTCAAGGATTTATGACTTTAGTAGAAAGATTCCATCAAGAAGGAATTGGTGTTATTCTGGACTGGGTTCCTTCCCATTTTCCAGGTGATGATCATGGACTTCGCAATTTTGATGGTGGCTGTTTATATGAGCATCCCGATCCAAAGCGTGGTTTCCATCCAGATTGGCAATCCTATATTTTTGATTATGGAAAAAATGAAGTACGAAGCTTCTTGCTGTCCAATGCTGCATTTTGGTTAGATCGTTACCACATCGATGGTTTACGGGTAGATGCTGTGGCTTCGATGCTCTATTTGGATTATTCTAGAAATGATGGAGAATGGGAAGCAAATGTATATGGAGGAAACCATAATTTAGAGGCCATTTCCTTTTTGCAAGAATTAAATATTCACATGTATGGTGAATTCCCAGATATTCAAATGATTGCTGAAGAGTCAACCAGTTTCCCTGGAGTGACTAAACCCGTATTTCAGGGAGGATTGGGCTTTGGTCAAAAATGGATGATGGGTTGGATGAATGATACGTTGAACTTCTTCCATAAGGATCCTATACACCGTAAATACCACTTAAATGATTTAACTTTTTCACTCATTTATGCCTTTACAGAAAATTTCTGTCTGCCTCTTTCTCATGATGAAGTAGTTTATGGCAAGAATTCCTTGCTAAATAAGATGCCAGGAGATGAGTGGCAAAAATTTGCTAATCTAAGGGTATTATTGAGTGAACAATTCACCCATCCAGGAAGTAAACTTCTGTTTATGGGTGGTGAATTTGGCCAAAAAGAAGAATGGAATCATAATCAATCCTTGGATTGGCATGAATTGGATAATTTCTATCATAAAGGAATCCAGTCGACCGTCAAAGCTTTAAATCAATTGTACCGTGATGAAGCTGCTTTGTACAGCAAGCAATTCTCCCATGAAGGATTTGAATGGATAGAATCAAACGACCAAGGAAATTCCGTCATTACTTACATCCGTAAAGGAGAAGTTGCCAAACAACAAGTCATAGTCATATTGAATCTAACTCCTGCACCAAGAGAAAATTATCGTATTGGGGTACCATTGCCAGGTGTTTGGAAGGTTCTTTTCAATTCGGATAAGAAAGAATTGGGAGGAAGTGATTATCCAATTTCAGGAGCAGTGATGACAGAAGCGATCAATTGGCAAGGAAAAGCTTTCTCTATTTCTTTGAATCTTCCTCCTATGGCTGCATTAATACTAAAGGCTTAGAAACAATAAAGACTCAGAAAAATTCCGAGCCTTTATTCAATCCGCCTAAGTAGTATTTTTAATGTTTGATTCTGTTTCAATACAATTTCATCTTATTAATCATTGAAATTGTACACAAAAATAGTATTAATATTCAATACTTGAAATAGCAACAAAAAATATTTTTAACTATTCGAATAAAAAATAAAAATAAATTTGGATTACTTTCGTTTGGCGATGATATCCTCCATATCGGACAGTTCTACCTCCAAAGCTTTTGTCGAAATTGTAATTTCCCAAGCGCTCAAACTCAAGGCTAAACTCATCCCAATGAGTCCAATTCCAAAAAACCATCGGGCAATGATTTCTTCATTCATGAAAAGAAGAAACATACAAATCACGCTTAACAGTAAGCTAAAAATAGCTATGATTTGCATCGACTGAATTAACTTCATCCGCAATCTCAGATTTTCAATTTGCTTGAAAATAGCATCTTCAGGATTCTTTTGAAACTTCACATGTAAATCTCGAATCAATGATGCCATCGACATAAATCGATTGGTAAATGCGATCATCAATAATGAGACTGTTGAAAACAATAATGCGGGGGTTGATATGCTAAGCTCCATAAGTGAATGTTAAATGGTGAGTGGTGAATGGTGAATGAGATATTGTGAATGCCTGAATGACGTTGACCGTTTTGGGGCACATAGAAATTTTTATTCCATTTAAACTGATATTCAAAACTTGAAACAAAAGAATTTAAAAACAAATTAAACAAATGATAATCAGCCTATTATAAATCAAAACATTAACCACTCACCATTTACAATTTACCATTCATAATTTATCATTTACTTCCGGTATTCATCCAAATACCGATCCATTTCTTCTTGAATCTTCTTGGCTTCACGGGCGGCAGAGACCGAAGTATCATCGCCAGCATAAATAATACCTCGGGAAGAATTAACCAATAATCCTACATTGGAATTCATGGCATATTTAGCCACATCTTCTAAACTTCCTCCTTGTGCTCCTACACCCGGAACTAAAAAGAAATTATCTGGGGCAATTTCCCTTACCTTTTGTAAAAAATCAGAGCGAGTTGCTCCAATGACAAACATTAAATGCTCTGGTGATCCCCACGACATGGCAGTACGCATCACTCGCTCATAAAGGGGCATATAATCTTCTGATTTAGTCATTTGAAAATCATGACTACCCACATTGGAAGTTAAGGCCAAAAGAATCACCCATTTATCATGATAAGTCAAAAATGGCTCAACCGAGTCGCGACCCATATAGGGCGCTACAGTAATGGAATCAAAATTCAATCCACTGCTGGCAGGGTCAAAAAATGTTTGAGCATATTTCAAGGCAGTATTCCCAATATCTCCCCTTTTGGCATCGGCAATGGTAAAAATATCATTCGGTATATACTCCATTGTTTTCTGCAAACTCTCCCAACCACGAGGTCCCATGGCCTCATAAAAAGCAATATTGGGCTTATACGCTACTGCATAAGTATGCGTCGCATCAATGACGGCTTGATTAAATGCAAAAATGGGGTCTTTCTCTTGACGGAATTTACTTGGAATCAGACTGAGATCTGAATCCAATCCTACACATAAAAATGACCGTTTTTGTTCAATTTGTTTGACTAATTCAGCTGAATTCATAGAGATTGGGAAAGGACATTGTTTAAATGCCGAAATATGAATAATTTTGGCGCAAATTAAGTTCTTTCCAAGCAATATCAAAAAAAGAGGAAAGCAATCACCATCTCGAATTTATGCAATTTATTAAACACCAACTCCCAGGAGTTATTGAATGTGTCCCAACCAAGTTTTTTGATGCTAGAGGCCATTTTTATGAGTCTTACAACCAAAAATTATTTGCTGCCAATGGTATATCAGAAAATTTCGTTCAAGATAATTATTCTTTTTCTACCCCAGGAGTACTAAGAGGTTTACACTTTCAAAAAAATCCTCATGGACAAGGGAAGCTGGTACGTTGCATGACAGGCAAAGTGATGGATGTCATTGTGGACTTAAGACAAGATTCCCCAACTTTCGGTCAACATGAAAAATTCCTTTTGGATGCCGATAAAGGAAATATGCTTTATGTTCCTGTGGGTTTTGCCCATGGATTTGTTGCACTAGAAGAAACCATTTTTGTATATAAATGTACTGATTTCTGGAATAAAGAAGCTGAATCAGGTATTCGTTGGAATGACCCTACCCTAGCCATTGATTGGGGCGTTGATCAACCCAATGTATCTGATAAAGATCAAATTTTGCCAGATTTTAATGCTGCCGAGCGAATCTTTTAAAATAGATACGCTAAAAATATTACCTTTGTAACAATGACTCGTAAGCTGATTTTATCAAGCCCATTATTAGAAATAACCATATCTAGGTTATGCCAAGAGCTCATTGAAAATCAAATTCAAGGCATTGAAACGGTAATTTTAGGCCTTCAGCCTAGAGGAATATACTTCGCCGAAAGAATTGCCAAAGAATTAAGCAAACATCTTCCTGAAGCACCCCAAATAGGTCAGTTAGATGCTACATTCTATCGAGATGATTTTAGAAGAAGAGATACCGTTGCTCCTAATAGCACGCATATCCCTTTTATCATTGAAAATAAACGGGTTATCTTAGTGGATGACGTGCTTGCAACAGGCCGTATGGTACGCGCAGCACTTGACGCCATGACTGCATTTGGTAGACCTGCTAAAGTAGAACTTTGCGTATTAATTGATCGAATTTACAACCGAGATTTGCCTATTAATGCTGACTATATTGGTAAAAGTGTAAATACACTTTCAACCGAAAAAGTACTGGTTGAATGGACCGAACAAGGCCATGAATCAGATAAAATTTGGTTAATCACTCATCCATGATGAAATAAATATGTTGAAATCGCCACATTTATTAGGAATAAAAGACCTGGATGCAGAATCCATTGACCTGATAGTAAAAACGGCCAAAGAATTTAAAGAGGTCCTAAACCGACCTATTAAAAAAGTGCCTTCTTTACGTGATGTGACCATTGCCAATGTGTTTTTCGAGAATTCTACTCGGACTCGTCTTTCCTTTGAGCTAGCAGAAAAAAGACTTTCTGCCGATACCATTAATTTCTCAGCTTCAGGAAGTTCCGTTAAAAAAGGAGAAACCTTACTAGATACGGTCAACAATATTTTGGCCATGAAGGTGGACATGATTGTCATGCGACATGCCAGCCCAGGTGCTCCACATTATTTATCCAAGCACATAAAAGCCAATATCATCAATGCAGGGGACGGTACACATGAGCACCCGACACAAGCATTGTTAGATACCTTTTCACTTAGAGAAAAACTGGGTGATTTAGCGGGCAAAAAAATAGCCATCATTGGTGACATCTTACACTCTCGAGTGGCCCTTTCCAATATTTATGCCTTGAAAAAACAAGGAGCCCAAGTTAGACTTTGTGGACCAAGCACTTTGATCCCTAAGCACATACAGAGTCTAGGCGTGGAAGTATCTCATGATGTGAAAGACACGCTAGCTTGGTGCGATGCTGCCAATGTCTTGAGAATTCAATTAGAACGTCAACAAATCAAGTATTTCCCTTCGCTTCGAGAATATGCCCAATTCTTTGGAATCACGAGAAAAATGCTGGATGAATTGCCAAAGGAAATTGTCTTGATGCACCCAGGCCCTATCAATCGAGGTGTGGAACTAAGTTCCGATGCCGCCGATTCTCCCCATTCCATCATCTTAGATCAAGTAGAAAATGGAGTCGCAGTAAGAATGGCCGTGCTGTATTTACTGGCTTCCCGCGCTTAAATATTCTTGATATGCCTGAAAAATGGCATTTGCCTCAATGCCTTCTCCGCAAGCATAATGTCCTAAAGGACAATTCTTTTTCCCGTGGTCACCACATGGTCTACAGGTTAATGCCGCTTTTGTTTCAACAATTCGATTCCAATCAGCTAGCGGTCCAAAGCCAAAAGATGGAACAGTAGAACAATAAACTGCGACAGTTGGTACATTTTCTGCCGAACAAATATGCATGGGACCTGAATCGTTCACAAAGCTCATCTTACTTTGCTGAAATATATAAGCTGAAGCCAATAAAGGATGCTTACCCGTTTCATTTAATATCACTCGATTACTTCCTTGAAATGCTTCGGCAATTTGATTGGATAAATCAATTTCTCCTGGCGAGCCCATCAACACAACCACTTGATCTTGAGGCAAGAGTTGAATAAATTCGATCCAAATTCGGATAGGTAAACGCTTGGTTTCCCAAACACTCCCTGGAGAAATACAGATGTATTCCTTCTTTCTCATTTCAGGCCCTAAACCTATATCTGCTGCTTTTAAACAAGGTCTATACACCTTCCCTCCTAACCAAGATTGGACTAAGGCTGTATTTCTTTCTACTTCATGAACCCCTGTCCCCCATTCATGTTTAACCTTCTCGGTAAAAAATAATGACAAAGGATTTTTATCAAAGCCAACAACTCGCTTGGCCCCAATATTTAAACTTAACAGTCCCATGCCAAAAAAACGTTGAATGACAAAAACTGCATCAAAATGCTCGGAGCTCAGATCATGACGTAATTCCAACCAAGAAGACCATTTTTTTGATTTATCGTAGGTCCAAACTCGTCGCAAGTTAGGATAAGGATAGGCCTTAAAAAGACTTTCATTTCCCTTTCTAACTAAAATGTGGATTTCTGTATCTGGAGATTCATTTCGAATCTTCTCTAATAAAGCAGTAGCTAATACAGCATCCCCTAAAAAAGCTGTTTGAATCAAAAGGACTTTGGAATGCTCAAGCATAGAAAAAAATGAATGAAATGGCCATAAAATTAGTTAAATTTGGGACATTTTTATCCAATTGACTACATGAATTCGATTCAAACCCGAACGCTTTCCAATGGCATTATCCTTGTCCACCGACAAGTTGTACATACAGAAATTTCGCATGTAGGCATCATGCTAGACATAGGTAGTCGAGATGAAAATGACTCCGAGCAAGGTCTGGCTCATTTTTGGGAGCACATGGCATTTAAAGGCACTCAAAAGAAAAATAATATACAGATTATCAATCGTTTAGAAATTATCGGAGGAGAATTAAATGCCTACACCACCAAAGAAAAGATTTGTTTTCATGCCTCCGTTTTAAGTCCCTATTATGAACGAGCTTTAGAATTATTAGCTGATATCACCTTTCATTCTACTTTCCCTCAAAAGGAATTAGAAAAGGAGCGCAGTGTCATTTTGGAAGAAATGTCCATGTATTATGATTCTCCAGAAGATGCTATTCAAGACGATTTCGACGAATTATTGTTCCCCAATCATTCTCTAGGAATGAATATTTTGGGAACGAATGAAACCGTTCAACGTTTTCAACAATCCGATTTGATTCAGTTCATTGAGAGAAATGTGGATACATCGCGCATCGTATTTTCATCCATCGGAAAATTACCTCATGATAAAGTTTTTGCTTGGGCAGAAAAACATTTGGGACATATTGAAGCAAAAAAACAACAGTTAAAACGCATTCAGCCAAGCTTAATGCTTCCTGAAAGAAAAGTCGTGAAAAGAGGCGTGACCCAATCTCACGTGGCATTAGGTAGGCAATCTTATGCCTTAGCTAATCCCAATCGGATGGCCTTTTTTACCTTGATAAATCTTTTAGGAGGACCAGGAATGAACTCCTTATTAAACGTTTCCGTCAGAGAAAGACATGGATTAGTCTATTCCATTGAAGCTAGCTTTACATCCTATATTGATTCCGGTTTTTGGGCTATTTACTTTGGTACAGAACCTAATCAAGTAAATAAATCCATCAAGTTAATTATGAGGGAGTTCGAAAAGCTTCAGCAAAAAGCTTTGTCAGGTCCTGCCTTGCAAAAAATCAAGTCGCAACTAAAAGGTCAATTAGCCATGGCAGAAGAAGGTAATTTAAACTTCATGCTTATGATGGCTAAAAACTTACTTGATCGAGAGAAAATTGAAAGTTTGGATGAATTATTCCTACAAATTGATGCCATTACTTCGGATAAGTTACAAACCTTAGCACAAGAGATGTTTGTGCCAGATCAGCTTAGTTACCTAATCTTTGAACCTTAAGGAATCCCTTGCATCTGTACCTACACATTCCCTTTTGTCGACAAGCATGCCACTACTGTGACTTTCACTTTTCGACGGTACTTTCTCAAAGAGAGGTGATGGTAAATGCTATGGTGCAGGAATTAGAAATACAAAAAGACTATTTAAGTAATAAGCAAATTGATACCATATATTTAGGAGGGGGTACTCCTTCTCTATTATCTGAATTTCAATTAAATCAGCTTTTTGATAAAATCAATCAACTATATTCAATCAACCCAGGTGCTGAAATTACCTTGGAAGCAAATCCCGAAGATTTGAGCAAGGAATATATCCAACAGGTAAAAAAAATTGGGATAAACCGATTAAGTGTTGGCATTCAGACATTTAATAATTCAAGTCTAAAACACCTACACCGAAACCACAGCAGCGAGCAATCGATAGAAGCGATAAAGAAGGCTCAAGATTTGGGCTTAAAAAACATGAGCATAGATATCATTTATGGCCTAAAGGACCATAATTTGTCTGATACAGAGTTTGACATTCAACAAGCTATTTCACTAAATGTTGATCATATATCAGCTTATAGTTTGACCATTGAGCCCAGAACCGTATTTGGAAAACAAAAAGATAAAGGCTTGCTCAAAGAAACACCAGATAATCAAATGGCTGCTCATTTTGAATTAAGTCACCAGCTATTACAATCTGCTGGTTTCGAAGCTTATGAAGTTTCCAATTTTGCCAAAAACAAGCGTTATTCCAAACACAATTCGAGCTATTGGAACCAAGAAGAATACCTAGGAATTGGTCCTTCTGCTCATAGTTTTAATTACCATAGCCGCCAATGGAATGTTGCTAATAACAAATCCTATTTATTAGCCATAGAGCAAGGGAACCCCTATTTTGAAGTAGAACATCTGAGTCCTGAAAATCGCATTAATGAATACATCATGACCCGATTAAGAACAATGTGGGGCCTGGATTTGGCATATTTGAAACAGTCAATCGAAGAAATAAACCAAAGCTTCCCGATCGTAGAAATTAATGAATGGAAAGAAAGACAATGGGCAAAAGAAATAGATGGATTTTTAATCTTAACAGAGTCAGGGAAACTCATTGCAGATAAATTGAGTAGTGATATTTTTCTAATTTAAACCTGCATTTCAATTAAGATTGTATTTTTGTAATCTGTAATACCTCAACATCTCAATGGCAAAAAGAATTGACTTAACGAAAGAAGCGCGCCTAGCCACAAAATCGTCTAAATTCGGAAAAGTTAATTCTAGTTCAAGTGCTAAATCTAGAAGTATCTTCAAAAAGTACCTCATTAAGTTGGCTTGGTTTGTTTTTTATGCATGGATTGCCTCATTGGTGATGATCGTTTTATTGAAATTTCTTCCCATATACTTTACTCCTACCATGGCTAGCCGTAAAATTGATGCGATCATGGAAGGCAAGCCTAGTAAAATTTATTCCAATTGGACTTCCTATTCAGAAATTGATAAAAACTGCGCTTTGGCAGTAATTGCATCTGAAGATCAGCTTTTCCCAGAGCATAATGGATTTGATTTTGAAGCCATGTGGGGTGCCATGCGCCATAATATGAAAGGGAAACGTATCAAAGGTGCGAGCACTATTTCTCAACAAGTTGCCAAAAATGTCTTCTTATGGCAAGGAAGAAGCTACCTTAGAAAAGGATTAGAGGCCTATTTTACCTTCATGATTGAATTAATCTGGGGCAAACAAAGAATACTAGAAGTCTATCTCAATGTGGCTGAAACTGGTAAAATGACCTTTGGAGTTGAAGCAGCATGTCGAAAGTTCTATGGTCATTCTGCCTCAGAGGTGAGTCGTGCCGAAGCTGCCAGAATAGCCGCCGTTTTACCCAATCCCATTCGTTTTTCCATTCAAAACCCATCAAACTACGTACAACGTAGAAGTAATACCATCCAACGACAAATGCGCATGCTTGGGGGTAAAAAATTTGTTAGTCAGATTGATTAATAGCCGAAATCCATTGGTTATAACTCAGAACTAGGATCCCAAAAATGTAGGTGAAAATTCACAATTTTGTCATCTTTCACCTGAATTCCTTCCGCTTCCAAAAGTTCTTGCATCCGATTCCCTCCAAAGAAATTTTTACCGGTTAATAAACCATTTCGATTCACCACACGATGAGCAGGAACATTTTCCAATGTGTGGGAAGCATTCATAGCCCAACCCACCATTCTTGCGCCACCCTTCATCCCTAAATATGCTGCTATAGCTCCATAGGAAGTCACTTTTCCTTGGGGAATCAGTTGAACAACTTGATAAATTGCATCAAAGGAATTGAGATTGGCAGCCATTTTTAACACATTAACTTATACACGATCAATTATAACTTGTAATTGATAACTCAAAATTTACTTCTCTTCTTTCCTCTCCTCTATTTCTTTCTCCAACTCACTGTACCATTTCTCACCAAATTTACGGATTAAGGGTTCTTTCAAGAATTTATAAATCGGTACTCCTAATTGTTTACCATGAGAACAAGCATCAGAACAGATGCTCCAGCGATCATAATTTAATGCCTGATACTCTGCTAATTTAGCAATTCGAATGGGGTATAAATGACAAGAAATAGGTTTTCTAAAGTCAATCTTTCCATCAAAAAAAGCTTGTTCAATACCACACTTCAGGTATTTTTTATCATCGTAAATGGCATACACACATTCTCTTCCTTCAATAACTGGCGTTGAAAAATCGCCATCCTCATCTTTGACCCATGTCCCTACTTTTTCAATGACAGCTTTACCTTCCTCCGATAAATAAGGAGCTATTTGCTCCTGAATACTTTCTATTATAGCCAGTTCATCTTCTTCTAAGGGTGCTCCTAAATCACCTTCCACGCAGCATGCACCTTTACACTTACTTAAATCACATACAAAAAATTCATCGGCTACATCTTCACTGATAACGGTATCGTCAATTAAAATCATTTTTTTCTATTTTTCACAAAGGTAAAGATATTCGCAAGCTCTTAAAACAAAAGGAGAATTAGCAATAATCCTATTTTAAAACCGTTAAATGAGAATATTTGGTAATTTTACATAAAATAGGCTTTAAAAGCTCTCATTGCTTTGTTATCCCATTACGTATGAATCAAAAAAAGCTACTATTTCTTTTTTTGTTGTTTGTAAGCTGTTCATTAATCTCTGTACATGCTATCACACGTCCTGACACCTTAAGTCTGGGCAATTTACGTGTGGCTATCCATCCTTCTGCCAAACCCATTTTAGAAAAAGAATGGGCCATGCTTGGCGCCAACAAGAAATTTGTTGGGATGATGAAAGAGAAAATGCGGCTATTTTTTCCATTGATTGAGCCCATTTTGAAAGAGGGTAATATACCCGATGATTTTAAATACTTATGCGTTCAAGAAAGTTCATTGAACCCCAATGCCGTTTCTACTTCCAATGCCGTAGGTTATTGGCAATTTAAATTAGAAACAGCCAAGGACGTTGGCTTAAAAGTGAATAAAGAAGTAGACGAAAGGCGCCACATAATGGAAGCTACCAAGGGAGCTGTCAATTACTTGAGTCGAAATAATACCGTATTAGATAACTGGTTAAGCACCTTGCTTTCCTACCGATTAGGGTTAGGCACCTTAAAAAAAATGCCTTTAGCAACAGACTGGCTCGGAAAATCCCTGATTGAGGTTGATTCAAGTACCGACTGGTACGTGTTACGTTTTTTAGCCTACAAACATTTTTGGGAAACAGAATTACAATTGAATTCTCAAGAAGTAGCCACTGATTCTCCTAGCATGATCACCTATAAACAGGTAAAAGGCAAAAACCTGATGGAATTATCTGATGAATGGAAAGTTAGTTACGATGATTTGAAAAAATACAATTCTTGGGTATTAAAGGACTGGGTGCCCGATGATAAGGAATATACACTGTATCATCCCTCCAATATTTCTATTTTTGAATCCAAAGGAAATGTAAGTTTAGCCGCTCAAAGCTCCGCTCTAATAGCCTCGAATGACACCAATAAACTATATGTGGAAACAGAAATTCCACAAGAAGCATTATACCCAAAGAAAAAACATAAACCCATTTTAAGCGATAAAGTAGAAACTCGTTTTCATACCGTTGAATCTGGCGAAAGTCTAAGTTCCATTGCGCGCAAATTTGAAATGAAATTGCCCGAATTATTAAAACTGAACGATTTAGAAATGAGCTCAGTAATTAGTTTAGGTCAAAAAATCAAAATAGTTCGCAAAATACCTATGCTGGAATTAATTGCAGAGCAATTGGATGAAAAAGCAAAAAAAGCCCCTGTTAAAGTCGTTGAATCTAAAGAGAAACAAGAAGAAGCTATCGTTGAAGAACCTAAAGTAACGATCAAAAGTACAGGGAGTTCGATTTACATTGACCCTGCCGTAAGTAGAGAAATTACGATCCGATCGGATGCTCCCGAAAAAGAAAAAAAATCTGAAGTGAAAGTAATGGAGGAGACCCCAAAAACTTCACTCGTAAAAACCCTTGCAACAGTAGAAACTAAAACGACACCTGCTAGCCCCAAATTTCATCAAGTGAAAGCCGGAGAAACATTATTTAGAATTGCTTCTCAATACGGCATAAGTGTTCAAAAGTTATCCGATTGGAATAAATTAGGCAAAAAACCAACGATTCAAGTAGGTCAAAAATTGAAAATTCAGCCTTAACTTTTCTTTTTAAGAATTAAAAGACCATCTCTTAAAGGAAGTAGTAGATTTTCTACTCGTGGATCATCTAAACATTTTTGATTAAAATCTCTCAATGCTTGAGTCGATTTATCTTTGGCTGATTCATCGACTACCTTTCCACTCCAAAGGACATTATCTACGATGATTAAACCTCCTTTTCTTACCTTATCCACGACAAGATCAAAATATAAGGTATAGTTACGTTTATCTGCATCAATAAAGACTAAATCTATTTCTTCTTGGATCTTTGGAATTTCATCTTTGGCGTCAGCAATTCGGTAATCTATTTGTGAGCTTAGCTGAGATTTTTCTAAGAAAGACCGAGTAAAGCGCTCCAATTCTTCATTGACATCTATGGTAATTAATTTACCAGAGGGCGCTAAGCCTTCTGCTAAGCAAAGAGCTGAATAACCTGTGTAAGTGCCAATTTCTAGGATTAAATTAGGTTGAAGTAAGGAAGAGATGAGCGCCAAAAATCGTCCTTGTAAATGCCCAGATAACATCCTAGGTTGTAAGACTTGTGCGTGAGTCTCACGATCTAGGCGCTTCAACAAATCACTTTCAGGCTCAGTAAATGCCCTAGAATAAGCATCAATAGCTGGATCTATGAATTCCATGGTACTATTTTATACCGGTGTAAAAGAAATCAAAAGACGTATCTGGAGTCTGATTTAACGAATAATCATCCACTTGAATGGAATCTACTAGTTGATTATTAGCTTTAGAAACAATCAAACGACTCATCCGATTAGCAATATCATATGGAACTTGTAACCAGGTTCTTGGCAATCTGTATTGAAGGTTTAAAAAATCAAATCGAGTAATTTTTTGAACCGATTTTTTATTCTCTTCATAATAAGCCATCACTTTATCATTTCCATGAATCCCTTCTGTAATTACCGTAGAAAAATGTTTTTCCATCAATTTTTGGAGACTGATGGCATCATACTCTCTTACATGCCAAGGGTTACGTGTTAAAGAGAATTTCTTATTAACTGTAGTTAAATATAATTTACCACCTGGTTTTAATACCCTAGCTGCTTCTTGAAGGAAAAAGTCATCGTTTTCGATATGTTCAATCACTTGAAAAGTTACCACAAAATCATAATGATTGGATGGCAAATCTTTTAAAGGAGGCAAAAACATGTCAATAAAGGTAAATGAAGGATATTTTTGGCTTAACTCCTGCATCAATTCTGTATTCTTATCTACCCCAGTATAATTACTGACTTGCGGCGCTAATACACCTACTCCCCTACCAGTACCACATCCAATCTCCAATACATCTCCGGATACTAATTGACTTACATGTAAATAAGGAAATAATAGACGTTGGTGAATCGGATTATCCGATGCAATCTCAGAGGAGGCAATTTCAGTAGTTTTATACATATTCATGAATTTGATTACAAAGGTAGGAATATTCAAATAAATATTTTTTTCTAAATAATTTGGTTTGCATTGCAAACTACATTAATATTGCAAACACTAAACCACTAAAACATGTCAGAAACTATAC
Organism: Aquirufa nivalisilvae; assembly: GCF_004307455.1. Classification (GTDB taxonomy): domain Bacteria; phylum Bacteroidota; class Bacteroidia; order Cytophagales; family Spirosomataceae; genus Aquirufa; species Aquirufa nivalisilvae. The sequence goes on from NZ_SEWX01000005.1 coordinate 737,608, forward strand.
TTACACCTCATGAAAGTCTCGCAATAATCCAAAAAGTAGTCAACTCTACTCGTCAAGATTATCACATTCAACGAAAATTTTACATCCTCTGGGGAATATTAATTGCAGTAGCTAGTTTCACTCAATATGCCATTTTAAACAACTATATTTCATTAGCTTGGTATTTTCCTTGGATTTTTTTCCCAAGCATAGGACTAATTCTGAGCTTATTTTGGGGAATTTCAGGTAAAAAGACCACTTTAAGTTATTACAATCATTTTGTACTAACCATGTGGTTTACGCTGTATATCGCCATGGGAATCTCTCTTTACATTTCCCTATTCTATCAGAACAGTCCATTCCCATCTATATTAGTCTGCGTTGGAATTGGTACTAGTATATCTGGTTTCATGATGAAAAACCGATTATTCATTCTATGTGGCATCCTATTTGGAATAGGGGCCATCTACTGCTTATACCTACCCTTTCAGCAACAATTACTGCTCAATGGCGCTTGTATGCTCATAGGCAATGTCATGCCAAATCTAATTTCTCAACATGTTTAATGAATTAGACCCTATATTAAATTCACCTGTACGACTAGCGGTCATGTCGATTTTACTTACAGTAAAGCATGCCCAATTCAATGATCTATTAAAGGAAACACAAACTACCCAAGGTAATTTAAGTCATCAATTAAAAAAACTACATGAGGCAGGATACGTCCAAATACAGAAAACATTCAAAAATAATTATCCCTTAACCATCATACACATATCAGAAACTGGAAAAAAAGCATTTGAAGTTTATGTAGAAAACATTAAAACTTATCTCCATTTAAATGAAAATAATACCTAACCATAAAATAAGCCGATTCATTTGATTTAATTTCGGGCATGTAATTTGATCCTGACTCCTAATAGGAGTCAGGATTTTTAATTAGCTTAGTTTTGCCATGCAAGCATTAGAAAACATACAAAATTTACTTCCTTTTGATGGAGAATTATATTCTTATGGCAAAATCTATAGTGAAGTTCAGGCTAATGCCAACTTAAATAACTTATTACAGAGTATAGCTTGGGAACATGATCAAGTTAGAATATTTGGAAAAACCCATATTACCGCTCGAAAAGTAGCTTGGTATGGAGATCAAGGTAGGACATATCAGTACTCAGGAAGTGTCAAACATGCTCATACTTGGACTCCACTCCTTTGGGAGATCAAATCCCAAGTGGAAGAAATTTGTCAGGCTACATACAATGCTTGTTTATTGAATTTGTATCATGATGGAAATGAAGGCATGGGCTGGCATGCAGATAATGAAAGGTCCATTGTGCGACATTCAAGCATTGCCTCTTTAAGTTTAGGTTGCCGAAGAAGATTCGATTTAAAACATCTCGCCACAGGTGAAAAAAGAAGTTTGGATTTAGAAAATGGGCAATTAATCAATATGAAGGGGGCAATTCAAGAACATTGGAAACATGCTCTTGCCAAATCAAAAAAGGTAACAGATCTGCGAATCAACCTTACTTTTCGATGCATGATTTAGCTCCAGATAAGGATTTTAAAGAAAAATGAAAAAAAATCCCGACCTTTGCAGGACATTATAGCTATTCAACGTGTCATTCGATCAAGATCCCAAGCCTTTTAAGAAGCCATTTAGGCATTTTACAACCCCAAAAACAGATAATAAAGAATTTGTATTTGGAATTCAGTCTGTTTTAGAAACGCTTCGTGCTGGAAAGGAAATTGACCGCCTTCTAGTTCAAAGGGAATTAGGAAGTATTGAGATTTTAGAATTAGCCAAAGAAAAAGGCATTCAGGTACAGAAAGTACCAATTGAAAAGCTTAATCGCATTACTCGTAAAAATCACCAAGGTGCCATTGCTTTCGTTTCTGCCATTCATTATGCCAAGATCGAAAATATCATTGCAGATACATTTGAGAAAGGTCAAACTCCTTTAATTCTAATTTTAGATCGAATCACTGACGTAAGAAATTTTGGAGCTATAGCACGTACTGCAGAATGCGCTGGCGTACATGCCATCGTGATTCCTTCTCGTGGAGCTGCTCAGATTAATGCAGATGCCATGAAAACATCATCTGGGGCATTAAATTTTTTACCGGTTTGTCGGGAAGAAAACCTAATCAGCACGATTGAATACTTACAAAATGCTGGTTTAAAAGTAATTGCCTGTACAGAAAAAACCAAAGATTCCGTTTATTCTAAGGACTTTAAAGAACCTACTGCCATCGTTCTAGGTTCGGAAGAAGATGGAATCTCAGATGAGATTATCCGAAAGTCTGATGAACTAGCTGCAATTCCTCAAACGGGACAAGTAGGCTCTCTCAACGTATCAGTTGCCGCAGGTGTCATCATCTACGAAGCTTTACGTCAAAGAATAGACTAATTACAACACTTTCTTGATTTGTGTAGCTGAAGCTTGTGCACTTGGTAAAATTGTCACGTCCGCTAAATTCACATGGGCTGGACAAGCTACCATATAGGCAATCAAGCTAGCTATATCCGAAGCTTCCAATGGTGTAAAACCTTGATAAACAGATGCTGCCCTTGGTAAATCACCTTTAAAACGTACTGCTGAAAACTCTGTATTAACTGCTCCTGGAGCAATGTTGGATACTTTGATATTAAAAGGATTGAGGTCAATACGCATACCTTGCGATAAAGCTTCTACCGCCGCTTTGGAAGCACAATACACATTCCCATTAGCATAAGTTTGCTTACCAGCAATAGAAGACATATTAATAATATGCCCTTGCTCTCTCCGTATCATTTCTGGTATAACCATTTTAGATACATACAATAAGCCATTAACATTCCCATGAATCATGGCATCCCAGTCTTCTAAGTCACCATCTTGTATAGGAGCAAGTCCATGGGCATTTCCGGCATTATTAACCAGCACATCAATGTTTTTCCATTCAATTGGCAAACTTTGAAAAGCTTGCTCTACTTCAGTCCAATTTCGAACATCAAAAGTTAATATATAACTAGGTAATGATATGGATTGCTGCAATTCTTCTAATCGTTCACGTCGTCTACCGCAAAGAATTAAATGAAACCCTAAGTCAGCTAAAGCTTTAGAAGTTGCTAAACCAATTCCTGAACTGGCCCCTGTAATACAAGCAATTTTATTCATATCAAATTTTTCTACTAAGTTAAGGTCAAAGCTGTCTTCTAAAAAATTTGCTTGTACTTTTGTCAAAAATTGACTTATGAATTATCTGATTGTAGGATTAGGCAACATTGGCCCTGAATATCTTTTTACTCGCCATAATATAGGATTTATGGCATTGGATTATGTAGCCAAACTAAAAGATTTGAAATTCTCACCCGATAGATATGCTAGCCAGTGTTCTTATAAATTAAAAGGTCATCAAATTCACCTCATCAAGCCCAACACCTACATGAATCTAAGTGGTAAGGCCGTGAATTATTGGATGCAACATCTCAAAGTGCCAAAAGAAAACGTATTAATCCTTGTAGATGACCTGGCATTACCCTTTGAAACACTTCGTTTAAAGCCTAAAGGTTCCAGTGGTGGCCATAATGGTTTAAAAAGTATTGAGGCAAGCCTACAAAGTAGTGAATACCCTAGGCTAAGAATGGGTATTGGCGACAATTTTCCCAAAGGTCGACAAGCCGAATATGTACTTAGTAACTTTTCCGAAGAAGAATTAGGACTAATTCCAGAGGTCTTAGAGAGGTCCATCCCATTCATTGAAACATTTTGCTTGGAAGGCATCCAACAAACAATGAATAAATACAATCAGTAATTGTACTTTTTAAAGAATTTTTGAATTATTCCTAAATTTTCAAATTAGAATTATCAAAATGTATCAATAAGTATTGCCAAATATTATTCCGAATAAATATAAAAAACATATAAAATATTCTGATTTTTTAGCCTAAAAACAAATTTTTAGAATTTTTATATTACAAATTGTCTAAATTCAAGTTTTGCTATATCGAAAAAATACAATAATTTTGTATTGTTGATTTAGGAAATAAATATAACAAAACTTATGAAAAAGAATTTATTAGTGATTAGCTGTTTAGTTGGACTAAGCCTAATCGGAGCGGAAACAAAAGCAAGCGGTACAAATCGTAGCAACGAAACGTCGACAAGTAATTTGTCTATCAAGAAAGAAACTTTATCTGAAGTAATTCAGAGTTTTATAAAGAAAGATCACAACGCAACTAAGCCATCTGCGGCCAGCTTAACTATCTCTATATTAGAAGATTATCAAAATGGAAAAGCAGAATACTTAAATGCAAGTAAACAAGATAAAATCACGTTCAACCAAACTATCCAGACAATTTCCCGCCAAGCGCAAAATTTCTCGGATGAAAAATCGTTAAACTGGATGAAAGAGATTAACAAATCGGCAAAAGCCATCAATACTATCTGGGCAATTTTAGGTCAAGAACCGGTAATCGATTCAAAATTAGATTTGGAATCGGAACAAAACGCAGAATTAGTTGTTGTATTCAAAAATTAGATTGTAAGTAGTTTTCATAGTTAAATAGGTTTAGAGGTAATAAAAAAAGGTGTTGTTGATAACGACACCTTTTTTATTTAATCTAAATGATACAATAATTTTTTTTGCATTAATCTTATATTATTCTAAGAAATCATATATATTTGTATAAATTTTCATAGTTAAATAGGTTTAGAGGTTAAATAAATAAGGCCAGAAGCATCTTCTGACCTTATTTTTATGCCTAAAATGCCCTAATTAACTCACTGTGGCACCATTCCAAATTCCTGATTCAGGTTCAATAAAGGACAATTTTCCATCTTGACCCTCGGCCATCAGAATCATTCCTTCGCTTTCCAAGCCCATCATTTTACGAGGAGCCAAATTGGCTAAGAATGTTACCTTACGCCCAAGCACTTCTTCCACTTGAAAATGCTCCGCAATTCCACTCAAAATAGTACGTTGACGTAAACCATCATCAACAGTCAACTTCAACAACTTCTTACTTTTCTCCATCTTTTCAGCCGCAATTATCTGACCAATTCGGATATCCATCTTGGCAAAACTCTCAAAATCAACAGTTTCTTTGATGGGATTAGGTTGTTTAGATTGCAATAACATCTGTTGCTTCGTTTGCTGTAATTTATCTACTTGCTTTTGAATGACATCATCCTCCAATTTTTCAAACAATAAACCCGGATTTTTCAATACCGTCCCCACCGGTATACTTTCAAAATCTCCTAACAAAGCCCAATCTGCCTTTTCTATTCCCAATGCATTTCTCAATTTTTGCGTTGTAAATGGCAAAAATGGCTCCAAAGCAATGCTAACATGAGAAACTAATTGAATGGCAAAATTCAATACATGACCCGCCTTTTCAGGACTTTCCTTCATCAACTTCCAAGGTTCCGATTCAGCCAAATATTTATTTCCTAATCGAGCTACTTCCATAGCATACACCAATGCATCTCTAAATTTATACCCCTCTAAAGCAGCTGCTAATTTTTCTGGTATTTCACTTACCGCTTTCTTTAACTCAATTTCAAGGATGGTATCTTCTAATTTTGCAGGCACTTTTGATTCAAAATTCTTATCCAAAAGCACAAATGCTCGATTGACAAAATTGCCTAAAATGGCTACCAATTCAGAATTATTTTTCGTCTGAAAATCGGCCCAAGTAAAATCTGCATCCTTCGTTTCAGGGCTTGAAGCCGTTAAGGCATAGCGTAAAACATCCTGTTTACCTGGAAATTCTTGCAAATATTCATGTAACCAAACCGCCCAATTTCTAGAAGTCGAAATTTTATCCCCCTCTAAATTCATAAATTCATTCGCAGGAACTTGATCAGCTAATTGATATTCTCCATGAGCCATGCACATAGCTGGAAAAATCAAGCAGTGAAACACAATATTATCCTTACCTATAAAATGAACGATTCTGCTTTCTTTATCTTTCCAGTATTTCTCCCAATCGGGACGTAATTGACTGGTCATAGAAATATAACCAATGGGAGCATCAAACCACACATACAACACCTTTCCATCGTTCCCTTCAATCGGCACAGGAACTCCCCAAGATAAATCACGTGTCATCGCACGGGGCTTTAAGCCATCATTTAACCAAGATTTAACCTGACCAGCTACATTGGGCTTCCAATCAGCATGAGAAGCCACATATTTCTCTAGTTCTGGTTGCCATTGATCTAAAGGCAAAAACCAGTTTTTTGTAGGACGCAAAGACGGTGCAGAACCACTTAAAGTGGATTTAGGATTAATCAACTCATTGGGAGACAAAGTTGTACCACATTTCTCACATTGATCTCCATAAGCCCCTGGCTGATGACAACTAGGACACTCTCCTACGATATAACGATCAGCTAAAAACTGACCAGCTTCTTCGTCGTAAAACTGCTCTGTTACTTCTTCAATAAACTTACCTTCTTGGTATAATTTCAAAAAGAATTCCTGAGATAGTTTGTGATGAACAGGATCAGACGTCCTTCCATATATATCAAATGAAATCCCAAATTCCTCAAATGATTGCTTAATCTCTTTGTAATAATAATCCACTACCTCTTGTGGAGTTTTTCCCTCTTTTTGAGCCTTGATGGTGATAGGCACACCATGTTCATCTGTTCCAGAAACAAAAATAACGTCTCTATTTTGAAGTCTTAAAAAACGAACATAGATATCGGCAGGTAAATAACATCCAGCCAAATGACCGATATGAATAGGCCCATTGGCATAAATTAAAGCTGCAGTAACAGTGGTTCGTTTAAACTCTGACATATCTCTTGTTAAAATGAAATACAAATTTAGCTAAAAAACAGCATTTGGAACTCGAATAAATCTCTTAAAATCTTGAATTAAGGTTTGCATGTAAAAAAACAAAGAGTTATATTTGCGGACATTTTAAAAATCATTACGTACATGTTAATAATTTCAATCAAAGAAAACGAGTCAATAGACAAAGCATTAAAGCGATTCAAAAAGAAATTCGAGAAGACGGGTGTAGTTAAAGAATTGCGTAGAAGATCTGCTTTCGAAAAACCATCTATCGCTCGCCGTACTGAATTGATTCGTGCGTCTTACAAGCAAAAAACTTACGGGAATATCAATAACTAATTCCCCTAATTTCTAATAATTGACTACTTTCGAGTGATGAATTCGGACGTAGTCAATTTTTTTTTAGAGCACTTATCCGTGGAGCGGCGCTGCAGTCCGCACACGATTACCTCCTATGCGACTGATTTAAACCAGTTTAGCCTCTTTCTAAAAGAGCAGCATGACTCCCTCCCATTAACCCAAGTGTCGTCCAGTCAAATCCGACTTTGGATGGTTTATTTGTCAGAAAATTCCATTGAAAATCGTAGTATTAATCGAAAATTAGCTAGTCTACGTACTTTTTATAAATTTTTACTGCAAAAAGACCGAATCCAGGAAAATCCCCTTTTACCCATTCGAACCGTTAAAACTAGGAAAAAACTTCCTCAGTTTCTACGAGAAAGTGAAATGGCCGAAAACCCCAGAATGGATGAAACAAATCAAGACTTCGCTACCATCAGAGATCATTTGATTTTATACTTATTGTATGGAACAGGCATGCGCTTGGCAGAACTTATTTCACTTCAAAAAAGTCATATTAATCAAGCACAAGGAACATTGCGTGTATTGGGGAAAAGAAATAAAGAAAGAATTATACCCATCCCTTCATTTCTGCTACAACTCATTCAGCAATATTTGACATTATGCCCATTTGATAGTCCACATTTAATCGTAGACAATAAAGGAAAGCCTGTTTACCCCATGATGGTCCAAAGGCTCGTTAAAAAACAGTTGGGAGAGATTAGTACCTTAGAGAAACTTTCTCCTCATGTGCTACGACATACCTATGCCACTCATTTATTGAACAATGGAGCTGATTTAAATGCGATTAAGGAGCTTCTTGGGCATGCCAACTTAGCAGCCACTCAAGTGTATACCCATAATTCCATGGAAAAAATCAAGGAAATTTACGCACAAGCTCACCCAAAAGCCTAATTAGGCAATATCATAGGGCCTTGTTGATTTATTGGCGAAACGAAAATATCCGACCCAATTCCGACTAGTGCAAACTGATCGCGCATAGCTTCTGCCACTTGCTGAGCCGTTTCCTCTCCTTTGGATAATGCAAACAAGGACGGTCCAGAACCCGAAATAGAGCAACCTAAAGCTCCTGCCTGCAAGGCAGCTGCTTTTACTTCCGCAAATTGAGGAATTAAAATGGCTCGAGAAGGCTCAATAATCACATCCACCAAGGAACGACCAATCAAGGAATAATCAGGCAGCATTAATCCTGCGACTAAACCTGCCACATTTCCCATTTGGGTAATCGTTGTTGATAATGAAATCTCTTTATCTAAAATACCACGTGCATCCTTGGTATTTACTTCAATGTGCGGATGCACAATACTAGCATATAAATCAAGGGGAGTAGCAATTTGAACAATATCCAAGGGATCATAACTTCGAATGATGATGAATCCCCCCAATAAACTTGGTCCTACATTATCAGCATGAGCAGAACCGCAAGCTACCCGTTCTCCCTCCATGGCAAAAGGAAGAAGTTCCTTTTGAGTCAAAGGCTTACCCATCAATTCATTGGCAGCAAAAACACCTGCTACAGCAGAAGCAGCCGATGATCCTAATCCTGAACCTAAAGGCATATCTTTATGCAAGGACAAATTAAACCCTTGGTCTTCTCTTCCTATATGCGCTAGGTATTTTTGAATGGCAATACCAGCCGTATTTTTAGCTACTTCCTTGGGTAATCGACCATCATCTCCTGTAATTTCAATGATGCTAATTCCTGGTTCAGTTCTTTTTTCTAATACAATTTCATCCCCTGGTCGGTTGACCGCAAAACCAAATATATCAAATCCACAAGCTACATTAGCTACTGTTGCAGGGGCATAAACACGTATCTTTTCCATATTATGCTAAATAGCTACCCATTGAAACAATATCAGCAAAAACACCTGAAGCGGTTACTTCTGCACCAGCACCTGGTCCCTTTATCACCAATGGGCGATCATGGTATCGTTTGGTGGTAAATGCAATCACATTATCAGCTCCATCCATTTGATAGAAAGGATGTTGAGCATCTATTTCACGCAAACCAATCGTGATTTTTTGATTTTCTAATGCTGCGATATAGCGTAAAACATGCCCTCTTTCTGAGGCCGATGCCACCATTTTTTCGAAATAATCATTGGCTTTCTCCAATTCCAAAAAGAAATCATCGACCGTAGCGGCTTGTTCACAAGCTGGTGGAATGATTTTTTCAATCGTGATATCGGAGAACTCCAGTTTTAAACCAATTTCACGACTTAAAATCAAGATTTTACGAGCTACGTCCATACCGCTTAAATCTTCTCGAGGATCCGGTTCGGTATAACCTTTGGCTTTCGCTTCTCTCAACACCTCAGCAAATGAACGCCCTGGTTTAAATTGATTAAAGATAAAAGATAAGGTTCCTGATAAAATTCCTTCAATTTTTTCAAAGCGATCTCCGGAAGCAATTAATCCTTGTAAGGTATTAATAACGGGCAAACCTGCCCCTACATTGGTTTCGTATAAGAACTTAACTCCTTTTTCTAAGGCCGTTTGATGCAGTTCAGCATATAATGGATAAGGTCCTGAATTAGCGACTTTATTGGGAGTTACTACAGAAATATTCGACTTAAATAAACCTAAGTAATGGGAGTAAATTTGTTTATCTGCTGTACAATCTGCGAAGATTGAATTTGGTAAATTGAGCGCTTTTATTTTTTCTATAAATACAGGTAAATCCTGAGATTTTCCATGTTGAGCCAGTTGGCCTAAAGCCGTTTTTACATCAATTCCTTTTTCTTGAATGAGTTGTTGTCTAGAATTAGCAATACCCACCAATTTGACTTTCAGTCCACGATATTTGGCCAAATAACGCTCTTGTCCAGCCAATTGATCTAGTAAAGTCTTTCCTATTAATCCAGTACCCACTAAAAACAAATGCAATGTTTTTAACTTAGAAAAGAAGAAGGTTTCGTGGATAACATTCAGTGCTTTAGATAAATCCTTCTGCTCAATAACTACCGAAATATTTAATTCAGAAGAACCTTGGGCAGTGGCAACAATGTTAATTCCGTTTTTACCTAATACAGAAAATAATTTACCACTAACACCTGTGTGCTTGCGCATCCCCTCTCCAACAACGGCTATTACAGACAAATTAGATTGAATATCGATTCCTTCAATATCACCTATAGCCATTTCCTGAGCAAACTCTGCCTCTAAAATTTCACTTACTCGAACGGCATTTTGTGGCTCTATGGCAAAGCAGATAGAGTGCTCGGATGAAGCTTGAGAAATTAAGATAACAGATATTTTTTCCCGAGCTAAAACGGTAAATAATTTAGCTGAAACCCCAGCAACACCAATCATTCCTGATCCTTGCAAATTGACTAATGCCAAAGAATCAATGGAGCTAATTCCTGTGATAATGTATGGGTTAGGCTTTTGTTCTTTGCTTACAACTGTTCCTTTAAAGTTCAGGTTAAACGTATTCAACACCCGAATGGGTATATTCTTCGCAAAAGCAGGCTGTAAGGAAGGTGGATATATCACTTTGGCTCCAAAGTGTGTCAATTCCATGGCTTCCGCATAGCTAATGGAAGGAATAGTAAAGGCATTGCTCACTTTACGAGGATCCGCAGTCATCATACCATCAACGTCGGTCCAAATTTCTATTTCTTTAACGTCCAAGGCCGCCCCTATCACTGAAGCTGTATAATCTGAGCCACCACGACCAAGTGTAGTTGTTTCTCCTTGAGCATTTGAACCTATAAAGCCAGTAATTAAACAAATTTCCTGAGCATGCTGCTCAAAAAATGTATGAATCAAGGCATTGGTTTGAACAAAGTCGACCTCAGATTTACCAAAAGTATCGTTGGTTTTAATAAACTGACGGGCATCTACAAAAAGAGCAGGCAAACCTTTTTCTTTTAAGATAGAAGTGATTAATGAGGTCGATAATCTTTCACCAAAACTGACCAACAAATCGGAGGTTTTAGGAGAAATTTCTTTGACTAAGGCAATACCTTTTAACACGTCCCTTAATTCATTCACTAAGGTTCGAATATGGGCTATAACTTGAGATTGTCCTTTTAAAGGGATGAAGTGTTTGATGACTTCAAAATGCCTTGTTTCGATGGTTTCAATCAATGGCAAATAAGGTTCTTTCCCTTGAGATGCCAATTTACCTGCCTCCAACAACGAGTTGGTAACTCCGCTCATTGCGGAAAATACCACGGCAAACTGTTTTGATGATTTCCAATTGGATTCAATGACGGATAAGACGGATTGGATACTCTCGACGCTTCCACAACTGGTCCCTCCGAATTTTAAAATTTTTTCCATTAATTAAGAAGAGAAAAATGATACTTGCCTCTACAAACAGACAAGAATTCGACAAATATACGAGATTAGGCTGTATTATTCCCTATAATTCGATGGCCACCTCGCCTCCTTTTGGATATTTTTCGATAGTTTTCTGAAAGAACAGATATATTTCCATCGACTTCAAAAACAGCTAAATTCACTTCCTCTATTTTTTCCACCCCATGTTCTCGAATAGCAGCTTCTAATTCCTCCATCGTTAGACTTGCCTCTTTTAGTCCTGCAGGTTTTAATACACCTTGATAGATTAATAAAATAGGCTCTCCATCAATGGCTTTTGACCAAGATTTATTAGAGGTAATGATTTTTTTAAATAGGAAATTCATTAAAAAAAGTGCCATGGCTGCCACCAGTCCACCTAGTAAGCTAGCGTCCTCACCTACCATAGCCGTTTGTACAGAATTCGAGATAAGCAGAATAAACACCACGTCTACAACTGATAATTGAGCAAATTCGCGCTTCCCAAAAAAACGAATAGCCGCCACGATGAACACGTAGACGGCTATTGATTTAAGGGCGATAAGAACGTAGCCCTCCATATTATTTTTTCTTTTCTGCTGCCATGACCATAGATAGGTTCAATTTGGCAGCTAAATCATATACATTCGTCAATTCCTGAACCGTTTGGTTACGATCCATACGTACAATTAGCGTGGCTGCTTTTTTAGCAGATACAGCCTGAGTCAATTCGGCTTCTAAATTGGCAAAATCCACAGGATTATCGTCAATAAAATAATTACGATTTTCATCAACCGTCAAGCGAACTACTTCATTGGCTGGTGTAGGTGCAGGTTTAGCTGTTTCAGGAAGCAAAAGCTTGATTGCATCAGGCGAAGCCAAGGTAGAAATCATCAAAAAGAACATGAGCAAAAAGAATAAAATATCTGCTAATGCGCCTGTTTCAACTTCTGAGGCTTCTCTATTTCGTTTTCTAAAATTCATGCCTCTTAAACTTTATTAGCTGGTTTATGAAGGATATCTAAGAAATCAATAGCCGTAATTTCCATTTTATTGATCGTACGATCAATCATAGTCATTAAAAGCGTATATAACACATAGGCTATAATACCAACAATTAAACCTGATGCAGAAGTCACCATTTTTTCATAAATACCTCCTGCAATGGTTGAAATATCAATCTTATTAGAGATAGAAATATTATGAAACGTACGAATCATACCAGTAACAGTACCTAAGAATCCGAACATAGGAGCAATACGTGCAATAGCACTCAAGATTCCTAAATTCTTCTCCATGTTATAAATCTCAACTTTAGCTTTGTTTTCGATTGCTGTTTCAATATCACGAATAGGAGAACCTAAACGACTTAAACCTTTCTCCAATAATTTGGCAATCGGATATTGGGATGTTTTACAATAGGTAATGGCTCCTTGAACATTCCCATTAACTAACATATCATTAATGGTATGTAAAAAATTCTCATCCAATTTGGCTGTTTTACGAATGTACAAATAGCGCTCAATGAACAAGAATACTGCTCCAGCAAATAAGAATCCGATAGGATACATAACATATCCACCTTTTCCTAATAGATCTAGTACAGAAAACTCTTCCACTACTTTGGTAGCTTGTTGAACTGGCTGAGCATTAACAATGGAATCGGAAACTGCAGCAGACACTGAATCGAGGGTCGAACCTGCTTGAAGTAGAATGGAAGCTAGCGATAAAGCCATAAAAGATAAGTCTTAAATAAGGTTTACAATTGTTTACAAGTTTACGATTTTTTTTTCAAAATCTCTAGTCCTATTTATCGGCTTGAGATTGCAAATAAAACCAATATCCTTCTTTTAGGCTAAACGTTGAAATCCACATTTTAGGTATATGGTACCGTTGTAAAACTTGAGATATTAAGGCATTGGCATAAGGTAAGATGCTTGCCCGAAACTTTTTCATCCCTGGTAAATTCACTCTTTCCGAATAAGGTATGCTCTCAATCAATGCCTTGTTAATCTGAAATTGTGAGATTGACAAAGGATGAGAACTCCCCGCCGAATTATTTTCTGTCAAACTCGAAGCCATTTCTAAGTCCCAAAGGGTTTCAAATGCACCAGCAGCTCCAATTAATACTTCGGGTTTTTCATGCAAACATAATTGATCCAAAGGTTCTAAAGCCTGCTGAATAAAAGACTCCAAAGTTTCCTCTATTTGTTGGTCATACTCACCATGAACATGAAATAAGGATTGTAACTGCAATCCTCCGATTTCCAAACTTATTTTTCCTAGTACTTGATTGGAGCGAAATAAAATAAACTCGACACTTCCTCCACCTATATCCATCACTAAACTTGTTGAATTCCAAGGTTTAGGTAAAGATGATTCAATACCTTGATAAATTAATTCTGCTTCTCTAATTCCAGAAATTATTTCCACTCGAATGCCCAATTGGTTTTGGACTTTTTCTACCAATTCAGGTGTATTCTTTGCCCTTCTCAATATACTAGTTCCTAAGGCAACAATTTGATTATCTGAGCATTGGTAAGAATTGGCAATCTGCTTAAATTCCTTTAAGGTTTCAAATGCCCTTTCCATGGCATCATCCTGCAAAATGTCAGATTTCATAGCACCTTTACCCAAAGAAACTGCCCTTTGTTCATGAGCTAAAACAAGCATTCCATTCTCAGAATTCGCTTTTTGTGCGATCAATAATTGAAAGGTGTTTGTACCTAAGTCGATAATCGCACGAGGCGTCATATTTATTTCTATTTTGGAACAAAATTAATCCCAATTGAGGTTAAAGTCCTGAATTATTTTCTTTATTTTAGAGGAAACGTTCGCTTCCTCCATCTCAACAAAAATTTATGCTGGATCCAAACTATGATGAAAACAAAGAAGATTTACAATCTTCTGTTCAGCGTTTCGAAAAAATGATTTATCAGCATGAGAATTCGTTTTTTGATGTTGAGACTTTGGAACAAATCGCTGAGCACTACTTTATTCACGCCAAATTCGATGAAGCCTTAAAAGCCTGTGATTTAGGATTGACTCATTTTCCCTATACCCTGGAATTAATTTCGCTAAAAGCTCAAATTTTGGGCGACATGCAGAAGCCAGAAGAAGGCATGGAATTAATTGAGAATGCTATTTTGTTGTTTCCAACAGATTTAGAAATCATGTTGGTAAAAGGTTCTTTACTGAGTCAAATGCAACAGCATGAAGCGGCTGTAGAAGTATTTCTTGCAGCTCTAGAAATAGCTGAGGAAAAGGATGAGGTCTATTTTCGCTTAGGTTTAACCTATCATGCTTGGTCAAAGCCAAGAGAAGCGGTGGATATGTTCAAAAAGGCTTTAGAAATTAATCCAGAGAATGAAAATGCATTAGTAGAATTAGCCAATTCCTTGGATGATATAGGCAAAATTGAGGAAAGCATTCCTTTTTACAAGCAATTCATAGATGAAGATCCTTTTTCCTATACTGCTTGGTATAATTTAGGTATTGCTTATTCTAAACTCAAACAATACGAAAAAGCGATAGATTCATACGAATATTCATTAGCCATTGAGCCGACGTTTGGGTCTTCCTTGTTTAATTTGGGTAATACGCACATGAACCTTCAAGATTATGTGCAAGCTGAAGAAAATTACCGTCAATGTTTAAAATACGATGAGCCTAATCCTGAATTGTATTGTTGTTTAGGAGCTAGCTTAGAACGACAAAAGAAATTCAATGAAGCTATTGAATTTTATAAAGAAGCCATTAAAATTGATCCATTGTGGGATGAGGGATATTATGGCTTGGCAGTTTGCTTGACTGAATTAGACAAATGGTTTGAAGCCCTTCATTTCCTAAAAAAATCACTTAAACTGAATGAGACTAATCCGCTCTATTGGACTGGATTAGCGGACGTTGAAGCCTATCTAGGTAATACACTATCGGCAGATGAAGCATATCAAAAATCCATTGAATTAGATTCATTTTTTGCTCCAACTTGGATTAAATGGGCTCAATTGCATTTTGAATTAGAAGATTATGAAAAATCGGCTGATATCATGCTCTCAGCCATTGATGAGTTGCCAGAAGAAGCTGAATTATACTATCGTTCTGCTGTTTATTTGATAAAAGCCGGTCAGTTTAAAGATGCCTTTCATTTCTTAGAATCTGGTCTACTTTTAGACTACGACAAGCACGAGGTCATATTTGAGTTTTTCCCCAATTTAGAAACTCAAAAGGCTATTTTTAAACTAATTCAACAGTATAAGAAATAACCTTACATGTAGTTTTGAAACCATTTGTACTTAATTGCTAGAATTTTCCTCTATATTTTGGCATTTTCCATACTTATTTTTTTCCAACCCTAATTTTTATGAAAAGAACAATTCTCATTGCACTATTGTATATTATTGGAATCAGTAGTATACAAGCTCAACAAAAATCAAAAACAGTTGGTGCTGCTCCTAAAACAAGTAATGCCACAGCAAAAACAAGTACATTAATTATTCCGGAAAAAGTAACTTCTGCTGAAGGAATTACGGAATACCGATTAGGAAATGGATTGAAAGTATTATTGTTTCCTGATCCTTCTAAACAAACCATCACTGTAAATATCACGTATTTAGTTGGCTCTCGTCACGAAGGTTATGGTGAAACAGGTATGTCTCACTTATTAGAGCATATGGTGTTTAAAGGAACAAAGGAGAAACACAAAGATGTTGCAAAAGAAATTACCGACCATGGTGCTCAATTTAATGGCACAACTTGGTTAGATCGCACGAATTACTTTGAAACATTTGCTGCCACAGATGAAAATTTGGATTGGGCTTTGGACATGGAGGCTGATCGTATGATCAATTCTAGAATTGCCAAAAGTGAGTTAGAAACAGAAATGACTGTTGTGCGTAATGAATTTGAAATGGGTGAAAATGATCCTGGTTCTGTGTTAAATGACCGAATCGTTTCTACGGCTTTCTTGTGGCACAATTATGGTAACTCAACAATCGGAGCTCGTTCCGACATTGAAAAAGTTCCTATTGAGAACTTGCAAGCCTATTATAAGAAATATTATCAACCAGATAATGCCGTATTGTTGGTAGCTGGAAAGTTTGATCCAGTAAAGACATTAAATCTAATCAATCAAAAATTCGGAGTAATCCCTAAACCAGAACGTGTTTTAACTAAGACCTTTACGGCAGAACCTACTCAAGACGGTGAGCGCCAAGTTATTCTTCGTCGTGTTGGTGATGTTCAAGCGGTAGGTGCAGCTTATCATATTCCATCTGGTTTGCATCCAGACTACATTGCATGCGATGTGTTTGTTGATTTATTGACTGATGCCCCTTCAGGAAGGCTTTACAAAGCGTTGATTGACACTAAAAAAGCGGCTTCTCAATTTGGCTTTAGTTTCCAGTTAAAAGAGCCTGGATTGGTTTATTTTGGTGCCGAGGTGCCTAAAGATAAATCAGCAGATTCTGTACGTACCATTATGTTGGAGACGATTGAGCAATTTGCTAAAACTCCTCCTACTCAAGCTGACGTAGATCGTATTAAATTAAAAAACATCAAGAACATTGAATTATTATTAAACAATGCTCAACGTGTAGGTGTTGGATTATCTGAATACATCGCACAAGGAGATTGGCGTTTATTATTTCATACAAGAAATTTAGTAGAAAAGGTTACAGCTGAAGATGTTCAGCGAGTGGCTCAAAAATATTTCAAAGCATCCAATCGTACATCAGGTATTTTCTATCCAACAGAAAAACCAGAGCGTGCTGAAATCCCAGAAGCAAATGAAGCAGAAGTGGTTTTAAAAGACTTCAAAGGAAGGGCAGCCGTTGCAGAAGGTGAAGCATTTGATCCATCTCCAAGTAATATTGATTCTAGAACAAAAAAAGAAACAATTGGATCGGTCAAAGTGGCATTATTATCCAAGAAAACGAGAGGTAGTTCGGTTTATGCTCGTATGACTTTGAGATTTGGTGATGAAAAATCCTTATTAGGAACTGCGACAGTAGCTGATTTAGCAGCAGATATGTTGACTAAAGGGACCTCGAAGCATACTCGTCAGCAATTCCAAGATGAACTTGATAAATTAAAAGCTCGTGTCACTATCACTGGTGGTGCTACTCAAGCTAATGTATCTATTGAAACTACCCATGAAAACTTAGTACCTGCGCTTAAATTAGTAGCTGAAGCGTTAAAGACTCCTGTTTTCCCTGCGGATGAATTTGAAAAGTTAAAGCAAGAAAACTTAACTCAAATTGATGCTCAAAAAAGCGATCCACAAGCGAAAGCTATTGAGGCTTTGAACCAAGTGAGGACAGCACATTACCCTAAAAATGATGTTAGATACAATCCTACTTTAGCTGAGCAAAGTTCCCTATATAGTGCCGCTAAATTAGAGGATGCCATTTCATTCTATAAGAATTTTTATGGAGCAAGTTCAGCTACATTCTCTGCAGTTGGAGATTTTGATGAAAATGAGGTGAAAGACCTAATTAAAACTGAGTTTTCAACTTGGAAATCTCTTAAGCCTTATACGAGAATACCTGAAATTGTTACAGATGCCAAACCTATCATTAAATCCATTGAAACTCCGGATAAGGCTAATGCATTTTTTGTAGCATATCAACCATTAAAAATTTCTGATACAGATCCAGATTTTGCAGCTTTGGAAATTAGTAACTACATATTAGGTGGTAGTCCTGGCCTTGCAAACCGCTTAATGCAAAGAATTCGCCAAAAAGAAGGTTTATCTTATGGTGTTGCTTCACAATTTAGTGCTCATCCAATTGATAAAGCAGGTAGTTTCTTAACCTATGCGATCTATGCACCTGAGAACTTAGCCAAATTAGAAGCTGCTTTCAAAGAAGAAATTGAAAAAATCTTAAAAGATGGTTATACCGAAAAAGAAATTGAAGAAGCGAAAAAATCTTGGTTACAAGGTAGACAAGTGGCTCGCTCTCAAGACAATTCGTTAAGCAATACGTTGAATAATAATTTATTCTTGAATCGTAGTTTAAAATTCTCAGAGGAATTAGATAAAAAAGTAAATGCTTTAACTTCTGAGCAAATTTTACAAGCGACTCGCAAAACGTTGGACTTACTAAAAATGTCATTAATTAAGGCTGGAGATTATGAAGGTGCTGCTAAGAAAAAAGCAGCCAAGGCTGAAACTGCTCCAAGTAATACAGGTGCAGTAGGCGGTGCTCCTAAGCCCTAAGCTAAAAGCCCTAGCAATGCTATGGCACAAAAAACAAAAGCCCAAGCATTGCTTGGGCTCATATAAAATAAAAAGCCGAAGCATTAAGCTTCGGCTTTTTTTATACTAACAAAATTCCTCAAAAACGCCTTCTAAATGCGCTGAAATCAATTCTGCTGAACGACCTTCAATGTGGTGGCGCTCCACAAAGTGAACCAACTCCCCATCTTTAAATAAAGCAATGGATGGAGATGAAGGAGGATAAGGTAAGGTATATTCTCTCGCCTTTTGAGTAGCTTCTTGATCTACTCCTGCGAAAACAGTTACTAAGGTATCAGGCTTTTTTGTTGAGGCAGCTACTGCTTCTTTCACACCTGGACGAGCCGTGCGAGCCGAGCAACCACAAACTGAATTGATAAACAATAAAGTGGTGCCTGGTTTAGCTAAAACTTCTTCCACTTCTGAGGCTTGTTTCAATTCTTGAAATCCACCCTCTACGATATCCATCCTCATAGGATGTACTAAATGTTCTGGATACATATTAAATCTATTTAAATTTGAATGTGATAATCATTTACATAAAGCCAAGTTCTAATTTGGCCACTTCTGACATCATATCCTGAGAATATGGCGGATCAAAAGTTAATTCAACTGAAACTTCAGCTACTCCTTCAATCTCACGAATTGCCTTTTCTATATCAACCGGAATACTTTCGGCAGAAGGACAAGATGGGGAAGTTAAAGTCATCAGTACATACACGTTATTAACTGGGAAAATCTTGATTTCATAAATCAGCCCTAATTCATACACATCCACAGGAATCTCTGGATCATATACTGTTTTAATGGCCTGTACAACCTTTTCCTTTAAATCTGCTTCAGTTAGCACTGAACTTGGTGTCGTATTTTCCATATCTTAAGCTTGTGAAGAATAAGCAAGTGCATAATTTTTCATTTGTTTTACCATGGACAACAATCCATTGGATCTGGTTTGAGCTAAATGTTGACTCATTCCAATTTGATCAATGAAGTATAAATCAGCTTTCATGATATCAGCTGGGCTGTGCCCAGATAAAACGCGAATCAACATACTGATTAGTCCTTTTACAATGACTGCTTCCGAATCAGCTTGAAAAATCAGTTTTCCATCTTGCATAAAAGCATGAAGCCAAACGCGACTTTGGCAACCTTTAATGACGTTTTCTTCGGTCTTAAATTCATCTGACAATCCGGGTAATTTCTTACCTAGGTCAATCAAATATTCATACTTATCAGCCCAATCGTCAAAAAGACCAAATTCTTCAATCAATTCTTCCTGGGTGTCGTTTATACTCAAAGCCATATTATAATAACATTGTAACAACTCGTTTCAAACAAGCAACCAATCGATCAATTTCCTCTTTAGTATTGTAGAACGAGAATGAAGCCCGACAAGTTCCAGGTATATCAAATCGCTGCATCAAAGGCTGTGCACAATGGTGTCCTGTTCGAATTGCAATACCAAATTTGTCTAATAAAACACCTATATCTTGAGGATGAGTTCCTTCAATTAAGAAACTTACTACAGCTATTTTATTGGGTGCTGTACCGATGATCTTCAAACCATCGATTTGACTTAATTGTTCTGTCGCATAGCTTAACAATGCATTTTCTTGCTCTTCCACCCAACCTTTTTCCAAAGAGTTCAGGTAATCAAAAGACGCCGAAAAAGCTATTACATCCGCAATGTTAGGCGTTCCTGCTTCAAATTTATATGGTAATTCGTTGTAGGTTGTACCAGAAAAGCTCACCTCTTTGATCATCTCCCCTCCTCCTTGATAAGGTGGCATTGATTCCAGTAAGTCGCGTTTACCATAAAGAACCCCTACCCCAGTTGGACCGAATAATTTATGAGCTGAAAAGGCAAAAAAGTCCATATCAAAACGCTGAACATCCATTTCCATGTGTGCGACCGATTGTGCACCATCAATCAAAATCTTAGCTCCATGTGCATGAGCTAATGCAATCATCTCTTGAATGGGATTGATCGTTCCAATGGCATTGGAAACATGATTGACCGCTACAAGTTTGACGGTATTTTCTTGTAATAATTTCTGGTAAGCATCTAAATCCAACACTCCTGAGTCGAGCACTGGAATAACCATTACCTCTGCTCCTTTTTCCAAAGCAATCATTTGCCAAGGCACAATGTTGGAGTGATGCTCCAAATTAGAAACAAGAATTTTATCCCCAGCTTCAAAATTAGCTCTACCATAGGTTTGAGCTACTAAATTGATACTTGCTGTAGTTCCTGAGGTAAATATGATTTGATCACTTGATTCAGCATGTAAAAAGGATTGAATCTTTTTACGTGTCAGTTCAAATGCTGCTGTTGCTCTTTCTGCCAAAGCATGTATTCCCCGATGAATATTGGCATTATCCTCAGAATAATACTTATTCAGCGCATCTAAAACAACTTGGGGCTTTTGTGTCGTGGCGGCATTATCAAAATAAATCAATGGTGAACCATTGACTTGTTGGTCTAACACGGGGAAATCTAAACGAATTTGTTCAATGCTGGCCATGATACTAATTTGACAAATCGACGGACTGTTGAATTTTAGCTATTATTTTCTCTGTTAGAGATTCTCTCAAAACAGGATGCTCCACTTTATTAATTACCTCTTGAACAAATGCCAATAGCAATAAAGTTCTAGCAGCTGCTAATGAAATTCCCCTAGAACGCATGTAAAATAAGGCCTCTTCATTCAATTGGCCAGTAGTAGTTCCATGCGAACATTTTACATCATCTGCCCAAATTTCCAATTGCGGCTTCGTATTCATGGTAGCTCTAGTAGAAGCTAATACATTTCGACAAGATTGAAATGCATTGGTTTTTTGTGCGTCTTGACGAACAAAAATCTTTCCATTAAACACGCCGGTGGCATTTCCCATCAATACTCCTTTATACAATTCATTGGATTCAGCATGGGGCATTCTATGATCCACGACCGTGTGAGAATCCATCAATTGATTTTCTCCTGGAACATATAAGCCGTTCAAGTTGGAAACTACTTGTGGACCATCAATGTAGAAATGTAAATTATTTCGAATCAAAGAAGCGTTTAAGGAGAACGTAAATGTATCAACCTGACTTCCTTCTGCTTGATAAATAAAGGTATGGTCTATGTGGCTTACCCCTTGTTGGAAATCTTGATCCTTCAAATAAGTAAATTGAGCCCCTTTAGAAACAAATATCTCTTGAACAAAGTTGGATAAGATATCTGCCGAACCTGTAGAAGTTTGTTGCTCAATTAAACTAGCTTTTGCTCCTTCTTCGACATAGATTAGCAGTCTTGATTGTACAGAAGATGCTTTTTCAGTCGAATTTACTTGATATTGATGTAGAATAGCTTGGGCAATTTCAACATCCTTCTTAATCCAAATAACCGTATGCTGTGGACAAAGTGCCACATTCAAATCATATAATGAATTCTGATCTAAAATAGGGTTTTTATTGGCCCAAATCATCTGGAATTCAGGGCATTTTTGAACAAATTCATCAAAGCTCAGTACCTCAATCCCATCATTTGAACTAGCCTTATCTATGCTTAGATAAGCATCAGATGAACGAATAATCAATTCTGCCCAATCGGCTGAAACAGGTAAATTGGAATTTCCTTTTGGAAACCAATTCCGATCAATTCCATTAAAATCTTTCAATGAAGTATATTTCCACTCTTCCCATTTTGACGTAGGAAAACCTTTGGCTAGAAACTGACTCAAAGCTTTACCTTGGTCAGATTCCAAACCTAATGTCTGGGCAATATCTTGTAATGTTGTACTTAATTCAGCTGATAACATATCTTATTAATCTACTTCAGATTTAATCCAATCATAACCTCTTTCTTCTAATTCCAAAGCCAATTCTTTGGTTCCAGATTTCACTATACGTCCTTTATAAAGTACATGTACATAATCTGGAACGATGTAATCTAGTAAACGTTGGTAGTGAGTAACGACAATGGTCGCATTATTCGGACTTTTCAATTTATTAACCCCTTCCGCTACAATACGCAATGCATCAATATCTAATCCTGAATCTGTTTCATCCAAAATAGCCAATTTAGGATCTAAAACAGCCATTTGGAAGATTTCATTACGCTTCTTCTCCCCTCCTGAAAAACCTTCGTTTAAAGCTCTACTCAAAAGAGATTGATCGATATTAACATAAGCCATCTTTTCTTTGAACATCTTCAAAAATTGAACCGCATCCATCGGATCTTCTCCTCGGTATTTACGAATTTCATTCACTGCAGACTTCAAGAAATTGGTAGTTGATACACCTGGAATTTCTACTGGGTACTGAAATGCTAAGAAAATACCTTCTGCAGCTCTGGCTTCAGGAGCTAAGTCTAACAAGTCTTTACCTAAAAATTGTACTGTACCTTCAGTAACTTCATAATCTTCTCGACCCGCTAAAACGGATGCTAAGGTGGATTTACCTGAACCATTGGGTCCCATGATGGCATGTACTTCACCTGCTTTTACTTCTAAATCAATTCCTCTTAAAATCTCTTTTTCTCCAATAGAAGCATGTAAATTTTTAATTGACAGCATAATGTTTGTATTTGATTCTTGCTTTGAATCACAAAATTATAACCTATACCTTGGAAAAACCATAGCTTATTTAGATTCACTCTAAACAATAGCGATTATTCTCCATTTTTTTTCTAATTTTGCATCAAATACAAAATTCATCACCATGATAACTATATCTGATTTAGCGGCAGACCGTATTAAAGAGTTAAGATCTAAAGAAGGTTTAACTGAAGAGTACAACATCCGAGTGGCAGTTGAAGGTGGCGGATGTTCTGGATTAATGTATCAGTTGGATTTTGCGGCTGAGCCACAAAGTTCAGACATGATTTTCGAAGACAAAGGAGTTAAAGTGATGGTTGATAAAAAATCCATCCTTTACTTAGCTGGTACTGAATTAGACTTTTCGGATGGCTTAAATGGCAAAGGCTTCCAATTTAAAAACCCGAATGCTTCACGTACCTGTGGTTGCGGAGAGAGTTTTTCTATCTAAATTTTCTTTAAAAAGATAATATTGATTGTCGACCTTCCAGAATATAGGGTTGCATCATGTGATATACTCGATGAATTGGTAAACCCATCACGGTATAAAAAGAACCTTCTAATCGACTGATTCCCACCATACCAATAAAATCTTGTACACCATAGGCACCCGCTTTATCCAAAGATGAACCGCCTTTCACGTACCAATCAATCTCCCAATCCAACAAGTTTCTAAATGAAACTACGGCTCGATCCACTTGAGTATCAGCTACATTGGGTCCAATGAGCGATATTCCTGTAAAAACTTCATGATCTTTGCCTGAAAGTTGCAACAACATCTCTCGGGCCTCCTGCTTATCTGCCGGCTTATTCAAAATTTGCCCATCCACCACGACGATGGTATCTGCAGCAAGTATCAATTGATTCGGACATGATTCCGCTAAAACCTTGGCTTTCTTTTCTGCCAAAATACCTGGCACATCTTCTATCTGCCAAGCTGCATCAATCGACTCGTCAATATCAGCTGGCAAAACGGTAAAATCGAAACCTGCCTGCGTTAAAATTTCTTTTCTGCGAGGAGAATTTGACGCTAAAATTAGAGGATATTGGAGAGATAGTGAGCTTGACATGAATCAAAAATACATGATTTTGATTCATGTAGGCCCATTTTCAAAAAAAATATTTAAAAACATTTGTATTTAATGTAATTACATTTAATTTTGCAACATCAATTTATACTGATATGGGAATTGCAAACGAATTACAACAAACCAACTTTGCCTCAGAAGAGGCTAAAGCCATTGTTAATGTGATTTTCACAGGTAACTGGATTGCCTACCAACAACAAGAATTGTTGAAACCTTTTGACTTATCGATGCAGCAGTACAATGTACTTCGAATTTTAAGAGGTCAAAATGGAAAACCCATGACAGTACTGGCCATCATTGAGCGCATGTTGGATCGAACATCCAATGCTTCTCGTTTGGTCGATAAGTTGGTAGAAAAAAAATGGGTCCTCAGAAGAGAATGTCCGAATGACCGTAGAGCGGTGGATGTCCTCATTCTTCCTGAAGGACTTGCCTTACTTCAACAAGTGGATGAAATTCAAAATCAGTGGGTTAAACGTTTTGAGCACATGACTCAAGAAGATTTAATCAAACTAAATGAACTTTTGGACCTTTTTAGAAATTAAATACGCATTACAATTCATCAACAATTTTATATTTCTCTATTCAATTCAATTAAAACCCTTTTAAAATTAATCAACAATGAAAAAAGTAAGCTTTATTCTTTCCGCCTTAGCCTTTGTGGCATTTACTCAAACATCTATTGCTGCTCCTAGTACAAGTCCAGTTTCTACTAAAGCTAGTAGCATTGTTTGGAATGCAAAAAAAGTAACTGGTGAGCACACTGGTACTATTGGCATTTCAGCAGGTAAATTAGTAGTTAATAAAAATCAGATCACTGGTGGTAATTTCACTATTGATATGAAATCGATTGTTTGTAAGGATATTACTGATCCTGAGTACAACAAGAAATTTGTAGGTCATATTTCTTCTGGTGACTTTTTTGAGATTGAAAAATTCCCGACTGCACAATTTGTTATCACCAAAGTAGCTGGCAACCAAGTAAGTGGCAATTTGACTATCAAAGGTATCACAAAAGCGATCACGTTTCCTGCTCAAATTACAGTAAACAATGGCAAAGTGAGTGCGAAAGCTAACATCACGATTGACCGTACAGACTATGACATCAAGTTTGGTTCTAAGAAATTTTTCGAATCAATTGGCGATAAAGCCATCTTTGATGATTTCTCTTTAGCAGTGACTTTAGTTTCTGAATAAAACAATTTACGAGCTTAGCCTGTTAAAAAGGCTAAGCTTTGTTTAACACAATTATACCCTAAAATTATGTCTTTAGTAGATGCTTTGCAATGGCGCTATGCCGCCAAAAGAATGAATGGAAAAAAAGTGGACGCATCTAAAATTGAATCCCTTTTATCAGCCATTCAATTATCTGCATCAGGATTTGGCTTACAGCCATATCAAATTCTTGTGATTGAAAACCAAGAATTAAAAGCGAAAATTCAACCTGCCGCATACAATCAACCGCAAATTGTAGAATCTTCGCATTTGTTGGTTTTTGCCGCTTGGAATGAAGTTACAGCTGAAAAAATTAATGCTTTCATTCAATTAGTTTCCGAAACAAGAAATGTCGACGTCGCTGACCTGAAAGCCTATAAAGATGCCATTGCAGGCTCTTTGCTTAGTAGACCTGTGGAAGATCAAGTTAAATGGATGGATAAACAAGTTTACCTCGCTTTAGGTACAGCATTAGTTGCTGCTGCCAAACTAGAAATTGATAGCACCCCTATGGAGGGATTCAAACCTTCCGAAGTGGATGAGATTTTAAATCTCAAAGAAAAAGGATTGCATGCTGTTTTAATGATGGCAATAGGTGAGCGAGATGAGGCTTCCGACTTTATGGTCAATGCCAAAAAAGTACGCTGGCCAAAAGAAGAATTATTTACACATATTGTTTAAAAAAGAAAAAGGTCTCCGTGGAGACCTTTTTTTATGCCAAATCTGCCAAACTTAATTGAGGATTCAATCCAAGTTTCTTCCCTTCTTCCAACATAAATTCCCAGGCAGAAGCTAAATCATTTTTGACTTGACCTTCTAATATTGCTTCTCGAATAGCCACTTTGATTAAACCAATTTCTTTTCCTGGTCCAATATCAAAGACTTGCATGATAATCTCACCCGAAATGACAGGTTGAAAATTCCTCAAGGAGTCCTTCTCTTCGACCTCCTTCAATTTCTCTTCTACTTTATCAAAATTCTTTAAATAGCGCTTTACTTTATCTCCATTTTTGGAAGTGATATCAGCTCGACAAAGTGTCATTAATGCTTCTAACTCCTCACCTGCCTCAAATAACAATCGACGTAAAGCCGCATCGGTAATTTCTTCTTTTGACAAAGCAATTGGCCTCAAATGCAATCGAACGAGCTTTTGAACTAATTTCATCTTCTCATTCAAAGGCAATTTTAATCGCTTGAAAATAGCGGGCACTTGTCTCGCTCCCATTTCTTCATGTCCATGAAATGTCCAGCCTTTTTTAGGATCAAAACGTTTGGTGGCAGGTTTGGCAATATCATGTAAAATGGCAGCCCAACGCCACCACAAATCGTCTGTGTGTTGAGAAATATTATCTAAAACCTGAAGGGTATGGTAAAAATTATCTTTATGTCCTTTTCCATCTTCTGTATCCACCCCTTTTAGCTTAACAAATTCAGGGAAAATGATGGGTAAAATCCCACAGGCGTCTAAAAGTAAAAAACCATAGGAAGGTTTTCTGCAAAGTATAATTTTGTTTAATTCTTCCGAAATACGCTCCATAGAAATAATTTCCAAGCGAACATTCTCTACTTGAAGCGCCTCAAATGTGGTAGGATGTATATCAAAACCTAACTGAGCAGCAAAACGAATGGCGCGCATCATGCGCAATGGATCATCAGAAAAGGTAATTCCTGGCTCGAGAGGTGTTCGTAAAATTCGAGCTTCTAAGTCTTTCAATCCATCAAAAGGATCCAGAAGTTTACCCCAATGCATTGAATTTAACTGAACTGCCATGGCATTGATGGTAAAATCTCTTCGATTTTGATCATCTTCTAAACTGCCTTCCTCCACGATGGGTTTTCTGGAATCACGTTGGTAGGATTCTTTTCTCGCCCCAACAAATTCTAAGTCCCAATCGTCCACTTTCAACATGGCTGTACCGAAGTTCTTAAAAACGGAAACTTGATGTTCAGGCAAATTAAATTCACGGGCTACTTCTTCTGCTAATGCAATTCCAGAGCCTATGCAAACTACATCAATGTCTTTCTTACTATCTCTACCTAAAATGGCATCACGTACATATCCTCCAATGACATAGGTATCTAATCCTAAACGGTCAGCAGCAGCTCCAATCTTGACAAAAATTGGATTCTCAATAATTTCCTTTCCCGTTTTTATCATGGACGAATCATAGTATAATCACCATTCAAGCCTAATTTGACAATTTTAGATGCCTTGGCTTTCCCTTTGGGAGGATTTGGGTTTTGTAAAATATAGTCTACTCCTCCTTTTATTATAGGTGAAACAGTCTCAAAGTTTTCTGGTGAAGGCTCTCCTGAAATATTCGCTGAAGTGGAAACAATCGCTCTTTGGTATCGATAAACAAGACCTTTACAAAACTCATCTTTAACTAAACGAATGGCAATGGTTCCTTCAGGACCTAACACATGCTTACTAACGTTTTTACCTTTGGGATAAATAACTGTTAAGGGATCTTCGGCAAAATCTACTAAATCCCAAGCTATATCTGGCACTTGCTCTACATATTCATTTAACTGCTCTATCTTGGATATAAGCAAAATTAGACCCTTGTTTTCTGGTCTTTGTTTGATGTCAAACAATTTCTCAATGGACGCATCCATCCGGGCATCACAACCTAAACCCCAGATGGTATCACTAGGATATAAGAGTACTCCTCCTGATTTTAATGATTTTACTGCGTCGTCGTAAATGGACTGTATCATATCACAAAGGTAAAGATTAATTCCTCTTTTATTAAGTCGAGAATCAATGTTTAGCTTGAATTGGCTACCTTTGCAAACATTTTAATCACAATTTCTTCGTCTTTGGTATGTCGAGTATACAAGTACAACTCATTGCAAGTATTCAAGCCGGTTTAAGTTCCTTATTTCAAATAGAGGAAAGTGACCTCAGCCTTCAAGAAACTAAAAAGGAATTTGAAGGAGCCTATACTTTTGTTGTATTTCCATATACCAAAAGGGCTGGCAAGGCACCGGCACAAATTGCTCAAGCCTTGGGTGATTTCTTAGTTGAAAACAACCCTCAATTAGTAAAAGCCTACCAAGTTGTTCAAGGATTTTTGAATATTTCCTTACACGATTCTGTTTGGTATGGATTATTGCAAGAATTAGCCTTAGATAAATCGGCGTTTCAATTGGCACATAAAAATGAAAAAATTGTCATTGAATATTCCTCCCCCAATACCAATAAACCACTTCATTTAGGTCATTTAAGAAACAATTTTCTGGGCTATTCGGTCGCTCAAATACTAAAAGCCGGTGGTTATGAGGTGATTAAAACTAATTTAGTCAATGACCGGGGCATACATATTTGCAAGTCGATGTTGGCTTATCAATTATTTGGCAACGGCGAAACACCTGATTCCAGTGGATTGAAAGGCGACCATTTAGTAGGTAAATATTATGTGGCCTTTGATAGGGCTTATAAATCTGAAATTGAACAATTAGTTGCTACTGGTATTGATCCAGAAAAAGCGAAAGCACAAGCTCCAATCATGTTACAAGCTCAGGCTATGTTATTGGCTTGGGAACAAGGAGAACCGTCTGTGATCCAGTTATGGGAAACCATGAACGCCTGGGTATTGGATGGCTTTGCGGCTAGTTATAAGCAAATGGGCGTTGATTTTGACAAAATTTATCGCGAATCCAATACGTATTTATTAGGTAAAAAATTAGTTGATGAAGGATTAGCTCAAGGAGTATTCTATCAAAAGCCTGATGGTTCTGTTTGGATTAATCTGGAGGAAGAAGGATTGGATGAGAAATTGGTATTGAGAAAGGATGGAACTTCGGTGTACATCACCCAGGATATGGGAACTGCCCAATTAAAATATGAAGACTTTGGAGCACAACAGTCTATATATGTGGTTGGTAATGAGCAAGATTACCATTTTGAGGTCTTGTTTCATATTTTAAAGAAATTGAATAAACCTTTCTCACTAGGGAATTATCACCTATCCTATGGTATGGTGGATTTACCAAATGGTAAAATGAAATCAAGAGAAGGAACGGTAGTGGATGCGGATGATTTGATGCAGGAAATGGTAAATACTGCCAAAGAAAGAACCTTGGAATTAGGAAAAATAGAAGGTTTCACAGAAGAAGAGTCGAATCAATTGTTTCAACAATTGGGAATGGGCGCATTAAAATACTTTTTATTAAAAGTGGACCCTAAAAAACGCATGTTATTTAATCCGGAGGAATCCATTGATTTCCAAGGAAATACAGGCCCTTTCATTCAATATACTCATACAAGAATATGCTCTATCCGTAGAAAAGCCACAGAAAAAGGCTTTCCTCTAAGTGGCGAAACTCAATCGAACATATCCTTTGCGGAATCTGAAAGAGAATTAATTTATCTGTTGGGAACCTACAAAACGAAACTAGCAGAAGCATGTGAAAACTTCTCTCCTTCAATTATTGCACAATATTCCTTTGATTTAGCAAAACAATTCAATAAATTTTACAATGAATTGACCATCTTAAATGAAGAAAGCGAGGAGATTAGAACAATTCGACTTACCTTGGCAGACTTAACAGGCAAAACAATTCAGCACGCAACTTCGTTATTGGGGATAGTTTCTCCTGAACGAATGTAACATGAAACGAATTTTAACTTTCTCACTTATATTAATCACTATCGTTATGCTAGTAAATATTGTAAAAATTGGATCCTTATTAACGGCTCTTACATTGCCGTTTACGCAAAACATCATTTTAAATCGCCCAGAAAACGTGGAAACTGTTGTTGCAGCACCGACTTTTCATAATTTCAAAATGAAAGGTATTGATGGCAAGGTTATAGACTTTAGCCAATTTAAAGGTAAGAAAGTAGTGGTATTAAATACCGCTTCTAAATGTGGTTATACACCACAGTATGCTGATTGGGAGAAATTCCATCAAGCTAATAAAGACATTGTTATCTTAGGTTTCCCTGCCAATGAATTTGGGGGTCAAGAACCAGGTAGCAACGAAGAAATTGCGAGTTTTTGCCAAAAAAACTACGGTGTTAGTTTCCAAATGATGGAAAAAGTCGTGGTAAAAGGCGATGGAAAATGTGATTTATACAAATGGCTTACAGATAAAAAAGGTAATGGTTGGAATGAAAAAGAACCAAGCTGGAATTTCTGTAAATATGTCATCAACGAAAAGGGTGAACTAGTTAACTTTTTTGCTTCGGCAATTAAACCTACAAGTCCTGAGTTCCTTCAAGCTTTAGCGAAGTAATTGATTTCTTACATCCCTGAATTATGACCTAATTCAGGGATATTTGTTTCTAATTAATACGAAAATATATGAATCGTTGGGTTGAAGCCGCTAGGCCCCGCACATTACCATTGGCCATAGCAAGTACCATTTTAGGAAATATATTGGCCTATGTAGATGGTCATTTTCTTTGGACTATTGGTGCCTTAGCCATTCTTACGACCCTGCTGCTTCAAATTTTATCCAATTTTGCCAATGATTTGGGGGATACACAAAATGGCGTTGATAATGCCGATAGAAAAGTGGCACTAAGGGCTGTTCAAACTGGGGCCATTAGTCCTTCAGAAATGAAAAAAGCCGTTTATATCAGTGCACTCTTAGCGTTTATTTCGGGCATCAGTCTATTGTATATCAGCCTTCAAACGGCGAGTATTGAAATTATACTTGGATTTTTAGTTTTAGGCATATTGGCAATAGCTGCAGCTATTGCCTATACCGTGGGGAAAAGACCCTATGGATATATGGGATTGGGAGACCTTTCCGTATTTCTATTTTTTGGTTTAGTAGGTACAGTTGGAGTCTATTTCTTACAAACGTTAGAATTCAAATTTGTTACTTTTTTACCAGCAGCAGGTTGTGGATTTATGTCAGTAGCTGTGTTGAATTTGAATAATTTACGTGACCTAGAAAATGACAAAAAACAAGGCAAACTCTCCATTCCTGTTCGTATTGGTAAAACCGCTGGATTTTTATATCAAAAATTCCTTTACATTTTGACCATCTTAAGTTTTGGTCTATTTCCCATGTTAAATCATGGAACCCCTCCTACTTTAATGCAAAGCTCCACCATGCTGGCAGCCTTCATTCCTATAGCCTTATTAGCCAATAAATTACAACCTAGTTTAACGCCAACACAAATAGATCCATATTTAAAAAAAACAGCTTTAATTACCTTATGGCTAATTTTAGTATTTGGCTTTACTCAAATTTTTCTTAGCGAGTGATTTCCCTTATTTTTACAGTATAAATTTAAATTTAACCATGAAGTGGACTTCTCTGGCTATTGCCTGCTTACTACTTATTTCTAATTCAGTTTTGGCTCAAGAAGGCGTCAATTACATGGAATTAGGTTTAACTCAAAACAAAACTGGTAATTATGCTGAGGCATTGCGAAACTTCAGTATTGAAATAGAGAAAAACACAGCTAATCCCAATCCTATTGCTTTTTATAACCGAGGCTTTGCTAAATATAATTTAAAGGATTTCAGAGGAGCTATTTTGGATTTCGAAAAAGCGATTGAATTAAAATCCACGTATTACGAGGCATTCATTGCCCGCGGTCAAAGTTATAGTAAGCAAGACAATCACAAGATTGCTATTCAGGATTACAATGAAGCGATTCGCTTAAACCCATTAGAAGCTACCGCTTATTATTCTAGAGGCTTATCAAAAAGTAAATTAGAAAACTACCGAGGAGGTTTATCAGACTTCAACAAATCCTTGGAATTAAACCCAGAATATGCTCCATGCTTGGCTGCTAGAGGAGATTGCAAAGTTAAATTAGGAGAATTTGCTAGTAGTATAGAGGATTACAGCAAAGCCATTGAAATTAGCCCTAAAAGATCTACGTATTATTCTGGAAGAGGATTTGCCAAAATGAAATTAAATGATTTTGCCAATGCCTTAAAGGATTTCAATGAGGCATTAAAAATCAGTCCAGATGAAGCCAATGATTGGTATTATTCAGGATTTTGCAAAACGCAATTGGAAAATTTTCGAGGAGAAAATGGAGAAAAAGGTGCTTTAGAAGATTTCAACAAAGCTTTAGAATTAGAACCTGCTAAAGTAGAAGCATTCTATGGCCGTGGTTTTGTTAAATCTAAACTAGGAGATCAACGTGGTGCCATAGAGGATTATACCAAAGCTGTGGATATGGGAAATTTAGATAATGCTAAAATTCTTTACACGGCCAAAATGAATAAAGCCGTATTAGATGAATTACGTAATTCAGTTC
The DNA here is from genome assembly GCF_004307455.1 of Aquirufa nivalisilvae. GTDB lineage: Bacteria > Bacteroidota > Bacteroidia > Cytophagales > Spirosomataceae > Aquirufa > Aquirufa nivalisilvae. The sequence continues at coordinate 770,381 of NZ_SEWX01000005.1, forward strand.
AGGATAAAATCAAAATAGCCGAATTCACTACTGAACGTGCTGAAATATATTTCAACAGAGGCTTGGCCAAATCAAAATCGGGTGATCCTAAACAAGCCATGGAAGATTATAATCGGGCAATTTCCTTAAATCCCATTTATGCTGATGCCTATTTCATGAGAGCCATGGCCAAATCCAATGTGGGAGATCAACGTAATGCCATTCAAGATTGCAGTAATGCCATAAAATTGAATGCCAAATACGCAGAAGCTTATTTTGTCAGAGGAATCATCAAATTAGCCTTAGCGGACACCACAGGATGTTTGGATTTAAGCAAATCAGGAGAATTAGGATACAATCCCTCCTTCCAAGTTATCCGAGATTTCTGTAACTAATTTTACTCGAAACGTAAGTGTTTAACCGATTCACCTGAAGATGCTAATTCTTCCAGGGCATCTATACCTATTTGAAGGTGTAGATTAACATAATTATCTGTAACTTTTTTATCACTCACATCTGTCTTCACTCCATCTGGAGTCATCGGATTATCTGACACTAACAAGAGTGCTCCACGTGGAATTTTATTCACAAATCCTACGGTAAAAATTGTTGCCGTTTCCATGTCGATGCACATGGCACGGATATCCGATAAATACTTTTTAAATTCTTCATCATGCTCCCACACGCGACGATTCGTGGTGTAAATCAAACCTGTCCAATAATCTTTTTCGTGTTTCTTGATCATGGAAGAAACGGAACGTTGTAAGCGAAATGATGGTAAAGCCGGTATCTCCTTGGGCATATATTCATCGGAAGTACCTTCCCCTCTAACGGCTGCAATGGGAAGAATTAAATCTCCCAAAGCGAGGTTCTTTTTCAGTCCACCACATTTACCCAAAAACAATACAGCTTTAGGAGAAATGGCGGAAAGAATATCCATCACGGTAGCAGCCATAGGAGAACCCATTCCAAAATTAATGATGGTGATATTATCTGCCGTTGCCGTTTGCATAGGACGATCTTGTCCCAATATCTCTACGTCAAATTTTTGTGCAAACATATCGACGTAATTCTTGAAATTGGTTAATAATATATACTGACCAAATTTTTCCAAGGGTGTACCTGTGTAGCGAGGTAACCAATTTTGTACAATTTCTTCTTTAGTTTTCATGAAAAGAGCTAGTTCGTGATGAAATTAATCTACAAATAGATTAATTTAGAGTTTGTGTAATGGCCTATGATGCAACCTATAGCTGACCTGACGCTGCAGTTTCCCCCTTATGATTACAAATTAAAAAAAAAGGATGGAAAACTCTATATTTTTGACCCTATTGCCAAAAAATATAGGCTACTTTCTCCAGAAGAATGGGTGCGTCAGCACTGCTTGCAGTACATTACGAATCACTTGCAGTATCCAAGTGGAATGATTCAAATTGAAGGAGGCATTATTGTTAATCAGTTACAAAGAAGAAGTGATATTCAAATATTTGCTAAGGATGGGACTGTTTTTATGGTGATTGAATGTAAAGCACCTCATGTTAAGCTCACAGAAATTACTTGGCAGCAAATTAGTCAATATCAAAAACAGATAAACTCCAAATATTTAGTGCTTACTAATGGACTGGAAACCAAACTATTAGAAATAGATTTATTACACCAAAAAACGAATACATTAACACATTTTCCTATTTATTCATGAAAAAAACGACACAAGTATTTGCCTATTTAATCATTAGCCTACTTAGTTTTAGTACAACTTGGGCTCAAAACAAATCCAAAACATTAGCTAAAAGACCTGCATTGGTAGTAGGAATTGTAGTAGATCAAATGCGTTATGATTATTTATATAAATATCAAGATCGATATAGCGACAATGGCTTTAAGCGCTTGATGCGAGAAGGCTTAAACTGCCAAGATAATCATTATAACTATGCTCCTACTGTTACAGCCGCTGGACATGCTAGTGTATATACAGGAACAGTGCCTGCGGTTCATGGCATTGTTGGAAATGATTGGACAGATGTAGCCACTGGAAAAAAGGTATATTGTACAGAAGACAGTACAGTTACTACGGTAGGAACTACAGGTAAAACAGGGTTTATGTCACCCAAAAATCTTTGGACCAGCACCATTACTGATCAATTACGTATTTCTCAAAATTTCCGTTCAAAAACCATTGCCATTGCCTTAAAAGATCGTGGTGCTATTTTACCAGGTGGTCATACAGCTAATGGTTCTTATTGGTATGATTCAAAAGAAGGCCGTTGGATTACTTCCACGTTTTACATGAAAGAATTACCGAGCTGGGTTCAGAAATTCAATGCCGAAGAAAAAGCACTTAAATATGTCAAACAAGGGTGGAATACCTTATATCCCATTGATACATATGTTCAAAGTGCAGAAGACAATTTGCCTTTTGAAGGAAAACTACCTTCGGAAAAAACACCTACTTTCCCACATGCATTAGAAGGACCTAATCCATTAGAAATCATTCGTTCTACACCATATGGTAATTCGATTACGAAAGATTTTGCATTAAAGGCTATTGAGGAAGAAAAATTGGGCCAAAACAATAACACTGACTTTTTAGCAGTTAGCTTTTCTTCAACTGATTATGTAGGTCACGCTTTTGGACCACAATCCATCGAATTGGAAGATACGTATTTACGTTTGGACCGAGATATTGCTGAATTATTGAGCTATTTGGATAAGCAATTTGGTAAAGATCGAGTATTGGTGTTTTTAACTGCTGACCATGCCGTAGCTGAGGTTCCAGGATACTTACAATCGAAAAAAATGCCAGGTGGTGTATTTGAGGCGAATAAAGCATTAACAGAGGCGAAAAGTGCCTTGCAAAAAGAGTTTGGCTCTGATAAATTAATTATTGGAAGTGAAAACTCGCAATTTTACATTGATCATTCTTTGGTGGAAAAATTAGCCATCAATCGTAAAAAATTACACCAAGTTATTTTAGCAGCTTATTCTAAAATTGAGGGTACATCCACCATCATTGATATGCAAGATGTTGCGAATAGTACCTTAATTCAACCCTATAAAGATTTGGTTACGAATGGCTATAATCCAGCTCGCAGTGGCGATTTCATGATATTATTAAAACCACAATGGTTCATGGGTGGAAAGACGGGAACAACGCATAGTACACTTTATGCTTATGATACTCATGTACCCTTATTGTTTTATGGTTGGAAGGTGAAACCACAAGAACTCAGTAGCAGAACGAGCATAAGTGACATTTCTACCACCTTAGCTAATTGGTTAGGTTGCATGGAGCCGTCAGGAAGTATTGGTAAAATTATACCGATAGCTAAATAAGTTTTGATATTCCAATTCAATTATAAATTTTATAAGAAAAATGGCTAATTTTGAGCCAAATTTTTGAACTAAATAAAGATTAACCCATGAAAATTGCGGTAGTAGGAACGGGATATGTTGGCCTTGTCACAGGAACATGTTTTTCAGAAACAGGTAACCACGTCACATGTGTAGATATCAATGAGGCTAAGATTAATCAAATGAAAGCGGGTATAGTACCCATTTATGAACCAGGTTTGGAAGATTTATTTCACCGCAATGTGGAAGAAGGTCGATTAAACTTTACCACTTCATTGGTAGAAGGAATTGAAGGAGCCAAAGTAATCTTTTTGGCACTTCCAACCCCTCCAGGAGAAGATGGTTCAGCAGATTTGAAATACATATTACAAGTAGCTAATGATTTAGGTCCTTTATTAAAAGAATATACAGTCATTATTGATAAAAGTACAGTTCCTGTTGGAACATCTGAATTGGTCAAAAATGCTATTGCTCAACATGCCAAAGTGCCATTTGATGTGGTATCAAATCCAGAATTTTTACGCGAAGGAGTGGCAGTAGAAGATTTTATGAAACCAGACCGCGTGGTGATTGGAACAGAATCAGACAGAGCCAAGGAATTAATGACCAAATTATATGCTCCCTTAGTACGTCAAGGAAATCCAATCATTTTTATGGATGAACGCTCTGCGGAGATGACCAAATATGCTGCTAATGCATTTTTAGCTACCAAAATCACCTTTATGAATGAAATTGCCAATTTGTGTGAATTGGTAGGAGCCAATGTGGACGATATTCGTAGAGGTATTGGTACCGATTCTCGGATTGGTAAGCGCTTTTTGTTTGCGGGTATAGGATATGGAGGAAGTTGTTTTCCGAAAGATGTTCAAGCTCTGGCAAAAACATCCGAAGAGAATAATTATAAATTCCATATTTTGGATAGTGTCATGCGGGTTAATGAAAACCAAAAGACTAAATTATTACCTCAAGTACGTCAGTATTTCAACCATGATTTAGCTGGTAAAACCATTGCCATTTGGGGATTGGCATTTAAGCCATATACCGATGATATTCGTGAAGCTCCTGCCTTATATAACATTGAAGCGTTGTTGGAGGCGGGATGTACCATTAAAGCGTATGATCCAGAAGCTATGCCAAACGTTCAGGCTCTATTAGGAGACAGCGTTCAGTTTTGTAAAAATCCTTATGAGGCCTTGGAAGAAGCTGATGCACTGTTAATTGTCACAGAATGGCCTCAATTCCGTACTCCTGATTTCGAGAAGATGGATTCATTACTTAAAAATAAAGTCATTTTTGATGGCAGAAATTTATATGAATTATCTCAAATGAAGGAATTAGGATATACTTATTATTCGATTGGCCGTCAAACCATATTATCATAAATCATTGAAATGAAAAGAGTATTAATAACTGGAGGAGCTGGATTTTTAGGATCGCATCTTTGTGATCGTTTTATCAAAGAAGGTTTTCATGTGATTGCCATGGATAATTTAATCACGGGCGATTTGAAAAACATTGAGCACCTTTTTAAGCTTCCCAATTTTGAATTTTATCATCATGATGTATCTAAGTTCATCCACGTACCCGGTGAATTAGATTATATTCTTCATTTTGCTTCACCTGCCTCCCCAATTGATTATTTAAAAATCCCCATTCAAACCTTAAAAGTAGGTTCTTTGGGAATTCATAATTGTTTGGGATTAGCCCGTGTCAAAAATGCCCGTGTACTGATTGCCTCTACTTCCGAAGTTTATGGAGATCCTTTGGTTCATCCTCAAACAGAAGAGTATTGGGGAAATGTGAACCCAGTTGGTCCAAGAGGTGTCTATGACGAAGCTAAGCGCTTTCAAGAGGCTATGACCATGGCATATCACACCTATCATGGTGTTGAAACAAGAATTGTACGTATTTTCAATACCTATGGGCCAAGAATGCGTCTGAATGACGGTCGTGTTTTACCTGCATTTATTGGTCAAGCCTTACGTGGAGAAGATTTAACCATGTTTGGTGATGGCTCTCAAACTAGAGCTTTTTGCTATGTAGATGATTTGGTTGAAGGAATATACCGTTTATTGCTCAGTGATTATGCCCAACCAGTGAATATTGGTAATCCAGATGAAATCACCATCAAAGAGTTTGGAGAAGAAATTATCAAATTAACTGGAACAAGTCAGAAATTAATTTCACTTCCTTTGCCTACGGATGATCCCAAGCAAAGAAAACCAGATATTACCAAAGCAAAAGCTATATTATGCTGGGAGCCCAAGGTTTCTAGAGCTGAAGGATTAAAAATCACCTATGAATATTTCAAATCATTAAGTCAAGATGACTTACATCGATTAGCACATCATAAGGAGTTTAAATAAAATCTAAAAATAACATTGAAAGTAAAAGCCAGCAATTGCTGGCTTTTTTTTGTCCAATATTTATCTAGAACTTGATAAGAAGAATTGAATTAAAATAAAATTATTTTCAAAATCGTTATCAACGCACAACGCTGTCAAGGTTCGGAACCTTGCCAGCGTGAGAAAAATGCGTTGAAAACAAAACAGGCTGCCCAATGGGCAGCCTGTTTTAACATATTGAAATTGTATATTTCGACTATTCGAAGATATAACGAATACCCAATTGAGCTTGCCAAACATTATTTACGTTGATTGATTTCACGAATGAATCACGTAATAAAATTGTTTCGTTTGCTCCTGAAGCATTTTGAATAACTTGAGTACCCATTTGGTAAGTAACAGTACCATTAGATGCTGTAGTGAAACGCAATGGGTTAGCATTCGTTGGAACCCAACCTACACCCCAAGTATTATCAATTAAGTTACCTACGTTCAAGATATCAGCACGTAAACGGATGATATTTCTTTTGTTTTTACCCGTCTTGATATGAAAATCTTGCTCAACAGTAAAGTCGAAACGAGTTAACCAAGGAGAATAAGCACCGTTACGCTCAGCATACATTCCACGACGATTTTTCAAATAATCGTTTCCATCGATAAAAGTATCAAAAGCAGCAGCTTGCTCAGCAGCTGAATAAGTACGTCCATTGATAGTTTGAGGAGTGAAAGTCAAATCAGAGCCTTTGTAAGGAACAAAAATCAAGTCATTCGTTTGACCATCACCATTGAAGTCAGCACCGAATGTATATGATTGACGGTAACCTGAAGATGAAACTGCACCTAAAGTAAACATAGTAGATCCACCTAATTTACCACCATAATTCAAACGATAGTTAACAAATCCTACAAAACGGTGACGCAAGTCGTTATCTGAATAAGAAGTACCCAAATAGTTTTGACCATATTCTGTAGCAATGTTAGCTTGTACAGTAGAACCAACAGATTGAATATCCTTAGCAACTGCATAAGTATAACCTAACATTCCACCAAAACCATCTACAGTTGGTTTCTCTAATTTAGCAGTGAAAGAGTAAGACTCTCCTTTATCTGTATTAGTTAACACGAATACGTTTGTAGTAGCTGCATTGATGAAACGACCCGCTGTAGCAAAACGGCTACGAGTATCTGGACCTACAAAGTTAGCCGTTGGTGCTTTTAAGTTAGCATCAATGTAACGCAATGAGTTAAGGTTTTTATTATAAATAGCCTCTAATGTTCCAACTAAGCCCCAAGGTAATTTCTTATCAACAGCAAAGTTAGTTTTCCAAATCATTGGGTTTTTCAAATCTTCTGTTGAAGCATTTACTACATAAGCTGGCAATTTATTGATGTCAGTAGTAGCTGGCTTGTAAACAGTTGGATTCATCGTAAATGGATAAGCAGTTGTGTTTGAAGCAGAAATAACCGCTGTATTAACACCATTGTTACCCAATTGGTTAGAAACCAATACTTGAGGAATTCTTGATACGAAGAAACCTGTACCACCACGAATTTGTAGAGATTTGTCACCATTTACATCATAGTTAAATCCAATACGTGGAGAAACCAATAATTTAGCTGGAGGAAATGCTCCTGTGTTTACTTTCAAATCATTGCCATTTTCATCTTTGTAAGTCAAACCTGCAACAACTGGATTATAAAAATCCTTCGAAGTTGAATTATCATAAGAGAATAAGTCAAAACGTACACCACCAGTAACTTTAAATTTGTCAGACACTTGGAATTCATCTTGTAAATAAGCTGAATAAGTCGAAACTTTCAATTGCTGTAATGGCTCAGCACCATCTGGCAACAAAGAGTAACGGTAGTTAAAACGAGGCATCACTACTGGAGAAACAGCCAAATTTGGATTGGCTTTGTAAGCTAAAGCAGCAGTTTTGAAATCAGCGATTGAGTTAAAAACATAGACACCGTTCGATGATGGGAAGAACACGTTATTTGACACAAAATACTCATAACTTAATCCGAATGTGAACGTATGTTTATCATTGAAATAAGTCAAGTTGTTAGTAAAATTCAAAGTAGAATAATTCAACTTGTTGTTTGGAGTAAATGGATCCATACCTAAAGATGTATAGGTAGAACCATCTTTTAAGATATCAATCGTTGGGAACAAAGCCGTTTGAGCTCTATCTTCAATTTGCTTATTGTATGTAGCAATGAAGTTGTTAGCAAATTTTGAATTAATAGTAGAGTTTAACTCAGCTACGATAGAACGTGTGTTATCTTGAATGATATAACCTGTATTCTGTGGAGATAAAGCTAACGAAGAGTTAGTACGGTTACCATTTCCAGCAGTATTACTACTATTTGAATTAGAGATAGTAACTCCTGAATCTGAATCATGTTGAGAGTAACGAATCGTTAACTTATTGTTGTTATTGATGTTATAATCCAAACGCAATAAACCTTTTTTAGAATTAACTTCATTATTAAAATTATCAATTGCACCGATTTCATAATTGAAATTAGTCTTCATGAAATTTCCTAAATCTTCAATATCAGAGGCCAATACACGAGATACGTTACCTGTAGCACCCGGACGATTAGCCGACCAGTTTAATGCTGGAGTAGAACTCTTGAATTCTTCGTAGTTAGCAAAGAAGAATAATTTATCCTTAATCAAAGGACCTCCTACACGAAATCCAGTTGTTTTCTCAGAAATATTTACTGGAGGCAAATCTTTACCATCAGCTTTCTTTCCTACTAAATCACTATTTCTAAAAATATGATATGCTGAACCAGTAAAATCATTAGTTCCTGAACGAGTCACGGCATTGATACCAGCTCCTGCAAAACCTGATTGACGAACATCAAATGGAGCAATATTGATTTGAATCTGCTCAATTGCATCTAATGAAACGGCCGTTGTACTAGTACGACCACCTGCTTGAGATGAACTACCTAAACCAAAACCATTATTGAATACCGAACCATCAATAGTGAAGTTATTGAAACGAGAATCTTGTCCTGCAAATGAACGTCCGTTACTATATGCGTTATACTTAGTAATATCGTCAATGGTACGACCAATCGTTGGTAATCCATTGATGGTTTCTGTAGCAAATGAAGTAGCAGCTCCTGTTCTATTCGAACTAAATAGATCTGAACGTGAAGATTTTACTACAACTTCTTGTAATTGCTGACCTTCTTCTTCTAACTTGAAACTTACGTTAGTAGAAGTTCCTAAACTAGTAAATAAATTGTCTTTAACTTGTTCTTTGTAACCTACAAAAGTTACTTTTAGAACAAATGGTCCACCCACACGAACACCAATGAGGGTATAACGACCAGCGGCATTGGTGGCTACTCCATACTTGGTACCTGATGGAGTGTGCACAGCTAAAACGCTAGCACCTGGCAAAACTTCTCCTTTAGCATCGGTAACCGTACCGGTAAAAGAAGAGCTAGTAACTTGAGCAAATAGCTGCCCAATCGGCAATGCCATCAAAAGCGCAAAAAACGCCCCCAATAACACAGAACGAGTAATAAATCTTTTCTGCATAAATTTGGAATTTAGTTATAATTGTGTTGAAAGATATTTACACAAAATAAATGGAAAAAATCAAATACTACAACTGTTTGACAAAAGTCATTTCTCGGAAAATTGCACTAATCAACTGATAATTAGAACTTATAAGGCATTTTCTGTAATTATATACATGAATATGGTCATCTAATTGTACTATTTTGGCTTAAATCTTAACACAAACTTAATTTTTAATTATTTAAAGAATATTTTTGTACCACTCATTTAAAAATATAGACATTGGACACTAGCATAAAATTGACCTCATTTTCCCATGGAGCAGGTTGCGGATGTAAAATTTCACCTCAAATTTTAGATCAAATTTTACATACGGATACTCCAAAAAAAAATCATCCCCTCCTTTTAGTTGGAAATGAAAGTAGGGATGACGCTGCTGTATTTGATTGGCAAAATGGAGAAGCTGTCATTTCCACCACGGATTTTTTCATGCCCATTGTTGATGATCCATTTGATTTTGGGAAAATTGCTGCCACCAATGCTATTTCAGATATTTATGCCATGGGAGGTTCTCCTCTAATGGCTATCGCAATTTTAGGATGGCCTATTGACAAATTAGCTCCAGAGATTGCTAAAAAAGTGTTGGAAGGTGGGCGTGCTGCTTGTGCTGAAGCCGGAATTCCTCTAGCAGGAGGTCATTCCATCGATTCTCCTGAACCAATTTTTGGTTTAGCAGTAACAGGTAAAGTTAAAAAGGAACATTTAAAGCAAAACGATCAAGCTACGGACAATTGCCTATTGTATTTAACCAAACCATTAGGTGTAGGTATTTTATCTACTGCTCAAAAAAGAGGCATAGTGAGCCCCGAGGACCTAGCAATAGCTGTCAAACAAATGAGTACACTCAATCACTTGGGTGAAAAACTAGGGCCATTGGAATATGTCAAATCATTAACTGACGTAACAGGTTTTGGCTTAATGGGTCATTTAGTGGAAATGTGCGATGGATCAAAAGTCAGTGCCCAATTGTATTTTGATAAAATTCCGACCTTACCACAGATTGGTCATTATTTAGAGCAAAAATGTTTTCCAGGTGGAACATCCAGAAATTGGGCTAGTTATGGACATCGAGTTGAAGAAGGTATTTCTGAATTTCAACAACTCATTGGTGCTGATCCACAAACTTCTGGTGGACTATTGATTGCAGTCGACAAGAATTTTCAATCTGAATTTGAATCATTTGCAAAAGCACAAGGTTTCTCATTAGATTTTATTGGGAAAACAATAAAACAACAAGAAAAGGCTATTTATATTCAATAAATGAAATTATACTTTAGAAAAGTGGGAGAACAAGGACCTTCTCTCATTATACTTCATGGCATTTTTGGTTCATCCGACAATTGGTTAGGAATTGCTAAAGTACTTGCTGACCAATTCCAAGTTTATTTAGTGGATCAAAGAAATCATGGCCAATCACCATGGTCAGATGAATTTGATTACCAAGTTATGTCTGAAGATTTATTGGAGTTTATTCAAGAACATCAATTGGTTAAACCCATTATCTTAGGACACTCAATGGGTGGTAAAGTGGTCATGCAATTTGCCTTAAACCATCCTGATATAGCTCAAAAGATGATTGTAGTGGACATTGCTCCCAAATTCTACCCAGTACATCATACCGCCATTTTGGAAGGCTTAAATAGCCTAGATTTGAAAAATTTGGCAAGTAGAACAGAAGCCAATGAACATTTAAAGCGATTTGAGGAAAAAGAAGGAGTTCGTCAGTTTTTATTAAAAAACTTGTACAGAAATGATCAACAAGAATTCGCTTGGAGAATTAATGTCAAGGTAATCACTAAAAATATCGATGTGGTAGGACATGAACTTTGGGTTAAAAACTCAGTCAACATTCCTGCCTATTTCATCAAAGGGGCAGAATCACATTATATCCAGCCAGAAGATGAGCGCTATATTGCTGAAATTTTCCCCAACTTTGAACTGATTGAAGTCCCTCAGGCAGGTCACTGGGTTCAGGCAGACCAACCAGAGGCTTTTGTTGAAGTCTTACGAAGTATTTTATGAAAATCTATTTGATTCCTTGTCCTATCGCTGAAAATACCGCCACTCAAGTGTTAGCACCTGAGGTTAGTCAAGCCATATTGTCATGTCAGCATTTTTTGGTTGAAAATATTCGCACGGCACGGAGATTTATCAGCGAGTTAAAACTAGGGATCAAGATTGAAGATTTAGTTTTTGAAGTATTAGATAAAGATAGTAGTGCTTCTACCATTGAAAAATTCATTCAGACACAAGTACAAGCGAATCATTCCATTGGTATCATTTCAGAAGCAGGTTGTCCAGGCATTGCCGATCCTGGAGCATTAGCGGTATCCATTGCACATCAACTACAAATTGAAGTTGTTTCATTGGTTGGTCCATCTTCTATCCTATTGGCCTTAATGGCTTCAGGTTTTTCTGGACAAAGTTTTTGTTTTCATGGCTATTTGCCCATTGATAAAAATGCTCGAATGAAAAAAATAGAGCAATTACAAAAAGAAGTTGACAAATCCGGACAAACTCAACTATTCATTGAAACGCCCTATCGAAACAATGCCTTATTAGAGGATTTATTGCAGATTTGCCCCAAATACCAATTAATCTGTATTGGATGCGATATTCAAGCCCCAACAGGGTTCATACAAACTAAAACGACAGAAACATGGGCTAAACTTCCTCCTGATTTGCATAAAAAACCCTGCTTATTCTTATTAGGTCAACATCAATTTACAGGAAATAAGTAATTTGCATTCAAAACAAGTCATTCGTGGTATATAAAGAAGTTTTTACGTTCAACCCATTTCAAGAAAACACCTATTTGCTTTGGGATGATGAAGGAAATGGAATCATTTTTGACCCAGGTTGCCACAATTATGAGGAAAGAAAAATAATTACTGAGTTTATTGAATCAAAGAGAATCCAATTGAAGTATTGCCTTAATACACATGCGCACATTGACCATGTGATGGGGGTTCATTATATCAAAGAGCATTTTAAGGTTCCTTTCGCCTTACATCCCAAAGATTTACCTTTATTAAATGATGCAGCCAATAGAGCGGCAGTATATGGTTTTCCTGCCTTCCAAGCAGTGGAAGTTGACCGCTTTCTCGTGGACAATGAAATCATTGAAATAGGAGAAATGAAGCTTAAAGTTTTATTTGTTCCGGGTCATGCACCTGGACATGTAGCCTTTTATTTGGAAGAACAAGGCTGGCTCATCGATGGAGATGTATTATTTAGAAGAAGCATTGGAAGAACTGATTTTCCCTTGTGCAATCATGCGGACTTAGTCAACAGCATTCAAAATGAATTATATGTATTACCAGAGGAAACTGAAGTTTTTCCTGGTCATGGAGGAAGTACCACCATTGGAATAGAGAAAATTCAAAATCCATTTGTTAGAGCATAAGATGTCAATCAAAAAAGAAATCCCCAATACCTTAACCCTTGGCAATTTATTGTCAGGCTGTTTTGGTCTCTATTTTGTTATGCAAGGGCATGTATTATGGGCCTCCTACTGTATTCTAATTTCACTTATATTTGATTTCTTGGATGGCTTTTTAGCTAGATTATTGCATGCATATTCGGAAATAGGCAAAGAACTTGATTCCTTAGCCGATATGGTTTCCTTTGGTGTATTACCTGCGTTTATGCTATTTCATTTAGTAGAAGCTAGTTGTGGAACACAATGCTCGGTTGGATTATTTGGCTTTTATAAACCATTTATCGTTTTTTCTTTGGCTATATTTTCCTCCTATCGTTTGGCCAAATTCAATGTGGATACCCGACAAAGTGATCAATTTATTGGTGTTCCTACTCCAGCCAATGGGATTGTGATTGCTGCTTTACCACTCATTTTGGAATTTCAACCGGAGTTCAGTGAATACGTACTTAATTTTAAGGGCTTATTGATCTATTCTGTTTTCATGAGCTATTTACTCGTTTGTGAATTGCCCTTAATGGCCTTTAAGTTTAAAACTTGGGATTGGAAAAGCAATCAAATTAAATTCATTTTCCTAGTTTTTTGTGTTGCTGGACTGATTTTCCTTAAATTTGCAGCATTGCCACTGTTAGTAGCATCCTATATTCTCCTTTCAGGAGTTCTTTACATACTTAATACCCAAAAAAAATGAAATTTTTAGCTGAAATTAATGTAATGCCTCAAAAAGAAATCCTTGATCCACAAGGTAAAGCTGTGCGTATCGGTTTACAAAACTTAGATATACATCAGGTAGCTGATGTGCGTATTGGCAAACATATTCAGCTGCAAATAGAAGCTAGTTCAGAGGCAGAGGCCAATGACATTGTAACCAATGCATGTAAGAAATTACTTGCGAACTTGATTATGGAAGAATTTGACTTCGTATTGAAGGCCATCTAAATAAAGTCGGTATCTGTTGGGATACAAACTAACAGATACCTATTAAAATTGCCCTGTTTGCAATAATACCAAGGTACAGGCTTCATCTGTCTCTATCCCCTCTTCTTCCAGGCTCGTCCTCAGCTTTTCATTTTCCGTACCTGGATTAAATATTACTCTTCTTGGTTTTAGTTTTCTAAGGTAGTCCAATAAGCCATTTTGATTTTGTGGACCTACGTATAAAGTGACCGTATCTACGTTTTCTTCTATCCAATCAATGGGATGGATCTTTGTTCCCAATAATTCTCCATTTTTTATTCCTACCAATACAATTTCATGCCCTTTATTATGCAGCATATGAGCCGCTAAATAGGCGTAACGTTGAGGGTTGATGGAGGCTCCGTAAATTAAAACTTTCATGAATTATGATAAAGTTAAGGCTATGTTTTATTATTCTTTTAGAACCTAGTTTAGTTGAATAAAGTTCTTGATTTACTAAATCAATGCCAAATTGAATTAATAATCACCTTCCAGAAATTAGCTAAAAAATTACTTTCAAGGATCAAATTCAATCATTTTGAAAGCTAAATAGAAATTCCTAAACCATTGCTAAATCGAATAAAAACCACTCATACCTTTTTTGAAATAAAGATTCAGAATATTTAACAATTTTGAATGAAGTTTTTCGTTTTGACCTAAACTTTCGCAATTCAAAGAATATATTTAAATTGCAAAACTACCCGTTCTATAATAAGTACTTTAATTCTATGACCGCCTTAAAAAACTATTGGAATGAGCAATGGAAGCGCATTCCGTTCCCCGAATTTGATAATCAAATTCATTATGAAATCTCTAATTACGGCCGAGTAAAAAGCTTTCAGAATAATCCCGAGGGTGATCTGATTCAAGGTTCAATGATTCAGGGATATCGTTCTCTCAATATTCGATTTCAGCAAAAATCTGCGAATCGCTATATCCACAAATTAGTGGCTGAATGTTTTGTTGAGAAAAAAGAAGAATCCGACAATTTTGTGTTGCATTTGGATCATGACAAAATGAATAATCGAGCTGAAAATCTAGTTTGGGGAAATCGAAGTCTAGTCACAGCACACAATAAAAATAATCCAAGTGTGATTAATCGTCAAATTCCGAAAAGAACCAAGAATTATAAGCTGACGGAAAGCAAAGTATTGATGATTAAAAAAATGTTAAAATCGGAGAAAAGTCGATTTAAAATGATTGCTAAGCAATTCGGCATTACACATACTCAGCTTAACCGGATTCGTTCAGGTGAAAACTGGAAACATGTCAAGCTAGAAGAAACAGGAGTCTTGTAAATAAAAAAGAGCGATTTTTCAATCGCTCTTTTTACTAAAATAATGCCGAAGCGATGGATCGGACACTATCCGATTTACTCATAGTATAAAAATGTAAAGCTGGAACACCCGCTTCGATTAATTCTTTTCCTTGCTGAATTGCCCATTCTATTCCAGCTTGTTTGATACCTGCTGAATTTGTTGCAGCCAATACTGCTTTTGATAGATCGTTTGGAATTTCTAAATGAAATATCGCTGGTAATACCTCCAATTGCTTAACAGTAGCTAATGGTTTTATTCCTGGTATAATAGGTACATTAATTCCTACGGCCCGACAAGCCTTCACAAAATCAAAGTATTTTTGATTATCAAAAAACATTTGGGTTACTACATAATCCGCCCCAGCATCCACCTTTTGTTTTAAATACTGTAGATCTGTTTCTAAGGAAACGGCTTCAAAATGTTTCTCAGGATAGGCCGCTACACCTACACAAAAGTTTGTTGGGAATGATTCCGTTTCTTCATAAAGTAATTGTCCCTTATTCATTCGACATATCTGTTCCACCAATTCATTGGCATAAGCATGTCCTCCTAATTTAGGAATAAATCGATCTTCTCCTTTTTCTTGGTCACCACGTAAGGCTAAAACATTTTCAATTCCTAAATAATGTAAGTCAATCAAAAAATCCTCTGTCTCCTCTTGGGTAAATCCTCCACAAATAACGTGAGGAACCGCTTCTACTTTGAACTTTTGCATCAAAGCAGCACAGATTCCTAAGGTTCCTGGACGTTTACGAATAGGAATTCTTTTCAATTCCCCGTTCACCTCTTTCTCTATGAATTCTTCACGGTGGTAGGTAACTTCTATAAAGGGTGGCTTAAATTCCATCAATGGCTCAATATGCCCCATTAACTCCCCTAAATGCTGTCCTTTAACAGGAGGAATGATTTCTATGGAAAATAAGGTTTTACCTCCTGAATTCTTAAAATACTCAGTAATTTTAGTCATAATCTATGCATCGTAATTTAATACAGGACTTAGCCAACGTTCAATTTCCTCTACCGACATCTGCTTACGTTGAGCATAATCCTCCACTTGATCTTTGGTAATTTTACCTAAACCATAATAAGTTGATTTAGGATGGGAAAAGTAAAAACCTGAAACGGAAGATGCTGGATACATGGCATAACTTTCAGTCAACTTAATCCCAATTTTATCTTCGGCATCTAACAATTCAAACAGACGCTTCTTTTCAGTGTGATCTGGACAAGCTGGATAACCTGGTGCAGGGCGAATACCTGTGTATTTCTCTGCAATTAGATCTTCATTGGATAAATCTTCATCTCGCTCATATCCCCAGAATTCTTTACGTACTCGCTCGTGCAACAATTCTGCCAATGCTTCGGCTAGCCTATCTGCTAAAGCTTTCACCATGATGGAGTTATAATCATCATGAGCCTTATCATACTTTTCCAATAAAGCTTCAATTCCGATACCTGCGGTAACAGCAAAAGCTCCTACATAATCAGTAACACCTGTTTCCAAAGGAGCTACAAAATCACTTAAACAATGGTTCGCTAAATTGGCTGCCTTGACATTTTGTTGACGTAAATGGTGTAGCCATTGACTAGAATCTGAGCTAGCATCCTTCTTTTGAATCTCATATTGCACATGGATATGCTCTCCATGTTTTTCACAAGCCACTTTATTTTCCTTGACCTTAAAATCATGCAATATAATATCATCACCAAAAGCATTGGCAGGGAAAAATCCTAAAGCAGCTTTAGCTTGCAATGATTTATCTCGAATAATTTCCGCTAATAAATCCTGCGCATCTTGGAATAGCTTCTTGGCTTCAGGGCCAACTACGGTATCATCAAATATACGAGGGTATTTACCGCTCAGTTGCCACGTTGCAAAAAATGGAGTCCAGTCGATGTATTTAGCTATTTCAGCCAAAGAATAATCTTCAAAGTATTTTACTCCTAAGAAACTAGGTTGATGTGCTTGAAATTCAGACCAATCGATTCCTCTTGATTTTTGTCGAGCTTGATCGATCGTCAAATAATTTTTCTCTTGTTGACGAGCTGCATGCTGCACCCGAATTTGCGCATATTCCTCCTTGATTTCGGTGAATATTTCTTTTTGAGATAATTCACTTTGCAATAACCTACCTGCCACTGGTACGGAGCGAGAAGCATCCAATACGTGAATAACTGGTCCGTCATAGTGAGGATCAATTTTCACCGCCGTATGTAAACGGGAAGTGGTTGCTCCTCCAATCAACAATGG
Organism: Aquirufa nivalisilvae; assembly: GCF_004307455.1. Lineage (GTDB taxonomy): Bacteria > Bacteroidota > Bacteroidia > Cytophagales > Spirosomataceae > Aquirufa > Aquirufa nivalisilvae. The sequence continues at coordinate 787,629 of NZ_SEWX01000005.1, forward strand.
AATGGTAAAGCCCATGCGCTTCATTTCTTTGGCTACATAAACCATTTCATCTAAACTTGGAGTAATTAATCCTGATAAGCCCAGAATATCCACTTGATGCTCTTTGGCAGCAGCCAAAATCTTATCGCAGGAAACCATGACTCCTAAATCAATTACTTCATAATTATTACATGCTAATACAACTCCCACAATATTTTTTCCAATATCATGAACATCGCCTTTGACAGTAGCTAATAATATTTTTCCAGCAGAAGAGCTCTCACCTACTTGTTTCTCGGCTTCGATATATGGCAACAAATAAGCTACTGCCTTTTTCATGACACGGGCAGATTTTACTACCTGTGGTAAGAACATTTTTCCAGCGCCAAACAAATCTCCCACCACATTCATTCCGTCCATCAATGGGCCTTCAATCACTTGAATAGGACGATCAACAAGCTTTCTAGCCTCTTCGGTATCTTCATCAATAAACTCCGTTAAACCTTTGATTAAAGCATGTTCAAGGCGCTTATTAACAGGTAATCTCCTCCAAGCATCATCGATTACTTGTTCTTTTCCAGCCGACTTAACTGTATCGGCAAATGCCACTAATTTCTCGGTTGCTTCTGGATTTCTATTGAGTAGTACATCTTCACAAAGATCCCTTAAAGGTTGAGAAATTTCATCATAAACACCTAGCTGACTGGCATTAACGATACCCATGTCCATACCCGCTTGAATTGCATAGTATAGAAATACCGTATGCATGGCTTCTCGAACAACTTCGTTACCTCGGAAAGAAAATGAAATATTAGAAACTCCACCTGATACTTTAGCGTAAGGAAGGTTTTTCTTAATCCAAGCTGTAGCTTCAATGAAATCATTGGCATAATTATTATGCTCTTCCATTCCAGTTGCTACGGTCAATATATTGGGATCAAAAATGATATCCTGTGGAGGGAAAGCCACTACATTGACTAAAATATCATAGGCTCTTTGACATATTTCTATCCGACGCTGGTATGAATCCGCTTGACCTTGCTCATCGAAGGCCATCACCACGACGGAAGCGCCATAGCGTTTTACTTTTTTGGCCAATTCAATAAAGCGTTCTTCTCCTTCTTTCAATGAAATCGAATTCACAACGGACTTACCTTGAACACATTTCAAGCCTGCTTCAATAACTTCCCATTTAGAGGAGTCTATCATGATGGGCAATCGTGAAATATCAGGTTCTGACATCAGCAAATTCAGGAATTGAGGCATCATTTTGACACCATCAATCATTCCTTCATCTAGGTTGACATCCAATATTTGAGCTCCGCCATCCACTTGTTCTCTAGCAATGGCAATTGCTTCCTCAAAGTTTTCTTCACGTATTAAACGAGCAAATTTCTTAGAACCAGTTACATTACACCGTTCACCAATGTTAACAAAATTGGTCAACTCCGTAATTTCCAAAGGCTCCAAACCAGAAAGCTTTTGGTTTAGATTTTTTGTTGGCAATTGATGTGGCGGATACTTTGCTGCTGTCTCCGCTATTAAACGAATGTGTTCAGGGGTAGTTCCACAGCATCCACCAATGATATTAATAAAGCCGTTTTGTAAATAATCTTCAATGACTACGGCCATTTGCTCTGGGCTTTGGTCATACTCTCCCATTTCATTTGGTAAACCCGCATTAGGGTGAGCCGAAACTAAAAAAGGAGATTTATCAGAAAGCGTCTTGATGTATGGTCGCATTAAATCCGCTCCTAAAGCACAGTTTAAACCAACTGAAAGCAAAGGCATGTGGGCTATGGAAGCCAAAAATGCTTCTGTCGTTTGACCAGAAAGTGTTCTTCCCGACGCATCCGTGATAGTACCTGATACCATGACAGGCAAATAAGGCTTGTCTGGATTCTGCTGAAAATATTGATCGATAGCAAAAAGAGCTGCTTTGGCATTTAAGGTATCAAATACGGTTTCTACCAAAAGTAAATCGACTCCACCCTCAACTAAACCTCTTACCTGCTCTTGATAAGCTTCCACTAATTCATCAAAAGAAACAGCTCGAAAACCTGGATCGTTGACGTCAGGAGATAATGAAAGTGTTCTATTCGTTGGTCCAATGGAACCTGCTACATAGCGTGGTTGATCGGGAGTTTTTCTACTAAATTCGTCAGCAACTTCTTTGGCTATTTTAGCCGATTCAAAATTCAACTCATATACCAAATCCTCCATGTGATAATCTGCCATGGCAATGGAGGTACCTGAAAAAGTATTTGTTTCTGCGATATCAGCCCCAGCTTCAAAATATTTGGCATGAATTTCCTTAATAACATCTGGCCGAGTAATGGACAACAAATCATTATTCCCCTTCACTTCGTGAGGGAAATCTTTAAATCTTTCTCCACGGTAATCGGCATCTGTTAATTGATACTGTTGAATTAAAGAACCCATAGCGCCGTCAAGCACTAGGATTCGATCTTTCAATCGATCGAAAATATTTTGTTTCTGCATATAGATATAAACCTTCCTAGAATCTTACAAAAATTCGAATAATCACTAAAAATCTGATAAAGATACGCCTTTTGGAGGTCTAGATAAAGAGATATTTATTTAAAGAAAGCCTAATTTCTTAATTTTTTCTAAATCTGATGGGCTATCGATTCCGACCGTTTCATGCTGGGTTTCGATGAGTTTAATTTGAAAGCCATGTTGCAACCAGCGCAGTTGTTCCAGCATTTCCGCCTTTTCTAAACTAGAAACTGGTAATCGACTTAATTTAGGCAAAACATCAGCTCGATAAGCATACAACCCAATGTGTTTAAAAAAGTGGTGGTGATCGAACCAATCTTCTGTGGCCACACCACGCAAATAAGGAATGGTTTGTCGTGAAAAATACAAGGCATTATGCTGATCATCCATGACTACTTTGGGCACGTTGGTATTGAATAGCGTTAATTCATCATGTATTTCCTTGACCAAAGTTAATATGGGGGCATTACTCTCAAATCCTCTACTTAGTTCAACCAATTGATCAGGATTAATGAAAGGCTCATCTCCCTGTATATTAACTAAATAATCCACAGGACTATCCAATTTGCTTAAAATTTCAGCACAACGGTCAGTACCTGATTGATGTGATCCATCTGTCATCATTACCTCGGCTCCAAACGATTGGGCTACCTGATAAATACGTTCATCGTCCGTAGCAATGATGATTCTCTCCCAACCGGGTACCAAAGCCACTTGATCATAGGTTCGTTGAATCATGGGTTTACCTCCCAAATCAACCAATGGTTTTCCTGGAAAGCGAGTAGAAGCATACCTAGCTGGGATTACTGCTACGACTTTTTTGCCTTGCATCATATTCAGATGTACGTTAATTGATAGAATATTGCCAAATTTGCACATTATTTGCCTAGAAACCTTTTGTCCGACTTGAAAAAAAAATTCCAATATCAATTTCCTCAACAAATCTGGAGCCTAGGTTATTGGGGCCTCAGTGATACACCCAAATTATGGATAGAAGCAAAAAATGCGCTAGAAGGAAATTGGTATGCATATGATTTCAATACCAACCAGCTAAGTGTCATTTCGTCTATTCCTGCGCATAGCAGTCATTTACAATGGTTAAAAGGTCGAGAAAATTTAGGTGTTTTTGTGCGTTTACAATCAGGAAAAAATCCGGGTATTGAGGCCATTGAAGCCTATCAGTTACAGGATGGTAAATTGCGATATACTGTTGAAAGTCAACAAGCTAAAGAACTTACAGAGGATCAAGTACTTATTCAACAAGGGAATTCTGTTTTAATCTTGGATTTAGATTCTGGAAAAATACTTTCTGAGCAAAAGAAAAACATTGATAATGAGGGATTTAACTTTGAAAGCCCACATCATATTGAAGAAAGTCAAGAACAATTTAATGCCTTCAAACAATTTTTTAGCTTAAAATTCAGTTTACAGATTGCAAAGGGTTTGGATTATTGGGAAGGCGAGGATAAGCTAATTTTTTCTTATTATCTTTACGATGGTGCTTGGAAAAATTACCTTTTGGTCTGCGATCTAAACTTCCAGATTTTATTGCATGAACTATTAGAAGAGGGTGATTTAATGGGATATCATACCTTCCAAATTTTCCAAAATCACTTATTATTTATTCAACATAAGCTACAACTAGAAATTTATGAATTTTAAATCATGTATACTCTTCCTCTTTATTTGCTTAGGTTTTTCCTCGCAAATAAATGCCATTACGGTAGATTCTCTTGGCTTAAAAAAAGAAAACAATAAAACTTATGTCGTATTTAAAGTAGGACCTAAACAGTCTTTATTTTCAATACTTCGTCGTTATAATTTATCCTTAACTGAATTCAAGCAAGTTAATCCTGAAATTGCTATTCCTGTAAAAACAGGGGAATTGGTGTTTATTCCATTACGGTATTTGGAGGAAAGTCCTAGTATTCTTAAAACGATCGACAAGCCCAATGAAACAAGTGTAGCACCTTCGGCTAATGAAAAAATAGCGGAAGATGGAAATAAGTCGGATAAAGGTATTCACATCGTGGCTCGTCGACAAGGTCTTTTGACCATTGCCAACATGCACCAAGTAACGATGGCGCAAATCAGAAAGTGGAATAATCTTACCTCTGATCGATTACAAGAAGGTCAACGTTTGATTATAGCAGAACCAAGTGCTGCTACAAGCATTGATAAATCGAGCTTGCTACCTAACAAAACGGAGAAGGCGCCAGCTAGTACCGAAGCGAAAATTGATATGACTTTACCAGCTGCTAAAGAAAATGCAGCGGCAGCTACAAGTACGAATACACCAGAGGGAAGTACAACACAGGAAGGGATTCGTAAGACTATTGAAACCGGTATCGCAGAATTGATCGATGTGCCTGACAATTCAGGTAAATATTTAGCCTTGCATAAATCTGCGCCCATAGGAACATTGGTTTTAGTGAAAAATCTAGCTAACAATCAAAGTATTTGGGTGAAAGTGATTGGAAGATTACCTAATACCGACAATAAGGTCATCATCAAATTATCACCTAAAGCATTTGAGCGATTAAATGCTGTTGATAAACGTATACGAACTGAAATCAGTTATTTAGTTCAATAAGATGGCAAAACGTAAAAGGCCAATTACCGCAGGAAATGTTGTATTTGAGATATTTTTTATCTTATCCTACCCTTTCATTGCCGTATTTTCCGTGTTAGTCACTTGTTTGGTTTGGATTTTCTCTTTACCATCTAAAATCATAGCTTTCTTTGGTTCAAAAAAATAGGAAGATGCAGCAGGAACTGGCTGAGCTACTGAATAAGAAAGTGGCATTTTTCAATCATCCTCGATTCATTGAACATGATCCTATTTCTATCCCGCATTTATTTAGCAAGCAGCAGGACATAGAAATTATGGGCTTTTGGATTTCGATGTTAGCTTGGGGTCAACGAAAAACTATTTTACAGAAAGGTCATGAATTGATTGATTTGATGGATGGTGCTCCTTATGACTTTGTACTTCATCATCAAGAAAATGATCTTCAGCGATTTGAAAAATTCAAACATCGAACGTTTAACTACACGGATACTTTATATTTCATTTCCTTTTTCCAAAGACATTTCCAGCAATATTCCAGCTTAGAAGCAGCCTTTACTCTAGGAGAATTTAAGCCTGACAACTCAACGATTGAAGCATCTTTGAATGGCTTTTATCGTTATTTTTTTGAAGTAGAATGGGCCCCAAAGAGAACCCAAAAACACGTTTCTGCTCCTTTGAAAAACTCTGCATGCAAACGACTTTGTATGTTTTTAAGGTGGATGGTTAGAAAAGATACAGCGGGAGTTGATTTTGGAATTTGGTCAAAAATATCTCCTCACCAATTAATTTGCCCATTGGATGTTCATTCTCAACGAACAGCAGAAAAATTGGGCTTAGTATCTGCTGGTCCTACTAATTGGAAGAAAGCATTAGAATTAACTCGAGTATTAAAATTATATGATTCAATGGATCCTATACAATATGATTTTGCGTTGTATGGTATGGGAATAGAAGAAAAAACGCTATGGAAATAAATATTTTCGATTCACCTGATGGCCAAGTGGTTCAGCTTCATAATCCTGACACAGGAGAATCTGCTGAAATTTTACAAGACTTGGGAGGAGCATTAAAAAGCTTGCATCTGAACTTACATGAAAAAGTGGAAAACATCATCGCTATTCCTCAGGCAAATCAATATTCTATGAAGGAAAATGATTTGTATCCAAGTGCTTTACTTTGCCCTTGGGTAAACCGAGTAAGAAATGGCAATTATTCTTTCTTGGGAAAAAACTATCAATTACCAATCAATGAAAAGGCCTTGGGCAATGCGATTCATGGTTTTTTAGCTAGGCGAAAATTTGAATTAGGAAAACAGGAAACTACGAAGGAATATGCCAAAGTCGTCTTGTTTTATAACTATGTGGGTGATTTTGATGCTTACCCCTTTCATTTTCAATTTGAGTGGGAATTCACTTTAACGCAAGGGGCATTGGATGTTTCCATGAAATGTATCAATACAGGTGATAGTGACATGCCATTTGCCTGTGGCTGGCATCCTTATTTCCAAATTCCTGGAACCGAATTAGCTGATTACTACATCTACTTTCAAGGAAAAAGTAGGTTTTTATCTGATTCCCAAATGATTCCCATGAAGGAGGAAGCGTTAGAAATGAAAAATGGTTTATCCTTTAGAACCGAACAAATAGATCATGTTTTTCGACTGAATTCAGTAGATACTCATTTGACCGAATTAGTCGATACCAAGCAAAATAGAGCCTTATTTGTACAGCAGTCCAGTAAATTATTCCCATTTTTGGTAGTCTTTGCTCCTGCCAATGAAAATTGCGTTGCAATTGAACCAATGACGGCCAATACGGATGCATTTAATACATTGGATGGGCTAATTCAATTAAAACCAAAAGATTTTTTTCAAGGAAATGTACAAATTTGGGTAGGAAATCCGTTAGAGCTCACAAGGTAGAACAATCATTTTTGTACATTTGTCTTATGAAGTTCCATTTACTCCTAATTTTCGCTGGCCTTTTTGTTGCTTTTCAGTCTATGGGCTCGATGAAGCCTGACAGCGTTGTGAGAAAATGGAAGCAGGAATTTACTACGGGTATTAACCTAAATCAATCAAGCTTTAGCGATAACTGGAAAGGTGGGGGAACGAATACATTTGCTACAGGATGGTATTTAAACCACTCGGCCAATGTGCAAAATAATTCATGGCGTTTAGCCAGTGATTTACAAATGCAGGTCGGATTCTTACAAAATAGAACACAGAGTTTACGTAAAAACGTAGACCGAATCTTTTACGAATTTAAAGCAGGTTATCGGATTAGTCCAAAATGGGATTACTATGGATCAACCAACTTTCAAACTCAATTTTTCCAGGGATTTGAATATAATAAGAAGAATAGTGCGGGAGTTCCAGTTGACTCGATTACATCATCCATTTTTGCCCCAGCCTATTTAACTACTTCTATGGGATTTGAGTACCATCCTCAAAAGGCATTTTATACCCGCTTTGGTATTGGTAGTTTACGTCAAACTTTTGTGCTAGATGAGCGAATTTCTAGGGCTGGATTATATGGTTTACAAAAACCAGGCGATAATATTCGTAACCAATTTGTATTCCAATTTCTAGCCAACGTAGATAAAGATGTTTTTGAAAACGTGAATCTTAAAGCGCGGTATTCTGCTTTAATCGATTATTTCCGATTTGGGGTCTCCAATGGTATTGTTCATCGATTTGATGCCAATTTAACCATGAAAGTGAATAAATACTTGAGCACAAACGTTCAGGCTGTTCTATTCCGAGATTATGACCAAGATCCCAATTGGCAATTTTCCCAGATATTATCGATGGGATTATTGTATAAAATATCTAAATAGTTATTAGTGATTAGTTTTTAGAGGAATAAAGAAGAATGTAGAATGAAGAATGAAGAATGAAGAATGAAGAATGTAGAATGAAGAATGAAGAATGTAGAATGAAGAATGAAGAATGAAGAATGAAGAATGAAGAATGAAGAATGTAGAATGTAGAATGAAGAATGAAGAATGTAGAATGAAGAATGTAGAATGTAGAATTAAGAATGTAGCTGCCATAACTAATCCCTAATAACTAAACACTTCCACAAAATCCCTCATTTTTTTCGTTGCATGTGACGGTCGTACAACAGTTGGATGATTCCATCTTTTAGACCTAAATCAGGCACAAAAATCTCTTCACATTCTGCTGCTTTCATGGCAGCTAAATAGATTGAAGCTGCTGGAACAATCACGTCGGCCCGGTCAGTATTTAAGCGCAATTTATGAACGCGCTCCTCATAAGTAAATGATGCTACATAATCAGAAATACGCTGTAATTCACTGAATTGCATCGTTTTAGATTCATTGACTTTTTCAGAAATATTATACAATTTACTAATATTACCTCCTGTACCTACAGCAATCATTTGCCCTGGAATTTCCATCTTTTGATGAATAATCCACTTTTGCATCTTTTCCCAATCCCCTTCTTTCTCTTTTCCTTCCAACAACCTGACTGAACCAATTTTAAAGGATTTAGAGGCTAATTTCTGGCGGTTATGGTATATATTTAATTCCGTCGAACCTCCGCCCACATCTATGTGTAGGTAATTTTTCTTGGGATGTAAAGATTGTACCACCACATCATTGATTAGCTCAGCTTCCCTACTTCCATCAATTACATTGATCTTCATATCCAAAATTTTATGAATTCGGGTAATGATATCTGGGGCATTGGAGGCTTCCCTCATAGCAGAAGTTGCGCAGATGGAATAATCTTTAACTTCGTGCAAATCCATAAGTAATTTATAGGCATGCAACAGCTTAAATATTCTTACCTCTGAATCAGGAGAAATAACTCCATCAATGAATACGTCATGCCCTAAACGTAAGGCAAAACGAACATATTCAATCCGTTTGAAGCTAATGGCTCCGTTATTCTCCAATACACTGGAAATTTGTAGTCGGGCAGCATTGGATCCAATATCAATAGCAGCAAACTTCATAGAGCAGAGGGTTTATGTAAATAAAAGCCATTGGCACGGGCCTCAAAGTCAATTTCGGTACCAAGGACAAAAAGCAATTGTCGACGATCAATTAATAAAGGTATTTCATCTATCAGGTATTCTTCATCAAATTCCGTTTTGGAATCAAAACCCAAAACATAGGTACCTCCACAGGTTCCTCCTTTCATTCCTACCCGAATGAATGGCTCAGGCATTTTACCATCATGAACCAATGGCAACAAATTTGCTTTAGCACTTTCAGTAAAACGTACAGGAGCTCCCGTATTAGACATGGAAAAAAATGATTACCAAACAAAATTAGCTAATTTTAGGTGACCAAAACCTAGATTGTCCATTTAACAAAAATTAAATTTTTGATTGGGCAATATTTCATTCAGAGATTGGTTAAGGAAGAAGAATAAAATAACAATTATGACGTATTCGATACTTTGGGCTGACGACGAAATCGACTTATTAACACCCTATATACTTTTTCTTGAAAACAAGGGCTATCAGGTAACAACCGTCAATTCTGGAGCGGATGCCTTGGAATTAGTGGAAAAACAAAAATTTGATGTGCTTTTCTTAGATGAAAATATGCCAGGTATGTCAGGCTTAGAAGTCTTAATTTCCATCAAACAAATTAGACCTAATCTTCCAGTTATCATGATTACCAAATCAGAGGAAGAAGAACTTATGGAAGATGCCATTGGTTCGAAAATTGCCGACTACCTAATTAAACCACTCAATCCCAACCAATTACTACTTTCTGTTAAACGTATTTTTGACAAAAAGAGATTGGAAGAAGAAAAAACTAATATTAGTTATCAGCAAGAATTCAGAGCATTATCCCTGCAATATCAGGATCAATTAAGTGCCAAGGAATGGGCCGATATTTATAAAAAGCTATTGTATTGGGAGCTTGAAATTGACAAAACAGAGAACAAGTCGATGGCAGAGGTCTTAAGTAGTCAAAAGTCTGAAGCCAATGTCCATTTTAGCAAATTCATTGAGAATTCGTATGAAAACTGGCTTCAAAAACCAGACACTGAAACTCCCATACTTTCACACTTGATGATGCGAAAATATGTTTTTCCTAAACTGAAAGAGAAAAGCCCCCTATTCTTTATTCTAGTTGATAATTTACGTTTTGATCAATGGAAAATATTAGAAGGTTTTATTCAAGAATATTTCCAATTGGAACAAGAGGAGACTTATTATTCGATCTTACCTACTACAACTGCCTATGCAAGAAATGCGATTTTTGCTGGGATGATGCCATTGGAAATTCAAAAAAACTATCCTGATAAATGGATTTTTGATTTAGGAGATTCTGAGGATGAGGAAGGTTTTAATCAATATGAAGAGTTCTTTTTGCAGGAACAATTAAAGCGTTTAAGAATCAATGCCAAGGCATCTTATCATAAAATTATACATCAATATCAAGGTAAAAATTTGGTTGATAATTTCAGCAAATTATTGACGAATGATCTGAATGTGATTGTCTATAATTTTGTGGATATGCTATCCCATGCGAGAACTGACATGGCCATGATTAAGGAATTGGCACCGGATGAATCTGCTTATAGGAGTTTGACCGCCAGTTGGTTCTTACACTCTCCTCTTTTTGATTTATTAAAACGGATTGCAGATAAAAAAGGTAGAGTAATTATTACAACTGATCACGGAATGATACGTGTTCAGAATCCTATCAAAATTGTGGGAGATAGAACTACAAATACCAATTTAAGGTATAAGCAGGGGAAAAATTTAAATTGGGATAACACCAACAAAATGATGGTTTCTCGGAAGCCAGAGCAATTGTTTTTGCCCAAGCCCAATGTATCCACTACCTATGTGTTCAGTAAAGAAGATTATATGTTTGCTTATCCAAACAATTACAATCACTACGTGAATCACTACCGAAATACTTTTCAGCACGGAGGAATTTCACTGGAAGAATGCATTATACCGGTGGTGTATCTGACAGGTAAGTAGAACAAGCTGAGAGCTGAAGCAATGTTTCAGCTCTTTCCACTCTAAATACTATCTACAGGAAAGATATTCCCGCCTTCACATTTTAGGAATTTCCCTGGAATTTGGCGCATGGTATTGTAATCATGACTTGCCATTAATATAGCTGTGCCTTGTTGATTTAATTGTTTGAACAATTGCATAATCTCCAATGACACTTCAGGATCTAGGTGACCTGTAGGCTCATCTGCCAATAAAAGAACAGGGTTATTTAAAATAGCCCTTGCAATACAAATTCGTTGTTGCTCTCCACCAGACAGTCGATGAACACGCTTATGAATGGCATTGCTCATACCCACTTGCGCCAATACTTGTTCTATTCTAAATCGAATCTCCTCTGGATTTGTGTGGCCTGTTGCTTCAAGCACAAAAGAAAGATTCTTTTCAACATTGCGATCTGTTAGCAATTGAAAGTCTTGAAAAACAAATCCAAGTTTACGACGTAAGAATGGTACATCGTTACGCTTAATGTCGTTCAATGAATATCCTGCAACTTTAGCTACGCCTAATTCGATGGGAAGTTCGGCATATATGGAGCGAAAAAGTGTACTTTTACCACTGCCTGTTTTGCCAATTAAATAGGCAAAATCTCCCTCATTCATCTCCAAACTGATGTTTTGCAAGGTTGGAATACCATCTTGCAAAATAGTTACATTTTCAAAGGATAGAACGGCCATAGATTTGCTTATTTATTCTTTGCTTTTTCATGGTCAGCCAAGAAAGTAGCCAAACCGCTATCAGTCAATGGATGTTTTAATAAAGCGAGAATTGCAGATAATGGACCAGTCATCACATCTGCACCTACTTCAGCGCAATTGATGATGTGCATTGGGTGACGAACAGAAGCAGCTAAAATTTCTGTTTCGAATTCATAGTTATCATAAATCAATCGAATTTGTTCAATCAATTGAATACCATCATAAGAAATATCATCTAAACGACCGATGAATGGAGATACGTAAGTTGCACCAGCCTTAGCCGCTAATAATGCTTGTCCTGCAGAAAACACCAATGTACAATTGGTTTTAATACCATGATCAGAAAAATACTTTAGCGCCTTAATACCGTCTTTTATGATAGGTATCTTAACAACAATTTTTTCATCTAATTCTGCCAACTCCTCACCCTCACGAATCATTCCTGCAAAATCAGTTGCAATTACTTCCGCAGAAACATCTCCATCAACAATATCACAAATGGCTTTATAATGCTTCAATACCTGATCTTTACCGCTGATGCCTTCTTTGGCCATCAAGGATGGATTGGTAGTAACACCATCTAAAATACCTAGATCTTGTGCTTCTTTAATATGATCTAAATTAGCTGTATCAATAAAAAATTTCATGGGATGGATTGGTTTAAACAAAAAAATGGCAAATTCACCGCTACAACCAACTTACCCTTGCTTCGATCAAGACCTGGGGGATTCAGCGGGAGCTGGTAATTTGCCGTTGCAAATATAATAAAAAATGCCCCTTTTTTCAAAATACATACCGTTATTTTCCCACTAGGCATTAACTTTGGTCATGCTATCAACCAACATACGTTTCCTAAAATCCTGGCCCTTAATTGGCTGTATACTTTTGGCCCTAATGACTTCTTGTTCTTCTTCTTCAGATGCTTGGCTAGAAGAAGCAAAAACACGCCTTAAAAAAGGTGAATTAGTTTCTGCCCGAGAGGCTCTAAAAAAATCCATTGATAAAAACCCCGGTTCAGCTGAAGCCTACAATATGTTAGGTGTCATTGACTTTCAAGAGAAGAAATACGAAGAAGCTGAAAGCAATTATATCAAAGCCACTGAATTAAAACCTTCTTTATATCAAGCTCAGCTGAATTTAGCTGCCGTTAGAATGGAGAAATCTGCTTGGGAAAAAGCATTGGCACCATTAGAAGTTGCCATAAAAAATGCCCCAGATTCTGCCTCTGCCTATTTACAAAGGGGAATAGTATGGGCTGCATTGGCTAAACCTCAGCAAGCCATCTCTGATTTCACTACCTGTTTGAGTAAAAATCCCAATGATATTAATGCATTGTACAACCGAGGCAATATTTATTATCAAGGGAAAAACCTAACAGAGGCGGCCAAGGACTTTGAAAAAACTGTTGAAATTAATCCTGAATTTGGAAAAGGGTATTATGCCTTAGGCTTAAGTTTATACCAGCAAAAATTGAGTGAAAAAGCCTGTTTAGCATTCCAGCAAGCAGGAAAATTGAATTACCCGGGAGCCAAAGAGGCTGTCCACAAACTATGTGAATAACACCTAAACCCAAGCAAAATGAACAAAGCATTTCTTATTTCTGGAAGCTTATTTACCCTTATTTTTATCTTATTTGCCTATTGGCAATTAAATGACCCAGATCCAATCTTATGGGTACCTGTTTACTTAATTCCTACATACACGGCATTTAGAGCCATTTCTGGAAAAGTTAATTCTGAATTAATGATCATATTATTCATTCTTTCAGGAGTTGCTGGCTTACAAACTTGGGTAGAAATGACAGCCTGGGAAGGTTTCATTACGGATGGATTAAGTATGAAAACCATGAATCAAGAATTAGCTCGTGAGGCAGTTGGCCTTTGGATTACTTCACTATCTTTTGTGACATTTTATTTACTTGATAAAAAATACAATTAATACATGCTTGACTTAGGATTTGTTTCTGCCATTCTACCGAATAAAACATTATGGGAGGTTTTGGATTTTGCTCATGCTCAACAATTTGCCTGTGTGGAAATCATGTGCTGGCCTTCCAGCAATGCCGATACTCGTCGATATGCGGGTGTTAGTCATATTGCTGTTGATAGTCTATCATCAGATGAATTATTAGCTTTAAAAGCTCAATTAGCTCTACATCCCGTTAAGATTTCCGCTTTAGGGTATTATCCTAATCCAATGGATCCTAATGAAGAACAAGCATTATTCTATCGGGAACATATTAAGAAAATTATCCAAGCAGCTGCCATATTAGGAATTGGAACAGTTAATACCTTCGTTGGTCGAGATTATACTAAAAACGTAGCTTATAATATCGGCAAATTCACTGAGGTGTGGCCTGAGATAGTTGCTTTGGCCGATTCATTGAATATCAAAATAGGTATAGAAAATTGTCCCATGTTTTTTACCGACGACGAGTGGCCGGGTGGTAAAAATTTGATGACTACACCTAAAATTTGGGATCAATTATTTAGTATCATTCCATCTAAAAACTTTGGGTTAAATTATGATCCTTCGCATATGGTATTCCAAATGATGGATTACACCTACCCTATCTATCATTATGCGGATAAACTACACCACGTGCATTTAAAAGACGTAAAAGTATATCCTGAAAAACTGAACCGAGTAGGGATTTTAGCGAATCCACTGGAATATCATTCCCCTAAAATTCCAGGATTGGGGGATATTCATTGGGGCAAATTCATCTCAGCATTAAATGATGTAAGATATCGTGGACCGATTGTGATTGAAGTGGAGGACAAAGCTTATGAAGGTTCTGATGAGGATATTGAAAAGGCCATTTTAAGTGCTAGAAATCACATTAAGCAGTATTTGCCTTAATGGAGCGCGTGCCGAGGATTTAAATCCTCGGACATAGATCAAAGGGGTTTCGATTTCAAAAAAACAAAGAGCCGAGGATTTAAATCCTCGGCTCTTTCATATTAAATCTTAAACCTAAATCTATTTTTTCACTGGCTTAACAAATATTGCCGCATCTAAAGCTGGATTAATTTCAATAGACGTCGTATCTACCTGCATGGTTCCTCCGCCCATTGGACTTGCTGTTTCCATAGAAAAAGGAAAATACAAACCATCAATAGCCTTATAATTAGAAAATTTCAATTCGGTATCTACAACTTGGCCACCTAGATTCACTTTAGCGGCAAACTTCATGACCAAATAGGTACTTGCCGAAACATATGCCGTCCCTACATCCCCATCTTTCTTAGTAATTTGAACTACATAAACATCAGCGCCATCGAGCTTCTCTTTATTAACTAAATCGATTTTATTTCCTTCCAATTTAGCATTCAATAATACTGAACCTACAGCTTCTTGATTTTTACTTACTTTAATCATCTCTTTAGGCATATCTTCAGGTTCACCAGATCCACCCATCATTTGTGGACGAATCCACCAACCATTTTCTCCTTCTATTACCTGAACCATTTTATTCCCCATCACTTCAATTTCCGATCGAAAAGCCTTTCCAACCAGAATTGATGATTTTGACTGAATTTCCATTCCTTGGACCGTAAACTTGGTACTTTGAACTACGGATTTAACTTTACTCCACTTATCAGCACCTCCCATAGCTTCTTGGTGCTTAGCAAAAATTTCATCAACAGTTTGAGCAGAAACAATAAACGAACTGATGCTCATGGCAAGAATTGCCCATAAATAAACGATTTTTCTCATGATTAGGGTTTTTATTTGAACCCGAAATTATAGGATAAATGCTTGATACAAAAATCACTCATCCCTTGAATGCACCTATTATCAATTAAATCCTCTTTCTAGAGGTTATAGAAGACAAAACGATGGCCAAACCAATAAACACAAGAATTCCCGCTATAAAAAAAGCAGCTCCTGGAAATTGAATGGGTGCAGCAGAAGAAGTAAAATAGGCAAACATATTTGATGCGACTAAAGGGCCTAAAATGGTCGTGATGGATTGCAAACTCGTTAAACCACCTTGTAATTCCCCTTGTGCATCGGGTCCCACTTGTTGGGTTATCATACTTTGTAATGCAGGTCCTGCAATTCCTCCTAGCCCAAAAGGGACCATAAACAGATACATCATCCAAGATTTAGTAGCATAGGCAAATAAGAAAAAACCTAAGCCATACATCATCAATCCGTACAAAATAGCACGTTTATCTCCCAATTTTGGCATAATAAAACGCGACAATCCTCCTTGTACGATGGCGACTATGGCTCCAACGAATGCTAAAGAATAGCCCACTTCGGTTGGTGTCCAAGAAAATACTTTCATGGTAAAATATGACCAAGTACTTGGATGTGCCTGGCCAGCCAATTGTAAACAAAAATATCCTCCAAATAATCCAGTGATCAATGGATAACGAGTAAATATTTTTAATGACCCAAGCGGATTAGCTCGCTTGATATCAAACTTCCTTCGGTTTTCTTGAGCTAATGACTCAGGTAAAACAAAATAACCATACATGGCATTTAGCAAAGTCAAAATAGCAGATGCATAGAATGGCACGGTAACTCCATAACTTCCCAGAAAACCTCCTACCGCCGGGCCAATGATAAAACCTATACCAAATGCCGCTCCTACCATACCAAAATTCTTGGCACGGTCCTCGGGTTTAGAAATATCAGCTATGTAAGCTTGAGCAGTAGTAAAACTTGCTCCTGTAATTCCTGAAAAAATACGAGCCAAAAACAACCACATCAAACTGGGAGCCAAGGCCGAAATTAAATAGTTGACACTAAACCCAAGCAAGGAAATTAATATAATTGGTCTACGACCAAATTGATCTGACAAACCACCTAAAACTGGAGAAAACAAGAATTGCATAATCGCATAAGATGCCATCATCCAACCTGAATACTGAGATGCAGAACTCAAATCACCCCCTGTGAAACTAGAAATCAAGGTGGGCATGATCGGTACAATGAGACCTATACCCAATACATCAATAACTAGTGTAATAAAAATGAATAATATACTTGCTGAACCTTTTTGACGAGCCATTTTATGCTAGTTGATGCACTTATACAAACTTGTAATTTATTGTATCACGTAAAAAATCTCGACTGATTGTTCCACATTGTAAAGGGCTTTTTGCTTTATCAGGTACTCCATCCAATTCCACAATGGCCCATCCTTTGAATTTAATTTTTCTAATATTATTGAAAATACCTTTCATATCTACATTACCTTGTCCTAGTTCGACAAACTTGTACGAAGATGGATTTGATTCTTGCCCTTTGATAGGACTCTCCACATCCTTGATATGAAATGCATGAATGATATTCTTGTACTTCAAAACAGCATCTGCTGGCTTGCCTCCTCCTTGATGGTAGTGTGCCACATCAAGTAACAAACGTAGATAAGCAGGATTCATGCTCTTAACCAAGATATCAACTTCCTCTGGAGTTTCACCAAACTGATTCATGTGATTATGGTAGGTAGCTTGTACTCCCACTTCTTTGGTCTTTCTACCAATTTCATTCATCACTTCTGCCAATTTCACCAAATCTTCTTGACTAGGTGTTTCTCCCTTTTTTCTCAAACTATTTGTTAACTGAATAGAATCTCCACCTAAAGCTTTGACAAACTTTGCATGGTTTACATGTTGCTCGATCGAAGCAGGAACTTTAGCTGGATCAATCTCCACATTTCCACTGGAAAACATGACTAATTGAAGTTTAGAGGCATCCAACAATGCCTTTAATTCCTGTGGATTGTCTTTGTATTTAGTGTAAGAATTCGCTCTTAATTGAATTCCCTTGAATCCTAAAGAGGCAATATCTAAAATAGCTTGTTCATCTTTTCCTCCCCAAGTAATGGCTGAATACCCCATTTTAAAGGATGAATCTGCTACTGATGCAGGAAAGGAAGCCATGATGGCCAATAAAGAACTTTGCTGGAGAAACTCCCGACGCTTAATCATAGTTGTAGGTTTATGTGGTAAAGGTAAGGTTTTGTCTAATCTACTTAACGGCTAATCGCAAGAAATCAGCTAATTCACTTAAATGATCTGTTCCGATATAATCAACCCCTAAATCATATAAAGTTTGGTAACCTAGTAAACTATCTGGCGTAGCCCATAACCTCAATTTTCTTCCTTGAGCATGCACTCGGTCTACATAAGCTTTTAATTTTTCTTTCAATTCAGGGCTGATGGGACCTTGTCCACTCCATGCTCCAAATTTATACAAGGATTCACTCTCTAAAACCACTCGATTTCCTAATCCAGCAGGATATGTTTCAGTAGACCGGCCATCAAATGTGATCCAAGTTGGATACAATACATAATTTTTAATCGCTGGTCGATTTCCTGAAATGACGATCCTCAATCCTCTTTTGATAAATAAGTCTTTGTGAGGCTCTAAAGCTTTTATCAAAACGGGCAAAGTAGAATCTGCACTCGTTTTAAAATCAATTAAAAACTGATGAAAATTCCCTTGTTTATTTTCGGTCAAAACCTTCACAATAGGGTCAATATACAAAGTCTTTAATGTCCTATCAGCTTTGACATCTTTCACATCATGGGCTACTAATAATTCACCCTTGATGGAATAGACATCTGCCTCAATAGACCCGAAGCCTAGATTAAATGCTTCATAAAATGGCTTCGTATGCTCATAATCATTGTGAGCATGCGCCTTTAATAAGGCCTGCTGAGCCATCAAATTACTTGCAAAAAAACAAAGTAATATGCCTAAGAAAACGTTTTTCATCCTATTTCTTTAAATAATCACCAGAAACAATTTGAGTGTCAGCTTGCGTCGGTCTATTGTATAAATAAGCATAGCTCTCAACTTCCTGTCCATTCAATTGAACCTGTACTTTAGTTCTAACAAATAAACTTTTATCAGGCTTATCGGCATCAAACTCTTCATATTCATCCAATACACTCAATAATTTAATGGTATTGGATAAAAGATACAATTCACCTACAACTTGATCTTTTGAATCTTCCGATGCAATGATTCCAGGATATTCTGCCACTTGATACATGCGTCCTTGGTAAGTTGCCATACCAATGTAGTCAGAATTACGCGCTAGTAATCGATGTAAGTCATTTCCACAATCTCGACGAAGTGTACCATAGACAAATAGATATTCTTCTACATTGGGTTCAGGAAGCTTAGCCTCCTCCAAGGTTAATACTAAATCTTCTTGTTCTACTACCGTTCCTTCATGTAAAACTACATTGCCAATGATTCCTTCGAAAGGAGCAGAAACGATGGATTCCATCTTCATGGCTTCTATCACATACAAAGGAGCATTTTTCTTAACTTCTTCTCCCGGTTTTACCAAAATACGACTTAAGCGTCCTTGCAATGGTGCACCAATATCCCCTTTTTGAGAAGCCTTCACATGTTGTGGGCGTTCTACTTTGATATTCTTATCTAAAACCTTGATTCGACGAGCCTGACCATTCAATTCAAAAGTTACATTACGTAAACCTGATTCATCTGGTTCTGACATATGCAAGAATTTAACGATAATCGTTTTTCCTGGCTCAATCGTAATCATAATTTCTTCATCCTGCTTTAAGCCATAGAAGAATGCTGGTGTAGGCATAGCTGTCAAATCACCAAAAATTTGGTGATTTTTGTAGAAGTCTTCGTACACCTTTGGATACATCTTGTACGACAAGTAGTCATAGAATCCACCTTCGTTATCTGGGAATTTTGCTTGAAAAGCAGCAAAATCTTTATCGAAATCAATCGGAGCTAAATGATCATTAGGTCTCCCATCCATCGGAATCTCTCCTTTCAAGATGATTTCTTGCAATTGTTTTGGAAATCCTTGATATGGCTGACCTAATCCTCCTTTGAAGAAATCCTTCACCGACTCTGGGAAAGAAAGCGTTGCACCTTTGGCATACACATCTTCTGCCGTTAAAGAATTGGCCGTCATAAAAATAGCCATATCTCCCACTACTTTAGACGAAGGGGTTACCTTAACAATATCACCAAATAATTTATTCGCTTCTGAATAATTGTCCTTCAATAACTCAAACTTATCTCCTACTCCCAAAGCAACCGCCTGACCACGAAGGTTGGTATATTGACCTCCAGGAATTTCATTATCGTATACCTCTGCAGTACCGGCCTTCAATTCAGATTCAAATGGTGTGTACCAAGTTCTCACCGCCTCCCAATAGTTGGAATACTGATTCATTTCTTCCAAATCCAACAAATCTTGATTTGCTTGACCTTGCATCATCGCAACCAAGGAATTTAAATTTGGTTGAGAAGTTAAACCTGACATGGCTGCCAATGCACCATCTACTACGTCAACTCCTGCTTCAATCGCCTTTAAATATGTTGCTGATTGAATCGATGCCGTATCATGTGTATGCAAGTGAATAGGAATATCCACTGCCTTTTTCAATTCTTTAACCAATAACTCAGCTTGGAATGGTCTCAATAAACCTGCCATGTCTTTAATGGCCAGCATGTGTGCTCCTTCATCTTCTAGTTGACGAGCCAAATCCAAGTAATATTGTAAATTATACTTCTCATTAGAGAATACATCTCCTGTATAACAAATGGCTGCTTCAGCGATACCTGGCGTTCTTTCACGCACAGCACGAATAGAGACTTTCATAGCCTCAACCCAGTTCAATGAGTCAAAAATACGGAAGACATCAATACCTGCTTCAGATGATTTCTCTACAAACTTCTCAATCAAATTATCTGGATAAGCTGAATATCCTACGGCATTGGATCCGCGGAACAACATTTGAAGCAACATATTCGGCATAGCCTGACGGAACTCTTGCAAACGCTTCCAAGGAGATTCTTGTAGGAATCGCATGGCTACGTCAAACGTCGCTCCTCCCCAAACTTCCATAGAAAACAATTCTGGGAAAGATTTGGCAAAACCAGATGCTACAGCCAACATATCTTGTGTTCTTACCCGCGTTGCTAATAATGACTGATGGCCATCTCTGAAAGTTGTATCAGTAAACAAAACCTGTTTTGTTTCACGAATATGCTTAGCAAACTTCTCAGGTCCTAATTCCATCAACAATTGCTTGTTGCCTTTAGGGAAATCAGACAAAGGGTCTGAATAAGGAATAATTGGAGGTCTAAAACTGTTGCTAGGTTTAACCTTGACATCAGGGTTACCATTGACGATCACTTCCCCTAAGTAGCGTAAAGCTTTAGTAGAACGGTCTCTGGTTGGGGTAAACTTAAATAATTCAGGATGGGTATCAATGAATTGTACTGTACATTGACCATTCTGAAAGATGGGATGGGAAATTACATTTCTTAGGAAAGGAATATTGGTTTTTACCCCACGAATACGAAACTCGGTTAATGCACGATTTAATCGTTCGGCTGCACCTAATAAGGTACGACCTTTGGCAGAAACCTTCACCAACATAGAATCAAAATAAGGTGAAATTTTCACCCCTGGATAAGATGATCCTTCATCCAAACGAATGCCAAAACCAGCTGCATTTCGGTAGGCAATAATGGTACCAAAATCAGGCTTAAATCCATTGGTTGGATCCTCCGTTGTAATTCGACATTGGATAGCAAATCCTCTTAATGGAATATCTTCCTGCGACAGGATATAGATACCTGGATCAGACAGTTTATAATTTTGGGCAATTAAAATTTGGGTACGTACAATATCAATTCCCGTAACCTCTTCCGTAATGGTATGTTCTACCTGAACTCGAGGGTTAACTTCAATGAAATAGATATTCTCATCTCGGTCTACTAAAAACTCAACGGTTCCTGCATTGTAGTAGTTTACAGCTTTACCTATGGATAACGCATATTGGTATAATTTCTTTTTTGTTTCATCTTTAAGACCAAAGGATGGAGCTATTTCTACCACTTTTTGGAATCGACGCTGAACGGAACAATCTCGTTCATATAAATGCACCAAATTTCCATGTTGGTCACCTAATAACTGTACTTCAATATGTTTAGGCTGATCAATGAACTTCTCAATAAAGATTGTTTCATCACCAAAAGCATTCTTGGCTTCATTACGTGCCTCATTATAAGCTTTTTCTAAATCTTCTTCTAAACGAACTACCCGCATACCACGTCCACCTCCACCAGCAGCTGCTTTCACCATAACGGGAAAACCTATACGTTTTGCTTCAGATAAGGCTAAGGAATAGACAGACAAATCCCCTTTTGAATCTTGAATCATGGGAACATTGGCTTTCTGAGCTGCTATTTTTGCAGCTACCTTATCTCCTAAAGCATTCATTGCTTCTGGAGAAGGGCCTACAAAGACTATACCTTCTTCTCTACATCTGCGAGCCAAATTGACATTCTCTGATAAAAAACCATATCCAGGGTGAATGGCATCAATGTTTTTGCTTTTACACAAAGCAATCAAACCTTCATAATCTAAATAAGGTTTTAATGGCTCATCGTCTTTACCTATTTGGTAGGCTTCATCCGCTTTATAGCGGTGTAAAGAATACCTATCTTCAAAGGTATAAACGGCGACGGTACGAATCCCCAACTCGGAGGCAGCACGCATGATACGAATAGCGATTTCACCACGATTGGCGATAAGGAGACTTGATATTTTTCTTACGTATGACTTTGGCATTATCTTCAATTATTGCATTCTAACAAAAATGCTAAAATAATTGGCATTTTTGCATTTATTGCCCCGTTTTATTTGCTGAATATTAAAAATTTACAATAATTGTAGGGTTCGTTACCAATTTAACCATAGATTATATTCTCAAATTTGGTCCACAAAAAAAATCAAGCCCTCTTCCCTCGAAATTTCTTAACTTGCAGGCTGAATTTTTGAAGCATGAACACAAATAAACCTTTGATAGGAATAAGCCTAGGTGATTACAATGGCATCGGTCCAGAGATTATTTTAAAAGCATTGGGTAGCCCAAGAATTTTAAAGTGGTGTACTCCTGTAATCTATGGTTCCAAAAAGGTCTTGGATTTCTACCGTCAAAAATTAGAACTGAAAGATTGGTCCATCAAAATTGTAGACAATCTCAATCAGATTCAAGAAGGTCAGAGTTATTTAGTGAAAGCATGGGACGATAAAGACACCGTTGTGGAACCCGGAAAAGTAACTCAAGAAGCAGGGAAAGCGGCTTTTGATTGTTTAGAAATGGCCATCAAAGATTTAGATCGCGGTTTGATATCGGCATTGGTGACTGCACCAATCAATAAACACAACATCCAATCCGAGGAATTTTCCTTTCCTGGACATACCGAATATTTAACAGAACGCTTTGATGCTAAGTCATCTTTAATGATGATGGTAAGTGAGAACCTCCGCATGGGTGTTGCTACAGGACATTTACCCTTGCAAGAAGTAAGTAATGCCCTCAATGCTCAATTGCTTAAAGATAAAATAAGCTTGTTTTTAAAGAGTTTGAAAGAAGATTTCTCCATCGATAAACCCAAATTAGCTGTTTTAGGATTAAACCCGCATGCGGGTGAATCAGGCTTATTAGGAAAAGAGGAATTAGAAATCATTCAACCTGTCATCGACGAATTTAGAAATAAAGGAAATCTAGTGTTTGGTCCGTATCCAGCTGATGGATTTTTTGGCAAAGCACAATTCAAAGAATTTGATGGCGTTTTAGGTATGTATCATGATCAAGGATTGATTCCATTCAAATACATTGCTTTTGATACTGGTGTGAATTTTACTGCTGGGCTTCCCATCATTAGAACATCTCCAGATCATGGAACAGCTTATGATATTGCTGGGAAAAATGAGGCAGATCCAAGTTCCTTTATGCATGCCCTCTTTTTGGCAATGGATTTAGTAAAAAATAGAATGCAGGCATAACATGCGCGCTCAAGTCCTAATCATTGATGAAGTACATGAATCCATGGCCCAAGGCTTGGAAGCATTGGATTTTATAGTCGTGAATGGAAGCACATGGACAAAAGATGAAATCCTACAACAAATTGGTGTGTTTGAAGGATTGGTAGTCAGAAGTAAACTTAAAATAGATGCCCATTTTCTTCAGCAAGCTAGTGCTCTTCGATTTATAGCTAGAGCTGGTGCAGGATTGGATTTAATTGATTTACAAGAGGCCAGCAGTAGAAATATCGAAGTTTTTGCTGCAAACGAAGGCAATAAAGAAGCCGTTGCTGAACATGTCATTGGGCAATTATTGAGTTTAGCACATCATTTACATAAATCCGATAGAGAAGTACGACAAGGTATTTGGGATAGAGAAGGAAATAGAGGTTGGGAAATATCGGGAAAAACAATCGGTATCATTGGTTATGGACATATGGGTCAATCAGTAGCTAGTCGCTTAAGCTGTTTTGGATCTACCATATTAGCCTACGACAAATACCAGCCTGCTAGCCGGTACAGTGCTGAAATGCAGGATATTTTTGATCAAGCAGACATAGTTTCATTACATATTCCATTGACCGAAGAGACGAAGGGCATGGTCAATGACCAATGGCTTTCACAATTTAAAAAGCCCATTGTGTTCATAAATAGTTCTCGAGGCGCTATTAGTCCATTACCAGCCTTATTATTAGGATTAGAAAAGAGGCAAATTCAAGGATTGATCCTAGATGTGTTGCCTAATGAAAAAATCAATACTTGGTCAGAAGAAGAAAAAGCTTTGTTTAACAAAATCAGTTCTTTTCCTGCTACCTTATTCAGTCCGCACGTTGCAGGATGGACCAACGAAAGTTACCGAAAAATCAATGAGGTACTCCTTGCCAAAATAAAAGCCTATTATACCGCATGAATTACCCAGAAGGATTAACTGACAAAATAGGCTTTAGCCATGTTCAGGCAGACATCAAAGCGGCATGTCTCAGTCAGATGGGAGTAGAATTCGCGGAGAAAATGCGTTTTTCTAACCGATTCCCTCTCGTTAAACAATGGGTCAATCAAGTGCATGAAATGAAGCAATTGATGGCGGAGCGTGGAGGAGAATGGCCTCAAGTAGATTATTATGATTTACGACCTTGGCTAGCCCCTTTAACTTTAGAAGGCAATTACTTCTCTGCTGATCAATGGAGAGACTGGCAAAGAGGACTAGAAGTTCTCTATCAGTGTATCCGTTTTTTTCATTTATTGGATGCTGAAACATATCCAGAGTTACATCAATTAACTCGACAATATTCTCAAAAAATTGCGGAAAAATCCGATCAGGATTACATGCAATTATTACCTGTATTACAAGAATTAGGTAGAGTATTTGATGCTAATGGACAAATTAAAGAAAATGCATCCTCGGATTTAGGAGAGATTCGTAGGAAAAAAAATACGGAAGAGCAGGGCTTACGAAAGAAATTAGATAGCCTATTGAATCAGGCACAACAACAGGGATGGATTTCCAAGGACTTTTCTTTGACCTTGCGTAATGGTCGTATGGTGATTCCTTTGGCCGCTGAACATAAGCGTAAGATTAAAGGCTTTGTCCAAGATGAATCCGATACCGGCAAAACTGTCTTTTTAGAACCTGCCGATGCTTTAACGGCCAATAATGAAATCAAATCATTGGAATCCGCCGAGAAAAGAGAAATCATCCAGATTCTTTCTCGCTTGTCGGACCGAGTTAGGCCCATGGTTCCTATGTTGGCTCAATGGTTACAATGGTTAGGCTTAATTGATTTTATACGAGCCAAAGCCGTGTGGGCTCAAGAGCATCAAGCTATTCTTCCCCATTTACAAGATAAACCTAGTTTGGACTGGCGAAATGCTCGTCATCCTCTGTTGGAAAAATCATTGGAAAAAATTGGTAAAAAAATCAAGCCTTTGTCGATTCATCTAGACGAAAAGAAACGACTCATGGTTGTCTCTGGGCCTAATGCTGGAGGAAAGTCAGTAACACTGAGTACCGTAGGACTTTTGCAATATTTATACCAATCGGGTTGTTTGATTCCTATTGAAGAAGGTTCAAGTATGGGTTTCTTCCAACAGATTTTTCTCGACATGGGGGATGAGCAGAATTTAGAAAATGAATTAAGTACCTATAGTTCTCACTTGAGTAACATGCGCTACTTTCTTCAACATGCCAATGCTAAAACCTTGGTATTAGTGGATGAATTTGGAACAGGTACTGAACCCTCTTTAGGAGGAGCCATTGCTGAAGCTATTCTGGAAAAATTGGCCGATAAAGGTTGTTATGGTGCTATCAATACGCACTTTGGTAATCTAAAAAGTTTAGCCGATCGCAAGGAAGGATTGTTCAATGCTGCCATGCGCTATGACACCGCGCATTTGGAACCCATGTTTATCTTAGATATGGGGAAGCCAGGAAGCTCATTTGCTTTTGAAATTGCTCAAAAAATTGGCCTCCCTCATGGAATCATTGAAAATGCCCAAAAAAAATTGGGTAAAAAGCAGGTTGATTTTGATAAACTATTATTAGAAACAGAAACGGAAAAACAGATTTGGCAAAGTAAAAATAATAGCCTAAGTCTTCAAAATGAACAAGTAGACGCCATCAAGCAACAGTATGAGCAGTTGAAAAATCATTTGCAAGATGAGCAAAAAAACATCATTAATAAGGCCAAAGCCGAAGCCAAGCAATTGGTCAAAGAAGCCAATCAACGGATTGAGCAAACCATTCGAGAGATTAAAGAAAAGGCGGCAGGAAAAGAAGAAACGAAACAACTTCGAGAGAAGCTAGATACTTTTGCTCAAAAAGCACTTATTGAAGCCCCTGTCAAGCCGAAACCCATTAGCAATCCGACCCTAAAATCCATCAGTGGCCCAATAACAGTTGGTGATTGGGTAGCCATACAAGATGGAGGCAGCGAACCAACCATTGGTCAAGTGTTGGAAATCAAAGGCAAAGATGCTTTACTAGCATTAGGTTCTATTAGCTCTACCATTAAATTAAAGCGTTTACAAAAAGTACAAGCCCCTAAATCGGAGAAAATTAAAACCGCTCCTTTAAATGGCATTGACATCAATGACCGAATGGCACAATTTAGCTTAACATTGGATTTACGTGGCAAAAGAGGTGAAGAAGTTTGGGTTGCATTGGATCAATACATCAATGATGTGCTCCTATTAGGTGCTCCGGAAGTAAGAGTTTTACATGGAAAAGGAGATGGTATTTTACGGAGTTTAGTCAGGGAACAATTAAAACGTTATGCCCAGATTAAACAAGTGCAAGATGAGCATGCCGACCGAGGTGGTGCAGGTATCAGTGTCATTACCATGAAATAGCCGAAAAACTTCCATACTTTCATGCCTCGATTAATAAAAAAATACTGACCTTTGTCTCTGATTTTTTACACTTAACAATACATTATGTCTATTGCAAAAACTGGCGACCAAGTTGCCGTTCATTACACAGGAAAACATACCGATGGCAGTATCTTTGATTCGTCCGTAGGAAGCAACCCATTAGAATTTCAACTAGGTTCAGGCATGGTTATCAAAGGTTTTGATGATGGTGTGACTGGCATGGCCATTGGAGAGAAAAAAACCATTACGATTCCAGCTGCTGAAGCGTATGGGGAACATTCTCCAGAAAACACGTTGACCATTGAAAGAAACCAAATTCCAGCTCACATTCCAGTAGAATTAGGTGTTACCTTAAACATGCACCAAGATGGTGGACATGTCATTGAAGTAACAGTTACTGACTTGACAGATACTCACGTTACTTTAGATGCCAATCACCCAATGGCTGGAAAAGATTTAACGTTTGAATTAGAATTAGTTGCGATTAAATAAGCCCCAACATGAAAATTGATTTTCGCTCCTTTTTGCCTCATGGATTAGTTATTCTAGGCTTTGTTGTCATTGCATTTATTTACTGCGGCCCTGTATTAGAAGGGAAGGTATTAATTCAGCACGACATTCAGCAGGCACAAGCTGCGGCAAGGGAAAGTGTTCAATTTAAAAATGAAACGGGACAAGATGCTTGGTGGACCAATTCCATGTTTAGTGGAATGCCCTCTTACCAGATTTCAGGCTCTTATCCGAACAGTATCTCCAGCTACCTAGGTAGCTGGATTACCAATATCCTACCTAACCCTGTCAATCTTATTTTCTTACAATTACTGGGCATGTACCTATTTCTTTGGGCCATGGGCATCTCTCCTATTTTAGGGTTTGCTGGCTCAGTTGCCTATGCCTTTGCCACCTACAACATGGTTATCATTCCAGCTGGACATACCTCTAAAGTGTTAGCCTTGGCTTATGCACCTGTGGTTTTAGCGGGTTTACGACTGTGCTGGGGACAAAGAAAATGGTTGGGTTTGGCTATTTTCACCTTAGGAATGGCTCTTGAATTATATGCCAATCACATTCAAATTACTTATTATTTATTCTTCATTATTGGTGCAATTAAGCTTTACTTACTGAGTGAAGCCATTAAAACGGGTCAATTTAAACGCTGGCTAATCAATGGCCTTTGGATGGCTTTGGGCTTAGTACTGGCATTAGGAACGCACACCATGCGTCTCTGGAATAATTATGAGTATAGCAAGGAAACTACCCGTGGGCCATCCGAACTAAAAGCGAATTCAGCCAGAGGAAGTGGATTAGATAAAGGATATGCTTTTGATTGGTCTTATGGAATTGCTGAAACAGGCACCTTATTAATCCCAAATTTCATGGGAGGTGCTTCTCAAGGTAATTTAGGAGGGACCAAATCCAATACCTTCAAAACCATGACCGATGCGGGAATTCCAGAAGAGCAATCGCTGGGCTTTGTAGAAAAAGGGTTTACATATTGGGGAGACCAAAGTTATACAGCAGGACCAGCCTATGCTGGTGCAGTCGTTATCTTCTTGTTTTTATTTGCTGCTCTGTATGTTAAAAGCAAAGAAAAATGGTGGATTATCTTCATTACAGTATTATTTACCACCTTTTCATGGGGTAAAAACTTTGGATTTAATGGTTTCCTGTTCGACTACTTTCCTCTATTCAACAAGTT
The DNA here is from genome assembly GCF_004307455.1 of Aquirufa nivalisilvae. Classification (GTDB taxonomy): domain Bacteria; phylum Bacteroidota; class Bacteroidia; order Cytophagales; family Spirosomataceae; genus Aquirufa; species Aquirufa nivalisilvae. The sequence continues at coordinate 816,322 of NZ_SEWX01000005.1, forward strand.
CCGTGCAATCACCATGGTCTTGTCATTTGTACAATTTGGATTAGTGGCCTTAGCTATGTTGGGACTGATTCAATTATCGAAAGAAAAACCGAACTTTCAACAAATCAAGCAGCCCTTATTCATCTCATTGGGCTTAACAGCAGGTTTATGCCTGATTTTAGCCATCTTACCAGATTTGTTTCTTTCCTTCAAAGGGCCTCAAGATGGTATGCAATTAATTCAGGATGCCAACTTAAATTCAGCCATTTGGAATAGCATCCGTTTAGACCGGATTGCCTTATTTACATCCGATGCTTGGAGAAGTTTCTTCTTCATCTTGTTCGCTGCTGCTTTGGTTTTTGTCAGCACACTAGAAAAAGTTAAAAAGAGTATTTGGGTCTTTGGCATGGTACTTTTGTTGGTATTGGATGTAGCACCAGTCGCAAAACGTTATTTTGGAAAAGATTTTTTTGTTTCTAAAAGTACACTAGAAGAAAACATAGAACCTAGTCCAGCGGATCAACAAATTTTAGCCGATAAAAGTCAATTCCGCGTGTTGAATTCTACCGTGTCATTCATGAGTGATGCTACCACGAGCTATTACCACCATTCGATAGGTGGATATCATGGGGCAAAGCTTCGTCGATACCAAGAATTGATTGAGAAGTATTTCGCAGGAAGTCATGCTCAAATGACTGTGTTGAATATGTTAAATACCAAATATGTGATTGGTTTGGATTCAACTAACCGACCGATTGCTCAAACCAATCCAACGGCATTAGGAAATGCTTGGGTCGTTTCTCAAATCAAATGGGCTAATAATGCCGATGAAGCCTTGAATGCCATTGAGAAAATTAACCCAGCACAAGAAGTGGTATTAGAAAACCAAGATAAAAAATGGTTGGGAAATTTTCAGCCGCTTCCTACATTGGGCCAAGTTACTTTAAGTCAATATGCGCCCAATAAATTGACCTACCAAAGTCAGTTAAGTGCATCAGGACTAGTCGTTTTCTCCGAAATTTATTACCGCGGAAATCAAGATTGGAAGGCCTATATTGATGGCAAAGAAATGCCACATGTAAGAGCTAATTATGTATTACGCGCCATGGTTGTTCCGGCAGGTAAACATCAAATTGAATTTAAGTTCGCACCTAATTCTGTAGAAACGGGAGGTAAAATAGATGGATTAGCATCCATTGGGTTGATTATATTCTTAGGATTGTCCTTGGGATTAGAGTTTAGAAAAAAGAAAGTATAAGTATATGATTTATTCGATGACCGGTTTTGGGAAGGCCCAAAAAGAAATACAAGATCTTCAAATCAAAGTAGAGGTCAAGAGTTTGAATTCCAAGTTCACCGATTTATTTTGTCGCTTACCTAAATCCCTTTCTGCAAGAGAAATTGAAGTAAGAAATTACCTCACTCAACAATTAGAACGAGGTAAAATAGAATTGTCATTGACCATGCAAAAGGCCACGGAAACGGTATCTCCAAGCTTGTTGCCTGAAAAGCATATTGAGGAACTATTCAGTGAATTAAAGCGAGTAGCAAAGCAAGTTGGGGTAGAATCAGTAAATGAAACAGCCCTATATTTGCATGCATTATCCATGCCAAATACCATTCAGGCTGAACAAACCCAAGAAACGGAAGAAGAAGTAGAGGCCCTTTGGCAATCCATTTTTGAAATCATTCAAGAAGCGACACAAGAATGTAAAGCCTTTCGTTTGCGTGAAGGAAATGTGGTGGAAGAGAAGTTCAAGGAATACATAGCATCCATTAAATTGGGATTGGATGCAGTAAAAGAGCAAGATTTGATTCGTATGCCAAACATTCGTGAGCGTATGAAAAAGTCCTTATTAGACCTAGGTTTGAATGAAGATTTTGATCAAAACCGTTTCGAGCAAGAGGTGGTTTATTACATCGAGAAATTCGACATATCGGAAGAAAAAGTTCGATTATCGACTCATCTAGAGTATTTCCTTGAAGTATTGAAAGAAGGAAACGGTAAAAAATTAAACTTCATGGCTCAAGAAATTGGCCGTGAAATCAATACCATTGGTTCCAAAGCCAATGATTCAAATATCCAACGTCTGGTAGTCAACATGAAAGACGAATTGGAAAAAATAAAGGAGCAAACAGCGAATGTGCTTTAAATGTAAAATGAAGAATGTAGAATGAAAAATGTAGAATGTAGAATTTTCAATAACTAGACCGTGAAAAGAAGTGTAATAAAATTATAACCAATTATACTACATTCTTAATTCTACATTCTTCATTCTACATTAACCCTACCTCCCCACCGTCAAGCTCAAGCCAGTTCTAAATTCTCCATCAAAGTAAAATTCAAAGGCATATTTACCAGGCATGTCCAATTTGGAATGAACTAAATTCCAAATGATATTCAAGGTAGTATGATCTGCATGTGGGTTTTTCTCTATGGTAAACTCCCCTTTGAAGGGTTCATGAAAATTATCTCCTTGAGGATTTAGCGCATCTATTTGGAAATAATGCAATCCTGCTTCCGAATTTCCTATGCGAATGCGGGCAACAATCGCGCAGGAAGGATGAATGGCAGGAAATTCTTTCGCTGTGATATTATCAAAGGTCCCATTAATGACCAATTTGCCTTGTCCATAATCAGCCGCATAATCCGCCAATGTGAAAATTTCTACTTCCATATATATTTCTTTAAAGCAATAATAGAACAATGGCAATACAGCCTAAACTAATTCCAATACTCTGTCGACCGCTAATTTTCTCTTTGAAAAACACATAAGCAACTGCCGTAGAACCTACAATGACTCCAATATTAAAAATTGGGAGTACAATAGCTCCATTGTTTCCAAAGTAATCCAAGGTTTTCAACAAAAAGTAAAAAGAGAAAAAATTGGGCAATCCTAGTGGCAGCGCAGCCATTATGGAAGCTTTGTTCCACGTAAACTTCCCAACCATCGTTCCCCGAATTAATTCTAGTACAGAGGCACCAACAGCCCCAGCTACGATCATCAACATAAAGGGGATTGTTCCACCAGCTTCGGTTGCTACTTCTGCATTTAAAAAATTAAAAGCCGTGTTTGTAATGCCATAACCGACAAATACCAACAATAAAGCAGTCAAAGATTTATTCTGCCCCTTCCCTTCCATCTTAGGACTACAAAAATAGATGGCTCCAAAAGCCAAAAGTAAACCTACTATGATTTGCCAAGTCCAAGTTACTCCTCCCCGATTCCAAATTAACAAATTGAACAAGACGGGAATAACTAAAGATATATTATTGGCCAAAGAGGTTGTAGCCATACCGTTTTTCTGTGTTGAAAAACCCGTTAATAAGAATGTTACAACAAAACCCAAACCCAAGGCCACCATTCCCAAGGAATAAGGCATGTCTGGCCAATGGAAAGGTAATGCATGGGGTTGAACTGCCCAACCCGTTAAAAAACAAATGGGGTAATTCAATAGAATGGTTAAACTGGTATCTACTCCAAATTTGGCATGCATCCGAAAGTTGACCAATAATAAAATGGCAAAGAAAACACTTAAAATGAAGTATATCATGGCATTATGATTGATGCACCAAATCTTTCAAGAAACTTACCCATTCAGGAGAATTATTCAAACTCTCTACCAATTGCCAATGCTCCCCTCCTGCTTCTTCAAACAATTCTTTGTATTCTTCCCCTACTTCAATGGTTGTTTCCAAACAATCGGCTACAAAGGCTGGAGAAAAGGCTAATACTTTCTTTTTACCCTCTTTCACTAAACTTTTGATGGTTTCATCTGTGTAAGGTTGAAGCCATGGATCTCTTCCTAATCGACTTTGAAAGGCCGTACCAAATGTACCTTCTTTCAAACCCATTTCTTTGGCTATCAAACGAGTAGTTTCAAAACATTGAGCACGGTAACATCCATGATTTTTCTCGGTGATTTGCTCACAACAAGAGCCAAATGCACAGGTGTTTTTGGTGATATCTCCATTTCGAATATGACGTTCAGGAATTCCATGATATGAAAATAAATAATAATCAAACTCATGTTCTGCTTGGTATTTCTTTGCTTTTTCAGCGAAATAAGAAGCAAATCCTGGTTTTTGATAGAAATAACTCACCAAGGAAATGTTGGGCATTACTTGCCATGAACTCATTAACTCCATCACACGATCATACACAGAGCCCGTAGTGGCAGAAGCATACTGAGGGAACAGTGGAATAATAATCAATTTATCCAATTGCATCTGTTCCATTTCCTTCAATACCGAAGCCAAATTAGGATTTTGATAACGCATGGCCAATTTCACCACATATTCATTCCCTAAGCTCTTTTGTAATTCATCACGTACATCCTCCCCATAAAATTTTAATGGAGAGCCGCGTTCTTCCCAAAGTTGCTGGTATATTTTAGCTGATTTTGGTGCCCGAAATGGGGCTATGATACCATTAACCAACATGAACCTAAATGGATATGGGATATCAATTACCCGGCCATCCATTAAAAATTCCCTTAAATAACGACGTACTGAAGCAGTATCCGGAGCATCCGGAGTACCTAAATTAACCAATAAAACTCCTACCATTTTGTCCTAATTTGCCGCAAAGATGATGCAAAATTCTTATAAAGTCCACCCTTCTGGTGTAATCTTTGTTCTTGATGGCCCTTCAAAACATGGAACACGATCCTGACATCCTGGAGAAGCCCCCGGACAGAAAAACATTTCACCTGGAACTTGAGGAATAAAAGCCTTTTCTCCAGGAGGAATTCCCTTAGTACGATCTATATAAAAGATTTTCTTACTCACAGAGAATACATTGAATATGCCTAATATTTTTTCACTTGGATTCGTGGTCGATTTCACATTGACAGAAAATCTTGTTTCAGCCGGAACATCAAATAATGAACCACTCGATTGAACTTGAGCAATTAAACTTTGATAAAACAAAAAGGCACTTTTTGAAATACCTCTCTGCTCTAAACGAAAGTAATAAGGCGTGTAATTATCAAAAGGTGCACGAGCCACCTGACGACCCACGATTCGTTGTCCGTTGGTTAACACGTCAGAAAAAACATTCAAATCATTATTGGTTGAAATATCCCAACATTTACCATCACATGAATAATTCAAGATTTGATCGGTGGCAACCGCAGGAGTAACACAAGTATTTTGTTTAAAATTCCATGTAGCTCCACCAGTACAAGTAGCACAAATGGTGATTGGTTCATAGTGCTTCCAATTCCACATGTAATAATCGCCTTCCTTAGGGCTATCTTTGAAATCAAGGTAAACTGTATAACCAGTTCTCCGAACATCTCCTTTCGAATACTGATCCAATACTTCAAATTGGGTCACAATATTTTCAATCTCAGGGACTGAATTCATTTCTTCTTGACTACTTTGATATTGTCTTCCATCCAATGTTTTAATAAACAATTGATAGGTTGAACCTACTTTACCTGCAAAACCAGTGGGTGGTAAATAGGTTCCTGTTGTGCCACCTGTAACTTCCTTAAAAGTAGTTTTTGTACCCGCTTGATCCACGATGTACACGTCTGCTTTGGTAATTGGAAGTGATAACACGGACATAATTCGATTGGCTGAACTAGTTAATCGGATCTTACACATACTGGGATCATTGACAATGTCAGCTTCAATTGTCATGTAAGAAGTCGAGTCTATTTGTGCAAAATCTTTAATAGGATTGATGCAAGCCCATGTCATAAAGATCATGGCAAAACTCAAGAAAATATAGCTAATTAACTTATTAGGCATTTCTATAAAAATTTAAAATTATAGGTCAAGGATATAAATGGAGCAGCAAATACACTTAGCTCATAGGCCTGTAATGCTTGCTTATTCGATTTAAAGAATACCGAATAAGGGTTTTGTCTTCCATATAAATTATACACGGTAAAAACCCAACTTCCTTCCCATCTCTTTTTTACCATAGATGGGTTACTGATGGTCCATGAGAAATCCAAACGGTGGTAATCTCGAATGCGGTCATTGTTCCTTGCAGCAAATACAGGGTATCTTTTACCTCCGATTTCATAACTCCCAGATGGTGATGAAAATGGACGACCCGTATTGTACGCAAAAGTAAATGAGAAACTGTGGTGGGTAGTCGGTTGAATATTCAACATCATATTGAAGGTATGAGGTTTGTCATAATTCGTGGCAAACCAATCTCCCCCATTAATCGCTTGAACCTCAGGAAAATCTCCAACCATTTGATTGAAAGCGCGAGCATAAGTATAACTCACCCAACCGGAAACTTCCCCTTTTTTCTTTTGAACCATTAACTCCACGCCATATGCCTTACTTTTTCCCGTTATCAACTGGGTTTCTATGGTTGGGTTCAATTGTAAATTGGCACCAGAAACAAAATCAAGGGTGTTTCTAACATCACGGTAATAAGTTTCCAAAGAAGCTTCATACACGTTTTCATTGTACGTTTTGAAGAATCCTAAAGAATAAAAATCTGATTGTTGCGGCTTGATGAATGAGTCAGCGGTTTTCCAACGAGAAGTAGGTAAAGGGGTCGTATTGTTAGAAAGCAATTGAAAGAATTGCTGCATGCGATTATACCCAAATTTCATAGTCGTATTTTCTGCCAAAGAATACTTCATCGTCAATCGGGGCTCTAATCCGCCATAAGAAGCCATTACTTCTCCATCGCCATATACTTTTTTCCCAATGACGCTATTTGCCGATGGCATCCTACCTGGATCGTATTGGTTGACAACTCCTGCACCTAAGCGCCAATATTGCGCATATCGTAAACCCGCCTGAATGGTAAACTTAGGACTTACTGTCCATTCATCATCAGCATAAACAGCTGCCTCTACAGATTGTTCATCAGGTAAAACCACGCGAGCAACCCGAGAAACCACCCCGTCATTCAATGACCCTGGCTTCACATAATAACGGGTAGCCATAGCCCCAAAATTCATTTTATGACCATCGGTTGGTTGTAAGTCAAAGCTTACGTGTACATTTTTATAATCAATGGAACTTTGCAAATCAATCGTATTGACCGTATCAGGAGAATACGTTTTCGTTTTGTATAAGGTACTCGTAGCACTTAACATCATATTCAGCTTATCTGAAAAATAATGATTCCAATGAATAGCCAAGTTATTATGCCCATAATCAAACGAAGTGCGCTTTGCCACCACGTTTTCAATACTAAATAAGGAATCAACTCGATAAAAATCTTGACTCAAATAATTGGAAAAGGAGATCGTATTCTTATTATTGGGACGATAGAAAACCTTAGTTGCCACATCCATAAAATTGGCACGGATATTTTTCAACTCTGTTGGCGCGAACCATTTGAACATGAAATCATTAACTGAAAGTCGGCCCGCAATCAAAACAGATAATTTCTCCTTTACTAAAGGTATTTCTGCCATCACTCGGTTGGAAACCAAACCTATTCCTCCTTGCATCTTGAACTTCTCTGTATTGGGTTCAATCATTTTGATATCCAATACAGCAGCCGTTCTACCTCCAAATCGAGAAGGAACTCCACCTTTATATAATTCTAAATCGCGAATAGCATCAGAAGCAAATACGGAGAACAAGCCAAACATATGAGTTGGATTGAAAATGGGCGTATTATCAATGAAAATCAAATTCTGATCCACATTAGAACCTCGAATATTTAATCCATTGGCACCCTCTCCCACCGAAGAAACGCCGGGAAGTGTTTGCAAACTTCTAATGACATCAACCTCCCCCATCATGGTAGGAAGCTTCTTAATTCCTTTTAAACTTAGAACTGTAACTCCTAATGAAGGAGTTTGGATATCACGCTTCGTAGCGGCACTGGATACAATGACCTCTTCCAATTGCTTGGTCACATCATTCAGCTGAGCATTGAGTGTGGTATTCGCTTTGATATAGACTTTAGTCCTGTAAGGATTATATCCTACGTGACCGATTTTCACGACATATTCCCCATAAGGCAAATAAATACGATACATACCTAAAGAATCAGTGGATGTACCAGATTTCTTAAAATCCACCGAAATATCCGCACCTCGGAGTGGTTCCCCTGTTTGAGCATCGATAACTTTTCCTTCTAAATAGGGTAAAGTAGTAGTCGTTGATTGTGAATAGCTTTTATGAAAAATGACTAGGCAACATAAGACATAAAAGACTCTAGTAAAGAGTTTTATCATATAACTGGTTTGAGGTTATAAAACCAATTATACGTATAATACTTGATAAGTAGAAATGAAATTACATGAACATCGACCAAATCGAAGATATTGCGACGAAAACCAAAGCGGCTGGAGTGAGGACTTTCCAACATAAATACATCAGCTGATCTACCCTTAATCTAGGTAAAGTCCAGCGTACCCACATTTGTATGGCAATCAGAACATAGGTCTTTAACATTATCCAAACAAAACCTAAAACGGTTGCCCATATAGTCCCTGGTGTTCCATTGGTCCAATCTGCCAAACGTAAACTTCCTATGTTTGGAAAAGGAGAATACCATGCACCCCAAAAAAGTATTACCCCTAAAACACTGACAAGGAGCATCATTCCATATTCCGACAAAAACAATAATGCCCAACGCATTCCAGCATATTCCGTATGAAAACCTCCTACCAATTCGGATTCTGCTTCAGGTATATCAAATGGCGCGCGATTAGCCTCAGCTAAACTGGTGATGAAAAACAAAATGAACAGAAAAAAGAAGAAGGGCACTCGTACTACATTCCAAGTCAAAATCCCACCTACATGTGTCACATCCCATTGTAAAAAAGATAAACCGAATAGAAAGTTGGTCTGTTGACTAAATATCCCTTGTTGCAAGGCTATCTCTTGTAAATTCAAACTGGAGGAAATCAATACGACACACAGAATACTCAAACCCATGGGAATCTCATAGGAAACCAATTGTGCCGCTGAACGAATCGCCCCAAGGAGTGAATACTTGTTATTGGAAGTCCATCCTGCCAGTAATATCCCTAAGGAATCTAAAGAAACGATGCCCATTAATAACATGACTCCCATTTCGGTTTGGCTGCCTTGCAAGAAACTACCTGAACTTAAAGGGATCACTGAAAATGAGCCAAAAACAGCCAAAAAAATGATCCAAGGAGCAAATAAGAACAATTGCTTTTGGGCGGATGCAGGGACTATGTCTTCCTTTTGAAATAATTTCAACAAATCAGCAAATACTTGCAATAAGCCCCATTTACCTACTTCCATAGGCCCCAAACGGTCCTGCATAAAAGCAGATAATTTACGTTCTACGTAAACACCCACCACCACATTGATAGTCAGTAATACCAAACATACCACTAGGGCTATCCACATGGATTAAAGTTGATTAAGAGCGTTTAAGAAATCTTCTTTTAAATCCTCAATCGCTTCCAAACCTACGGCTACCCGGACAAGTCCGTCTGTAATTCCTACGGCAGCACGATCCTCTGCAGATAATTTCGAATGCGTAGTTGATGCAGGGTGAGTTAAAATAGTACGCGTATCTCCCAAATTAGGCGAAATAGACACGATTTGAAGCAATTGACTTAATTTTTGGACTTTCTCAAATCCCCCTTTGATATCTAAGGTTAAAATACCTCCCCCATATTTCATTTGCTTTTTAGCCAATTCATATTGCGGATGACTCTTCAAGAAAGGGTATTTCACCGCTTGAACAGCTGGATGGCCTTGTAAAGCCTCAGCCAATGCCAAGGCATTTTCTGCATGCTTTTGCATACGCAAATCCAATAATTCTAAACTCTTGGATAATATCCAAGCATTGAATGGAGATAATGATGGGCCTGTATGACGAGCAAAAAAACGTATTTCAGCAATGTATTCGGCCTTTCCACAAACTACACCACCTAACACACGTCCTTGTCCATCAATGTATTTAGTCGCAGAATGTAGTACTAAATCTGCCCCTAAATCCAGAGGAGTTTGCAAAATTGGCGTGGCAAAACAATTGTCTACCGCTAAAACAATATCCTTCCCCTTTTTCAAAGCCGCTAATTCTGCAATATCAATTAAATCCAAGCCTGGATTAGAAGGACTTTCACAGAAAAAGAATTTGGTATTGTCTTTGATTGCAGCTTCCCAAGCTTTGATGTCGTGACCATCTACAAAAGTGCATTCAATGCCCCATTTAGCGGTAATTTTAGTCAAAATTTGAATCGCTGATCCAAATAATGCATTGGATGCTATCACATGATCTCCTTGCTTTAATAAACCAGCTAATGAAGAAAAAATAGCCGCCATACCCGTTGAAAAAGCCAAACCAGCTTCTGCATTTTCCAACATACACATCTTCTCCACAAACTCATCTACGTTGGGATTTTGGTAACGAGAATAGATATTTCCTGGAATCTCTTCTGCAAAAATGGCTCTTCCCTGTTCTGAATCCTCAAAGGTAAAACTTGAAGTAAGATACAATGGCACCGAGTGCTCCCGGTTATGAGAACGCTTGGCTTGAATTCGGATGGCTTGAGTTTGTTTCTTCATGTAGGCGATATTTAATCTACAAATTTAATGGAATAGCCCGAAAATCAAATTTAATATTTCTTCCAAAAGGATTCTCATTCAATTCACCAATTCTAAGAGAAGGTCAAGACCCTATAGAAAAATAAGAGGATTAATCTGGAGAATTTGAGTAAATCAATTCTTTTTAGGACTTTTACGAGTAATTAATACATTTAAAAGAAACTATGAAAAAATTATTTACTCTACTCCTTAGTTTAGGGGTATTGATGCCAGCTCTGGCGCAAAATGAACAATGGACCAATCTTTTCGATGGTAAAACGTTCAAAGGATTCAAACAACTCAACGGTCAAGCTAAATACGAAGCCAAAAACGGTGTCATGATAGGCACTACCGTAGCCAATACACCCAATTCTTTCATGGCAACTGAAAAAGAATACGGTGATTTTATCTTAGAAGTCGACCTTAAAGTGGACAATTCGATGAATTCAGGTATTCAAATCCGTAGTCTTTCTACTCCTGAATACATGAATGGTCGTGTTCATGGCTATCAAGTGGAAATAGATCCTTCTGACAGAGCATGGTCAGGCGGCCTGTATGATGAGGCTCGCCGTGGCTGGTTATATCCAGTAGAAGAAAATTCAGCTGCTAAAAAAGCATTCAAAAAAGGGGAATGGAATCACTATCGTATAGAGGCTATCGGAACTACCATTCGTACCTGGGTAAACAATATCCCTGTTACTTATTTAGTAGATGATATGACTGCCAAAGGATTCATTGCTTTCCAAGTGCATGCCATCGGTAAAGATCAAAAAGAGGGTACACAAGTGATGTGGAAAAACATCAAGATTCAAACAGGTAGCCAAATGCGTCCACGTCCTTTGGACAAAACTACTCCAGTAGAAAATTATACCTTAAACACTCTTTCTCCACAAGAAGAAGCACAAGGATATAAATTATTGTTTAACGGTAAAGATTTAAACGGCTGGCGTTCGGCTTTCAAAACTACGGCTCCTCCTTCAGTTTGGACCGTAGAATCAGATGGTACCTTACACGTAAATAGTAAGGGTGGAAAAGAATCAGGTAATGGTGGCGATATTCTAACCAATGATCAATTCGGCGCTTTTGAATTGGTTTTTGATTTCAAATTAACAGAAGGAGCTAATTCAGGAGTAAAATACTTTGTCGATGAATCATACAACTCAGGCATGTCGGCCATTGGTTTAGAATTTCAAGTATTAGATGACGACAAGCACCCTGATGCTAAGTTGGGTACAGAAGGAAATAGAACATTGTCGAGCTTATATGACTTGATCCCTTCCGACAAAGACAAACGTTCCGTTAAAAAAATTGGTGAATGGAATCGCGGTCGTGTGATAGTTTACCCAAATAATGTTGTTCAACATTGGTTAAATGGCATCAAAGTGATTGAGTATGTTCGTGGAAGCAATATTTATAAAGTGTTAGTAGCGCATAGTAAATACAACAAATGGCCTGGTTTTGGTATGAAAGCCAAAGGCCCGATCTTGTTACAAGAGCATGGTGATTCTGTATTTTACAAGAACATCAAAATCAGAGAAATTAAATAACAACCGATACCTCAAAAATAATTTTTAACATGAAAAGAAGAGATTTCATCCAAAAGAGCGCAGTTGCCTCCTTAGGAACATTTGCCTTCAGCCCTAAATCTTACAGCAAGATTCTTGGAGCAAATGACCGTGTTCGTGTAGCCTGTGTAGGTTTTTCTGACCGTCACCGTTCTTCACACGTTCCTCCATTCAAAATTTTACAAAAAGAAATGAATTTTGAAATGGTGGCAGTTTCTGACCTTTGGAACCGCAGACGCGAAGAAGGAAAGGCTTATTTGGAATCCCAATTAGGAAGCAAAATCACTACTTACCGTAATAACGACGAGTTATATGCAGCTAAAGGAGTAGATGCAGTATTTATCTCAACAGCGGATTTCCAACATGCCTTACACACCATTGAAGCGGTGAAAGCGGGTTGTGATGTATATGCAGAAAAACCATTGGCAGAAACAATGGAAGATGCACGTGCTGTATTAAAAGCCGTAAAAGAATCCAATAAAATTGTTCAGATAGGATCTCAGCGTCGTAGTGGTGCCAACTACTGGGCAGCAGATGAGTTTATCAAGTCGGGCAAATTCGGTGATATCAAAATGGTAGAGTTGATGTGGAACGTCAACCAACCAGGTCGCTGGAGAAGAGTCAACCTTTGCAAAGACTTAAAAGAATCAGATATCGATTGGAACCGTTTCTTGATGAACCGTCCTAAAGATTCATTTGATCCTCGTAAATATTTAGAATACCGTCTATTCTGGCCATATTCTTCAGGAATTCCAGGTCAATGGATGTCTCACCAAATTGATACTGTTCACTGGTTCTCAGGCTTGGCGCATCCACGTTCTGCGGTTTCCAATGGAGGTATCTACCAATGGAATGATGGACGTAAAAATGCAGATACCATGACTACGGTATTTGATTACGGCCCTGCAGACCAACCAAACAAAGGCTTCCAAGTAAGCTTTACATCTCGTTTCTCTAACTCCGCAGGTGGAACTAAAGAAATTTACTACTCAAATGGTGGTGAATTGAACTTAGATACCAACATGATCTCTCCGAATGGTGGATTAACTGAAGGAGAAGCTAGAGGTATGGGCATGCAGGCGAATTTATTGCCAACCTTGAAAATTGAAGGTCCTAAAGTAGAGACTGGATCTAACACAGGTGGTGATAGCTTAACATTTGAGCACATCAAAAACTGGATGCAATGTGTACGTTCACGTAAAACTCCTAATGCTCCGATTGAAGCAGGTTACCAACACTCCATTGCTACGATTATGGCCAATGCGGCTTATCGTACAGGAGAGCGTGTTACCTTCAACGAGAAGACACAAGAAGTTATGGCAGGATCTAAAGTATTCAAATACTAAGAAATAGCTAAGTATAAGAACCGGGTGGTTGAATGACTACCCGGTTTTTTTATGTCCAAACTAAGGATTCGGTTGACAAAATGGGTTTTTGTTTTCCCGACAATTCCCTAACTTGCATTCAATATTTGAACGCATCCCTCATGATGAAAATCCCTACCCAAACCAAAAAAGATCTGTACACGCACATAGCGATTCTGATCTCCTTATTTCTGGTTTTATTTTTCGGGTTCTTTTTTGTGTATTTGCCTTGGAGTACCCATCATGGGGAAACCATCAAAGTTCCTAATCTGAAGGGAATGACCATGGAAAAAATGGAGGAATTGGTCGATGCCAATGACTTAACATATGAAATTTCCGATTGCACCTTTACGGCAGATAAACCACCTTTGACGATACTTTCTCAATACCCTTTACCGAATGCTTTGGTGAAGTCGGGAAGAAAAATTTACATCACCATCAATTCAGAAACCCCTCCTACCATCAAAATGCCAGGTTTGATAGGCTTATCGGTGCGAAGTGCTGAGCAGCAATTATTGATTTCTGGATTGAGAAAAGGAATTGTGCATGAAATCAATGACCCTAGGGTTAAAGAAGTGATTGAAATGCAAGTGAACGGGCGGAAGATTGAGGCGGGAGCAACGATTCCCAAAGGAACCATGGTTGATTTATTCATAGGAAATGGAACGGCCAATGTAGAAATGGAATTACCAGATTTAGTGGGTAAACCTTTGGATGAAGTCAATATTATTTTGGCAGGCATGAACCTAACGGTTGGTAAAATTTATTACGAAGCGAATGAAGAATTTCAGCCTGGCGTGGTATTTAAGCAAGTTTGTGCCACTTGCACCGGAACGAGTATTCACCCAGGAGATACCATTGACCTTTGGGTTGTAGGTGGCGGAGAAAATCAATAATCACATGGAAGATATTACAATAGAAGAATTAAAAGAGAGAATGGATAACAATGAGGCATTGTACATCATTGACGTCCGTGAAGAACATGAATTTGATGAGTTCAACATTGGAGCTCAATTAATCCCTTTAGGAGAATTACCTGAAAGATTGGATGAAATTGAAGCAGATAAAGATGCAGAAATCATTGTTCATTGTCGCTCAGGAGCTCGTTCTGGTCGTGCTAAAGAATATTTAAGTAGCGAAGGATACAGCAATGTCCGTAATTTAGTAGGCGGCATGCTCGCTTGGCAGGCTGCTGGATATTAAGATGCAATCCATTTCGGCTGTTACATTCAAAGAACAAATCAGCCACTTACACCTCCTGGATATACGTACTCCCCGCGAGTGGGACGACTTTAATCTGGGAGGTGTTCATATTCCACTCGATCAATTATTGGACCGTATCGAAGAAGTCCAGCAGATCCCACAACCCATTACTGTCATTTGTTACAATGGTACGCAGAGCTACATCGCGTGTCGACTTCTTTCAGCGAAAGGTATTTCATGCCAGAATCTAGAAGGGGGATTGGAGGTGTATTTGGGGATTTAGAAATTAGGGATTAGATGTTAGTTATTAGTTATTATGGGTTAGAATTTTATTCATTAGGTTCTTACCAACCATTTTCAGAATTGAATTCATAGTTTCTCTTTTAGGAAGACCAGTGGATAAAATGTACTTATTTTATCGGCTAAATATAATATTTTAGCTCTCCATTATTTACAAGTTTTGTAGATTGGGGAGGTTTTAGGGTGTAGAGCGAATAATTACCATTCAGACTAAAAGAAGATCAACAACAGAAATATACGAGTATGTCCATAACAACAGAATCAGAATTAATTGGAATGAAAAAAGTAAGTGACGTTGTTGCTTACACCCTAAAAGAAATGAAAAATTACGCCAAGCCGGGTATGACAACCAAAGAGCTTGATGACTTTGGGGCGAGTATTTTAAAAGAATTTAGAGCAAATTCCGCACCGTTTATGACCTACAAGTTCCCTGGTTGGACTTGCATTAGCGTAAACCATGAATTCTGCCATGGTATTCCTTCCAAAAACAGAATTCTAAAAGAAGGCGATTTAATCAATATAGACGTTTCTGCTGAGCTTGATGGTTATTGGTCTGATAATGGAAACTCATTCGTCCTTGGAGATGACATTCATCAACATCAAAATTTAGTGAATGCATCTAAAGAAATATTGCAAAAAGCAATCCATCATATTAAAGGTGGAGTAAAAATAGCTGATGTGGGTTTTCTAATGGAAACAGAAGCTAAAAAAAGAGGCTATAAAGTAATTAAAAATCTTGGTGGACATGGTATCGGCAGAAGTCTCCATGAGCAACCAGATGAATTGCTGAATTATAAAAATAAATTTGACCAAAGACGATTTAAAAAGAACTCTGTAGTAGCTATCGAAACATTCATTTCAACTTCTTCTACCTATACGGTGGAGCTTAATGACGGCTGGACAATGGTTGGAAACAAAGGAGGTTATATGGCACAACATGAGCATACCATCGTTGTCACAGATGGAAAACCCATTATTCTAACAGAAATGAATGGCGTTTGGAATTAGTAATAACCTAATCAAGCCAATACATTCTTCATTCTACATGGAAAGGTCAATCCCTATGAAAGAATAAAGCCATATGCGGAGTGAACATCGGTTCTGTGCAGCAGAATTCGTCTTAGGATTAACCGTATTTATTCTGTTTTTTTTGTTTCTTTTTTTTTGAAAAAAAGAAATACCATATGAATTAAATCTTCGGAAAAGCTATTTTTTAGGGCTCTTTCTTGTTGTTTTAACAAGAACACTATAGTTCAGCAAATACTAAGGATTTTCTTTTTTTGTCCAAAAAAAGAAACAAAAAAACTTCTTTTATGTCGTTCAGCAAAGGCGAATTCTGCTTCGCAGAACCGTGATTCACTCCGCTATCGCCTATATTTTTGACGCCATCGCGCATCGCCCATGCTGAGGTCAAAACCTCGTCTACCGCTTCGTTCATCACATTTCGCTCGTGCAGACCGACTTGATTTCCTAGCTAAAATTCAACTTTATTTATTCTACACTTTTCATTCTACATTGAACGACTAATCCCTATTAACTAATAACTAAACCCTAATAACTCCTCTCTCGCTTCATCAGGATGCATAAACCGAAACTCCCCTTGATGTCTAAACCAAGTCAATTGTTTTTTGGCATAATGCCGACTATTTCGCTTCAATAAGCGAACCATTTCAGTTTCATCGTATTCTCCCTTCAAATGCCCATAAACCTCTTTATAACCTAAGGTTTTCAGCGCATACAGATGTTGGAATTCTTGATATTGAATCGCTTCGTCAACAAGTCCTTGAGCTAACATCTGGTCCATGCGTTGATCAATGCGGGCATACAATTCTTCTCTGGGTCTATCCAAGCAGATTTTGATGGCTTGGAAGGGTCGGTCGGCCGACTGCTTTTTTCGGAAATCAGAATAAGGCTTACCTGTAGATAAACAAACTTCTAAGGCTCGGACAATGCGTTGGGGATTCTGTTGATCTACTTGAGCAGCATACATTGGATCTAAGCGCTGCAATTGCTCCCACAATGGCGCAATTCCTTCTTTCTCCAATTGTTGCATCAATTGCTCTCGAAGCACCAAGTCCACATCGGGCATTTCATCCAAACCTTCCAATAATGCTTTGATGTATAAACCAGAACCACCTGTTAAAATGACCACTTCATGCTTTTGGAATAGTTGCTCCAACAGGATTAAGGCCTCTCTTTCAAAATCACCAGGTGAGAAATATTCTTGAATGGAATGAGAATCAATAAAATGATGTTTGATACCCCCTTGCTCCTCCTTAGTGGGTTTGGCAGTACCAATAGCCAACTCACGATAAAACTGTCGGGAATCTGCCGAAATGATCTCGGTACGTAACTTTTGAGCTAGCTCAACACATAATGCCGTCTTCCCCACCGCCGTTGGGCCCGCAATCACCAATAAAATAGGTAATTTTTCCTTCATGAATGCTTCACTTTTTGGGTATATTTCTTGACAAAGCGTCCAATCAATGGACCCACGATGATGCCAGGCAATAACCAAAAAACAAAGGAAGGAATAAATTGAGGGAAAATGGAACTATTGACCACTAAAAATGCAGTTAATGAGGCTATATAAGTCCCCATCATGCGTTGAATATGCTGAGAAAGCCAAGCTAGTTTTATGCTATAGCCCGACTTTTTGAATAGATAATCTTGCCTTACAAATCGAAGTCCGATACTTCCAAATACCAAAAACACAATACCGAAATTCTTAGCTTGAACCAGCAGGTAGATTCCAAAAGCAATAAAAATGATTCCAAAGACCAACATAAATGCCGAAATCACGTAGTCAATTACTTGTGCTTCCTGTTCTTTCTTCTTAAAACGAAGGTAACGCTTAGCACTCAGGTTCATGTACAAAGTAAAAATACCGACAATGAACAAAAAGTAATTGGGATGAAGGACAGCCATGACCAAGGAAGTGGCTCCAGCAAGGCTCATGCCCCAATAAAAAAGGAGGCCCAGTTTTCGGTGGTTCCTATCCCCTTTTCGTAAAAAGAGAATCAACGTTCCTACCAATAAACCTAGGCCTCCCCCAGCAATATGTAAACACAAAAGAGAAAAAAAGACTTCTTTCATGTTTCGTAATTACCAGAAATAGGTGTATAAGAAAGTCAAAATAGTACAAATCACCACCGAACCTACAATGAATGTAGGGGATAATTTGAACATACTAGCATCAATTTCTAATCCCTTAGGATTATTTTTGCTTTCTGGATCTGCTAACGAAATAATCACCATACAAGTCACACAGAAAATAAATACCCAAGCCATACGATCCATGAATGGAATCATCATACGACCTGTTTCATCAGGGAATGAAGAATAAAAGAAACATTCCGTTACACCAGTCCAAGAAGGAATGTATTTGGTCATAATTGAAAAGGTTACCCCTCCTAATAAGGCCACTAAAGCAGCTTTAGAAGTAGCTCTTTTCCAGAAGAAACCTAAAGTAAACAAGGCAAAAATACCCGGTGATACATAACCTGTATACTCTTGGATGAACTCAAATCCTCCTTTTTTATCAATACCCATCATAGGTGCTACAATCACTGAAGTAACCATCGCTCCAACTACAGCAAAACGACCCACGTTCACTAATTTCTTTTCAGAAGCATTCGGGTTGATGTATTTCTTGTAAATATCAAGTGTAAAAATGGTTGAAATAGAATTGGCCTTACCTGCCATAGAAGCTACTACTGCTGCGGTTAATGCAGCAAAAGAAAGTCCTTTCAAGCCAGTAGGCAATAAATTCAACAATACAGGATAGGCATTATCCTTATTCAGTACGCCATCCTTCAACATTTCTGTTTGGAACATACCGTCCTTATACAACAAATAAGCTGCAATACCTGGTAATACCACAATGATTGGCATCATCAACTTTAAGAAAGCAGCAAATAAAATACCGTTTCTCGCAGTTTTTAAATCCGCTCCTAAAGCGCGTTGAGTAATGTATTGATTACATCCCCAATAGTTCAAATTGATGATCCACATACCTCCAATTAACACAGCTAAACCAGGCAAACTTGGGTAATTAGGATTTCCCTTTTGTAAAATCATGTGGAAATGCTCTGGCGCCTTCGTTAATAAGTGATTCACGCCATCCACTACTCCTGAACCACCGAAACGGTCAGTCACCATATTCAAGGCTAAATAAGAAGTCGCTAAGCCTCCTAAAACTAAAAATACTACTTGAATAACGTCGGTGTAACCAATTACTTTCATCCCTCCAAGTGTAATGAAAATAGCAAATACCGACATACCTATCATACATACAGTAAAGTCGACACCTGAGATGGTCGTAACTGCCAAAGCCCCTAAATACAAAATAGATGTTAAGTTAACGGTAATGTACAACATCAACCAGAACACCGCCATGATCAAACTGACCGTTGGACTGTAGCGTTGAGTCAAGAATTGAGGCATGGTAAAAATCTTGTTCTTCAAATAAATAGGCATGAAGAATATCGCCACAATTAATAAGGTTGCGGCTGCCATCCACTCATAAGTAGCAATGGCTAAACCTAATCTAAAACCATCACCAGATGTACCAATAAACTGCTCTGCAGAGATATTAGAGGCTATTAATGAAGCTCCAATAGCCCACCAAGTCAATGATCCTTCTGCTAAAAAGAAGTCGTTGGAATTAGAAATTTTTGATTGTCTTTGTTTGTAAATCCAGTAACCATATCCGGAAACAACAATAAAATAAAAGAGGAACACGAGGTAATCGAGTAACTGTAAACCTTGAGATTGCATAGTTTTTTATAAAAGTGAATGGGTCAAAAGTTTACTAATTTAGAGGAATCCGAAGGAAAATAAAAAAATATTGCAGAATAGTTAGACAAAATGTGATTTAATCTATTCTTGCTGGTGGTACTAAGATCACCTCTTCGCGGTCTATAATCACCTGACCGGCTAATAAATCTTTCGTCTTTCTAATGTACTTTTTAGAACTGATGATCACTGGACATAAACTCTCATGTTGCCTTTTAGAAAAATGCGCCGCTAAGCCAGCCGCCTCCTCGATAACCTGTTTGGGTACTACTTTTTGTTGAGGATTTCGAATCACCACATGAGAACCAGCCACATCTCGAGCATGCAACCAAACATCGTGCCGTTTGGTATACTTCATGGTCAATAAATCATTGTTTTTGGCATTTCGACCTACCCAAACTGTCCAACCTTGTACATCAAATACCTTAAATGGTATTTCTTCTACGGCTTTTTGAGAAGTATCTTTTGTTAATAGCGGAATAAATGTTTTCAACTGCTTTCTATTGGTGGCTTGATTTACTTGCTCCCAACGCTCTTCCCACAGCTTGATTTCATCCCTTTTACGATCCACTTGCTCTTGCCAATGGGCCAATTCTTTGGCATAATTTTTCGATTTACGGTAATAATTCTCCGCATTTTGAGAAGCACTCAAACTAGCATTCAGCTTGACTTTAATGGTGCTATCGCGATAAAAATCAGGCAGCTCTACAGCATTAACATTAGCAGGAATCAAATGCAAATGTGCCATGATGATATTGGCAATCTCTTCATAAGGAACGCTAGCTCCCCTTTTACTTCCTTGATTCAACAAGTCCTGTAAGTATAATCGAGTCTTGTCTTGAGCTCTTTGAAAAAAAGTAAGTAACTGGGTTTTTTCTTTAAGAAACTCCCCAATGGAATAATGATATTTATATAATGCATTTAATGCTTCCAAAGGGTCATGCCCCACATACAACGCTTCTGCTTCCGATTTCAATAAGCTAAGAAATACCCCATCCTCTCGGTGATATACATATAATGTTGGGTTTTCTAAATCGGCTTTTAATGTTTGAAGTATTTCCCAGCGAGGTTTCAACAAAGCATTTTCATATCCTAAACTCAACAGATGGGCTTTTATCTCTTTTCCAAAAGTGGGAAATAAGGCTGAATAATTTCCATCGTTTGCTTGGAATGCCTCCCAGCTTTGATCTAAGGGGCGGTGGAGATTTGCTAATGAAATTTCAGCATCCTTCTTCAATCTAGATTGAAAGAGGCTTTGAAACTCTCCATCTCGAAATAAAATAATATTGGCTCTATTGCCATACATTTTGAAAAGCAGCACAAAATCCCCTAAAAAATGAAGGCTAAAAGCGCGTTCATTCTCATACATTTCCACTTCTTGAACCTCAGCCAAAAGAACATCTGAAAATAAATCGACAGAATTTCTTCCAGCACGATGAAAGTTGTCCGGAAATTGCAAACAAGAAAACTGAGGTCCCAAACAGCATTTCATCCAAAATTCTTCCCCATTTTGGCGTTCAAAACCTAGTACTAATTCATCCTTTTCTTGGGAAAAACATTGCTTCAGACGTGCATACATCAGTTTTTGACGTAAGTTAGACGCAAGAACTCGCAAGAAATAATAATTATTGTGCATAAATTGCGGAGAATTTAATCCTCTTCATGTCCAAGCAAGATTCATATTTAACCATTGCTTCTCCTTCAGAGGGTCTGTACAAAGATAAAGGAAGTAAATTCATCGGCATGGCCTATCCAGTGAAAGATCTGGAAGAAATTAAAAGTATACTACAAGAATTAGCCTTATTGCATCCAAAGGCACGACATATTTGTTATGCATATCGATTGGGATTCAGTCAAGAGGAAGCCCGCTCCAATGACAATGGTGAACCCTCAGGAAGTGCGGGTAAACCCATTTTGAATACCATTTTATCTCATCAACTGCATTATGTATTCATAGCAGTGATTCGATATTTTGGAGGCACATTATTAGGAGTTCCTGGTTTAATTCATGCCTACAAAGAAGCCTGTCTAGATGCCTTAGCTCATGCTGAAATATTTGAATATGAACCTTTGGTGGAAGAAGAAATCGAATTCCCCTATTCTGAGCTAAATGAGGTCATGAAAATCTGCAAAAAATTACCAATTCGAATACTAAATCAAAAAATTGACAATCTTTGTACTTTCAATCTTTCCTTTACACAAAGAAATGCTTCTGAAGTATTGAAAGCTTTGGAAAAGATTAGCCGAAATTAATACATAAACCTATTTCAAATGAACTATTTTAAGCTGTACCGTACTCCTCACGGACATGTCATTCAATCCAGTCAATCGGATAAATCTATTTTTCACCAAGCCACTTCTTGGGATGATTTCATCAATCAAGAAAATTTATTTGAAGCGTGTGCTAAGGCCTTTGCCCATGGTACGGAAGTGAATTTTGGCGATATCCATTTGTTGCACCCAGTAGACCAACAAGAAATTTGGGCGGCAGGTGTTACGTATTTACGAAGCAAAGTGGCTCGAATGGAAGAATCTAAGGAGTCAGGAGGAGATACATTTTATGACAAAGTATATTCAGCGCCTAGACCTGAAATTTTTTATAAAGGGAATAGTCATAGAGCCGTTGGACAAGGTGGCGAAGTAAGAATTCGTAAAGATTCCGCTTGGAACGTCCCTGAACCGGAATTAACACTTTTCGTCAATGCTCAAGGTCAATTAGCAGGTTATACCATTGGGAATGACATGAGCTCAAGAGATATTGAAGGAGAAAACCCTTTGTATTTACCACAGGCCAAAGTATACGATGGTGCTGCGGGCATAGGACCTTGTTTATTGGTAACAGACAAACCATTAGCACCTGAAACGGTGATTGATATGCGTATTTTCCGTGATGGCAATGAGGTTTTTCAAGGAGATACGCAAATATCTCAAATGAAGAGAACTCATGCGGAATTGGTTGAATACCTTACTCGTGAAATGACCTTTTCAAAAGGAACTTTCTTGATGACAGGAACCTGTGTGGTACCTGATCATCCTTTTACCTTGCAATCAGGCGATCGCATCGAAATTCAAATTGAACCCATTGGAACTTTAATTCAAATTGTAGCATAATGAACCTTACAGGTGAACAAATCATAGGAAATACATTTTCCAAATTAGGTACGAGTACTTTTCAAGGTATGCAAGCCGATTCAGGTATTGCCATATCTACCCCATTTTATGAAGCAACTGCTGCAGAAATAGACTTGGCCATTGCTAAAGCTAAAACAGCTTTTGCTAGTTTAAAAAAAATATCCGATGAAAAAAGAGTCTTGTTTTTAGAAGCGATAGCGGAAGAAATCATGGCCATTGGTGACCCTTTAATTGAAATGGCCTGTTTAGAAGCAGGGCTGCCAACTGCTCGTATTCAAGGTGAGCGCGGACGTACCACAGGACAGGTGTTGGCTTTTGCTAATTTCATCAAAAACAAAGCTTGGGTTAATCCGATTGATGATCCCGCTTTGCCGGACCGACAACCCTTACCTAAACCAAGCTTATTCCAAAAACAGATTCCTTTAGGACCTGTGGCGGTATTTGGTGCTAGCAACTTCCCATTGGCCTTTTCAGTAGCTGGCGGAGATACCATGGCAGCTTTAGCTGCTGGCTGCCCAGTTGTTTTTAAAGCTCACCCAGCCCATCCAAACACTTGTGAAATGGTAGGTAGAGCTATTCAAAAAGCGGCTCAAAGAACTCAGATGCCAGAAGGTATTTTTTCCTTGGTGCACACTACTTCCCATGAATTAGGAGGTTATTTAGTGCAGCACCCCGACATTCAAGCGGTTGCGTTTACAGGATCATACCGAGGAGGAAAAGCATTGTATGATTTAGCTGTAAGACGTCCTAACCCAATCCCTGTATATGCTGAGATGGGAAGTATTAATCCGGTGGTTCTCCTTTCGGAAGGACTGGCCACGAATGGGGCTGGCCTAGCAGCTAATTTCAGTCAATCGGTTTGTTTAGGACAAGGACAATTCTGCACTAATCCAGGCTTAATCGTCATTCAAAAATCCGATGCAGCGTTTCTACAGGATTTAGCAGCGCAATTAGACACGATGTCATTGAATGCATTTTTAACGCAAGGAATTGCGCAAGCATTTACCAAAGGATGTGAAAAATTAGACCAACATCCGGACGTAAATCGATATACTACTCAAGCCATTCCTTCACCAAGCTTATTCGTTACTTCGGCTCAAGCAGCCATGAAAGATCAAGAGATTTTAGAAGAGGTATTTGGACCAAGTACCCTGGCTGTTGTGGTGGAAAACCAAGCGGAATTGATTGCCTTTATTGAATCTTTACCAGGTCAATTGACTGGGACTATTCATGGAACAATCGAAGAGATTAAGGCATTTCCAGAACTAATCGAAGCTTTGAGTTTACGCGTAGGTAGAATTTTACTAAATGGATTCCCAACTGGTGTGGAAGTTTCGCCAGCCATGGTTCATGGAGGCCCTTTCCCTGCCACCAGTGATTCCAGAGGAACATCAGTTGGTACGCAAGCCATTTATCGTTTTACGCGTCCGATTTGCTACCAAAATTTTCCAGCTGAGTTAATCAATTAGTTGATACAATAAACCCCATTTTTCCAACGTTGGCAAGGTTCCAAACCTTGACAACGTTACAAAAAAAGCCTGAGAAATTATCCTCAG
Organism: Aquirufa nivalisilvae; assembly: GCF_004307455.1. Taxonomy (GTDB): domain Bacteria; phylum Bacteroidota; class Bacteroidia; order Cytophagales; family Spirosomataceae; genus Aquirufa; species Aquirufa nivalisilvae. The sequence goes on from NZ_SEWX01000005.1 coordinate 840,728, forward strand.
GCTTTTTTATGCATCGTAGTGAAATCGACATTTAGCGATTAGGATTTCTCCATCCCTATATTGATATATCAAACGATGTTCTTCGTCGATTCTTCTGGACCAAAATCCTGCATATTTAAATTTTAGAGGCTCAGGTTTACCAATACCATCAAATGGATTTCGAGAAATATCCTTCAATAAATCATTGATGCGCTTTAATTTCTTCTTATCAGTCTGTTGCCAATACACATAATCCTCCCAAGATTCATCTACAAAGATGTATTTCATTCTTCCATTAGACTTTTACTTTGAACTTCCCCTGACCTCAATTTTTCAATGGCAGCATCTAGCCTTTTTACATTTTCTTTGGATGACAACTCATGCTGAGTTGCACAAAGCGAATTGTATTCTTTTAATGACATGATTACCACACCATTATCTTTACCTCGGTTAATAATCAACGTTTCAAAATTACCAGTTACTTGGTCAAAGTACCGTTTAATATCTTTCCTGAAATCGGAGATAGAAGTTGTCAGCATATACCATTTATTTTGTACAAATATAAGTACAATATTACGTACATATTTAATCTATAAATTGATTTCTTTTTTATTATTCAATAATGAATCAATATGATCAAAAAACGGATACAATAAACCCCATTTTCCCAACGTTGGCAAGGTTCCAAACCTTGACAACGTTACAAAAAAAAAGCCTGAGAAATTATCCTCAGGCTTTTCTAAAAATTCCCCAATTTAAACTACCTCTGGATTCGGTACATTTTCAAATACCACATTCCCTTCCGAATCTAAGTCCATCAAAACAGCCGAATCCTTTTTTACTTTACCCGAAAGAATCTCTTTCGACAATTCATTCAAGACAGCCCTTTGAAGTACTCTTTTCATCGGTCTTCCTCCATAATTTGGATCATATCCATCTTTAGCCAATTTGGATAATGCCTCATCCGTGGCTTCTAAGGTGATTTGTTGATCCGCTAATCGACGCTGGATTTCTTTGAACTGAATACCCAAAATCTTACGAGCATGTTCTTCCGATAATGGCTCAAACAATACCACTTCATCGACACGATTCAAAAACTCAGGGCGAACTACTTGCTTCAACAAAGTCATCACCTCTTCCTTCGTCTCATCCATGATGATTTGATTATTCCAACCCTCCATTTGTCCCATTTTCTCTTGAATCAAATGACTACCGATATTGGAAGTCATAATGATAATGGTATTTTTGAAATTGGCTGTTCTTCCTTTATTATCCGTCAAACGCCCTTCATCCAAAACTTGCAATAAGATATTCCAAACATCCGGATGGGCCTTTTCAATCTCATCCAACAACACCACCGAATAGGGTTTTCTACGCACTGCTTCCGTCAATTGTCCACCTTCATCATAGCCTACATATCCTGGAGGCGCTCCAATCAAACGACTTACCGCATGACGTTCTTGGTATTCTGACATATCAATACGAACAATCGCATTCTCGTCATTGAATAAATAAGAGGCTAGCGACTTCGCCAATTCCGTTTTACCCACACCGGTTGTACCTAAGAATATAAAGGATCCAATTGGGCGACGAGGGTCTTGCAAACCTGCTCTAGAACGACGAACTGCATCAGAAACTAACTCGATGGCTTGATCTTGCCCTGCTACACGCTTGTGCAATTCATCCTCTAAATGCAACAATTTATCAATCTCAGTTTGCAACATTTTACTCACTGGAATCCCTGTCCACTTAGCTACCACCTCCGCTACATTCTCTGCTGTTACCTCTTCTTGCAGCATGGTATTTTCTCCAGCAGAGGCCGATTGCAAATCTTTCAATTTTTGCTCTGACTCCACTAAACGGCCATAACGAATCTCCGCTACTTTACCATAATCACCCTGACGCTCTGCTTGCTCAGCCTCCAACTTCAACTTATCTATTTTCTCTTTCTCGGAACGAATCGTATCTAAAACCGATTTTTCCGATTGCCAACGCGCCTTTAACGCATCTCGCTTTTCTGATAAATCAGCTAAATCACGTGATAGTATCACTTCTTTTTCCTTATTATTTTCTCGGCGAATCGCTTCTCGCTCAATCTCCAATTGCATGATTTTGCGTTGGATATCATCTATTTCTTCTGGCACAGAATCAATCTCCAAACGCATTTTTGCAGCAGCCTCATCAATTAAGTCAATAGCCTTATCTGGTAAAAAACGATCTGAAATATAACGATTGGATAATTCAACAGCAGCAATCACGGCATCGTCCTGAATTCTCACCCCGTGGTGCAATTCATATTTATCTTTAATACCACGTAAAATGGAAATTGCATCTGCAACATCTGGCTCCTCGACCATTACCGCCTGGAAACGGCGCTCTAAAGCCTTATCTTTTTCGATATACTTTTGGTATTCTTTCAACGTAGTAGCACCAATGGCATGCAATTCTCCACGAGCCAAAGCTGGTTTCAACAAATTAGCCGCATCCATCGCGCCTTCTCCTCCTCCACCCGCACCAATCAAGGTATGTATCTCATCAATGAACAAAACAATCTCGCCATTGGAATCTGTAACTTCCTTAATGACCGCTTTTAATCGCTCTTCAAACTCCCCTTTGTATTTAGCTCCAGCCACTAACAAACCCATATCCAAGGACATAATAATCTTAGATTTCAAGTTTTCTGGTACATCACCCGACACAATTCTTTGTGCCAAACCTTCTACAATGGCGGTTTTACCTACACCTGGCTCACCTAATAAAATGGGGTTGTTCTTTGTCCTACGTGATAAAATCTGCAAGACACGTCGAATTTCCTCATCACGACCAATCACTGGATCGATTTTTCCAGCCTTGGCCAAATCATTCAAATTCTTACCGTATTTTTCTAAGGATTGGTAAGTACCCTCTGCATGTGGATCGTTCACTTTTCTATTTCCTCTAAGTTCTACAATGGCATTTTTTAACGAAGTGGTACTGAGGCCTAAGGATTTCAAAGCATCCGCTACGACGTCATTCCCATCCAGCAAAGAAATAAACAAAACTTCCACGCTGACATACGAATCTCCCATGGTTTCCTTCCATTTTTCAGCCTTTTGAAGGGATTGTTGCAATCCATTACTCAAAAAGGGTTCACCTGAAACCTTGGGATAAGAGCTAATAATTTTACTTAATTTTTCTTGAATTTGCTGGGATGAAACTCCCAACTTTTTGAGCAAAAATGAAACCGTTTGGGTATCATCTTGCAAAATAGCGGCCAACAAGTGACCCGTCTCAATGGCTTGTTGGCCTGCATTAGCCGCCAATTCCACTGAATTTTGAATCACAATACTCGCTTGGGAAGTGTAATTTTTAGGATTCATCTGTTTATTTTCAATTTGACCTCTTCCTTTCAAATCTTTATCCACAGAGAAAAATCGGAAATAATGACCTATTTGTCTTTTATATAAATTACCAAATAAGCCATTTTGTCCGAAAATCAGGCATATTGTACTTGAACCGCCTCTTCAAAGCGGTGCAAAGCCTGTTTTAATAATTCTATTTCTAATTCAAATTCCTTGAAATCACAAACTTTGGCTTTCGCTTCAATTTTTTTACAAATTGTATACACTTCTGCTGCACCCAAGGTCCCTGAATTGCCTTTTAAAGTATGTAACTCAGATTGCACTCCCTTACAGTCATTCTTCTGATAAGAGCTTTCTGCATCCAGTATTTGCTGCTTGGCTTCATGAATAAAATCACACAACATACTTTTAACAAATCCCTCATCCCCGCCTGTGGCTTCCAATAATGAATCCAATGCTTCTTGATCAATGGGATTTACGGAATGCTCCTCACTAAAAGCTTCTTGTTTCACATGGGGCTTTACCCCTTTAATCACCCAATGATTGACCATTTGAATCAATTGTTGAGCTCGAATAGGTTTTGCTAAATAATCATCCATCCCCACTGCTAAAAAACGCTCACGGTCTTCTTTCATAGCATACGCAGTCATGGCGACTATCGGTGGCAAGCTAGCCAAGCCTAATTGTTTCAAATGCTGGGTCGTCTGCATACCATCCATTTCAGGCATTTGAATGTCCATGAGGATTAAATCAAACTCATGCGTTTTACTTAACAAATTAATCGCATCCTTACCACTAGAGGCTGTTTGAACAATACAACCCGCTTTGGCTAAAATCTGAGAAGCCACCTTTCTATTGGTCGAATTATCATCCACCAACAAAATATGGGGCTGTATATCTTCTAATTTCCCTTGAATGACAAATTTATCAGCTTCCTTATTTCTTTGAACCAATTCCTGCTTACCTACCTCCAAATGCACTTTAAACCAGAAAGTACTTCCCTTTCCTAAAGTGGATTCTACCCCAATATCTCCTTGCATCATCTTACAGAATTCACGGGAAATAGCTAGTCCCAAGCCAGTACCGCCATATACTTTGGAAGTTGAATTATCCAATTGTTGAAAGGCACTAAACAATATTTTCAAATTTTCAGGACTGATACCAATGCCCGTATCTTGTACTTTCACCACTAAATCCAAGGACTCATTGGTGATATTTTCGCCTGAAACATCAATACTCACTTTTCCATGTTCCGTAAATTTCAAGGCATTGGAAGTCAAATTGGAAAGAATTTGCAATAAGCGGGTCTCATCTGCCACCACCACTTCAGGCAAATCTTTGGATAAATGATATTCTAAGGTATTTCCTTTCTGACAAGCCACTTGAGAGAATAAGGCCATCAATCGATCTAGCACATCATCTAAAACGATGTCACTTGGATGTAACACCATCTTCCCTGCTTCTATTTTGGCTAAATCCAAAATATCATTCAAGATATGAAGTAATGTTTCCGAGGATTTCTTGATGGTTTGTACGTAATCTACTTGATCTTCATTTAAAGGCGTATCGCTCAATAAATCCACCATGCCTATTACTCCATTCATTGGTGTACGAATCTCATGACTCATATTGGCCAAGAATTGTTCCTTCACTTTTAAAGACCTCTCTGCTTGTTCACGGGCTTCCACCAAGGCATGTTGGTACTTCTTCAAATCCGTAATATCGCGAGCAATTCCTGATACTTCTTCGATTGCACCGTGTTCTAGAAAGATAGGATTCAAATATATCTCAAGCCATTTTTCCTCCCTCGTTTTGGTCAAAAGCTCTAATTCAAAGTGCTGCTTCTGCCCTCTAAATGCCATTTTATAACCATCCTCCATTCTTCTACGCTCTGGCGGAGCTAACAACTGAAAACCCATTTTTTCGGCACTGATATTAATCTGAGGACTAATGCTGATCTGTTCAACCAATAAATCCGAATATTCATGATTAAAACTGGTCAAAAACAAACGTTTATTTACTGACCACATCAAGTGAGAACTACCTTCAAAAATAGCATTCAATCGGGCTGTTTCACGGGCCAAAGCCTCTTCTGCTTGTTTTCTAGCAATGGCCAAGGCCACTTGACCTGAAATAAAGTCTAACAACTCCAAATCTCGATTTTCGTATTTATTGGAACGTTCATAAGACTTAACTCCAATAATACCGGTTACCCGATCTCCAATCCTCAGAGGTACGCAAAGCATCACCTTAGGAACAACCCCATATAAGTATATTTTCTTCTCATTGGCTAATTGATGGATATCATCATCATGCAAAATCAAAGGCTTATTGGCCATGATGGCATATTCTGTCAATCCATTACCTAATTTCCTTTTGGTAAAATGAACCCTAGAATTAAAGTATTCATCCACGTAATAAGGAAAATACAAAAAGCTTTTCGCTGGGTCATATTGAGCAATAAAGAAATTCTTCACATCAATTACTTCACCCAATTGCTTATGGATATTGGTATATAAATCATCCAAATTGGATGAGTTAATAGTAACCTGAGCAATGGACGAGTACAATTTACTGGCTCGCTCAGCACGGACTTTAGCCGTGGAGTTATGTAAAATACATCGAAATGCGGTGGGTACTCCTTTTTCAAACCGACAAGTAGCTGATCCACTGACATATAGTCGTCGACCGTCCTTTCTTCTAAATACAGCCGTAAATTCCGGAATCTCCTTTCCCTTACTGAGCAGATCCAACTGATTCAAGGTATTAGAAGCAAATTCTGGATGCAAAACATCCTGTAGCTTCAAATCCCGCGCCTCATCCTCGGTATAGCCCATGGTTTCCAACCAGGCTCGATTAACAAAGAGAAAACGCCCGGTGATACCAGTAATTTGAATTAAGTCGGTGGTATTATTAATCAAATCCTGCAACTGGGCATTGGATCGGGTTAAAGCTTCACTGACTTTTTTTCTTTCACTGATATCTTCACCTATGATACTTAAATAGGTCTGTTCATCTAATTCACTAACGATGGTGGAATTGACTTCCACCCATTTAATTTCTCCTGATTTGGTTACATAGGTCCTTTCTCTCTCCTCAAATAATCCTCCATTGGCAACAGCTTGGTTAAATGCTGACCGACGACCTTGTCTTTCTTCAATAGGCAATAAGGTGGTAAAAAAGTCTTTTCCATTTAACTCATTCGGTTCATAACCCAAAAGTTTATGCGTGTATACATTGGCATGCGTGATCGTTCCATCCAACGCCATGATGATTCCAAAAAGCTTTAAACTTTCTAATGTCCTAATTAGATTCTCTTTGGCTGAGGTCCCTGTAAAGGTCGACTCCGTCATTTCCAGTACATCTAACTGGTTTTTCAGTTGTCTTATTTCCTGAATTAATTCTTCCTTGGATTTCTGTGCCCAACCTGCCATGGCTTTATTCGACTATTTTGCTTACAATGTACAAAAAAGGGCGTAATTTTACTTCCTTAAAGCCCCATCAGCACGTGCAAGTAAGAGCAAAAAAGAGTTTAGGACAACATTTTTTAAATGATTTAGACGCTGCCCAGCGCATCGTCAATGCACTGAATCCGCAAGGTGCTTACCAAAAGGTATTGGAGATTGGCCCAGGTATGGGTGTTCTGACTCAATATTTGGTCAAAAAGAAAGACTACGAAACTTACCTCATTGAGATTGACCAAGAGTCTGTGGCTTACTTAAGAAAGAATTATTTAGAATTTACAGGCCCTCGCTTAATCGATGGAGACTTTTTGAGATATCCACTTGAAAATATATTTGGTGAGGAAAAATTTGCCATTGTTGGTAATTTCCCCTATTTCATCTCAACCCAAATATTTTTTAGAATCCTAGAGTATAAAGATCAATGTGTGGAAGTGGTAGGTATGTTACAAAAAGAAGTAGCCGAGCGACTGGCCGCCAAACCAGGCAATAAGGATTATGGCATATTAAGCGTTTTACTGCAAGCTTATTTCGACGTAGAATACTTGTTTACCTTAGGGCCCGAAGTATTTACTCCACCTCCAAAAGTTAATTCTGGAGTCATTCGCGTGGTAAGAAATTGGGACAAAAAATTAGATTGTGATCCTCAGAAATTCAAGCAAGTAGTCAAAATGGCTTTTAACCAGCGTCGTAAAACATTACGAAATGCACTAAGAGCTATGCAGTTGCCAGATCATCCATTATTAACCAAACGTGCCGAACAATTAGGTGTTGCTGAATTTACCGAACTGACCGAATTGTGGAAAGCCAATGGTTATGTTGGCGCATAGTCGAAATCCAGCAAATATTTCTTAATTTAGATACGAAATTTTCAACCCTCAGCGAAATCCATGGAAGTAGTCAACCCACAACACCTTCCGTTTGAACTCACTAAAGAGTTTTTAGAGGAAATCAAATTACTCATCGCTGAGCAATCCAATGAGGCTATTCTAGCTAAAATTGAAGATTTATTTGCAGCGGACATTACCAGTATTTTGGATGAATTAAGCGGAGAAGAAGCCAAATATATCGTTCAATTACTTGATACCAAATTAGCTGCTGAAATCATTTCAACCTTGGACTCAGATGACCGTAAAAAGTTTCTGAAAAATTTCAATTCCAAAGAAATTGCAGGTTACATCAATGTCATCGATTCCGATGATGCGGTGGATATCCTCAATGAACAACCCGTTCGAGTTCGCGAGGAAGTGATAGCTCTACTAAAAGATCGTGAACAAGCTCGTTTCATCATTGACTTAATGCATTATGATGAAGATTGTGCAGGCGGTTTAATGCAAAAGGAATTAATCAAAATCAACGTCAAACAAACGGTAACGGAATGTGTAGAAGAGATTCGTCGGCAAGCCGAAGACGTTGAAAAAGTATATGCCGTTTATGTCGTAGATGATGATGGTTTATTGATGGGAACTGTTTCCTTAAAAAAAATCATTCTCGCTAAAAGAGGTTCCAAAATCCAAGATGTGTTTGATGCCGATGGAATTGTTTCAGTACAAACGTATATATCGGGAGAAGAAGTGGCTGATTTAATGCAAAAATACGATCTTGAAGCCATTCCCGTGGTCAATATCCAAGGCCGTTTACTCGGTAGAATTACCATTGATGACGTGGTCGATTTTATTACAGAATCCGCACAGGAAGACATACAAGTCATGGCCGGTATTTCGGAAGATGTAGAAGAAGATGACTCCATCTGGCTATTGGTGCGTTCTCGTTTACCTTGGTTAATTGGTGGTATGGTAGGAAGTTTTTTGGCGGCTAAAATTATTGATCGATTCGATAGCTCTATTTCCCTGATGCCTGCTATTTCGGCATTCATTCCATTAATTGGTTCTACTGGAGGAAATGTAGGAATTCAATCTTCCTCTCTCATTGTTCAAAGTTTGGCTGATAAAAGCGGTTTGGATACGACACTCTGGAAACGACTTCAAAAAGTTTTATTAGTTGCCTTGATCAATGCCTTAATTGCTGCGGCATTTGCCTTTGGTTGTTCCATGTTGGTAGACCACGGTGCCATTATGCTTTCTGTCACTGTCTCCATTTCCTTATTTGCTGTGGTTATGTTAGCTTCTCTCATGGGGACACTTACCCCCTTGGTGCTGAACCAATTAAACATCAATCCGGCAGTAGCCAGTGGTCCATTCATCACCACCACCAATGACATTCTGGGCTATGGGGTTTATTTCCTCATCGTCTATTTATTACTCTAACATGCTGGCTGTCATTCAACGTGTTTCGGAAGCTAAGGTTGAAATTGATGGTCAAATCAATGCTCAAATTCAACAAGGTTTTTTGATTTTACTTGGTATACATCAATCTGATACCGAGGCAGATTGTCTATACTTAGCCAATAAAATTAGTGCGCTACGTATTTTCTCAGATGCTGAAGGCAAGATGAACCTAGACATTAAAGCTGTAGATGGTCGAATTATTTTGGTCAGTCAATTCACCTTAATAGCTCAAACTAAAAAAGGGAATCGTCCTAGTTTTATTGAAGCCGCTAGACCAGAAGAAGCCATTCCTTTGTACGAACTACTCATTGAATTATTGGAAAATAAATTAGGCTTTCCTATACAAACCGGCCAATTTGGTGCCGATATGCAAGTTAGTCTTGTCAATGACGGCCCAGTCACCATCATTATTGATTCTCAACAACCCAACTCATGACGATACAAGAAGCACAAGAACAAGTAGATCAATGGATCAAAACCGTGGGAGTTCGTTATTTCAATGAATTGACAAACATGGCCATGCTGACGGAAGAAGTGGGGGAAGTTGCCCGAATTATTGCCAGAAGGTATGGAGAGCAATCGGAGAAAGAATCCGATAAACAAAAGGACCTCGGTGATGAAATGGCCGATGTATTGTTTGTTTTAATATGTTTGGCCAATCAAACAGGGATCAATTTAGAAAAAGCTTTGGAACAAAATTTAGCTAAAAAAACGATTAGAGACCAAGATCGTCACCACAATAATCCGAAATTAAAAGCATGAAAATCGTTATTCTAGACGGCTTAGCCCTATTTCAACAAGATATTTCAAGAACTTCTTTCAGTAATTTGGGAGAGGTCGATTTCTATGAAAAAACAACTGAAGCAGAAATTACTTCAAGAGATCCTCATGCCACGGTATTAGTAACCAATAAATGCTTGGTCAATGAAAAAGCCTTGGCCCATTTCACACAACTAAAATTAGTATTAGTCGCGGCTACTGGTTATAACTCCGTCGATATCCAAGCATGTAAAGCCAGAGGAATTCAAGTATCCAATGTACCTGCATATGGTACCTATTCTGTCGCTCAGCATACCTTGGCCCTATTATTGGCTTGGAGCAATCGAGTAGAACAACATAATCAATCTGTACAGGCAGGAGAATGGAGTAAAAATGATTGGTCTTATTCCTTGAGCCCCTTAACAGAACTGGCTGATAAAAAACTAGGGATTATAGGCATGGGAAACATTGGACAATGTTTTGCTGGCATGGCAGAAAGCTTGGGAATGAAGATTTATTACCACCATACAAGAGATTTACAATTAGCTAATAGAACATTTCTATCCAATAAAGAATTAGCTCAAACCTGTGATGTTATTAGCCTACATTGCCCTTTAAACCCACAAACTGATCAACTCATTAATGCAGAATTTCTATCCTGGATGCCCAAGCATGCTGTTTTAATTAATAGTTCTCGGGGTGGACTGGTAGATTCTAAATCATTAGCACAAGCCTTACAAGAAAAACAGATTGCTGCGGCTTTATTGGATGTTTTAGATCAAGAACCACCAGCTAGCCATCATCCATTAATTGGTATTCCTAATGCATATATCACACCACACAATGCTTGGCTAAGTCTTGAGGCTAGAACACGAATCATTCAAAGCCTCACAACTACCTTAGTCGGATTTTTAGCAGGAAAAGCTATCAATCAGGTTAATTAAGGTTTTTTCTTGACTTGAGGAACTTGAGTTTTAGTGATATGACTTCCCATGGATTTACCTTCTGACTTAGAAGGAACATAAGGTTTCACTATGGCTAACTGATCCAAACTTGGATTTAGTTTTTGTATCAATGGATGGCGAATATCAAATTCGGCTTCTCCTGAAATTTGGCTGTATTCCATATCGGAAAGCCCTTCATGTTGATTTCCTGCATTGCTAAATTGAACAACGTGAGTCAAATTATCTCCACCTAATTTCCCGCCTTCCCAACTTACAACCATGCCGCCATTGACCCAATTAAATCCAGAAATAGTAAAATTCTTTTGATTTAATTTCTCTACATCAAGTACTTTTAAGCCTAAGTATAAGCCCGAATTAGTTTTCCACAAAGACTGTTTCCCTACTACAGAAACATCCAATATCTGCCCTTGATGATACATGATATAGACTTGCTTATTCGTATTAGGATACAATATAGAACCCTTCAAGGTATCTTCGTTTAGAATCCAACTCGTATCCGCAACTAAAGATTCGGAACCATACTGAGCTTGAAGTCCTGCTAAATCTTTACAGGCTAGCACATCATTCAATATCAAATTAGGCACTAGCGTTTCTTGATTTTCAGAAGTAGAAGATTGACAAGATAGGACAGCTAGAAGAACAAAAAAATACCAGAAATTTTTCATACAAATAAGAAATGATCAAACTAATTTAGACAAATCTACTCGTTGAAACAATGACTTATGTCAGTCAGAGGGAAATCCGATTGAACCCCTAAAAAAGAATTTGATCTAAAACCAATACTCCAATAAGACCCGTAATAGAGACTAAAGTGTCCATTAGGGTCCATGACCGTATTGTATCTCTAAAATTCAGAGAAAAATATTCCCGAAATAGCCAGAATCCAGTATCATTTACATGGGAGAACATCATACTTCCTGCACCTAATGCCAATACCATCAAGTTAGGGTCTGCCATGGAATTCACTAAAATCACTTTCATAAAACCAGCGGCTGTTATACCTGCAACCGTAGAAGAACCTACACAAACTCGAATGATAGCCGCCATAGTCCAACCTAAAACATAAACGTTCCAGGTAGAAGCACCTAAACTATCTGCCACGGCCTGACTGACTCCCGCTACCACCAATACTTGTTTCAATGCCCCTGCCCCACCAAAAATCAATAATATTCCTGCTATATCTTTAATGGATACCATGGAGGAACTTAATAATTCATCTGACGTAAATCCAATCCTTTTCAAAAGAATTCCTGCCAACAATACAGATAGAAACAAAGAAAAAACAGGATTGGATAAATAGCTGGCCATTTTAGGAAAATAACCTGTTCCAAATGAACCCAACGCTAATAAAATGATGGGAAATAAAACAATCAAGAAACTGGGAATGGTGGATAAACTCCGCTCCGAAGGCTGATGCTCATCATGAACAAATACAAATGCCTGATTGGCAGGTGTCGTGATATTTTTAGTCGTAAATCCAAACCACAATCCTGAAATCAAAATAGCAGGTATGGCAATAATAATGCCATAGATCATGGTTTTGGACAAATCTGCTCCAAACTCTTGCATGATAGCTAATGGTGCAGGATGAGGTGGCAAATAACCTTGTGTGACTGTTAATGAGGCTAACATGGGCAAGGCCAAAAAGGTCGCAGGTTGTTTCAATTTGACAGAGGCAGTAATGACAAGTGGGGCCAATAACATGAAAGCTACTGAATAAAAGAGCGGAAGTCCAACCAGAAAACCAGCCATCATAAAGGCTATTCTTGCGAATCGAGTCCCCGAAATACTCAATAATACCTCGGTCATTTTTTGAGCAGCCCCACTGATTCCGACCCATTTCCCCAATATTGAACCAAAAGCTAAGATACCTGCTATTGACCCTAAAGTACTACCCATCCCATCTTGGATGGCTTTAAAAATAAGCTCTGGGCTCAATTGAAAGGCTAAGCCAGCAAGAATACTGATACCAACAAATGCTACAAAAGGGGGTAATTTTAGCCAAGTCATAGCTAAAACCAAAGACACTATGGCACCCAATGTAATCAGAAATAGCATAGGCTATTTATTTTCTTGCAAGGCAACTAATTGCTGCCACACTTCATCAAAAGCTAATCCTTCGGCTTTACCATCTGGGTTAAACATGACTTTCGTTTGCTTACTTTCCTGATAAAATCCAGAATAAGACATATATTTTTTAAAGTAAGTAAATTCCCCACAAATCACCAATCCTGGAATTTGAAATGCATTCGCCATATGAGTTGGCCCAGAATCTAAACCGATGAAAAAGGATGCTCCTTGTATCAGTTTCATGGTTTCCATTAAATTACATTGACCCACAAGGGATTTAAAATTCGGATGCTCTAGTTTCAATGGATTCTTCATCCCAATTTCGATTACTTGTACTCCCCATTTTTCAATGGCATCAATAATTAACTTATTCCAGTACTCATCCTTCCAATCTCTTAATCCAGCATTGGATTTACAATGTACCACCCAATATGGTTTTTGAATATCAAATGAAAGAGGCTTATTATCTACATATAATTGAGGTTGCCCTTTCATCATCCCCAAATCAGCCAGTTGAGATGATATTTCCAATAAATTAAAATGATTGTAGTAATTTTTTAAGCTTATCCCTAATTTATCAGCTTGGGTATTTTTCAATGAAACATGAAATACTGGATCCGTTCTAAAATCACTTAATTGTAAGAAATAAAAATAGTTAAAAGGATTCCATGCCAATAAAAAACGGGCTACCAATAAACTATGCTCATCCAGCATTTCCGTGATTAATGGATGATGATTAAAGAGAGGAAAATATCGTTTTTCTGTAATCCAATAGATGGCAACATTGCCAAATTTTTGTTGTAAAGCCCCCAGAATTGGCTCTGAAGCCACCATATCGCCCAAATCCCCATCCATGAGGATTCCAATATGAACTTTATTACGATGAAGAATTCGTTTAAAAAGAATACGTACACTTAGGCTGACAAAATACGCCCATGAACCTATCGCATAGGTCACTCGATGAAACATGATTTATAATATTTAAATAGGTTTAAATGAACTGAAAATTTCTTTCAGCTCAGTATAGGTCTTCAAAAATAAAACTAAAAAATCAGAACGAATGCATACTAGCTGAAATAAGCCAAAATTTCCAGCGAATCTATTCCTTAAATTTTAGCTAAATTTGAAGATTATTTTGACCTATGCCCAAAGCTCTTACCTATATTTCAGCCATAGTCATATTGTCTTTGATTGGAATATTTGTGTTTTACATTCATTATTTCAGCTTGGATTTCCCTTTTCAAGATGATGTAACGCTGTTGGAGTTCGTTAATAGTACGCAAATGTCGCCATGGAATTGGTCACATTTTTTTCAAGCATTATTCAGGGTTGATAATGATCACTCGATTGTCATACCAAGACTAATTACCTGGCTCGACTATTTACTATTTGGCCAAGTTAATTTTCAGCACCTTATTTTGATCACATTAGCCGAGCTGATATTCATTTTATATCTGCTCTTTCGCTTATTTAAAAGGCAGCAGTTAGCTCTTGTCTATTTTGTTCCAGTGGCATTCCTTTGGTTGCAGCCCCAATATCATGAAGTTTCTAATTGGGCAATCACAGGACTTCAACATGGCCATGTAACCTTATTTCTACTTGCTAGCCTATTGATTATTACTGAAAATAGACCATTTGCTTTAGCTTGGGCTATCCTATTAGCCTTCTTAGCTTCCTTTACTTTTGGAAATGGCTTTATTGTATTTATAGCCCTTGCTTATGTTTATTTATTGCAAAAAAACTGGAAAAATGCACTAATCATTGGCATTAGTTTAGTCATTTTCTTTGCCTGCTATTTGCAAATTTATCAGATGGGACAAGCTGCCAAGTTTCATTGGAATTTAAACCATATCATATTTTCATTCCTTGGGTTTATTGGTGCAAGTGCTATGGAATTCCCCAAAATTGGCCTAATCTTATCTTGGTTTATAGGTTTCTGGGTTGTTAGCTTATTTATATACTATAGTTTAGATCATTGGAAATTCAATTTTAAAAACAAAAGTCAAGGGACATATTTAGGTATACTATCCTTCATCTTATTTTCAGCAGGATTAATAGCCTTAGTTCGTTCGGCAGAAAGCTATACCATTTATAGTAGGTTCCAACTATATGCAGCCCTTTCCATCATCATCGTTTATTTGCATTTGCTTCCACACACAAGCAAACAAATTCATCCATTCCTTTTAATAGGCACACTGATATATAGCATTTCCTTTTATTGCTTATCCTATTATAATCATACCATTGCACAACAGTATCAAAAAATGAGCTTTGTGGCTGATCGAATTAATTGGCAAAATAATGGAAGTATCTTATCTGTAAGTTCTGGCTACTTATGGAATGCTAAACCAATATTTCAAAAAGCAGAAAACAATAAAATCTATTCCATGAATTACCCATGGAATAATCCATTTGATGGTCATTCTACAATTTCTTTGGCTCCTGAAACATTGATTTTTCAAGCGAAAGAATATAAGGAAGTTATGCAGCAAAAACATGCTACCTGGCTCAATCATTATTATTGGTTAGAATTCCAACATTTCCCGTTTTCGACCAATTTCAAGAAACAATGGTTTCTTATTCTCAAATCACAAGATAAAAAACCTAATTGCTACATATTACCCATTCAATTTGCATTAAATGGCAAAAAGAACTTTCTAAGCTTGGAAAACTATCGAGCAAATTATGGCTCGATTAAAATCAACCATGAATCAATACAAGAGGGTATTTATGCCATCTACTTATGGAACCTTGATTCAGAAACAAGCTCATCCAAAAATCAATTGTATGCGCTTAAACAAGCTATTCAAGTAGATGCTCGCTTACGCACACTCGAATTAAAATAATCATCCAAATTCTGGGCAAAAAAAAATCCAAGATTCATTGAATCTTGGATTTACATTACTCCGTGTTCTAAATTATATCATATTCCGAGGTTATAAGAAAAATCTAAAGGAACCACACTTACCATCTTCAGATATCTTTCATCTTTATAACACTTCAAAGGTACACTAATAATTTACAAACACAAAAATAAAATTTCGAGTACATGTAAAGAAAAATTAACCCCAAAATAATCTTTACGAATTTAAAAAAGAGAACAATTCTTTCGTTAAAATTTTTATTGAAATTTAAACAAGAGAACATCAATTCAAGTACTTCGCAAAGTACTGACCAGGTGAAACACCTTTCAACTTCTTAACGGCTGCATTAAAACTCTGACGGGTACCAAAGCCCGATTCTGTGGCTATAACCTCGATTTTGTACGATTTCCAGCGAGGATTATCGCGACATTGCTCCTCCGCATATTGAATTCTCCAGGAATTTACATAGTCTGTAAAGGAAAAATCAAGCTCTTCTTGAAGGGATATACGTATCAATCTTGGTTTAATTTTCAAACTTTGAGCAACTAGATTTAAAGAAATGTTTGGTTTTAAAAAAATAAACTCTGATTCAAAATATCGATCTAATTTTTCCAAAATTGATTTATTCTTTACATTGATTCTAGACTTTTCCGCATCAAAGTACATAGGTGCATCCACTTTTTCCTGAATTTCTCGGTGAGAATGCTGAAAAACTAGGCCTTTTAAGTAAGGTCCATCCAATAAGCGAGGGTTCAAAAACAAGAATAAAGCCATAATTGCAAATTCACCTGCATATAGAAAATCTCTTGCTACTGTTTGAATATGATCATGATAAATGATATTAAAGGCAATATGACATCCCAAAACAATAATTTTAAGAACTAAGTCACCAGTTAACCAAAATACAATGAGGCGATTCTTTAATAAGAATGATTTTGAGACCGACTGATAATAAGCAAATAGTTCGTAGGCTGTCCAAATCATATACGCTATATAGGATAAGCCTTTTAAATAAATATGCGTGCTCATGGAGATCAGTCCAAAATTGGAATAATGGGTATTAAATGTACTTTCCTTCACTACCTCACTAATTTCAGCTAGTTTGATTGATTCTGGGCTTAGGTACAAAGGAACAAACTCGAGAAAATGAAACGCAAAAGGCAAAAAATGTAAAAAATACACCCGCTTAAATTTTCTTTCTGGATATAATAAAAAATGTTGGAAGAGGTACGACAAAGGCCCTATAAGATAAAATAGAGGAGATATGATCCTAAAGTAATTAGGATGTTCAAAAATAATTGGTACTTGAATGTAGTAACTACAATAGAGCTGAATACCTAACTGCAAGAACTGGAACCCCAAAAGTCGAGTTGCCAACAATCCTTTTTTCAACATCAAGCTGGCTCCAAAAGCAAAAAATAAAAAACCTAAAAAATACAGGTAATAGTTTATGGTAATTTTTTCCATAAGTCATCAAAAACTAGAAGACAAAGCTCATAGTTCACTTATATATTGAGAGTAGAGTTAACCAATTATAAAGTCCAAGAAATGAAAAATATACTTAAAATAACAAAAAACAGCCTCATAATGAGGCTGTTTTTGTAGATAAAATACCTAATCTTCCATTGGATGCTCTGAAAGAAGCTTATCAACCTGATAAAAATCTTTCTTACCTAGCACATTCGCTCGAACTTCTTTAACCTTTTGTGGGCTTATTAATGAACCTTTATTTCCAAATGCATTTCGTATATATGTCAATACATCCGCCACATCTTTATCATTCATCAGGCCTCCAAATGGAGTCATGGGTACTTGCCCTGAATATTTGACACCATTAACTGTCATGGGCCCCATTAAGCCTTTTAAGACCAATTTAATTAATCGGTCTTGATTCCCTGTCACCCATTTAGAGCCCGATAATGGAGGAAAACCGGAAGCTGTAAGGCCTTTACCGTCCAATTGATGGCATGTACCACAATAGCCTTCTTTTCCAAACAAAGCTCCACCAGCATTGTAAGACTCTAAATCTTGTCCTTTCAGATTTGTAGCTCCATAAACTTCTTTCTTGCGCTCTACTCCTCTTCCATTCAAATGCGCAAATGCTGTCTCATAGGTATGTATCATCCAATCATCTAAAGGTTTCGTTTTAGCAAGAGCTAAAATGGGCAAACCTTTTTCTGGTCCAATCCAAGATGCGGCAACAATAGCTTCTAATCTTACTCGACCGTGCTTATCTTGAGCAGCTTGAGTTAATAAAGCCGCTTGATTAGGCAATTGATGTCCATTATACCGAACTGCACGTACCGCTGCAGCACGAACATGGTAATCTTTCGCCTTCAACAATTGACCTAACAAAACCTGATCAATTTTATTCATACCCCATGTAACCCAAAGTGCCTCAAGCGCATGATGCTCATAATTAGGGTCATTTTTGTCCAATTTTGCCACCCAAGCCTTGGTCTTTGCAATGACATCTGCCGCATTACGACCTCTTAATTCACGACGAGTTCTATACCTGGTTCTATATTCTGGCAATTTCAAATTCTCTAATAATTCATCGATGGAAGCACCAAAAACCTTGGCAGGTTTCACCAATGGACGAGATGGATAAGTTATCCGATAAATACGGCCATGTGTATGATCTCTTAATGGATCACGGGCATTATGTTGCATATGACCAATCAGAATATTGTGCCAGTCAATGAAATACAATGACCCATCTGGAGCGAATTCCATATCCACTGGTCGGAAATTACGATCTTCACTTTTCACCAAATCTACTCGGTGTTTGGACTTATATCCTGTACCATCATCCCAGATTTGATGTTGCTTCATACCTAAAAATCCAATGGTATTGTTAATCAGCATATCTCCTTGAACTTCGTCAGGAAAATGTCTACTAGAGATAAATTCCAAACCAGAAGTAGGTCTAACGCGATGTGCTTCTTCAATCAAGTTATAGGATTTATGATTAGCTTCACCATAACGGTTCAAAACACTTCCAGGCATCATCCAACGAACATCTGGGCCAGAGGTCTCAGCAAAGAAATTCTGTCCCCAGCGGTCAAATGCGATACCCCATGGATTTGGTATTGACAATTGAGCGACTCTTTCTAAATGCCTGCGAGTTGGATTAAAGCGATAGAATCCTCCATTGGTTCCACGTACTGTTCCGTAAGGTGTCTCTACATTCGTATGTAAAAATACTCCTTCACCCATGTAAATCGCACCTGATTCATCTGAAACAAAGGCATGGATTTCATGGTGAGAATCATGGTCGTCAAACCCACTGTATATGATTTCTTTACTATCCGCCTTATCATCTCCGTTGGTATCTTTTAATAATACCAAATTCGTTCCTTGGCTTACAAAAACTCCTTCTTGCGTAATTTCAAAACCTACGGGCAACTGTAAATGATCTGCAAAAACGATTTCACGATCGGCCTTCCCATCAGCATTGGTATCTTCATATATCAAAAGCTTATCGTTTGGCTTGGGATCTCCTGGTTTATAATGAGGATATGTTGGCATAGCCGCTACCCAAAGACGACCTTTATTGTCAAATGTCATTTGCGAAGGCTTAGCTAAATTTGGAAACTGCTCCTCGGATGCAAATAATTCTAATTTATAGCCTGCTGGAACCTGAATTGACTTTAATGCCTCTTCGCCATATAAATAACGTAAACTTCCATTTTTTTCTGGATTGTAATTGGTCGTAACAGCTGGCAATGTTCTTGTTTTTTTGTCTTCTGCATCAATATCCAAGACTTTACCTTCGCGAGCAGCTAACCAAATAGCATTCTGACGAACTTGAGTCATTTGACGAATTTTCTCAATCTCAGCTGGGTAATTATCTGGTCCAAAAGGATTGTAACGTCTTCCATATACGTGTACTCCATTAGGGATTTTGAAATCATTATGCCACATCCAGTTTTTCTCGTCTACAGCAGCTTGAACCATCGCTCTACGAGATTCTACTTCTGTCGCTTTTTTACCAAATAATTTATCGGATAGAAATAAAGATAAACGCTGGTAACCAGCATCATTTAATTGAAGACCATCAATCGTCAATGGTTCTTTACTTTCCTCATACCATTTTTTTGATATCTCAAATGCATCTAGAAACAAGACGTTGTTTTGCTCAGCCACTTCTTTCATGGCCTGAGTATACAATGCCAAACGCTCATTTTCTTTCTTTCCATTGGGCAAATCCCTCAAATTACTAATGTCTTCAAAGGCAATTGGCGAGACCAATGCCAATTGAGGAGCACTCAACCCATTGTATTTTTGATTTTGTGTATGTTTAATGAAGGCGGTCAATTCCGCTTTGAAATTAGCTACTCGAGCAGGACCTTCTGTCGATTCAGGATATCCGAAAAATGCAACGACAATATCTGTTTTCAGTCGACTTAACCACACATCATGTTTTTCTAAGTGACCTTCACTCCCTGAATTTTTAGCAAATTCCAATTGAAATTTTTCTGCTCCTGGGAAAACCCAAGGATCATTTCTGGAAGAATGAGGTCTAAAACCAGGAGTATCTCCTCCATCGCAAAGATTCCTTACTGTCAGTAAACTATCGGGATATCTCAGGTGTAATTCCGTTTCAAAATGATCAAAATTGATCATTCTTGAACCTAAGTTATTACCAATCAAAGATATGGTCGATTTCTTTCTGATTTGTAAATAGGGAGACGTAGAGGGCTGAAATGCGCTAAATGCAATGATCGCTAAAACAATACCTAATATCCCGAATCTAATTTTAAAGGACATGATCTAAATATTTTTGTTCAATGTAGTTGAGGGTAATATCAATCGAATTCAATGTTGGGTAAAAAAAAGATGGACCCTGAGGCAGGATCCATCTTATTAGGTTTTAGTTTCCTAATGTCCAGCCTTCGCGGTAAGTTCTCTTGACAAAGGCGTTGGCAGCATCGTAGTTCGTTACGCGCATGTTTTGATTATCCCAAAGCAACTTCGTGTTAGAACCTGGATAATGCATTCCGTTACCTGTTTTTCTAGGTACAGGAATATCAGCAACACGAATAGCTAAATTCGCCATCAAAATAGCTTCAGTCAAAGGACCAGCCATCTCAAATGGTGAACTCAATTGTTTTTTACCATATCCTGCAATACATCCTTCTACCCACTGGGCATAATGACCATCTGCACTACCTGGTACACGTTCTAATTTACGAGGTACTTTAACTTCTTCATTTCTAGACAATGGCAATAAACGAGGATTAGCTGCATATTCGCTTGCCATCATTTTACCTTTGGTTCCAATAAACAAGATACCTGAATTACCATCTCCAAACATTTCATCTGGACCTAATTCTTCTGGTCTTTCTGGCTTAATACCACCATCCATCCAGTGCATGGTGATAGGACCTTGTGTACGATCTGTTTTAGGGAATGTTAAGGTAGCATGACTAGAAGGAGGACAACTATCTGGGAAGAATCCACGCTTTCCGAAAGCAGTAAATACACTACTTACAGAAGCTTGTACATCCGATGCATATTTAAGATTCAATACGCGGAAAGGAGCTTCCATTAAATGGCAACCCAAATCTCCTAAAGCACCAGTACCATAATCCCACCATCCTCTCCAGCTTCCTGGAATCAAGTTATCTACATAATCTTTGTAAGGAGCAGTACCTAACCATAAATCCCAATCCAAACCTTGTGGAACTGCTGGCTTAGTGCTTGGCCAAGGTATACCTTGTGGCCATATTGGGCGATTTGTCCAGATTTGTACCGTATGAACGTCACCGATAATACCTGCATCAAACCATTCAACTAACTGACGTACACCGTCACCAGAAGAACCTTGGTTACCCATTTGAGTTACTACTTTGTATTTTTTAGCAGCCTGAGTTAAGGCTCTTGCTTCAAAAATATCATGCGTCATTGGCTTTTGCACGTAAACGTGCTTGCCTAATTGCATAGCGGCCATAGCCTGAATCGCGTGGTTATGGTCAGGAGTAGATACAGAAACTGCATCAAAACTCTTTGACTCTTTTTCTAACATAACACGCCAATCCTTATAATATTTTGCTTTTGGATATGCTTCAACTGAATCCTTAGCCTGACGATCATCTACATCACAAAGAAAACCAATATCAGCTTTACCGCTTTGAGCAAAGTAACGTAAATCTGATTTTCCTTTTCCTCCTACTCCGATACCGGCAACAACAATTTTATCACTAGGAGCTGTAAAGCCTTTTCCGCCTAATACGTGGCGAGGAACAATCATAAAACCAGCAGAGGCTAAACTGGCAGATTTAATAAACTCCCTTCTGGAAGCATCGGATTTTTTTAGTTTCATAGGTCTAATTTTATAAGGTATTAAGAATTGTCAAATCCTACATGGCAATTCAATCTTCAAAGCTATAACAATTTTACATTTGAACAATTCAATTTAAACTATTTTTAATCCTACCTTGACTTGTAGGCTTATCCTTTATTTTGAATTCATTTTTTGCAAAACCTGATAAGGAACTGAGACTGAGGTCATGTAAACAGGGTTTTGTTGGCTCGTACTCGTAAAACACTCCCATGGAGCACCATAATCCTTTCCTTTTCTAAAATCCCCCTGCTTTAAATCTTGAATAAACTCGCCAATAAGCTGTTTTGCTTGAGACATTTGAGTCAACGACAAGGTATAAGCCACCCATCCTGTGGCGGTCGACCAAAATGCCCCATTTTGATAAGTATCCTTTTTCACTAAACTTCCTTCCCAAGCACTATTTTCACTAAAGTCGTCCGATTTCAAGACATGCCTCACTGCTCCTCGGTAAGCTAATCCATTTTTCGAATAAGCTTGACTTAGCGTTCTAGAAGCCTTCTTTGCATCCTCTCCCACTAACACTCCTAAATATACGGCCCAAACAGTACTCCAAACATCTGCTTGAGCACTTTTACCCGTTGAGGCTTTCAACATACCCCTGGAATCTTGAAATACTCGTACAATTTGTTGCTTCAAATTTCTTGCGCTCAACTTCATGCGATGATATTTCAATGAATTGCCTCTCATTTGGTACAATTCTGCTAATTGTTGTAAGGCCTGATACCTTAATAAAGAAGTAAAACATAAATCCCCCGTGATATGTATGGCATCTCGGAAACCAAAATCAACTCCCCGATTGCTTTCTTCTACCTGAACTAATTGATTGGTTGGATTAATGGGTACAGCGTTGAATGCTAACATTAAACGTTGAAACAAGCTGATTCCTCTGATAGGTTGATCTAGTATTGAAACATCTTTACTTTGTTTCACATATCCATAGGCCATATGTATAAAATAAT
The DNA here is from genome assembly GCF_004307455.1 of Aquirufa nivalisilvae. GTDB lineage: Bacteria > Bacteroidota > Bacteroidia > Cytophagales > Spirosomataceae > Aquirufa > Aquirufa nivalisilvae. The sequence goes on from NZ_SEWX01000005.1 coordinate 863,763, forward strand.
ACATATCATCTAAAGGAGGTTGAAAACCCCATCTTGTTTCTCCCTGATTTTCAGCAGAATAAGTTCCAGGAAAATAAATGGGTTTAGCATCATCAATCCTAATGTGATCGGCAATGGCTCCTTTAGGAATTACAGAACCATATTTTGTCTTTCTAGTTTCATCATTTTGTGTGGTGGCTGTTAATAATAACATGTGTTTTTGCTCTTCTAAAGAAATCATATTGGTTCCAATTGACATCGCATAATCCCGAATCCAGAAAGCAGGATAAGAAGTCCTAGCACCCGGCCGAATCAAGGTCCCTCCTGTTTGATTGGATCCAAAATCCGACGAAATCCGCTGATTGGCTAAAATCCTTGAACTATCAATGACTGCTTTGGTCAATTCTTTCAAGTATTGAAAATCAGCTTGACTAATCAAGGCCTGGGCATTGATTTGAATGAAAGGAAAAAAGATAAGGAGGAAAAGTAAGCGCACGGAGGGAATTGTAAATTGTGAATTATAAATTATAAATTGTGAATGCCTGAATGACGTTGACCGTTTTGTGTCACTTATACTTGATTCATATTCAAGTATTTTAGGTGTTTAGCTTATAGCTTGATTTAAATTTAGTAGTTTTTTTTCAAATGCAATAGGAGACA
>NZ_SEWX01000020.1 GCF_004307455.1 Aquirufa nivalisilvae
TAGACCAATATTGGCAGAGCGACATTAGTTATTATCAAGTCAATGGGATCTATTATTACCTTACTTTTATCATAGATGCCTATACACGTCATATAGTGGGTCATCACACCTCTAAAAGACTATTGACTACTCACACGACCATTCCAGCCTTACAAATGGCCATCAAGCTTAGAAAACAGAGGCGATTTGATGATTTAATACTTCATTCCGACGGAGGAGGTCAATATTATGCCAGAGAATTTTTACGCGTGACTCAAAAATATGGGATCAAGAATAGCATGTGCAAATATCCCTGGGAAAATGGGAAAGCAGAACGCATCAATGGCATTATTAAAAACAATTATTTACGGCATCGTAAAATCAATAACTTCGAAATGCTGGTCAAGGAGGTTGACCGTGCGGTATCACTTTATAATCTAGAAAAGCCGCATATTGAGTTAAATAAAATGTCTCCTATTGCATTTGAAAAAAAACTACTAAATTTAAATCAAGCTATAAGCTAAACACCTAAAATACTTGAATATGAATCAAGTATAAGTGACACAAAACGGTCAACGTCATTCAGGCATTCACA
>NZ_SEWX01000021.1 GCF_004307455.1 Aquirufa nivalisilvae
CCGCTACGAACTTTGGTACAGCAACTAGCTTGACCTTTACAGCAGGTGTGGCTACAGGATCGATGGTCTTGTACAAAGCAGAATCGGCCACAGTGAATGCGACTGATGGAACGATCAACTCGAATACAGGAGGAACATTGAACGTAACAGTGAGTCCATCTACGATGACGAAGTTGGCAGTGAGCTTAACGAGTCCTCAGATTAATGGCACAGCCTTTACAGGAACCAATACCTTAACAGCCCAAGATGCTTATGGCAATACGGTAACAACTTTTGCAGCTAATACAAATAATGTAACAGTTACGACAAGTTTAACAGGAACGGTAAGTGGTTTAGGAAGTGGAGTTAATAATGTATTGAACCAAGCGGGTGATTTTGTTAGTGGAGTAGCAAACTTAACGAGTTTAGGCTTGAAATTCACAGGAACTTCAGGAGCAGGAACGTTCACTTTCACTCCAGCATCAGGAACGGCAGCTACTAGCTCTAGTGTTACTGTCAATTCAGGAGCAGCGACGAAATTAGTAGTCACCG
>NZ_SEWX01000022.1 GCF_004307455.1 Aquirufa nivalisilvae
ACGATGACGAAGTTGGCGGTGAGCTTAACGAGTCCACAGATTAATGGCACAGCCTTTACAGGAACAAATACCTTAACAGCCTTGGATGCTTATGGTAACACAGCTACAGGATTTAGTGCTGCAGGAAATAACATTACAGTAACAACAACCTTAACAGGAGCAATCACTGGATTATCAGGAACGAATAAATTAAGTAGTGCAGGCGACTTTACAAGTGGAGTAGCCAACTTGACTAGTTTAGGTTTAACATTTACAGGAACCACAGGTGCAGGTACATTTACCTTTACTCCAGTATCAGGAACAGCTATTACTAGTTCAAGTGTAACGGTCAATCCAGGAACAGCGACTAAATTAGTCGTTACAGGAACAGGAACTCAAACAGCAGGGAGCCCTCAAACAGTAACTATTACCGCACAAGATGCGAGTGGCAATACGGCAACAACATATACAGGAGCAAAAAATATCACATTCAGTGGAGCGACGGCATCATCAAGTCCTGTGACAAACCCAACCGTAGCCGC
>NZ_SEWX01000023.1 GCF_004307455.1 Aquirufa nivalisilvae
CTCCATTACTGAAAGTAACTACTGTAGCTGTACCAAAGTTAATATCTGCACTTACTTTATCACTTGCTGTTGCTGCCGTGCTTGGGTTTGTTGAACTATTCGCTCCTGAGAATACAATCGACTTATCTCCTGTATATCCTGTCGCTGTATTGCCACTCGCATCTTTAGCTGTTAGAGTTACGGTCTGACTGCCTCCTGCTGTTTGAGTTCCAGTTCCTGTTACGATAAACTTCGTTGCAGCTCCTGGACTTACGGTAATGCTTGAGCTAGTAGCTGCTGTTCCAGATGCTGGGGTAAAGGTAAAGGTGCCTGAACCAGATGTGCCAGTAAACTTCAAGCCTAAGCTCGTTAAGTTCGCTACTCCACTACTAAAATCACCTGCTTGGTTCAATACGTTATCAACTCCACTTCCTAAACCACTAATCGTTCCTGTTAACGTACTTGTTACTGTTACATTCGTTCCTGATGCATTGAAACTAGTTACTGTATTACCATAAGCATCTTG
>NZ_SEWX01000024.1 GCF_004307455.1 Aquirufa nivalisilvae
CTGCTTGGTTCAATACGTTATCAACTCCACTTCCTAAACCACTAATCGTTCCTGTTAACGTACTTGTTACTGTTACATTCGTTCCTGATGCATTGAAACTAGTTACTGTATTACCATAAGCATCTTGCGCTGTCAAGGTATTGGTCCCTGTAAAGGCAGTACCATTAATCTGTGGACTCGTTAAGCTTACCACCAATTTACTGAAGCTCGATTCTGAGGCGGTTACTGATAAACGATCTGATCCAGCTGCAACAATCGTTCCATCCGTAGCTGCTATGGTCGCTAGCTCTGATTTGTACAATATCATTGATGCCGTCGCTACTCCATTCGTGAAGCTTAAACTAGTTGCTGTACCAAAATCTGTACCGCCAACCGTTGGTACTGTCACTGGACTACTTGAACTATTCGCTCCTGAGAAGGTAATATTATGTGAGCCTGTATACCCTGTTGCCGTATTTCCTTGAGCATCTTTCGCTGTTACGGTAATCGTTTGAGGACTG
>NZ_SEWX01000001.1 GCF_004307455.1 Aquirufa nivalisilvae
CTTCGAACGACTGCCGTTGTAGTCGCTAAATCGGAGTGCAAAGATGTAGGTTTATTTTCCTTATTCCAAATCATTACACAAAAAAAATTGAGATTTATTACTAATTCGCTGAATATCAAAGAGAAAAAATGTTGATTTTTTTTTGACCATTCAAAAATTAAAAAGGATTTAACAAAATAGTCCTACCTTTGTCATCTCAAGACTGAACCCCTTCAGACCTTGTAGAAGGATTAAAATGAAAGACTACCACATCATATACGAGGACAATCACCTGCTAATTGTTAATAAAAGGGCAGGAATACTTGTCCAAGGAGATAGTACTGGCGACCGTACATTGACGGATGTATTGAAAGATTACATCAAGGAAAAATACCAAAAACCAGGTGCTGTATTCTTGCATCCTGTACACCGTTTAGACCGCCCTGTAAGTGGTTTGGTGGTATTTGCTCGAACTTCCAAGGCTTTGGAACGCATGATGGAGCTATTCCGCAAAAGGGAAATCCAAAAAACCTATTGGGCTGTTACCCGTAGAAAACCCGATCCTACTAAAGGTAAGCTAACACATTGGCTAGTAAAAAATGAAGCCAAAAATACCACTACGGCCTATGATTACCCAGAAGATAAAGCACTAAAAGCCGAATTAAACTATAAATTACTAGGAAAGATTAATTTGCATTATTTGATTGAAGTAGAACCAATTACCGGTAGACCTCATCAAATTCGAGTACAACTCGCCACATTGGGCTGCCCTATTCGTGGAGATCTTAAATATGGATACGACCGTCCAAACCCAGATGGAAGCATTAACCTGCATGCCCGTCGATTATATTTCATTCACCCCATCAAGAAGACTCCGATCATCTGCAAAGCAGCTGTTCCCAACAATCCATTCTGGGAGGAATTCCTTGAACTAGATACCGAAGAGGTGAAAGAGAAAAACTTAGATCACTTATACGAGTAGACTAGATTAGCTCCTCTAAAGTAGTTTTTTCCAATACAGATAAATTGGCATCACGCCATTTAGCCAATACCGAACGTAACTTACACGTTTCCTCATTGGCACAATCGTCGCATTTGCCATAAAAATGCAAGGAAACACAAAGAGCCGGAGCAATTGGCCCATCCACAATACGAATGATTTTAGCAAAGGTCACCTGACTAGGCGGAATACGTAGGTAATAACCTCCCCCTTTGCCTTTTTGACTTTGAAGAATACCATGATTCCTTAACTCCAATAGAATGGCTTCTAAAAACTTTTTAGGAATGTTCTCTGATTCTGCAATGTGAGAGATCAACAAAGGGCCTTTTTCATAAGCCTGAGCTAACACTTTCAACGCCTTCAAAGCATACTTTGCCTTCTTAGAAATCATTTGTCAATGGGTATTAAATTGGAACTGACCAAAGCTAAACATTTTATCAAGATTTGCCAAATTCTCCAATTGTGATAAAAATCAGCTCAAATAAAAAAGGCCAACCTTTCGGTTGGCCCTTCCAAAAATTCATTTATTAAAAACGGAAGTGTGAGAACGCTTTGTTCGCTTCCGCCATACGGTGTGTATCATCCTTCTTCTTCACAGCAGCTCCCTCACCTTTTGATGCAGCAATGATTTCATTCGCTAAGCGATCCATCATTGTTTTGTCACCTCTTTTCCTTGCATAACCAATCAACCACTTCATTCCTAACGCAACTTTACGTTCAGCTCGCACTTCCGTTGGAACCTGGAAGTTAGCTCCACCTACACGGCGGCTCTTTACTTCTACAGATGGCATTACATTGTTTAATGCTTTTTTCCAAGTTTCTAATCCATTCTCCTTAGTACGCTCTTCTACTTTATCTAAAGCATCGTAAAAAATAGTGAATGCCACTGATTTTTTACCGTCATACATCAAGTTGTTTACAAACTTAGTTACTAATACATCCCTAAATTTAGGGTCTGGCAATAAATAGCGCTTTTTTGGTTTCGCCTTTCTCATGGTGTTAATGTTTAATGTCGACCCAACCTTCTGCCTTCACCGAGGCATACTGGATCTTTGTGTTAAAAAATGTTACTTCTTCTTAGCTGGAGCTGCTGCTTGCCCTGGTTTAGGACGCTTGGCACCATACTTAGAACGAGATTGTAAACGACCAGATACACCGGCTGTGTCCAATGCTCCACGAATGATGTGATAACGTACACCTGGTAAGTCTTTCACACGACCACCACGGATCAATACGATCGAGTGCTCTTGCAAATTGTGACCCTCACCTGGAATGTAGGCATTCACCTCTTTCTGGTTGGTTAAACGAACACGAGCTACCTTACGCATAGCTGAGTTTGGTTTCTTTGGAGTAGTTGTGTACACACGTGTACAAACTCCTCTTCTTTGTGGACAAGAATCCAAAGCAGGTGACTTAGATTTCCAAGTCATTTGCTCACGGCCCTTGCGCACTAATTGCTGAATAGTTGGCATTTTAAATAATTACCGTTTAAATTTTAAATCTTTTTTATCCCCTTAAATAGCTTAAACTCATTTGGATAGAGTAATGCCATAGTAACGGGGGTGCAAAGTTAGCAATTAGAAATAGAATTCAAAACATCATTTTGGAATTTTATTTCAAAAATCCTTCGATTCCCAATTCTAGTCCTCTCAGTTCTGCTAATCCTCTTAATCGACCAATAGCAGTATAGCCTGGATTGGTCTTTTTTCCTATTTGCAAATCATCCAACATTTTATGTCCGTGATCTGGTCTAAATGGCATTCTAACATCTTTTCGCCCTTGTTCAATTCGACTTTTTTGCTCCAGCACCAAGGCTTTCATTACACCAAACATATCCACATCTCCATCTAAATGGTCCGCTTCATAGAAGTTGCCATATTCATCACGACGAGTTGCTCGCAAATGGATAAAATTAATACGATCTCCCAATCGCTCCACCATACCTACCAAATCATTATCTCCTCGTACTCCATAGCTGCCTGTACAGAAGCATAAGCCGTTATTAGGACTTTCATAAGCCGCCAATAATTGTTTAGCATCAGATTCTGTGCTAACAACACGTGGCAAACCCAAAATTGGATAAGGAGGATCATCAGGATGTATGGATAGATTTACTCCTGCTTCTTCAGCTACTGGTGTAATTTCTCGAATAAATTCATACAAATGCTCCCTTAACTCTGCCTCACCTACATGTGCATAAGTATCTAAGGCCTCCTGAAATGAAACTAAAGTGAAACTTTCTTCACTTCCTGGTAATCCAGCTATAACATTACGAATCAACTTCTCTCTTTGAGAAGTGCTGGACTGGTCAAACCAAGTTTTGGCTCTTTGGATTTGATCTGAACTATAATGGTTTTCAGCACCGTGTCTTTTCAATAAAAACAATTCGAAGGCTGCAAATTCAGCCGCATCAAATCGCAAAGCCCTTGAACCATCAGGCAATTCAAAATCTAAATCAGTTCTTGTCCAATCCAAAATAGGCATGAAATTATAACAAACCGTATCCAAACCCGCTTTGGATAAATTGCGAATCGACTGCTTATAATTTTCTATGTATTTTTTAAAGTCGCCCGAACGAGTTTTGATATCCTCATGTACCGGAATGCTTTCAATAACCGACCATGTTAGCCCTGCTGCTTCTATGATTTGCTTCCTTTCTAAAATATCTTCCAAATCCCAAACTACTCCATTGGGGATTTGATGCAATGCATTCACGATGCCTGTTGCACCTGCTTGTCGGACATCCGACAAGCTTACTGGATCATTCGGTCCGAACCAACGCCAAGTTTGTTCTAATGCCATAGTATATTAATTCTGTTTCTAAATCTTTGAACTTCTACTTAATTGGATTACACTTAGTAAGCATAAAACGATTGGTCCCAAATGCCTTACTGCCCAATGCGATTCTCTTAAATTGGCCTAATTCAATTGGTCTAATCTAACTCGCTTAGATTTGTCAACTTTTTGAAAGTTGACAAATCTGAGTTGACAAATCTGGTTGACTCTAATTAACTAAGTAACTTCCAACTAGAGCACAAAATTAGCCTTTCCTACTCAAAATCTGATGAAAAACTTGATTATTTTGACCAAGTTTTTGGACAAAAAAAACCTTGCCTGGACGCCAAGCAAGGTTTTTGTAATCAAGCATTTATATACTTTCTTTAATATCGATCGCTTTCAAAGGGCGCAAAATTAAAGCCTTTTTAATCAGGAACAAAACGTAGCCTAATTTTGATGTGCTGGCCTCAATAAATCATTCACCGTTTTTACTGGATTAAAAGTGTCCAATGGAACCTCCACAAATATGGTATTCCAATTGGCCATAGCCCCATTCCATAATCCAGGTAATTCTTGCGCTTTTAACTTCTTTCCATCCTTTGTTTTCTCCGTGATAAATCCTGTGCTCATGTCGCGGTATTGAAGCAAATCAAACGATTTGCCTTCAACATCTTTAGTGGCACAAACCAAATCCACTGGGTTAAAGTGAGTAGAGTCCGTAAAAATCGCTTTTTGCAATTCATTAGACATATCCACTTGTGCGGATTCAACCAATTGCAAAGTGCTATTCCCCTCTTGATCTTTGCACCAAAATGGTCCTCCTCCTGGTTCTCCTGTATTTTTTACCACTCCACAAATACGGGTAGGGCGATTAAGAATCTTCTTGAACAAGGCAACCTTCTCCTCTTGTGAATGCTCAACCCAAGCTTTTCCTGGCTGAATGCCTAAATATTTACTAGAAAATTCTTGCATTTCCTCCAGCGTCGCAGCACTAATTTCTCCTTTCAAAACACGAGCATACGCTTTGATCTTATCCAAGATCTCCACCAATAATCCTCCTAAAGCCTTCTTATATACTATGGTGCTATCTTTTAATTTATCTGGAACCACGTTATCTATGTTCTTAATAAAGATCAAATCTGCATCCAAATCATTTAAATTCTCTAATAAAGCCCCATGTCCAGCTGGTCGAAATAACATTGACCCATCCGCCTCACGAAATAAATTATTATCCATATCTACCGCAACCGTATCGGTGCTAGGTTTTTGTTCCGAAAAACTAATATGAAATTTCACTTGATACTTTTTCTCCAATTTGGGTAGAACTTGATTTACTAAGGCATCAAATCTTGAACGATGCTCTGGAGAAACCGTAAAATGCAAATACGCATCTTTCCCATCCGAAGCATACTCAACAGCTTCCACCAAGTGTTCTTCTAAGGGAGTTCTTACTCCATCTTCATAATAATGAAATGACAATAACCCTTTTGGTAAGGACCCATAGTCTAAACCCTTACTTAGCAACAAATTTTCCAATATTTCTTGCTCCGTTGACCACTCTGGCAACAATTTCTTTAATTCTGGAGCAAAAGCAAATTCACTTAGTCGATCAAAAAATGCCAAAGATTCTTTATTAGGTTTCGATTCAGACAAATGCTCGAAAAGTGATTTAAACATACGAGTTGCTGCACCTGAAGCTGGTACCATTTTCAAAATGGATAAAGTCTTTTTAGCTTCTTCAAACCTTTTAACGTAACGATCTACATCCTCCTCTGACAAATGAATAATTCCATTACCTATACTGGCAGCTCGATCTAAATGCATCCAAGGGAATCCTTGCTTAAAATAATCAACTTGTTGATTTACTTCATGCTCACTAATACCTCTTTTGCTTAATTGTATTTTGTCCTTTTCTGTCAACATACGTACATATTTATTTCTAAATTTAATTGGAATCGTATAAAATTTCACCATAAAGAGCTCATTAATTCTATTCGTTCCTTAAATTTTCTCCACTTTACGCATGAACTCCTTGCTTAATTTTTTGGTAGCTTTGAATTAGCTATGCAGGATATTCACGCCATTCTTAAAAAATATTGGAATTACGACTCTTTTCGTCCACTTCAAAAAGAGATCATCCATTCCATATTGGATAAAAAAGACACATTGGCTTTATTGCCTACCGGTGGAGGTAAATCCATTTGCTTTCAAGTTCCTGCTATGGCCATGGATGGCATATGCATCGTTATTTCTCCTTTGATCGCATTAATGCAAGATCAAGTAAGCCAATTGAAACAACGAAATATTGCAGCAGAAGCCCTCTATTCTGGCATGCATCCAAGACAAATCGATATACTACTTGATAATTGTATATATGGGAATATCAAGTTTTTATATGTTTCACCAGAAAGACTAAAAACCGAGTTATTTCTGGAAAGAGCTAAGCAAATGAATATTTCGCTCATCGCAGTAGATGAAGCACATTGTATATCTCAATGGGGATATGATTTTCGCCCATCCTATTTGGAAATTCTAACTTTCAAAAACTTATTCCCCAATACTCCTTGCATGGCTTTAACTGCTAGTGCAAATCCAGAAGTCAAAGCTGACATCCTCCAAAAGCTGGAGTTCAAAAAGCCACAGATCTTCCAGAAGAGCTTCAGTCGGGCTAACCTTTCTTATTCTGTTCTCTGGGAAGAAAATAAAGAAAAAAAACTAATCCAAATGCTTCAACGCGTTCCAGGATCATCCATTATTTATGTTCGAAATAGAAAAAAGACCCAGCAAATCTCTGACCTAATCCTCCAACACGGCATCTCCACTACCTTTTATCATGCTGGCCTTGACCCAAAGGAAAGAAATTCCAGACAAAAAGCATGGATTGAGGGTAAAATTCAGACCATTGTAGCCACCAATGCCTTTGGAATGGGGATTGATAAAGCTGATGTTCGCTTGGTTGTCCACTTAGATTTGCCAGATTCATTAGAAGCTTATTATCAGGAGGCTGGTCGGGCTGGTCGGGATGAAAAGAAAGCCTATGCTGCTATTTTGGTAGAAGAAAAAGATATCATTGAACTAAATCCCCAATGGGCTAAATCCTATCCTGAGGCAGAAGTGCTAAAGAAAGTCTACCAAGCTATCAGTAATTATTTACAAATCCCTGAAGGTAGTGGAGAACTCATGCACTATGATTTTGAATGGTCTGAAATGGCCAATCGATTCAAGCTCCCTACATCAGAAACATTTTTTGCCCTAAAAATACTGGAAAATGAAGGCTTAATTTTATTGAACGATGCCTACCAAAATCCCTCCAAAATTAAATTCAGTGTCTCAGCCACAGAATTATACGATTTCCAAATTCGCAATGAACGTTTTGAATCATTTATCAAATGTCTTTTACGCATGTTTGGAGGAAATCTCTACCAACAATTTGTCCCTGTTTCAGAAGGAGCTATTGCACAACAATTCAAAGCTCCAATTGCAGAAGTAGAACGTAGCTTAGCCTTACTTGAAAAATTTGAAATTTTGGATTACGACAAGCAAAATGGATTACCCAAACTAACGCTACTCAGCCCGAGAGCCTCCGCATCTCAATTACCTATTGACTGGACTTCATATCACCAAAAGAAAGACCGCAGCCAGACCAAAATTAAGGCAGTCGAACATTATGTTCGAGATAAAAAAATATGCCGAACCCGTTTGCTCGTTGCCTATTTTGGAGAAAGTTTGGATAAAAAATGTGGAATCTGTGATACTTGTATTGCACAAAAAAAGGCCTCCACGGGGAAGGCCTATCCTGAAAGTCATGAAAGTGAACGTAAACTAATCTTACATTACCTCCAACATGGTTCTTTAAGCTTACAAACGCTAGTCGATTGCCTCCGCCCTCTTTCCAAAGATGAAGCCATTCGCATCATTCAATATGCGTTGGATATCGGTGAAATCACCTATACCGCCACAGACGAATTAGGCTTAGCCTCATCCTGAAGTACAAAATTCACCGGGTTTTTTACTTTCTCATGTAATAAGGCCAAAGTCAATACCTCCATGGCATTCTCTACATAATAGAAATTTAGATCCGTAATATACCTCGGTTCAATCTCTTCAATATCTTTTTTATTCTTATGGCACAAGATAATTTCCTTAATGCCAGCACGCTTAGCAGCTAATATCTTTTCTTTAATTCCACCCACAGGAAGTACTTTCCCACGTAAAGTTATTTCACCTGTCATAGCCAAATTTGGCTTCACTCTCCTTTGTGTTAAAGCCGAAGCTATGGCAGTTAACATTGTTATTCCCGCCGAAGGTCCGTCTTTAGGAACTGCACCAGCTGGTACGTGTATATGCAAATTATACTGGTCAAAAATTCGATAATCGATTTCCAATAAATCGGCATGTGCTTTCAAAAAACTCAATGCAGCCATGGCTGATTCCTTCATCACATCTCCCAATTGACCCGATAAAGTCAATTGACCTTTACCGCGATTCAATAATGTTTCAATGAATAAAATATCTCCCCCAACCGGTGTCCAAGCTAAACCTGTCACGACACCTGCATACTCATTACTTTCATAAGAATCGTTTTCAAAATTTTCTTGGCCCAACAATCGAACGACATCTGTTGCTTGTAGTTTATGAGGATATTCTTCTCCTATGGCGATGGATTTAGTGATTTTACGCACTACTTTCCCCAGTTCTTGCTCTAATTTTCTAACTCCTGATTCACGGGTGTAGCCCTCTACTACTTTCTGGATTGCAGCATCAGTCATGCTAAAATCAGCCTTATCTAGACCATGCTCTTTCTTTTGCTTCGGCAACAAATGCTTTTTCGCAATTTGTACCTTTTCCTCCATGGTATAACCACTTACTTCAATGATCTCCATACGATCACGCAAGGCAGGGTGAATCGTATCAAGGTTATTGGCAGTAGCAATGAACATCACTCGAGATAAATCAAACTCTACCTCCAAGTAATTATCCATAAAACTATTATTTTGTTCTGGATCCAATACTTCCAATAATGCAGATGATGGGTCACCACGATGGTCAGACCCTACTTTATCTATTTCATCTAATATGAAAACTGGATTGGAAGAACCTGACTTCTTTATATTTTGAATGACCTTTCCTGGCATGGCGCCTATGTAGGTTTTTCTATGACCCCGAATTTCCGCCTCGTCACGTAAACCACCTAAGGCCATTCGAACATACTTTCTACCTAAAGCCTTGGCAACGCTTTTTCCCAACGAAGTCTTTCCTACTCCAGGAGGGCCGTATAAGCATAAAATAGGAGCTTTCATATCTCCCTTCATTTTCAATACTGCCAGGTATTCAATGATTCTCTCTTTGACTTTTTCCAATCCAAAGTGATCCGCATCCAGTATTTTTTTAGCCTTAATCAAATCAAAATGATCTTTGGTGTACTCAGACCAAGGTAAATCAACCAACAGTTCCACAAAATTCATCAACATCGGATATTCACCCGACATAGCATTGGTTCTTTGGAGCTTAGATAATTCTTTCAAGAAAAAATCATTGACTTCTTTCGACCATTTTTTCTTAGCCCCTTTAGCTCTAAGTCCATCTAATTCTTGCTCTGGACTCTCTACCCCTAACTCCTCTTGCAATACTTTGATTTGCTGGCGAATGTAATAGTCGCGCTGTTGCTGATCAATATCACTGCTTGCTTTACTTTGTATCTCACGCTTTAACTCCAAATGCTGAATTTCCTTCATCATGTATTCCAATAGATGAGTAGCTTGCTCTATCCCATCCAAGGTCTCTAATAATTCTTGTTTATCCTTTAATTCCGCATTAATGTTGGAGGAAAGAAAATGCACTAAAAAAGCAGACGAATCAATATTATCCAATGCAATCTGAGCCTCTCGTGGAATCTCAGGATTCAAATTCAATATTTTAAGCGCTGATTCTTTTAAAGTTGATACCAGCGCCTTGTTTTCTTTATTTAACTTCTTAGGGAAATTATCCTCCAAATAATTCACTTTCGCAATTAAGTTCGGATCCGTTTTAATGAACTCCCTTACCTCAAAACGCTTCCGTCCTTGAACAATAATGGTCGTGTTTCCTCCTGGCAAAACAAACATCTTAACGATGTGTGCCACGGTTCCCACTTTATATAAATCATCTGGTTGAGGCTCTTCTTTCGAATTATTAGCTTGTACTAATACCCCGATGGTACGATCTCCTTTGTAAGCTTTTTTGACTAATCGAACGGATTTCTGGCGACTTACTGTAATGGGAATCACCATACCTGGAAATAAAACGATATTACGAATTGGTAGAATGGGTAGTTCATCTGACAAAACGCTCATTTTGTCATTGTTTTCCAAGCCTTCTGCTCCAATAGGAATCAACTCAATATTTTCGAAATCGGAAATGTCCGATAGGCTCAAATGCTTAAAAAGGTCATTTGGATTATTCATACACACATTTATTTAATCTTACCCTCCAATCTTGAAAGACGTACGGAGCTTAAACAAATTTCATGCCACAAGACAAGATGGCAGAAAATTTACCAAACTATCTGATGGAGAACTTGATTTTTTTGAAATAAAAACGATTTCTTTTTTTCTCCTCTAGCGCAATGTAGCAAATTTGTTTGGTCAGGGAATTGTTCCACCAAAAGATCATTCATAACAAAAACTCCAGCTAAATCCTGTTCCGATGGTATTTCTACATATACCCAAATTACATCTGGATTTGGCTCCCAACCAATCCAACGATAAGGCGTAATTAATTGCTTATTTACCTGAAATCCAAAATGCTTTCGAATATAGGGTTCTAACAACTCATCAAGGTTTGAAGCTTTTTCAATACTCACCTTTTTGCCATGAAAGCTACTGAGTCCCTGCTCTAAATCATCTTGAAATAAGCGAATAGCTATTTCCCACGACTTTTCCTTTTCATTATACACACATTCAGTCACACTGGTATGAAATGGATGCCGCTCCTTTCTTCCTATACTTTCAACAGATAAGAATAAGAAAAGTAGAATGAAAAAAAGCTGTTTTCTCAATGTTTAAAAGAAAGACTTAAAAATATCGTTACCAAAAGTATAAGCCATTAATCCTAACAACAAAATCATACCGATTTGCTGAGCACGTTCCATCACCTTATCTGACGCTGGTTTTCCTGTAATTATTTCATAAATCAAGAAAATAGCATGTCCGCCATCTAAGGCAGGAATTGGCAACACATTAAAGAAGGCTAAGGCCATGGATAACAAACCAGTTAACATCCAGAATCTTGTCCAATCCCAAACACCACCAAACATTTGTGCAATCCCAATAGGGCCACTTAATGCTTTAGAGGCAGAGACATCTCCTGTTGCAATTTTCTTGAATCCACGAACATTATCTGTAATAACTGAAAATGCGCGCTTAGAACCAATTCCAACAGATTGCCCAAAACTGTAATCTTCATGCGACATTTTCATTAAAATATCTGCTTGAAAACCAATTTGTCCTGATTTAGCTACCACCATATCCAACGTATCAGCTTTTCCATTACGAAGAATGGCTAAACGAATAGGTTTACCTGCTTCTTTACTTAATACTTCGCGAATCTCGTGGTAAAAATTAATCGGAGTTTGATTGACCGCCGTAATGTAATCTCCTGCTTTTAAACCTGCAGATAAAGCAGGTAACATCTCTTCAGATTCTTTACCTAACCATTTATCCAATAAACTTGGAGGATTAGGTGCCGTCACATCCAAGACCTTAAACTTTGTCATGGGCTCAATAAAAGCCGACTTTTTATCACTCAATTGACCAATAAAATTGGCTGGAATTTGAATATTTACTTCTTTTCCATCACGTAAAACAGTGTAATACGAATTATCTCCTAATAACACATCCGACGAACGCAAATCTGATAATTGCTTGTAGTCGGCACCATTCACCTTGATAATTTTATCACCCGTTTTTAGTCCTATATGTTTTCCTAAATCCAGAGCAACAATTCCATTTTTATTTAATTCCTCTTTGGAAATATAATTATTGCCATTGGAATAAGTCAATGAAATGAAAATAACAACACCTGTGATGACATTCACAATTACACCCCCCAACATCACGATCAAACGTTGCCAAGCGGGTTTAGCTCTAAATTCCCAAGGCTCAGGATCTTTGGCTAAGGTGGCTGCATCCTGCGTTTCATCAATCATTCCCGCTATAGATACGTATCCACCTAATGGAAACCAACCTAACCCATATTCAGTATCTCCAATTTTCTTCTTGAATAAAGCAAAGTTTAATAAGGAGGGAATCGGGAAAAGAAAATCAAAAAATAGATAAAATTTTTCGACACGCATTTTAAACCATTTCGCTGTAATGAAATGACCAAACTCGTGCAATGTTACTAAAATGGACAATCCTAAAATCAATTGCCCCGCCATAATCAAACCTTCCATAATCTTGCTTTAATTGCTATTTACTATTGTTTACCACCCATTGGGTAGCTAATTCTCTACTTAATTGATCACTTTGAACGTAGTCTTCTAATGTCGGATTCTCCAAAAAAGTTCCACGTTCCATGGTTTCGGAAATTAAATCAGACATTTCCAAGAAGCCAATTTTATCTGCTAAAAATGCTGTCACGGCTATTTCATTGGCTGCATTCAATATACAAGGCATATTACCTCCTTTGTCTAAAGCCTCAAATGCTAATCCTAAATTCCTAAAAGTAGCCATATCTGGTTCTTCAAATGTCAAATTAGGATAAGCGGCAAAATTGAATCGAGGAAAATCTACTTCCAATCTATTGGGGTAAGCTAAGGCAAATTGAATCGGTAATTTCATATCGGGTAAACCCAGTTGCGCCTTAATCGATCCATCTTGAAACTGAACTAATGAATGTACGATGGATTGTGGGTGAACAACCACATCAATCTGGCTTGCTTTTACTTGAAACAACCAAGCAGCTTCTATGACCTCCAAACCTTTATTCATCAAACTGGCTGAATCTATGGTTATCTTAGCTCCCATCGTCCAATTAGGGTGCTTTAAAGCTTGTTCCCTTGTTACTTTAGCTAATTGCTCCCTTTTCCAAGACCGAAATGGTCCACCTGAAGCTGTTAAAATGACTTTTTCAATGGGATTGTGAGATTCTCCCATCAAGCATTGAAATATGGCCGAATGTTCTGAATCAACAGGTAAAATAGGTACGCCCATCTTGGCAGCTAGAGGCATAATCAATGCTCCTGCCACCACTAAAGTTTCCTTATTAGCTAATGCAATTGGCTTTTTTGCTTCAATAGCACGAACTGTAGGCAATAAACCTGCGTAACCTACCAGTGCTGTCAACACCACATCTACCTCGTCCAAACATACCACATATTCCAAACTTTTGGCTCCTGCATGTACTTCTATGGGTAAATGCGCCAATGCCTGCTTAACATGAGCATATTGACTTTCATCACCAATAACTACATGAAAGGGTAAAAACTCTAAGGCTTGTTGAATCAATAAAACGGCATTCGACTGAGCTGTCAACACAGCTACTTTAAACTGCTGAGGATGCAATGAAATTACTTCCAAGGTTTGAGTCCCGATGGAACCCGTGGAACCTAAAATGGCAATATGTTTTTGTGCTACTACCAAAGCATAGCTTTTACTTGTTCAACAAATGTCAACCAGACCTTTGGATACAACAAAGTCACAAAAACTAATCCATATAATCCTCCATATAAATGGGCTGAGTGATTCACATAATCTCTGCCTCTACGATCCATGGCAATGGAATACCAAGTAAACAATCCAGCATAGATAAAACCAGGAATTCCAAGAATACCAAATAAGTAGATTTTCTCCGTAGGGAAAAATAGTATCCCAGCAAAAATTACAGCTGAAACAGCCCCAGATGCCCCTAATGAATTAAAATAAGGATTTTTTCTTTGCTTAAAAAAAGTAGGTAAATCTGCTGCTACAATCGCTGTGACATAAAAAATGGCAAACAATAATTGCCCTATTTCAGGAAACAAAACCGTAAAGATGTTTTCTAGCTGTAAGCCAAAGAAAAAGAAGGAAAACAAATTGAAAAACAAATGTGTAAAATCAGCATGTATAAATCCCGAAGTAATAAACCGCCAATATTCTTTCCTACGGTTTATTTTATAAGGATTCATCGTCATCTTATCCATAAGTGTCGGCTTTTGCCAACACAATAAAGACACCAAGACGGTAATGATAATGATGATAAAACTAATTGAATCCCCCATAAAACAAAAAGCTTCGTGATGAAGCTATATAATTGCCACAAAACTACACTAAACTTCCCGATCAACCAACCCCGCCATAAATCTCAACAAGGTATTTTTCTTTTCTTGTGGCAAATTCAATGCTTCCATACCAGCAAAAGCTCGATCAAAATACGATTGAATTTGCATTTCTACTTCTTCTCTCAGACCTAACTGAGTATATATCTCGGTAACAGCTTTAACTTTTTCTGTAGCATTAAACTGTTTTTGATTAAGCCAATAACTTAATTTTTGCTGCGTTTCTCCTTTGGCTAATTCCAAAGAACGAATCAATAAGTAGGTTTTTTTATTGGCCAAAATATCCCCACCCACTTGCTTTCCAAATTTCTCTGGATCACCATATACATCCAATAAATCATCTTTCAATTGAAACCCAAGACCCACAAACTCTCCAATTTGATACAATTGATTCGCTATATCTAACTCTACTTGAGCCAATAAACCTCCCATTTCCATGGAAAATCCTACTAAAACGGAGGTCTTTAATCGGATCATTTCAATATACTCAGCAAGTTGAACATCGTTCCGTTCCTCAAAATTCATATCCCATTGCTGTCCTTCACATACTTCAGCTGCCGTCCTACTAAAACGTTCCAACAAATGTTGAAATTGAACCAGACTTAGTCCTTCAATTTGGTTCAAAAACTGATATGCTTCCACCAGCATCACATCACCTGAAAGGATTGCAATATTGTCATTCCATTTTTCATGAACCGTTTGCTTTCCTCTTCTCAAAGGTGCTTTGTCCATGATATCATCATGCATCAAAGTGAAATTATGAAATACTTCGATGGATAAGGCTGGTTTTACTTGCGATTTCCAATCATCCCGAAATAATGAATATGCCATCAAACACATCACAGGACGAATACGCTTTCCACCTAAAGCCATGAGATATTGAATAGGCTCATACAATTCCACAGGTTGCTTACCCTGCTCCATGCGTGCTATTTCAATTTCTAAGACTTGTAAAAATTCTTTTGTCATAATTTAACGATCAACTTCCCCCATGACTAAATCCAATGATCCAATAATTGCCACCAAATCAGCCAAATATGTACCCTTTGCTAAGGTGGGCAGTACCGATAAATGGTGAAATGAACAAGCTCTTACTTTCATTCGACTTGGAATATCAGACTTGCCATCTGCTCGAATAAAAAAGCCCAATTCACCTTTGGGATTTTCAGCTCGGACATACACATCCATAGCTGCTGGTCTAATTTTCTTTGGAACCATGGCCTGAGGCTGGAAGTCTTTGGTTCTTTTACAGTCCCCAACTAATTTCTCCAAACATTGTTCTACAATCCGAATAGATTCTTCACATTCTCTAATTCGAACATGATTTCGATCCCAACAATCTCCTACTTGACCCATAGCCCCTTCACCGACAGGAATATCAAATTCCAATTCTGGATACACCGAATAAGCATCAACCCGACGCAGGTCAAATGGTAATCCCGAACCGCGCAATACTGGCCCAGTACAACCATAATTGATCGCTGTTGATAAAGGTAATATACCAACATTGGCTGTTCGTTTGATAAAAATACTATTCTCCTCAACTAAATTTTTAACCTCTAGAATGGTAGCTTTTAAAACAGGTATTAACTCTTTCACACGCTCTTCGAAACCCACTGGTAAATCATAAAATAAACCACCGATCCACACATAATTATACAACATGCGTGCTCCAGATAACCATTCCAATAGACGTTGAATATGTTCTCTATCCCGCATCAACCACAAAAATGGAGTGTAGGCTCCTATATCCAACCCATAAGTACCTACCGCAACGAAATGAGAAGCTATACGATTCAATTCTGCCACCAAGACACGGATGTATTCAATTCTTGGAGGTAATTTACCTTCCAAATCCAACATTTTTTCTACCGCCATCACATAGGCATGTTCCGAATTCATGGAAGCCATATAGTCCAAACGATCAACATAAGGTATGATTTGATTGTAAGGCAATGCTTCTGCATGTTTTTCAAAACAACGGTGCAAATAACCCAAATGAGGAACCACATCTACGACTAATTCTCCATCAGAAATCAATTCCAAACGAAGAACCCCATGTGTAGATGGATGTTGAGGCCCCAAAGAAATGATCATTTCCTCCGATTTCAAATTTTCAAGCGAATACCGATTGGGGTCAGATAAGGCGAAATTCTCAGCTTGATATTGATATTGAAGGGGCTTCATAAAACAAAAATGAGAAAAAAGGACAGTAAATAAAAGCCTCACAGATGGATTTAAGGGTGAATGGCTATTATGTTAAAAATTTTACGACATATTTTATTTAAAGACTTTGCTAAAAAAAATATTTCTTCTACCTTTGCAGTCCGTTTCAAATGAGGCGAAAAAAGATTTTAATACTATGGCAAAGAAAGGAAATCGCATTCAAGTAATTCTAGAATGCACTGAGCACAAAGAATCTGGTTTACCAGGAATGTCGCGTTACATCACGACTAAGAATCGTAAAAACACGACTGCTCGTATCGAATTGAAAAAATACAATCCGGTATTGAAGAAAGTTACACTTCATAAGGAGATCAAATAGTTTTAATACTTAAGAAATATGGCTAAGAAAGTAGTTGCAACGTTAAAGAAAGAAGGAGGCGTAAAATACGCTAAAATCATTAAGGCGGTTAAAAATCCAACCACAGGAGCTTATACCTTCAAAGAAGAAATCATTCTTCAAGATGAGGTAAATGCTGCATTGAAAAACTAATTTTTCAAGCGGGGCACCTTTTTTTCGCTTAGATATTAAAGTCCCTTCGTGAGGGACTTTTTTTATTTTTGTTACATTCGTTTTTATTTTCATTCAAAGCCATGGGACTATTCGATTTTTTTAAAAAGAAACCAGCACCACAAGAACAGGAGGAGCTGGAGGCCTTGGAGAAAGGACTAGAAAAAACCAAAGAGGGATTTCTTTCCAAAATGGGAAGAGCCGTTCTAGGCAAATCTAAAGTGGATGAAGATGTGTTGGATGAATTAGAAGAAATTCTATTGAGTTCAGATGTCGGAGTCCCTACTACTTTAAAAATCATTGACCGAATTGAACGTCGCGTTGAACGTGACAAATTTGTGTCTACTGAAGAACTTGATCAAGTTTTACGAGAAGAAATTGCCGCTTTATTAGAAGAAAACCAGTCGGCAGACTTACAACATGCCTTTGCAGAACCTAAGCAAAAGCCCTATGTTATCATGGTAGTAGGTGTCAATGGTGTAGGTAAAACAACGACCATTGGAAAATTGGCTTCTCAATTTCACCAAAATGGGTTAAAGGTGATTCTTGGTGCGGCTGATACATTTCGCGCAGCAGCCGTGGATCAATTAAAATTATGGGGAGAACGAGTGGGGATTCCTGTGATTGATCATGGAATGAATACCGACCCAGCTTCGGTTGCCTATGATGCAGTCAAGCAAGGAGTGGAAATGAATGCCGATATCGTCATCATTGATACAGCTGGTAGATTACATACCAAAGTGAATCTGATGACTGAATTAACCAAAATCAAACGTGTTGTTCAAAAGTTCATCCCGGATGCTCCTCACGAGGTTCTTTTGGTATTAGATGGTTCTACAGGACAAAATGCATTCATTCAGGCTCAAGAATTCACAAAGGCGACTGAAGTTACTGCCTTAGCCATAACCAAATTAGATGGCACAGCTAAAGGTGGGGTCGTGATAGGTATTTCAGACCAGTTCAAAATTCCTGTAAAATATATTGGAGTCGGAGAGAAAATATCTGATTTACAAATATTCAACCGCAGCACATTTGTAGATTCTTTGTTTGCAAAAAAATAGATAAGAGTCGAAGCAATGCTTCGACTCTTATCTATTTTTGTTGTTTGGCCCAGGTATCCTTAAGGGTTACTGTACGGTTAAATACTAAATGACCATCTTGGGTATCTTTATCCAGACAAAAGTACCCTTTACGCATAAATTGAACAGCTTTTTCAACTTGTGCTTCCTTCAAAGCAGGCTCTACATAAACTTTATCAAGCACTTGCAAAGACTCTGGATTGATGAATTTCATAAAATCATCTCCTAATTCAGAAGCATCTTCTACTATCAATAATCGATCAAATAGACGTACCTCGGCCACCTCAGCATGAGGAATAGAAACCCAATGAATAGTTCCTTTCACGTGGATCCCAGAAGTATCTTGTCCCGATTTGCTTTCTGGAATGTAGCTAGCATGAATTTCTTTGACAGTTCCATCTTCATTCAATTCAAAACTCTCGCATTGGATGATATAAGCACCCTTTAAACGAACAGATAAACCAGGACCTAGTCTAAAGAATTTTTTAGGTGGATCCACCATAAAATCTTCCCTTTCAATATATAATTCACGTGTGAATGGTACAGCTCTTTTACCTGTACTTTCATCTTCAGGATTATTTTCAATTAACAAGTCTTCCGTTTGACCTTCTGGATAATTAGTAATGACTAATTTCACTGGATCTAATACCGCCATATAGCGATTG
This sequence comes from Aquirufa nivalisilvae, assembly GCF_004307455.1. Classification (GTDB taxonomy): domain Bacteria; phylum Bacteroidota; class Bacteroidia; order Cytophagales; family Spirosomataceae; genus Aquirufa; species Aquirufa nivalisilvae. The sequence continues at coordinate 18,530 of NZ_SEWX01000001.1, forward strand.
GCCGATTTGTTTAAGTCTTCTCGAATACAGAATTCCAACAAACTAATGTCAATGAGGTTATCACGTTTGGCAACACCGATTCTTTCACAGAAATTCTGAATGGATGCAGGTGTAAAACCCCTTCTTCGTAAAGCCGAGATGGTTGGCATTCGTGGATCATCCCAACCATGGACAATTTTCTCATTCACCAATTGCAGGAGTTTACGCTTACTCATTACAGTGTGCGACAAATTTAACCGAGCAAATTCATATTGATGGGTAGGGAAAATCTCTAATTTTTCTATGAACCAGTCATACAGGGGGCGGTGTACATCAAACTCCAAGGTACAAATGGAGTGAGTGATACCTTCCATGGAATCAGATTGCCCATGAGCGAAATCATACATGGGGTAAATGCACCAAGCATTTCCAGTTCTATGATGTTCCACATGACGAATGCGGTACATAAACGGGTCGCGCATGTGCATATTGGGATGCGACATATCTATTTTGGCCCTCAAAACTTTAGCCCCATCAGGAAACTCACCTGCGCGCATCCGTTGAAACAAATCTAAATTTTCTGCTACAGACCGGTTACGATAAGGACTTGGAACACCAGGAGTAGTAGGTGTACCTTTTTGAGAGGCTATTTCCTCTGCAGATGAATCATCCACATAGGCCAGAGATTTTTCAATTAACTGAACTGCATATTGAAATAAAGTCTCAAAATAATCGGAGGTGTATAATTCATTTGCCCAACTAAAACCTAACCATGCCACATCCTTCTTGATGGATTCAACATATTCAGTTTCCTCAGTAATGGGATTCGTATCATCAAAACGCAAATTCGTCTTTCCTCCAAATTCTTGAGCTAAACCAAAGTTTAGGCAAATAGACTTGGCATGGCCGATATGTAGGTATCCATTAGGTTCAGGAGGGAATCGAGTGAAAATTCCTTGAGGGTATTTTCCAGCTGCTAAATCGGCCTGAACGATTTCTTCTAAAAAATTAAGGGATTTTGGTTTTAATTCTTCCATTCAATATACGTTCTTGACAATTTTGTCGTTTTTAGGGTCGAAAATGATAAATTCAATTTCAAAAATACGCAATATTTAAGCTATGCGAACAGAAAGCGGATAGAATATTCTGCTTTTCAAATTTAATTGCTCTTTTATATGCCATTTAATAAATTTCTTGCCCTACATAAGATATTTTTAATTAATTTAGTGCCTAATTCAATAGGTAGCTTTATTGTTTAATTAATCTACTCAAACTCGTTCTTAACATGATGAACAAATTCTTCAAATTCAATTTATCCGCCATTCTAGTATTTTTGATGGCATATTCCGCCTCGGCTCAACTTATCAATGGAAAACTAGGTGATCAGACTACACTAGTTAAAAATGGTGAAGCAAAGGCTCTTGTTGCTTCGGGTTGCCCTGCTGGTGCTTATTTTGACTGGGGCTTTTATAAAAATGAGCCCAATGGAGGTGGTGTTACATATTATCCTATGACAGCAGATTGGGATATCGCATATGCTGGCAATGGTGTTGCTGATAATAATGTTACTGCGTTAGCATTAACCTTAGATAATAAACCTGGAGGAAACATTCCTCCATATGTTTATGAATTAAAATGTGTTACTACTCCTGGTGGAAGTACCATTGCCCCTGGAACTATGTCTTCCAAGGTTACTATTGTAGTAGCAGATGCTAATTATGCTCCAGCAGTTTCTATGTTGGATGGAAGTATTGTTTGTGGCGACATCAATGACCCTAATTCGGGATCTATTTCATTAAAGGCTACAGGTTGCCCAGATGGAACTCTATGGTATTTACCTGTAGGAAACAAAACGGTTGAAATTGCCAATTGGGATGCTATTAAAATTTCTGGTGCAGATTATATCACAGGTAGATATAGCGTAAGTTGTATTATCAATTATTCATTGAATTCAGCTGCATTACCTCCAGACCCGTCTACCCCTCCAACCAATGTTCCAATGAAAACATATTCCAAAGCTGCAGGGTATGATGTAAGAAAGGGCTATGCTGTTCCTACCGTATTTGTTAACAGCGTAAAAAGTGTTTTACCAGATAATGATACTAAAGAAGTTTGCCAAGGAACATTGGTAGATTTGGGTATTTATACGAATCCAGAAAGAAACAATACATTGAATTTCAGTCAGTATAGCCAATATTTCGAATTCCAATGGTTCGGAAAAGATGAATACAAGCCTTCTGACAATTTTGGTGCGGATCGTTTCAATGCAACAGGTCAATCAACGGGTGTATTAACAGCCATTGCTGAGAGAAAATCGGTTTTATATTATGTGAAAATAACAGACAAGGCTGGAGTATGTGGTTCTAAGGAATCCAACCAAGTTCGTATTACTTATGTAGAATTACCTAAGCCTGGTCCTATCACTGGAAATTTAGGTTATTGCATCGAAGGCTCTACGGCTTTAAAAGTGGATTCAGCTTCTTTGGTACTTAACAAAGGTTATTTGTGGGCTGCTAATGGAACTCCAACGAAACCATCTAAATTCCGTTGGTATGTAGACGGAGTTGAAACAGCTGCGTTGGGTAACTTATCTAGCATTATTTTCAAACAGAATGCAAAAGTAAAAGTGGACTATGTATCTAACTACAACTGCCCATCTCCTGCTTCTGATGAAGTTACTATCAAGAACTACGACAAGCCAGTTACTCCAACAATCACTGCCTTAAAACCAGCGAATGGTTCATTAGTAACAGCTTCTACTGTTGGTTTCTGCGAAGGAACTCCAATTGCAGGTCAACTTCAAGCTTCTTCTTTACCTAATGGTGAAGCTACTAAATGGGAATGGAGTAATGCATTAACAACAAGCTTAATTGATTACAATAAAGTTGGTTTCTACACAGTAAAAACCATCAATGCAAATGGATGTTATTCTGAATCTTCTGCTGCAGTTGAAGTAAAAGTGTTAGCTCTTCCTGCTGCACCAACTATTACAGCTGGTGGCGCAACTACATTCTGCGCTAGAAAAGATGATGACTACAGTGCATTCAATGCAGTAACTTTAACAGCATCTACTTCAAATAGTATTGTTAATTGGTATGGAAATGCGAATACATCTCTTTCTACTTTGAAAGTATTTGAAGGTGTTAAAACTTCTGATACATACTACACTAGAGCAACAGATATCTACGGATGTATCTCTCCTGCTTCTAATAAGATTAAAGTAAGTGTTCAACAAAATCCAGTTGCTTCTGATGCTAGAATTGTGAAAGAAGGAGTTTATACTTTAAAAGCATTAAACTTCCCAGCTACCGTTACAGGTGGTACTGCTAGTGATTATGAGTGGAAATTCGGAACGACAGCACTTCCTTCAAAAAGCTACATCACGAAAGTGAAAACAAACGGAGATTACAGTGTTAGAAGAAAGTATTTGTATGCTATCGATGGTTTCCCATTAACTTGCTACACTGACTTTACTAAATATACATACACTTTAGATCCAGAATTTAATGGAGTTGCTATCTTCCCTAACCCAGTGACTAAGCCAGATGTTGACGGAGTTAACATTCAAATCTTAGATGATTGGACTAATGCAGTAGTTACTTTATATGACATGGTAGGTCGTCCAGTATATTCAGGAAAAATTCCAGCTTTAAATGCTGCTAACCCTGAGCCTACTAACATCCTTAAGTTGCCAGGATTAGGAAACGGTATTTACATCGTAACAATCACTGCTGACAACAGCAAGTCTTATACTGGTAAAATTATCGTAAGTAAATAAGATTTTGAACTTTATTAGAAGCCTCTCGTTTACTCGGGAGGCTTTTTTTATGCCATGAAAATACGATCGCTCCTTCTTGTTTTATGCTTGTTTCTTAATCATGCATCCTATGCCCAATGGGTTAATATTCCATTACAGACAAAGGCTTCATTCCGGGCGATTAGAAGCCATAAAAATCAAATTTGGATTGGAGGCACACAAGGAACGGTTGTCTATTCTCTAGATAAAGGAATGACTTGGCATGAGCAACAAGTTCCAACTGCCGAAAAACTTGATTTTAGAGATTTAGCTGTAATCAATAAGCAGAGAATATTACTAATGAGTGCAGGACCTGCGGATAAAGGTGCTGCCAAATTATTTTTAAGTAAAGACCAAGGGCAAACTTGGAATCTACTATTTGAGAAAAAATCGGGACCCTACTTCTTTGATGCCATAGCTTGGAATTACAAAAAAAACGAAGGCGTCATGTTATCCGACCCCATGAATGGCCAGTTCCCTTTGTTTAAAATCAAAGCAAATGGAGAACAAGTAGAAGACATACTGATAACATCCTTTCCTACTTTATTTGCGAGAGAAGCTGCTTTTGCTGCTAGTGGATCATCATTACTTTGGATCAATCGAAAATTAAATATTGTGACAGGAGGATCAACCCAAGCTAGAATCTTACAAAGTCAAGACGAGACTCTTACTAAATTCCAGTCAATGTCCCAAAGTACACCTGCTGATAGCAGTAGTGGATTCTTTTCTATTGGTGCCAGGAATAAAAGCCATTATTGGGTAGTTGGAGGAAACTACCTTCATCTGAATGAAAACAAAATAGGGATATTAGAAAGCAGAGATGCTGGATTAACTTGGGAGAACCTCAAGGATTATCCAAAATTCTATATGGAAAAAGCAATATGGACAGGTAAGTATTGGGTTGTAGTAGGACCATCTCAAAGTGCTGCGTACGAACCTAAATCAAAAAAGTGGATTTCGCTTGGCGAAACCCACTTTCATAATATCATACTATACAATAAACAACTAATTGCAGTAGGCTCAAAAGGCACATTGTCTAAAATGTCCTTAGCCGAATTAGACCTATTATTTCTTCCTAAAAAATAATGAAATAGGTGTTCCTTCTAATTTGAATGCCTTACGCATTTGATTCTCCAAATACCGTTCATAGCTTTCCTTAATATATTGAGGTAAGTTACAGAAGAAAATAAAAGTAGGATAAGGTGTCGATACTTGCGTACAATACTTAATTTTGATGTATTTACCTTTCCAAGCTGGAGGTGGATAATTATTAATTACCTCCAACATCACATCATTTAATTTAGATGTAGCTATTTTCTGAGAACGGTTCTCAAATACTTCTAACATTTTTTCGACCACCTGGAAAATACGTTTCTTTTCCATGACCGAAGTAAATATCACTGGCATATAATTGATCGGCGCTAAACGCTCTTTAATCGCATTTTCCAGCTTAATAGCCGTATTAGTGTCCTTTGCCACCAAGTCCCATTTATTCACCATCAGAACGATCCCTTTCTTAGCTTTATCCGCCATACTGATGATGTTCATATCTTGGGCTTCTAGACCAGTATTGAAATCAATGGTAGTAGCATCTACTAAAATAATCGCCAAATCGCATTCTTCCATAGCCTTGATTGAACGCAATACAGAGTAATACTCTATATTATCATCAATCTTGGCTTTTCTACGAATACCGGCTGTATCAGTAATAATGAAATCCTTACCATACAATGTATAACGATTCTGAATGGCATCACGAGTGGTCCCTGCTAAATCAGTAACAATGGAGCGTTCACGACCAAGCAATGCATTTAAGAAAGATGATTTCCCAACATTAGGTCTACCTAAGATAGCAACACGAGGCACGCCAGCTTCTGGATTTTCGACACCTTCTTCTTTAAAATGAGAAACCATTAGATCCAACATATCCCCTGTTCCACTTCCACTTTCAGCAGCTATAGCATATGGATCCCCAAGTCCTAATTCATAGAATTCCGCAGCAACAAAAGCCTTATCATGCGTATCAGCTTTGTTAGCTACAATAATCACTGGCTTCTTTGATTTACGCAATACCTTGGCAAAGTCCTTATCTAAATCCGTTAACCCAACTTGGCAATCAACTACGAATAATAGTACATCTGCCTCTTCCATGGCCATCTCCACTTGTTCACGGATGGCTCCTTCAAACATATCTTCAGAACCATGTACATAACCACCTGTATCGATTACAGTAAAAAACTTACCCGTCCACTGACCATAGCCATAATGGCGATCCCGAGTAACCCCAGACACATTGTCCATGATTGCCTTTTTTTGCTCAATCAATCGATTAAACAAGGTCGACTTTCCTACATTGGGACGACCAACAATTGCTACTATATTTGACATGTTATTAAAATTAATCGAGCGAATACCCGAATGAACGCAATTTATCAGCCTTTGCACGCCAATCTGGCTCCACTTTGATAAATTGCTCTAAAAATACTTTTTTACCAAAAAATTTCTCCAAATCTTGGCGGGCTTCAATCCCTACTTTTTTGATACTTTCTCCCTTATGCCCAATTAAAATGGCACGCTGTGAGACGCGTTCTACATAAATCTCAGTGGCGATTCGTAAAATAGTAGGCTCATCTTTAAAAGATGTAACTACTACTTCACAAGAATAAGGAATCTCCTTCTTGTAATTCATGAATATCTTTTCTCGGATAATTTCCGATGCAAAAAACTTTTCGGGCTTATCTGTTAATTCTTCCGGATCGAAAAACGGAGGATGAACAGGCAATTTGGCTACAATATGTTCAAAGATTTGATCTAAATGCACTGATTCCAAAGCAGAAATAGGCAAAATAGGCTTATCAGGAAATATTTGTCGCCAGTAATCCAACCGTTCCTGAAGCTTTTCAGTTCCGACTAAATCAATTTTATTCAATAAAACTAAAATGGGAGTATCTGTATGATCCTTCCAATTCGTCAAAAATTCTAAATCTTCATATTCGTCAAATACATCAGTTACATATAATACGACGTCTGCATCCTCCAATGAACTTTTTACAAACTGCATCATTGATTTATGCAATTCATACTTGGGCATCAAAACCCCAGGTGTATCTGAATAGACAATTTGATAAGGTGTACCTTCATATTCCCCATTCAACATCCCTAAAATGCGATGTCTGGTGGTTTGGGCCTTAGAACTCACAATCGACAATCGCTCACCTACCAAGGCATTCATTAAGGTACTTTTACCGACATTCGGCTTACCTATAATACTAATAAATCCAGATTTGTGAGGAGATGCCATATGAAAAAAACACACCCTATTTATTGGGAATGAATATTAAAATACAAAGATACTTGTTTTTCTCGACAAAACCCTGCATCTTTGCACTCCGATATATCGCGGGGTGGAGCAGTTGGTAGCTCGTTGGGCTCATAACCCAAAGGTCGTCAGTTCGAGTCTGGCCCCCGCTACAAGTAAAAAGGCAAATCTTTATGGTTTGCCTTTTTTATTTAAGGTGCCTTCAAGAACCTAAAAGACCTTAAATAAATTTACTATTCAAAGTTCAAATATCTGATGTTGCCAAAGAGACTTTAAAGATTTTACAACAACAATACAGTTCAAGTACCCAAGGTTCTCGAATACACAAGATAAAATCATCCACAAAATTCATGTGCCGTAGGTTCTCGAAGGCACGGCCTCAAAAATTAAATAGCTCATAAAAAATATTTTTTAGCCCTATTTCTCCGTTATTATATTGCCAATTTAAGATTCATTTGATGTACTGCTTGTACTGATGGATGAATGTATTTTACGGCAGAATAAAAACAATCTACAGTTAAAACGACATTAAATATTGCCCTAAGAATTGATAGTGTTTAGTTTACGGAAGTATTGGCAATTTGCCTCTATGTGCCTCATTTTCAACACATAGTAATTATCAATAAAAAATAACCTAATTATATGTATGCTAAAAAAATAATGGTTTACCACTTAAAATGATTATTTACCACTTAGTAAGTGCAGGACAGATAATCACAGTTTGTTGAGTAAATTTACGTTACCTATTTAACAATAATCAACCTATGAAAAAAGACATTAAATTGCCGAGCATTGATCAATGCCCAGTGGACGACATCGTGTTCATCGAAGGAAAAGGAAATTACAGTATCGTATTCCTAAAAAACAAGAAACAAATCACCATAGCCAAAACACTAAAGAAATTTGAATCTCAATTACGTATGAACCCATTTTTGCGGGCACATAAATCATACTTAGTCAATCGAGAGAATATTTCAGGTCAGAATTTCCAAGGTACCAATACTTTAACAACTATTTTGGGCAACGAAATTCCCATTTCTCGTCGAAAACTCGACTTAGTAAAAAAACATTTCGCATAAAAAAAGGGCCTCAAATGAGGCCCTTTCCTTTATAATCTAATTTGATTACTTTCCTGATGGAGGAGCTAACAAATTGAAGAATTGATCTAACTTAGGAGTAACGATGATTTCAGTACGACGATTCATCTTACGTCCAGACTTGCTCTTGTTCTCAGCTTGTGGTTCAAACTCACCACGACCACCTGCAGTCATACGCTCAGGATCTACTGAGAATTTAGTTTGCAATAAACGAACAACTGAAGTAGCACGCTTAGCACTTAAATCCCAGTTATCTTTAATACAATCTGTAGAAATAGGTACACTATCGGTATGTCCTTCAACTAAGATATCTAAATCTTTATGATCATTAACCACTTTAGCCACTTTAGCTAATACAGCTTCCGCTTTTGTGTTAATTACTGAGCTTCCTGAAGCAAACATTAATTTATCAGAAATAGAGATATAAACTACACCTTTTTTCACTTCAACAGTTACATCTTCATCATTTACATCAGCCAAAGAACGCTTCAAGTTCATTACTAATGACAAATTGATGGAGTCCTTACGTTGAATAGTAGAGTTCAAATCCTTGATATACTTTCCTTGCTCATTCAAGGCATCCAATGACTTACGGATACTTTCAGCACCTGATTTATTAATCACTGACAAATCAGACAAACGATCTAACAAATTAGTATTTGTTCTTTTCATGTAATCCAATTGCTCTTGCAAGTTTTTCAATGAAGCAGTTCTTGCTTCTAACTCGGCATCTCTCTTTTTAATTTCAGCTTGTAAACTAGCTGTTAAAGATTGACAATCAGCAAGATCAGCTCTTGATTTGGCAAGCGATTGGTCACTACTAGCTTGTAGTTCTGTTAAACGTGATTGCAAATCAGCAATTTTCTTTTTGCTTGCACAAGAAAAGAAAAATGGCATCAGAGCGATTACTAAAAGTAATTTTTTCATAATGATGATTCGGTTTGGGGGTTAATGACTCAATGTTTAAAATATAATTGCCACAAAAGTATGAATGAAATCGCTAAATCTTGTCCTTATTAGTATTTTTTTTTAAAAAATATAGCCCATTTTAAGAATAGCAGCATCCGCAATTTTGCGTCTGGCCTCTTTCAAGTTTTTAGGATCTATTTTGGTAAAGCGCTTCAATCCCATTAACATAACGTTTAACTCATCTCCGGCAGCAAAACCAGTAATTACTTCTTTACCATGATGATGGACTTTGTCAACTGCTTCGTGCAAATATACCAATGCACATTCTTTAGCAATCTCATTGCTAGCCTCTCCAGATTGCTGAATTAATTTATCCACTCGAACTAAAACAGACTCCGCTACATAAATCTCAATCATCATATCAGCTAATGACATCAAAATTTCTTGTTCGTTCTCTATTTCAGTCGTGTACTTCTGTAAGGCTCCTCCAGCCGACATCAACAAGGCCTTTTTCAAGTTCGCAATCACTTTATACTCTTTCCCAAAAACTCCATCTGGTACCGAAGTCGAAAAATCGGGTACACCCAATATCTCCTTCCCTACTGCCATAGCTGCCGTCATGATATCTAACTCACCTTTCATAGCACGTTTAATTACGGTGCCAACTGCTAATAATCGGTTAATCTCATTGGTTCCTTCAAAAATACGGTTGATTCTAGAATCCCTATAAGCTCTATCCATGGGAGCCTCAGCTGAAAATCCCATTCCTCCGTAAATTTGAACTCCTTCATCTACTGAATAATCCAAGGTCTCCGAACCATGCACTTTCAACAATGCACATTCAATAGCAAATTGCTCTACTCCTTTTAATTTGGCTTCAGAATCATTCATTCCGGCCGCTTTTAACTCCAAAATGGTATCATCAATGTTTTGCCCTACTCGGTAACAAGCTGATTCACTAGCATAATTTTTTACAATCATTTCAGCAATCTTATATTTGATGGCACCAAACTGATGTAAGGATTGGCCAAATTGTTTACGATCATTCGCGTATTGAACTGCTTGATCAATAACTCGTTTTCCTGCCCCGATTACCGCTGCAGCTAATTTAATTCGACCAATATTTAGAATATTGACCGCTATTTTAAATCCGCCTTCACGTTTGAACAATAAATTATCAACTGGCACAGGACAATCGTTAAAGAAGATTTGACGCGTAGAGCTACCCTTAATCCCCATTTTGCGCTCTTCCTCATTCATAGTAATTCCACCAAAACTTTTCTCTACAATAAATGCAGTCAAGTTTTTATCATCAGCAATTTTGGCAAAAACAATAAAGACATCTGCAAATCCTCCATTGGTGATCCACATCTTTTGACCAGTAATCAAATAATGCTTTCCATCTTCTGACAAAACAGCTTTAGATTTGGCTGCATTTGCATCTGAACCTGAATCTGGCTCGGTCAAACAATAGGCAGCTTTCCACTCACCTGATGCCAACTTAGGTAAATAGTGTCTCTTTTGCTCCTCAGTACCATAATACAAAATGGGTAGTGTTCCAATACCTGTATGAGCAGATAAGGCTACGGCAAATGAATGACCTGATCCGCAAGCCTCAGCCACTAACATGGAGGTATTAAAATCCATACCAAATCCACCATATTCCTCTGGCACAGATGTTCCCAATAAACCAAGATTTCCTGCCTTATCCATCATGTCCACCATGACTGAGCTATCTTTGGCACCATCCATTTCTTCCAAACGAGGCTGAATCTCCGTTTTGATAAAGTCAATACATGTCTGACCTATCATCTTCTGCTCCTCTGAAAACTCTTCAGGAATAAATAACTCTTCAGGCAAGAGTGGACGAATTAAAAACTCTCCCCCTTTCATTGTTTTATTCGTAGGCATGGTCATTGAATTTAAATGTTGATGAAATGTAATGTTATTCAATAGTTGTTGATGAGTGTAATTATGATTTTTGATTCAATGTTTGAAGAATTTCAGTGGCATCTTCTTCTAAAAACTGATTAATGGATTGTATTACTTTAAAGAACTCCTGGGATTGCTCTGAACCAATTCGTTCAAATAACTTCTCATTAAATAATATAACACCTTGTTTAGCCACATCTCTTTTCTTCTTTCCCAAATCGGTTAAGAATATCTTTACAACGCGCTTGTCGGCATAATTAGTCTCTCGCCGTATCCATTTTTTATCTTCTAAGGTTTTCAGCATTCGCGTCAAACTTCTAGCTTCCAGTCCCAATGCAGGTGCAATTTTAGTAGCAGGAGTTCCATCTTTATCTATATGTAATAAAACATAACCTATTGCCATGGACATATCAAATTGTGCGGCATAGGTGTTATACATCCGGCTGATGGCATACCAGGCTGATTTAATTTGGAAATCAAAGGTACTTTCTGCTTTCATAATCAAGGAATTAATTTAGTATGCTTGCATACCATTATGTAAAAATGAGACAAAAAAAAATAGGATGCAAGCATCCTATTTTCAAAATTCCTAAATATTTCTGATTATCTCACACGATTACCTCGCATTCTTTTACTATTCACCTTCAAACCTGAGAATGAAGACTTCATAATCATCAGACGAACCTTCTTTTTATTGTAGAGTAAATATTTGTTTCCATCGTAATTCAATCGAGAGAAAGTGGGACTTCCTGCATCGTCTACCAATTGATAATAGTACTCTCCTCTTTCTCCAACAACTGGACCGAAGTGCAAACTTTTTTCTTCGCCAGCTCCTGCTTCAAAGGAAATTAATAATTGATCATTGGCTTGTTTCACTAAAACACCAGGTGTCTGTTGCTCCAATGTTACACGATTGATTGACTTACCATTGATTAAAATAATCTTACCTGATTTAACATTGGCATCAGATGCATTCAATTCTCTCTCTAGAAAAAGGGCATTGTCATTGTAAAACTGAATCTTCTCTAAGGGAAGTTGATTTTCTTTGATTAAAGTCATCAAAGAACCAGTCAAATAAGCTTGTTGCGAACAACTACTAAATAGGACTACAGCAAACAAAACAATGGCTAAGTTTTTCATGGAATTAATTAACGCCTTCTGCAAGGATAAGCACTTTATTATTTAATACTTCCACAACTCCTCCCTCAATTTCAAATGATTCTTTGTCGGCAGTTAATAACCCTTTTTTCAAAGTACTTACTAAAGCTGCGTGATCATTCAAAATTTGAAAGGAACCATTAACGCCAGGTAAAGTCACCACAGAAGCTTCTGCGGAAAACACTTTACGGTCGGGTGTAATAATTTCTACAAACATATCTATTTTTTATTTAGCAGCTTCTGCCAACAATCTTTCACCTTTTTCTATGGCATCTTCAATGCTACCTACTAAGTTAAACGCTGCCTCAGGTAAATGATCATAAGCACCGTCAATAATAGCATTAAATCCTTTGATGGTATCGTTGATGTCTACCAAAACGCCTTTTAAGCCTGTAAATTGTTCAGCTACGAAAAATGGTTGAGACAAGAAACGTTGAACACGACGAGCACGAGAAACAACTAATTTATCTTCTTCAGATAATTCATCCAATCCAAGGATCGCAATGATATCTTGTAACTCTTTGTAACGTTGTAAAATTTCTTTCACACGTTGCGCTGTGTTATAATGAGCAGCTCCTAAAACTTCAGCCGAAAGAATACGAGATGAAGAATCTAATGGATCTACCGCTGGATAAATACCTAACTCAGCAATTTTACGAGAAAGTACCGTAGTAGCATCTAAGTGAGCAAACGTTGTTGCTGGAGCTGGGTCTGTCAAGTCATCCGCAGGTACGTAAACCGCCTGTACTGAAGTAATAGATCCACGCTTAGTCGATGTAATACGCTCTTGCATAGCACCCATTTCTGTGGCTAATGTTGGCTGATAACCTACCGCTGATGGCATACGACCTAATAAAGCTGATACCTCAGATCCTGCTTGAGTAAAACGGAAGATGTTGTCAATGAAGAATAAAATATCACGACCTTGACCTTCTCCATCACCATCACGGAAGTGCTCCGCAACTGTCAAACCTGACAAAGCCACACGAGCACGTGCTCCTGGAGGTTCGTTCATTTGACCAAACACTAAGGTAGCTTGTGATTTCACTAATTCGTTTTCATCAACTTTCGTCAAATCCCACTCACCAGCTTCCATAGCATGCTTAAACTCTTCACCATATTTAATAACGCCAGATTCAATCATCTCACGTAATAAGTCATTTCCTTCACGAGTACGCTCTCCAACACCTGCAAATACCGACAAACCTTCGTATGCCTTCGCAATGTTGTTGATCAACTCCATGATCAATACCGTTTTACCTACACCGGCACCACCAAATAAACCAATTTTACCACCCTTTACGTAAGGAGCTAATAAGTCGATTACTTTAATACCTGTAAATAAAACCTCTGTCGTTGTTGCTAACTCATCAAATTTCGGAGCAGCACGGTGAATTGGTAATCCAGCAGCTGATTTTGGCTGTGTAATACCATCGATGGCCTCTCCTACAACATTAAACAAACGGCCTTTAATTCCATCGCCAGTTGGCATTGTCATCGGTGTTCCTTTGTCAATTACCTCTTGTCCACGTTGAAGTCCTTCAGTACCTTCCATCGCAATGGTTCTTACTCGATCTTCTCCTAAGTGTTGTTGAACTTCTAAGATAAGTTCCTGTCCATTGGTTTTGGTAACAGAAAGTGCATTTAGGATAGCTGGTAAGTGAGAGCCTTCACCTTCAAAGCTTACATCGACTACTGGGCCAATTACCTGGGCTACTTTTCCTTTATTAACTGCGTTTGCCATTTGAAAAATAAATTTGTTAGCTTAAAAACTAAGAATTGTTATTGAATCGAATGCTATTGACATTCGGATTGCAAAATTAGTCGGTAAATTCCAATTAGCAAAACCGAAGTTTGTATTTTTTTGCTATTTTTTGTCGATATCCGCCCTTTTCTTTGAATGAATTAAAGTTTATGCAGAAATTTACGTTATAGACACATTGCCTATTTTTTCCCCGAACATGAAACAACGAACTGATCAAATACCTACCATCTGGTTTATCATTTCTTCCTTGCTTGGCACCATTTGCCTTGGAATATACGTTTGGGGCGGAATAGAGGGCTTGACCTGGAAAGAAGTCAGTGAGTTAATCCCTCAGACTGTCGCCCTATTCCCAGAATCCCAAAATCAAATTCAATCCTCCATTTTCCTAATTCGTCAACATTACTATGTTCAATCAATAGCACCTGATTTATGGCCAATTATGGTTGGATCTATTTTCGGGCTTGCAGGATTGATCATGCTTGGACAATTCATCCAGGTTTGGGCTAAAATCTCCAAGCGACAAATCACATTGGGACTTTTACTTTGGTGTGGGATCCTAGTTTGGAGAAATATAGATTTGACCCTGAATGAATGGTTTAACTTTTTACATGGTCCTTGGGTATTACTAGCCTGCTTATCCACAGGAATACTAACTATTATATGTAGCTCTTCAATCCCTACCTTCCTTTTAGAAATTTCACATAGCCCCGACAAGGCGTCCAGCCAAAAAAAGTTCTTTGGATTCATCCTATTTTATGGGGTAAACCTTATTTTGAGTTCGGGAAACCTGTGGAACTTTTGGTCTTCTACTTTGTTTATCCCAGCATTTATTGTCTTTGAAATCAGTGTTGCTCTTGGAATGTTTCAAAGTCTTCGTTTTAAAGACAAATCCCAGCAAAAACTATTGAGAGCCTTATTCTTACTTAGCCATTCTGTACTAATCCCTTTTGTATGGAATAACAATGAAGTAGGCATACATGCCATAGAAAGTTGGACTATCATGACTCACCTTGCCATGGTATTACTTTTTCCATTATTTCTTTGGACTAACTTCAAAGAACCCATTCAGGAAAACTTGGCCATTTTTAAAGTTGTCCACAAGGCTCATTTTGTTCCAATTTACCTCATTCAAATTGGAATTTTTATACTTTGTGTTTCTTGGGTCTTTGCTCGACAAGCCACTGCATGGCACCAAATTGTGGCTGCTTATTATAATGAGCAAGGCGATATAGAACATTTTGCTGGAGATCGATTTATGGAGGAATTGGCTTATAAAAATGCCATGATTCACAGCAAATTAAATCAAAAAAGCAATTTGAGTTTGGCTAGAATGTCGCAGGAAGTTGGTGATGTTGAGAAACAAGCCTATTATTTACAAACCAGTCAAATTAAACATCCAGAGGAGAAAAACTTTGTGGCGCTTGCTAATATATATGGCAATGAAAACCAATGGTTTGAATCTTTATTTACTCTTAAGAAAGCACATCAGCTATTTCCAGAAAGTCCTCAAATCGCCACTCAATTAAGTAGGGTATATGAACAAATCAAACAAATTGATTCAGCTGCTTACTACTTAGTACTTGCCAAGGAATTAGCACCTCAAAGCACAATTGCTTGGGCAAATCTACTGTATTTCGATGTTCGTCATGGCAGTAAGCTAGTAAACATGGAAGAGGTCAAAAGCTGGAGTTCAAGTCCAGATCGAGCCGTGAAGAGCAATATATTAGCCAAAGTGTGGCAAAATAAACAAGCATTACCAGAGAACTTCACACATGAAGCATTTGATGTTCAACTCGATGTAAGAGATTTTGCTTTACTCTACAATAGTAGTCTTTATTTCAAGGGGCAGTCGATCATTTATCCCATTCAAACATGGCTAAAAGACCCGAATTGGTTACAGAAATTCCCTGAAATAACCTTCCTAGATGCTTGGCAAGATTTTTATCACCAGCAACCTTTGAGGGCGTTAAATAAATTGGATTTGCTTATTCAAAAGGAAAATGAATCAAAGGCACAAGTTTACCGCCTCCTATTACAACATTGGAAACAGCAATTACTGGCAGTGAAAGCAAAAGTTCAATTGGAAAACCTGGCACAAGCTAGAGCAGCTATTCAATCCTATCCATTTAGTGTAGGCATTCTACAACAAGCCCTTCCCATTTTACATCAAGCAAATAAGCACCAAGAAGCCTATCAAGCAAGTTTAGCAGCCGTACAATGGAATGAAGAATTAGCTGAGTTTTACCCTATATATATATTGGAGGCATTCCAACAAGGAGAAATAAGCTACGCAGAAGACGCAATTAATCGTCTAAAAAAATTAGATCCTACTCTATTCCAAACCCAAGCTTCCTCTTTTGCACAGGCTAAAGAAAAGGCAGTAAATAGGCAGAAGTTTTAGTCAATGTAGAATGTAAAATGTAGAATTTAAATAGTTCCAAAATTCATGCTTCATTCTACATTCTTCATTCTACATTTTACATTCTCTCACCTCTTTGCTAGTTTAAAAATTTGACTTACCTTTGCGTTGAATATTATGGGGAACGGAGTAAATGGTTCTTTCGCTTCCTATTCACTTAATGAACCAAACAATATGAATCAAAAAATTCGCATCAAGTTGAAATCTTTCGACCATTCATTGGTTGACAAGTCAGCTGAGAAAATCGTTAAGGCGGTTAAAGCTACAGGAGCAGTTGTTTCTGGCCCTATCCCACTTCCTACTAAAGTTGAGAAATTCACTGTTTTGCGTTCACCACACGTGAACAAAAAAGCACGTGAGCAATTCCAATTATGCACTTACAAGCGTTTAATTGACATTTTCTCTTCTTCAGCTAAGACTGTGGACGCGTTGATGAAATTGGAATTACCATCAGGAGTTGATGTTGAAATCAAAGTTTAATGATTTCGAGTTCCACCAAAAGAAGGTCTTTGTAGCAATGCAGAGACCTTTTTTAATTGTAAATGGTGAATGATAAATGATAAACGGAGGTAATATTTAGCTTCAAAATATTTACAATTTACCATTCACCATTTACAATTGATTTCCTGCTTTTTTCTCTGAATTGAACAATTGAAAAATTTTGCGAACGGGCTTTAGGAATAAAGTAAAAAAGTATGGTTGAAGTCCATTATCTTTCCAAGCTTGTCGATCTTCTCGATTAGCCACCAATCGATGTTTCCATGAGGCGGTACTGGTACCTCCATTGCGCATTGTCATTAGTGTTTTAGGCAAATATGCGGCCGATTTTTTGGCTTTATATAAAGCTCTCAACATCCAATCATAATCCCCGGCACAAGTAAAGTCGGTCCGAAAAGGCCCAATTTCATCATAGACCGATTTTTTGGCATAAAAGGACAAATGAGGAGGCATCCAACCCCACAACCAATTGTTGCGTTGGTATTCTCCGGCCGACCAAAACCGAACTAATGCTCCGCTGATTGGATCGATGAACTGTATATCACCATATACTGTATCCGTACCATTTTTTTGAAAACAAGTAACTACAGAGGAAATAACATCGTTTGCTGGATAAAAATCATCTGCACCAATCATCCCAATGATATCTCCTGTCACACGAGCCAATCCTTTATTCATGGCATCGTAAATTCCTTGATCTTTTTCCGATATGTAATGAATTCTACCTTCATATTCCTTTAAAATGGCAAGGCTGTCATCTTTAGAACCGCCATCAATGACCCAATATTCTAGATTAGGATAATCTTGAGCTAATACACTCTCGATGGTTTGTCGGAGCGTAGCCGCAGACTGATAACAAACGGTAATGATGGAAACCTTGGGTGAATTCATAGATTCCACAAAGATAGAGATTGTCGGAAGAAATTGGGAATTATTGAATTCTGATGAGAGAATAATGGGAATTCATCCAAGCCATTACCATGAATTAATTAAATAATTGGAACATTCGTCGGATTATTGATTTTAAGCTGATTTAGAGCAATTTGGCAATCCGCAGAAAATTAACAAAGGCATATTGCATATTCTTACCTTGTAATTTTAAAAATACTGGATAAAATGTGTGTACTTTCGATTGGTTCATTGTCTGTGTTGATTATATCTTTTTTCTTTATAGTTATAAATCCAAACCAAAGTAAAAAACGATTAAATGTTCTAATGGAATAACAATGATTAAACTGTCGATTTTCAGTGGAATAATCATCTTGAAAAAAAGTATAGAGGTTCGGAAAAGCTTTACCATAAAGATCTGCATAAAAATTACTTGTTTGAACTTTATTGCCAAGCCTATCAAGTAAAATAACTGAAAATCCCCAACCAAATTGTCCAACAGGCACTTCTGGGTAAGCATCATTAAAGCTCCATGGGAACTTATGGACAAAAGCATTAAAAAACTTTTGAAACAATTGTTGCCGATTATTGGTCTCTAATAATTTAATTGTCGCTTTTTTCAGAGACAATATTCCGTTCGTTTTCTTAACTAACCCCGCCAATTCTGCCGTTAGCCTTGCACTTCTTATGGAAATACAATCTTCCTCTCGCCACAACTTATATAAACCTATTTCAATAAAATCGTCAAGTAAAAATCGTAAATCATATAGCTCAGTAATCACCTTCCGTGGCAAGGCTCCCAATGGTGTTAATTTAATTTGTTTTTCCCGTTGAATGATTTTTAAATATGCTTCCACAATTCGGAAAAGTGGCATTTTATCTAGCGAGCTATCATCTATTATATCAAGAAATTGGACAGGCGAATCCTTCCCTAATGCATCATAAAGTAAATACTTCATATCATTGGGGGAATAACCTAAGAAATCGTCTTCTGGTAAGTTATTCAGAGATGAAATAATTTCTTCTATGTTATCAGGTGTATTCACCATTATATTGTATTTTTTCCTTTCAAATGAGAGAAGTAATTTGATATCATTTAATACACTGAAAAAGTCAACAATTTTTCAGCTCATCGAATCTAACTAAAAAGCAAAACTTATTCAATAGCAAATTAGCAGCTTACTTATCTTATTATATTAGTGGGAAAGTACATTTTCTGACACTAAAAATTACTTTTTAGATCCATCATTCCATGAAGAATTCTAATTACTTCAATTTCATTTTGAGATATTTTCGAGTACAAAATCAAATGTTCGCCAGATTTATATCCCCAAATACCCCTACCTAACATTTCATAATTTCTTCCCAGATTTGGATTAATTGCTAATTCATGACATGAAGATAATAGTGATTGATAATAAGAATCAGCTTGGTTTTCCGACCAGATTTTAACTGTATAAGTCCAAATGGAAGACAAGTCTTCTACTGCCTTATTCGTAAAGCAATACTTAGCCATTTGATTTCTTCCCAGCTTTGAGTGTTTGCAAATGTTTTTGAGGGTCAAAATTGACTGAACGACCACTTGCTATTCCATCATTAACAGCTTGCCTTAATGCAATAACCTTACTTTCCTCATCTTCTAGAAGTCGTAGACCTGCTCTAATTACCTCACTTGCATTAGAATAACGACCATCATTTACCGAACTTTGAATAAAATTTTCAAAATGAATTCCTAGTGATACGGATGTATTTCTTCCCATGATAAATTGATTTAACCGATTCGAAGTTACCAAATTTTGGTAATTTATTTAACTACTTACTCATTTTATGAGTTATCTGATACTCGAATATCTGGATAGAAAAAGAAGGGCCATATTTCAAATGAATATTATATTTCATCAGTAATTAAATACTCTAGGTTGCTATTCAACCCCTTCCCAAAAACTCTTTCTATTTTTTTAAACCGAATGCTTTGTTAAAAATATTTTTTTTGTACCTTTGCAAACCCAATTCGAATCAGTTTCGAATATTTAAATGTTAAAGAAATGAAAAGAACTTTTCAACCTTCGGTTAAAAAAAGAAAAAATAAGCACGGATTCCGTGAGCGTATGTCTACAGCTAATGGTCGTCGTGTGTTAACAGCACGTCGCGCTAAAGGTCGTCACAAACTTTCAGTTTCTGACGAAAAGAGAGGAAAATAAGCCTTAGATCTTAGGAAAGAAGATTTCAGGTTAGCTTAGTTGTACAACAAGTTTCATGCTGTGAAGTTTACTTTTCAAAAATCCGAGCGACTTACGCAAGTCAAAATCATAGATTCACTATTCCAAAAGGATAGTCAAATCGTAGCACAACGGTTTGTCTATCCTTTTCGAGTTTTATATCAATTTGGCCCTCAGCCATTAGAATTTCCACAAATTCTTATTTCCGTCCCAAAGCGCAAGTTCAAAAAAGCCGTAGATCGGAATCTCATCAAAAGAAGAATCCGAGAAGCTTACCGTTTGAACAAAACCTTTCACCTAGGAGAAGGCAAAGAGAAATTACCAGATTTTCTGGCTTTTGTTTATATTGCTTCTACGATTGAGCCATTTGATCGGATCAATAAAAAAATGCAGCAAGTCTTGCACGAATTTAGCAATACCAAAAAAGATGCCACAGAAATCTCCTAAGTCCATCAAAAATTGGCTCATCGCCTCCCTTTCAGGAATCAGTATCATATGCATCTTAGCATTTAGCTCCCCAGGAGATCGTTTCTTTGAGATTGCCAAGAACCTGGATATCTATGCCTCTGTTTTCAAGGAATTGAATAAATTTTATGTAGATGAAGTTAACCCCAATCAGGCGGTAAAGACTTCCATCGATGCTTTATTAAAAAGTTTTGATCCATATACCGTCTTTTATCCTGAAGATGAGTTGGAGGATTTCTTAACAATGACAACTGGGAAATATCAAGGAATTGGTATCATTCTTGCAGAAATCAATGATACCTACCGCATTTCATTCATTGAAGAAAATAGTCCTGCATTAAAAGTAGGATTGGGCATTGGTGATCAAATCTTATCTGTCAACGGTATCGCACTTTCTGATAAACCTGAAGCAGATCCTTCCAAACTTTTACGTGGTCAAGCCGGTACTAAAATTTTGGTTAAAGTGATTAAAAATGGACAAACAACTCCACAAGAAATTAGTATAAATCGAGAAACTGTTCAAATCAAAAATGTAGTTTATTCTGGGATCATTCAACCTGGTGTAGGTTATATTTTATTAGAGGATTTTAATGCATCCGCTGCCAAAGAATTAAAAAATGCCTTACAGAGTTTGAAGCAAGCGGGAATGAAAAAGTTGATTTTGGACTTGAGAGAGAACCCGGGTGGACTTTTAACTCAGGCCGTGGATATTTGTAATTTATTCCTCCCCAAAGACTCAGAAGTAGTTTCAACTCGCGGAAAAGTGGAAGAATGGAACAAGACCTATAATGCCCTAAACCCCAGCATGGAGCCTGAATTGCCTTTAATCATATTGATTAATAATCATTCTGCTTCTGCTTCCGAAATCGTGGCAGGTGTCATGCAGGATTATGACCGAGCCGTATTAATTGGTCAAAAAAGCTTTGGAAAAGGCCTCGTTCAAGTTACCAGAGATTTACCTTTTCGAACAAAAATGAAGATCACTACGGCAAAATATTATATTCCAAGTGGCCGTTGTATTCAAGCCATCGATTATCAACATAGAAATCCAGATGGTAGTGCTGTGGCCTTAAAAGATTCAAATAGTAAGACATTTTATACTAAAAATCACCGTAAAGTTGTAGATGGAGGTGGAATAACTCCTGATATTACGGTGGATAAACTTACTACTTCTTCATTTACGATTGCCCTACAAAAGCAACATATGATCTTCTTATATGCTTGTTATTTCCGCAGCAACCATCCCAATATTCCTCCTGCCAAGGATTTTAGTTTAAATACGACGGAATATCAAGCCTTTTGTACTTGGTTGAAAAAGCAAAATTTCAAGTTTGAAAGTCAAATTGAAAAACAATTCCATATCATCAGTGAATTGGCCAAAAAAGACAAATCCTATGCCAACATGGAGCCCTCCTTGCAAAATTTCAGAAAAGAATGGGCTTCAAATATTGACCGGGAATTATCGGCCTATCAGTCAGATATCAGTACGTTGTTAGAACAAGAGATTGTCCAACATTATTACCTCCAAAAAGGGATGAATGAGTGGTCATTTTCAAAAGACCCATCCATTAGGGAGGCTTTAAAATTATTTGAACAGAATAATCGTTTTCAATCGATATTGGCAGGAAAATAACATGAATTTGATTCTTAGTATAGAAACATCTACGCCAACTTGCTCCGTGGCAATACATCAAAACGGAGAGTTAATTGCTCAAAAATTAATTGTAGAAGAAGGTGGACATTCGAAACAAGTCACCGTTTTAATTGATACGCTATTACAAGAAAATGGAAAGAATTTATCCCAAGTTGAGGCAATTGCTGTATCCATGGGACCGGGATCTTACACAGGTTTAAGAATTGGCTTAGCCACGGCAAAAGGATTATGTTTTGGATTGGACATTCCTTTAATAGCATTACCTACTTTAAAAATACTAGCACAAGGTTTCCGTCAGAATCAACAAGTACAATCTCCCGTTCGTTTACTTCCCATGCTTGATGCAAGAAGAATGGAAGTTTATGCAGCCTGTTATGAATTAGAAGATTTGAAAGAGGTACAAGCCTCTAAAGCCGTCATTTTAGATGAAAATTCATTTGCTGAAATACAAGGCATAACTTTAATGGCCTTTGGCAATGGAGCTGAAAAATGGCAAAACACCTGCCAACATCCTAATATTCAATTTGTTAAAGAACCTTTATTTCCAGAAGCACAATATATGGGAGCTTTAGCTTATCTAGAATATTTGAACAAAAACTTCCAAGATTTGGTTAGCTTAGAACCCGATTATTTGAAAGAATTCATGGGGACCCAGCCAAAAAATAAAGCATTGTAATGGAAGAAGAAATCGTCAATCGAGTAAAACAAAGTGGTTTAATTCAATTGGACTTGGAAGAAATGCGTGTTCCTGGTGAAAGAATTTTTCTCGACATTAAGCCTCAGTTATTCATGGAATTGGTTTTGAAAGAAAAAGACTTTCGTATTTTCCTAGCTGAACATGACTGGGCTAGCTATCAAGATAAACATGTCGCCGTAGGGTGTAGTAATGATGCCATTATACCCACTTGGGCATTTATGCTTTTAAGTATACATCTTAGTCCATATGCTAAAACAATTGCATTTGGAACCTTAGAAGATTTAGAAAAAATTCTGTTCAAACAATGTATTGATGAGTTGAATACTCAAGATTTAGCAGGTGCAAGAGTCGTGATAAAAGGATGTTCTAAAGAGACTGTTCCTACTGATGCCTATGTCCAAATTGCTCATAAACTTCAACCATTAGTCAAGAGTTTGTTCTTTGGCGAACCCTGCAGCACAGTACCTCTTTTTAAGAAGAAATCATAAATTCTTCCTGTTATTTACACGCATTTTGAATATCAACTTATTGGACAATAAGTATAAAATCTCATTCGTTTTGACAACGCTGTCAAGGTTTGGAACCTTGACAGCGTTAGGAAAAAATCACTTCAATTTTTGCTTAATCTTCTCCATGTACTGCATCACTTTTTGCTGATAATATGGCAATAGCTCCACAGGTACATTTTGGAATAAATCACGATTCTCTTTTTGTCTTTTAAGGAAAGGAACCAAGTTGGGAGGAGGGTTTTCTTTCCATTTTTGCAAAGCTGTTTTAGATTCCCTTTTCGGGTCTTCACCTTGTTCTTTTAACGCCTTTTCTGCTTCCATCAATCGTGGAAGCATTTGATCTTGTCTTTGCTGCATGGAATTATTCAAGCGTTTATTCACCAAATCCGACTCGTTTTTATCCATATCTTTGATTAAGTCTGACAGCGATTTTTGTAAACCTTGATTTCCTGGCTGACCTTGCAATTCATTCAATTTTTGTTCCATTTCCTGACGAATCTGAGCCTGTTCCTCCGCCATTTTAATCAATTCCTCATTGGTAATCATCATGGGCTGAGAACCCATTTTCCTCGCTTTCTGATTTAATTGCTGTTGCCTTTGCCCCCAATTACCTTTTGAATTTCCTTTCGACTTACCTTTTTTACCTGATTTAGCTTGAGCTGCTTGGTCTTGAACTTGCCTTAATAAGTCCGATAGCAAAACAGCCAACTGATTAGTCGCTGCCATGGCTTCTTGCTGCCTTACAGGTACAATATCCCACTTACGCTCTTTCATCATGCGAGATGCTTCCTGCATCCTTTGTTTCATGTTGGCCGTTTCTTTCGTGATGGTTTGTGACAAAGGCATCAATTTTTTACCTAAAGAAATCAGACTATCTTCTAAAATAATGGCCATCTCTCCTAGCTTATTTTGCTCCTGAGCTATTTGTCTTACTGCCACGTCCCCAGCTGGAATCTTTTTATAAGCTTTCATGATCCGTTCTTGATCAAAGGATAGTTGCAACAAATCCTCCATCAACAAGCGAAGTTGAGCTAAATTCAAGGCCACTTCCATGGATTCTTGCTGCTCTTGTTGCTCCTCCAATTTTTTGGCCAACTTTTTCATTTTTTCGGCAGCTTTCTTCTGATTCGTTTCTGCTTGTTTAGATTGCTTATTGTCCAAATTTTCTTTTGCATTATCTAAATTTTCCTCCATCTCCTCCTGCAATTTCTCTTCCTTATCTAAATCCTGCTCACCTGGGATCTCCTTTTTTTCTTGAGCAATTTCATCCAACTTTTTCCTTTCTTCTTCCACCTCTTTATTTAAGGCTTCTTGTTGTTTCGCTAAATCTTGTTCATTTTTCCCGTTGTTCTTTTCACTTAATTCCTCCTGCTTTTTGGCTAATCCCTTCCAACGTGAAATGGATTCATCCAGCATTTTTTCTACTTTCAATTCCTGATAAAACTGCTGCAATCTTTCTAATTCCCGCTCCATATTCTTCCCTTGGTTTCGCATTTGATCCAAATGTTTTTGCCATAGGGTTGCCGACTCTTTTTCCCAATTCTTCAACAAGGCATCTCTGCGCTTTTCCATATCAGGATCCCACAGTTGAGAAATCATTTTCTGTAAGTTTTCCATCTTTTTCATCCAAGTAGGATCCACTTGCTGGAAACTCATTTGCTGACCCATCCACTGTTCTTGCATCTTTTTCAGCTCATCAATGGTCTTTTTCAAGGCTGTTTCTTTGTCTAAAACTTCTTGTAGTGCTTTCAAATCAACTTCCTTTCCCAATTGTACACGCTTGGTTAATTCATTGATTTCTTGCTTCATATTTTGTGCCTTTTGCAAGGAATTCAACACTTGCTTCTCTGCTTGATCAGCCTGTTGATCCATTTTTTGCTCTAAGCGTTTTAACTCAGGAAACTCCCATATCTGCATGCTTGTTTGAGTCCACTTGGGCCCATGTAACCCATCTTGATCTGATACTTCTACTCGATAATGTACTTGATCTCCTGGCTGCAAAGCCAAGGAGTCTAATCGCCATATATATTCCACCTCAAATCGCTTAGCTCCCGTTTGAATAGGGATCCATTGCGTTTTTTTCGTGGAGAAACCTGCTGCATTTTTTCGTTTAATTTGATATCCTAAACGCATTTGACCCAAAGCATAATCATCCTCAATCAAAGCATTCAGCACACGAAAACGATAATAAAGTGTATCCTCTAACCATTGAGTCTGCAAATTGGGCTTTTGATCTAAAATCACCTCAATAGGTTGCATAACACTTTTTTGTACAGGCATCTGCGCATTTTGAGCTACCACTTGATAGCTCGTGCTTTGACTAATCGTCCGAGTTAATTGATAATTCGTTTTTAATAAATTAGGGCTCGCCCAGTCAACCGTTGATTTATTCTGAAATTGAATCCCTAATTGCTGTGCGCTTTCAGAGGTCATATCCCAACGAACAATGGTCCCTTCTGGGATTTTTAAAGGTATTGCCTGATGGATGGTTTCATTCGTCTTTTTCAAATAGCTTGGATAGATCAAATGAATCGTCATTTCTTTTAAACCAGGCCGATGAACTAAAGGCAAAAGCTGAGGCTCTGAAAAATACCCTCCTGCTTCAAACTGCATCCATTTTTCAACTTGAACGGGTGGAATAACTCCTCGGAACTGATGTACTTTTTCAGTCGGGTTTAATGAAATTCGTTCTCCATCCCAATGCAAAAACATTTCACTGGGTAAATTTTTACCCCTTAATTCCACTAGAAATTCTGTGTTTTCTCCTGCTACAGCTTGAAAAGGTTGATTAACTACAACAAAATCAAAAGGCAATTCTTTAGGGTAATGAAATGAGTAATTCCAAATTCGTAAACTTGGTTTCCTAAACAAATTGGGGAAGGTGATTTGTCCTATTCCCAATACAGCAAAAAGGCCTAAAAACAAGAAAAATGATTTCTTCAATTCCGATAATTGAATAAATTCTTCCCAGTGATATTGTTTCAAAAAGGCTTGCTTCTCTTCAATGGCAGCCTGCCACAACTCCAAGGAATGTTCGGGTGCTTGGTTTTGCAGCTGCAGCACATTAATCAATGCATCAGCATGTTCCTTAGGTAAGTAGTGACCTAAACTGATGGCTAGTCGATAGTAATCCGCTTGATCCAAAGAACGGAATAAATCCCAGCAAGGTTTTCGAACAAAAAATAGAAGAATCCCCGTTGAGCCCACAAAGAAAGTGGCTAAAAACACTCCTCGAATAGTAGAAGAAAACCAGGCCAAGTATTCAAGTAAAATCAAGAAAAATGCCAAACTTAAAACCCAGATCGCAGCATGTAACAATGCTCTCCACAACTCCTTTCGAGAAAGTTGTCTATGATAGTTTCGTAATTGGTTTTGAAGCGGATTGTACACAGGTTTTTCTAATCAGAACTAGTCAGAACTTGAAAATACGAATTTTCATACGCATCCCATTCATGATGCGGCAAAATAAAATTGCCCATGAGTTTCAATTTTGGTATTTTTGAAGAATATTGAGTCCAGCATGTCGCAACAATCACAAGAACAGTATCAATTTATAGAAAGTATTCTCCGTCAAAATTTAGGAGAAATTGGGACGATTGAAGATTTTCAATTTTTCTATGGAGGTAATTTTAATCTGGCTGTTCGTGTCAAAGTTGCACAAGGTGAATATTTCATCAAATGGAATCAAGGTGATCACCAGGGATTATTCCAAGCAGAAGCCAAAAATTTAGGTTTAATTGCCTCGACAGGTACTATTCCTGTTCCACAAGTATTAGGTGTGGGACAAATGGATGAAAAAGAATACCTCGTCATGGAATGTATTCCAACGGCAGAAAAAAAAGAAAATTATTGGAGTGACTTTGGAATTAAATTGGCTCTATTGCATCAAAACAATGCGCATCAAGGACATGGGTTAGGCTATGACAATTTCATAGGTGCGGCCAAACAAGTGAACCATTGGGACAAAAATGGCGTATCATTTTTCATTCAAAACCGTTTGAAATTTCAAGTAGACACAGCCTCTTACCATAGAAAAATTGATGGGGCAACAAATGAGGCATTTGAAAAACTGTACGACAAAATTCCTTCCATCATTCCCAATGAACAATCTGCATTATTGCATGGAGACTTATGGTCAGGGAATGCCATGGTGAACCAACATGGTTTAGTGAGTTTGGTTGATCCTTCTTGCTATTATGGTTTAAGAGAGGCTGAAATTGCCTTCACTACGATGTTTGGTGGATTTGAAAAAGAATTTTATGAAGCATACCATGAATCATTCCCAATATTGAAAGGATTTCATGAGCGGATTCCACTTTACAATCTATACCCTTTGATGGTACACGTAAACCTATTTGGGGAGGGTTATCTTCCAGCAGTAAATAAAATCCTAGATTCTTATTTGAATTAAGCCTGTTCTAGCGACCAGTTTTCCACAACCTGGTCAACGTTCTTCGCATCAGGGAAAAAAGAAACCAGTTTTCGGAGAATTTCTTCAATTACGGCATCTGGACAAGACGCTCCACAGGTCAGTAAAACCCGTACTTTAGGCTTTTGGGGAATAAAGTTTTGAATGAAAACTTCCTCTTTCTTTTTATTATCAAAATGAAGAATTTCGTGTTCAGAAATCAATTTTTCGGCAGACTTAATAAAGTAGGAAGGTAATTTTTCATGACATAAATCTACCAAATGCGAAGTATTAGAGGAATTATATCCCCCAGCAATAATGGCAAAATCTGCCTCCTCAGCTATTAAACCATACGTAGCACTCTGGTTATCATTGGTGGCATAACACAGGGTATCCCGGGTATCTGCAAAATGAGACGTTATTTGATGGGACTCCAACTGATAAAATTGGACAATTTCAGCTTTCAAATACTCCACAATTTCTTGGGTATCTATCGCCAGCATGGTGGTTTGATTAACCACGCCTATTCTCTGCAAATCCTTTTCAGGATCAAAGCCTTTTGAATATTGACCTTCAAATTCTTCATAAAACTCTTGTGAAGACTTTTCCTTACGGATATAATAGGCTAATTGTTTAGCTTGATCCAAATCTTTCACAATGAGCGTAGGGGTAACTACCTGAGAATGAGAAAAAGTAGCTTTAGTTTCCTCATGACTTGGTTTTCCATGAACTACTACTGTGTATTTATTCTGCCCAATTTGATTCGCTCGATTCCAAACTTTTTCCACAAATGGACAAGTGGTATCATACGCATATAAATCTATGCCTATTTCATCCAAAATAGCATGAATTTCTAAGGTTGTGCCAAAGGCTGGGATGATGACAATATCATCTTTGGTTAAAGTCTCCCATGCCACCAACTGATTTCCATAGGTATCTTGAATAAACCTAACACCTAATTCCAACAAATCGGCATTAACAGCTGGATTATGAATCATTTCAGAAAGAAGAAATATCCGCTTTTGTGGATTATCTTCAATGATTTTATAGGCAGTTTCAACCGCATTTTCAACGCCATAGCAAAAGCCAAAATGACGAGATAGTAGTATTTCTACCGGGCCAAAATCAAAAACAGAAGGCTTAAAGTCCTTTTTGAGCTTATCTCCCAAGCGGCGAACTTCCTTGACTCGACTAATCAATTCACTTTTAAATAAAGAAGGAATAGAAAAAGACTTCATTTTTTTAAAATTTCTTTTTTCAGTTCTGCCATTGGCAAACCGATACTTTAAAACAGATTGATCAAGATCCTCTTTCATTTACACAACCTTAATAACTAATAAATTGATTAACAGTTTTCAAATTTACCAATTGATTTACAATTCTATTCAAGATTAAAAAAATAACCACTTAATAAATCTAGCATTAAATATTATAGTAAATCTTGGCAAATCAGTATAGTTATAATATTTTTGTAGCTGATTTTCTTCTCAACATTCCTGTTTCTACACGTTAAGCCAAAAAAAAGTATGAACAAATCTACTTCATCGAAAGTCCGATTTTGGCAGAAAATGGATAAAAAACCCATCGGTGTTTTCTTCATTTCCTTCGTGAAATACCCAATTAACATATTATATGCGGGGTTAGGAATCATCGTATTCATGTTTAGTTATCAATCATCTTTTTCTGAAAAACCTGTTGAACCAGGCTTTTTTGCTGGTAAAATCGTTTTTGATGAAGAAGATTATCACCGTATTGAGACTAAGAATATTGAAGCTCGAGTTAAAAATGAAATGGGAAATCCTGTTTTGACGCTCACTTGCACACAGGAAAAAAATCTAGAATCCGTTTATTTGAAAATCTTTAAGATTAAAGGTCCTGGTACCTATTTTATACCAGGAGATGGAGAAATTTCCAACATTGGTAATTTGATTAAGAACCTAGATAACTACCAGGATAAAAACAATTTCTTCGAATCTAGTTTACCTAATAAAGAAGGAGTTAAGAATGGCGTAGGCCGTGTCAATATCACAAAAATCACTTCGAATTTTGTAGAAGGTGAATTAATTCTGATCGCCAATAATCCAAAAGGGCAACAAGCTGTGCTTGAATCTGCCAAATTCAAAGTAGCTTTGCAGAACTAAATGTTCCTGCTTACACATGGATTTTGAACCAAGCATCGTTTCTTCTGAATGGAATCAAATACTTGATTTCTTAGAAAATCAATTTAATAAAAGACCTGCTGATGTAGATTCTGTTCTTTTTTTGATTGGTGTACAAGAATTGGGTAAAGGACATGTAACATTTACAAAAGAACAAAAACAGGATTTAATGCACATTGCCACTTGTAAAGTTTTAAGTTTTAGTGGATTTTACACGTTAGAAGGCTTGGATGCTGATGGTTGGCCACATTGGAATTTAGTGCAAGCTGTCCCACAAATGCCCTTAAAAGAACAAGAAATTCTCATTAAAGCTCATATCATTCAATATTTCAAATCTGAAGTATTTAGTTCAGAACAAGAATAAGCCTATGAAAATAATTTCCTATAACGTCAATGGAATTAGAGCCGCTATACAAAAAGGTTTTATTGATTGGCTGAAAGAAGAGAATCCAGATATCATTTGTTTGCAAGAGCTAAAAGCTGACATTGATCAAGTAGACACCTCGGAAATTGAGGCATTGGGATATCAAATTTATTGGCATTCTGCCCAAAAGAAAGGGTACTCTGGGGTAGCCATTTTTTCTAAAATTTCGCCCAAAGCCGTCACGATTGGCTGTGGCATTGAAAAATATGATGCAGAAGGCCGTGTTATCCGAGCTGATTTCGAGGATTTTTCTGTCATGAGTGTTTATATGCCCTCTGGATCCAGTGGTGATGAAAGACAAGGATTTAAAATGATTTGGTTATCCGATTTCCATCAATACATTGAAGAATTAAAAAAAGAAATTCCTCACCTGATCATTTCTGGTGATTACAATATTTGCCATAAACCCATCGACATTCATAATCCAAAATCTAATGCCAATAGCTCTGGATTTTTACCGGAAGAAAGAGAGTGGATGGAAAACTTCATTCAATCAGGATTTGTGGATTCATTCCGACATATCAATTCTGAACCTCATCATTACAGTTGGTGGAGTTATCGAGCTGGTGCCAGAGGAAAGAATTTAGGTTGGCGTATTGATTATCATTTGGTGAGTGAGCCATTGCGTGATCGTATTGCTCATGCCCAAATTTTACCCGAAGTAAAACATTCTGACCACTGCCCAGTGGTCATCCATCTAAACTAATTTCTAATGTATTACGAAAAACACGTATTTATTTGTACCAACGATAAGCAAGCTCCCAAAAAATGTTGCGGCTCTGAACATGGTATGGCCTTAGTAGAAGCATTCAAAGCTAAATGGGCGGAATCGGGGAATGATCAAAAAATCAGAATTCAAAAATCAGGATGTTTAGACTTCTGTGGAAAAGGCCCAAGTATGGTCGTATATCCAGAAGGGGTATTCTATGGTAATGTACAATTAGAAGATGTTGCCGAGATTACTGAAAAGCACTTAATTGGAAACGAGATTGTATCTCGACTTGAAATTGGATAAATTGCATCATGCTGTATCGTTTATACCCTACCCTACTCAATTCTTACGCTTTATATTTAAACCAATCTCGAGATGCAAACGGCAAAATTATTGTCGATGAAATTGAGATGATTGAGCGCATCAATCGAGTTAAAAAGCCAACTACAGCCGCGCAAAAAAAAGGGGTGGATTTTGAACGAGCGGTAACACTAGGAGAAGGAGAAGAATTGTTCCAGGAAGGAATCATTGATAAAGCGAGGGAATTATTGCCTACTAAATATAAAACCCAGTTTTATGTAGAATCTCGCTATAAAAACGCCATGATTTATGGTTATGTAGATGGTGTAGGAGAAAAAACTGCTTTTGATTTAAAAAGTACTTCTTTTTATGAACCCGGTCGTTTTGCTAAAAACCACCAAAATCTATATTTGTTAGGTCTTCAGAAATACGGCATCGAGCAATTGGATTATGTCGTTACTGACTTTAAAGACGTATATGTAGAATCTTACCCATTGCAATCGGTCGATTTCAATCCTTTATATCAACAAATAGAGCGTTTCATTTCCTTTTTAGAGGAAAATAAAAAATTCATTCGAGATAAAAAGATATTTGATCGCAAGGCGAATGACAATCAATTATCCTTATTTGAATAAATTTCTAAGTGATTTTTCACTTGTTTTAGATCAGAGATTTGCCAAATAGCTTCTGAAGCATCTGACAAATTATAATGAATCGCAGGAATTCCTGCTTGATTGGCACCATGTATGTCGGCATGCCAATTGTCCCCTACCATCAAAGCTTCCTGGGCAGAACAATTTGCTCGTCGGAGTGCATATTCGAAAAATGCTATTTCCGGCTTTTTTGCTCCCACACCTTGAGATGTGATTAGTTCCTTAAAATGATGTCCTAGACCCGAAGAGGCTACTTTAATATGTTGAATATCTTCAAATCCATTGGTTAAAATATATAAAGGGTAGTGCTCCGAAATAGCTTCTACTAATTCTTTGGCTCCCTCCATTAAATGGGTTTTACGTGGTGTTCTAAACAGAAATTGTTCTGAAAATTCCTCAGCAGGTCCTTGTACATCAATCGCTTCGAAAAAGCGTAAAAACCGAGATTCGCGTAAATCACTTTGGGAGATTAAGCCCATTTGATAATCATCCCATAAAGCTGTGTTGATTTGCTGGTATATATCCCAAATAGAAGAGATTGATAGAGGACTTTGTTTGTCTAAACCAAATTCTTCCACTAACTCGAATATAACCTCTTGGGAATTACGGTCATGATCCCACAAAGTATGGTCCCAATCAAAAAAAATGGCTTTAGGCTGAAATATCATCCAACAAAGGTAATAATCATTTACCTTTGCAAAGCCTTTATGAGCAATTTACTATGGAGCATCAACTGAAATTAACCAAACCGCTTGCCTTCTTTGATTTAGAAACAACCGGAATACAGGTACAAAAAGATAGAATCGTGGAGATTTCCATAGCTAAGGCAAATATTGATGGATCGGTTGACATTAAAACGAGACGTGTAAACCCAGGCATTCCAATTCCATTGGAAGCCTCTTTAGTTCATGGAATTTATGATGAGGACGTCAAGGATGAGCCCAATTTCAAGCAAATTGCAAAATCCATGGCTCAATTTTTAGAAGGTTGCGATTTAGCGGGTTTTAATTCCAACCGCTTTGACGTGCCTATGTTGGTAGAAGAATTTCTTCGTAGTGATGTTGATTTTGATACAAAAAACAGAAGATTGGTTGATGCTCAGCGAATTTTCCACATGATGGAGCCTCGTAATTTAACTGCGGCCTACAAGTTTTATTGTCAAAAAGATTTGATTGGCGCTCATGGTGCGGAAGCCGATGTCTTAGCTACTTTGGAAGTATTAAATGCCCAAGTAAAGCATTACGAAAACACTTCCATGAAAGATGCGGAAGGAAACGAATACTTCCCTATTCAGAATGATGTAGCTGTTTTACATCAATTAAGTGCTTCTAATTCCATTGATTTTGCCAATCGCATGGTCTATAATAAAGATCAAGTAGCGGTATTCAACTTTGGCAAATACATTGGAAGACCCATTGCCGATGTTTTAAAAACTGATCCTTCTTACTATGATTGGATGATGAAAGGCGATTTCCCTATGGATACCAAACGTAAATTAACCGAAATTAAATTAAAAGGTTTTCAGCGTTAGCCCCCTAGATAATTTCTATTTTGTCAGTTTATTTCCTATTTTTGCCCCGCATAAAAGCATTCGTTTGAATAGGCAATTTGTTTATTTGACCATTACATTTTTACCATGCAATCCATACCAGAAATAATACGTACCATTCCATTGACCAATTACATCATGCTGAGTTCAGCATTGTTTTGCATTGGAATATTGGGTGTACTTACTCGCCGAAATGCCATCATCGTATTTATGGCTATAGAATTAATGTTAAATGCGGTAAATTTATTACTGGCGGCATTTTCTTCCTATTACTCCGATCCTTCAGGGCAGATATTTGTCTTTTTTATTATGGCCGTAGCTGCTGCCGAAGTAGCTGTGGGATTGGCCATTATCGTTATGATTTATCGTAACATTCAAAGCATCGATATTGGTGTGCTTAATAAGTTAAAAAATTAATTTCAGCACAATTTCATCGCATATTCGACTATGTCATTACTCCTATTAATTCCTCTTTTACCACTGATTGGTTTTGCCATCAATGGTTTGGCTTATCCGAAATTATCGAAATCAATCGCTGGAATCGTTGGAACCATCCCTCCATTAGTTGCTTTCGTTATTTCTCTTCAGCTGTTTTTAAATTTTGATGGTCAAACTCAAATCATTCAATTAGCGGATTGGATTAAAGTTGCTGATTTAAGTATTCCTTTTGCATTCCAAATAGATGCCTTATCCATCATGATGCTGTTGGTTATCACCGGTGTAGGTACTTTAATCCATTTGTATTCCATGGGCTATATGGCACATGACGCTGGTTTTGGTAAGTTTTTCTCCTTTTTAAACCTGTTTATCTTCTTCATGTTGATTTTGGTTTTAGGGGCTAACTTCACCGTATTATTCATTGGATGGGAAGGAGTAGGTTTATGCTCTTATTTGTTAATTGGCTTCTGGAATCAAAAGAATAGTTATGGAGATGCTGCCAGAAAAGCCTTCATTATGAACCGTATTGGAGATTTAGGTTTCTTAGTAGGTATATTTTTATTGATTCAAGAATTTGGCACAACAGATTACCAAACGATTTTTTCTACCATCAAAGACGGAACCGAAGTAGGCAATATTGGCTTAATCGCTTTCTGCTTATTCATAGGGGCGATGGGTAAGTCAGCCCAAATACCGCTATTTACTTGGTTACCCGATGCCATGGCAGGTCCAACACCCGTTTCTGCATTAATACATGCTGCTACCATGGTGACAGCTGGGATTTACATGGTTATTCGTGCTAATGCCTTGTTTGAATTAAGTCCAGAGGTTTTACATTTTGTAGGCTGGATTGGACTAGCCACGGCTTTATTAGGTGCGGCTATTGGTTTATTCCAAAATGACATCAAAAAAGTGTTGGCCTATTCAACAGTCTCTCAATTGGGATACATGTTTATGGGTCTAGGAGCATCTGCTTATACTGCTTCTTTTTTCCATGTTATGACTCACGCTTTTTTCAAAGCTTTATTATTCTTAGGAGCTGGTTCGGTGATACATGCCATGTCGGATGAACAAGACATTCGCAAAATGGGTGGCTTGAAAAGCAAAATGCCGATTACCTATATTACCTTCCTTTTAGGAACCATCGCTATCTCTGGTATTCCTCCATTTGCTGGATTCTTTTCTAAGGATGAAATACTAGCAGCTTTATATCACCACGATTTTGCTATGTGGTGTTTAGCCATTTTAGGTTCTGCATTGACTTCCTTTTACATGTTCCGTGTGTTTATCTTAACATTCTGGGGCGACTTTAGAGGAACTGAAAAACAGGCACATCATTTGCATGAATCTCCTTGGAGCATGACAATCCCTTTGATTATCTTGGCGGTATTCTCCGTAGGTGGAGGTTTCATCAACCTGCCTCATTTTGCTGGAGGAAATGAATTTTTAGCTCATTGGTTAGCTCCGATTTTACCTGAGCCTCATACTGCTGGTGAAGTTTCTTTATTTAGTTTGGAAATGGGTGCTCCATTATTAGCTGCATTCCTGCCTGCCATTTTCGCCATCTATTATTTCGGAATTCAGAAAGCCGTTCCAGGAAATGATGAGTCTATTCAAGGTATCCAAAAAGTCATTTATCGTAAATTCTACATTGATGAATTATACGATTTCGTATTTGTTCGTCCCATCCAAGTATTATCAACCTTCTTTGCGCAGGTAATTGATTTCTTGGTGATCGATTTAATCGTGGAAGGTGTTGGTAAAACGGTTAAAACTGCCTCAGATGAAATTAGAAAAGCTCAAACAGGAAATGTAGGTTACTATATTTTTATGATGGTCGTTTCTATTGCGCTTATCTTAGTTTTAACGCTTCGCTCACGAATATTATAATTCATATTTGAAAAAATAAGGTATGTCTTTACTATTTATACTTTTTTTCCCACTTGTTATAGGCGCCATTCTTTTGGTCGCTAAGCCTAAACAAGCTTTTGCTATCTCGCTGATAGCTTCCATCATTGAATTGGTAGCTACTGCTTTCGTCTTGAAAGATGCCGCTGCTGCTGAAAATGGACTTGTTTTTACTAAACCTTGGATTGAAGAAGCAGGAATTTCATTTTCACTTTGGGTAGATGGAGTCAATGGTATTTTAATTGGATTATGTGCCCTGATGGTTCCATTCATTGTAGCCACTACAGCTAATTCCGATAAAGCCAATAACGCTCAATACCAAGGTTTAATGCTAGCCATGCAAACTGCCTTAATGGGAGCTTTTTTAGCGAAAGATGCCTTCTTATTTTACTTTTTCTTTGAAGCCTCTTTATTACCCATTTATTTCTTAGCTGCCATTTATGGAGGAGAAAACAAAAATGCGATTACTTTCAAATTCTTTGTTTATACTTTATTTGGTTCATTATTCTTATTGATTGGTTTAATCTACGTGTATTTAGTAACACCAGGTAGTCATTCTTCCGATATTGAAACGCTATACCAAACGGCTATCATGTTGCCAGAGCGAATTCAGGGAAATTTATTCTTAGCCTTTTTTATTGCCTTTGCAATCAAGATGCCTATTTTCCCTTTTCATACTTGGCAACCAGATACCTACACGGTCGCTCCTACTCAAGCTACCATGCTTCTTTCTGGAATCATGTTAAAAATGGGTACTTATGGGCTAATTCGTTTAGTTTTACCTATGTTTCCTTTAGGTATGATTACTTGGGGCAACACAGCTATTATCCTTTCTGTCATTGGAATAATCTACGGATCCATTATTGCCATTCAGCAAAAGGATGCCAAGCGTTTATTAGCTTATTCTTCCTTTGCTCACGTAGGCTTGATGTCGGCAGGTATTTTAAGTCAAAGTACTGAAGGTATTCAAGGGGCCTTATATCAGATGTTATCTCACGGTATCAATATAGTTGGTTTATTTTTCATCATTGAAATCATAGAAAGAAGAACCAAATCCAGAGAAATTGCTCAATTGGGAGGTATTACACAATACTCGTATGTATTAACCGTAGCGTTTGTCATATTAAGCTTAGGTTCAGTAGCCTTACCTTTGACCAATGGTTTTATCGGTGAGTTTTTACTTTTGAAAAGCGTATTTGATCATGACATGATCCTAGGTATAGTAGCAGGAATCACCATTATTTTAGGTGCTGTTTATACCCTACGTCTGATTCAAAAGACCATGTTTGGCAACTTTTCTCGCATTACCAAAGATTTTGAAGATGTAAGTTCTGCAGAGAAATGGGTATTAATTCCACTTTGTGTTTTAGTTATTGTGGGTGGAGTTTACCCTACTTGGATTTTAAATTTTACTGAACCAGGTGTTCAGGCTTTGGTTTCTTTATTAAAATAGAAGCCCGAAAATATATAAACAGCATCGCATACAATTATGACGGCTATCATTGCTTTATCTCTTTTTGGTATTAGTAACTTATTCTTAGGGTTTTGGTTCCCAAGAAAAACGATACAAATGGTTACCCTATTATTTTTAGTGGTATCCATGGCTTTGACGGTTTCCGACTGGAATCATGAATTATTGTGGTTTGGGAATATGTTCCGTACAACCAACACTTCCATTAATTTTAGTCTAATCATACAATTGGCCGCCTTTTTTGTTGTGGCCTTTTCGAAGGCATTTGGTCAAGATGATGAGCACACTCACCCGGCAGAATACTATGCCATTATGCTGTTTTCAGTTGTTGGGGCAATTTTAATGGTGTCCTTCGACCACATGATTGTTCTGTTTGTAGGTTTAGAAATATTATCAGTTGCCATGTATGTTTTAACGGGTAGCGACAAGAGAAATCTTCGTTCCAATGAAGCAGCCATTAAATATTTCTTAATGGGTTCATTCACAACTGGTATCTTGTTATTTGGTATAACCCTGGTTTACGGAGCTACACACTCATTTTACATTTCGAACATAGGGACTATTCTGACCAATACAGCTCCAGAATCCATGCCTAGTTTCTTGTTCATCGGTGTATTGTTAATCATCGTAGGACTATTATTTAAAGTATCTGCTGCCCCATTCCACTTTTGGACACCCGATGTATACGAAGGGGCTCCTACCATTTTCACGATGTTTATGTCAACCATTGTGAAAACGGCCAGTTTTGCAGCCTTGTTCCATTTGGTTTCTGGCATCTTCGGTAGCTTATATACTGTTTGGGTACTACCAGTTTATTTCATCAGTATGCTAACACTAGTAGTAGGAAATATTTCAGCTGTATATCAACAAAGCGTTAAAAGAATGCTTGCTTTTTCTAGTATTTCTCATGCAGGTTACCTTTTATTAACCGTTAGTTCCAAGCAAATTAGTACGACTTCGAGTATACTATACTATTCTTTAT
The DNA here is from genome assembly GCF_004307455.1 of Aquirufa nivalisilvae. Classification (GTDB taxonomy): domain Bacteria; phylum Bacteroidota; class Bacteroidia; order Cytophagales; family Spirosomataceae; genus Aquirufa; species Aquirufa nivalisilvae. The sequence continues at coordinate 56,838 of NZ_SEWX01000001.1, forward strand.
CATACACGTTGGCCACAGTGGTAGCGTTTGCTGTATTGATTTTAGTTTCAGAATACCAAAGTGCCCGCGTGGAGAAACCAGAAAACTTCAGTTCATTTGAAGGCTTAGCTAAAAACAACCCAGGTTTAGCTTTATGCTTCACTATTTCCATGCTTTCTTTAGCTGGTATTCCCTTAACAGCTGGTTTCTGGGGTAAGTTTTTTATCTTTTCAGATACCTTTAGTAGAAATATTATTTACCCAGTTATCTTAGCCATCTTAATGTCTGCAGTCGGTATTTACTATTATTTCAAAGGTATTATAGCTGTTTACTTAAAAGCTGGTGAGATTGAAAAAATAGAAGTCCCTGTACTATTCAAAATGGCTCTTTGGGCTTGCACATTGGGTACCATTATTTTAGGCGTTTACCCTAGCTTAGTCAAAAGCGTTTTCTAATTATTAGCCATTTTGAGCAAATCGAACTCTAAACTATTTAATAAAAAAGACCTACTCGCCTATTTCCTCATTGCGGGAACGGGTGCCATAGTTCAATTGGTGGCTGGTGGCCTAATTAAAGATTGGTTTAAAGTAAGCTACGAAGAATCCATTCTACCTGCTTATTACATTTCTCTGGTTGTTGGCTTTATTTTAACCAAATTATTCGCTTTCAATGCTCGTCAGTCGCAGCAGACCCGAAGAGAAATGATCAAGTTCTTAATGGTCGCCTCCTTTTCTGGCTTTGTCACCTGGTTTTTTAGTGTTCTTCCTTACCGAGGTTTAAACACGATCATGAGGGATTTTTATTGGCAAATCCCTTATTCTGTTAAAAAAATCAATCTCACTCAAGTGCTTACAACCATCAATGGCATGGGCTTTAGTTTTGTGTCAAACTATGTTTTACACAAATCTTTCACCTTCAAAAGCAGTGGGTTTTACGACCGTTTCAAGGATTTAATCCGTTAATTTTGTTCAATTCTTAGAAATACTTAAGATTTACTTAATGTTTTTAGAATCAAAAAAGTACCCCTATTGGACATATTGGCATTTTTTCAATTAACCTCGGCTCAATACTTAAAAATTTCTTAAAATTTTTGTCGGAATAATTGGTAGATACGATTCAATCCATTAGTTTTGTAGCTCAAACCTTAAATATCAAAAAAATGAAAAAAGTATTCGCTCTAGCTTTCGTTGCTGCAATGGTAACTTTGGCATCTTGTGGTGAGAAAAAAACTGAAGCTGCTGCTGACACTGTAGCTGTTGATACTGCTGCTGCTGCTGCTGTTGATACTGCTGCTGCTGACACTGCTGCTGCTGACACTGCTGCTAAGAAATAATTTCTAAGCAAAAGAGAGAAAAATCCTTCGCATGCGAAGGATTTTTTTTATGCCCTTTACACAATGGTCAAAAGTAAAAGAATTCAATCCTTTTTCGATCATTTCCCCGCCAGCGTAGCTGAGTACTGTTTTCAGCTTTGGCAAGATTATTCTTTTGATTTTATTGTCAGTAAAGAACGTGGTTCCAAATTAGGGGACTACCGTTTTTCCCCAAAAAAAGGGCATCAAATTACGGTCAACCACAACCTCAATCCTTATGCTTTTTTGGTCACCTACATTCATGAGGTTGCTCACTTAACTACTTACCTAGCTTTCAAAAACAAGGTCTCTCCACATGGAAAGGAATGGAAACAGGAGTTTTACAAATTGTTTGAACCCATCCTTGATCCTGAATTACTCCCTGAACGCTTCGTTTTAGTCCTACAAACCTACCTGAAAAACCCAACCGCTTCTTCTTCCATGTATACCCCTTTGGTGGAAGTTTTAAAGACCTTTGATCCTGAAAACCCATTAGTTAGTCTACATGAATTAGAAGAAAATCAATTGTTTTTTCTAAAAAACCTCCGACTAGTCAAAGGGAAACTTCGTAGAACACGTTACATTTGCAAAGAACAGATTAGCGGGAAACTCTATTTAGTAGCCAAAAATGCCCAAGTTAGCCTATTGGAAAACCACTCGACCGATTAGTCCTGGACATCTCTTCTTGGCTTTCATTTCTTTTTTCCTGTTTCCTCGGATTAATTTAGCTCAATCACATTCTGCCCTATCAGAAGGAACATGGACAAAAGTTGCCATTACTCAAACAGGTGTCTATCAAATAAATAAAGAGTGGCTACTTAAACACAAAATCGATCCTAGCCGAATTAATCCTCAGAAAGTGGCTGTATATCAAGGCCAAAGAGGTGTACTCCCCCAATTAACTAGTAGCACTAGATTAAGAGATTTAGAGCCTATTACCAGTTTATTTATCGGAGAAGAGAACGGTATTTGGGATGAAAGTGATCAAATTTGTTTTTTTGCTGAGTCTCCCCATCTCACACAATGGGATAAAGTTCTGAAAAAATGGAAAACCGACACTCATCCCTACAGTGATTCTGCTTACTACTTTATCCGTTGGGATAGTCCTAGTACCAAGAGAATCAAGCAAAGCAAATGGGAAACAGGCCAAGATCCAAGCTTAGATTTTGCTTGGTCACATTTTCATTATCAACCTGATTTAACCAATGCCATACAATCAGGAAGACAATGGCTCGGCGACGCCTTTTATGGAAATAGTGAAAAAATCATTCAATATCCCATCAAAGATTACAAGGATGGGAAAGCAGCCCAACTTTTTGGCCAATTAGCCTCCAGCTCAGTAAAAGAAGGAACATTCTCTTTCACCATAGAAAACAATACGATTTCACCATGGGTACTAAATAGCATATCTGGGGATCGATATGATCAAAAAGTACAAATCAAAAATTTTTCTAGTGAAGTGACTCCCGTCATTAAAAACAATCAGTGGTCCTGGAAAATCAATTATGTCAATTCTGTTGGAACAGGTTATCTCAATAGCCTAACACTCAATTACCCGAGGATACTCAATGCCGCGAATGAAAATCCATTGTATTATTTTACCAATATTCAAGATTCTACCTTCAGTATTTCTATTCAAAATCTATCTAAACAACATCAAATTTGGTTAAAAAATGGAGAGCAGGATTGGCTTAGCCTCTCAAATGATCAAGCCAAAACTAAAATCACTACCTCTGCTGGAAGTAGCCTATTACTTTTTGATCCGACTAAATTGTCGACACCTAGCTTCATTCAACAGCTTGCCAACCAAGATATCAAACAAAATCCCACGAGTGAACTCATTATAGTCTGCAGCCCAGCCTTACATATTGCCGCCGAAAAACTCGCCCTATATAAAAATAAACAAGCCAATATTAAAACGACTGTCATCACCACCGATTTAATTTATCATGAATATTCTGGAGGTAAACAAGATGTAACAGCCATTCGAGATTATTTATATGATCAAAAAAATAGGCCAAATGCACTTTTAAAGTACGTTATACTGTTAGGTGATGCCACAATCGACTATAAAAACAAGAATACGATATCCACGTCAGCTGAAAAGTCCAGCTACGTACCCACTTATGAAAGTAGAGAATCATATCATCCGCTCCTAAGTTATGCTTCTGATGATTATTTTGGTTTCCTTGCTTCAGGTCAAGGCGAATGGGTGGAAGGCGATTTCCCTATCAATGAAAGCTTATCCATAGGAGTTGGTCGATTACCCGGAAGGAATCCAGACGAAGCTTTGGTACTGGTCAATAAACTGATAGATTATTCAGAAAAACAAAAATTGGCCAAAGCTTCTCTATTTCAATTCAGTTGGATAGCAGATGATGGCGATTCGAATTTACATACTCAAGATGCTGAAGATTTCTCTAGCAGTTTAGCCCAGAGTAAGCCCATTTTTCAGAAACAAAAAATCTATTTGGATCAATATCCGATGGAAATGACGAATGGGATATACACCTCGAAAGCCACCAAACAACAAGTGAAAAATGCCTGGGAAAAATATGGGGATTTTATTCACTTTATTGGACATGGGGCAGAAACGGTTTGGACGGATGAAAAAATCTGGACAACGGAGGATATTCAAAAAATTACGAATGCCCAACATCTCCCATGGATACTGACCGCTACTTGTCAATTTGGAAGATTTGATGACCCCAATGTGCTTTCTGGGGCCGAATTAAGTCTTATATCTGATAAAGGAGGCGCTATTGGTTTAATCAGTACTACAAGACCCGTTTTTCAAAGTAGTAATTATATCTTTGGTCAAGCCTTTTATCGACTTATCAAAGAACATGCCCATGATAAAAATTATCGCATTGGGGATTTGTTTCGAGATTCAAAAAATCAAAGTCATGCTGGAGTTATCAATCGAAATATTAGTCTATTAGGTGACCCCACAATGAACTTACCCTGGTCCTACCAGTCGATTGATTTACCTATAGACACACTTTTGGCTGGCTCTGAGACACCTATCACCATTCCAATCTCTGCTAATTTAGAAGAAGTAGAAGTTACATTAATTGGACCTAAGGTTGCTCAAAAAACATTAGGGACTAAATCCCCTTCATTTTCCTATCAAAAAGACGGCGATACATTTTGGAAAATATCCAGTAAAATCTTGAATGGTAAAATCACTATCTCTCCCAAAAGCATTCCTCAGCTATCAAGTTCAGTCCAGGAAGTAAGTTTAAAAGTGATCGGAAAAGATCAAGAAGGAAATACTTGGGGAGGAGCTAAATCCATATGGCTCAAAACTAGCCAACAGAATTTATCCGACAAGCAAGCTCCAAGCATACAAATCAGCATCAACGAACCCAATGTAGAAGCCACGAGTTCGAAACCGATCTTAGAAATTCAACTCAAAGATGATGTAGGTTTTTTATGGCAAAAATTAAATGGAGAAATTAGCTATTTGAGTATAAATGATACGCTTAAAGTACCATTACTGGATTATTACAAACCAAATCCGGGTTTCGCTAATGAAGGAACGGTACTTTATCCTTTTCAAAATTTAGAACCTGGTATCTACAAAATTCAGGTAAAATGTTACGATTTAAACAATAACATGAGCGAGTCATCGTTTCGTTTTCAAGTTTCAAAAGAGAATCTTGCGGCTAATTTTTGCCTTGTATATCCAAATCCCTTCCAAGAACAGTTGAATATTCGCCTAAGTCAAGAAAAATTCTGGTCGGATTATCAGTATAATTTCAAAATTATCAACCTCTTGGGTCAAACCATTGTTGAAAAAAACGGAAATTTACTGGGAGGAGGTTCTGAATTCATTGATCTTTCTTTCGTATTCAAAGAAGCAGAGCTGAGAAATATAGGAATGGGAGCTTATTATATGCTTGAAGTTAAAGATATAAGTGGTTCTGGTTTCCGTAAGTACAAGGGCAAAATAGCTACCTTAAAATAAATTTTGACAAATATTTTAGCTTATAAAACAACAATTAGCGTAAAAATGCCTATTTTTGGACTTCGCTTTATGCTGAATAGACTCTCTAATTTTTTTAAACAATGACGACAAACAATTCATTATTCCCAAAAGCATTATTAACCTTGGTAGCAGGCTTGATTAGTTCTTATGCATTTGGACAAGCATTAGTTTCTGGTCAAATAAATTCAGGAAGAATTCCTACACCAACCATGTTATTCTTGAATGTGGCTCCAGATGCGCGTTCGGCTGGAATGGGAGATGCTGGTGTCGCTATTTCATCGGATGTAAACGCCATTTATTGGAATCCAGCAAAATTAGCTACAGCTGAGAAGGACTTAGGATTCTCTATATCATATACTCCTTGGTTAAGAAACTTAGTAAATGATATGGCTCTTTACAATATTGCTGGCTACAAAAAGACAAGCAAAGATCAAGCATTTGGATTCTCTATCAACTATTTTGATCAAGGTTTATTCCAAGCAACTACTTCAACAGGACAAAGTGCAGGAAATTTCAATTCGAAAGAATATGCTATTACTGTATCTCACGCTCGTAAATTATCCAACACATTATCATTAGGTGTTAACTTAAAATACATTAACTCTAATTTATTAGGGAACTACACAGGAACCAATGGTTCAGGTGTTGCTATGAAACCTGCTCAAACTGTTGCTGCTGACGTAGCATTATATTGGAACAGCGTTTCTGCCAAAGAATGGAAGTATACTTACGGTTTAGTTTTATCTAACATATCTGGTAAAGTTTCTTACGGTGGCGTTGATAAAAACTTCATTCCAACAAACTTACGTTTTGGTGTTGCCACAACGAAAGACATTTCAGAAGGTAATCGTTTAACCTTTACTTTAGATTTCAACAAGTTAATGGTACCAACACCATATTCAATCGATGCTAATGGTGCTAAGGTTGGAAATGATCCAAACGACGCTACAGCAATCGGTGGTATCTTTAGTTCTTTGTTTGACGCTCCAGACGGATTTAGTGAAGAGTTAAAAGAAATTACTACTTCAATCGGTGCTGAATACTTATTCAATAATTCATTCGCTTTGAGAACAGGTTATTTCAATGAAAGCGAAATGAAAGGAAATCGTAAATATTTCACTTTCGGTGTTGGTTTCAAATTAGACCAAAAATACGGATTTGATTTTGCTTACTTAGTTCCAACAGGTTCTGGTAGCCCATTAGCTAATACACTTCGTGTGTCTTTATTAGCCGCTATCAATAATGGTTCATCTAAGAAATAAGCTAAGCTACTTGTTTTGATTTCAAATGACATTCCTAGGGATGTCATTTGTTTTTTTACCCTACTACCATGCTAGACCGTTCCACACCCCCTCCTGCTTTCCCGATTGAATTAGTGAAATTTCCTACTGTTGGTGTATTTCATCTAAGTAATGGAATTCCCGTTTACTCCATCAATCTAGGAGAGCAACCTGTCTTCAAACTGGAAATTATTAGTCCAGCAGGATCAAAGTCTGGATCGAAAACTGGCTTAGCCAACATGGTAGCCAATCTGATGAAAAGAGGTACTCTTACTCATTCCGCTCAAGCAATACATGAAGCATTTGATTTCTTAGGTGCGTTTTGGGATATACAGGCCAATCTAGATAATGCCAATTTTTCTGTTTACGGCTTAAATAAACACTTTGAAGCTCTGATTCCATGGGTAGCGGAACTTCTCAAAGAAGCAACATTCAGCCAAGAAGAATTTGAAAAGGAAATTGCCATCGAGATCCAAAAAAACAAGTTGAATTGGCAAAAAACTTCATTCGCTGCTAGCCAGTTATTTCGTGGACAAATTTTCGGAAATCATGCCTATGGACGCTATTCTTCTCCCGAAAGTTTAGCCGATTTAAGCCGAAATGATTTATTTGATTTCTATACATCTACATGGGTAAATGTCAAACCCATTATTTTTCTTTCAGGTAGAGTTTCCGACAGAGAATTGCAGTTACTTGACCGATTTATTGGCCAATTACGCTTTGATCAGCCATGGCCAGGTAAACTACCTATTGTGACACCTCAAGCTGTACAAATCGAACATGACCGTCGAGATGGAGCCTTACAAACTTCCATCCGTGTAGGTAAACTAGCCATTGGAAGAAATCATCCAGATTACTTCCAATTCAGTATTCTGAACACCATATTAGGTGGATATTTTGGTTCTAGGCTTCAAAATAATATTCGCGAGGATAAAGGTTTCACCTATGGTATATCTTCCTCCATAGTGCCGCTGCAAGAGTCCTCTTATTGGGTAACTGGCACAGATGTCAATGGAGAAAATAGCGAACAAACCTTAGAGGAAATCAAGAAGGAAATCCGGATATTACAAAATGAATTGGTTTCCGAAGAAGAATTAGAATTAGTTAAAAACTATTTGATGGGCAGTTTTACTGGCGAACTTACTCAGGCCTTTGACATTGCTGAAAAAATCAAAGTCATTCAGTTGGAAAACCTAGCGCCTGACTTCTATGATCAATTTCAAACGCAGATTATTCAATGCCAAGCTCAAGAATTGCGCGAAATAGCGAATCAATACTTGAACTTGGATGAATTACATGTGGTCATGGTAGGAGCTTAGAACCTAGCTAACTCTCGAAACTCATTCACACGAGACTCTAGATCCGCTGGACTAATTTCAAACAAACGCTCTGTTCCAAATTTCTCAACGCAGAAGGAAGCCATAGCTGAACCATATACAATGGCTTGGCGCATGTTTTCAAAAGACACATCGTCTTTCTGAGCTAGATAACCAATAAATCCACCTACAAAGGTATCTCCTGCTCCCGTTGGATCGAATACTTCTTCCAAAGGCAAAGCTGGACAATAGAACATTTTATCTTCTTGGAACAACAAGGCGCCGTGCTCTCCTTTTTTGATAATCAACGTTTTAGGTCCCATGGCCATAATCATCTTAGCCGCTATTCTCAAAGAATATTGACCAGATAACTGACGGGCTTCCTCATCATTGATACACAACACATCGACCATTTTCAATACGCGTTTCAAGTCGTCCATAGCTACATTCATCCAGAAATTCATTGTGTCCATTACGATTAATTTAGGGCGCTTACTTAAACCTTGAATGGCGTCAATTTGCACTTGTGGAGTCAAGTTACCCAACATTAAATAGTCACAATCTTGATATGCCGTAGGAATTGTCGGCTGAAAATCAGCTAATACATTGAGATCAGTCACCAAGGTATCACGGGTATTCATGTTATTGTGATACTTGCCTGCCCAAAAGAAAGTTTTTTCTCCTTCTTTGATCTGTAAACCAGTCAAATCAATTCCCTTTTCTTCCAAAGTTTCCATGTATTCTTTAGGAAAATCGTCACCAACTACAGCGACTACATTTACTTTAGGTAAGAAAAATGCGGCGGATAAACTAATGTAAGTACAAGATCCACCGATAATTTTATCTGTTTTTCCGTAAGGGGTTTCTAGGGCATCAAAAGCCACTGTTCCAATTGATAATAAGCTCATTTTGAATTATTTAGCCAACTTTAGGACAACGACTAAAGGGCTGATTTGGATTAAATAAATAACGATAGGTAATGTATGTTTTATCGATACTGGCACCTAACTGTGACACAAATCGAAGCATTTTTGGGTTAAAGTCTCCTACCCAATTCATATCCATTGTTTCATAAGGATAAAAAGGATTATCACGGGCAGCTTGACGGAATCTTAAAGCTATGGCAGACTCTACCCCTTTACCTTGGTGGTCAGGCACAACGCCAAAAATCACCCCACAGCAACGAGTTAAAGCCCCTTTCCATTTCAATAGTAAAAATTTAATCATTCCCCACACATTCATCTTTCCATTTAGATGCTTGACAATTTGATTCAAATCAGGAATGACAATAAAAAAAGCCACGGGATCTCCTTCAGCAGTATAAGCAAACCACAACAATTGTTCATCAATGATGGGCTTCATTTTCTTCACTAACTTCTGGGCTTGTTCTGAACTCATGGCTGTAACGCCTGGGAATTTTGCCCATGCCGCATTGAAGATAATTTTAAAGTCTTCGGCATATTTACTTAAATCCGATTTCTCAATATGCTTAAATACATAGTTGGGATTCTGATAAATTCTTTGTGCTTTTTCTTCAATCGAGGGAGCTACATTAGCCGCAGAAACCGGGGAAACAAACACATATTGCTGGAAATAATCTTTGAAACCATAGCGCTCAAAAAAAGCGATATAATACTCTTTGGTCCAAGGCATTTTGTAGGTTGGTTCAAATTCCCAACCCTTTACCATTAATCCCCAAAAGCTATCTCGTTCACCAAAATTAATAGGTCCATCCATGGCTTCTAAACCCTTGGATTTCAACCAATCCGCACAAGCATCAAACAAGACAAAGGCAGCCTTTTCATCTTCAATACACTCAAAAAATCCCATACCCCCAGCAGCTAATTCTCCTTCCTTAGCTGGTTTGCCATCATAAAAAGCAGCAACTCGACCAATTACTTGATTTTCTTCATTAAATAACAACCAGCGAATCGCATCACCGTGTTTAAAATGAGGATTTTTTTTAGGATCAAAAATAGACTCAATGTCTGAATCCAAAGGGCGAATCCAATTAGCATCATGCGCATACAAGCTAACAGGAAAGGTTAAAAAAGCTTTTTTTAATAGGCTATCTTCAGCTACTTCTCGTAAATACATGCTGGATTTTAAATGGTATTTTAATATTTAAACAAAGATAATAGAATGAGTCGAGCAATCCGACCTCCCATAAAACATTCAAGGGCTATAAATCGTTTGGTGGTTTAAAAGAATCAAAGTAATTTTAGTTCTTTTACAAATAGCCCTTCTGAAAAGGGAAAATAATTACCATGCAAGCCTTAAAATTATACAATACACTCAGTAGAGAAAAAGAATTATTCACGGCCATTAATGCTCCACATGTAGGTTTATATGTATGTGGGCCAACGGTCTATAATTATGTCCATCTGGGTAATTTAAGGACTTTCACCTCTTTTGACATACTTCATCGCTATTTGCGTCACTTGGGATATCAAGTTCGCTATGTCAGAAACATCACCGATGTGGGTCACTTAGTGGGTGATGGTGATGAAGGCGAAGACAAAATTGGTAAAATGGCCAAGCTAGAAAAGCTGGAGCCCATGGAAATTGTACATCGCTACACGCAAAACTTTCACCAAGTTTTGGAACAATTCAATTTACTTCCACCGAGCATCGAACCAACGGCTACGGGACATATTATGGAGCAAATTGAAACGACTAAAATATTACTAGACAAAGGATTAGCTTATGAATCCAATGGATCTGTCTATTTTGATATAGAAACCTACAATAAACAAGGCGGTGATTACGGAAAACTTTCTGGGCGCGTTTTGGAAGATTTATTAACAGAAACACGTGATTTAGATGGTATAGGTGAAAAGAGAAATCCCCTGGATTTCGCCTTATGGAAAAAAGCTGCACCCGAACATTTAATGCATTGGCCTTCCCCATGGGGTGAAGGTTTTCCGGGCTGGCATTTGGAATGTACTTGCATGAGCCACAAATATTTAGGAGATACCTTTGATATACATGGTGGTGGAATGGACTTAAAATTCCCGCATCATGAATGTGAAATCGCGCAGGCTAAGGCGACTTACGGAAAAGCCCCAGTCCGATATTGGATGCATACCAATATGCTGACTGTCAATGGCCAAAAAATGAGCAAGTCGCTGGGTAACTCATTTTTACCTTCGGAGTTATTTAGTGGGAGTCACCCATTATTGGAACAGGCATATAGTCCCATGACGGTTCGTTTTTTCATGTTACAATCGCAGTATAGAAGCACCTTGGACTTTTCTAATGAGGCGCTCAAGGCCGCTCAAAAAGGCTATAAACGGATTGCCAATGGCTTACGAATTGTCAAGAACATGACTTTCCCAATAGATGCCCAAAGCTCAGCCATTGAAACCAAACATGGAGAAGAAATTCAGGCTGCTGTTCAAGGGTGTTATGATGGAATGAACGATGATTTAAACACGGCAGTTACAATAGCTAATTTATTCACCTTGTTGAAGAAAATAAATCAGATTTATACTGGCCAAGTTTCGTTAGAATCCATTGGAGAAGAGTCGTTTAGTTTATTAAAATCAAGTTATATTTCTTTTTTAGAAGAAATTTTAGGCATTAAAGAAGAGCTTCCTGACAATTGGGAAAGCATGATTCAAGGTTTACTTCAACTGTATTCTGAATTCAAGCAGAGTAAGCAATACGACAAAGTGGATGAAATTAGAACTACTTTCAAATCCATGGGATTAATTATTAAAGACATGAAAACCTCCATTGATTGGGGTTACGAAGAATAAAAAAATGCTACAAAACTTAACACCAACAGTACGTACTTTATTGTTAATCAATGTGGGCCTTTATCTGATCAAAGGCTTTGGTTTTCCGCAAGAATTACTCACATTACATTATTTTGGAGCGAGCGATTTTCGCTTTTTTCAGGTGGTAAGCTATATGTTTGTACATGCTAGTTTCATGCACCTCCTAGGAAATATGTTTGGTCTTTACATGTTCGGCTCCTTATTAGAACGTATCTGGGGTGCTCAACGCTTTCTTTTCTTTTACTTTTTTTGCGGAATAGGTGCAGGGCTTTTGTATATGGGTATCCAGCATTTCATTGATTTTGCGGAAATCAGAAGAGCAACAGAACTAGTATTATCCAATCCCAACTCAGATAATTTAATTGATTATGCCCAACATTATGGGGTTATATCGGCCCCAGGAGGACAAATCAACATCAACTGGGTGATCGCTAATTATGAAGCTCTAATCAATATGGGAGCTTTAGGAGGTGCATCAGGAGCCATTTTTGGAATCATCATGGCTTTTGGCTACTTATTCCCAAATTCAGAAATGTTTTTATTCCCTTTCCCCATACCAATCAAGGCTAAATATTTTGTTACCTTTTACGGACTTTATGAACTCTATGCAGGGATACAGCAAAGTCAAGGGGACAATGTGGCTCATTTTGCTCATATTGGAGGAATGATTTTTGCCGTGATTCTTTTAAAAGTTTGGAAAACACAAAGAAACAATTTCTATTGAGATGAAAAGTATTTGGCAGGATATCAAACTCGTCATACAAAATCCAGAAAATGGATTGTGGCGACTTATTTTGGCCAATGTCTTCGTATTTGTGGTCGTGTCGTTGAGTCATGTATTTTTATCCCTTGCAGGAAAAGAAGCTTGGTATAATCAACTATTAGAACAAATCGCTCTTTCTTCCCAACCCAAGATTGTATTGTACAAACCTTGGACCTTCTTTACTTATTTCTTTGCCCATTTTGAAATATTCCACTTGGTATTTAATATGCTATTCCTATATTGGTTTGGCAGTATCATTCATTCATTTATAGGCCAAAAACGCCTCATTCAATTATATTTTTTAGGTGGATTAGCAGGAGCAATTGCCTACATCTTATTATTAAATAGCTTCTCCTACTTCGTTATGAAAGGGCCCATTTATCTCAATGGCGCCTCTGCTAGTGTTTTTGCCATTGTTGTAGCGGCAGCGACTTTACAACCCAATTATAAAGTTCATTTGTTAATCTTTGGGGAAGTAGCCATTAAATATGTAGCTGCATTCTACATACTTTGGTCTATGATTGAAACTACGGGCACGAATGCTGGAGGTAATATAGCCCATTTAGGAGGGGCCTTATTAGGCTTTCTCTATGCCTATTCATATCAAAGAAAACAATTACGGCGACCTGCTCCAGAAGAAAAAATTTATTCTTACTCCATGACAGTTCAAAAGAAAATTCAAGATTTTGTTGAGCAAAATGAGCCAGAAGAGATTGAAGAGGATGAATTGAATGCTATTTTAGATAAAATTTCGACCTCCGGTTATGAAAGTTTAAGTAAGCATGAAAAGAAACGATTGTTTAAAGCAAGTCAAAAAAATGACTAGTCAGCCGAAAACATTTTTACCTTTGTATTGTTAAATCAGAACCCTTCATCAAAATTACCCCTACAAGATGCAATTTCAAGCCGGACCGATCTTAAGCAAAATCCAATCCCCTGCGGATTTGCGAAAGTTGTCCCCTGCAGAATTACCTGCGGTTTGCCATGAATTGCGCCAATTTATCATTGATCACGTCTCTGTCAATGGAGGTCATTTTGGAGCATCTTTAGGTGTAACGGAATTAACAGTTGCTCTACATTATGTATTCAACACACCAGATGACCAACTTGTTTGGGATGTAGGTCATCAAGCCTATGGACACAAAATCCTGACGGGCCGTCAGGATTCATTTCATACTAATCGACTACTAGGAGGAATTAGCGGCTTCCCAAAACGTTCTGAGAGTGAATACGATGCATTTGGCGTAGGCCACTCATCTACTTCTATTTCCGCGGCATTGGGTATGGCTGTAGCATCTCGGTATAAAAAAGAATTTCATAAACAGCATATTGCCGTCATAGGAGATGGTTCCATGACTGCAGGTATGGCTTTTGAAGCCATGAATCATGCTGGAGATATTCCCAACAACATGCTGATTATCTTAAACGATAATTGCATGGCGATTGACCCCAATGTTGGAGCTTTAAAGGAATATTTAACCGATATTACCACCTCACATACTTACAACCGCGTAAAAGACGATGTTTGGAATCTATTAGGGAAGATGTCTAAATTCGGTAAATCCGCGCAAGAAATTGTTTCAAAAATAGAAAACGGATTAAAAGCTACCTTACTCAAGCAAAGTAACTTATTTGAGTCCCTGAATTTAAGGTACTTTGGCCCCATTGACGGACACGATGTTCAATATTTAACCACGGTGTTAAATGATTTAAAAGATATTCCAGGGCCTAAGATATTACATTGTATCACAACTAAAGGTAAAGGCTATTCCTTAGCAGAAAAAGATCAAACACTTTGGCATGCTCCTGGAAAATTTGACAAAATCACTGGAGAGATTCATAAAAAGACATTTGACAACCCACAACCTCCTAAATATCAGGAAGTTTTCGGTCATACAATTTTAGAATTGGCAGAACAAAATCCCAAAATTATGGGAATTACTCCTGCCATGCCTTCTGGGTCCTCTTTGAATATCATGATGAGGGCCATGCCAGATCGTGCGTTTGATGTAGGTATAGCCGAGCAACACGCAGTTACCTTCTCAGCAGGATTAGCTACTCAAGGACTCACTGTTTTTTGTAATATTTATAGTTCTTTCATGCAAAGAGGCTACGATCAAGTGGTCCATGATGTTTGCCTGCAAAAACTACCTGTTATATTCTGTTTAGATCGAGCAGGTCTAGCCGGTGCCGATGGTCCTACTCACCATGGTTTATATGATTTGGCCTATATGCGCTGCCTTCCAAACATGATTGTAGCTGCTCCCAAAAACGAACAGGAGCTCAGAAATATCATGTATACCGCCTCATTAGATAAATTCAAAGAACATCAGAAGGCGATGACAATCCGATACCCACGAGGCGCAGGTGTCATGCCCGTTTGGAGAACCTCTTTTGAAGAAATTAAAATTGGTCAAGGACAAAAAGTTCTCGATGGAGAAGAAATTGCCGTTTTAAGTATTGGCCATATCGGAAATGAAGCGGAAAAAGCTTGTCAAAAAGCAAAATCTTTGGGCATGAATCCCGCACTCTATGACATGCGATTCGTGAAACCATTGGATGAAAAAATACTTCATGAAGTATTTTCAACATACAATCAAATCATTACCGTGGAAGACGCTTGCGTTCAAGGAGGTTTTGGTTCTGCCATTGCCGAATTTATGCTGGATCATGGTTATAATAAACCAATTTTACGTTTAGGAGTCCCTGACGATATTATTGAACATGGAGAACCTCATGAACTTTACCAATTATGTGGGATTGATTCCGAGAATATCCTGAAGAAAATTGCTGATTTTTACCCGAACAAAATCAAATCTACTTCTCAGAAAGTAAATCAAGACTAAGATTTCACGATTTGATTATCTTCAATTAGTACTTTTCTAAGAAATTATCCCTACCTTTGCACCTTAAATTTCCTCAGGCAGAGAGATTTGATTTCATCAAAGCGCCATTATTTTATGCAAAGCATTCGCAACATTGCCATCATTGCCCACGTTGACCACGGTAAAACTACACTAGTCGACAAAATCATCCATGCATCTAAGATTTTTAGAGAAAATCAAGAATTTGGTGATCTGATCTTAGATAATAACGATCTTGAAAGAGAACGCGGAATTACTATCGTTTCAAAAAACGTATCTGTTCGCTATAATGGCGTAAAAATCAATATCATTGACACTCCTGGTCACGCCGACTTTGGAGGAGAAGTGGAACGTGTTTTACGTATGGCTGATGGTGTTTTGTTATTAGTGGATGCATTTGAAGGTCCAATGCCACAAACTCGTTTCGTTTTATCTAAAGCTATTGCTTTAGGTTTAAAGCCAATTGTAGTTGTAAATAAAGTAGATAAAGAAAACTGTCGCCCAGATGAAGTACATGAGTCTGTTTTTGACTTAATGTTCAACTTGAACGCGACAGAAGAGCAATTGGATTTCCCTTGCTTATATGGTTCTTCTAAACAAGGTTGGATGAATACTGATTGGAAAACTCCAACAGACAATATTATCCCATTATTAGATGCCATCATTGAGCACATTCCTGCATCTAAAGTACAGGAAGGTACTCCTCAAATGCAAATCACATCTTTGGACTACTCTTCATTTGTAGGTCGTATCGCGATCGGACGTTTGGAGCGTGGAACATTGAAAGAAAATATGCCAATCGCACTTTGTAAGTCAGATGGCTCTATTAAAAAAATGCGTATCAAAGAACTTCAGGTTTTTGAAGGCTTAGGTAAAGTACGTGTTGATACAGTAGAATGTGGAGAAATTTGTGCTGTAACAGGTATTGAAGATTTTGAAATCGGAGATACTTTGGCTGATCCAGAAAATCCAGAAGCATTAGAGCGTATCGCTATTGATGAACCAACCATGAACATGTTGTTTACCATCAACAACTCTCCATTCTTTGGAAGAGAAGGTAAAATGGTAACTTCTCGTCATATTCGTGAGCGTTTGTTCAAAGAGACAGAGAAAAACTTGGCTTTGCGAGTTATGACAACTGAAAGTGAAGATAAATTCTTAGTTTTTGGTCGTGGTATTCTTCACTTGTCAGTTTTAATTGAAACGATGCGTCGTGAAGGTTATGAATTACAAGTTGGTCAACCGCAAGTTATTTACAAAGAAGGCGATAATGGTGAAAAATTAGAGCCAATCGAATCATTAGTCGTTGACGTACCAGAAGAAGTAGCAGGTAAAGTAATTGAATTAGCTACACAAGGTAAAGGTGAGTTATTGATTATGGAACCTAAAGGTGACTTACAACACTTAGAATTCAACATTCCTTCAAGAGGTTTGATTGGACTTCGTTCTAAAGTGTTAACAGCTACCTTTGGTGAAGCTATCATGGCACACCGTTTTATTGGATATGAGCCCTTCAAAGGACCAATCCCAGGTAGAATTAATGGTTCATTGATTTCTATGAACACAGGGGTTGCTACACCATATGCAATTGATAAATTACAAGACAGAGGGGTGTTCTTCATCGATCCAGGTGAAGAGATTTACTCAGGTATGGTTGTTGGTGAACACAATCGCCAGAATGACATCGAGGTTAACTTGCAAAATGCAAAACAATTAACCAACATGCGTGCATCTGGTACAGATACCAATACCAAGATCGCTCCTAAATTAAACTTCTCGCTAGAAGAGTGTATGGAATTCATCCAAAAAGATGAATACTTAGAAATCACTCCTAAGTCTTTACGTATGCGTAAGATCTTCTTAGATCCAAACGAACGTAAACGTCAAGAGCAAAAAAATAAATAATATAAAAAAGGCTGTCCGAAACGACAGCCTTTTTTAATATACCTGGGCAGAGATCGTATCTAATGCTACTTGTTGCTTAGACAATGGACTCATCTCTGCTACTTTTTTGAGATAATAAGCTGATAATGATTGAGTCCAAAGCCAATCCACCTGTCTCCTAGATCTCAACCAATCAAAACCCTGTTTTTTTAATTTGCTATCGATAATCAAAACATTGATTTCTGTTGGAAAAAATACATGAACTTGATGTGCTAGGTAAAAGCTCTTCCTTTTCCAATACCAAGAAACATTCTTTCCATCTTCCCAGTTCAGCTGAACAGTATCTTGTATGTAATGGTGTGCTAATAAAGGAGATATATTGGACTGTATCCAAGCAGGATCATGTGACATACTATTGGAACCAACTATTTTAGCTTTTAATCCTTCCACCTCAAGCCAAACTGGCTCCCCTCGATATTGACCTAAATAGGCAATCTTTTGATCATGTACCGTTTTCCATTTCTCCAACTGAAAATAGAATACACTTCCAATGACCAATACACACAATCCCCATAGTAGGAATGTATTACGAGTTTCCCACCAGTATTTCCCCACCATGAGTAATAAAAAATAAGGAAAAAACATCCATACATCCCAATGTAAAAATGGAATTGTTGGTTGAAAAACAGTATCTATCCAAAACATGATTTCATGCAATAAAGTAAGACTATCATCAAACAGGGTACCTATAAAATAATACCACTTAGTCATACTGATTGCACTAAATACAGAGGCGATTAATAGAAATATCATTCCTATCACCAAAGAGATAGAAGAAAGTAAAACCAATATTGGATTTGCTAATAACATGATCCCCACATGTGGAAATTGATGAAAGTAATACAAGATCCAAGGGAAGGTCAATAGCTGAGCTGAAATGGCAACCATAGTTAGCGAAACCCCTTGTTTTAAGAGGTAATTAATCATTGGATTTTTAATCGAAGGTATTCCAATAGAGCTTAAAATAGGTTGGTAAACGAGTATACCTAAAACGGCTAAAAAGGAAAGTTGAAAACCAGCATCATATAATTGCATGGGATCCCAAACCAATATGACAAAAGCTGTGAAGGATAGCATATTGATTGAATTCATAGGATATCGAAATGTTTGAGCAAATAAGACGACCGAAAACATCCAGCTGGCTCGTAATACTGGAGCCGAAAATCCAGTTACACCTGCATAAAACCAAATGAGAATCAGAGGTAAGATAAAAAGGCCTATTTTAGCAATCAGCTTACGTTTTGGGATGAATTTGAGCATAAATTGAATGCATAAAAATAGTATTCCTACATGCATACCAGAAACAGATAGAATATGAATGGCCCCTAAAGCTGCATAACTCTTTTTAGTCTCAAAATCGATCTTTTCATGACTTCCCAATAACATAGCACCAGCTACAGACTTATTTCTTTCTCCTCGAACTACCTGATGAAGATGTTGCAGAAAACGGTGCTGCCACCTATCAAAATAGTGCTGAAATGAGAATAGTTCGGGTCTCTTTTCCAACTTTGTCCATGATGCTGCTAAATAGGCTGTTGAGAAAATCCCCTTTTTAGCATAATATTTAGGCCAATCTTGTCCATAGGGAAACGCAGCAGGTCGAATGAATTGGAGCTTAGACTTAGCTAAATAAAAATCACCTATCTGAGGTATAGCTCCTGTTTTTTCCAAGTAAAAAATGCTTTTCGTTCGAATCCTTTTCCAACGCCCTTTTGCATCCATAAATGCTGAAATTTCACCTTCAAATGCATATGTCTTCGGTTTTATTTGGGGAGTACTTGTAATTTGAAATCGAATGGCCCAAACATCTGATGGAGGTTTTTGAAAACGATTTTTTACTTCTTGAGTCCGAAGAAATGCCGCGATTAGGCAAACGAATGAAAGTAAAATTGAATAAAAAATATCCTTGTTTTTAGTCCATAAAACGAAGCTCATCGGTATGCATAAAAATAAACCATACATAGCTAAAACATCCTCTCTCCAAGTTTGATTGGGGACGATTATTATTCCCAAAACCCACCAAAGGCACAGTCGCAAAAAAGGAAAGGGACTAAAAAAGGAGAACAAAATTTAAGCGCTTAAGGCCTAAATGTAGAATTTTTTCTGAGCGATTAACTGCTCTATGTTATCAGGAACTAGATATTTAATTGACTGATTTTTTTGAATACACTCTCTGATATACGTAGCAGAAATATGTAAAACTGGCGCATTGACCTTTTTTACTTTAGGATGCTTCCAAAGCTCACTAGTAGGCTCTTCCCCTCTAGGATATACGTAAAGCCCAAAATAATCAAGAATCTTATCGTAATTCTTCCAACTTTTAAATTGTTCCAAATTATCTCCTCCCAAAATCAATTCAAATTCATGCTGGGGAAATTTCTCAGATAAATGAATGAGGGTATCAATGGTATAGGAAGGTTTCTTCAAGCTAAATTCAATGTCGCAACTTTTGAATTGAAAATTATCCGCAATGGCTCTTTCCACAAGATCTAAACGATCAAATTCATGAAGGAGGCTTTTACTCTTTTTATGCGGGTTCTGCGGAGAAACAACAAACCAAATCTGTTGGACATCGGTTTGGTTCAATACCGCTTGTGCAATCATCAAGTGTCCATGATGAATGGGGTTAAATGAACCAAAAAATAAACCGATTTTCATGGATTATTGGGTAAAATCATCGAAAAGGGCTTGCGCCTTTTCAATGGCTTCCTCTAATTTATCATTTACTAAAATGACATCAAATTGACTTTGGAAAGACCATTCAAATTTCATCTTAAAAATACGCTTGGATAAAGCCTCCTCACTTTCTGTGCCCCTAGACCGTAATCTCTCTTCCAATATTTCTAAGGTTGGAACCTTCACAAAAATGGCCAATGCACGTTCTCCGTAATATTTCTTGAGAGCTAAACCTCCTTTAACATCCACGTCAAAAATAACATGCTTTCCAGATGCCCAAATACGCTCAATTTCTGATTTTAATGTGCCATAATAGGCCCCGGGATAGACTTCTTCCCATTCAACAAAAGCCTCTTCATTGATTTTTTGACGAAACTCTTCTGGAGTTAAAAAATAATAATCTTTTCCGTTCTCCTCTGATCTTCCACGCTTATCTCGTGTACATGCTGAAATAGAAAATCCCAAATTGGAATTATTTTTGATGAGTTCTTTAACGATGGTCGTTTTACCTGAACCCGAAGGTGCTGAAAAAATAATTAATTTCCCTTCCAAAAAATTGTTGTTTGTTTAAGCTAACAAAATAAGGGAATTAAGATGGAAATAAGGATAATTAATAGAAAAAGTTTCTCTTTGATCCGGGCGAAAAGTTCGTCAGGGCATTTCGCAGTACATTTTTCTTTAATTGCCTTTTTTAAAGATGTCTCCAATTCATATCCCTCTTGACATGGAATACATTGATTTTTATTGGCCAAAAAGGCAGCCTCCTCTTCTGGACTTGCTTCTTTATCCAATATTCGCTGGATTAGCTTCATGCAATCTTTCTGATGTTCACAGCTCTTCTTCATGCTCATTAATTAATTCATTCTGTTTGGGCTAACGCAAGCCTTGGTGTAAAAGTTCAATCCAAATCTGACAAAGTGTCAGCTCCATATCCTTTTGATTTAGCATAAGTAGCTAAAGAGTCTTTCAATAATGCTCTGGCACGGTGTAAACGTGAACGTACAGTACCAATAGGAATATTTAAAATTTTAGCCATTTCTTCGTAGCTAAACTCTTCTAAATCACATAAAATGATAATCATTCTGAAATCAACTGGCAAAGCTTGAATGGCTTTAGTGATTTCATCACCCAGCATTTCATTGACTGTTTCTGCATGTAAATCCGCTTGATGAGCAGGTTCAGGATCATCATCTCCAGCAAAAGATTGCTCGACCCATTCAAATTCTACTTTGGATGGACCACGAGATTTTTTGCGGTAGTCATTGATGAAATTATTCTTTAGAATGCGGAATAACCAGGCTTTTGCATAGGTACCGGGCTCAAAAGAATTGATAAAGCGATAGGCTTTTAAGCAAGTATCTTGAACCAAATCTTGAGCATCATCCTCATCATTTGTCAATCTCAAAGCAAAATTATACATCGCATCTAAATGCGGCATAAATTCTTTTTCAAAAATCTGTCTCGCATGTGGCGAAGGGTCGATTTCATTTTCTACTTGGACGTCCATAGTCATTATATTAAAGCATTATCATTTTCTGATAACGTATTTCCTTCCTACAATTTTATGCCCAAGAAAAAAGAAAGGAAAAATATGACAAAAAGGCTTACTTATTCAAATTAAAAAGCTCTAGTATTCCAAAGACTAAAATTCCTAATAAACAACTTGAAAGCCCTCTCAATAAGCTAATTCCCACTAATTCGAAATCACTAGCTTCCAAAAGAAATAATAGTGTGTGATGACAAAATAGCATCAAAAATAAATAAGAAAAAAACCATAAGGGCCTCATTTCTTGTAAACTTACACTAGAACGTTCATCATAACCATTAGCTGGCGTCAACAAACGGAAAATTGGAGAGCGTAAGGATGCGATAAACACAGAGGCGAAGGCGTGCATTCCGTGGGTATTATAAAACACATCTACTATCCAACCTAGCACAAAGGCTCCTAACATTAGGTAGGCCGGTGGAGTATCTATTGGTGCTTTAATTAGTGGCCATACATACAAGAAACAAAAAGCAAAGTAGGCTATGGTCAAATCCCTTAAAAACAATACTTGAATAAGTAATGTAAAAATAACCGTCAAAATCCATCGAAAGGTGCTACCTGATCCCATCTTATTCCGGCTTAGGTTTAGATTGTTCCAATTTGGCTTGTTGCCATGCTAATCTATTTTTAATCACGTAAACATATTGCAACGTAGAGAAATGAGTTAACAACATGATTTTAATATCATGAAAATTTCCATCCTTCTTCAAGCCAAGCTTAGCTACAATCCCAATAGGCACATTGGGAGGAAAAACCGCATTGTAATCCGATGTTACCACGGTATCTCCCTTAACTACTTTTTTGTATTTGGACACATCCATCATTTCAGCTACTTCGGGCTGCCAGCCGGCCCATTTAACATAGCCTAATTCGCCACTGGACTTTAATTTTGCCGAAACGGTGTTGTTAATGTGTAAAATTGAAATGACCATCGATAAATTCTCTGTGCAAGACAGTACCTTCCCTACAACTCCTGTGGAAGAAATAACGGCCATTCCTGGATGAAGCCCATCCTTGGTCCCTTTATCAATCGTTAAATAATTCTGAGATTGCTGGGTTGTCAAATCAATGACTTTGCAGGCTACGGGTTGATATCTATTTAGCACTGCCTCATTGATGTAGTAAGGCAACTTCAAATCGGGTGCTTTCTGGGCTTTCAATCGAAATACTTCTTGGCGCAATTGGGCATTTTCTGAAGCCAATTCTCGATTGATATCTCTCAACTGATAATAATTCTGAACTTCTTGTTTTTGAGCTAATAAAGACGCCACCCACTGATTTGTGGTATTAAAATATAGGGTTCTCTGGTAGTCGTTGTATTTAAAAACTGACCACAAACTGATCAATTCCAATACGAAAAACAATAGGAAGTTCCTTTGTCGTAAGAGGAATTGAAACAATTGATTCATACCAAAATATGGGGTGACTAGGTGATTAAAACAGGCTTATATTTCTCTAAATTCTTCAAAATTTCTCCTGTTCCACGAACAACGGCTTTTAAAGGATCGTCTGCTACATGAACTTTCAATTGCGTTTTCTTTTCAATACGTTTGTCAAGTCCGTGTAGCATGGCACCACCACCTGCCAAGTGGATTCCATTATGGAAAATATCCCCAGATAACTCAGCAGGAGCCCGCTGAAGCGTTTCCATGATAGCTACTTCAATTTTAGTAATGGACGAATCTAAAGCATATGCTATTTCAGAGTAATTGATTAAGATCTCTTTAGGTATACCTGTCATTTGATCACGACCACGGATTTCAAAATCAGCTGGTGGGTTTTCAAGTTCTGGTAAAGCTGCACCTACCTGAATTTTGATTTGTTCTGCAGAGCGTTCCCCGATAATCAGCTTATGCTCTCTTAATAAGTAATCTTTGATATCACGGGTAAATTCATCTCCCGCAACGCGTATTGAATTCTCTACGACGATACCGCTTAAAGAAATAATAGCTACTTCTGTGGTTCCTCCTCCAATATCTACTACTAAAGAACCGTTAGGTTGTTCGATATCTATTCCAATTCCAATCGCCGCAGCAATCGGCTCATGAACCATGTATACTTCACGTGCACCGGCATGCTCTGCCGAATCTTTTACCGCTCTCTTTTCCACCTCTGTAATACCAGAAGGAATACAGATCACCATGCGTAATGCTGGAGAGAAAAATGAATTTCCTTTGTCCATCATTTTAATCAAGCCGCGCATCATTAACTCAGCTGCTGTAAAGTCGGCAATTACACCATCTTTCAGTGGCCGAATCGTTTTGATGTTATCGTTGGTCTTTTCATGCATCATCATGGCTTGTCTACCAACGGCCAAAACCTTATTGGTAGTCCTATCCAATGCGATAATGGATGGCTCATCTACCACCACTTGATTTTTGTGAATAATCAGGGTATTAGCCGTACCTAAGTCGATGGCAATATCCTTGGTTAGAAAATTAAAAATTCCCATAATTGAATGCTAAAATATACTCCAGTCGCGTGGCTGAACTAAAGCTAAAAAACAAATTTACCAATAAAAAACGAGCTAATTATTTAAATTAAATCAAAAAATGGAATATCCTCGAAATAATTATAAAAGTCAATCTAAAGTACGCTTTAAATACTTTCCTACCCATAAGCTGTCAATTATAGGTTTATTACAATAATTTATTTGTCAATTTAAGGAAAAAATTGGATTAAATAATTTGGAATTATTATCTGTTTTATTAGTTTTGTCCAAGTTTAATCCTACAAATGTTCTGAATGTTTGTAAACGAGCAAAAAAATGGAAGATTATAACAAAATTATCGAATCCCTTGGTGTTAAATTCATTAAGGCGAGAAACATTAGAATATTACAACCAATCCGCATCAAAAATTATTATGATGTAGAAAACTCCCTCTTGATTTTGTACAAAG
The DNA here is from genome assembly GCF_004307455.1 of Aquirufa nivalisilvae. Classification (GTDB taxonomy): domain Bacteria; phylum Bacteroidota; class Bacteroidia; order Cytophagales; family Spirosomataceae; genus Aquirufa; species Aquirufa nivalisilvae. The sequence goes on from NZ_SEWX01000001.1 coordinate 81,230, forward strand.
GTGAGGTTTCTTTTGGTGAAGAAGACACTCCTGTAGAAGAGGGTGATATGCTCTTTATACCTGGCGGAAAAATGGTTAGTGTGACCTACGGTAATTCTGAAAAACCGAAAGCCGTCAACAATGAAGAATTCATGACTCACCGTGAATTGTATTTCGATCAAAACATGGATCCTAATACCATCGGTAAAGCTGATAACTCATTTGGTATGGTAGCATTTGAAGCTAAGGTATTTGACTCGGTCAACTTCTTTACTTCCTTAGACATACCTCCGTTTTTGATAAAAAAAGATGATGACTTAGCGCAATCCATCAAGGAAATCTTGTTGGAAGACATGTCAGAAGAGATAGGCAAAGGTCGTATCATTAAAATCAAGACTGAAGAAATTGTTATTGAAGTGATTCGTTATATCATTCGTAACCGTTTGTTTGTCGAGCAATTAGCCACGAACAGTACTTATTTCAAAGACCCACGCTTAATTGACATTTTTGCTTATATCAAAGATAACTTGGGTGGTGATCTTTCAAATAAAGTTTTAGCAAACGTAGCCAACGTCTCTGAAGATTATGTAGGTCAATATTTCAAAATGCTGACTGGTATTAATCCACAGGATTATATTGAATACCAACGTATGGAAGCAGCTGTTGGATTATTAAGAACAACAAAAAAATCCATCCGTGCCATTGGTTCCGAAGTAGGCTATAAAGACACAGCTTATTTCTGCCGTCGTTTCAAAATGATGTTTGGTATCCCAGCTGGAAAAATGAGAAGAAGAGAATCATTGATGAATATATAATGCTTCGCTTGGTTGTTGAAATAACAAGCATCATGATAATTAAAACAAAAGGCCCATTCACATGGGCCTTTTGTTTGTTACTACATTAAGTATTTCAACTTAACCAATTCTCTTTCGGATAAATATCTCCAATTTCCTCTTGGTAAATCTTTCTTATTTAATCCTGCAAAGGTAGTTCTATCCAACTTGGTTACTTCATAACCTACGTGTTCGAAAATACGACGAACAATCCGGTTTTTACCAGAGTGGATTTTCACCCCTACAACATAGCCATCCGGTGTAACCTTAGCGATATCATCTACTTTGATTTCTCCATCCTCTAAAGTCAAACCAGCCTTAATTTTTTCTAAATCTTCATCCGTCAAGGGCTTATCCAATTCGGCTTGATAGATTTTTTCAATCTCATTGGATGGATGCGTTAATTTATCAGCTAATTCGCCATCATTGGTCAATAAAATCAAACCAGTCGTATTTCTATCCAAACGACCAACTGGATAAATGCGGGCATCCCCAGCATTTTTCACCAATTCCATCACTGTTTTACGATCATTGGGATCTTCAGTCGTTGTTATGAAATCCTTAGGCTTATTTAAAAGTACATATACAGGCTTTTCTCTGTTCAATTTACGGTTACCATATTTTACAATATCCGTTGGCTGAACTTGATAGCCCATTTCTGTAATCACTTTATTATTTACTTTGATTTCTCCTGCTTCAATCAACTTATCAGCATCTCTTCTAGAGCAAATACCTGCATTGGCAATGAAACGATTCAAACGAATGGAATCATTTTTGCGCTCTTCTTGAATGAATTTCTTTTGAACACGAGCAGGAGCTTTTTCTCTAAATCGATCTAATTTATACTGAGGGGTAAATGCTGGTTTTTCTTCATAGCGATTTCTACTTTTAAAGGTATCACGCTTCGAAAACTTGGCATTTCTTCCTTCAGAAAAATCTCTACTTTCTGGAGCATCATCTCTTCTAGAATTAGGACGAGTACGATCACTTGAATAAGCTCTTGGCTTTACTTCATCATTTCCCTGTTCGCTACTTGGCTCAGAACGAAAATCTTCTTTAGGTACAAATGGCTTATCCTCTGAAAATTCTCGGTTCGCATCATATGGCCTTCTCTCTCCATCTCCGAATGGGCGACGAGAATCTCCTGAATCTCTTCTTGGGCCTGAGAATGAACGGCGCTCGCCTCCTTCACGATTTCCTTCGTAAGGTTTGCGGTCTGAATCGCCTCTCGGTCCTGAATATGGTCTTCTTTCTCCGTCTCCTGATGGGCGACGAGAATCTCCTGAATCTCTTCTCGGGCCAGAGAATGAACGGCGCTCGCCTCCTTCACGATTTCCATCGTATGGTTTACGATCTGAATCACTTCTTGGTCCTGAATATGGTCTTCTTTCTCCGTCTCCTGATGGGCGACGAGAATCTCCCGAATCTCTTCTTGGGCCAGAGAATGAACGGCGCTCGCCTCCTTCACGATTTCCTTCGTAAGGTTTACGGTCTGAATCGCCTCTCGGTCCTGAATATGGTCTTCTTTCTCCGTCTCCTGATGGGCGACGTGAATCTCCTGAATCTCTTCTCGGGCCAGAGAATGAACGACGCTGCTCGCCTCCTTCACGATTTCCATCGTATGGCTTGCGATCTGAATCGCTTCTTGGTCCTGAATACGGTCTTCTTTCTCCGTCTCCAGATGGGCGACGAGAATCTCCTGAATCTCTTCTTGGGCCAGAGAATGAACGACGCTCGCCTCCTTCACGATTTCCATCGTATGGCTTGCGATCTGAATCGCTTCTTGGTCCTGAATACGGTCTTCTTTCTCCGTCTCCAGATGGGCGACGAGAATCTCCTGAATCTCTTCTTGGGCCAGAAAAACTTCTTGGGCTATCTGAACGTGGTCCTGAATAGGTACGTCCTTCTGAATTGGCACGAGGACCTGCATAAGGTGCTCTTTCTCCGCCTCTACTTGATCGGCGGTCGTCCGAAGACTTGGGGGTTGAATCTGAACGACGGCCGTCGTTCTTATCAATTCTTTTTCTCATAATACTAAATTTGCAACATCACTGCTGTAAGAAGCAAGACGCTTTTGTCTTGTAATTATTTCGATTTTCGAAATTTATACAAAGGTACGTGAAATAAATGAGCTTAGCTTGTTACATTTGAATTTCTTTTACACTCCATGAAATACGCCAAACCGAAGTCAACATTGCGCTTGATCATCCATTCCTTCCTAGGAATCAGTTTTGCGCTATGTCTTGTTGCTTGCCAAGGAGATGAATTTAAGCTCAAAAAAGCACTAAACTCATTTGATAAAGGGGAATATGAGCTAGTGATACAACAATTAAAACCATTAGCTGAGAAGGGGTATCAATTAGACCAAACCACATACTTTATTGCAGAATCGTATCGACTCTCTAATCGAATATCATCAGCATTGCCTTATTATCAAACAGCTTTAGCTAAAGGAAATTCGGATAATACGATTCGCTTCAATTTAGCCTTTGCCGCTAAGGCAACAGGGAATTATGCACTAGCTCAAACGACTTTAAAGGATTTTCTTCAAAATAAGCCCAGTAAATCATTGAAGCTCAAAGCGGAAATTGAATTAGAAAATCTCCCACAAGTAAGTGAGTTACAGAAAAAAAGTAGCCCCGTTGGAGTCCAAGCAATTCAAGGTAACACCCCAATGGCTGAATTCTCTGCTCGAAAATTAGGAGATGAATTAATCATTACCAGTTCTCGAAAACAAAGTATCTACAAAAACAACGGACTCCCCTATTTAGGATTATATAAGGCATCATTAAAAAGCCCCGTTGAAATTGGTTCATTGAATTTATTTAGTCCGATGATAGACAAAGAAAATGCCAATGAAGGGACTCCTGCATTTTCTAAAGATGGCAATACCGTGGTATTTGCACGAGGTAATACAGGGAAGAACAAAGATTTATCACCCGATGTGGACCTTTATATTAGTCGTAGAAATGGGAGTGATTGGTCTCTACCAGAAAGATTAGCCATATCTGACTCCATTGCATGGGATGGCAGTCCTGCATTTTCATCCGATGGCAAAACCCTATATTTTAGTTCTAATAGACGAGGAGGCAAAGGCGGCTTGGATATTTATCGTTCACCTATGGATAATTCTGGCAGGTTTGGTAGACCTATAAATTTAGGTTCTGCTATTAATACGCCTGGTGATGAGATATTCCCTTTTGTGAGCGAAGATGGGAAATTATATTTTTCATCAGATGGCCATCCTAGCCTAGGAGGGCTTGATTTATTTGTTGCCTCTCGCAATGAAAATGAAATTGTGATCGAGCATTTAGGTGTTCCCATGAACTCCATTTCAGATGATTTTGGAATTAGTTTAGTTGATTCTGTTTCAGGATATTTTAGTTCAAACCGTGCTGGAGGAAAAGGAGATGATGATATTTATTATTTCAAATCACCTTCCATCAACCCCGAAAGATGGTGGACCAATGAGGCTCCGCCAGTTGTAGCCGCTACTGAAAACAAGATTGTTCAATACTTTTTACAAACCGAAATCATTGACCCATCAGGCAAGCCTATTGATTCAGTTAAAGTCAGTATACGTAGAAATGGCCAAAGTATCGACCCAAGTTACAGCAACAAGAAAGGTCGTTTAGAAATCTTGGATTTAGCAGAAAATGACCAGATTGATTTTGTGTGTGAAAAAGAAGATTATTTAACTAAGAGATCAACCTTCTCCATGGAAGGGCGAGAAATTCCAGCTAGGTTATTAAAAAAGGAACTTACAGATACCACGTTTGTTTGGCAAATCGTCATGGACAAAGCAGAGGTGGGAAAAGAAATCACTCAATTGTATCAAATCAATCCGATTTACTATAATCTAGACCGTTCAGAAATTCGAAATGATGCTTCCGAAGAATTAGAAAAAATTGTTCAATTCTTACGTGATAATACCAATGTTTCGATTGAATTAGGATCACATACGGATTCAAGAGGCAGTGTTCCATATAACCAAAAATTATCTCAACGAAGGGCAGAGTCAGCCGTTCGTTACATCGTTCAACGAGGCATTGATCAAAAGAGAATCAAAGCTAAAGGATACGGAGAAAGTCAATTAGTCAATGAATGTGCTGATGGTGTAGAATGTAGCGAAGAAATGCACCAACAAAACAGAAGAACCGAATTTAAAATTACAGAAATCAAAGCGGAGTAATATGTCAAATTACCTATTAAAAAATGCCAAGATAGTCAACGAAGGACAGACAATTGAAGGGGATATACGCATTTCAAATGGCCGAATTGACAAAATAGCCAGTTCCATTAGTCCTCAAGGCAATGAGCAAATCATGGATTTATCTGGCAAACATATTTTCCCAGGGATGATTGATGACCAGGTCCATTTTAGAGAGCCTGGTTTAACACATAAAGCCCATATTGCTAGTGAAGCTAGAGCTGCCGTTGCCGGTGGTGTGACAAGCTTTATGGAAATGCCCAATACTGTTCCAAATGCATTAAGTCAGGAGATCTTAGCAGATAAATATGCTATTGCCCAACGTTCCTCTTTGGCCAATTATTCATTTTTTATGGGGGCAGGGAATGACAACCTAGAGGAAGTATTAAAAACCAATAAACAAGATGTCTGCGGAATAAAAATATTCATGGGTTCTTCTACTGGCAATATGTTAGTAGATAATACTAAAACATTGGAAAATATCTTTTCAAAAAGCGAGCTGCTAATAGCTACCCATTGTGAAGATGAACCAACGGTAAAAGCTCGAACTCAATTATTTCATGAAAAATACCCAGAAGAAGCGCCTGCTTTCATTCATCCGTTAATCAGAAATGAAGAAGCTTGTTACTTGTCTTCTTCGACTGCGATTGAATTAGCGAAAAAGTGGAATACCCGATTACATATTTTACATATCAGTACAGAGGAAGAATTAGCTTTATTTGAAACGGGCAAAGCTGCTAAAGAAAAACGCATTACTTCTGAAGTATGTGTACATCATCTTTGGTTTGATGCTGCTGACTACGAAAAGCTAGGAAATCAAATCAAATGCAATCCTGCTATTAAAGATTCAAGACATAAAAATGCATTAAGAAAAGCATTACAAACTGGGAGCTTAGATATTATTGCAACAGATCATGCGCCTCATACTTGGGAAGAAAAGCAACAAGGTTATTGGAAATCGCCATCAGGTTTACCTTTGGTCCAACATCCCCTATTGATGCTGTTTGATTTAGAAAAAGAAGGTGTGCTTTCGTTGGAACAGATTGCAGAAAAAACGGCTCATACGGTCGCTGACATTTTTCAAATTCAGGATCGAGGATATATTAGAGAAGGCTATTGGGCCGATTTAGCCATTGTAGATTTTGATTCGCCTCAAAAAGTTGAAAAATCCAATCTTCATTATCAATGCCAATGGTCTCCCATGGAAGGCTATACTTTTGGTGCCAGCATAGCCCATACTTTTGTCTCTGGACATCTAGCTTATTCTCAAGGGAAATTCAATGAAAGTCAGTTAGGAAAGCGCTTACTATTTCAACGAAACTAAAACATATCGTCGAAGAATACCCTTAAATAAAAACCAATGGATTGATTGTAGGTTTTAACTGGGGGCTCTGTGATATTTAAAAAACCAGTTTGATACGTAACACCCACCGAAACAAAACGCTTTGAAACGATTCCTATTCCAAATTTCAATCCAGCATCTAGTCGGCGAAAATCACTAGAAAAGCTTTCACTTGTATTTGTGACAGTCTTATAGCTCCCTGGTTTTGCAGGATTAGCTATTCGATTTTCTACTAAAGTCTTGTCCCAAAGACCTACCCCCAAATAGGGCCCGCCCCAAACAGAAACATTGCTAGAAAATTCAGATGCATTCCCCAATGTAAATTCAAAATTGGGATTAAAATCCAAGTAATTTAATGTAATTGTCCTTTCTGAATAAGTGGAATCCGTAAACGATGCTTTACCATGATGTCCACGCTGAGCTAAATTTATTTCTGGATTAAAACTCCAATGCTTATTGATGGGAAATTGCAAACCAAATCCTACTTCAACCGATGGCTTAAATAAATAAGCTTCCCCACTTGCACCATCTCCATTAAATCGAACCGTTTTAACAGCTAAATGAAATATTTTTTTTGTTTTGCCTTGCTGCGCGACGACAACTTGGGTCAAGGTCAAAAACAAAATTGAAAAAAGATAAATTTTTATGCGCATGAGATTGCTTAGAGAAATATTCATCAATTTTACAGAAATAAGATTAATTAAAGAGAACACCTTTCAGTAGTTAAATACAAATGTCGAAACTTCTTCCCTATTTATCAAATAAAGGTTTTGAGGCTGGTCTTGATGAAGCTGGTCGAGGTTGTTTGGCTGGACCTGTCATTGCCGCAGCTGTTATTTTACCTTTGGATTTTTATCATCCTTTTTTAAACGATTCCAAACAATTGAATGCCAAACAAAGAGCAATCTTAAAAAAAGAAATAGAAAGTGTAGCTATCGACTATGCCGTTGCTGAAGTAGATGCTCCAACGATTGACCAAATCAACATTTATAAAGCAAGTGTTCTAGCCATGCACTTAGCAGTTGATCAATTGAAACACCGTCCAGACCATCTTTTGGTCGACGGAAATCGCTTTATTAGCTACCCATTAATCCCTCATACTTGTATAGTCAAAGGCGATTCCAAGTTTTTCTCCATAGCAGCGGCATCCATTTTAGCTAAAACATATCGAGATGAATTAATGGAAAAACTAGCCTCAGAATATCCTGAATACGGTTGGGAGCGAAATGCAGGATATCCGACAATGGAACATCGAAAAGCTATTCTTAGTCATGGCCCCTGTCATTTTCACCGAAAAACCTTTCGTGTGCAAATCAAATAAATTATAGTATTTTCGAAATTCATATCCACTAACAATTTGAAAACTACACCTTTAATCAAGTTTTTTTCGGCGATTGTTCTATTTTTTTTAACATCTCATTCTAATTTGGGGCAAGGAGAATTATATCCTATAGAAAGAAGAAAGGCCATATTAAATTTTGCTGAACAATTTAGTAATCAAAAGGATAGTTTATATCTCAAAATTCAAAAACTAGCTGCAGAAAAGGGAATAGCTACTACTGCTAAAATTGGGAATCGATCCATTTATCTCCAAAGTATAAATCCAAACGGTAGGCCAATATACAAAAGTGTTTTCTCCAATAGAGCCGCATCTATTGCCACAAAAACAAATCAGTTCTATTCAGGGGGTTCATTAGGCATAAACCTGACAGGAAAATCAGATAGTTTATACGGGAAATTGGCTGTTTGGGATGAACAAACTGTTCGAGTTACTCATCAGGAATTAACGGGCAGGATATTACCTCAAGAAAAAACCGTCACCTATGGGGAGCATTCCACCCACGTGGGAGGAACCATGATTGCTTCAGGAATATTTAATCCAGAGGCTCGTGGAATGGCATTTGAAGCCACCCTAAAATCATGGGACTTCCAAAATGATGACGCCAAAATTAGTGCTGCATCTCCTAATCTTCTTGTTAGCAATCACTCTTATGGAGCCATTGCGGGTTGGAGTTACGATTCCGATGTGAACAAATACCGCTGGTATGGAGATGATAAAATGAGTGTGTCTGAAGATTATGTATTTGGTTTTTATGATGACGATGCGCAGGCGAAAGATAAGATTGCTTATAATTCCCCCTATTATTTAATGGTGGCCGCCGCTGGAAATAGCGCGGATGAGAATGGCCCTCCTGCAGGTCAATATTACCTTATTGGCAATACCAAAGATTCTTCTAATGTTGTCAGAGCTACCAATACAGGATTTAATACGGTAGCTAGCCCTGCTACCGCAAAAAATTTACTTTCTGTGGGTGCAGCAGAGCCACTGGCATCTCCTCCCGTTAAACCGACGGATGTTACCATCACCAGCTTTTCTAGTCGCGGACCTACCGACGATGGCCGTATAAAACCCGAAATCATTGGAATAGGGAAAGATTTATTTTCAACGGGATACCTAAGTAACACCGATTATGAACGTATGAGTGGCACTTCCATGGCAACTCCTCAAGTATCTGGTTCTCTATTTCTATTGCAACAACTAAACTTACAACTAAATAAAAAATTCATGTGGGCCTCTACGCTTAGAGGCTTGGTAACTCATACGGCATTTGACGTAGGTCAGGCTGGCCCAGATTACACCAGCGGTTGGGGATTATTGGATATGGAAAAAGCTGGAAAAATGCTGCAAAATAAAGATAAATCTTATGCTATTTCCGAAGAGACTTTACAAAATGGAGGCTCTAAAAAAATGGATTTAATTGCCTCAGGTAAAGGTCAATTGCACGTTACAATTGCTTGGACAGACCCTGCCTATGAAGGTAGTAATGGAAAAGTATTGCCCATTATTCCTTCCAGTGTAAATTCCCGCATTCCCATGTTAATGAATGATTTGGATATTCGCTTGCAGTCTGAAGATGGCCAATTATTGCCCTTTATATTGGATCCAGACAATCCAACTAAAGCGGCTGTAGCAGGTGATAATATTCGAGATAATATTGAACAAATTTTAGTCAAGAATGTAGTGCCAGGTAAAAGTTATAGTCTAACGGTATCTCACAAAGGCACTTTAAAGAATTCCAAGCAGGATTACGCACTATTAATTTCAGGAATGGGAGGCAAAGCTTACTGTGCTATTTCGGCTCAAAACAAAAGTAATATCTTAACGAAATTCGCCTTAGGAAGCTACAGTAACAGTGTTTCCACAAGTCAAGATTTCACCCAAAATGCCATTCCTGTAGAAATTGGCTCAAAAATCCCCATTGACCTAACTTATGGTTCTGCTCAATCCAAGCAAACTAAAGTATTCGTGGATTGGAATCAAGATGGGGACTTCGATGATTCGGGTGAAATGATTTTGGATAGCGGTATACTTACTGCTGGCACATTTTCAGGAAATGCCTCGAATTTTCCAGTTACTGAAACGGGACAATATTATCGCATGAGGGTTGTTACTGAATTAGGAAACAGTGCTAGTTTAGCTGCGTCTTGTGGGAGCATTAGTAGTGGAGAAATAGAAGAATATGTCATTTTAACCACGAATGCATCCAATGATATAAGTGCCTTATCAATTAGTTCACCAACGGGTAGCTTTTGTGCTACATCAACAAGCAGTAGCCTCAACATCCTTGTAAAAAACCAAGGCCTGAAAGATCAAGTGAACGTACCATATGAGTTGAAAATTCTACAAAATGGCATTCAGGTTGGAAAATATTCAGGCACTATTGCTGAAATTATATCAGGTAAAGAGACAGAAGAAACGGTAAGTGGGAACTTTAATTTGCTAGCCGGGCAAGCTTATACCTTTGAACTTACTACGCTATTGAGCACAGATCAAAATACATTAAACAATACTTATTCTCTCGTTAAAACAATTGAAAATCCAAGTGCCCCAATTATAAGTGGAATACAATGTTCTGGACAATCGGAGTTGACCTTAACGGCTACTTCAGGTACACCTCTTTGGTATAATAGTGATAATGCTTTAGTAGGATCAGGTTTAAATATTAAAGTACCCAGTAATAGTAAATACTCCGCTTCTTACAATGATTTTAGTGGTGGAATAGGTCCAAAAACAAAATCGGAATTTGGAGGAGGGACCTATTATGGTTCCTTTGGGCCAACTGTAATTGTGGAAGCAAAAGTTCCCATCATTTTGGAAAGTGCCCGAATTTATGTTGGTACAGCTGGAAGAATCACTTTTGATGTAATCAATAAAGAAACTGGAAATATCGTATCCTCTGTAACAAAAACAGTCAAAGCAAGTAGAACTCTTAGTAGTGGAGGTAGCACAGGCCAACTAGTAGATGACAAAAAAGATGAAGGGCTAGTTGTCAATCTTAATTTGCAAATACCAATTGCTGGCACCTATTACCTTAGTCAAACCTGCTTAGATGGTGCCTCGATATATCGAAGCAACCGAAGTAAATCAGATACCATCAATGCACCAATCAATATTGGATTTCCATATGCCATTCCCAATATACTCAATATCCCAGGTGCCTTGTTTAATAATGGGGTTATTACCTCAGGTTTCTACTATTTCTATGATATGAAATTTAAATCTTTAGGATGTCCAAGTCCTAGAGCCAATGCCAATATTAGTATAAAAGATACGCCCATTGCATCCATTAGCCCGGTTGGGGATTTAACGGTTTGTCAGGGTGCTACTGTATCCATTCAAGGCAATGCATCTGAAAACACCATCATTCAATGGTATTTAAATGGGAAAGCGATAACAGGCGCGACAAGTTTAAGCTACAAAGCAACCACAAAAGGTAAATTTGAAATGGTAGCCAGTTACGCAGGGTCTTGTCCTGTTACAACACAAGCACTAACGATTAATGTGGGAACCATTCCCTCTCCTGCTGTCAGTTATAGCACGGGTATTTTAAAGGCGCCTAGTAATGCCAACGCTTACCAATGGTACTTTGGAATCACAGCAATTACCGGAGCTAATCAAGCTAGTTATATTCCTATTCAATCAGGCGCATATCAAGTAAAAGTTACGGATACAAATGGCTGTTTAGCTGTGTCTGACTACATCAATGTGGTCATATTAGCAACGAAGAAGGAGAATCCATACCAACAATTAACACTATTCCCAAACCCAACAAGAGAGTTTCTTCAATTAGGATTACCCGATCAGTCTATACTGGATGAATACCATATTGAAATTTGGGATTTACAAGGAAAGAAAGTCCTAGAAAAAACCATCAGTTCTTCTTCTATTTCTGATAACAGTATTAGCATGGATGTTAGAGGCTTACCTTCAGGGTCATATGTATTGAGAATGGCGGATTACCCAAGCCAATCACCTGTGAAATTCATAAAATATTAGGACTGGATTTGAACAATAGTCCTACCTGTATGATTACCCTCTCGAATCTTAGCTAAATATGTTGGGGCTTCTGCGAGTGTAATTATGCGAGAAATATGATCCAATGGAATATTCCAAGCTGTGGCTAATTTATCCCAAATTTCTAGTTTCTTTTCTAAAGGGGAATCAGCTGAATATATTCCAAACAAATTAGCCCCGCGTAAAATAAATGGATAAATCTGCAAAGGTAGTTCGACGCTAGAAGCCATACCACATGCCGAAACAGCTCCTCCAAAATGCAGACTTTTAATAATCTTCGTTAGTACGTCCCCACCAAGCACATCAATGGCTCCTACAAATTGCATGGGATAAAGAGCTCGAGGTTTTTCCGATAAAAATTCCTCCCGATCAATGATTCGATCAACTCCCAATTGTTTCAAAAATGCATATTGGTCCACTTTCCCTGTGATTGCCGCCACTTGAAAACCTATATGTTTTAACAATAAAATGGACACTAAACCTACGCCACCAGTTGCTCCTGTCACCACAATTTCACCTTGATTGGGCCTAATTCCATGGTGCCATAAAGCCGCCAAAGCCATACCGGCAGTTAATCCTGCCGTACCCCATTGCATGGCTTTGAGACACGACATGCCGTGAGGAAGAGCTATGATCCATTGTACAGGTACCGAAATATATTCAGCTAATCCTCCATGTGTATTCATGCCCAAATCAAATCCTGTGACAATCACTTCTTGTCCTATAGCAAATGTTTCGCTGGGGTCTTGAACGACTTTCCCCACAGCATCGATACCTGGAATATGCGGAAAATCACGGGTGATGCCTTTATGTCCATTAGCAGAAAGCGCATCTTTATAGTTAAGCGAGGAAAAGCTTACTTGAATAAGGACCCTGTTGGGAACTAATGTAGAAAAAGGTAAAGACTGAAGCTGGGTTTCAAAATGCCCATCAGGCATCTCTGTCGTCCAAAGTGCGTTAAAAAAATCCATAGGGCTTATTTTTTCACCCAGACAAAAATCATGCGGGTCGAGTTCTTTTCATCAAAAGAACCTAATTTATAATCTCCAAGCAAATCCACCAAATGTAAACCTGCTTTTGCCGCATAAGCAATGAAGTCATTCTTCGATATTAATTCAACTCGCTCTTCAAAATGATATGTCTCGCCCTGATCTTCAAAATCAATGGATTTAAATAAATAGCCATTCGATTCCCAACGTCTGATTCGAAATGTAATCCCTTCTCTCACTAAGCTTTCTTCTTCAATCAGATGAGCAATGACGTAGCTAGGGTTAAAAAAATCCATGACAAAAATGCCCTGTGGTTTCAGAACCTCACTTAGTACTTGAAAAGCTTGTTGGTTTTCTTCTTGTGAATCAAAATATCCAAAACTGGTGAAAAAATTAAATATAGCGTCAAACTGAAAATGTGTCGGTAAAGCAATCCTTAAATCATGGACAAAAAATGCCAATTTATCCGTTGAAAAGGCTTGTGCTTGTTCAATATTAGAAGGTGAGAGATCAAATGCTTTGACATCTAATTCTAATTCGTGCAACGTGATGGCATGCCTTCCTTTACCACAGGCCACATCTAAGACATGGGCACCTGCTTGTAGCTTTAATTTTGTCTGTAAGGAACGAATGAACGTAGCTGCCTCAACTTCATCACGTTGGGCATACAAAATATGATAATATGGGGAATCAAACCAGGTACTAAACCACTCCTTCACTTGCATCCTGCCTATTTCCTCGAGTTAGGGTTCTGTAAAAAATCTTGATAAGCTAATTGAATACCATCTTCTAGCACCACTTTATGCTTCCATCCAAGCTCATGCAATCTTGACACATCCATCAGTTTTCTAGGTGTACCATCTGGTCTAGAAGTATCCCATTGAATACTTCCTTCAAAGCCCGTAGCCTTTTTAACCATTTCAGCTAATTCCAAAATACTGACATCCTCACCCGTACCAATATTGATAAATTCAGCCTCATTATAGTTTTCCATGAGGTACAAACAGGCCTCAGCAAGGTCATCTGCATACAAAAATTCTCTTTGTGGAGAACCTGTCCCCCAAAGTGTAATAGAATGATCTCCACGAATTTTAGCTTCATGAAATTTACGAATCATAGCCGGCAATACATGGGAATTCTCTAGGTCATAATTATCATTCATCCCATACAAATTGGTAGGCATGACAGATATAAACTGACAACCGTATTGAGCTCGATATGCCTCGCACATCTTAATCCCCGCTATTTTGGCAATTGCATAAGGTTCATTTGTTGGCTCAAGGAATCCACTCAATAGATATGATTCTTTCAAAGGCTGTGGAGCCAATTTGGGATAAATACAAGAAGAACCTAAAAACATTAACTTCTTAACCTGATTAACAAATGAAGCATGAATCACATGATTTTGAATCGCTAAATTCTCATACAAGAAATCCGCACGATAGGTATTATTAGCAACAATTCCTCCTACTTTTGCTGCAGCCAAAAATACATAATCGGGTTTTTCTAATGCAAAAAATGCATCTACTGCTGCTTGATTTCTTAAATCTAACTCGGCGGATGTTCGCAGAATTAAATTGACATACCCTTGTGAAAGTAACTGCCTAACGATGGATGAACCCACCATTCCTCGATGTCCAGCGACGTATATTTTAGCTTCTTTTTCCAATGAATTCAATTTTTACTTAATGAATGCGGTTTAAGAGTGCAAAAATACATAAAAGCAGGTTCTAATTATTTAAATTCTTAATTTGCGAAATATTTTTGCCGTGCTATCGTTTCATTTCACATGATTAAATCGAACTTATTTCTTGGTTTAAGTTTATTGCTACTCGGATATATTCCAGGTCTAGCACAAAATAGCGCCTTGCAAACCAGTAAAAAGCCCCCTATTGATAGTACTAAAAGAGATAAAGGGACCCTACAAAGTATCTCTGATGCAGTTGGAAAAGGAAAAGATGAAAGCGCTAACTGGAAAAAAGAAAGTAAGGTCATTTTATCTGAATTAGGGATTCAAAACATCGGTTCTAAATCAAAAAATAGCCCGAAAAAGAAAAAAGCAGAAATCAAAGACGAATACGAGGGTGTCAAAACTGAACGACGAATTGGAACATATGGTAGTGGAAATAGAGCAACAGTTGAAGAACTCAATGTGGTAAAATATATTGAAGATGAAGCTGTTAGCCCATATAGTCAAGAAATTTGGTGGTATGACCCTGCTCAATCAAGGGTAGTTAATTCGCCCATCAAAGACAGCAAAAACGCCCAAATTTGCCATGGCCCCTATCGAAAATTTGTTCATGAAAATCTAGTAGAAGAAGGCCATTTTTACATGGGGGTCAAAGATGGTCGATGGGAAAATTATGGTCAAGAATTTGAACTTGAAAACAAACAATATTACAAAAAGGGTTTCCCTGCGGAGTCCATTATTTCCTATTATGATAAAGAACAGAAAAAGATCAAAGAAGTTGTCCCAAAGGTTTATGGCAAAATAGTAGGGCAGTTTTTATCTTTTTATCCGAATGGACTACTTAAAGAGGAAGGTAAACTGGATGATAGTGTTAAGGTAGGTCGATGGAGAGAGTATCATGAAAAAGGAAGTGGAGGAAGATTAAAGAAAGAATGGCGTTATGGAAAGGATAAATTTGATACCTTTGTGCCAGTTCTAGTGCAAGAGAGAGATAATCAAGCTAAAATTATCTTTCAGAGTACCCAGAAATTTGACTGATGAAACAACTAGGTTTTTCTTTATTGGCCTTTGCCTTTTTGATGGTAGCTACGGTGTATTCGCAGCTTAATTCCATCACGGCTGCCTCCACCATACCTGTTTCAAAAACAACAATTAAGACGGACAACTTAGAATCCAAAATGTTCATGGCTCCCTGGGTGGAGCTTTGCGAGGAAGAGGAAGAAGAAGAGGAAGGTAATGCCCAACATGCCTTGTCTGTTTTTACTAAACACGAAGATTTACAATTCATATTTTATGCTGAATCTATTCAGGATACTCATGTATTTCAGTCTTTTAGGCTAACACATCCCCATTTACAAAGCTTTTCCCCTCCTCCAGACATGCGTGGTTAATCTCCATTTCAATTTATTGTAGATTTTAATCAAACCACATTTATATGTCATTCAAGAATTATATTCAATCCTTCGCGCAGGGGGATTGGAAATCAGGAATTGCGGTCTTTCTGGTCGCATTGCCCTTATGCCTAGGTATAGCTTTGGCTTCGGGTGCTCCTCTACTTGCCGGATTAATTGCCGGTATCATTGGTGGTACCATCGTTTCATGGGCCTCCGGTTCTCAATTATCAGTTAGTGGACCTGCGGCTGGTCTAACCATCATTGTAGCCAATGCTATTTTAGATATAGGGTCATTTGCCGGTTTTTTAGTCATTGTTATTTTAGCAGGGATCATTCAAGTGGTTCTAGGATTAGCTAAAATGGGAAAATTAGGAAGTTTTTTCCCCTCATCGGTTATTCGAGGAATGTTGGTGGCGATAGGTATCGTGATCATCTTGAAACAAATCCCTCATGCCATTGGTGATGATTTAGACTTCATCGGAGAGTTTGAATTTAACCAAAGTGCAGATGGCCAAAATACCTTCAGTGAATTAATTGGCTCACTTTTATCCATTAATCCTGGGGCATTAATCATTGCTTTAGGAGGCTTACTTCTACTGTTTTCGTGGACACCCCTTAGTAAAAAAGTACCCCTACTTTCTCAGCTTCCCGCTTCCTTATTTGTAGTCATATTGGGAATCTTAATCAACACGGCTTATGGCATGTGGATACCTGAATGGTATTTAGGAAACTCAAAAGAACACATGGTAGGATTACCTCTTTTTTCGAGTTTAGCTGAAATAGGTCAAGCCATGGTTTTCCCTGATTGGGCACTGCTCAGCAATCCCAAAGTATATAGCCTAGCCATTACTTTAGCTTTGGTAGCCAGTTTAGAATCTTTGCTTTCTTTAGAAGCTACAGACTCATTGGATCCAGCTAAAAGAATTTCTTCCGCTGATCGAGAATTAGTCGCCCAAGGAGTAGGTAATATTTTTTCTGGCTTTTTAGGTGGCTTACCTATCACTTCAGTGATTGTACGTTCTTCTACCAACGTATACGCAGGAGGGAAGAGTAAAATGTCAGGATTTTTTCATGGAATTCTCTTATTATTAGCGGTGTTATTACTGCCCCAATATTTGAACAAAATTCCATTGGCCTGCTTAGCGAGCATCCTTTTATACACAGGATATAAATTAGCGCATCCTTCCCAGTTCAAAAAAGTAATATCGGAAGGTTGGAAACAATGGATTCCATTTATCATCACCATTGTGGTGGTTGTCATGGTTGACCTACTTTGGGGTATTTTTATAGGAACCATTGTAGGAATTGGTTTTGTTATTGTGACCAATTACTCCTCCGTTTTTTCTATTTTCAGTAATGGAAATGAGATTTTGATTAAATTCCAAAAAGACGTCACCTTTTTACATAAAATGGCTTTAAAAGAAACTTTTCGCAAAATCCCTTCTGGCTCAGATGTGTATATTGACACAACGAAAGTTCATTTTATAGACCATGATATTCAATTATTAATTCAAGAATTTATTAACACCGCTCACGAAAGAGGCATAGAAGCTGAAATCAAAAAGAAATAAACATGAAAGAATATAAAAAACTCCTATTAAGTAATAAAGCTTGGGCCTCTGATAAATTAGCCGTAGATGAGCATTATTTTGACAATCTTTCCAAAGACCAAAAACCTCTTTTTCTTTGGATCGGTTGTGCTGACAGTCGGGTTCCAGCAGAAGATATAACCAATTCTAACCCAGGCGACATTTTTGTCCATAGAAATGTGGCCAATATGGTGGTACATACTGACATGAACTTACTTTCCGTATTACAATATGCGGTGGAAGTTTTACAAGTAAAGCACGTGATTGTTTGCGGGCATTACAATTGCGGGGGTGTACGTGCAGCTATGACCAACAAAGATTATGGTTTGATTAATAAATGGTTGAGAAACATCAAGGAGGTTTACGAAAAGAATTTCAATGAAATTAAAGAACTTCCCAGTGAAAAAGAGCAATTTGATCGATTAGTTGAATTGAACGTTAAGGAACAAGTGCTCAACTTAGCGAAGACAACTATTGTACAAAAATCATGGAAAAAATTCGAATACCCATACCTACATGGATGGGTATTCGATATGCATCATGGTGAGATTAAAGAGATATTGAACATAAATCCAAATGAATGGCAAAGTTCTGTGTTCTCTTTCAATTTCGACGAAGAATTATAAATCCGTCTTAATTTTTAGTTCCTTTAATTGTGCAGGGGCAAGGGGTGACGGTGAGTCAATCATCACATCCCTACCTGCATTATTTTTAGGGAATGCAATATAATCACGTATCGATTCTGAACCTCCAAACAAAGAACATAGGCGGTCAAAACCAAAGGCTAAACCACCATGAGGAGGTGCTCCATACTCAAATGCATCCAGTAAAAAGCCAAATTGGGCTTTTGCTTCTTCCTCTGTAAATCCTAAGACTTCAAACATCGTAGATTGAAGTTCTTTTTGGAAGATACGAATTGATCCTCCTCCCACTTCTACGCCATTCACTACTAAATCATAGGCATTAGCTCTTACCTTACCCAAATCTCCCGCCAACATCAAAGGAATATCTTCCGGCTTAGGACTTGTAAATGGATGGTGCATCGCAAACCAACGATTTTCTTCTTCACTGTATTCCAATAAAGGAAAATCAACTACCCAATGTACTTTATAATTGTTCGGATCACGCAATCCCATGCGAGTACCCATTTCTAATCTCAATTCATTCAATTGCTTACGCACCTTATCCCCTTCTCCACTTAAAATCAGGATCAAATCTCCTGGTTCGGATTGAAAGGCCTCAGACCATTTTTTCAAATCTTCTTCCCCATAAAATTTATCAACGGATGACTTCAATCCATCAGCTTGATGACGTACATAGATTAATCCTTTGGCCCCAATTTGTGGACGACGAACAAAATCAGTTAACTCATCTACTTGCTTGCGGGTATACTCAGCAGCACCTTTCACACAGATACCAATGACATGAGAAGCAGAATCAAATACTTGAAAATCTTTGCCTGAAGTCAGATCATTTTCTTCCCCTTTCAGTTCCACAAAATGCATATCAAAACGAATATCAGGCTTATCAGAACCATAATATTTCATGGCATCTGCATAAGTCATTCGAGATACTTCACCTATATCCAATCCTTTCACTTGTAAAAACAAATGACGGATCAAACCTTCAAACATATTCAGGATATCTTCTTGCTCCACGAAAGACATTTCACAGTCGATCTGTGTAAACTCAGGTTGTCTATCTGCACGTAAATCTTCATCTCTAAAACACTTCACCAATTGATAGTAACGGTCAAAACCTGAAACCATTAACAATTGCTTAAAGGTTTGTGGAGATTGCGGTAAAGCATAAAATTCCCCTGGATTCATACGTGATGGAACGACAAAATCACGAGCTCCTTCTGGAGTGGATTTAATCAAAACGGGTGTTTCTACTTCAATGAAATCAGCATCATCCAAATAACGACGCACTTCTTTAGCTACGGTATGACGCAAGCGTAAACTTTCACGAATAGGTGTACGACGAAGGTCAAGGTAGCGATATTTCATGCGCACATCTTCTCCTCCATCCGTCTCGTCTTCAATCAAGAATGGAGGTAATTTAGCAGGATTAAGGACTTTTATTTCACTCACCTTGATCTCAATATCTCCAGTGGCTAACTTATCATTCTTAGCTAGTCGCTCTACAACTACTCCTTTTGCCTCCACGACAAATTCTCTACCCAAATTACGAGCCATTGCTAGAGCCTCTGAACTCGATTTCCCCTCCTCTAACATCAACTGAGTAATGCCATAACGATCACGTAAATCAACCCAAATCATTCCCCCTTTATCTCTTGTCCGCTGTATCCAACCACATAAGGTAACTTCTTGCCCTACATGATCCAATCGTAATTCGCCATTCGTATGAGTGCGTAGCATAGTTTATTCTCAGATTAAAAAAATTTGTGCAAAATTACGGAAAATATCTGTTTTAAACATTTTGTCCTTTTAATAAGTTAGACCCAATTGAGAAATATCATGACTATGAAACAAGTTGGGGTTGTTGGATCAGGTGTTGGAGGATTAGCTTTTGCAATCCGCATGGCTTGTTTAGGACATCAAGTTCAGGTATTTGAAGCTAATTCTTTTCCAGGTGGTAAACTATCCGAATTTCAAATCAATGGCTTTCGATTTGATGCTGGTCCTTCGCTATTTACCCTACCACATTTAGTGGATGAGCTATTTACGTTGGCTAATAAAAACCCGAGAGACTATTTTGATTATCAGCGATTACCTGAGGTTTGCCGCTATTTTTGGGAAGATCACACTCGCCTTATAACCTTACAAAATGCTGCGGATACAGCACATGAAATAGCTAAGAATTTGGGAGAAAATGAGAAAAATGTTCTCGATTTCATCTTGGGTTTACAAGAAAAATACCAAATCATTTCAGAGCTCTTTCTGGAGAATTCCTTACATCAAGCTAGCACTTGGCTTAGCAAAAAAGCCTGGAATGGTTATCTGAACATCCCACATTTGGGCATGTTTTCTACCATGCACCATGCGCACAAAAATCGATTTAAGAATGCTAAAACGGTTCAATTATTCGATCGCTATGCCACTTACAATGGATCAGATCCCTACCAAACTCCCGCTACTTTATCCATCATTCCTCATTTGGAATACAACATTGGCGCTTTTTTTCCAAGTGGAGGCATGATTGCTATTACCCAATCTTTGTACCAACTAGCCACCGATTTAGGCGTGCAATTTCATTTTAATGAAAAAGTCAATAGAATACTTTGTGAAAATAAACAAGCAGTTGGTCTTGAAACAGCTCAAGGAGAATATCCATTTGATATACTAGCAAGTAATATGGATATCCGTCCATCCTATCAACAATTATTGCCAGATCAAATTCAACCAAAAAGACTCCTACAACAAGAAAAATCAAGCTCAGGGATAATCTTTTATTGGGGAATGAGTAAACAATGGGATGAATTAGGGGTACATAACATTTTCTTCTCAGAACAATATCAAGCAGAATTTAAGGCCCTATTTACCGACAAAACCTTATCGAGTGACCCCACCGTATATCTCCATATCTCTAGTAAAGTTGCCCCTGAAGATGCACCAGTGGGTGGAGAAAATTGGTTTATTTTAATCAATGCCCCTGCCAATGAAGGTCAAAATTGGGATGAATTATTACGACTAACTCGAGAAAGAGTCATTCAAAAAATCAGTCGGGCTTTGGGTGAAGATATTAGCTCCTACATCGTCGTTGAGGATTATTTAGATCCGAGAAGAATTGAAGAAAGAACATCATCCTCAGGTGGCGCTCTGTATGGCAATGCTTCCAACAATCGTTTTGCTGCCTTTTTGCGTCACCCAAATTACCGAAGTGCTATCAAAAACCTGTATTGGATTGGAGGAAGTGTACACCCAGGTGGCGGAATCCCACTTTGCTTATCTTCTGCCAAAATTGCCGCCAAGCTTTTTCAAGAAAATGCGTAATTTCGCAGAAAATTGAAATAACATGATTCAAAGACCCCAATCTATTTTCTTACTCATTGTTCTTATTGCCGAAATTTTAGTCATAGCAGGCTGGCCATTATGGACCAAAACTGGTATGTCTGGTGAAACGGCACAAGTGTTTATCTCGGAATGGACTTCTCAGATCCAAGGAAAAGCACAGGTAGAAGCCAATTACATTCCGCTGGTTTTGCTATTGATTTCGGTAGCATTGACAGCCTATATTTTGTTCCAATTTAAAAACAGAATGCGCCAAATGGCATTGGGATTAGTGAATTCCATGTTAATTGCGGCCACCATGGGATATAGTTTTTATACTATTTATAAAAAAACGATTCCTTTGTTTAACCCAGAAATGCAAGGAGCTTATGACCTAGGATTTTATGCCCTAATTGTAGCCCTATTAGCTAATATGATCGCTAATCGTTTGATTCGTAAAGATGAAATGTTAGTACAATCATCCAATCGGATGCGCTAATATTATACGATTCCCTCACGTAGAAGGTCGTGGAGATGAATAAATCCCACGGCCTTTTCATTTTCAAGAACAACCAACTGTGTGATATTTTTTTCTTGCATGATGGCCAAAGCCTCTGTTGCAAATGCTTCCGATGAAATGGTTTTGGGGTTGGAATTCATCATTTGAACAATCTGGATATTCGCCCAGTCTTGTTGTTTTTCCAGCATCCGACGAACATCTCCATCGGTAATAATTCCCAATAATTCCTGCTTTTCGTTCATCACGGTAGTGGCTCCTAATCTCTTGGAACTAATTTCATGAATTGCCTCTTGGATACTGGCTTGAGGTAAAATACATGGAAACTCGTGCTGTGGATAAATATCCGCTACTTTTAAATACAAACGTTTACCCAAAGCCCCACCAGGGTGATATTTGGCAAAATCTTGAGAAGTAAAACCTTTGCATTCCAACAAACATACAGCCAAGGCATCTCCCAAAGCTAGGGCTACTGTGGTAGATGTGGTAGGTGCTAAATTCAACAAATCAGCTTCTTCATCCGCTTGAGCGTGGAGTACAAAATCAGATTGCAGAGCTAAATATGATTGTTTATTGGAAACCATCGCAATGAGGGAAACTCCCAATCTCTTAATTAGGGGCACTAAAACCTTAATTTCTGGTGTATCTCCTGATTTAGATATACAAATAACCGAATCTCCACGTTGTATCATCCCCAAATCTCCATGGATAGCATCTGCTGCATGCATGAACAAAGCTGGACTTCCTGTGGAATTGAGGGTAGCCACAATTTTCTGAGCTATTAAAGCTGATTTGCCTATGCCAGTGAAGACAATTCTTCCAGGACTTGCCAATAAATGTTCCACACAAGCTTCAAATTCAGAATTTATAGCAGCACTAACTTGTAAAATAGCTTCTGCTTCTTGGGTTAAAACTTTTTTTGCTGTGGATTGAATATTTTTGTTTAATTTCAATTTTAGTAGAATTTGAGAACACAAAGTTAATTAACTATGTACGAATAATTCTGCTACATTGTGAAACATACCAGTAGTTCCTAAAATTATGCCCATTCAAATTTCCAACGATACGTTAAAGGAGCATCTCAAGAAGACCTTTGGATTTAGCCAATTTCGTGGAGAACAGGAAGCTATCATCCAAAATACGCTTCAAGGGAATAATAGCTTTGTGCTCATGCCTACTGGAGCAGGGAAATCTCTTTGCTACCAACTTCCGGCGATTGTAATGCCTGGAACAGCCATTGTTATTTCACCTTTAATTGCCTTGATGAAAAACCAAGTGGATCAAATGATCGCATTTGGCGTCAATGCCCAATTTTTAAATTCATCCCTCACCCGATCTGAAATGAACCGGGTGAAAAATGAGGTCTTAAGTGGTGATGTAAAATTATTATACATTGCTCCTGAATCCCTAAATAAACAGGAGAATCTCAATTTTTTACAACAAGCCAATATCTCCTTTGTGGCCATTGATGAAGCACATTGTATTTCAGAATGGGGACACGACTTCAGACCAGAATATAGAAAAATTCGTGCCATCATTGAATCAGTAGATGAGAAACTACCGATTATCGCTTTGACAGCCACTGCTACACCAAAAGTGCAACTCGACATTCAAAAAACATTGAATTTAGAAGACGCCAAGGTGTTTAAATCTTCTTTCAATAGAAAGAACCTTTACTATGAAATTCGTTCCAAAAAGGATATTGATAAACAACTGATTCGTTACATCAAAAGTCATTCGGGAAAAGCTGGTATTATTTACTGCTTAAGTAGAAAACGAGTAGAGGAAATTGCAGATCTATTACATGTTAATGGCATCAAAGCCCTTCCCTACCATGCTGGATTAGATCCTGCCATTAGAATGGCCAATCAAGAGTCTTTTCTAAACGAAGAAGTAGAAGTGATGGTGGCAACCATTGCCTTTGGAATGGGCATCGATAAACCCGATGTGCGTTTTGTGATACATTATGATGCTCCTAAATCTTTAGAAGGATATTATCAAGAAACAGGTAGAGCTGGTAGAGATGGTTTAGATGGGACTTGTATCTTGTTTTACACGTACGACGACATCCTAAAACTAGATAAGTTCAATAAAGATAAAGCCGTTTCTGAAAAGGAAAATGCCAAATTATTGTTGGCAGAAATGGTGTATTATGCCAATTTGGGAGTTTGTCGAAGAAAACAATTACTCAATTATTTTGGAGAATACATGGCGGAGAATTGTGGCTTTTGCGACAACTGCCTTCATCCAACGCCAACCTTTAAGGCCGAAAGAGAAGTTGTTTTAGTCTTACAAGCCATTCAAGAAACAGAAGAAAAATTTGATGCCGAACACATTGCTGATGTGTTGGAAGGCAAAGTGAATCAGTACGTTCAAAGTTACGATCATGACAAATTACCTGTATTTGGGGCAGGTAAAACGGTTTCTTGGAATACTCAAGCCGTGGACGATGATGACGACGACGATGATAATGAGGATGAAGATGAGGATAATCCAACTCCTAAAAAACCGAAACTAAAAAAGAAGTCTCAGAAGGACAATCATGCTGAAGATGAGAAGTCTCCATGGATTTCATTCATCAAACAAATTACCATTCACGGGTATTTGGTCAAGGATATTGAAAACTATGGCGTCCTAAAATTAAGTGAAAAAGGTCTCAACTTTATTCAAGATTCTTACCCCGTAACTTTCTCAAGAGATCATGATTATGAGAAAGAAGCCGAGCCAGATGAAAATGATGAAATGAATGCGGGAGTAGGGGCCAAAGCCTACGACGATGCTTTATTTGAATTATTAAAAAACCTACGTAAGAAATTAGCCAAGGAGAAAAACCTTCCTCCTTATGTTATTTTCCAAGATCCATCTTTAGAAGAGATGGCGACTACTTATCCAAGCACCCAAGAAGAAATGGCTCAGATAAATGGAGTCGGAATGGGTAAAGTGATCAAGTTTGGAAAACCTTTCTTAGATGTAATCAATCGTTACGTAGATGAAAATGAGATTGAAACGGCCCGTGAAGTTGTTGTTAAATCGACCGTCAATAAGTCTAAAATTAAAATTTACATCATCCAGCAGGTAGATCGTAAAATAGATTTAGATGACATTGCTTATCAGAAAGAGTTAAGCATGGCTGAATTAATCGAAGAGATTGAAGCCATTTGTTATTCTGGTACTAAATTGAATTTAGATTATTACATCAATCAAGTCATTGAGCCTGACAAGCAAGAAGAAATTTACGATTACTTCTTGAGTTCGGATACGGATAATATTACCGAAGCATTAGACAATTGCAACATTGACGACGTCAGTGAGGAAGAGTTGCGTTTAATGCGAATTAAATTTTTAAGTGAACTAGCCAATTAACGAATATTATGAATGTATTACTTTTGGGATCCGGAGGACGAGAACATGCATTTGCCTGGAAAATATCCCAAAGTCCATTATTAAGTCAATTATACATTGCTCCGGGAAATCCTGGAACAGCCCAATTAGGCATCAATTTACCCTTTGGATACGCTGATTTTACAGCTATTGTAGATACTATTAGAACCCATCAAATTGAATTAGTGATTGTAGGTCCTGAAGAACCCCTCGTCAAAGGAGTGCGGGATTTTATTGAATCTCAGGAAGATTTACAACATGTAGGAATTGTGGGGCCTGGTGCTTTAGGTGCTCAATTAGAAGGAAGTAAAGATTTCTCTAAAAACTTCATGCATGCACATGGAGTTCCTACCGCTGCGTCCAAAACATTTACGAAAGAAACGGGAGAAGAAGGTTTAGCCTATTTGGCAACACAATCTTTACCCATCGTATTAAAAGCGGATGGATTGGCAGCTGGAAAAGGCGTAATTATTGCACAAAGTCATGCCGAAGCTGAAAAAGCTTTCAAAGAAATGATCTATGATGCCAAATTTGGCGAGGCTAGTTCTAAAGTGGTTATTGAACAATTTTTGAGAGGTATAGAACTGTCTGTTTTTGTGTTAACTGATGGAGAAAACTATGTGGTTTTACCTGAGGCAAAAGACTATAAGCGTATTGGGGAAAATGATGAAGGATTGAATACTGGAGGCATGGGAGCCGTTTCTCCCGTACCCTTTGCTACAGAACGATTTATGGAATTGGTCAAGCAAAAGGTGATTGAGCCCACGATTCAAGGATTAAAATCCGACAACATCCCCTACCAAGGTTTCATCTTCATAGGCTTAATGAATCATGAGGGAGAGCCTTATGTGATTGAATATAATGCCCGTATGGGAGATCCTGAAACAGAAGTAGTATTGCCAAGAATCGAATCAGATTTCTTATCTTTGCTTCTTGCTGCTGCTCGAGGGGAATTAAAAAACGAAAGTTTACAGATTTCTAACCAATATGCCGTTACCACCATGGTTGTGGCAGGAGGTTATCCTGAAGATTACCGAAAAGGGGATATCATGTCAGGCATTGAGAAAGTAGAAGAAGCCCTAGTATTCCATGCTGGGACCCGTGAGCAAGACGGACAAATTGTTACTTCGGGAGGCCGAGTAATGGCCTTAACAGGCACTTCAAATACCTTGGAAAGAGCGATTCAAAAGTCTCAAAGGGCTGCTCAAACCATTCAATTTGAAGGTAAAAACTTTAGACGAGATATTGGTCTCGATGTATTACGCTACAAGTCGTAATGAGACCGATTGACATATATACTTATGGCATGTAAATCGTGTTCAACTGGATCATGTGGATCCAAGGCGTCAGCAGAAGGTGCTGTTTCAGGCTGCCAAAGCAACGGAAGTTGTGGTACTGGAGCTTGTAATAAAATGAACGTTTTTGATTGGTTATCCGACTTGGATATCCCTCAATTTCAGCGTTTTCATGTGGTTGAAGTAAAATTCAAAGCAGGGAGAAAAGAATATTTCCGCAATCCTAATCAATTAGCCTTACATACAGGAGACTCCGTCATGGTCGATTCTTCATCTGGTGTGCAGCTGGGTGTTGTTTCACTTCAAGGAGAATTAGTGCGCTTACAATTATTGAAAAAGGGCATTAAAGACGATGATAAACTCAAAGATATCTTACGCATTGCAACGGATAAAGATGAAGAAAAACATCGCATTTCACTAGAAAGAGATTTACCTACCTTATATCGTACCCGTCAGATCATTGGAGATTTAAAGTTGAACATGAAACTTTCCGATGTAGAGTTTCTTTCTGATGGTACAAAAGCAGTATTTTATTATTCTTCAGACGACCGAGTTGATTTCCGAGAGTTAATTAAATTGCTGGCTACTGAATTTAAAATCCGAGTGGAAATGAAGCAGATTTCCCTTCGACAAGAGGCGGGAAGACTAGGAGGAATTGGTGTTTGTGGAAGAGAATTGTGTTGTTCCACTTGGCTTACTGACTTCAAAAATGTCACTACTTCGGCGGCTAGGTATCAAAATTTATCTTTAAATCCTGTCAAATTAAGTGGCCAGTGTGGTCGCTTAAAATGTTGTCTCAATTATGAATTGGAGACTTACATGGACGCATTGAAAGAAATCCCTACGATTGAAGGCAGATTAAAAACCAAGCGAGGAGATGCCATTTTACAAAAAACGGACATCTTTAAACGCATGATGTGGTTTGGGTATGCTGGAGAAGAATCCATTTGGATTCCTGTAACTTGTGACCGTGTCAAAGAAATTATTGATTTAAACAAAAAAGGGATCATTCCTGACTCCTTCGAAAACCTGAATCCTGATGTGCCCGAGGTTGAAAAACCTAAATTATCTGAATTAAATTCAGATTTGGAAAGGATGGACAAAAAATACGGCAAGGGTAAACCTAGTGGTCAACGTTCAGATAATCCAAGAAGAAATAATGGTGATCAAAAAGCACGTGGCAATTTCCAAAAAGGAAATAAAGGACCGGGAAATAACCCTAATAGACCACAAAGCAAGCCCGAAGGCAGTACGGACCGTCCTGATAATCGAGTAAAACCTCCTGTGGTAAATAGTCCAGAAGGCGCAGAAAATGCAGGAGAGGCTACACCAAAACCATTTAAAAAGAAATTCAAAAAGAAATTTAAACCCAGACCACCTAGAAATGGCCCTGAGACGCCCACTGCTTAAATTCTTTCTGTTATTTTTTTCCTTGAGCTTATTAATAGCTTGTCAAGGTGATCAGGTATTTGACCAAACAAGCAAAATGGGAGAGCAAGGCTGGTCGCAAAAAAATCAGATTGCTTATTCTTTTGAAATTAAAGACATCCATAAATCGTATAGCCTGTATGTGGCTTTACGACAATCGAATGATTACCCATTCAATAATTTTTATTTCATCCCCAAAGTACTTAGTTCAGATGGTAAATTGATCAAGCAAGCTTTGGCAGAAGCCATCTTGTATGATCCTAAATCAGGCAAAGCCAAAGGAGAGGGCTTAGGGGATATTTACAGCCACAAATTCTTAATTTTTAAGCAATTAAAATTTCCCAAAAAAGGCAAATACAGTTTACTTTTGTCGCATGACATGCGAACAGATACCTTGGCTGGAATAATTTCTGTCGGAGCATCCTTAGTCCCTAACCCCTAAGCTTATGTCTAAGATTGATGATATTGATAAACAAATCCTCGCCTTTTTACATGAAGACGCGTACATGTCCAATAAAGACATGGCCCAGCGCTTAGGCATGAGCCCTACTCCTATCCATGAACGCATTAAACGCATGGAAAAAGACGGTGTTATTACGGGGTATAAAGCCACCATCAATCCCAATAAATTAGGTAAATCTTTGACCGTATTTTGCGACATCTCCTTGAAAGAACATGCGGCAGAATACCTCAAGCAATTTGAAGAAGATGTGATGAATTTATCAGAAGTACAAGAATGCTACTGCGTATCTGGTCATAGTGATTTCTTGCTTAAAATCGTTGTGGCTGATATGGATGAATATCGAGATTTTATCCTACATAAACTGGCGAGTATCAAGAATATTGGAAATGCACAAAGCCACTTTGTGATGAATCAAATACGAAATGAAAGCATTTTACCTTGGTTAAATCAAGAAAAAACTAGATAAACCTATAAACTGGGGTAGATGCACCAATAAAATTACCTAACTTGAATAATTAACATCGTTTGAATTGACCTTATGAACAAGATTACAAAAACAATCGTCAGCCTATTAGTAATCGTTTTGATATTAGGCATCGCCTTTTACCCCAAGGTAAAAAAGACTTTTTTCGCCGAAAAGAAAGAAGAAGGTAAAGAGAAAGGCAAAGGTGGTCCTGGAGGGGGCAAAGGTGGTAAAACTACTGTCGTAGTGATGGTGGTAAAATCAACTCGACTAGATGACATGATCAATTCTACTGGTAGTATTTTACCCAATGAAGAAGTTGAAATCCGATCTGAAATAGCCGGAAGAATTATCCAATTAAATATCAAAGAAGGAGATGTAGTCCAGAAAGGAACAATTCTATTACATATCAATGACGATGATTTACAGGCGAGATTAAGAAAGCTAGGCTATAACAAAAAATTAGCGGAAGATAATGAAGCTCGTCAAAAGGTATTACTTCAAAAAGAAGCCATTTCTCAAAGAGAATATGATATTGCAGTAAACTCTGTTAATACCATTTCTGCGGATATCGAGGATTTAAAAGCTCAAATTTTAAAAACAACCATTCGCGCTCCTTTTTCAGGAACCGTTGGTTTTCGTTACGTAAGTATGGGTAGTTATATTTCGCCTACTACGAAAATTGCTACATTGACAAATACTAATCCAGCTAAAATAGAATTTTCTATTCCGGCTAAATATGCTTCTCAAATTCGCAAAGGCAATACGATTGAGTTTGTGACAGAAAATGAGACAAAAACATATGCTGGTAAAGTATATGCCATTGATCCCAAAATTGACCCTTTAACTCGTACACTTCAGATTAGAGCTTTGTCTCCAAACCCAGGAGGGGTATTAGTTCCAGGTGCATTCGCAAAAGTTAACCTAATTTTGAAAACGAAGGGATCTGCCATTTTGGTTCCTACAGAAGCTGTCATTCCTGAATCCAAAGGAAGTAAAGTATTTGTTGTGAAGAATGGCAAGGCTGTTTCTACCAAAGTAGAATTAGGAACACGTGGGGAGAAAAACGTGGAGATTTTATCTGGATTATCCATCGGTGACACATTGATTACCAATGGTATCATTCAAGTTAAACCAGACGGAGAAGTAGATATTAAAGAAGTCGTTCAATAAGATAAAGATGCCCAGCATTTACCTAAGTACAGCTCTTTGGCAATTTAAATTCCGCAAATTAGGTTATTTATTTGCAGGTTTAATTGCCTATATAAAGCTCTGTACTTGGGTTATTTTCCAACGAATTTCACATCCATCTAGACCAGTGGTGGGGGTATTGTTAGCTCAACATCTTGGTGATATTGTCGCCTCAGAGCCTATCATTCCTGCATTATTAGAGAAATATCCACAAGCTAAAATTGTGTGGATCATTCAAGGTCATTTTAGACCACTTTTAGAAAATCATCCAGGTATTTACCGCTTAGTTACGGAAGAAAATATGCTTTTTAGTTTCTTCTTAACAAAGTGGAATCCATTTCAGCAATTTTTCAACTTGCACTTAAATGAATTACGGAAAGATCCATATTTCCATATTCCTTTAGTCAATGAAACGGCGACAGAACTGAATATCAATATTCACAATTACTATTCCCAGCATAATTTATTGGAGAATTTTTCTCAATTAGCTGGCTTAGGATTATTGACTGGGCAGCCAACACTTTATTTACCTAACAAAAAGTTTAGCCTTCCTTTTGAAGGAAATTATTGGCTTATCCATCGGATCTCCAATGATCCTTGTCGCGAATGGACTGACGAAAATTGGATAAAACTACTACAAGCAGCTATTCGAGAATGGGATATCAATATAGTAGAAATAGGTACTAGCCAAGGATTAGATTTTCAACATCCGAATTTCTTATCATTGGTAGGCAAGACCAGTGTTGAGGATAGTTTATTCCTAATAAAATCCGCTCAGTTTTTTATTGGAATCGATTCAGGTCCAACACATTGTGCTAATGCTTTCCAAATTCCTGCTTTAATTATGCTAGGTGAATTTGCCGACTTTAAAAAGTATATGTCTTATTCCGGAGCATATCAATTAAGTAATATTGCCTGTCTGGTTTACCACGAAAATGGCCCAGCAAAAAAATTAAGCTTCGATGAAGTATGGACTAAGCTCCAGCAAAGCGTTGAGGTTAATCACATCTTACCAGAAATACCAAATCATAAATAATATAAATTATGGCCTCTCTATCAGAAACCAGCATTAAACGACCGGTATTATCCATTGTAATGTCCATCACGATTATCGTGTTTGGTATTATTGGATATACTTATTTGGGTGTTCGTGAATTCCCTTCCGTTGACCCTCCTGTCGTAACTGTACAGACTTCCTACACGGGAGCCAATGCAGACATTATTGAATCTCAAATTACGGAACCATTGGAAGAATCCATCAATGGTATTGCTGGTGTAAGAACCTTAGCTAGTTCCAGTAGAGATGGGCGCTCCAATATCACCGTTGAATTTGATTTAGCTGTAAATATTGAAGATGCGGCAAATGACGTTCGTGACCGTGTGTCTAGAGCTATGGCTTTATTGCCTAAAGATGTGGATCCTCCTGTTGTTGCAAAAGCCGATGCAGATGCCAATCCAATCTATAATATCAATATCTTCTCTAAAACCAGAGGTCTATTGGAATTGAATGAATTAGCTACTAGAAATGTGAAGGAAAAGTTCCAAACCATTCCTGGAGTTAGTTCAGTACAAATGTGGGGAGAGAAAAAATATGCCATGCGTATGCATATTGACCCAGAGCGCTTAGCTTCATTCCGATTAACTGCTCCTGATATCGTATCGGCTTTAAGCAAACAAAACATCGAATTGCCTTCAGGAAGTATTGAAGGTGCTAATACGGAGTTAACCGTACGTACACAAGGTAGAATGACCACTGTGGATGACTTCAACAACTTGATTATCAAAGAACAAGATGGCCGTTCCGTGAAATTTTCGGATGTAGGCTTTGCAGAATTGTCCCCTGAAAACGACAAGACTTTCTTTAAGCGTGATATGACACCCATGATTTCTATTGCGGTTATTCCTCAACCAGGTTCTAATCAAATTGAAATCGTTGATGCTATCAATAGAAAATTACCTCAAATTCGTCAAACTTTGCCAGCAGACGTTGAATTAAAAGAAGGTTTTGACAATACGAAATACGTACGCAAATCATTAGTAGAAGTAGAAGAAACCATCTTGACAGCCATTTTATTGGTAACAATTATCATCTTCTTATTCTTACGCGACTGGAGATCTACGCTAATTCCATTAACTGCCATTCCAGTCAGCTTAATTGGTGTATTTTTCTTTATGTACCTGGTCGGCTTCTCGGTCAATGTATTAACATTATTAGGTATCGTATTGTCCATCGGTCTGGTAGTGGATGATGCCATTGTGGTTTTGGAAAATATCTATTCCAAAATTGAAGATGGTATGACACCGTGGAAAGCAGCCTTAGAAGGATCTAAAGAGATTTATTTTGCTGTAATCTCCACCACAATCACCTTAGCAGCGGTATTCCTTCCTGTAATTTTCTTACAAGGTATTACTGGACGCTTGTTCCGTGAATTTGGTATAGTGGTAGCTGGTTCTGTTATCATTTCAGCTTTTGTTTCCTTGACCTTAACTCCCATGTTGAGTTCCAAATTATTGAAAGGCGGACACCATAAACCTTGGTTTTACCGAGTTACTGAGCCATTCTTTGTTTGGTTAACATCAGCATATCAAGGTTCATTGGAATCTTTCTTGAAAATTCGTTGGATGGCCTGGGTTGTCATGGTGTCTTTGATCGGTATCATCTATACCTTATTCAAATATGATGCTATACCTTCCGAATTAGCCCCATTAGAAGACCGCGGTGCCTTACGTATTAGTTCTACCGCACCCGAAGGAGCTACTTTTGATTATATGTTGAACTACACCGACAAAATGGCGAAGTTCTTAATGGAGGCAATACCTGCCAAAGAACGCTATGCCATTTATGCCATCACTTCTCCTCCTTTTGGAAATGGAGCAGCTAACACGGGTAGTTTCCGTATATTATTAGGTGATCCAGAAAAGAGAAGGACTCAACAAGAAATTGCGGATGAACTTTCTCCTAAAATCAAGAAATTTACAGGAGCTCGCTCTAACTTAATTCAAGAGCCAACCTTATCGACTGGACAGCGAGGTGGTGGCGGTATGCCAATTGCCTTTGTGGTTCAAGCTCCCAATTTTGAGAGTTTGAAAAAAATCATGCCTCAGTTCTTAGCGAAAGTGCGTGATAATCCGAAATTCGAGGCATCCGACGTCAATTTGAAATTTACTAAACCCGAGCTACGTATCGAAATTGATCGTGCCAAGGCACAAAATTTAGGAATTGCAATTCAAGATATTGCACAAACGCTCCAACTTGGACTATCGGGTCGTCGATTTGGTTATTTCATCATGGATGGAAAACAATATCAAGTCATTGGTCAAATTGATCGACCGATGCGTAATGACGTTAGTGATTTAAAGTCTCTTTATGTTAAAAATAACCGGGGTGATTTAATTCAATTAGACAATTTGGTTAAAATTACGGAACAGAGTACTCCTCCACAGCTTTTCCGCTATAACCGTTATGTGGCAGCTACAGTACAAGCCCAAATGGCAAAAGGTGTAACCTTAGGTGAAGCCTTGAATGAGATGGACAAAATTGCTAAAGAGACCCTAGATGTATCTTTCTCTACAGCTTATGATGGTCAAAGTAAGGAATTTAAAGAATCAAGTTCATCTTTATTATTTGCCTTTGCATTAGCCATTCTATTGATTTACTTAATCCTTTCTGCTCAGTTTGAAAGCTTTGTAGACCCTTTAATTATCTTGTTTACAGTGCCACTTGCTGTAGCTGGGGCCTTATTAACTTTGTGGGATTTCAGTCAAACGTTAAATATTTTCTCCCAAATTGGTATCATTGTCCTCATCGGATTGGTAACGAAAAATGGTATTTTGATTGTGGAATTTGCCAATCAGCGAAAAGAAGCTGGCTCTAACAAAATGTTGGCCGTTCAAGAAGCAGCTACAGCACGTTTCCGTCCAATTTTAATGACATCGCTTTGTACTATTTTAGGTATTTTACCTATTGCGCTTGCCTTAGGGTCTGGTTCTCAAAGTCGTGTTTCTATGGGTATTGCCGTGGTTGGTGGTATGTTATTTTCTACTACATTAACCTTGTACATTATCCCAGCAATTTATAGCTACATGTCGAGTAACCTAAAACACCAAGGGGAAAAAGAAGAAAGCCCTTCTTTAGTAGGCCATGAATAAACAAGAGATTTGGATGCAACGTGCCCTGGATTTATCCCTGTTGGGGTCAGGGCATGTTGCTCCTAATCCCTTAGTTGGTTGTGTTATTGTTAAAAATGACCAAATCATCGGTGAAGGATGGCATCAAGCCTATGGCCAAGCTCATGCTGAAGTCATGGCCATTCATTCATTAGCCAATCCAGAAGATAGCGTAGATTCTAGAGTTTATGTAAGTTTAGAACCTTGTTCTCATACGGGAAAAACCCCTCCATGTGCTGATTTACTGATAAAATCAAAAGTTAAAGAAGTCATCATTTGTAATTTAGATCCTAACCCACTCGTAGCGGGGCAAGGTATTGAGAAATTAAAAGCTGCAGGAATTCAAGTCATCCAGGGAGTATTAGAAAGTAAAGGTGCAAAAATCAACCGCCATTTTTTTACTTTTCACACGAAGAAACGCCCCTATATCACCTTAAAATGGGCCGCATCTTTGGATAGGTTCATTGCTCAAGAAAATGGGGAACCATATACTTTTTCCAATCCCCAAAGCCAGACTTTAGTACATCAAATGCGTACCCAACACCAAGGGATATTGGTCGGTGTCAATACCATCATTCAGGATAATCCTCAATTAAATGTTCGATTGTGGCCAGGAAACAATCCTATTCGGTTGGTGCTTGACTCCCATAATCGTATTCCCAAAAACAGTCATGTACTACAAGATGGGCAGCCGACTTGGATATTCACGAAGCAAGTAGAAGCAGAGCAAGGTTCATGTCATTGGATAGCTCTAGGTGAACATTACCAAATTAAGGATATTTTAAAATTTGCTTATAAAAAAGGGATTATTTCAATCTTAGTAGAAGGAGGAACTAAAACCTTATCGGCTTTTCTTCAGAGTGGCTTAGTCGACGAAGTTTGGAAACAAGAAAAAGATATTACCTTAGGAAAAGGCATTCCTGAGCCAGAATATGGCTTGAAATGGAAACAGCATCAACAGGTAGGTGAAGACAATGTATGGTATCAGGCAGAGTTAAGCTAGACCAAATATTTGCAATAATAAATAAGCATTCAAGCCTAAAATTACCGCACTAATTAACCAAGAAAGGGTAGTTAACCAAACAGGATTTACGAACTTCCCCATCTTAGCCTTATCACTGGTAAACCAAACTAAGGGTATGACAGCAAAACTTAATTGCATGGAAAGTATCACCTGAGAAAATACCAATAATTCACCCACTTTACTATCTCCCCATATCCAGGTGATAAAAAAGGCAGGCAAAATGGCTAACATTCGAGTGATCAATCGGCGTAACCAAGGAGCCAATTTTAAATCAATAAAACCCTCCATCACTATTTGACCAGCTAATGTCCCCGTTAATGTGGCATTTTGACCTGATGCAAGTAAAGCAATAGCAAACAGAGCTGAGGCCCATTTACTTCCTAAAACGGGATCCAGCAATTGATATGCATCACGAATATCCGCTACATGCGGCATTCCATTGATGTGAAATGCTGACGCTGCCAAAATCAAAATCCCGGCATTGATGAAAAAGGCTAATCCTAAAGAAAGCGTAGAATCAATTGTCGCAAATTTAACGGCTTTGGTTTTATCCGCTTCGGTATGAGCATAAGCTCGCGTTTGAACAATACTTGAGTGTAAATACAGATTATGGGGCATTACTGTGGCCCCCAATATACCAATAGCAACATACAATTGGCTAGAATCTTGAAAAATAGAAGCTTGAGGGACAAGGCCTTTCACCACACTACCAATATCTGGCTGAGAAAGCAAAAGTTCATATCCAAAACACAGTGAAATCACTGCCAATAGCGACATCACAATTGATTCCAGCACCCTGAAACCACGGTGCTGGAAGTATAAAATTAAGAACACATCCAATATAGTAATCAAAATACCATACAGAATTGGAATGTCAAAAAGTAAATTCAACGCGAGTGCCGATCCAATTACCTCAGCCAAATCACAAGCCACAATGGCTAATTCACAAAGTATCCAAAGAAAGATGGCTACCGGTTTTGAAAAAGCTTCTCCACAGGCCTGAGCTAAATCCCGACCAGTAGATACACCCAGTTTTAAAGCTAAATGCTGTAAAACAATAGCAAAAAGACTGGAAATAAAGATAACAGACAATAATGTATATCCGAATTGGGAACCTCCAGCTAAATCAGTAGCCCAGTTACCTGGATCCATATACCCCACGGCCACCATAAAACCAGGACCAATAAATGCACGTAAATTTTTCCAGAAGCCAGGTCCTGAATGAATAGGAATACTTCCATATACCTCGCTTAAAGAACGAGTCTTACCTTCTGATCGCCAAGCATTTGACATGAAATAATGGTTTTATTGCAAACAAATATAGACAAGAATTACGATTAAACAAAAATATTTTTTAGTCAAGACTAAAAATTTATTTTCTGTCTCATTTTGCTTACTTTTATAAAGCTTAACTAAAGAAAAATGGCAACATCATTTGCGGAGGAAAATTATTTAAAGATTATTTATCGTTTATCGGAATCGACTTTAGAAGATATTTCCACCAATGCTGTCGCTGAATTAACCCAAACCAAAGCCGCCTCAGTAACCGATATGCTAAGAAAATTAGCAGAAAAAGGCTGGGTGAATTATCAAAAATATCAAGGCGTACGCCTGACAGATGAAGGTGAAAAAATTGCCTTATCGGTAGTTAGAAAACACCGTTTATGGGAAGTTTTTTTAGTAGATAAAATGGGTTTCAACTGGGATGAAGTCCACGAAATTGCGGAGCAGTTAGAACATATTGAATCCGAAGCTCTGATCAATAAATTAGATGAGTTCTTAGATTTTCCTAAAACTGACCCACACGGTGACCCTATTCCAAATAAAGAGGGGATACTCCCTGAGCTGAGCTACATGCATCTGTCCGATTTAAAGGAAAACAAAGCTTGTGTATTAATGGGAGTAGCTAAAGATTCTGCTGTATTCCTACAACTGCTCACTCGACTGCATTTAAGCTTGGGAGCCAAGCTCATGGTAAAAGAAATTAATCCCTTTGATCGATCTATTTCCGTGTCCATCAATGACTCAGAACCAGTATTCATTAGTCATGAAGTCGCCAAAAATATTTTGATTAAAATCGTTTAATGTAAGGCTAGCCAGATTTTTTAACTCAATAAATCCAAGACTTCGTCTTCGCTTAGATTTCTCAATATACTTTCATCAGAAGTTACCAAATCATTGGCTAAGTCCAATTTTCTTTGTTGAAGAGCTAGAATCTTTTCCTCCACCGTCTGCTTAGATATGAACTTATAAGTAAATACGGTCTTTACTTGTCCAATACGATGTGCCCGGTCGATCGCCTGCGCCTCCGCCGCTGGATTCCACCAAGGGTCTAATAAAAACACATAATCTGCCGCCGTCAAATTTAAACCTACCCCACCCGCTTTCAAGGAAATCAAAAATACCGACTGACCATCTGCTTTTTGGAAACTTTCCACCTGCCCTTTTCTATCAGAAGTGCTTCCGTCCAAATAGGCATAGGCAATATTTCTTTCATCCAGTGCTTTTTTAATCAAAGCTAAATGCTGAACAAACTGACTAAAAATCAATACTTTATGATGTTGCTCTAGGACCGTCTCCAACTTTTCTAACACCGCTTCCATCTTACCCGATTCGCCTTCATAACCTTCTTCGCATAAAGATGGGTGGTTAGCTAATTGACGTAACTTAGTTAAACCTTGTAAAACAGAGAATCTAGATTTTTGCAAACCCTCATCTTTGATTTGCTTCAACAAAACATCGCGGTAAAAGGATTTTGTTTTATCATATAGCCTCTCTTGCTCTTCCGACATCACACAATAAGTCACGGATTCCATTTTAGCTGGTAAATCCGCTGCAACTTGACGTTTTTCTCTGCGCAATAAGTAAGGCTTTATTAAGAAATACAAACGCTTCTTTTTATCCGAATCTGCTTTCTTTTCAATAGGCACTTGAAACAAATCTTTGAAATAACGCTGTGAGCCAAGTAAGCCTGGATTGACAAAATTCATTTGCGACCACAAGTCCATCGTTGAATTTTCCAACGGTGTACCTGTCATGACCAAGCGGTATTTAGCCGACAGTTTTTGTACGGCTTTAGTGATATTAGCCAAAGGATTTTTAATGGCTTGAGATTCATCCAAAATCACATAACTGAAAGCTTGTTTTTCGAACCAATCGATGTCAGAGCGAACCATACCAAATGAGCAAAGAATCAAATCCACTTTACCTAATTGGGCTTGCAACTTTTCCCTTTGAGGGCCACTGTAAACTAAGACCCTTAATTGAGGTGTAAATTTCTTAGCCTCCATCTCCCAGTTATATAACAAGGATGTTGGCATCACCAATAAACTAGGTAAGGTCTCTCCTTGCTCTTTTAAGCTCTGCAACAAGCACAGGGTCTGAACGGTCTTTCCTAGACCCATATCGTCTGCTAGGCAAGCCCCTAGGCCTGCTGATTGGCGTGTCCGCATCCAGCGGTAGCCTTCCATTTGATATGGCCGCAAGGTTCCTTTAAATTGTTTGGGAACAGGGAATTCTTTGGTCTCTAAGGCCAAATCATGCATAGTCTTACTGCGCAGCGCTGTTTTGACCAAATCCTGATTTTCCCATTCTTGAACCAATTGAAAATGCTGACGCTTTAAATAAACCCCATCTTCACCTGGTCTTGTCTCTGAAAAATAAAATAGATCTTGGTAATCGTGAAACCAATTATCTGGAATAATAGCAATGGAACCATCAGGCAAATGAAACTCCTTCTTTTTCTGTAAGATTAATTGACGAATCTTCAAGAAAGGTATTTGGAATTCCCCAAATGAAATAATTGCCTGAATATCAAACCAATCCAACTTCTCTCCAATTCGAATCTTAATTTCTGGCTTACCTAAGAAATACCTTGGAGCTTGACCATCACCTTTAAACTGAACACTAAAACCAGCTTGATCCAAAGCAGCCTTATTCAACGTTAACCATTGAACGGCCTCCCCTCTTGAAAGTACAGCTTTACCATCAACCTCAATCTGCAAACCCAAGGCTTTTAATTGTTGATAAGCTCTTTTTTCCTTAGACAAGGAACGCATGATTTTTTGGAATGCATAACTGTCTCCTTTTTTCTCAAACAAGACATTCGCTTCAGAGCCTAATCCATCCCATGGGAAGCGATTATTCCCATATTGAAATGACAACACAAAATTCCATCGGTCAGCAGCTTCTAAGGCGGCTGATTTTTTACTAGGTACTTTCTCTTCTTCTACTTTATTTACGATAGGACCATAAGACAGTAAATACTGGCAATTCTTTTCCGTATTAAATATTTCAAAGCCTTTGGCATGTACTGGATATCTGGCTACCATCGCCTTCACAAACTTGCGGAAGTAATCTTCCTCCATGTTTTTAGGAATCACGACAAACTTCTTATTTAAAAAAGGTCGTAATTTTTTCCCTTCCAGCGCTGGCTTAAAGTGATATAATTTTTGATTCAATAACATCCATGCTGGCTCATCACACAGTACCATGGCGTCTTTATATTGAAATTCTAATTTATTGCCAGCATATTTTAAGGTAGGGAAATAATGTGTATTCTCTTCATTTCGCATAAAATGGAACAATACTTCCACAGGTTCAGGTTGAATCTGAACATGCTGGCGCATTGGGTTTCCATCATTTCCCATGATGAATAAAGTCTTATCTGGACAAATCAGCTCAAAAACCTGACCCCGCTTTTTTTCTACCACACTCAAAACCGCTTCCTGAATTTCCTTTTCGCCCTTTTCAGCATCAAATGTTTTTAAATAAAACTCTTCCATTGTTTTACGCTTGGAAGTATTGAATTTTTCAAAAATGGCTGCAGGCTTCATCCCTTCAATTAACTTGACAGCTTGCTCGTCGCGCTCATCTAAGCCATGGGCAAATTCATGAAAATTACGGGTAGTTAAAGTCTGATATTCCCAGGTTAATTGAGATTTTTCATTTAACTGTACCACAAAGACTTCGAACAAATAGCCGAGGCATTCATGGGATAACAAGGAATACATTACCTGAAAAGGCTTACTGGGTGAGATCTTCATGTACTAGTAAAGCACTCGAATGCACGAGTTCTTAGAGTAAAACCTTCAAAAATAAGGTTTTTAAACGAAATACCGAAAAAATATAGGCTAATATTAGAAAACTGCAAAATTAAAGCTTTCTCAAGTGCAAACAGGTCCAACGATTCTTCTCTTTTTCAGAAATAAAGGTAAGACCCGCATCGGAAGCTTCTTGCAACAGTAAGGGAACATCTTCTTGGTAAAAACCACTAAGCAATAAATGTCCGCCTGGCTTAATCCGAAGTGCGTATTCAGCCATTTCATCCAACAATATATTGCGATTAATATTGGCTAATAACACATCATATTCATCCGAAGATTGGTCTCGTATGGTTCCTAAATCAAAGCGAATGTCATTCAAATAATTCAATGCGGCATTTTCAATGGAATTTTCAACAGACCATTCATCTACGTCAAACCCATTCACAGGATTTCCTCCTAATTTTCTGGCCACAAAAGCCAAAATTCCAGTACCTGTACCTGCGTCCAAAACGGATTTTCCATCTATATCCAATGTAAACAAAGCTTCAACCATTAAACTGGTTGTTTCATGATGACCTGTTCCAAATGACATTTTCGGATTAATCACTAATTCCATCTGATAACCTGGCTCAGATTCATGAAAGCTAGCACGGATAAACAATAAATTGGAAATACGAATTGGGTCATAATTACTTTCCCAAACATGATTCCAGTTCTGCTTTTCTATTCGCCCCATTTCTACTTCTATGGGACCGATGGATTGATAACGTGTAATAATTTCTTGAAATGCTTCCTCTTGAAATAAAGCTTCAGGACAATAGGCAAAAAAGCCTTCCTCTGTATCTTCAAATATATCAAAGCCTATTTCACCTAATTCGGCCAATAGTATATCCGTCAATTCAGCAGAGGCTGAAATACGCGCTTGAATTGTTGCCATATTTTATTAATTGCTAGGAGGAGTATCTTTCTTCCCAAATACTGAAATATTCACGTAACGCTTCGGTTTCAAGCGAAAATCGATCAATAATTTATCTAAATCCAACAAAGTCTTATTTAAGCCGACGTATAAACTATCATTCTTCAAGAATTTACCTGCAGTACCTTGACCTTTTTCCAAGCCAGAAACAATGCGCTGGATAGATGCCACGGCCAAATTAGCCTCATGCAATGTTCTTCCTACTTGTAAAGCTTGTAAAGAATCTGCCACCGTATTGAATTTGACTAGAATGGGTTTCAATTGCTTCTCCGTTTCAATCAAGCTTTGAGATAAAGTCTTCATATTCGCTGAAATTTGCGCAATATTATTCCTGTTTTCCTCTACCATCCCATTCACCGAACCATTGATGCCGTTCACTGTACTATTGGAACTTTTAATCAACTCATTTAAATAAGTGCCCGTATGCTCAAACTTTTTACTGATTTGTCGAAACGAAATCAAAAGTGAATCCGCATTTTCAATCACAGGAATGGCTCTTTCTTTCAAAAGGGAAGTAACCCCTTTTTCTAAAGTCCCTGGTATAAAGGATTCTTCAGGCAAAGCTCCCTTTCCACCAAATTCCAACCGAATAATTTTACCTCCTAAGAGGGCTCCATCCATTAAAATAGCTTCCGTTTTATCTGGTATAATTAAATCTTTAGCTACGCGGAGTGTTACTAATATTTTATTCCCTTTTTCTGGCTGTAATGAGACTGATTTTACTTTCCCAACTTCAATACCATTGACCATAACCTGATTCGAGACCATCAAACCATCTACATTGTCGTATTCAACATAATAGATTCTTGAAGAAGAAAACACATCATTCCCCTTCAAAAAATTAAAGCCAAAATAGAGGATTAGAAAGGCGATTAAGGCCAAAAACCCAACTTTTAATTCATTACTTTGAAACATCTCAGAATCTATTTTTCGATTTCTTCCTTATACTTTTTAAATGCACCAACTATAGCATCCGCTACTTCTGATTGTCCCTTTTCCGAATTCAAATAACCCTCTTCATCTGGGTTAGTTAAAAATCCACTTTCAATCAAAACACTGGGCATGGCCGTTCTCCAAATGACCAAAAAACCAGCTTGCTTCACGCCAAAGCTCTTTCTATTATACACTTTTGCAAATTGTTCTTCCACCTTAGAAGCAAATTTTACCGAAGATGCCATAAAGGCACTTTGATAATTCGCCATCATAATATGCGCCAAAGGTGAGCTTGGATCAAATCCATTATAGGTGGTTTGATAATCTTTCTCTTGTAAA
The DNA here is from genome assembly GCF_004307455.1 of Aquirufa nivalisilvae. Classification (GTDB taxonomy): domain Bacteria; phylum Bacteroidota; class Bacteroidia; order Cytophagales; family Spirosomataceae; genus Aquirufa; species Aquirufa nivalisilvae. The sequence continues at coordinate 123,787 of NZ_SEWX01000001.1, forward strand.
ATAACGGAGTTTTCTCGCTTGGCTACGTTCAAATTACCGTCCGTTTTATGTAGTCCCATGGTATATGTTTCTGTACCATATGCTGCTTTATTAGGTGCAGCATTGCAATGAACAGAAATAAATAAATCCGAACGACTTCTATTGGCGATATTGGCTCGTTCGTTCAATTCAACAAAATCATCGGTATCTCGGGTATAAACGACCTTCAGATCTGGGAATTCACTTTTTAGGCGTTTTCCTACCTCTAAAATAATTTTCAAGGTTACTTTCCCCTCTTGTGCTCCCTTGGATCCCAAGCAACCGGGGTCTTTTCCCCCATGCCCAGCATCAAGACATATCGTTTTAACCAAGTTACGCTTAGCAGCACGAGTAGGCTCAGGGAAACTTGGAATGGCAGCAATTAACAGGCATGTTAAAGCAAAACCAACAAAAGCTCTAAGAACTGTAAACATTATTTTAATGAATTAGACGTAGGTAAGTCGCAATGATGTAATTTTGTATGCTTATACAAAGACAAATATAATTTTTAAATTCCATCCTTCGTTCATTAACATGCGAATTTATCACCAATCCCTTGATGATATACACATGCTGAACGTTGAACTAACGCTGATTTGATAAAGAATTGCATCTATTCTCTTTTTGTTATTTTACTTTTAACCTGCATAGGCCTTCCAAATGTCCATGCTCAAAGAATAGTCCGCGCCGATACCATACAAAAAAGCATTCCAAAAGATACAGCTAGTAAAAGTCAGGATTTACAAACTACCGTATTCTATTCAGCGGTAGATTCCACGGTCTTAGATGCAGATCAACAAATTGTTAATTTATATGGAGGTGCCAAAGTAAAATACGGTAATATTAGTTTAGAAGCAGAATACATTCGTTTAGATTGGGCAAAAAACGAAGTTTATGCCAAGGGGACTTTTGATACTACCAGCAAAAAAATGGTGGGCCTTCCCGTATTTACCCAAGGAAGTGACAAATATGACTCCGATGAAATTCGCTATAATTTCAAATCAAAAAGAGCCATCATTAAGGGTATAGTCACCCAACAAGGTGAGGGTTTTGTTCAAGGAAAAAATGTCAAAAAAGATGAAGAAGAAAATCTATACATCCGAAATGCCATTTATACTACGTGTAATTTGAGTCATCCCCATTTTAATATTCGTGCTAGCAAAATTAAAGTTGTTGGTAAAAAAGAAATCATTTCCGGTCCATTTCACTTTGAACTGAATGATATTCCACTCCCCATAGGTTTACCCTTTGGATTTTTCCCTTATTCGCAGCCAAAAGAAGCTGGAAAATCGGGTATTCTAATACCAACCTATGGCGAAGAGCCTTCTGGTAGAGGGTTTTATCTCCGAGATGGTGGCTATTATTGGGCCGCAAGTGAAAACATAGGCATACGATTTACTGGACAGATTTACTCCAAAGGTGGCTGGGGTTTAGGTGCTAATTCTCAATACAACAAGCGTTATCGATATACTGGCTCATTTAATTTGGCTCTAAATCGCAATAATTCAGGTTCTGAATTCAGTCCATCCACTCGTACAGATTTTGCCTTACAGTGGTCTCATAGCCCAAGAAGCTTAGGTAATTCTAGTTTCTCTGCCTCAGTCAATATCGCTTCGAACTCCTACAATCAATTCAATACATTTAATACACAGCAATACCTTTCTAATACCATCGGTTCCTCTGTTCAATATACCAAAGCCATTGGTCAAAATTTCAGAAGTGGAATCAGCCTACGTATCAATCAGAATACGACAACACGTATTTTTGATGCAGGGACAGATTTCAACCTAGGTTTAAATCAATTCCAACCATTTAAGAAAAAGAATGCGATTGCAGATCGCTTCATCGACCAGTTTAGAATTGGAATGGACTTTTCTGGAACGGTTAGTTTAACTAACCAAGTGTCTGATTTGTACACTCGTTATGAATTTGATGTGTATCCTCGTGAATCTAATAGTCAGCGAGGAATTATTCAAAAACCATTTATTCCCAAAAATGCAGATGATTTACCTCCGGGGGTAATTCCTTTAAATGGCAGTACGCTTCCTATGTTATTGGAAAAAGCGCAAACTAAATTCAATTATAGTATTCCATTATCCCTACCCAACATTAAAATTAACCCTTACATTAACCTAACTCCAGGAATTTCTTGGTCAGGTAATATGTATACCCGTTCCTACAAATACACCTACATGCCATCAGATTCTACCGTAAGAATCGATACCGTAGGAGGTTTGCCTAAATTCAGTTCACAGATTTCCTTTTCTGCCAGCATGAACACACGCGTTTATGGAACCATGCGCTTTACGAAAGGTCGACTTCAAGCTATCCGCCACACGATGGCACCAAGCATTAGTTTGAGTTATACTCCTGATTATTCTGATCCTACTTACGGTTACTACCAGGATGTTCGTATAAATAACAGGAAATTCATCAACAATAAAGGAGAAGAACAAGTAGGAGATATTCGAAGAATTAGCTCCTTTGATCCTCGTCAACTTAGTTATGGAGGAGCTTCTGGAAGCATCAGCTTTGGAATTCAAAATACTTTGGAAGCAAAACTGAAAACTAAATCCGATACAGCAACCAAAGAGTCCGAAAAGATCAATATCCTAGATAACTTTGGAATAAATGGAAGCTATAATTTATTAGCCAAGGAATACAATTTGTCCAATTTATCATTTAATGCCAATTCTAGAATCAAACAATTTGATATTAATATTGGAGGAAATTTAGATCCTTATTTATACGTCCCTGATCAATCTTTTGCCGTTGTAGGCAGAAGAACTCCCGATTTAATGGTCGCCAAAGGTGAAGGATTTGCTCGTTTACAATCCTTTAATTTATCCATTGGGAAGCGATTTGCTCCTGCCAAAGGCCAAGCAGAAAAAGTAAGTAAAAATGCTACGGAGGCTCAATTAAAGCAGATTAACAGAAATAGGGATGATTATGTGGACTGGAATATCCCATGGTCCTTTTCTTTCAGTTATCAATTTAGCATGAACCGAGCTGGTTTAGCTCCTTCCCAAAATATTAGTGGTTTAACCTTTCAGGGAGATGTGAGCTTAAGTGAGAAATGGAAGTTTTCTTTTAGTTCGGGTTACGATTTTAAATACAGCGGACTTACTTATACCAATATTTCGGTACATCGTGACTTACATTGCTGGGAACTAAATTTCAATTGGACGCCTATTGCCAGCCCATTCTACGGTAGAGCCAGCAACTACTCCTTTGATTTACGCGTTAAATCAAGTTTGCTTCAAGAGCTGAAAATCTCAAGAAGAAGAAGCTTTTACGATAAAGGAGGTTTCTAATTTATTTTATCCTTAAATGCTTTAAGGAATTTATCCATTTTAGGCTTAATCACTATTTTACAATAAGGCTCTTCTCCATTTAGATTAAAATAATCTTGGTGATAATCCTCAGCCGGGTAAAAAGTACTTTCTGCAGTAATTTCAGTTACTATAGGATTGGGAAACACTTTCTTGGCGTTCAAATTTTGTTTCCACTGGTCTGCTGCTGCTTTCTGTTCCTGAGTATGATAAAAAATAGCTGAACGATACTGAGTTCCTACATCGGCACCTTGGCGATTCAAAGTAGTGGGGTCATGCGTTTGCCAAAATATTTCTAATAAAGTCTCAAAAGACACAACTTTGGGATCATAGGTCAGCTGACATACTTCGGCATGTCCTGTTAAGCCTGTACAAACATCTCGGTAGCTCGGGTTTTTCATTTTCCCTCCCATATATCCAGATACCACCTTATGTACACCTTTAACCCTTTGATATACTGCTTCCACACACCAAAAACAACCCGCACCAAAGGTAATCGTTTCTAATTGTGCATTGCTTACTTCTGTCTTAGCCATTTTTGTATTTATTTTATCTTTTGTAGCGTTTCCACATGAAAAATGAGAAAAGCTTATTACTATTCCGAGAATTACCCAGGCATTTTTCATCAATTTCTCCATTATTTTAATTTTTAACGTAGTTTTGCGGACTTAAATTATAGATAGAACCAAAGATAAGCATGAAAAGTTATATTCAATCTGTTCGAGTAAACTGGTCAATGGCTTGGGAAGAAAATGCTTTTCGCTGGAAATTCATTGGAGCACTGCTAGTTTTCATGATTTTTCCATGGAAAGCAGATGACTATTTTCAGTGGATTCAACTGCGTGAGGGGATGTTAATTCAAGATGTAATTTTGGCTAATATTCCTGCATTCAACGTCTCTTACCCTATTTTTGGCATTATATATTGCAGTGTTGTTTATCTGCTATTACAATTGTTTCGTACACCCAAAACCTTTTTATGGTTTGCTTGGGCCTTCAATCTAGAAACCGTCATTCGGCTCACCTGCATTTACCTGATACCACTAAATCCTCCCATCAATTTAGTTGATTTGCATGATCCTCTAGCAGAAATATTTATTTATGGGGAGAACTTGGCTATTACCAAAGATTTATTCTTTTCGGGCCATACTGCCACCATGATTTTTGTATGCTTTTTTCTTCCGAATCAGCGTGATAAAAAATGGGCTTATGGATTAACGTTGCTATTGATGGTACTGTTGCTAGTTCAGCACGTACATTATACCATGGATGTCTTAGCTGCTCCTATAGTTACGATTGGATCAATATATCTGGTAAAAAGGTGGTTAAAGATTTAACCTTTGGAACGGATTGCAGCTTTATCCAATTGCTCAAAAATAGAGTTATTTGATTTATACTCTGGAATAATATCCTTGATTTTTGCAACAAGCTGATTACTTGTACCATGATCCAAAATATGTTCCAATTCATGGGATTGGATTTCCATGTAGGAATAACTTGGTGTATTCACTTTGGCAATTAAAATCTTAGGATGATGCGTTGGTAATGTATTCTCATTATTATTCAACAGCTCTTCATATAGTTTCTCTCCTGGACGTAAACCGGTATACTTAATTTCAATATCACGGTCGACCCGTAATCCACTCAAGGTTATCATCTTCTTGGCAAGATCAATGATTTTCACAGACTCTCCCATATCAAAAACAAACACTTCACCTCCATTACCCATAGTAGCAGCCTCTAAAACGAGCTCACAAGCTTCTGGAATTGTCATGAAATACCGTGTAATATCCGGATGAGTAACAGTCACTGGGCCACCTCTTTCGATTTGTTTTTTGAACAAAGGTATCACCGAACCACTTGAGCCCAATACATTCCCAAATCGAGTTGCTATAAACTTAGTAGAAACCCCTTCTAAATTATTCATTGATTGGGTATACATTTCAGCTAAACGCTTGGTGGCTCCCATCACATTCGTTGGATTCACCGCTTTATCTGTGGAAACCATCACAAAACGTTCCACATGATTTTCAGCAGCAAGTTCTGATAAAATCTTGGTTCCCAACACGTTGATTCGGACAGCTTCATAGGGATTACTTTCCATCAATGGCACATGCTTATATGCAGCTGCATGAAAAATAAAGTTAGGCTTATGCGCTGAAATTATTCGCGACATACGTTTTTGATCCGTGACATCAGCCACATATACCGACAATTTCGTATTGATAGGAATACTCGAGGACAATTCAAATTCTAGGTCAAACAATCCAGATTCTGCTTGATCAACTAATATGATAGATGCTGGCAAATAAGCAACGAGCTGTCGAACTATTTCACTTCCAATAGATCCCGCAGCCCCCGTCACCAAAATGGTTTTACTAAACAACTGTTCCCCCACCTGCTTGTTATTCATTTGAATAACATCTCGGCCAAGTAAGTCTTCAATTTTAACATTATGAATCTGATTCACTGCAAATTCTCCACCTACCCATTTCTCTACTGGCGGCAAGATTTTCACAACTACTCCTCGATCCAAAAAGACATCGCTAATTCTTTTTTTAACCTTAAGTGAAATTTTATTAATGGCCATAATGACCTCTAGTCCATCTGTCTTATCTACAAACTTGTCCATGGCTTCAGGTAAGCTATAAACTCGAATTCCTTCGATGGTCTTGCCTATTTTTGATTCATTATCATCAATAAAGCCCAAAATGGAATAATTAATACTGCGATCATTTTGAATCACATTCTTTGTCAGCATCCCTGTATACCCTGCTCCGTAAATTAATATGCCCACAGAAGGTCTAAACTCACGAATAAAGGACTCATAAAATGATTTTACCCAAAACCTTAATGACACCATTAAGAATAAACAGATAAAAAAATCGATCAACAAGATGGATAATGGGACGTAAAAAAGTGTATCTAAACCGAAATAATATCTAACAACTACTGATAGCATAGTCGCCAAAAATGTTCCAGTAAACACCGCTTTCAAAATAATACCGGCATCCTCTATACTGGTATGACGTATTATCCCTGTGTAAGATTGAAAGTACAAAAACGAAAGTACCCGAAAGATAAAAAGGAATAAGAAATGGTACTTAAAAGCATTAAAATCAATATCGATCAAACGGAAATTCATGCGAAGCAAAGTCGCAACCGAGAAGGAAAAAATGACAATTCCTAAATCAAAAGCAAACACTAACCACCTTGATAAGAAGGTATTAGAATATTTGCTAAGGAACAAAGATTGTGACATAGAACCCAATTACTTTCGACATTCTCATTAGAAAAGAATTCAAGTAAAGTTACTAATTCTACAAACAAATTATAAGTAAATTTATCTAACGGAATTTAACTTATTAAATCAAAGAATAAGTAGATAGCATATTTTTTATATCCTCTTTCGAATTCCACATAAGTACGTCTATCATGGATAATCCTGGGACAAAGTCATTTTGACCTCCTTGAAAATACGCAGGCAAGGATTGATTTAAAAAGTTTAATTGAAAACCTTGTTCGGCAAAATATTCTTTTTGATATAATTCTTGGCCATTCTTAGCATTTATATACTGATTACTTCCCAAATGTCCCGTAATCTCCATAAGTCTTTCAGCACGCTCTAAATCTTTAGAAACGCCCAATTGAGAACTAAAATGAAATCTTTTCTCTAATCCTACATATTGCCATGTCTTTATGACACTGGTTGCAGCTAAATCAGCAATACTAGTAGGCTTATCTTGTAATACAGATTCAATCAAGTCCATCACTGGTATAAACTGGGGAGCTTTTTTATAAGACGACTGCAATTGCTGCAACCATTTATTGGGAAACTCTGGGCCCCATGCAATCGTGGACTCTCTGATACTCTTGTTTTGACTTTGTTTTTCTAATGGAATAGTAAATAAAAAGGCTTTTTGCTGCAATAAAATTTGATTCCGATTTATCCAACCCTTTTTAATGAACATGACATCATCATAAAAGACAAAATCATCCACCGCTTGAACCAATTGGAAATAGCCCAAATACGGAAAAAAATAAGGCTGCATGATAGCTACTGACATATTATTGAGGTCCAAATCCAGGGGCTGTCAAAGCAACTACCTGCTCCGATTTCATGACCAACACTCGTTCATTGGGCAAATCAGTCATATATCCAATGGCCGTTACATCTGTAATTTTACTTACTTTATCAAAATCTGATTGGGAAATAGTAAATACTAATTCATAATCTTCGCCGCCGTTCAAGGCTGCAGTTAATGGACTTAAGCTAAATTCAGTAGCAACTAAATACGTTTCATCATCAATTGGAATATTTTTTTCAAATATTCGCGCCCCCGTTCCTGATGCATTGCATAAATGAATTATTTCTGAGGCTAAACCATCTGAACAATCTATCATAGAACTAGGTATCACGCCTAACTCCTTTAAATCATGAATGATATCAAAACGAGCCATCGGCTTGAGTTGTCGCATGACTACGTAGTTCTTTTCATTCAGTTCTGGTTGCATATCTGGGTTTGCCAAATACACTTGCTTTTCTCTTTCCAGCGATTGTAAACCCATCAAAGCTCCACCTAAATCCCCTGTAACACAAATAACATCATTGGGTTTTGCCCCACTTCGCTTCACTAACTGATCTTCTGCCACCAGGCCTAGAGCATTAACTGAAATAATCAAACCTTGCGGAGAAGAGGTTGTATCTCCACCGACAAGATCCATTTTATATTCTTCACATGCCAGCTTGATGCCTTCATATAATTCTTCCACTGCCTCAACAGAAAACCGGTTACTTAATCCTAAACCCACTGAAAGTTGGGCAGGAATGGCATTCATAGCCGCAATATCAGAAAGGGCAATGCTGACAACTTTAAAGCCTAAATGTTTTAAAGGAGTATATGACAAATCAAAATGGACTCCTTCAATTAATAATTCAGTTGTAGAAACGACTTTAAAGCCATTTGCTTCTAGACCTGCGGCATCGTCACCAATGCCCAAAATTGTCCAAGGTTGATGCGACTCAAACCCTTCTGACAATCGTTGAATAAGACCAAACTCTCCTAAAGATCCGATTTCTGTTCTTTTCTCCATACAATAGAAAAGCCGCCCGATGAGGCGGCCTCATGATTAATTTGTGATTAAGGATTGACTAAACTCAACCTAATCTTTTTATTACTTGCTTTTACATATGCCGTGGTAGACTCTATCACCAAGCTACTGGCCGTAGGTACTCCTGAAATAGTAAATGCTAACGTTCCTCCTGTACCTGTAGGTTCTGTACCATCACTTGTTTTTAGGCTAGATAATGTCAGTGTTTTATTATCTGATGACAAACTATAGGTCCCTGTAAATTTATTACCATCATATTCCGTCAAGGAGACAGAAGATGAACTCGTTAAATCCAATTTAAATTGTGCGTAACCAGCTACTAAATTAGAGGTTGCCGCTTTATCATATTGTACATTCCCATCCCATTGAATATTAGAAGCAGACCAAACTTTCTTGATAAGATCGGAAACTAAAGGTGTAGGAGTTGGTGTTGGTGCAGGATCACTCTTACTACATGATGTTACTAAGGCCAAACATAAGACGGAAATAAATACGCGTAAAGTATTTTTCATAAATCCTGTAATATTAAATATCAAGTAAAATTAAAAATCTTTGCTTATAAAACGGCTTTTCATGCTTTTTATTTAGTTTCGTGCTAATTATAATCACATTGGACTCCATACTTCCAAATTACACAAAAGCTCAATTGGCTTTAAGGAACGGTCAAGATCGTCCTGAGATCTGGGTGGCATATCAAGGAAAAATCTATGATATGAGCCATTCCCGACTTTGGAAAAATGGCAAACATTATGAGCATTGGGCTGGCCAAGATTTAAGTGATGAATTAAAAGATGCCCCACACACAGCACAAGTATTTGAAAAATATCAAGCCATTGGCATATTAATCTAATTCCATGATTCTATTAATAGAAAGCGGGTCCAGTAAGACAGAATGGAGGTATATTTCATCCCCTAATGAAGCATATCAATCTTTTCATTCACTTGGAATCAACCCCTATTATCAAACACCTGAAGAAATAGAAGCTTCTCAGAAGGAAGTTCTCTCCCAACTTAGTTCACTTCCTGTTGAAGAGATTTACTATTATGGTACTGGAATTACAGATGAATCTAAAAAAGTGATTATTCAACATTGGCTTAGATCATACTTTGAAGGTGCCAAGATCATACAAGTGGAAAATGATTTGATTGCCGCAGCTAGGTCTCTATGTGGAGACGATACTGGAATCGCATGTATTTTAGGAACAGGCTCAAATTCTGGCTTTTTTAATGGAAATGCTATCACGGAACAAATCCCCCCATTAGGATTTTGGTTAGGAGATGAAGGAAGTGGTGGTCATCTTGGGAAACTATTGGTCCTATCCTACTTACATCAGGAAATGCCGCAAGACATACGTGAACTATTCATTAAGCGCTTTGGGGCACTAAATCGTTTGGATGTTTTATCCAAAGCGTACCAAGGGGAATTTCCTAACCGATGGTTTGCTAGCTTCTCTAAATTCTTATTTGATCATCGGAAGCATCCTTTTTGTTATCAATTAATTGAGCATTCTTTTCAGGAATTCATCCGTTTATATGTAAGCAAATATGCGGAGTCTACTACTCAAAAAATTCATTTTACGGGTTCTGTAGCCTTTTATTATTCGGACATATTGAAACAAGTCATGCGAAAAAATCGTTATCACATTGGAAACATCAGTGAAGCCCCGATGGCAGGTTTAACATGGTATCACAAATCAAAAAAATGGCCTGAATAGGTTAGGATGTTTTCAAGAAAATCATTTAAATAGCGGGATAATTATATAACTTTGCTAAGTAGTTGCCTTTGTAATCAATAAACTCATTCGTCTATGACTGCCAAATTAAAATCCATTGGGACGAAACAAAAAGCCCTTCAGATCAATTTAGATCGCAGTATATATGGTTCATTTGCAGAAATAGGAGCCGGACAGGATGTTGCTGCTAATTTTTTCAAAGCAGGTGGAGCTTCTGGAACCATTGCCAAAACCATTTCAGCTTATGATATGGCCTTTTCTGATGCCATTTATGGAGAAGAGGAGTCGGGTAAATATGTGTGTGAACCGCGCTTAATGAAAATGCTTAATCGTGAGTTCAAATTATTAAAAGTACGATTAACTGAATCTGCCGATGAAAAACGGTTCTTTTCCTTTGCTGATACCGTTTCAGCCTTAAATTATCAGAAAGATAACGATGCACATGGTTGGGTAGGATTACGTTTTCAGTTAAGCCCTAATGGGCCAGTGAATGATGTGGTCATTCATATTAATATGTTGGATAATGACAATATCCTTCAACAACAAGCATTAGGTATCATTGGGGTGAATTTAATCTATGGTTGTTACCATTATCATGCCGATCCAGAAAAAATACTTGTTTCTTTATTAGATGATCTATCGCCTGATCGCATAGAGATTGACATGATTCGCTTTGAAGGACCTGATTTTAAGGAAGTAGATAATCGACTGATGTCCTTGTATTTAGTGAAACATGGCTTTACCCAGGCTGCCTTATTTGGACCTGATGGGAATGTGATGCAACCCTATGATGCACTTTCGAAGAAACACATTGTAGCCATCCGTGGAAGGTTTAGACCGGTGACAAATATCTTTTCAGATATGGTCAAAAAGGGTATTAAACAGTTTGAAAATGAAGCGGATATTGATGATGATAAAATCTGTGTAGTTTCAGAATTAACACTTCGAAATCTAGAAAATGAAGGGAATCACATCAATGAAAAAGACTTTTTAGACCGTGTAGACATTTTATGTTCATTAGGTCAAACGGTATTGATTTCCAATTTCCACGAATACTTTAAACTAGTAGCATATCTAAGCAAATTTAGCCGCTTAAAAATGGCATTAATCATGGGTATGCCTAACTTGGAATATATCTTTGAAGAGAAGCATTATACGCAATATCCAGGTGGGATATTAACGGCTTTTGCTAGTTTATTTGGCTTGAAAATAAAGCTTTATTTGTATCCAACTTTGGATGAAAATGGGCAATTGATAAATTTAACAAGCTTTCAACCTGAAGCTCATTTAAGGGGTTTGTTCCAATACTTGTTGGATAATGAAAAACTGGCTGACATACATTCATACGATGAAAATTTGATGAAAATTCGTACGGATCGAGTGTTGGATTTAATTCAACAAGGATCTGGTGAATGGGAAAACCTAGTACCTAGTTCTGTTGTCAAGCTTATCAAGGAAAAAGCATTGTTTGGCTTTCCTGAAAAGACAATGGCATAAATTCTTACGAAAGAATTCAATAAAAAAGGCAACTTCTCAGTTGCCTTTTTTATTTCTATTTCATCAAACCTATAAATTGATCAAATAAATAGCGAGAATCATGAGGTCCTGGACTTGCTTCTGGGTGATGTTGCACCGAGAATGCTTTTTTTCCATTCACACGTAATCCTTCTACCGTCTGATCATTTAAATTAATATGAGTGAGGGTTGCTTGTGAGCTAACACTAAGTTCTTCCATACGTACAGCAAAACCATGGTTTTGGGATGTAATCTCAGATAAACCTGTTTCTAAATTCTTCACAGGATGATTTAATCCACGGTGTCCATTGTGCATTTTGTACGTTGACAAACCACAAACTTGAGCTAAAATTTGGTGACCAAGGCAAATGCCGAATACCGGTTTATCACTAGCTAAAAATTGACTAACTGTTGCTACTGCATAAGGCATTACAGCAGGATCTCCTGGGCCATTGGATACAAAATACCCGTCAGGTTGCCAAGCTGCTATTTCATCATAAGAAGTTTTAGCTGGAAATACTTTCAAATAGCAACCACGATCTGTCAGATTACTTAATATGCTTTTCTTAACTCCTAAATCAAGCACTGCCACTTTTAATTCTGCGTTTTCGTCTCCTAAAAAATAGGTTTCTTGAGTACACACTTGAGAAGATAGCTCTAGTCCTTCCATGTCAGGTACTTTTGCTAATTCTTTTTGTAAAGAATCGATATCAAAAATTTCAGAAGAGATTAGGCAGTTCATCACTCCTTTGGTACGAATATGACGAACTAATGCCCTCGTATCAATACCTGAAATACCAACGATACCTGCATTTTCTAAATAATCTTGCAAAGATCCTGTGGCAGTAAATCGTGAATTGACACTTGAAAACTCATTACAAACCATACCTGCAATTTGCACTTGATTAGATTCTGCTTCTTGTGCATCCATCACGCCATAATTACCAATATGAGCGGTCGTATTAATAATTACTTGTCCAGCATAGGAAGGGTCTGTATAAATCTCCTGATAACCCGTCATTCCTGTATTAAAACAAATCTCACCACCGTGAGTCCCTATCTTGCCTAATGCTTTCCCGTGAAAGAGTGTACCATCTTGCAACAATAAAACCGCCGGAGTCGATTCTGTAATTTTCATAATGTATCTATGTTTGAATAAAATTTTATCTAAAAAAAGGGCTTCAACTAATTAAAGTTAAAGCCCTTCAAAATTAAAAGAGAAATGAATTATGCATCTTCTCCTTTTTCTTCTTTAGGCTCCTCTGTTGATTCTTCAGCTGTTGGCTCTTCAGCCGCAGCAACTTCTTCAACAACCTCAGCTGCTGGAGCTTCTACCACTTCTTCAGCGACAGCTACTTCCTCAACAACTTCAGCTGATGGAGCTTCTGCTACTGGAGCAGCAGCCTCAGCGCCTTCTTTCTTAGCACCTGAACGACGACTTCTACGAGTTTTACCAGCTTTTTCAGCAGAAGCAGCTAACATAGTTTCGTTGAAATCAACCAATTCGATGAAACAAATCTCAGCGTTGTCACCAAGACGATTCCCTAACTTGATAATACGTGTATAACCACCTGGACGTGCAGCAACTTTTTCAGAAACGATTCCAAACAATTCTTTTACTGAATCTTTGTTTTGAAGGTAAGAGAAAACAACACGACGATTGTTAGTGCTATCTGTCTTAGACTTAGTAATTAAAGGCTCAACATATTTGCGCAATTCTTTTGCTTTCGCAACCGTTGTTTCGATACGTTTGTGTAAAATTAAAGAGGATGCCATATTTGATAATAAGGCTGCTCTGTGGGAAGCTGTTCTTCCTAGGTGATTGAATTTTTTTCCGTGTCTCATTGTGTTAATTCGTAAGTTAAAAGCCCTCTCGGACTGCGGTTAGTGGATTTTACATGACCACCACCTATTACTTATTTAAAAATTGAATAATTAATCTTCGTCTAAACGATATTTCGCAACATCCATTCCGAAGGTTAAGCCTTTCTCTTCTACTAGTTGTTCTAGCTCAGTTAATGACTTTTTACCAAAGTTACGGAACTTCATCATATCAGAGATCTCTAATTTCACTAATTCTCCTAAAGTGCGAACATCAGCTGATTTAAGGCAGTTGTAAGCACGTACAGATAAATCTAGATCGGCTAAAGAAGTCTTCAATAATTTACGCATGTGTAACATCTCTTCGTCTACAACATTGTCTTCCTCCGCTTTTGGCGTTTCGAAAGTCATTGTTTGATCAGAGAATAACATGAAGTGTTGGATTAAGATATAAGCTGCACCTTTCAATGCATCTTCTGGATGGATAGACCCATCTGTTTCGATATCTAACACTAATTTTTCGTAGTCAGTTTTTTGCTCTACACGGGTATTTTCAATGCTAAATTTAACATTTTTGATAGGAGTGTAGATGGCATCAATGGCGATGTGACCAAAAGCTAACTCATTAGCACGAGGCTCATCAGCTGGTACATATCCACGACCTTTTTCGATGATTAACTCAACTTCTAATTCTTTAGAAGAATCCAAGTTGCAAATCACTAAATCAGGATTTAAAACGGTAAAGTAAGGCGTAAATTTAGCTATATCACCAGCAGTAAAAGCTGTTTGGCCTTTTACTTTGATATTAACTTTATTCTCCAAAATCTCTTGCGCCTTTTTAAGACGGATCTTCTTCAAGTTAAGGATGATTTCAGAAACATCTTCATGAACACCTTCAATTGCTGAAAACTCGTGTAAAACACCAGAAATCTTAACGCTTGTAATCGCATAACCTTCCAAAGAGGAAAGTAAAATTCTACGAAGTGCGTTACCAATGGTAACACCGTAGCCTTTTTCGAGTGGCTTGAACTCAAATGTCCCGTGGAAGTCATCGGCTTTCTCCATCACAACTTTCTCGGGCATTTGGAATGCTAATATTGACATATTTCGTAGCTTAAAATGATCTTGAAAAAACGTTATTGATACTCTTTTAAATTGTATTATTAAGCAGCTTATTACTTCGAATACAATTCGACGATAGCTTGCTCATTAAAGTTTTCAGGGATCTGATCTCTTTCTGGATAAGCAGTAAATTTACCTACTAACTCTACTCCATCCCACTCTAACCAGTTGAAACGCTTTGGTGAACGGCTCGCAAGCGAATCAGAAACAACCTCAAGAGATTTAGATTTTTCACGTACACCTACCAATTGGCCTGGGCGTAATGAGTAAGAGGGCACATTTACTACATCACCATCCACAATGATATGTTTGTGGATAACCAATTGACGAGCAGCACGACGAGTAGGAGCAATTCCTAAACGATATACTGTGTTGTCCAATCTTGCTTCACACATTTTTAACAAGTTCTCACCTGTAATACCTTCTTTAACAGCGGCTTTGTGAAACAAATTTTCGAACTGACGTTCTAAAATACCATAGGTATATTTTACCTTTTGTTTTTCCTTTAATTGGATGGCATATTCAGAAACTTTTGAACGTTTCCCTTTACCATGCATACCAGGAGCATAATTTTTACGAGCTAATGCTTTACTCGGACCTAAGATCGCTTCGCCGAAACGACGAGCAATTTTGGATTTTGGACCAGTGTATCTTGCCATTTTTTTTAAAAGTCAATGCCCCTCTTATGGGCAATGAAGTAATTAATTAAGTGAATAAATGATGTTGGAGAAAATAATTACTAATTACCCAACATGAATAAAATTAAACGCGACGACGTTTTGGAGGACGACATCCATTGTGAGGCATTGGAGTAATGTCCTTAATTAAGGAAACCTCAATACCTGAGTTTTGGATAGTACGGATAGCCGACTCACGTCCAGCTCCTGGTCCTTTTACAAAAACCTCTGCTTTTTTCATTCCCGCTTCTACAGCTACTGCTGCACAGTTAGATGCTGCCATCTGAGCTGCGTAAGGAGTGTTTTTCTTAGACCCACGGAAACCCATCTTTCCTGCAGATGCCCAAGAAATTACCTGTCCTGCTGAATTGGTAATTGAAATAATGATGTTGTTAAAGGAAGCTTTGATGTGTACTTGGCCTACAGACTCAACTACCACCACTCTTTTCTTCGCTTTATCTTTTCTTTTTGCTTGTGCCATTGGATAAAATCAATAAAAATTGTGTAGGGGAATTACCCCCTGTTATTATTTAGTTACTTTCTTCTTGTTAGCAACTGTCTTTCTACGACCTTTTCTCGTACGAGAATTGTTCTTAGTTCTTTGGCCACGTACAGGAAGTCCTTTACGGTGACGCAAACCACGGTAGCATCCAATATCCATCAAACGCTTGATGTTCAATTGAACCTCAGACTTAAGCTGTCCCTCCGTTTTGAATTCGGCAGCAATAATAGCACGGATAGCGCTAGCCTCCGTATCATTCCACTCACCAGCCTTCTTGTCAAACGAAATTTCTGCTTTCGTCAAAATCTTTTGAGCAGTGCTACGACCAATACCGAAGATATAAGTCAACGCAATTTCTCCTCTTTTTTTGTCGGGAATATCAACCCCTGCAATACGAGCCATATAGGTAATTAATTGTTGTTATTAATCATTTAATACTTTCGAATTATCCTTGACGTTGCTTGAACTTAGGATTCTTCTTGTTGATGACATAAAGCTTTCCGTGACGACGAATGACTTTGCATTCTGCACTACGCTTTTTGATCGATGCTTTAACTTTCATATTTGTTTAATTTATGGGTCAAACCTTATTATTTATAACGATAAACTATTCTTGCCTTACTCAAATCATAAGGAGACATTTCTAACTTCACTTTATCTCCAGGCAAAATCTTGATGTAATTCATCCGCATTTTACCTGAGATATGCGCAATCACTTGATGCGTATTCTCTAATTCCACCCGAAACATCGCGTTCGAAAGGGCTTCCAATATGATGCCGTCTACTTCGATCGAGGATTGTTTGGCCATAATTTTATGTTAAATATTCAACAATACTGTTGATGTTTTTAATACTTCTTCAATGTAACTAAAGGTTGTCAGCTGTAAAGCTTCATTCTTACCTACTGCTACGGTATGTTCAAAATGAGCAGATGCTTTACGGTCTATCGTCCGGATAGTCCAGCCATCCTTATCTACGGTGATTTGACGTTTCCCTAAATTAACCATAGGTTCAATGGCAATAACCATTCCCTCTTTCAATTTAGGTCCATCTCCTCGGCGACCATAATTAGGAACTTCAGGACTTTCGTGTAGATTTTTACCTACTCCATGTCCTACTAATTCCCTCACTACTCCGTAACCAAATCCTTCAGAATAAGTCTGCACAGCGGAACCAATATCTCCGATACGCTTTCCTGCAACTGCTTGCTTAATTCCTTGGTACAAAGACTCTTTTGTCCTTGTCAATAAATTCTCCACATCCTCACCTACTTGACCTATTGCATAGGTATAAGCGCTGTCGGCGTGAAAGCCATGCTTATAAACACCTGCATCAATGGAGATAATATCTCCTTCTTTCAGTTCTAAACTACCTGGTAATCCATGGACCACCACGTCATTTACTGAGATACAAAGCGAATAAGCATATTTTTTATCACCTACTTGGTAATTTAAAAAGGAAGGATGAGCTTCATGATCCTTAATAAATTGGTAGGCTATTTTATCTAAAGCTAATGTTGTTACTCCAGGTTGAATGGCCTTGGCAACTTCAGCGTGACATTTCCCCAAAATTTCGCCATTCGCTTGAATGATGGCTAACTCTTGAGGTGTCTTTAAATAAATCATCTTATCTGCTAATCATTTCGGAACGTCCTTTCACACGTCCTGATTGCATCAAACCTTCATATTTACGCATCAACAAATAACTTTCTATTTGTTGCAATGTATCTAAAACTACCCCTACCAAAATCAACAAGGAAGTTCCTCCAAAGAAGGAAGCAAATCCTCTAGTTACACCAAATAAGTTGGCGATAGCTGGTAAAATAGCGATGATAGACAACATCAATGCACCTGGCAAAGTAATGCGATCTAAAATACTAGCAATGAAGTTAGATGTTTCTTCACCTGGCTTAACACCTGGAACGAAACCTCCACCACGCTTCATATCATCCGAAATCTGTGTCGGGTTAATGGAAATTGCTGTGTAGAAAAAGGTAAATACCACAATCAATAAGGCAAATAAGGCATTGTATTGCCATGTGGTGAAATCACCAAATGCTTGAGCTACTGACTGAGCAAATTCACTTTTCTCAGCAAAAGACTGAGCCACTAATCCTGGGATAAACATTAATGCTTGAGCAAAAATGATTGGCATAACACCTGAAGCGTTCAACTTTAATGGAATGTATTGACGTTCACCACCTACAGACATCTTACTTCCTACAACTTGCTTAGCATATTGTACAGGAATACGACGAACCGCTTGAGTAACCATCACTGCACCCATCACGACGAAGAACAAGGCAATTACTTCAATGATGAATAATAAAGCACCTGCCATACCACGTGAACCAGCTTCTTGTAATAAGGAAGCAGGGAAACGCGAGACGATACCAATCATAATCAACATAGAAATACCATTACCAATACCTTTGTCGGTAATTTTTTCACCTAACCACATACACAACATGGTTCCACCAATTAAGATAGCTACACCATAAAGACGGAAGAACCAAGGATCAACCAAAATTGCTTCCGCAGGAATAGTTACTTGTAAATAGGTAAATCCTTGCGCAGCTGTAACGAAAATCGTTAAGATACGAGTGATTTGGTTTAATTTTTTACGACCAGATTCTCCATCCTTTTGCATCTTTTGGAAGTAAGGAAGAGCAATGGTCAACAACTGAATAGCGATAGATGCTGAAATGTAAGGCATGATGCCTAAAGCAAATACCGAAGCATTACTTAAAGCACCACCAGAAAACATATTCAACAAACCAAAGAGACCACCATCACCGGCTTGTGTTAATTTAGTCGCGTCTACACCAGGTAGAACGATATAAGAACCCAGACGGAAAAAGGCGATAAAAAGTAACGTATTAAAAATACGACCTCTTAATTCCTCAATCGCGAAGATATGCTTAAACGTTGTTATTAGCTTGTTCATTCGTTTAGAATAGAGGATTAACCAACAATTGCTTGACCACCTGCTGCTTCGATAGCAGCTTTAGCAGCACCAGAGAAACCTTTAACTGTAACTTCTAAAGCAGAAGTAACACTTCCACGACTTAAGATTTTCACTAAGTCAGACTTAGATACTAATCCGTGGCTGTAAAGTGTCTCAAAATTGATTTGCTTCAAACCAGTAGCATCAGCTAAAGCTTGTAAGGTATCTAAATTGATTGCTTTGTATTCTACACGATTGATATTTTTGAAACCGAACTTAGGTACACGACGTTGGATCGGCATCTGACCTCCTTCAAATCCACGCTTGCGTGAATAACCTGAACGAGACTGAGCTCCTTTGTGACCACGAGCGGAAGTACCACCAAGACCTGAACCTTGACCACGACCTACTCTTTTTCTTGTTTTTACCGAGCCTTCTGCCGGCTTTAATGAAGATAATTTCATGTGTATTGGGCTTAACGCTACCCTTTCGGGCAACTCGCAATTAAATTATATATTCTCTACTACAATTAAGTGATTGACTGCACGAATCATACCTGCGATAGCTGGGTTTAATTCTACTTCCACACTTTTACGGATCTTACCTAATCCTAGTGCTTGAATCGTACGTTTCTGAACTTCAGGACGCTTGATGGCACTTTTTACTTGGGTAATTTTAACTTTAGACATCGTATGTTCTATTTTAGAGGCACTAAGGCACTCGATTATCCATTAAATACTTTAGCTACAGAAATTCCTCTTTGGAAAGCCACTGTATGTGGAGCTCTCATTTTAACTAAAGCATCAATTGTTGCTTTAACTACGTTGTGAGGATTAGAAGAACCTTTAGATTTCGCTAATACGTCGTGAACACCTGCTGATTCTAACACAGCACGCATCGCACCACCGGCGATCAATCCTGTACCTGGAGCAGCTGGCTTAACTAATACGAAACCACCAGAGAATTTACCTAATTGCTCGTGAGGAACAGTGTTCTTCAACAATGGAATTTGGAATAAATTTTTCTTAGCGTCTTCGATACCTTTTGTGATAGCATCAGTTACTTCGTTAGCTTTTCCTAATCCGAAACCTACGATTCCGTGACCATCACCTACTACAACGATAGCAGAAAAACTGAAACGACGACCCCCTTTTACCACTTTGGCAACACGGTTGATGGCTACTACTTTCTCCTTCAACTCACCCTCATTAACCTTAATTGGTTTTGCTTGTAAATGCGACATATCTTTTATTAAAATTGTAAGCCACCCTCGCGAGCGCCTTCAGCTAATGATTTAATTCTTCCGTGATACAAATAACCGTTACGATCAAAAACCACTTTAGTGATTCCAGCAGCTTTGGCCTTATCTGCGATAGCTGTTCCTACTAATTTAGCAGCCTCTACATTGTTGTTCACTTTACCTTTCTTGTATGAGGTAGCAGACATAATCGTCTTTCCACTCAAATCATCTACCAACTGAGCGTACATCGCTGTGTTGGAACGGAAAACAGTTAAACGAGGACGTTCAGCTGTTCCCTTTATTTTCGCACGTATCGCACGTTTGATGCGAAGTCTACGTAAATCTTTTGTTGTTGCCATATTGATTTAACTTGTTTGTGTGGATTTCCGGCCCACGCTTTCTATTTATTTCTTACCACCTGCTTTACCTGCCTTGCGACGAACTTGCTCACCCACAAAACGAACACCTTTACCTTTGTAAGGCTCAACTGGACGAAGTGATTTGATTTTAGCTGCCACTTGACCGATCAATTGCTTGTCGATTCCTTCTAAGTTAACCATTGGGTTTTTACCTTTCTCCATCGCCGTAGTGATTTTGATTTCTGCAGGTATAGCCATAAAAATAGCGTGAGAGTAACCTAAGCTCAATTCCAAGATATTACCTTGGTTTGCTGCTTTGTAACCCACACCAATGATTTCTAAATTCTTCACGAAACCTTCACTCACACCAACAACCATGTTGTTGATCAATGAACGGTAAAGACCGTGCATAGCTTTGTGACGCTTTTGCTCTGTCGGACGTTTAACCGTCAACACGTTTCCTTCGATTTCGATGATGATATCTTGGTCTACTTGTTGTGATAAAGTTCCTTTAGGGCCTTTCACAGTTACCAAATTACCTGTGTTAACATCGACTGTTACGCCTGCAGGTAGGTTGATAATTTTATTTCCTATTCTTGACATGAAAATGTAGTTTTTGCTTAGATTTCGAGCTTAGCTCCTTTCAGCGTTAAACAATTAATTATTAATATACGTAGCAAAGTACTTCACCACCAACGTGTAGTGTACGCGCTTCTTTGTCAGTAATTACTCCTTTCGAAGTAGACAAGATAGCGATACCCAAACCGTTCAATACGCGTGGTAACTCTTCCGCTCCGTTGTACTTACGTAAACCTGGCTTAGAAATACGAGTCAAATTAATGATTGCAGGTTGCTTAGTTACTGCATTATATTTCAAAGCAATCTTGATGGTTCCTTGAACTGTAGTATCATCAAATTTATAATTTGAAATATACCCCTTATCAAAAAGCACCTTCGTGATTTCCTTTTTAATGTTGGAAGCAGGAATTTCAACTACCCTATGGCGTGCCTTCAAGGCATTTCTCAATCGGGTTAAATAGTCTGCTATAGGATCTGTCATTGTTTTTAAATTTGCCGCAAGCCATTAAAAAGGCCTGCAAAATTACAAAAATGAATTTAATTAATCAAATTTTATATTACCAGCTTGATTTGGTCACTCCTGGAATCAAACCATTCGATGCCATTTCACGGAAAGTAACACGGCTAATGCCGAATTTACGCATATAACCACGTGGACGACCAGTCAACTTACAACGGTTATGAAGACGTACTGGAGAAGCATTTTTAGGTAACTTATCCAATCCTAGGTAATCACCAGCTGCTTTCAATGCCGCTCTTTTCACTGCATATTTAGCAACTGCTGCT
Organism: Aquirufa nivalisilvae; assembly: GCF_004307455.1. Taxonomy (GTDB): domain Bacteria; phylum Bacteroidota; class Bacteroidia; order Cytophagales; family Spirosomataceae; genus Aquirufa; species Aquirufa nivalisilvae. Next base: position 145,528 of record NZ_SEWX01000001.1, read on the forward strand.
TCGCGTTTTCTTTCTCTAGCTTTTACTGACTCTTTAGCCATGATGTAAAAATTTTAAATGTGTTAGTAGCCGGTGGCTAATTATTTTTTAATATTGGAAAAAGGCATTCCTACGGCAGCCAATAAAGCATAAGCTTCTTCATCCGTGTTGGCTGTAGTCACAAAAGTGATATCCATACCCGAGATTTTAGCTACTTTATCAATTGATATTTCAGGGAAGATGATTTGCTCTTTTACACCTAAAGTATAATTTCCACGACCATCAAATCCTTTTTCTGAGATTCCTTTAAAGTCACGTACACGAGCTAAAGATACTGTAGTTAAACGATCTAAAAACTCATACATACGATCTCCACGCAATGTTACTTTCACACCAATTGGCATGTTTTCACGTAATTTAAAGTTAGAGATCGCCTTTTTAGAAATGGTTGCCACTGCTTTTTGACCAGCAATTTGAGTAATTTCTTCTACAGCTACATCTACTAGCTTTTTGTCCGCTACAGCGGCTCCTACACCTTTATTGATTACAACTTTAGTAATCTTAGGCACTTGCATCACAGACTTGTACTGAAACTTTTCTTTCAAGCTAGGTACAACCTCTTCTACAAAACGTTTTTTTAATCTAGGTACTGCCATTTTTGTATATGTTGTGGATTTCCGACCCACGCGTTAAATTCTATTTATGCAATAAATTTTCCTGTTACTTTAGAGTAGCGCTGTAACTTTCCTTGCTCGTTTACTTTACGACCAGTACGTACAGGCTTTCCGTTTTCAACCACCATCAAATTAGAGATGTGGATTGAACCCTCACGCTTTTCAATACCTCCTTGAGGATTGCTTGCTGAAGGCTTAACGTGCTTCGTTTGCAAATTAGCTCCTTCTACAATTGCACGAGATTTCTCAACGATAACTTGCTTGATAACGCCAGTTTTACCTTTGGCATTACCTGAAATCACCATCACAGTATCTCCTTTTTTTACGTGCAATTTTGTTTGCTTGCTTGTATTATTTTCCATGGTATGATTTTTTCTATTGGATAACCAATATATCTATCTATTTATAAAACTTCTGGGGCTAAAGAAACAATCTTCATAAAACCAGCTTCACGCAATTCACGTGCAACAGGTCCAAAAATACGAGTTCCTCTTGGCTCATCGTTGGCATTTAATAAAACGGCCGCGTTATCTTCAAAACGAATATACGTACCATCTTTGCGACGAATTTCTTTTTTCGTACGAACAACTACTGCTCTTGAAACTGTTCCTTTCTTCATGCTTGAAGAGGAAAGAGCCGACTTAACTGAAACTACAATTTTATCGCCTACAGAAGCATATCTTTTTCCAGTACCTCCCAAAACGCGAATCACTAAAACTTCTTTCGCTCCAGAATTATCCGCTACACCCAATCTTGATTCTTGCTGTAACATTATCTTTGATCTTTAAATTTTAAATTTTGAATAACAAGAGACAGAATTATTTCGCTTTTGCGATTACTTCTACTAATCTCCAACGCTTATTTTTAGAAAGAGGACGGGTTTCCATCACTTTCACTGTATCACCAATTCCGCACTCATTATTCTCATCATGAGCCATCAATTTAGTGGTCTTCTGTACGAACTTTCCGTACAAGGGGTGCTTAACCTTACGGTCTACTGTAATAGTGATTGATTTATCCATCTTATCACTAACCACTTTCCCAATCCTTACTTTTCTTAGGTTTCTTTCTTCCATGGTTGTTGGACTTGTTAAACAATTGACCATTAGCAATTCCGAAATGGTCTATTAAAAATTAATAATTAATTAAGCTTTTGCTTGCGCCGATAAAGCTGTCTCTAAGCGGGCAATCAATTTACGAGTTTCACGAATGCGCATTGGGTTCTCAATCGGTGAAATGGCATGTGCCAATTTCAAACGAGATAAGTTTTCCTGCTCCACAACAATTTGTTGTGTCAATTCCGCTACTCCTAATTTGTTTATTTCTGCGTTTTTCATAACGATGCTATTTAAATTTTAAACCTGGGGTCTAAAACTCTATTCTGAATAATCTCTACGTACTACAAATTTTGTACGCATCGGTAATTTCTGAGCGGCTAAACGCAAAGCTTCTTGCGCTAGGGCTAAAGGAACACCTGCTGATTCGAACAAAATAGTACCTGGACGAACGTTGGCTACCCAATACTCAGGAGCTCCCTTTCCTTTACCCATACGAACCTCTGCAGGTTTCTTAGTAATAGGTTTGTCAGGGAAAATACGAATCCAAACTTGACCTTCACGTTTCATGGCACGAGTTACCGAAATACGAGCTGCCTCAATTTGACGAGCTGTAATACGACCTGGCTCCAAAGATTTAATAGCGAATGATCCAAAATCAATTTCGTGGCCACGGGTAGCAACCCCTCTTACGCGACCTTTTTGCTGCTTACGAAATTTCGTTCTTTTTGGTTGTAACATCTTCTTATAAGTCTAATATCTAATACAAAATTATTATGGATGCTTAGCGCTTTCCTCCACGGCCACGGTTTGCACCACCAGCACCTGGTTTATTGCGATCACCACCTTGATCTGCTCCTTCTGGACGACGAGAACGTCCTCCTCCGCGACGGTCATCGTCACGACCACGTGGGCCACGATCACCAGGACGAGAATCTGCCGAAGTAGATTGCAAGCCCATGTTTGCGTTTGGAGATAAATCACGCTTTCCAAAAACCTCTCCACGGAATACCCATACTTTGATACCGATTTTACCGTAAACAGTTAATGCTTCAGAGATAGCATAATCCACATCTGCACGCAATGTGTGCAATGGGATACGTCCCTCCTTGTATCCTTCAGAACGTGCCATTTCAGCACCTCCTAAACGACCAGATAATTTCAATTTAATACCCTGAGCTCCTACACGCATCGCTGAAGCAATTGCTTGTTTCATGGCACGACGGAAAGAGATACGAGCTTGTAATTGTTGAGCAATTGCTTCTCCAATTAATTTAGCATCGATTTCTGGGCGTTTAATTTCAAAAATGTTGATTTGAACGTCTTTTCCAGTGATCTTTTTCAACTCCTCTTTTACCTTATCTACCTCGGCACCTTGCTTACCAATCACGACACCAGCACGAGCTGTATTGATCGTCAATGTGATACGCTTTAAAGTACGTTCAATAATAACTTTAGAGATAGATCCCTTTGGAATACGAGCAGCCACATACTTTCTGATCTTCTCGTCCTCAACCAATTTATCCGCGAAAGTCTTACCACCGTACCAGTTAGAATCCCAACCTCTTACGATACCTAATCTTAATCCAACGGGGTTAATTTTTTGTCCCATTTCTTGTTATATCTAATAGTTAATTATTCAGCTGAATTTGTTTCCTCTAAAGCAGGTGCTGCCGAAGAAGCCACTACTAAAGTGATGTGATTGGATCTTTTCAAAATCCGGTGACCTCTTCCCTGAGGAGCAGGACGTAAACGCTTGATAGATGAACCTCCATCTACGAAGATAGTCTTGATGTATAAATCAGCTTCTTCGATTTTAGCGTCCTCATGTTTGTTCTGCCAGTTAGAGACTGCTGATAACAACAATTTTTCAATTGCTTTAGCACCCACTTTAGGCTCAAACTTTAAAATACCTAAAGCCTTAGATACTTTTTGTCCGCGTACCATATCCGCTACCAAACGCATCTTTTGAGGCGAAGTAGGAACATTTCTTAATTTAGCAATAGCTTCCATTTTTCAATTTCTGATTATAAGACCCTTAGGTCAATATCTTTACTTTTTACCTTTGTCTTTTTTCGCTATGTGACCACGGAAGTTACGGGTCGGCGAGAACTCACCCAATTTGTGACCTACCATGTTTTCAGTTACATAAACTGGAATAAATTTATTCCCGTTGTGAACCGCAAACGTGTGGCCTACGAAATCTGGAGAAATCATTGAACGTCTTGACCATGTTTTGATCACCGACTTTTTGCCGGATTCGTTCATCACCTGTACCTTGTTGTCAAGGCGGTAATCAATGTAAGGACCTTTTTTTAGTGAACGTGCCATCTACTATTTTTTTCTTCTACTGATGATAAGACGATTAGTGTGTTTCTTTGGATTACGAGTTTTCTTACCCTTAGCCAATAAACCGGTACGAGAACGTGGGTGACCTCCTGAAGCGCGGCCCTCACCACCACCCATCGGGTGATCTACTGGGTTCATCACCACACCACGAACACGTGGACGGCGACCTAACCAACGATGACGACCTGCTTTACCCAAGTTAACGTTCATGTGATCTGCATTCGATACAGTACCGATTGTTGCTAAGCAACGAGCCAATACCATACGCATCTCTCCTGAAGGTAACTTAAGCGTGGCGTATTTACCATCACGTGCTAATAACTGAGCGTAAGTACCTGCCGAACGAGCCATTTCAGCTCCACGACCTGGTTGCAACTCAATTGCGTGTACCAAAGTACCCAATGGGATGTTTGCCAAAGGCAATGTATTTCCAATCTCGGGAGCCACTGACTCACCAGAGATAACTGTTTGACCTACTTGAATTCCTTGCGGAGCCAAGATATAAGCCTTTTCTCCATCTGTATACTCGACAAGAGCAATACGTGAAGTACGGTTTGGATCGTATTCTACTGTCAAAACAGTAGCCGATACATCAAATTTAGAGCGAGTAAAATCAATCACACGGTAACGACGCTTGTGACCACCTCCGATGTAACGCATCGAACGACGACCATCTGCATTTCTACCACCTGTGCGCTTGATAGGCTCCAAAAGGGGCTTATACGGCTTGTCCGTAGTAATCTCCTCAAACGTTGGCGCAATGCGCTGACGTTGGCCTGGAGTTGTTGGTTTTAATTTTTTAATAGCTGCCATTTATTTTAGTTCAAATTATCGGGATGAACCCCCTTAATACATTCTAATTAAATTCCTTGGTAGAAGTCAATTACTTCACCAGTTCCTACTGTAACGATTGCCTTCTTAATCGTAGAAGTACGTCCAGAAGTAATCTTAGTACGAGTGCTCTTGGATTTTTTCTTTCCAATTTGACGCATGGTTTTTACATCCAATACCTCTACTCCGTACATTTTCTTAACCTCCTTGGCAATCTCAATCTTGTTTGCAGTTAATTCAACCACAAATACATACTTGCCTTTTTCTTGCATGGCTTGCGACTTTTCAGTCAAGGCCGGACGTTTAATAATGCCCATGGTATATTTCGTTTATAACAGAACTAGGTTCTGAAAATTATTTACTAAAAGATGATTCAATTTTTTGGATCGCTGCTTCAGTGATCAACAATTTAGTAGCATTTACTAAATCATATGTATTCACATCAGATGCTGTCGAAACTTTTGCCTTAGGAACATTACGTCCTGACAATACCACATTCTTGTCTACTTCTGGAGTAATCAATAATGTCTTTGTATTATCTAAAGAGAAAGCTTTCAACATAGTCAAATATGCTTTTGTTTTGGGAGTGTCAAATGCCACTGAATCCAAAATTGCGATATCTCCACTCTGTGCTTTCGCAGCTAGAGCTGACTGGCGAGCCAATGACTTCACCTTTTTGTTTAATTTGAAATGGTAATCACGTGGACGTGGACCGAAGATACGACCACCACCTTTCATCAAAGGAGATTTCATCGAACCAGCACGTGCACCACCTGTACCTTTTTGTTTTTTAATCTTACGCGTTGAACGTGAAACTTCTGCACGCTCTTTCGCCTTGTGTGTTCCTTGACGTTGGTTCGCCAAATATTGCTTCACATCCAAGTAAACCACATGCTCGTTTGGAACAATGCCAAAGATCTCGTCAGAAAGGGTTACTTTCTTTCCGGTATCTTTACCTGCTATGTTATATACTGCTAATTCCATAATCAGAATGTCTATTGTTAAAGGCTCGCGCCTTTATGGGTTTTAATTTTCAATAATTACGTATGAGTTCTTCGCTCCAGGAATTGATCCTGATACCACCAAAAGGTTTTTGTCTGGATAAATTCTCAAAACCTCTAAGTTTTGAACCTTAACACGATTTCCTCCTGTGCGTCCAGCCATACGTAAGCCTTTGAATACACGTGATGGGAATGAACAAGCTCCAATAGAACCTGGGTGACGACCACGATTATGCTGACCGTGAGTTTGACCACCCACACCACCAAATCCGTGACGCTTAACAACACCTTGAAAACCTTTACCTTTAGAAGTTCCAACCGCATCAATGAAGGTTCCAACTTCTAACATTTCTACTGTTAATACATCTCCTAAGTTCAATGGTTGTTCGAACGTGCGAAACTCTACCAATTTTTTCTTTGGAGTTGTGTTAGCTTTCTTAAAGTGACCCAACAAAGATTTTGTTGTGTGCTTCTCTTTCTTTTCACCGAAACCGATTTGAACAGCGTTGTAGCCTTCGTTCTCAACAGTTTTCACTTGCGTAACAACACAAGGGCCGGCCTCAATCAGCGTACATGCAACGGATCTACCGTCTTCCATGTATAGGCTGGTCATTCCGATTTTTTTACCAATAATTCCAGACATATAATATTTTGTTTAAAAAATTATGCTCACAAGGCTAACTATGGCTTGTTGTGAGACTTTTATTCATAAATCATTGCGAACAATGACGAAGAATCAATAAAAATGCAGATTGGCGTAAAGCGACAAGATGGAGGCGCTGTGGATAACAGCGAAAAACACCTTGTGTAGCTTAATATTCAATCAATGGGTTGGGCATTCAACATTCATTAATCAATACCAGTTCTAACACAAAAATCGAGCTTACCTCAATTTAAACCATTTCGACCCGCATTTTTGGTGTTTTAAATAAATTCGAGAAGTTCTGCCAACCTCTTTCTGAATAAAAAACTGCGTTTGTCGAACGGGAGTGCAAAGGTAGGAAAAATATTAACACATCCAATAGCCCAATTAAAAATATTTTTTAGCTAATCCTCTGAGTCTGTGTATTATTCGGAATTAAGCCTTAGAATTTGTGCATTTTTACTAAATTTGTGCCCTACTCACCTGTTAATCAGGTAGTTTTTATTTATTTCCCAAGAAAAAAAATCATTATGTCAAGTTTAACCAACCAAAAAGGTGTTTTGCACGGAGATGCCGTTCAGGAATTATTTGAAATTGCTAAAAAACATCAATTTGCATTACCTGCGGTAAACGTTACTGGTACTGACACTGTTAATGGCGTATTAGAAGCTGCAAAAGCGGTTAATTCTCCTGTTATCATTCAATTCTCGAATGGCGGTGCTCAATTTTATGCTGGAAAGTCTCTTCCTAATGGAAACCAAGAAGCATCCATCGCTGGAGCAATCTCTGGTGCTTATCACGTACACCAATTAGCTAAAGTATATGGTGTGCAAGTAATTCTTCATACTGACCACTGTGCTAAAAAATTACTTCCTTGGTTAGACGGCCTTTTGGACGCAGGTGAAAAATTCTATACTGAAACAGGACAACCATTATTCTCTTCTCACATGATTGACTTGTCGGAAGAACCTTTAGAAGAAAACTTAGAAATCTGCGCAAAATACTTAACTCGTATGGCGAAGATTGGAATGACACTTGAAATTGAATTAGGAGTAACAGGTGGTGAAGAAGATGGAGTTGATAATTCAGATGTAGATTCTTCTAAATTATATACTCAGCCAGAAGAAGTAGCTTATGCTTATGAAGTATTAAATGCTATTTCTCACCGTTTCACGATTGCAGCTGCATTTGGAAACGTTCACGGTGTATACAAGCCAGGTAATGTGAAGTTACAACCTGTCATCTTGAAAAACTCTCAGGACTTCATTCGCAATAAATATGCATTAGCTGCAGAAAAACCTATCAACTTCGTTTTCCACGGTGGTTCAGGATCTTCACGCGAAGAAATTCGTGAAGCTATTTCATACGGTGCTATCAAAATGAACATTGATACCGATTTACAATGGGCTTTTTGGGAAGGTATTCTTAATTTCTACAAAGAGAAAGAAGCTTATTTGCAAGGTCAAATCGGTAACCCATCGGGTGAAGATGCTCCTAACAAGAAGTTTTATGACCCACGCGTTTGGTTACGTAAAGGTGAAGATACCTTTGTTGCTCGTTTAAAATCTGCATTTGAAGATTTAAATGCCAACAATGCAAATCAGTACTTATAATATAAGGTAACACATTTTAAAGAAGGGGGCTCAAATGGGTCCCCTTTTTTTATTGGATTTAATTCTTCGAGGTGTGGATGATGGGAAAATGCAGGTGGGGTTTTAGTTTTTGGATTGGTATTGGTATTGGTATAAAGATTTGACAACTTTTAAAAAGTTGTCAAATCTAATGGTCAAATCTAATAGGCAAATGTTAAAAAAAATCCATGCTACTCATCAATCAAAGAAAGAATATCAGTTTCCTTAAATTCTTGGACATGAAAATCAATAAACTGTTTTTTTCCTCCAAACCATTTCAAAACAAATTCTTTATCTACAAAACTCTTCTTGAATTGTAATATCTTCCCATATGAGGTCCACTCCCAGTTCCGGAAATCTGCTATTAGGCCATGCTTCTGAGGATTCAGGTGAATATATGCTATTAAAGTAGATAGATCCTCTAATTTGGCTACTAATGCCCTTTTGAAGGGAGTTTGAAATAAGGTACCAACCCGACCATGTTGTTTATTAAATGCCATGGTATACGATTGAAAAAACTTTTTTAGCCTCCTAGTAATAAGCTCATGTACCGGTTTCCCATCCAAATCACTTTCACTAAAATGATTCACCTGAACTAAAAAATGAAAATGATTATCATTTAGACTAAAAGCGATCACATTCACATAACCCTCCAGATATTTTGTCCATTGTCTTAAAAAATAAGAATAGTTTGATCTTGATTTGAAAATTGATTTCCTATCAACTCCTCTATTATAAAGGTGATAATATTCTCCAGAATAAAATTGTGTGTAATAATGCTCTACGTAGGCCATGAATGGGGAAATTAAAAACGAACCTACTCAATATCCATTACTTAAAGCAGCTTATGCATCAGATTATCAACATGTTGATAAAATTGATCAAACAAGAAAATTGATAAATTTTGATACTACATTTGGAAAAGAAATTCCTATAAAAGATTGTCTCATGAGTGCTTAGATTTGACAACTTTTAAAAAGTTGTCAAATCTTTAAACCCCACAAAACTTGGATAAACACAATAACCCCAATGAAATCATTGATATTCGTACAAATCAAAGATTAATACCACCAATTATTTCTTAAAAATCAAGCCCTTTGTTAATTCATTCAATGCCTTAATCTTGGAGTCAAAATCTCCCTTAAGTTCTTTGCGTAAAATCTCCAATGAATCTAAGGAGGTCTGAATGTCGTCCGGAATAACTTCCTCCAAAAATGCTCGAATCCGTTTAGCTAACGTAGGCGACTTGCCATTGGTAGAAATAGCAATTTTCAAATCCCCCTTTTGAACTATTGAACCCAAATAAAAATCACATAATGCAGGCGTATCTGCCACATTGCATAACAAATGTCTCTGCTTTGCTAATTCACTAATCTCAACATGCAAGTCGTATCGATCAGTCGTACAAATCACCAAATCCCTCCCATCTAAATCCTGCACTTCAAATGCTCTATGTATCAATTCAACCTGAGAAAAATCCTTCAAATAAGCCAATAGCTCTTCTCTAAAAAATGGAGCTACCATACTTATCTTAGAAGCTGGAGCATTTCTTAACATCGCCGACACCTTTTCCAAGGCCACATTTCCTCCTCCAACTACCAAAACATTCAGTTGTTCCAATTTTAGAAAAACAGGAAATAACCTATTCTGCGCTTCCATCCAATAAAATTATGCTGTTTTCTTCCCAGCTAATTGTCCACATGCAGCATCAATGTCCTTTCCTCTAGATCGACGAACATTGACAATCATCTTTTTGCTTTCTAAAAATGCCGTGAACTTAGCTAAAGCATCTGCCTCTGCATTCACAAAAGTTGCCTGAGCAATCGGGTTGTACTCAATGATATTAATCTTACAAGGCAACTTTCTAGCAAACTCCCATAACTCCTTCGCATCCTCCACCGTGTCGTTAAACTTATTAAACATGATATACTCTAAAGTAATCTCATTTTCTGTCTTATCGTAAAAATACCGCAATGCCTCCGCTAATGCCACCAACGTATTGGTTTCATTAATTGGCATAATCTGATTCCTTTTGGTATCATTTGCAGCGTGCAGCGAAAGTGCCAAATTAAATTTGACTTGATCATCTCCCAGCTTCTTAATCATTTTAGCAATTCCTGCCGTAGAAACAGTAATCCGCTTAGGAGACATTCCTAATCCGTCAGGTGAAGTGATCTCTTCTATCGATTTCAACACATTGGCATAATTCAACAAAGGTTCTCCCATGCCCATATAAACAATGTTGGTCAAAGGTATCCCGTATTTTTCTTGTGCCTGATCACGAATCAACACGACCTGATCGTAAATTTCATACGACTCCAGATTTCGTTTTCGATCCATATATCCCGTAGCACAAAAACTACAAGTTAAAGAGCAACCCACTTGCGATGATACACAAGCAGTCATTCTTTCCCTTGTTGGAATTAATACTCCTTCTACCAAATGTCCATCATGCAATTTAAAACTAGACTTAATAGTCCGGTCTGTACTTACTTGCATATCAGCTGTTTGTACACATTGCAAAGAAAAATGCTGATTCAACCACTCCCTAGTCGTTTTCGGAATATTACCCATCGCATCAAAGCTGCGAGCTGATTTTTTCCAAATCCACTCATGAACTTGTTTAGCTCGAAACGCAGGATCTCCATGCTGAATCATCAATTGCTTCAACTCTTCAAAACTGAGCTTTCTTATGGCTCCCAATTCCTCTTTCTTGGCTATTTCCGACACTTTATTTCTTTAAAAGTTCTCCTACCTTCGTTGAAATGGCTTTCCCATCTGCTAATCCAGCCAATTGCTTACTTGCCACTCCCATTACTTTACCCATATCCGCTGGACTACTAGCACCCACTTGAACGATGATCGATTGAATCTTCTCTGTCAATTCTGCTTCACTCAACTGTTTTGGTAAAAACTCTTCAATGATACTCAATTCAGCTTGTTCCTTCTCCGCTAAATCAGGACGGTTCTGTGTCACATATACTTCCAATGAATCCTTACGTTGCTTAGCAGCTTTCATCAAAATCTTCATTTCTGTATCAGTTGACAATTCGCCAACATTGGATCCAGACGTTTCTTCTAATAAAATTAGCGACTTAATAGCACGCAAAGCACGAAGTCTATCGGCATCTTTAGCACGCATGGCGTCTTTGATCCCGTTCTCAATGGTTACTTTTAATGACATGTTTTTATTCTTTAAAATGAGCTTTAACTCCCTCCAAAAATTCTCGATTATTACTCAATCGAGGGACTTTATGCTGCCCCCCTAACTTGCCTCTTTCTCGCATCCAAGCATAGAAAGTTCCTTGTGGAGCCTGATGAATAATGGGTGGACCTAATACCAAATCATAAGACCGCTTCGCATCATAATCGGAATTAATCTCGCGGAGGGTCTGATCTAATATCTCCACAAAGGTACGCATTTCTTTTGGTGCTTTTGAAAATTCTATAATCCATTCATGGCTCCCTCGCTGGCCTCCATTCATATAATTCGGCGCAGCTGTATATTCTTTAATGATGGAATTTGTCATCAAACAGGCCTTAGATATAGCCTTTTCTGCATTTTCCATAATGACTTCTTCTCCAAAAGCATTAATAAAATGCTTGGTTCTCCCTGAAATTTTTATTCTAAATGGGTCTAAAGATGTAAAACGAACCGTATCTCCAATTTTATATCGCCACAATCCCGCATTGGTACTTATCACCAAGGCGTAATTAACTCCCATTTCCACTTGACTTAAATCAACAATGATATCTTGCTCCTCTCCCTCATCGTTGATTGGTATAAATTCATAAAAAATTCCATAATCAAGCATCAGTAACAATTCATCATTCAACGACAAATCATCTTGTATACCAAAAAACCCTTCAGAAGCATTATAAATCTCTAAAAAACCTACCCCTTGATCTTTAAACACTTGTTTTTGAAATAATTCTCGATAAGGCCCAAATGCTACTGCACCATGAATCATGAATTCAAAGTTCTCCCACACTTCTAAAATGGACTTCTTACCCGTGATTTCCAAGATTTTCTCAATCAAAACCAAAGTCCAAGTAGGAACCCCCAAAATACTCGTCACATTTTCCTTAGAAGTTTCCAAAGCCATGCGCTCAATCTTTTGATCCCAATCATCCATCAAGGCTACTTCCAATGAAGGTGTCCGGATCATTTGGGCCCAAACAGGTAAATTCTTCATAATAACTGCCGAAACATCTCCTACAAGCACATTAGGATTAGTAGCACAATAAGATAAACTTCCTCCAATGGATAAGCCCTTGCCCTCGAAGACCCTTGTTTCTGGTCGATTATTAATTAATAAGGTAATCATGTCCTTTCCCCCCATCATGTGGCAAGATTCCAATGATTCCTTCGATACAGGGATAAACTTACTGCGGGCATTGGTAGTACCCGAAGACTTAGAAAACCAAGTAACTGGGCTATTCCAAAGGATTTGCTGTTCGCCTTGCATCACCCGATCGATGTAAGGAAAAATTTCCTCATAAGTAGAAATAGGCACCTGTGATTTGAATGTCGCATAATTACTAATTTGACCATAGCCAAATTGCTTCCCCCATTCGGTTTGTCGACCAGCCTGAACCAAATCTTTCAAACAAATTTCCTGTAAATCCAAAGGACGCGTGTATATAGACTCAATCCGCGACATACGTCGTTTCATGAACCATAATAGTGTCTCATTGAATAAGGAAATGCCGTTCGCCATTAATGCACTGATTTTAAATAATGAGGAACTCGATTCGGATAATCAGTAATGACAGCATCCACTCCCATATCAGATAACAACGAAATAATATTAGCTTCATTCGCCGTCCAGGGAACTACTTTCATCCCACTTTTATGGCTAAACTCCACGAAATCTTGAGTCACTGCTTGATAGTTAGGACTATAAATAGCAGGAGTAAATCCTAAATCTTTGATCGTGTTTTCAGGACTTTTTCTTGATACCAAAGCTGAAAGCATAACTTGTGGAGCTATTTTTCCATCATTCATTGCTTTATTCCAATATTTCAACACTTGAAAATCAAAACTTTGAAGTATAATGAATTCCGGCTTTACATATTTCTTAATCACCTTCCAAACCTTTTCGGAAAACTCTTCCACCGTTTTAGGCTGAGAAATCCCATATTCTGCCTCCACCGATTTTATTTCAATATTGTAATAAATAGTCCGCTGATGTTTTTTTCTGAATGCTTCTCCTAAACTCAACACTTCCGATAGTAATGGCTTATGTGCTTCCATTTTAATTTGCTCCGGAAATGAAGCATTACCTCTTTTCCCAGTATCAAACTTCTTTATTTCTCGATAAGTCATCTGATATAGATTAAATATCTTCTCTTCTTCTTTTTCTACTGGCTTACCATCCGGCTTAGAACTATATAATGAATTCATATATGGCTCATGGGAGACCACAACTTTCCCATCGGCTGAAATGCACACATCCATCTCAAGCACTTGAACACCTGCTTCCAAAGCATGCTCAAAAGCAGGTAAGGTATTTTCAGGATACAAACCCCTAAAACCACGATGACCTTGAATAAACGGCATTTGTGCCATAGTTACGAAGTTTAACATCCCCAAAAAACATATTACTCCTATTTTCATCGGTGTGAAGTTTCAGGCTTTTTAAATCGCTTTTCCATGATTCCATTCACCTTATCATACAGACGTAAAAAGTCCTTAGGCTCCTGCACATAGCGATCAAAATTTTTCGCAAATTGTAACGAATCAACTCCGTATTTCTTAAAAATACGCTTTTCTTGATAGTTATAGGCTAATATGGACGAGTCTATACTTCCAAAGTGCATATTGGAAACCTTGGATTCCTCAATGTGTATATCAACTAATATCTCCGCTAATTTATCCTCTTCAATGATTTTGGAAGACGATGATTCCCTGCATGCTAAGAATCCCAAACATAGGAGGAAATAAATTTTTCTCATGGTTCAAATTTCCCCTTAATTTAGAAAGCTTTTATGGCTTTTCATTCGACTTGCTCAAAAAATAGGTAATTTAGCACGATTCTAAGCCCCCATTCATTCCATGGATTCGGACATTCATTCCTTTCTATCACATGTTGTTCAATTGGAAATTCGCATTAGAAAAGCGATCAATACCCAAATGCATGGAAATTTTTCATCCATTTTCAAAGGGTCAGGATTGGAATTTAGTGATCTCCGTCAATACCATTATGGAGATGATGTACGCCACATCGACTGGAATACCACTGCCAAAGGACATGGTACTTTTGTTAAATTATTTAAAGAAGAAAAAGAGCAAACCGTATTTTTTTTGTTAGACGTAAGTGCTTCCCAACAGGTAGGACGAAATTCCCAATCTAAGCTCAAAACATTAAAAGAAGTGGCGGGTGTACTTTCCTTTTCGGCCATGCAAGAAGCTAGCCATTTAGGATTTTGTGGATTTTCAGACAAAAACGAGAAATTCATGCCTCCTGCCATGGGCAAAAAACATGCCTACCGGGTCATCTCCGAGCTTTTTAAAATGGAACCAGAAAATACAGGTACTGATCTAAAAGCCGCATTAGGATTTACTTTACAAGTATTAAAAAGGCGCAGTTTGATTTTTGTCCTGTCTGATTTCATTGATGAAAATTATCATGATCTACTGAGAGCCATGTCCCAAATGCATGATTTAGTTGTTATTCAATTAGTCGATAAACAAGAAATAAAACTACCTTCACTAGGCATAATTCCTATTTTCGACCCAGAAAGAAAAAGAACAACCTGGGTAAATACCAGTTCTAAATTCTTCAAAAACCTCCAAAGAGAACAAGGCTCCAATCGGGCTGAGGAACTCAAAAAATTATGCAAACAATGGCAAGCAGATTACATTAGTATACGGGCTGGAGAGGATTTTGTACCTACCCTAGTAAAATTGTTTACCATTAGAAAATAATGCAGCAAAAGCCAATTCAAATCAAAGGCCAATTTTTAGAGGATTCTGTCAAAATCGGACAGCAGATTCACTATAGCCTTTCTGTTAGGCATAGCAAAAACCAAGAGATTTTTTTCCCAGGCGTCAATCAAAATTACGGTGCATTTCAAGCTGTGGAAAGAACATACTTCCCTACAAGAACCGATGCCAGCGGAAGTATCGATTCTGCCGTGTATACCTTCAAACTATTTCAAATTGAAAATCAGCACAGCCTTGCCATACCTGTTTACCTCATGCAAGAAGCTGATTGTACCAAAATATACCCAAGCAAAGATCAAATATTTCTAAAGCGTTTAGTTCCACATCCTGAAAAAATCAATTTAGATTCTCTTTACCAACATGTACCTATAGCTCCATTGCAACCAAAAACCGACTTGAAAAATGTGGTCATTTGGGGGCTGGGTCTATTAGTTTTAACTGGATTAATTTACTGGTTCTTAGGAAAAAGCCTGAAAAGATGGTTTAAATTGTATGTATTGTGGAGAAAAAATGCAGAATTCCGTCGTGTATATCAACGACTAATCCGTAACATAGAAAACAACCAATTGGGCTTGCAAAATTTAGAACGAGCCTTTTCCCTTTGGAAAAAATACTTAGAAAGCCTTACATTCAAACCTTTTACAACTTTCACCACCAAGGAAATGGTGGATACGTTAGAAAATAAACAATTAGCCAAAGCTCTCCATGAATTAGATTCGGCCATTTATGGAGGTAATTTTTCGGGCAAAACTACCGATTCAGTCAATATGCTCATGGAAATTGCCAATTCCATCTATCAAGAGGAAAGAAAATTCATTTCGCAGGAAAATAAAAAGTCATGAAATACCAGCTATATTTTTCCTGGCAACAATTTGTATCGCTCTTCTCCTATCATTGGGAACATGAAGCCTTCCTATTTCTCCTACCCTTACCTCTGATTATATTTTTAATCCGATATTTATTAAATAGAAAAAACCAAGCTCGAATTACACTCTCATTTACTAAGCCTTTAGTTCAAAATCGTCTAATTCGACTCATCAGCTTCATCCCAGATATTGTTCAAATCTTGCTCTTAACCTGTATCATTTTGGCATTAGCAGGGCCTTATAAAATCAATCCCAAAAGAAAAATTCAACCTGATGGTATCGACATGGCCTTGGCAATTGATATATCCTCATCCATGCTAAATCGAGATGTAAGCCCTTCGCGATTAGTCATTGCCAAACAAGTAGCTACTTCCTTTGTCAAACAAAGAAAAAACGATTTTATATCCATTGTGGCATTTGCAGGAGCTCCGTATTTGGCCAGCCCTATCACGAATGATTCAAGTTATCTACAACAGGCTTTATTAGGCTTAGATTCAAAATTAATTAAGGAAGAAGGTACCGCTTTAGGGGATGCCCTCGGAATGTGTATCAATCAAGTAAGAGATTCTCCTAATCCTAAAAAAATTAGCATCTTAATTAGTGATGGAAATAATACAGCAGGAAATCTTGACCCACTAACATCCACTGAATTGGCTAAAACCTTTGGTATTAAGGTCTACACAATCGCCGTAGGTAGCTTAAAGCCTTCCATGGACCCTGTCGACGAAAGTACTTTACGGGTTATTGCCGAAAAAAGTAAAGGGAAGTTTTACCGAGCCACCGACCAAAAAAGCTTGAACGCCATCTTTGAAGAAATCAATCGAATGGAGTCCACCAAAGTGAAAGAAATCTATTGGGAAGAACATCAGGACCAAAGTAAATTCTTCTTCGATTTTGCCTTCATCCTATTCTTTTTGGGTCTATTCCTGAAACTTAGTCCTATCAGTAATATTTTAGAAGATTAATATGGTGCTTTTCCCTAATGCCAAAATTAATATTGGCTTGTACATTACTTCCAAAAGACCCGATGGTTTTCATGAATTGGAGACTTGCTTCTTTCATGTTCCATGGACAGATATCATAGAAATTAGTCCAAGCGACTCATTTGAATTTTCATCTTCTGGCCTACCTATCTCAAGTGAATTAAAAAACAATTTATGTTTTAAAGCTTATCAAGCCTTGGCTAAGGATTTCCAAATCCCACCCGTTCATATTCACTTACATAAAATCATCCCCATGGGTGCCGGTTTAGGAGGTGGCTCTTCGGATGCCGCATTTACTTTGATGGGCTTGAGGGATTTTTTTGATTTAGCCCTTACTAACGAACAGCTCGTTCCCTATGCTCAACAATTAGGCAGTGATTGTGCGTTTTTTCTTTCCCAACAAGCTCAATTGGGCAAAGGTAAGGGAGATGAATTAAGTCCTATTTCCAGTTCATTAGTTGGTTACCATGTGCTACTAATCTACCCCAATTTTGGCATTTCTACTCAAGAAGCTTATGCCCAAGTTAAACCCCAAGCACCAACTTATGATTTGACAACATCCATTTTACTTCCAATAGAACAATGGAAAGATTGTATCTCAAATGATTTTGAACTCAGCTTATTCCCTAAATACCCTATTCTAGCGCAAATTAAGCAAGAATTATACGATCAAGGGGCTATTTACGCGGCCATGAGTGGCTCTGGATCAACCCTCTTCGGGCTATTCAAAAAAGAAGTCGACACCAATCAATGGGCCGACTTCACTTGTTTTCAAGGTTTAATTTCTTAATCCTTAGCAAATATTGCCTCTAAGGCTGATGCTCCCCTTATAACAACCTTCCCTTCTGGCATGGTTTTAATCGGTTGCACGCCTACAAATTCTTCATTCGAACTAAGTATTTTTACAGGAACTTGCTCCATGATACCTTGTGGATTTTCCACATAAATAAATCCACCTTTTCCCACTCTAGCTAAACCCGCTTGTGGAATGGTTTTCATTTTTTGATTCCCTACCAAAATCTTGGCATTAATGAATTGACCTACCGTAAATCGTAGTTCATCTGCCTCATTATTGAAATGCCCATGAACCGATGTGGTACGCGTACTTAAGTCCACTTGCTTCCCAATTAAAAATACTTTCCCCTTGCCTTGTAATCCTTCGGCTTCAAATTGTATCGTTTGACCTAATTGCAAACTGCCCAAATCTCTTTCAAATACTTTTAATTCTACGTGCTTATGAGCTACTCCAACCAGCTTTACTAATTCATCTGTAGGTTGAATATATTTTCCAATCGATAAAAACACATCAACAATATAGCCATCAATAGGAGCTTTCACTTGCAGAACCGACGATATATTGCCTTTTGCTAATGAATTTAAATCACATCCTAAAATTTCCAATTTCAACCCAAGTGATTTCACTTGTGCTTGCACATTGGAAAAATCAGCTTCTGCCATTTGTAGCTTCTTTTTGGAACCCACCTCTTCGGAATTCAGCACCTGTTGACGCGATTTCTCAGATGTCAAATAAGTTTGCTGACTTACTGCTTGTATATATTCTTGTTGCATTTGAATATAATCCAAACTCGTGATGGTAGCCAAAACCTGGCCTTTATGAACTTGCTTTCCAGGCAATAATTCAAAAGTAGACTTCACATATCCCGCAATAGGTAGTGAGATCGAAGCTGATGAAATAGGAGGCACATCCACTAAACCTGTGCAGGAGACTTCTGATGCCATTTCCTTTTCTTCTAATGCTCCCAATTCAATACCTGCATTTTGCTTTTGCTCGGCACTTAATTTGATATTTGATACAACGGCTTCCTTTGCGGCCGTTTCCGTTTCTTTACTTCCACAAGCAAACATGCCACTGATGAAAATAAAGGTAATAACTCGATATATGATGTGCTTATTCATTTCCTAAAATGGTTTCAATTTGAATGATGTTTTGGTTATATGCCAAAACTTCTTGTAAATATTGTTCTCTGATTTGCCAGGCTTGTTGCGTATTTTGAAGCATTTCTACATACTCAATTTCTCCTTGCTGATAACTTTTCAAAGCCGTTTGCACCAGCCATTCTGCCTGAGGCAAGGCTGTTTGCTGGTAGTACTTCAAAGAATTTCCAAATTTGCCTAAGGATATTTGAGCATTTTGCAAATCAGTATTTATTTGACTCATTACCTGATCCTTTTGACTCGACAGTACCTGTTCTTGTTTTTGAGCAGCCGAAATACGGGCTTTCTGACCTTTCGCAAAAATGGGCAATGCTAAACCCGCTTGAACAAAGTTCTGGCCACCATAATTTTCAATACTTTGTGAAGTGGCTCCTAAACGAATATCCGGTTTCAATTTATTCCTCTCCACTTCCGTTTGAAGTTTGGCGTGGACCACTTGTTCTTCCAACAATTGTAGCGTAGGGTTTTTGGCTAAATCAGCCGGAATTGGAGGTGCTTGCATCGTTAATGCATTCGAGCTCTGGATATCAAATGGCTCCTTTCGATTCATCCAGTAAGCTAAATTCTGATAATTAGCCTGAATATCTGCTCGTAATGAAAGTTGTTTCTGTTGAAATTCCCTTAAACGCGCTTCGGCAGCTACTACCTCTAACCGGTTCGTTTCTCCTTGCTTGAAGCGGACACTGGCAGCCTTCAACATTTGGGAATAGATACTATCTTGTTGATGTAAATACTCTAGATGTTTTTGCTGAATTAGTAATTGATAGTAATACCATTTGACACTTGAGAGCACCAAAATCTGCGTTATCTTCTGTCTTTTCTCCACCAACATTTTTTGGGAAGTCAATGCCTTTACTTGAGCTCTTAACAAAGTCGGCCATGGAATACTCTGGGAAGCAATAATGGTATAATCCTGACTAAAATACGTTTGGGTTTTACCATATTGAAAATCAATACTTCCCTTAGGCAAATCCTTCCCTGATTGAATCAAGGCTTCTGCACTCTGAATTTCTAAGTTTCCTGTATTCAATAAGGCATTATGTTGCAAAGCTTCTTGCATGCAGCTCGACAAGCTCAAAACTGGTTTAGAACCTTGACCCAAGCTTGAAAAACTCAGCATTAAACCCGCTAAAATGACCATGACTATCATTGACTGAGACTTTGATTTATTTTCTTTTCTAGTCATCACCAAGGAATAAACCACAGGAATAACTACCAAGGTTAGGAACGTTGCAGTAATCAAACCCCCAATAACCACCGTAGCCAAGGGGCGCTGTACTTCCGCTCCTGGTGAATGACTCAAGGCCATAGGCAGAAACCCTAAAGAAGCAACCGAGGCTGTCATGATAACCGGACGGAAACGCAATTCCAAGCCTTTTTTTAATCGCTCTGCTACCGAATATCCCTCAGTCGCTAATTGTTTAAAAAATGAGAGAAGTACAATTCCGTTTAATACTGCTACCCCAAACAGGGCAATAAATCCAATTCCTGCAGATACCGAAAATGGCATTCCTCTCAAATACAATGCCCAAATACCCCCAATGGCAGAAAGCGGAATGGCTAGATAAATAATTGCCGCTTCTAACATAGAATTAAAAGTGAAAAATAAGAGGGCGAAAATAAGAGCCAAAGCCAGTGGTACCACTAAAGACAAACGAGATTTTGCCGCTTGTAGATTTTCAAATGTACCTCCATACTTTACATAGTAACCAGCTGGTAAGGTAATTTTATTCTTCATCACCTTTTCTATGTCATTCACTACACTTTGTACGTCTCTATTTCTAACATTGATACCAATGGTAATTCTCCGATTAGTATTATCTCGTGAAATTTCCACAGGAGCATTTTGATAATCCACCGTTGCCACTTCTTCTAAAGGAATTTGCGAGCCATTCGGAAGATCTAAATACAGTTCTTTCAAATTTTGGATATCAGCCCGATGAGCAGAGTCCATACGCACAACCAGATCGTAACGCTTCTCTCCCTCCATCACTAAGCCTGCGGTTTCACCTGCAAATGTCATTTTCACTCGACGGTTTACATCTTGAATACGTAAGCCATATTGTGCCATTTTTGCTCGATTATAATGTACTACCAATTGAGGCACTCCATCAATTTGCTGAACTTTAATATCGCCAACTCCCTCAATTTTGCGAATATAACGAGCTGCCTCAGTCGCTTTCTCAAATAGAATCTCTAAATCTTCTCCAAAAATCTTAATCGCTACATCCGACTTAACACCTGCAATTAACTCATTAAAACGCATTTGAATTGGTTGAGTGAATTCAAAATTTACTTCAGGAAAGGCGTCCAATTCACGATCCATTTTTTCTTCCAATTCCTCCATCGTTTTAGCTTTTTTCCAAACGCTTGGTTCATTCAAAATAATAATTAAATCACAGGCATTAATTCCCATTGGATCCGTTGGGATTTCTGAAGCTCCAATTCGGGAAACCACTTGCTTGATTTCATCAGGGAATTTTTTCAATAGTAAAGCTTGTGCATTATTATTGACCTCAATACTTTGAGACAAGGAGGCATTGGTAGGCAAAACTGTTTCTACTGCAAAATCACCTTCATTGAGTTCAGGAATGAATTCCCCACCCAAACTACTAAATAAGCCTATGCTGGCAGTTAACAGAACCAATGAAGCTATCACTACTTTTTTACGGTTACTAAGTGCCCAATTGACCATAGGACTGTATTTCCCGTATAAAAAATTCATGATTTTGTCTGCCCAAGTAACCTTATGACTTACTTTCTTACTTAAAAATAAGGAAGACATCATGGGAACATAGGTTAATGAAAGTAATAAAGCTCCAAAAATGGCAAATGATACCGTCTGGGCCATTGGTCTAAACATCTTCCCTTCGATCCCTCCTAATGCCATAATGGGCAAATACACAATCAAAATAATGATTACTCCAAATGCCGCTGATTTAAATATAGCTTGAGCAGAAATATTCACCTCTTCATCCATTTCATGCTGACTAAGCACTTCTCCTTTCCTTCGTGAATGAAGTCGATGAATGATGGATTCTACGATAATAACAGCTCCATCAACAATCAAACCAAAATCGATTGCTCCTAATGACATTAGATTGGCAGAAACACCAAAAATATTCATCATGGCAAAGGCAAAAAGCAAACAAAGTGGAATCATGGAGGCTACAATCAAACCTGCACGCCAATTCCCTAAGAGCAAGACTAGAATAAAGACAACAATTAACCCTCCTTCGATTAAGTTTTTCTCTACCGTATTTATGGCCTTACCAATCAATATACTTCGATCTAAGTATGCATTGATATGAATTCCTTGAGGTAGGGTTTTTTGGATCAATTCCATCCGATCCTTCACATCTTTTACTACCGTATTCGCATTAGCCCCTTTTAATAAAAGCATCACAGCTCCCACGGCTTCGCCATGACCATTTTTTGTCATTGCTCCATATCGAACAGCCTTCCCAAACTGCACTTGTGCTACATCCTTCACAAATACCGGTAAACCGCCAGATCCTCGCTGTTTTACCACGGTGTTTTCAATATCTGCAAGAGACTGGATCATCCCTTCTGAGCGAATGAAATAAGCATCGGTACCTTTTTCCAAATAACTACCCCCTGAATTGGAATTGTTATTTTCCAATGCCGCAAAAAGCTCATCAATACTGATGTTCATAGCACGAATACGTTCAGGATTGACGGCTACCTCATATTGTTTGACATAACCTCCAAAAGAACTTACCTCTACCACTCCTTTAATCCCAAGCAATTGACGCTTAACAATCCAGTCTTGATACGTTCGCAAGTCAGCTAATGAGTATTGATCCTTAAACTCAGGATCAACATCCAAGGTGTATTGATAAAACTCGCCAAGACCTGTCGTAATGGGTGCCATTTCAGGAATACCTGCTCCACGCAATAAATAAGGTTCAGCAGCTTTTAACTTTTCCGAAACCTGCTGTCGGGCTACCTCCATAGCTACTTCATCTTCAAAGACGACCGTAATAATAGATAAGCCCATGCGGGAAATGGAACGAATATCCTTGACATTGGGAATCGTTCTCAGCGAAATCTCCAAAGGATACGTGACAAATTTCTCTACTTCGGACGCAGCCAAAGCAGGAGATTGTGTGATGACTTGTACCTGGTTTGAAGTAATATCAGGCAATGCATCAATGGGCAAACGAGTGAGTGAATAACCACCCCATGCCACAAGACCTAAGACGAATAAACCTACAATGAGCTTATTCCGAATACTAAAATAAATTATCGAATTAATCATTTTTCAATGGTAATGGTGAACGTTAGGAAATGAAAGACAAATCCCTAGTACCGAGGAGGTGCGATTAGCACTCTAGCTAACGAAAAATGATATAGATTCTGCCAATTGATTAATTGGCGGCGTGATGAAACAAAAAGAAGAGGTAATAAAAAAACAAGAGAAATGGTCGGTAAAACATATCCACTTACCCCACTAAAATCAAAACTTGGCAAACTAGGATGTTTGGTCGTTTTAGCATGCTTGGAATCCGCTGCGTAATGCATCCAAAGAAAATCCATAAAACTAAAACCTGCAGGAGCTTGGCGCTTATGATCTTGAAAGTGCTTTAACAGTTCATTTGCTTTGAAACTTTGCTCCATTCCCACCTTCGGAATCCAGGATCCCGAAAAGATAATCACAAAAAGGATGGAGGCCAGCCAAGTTTTCATAGCTCAAATGTAGGAAAAAATGGAAATTTTAATGGATATTTATATCCTCAATTTACATTTTTTTGAGACAAAAGCCTAAAAACCAAGGATTAATAAGCGAGTATAGCCCCTATTATGGATGAAATAAATATTTTGTGGCATCAGTTAACTGATTCTGAAACCATCATTCGCTCTGGCTTGCTTGTTATTACGTTGATCGTTTTTGCAGAAAATGGACTGTTTTTCGCATTTTTCCTTCCAGGGGATTATTTACTTTTCTTAACTGGTGTCTTTGGAGGAACAGGGGTATTAAAAGAACCTCTATCAGGTTTATTAGCCAGCATTTTCTTAGCAGCGGTGGTGGGCTCACTTGTAGGTTACTTATCAGGCCGATTCTTTGGCAAATCGCTAGAAAGCAGACCAGATAGCCTCTTTTTCAAGAAAAAGCATTTGGATTCTACTCGTGAGTTTTTTGATAAATATGGCTTTATGGCTTTGGTCATTAGTCGTTTTTTACCTGTAGTTAGAACTTTTACGCCCATTTTAGCGGGTATCAGTCGAATGCCATGGTACAGCTATTTATTACTGAACGTAGTTGGCGGTGGCCTTTGGGTGGGGATATTAGTGACTTCGGGGTACTACCTTGGCCAGCATTTCCCATGGATTATCAATTATGTACATTATATCATTTTGTTTTTCCTTGGAATAACCACCTTTACCGTGATTAAAGGATATTTAAAAATGAGGCAATAATGGAAGCTTTTGCATATGTAGCAGCCTTTTTGATAGCTGGAATATTATTTTTAGCAGTTATTTTAACGCTCGCCAAATGGATTAGGCCGAATCGCCCTAATGTAGAAAAGCTAAGTACTTATGAGTCAGGAGAAGCACCCGTAGGAAATGCCAATATTCGTTTCAATCCTCGTTTTTATTTGATTGCCCTCTTATTTGTCTTATTTGAAATTGAATTAATATTTCTTTTTCCATGGGCCTCTGTTTTCCATCAAGCAGATTTAGAAAAAGCAAGCCCCATTTGGTCTACTTATGCCTTAGTTGAAATGTTTATCTTCATTGGCATATTGGCCTTAGGATTAGCTTTAGCTTGGGTAAAAGGTTATTTAAACTGGGATAAACCTGCCACTCAAACGACATCAACTGAAAGCCCAATACCTGAGCAGGCCTACCAAAAAATTCGTGATAAATACTCGACTAAATAAGATTAATGAGGAGTAGGAACTCCAATCTTATTGTTGATGGTGATTCCTAACACCAACTCATGTGAACCCATGGATTGATTCGCCAATCCATTCGCATTCAAATCATACGAATAGGACATGTGCATGTTATGCCGCAGTTGAACTCCAAACATGGCAGAATATGACTCTTTATGTCGATATCCAAATCCCATCCAAAGTTGTTGGTTAAAATCAGCTTTGACGTTTGCTTCAATGGACATGGTACCTGCTTTATAAAACTTCACTAATGCAGCCGGTGAAACGGTAAAATACTTGGATGTTCTAATATGGTAGCCAATCATGGCGAACAAATTGGGCTTCATGGTACCTGAATATAAGGCCCTGGTGCTTACCTTATCATTATCAAAATCCGAATTATTAGGCCAATAATACCGTCGACTCAAGGTATCCAAAGCTGCCGGATCAGAGCGTTCATAGGTGAAGTTTTCAAAAATCAATTGATTGGCAGATAGGCCTAAGAAAAATTCACGGTTATAATAGAGAACCCCAACATTCGCTAATAATTGACCTGCCGTCAGAGATCCATAAGGAGTAGGTGCACTCGTAATGGGCGTTCCAATAGGTGGATCCAAATATAAAATTAGTGGATCTCCCCCATCTTTTACATCAAAATTATTCATGTTTAAACCCCGAGAATAGTATCCGGCTGTAGCACCCACCGACAATTTATCTTCGCCACCCAAGGACACGTGGTAAGCATAGCTTCCTGCAACAGAAAAAGTAGACATGGGCCCAAACTGGTCAGCTTGAACTTGAAGTCCCAAACCTTGATGAAATTCCCAACGGTAATCTTTTTTTCGACGCTTGGTAGGATTAAAAGATCGTCGAATTGTTTTTGACATATAGGGCGTTCGGCCGGTGGATGTTCGATCTGACTTATCGATCGCCCAATTGGCAGTAGCATAAAAGGTTTTCATCCCTTCTGATAAACCTACCCACTGTTGCCTATACCCAACTTTAATATCAGTAAAATCCTCAAATCCAGCAAATGCAGGATTATACAGATAACGATTCATCATGAATTGAGTAACTTGAGGTGTTTGTTGGGCAAAGCCCAAATGAGCAACTAGAAATAAGAAAAGAAAGACGAAAAATCTCATTTGAAAAATTAGAACCTCAAAAATCTGTTAAATATATTTAATTTCGCTCGAACTTTCTGGAAAACAGTTGGGTTTTTATATATTAACGGCCCTTTCCATTCAACCATATGCCTATCCAAAGCTACCCACTATCTCAACTTTCTGCTTTCAGTTCATTACTGCTAGACTATTTAGATGAGAAACCTAATCTAAAGAACTTATACCAAAATAGCCCTAGTATTACTGGCTTTAAAAATCAATTAGTTGATAAAAAGTCCTTCCCTGCTAGCCATCGAAAAGTTTTGGTAGAGGTCCTTCAAGATCAATATCAAGGTGTGGAAAAAGCACCATCAATTGAAAAATTGCTGGACGACAATACATTTACTGTAACCACTGGGCACCAGCTCAATTTAATGACAGGTCCATTGTATGTCATTTACAAAATCGTCTCCACCATCAATTTGGCCAAACAGTTAAAAGCAGCATATCCTGCCTATAACTTTATTCCAATTTACTGGATGGCCACGGAAGATCACGATTGGGATGAAATTAATCATGTCCATTTAAACCAGTCGACTTTTCAATGGAATACTCAACAACAAGGAGCTGTCGGAAGATTTAACTTAGATGGAATAGGTGATTTTCTTTCTTCTTTACCTTTTTCATTACCCATTTTCCAACAAGCATATACTCAAAATAAAACTTTGTCCGAAGCTGTTCGATGTTACATGCATGAGCTTTTTGGAAAAGAGGGTTTAATTTGTTTAGATGCTGATGATCCTCGATTAAAATCCTTATTTCTTCCAATTATGGAAGCAGATTTGTTGGATCATGCACATGAGCCTTTGGTAGAAAAGCAAAACCAACAATTGAATGAGTTAGGGTATAAAACTCAAATCAATGCCCGAGGGATTAATTTATTTTATTTGGTTGATGGCATCAGAGAGCGAATCGAAAAGCAAGGTGATTTATTTAAAGTTCTGAATCAATCCATTCAGTTCAATACAGAAGAATTAAAAAATGAACTACATGTTCATCCTGAGAGATTTAGTCCCAATGTCGTTTTAAGGCCCATCTATCAAGAATGCATTTTACCTAATTTAGCCTATTTAGGAGGCCCTGCCGAAGTCGCCTATTGGTTGCAATTAAAAGGCATTTTTGATCAACATCAAATACCTTACCCCATCGTATTACCTAGAAATTTTGCGCTATTACTTCCAGCTTTAGAACAAAAGAGAATTGATAAATTAGGTATTCCGATCCCAGACTTATTTCTTTCAGAGACATCACTTATCAGAAAGTATGTACTTGAAAATACCATTTATAGCTTAGATTTTAACCAAGAAATAGAGGCCGTTAATCCGATTTTAGAACAAATGGTATTGAAAGCCAAGCAAGTTGACCCAACCTTAGAGGGTAGTATTATGGCGGAAAGACAACGTTGGATCAATGGTTTGGACCGAATGGCTAAAAAGTTAAAACGAGCGGAAGAAAGAAATCATGAAACAGCGATCCGTCAAATTCAGCAAGTAAAGTCCCGCTTATTCCCTCATGGTAATTGGCAAGAAAGGTATGATAATCTGTTAGATTATTACTTAGAAAAACCTAGCTTAATTCAGGATTTACTCGATAGCTTTGACCCATTAAATTTCGAACTTTACGTGATTCCCATAAAGCCTTCCAATGCCTGAAAAACTTAGCCCCATGGATTTTATTTCCGCTTCATCCGAAGGGGTGATATTAGATGTGCGGTCACCTGGGGAATTTGAAAGAGCGCATATTCCAGGAGCTATCTCTTTTCCTATGTTCAGTAATGAGGAAAGGGCCGCGGTAGGAACTTGTTATAAAAAAGAAGGAAAAGATAAAGCTGTTGAATTAGGCCTTTCCATCGTTGGGCCTAAATTAGCCCCTTGGGTAAAAACTGCTAAAAAATTAGCTCAGGGCAAACCATTATTGGTTCATTGCTGGCGTGGTGGAATGCGCAGTGGCAGTATGGCCTGGTTACTAGAAACCGCTGGTTTACAGGTTAAACTATTGGTTGGTGGATACAAAGCTTACCGACATTTAGTATTAAAAGCCTTTGAAGCACCCATCCCTTTACGGGTTTTAGGAGGAAAAACAGGTAGCGGGAAAACCGAAATATTATTGGAAATGAAAAAGCAAGGCTTTCAAGTCATCGATTTGGAAGGTATAGCTCATCATCGAGGATCAGCTTTTGGGCATTTGGGATTAGCTCCACAACCTACGAGTGAGCAATTTGAAAATGTATTGTTTCATGAATTACGCCATATGGATTACCATCAAGCTATTTGGGTAGAGGATGAAAGCAGACACATTGGAAAAGTGTTCATGAATTTGGATTTTTATTCGCAACTTCGGGAGGCTCCAGTCTTATTTTTGGATATTGATGCCCAATACCGTTTACCTTATTTGGTCAAAGTGTATGCTCAATATCCCAAAGAAATGTTGGCTGAAGCGATCGAGAAAATCAAGAAACGACTCGGAGGCCAACATTATCAGAGAGCTTTAGCCTGCTTGGATTTGGACCTATTTGAAGAAGTGGCTGCCATCACCTTGCAATACTATGATAAAGCATATTTACATGGTTTGGAACAAAGAGATCGTCAAAACATTCAACGATTAGAAATTAATTCCTTAGATACCCAAATACAAGTGGAGGCAATTATTCCACATTTAGCAGAAAGCCTAAAACATTAAAAACATATGTTACCTTCCGAATTCTTAGATGTTATTTTATCCAAGCACGAGCAAACTCGCGACTTTCCTGCTACCTCGGATATTAAAAAACTGTTTACGAAGATTATTCTGACCTTATTTCCAGAACAAACACGTAAACATTTTTCTCAAAAAGAAGAATTGGTAGCCGTGTGGGAAAGCATCGAAAATGGATTAGAGTCCATGTTGCATTCCATGAAAAAAGAATTACCCTCTGACCCGCATAGCTTAACACAAGCATACATGGAGCGTATTCCTAAAGTATATGATACGTTACTAACCGATGTGGAAGCCATGGTCAATGGAGATCCTGCTGCCAATACTGATTTTGAAGTTATCCGAACCTATCCTGGCTTTTATGCCATGGCATTTTATCGCTTGGCTCATGAACTTTGTGCGTTAGGAGTCCCTTTGATACCCCGTATATTAACAGAATATGCCCATTCAAAAACGGGTATTGATATCCATCCAGGAGCACAAATTGGTAAATACTTTTTCATGGACCATGGAACAGGAATTGTGATTGGTGAAACCTGCATTATCGGCGAAAGAGTAAAAATTTACCAAGGAGTAACTTTAGGAGCATTATCGGTAGATAAAAGCATGGCTTCTACAAAAAGACATCCAACCATTGAAGACGATGTGGTGATTTATTCAGGAGCCACTATTTTAGGTGGGGATACTACTGTAGGCAAAAATTCGGTCATTGGAGGGAATGTTTGGCTCACCAGAAGTGTCGCACCGAATACCAAAATATACCATCAAGAAAATACAAAAGTTATCTTAGACTAACATGAGCACGCTATTAGACTTAGTAGGAAATACCCCTTTAGTAGAATTAAACAAATTGCACACCAATAAAAATGTGCGCATTTATGGTAAGTTAGAAGGGAATAATCCAGGAGGATCTGTCAAAGATCGGGCGGCGAAAAACATGATTGAGTCTGCTTTAAAACGTGGAGATATTCAACCTGGCATGAAGCTCATTGAGGCTACTTCTGGAAATACGGGTATTGCCTTGGCAATGATTGCTTGCCTATATAATTTGGAAATTGAATTAGCCATGCCAGCCAATTCCACCAGAGAACGAGTGCTTACAATGGAAGCCTTTGGTGCTAAAGTAACCTTAACTAAAAGTATTGAAGAAGCTCGCGATTATGCTGTGGATAAAGCAGCAACAGGTGAATATATCTTGTTGAACCAATTTGAAAATCCCGACAATTACCTAGCCCATTATAAAAGCACTGGGCCCGAAATCTATCGGGATACTCAAGGCGAAATCACCCATTTTGTAAGCTCTATGGGGACAACGGGGACTATCATGGGAACTTCCATGTATTTAAAAGAGCAAAATCCTCATATTCAAATTGTGGGTTGTCAACCTACTGAAGGTTCTTCTATCCCTGGAATTCGTCGTTGGCCAGAAGCTTACCGCCCCAAAATATACCAACCAGAGCGTGTAGATCGTATCATGGATATTTCCGAAGAAGAAGCCGTATCTATGACGAGGAAATTAGCCAAAATAGAAGGTGTATTTGGAGGAATGAGTAGTGGAGGAGCTGTAGCTGCCAGTATTCGTTTGGCTGAAGAGCTCCAAGAAGGTGTGATTGTTTGTGTAATTTGTGACCGCGGAGATCGCTATTTGTCGAGCAATCTATTTGGAGAGTAAAACTCCTAATAATTTATAGTGCGTAGGTTTGCCCCATCTCAATTTTTGACTTCCTTCGATGTAGTAGGTTTGTACATACCCATCTGAAAATGTCATGTGCATGTTTTTATTCGTTTCAAAAAGAAAATTCTTTTGAGACACTTCAATCTCCACGCGAGTTGGTCTGTTCAGGCCATCCAAATGAACCATAAACTTCTTTACAGGTAAACTTTCTCCTAATTTTAAAGAATACCAAATCAAATCAGGTTCGGATAAATTATCGTAACTTTTTTCAAAAGCTGGTTTATTCAAATCTGCCTCTAAAAACAGGGCCCATTCTTTTGACCAATCGATGTCAGACACCACTTTTACTTCCTTTACTCCGTCTAAAAAAACCGTTTTGTGTACTTTAGGCTTCTTTACTTCGAAAGATTTGATATGTGAATTAAGTAAGTCTGCCCAAGCAAAATACGTGTTTTTAGGGCTTGTCTTGACCGTTTCAGAACATGAAATAAATAAGAAACCTGCCAATAAACAGAGAAATGGTAAAAATTGACGGGTATATAAATTAGAGTTTCTCAAAACAAAAACATTGTTTGATGCAAGCGTAAAGGTACGGATATTCCCTAAATATGAAATAGAAAAGCCGGCTTTTGAAAAACCGGCTTGCTCTGCTTATGGAATCAACTAGCCATAACTTCTTCCAAAGGTATCTTGAGCACCTTAGTCAATTGAAAAATTTTCGTCGCGTTAGGATAATGTTTACCAGATTCCCAATAATTATAAGCGCTCTGACTTACTCCTACGGCACTGGCGACTTGTTGTTGGGTGAGTTGTAAAGATTGCCTTGATTTGATCAAAGCAACAGAGAATAAATGTTTGGTTTTCATACTATTAATTGGTTAGGTGTTTATACTTAATTCAAATGTTTCGATTTGAAATATAATTTACAAATGCCTCCAAAGAAAATATCCAATTTTATGATTTTTTTGATATTGGCACTACATAATATGCAAAAAAATAGCCTGAAATGAGAATTTCAGGCTTAGTAGTAAAATCAAAAAAAGCCTGTGTTCGTAAGACACAGGCTAATCATTACTTTATTTGGTACTTATACTTATATCGTTCAAACAACTGAGTATGTTTGTTTTGTAAGTCAATGAAACGACCTTGAATAAAAGCATGGCTCAAAACACTCGACTTCATATCCAATAAATCTCCTTGGCAAATCAAGATGTTAGCATCTTTTCCATTTTCAATGGTTCCCGTTCTCTTTTCTATTCCTAAGATCTTAGCGGGGTTGAGCGTAATAACCTGCAAAGCCTCTTCTTTGGTCAAACCATAAGCCGCCAATGTTCCTGCCATAAAAGGTAAATTCCTTTGTTGGGTATAGCCGTCTCCAGAATCCTGACTTATACTTACCAAAACCCCCGCTTTATACAAGATAGCTCCCGTCTTATATGGCTGATCTACGGCATCATCTTCAGTAGCTGGTAAACTATGAGGTTCCGATAAAATAACACTCACTTGGTTTTCCTTCAAAATATCCGCAATCATCCAGCTATCTGCCCCTCCTGCAATGACCAATTTAAAATTAAACTCCTTGTTCAATTCAATGGCGGCCAACATTTCTTTCACTAAATCACAATGAATATATAGGGATTGACTTCGATCAAACAGCCCTTTTACAGCTTCAAATTTCAAATTAACTTCTGCATGCGATTTTTCATTTAAATAAGCCTTGGCTTCTCTGAAAAAACCCTTTGCCTGCTCAATGCGCGCTAAGCCCGCTCTAACTGGATCACCAGCAGGTGCATTTCCCCGGCGAACATTATTGGGACGATTAATCAAAGC
This sequence comes from Aquirufa nivalisilvae, assembly GCF_004307455.1. Taxonomy (GTDB): domain Bacteria; phylum Bacteroidota; class Bacteroidia; order Cytophagales; family Spirosomataceae; genus Aquirufa; species Aquirufa nivalisilvae. The sequence continues at coordinate 177,707 of NZ_SEWX01000001.1, forward strand.
AGGCATGGTCATGTGAATTCCTTCATCAACCAAATAGGCTGCATCTTCCCAGTTCCAAGCATCTAATTGTACCACACTGGAGCTTCCGGTGATTAATCCTCCTTGTGGAACTATCTGAGCCAATAAAACCCCGTTAGTTCTTAATGTATTAATCACTTTACTATCCGTATTATAGGCTACCAATGAACGTACATTGGGATGTATATCTCCCAACTCTACATAATCCAACGTAGCTCGCGTTGAGCTTACTTCCACCAAACCTAAATTGGTATTAGGAGCAATGATTCCTGGATAAATATGCTTGCCAGTCGCATCGATGTATTCCACATCTGCCCCTATACTAGGAGATGTACTTTCTATTTTCAATTTTCCCTTCTCAATAATTAAATTACTTTTCTCAATTACTTGGCCATTTCCTACGTGGATGGTTGCTCCTGTAATCACGATTTTCTTCGTTTGAGCCGGAGAAGGATGCATGGTTTCCTGCGCCTGAAGCCCCAGAGAAATCACACTTAATATAGCTATGAATATTTTTTTCATGTTGATGTCTATTAATTTTCTGTCAATACCATGCGAGATTGAATACGCTCCCAAAGACTTTTGTCGTGTTGGTGATCTTCTTCGCAATTATTCATTTCCTTGAAAGTAGGTGCTGCTGGACGAGTACTTGCTCCTCCCTTTTTGGCACTAGCCATTTTTTGAACTAATCGTTGTTTTTCTGCTTTCAAATTAGCTTGTAATGTAGCATCCAAATCACGATCAAAAACGATCATTCCATCCACAATCGTTTTTTCAGATTTAGCATAAATACTTAATGGATGCGCTGACCATAGTACTAAGTCGGCATCTTTACCTTCTTTAATACTTCCAACCCGGTCTGCCACATGCAACATTTTAGCCGGATTCAATGTCACCATTTTCAATGCATCTTCTTCACTCATTCCTGCATATTTCACCGATTTAGCTGCTTCCTGATTCAAACGACGAGCCATTTCGGCGTCATCTGAATTGATGGCTACATTAATCCCATTTTTTTGCATTAAATAAGCATTTTGAGGAATGGCATCAAGAACTTCCATTTTATAATTCCACCAATCACTGAATGTAGATGCATTGGCTCCATGCTGCTTCATTTTATCGGCTACTTTATATCCTTCTAAAATGTGTGTAAATGTATTGACTGAAAAATTAAAACTCGCTGCCACCTTCATCATGGAATTAATTTCACTCTGAACATAGGAATGGCAGGTTATAAATCGCTTCTTATTCAGAATTTCCAACAGTGTTTCTAATTCCAAATCGATGCGTTTGCCAGGTCCTAATTTTTCATATTCTCTCGCACGAGTAAAGGCATCAACCAATACTTGTTCTACGCCCATTCTCGAATCTGGGAAACGGTTATTGGCAGCATTATAAGAACGCTTCACGTTTTCTCCCAAAGCGAATTTGATGAAAGGATCCCAATTAGCAAACTTCATTTGCTCCGCGTTTTGACCCCAACGGAATTTGATTAATTGAGTTTGACCTCCAATGGTATTACAGCTACCATGTAAAATATGACTGCTTGTTACACCTCCACTCAATTGTCTATAAATGTCCACATCTTCTGGATCAATGACATCGGCTACTCTCACCTCAGCTGTTACAGACTGGGAACACTCGTTAATTCCTCCTGCTGCAGCCACGTGTGAATGCTCATCGATGATCCCAGCGGTAACGTGCTTATTGGTTCCATCAATCACTTTCGCAGAAGCATCTTTGAGATTTTTCCCCACCGAAACAATTTTCCCATTCTTCACCAAAACATCTGTTTCTTTCAATACCCCCTGTTTTTCATTCGTCCAAACCGTGGTATTTTTAATCAATATCGTTTCTTGTTTCGGTATACTTTTTTGACCAAACCCATTGAATGGATAAACCAAAGATCCAATGGCCTCCTCATCTGCTTTCTTTTCCTTTTTATCTGATTTGCTTTCTTCCAAAGCTCCCTCACGAGTCGCTTTCCAGCTAACCCAATCTCCAGAGGCTAATTGACCCGTTCCTAACCAATTGGCTCCTTGTTGTGTACCAGTCAAACGAATACGTTTTCCTGCGTCTCCCTTTTTAGTGAATACCAAATTGACCAATTGGTCTTTTTGGCTCAAGTCCACTTGAATGGTATCAGCGCCTTGTAAAGTTGCTTTTAAGTCTGGCTTAACCAGTAAGGTATATTTCTCTGAACCTAATTGGAAAGCATATTTCCCTGTTAAATTTGACCAAGCATCTACTTGTACACCATATCCATTCCCTTGTACCCAGTTTTCCACAATTTGTGTTTTATCCTGGAAAATAGGACCAGTTGTTATCAGAAAATTAGCCAACTTCCCTGCCTCCAAAGTTCCAACCTGATCCGCAATTCCTAATAGCTGAGCTGGACTAGTCGTCAAAGCCTCCATCGCTTTTTGCTCCGACAGACCCATTTGAATGGCCTTTTTCAAGTTAGTCATGAAAGAAGATGTTTCTTTCAATCCGTTCGTAGTTAAAGCAAAAGGAATTCCTGCCTTTTCGAAAGCAGCTGGGTTCGTTGGAGCTAATTCCCAATGTTTTAATTCAGCTACATTCACAAAACGTGCATCCGTAGGATCTTCCAAATCCATAGCTTGAGGAAAAGCTAATGGTAAAATGAAGCTCGCTTTCGTGGCTTTAATATCTTCGATGCGCTGATATTCATCTCCTGCCGCTTTGATGATGTATTGTACACCAAATTCATCCCCTATTTTATCGGCACGTAAGGCAGACCATTTATCACTTACTTCAAAAATTTGAGGCAAGGACAAATTCTCATTGAAAGAAGATAAACTCAGATTTAAGCCTTCTTTGCTTGGTTTAGATTTGTACCATTGGGCATCTAAAAAATTCTGTCTCAATAAGGCTACACTTCCCATTAAAGACGTTGGATAATCTTGAGTAGATGCTCCTTTGCTAAAAGAATAATGTGCAGATGCTTTTTCTTTCAAAATGACTAAATTCTCCTTTAAGTTGGCCAAGCTTACAATAGCTCCTACTCCTCTGGAAATCCCGTCCATTTGATGTGTTAAAACAACCCCAAATCCTGATTGTCTTAATTCCTTCGCTTTAGCTTCATTGACATTAAATAATTTCACATGGTCTACTTCTGACTTCAAAGCTTGGTTCCAAGAATAGGGCCCTTTGGTATTGGATAGCATTTGAGCAGGACTACGAAAATTGGTACCCCCGCTTGAAATAGCTGGAGTTCCATAATCGGAATACATATCAATAAACGATGGATAAATATATTTACCTTGACAATCGAGCACAACCGCTTCTTTTGGAATAGGTATATTAACTCCTACTTGTTCGATTTTCCCTTGTCGAATGATTAAGGTAGCATCTGTCAATGTATTTTTAGCATCTTTCACGATGGTCGCATGCGTAAAAGCATAATATCCTTGACGAGGATTAGCGACATCATTGAGGGGATACGTTATTTGGGCTAGAATAGGAATACTGATAACCCATAAGAGGGCCACTGCCCCCAAAGTAAAAAGGTGTTTCATAGTAAGTTTGTTAATGAATTTTAAAGGTAATCATTGAATGACTTTTCTTAACCTGTTTTGCCATTTAATTGTTTTTCAGTCGTACTTGTTTTTTGCCATAATACTTGGCTATGCACTTACACCACAAATGGCTTGAATCCGTTGAAATTTCCTCGTTAAATAAAAAGGCTGATTTAGTCTGAATGGCTGGTATTTCCACCTTGTCAGCAGGATTATGTTGAAGAGCCTCAAATCTAGCTTTCTGCTCTTTGGCAAATTGAAATGCTGTACCAGAACTAATTTCGGTTGCCATCAGGTGGGCACTTTTACTAAAATGCATATTAGGTAAAATCAATAACATGATGAGCAATTGAACAGGAAATTGGGCTTTTTCAGGTATTGACCAGGTTAACTTTTGATGCAGAACAAAACTCAAATAACTGGAACCTAATAATAAATACATAAACAATAAACTCAAGGTCCGATTCGGGATACCTGTTTCATCTAATGCCAAAGAAATAGGTAAAAAGCTCAGATAATACCCTAATGACAAAATACCTAAAACCCCAAAGAAAAGAGGCCATGAAAGTGGATATGCTTGTTTTTTACCCGTTCCAAATAAAAGAATCCAAACATTCATAAGCCAAAATAATGGCTCCTTTAAAAATAGATACAATTGATGAATGGCACTTTTTGCAGCCTCTAATAAGCCATCAACTAATGCAATGTGTTTAGTGGCACGAATGGCATTACCAGGTGCCAAAAAGACAATGGCTAAACCTAATACCCCTACTATTGCCAAAACCCAAAGTTCAGCTTCAATCCGTTTGTTTTTGATTATGCGATACAGTTGTATGCATCCAAATACGGTTGAAAAGAATATCATCGTGATCTCACTACTTCCGATTAGAAGGAATAAGACAAGAGGTAAAATGAAATACCGAATCCAAACTCCTTTTTCAAAATAATACAGATTAAAAAACAAGATGACTAATTGAAAAGATAAGGCATAAAATAAGCCTGAAAACCAAAAGTACCATTCATAAAATCCGGGAATCGTATACCAACCTATGGCTTGAAAAACCAGAGCACTCCAGATGACGGTGGCATTCCACCAAGGTTTCTGAAAGATATTTTTGAATAAAAAAAGTGCATTAGCCAATCCTAGACCCATAACAATCCATGTCCCCCATTTGAAATATCCAAAATCTGGACTAAATATTAGTGGATTCAAGTGCAACATGACATTACCAAAATATCGACCACTCCAACCGATATAATACTGGTAGGCACCTCCAAAAACGCCATATTCTTTCCCTACCCAAGCGAAACAAAAATCATCGGTGATATTCGGTCCATTCGCAATTGCCATACTTCCCATCAAGTATGCCATCATACCCCAAAAAAAGAAACCCAACAAAAGGAGTACGAGTGGTTTAATATTGGATTGGGGGGACATCGTTTTGGACATATTCTTACAAATAGAACTCTACAAAAGGTAGGTATGGGGTAAAAATACGCATAAAAAACAAAAAAATTAACCCCAAATCAATTTGAATCAACTCATTGAATTTGGCCATTTCTGACTAAAGGAAAAATAATTTAATGTCGGATTGAAATGAAAGGAATGAATAAATTTAAAAATATTGATACCTTGTACATGGTTTCCTAAATATATTTGTTAGAAATTTTCAGCTAGGGAAAGAAAAGCATATCCATGATTCATCGAATTTTAATTTTTTGTTGCCTCTTAGGTTTTTGTATCAAAACAGAGTTGAGTGCCCAAAAAATTGGCGATTTTGTATTCAATAAATTACCTCAGAATTATCACTTTTATCCTAGAGATGACAAAAACAAAGCTGATATCATCATTGCAGCCGATGTAACCAACAAATCGGTTACGGCTGTATCAGTAAAAGTTTTACGCAATGGCAGCTTATTTAAATATGCCAAATCGGCCCTGTCTGCCAACAGTCCATATAAAAACAACATTAGCATTAACGCAGAATTAGCCGAATATGATGTTGAGATTTATCAATTCATTGGTTTCGATTCTAGCTTAGTTGTCAAAAGAAAGAACATTGTAGCAGGAGATGCCTTTTTAGTCAGTGGGCAGTCGAATGCTTGGATTGGACCTATCGACGAGAAAGTTTTTCAAGGGGAATATTTACGTTCCTTTGGTGCAGTACAAGGTTCAGACAATTACGGGCCATACAACTTAGCGGATACCCTTTGGTCTCTTGCTACAGACAAAGCCCGTGTAGGACCCTGGGTTTCTGAAATAGCCAAATATCTAATTGAATCTGAAAAAGTCCCATTTTGCTTTATTAATTCAGCAGCAGGTGGCTCGGCTATCGACTTCCATTTGATATTGGATGGTGATTTGAAAGCGCCTTATGGTGGCAACATCATGCTGTATAAGGCCATGAAAGCGGGAGTATTGGATAAGGTTCAGGCCATTATTTACCGACAAGGAGAGGCTGAATCCACACTTCCTGCAGGTAGTCCATTTGATTGGTGGTGGAAATTTGACCAGTTAAAAACAAAATATAAAAAGTTCTTTCCCAGTGCTAAATACGTTTTTTGCCCACAGACCAACGTCTACGAATTTCAGTATTCCCCAGCGGCTTTGGTAAGAGAAAATCAACGAGCACAGTATACCAATGATTTATATGTCAAATCCTTTGCAACCGTAGGTACCAAGCAGTTTGACGGTCTCCATTATGGAAATGAGGGTTATCGTCAAAGTGGTTTTGAATTATTCCGCATTATTTCGGCCGAAATATATAAACGACCATGGGATAAACAGGTTTATAGTCCCAATGTTGTTAAGGCCTATTTCAAATCAAAATCTGAAACGAGAAAGCTGTATTTGGAGTTTGAACAAGGTCAAATTATGATCGCTCCTTCTGATACTACATTTATCGATCCGACAGGTAAAACGCAGAAGCGTAATATGAAGGATAATTTCTTTTATGATGGTATTAATGCGGTGAGTGCGGCCAAATACATCGACAACATCGAGGTGGAAGGCAATAAGGTTATTTTAAACTTGAATCAGGAATACCCGCATGAAATCATTAGTTATTTACCTGATTATTTTAGAGAATTTTATGCTTTTAACAAAGCTCCTTTCCCTGGACCCTTTATCCGAAATAAAGCAGGAATGCGGGCATTTGCATTTTCTTCCATTCCCATAGTTCGATTAGACCAGAACTTTGAATTTAGTATTGGCCCGAATCCTGCCGTGGATAAAATCACCATTCGCTGGCAGAATATGTCGACTGGCACTTTAAAAATATATGACATGAAAGGTAATATTGTCTTTGAAGACACTTACCTCGCCGTATTTTTTAAAGATGTGGATTTGTCCAAATTACCAGCAGCCAATTACTTTTTAAGTACTACTGGCCTTGATGGATCTACAATCACCAAACGCTTAGCGGTAGTAAAATAGTCCTATTGAATTTCATTGACATCGTCGATGAAAAAGCAAAAATCATGTTTTTGCATACCAATTTTAGGATAATAAGCTTGGGCAGCAGGAGCTGCAAGTAAGATTAATTTGGCCCTGGGATGCATTTTTTTGACCCGAATCACTAACTCTTTCCCTATTCCTTGATGTTGAAATGCTTCATCTACTGCCAAATCAGCTAAATAAGTAGTAAATACAAAATCTGTCATGCCTCTGGCAAGTCCTACTAATTTTTCTCCCGCATAAGCTCCAACATATACATTAGCGTTTTCTAGCATTAGTTGCATAGCAGCCACATCCTGCAAGGGTCTTCGTTGACCAAGAGTTGATTTATCTAAAATCTCGATAAAATCTTCAACGTTCAATGTGGGGTTTTCCCGATAGTAAATATCCATACAATCTACATTTAACTCCAATAAATTTAGTTTTTCTATTTATGGACAATTTTACTAAATCATTAAAAAATAAATACAGGATTCATTTATTTAAAAATGCTTGTAAATTGAACATTCAAAACCTTTTACTTATGAAAATCCATTTCTCCAAAAGCCTTTTCTTAGGCTTGGCTTGCTCGTTAATCGTGAGTCATACTATGCTGTCACAAGGAGCAAGTAAATTACAACAAGATTTACAGAAAAAGAGGGTCAGACTTCCCAACGGATGGAAATTATCTCCGCATGGCAAATCGCTATCATTAGGTGATTTACCTTTGAATTTAGCTGTATCAGCCAATAAACAATGGATGGTGGCAACCAATAATGGCCAAAGTATCCAAAGTTTACAATTAATAGATACGAAATCGAATGAAGTAGTTCACAGTATTGAAGTCGCTAAATCTTGGTATGGATTAGCCATATCTCAAGATAATAAAACTGTTTATGCTTCGGGTGGAAATGATAACAAGGTATTAAAATTTGAAATAAGTAATAAGCAATTAGTTGCCAAAGGTTCTATTTCGTTGACAGATAAAGCAAAAGACATCATCTCTCCTACTGGAATGGCTTTGGACGATGAGCGTGGAATTTTATATGTGGTATCCAAAGACAACAATAAACTCTATTTGGTAGATGTTCGCCAGAATAAAGTGAGTGATACCTTTCCTTTACCTGCCGAAGGATTTACTTGTTTATTAAGCCCTAAGCGAGATAAATTATACATTTCTATTTGGGGAGGCGCGCAAATATTACCCTTCAATTGTCAAACAAAAAGCTTTGACAAAGGCATTCCAGTTGGCGATCATCCAAATGAAATTTTATTAACAAAAGATGGCAATACCCTATTTGTTGCCAATGCAAATGACAACTCTGTTTCGGTCATTAATACGCGTAGCAACCAAGTGATAGAGGTATTGAATGCCGCCTTATTTCCCAATGCCTTGGAAGGCTCTTCTACGAATGGATTGGCATTATCAGAAGATGAAGAACGCTTGTATATCTCGAATGCAGACAATAATTGTTTAGCTGTTTTTGAGGTAGAGAATCCAGGCAAATCGAAGTCTCTTGGATTTATTCCAGTAGGCTGGTATCCAACCGCGGTGAAAGTCATTGGACAAACTGTCTATGTTGCCAATGGAAAAGGATTTTCTTCTTTTGCCAATCCGAAAGGACCAAATCCCATGGCAAAAATTCAAAAAGTAACATATCAGCAAGCAGATAATGAGAAAAAAGCTAAAGTAGAATACATTGGAGGTTTGATGAAAGGGACCATGTCTCTATTTCAAGAACCTAGTAGAGCAGAATTAGCCATTTTATCTAAAGCGGTATATACCAATACTCCATACAATAAACAGATTGAGCTCCAAGCAAAAGGAGAAAAAGGAAATCCTATCCCAACCAAGGTGGGGGGTAAATCACCCATCAAATATGTTTTTTATGTTTTAAAGGAAAACCGTACTTATGATCAGGTTTTAGCAGATGTAAAGGGAGGAAATGGCGATTTATCTTTGCTTTTATTTGGAGAAAAAGTAACCCCGAACCAACATAAATTAGTGAAAGACTTTGTCTTACTAGATAATTTTTATGTGGATGGAGAGGTTAGTTCAGATGGACACAACTGGTCTACTTCGGCCCATGCTACGGATTATTTGGAAAAAACCTGGCCAACAGGTTATGGAGGAAGAGGTGGTAAATATGATGGGGAAGGGAATCGTGCCATAGCAAATCCAAAAAATGGATTCATTTGGGATTATTGCAAAAGAGCGGGTGTTTCGTATCGGACATATGGAGAATTCGCTGATGATTTCAAGCCCAATATTCCTTCCATTGCAGGCCATTTCTGTCCAGATTTCCCTTCATTTGATCAGAAAATCATGGATACACTTCGATTCAATCGCTGGAAAAAGGATTTTGATGCCTTATTAGCCAAAAATCAGGTTCCACAATTCAATTCTTTGAGATTCCCGAATGATCATACGGAAGGTCAAAAATTGGGCTCTTATACACCTACAGCTTTTGTAGCAGAAAATGACTATGCCATTGGTCTATTCGTAGAACATTTATCGAAATCCAAAATTTGGAAAGAAACAGCCATATTTATAGTAGAAGATGATGCTCAAAATGGCTCAGACCACGTAGATGCACACCGTACTACGGCATATGTAGCAGGAGGTTTTGTAAAACGTGGATTTGTTGACCATACTCCTTATTCTACCTCTTCCATGTTAAGAACGATGGAATTGATTTTAGGAATCCCTCCAATGAGTCAATATGACGCTGCTGCAACGCCTATGTACAAATGCTTTACTTCAAAAGCTGATATAAGCCCATTCCAACACATTGCTCCACAGGTGAATATTTTCGAAAAGAATGTAGCAGATAATGCCAGTGCTCGACTAAGTGAAAAGCTTGATTTCTCGAAGGAGGATGCTATTCCAGATTTAGTATTGAACCAGATTATTTGGAAGTCGGTACGCGGAGAACACTCAGAAATGCCCGCACCCCGTAGAGCAGCTATTTTAAATACTAAAGAGGAAGAAGGGGATGAAGATTAAGTTAATAGCAGTCGTTTCATTGTATTTAATGAGTCAAGGCTCACCCATTTTAGCCCAAAAAAATGCAAGTGATACCCTTCAAAATATTGTAGTTAGTACCAGTAGAAGTGTCCAAAATGCATTAAAAACACCTTATGCGACTCAAATTTGGTCAGATTCTACGATCCGACAAAAAAGTGCGCGAACCAGCCCTGAGTTATTGATGAATATGCCAGGCATATTCCTTCAAAAAACCAATCAAGGTGGTGGTTCTATGTTTGTTAGGGGTTTAACGGGTAATCAAACGCTTTTGATGTTGGATGGAATTAGATTCAATAATTCCACATTTCGATATGGCCCTAATCAATACTTAAACACGATTGACCCATATACCTTAGAAAGAGTAGAAAGCGTCATGGGTTCAGGAGCTGTACAATATGGATCCGATGCTTTGACGGGTGTTATTCATATGTATAGTCAAAGACCTCAATTTAGCGCGAAACCTTTATTACAAATTGGGCTTCAAAAGCGCTGGGCAAGTAGTGACATGGAAAATTCTTATCAAGGAAAAATCGTGTATAGCCAAAAAAATTGGGGAATCTTAGCCTCAGGATCTACTAAAAAGTTTGGTGATTTAATCCGAGGAAATCAATTAGGTGCTCAAAGCCCAAGTGGCTATCAGGAAGGCTCCTCTATGTTTAAGTTTAGACATCAAGCTAGTAAGTCCTTTGAATGGGAAGTAGGCTACCAACAAATGGTTCAAAACAATGTGCCTGTCTACCATAAAATAGTATTAGAAAACTTTGCCATCAATGAAATGGAAAAGCAAAAATACGAACGTGTCTATTGGAAAGGGACTGTTACAACTCCAAAGGCTTGGGCCAATAAAATAACGGGGACTTTAGCCTTTCAGTCGAGTTTAGAAAACAGAAGGGCTCAGAAAAATGGAAGTAGTACCTTGCGTGTAGAATCAGATCAAGTAAATACGCGGAGTGTCAGTATAGATGTGGAAAGTCAATGGACAAAACATTGGTCTTCCACCTCAGGTGTTGAAATCTATCATGATTGGGTTGGAAGTTCTAGATCGGATATCAACCAGTCCTCACAAAAAATCACTCCTTTGAGAGGACTTTATCCTGATCAATCTCGGTATGAGCAGAGCTCTATCTTTTCTTTACATCATATCCAAATACCCAATTACCAAATTGAATTAGGTTTACGTTGGCATCAAGTGAAAGCCACTTTACCTGATACGACCTTGGGCTTAAGTATCGTTGAAAACCAAGCATTGGTTTATACCGCGGGAATTAGCCGATTCATAGGAACAAACTCTTCCATATATCTTTCCAGTAGTTCTGGCTTTCGATCTCCTAATTTAGATGATTTAGGCAGCTTGGGTATCGTTGATTTTAGGTATGAAAAACCGGCCTATCAATTAAAGCCAGAGTATTCCTTAAATCTGGAATTGGGCTATAAATTTGAAAATTATCGTTTTCGTCAACAAGTTTCGGTATTCAGAACTAGCTTAAGCAATTTGATTACACGGGTTAAAACAACTGCGGTTATTCAAGGCTATCCTGTTTACGAAAAAAGGAATGTAGAGGAGAGTTATTTGGCTGGAGGCGAATGGTCAGGATTATATAAAATCAACACAAAAAGTGCTTTACAAGGCCAATTATCTTATGTTATAGGTCAAAATTTGACACAAAATGAACCCATGCGACGTATTCCGCCTTTGCATGGATCGGTTCAATACCTGATTCAAACAGGGCGGTTTACCTCTCAAATCGAACATGTATTTGCCTTTAGTCAAGAGCGATTAAGTGCGGGTGATAAATCGGATAACCGAATGAATCCCTTGGGTACAGCTGGCTGGGGTGTGGTGAACTTACAGACAACCTATGCCCGTAAACATTGGCAGTTAAGCCTTCAACTTCAAAACTTGGGAGATGTAGATTACCGTATGCATGGCTCTGGCATCAATGGGGTTGGTAGAAGTATCTGGGGGCAGTTTCAGATTACCATGTAGAATTAGGAATGTAGAATGGAGAATTAGGGATGTAGAATTGTGAATATCTTGTCCCGAGATAGGCTGATTCCAAGGTCTTTTATACGACTTTTTATTAGATTAAACTTTCAGTGGAGAATGTAGCATGGAGCACAAAAACCAATCTACATTAATCGGCTAGCTTCTACGAAATTTGAAGTACGACGAGAATCTTTTCCTAAAAAATTCTCCAGTTTACATTCTTCATTCCTAATTCTTCATTCTACATTCCCTACAAGATTCTCACTTTCTTTCCTTTGGCTATTTGTATTTCTTTAGATGTTCCATTAACAATTATCGTCGTTTTCCCCCCAGGAACACCTTTGATGTATAACTTTACCACCTGACCATTTTTCCAAGCCATATCAATTTCAAATCCACCTCTTGCCTTCAAACCTTTTACTTCACCTTCCACTTTCCAGTCATCTGAAATAGCAGGAAGTAAATAAATTTGATGCATGTCGGATTGTACCAACATTTCTGCTACGGCAGCTGCTCCTCCAAAATTTCCATCAATCTGGAATGGAGGATGTGCATCAAATAAGTTAGGATACGTTCCCCCTCCTCGACGGTATTCAATCTTTACCCCGTCAGGTTCCACATATTTCAATAATTCACGATACATTTTGTAGGCATGATTCCCGTCTTTTAATCTCGCCCATAAATTGATTCTCCAACCCTTAGACCAGCCTGTGGTTTCATCCCCTTTAATTTCCAAAGTTCTTTTAGCTGCATTCGTCAAGACTGGTGTGTTTTCTACGGTCAAATGAGTTCCGGGAAACAATCCAAATAAATGACTTTGGTGACGGTGGGTAGGTTCTACATCTTCCCAGTCAAAATACCATTCTTGCAAATTTCCTTTTTTGCCCACTTGATATGGGTATAATTTCTTCAGGGCATCTTGAAGCTGTTGGCTAAAAGTTGCATCTTGTTTTAAGATTTTATCTGCTTCAATGAGGTCCTGAAAAAGCTCCCGTATCATGGCCAAATCGGCCGCTCCACCATAGGCTGTTTCTCCTTGATAACCCGTAGGAGTAATAAATCTATTTTCTGGAGAGGTCGATGGAGATGTAATCAAATTGCCATTTTTGTCTGGAATTAGCATCGCTAAACAAAACTCGGCAGCCCCTTTCATTAATGGATAGGCCTTTTCCTTCAAGAATTTATCATCCTTAGTAAAACTATAATGTTCCCATAAATGTGTAGCTGCCCAAGCGCCACCCATGTACCAATTAGCCCAACTAGGTGACCCATTTCCAAAATCCCCCACGGGATTCGTCATGGCCCAAATGTCCGAATTATGATGAACCGTCCAACCAGGTGCATCATAAAAGGTCTTTGCCGTTATTTTACCTGTTTTTTCTAAATTCTCAATAAAGCTGAGAAAAGGGGCATGCATTTCTGATAAATTGGTATTTTCTGCTAACCAATAATTCTCTTCAGCATTAATATTCATCGTATAATTACTACTCCAAGGTGGTTGAATATGTGGATTCCAAAGCCCTTGTAAATTAGCAGGTACACCCAAGGTTCTAGAACTTGATATCAATAAGTAACGGCCAAATTGAAAATACAAAGTTTCTAAATAAGGATCTTTTTCTCCTTTAGCATACCTTCTTAGACGATCATCTGTGGGAAGCTCAGGGGCCTGTTCCCCTCCTAAATGAAGGCTTACTCGTTTAAAATACTGTTGATAATCTTGAATATGCCTAGCTCGCATCTCAACAACCGTTTTTCTACTGGCCACTTGTAATTGTTCTTGAGCAATTGCATCGTCATTTAAACCTTGACTTTGTGGATTTTTATCAAATCCATTAAAACTAGTAGCTAATGACACTAAAATAGTTGCCTCTGTGGCATTGGAAAGACTAACAGTACTATCTGTTCTGGCCACTTGACCATCCGTAGACTGTAATAAAACATCTGCGGAGAAGCGAGTTCCTTGATTTTCCTTAAAAATAATTGGATTCCCCTTTTTCCTAACATAATTAGGATCTGCTCGCACTGGAGCTACTCCTTGAAAATGTAGGTGATTGATGGTTGACTTCGATTTGTACTTCAATTTGGAACCGAATCTAACACTAAAATTGAGCCCTTTAGCTTGAGAACTTTTCAAGTGAATCACTAATATTTTGTCTGGATAAGAGACAAAGTATTCTTTAGAAATAGTTTGGTTGCCTGCATCATACTTCACCGAAGCTATGGCCTTTTCCAAATCCAATTCTCGGTAATAATTCTTTACAGGGCTAGATTTAAAATCAATGTATAAGTCGCCCAATGGTGCATATGACTCCGAAAATTTACCTTGTAATTTACGGACTAAAGAATCCGCCAATTTATAATTTTCATTTTTTAGTGCTTCTCGAACTGCAGGTAAATGTTTGTAAGCTTGTGGATTCATGTTGGGATCCATGGGCTCTCCTGACCAAAGTGTAATATCATTTAAATGAATCTTATCGGTATCTGTACCTCCATAGACGGTAGCTCCGATTCGGCCATTACCTAATACCAGTGCTTCTTCAAAATATTGAGCAGGTTTATTATACCAAAGTTTTAATTTTTTTGAGGGAGAAGAATTTGCAGGTTCAGTGGCTAATGATACAAAAGTTATTCCACTAAAAAGAGCTATCAGTAAACTGAATTTTTTCATGAATTTAATTATACTTTATATTGGGCATTTACTCGTTTAACTACAGCTTTCATCTTTTCCAAGCCCGTTTTTGCCACCAACAAAGGATCTTGCGTGTAAAGTTGTTTATTAAACAATTCTAAGGATAATACGACTGGTTGGGCACTTGGTTTTAAGGCATGAACAATTTTATCAATAGGTGCTTCCCCATCGCCAGCATAGATGCGATCCGCGTCTTTAATTTGGTCGGGCTTAATACTAGTAACATAATCATTGATATGAAAAATTTCGATGGAATTCTCTCCTACCAAATGTAGGCTTTCGTGGCTAGACCCTCCTTTGTAGATATGAAATACGTCTAGTAATAAACGTGCCTTCTTATGTCCACTTTCTGCAGCTACAAAAAGCACATCTGCCACTCGATGTAAGTTCTTCGAATGCCCCCACATTTCCAATTGCGGAATCACGTTCATTTGTTCCCCCAATTCTAAGATGGTTCTGTAACGTTCTGCGGCAGCCTTTAAATTCAAACCGGCCTCTGCCGTAGCTCCCATAGGAGGTGCGGCGGTACGTTTACACCCTAACTCGGCCAATAAGCCCATTTCACGTTTCAATTGCTCAATTCCCTTGCTTCGAGTAGTTGTGTCATCCACAATCCATTGAGCAAAACCTATGGCATTTTCAATCGTTAAACCTAAATCAGCAATACGTTTTTTGGCCTCAACAATGGTCCCTCCTGAAGCTAAATATTTTTCTAAGGTAGGCATCCAAATTTCCACGGATCTAAATCCAGCTTGAGAAGCTACTTCTAATTCTTTGATAAAACCTAAATTTTGTCCCATGATGGTACTTAGGTTTAAACTCAAGCGAAAAGTGTTTTTGGATGGAATATTTTGGGCTTGAGAAAAAGTTGGAGCAAGCGCCATACCAGCGGTTGCACCTGATGCTTTCAATACATCCCTTCGACTTATTTTCATAGTGAATAGCTAAGTTAAAATCAGTTTATTCATATCAATTGCGCTTAAAATTGGCAAATGACATGTAGATTTGTCAACTTTTGGAAAGTTGACAAATCTAAGCAAACAGAATCAAATCTAGCCTAATATTACGTAAAAAAAAAGACCCTAACTTTCGTCAGGGTCTTTCTAAAATTGAAGTGGTAGAGCCCGGACTCGAACCGGGGACACACGGATTTTCAGTCCGATGCTCTACCAACTGAGCTACTCCACCTCAATTGCCCGATTGCTTTCGGGATTGCAAAAGTATGAATATTTTTTAAAAATGGCAATCCCCAAAATAAAAAAAATGGAAAAAGCTTGGAATGTGTATTCTTCTTGCTGACCCCAACTCTTTTCCCTATTTTTGAAATATGATCCTAAGAACAGAAAATCTGGTAAAAAAATACGGCCAACGCTTGGTCAATGACCACATTAGCTATCAGGTTGCCCAAGGAGAAATTGTTGGACTACTAGGACCCAATGGCGCCGGAAAAACAACCTCTTTTTATATAGCCACAGGCTTAGTAAAGCCTAATGAAGGCAAAGTTTGGTTAGATGATCTGGACGTCACCCACCTTCCCATGTACAAGCGTGCTAGGTTAGGAATTGGATACTTAGCTCAAGAAGCATCTGTTTTCAGAACACTCACCGTGGAAGAAAATATTTTGGCAGTGCTCGAAATGACCAAACTGACCAAAACAGAGCAAAAAGAGAAAACGGAATTACTATTAGAAGAGTTTTCTTTAACGCACGTTAGAAAAAGTCTGGGACAAGTACTGTCAGGAGGAGAACGTAGGCGAACTGAGATTGCAAGGGCATTAGCAGTAGACCCCAAGTTTATCTTATTAGATGAACCCTTCGCCGGTGTAGATCCCATCGCAGTCGAAGAAATTCAAAGTATTGTCGCCAAATTAAAATACCGAAATATTGGCATCTTAATCACCGATCATAATGTTGATGAGACTCTTTCCATCACCGATCGCGCCTATTTGTTGTTTGAAGGAAGAATTCTCAAAGCAGGAACGCCTCAAGAATTAGCCGATGACGAACAAGTTCGTCGCTTATATCTTGGTAAGAATTTCGAATTACGAAAGAAAAACTAATAAGTTATTAGGGTTTTTGAAGATAGAATGAAGAATGTAAAATGTAGAATTTCGGAGGTTTTGACATGAAAAAAGAAACACTAGCCATACATAGTACCAACCTGAAAGATGAAACAGCGGCTTCTATAGCAGCTCCTATCTTCCTAAGTACAACTTTTGAGCGCTCGGAGGATGGTACATATCCCAAAGGACATATGTATGCTAGAAATTCAAGCCCTAACCGCGAAGTGTTGGAAAAAGGTCTGGCCGCATTAGAAGGGGGCCTCAGAGCCTTTGCCTTTGGATCGGGTTTAGCAGCAGTTAATGCCGTTTTTCAATGCCTTCAATCGGGAGATCATATCTTAATGCCCTCAGTAGGTTATTATGCCAGTTATAAACTTGCCGAAGAAATTTTAGGCCCATGGGGTTTACAAGTCTCTCAAGTAGACATGACTGACCTAGAAGCCGTTAAAAATGCGATCCAATCTAACACAAAACTGATTTGGATAGAGTCTCCAGCCAATCCCATGTTAAGTTTAAGCGATATAGTTGGTATCTGCCAAATCGCCAGTAAATTAAGCATTAAAGTCGGGGTTGATAATACTTTGGCAAGTCCCATTTTACAGAACCCCATTGCCCTAGGAGCGGATATTGTGATGCATGCAACGACCAAGTACATTGGCGGACATTCTGACATATTAGGTGGAGCCGTTGTCCTCAAAGAAGATGATGATTGGGCACACAGAATCCAGCGAGTTCAGATTTTAATGGGCGCTACACCCAATCCGCTGGATTGTTACTTACTGGCTCGAGGTTTAAAAACATTGCCTTTGAGGATGAAAGAACACAGTAAAAACGCCGCCATTTTGGCAGAAAAATTAGAAAATCATCCTGCTGTAGAAAAAGTACACTACCCAGGACTCCCTAGTCACCCTCAGTACGACTTAGCCATGAAGCAAATGCCAAACGGACAAAGTGGCATGATTGCTATTCAGCTAAAAGCATCTGAAAATGCTACACAGAAGTTCGCTTCTACCCTACATTTGTTCCAACAAGCCACTAGTTTGGGTGGGGTAGAGAGTTTAATCGAACATCGCAAATCCATTGAAGGCCCCCAAAGCAGCACTCCAGGTAATTTATTACGTTTATCGATTGGTTTAGAGCACGTTGACGATTTATGGACCGACTTACGTACTGCACTAGATAAATTATAAAAGGACGATTCCCATTTATTCAAGCATATTTGTAAATTAGGTGCATAGATTTACGATCAATCTATCCGATATTCATTATTTGCATGCTTCTTTCTCTACTGTTAAGTTCATTTATTGGTATTACCAGTCCTGCTATAGCCAAAGATACCCTTAGGCATACTTCTGTAGATATCATGGCAGTTGGTGCTACCAATTCCACAAACCCATTTTGGACAAGAAGTTTACAATACGGTACAGTGCCCGTTGAAAATCCAACAGGAATCATTCGAACAAACACCGGAAAATGGTATAATCCCAAAAAAGACTTTGATTGGACATATCAAATAGAAGCCACAGGCTGGTTAGCTAAAGATTCTAAGTTTTTACTATCGGAAGCTTACATTGGCCTTAAAAAAGGGGCATTTGAAGTTTGGAGTGGCGCTAAAAGAGAGGTTATCGGCTTAGGAGATACAACGATGACGGCCGGTTTTTTTATTTGGTCTGGAAATGCCTTACCCATGCCAAAGGTTCATGTTGGCACTCGAAATTATGTTAATATATTACATGATTGGATAGGGATAAATTTCCAATTCGCTCATGGGTGGTTTGATAATCAAGGAGCCATTGCAAACTCCTATTTGCATCAAAAATCACTTTATTTACGATTCGGCCAACCTGTCTCCGCTTGGAATGCTTTTCTAGGATTTAACCACCAAGTACAATGGGGAGGTAGCAGAAAAGACCCCAAAGGAAGTATTTATGACGTCTATCCTTCCGATTTCAATACTTTTACTAAGGTATTACTGGGAACTGGTGAAGGAATTTTACCAGATGATGACGAGAATAATAAATACGGCAACCACTTAGGCAGTTTAGACTTGGGACTTCGTTATCAAAATGATCAGATGGAAATCCTTTTGTACCGACAAAATCCCTATGAATCTGATCGAATTTGGTCATTAAATACCATTGATGATGGCCTCACTGGCCTTTCCTTTAAGTTTAAAGAGACAAAAATCATTGAAGGATTAAGTTTAGAATACCTTTATACAGGAAATCAAGGAACTCACCAAAGCATATTGGGGAATCTATTAAATAAGCAGGATAATGATTATCCCAATATTGTCAATTACCTGAATGTTCGTGGTCGAGATGGTTGGATTTATTCGGGAAGAGGATTAGGTACACCCATACTTATCATGGATAAAGAAAGTCAGCAAGGAGGCGGATTAAGTTTTGCCTATAATGCCGTGAGGTCCATGTATGTTGGAATTCGAGGTACATTGCCTCAACAAATACATTGGATGGCCAAGCTAACTTCTACTTCTTATGATTATCCAGTCATCCCAGTCAATAGTCCATCATCTTATTTAAAGCAATTCTCAGCGTCCTTGAGTTTACAGAAACAAGTCAATAAAAGACTCGGAATTAGTTTTCAAATTGCAGCTGATCAAGGTGATCGTACCAAAAATACAGTTGGGGGAATGCTAGGGATAAAATATCGTTTCCCTTAAATTTATTACCATGAGGCTTCATTGGATTTGATGTATTTCAATAAGCCTTGTGAGTAAACATAAGCACCCTGATTGTTCAAGTGGTTTTTATTCTCTAAATACTTTGAATTAGTCATATTCCGTAAAAATTGCTCCTCATATTCCCACTTAGCCTCTTTGGGTATTTTATTAAAGACAGGAACTTTAACTTCGAATTCAGCTTTATCGTTGCAGGTAATTGGAAGTAAAAACACTACTTTAAATTCGTTTTGCTTTTGTGTTTTTAATACTTGATTTACTTTCCCAGATATATTCACATCCAATGGACAAGAGGCAAATGCCAGTAAATCTTCTTGACTTAAAAAAGACTCTTGGGTAACTATATCATTCCTGTTCGTTGGAGAAAACCCAATTTCATCATATCCATTATAATCCTCTTGAAATACAATCCCCTTGATTGCATTTTGATTTTGAATCATCGTATTCCAAAATGCTTTCTCAAAATCATCTAAAAACCCGTAATTTTTAGATGGAGGTAAGGGTTTCTCCAAAAATTTATAATACGAATTAGGGAAATCTGGTAGTTCCAAATATTCCACAGCCGTCTTAAATGTTTCAGGATAATTAACCATATAGGATGTCAATTCGATAAAAACGACCTTGTTCCCAGGCAAATGCTTAATATACTGAGCCAAATATAGATTCTGCGCCAAGGTATTTCCTAAAAGACCTACATTGTACACTTGCCAGGTTGACAAGGAGCCTTGAATCAACGGTGAATTAACACTTCGCTGAATTCTACTAGACCCTAAAAAGAAAATTGATTTTGAGGTCGAATCAAGCCTAGCTATTGATTGCTTTAATGTAGTGATATTTGAATTCCTCGAAAATCTTCTAAAAAGTACATTCGCATAGGCAAATAGTAGCATTAAGGATATCCAAAAAGTGAGTTTTAGTACAAATCTCATCTCAAAAAGCTAAATAATAATTATTAAGACCTCCCGTAAAATCCCCAAATACAAATAGACTTAAAACAAGTTGAGTATATATTAAACGTCTTTTCCAAGGTGCTACACTCTCTAGAAATGAATCCATTCTCTCATCTTTAGACCAGAAATTGTACAAATCGACCAGTAAGAACATCATTAAAAAGATGCATATATTTCGCCAATGAAGAAACCATACTTCCATGGGGAAGTACGTGGGCATTTGAATTTTGTTCCACAAAGCCCCAAGAGTAGGATAAATAAATACTAGCGCAATGAATGAACATCCTAAAATATGATATACTATACCCAGACTTTGTTTTAATAAGCCCCCCTGTTTAAGTTTATGTACTTTCAAAGCTTTCTCCAATAGAATCCATAACCCATTCAAAAATCCCCACAAAAGGTATTGCCAGCTAATTCCATGCCATAAACCTATAAGCATATACGTTAACAATAGAAGGAGATAAGGCTTATTTCGCCAGAACTGAAACTTGATTTGCCAATAAAAAAAATAATCTCTGAACCATTCATTTAAGGTAATATGCCATCCTCTCCAAAATTCATGTCGATTCCTAGAAAAATAGATTCGTTTATGAAAATTATCTTTTAATCGAACATTAAAAATTTCAGAAACCCCTTGAAAAAAATCAATAAATGAACTAAAACTGAAGTATATGTAGAAAAAGAACAAGCAACCAATTAACAGGGTCCACCATCCTCCTATTTCACTCCCTCTTAATGTGATTAGTAATTGATTTAATCGTTGAGCCAATACAAAATTCTTGAACAGTCCCCATAATATGAGTCGCATTCCATTACTAAATGACTTTTCGGATATGTTAGCTTGATCAAACTGCTCATTTAAATAGCTGAATCTGTGTAAGGGGCCAGCATGTAAGGTGGGGAAATAGAGTAAATAGAGCATTAATTTAAAAAATGAATCAGCTGGCTTGATAAACCTTCTTCTAATATCCATCAAATAACTTACGGCATTGAAAACAAAAAAACTTAAACCCACAATTTGCCAAATGCCCGTATTCTCCCAAAAATTTACTTCCAGTAAATTGATGTGATCAATCCAAGATTCTTTTAGTTTATATACGATCAAAAATCCTATGAGAATACCGATTCCTAATCCTATCCAAGGAAATGAAGATTGAATTTTATTTCCCATCCAATAGGTAATGCCGCTTCCTACTAAGAAAAAAAACAAGGTTAATGGCATAAAAATACCGATCGTAAGCATGGAGCCGACTAAAAGAGCTTTCCAAACCTGTTTTTTAAAAATAAAACTAAAACAAATGGTGAAGAGTATATAAAGAACACTTGAAAAAAGTCCAATTTGAGCCATATTAATACATTTTAACCATAGCTCTCTCTAAAGTCCTCATAAATATTTGATTCCCCCATTCCAAAGGTTGTGTTGAATCAATATTAAATTTTTGAAGGAACTCTACCATAGGTTTAAGTCCAAATTCCATTTCTTTTCTAGCGATCAAGGCCCCTAAACAGAGGTGTGTTCCTGCTCCAAAAGCTAGGTGTGGATTAATTTGTCTATCCGGTAAAATTTCTTCTGGCGATTCAAATATTTCCTCATCTCGGTTGGCACTAGCAATTCCCAAAACAAATCTCGTACCTGCAGCAAAATGTTGACCTTCAACAATGACATCCGTTTTGTTTTTCCTGATGGTAAACTGAAGTGGAGAATTGAAACGTATAAACTCCTCCGTTACCCATTTGATTTCTTTTGCATCCGCATTAACAATAAAATCTATTAATTGAGGATTTGACAAAACATAGTATAGAGTAAAGGACAAATTATCTTTTGAAGTCTCAAAAAAAGCCATTAAAGTCACAGCCAATATGGAATAATAATCATCCTCTTCGAATTCAAACCCTTCCAATTCTTTCACTAATTTGGCTTTAAAACCTGTTTCAGAAAAAAGACCTTTCCCCCACAAAAAACATTGGTTGATTTCTAAATACATTTGTTTAGAAACAAAAATATCCTGACTTCTAGCAGCCAAATTAGAGTACTCAACAACTTTTTCAAAGCTAGCAAAATCTTTGAGTCCAATAAATTGCTTTAGAATTTGAAAAATGAAGTACTTAGAAAAATCCACTAAATCTAATTCCTGATAATCTTGGAAATGATTCACACTATCTTTTACAGCCTCTTGAATCAAACGATCAAAATCATAGCTGAACAATACTTTTCCTAATGCAATTCTTAGCTTTCGGTGTATGTCTCCATTTAGATACATTAACCATTTACTCGTAGTTTTAGCAAGGAAAGGGCATTGAGGACTATTCTTAAAAATATAGCTTTCTTTACTCTCGAAATAAGTTGCCAAACTACTTACCTCAAAGTCCGTCGAATCTAAAATGGGCGCAATATCACGATATCTAAACAACAAAATATTCCCAAAACTGTCTTTCTGGATAGGGTTATGCTGCCGACAAAGGGCATAAATCGGATAGGGATCATTAAAATAATCAGGAGCAAAGGGGTTCCATTTTATTGTTGATTTTCCATCCATACACAGAGTTTATTTATCGTATTAAACTCCGAAAATAAGGAAGGATCTACATTTTCCAACTGAAATACGCTTTCCATTTCAAAAGATATGGAAACAATGGACAATGAATCTAAATTAAAATGTTCAAATGGCACGTCACAATCAACCTCTTCCTCTGCAATTGACGCCTCTGAGGCTATTTGTGTAATCAACCAATGCTTAAAATTCATTCAATTTTATATTTTATTAATTTTCAAATTTACATCATAAAAACAAATACTCCGCTCAAAATCCATATAAAGGCATTCTTATAAAAAATAGGACTTAAATCTCGTATCATCGAACAGCATTCATCCTTTGAATTTACCATTAAATAATTAGGCCCTTCAAACTTTGACATTTCTCCTTTTATTGTCTTATTTCAATTACCATTTGGACAACTAAGTAAATGCTCCAATTAAGAAGAATCGCCTTTTATTGTATCCCCAATTTACTATTTGGGGGAATTTTACTACTCCAACATTTCCCATTAATCGGTCGAGTGGATACAACCATTCATGCCCGCATAGAAGCTCAATTTTTAGCTTCTAATGTAGGTACTACACCATTTTGGATAAGAAGTTTACAATATGGTCAAGTTCCCATGGAAAACCCAGGGGCAGTTATTAGGGCTTGGTCAGGGAAGAATTACCATTTGAAGAAAAAATCCGATTGGAAATATGAGCTAGAAGCCACAGGATGGGGAGGCAAACAAAATGAATTTGGCTTAACACAAGCCTATATAAGTGGTAGAAGTGGGAAATGGGAATTATGGGCTGGAAGGAGAAAAGAGATCTATGGTTTAGGGGATTCCACGCTGTCTGGTGGATTTTATGCATGGTCTGGCAATGCACTTCCCATCCCAAAGGTTCAAATTGGCACCAGGGATTACCTTAACTTATTTAAAGGCTGGTTAGGGGTCCATATGACATTTTCTCATGGTTGGATGGATAACCAAGGTCCCACCATCCATGGTTTTTTACACCAAAAAAGTCTCTATGGTCGATTCGGGCGACAAGATGGATTCATTAATGTATTTGCAGGAATCAATCATCAAGTCATATGGGCTGGAGAAGCCAAGGTTAAAACTGGCAATAAAACAGACTTTTATCCTAGTCATTTAGACACCTATTTTTATGTTGTCACTGTTTTAAAAGATCGAGAACTCATAAAACCTGATTCAACAGCCACTTATGACGATTTGGGTAACCAATTTGGAAATCATCTAGGTTCATTTGATTTGGCTATCAAATTTCATCCACATTGGGGAGAGATTTTAATCTATAAGCAATCTGCCTATGAAACAGGGAGAGGATTTGCTTTGACCCAAATTAATGATGGATTAACTGGAATTTCCTTCAAAAATAAGACGGGGAGCTTCATTGATAGGATTACCTTGGAATATTTATACACGGCCAACCAAGGTAATTATATTTCAGGCTTAGCCGAATTTTTCAAAATCAAAGATCCCCATCAATCCGAAATTGAATCCTATTTCAACAATGGCTGTGGAAGCTGGCAATATGGAGGAAAGGGGATTGGAACGCCTTTGATCATCATTGACAGTGAAAGTCAGCAAGGCGGAGGATTAAATTTTACGTTAAATGCTGTAAAATCGTTTTACATTGGCCTCTCAGGAAGAATTAATAATACCACATTTTGGCAATCACGACTTTCTAGCTCTTTCTATGCTAGCCCAAGAAATCATGTAGCCCCGAGGCTATCTGAAAGTGATTTCATATCCCAGTTTTCAGGTATAATTTCTTTGCAAAAAATACTGAATGATCAATGTAATTTAAACCTTCAATTCGGATATGATGAAGGTAGTCGAGTGAAGAATACACTCGGCGGAAGCATAGGTATCAAATATAGCTTATTCTAAGCTATATTGAAGATTGTGAAAATGAGGTCAATGTTTTCAATATCCCTTCACGAGAGCTTAATGGCATATTTTTCCCAATAGCTTGAGTAATTTTTTCATTACTGACCACATAGCTCTCGGTTAATTTTGTCAATCTTTCTGAATTTAAAGGCAGATGAATCCAATCTCCCAATTGGGCCATTCTAGAAATAATTGCTTTAGGCAAATTCCAAATGGATGCTTGCTTCCCTGCAGATTGAGCCATTAATTGGATTAATTCATTCGTTGATAGCGACTCATCATCCGCTACTTGATAAATCCCTGATGGTATATCTTTTCTGTCAATTAGTTCTTGAATGACAAATACTAAATTATCTATACTACAAAAAGAACGGTGATTACTAAATGCTCCTAAAGGCCAAGGAATTCCTCGGCGAACTACCTCAAATAACAAGTTCAAATTTCCCTTATTTCCTGGACCATGAATCATACACGGTCGCAAGATATAGACTCTTTTCCCATCTGGAATAGCATGACTTAGTATATATTCCTCTGCCAAAAGCTTACTTTTCCCATAATGTGTTTGAGGATTAGGAAGTACCTCCTCCGTTAAAATACCTTCCACAGCATCCGCAGAAGCTTTAACTGAGCTCATAAATATAAACGTAGACGCTGTTGATTTCAAAAATGAATCAAAAACCTGCTTAGTCAATTCTGTATTGACGGCATAATATTCATTAGGCTCACTGACCTTTTTAAGATCATGTGCTTTCCCAGCTAAATGAAGAACAACATCGGATTCAACATTGAAATTCTCTCGGTCAAAAACATAGAATTCATGTGTAGGCGCAAGGCTCCCCATGACATTTTTTCCTACAAATCCAGAAGCGCCCGTTATAAATATTTTCACAAATATTGAATGATTGATTCCGCCATGGCGTGGTTAATATTATCTCTATTATACTTGCTGAAAAACTCCTTTCGGTCTATTTCTTTACCTTCATTGAATTCTTTCACGCCTCGAACCATAGCCTCCACATCACAAGGAGAGAAAACAAATGAACAAGTAATTTCCTTCTCAATGAACTCTTTAGCATAGCCAGAAACACCCGCAATCATGGGACTATCAAACGTGGCCAATTCAAAGATTTTACTGGGTAACACTTTTTTAAACGCATCTAAGTCATTCAAATGAAGGAATAAATAATCTGCTTTTTGGTACTCTTCAATTAACAAATTCCTTTGTATCGGCTTTCTTAGTTCTACATTGGTTACATGCCTTTTTTGTAATTCCGACAATAACTTGCCCTTTGCGCCTCCATCTCCAATGATGATAAATTGATATCCTTCTCCTAACATCACTGCAGCTTGAGGTATAATTTTATGAAGACCTTGCCCCTCTCCAATATTCCCAGCATAAACAATTGTCTTTACTGCATTGTGTTCCTTTCTTAAGCTTACAGGATTCGGTTTCACTTGTAAAAATTCATCGTCAATCCCATTCGTGAATTCCGAAAACTCTACGCCCTTAAATTGCTGAAAATATGTCTTAAATCCCCCGCTAATTAAATTAATGTGTACGGCATTGGAGAAGGTTTGATACTCAATAAGCTTTAACACGGGCAACATAAATAATTTAATGATGGGAGATTTAATAACATCACTAATCGTATCCACAAATATGTCCCTAATGTCCAAGTACAACGGTTTTTTATGCTTGATCGATAAAACATATCCCAAAAAAGCAGTAAAAAGTCTACTAGAAGAAGCAAATATTAAATCCGCTTTTTGCCCTTTGTTTAACCTAATAACCTCTTTAAAATACGTATAAAAAGATTTTATTTGATCCATCATCCCACTTTCATGAGCTGGCAAAGCTATTCGATGAATAATCAAATTACCTCTTTCTTCATATGCACTCGCCTCAGCATGGTAGGTATCGTATCGATTGGGCATGGTGGTATAAACTTCTACCACACTATCCTCCTTTACCTTTTCTGCCAAAACCTTGGCTAAAGGACTATTCCTAAAAGATCCTGCACACAAATCCGGTTCAAAGTAAAACGTTAAATAGACAATTCTTTTCAAGTGCTTAAAATGTTACATTCAAAATTATTTCTTGAGACTCTGGCAATGCTATTTCCAAGCAAATAGTAGGAACCGAAAGTCCAAATATAGGGTGATAGCTTGATTTTTTCTGTATGATTGGTATGTCATTAATACCATCTGAAGCTTTCAATACAGCTAAATTTTTACCATTTTTATCCAAATAAAGCACTTGATCTTCTTCCCTAACGGTTATTTCTGGATGAAGAAAATACCTAGCTTTTGCACTTGCTATTTTACCAAAGATCTGATCTTTAACGGTCAAAATTACCCCTTGCTTAGTCCAAGTCCTTCGATGAATTATATCTTTTGAAAATCGTTGATAACCTGTATGCGAACAAGCAAGTGTAAAATCAACTCCTTCTTGATTCCAATCCAAATCCATCGGTTCAGCACGACGTGCCACTCTAAATCCTGACCATACTTCAGATGAGTTTTCTCCATTAATTTCCACCGTTGAATGCGCGCTGGTACTTCGCTGCCTTAGCCTTTCTTGGCTCAGACCGTACAGGGAAGTTCCTGAATTAACAATGACACGTTCTCCATGTAAAGCTAATTCAAAGGATAATGTATCAGCATGTGCATGTCCTGGCAAATATGTTGGGCCAATTTCCCCAACATCAGCTATCATCTTAAATTCCTTACTGGCAGAAACAAAAAAACCTGATGACTTTAATAATCTTGTAGTGGCCTCCCCCTCCATTTTATTGACTTGAATCCCCAAATCGAAGGCAAAAGGTTCCAATTGATCCAATCTTGGGGCTATACCATTGGCACAATCATTAAAATGAGCCAATTCTCCATGAGCATAAGACATGAGTTGTAACCAGGTAAATCCCAATTGAATTTTTTGAGCTACCTCACTCCTAGGGAAAGTTGGTATGTTTGCATGGCAAATCGCAAATAGATCCAATAAATCCTCCATCCCTAAAGCATGATACATTGGGCTCAATTCAAAATGTGCTCCGTCTTCTAAAAACTGCTCATTCAACTCCTGGTTAAGTATCTCTAGACCTTGATTCAAATATTTCTGAGCCTCTAATCCTTTAAAAAACACCCCCGCAAATATCAATGCTTTGGCATTAATGAATAAGTGATTGCCCAAAAGATGGTATTCAGGTCTATCACCTAAATACCGTACTTGATTCCAAAGACTGGTCAGCGCTTTGTCTGTCAACAATTTTGTTCGCCAATGCCATTTTATCCAATTGATGATTCTCAAAGAGCTAGGATATGGCTCCCAGGCTGTTCCTTTCCCAAATGGGTTTTCATCAATCCACTGATGTATCAGATCCAGTTCTTTTTGAACTCTTGAATCTTCCTCTACATAAGAACTATTGATAAAATCAAAATAATGTAGATTATATCTCCACAATTTAGACACCTCAGGATGATCCCAGCCTATAGATGACAAACAATTGGTCTCGGATAAGAAGGTAAAACAATCCAGATCTTGAGTAAAGGATTGTTTAGCTATAAACCCTTGATAAGAAGTATCAGTATCGATTTTAGGATGTATAGATACCTCTCGAATACTTCTTGGTAAAAAATGAATAAACCGACCAATCAGCTGGGTCGGTTTTAAGAACTTAATCGTATGAAATAGTAAAGTAATTTTACGCCACATTATGCTAACCTAATTGAATCAACTTTTGTATAATGCGCTCTCCTGTTTTGCCATCCCATAAAGGAGGAATTCCACCCTTTTTCCAATCTCCTCGAAACAACTTTTCTAGAGCAGGAGCTATTGCTTTGGGATTAACACCTAACAATTCATTCGTTCCCAGACTAATCGTTTCGGGTCTTTCTGTATTATTTCTCAATGTCATGCAAGGTACTCCCATCATGGTAGTCTCTTCGGTAATTCCACCCGAATCAGTAATGACCGCTTTAGCATGTTTAACCAAATAATTAAACTCTAAATAAGACATTGGATCTATTTGAATTAAAGAATCATAGTTTACTTCTAATCGATTCAATATTTGTTTCGTACGAGGATGCACTGGAAATATCAAAGGCAATTGATTCGAATGAATCACTATTTGATCAATTAATTCTTTTAACTTACTTTCTTCATCCACATTGGCTGGACGATGTAATGTCATTACCAAATACTTCCCTTTTTCAAGATGGTGCTGATCCCAAACTTCTGGCTTTATAAACCTAGCTTGGTTCAACAATAAGGTATCAATCATCGTATTACCAACAAAAAAGATCCGATCATCTGATATCCCTGACTTTCTAAGATTTTCATTAGCTACCTCAGAAGTAGTGAAAAAATAATCGCTGATACTATCTGTCAATAATCGATTTACTTCTTCAGGCATACTGATGTCATGTGAACGAATACCTGCCTCCACGTGAGCGACTTTAATTTGTAATTTTTTGGCTACAATGGCACATGCCATGGTGGAAGTCACATCTCCTACCACCAAACATAAGTCCGTAGTCTCTTCTAGTAGGAGCTTTTCATAACCCATCATAATTTTAGCGGTTTGCTCCGCTTGGGTTCCCCCACCTGCGCCTAGATTTACATCAGGTTCAGGTAAATTCAATTGCTCAAAAAACGAATCACTCATATTTCGGTCAAAATGCTGACCTGTATGAATCAATCGGAATTGAATATTTAGTTTTTGCGCTTGTGCCTGCTTAATCGCATGGATGATGGATGCAATTTTAATAAAATTCGGTCTTGCGCCTGCTATTAAATCTATTTTCATACTAAACGGTAATCCAAGTTCCTTCACGTAAACTCTTTAATGCAGCGAAGGAAGCTTTTGTTGTGTTATAAATTTCATCAAATGGGATTAATGGCCCTTTACCTTGCTTGACACTTTCTATCAACCCTTTAAATTGGTCTTTATGACCTTTATCTAAAGTTCCACCCATGGAACTAAAACCCTTAAATCCATAAGCACTAAGCTTTCTAAAATTATCTACAATTAATGTTCTCCCTTGTGAATAAACTTCTATCCGCTCTTTGGCATATGCCTTACTGCCATTTGCAAAATAATTAATAACCCCTTGCGATCCATTCTCAAATTTCAAGGTAATAATCGCATTATCGGTCTGTTCCGTTGGATTTTTGCCTAAAGCGCTCATGGTCACTTCTGCCACTTTGCTTCCTGTTAAATACACCATCAAATCGATAAAATGGCATGCTTCCCCTACAATTCTTCCACCTCCAACTTGCAAGTCTTGAACCCATACATCGGCAGGAATAAAGCCTGCATTCATCGTTGCAATGATATTCAACGAATCTGTACTTCCTCCTAGCAATGTTTTTGCTTGTCTAACAAAGGGAGAAAACCTGCGATTAAATCCAACGGTTAAGGTCAAAGACGCTTCTAGTGATTGATAGACTTGTCTGATGTCTTCCAATTGTTCATCGTTGATAGCTAACGGTTTTTCTACAAAAACGTGTTTGCCAGCTTGCAATGATTCCTTCACCATCTGGGCATGTGCATCATGTCTGGTTGTGATTAAAACCAAGTCTACTTCTTCATCCTGTAATATTTGGTGGTAGTCTGTGGTACTAAATTCAAACCCATATTTATTGGCCAACGATTTAGCTGTCAGTCCCCCAGCACTAGAAATATATTTATACTGAGCTCCGCTATTTTTCAAGGCGGGCATCATCGTCATTTTAGTAAAATTCCCCGCCCCAATAATGCCAATTACCCCTGATGACTTTTGAGCGACATAAGCCTTACCAGAAACGACCGTCTGATTCCAATCAATGGTGTCAGTATATTCTAAAATAGAGGCGATGGAGCCTCCTCCCATTTTATTATAAATCTGCAAATAATCCGCCAAAGGAACTCGCTCTGTAATTAAATCAGCTACTTGTAATCTTTTGGTAGCTAATGCAGTCAATATGGCTTCAAAATTTCTCTTTTCTGTCCAACGAACATAGCCGATGGGATAGTCTACACCCTTCTGTTCATAATCTTCATCATATCTTCCAGGACCATACGAGCAAGAAACTTGAAAGCTTAGTTCTTTTTTGAAAAAGTCGGCGCGTTGAATATCCAATCCGATGACTCCAACTAGAACTATTTTACCTCGCTTTCGGCTCATTTGAGCAGCTTGACTGATGACCTCGTCACTTTTGGTGGAGGCGGTAATAATAACAGCATCAGCTCCCACTTGATGGGTTAGGGACTCGACCGTTTTCACCACATCCGTATGATTGGATTGGAAGGCATGTACCCCTTTCTTTTGGGCTAATTCAACTTTCTGAATATCAAAATCAAAACCAATCACTTGGCAACCATTGGCCAAAAGTAATTCTGCTGTAATCAGGCCGATTAGACCTAATCCGATTACAACCACTGTTTCTCCAAAGCTTGGATTAATTAGGCGAATTCCTTGTAAGCCAATTGAACCTATGACAGTAAACGCTGCTTCTTCATCACTGACATTATCTGGGATTTTGGCAACTAAATTTTGTGGAATACACACCACTTCGGCATGATGCCCATTGCTGGCCACTCGATCGCCTATGGCAAAATCTTTTACTCCTTCTCCCACAGCAACCACCTCACCCACATTGCAATACCCAAGAGGTAAAGGTTCATCTAATTTATTAAAAACAGCTTCCAAGGTTGGCATTAAGCCTTCCGTTTTAATTTTATCTAAAACCTGTTTTACCTTATCGGGTTGTTGCCTTGCTTTTGAAATGAGATTCCCTTTCCCAAACTCCACGAGCATTTTTTCAGTCCCTAATGAAACTAATGAACGTCTTGTTTTGATCAAAACAGCTCCTTTCCTGACCATGGGTGCAGGAACTTCTTCTAAGAGGGTATCTCCCTTTTTTAAATCTTGAATTATTTGAAGCATAGTGTATGTAACCGAACTAGTTGAGAATAACTTTTTTCCATGTTGACTTTAAACTTAAACAAGGCTTCTCGACCAATTTCCATGATAAATAGGCAAGAATAAACGTAATAGATAGGGCTAATAATAACTTATTACTAGTCACTTTTAAGTCTATTAAAATATTTACAACCACCATGTGATATAAATATATCCCATAAGAGAGGTCATTCCCTCTAAGAATTTTGTCTGATAAAGTTCCGTTTGAAAAAGCTGCTGATAAAACTAACATGGATAAAAATACATTGGATATCCAACCAAAAAAATTGGGATAATATGAGCCATCATATAGCCCCAATTTAAAATAAACAAGCCCTATGTAAACTCCATAAATGATTGCCCAAATCAAGAATTTTCCTTCAACCCATTTTCGAATATGCTTCCAAAAAATAAAGCTAAAATACCCGAGTAGAAAATAGGCTAAAAAGGGCGCAAGCGTAATATGATATAATTTAGCAAACATCAGATTGACGTCTAATGTCCGATAAAAATAATTAAGAAATAAAACGGCTACAATCAAAAAAGAACAGAAAACTAGCCAATTTCTTTTGGATAATTGCTTGTGTACAAAATAAATAAATGGCAAAAAGACATAAAATTGAATTTCCACTGGAATAGTCCACAAACTTCCATTAGGCGCTCCAACACCCCAAGTTCTTAAAAAATCAGGCGTATAAAATTGAAAAAAACTTATTTGACAAAGTAC
Organism: Aquirufa nivalisilvae; assembly: GCF_004307455.1. GTDB lineage: Bacteria > Bacteroidota > Bacteroidia > Cytophagales > Spirosomataceae > Aquirufa > Aquirufa nivalisilvae. The sequence continues at coordinate 210,226 of NZ_SEWX01000001.1, forward strand.
CCAACGCCAAAAGTAACTTGAAAACAGTGTATCGAAAGTTAAAACTCTGGTAGCAAATAAACCTAAAAGCAATATGATGAAGCAAAACCAAAGACCAGGGAAAATTCGAACTATTCGATTGATAGAATATTCTTTCCAACTCGGGTTACGATAAAATGAGTTAGAAATTAAGAACCCCGATACTGTAAAAAAAATAGGTACACCAGGAAACAATGATAGTACCTCAAAGCCAGAAGGTAATTTAACCTCCAAATGTGATGCAGAATGAGCCAATGCAACTTGGATTGCTGCAAAAATCCTGATTAAATTAAAGTTATTTGTTAAACTGAAAGTCGCTAATTTATCATTTACCATGCTATAATCCGGCTTTTAAAACTTCCTTCTTCTCCAACTTATTAGGGTAATTGATCAATACCGCCTTGTATTTCCCTTTAAAAACAAATAGACTACCTGCCGCTGCACCTATGACCCCAAACTCCTTCATTAAATTGGAAAGATCATCTAAGGATGCGGCTCCCCCAATCACCGTCATGGGTAAGGTTAGTTGCTTACGCATTTCTCTAATTAGTTTGATGTCATAACCCGACATCATCCCATCACGGTCCACCGAATTAATCACAATTTCTCCGGCCCCCAAGTCTTGGCATTTTTTAGCAAATTCAACAGGAGAAAGACCATGTGATTTTTTTCCATTCAAGGTTACCACCTCTTGTTTGCCAAATAAACCTTTGGCTTTTACATCAATGACCACCACAATACTCTGTGAACCAACCGCATGAGCCATGGATTGAATAATTTCGGGGTTTTCAACAGCAGCGGAACTTATGGCTACCTTTTCTATCCCTAAAGAAATGATCTTTTTTACTTGTTCGATCGTACTTACTCCTCCTCCATAACACAATGGCATCCGGCTCTCCATCGCCAACATGCGAATCAACTCAAAATCTGGCTCTCGTTGCTCTGCTGAGGCATCAATATCCAATACCATGAGTTCATCTACCTCTTTCTCATTGAATATTTTAACCGCATTTAATGGGTCTCCTACATATTTCCCTTCTTTAAACTTTTCCGTTTTAACTAAGCCTTTATTTCGAATTAAAAGACAAGGTATGATCCGAGGTCTTAGCATATTTATACTTGAGAAAAATTATAAAAAATATTGATACCGTTTTGATGACTCTTCTCTGGATGAAATTGCATCCCATAGACATTTTCATGGTGTACAGCAGATGCAAATGAAATTCCGTAGTCGGTAGTACTTAAGATATCTTGTGTGTTATGACAATCAAAATAATAACTATGCAAAAAATAAAATCCCTCTTCGGGGTCTACCTGATTAAAAATAGAATGCTCTTGTTGAATATTGACAGTATTCCAACCTAAATGAGGCAAATAAGGCTTTTGCTTAAATACCGATTCATCAAATTTCCTCACTTTACCTTTAATCCAACCGAATCCTTGGAGATTACCTTCTTCACTATTTTCTGCTAATAATTGCATCCCTACACATATGCCTAGAATCGGCTTCTGCTCCCCTAAAACCATTTCGTCCAAAAATACTTTTAAGCCTGAATCATTCAATGTTTTCATGGTTTCATCAAATGCCCCTACTCCTGGTAATATTAAATGACTCGCTTTGGCCAATTCCTTGGGCTCTGAAGAAATAAAAAAGTCAATATTCCCCTTTTTATAAATATTAGAAATGGAAAAAATATTTCCAGATCCATAATTCACTATTCCTATTTTAGCCTTTTTATTAAGATCCATTTTATCTTTTCCCTGCTTTTTCTATCCCCAACATTTTAAACAATTTGGCACCTATTTTATAAATGCTTTCTTGCGATTTATAATCCTTATAAGTCTTATTAGGTGCATCGAAATATCCTTGCAGTTCCTCCGTTGGGATTCCCAATTTATTCGCTATGTATTCAAAATCATGTTGAATCATAGATGGGTCAAAAGGACTATCTTTCAGTTTTTCGAGAGCTTCATCGCGTTTCATTTGCCCAGTCACAATCAAACTAGAATATTGAACCCTTCGAACATCATAACCAAACTTCTTTGGCAACCAATAGCTCTCATAGAATTTCGTAAATCTAGACTCAAAATGCTTTTGAGGATAAGGTTGCCAGCCAAACTTATCTTGCAATAATTGCATGGCCTCCGTTTTAATGTAAGGCACATAATTCAGTGGCTTAATGACTTTAATCCCCCTTAAATAAGGCAAAAATAATTTATGCCAAAGGATACTTGTCAACGGATACTTTTTCAAAGGCTTTCTGCCAAATTTTTGATGGATATCATTCAACTGAATAACATCGGATTGATAATACATCCATTCAATCGGGTTACGGATGCACTCCGTGGAGAAATTAGCTCCTGTCAATATATACTTCACCTTATACTTGGATGCAAAATTGTACATCGTGGCAAAAAAAGCATGGTCTTGTGGGGTATCAATATGAGGAACCCCAGCCTTAAAGTAGGATAATTGGAGATCTTTCATTTCTTCCCAATCAATCACTTCTGTATATAAATCCAGCTTGAGATGATCTACAATACGTTCGATATTATTCACAGCAATTTGTGAATTCCAGCCTGCATCTACGTGAAATACCAAAGGTCTTAATCCTAATATCTCTTTAGCTACATAAACTAAATAAGAACTATCAATACCTCCGCTCATTCCTATGATACAATCAAAGTCTTTTCCTTCTCCCTCTTTTTTTATTTTTTCTACCACTTTTTGTAGCTCTTTCATCCCCTTTTCTCCAGTATCCCAATGAGGTAAGGTGTGGGTATAATAGGTGTTACAGTGATCGCAAACTCCTTTTTCATCAAATACGATTTGGGTGTCAGAAGTATCCATGACACAATTCGTACAAATCTGATAATTAGTATTACTCATAAAATGAAGTTTATATGCCTTGCTTGTCGAGCCATATTTGCTGACAAAGCATCGAAAATAATAAATACGAATGATCTTCCTTCCCAGAAAATTGTTCGTTTAATAGTTGTTGTACTTGTTTTGGACGAAATATCCCCTGAGTTTCTAATCTCTGTAGATCAAAATAATGATCTATGAAAGCACTTCTTTTGGAAAACCATGATCGAATGGGAAGAGCAAATCCTGCTTTTTCACGATATATCACCTCTTTAGGCAAATAGGGCTCCATAGCTTTCTTTAAAATATATTTCTGCTGCCCGTTTTTCAGCATGAGTTCCCTCGGAATCGAATTCATCAATTGCACCATTTCAAAATCCAAAAATGGCACACGAACTTCCAGTCCTACCGCCATGCTCATTTTATCCGTATAAGATAAATTCAATGCCAGCAAATCAAATTGTTGATCGGCTAACAACATGGATGAGACGGCATCCAAATGGGCATGTTGATCCAAAAATTCCACTAAGTCCTGTCCAGGTTTTTCCACTTGCTGATCCACAAACAAGGACTTAATCTGTTCTCCTCCTCCCCACATAAAATAGCTGGCTACGCGTTCATGGGAGGGTTGCCCCGCTGCTTTAGCCAATTTTTTAAATCTTCTGTAAGTGGTGCTAAATTTCCCAGATAAATTAGATGGCAATATACTGCCCAAATTGGCTAATGTCTTCTTAGTCAAAGTAGACATATCCAAAATCATTTTTTCAGCCATATAGCGACGGTAACCTGCCAAATATTCATCGGCACCTTGTCCGCTTAACATCACTTTCACTCCATCTTTTCTAGCACTTTGGCAAATCAAAAAAGTATTGATGGCTGCCGGATCAGAAATGCCATCTTCCATGAAATCCAGTAAGGTGGGTAACAAACCTAAAAACTCTGATTCCGCTTGAATGATATGTAATTTCAAACCCAACTTCTTGGCCATTAAGCCTGCATAATGCAAATCCGAGCTTTGACCATCTAGAGCATTATCTTCCTCAGAAAATGAAATCGTATAAGCTGATTGGATATTCGCTTTTGCCTGAGCTGCTTCAAACGCAATGGAAGAGGAATCTAATCCACCGCTTAAGAAAAGTGAAATAGGGACATCGGCTATCAGCTGTCTTCTAACGGCTTTTTCTAAGGTTGCGTGCAATTGCTCCGTCAGGACTTCTTCTGAGGATTGACTGATAGGAGATTGTAAATGACTAAAAAGAGGTTTGGAATCAACTAGTTTGCCTTCAACATATCGATGATATATTCCTGGCTGAACTTTCAGAAACTCCTCATACATGGTATAAGGTTCTGGAACGTACATAAAGGCCAGTTGTTCTACTAACGATTGCTTCCTAACGGTTCTTTTCAAATTTTTAAATGCTAGTAAACCTTTCACTTCAGAAGAAAAAAACACGGAGTCTCCTTGGGCAGAAAAATACAAAGGTTTAATCCCTATAGGATCACGCAAAACGTGTAATTCTCTAGCCTCTTGATCATATATCGCTAAAGCGAAAATTCCATTCAATTGGGATAAAAAGCGATAACCTTCTCTAGCAAATCCTTCCAAAATCACCTCCGTATCAGAACTTGATTTCCAAGCTATAGGTCCGAAGGTTGATTCCAAATTGGTTTTAAGTTCTAGAAAATTATATACTTCGCCATTATAAGTCATCAAATATCTCCCTGACGAATCCTGCATGGGCTGATGCCCTGCAGCACTTAAATCAATGATGGAAAGTCGAACTTGGCCTAAATGAGCATCTCCCTCTTTGGATTGAAATATACCGTCATCATCTGGCCCTCGGTGGTGAATAGCTTGAATGGCATCATTCACATCAAACTGGCAATTTTTTGGCGAACTAATCGCTATTATTCCACACATCTATTCTTGAAAATTATAATATTTTTTAGCAACTAATCTCATAGAACACTCCTGATCAAATAAATCCAATGCTTCTTTCGAAGGTAAATACGGTTTTTTTACAATTTCATTTGAATAATCAAGTGCTTTATCAAACCAATCTTGATCATTTAAATCAGCAACAAAAATTCTTTCTCGCATGCAAGGTGCAACACTTTCAATCCAAGGATTGTACGTAACTACGATACAACACCCACAAAAGATGGATTCATATACACTTCTAGGTGATGAATCACTCATAGGGATTGAAATTGCCATTTTACAGTTTGACAAGACTTGGTAAATATCATTCTTTGAGGGTAATCTACCCAAATGGATATCCGTTGGTTTTAATTTTGCAAGAATGATGTCTTTATAATGCTGCTCCCAAAACGGATAAAACATAACAATGGGAGGTTTTGACGAACTTTTATCTCTCCCATCCAAAATTTCCTCAATTCTATATAATGGATAAAGGGCACGAATTGAAACAATTAGCTCTCTGGAAGAACTTTCTGAAACAATGGATTGAATACCTGAAACATCAATCCCATATTGAATTACATCCGATTCTTTCCCGCAAAGATTCCTAATCCCATTTTTTAAATTTATTGAATCTACAATGATATGCTCTGCAGCTAAAAGTGCTTTCGTTGAAAAATAATGATATAATTTTGATTCAAAAGGTCGAATTAGAATTTCAGCACCTTGAGGCGACCCTATATATTTAATATTAGCTAACCAACCAATAAAAAGATAATACATGGTATGTGCATGAAAGATGGCATTGGGGTATTGTTTTGCTAATCTTTTAAGTTTAATGACTTGAAGTGGAAAAAATAAAAGCTTAATTATATTCCTCCAAACATTGCCAAATGATGTTTGTCCATTTAATAATAGCTTATCTATAATTACTAAGCGAATAATATGGTCCTCTTCTTCAACTAATTTTCTATGTCCTTCAGATTCAATTAAATCAGTAGCAAATAAAACTGGTCTATCATGACAAATTTTCTTAATCATCCTATACCAATCAATAGCGTGAAAATCTCTTGCATTCCCCAAAAAAATAATCACATTTTTATTCATCTGCGACATCATGTATTCCTTTAATTATTCTTGGTTGAATTAATAATTCTTATTAATCCTCCATATAAATCTACTTTGGGTTTCCACCCTAATTCTTTATTGATTTTTGTAATATCGGCAACGGTATTTAATACCTCTCCTTTTCGCTCCACATTGGCATATCTTATTTTAGAAGTCGATTTAGAAATATTAGCTAACATTTCTACTAGTTCTCCCACAGAATAAGATAAACCTGTGCCCACATTGTAAATATTACAACCTTCTTTTTCTAAATCTATTGACAATAAAATGGCTTCTACCAAATCATCAATAAATACATAGTCGCGCTTCGGGCGAGAATCTTGGAGAAAAATCTCTTCATTTTGCAACTGGCTAATAATGGAAGGAATTAGAAAAGAACTTAATTGTCCTGGTCCATATACATTAAATGGCCTCAATATGATTGAATGCAATCCAAAATCCCTAGCATATGCTTGACAAAGATCCTCACATATTACTTTCGATTGCGTATAAGGGTTTAAAGGATTTTTTTGATGATTTTCGTCAATGGGTAAGTATTGTGGGTTGCCATACACATAAGTACTCAACAAAATAAACTTCGCCTTATCCCTTCTAGATTTCTCCAATAAATTTAATGTTGATAAAACATTATTCTGATAAAAAAAACCAGGATTATTGAAGGAATCTGGAATATAACTTTTCGCTGCTAAATGTATGATAACATCAACTTCTGGAAGATTTTCAACTTTTTCACTAGCACATAAATCAAATTCTTTACTTGAAGGGATTTCAATAACTTGGTAATTCTCTTTAGTCAATGCTTGACATAAATTATTCCCAATAAACCCAGAGCTACCGGACACCAAAATCCGCTTCATCATAAAAAAGTCATTTTTGTATGCTCCTCAACAGCTCTTTCATAATCAGCAGGTCTGCCAATATCTAGCCAATATCCATTAAACTCATGGATTCTTGGGTATTGCTTTTGTTCTATCAACGCATTCATCAAATGGTCAAAACCAAAAAAAGTATCATGTGGTATATACTCCAAATTTTTCTTATTCATCATATATATCCCCATACTAACTAAATAATCATTTTCTGGCTTCTCTTGAAATTGAATGAGTTCCGAATTTTCATTTCTAATTAATACCCCATATTCAACTTTATCTTTCCTTAAATAAGATGCAATCGTAAAATTAGATTTACTGGAAATATGTGATTGATAAAATTCTTCAAAATTAAGATCGGTCAAGATATCGCCATTCATCACTAAAAATTCTTCCGGCAAATCTGAAATTAATGTCAACGGCCCCATCGTACTCAAGGGTTTCAATTCCAATGAGTAGTCTATTTTTATTCCCCATTTACTCCCATCTCCAAAATATGCCTGAATTATTTCAGCCATATGATTAACGGTCAACGTTACATGATTAAAACCTGCCTTTTTTAACTGCCTAATGATGATTTCAAGAATAGGGACATCCCCAATAGGAACAAGTGGTTTTGGCAAAGAAATCGTGTATGGTTTCAATCTAGTACCTTTCCCTCCAGCAAGTATAATAGCTCTTTTACTCATATTTAAATATTATATAAATCGTGTTTGTACTTACTCAAATTTTCAGGTATTCTGAACCATTCAATTGTTTCTGCTATTCCCTCTTTAAAGTCATAGCTTAGAGTCCAATCTGTATTCTCCTTGATTTTCTGATTTGATCCGTATAATCTAAAAACCTCTGATTTCTCAGGTCGTAACCTTTGTTCGTCAACTTTAATTTTAGCGTTGGGGTTAATTTGTGCAATTAGTTCATTGGCCATTGCCTCAACAGAAATTTCAGATTGTGTCGCTATATTACAATCTTGCCCTATAAGCTTTTCCGACAAACTTATTTTTAAAAATCCAGAAACCGTATCCTTCACGTACAATAAATCTCTGGTCGGGGTTAAATCTCCTAATTGTATTTCTTCTACACCATTTAACAATTGAGTAATTATGGTTGGAATTACCGCTCTAGCAGATTGTCTTGGGCCATAGGTATTGAACGGCCTAACAATCGTAATAGGGAGATCAAAACTTCGATAAAATGACTCAGCAATACAATCAGCCCCAATTTTAGAAGCTGAGTAAGGAGACTGGGGTTGTCTCGGATGATTCTCATCGATAGGAATGTATTTTGCTGTCCCATATACTTCAGAAGTTGAAGTGACCAATATCCGTTCTACCTGTAAATCCCTAGCTGCCTGAATTACATTGAGCGTCCCTTTGATATTAGTATCGATGTAAGAATCTGGAGAATGATAGCTAAATGGTATCGCAATCAAAGCTGCCAAATGGAAAACAACTTGGCAACCCTGCATGGCCACTCTGACTCCATTAGGGTCACGTATATCTCCTGCAATTACTTCAATTTGAGCCAATTTTTCTTTAGGTAATGTGTCCAACCAACCCCAGCTATTAAATGAATTATAATACACAAATGCTTTTACTTGGTATCCTTCATTTAATAATAATTCCACTAAATGGCTTCCTATAAAACCATCCGCGCCAGTGACTAATACCTTACTTTTTATTTTCATAAAATGTTGTGTCTAATTTTAATTCGATACTTGAAAAATTACCTGCTTAATAATTTCAACAGGATAAAACGAGCTATACTGAAACTCGTAAAATACAGCAAAACTAGTTTTTCTTTCCAACTTAATAATCTTGCAAATAATGACATTTTAAACTTGATGATTTTGTATTCATTATTTGATCTAGAAACACTGCTAAATGAGGTACTGGAAACTCGAAATCTCACTAATGGCTTTTCAATCATATGAAACTTAAACCCTCGCATCCACAAATTGATCCATAAAGTATAGTCTTCTATCCCAGCGAAAACTCTGTTTTCATCAAATGATATATCATTCAAATTTCTCAAAATCACACTTGATAAAGTAACAGGATTATATCCAAAAAATTGGGACAATGTTTTCACTGGTTGATAACAATGTATTTTATTCATGCCCATTTCATTAAATAAAAGTGTTCCAGAATACACTAAATCAGCTGAATTTGATTCCAAAAATGGAAGCTGCAACTCCAATTTATTAGGCTCCCATAAGTCATCATCATCACAAAAAGCGAGGTATTTACCTTGGGCAGCTTGGATGCCTACATTTCTGTTTACCGCTATAATCCCACTATTTTGGTTTTGAATTGATTTAATTCTTTTATCATTAAAAGAGTCTATCAATTTCAAAAAATCATAATTAGAAAAGTTGTCTACAACGATTAATTCAAAATCCACTACACTTTGAGCCAATATGGATAGAATCGTTTCTTTTAATAATAATTCCCGATTGAATGTAGTAACTATGATACTAATTAAGGGCATAAAATTAGGTTGAAATAGCTTAGAATTTCAATTAATTATTTTCAATTAAATGAATTAACGGATGATTAATTGGTATTCCAGCATTTAAAATATCCTCTTGTATTTATTCATATAAAGTAATAAAGATGGAGCATACATCAAGGCAAACAATCCACTTTCCCATATAGTACTTCTTTGAAAAATAAATGGGAATAATACGATCAACGATGAGAAAATGACCTTTTCTTCCTTCAATAAATTACCCTTCAGTACTGCCCCAATTGAAATCATTAGCGTCATTATTGTTGCTACTAAATACCCCAATAGGGCTAAAAAACCTCCCGTATTGATATAATACCCTACAATAAAATTAGCAGGAATATAATTTTCATTTTTTTCAAGTCCACTAGTCGTTTCTGCTTGTTCTATTCCAAAAGGATATTTCACTAACATCACTGGAATATTCTCAATAGTCTTTAAAAAACTTATCTGCCTTACTTCGCTTGAATTTCCCTTTTGCTCATATTCTGTTATGAATTGATCCTGTAAATTCCACCAGCCAACGATGCCCATGATAATAGTAATGAATACAGACCAGATTAAGAATTTCTTATTTTTTGCAAAACTGATAAAGATGATGACTAATGCCAATAAAAATAAACTGATCATGCCGCCTAAGGAAAATGTAAAATAAAATGCCCCCAATAATATAATCAGACCAATGTATTTTTTATAAAAAATGGCATATGAGATTGCTGGCAATAAAAACATGGCCAATGTTCCAGGTTCATAAAAACAAGCATAATACCGAAAATGGGGTAATCCATCTGGCATCATATAAAGCCATGAAAACTTATTGATTAGAAATGGGCCATAAGGAGTTTCTATGTATTGGAAATTCAAGTTACCTAAGTAAATAGAATAATATTCTAACAAACTCAACAGATTAATGATCACAAAAAAATAATAATACCATTTCCATAGCTGCTTAACATCAATCGCCTTCTTCTTAATAAAATAGGGAATAGAAAGACAAAACAACCAGGGTAAAGTATTCGCTAATTGAGTAATAATTTTAATGTTTTGAAAAGAATAGTAAATAATATTAGCCGCCATTCCCAAAAAAATCATGATGGATGGTATTAAATACAGCTTCCAAGTTGTTACAGAAAATGAAGTCCCTTGGATTACATAAAAAGAAATAAAAAGAAGACTAATTAATACCGATAAATTGACAAATGTGGAAATTGTCAACAATGACCAAATGTATTTCAAACCTGTTGTTTGAAATAATAGGGTAGAAATAAATAAAAATAAGACGAAATAGGAATTCCGAATCTGAAAAGTCTGAGTATTTATTTTAAAGAGTTTCATGCCTTTATTCAGAGCTGCTTTCCTGATTTATTTGGGACTTTTCTTTTTTCAAACCTCTGTAATATTTCATCCTTTTTCGAAATAGGTAAACAATTCATTAATACCTTCTTCTAAAGTCATTTGAGGCAAAAAACCTAGTTTTTGAAGCTTTTGATTACTGATTATAAATTGAGGAGGCATTTCATTGACGTGTTTCGAATCAACCAATCCATGGATATTATAAATCGGCAAATTAATCCCAAAACGACTTTCATAAACCGCTTGGATTTTACAAGCTAAGCCTACTAAAGAAATAGTATTACCCGAAGAAATATGGTAAACGTTATCCTTTATTTTGCCCTCTAATCCAATCAACAAATCCAGTGCCTGACAAACGTCATCACCATGAATAAAATCTCTTTGTGGCGAACCATCTGACAATAATCTAATTTCTTTTTGAAAATATGCCGACTTACATAAATCATTAATGGCAAGCCACCAGCAATTGTTTTCTTCGAAAACGGGACTTCCATAACTGTTTGAAAGTCGAACAGAAATGACATTGCAGCTTGAATTAGCATTAAAATGTTGACAAATGTTTTCTCCTAGGAAGTGCGTCAATCCATACATATTTCCGGTATTGATGGCATAAGTTTCATCTACTTCACCAGTCATTTTTCCACCATAAACTTGAGCTGTAGAAAAATAGATAAATTTCTTTAGTCCCTTGGGGATACAGGCATGCAATAAACGCCAAGTAGGCAGCACATTCACTTCATTTACTACACTAGGGTCTGCTTCTGATTGGCGATGATCCAGTGATACTAAATGAATAATCACATCTGCTTCCTGATTAGCTACAAGTTGAATGGTTGCTTCTTCCTTGATATCTCCTTCTATCACATTAAACATGTGGGATGCCCAATCTACCTGCTTCTTCTCTAATTTTCGGACAAGTGAAATGACTTGATGCCCATGCTTGGCAAAATAAGTAGCTAGCCTTGCACCCACATACCCATTAGCTCCTGTAATTAGAATTTTCATGTGCGTTATCTATCTTTTAATGACCAATCGTAGTTAATTAAATCATTATCGTGCGGATCCATTCGAACTATTTCCTCTGCATCATGCGGGATATCTGTAAAATTGATGACAAATGCTTCTTCCACACCAATGCCTTTAAATCCATTCCATACAAAAGGAGGAACTGTGACCATGACATATTGGTTTTCTCCCATCACAAACTCCTGAATTTCACGGTAAGTAGGAGAATCAGGTCGATCATCATATAAGACAAACTTGATATTCCCTTTTAAAACAACATAATTCAATGTCATTTTTTTATGCATATGCCATCCTTTTACTACTCCAGGGTAAACCGTAGAACAATAAACTTCTCCAAAGGCCGAAAACTGCTCATCTGAAGATTTCATGATATGCATGATCTTTCCACGATCATCTGGGATAATTCTTTTGGTTGTAATTTTAACTCCTTCTATCATTTTTTATCTTCTAAGTATTTACGTATATGATTCATAGAGATTTCTCTTGGGTTAGCTCCATTTTTAAAATCTTTGTACCAAGAGATGGTCTGAAATACTGTTTGCTCAAACCCCCAAACTGGATGCCATGCTAATCCATGCTTGGCCTTTTCGCAATTCAAATGCAATAATCCTGCTTCATGTTTTGTGCCATCGGTCTTTCCTACCATTACTTCTCCACTACCATATACTTGGATACAAGATTCTACTAATTGTAATACAGTTTTGACTGAACCAAACTCTGGACCAAAGTTCCACGCCCCACTAAATTCCTTAGGCGATTCATATAGCCTTTGACCTAATAATAAATAACCTGAGAGTGGCTCTAAAACATGCTGCCAAGGTCTTGTTGAATTAGGGCTTCTTATTTCAATTGGGATATTTCTTGAAATAGAACGGATGCAATCTGGAATAATTCGATCCAAAGCCCAATCACCTCCACCAATCACGTTACCTGCACGTACGCTGGCTACTCCAATGGATTCATTCTTACTAAAAAAAGAATCTATATAGGATGAAAAAACAAGCTCAGCGGCAGCTTTTGAGGCACTATAAGGATCATGTCCCCCTAAAGCATCATTTTCACGATAACCCCAAATCCATTCATTGTTTTTATAACATTTATCACTGGTTACGTAAATCAATGATTTAACTGATTTCGTCTTTCGCACAGCTTCCAATACATTCACCGAACCTGATACATTCGTATCAAAAGTCGTTTTAGGGTCATCATATGACAGACGAACCAGCGCTTGTGCAGCTAAATGAAATACTATTTCGGGTTGGAACCGCTCAAAAACATCATTCAATAATTGACTATCTAATAAATTGCCGTCAATATGTTCAATATCATTCGCCAAGTTCAACAGATTAAAATGATCATCTTCTGAAGTGGGAGCTAAAGCATAACCTAGCACGTTTGCCCCCATTGAATGTAACCACAAGGCTAACCAGGAGCCTTTAAATCCTGTATCCCCTGTTAAGAGAACTCGTTTACCTTGATAAAATTGATTCATTACCATTTTTTCCATGGGGCATTGTTGTTTTCATACAAACCATTTAATAAGATAAATTCCCGATAGGTATCCATGGGTTGCCAAAAACCATCGTGATTAAACTGCATCAATTGTTGGTCTTTGACTAAATCCATCATGGGTTCTTTTTCAAAAACTAAATCATCATTTTCTGGTAGATAATCAAATAATTCGCGATTACAAACAAAAAAGCCCCCATTAATTCTACCACCTGCAGATTGAGGTTTTTCATTAAATTCCGAAATCACTCCCTCATCTGTACACATGATTTCTCCAAATCGACCAGGAGGTCTCACTCCAGTAAGGGTTAAATGCCGACCATGCGAATGATGAAATTCTACAAGTTTATTAATATCTACATCACTTAATCCATCTCCATAGGTTAATAAAAATTGAGAATCATCCCCAATGTATTTCTTGATTTTTCTGATGCGGGAACCTGTCATAGCCTTCTCCCCTGTCTCAGCAAATGTTATTTCCCAATCACTCTCTTGAATTTTATTTTTAAACTGAATCGATTCCTTATCCCCCAACCGAAGTGTAAAGTCGGAAGTATTCACTTGGTAGTTTAAAAAATATTCCTTGATAACCTTCCCTTGATGACCCAAGCAAATGATAAATTCCTTGTGTCCAAATAAGGAATAATATTTCATAATATGCCAAACTATGGGATAATTCCCCACTGGAATCATGGGTTTTGGAATATTATCGGCTACATCTCGAATTCGAGTTCCTTGACCGCCACAAAGAATAACAACTTTCATATTATAAAAATTTAATTAACTAATTCTGTCTTAAATATCAACCTCCTTTACGAACAAGTAATGTAAATCCAGCTGCAAATTGATTCGGGTACTTGTTGGTTAAACTTTTCACCACACCTTTCATAAATCCAAATCGTGAAATGAATGGAATAGAACCAAAATGATAACTTAAATCTTTGACAAGTGACAAATTAAACTTCTCCAACACTTTTAAGGTATCATTAAATTCATAAAATCGAATATGCGGGAATGTCCACCTACTTTCATTTTTAAAAAACGAGAAGGTATCAATATCATTGGTAAATAAAAATTTGACCCTAGCACTTAATGGAAAATGGTTAGGGACATGCAATAAGAAAACTCCACCTGGCTTAAGTACTCTTTTTATTTCTGCTACCGTATGTGTAGGATTTAACAAATGTTCAAAAACATCTTTGCAAACAATGACATCAAATGTATCATCATGAAAAGGTATTTTGTCGACGTTCAGATCTTCCACTTGTTTTACTTCTTTATATCCCCTTTTAATGGCTAGGTCCGCAAAATCAGTATGTCCATCTACTCCAAAACATTGAGTACATCCGACGTCCAATATATGCTTCATGAATAAACCCGTTCCACATCCTACATCTAGTACTTTTGAATTCTTCAAATCTACTTCCTTCCCTAATTCCTTTAAAACTGGAATAAAATAATTATCTGATTCTGAAATTTCTTCAATTTCTTCAAAGTATTTGCCTGCAAAATGCACGTTCTTTTCGCTTTCAACCTCTGAACTTGGATTCATAATTTATGCTTCTTTAATAATAGTATTATACTCTTTAGCCATTAAACTGGCATCATATTTATTTGCAAATGTAATCATCCCTCTTTCTCCCATTTCTTCCACTAGATTAGCATCTTGTAAAATATGTAAGATGGCATCTGCAAATTCATTGGAGTTCTTCGCAGAACATACCTTTCCTGCACCACTTCCTTCCATAACCTCTGGCATTCCACCCACATCTGTTGTAACAACGGGTATTCCCAAGGCCATCGCTTCAATAATTGTTAACCCAAATGACTCCTCCGACTGTGATGGAACCACTAACAAGGCTGCTTGAGCGAGTAAGGATATTTTATCGTCATGAAAATCGTGAAGCTCCACATTTTCCGCCAATCCCAATCTTTTCACTTCATTGGTTACGAGGTCTATTTCATGTTTTTTACCCGAATACCCATAAATTTTAAGCTTCATACTCGGTAGCTTTTCTACTACTTTTTTAAATGCTTGAAGCAAAAACAAATGTCCTTTTCTGGGTTCATACGTAGCTAGCATCAAACAATAGGGCCGCTGGGAAAGTGCAATAGGTCTAAATTGATGAGGATTTGGATTCTCTATTCCATTTAAAATAAAATGCAATTTTTGACTGTCTTTGAAAGTCGATCTCAACCTTAAACTATTTAAACAATGTTGCGTAACGCTAATGAAATGAGAAGAGGCTTTATTTACTTCCTTGTCAATGAAATTCTCAAAATAAGCATTATACCATTGAGTAGGAGCTGCATAATTATGAAAATTAAATATCACCTTTGTCTTTTTTCCAGAAAATTTCCAAGCTATAGCTGCAGATCGACATAATAAACTAGCAGGATATCCTCCATTGACCACCATCAGTCGATCGTAATTACTATTTCTAAATTTAATAGCTAATGTCAACACATACCATGGATACAATATGATGTATTCCAACATACGATAACTTAAAACAAAAAAAGCTCGGACTATTTTCCACTTGCTAATAGAAAAGCTGCTTTGACCCATTGCCATGGAAGTTGTATAAAAATACGTGTATTCCACTATGGATATTTTTCTCCTTGTTTGATTTTTAATAGTTTTTAGACCAGGATGTGACTGATTACATAGAAGTGTTAATTCATCTTGTTCATCTGGCCAGGCATTAAATAGATTAATTAAGAACGTGTCCAATCCTCCCTTGTATAAATTTTCAGTAAAAAATGCGATTTTCATATTTTGCAAAAGAGAATGATTCAATCAAGAATAAAAGATTTGGCTATTCCCAATATCAAATCAGAATTAAATTACTCTGGGTTTATTAACCAGTACTTTGGAGTTGTCAGGCACATCAAAAAAGACACTAACACCAGTTCCTATCACCACATTCTTCCCGATAGTTACTCCTGGTAAAATAATGGAATGGGAATAGATAATTGAATTATCTCCAATTACAATAGGAGCTATTTTCAAAACAACTGGTTTTTCGGCAGAATGATCTATCGTATGTAAACCATTTAAAAATGATAGAGTCACATGATCCCCAATTTTAATTCCCCCATGAGCTGAAATAACTGTTCCTCTATTAACATGAAAATGGTGGCCAATCTCGAGTTTAGAGGGGACATCAACCCATACATTTTTTCTAATAAAACTTGATCCGAATACATCAATTTTAACACCAGCAGCCCACCAAAAAAAAGGCCTGATGTAACCACATACATATAAATCCGGCAATAAATTTGCCAGTCCTAAAAAAATGGATAGTCTAATTCTCCCATCAATGATATCATCCTTGAATGCTCTTAAAAGTATCATAGGATATTTGAACACCTCTTTCATGAATACCAATTTATTTTGTTCAATAACTTTAAAAGTGGGAAATATGATAGATAAAATATGTTAAACCAAATCCTTCTTCTTTACATCTACGACCTACTTAAATTTTACCTTTCAAATACTCAACAACTAAGGACACAGACTCCTCAATACTATTCCCATTTTTCAATTCAATATCGGGGTTTTCAGGATTTTCATATGGACTTGTAATACCAGTAAATTCCGCTATTTCTCCATTTCTTGCCTTCTTATATAAGCCTTTTATATCCCGTTCTTCGCAAACTTCTAGACTTGTATTGACAAAAACCTCAATAAAATCATCTTCACCTATGATGTCACGAATCATTAATCGGTCTTTTTTCAGAGGTGATATAAATGCAGCCAAAACTACCATGCCTGCATCGACCATCAGTTTAGCAATCTCTGCTACTCGTCTCAAATTCTCTGCTCGATCTGCTTCACTAAATCCAAGTCCTTTATTTATCCCCATCCTGATTTTGTCGCCGTCCAAGATATACGTATGTACACCTGATTCATGCAGAATCTGTTGAACTCGATCTGATACAGTTGATTTTCCTGAACCAGACAAGCCTGTAAACCAAATAACTTTGGACAAATGTCCATTTAAAGCATTCTTATCCTGTCTGTTGATTTTGTAAAAGTGTTCTAGGTTATTGTTTTTCATTTGATTCTTGTTTTGGGGGTAATCCAAATTTAAATTTATGCCATACCTCTTCATGGATATAATAAAGTATAATCTTGGTAACGACTTCTGTCAACCCAATTTTCATTCCACTCACTGAATTACCTGAAATAAACCAAGCTAATAGAAATGTATCTACTGATCCGAAAAATCGATATGAAATGGATTTTACTAAATGCCTAAGTTTACTGTTAGTGAATTTGATTCTAAACCAAATTCTTTCATGCACATAGTATAATAATAATTTGGTAATCACTTCTGATATACCAATTTTCAATCCAAGTAAAGGCTCCCCAGTTATTATAAAAGAGACTACAATCGTATCTATGGTACCAACCACACGCCAAGAAATGGACTTACTAAAATGGCGTAAATGTGTAATATCCTTCATATTTTACTGTACTATAAAATAATGGTTTAATAAGTTCTCTTTATTATATCTAAGCTCCTCTTTTGTGTTATTGTCAATAACTTTATATCCGATTGCTTTGCAAATAGCATGACCCGCAGCCGTGTCCCATTCCATGGTTGGGCCAAACCTTGGATAAATATCTGCTAACCCTTCTGCCACTAAACAAAATTTCAAAGAACTCCCTTTAGACACGACCTCTACTTGATCATATGAAATTTTCAGTTCATTAATAAATCGAGTAGTCTCATCGTTCATATGCGACCGGCTTCCTACCACTCTGATTAAATCAAAACGGGGAGACTTTCGACTTAATATTTGAGATTGAGGGAACAGCTCATCTGGCATTGAAAAATCTTCTTCGATCACTCGTTTTACTGCAATACCAGCTTCGACATCCGCATAATATAACTCTCTGGTACAAGGTACAAATACCACCCCAAGAGTAGGCTTTCCCTTTTCTACTAATGCAATATTGACCGTAAATTCTCCATTTCTCTTAATGAATTCCTTCGTTCCATCCAATGGATCAACCAACCAACACACTGGCCAATTTTGACGAAGTTCAAAAGAATCTAATTTGTTCTCCTCACTAATAATGGGTATTCCAGTTTCTACTAGATATTGATTAATTACTTGGTTTGAAACTAAGTCTGCCTTCGTCAATGGCGACTCATCTGGTTTGGTATCAAAGTCAAAATCTCCTAGGTAAACTTTCATGATTTCAATACCAGCATCTAAAGCAGCCTGAATTGAAATTTTTAAATTTGCTGTTTTATTCAAAAGAAAATTGATTTTAGCTTTGTAAGATTTCTTTCATGGTTGCGACTGGATTTTCCACTCGACGAGCATATTGATGACAAAATTTATTTTTGGCAACTTGTAACTCCGGACTCGTCCACCATGCGTCTAAATTGTCCCAAATCTCATTGATATGCTTTGTTGCATCATCGGCTGTTCTAAATAATATACCTACTGATTCTAACAGCTCATAATAAGGCAGGGCCTCTTCATTAATCTCATCAAAATAAAATTGATCAAAAAATGCTATGGTCGGGATATTTAAAGAAAGGGTTTCTAGAATACCCGTAGAATCATAAGAATGTACTACCAATTTACTTTTATTGATTAAATCCCAAATTGGAACTGTCCCTGCATCGTACGGAAGAGTGGGATCAAAATCAAGCCAACGTTGTTTATCACACCAAGCACCTAAGGTATAATATGACAGTCGAATGTTCAGTTCACTTTTTAAATCCTGATGAAGTCCACTTACAAACCTAAATTGTTCTTGCTGATATATCTCCTGATTTAGATGTCTATCATAAGTAGCCAATCGATTATAAATTGTTCTTTCTATCAGCAATATCCCTTCTCCTGAACATTTTTCTCTAACAGGAAAGTTGGCCGTTTTAAACACAAAGGCCGGGACTACATGAGATGTTCCACTTCCCCAACCCCATGAAATAAACTTATCTGAGGTAGAATATTCGGGAATTTGATGGGTGTGATAAATCCAAGTTCCATACAAATTTCCATGCTGACCTACATAATACTTAATCCCTTGCTCTACTTTCTGAGCTGTCCATACTTTGAATACCTCGTCAGTATCAAAATTGTTAGAAGTAAAAATAAATTTAGGTGAGCTTGGCCAGGGTAATTGGGTAGTAAAATCGACTAAGCTACTGTAGCCTTCGACATAACAAGTAGGAATACACTCGGACAAAATTTGCCGAATGAATAAATCAAAACCCGAATGGCCCGAATAATTAAAGGAAATCTTACTCCTTATTTCATTATCAAATTCACATGACTCTACCGTTTGCTGTTCCCAAAAACTTGGAAATTGACCTAAACTTAATTGCAATTTGACTGCCAGGCCAACTGGTAAATAGCTATTGATGATAAATGCATCATCATCTCGAATCAAAAAACGAAATACGGATTTCCATATACGTTTCAATCTTACTTTAACCCCTTTTTCCTGAACCAAAGGTGAAGATTTTTGAAAGCTGATCGAATCATCTTCCACTGGCACCCTTCTTCTTTGAGATATCCCTTTAAAATCTAATACTCTTTTATAAAAATTCTGGTTCCATAAATCACTATACAAGGCAAGTTGAAATCCATAAGAATTTAGCGTAGCCAAACGGTATTGATCATTCCCATAAACAATTACCTCACTGATATCATAATGGTCCAACGCATGCATCAAACCATGGTATCTATTGATGCATACACTAACAAATCTTTGAAGCCAATACCCTAGCACAATATCCCAATATCGTCGACTATGATTACATTGGTGTAACCTATTAAGTTCATGACTTAGTTCATCCAGTAATTCTTCGTATACACTAATTAGTAGCTGATGATCTTTGGACTTTTGATCGGGTTCTAGCCCATATGGAGAAACCACTTCAGCATCAAGTATTGACCAGCTTTCTTTTCGATGATATTGCCTACACCATTCTCCCAAAAATAATATAGGTTCGTCTTTGGGCCATGTTTCCTCGTCAGCTGTTGTTACTAATACTCGTTTGTTTGACATTTAATTTTGTTAATCCTAATCTATTAAATTGAATCTTTGCCTTGCTGTCGAAGCCAAATAAAATAGTCATATTGGTAAAAAAAATCCGCTACTAAACTCGTATCGTATTGAGTATTATTCCCTTGCAATAAGAGTAAGCGGATTGACTCTAGATGAATATTAAATTGATGCCAAGTGCCTTCATAATTTTCTTTATTAGACACCAAATCTTGACACCAACCCGATAAAGTTTCGAATACATTATCTTGTAAATTCACTAATGAATCATAGTCTAATGAGGGACTTTCATTTGTAAAACTATATCCCAAAATTTCCATTTCTGCACCACAGTAAATCTCCGTTTGAAGAATGATTTCAGGGGGTAACACTTTTTTCCATTTATCTCTAGAAGCGGACACAATCCCTGTTGATTCCTCACTCACCTGATAACTCGAATTAGGCTTTTTAAAGCCTTTATTTATCATTTCAGAACTATAATCTAAGCCTAATAGATTCGTGATTTTTTGAAGGGTTATTTCAGGATCTGATATGATATCCTCGTATTTTACACCTACAAACCTATCCTTCATGAATAGATCATCATTTTCAAACTTCCATTGATAATAGACAGATTTTCTCCAATCTCTGATATTAAAAAATATAGGAAAACGAGAACCTTCGTCCTGATAATTGGACGCAATCACAGCCCTAGGATCTCTCAATATGTTAACAAATTTCATGTTGGGGAATGTCCTAGCTAATGGTTTTAGCAATTGCTCACACCAAGCAGTTTTTACCCCAAAGCAAGTTGTCCCAGGTTGTCCATAGGCCTCAAACAACAATTGCAAAATTTCGAGAAATAATCCATCAAAAGTAGTTGCCTTACAATATTGAAGTGGCTCAATAATTTCAGGACAATACTCTCCATCTCGAATAGCGATACGGGCTAATATTTCTTCTTTTAAATAAGGAGGAATAGGATGATTAAAATCGGTTTCATCAATAAATCGACTTACCTCTTTACTGCCCGAAAAGAAAAAATGATCAATCGGATACCCTACATCTTTTTTCACATTTTCCACGTGAAAATAGGCATAACGCATGAATCCTTTAAAAAACTCATTCATTGGATCTGCGATACACATAATGTTTGGGTGGTGATCCAAACATTCTGATAGTAAGGTAGTACCACTTCTGGCCAATCCTGTGACCAGGACCATATTACTGTCTTTATTCATGTTGACTTAATTCATGTATTAAACCTTGAGCTTGCTCTAGTATCTCATTTTTCATTAGCTCTTGATCTAAATATCGGACCCCTCTAAATAGAGGAAATGTTTTCCCCCCAAAACCTCTTTTAAACATGGAAATAGATAAATCTTTATCTGTGGGTGAATCAAAAAATTGAGGCCCAAACTGCTGATTATCTAATTCCATATAATCCCAACCTCTTGATTTATAATATTCCATAGCCTTCCATTGGCTTAATGGCCCATATGTCAATGGTACTTCTACATCTGGATCATCTGCTTCCGAAGCATAATAAGCGGTCTTATTTAAATGGACAAAATAAGAGAAGCTCACAAATTGACCTTGATACTTAATTCCAAGCAACATAGCTTCATCATTTTTCAGCATTTCAAATTGTTGATTGAATGTAGCTAAGGGACGAGTAACTCTTCCCGCCGCCTTGAAATGAAGATTTCTGTAATTTTCGTGGAGGGCAAAATCTGGATTATTTACATCCATGATAACCACTTCATAGGTTCTTTCTCCCTTATTGATTAGCGCTTTGTATGACTTCCTCAGTTCCATCCACAATAATTCTCTAGTCTTCTTCAAATCAATAATTTGAGTTGAGATAGAGACATCCAAATAACCATTTCTAGTCAGGTAATTAAAATTTTCACTTAGATATATAGCACATAGTGGATCAATCAAAAAATTGATTTTTTTCACTTGATGTTCTTTTGCCAAACTTTCTATTATTTCGAATGCTTCCTTTTCTATGGCTTTTCCTTGCATCTCGATGACCGACTGATCGATCAAAGGAGTTCGAAGACTTTCCAAAAATTCTCCCCTGTAAGAAAATCGATTGACACCTTGATAAGTTTCTAGATAAAGTGGACAAATGGCAATTGGGTGTTCGCCTGGGGCTAGTAAAATAAAACTCAGGTCCTTAACAAATCTATCTTCGGAATAAAGCTGCTGATACTTCATCCATCCTAATGAGTAAAAAACACTGACATGGGAATTCTTCGAGATAAAGTTATTCCAATGCTTTTCAAATGATGGGTTTTCTCTAAATATAACCTGACTTTGCATTATTTATTTAATACTGTTAATCACTTTACTGGATGGAAATCCTCCGCACAAAGCCCCAATAAAACTTGGTCTTGAAAAGTGCCGTTTAGCATCCATAATTTTTTCAATAAACCTTCTTTTTCAAATCCTGCTTTTTCAAAAGCCTTCATGGAACCCACATTCTTTTCGTAGCAACCTGCTTTCAATTTGTGTAGGTTTAAGACATTAAAACTAAAATGCGATACCAACTGGATCGCTTCTGTAGCGATTCCTTTGCCCCAAAAGGCTTTATCTCCAATCAAAAGACTTACATCTGCATAACGATGAATCCAATTAATAGGACCCACCTTAATATTTCCTATATGCATGGAAGATGTTTTATCACAAATTGCCAAAAGAACCTCATTGGAATTTCCATCTTTGCTTCGAACGAATTCCTCAATATTGTGCATGGATTGCGGCAAAAAACGAGTTTCAAGAAACTGGTTTATCTCTGGGTCATTTAACCATTGGTAATAATTTTCATTGACATCTGAAAGTCTTACTTCACGTAAGTAAATTCCAGACCCTTCTATAAAATGGTGGTATGGTTCCATATCAATATTCAATTTTGGTTGTCAAGCCATTTTCAATCCACTCTTGTGGCGTAAAAAAGCGATCTCCTGTTCTTAATTCGTGTATGACAGCGTTTCCTGAAGTATCATTCACTTCTGATAGTATGATGGTCCCCTGTCGGGTTGATACATATAGATTCCCCTGATAAATTTTATAAATTAATCCACATTGAAATGGATGAAATGGGCCATCATTCGTTTCAAAGCGGGCTTTTTTTATACGTACCATTTTGCCATTAATTTGGGTACTAACTCCCGCATAGGGATCATCAAAAGCACAAACAAATTTTTCAATATCTAAGGAATCCCATTGCCAATCAATGAATGCATTTTTTAAGGTATGTAATCTTGGGAAATACATACTAAAATTCTCTTGGAGCTTAAACGTATGAAAATGGTGTCCAGCAGAAATTTCATCAATAAATTCCTTGATAAAAAGTATTTCTTGGGATGTCGCAAATGCAAAATAATCATCTGGAATTCTAGCCTCATTAGGGAAAAGATATTCTTTAAATTTAATAATTTCCCCTGAATCAAAAACCCCTTGAATCATTTCATCATTGATGACCTGAAGATTACAAGCCCCTATCTTATTGCCCCTTAAAATTTGCCAAGTATAATGTGCCCCACCTCGATATTGAGGCAAGCGGATACCCATTAAGTCAATCAGTCTTCCTTCAAAAAGTGTAATTACCTCTGGCTTAAAACTCCAAGCTTCGCCTAAGCCAATTGCTAGACTATTTTCCGTAATTGAATTTAAAAATGAATCACAAAGATTAATATCCTCGGTAACGATATACTCAATTTCATTTTGCCTTAAATATCCTTCAAAAGTTAATCCACTTGGATAAATTATATCGGAAAGCTGACGAGGTGCAGTGAATAAATCAAACCTTAATATCCCCGATTGTTTGATGTATAGTGCTAACTCGGCAGTACACCTTGATCCACCCAATAAAATTACATGACTTATATTACCAAATTTCATATGTCGATTTCTTTTGAATAAACTTTTTGTCTACAAATTGACTGAGGTATTTATGAAGTGTTTGAAAAGGAATTTTATATTTAAAACATAAATCCACTAATGAATTATTCCCATCAATATTAAATTGAACTTGATTCATGAATAATTCAAATAATTCAGGTTCGTCTTTACTGTCAAAATACAATCCATGTTTAGTCAACCAAGGAGGCAAAATATGGGTATACTCTGGTATAAAATCCTGTTCAATTAATTGAATTAAGTAATTCACAAAATCAAGTGCTTGATTTAGATACTCATCTGAAAGTTTATCTGGAGTGTCATGACTTGAATGGTATTCATCAAAAGGAAATCTTTGTATTGCTACACTTGGAATTTTTATAGTTGGATATTCATACACCCTTTCCTCATTTCCATATCCTCCAAACATATTCGTTACCTTGTAATTTTTTAGAATATGTTCTGAAGCAATTATCATCAGCTTATCTATATAATTATCCCCACGCAATGATTGCTTTATTAACCATTCTTCACCCCTTCCAACAGTTTCTAAATTAATCATAGATTTTGTTCTTCGAACAACATCCATATTATTTCTCACATAAAAAAAAGTACCTATAACTTCTGGAATCAGTAAAAGTTGATAGGTATAATAAGGTTTGAAATTTTTATTCTTTGAAAGACTTTTAAACATCTCTATTAAAACTGCACAACTTGATAAATTGTCGTTACATAATTCATCTATATGTGCTGTAAAAGAAATGATATGATCTGTCTGTCCTATAATGGTGTACTCACCCACTTTCATTGATCTGTTGAAATCTTTTTCAACCTCGATTACTACGGAATAAGATTCATCTGGCATCGAATCCCAAAGTTGTTGTGGTAACGTGATTCCCCAATCAACAAGACTGTAATTATAGGCATTTCTATGTTCCATAAAATAGGCATCTTTCAATATGGGATGACATCTCACGTGCTTCGAAATTTCTTCCTTAGAAAATATGCCTGAAACAGGCTCGCTATATGCCGCTACAATTAAATGAGAATCCCTATCAGAAGCGATTAACTTCCCATTTATATCTCTTATTTCAGCTTTAATTAATTCCCAGCCACAAGGCACTTCCCAATCATCAGCAGCTTCATTCGGTTGATATTCATGTACAATTAAATCTGGCAAATACGTTTTTACCACTTCAAATGCTTTATCCATTCCAATAGAATTAATCATCCTTCTAAAAGGGAAAATTTCTTCTACTATTTTTTTAATTCCTAAATTCATCATTATTTAATAAACATAGCTTCTTCTAATCTACTTCCTCTAGAAATATCCATTGTTGCAATTTGCCCTAAGACACTAACATAATATTTTGGATGCAGTCCAAAACCGGGCCTAATACTTCTCACATTTTTCTCCGTAAATACTTCACCTGCTTTTACATCTTCAACCACATACAAAGAGCGACTAAAATCTTTACCCTTGGCCTGTTTTTCCGTTAACCGATAATCTACTTGTCCAATCGCTTTTTCGGCTTCTCGCACAGCTTTTACCATCTGTGCAAATTCTTCTTCGTTCATAGAAAAAGAAGCATCAGGTCCACCAATTGATCGGTCTAGAATAAAATGTTTTTCAATAATTTTACCTCCAAATACCGTGGCAACTACAGGTGCTGTACTACCTAAAGTATGATCAGATAAGCCCGAAATAACATCAAATCGATTAGCTAAATCTTGTACCATCATTAAATTAGCTTCTTCAATGGGAGCGGGATAACTAGAAGTACATTTGAGTAAGGCAATATCTCTATTTCCCATTCGATAACAAGCATCTAGAGCCAAAGAAATATCCTCTTCAGTGGCAATTCCCGTAGAAATAATGACTGGTTTTTGTTTAGAAGCCACGTATTCAATCAAGGGAATATCGGTTATTTCAAAAGAAGCAATTTTATACGCGGGAGTATGTAAGTTTTCTAAAAAATCGACTGCCGTTTTATCAAAGGGAGAAGAGAAGCAAATTAATCCTTCGTCTGCTGCTGCTTTAAATAAAGCCTCATGCCATTCCCATGGAGTATATGCTTCTTGATACAAATCATAAAAAGTTCTACCATCCCAAATGGAATTAGACCGCAATACAAAATCCTCATGGTCGCAATCGATGGTCAACGTATCAGCTGTATACGTCTGTAATTTTATAGCATCCGCACCCGAACGTTTTGCAGCTTTAATGGTTTCAATAGCTACTTCAAGACTACCATTATGGTTTGCTGAAAGTTCGGCTATGATAAAAACACCTGATTGCGCACTAATTTCAAAAGAACCTATCTTCATGTACTAATTAGTTTAAAATATCTCCAATGTGAATGGTTAGGTCAAAAGGTCTTACTTGTTTCAATTGTACAACGCCATTGGGTGTTTTCACCAAAATTGGATTAACAGAAATAATTTGTCCATTGGGTTGATCAAAATGAAATCCTCTCTCAGCAAATACCAGCTCATCTATAATTAATTTCTTCCCTTGTAAATAAGAAAATGCCCCAGGATATGGGAATGCCTGAGCCCTCACCCAGTTTCTAATTCTTTCCCTTTGCCAATTCCAATTGATTTGACCGTCCTCTGGAGTCCTTTTCCCAAAATAGGTGGCTAATGAATCGTCCTGTTGCGTCAATTGATATGAACCAGATTCTATTTTAGTAAGAACATCTTTCAATATGGGAAAATAGAGTTTTTTATATTTTTCCAAAATCAAATTGCCTGTGTCTTCTGATTCAATTCTAACTTGGATTTGTTCTAATATGGGTCCAGTATCACAACCTTCATCTATCACATGTGCTGTAATCCCTGTCTCAGATTCGTTATTAATAATAGCCCAAACATGAGGCGTTCTACCTCTATATTTCGGTAGTAATGACCCATGAATATTAATTGCAAATTTAGAAGGATGTCCAATTAGTTGATTATCAATAATATATAAATAGTTAACTGAAACTAGGACATCAATACTTTTATCTTTAATAAAGGTACTTGTCTTTTCATTTCTTGGATTTCCCACAAAAATTGGAATTGAATGAAGATTAGCATAATCCAAAATTTCCAAGGAATGCCTATCAGTAAAGACGAAAACAATATCATGGATCTCCCCAATTTTTATTAGAATTTCCGCTCCAAGTCCTCCACTTACTAATAAGCCTAACCTCATAGCTTATTCCATTTTGAATGAATAATGACGCTTTTAAATGCGTCATTGAAATAACAATGTTCCTTTAATTCCGCTTCTTTGATAAATCCATTAAGCTCTAAAACGGTATATAAATGCGGTCTCAGGTCAAATGCATATACATAAATCTTATGCAACTGCAGTTCTTCAAATGCTACTTCTTCAATTAAATTTAAATAGATTGACCAATGTTTTTCAAAATTATCCTTTTCTAATTCTGTATTCATGATGAAGGAAATCTCAGCATTTCTATCCATCCAATTGATGTGAACTAGTCCGCCATATCCTATGCATGTATCGCCTTCCAAATATGAAAACAAAATCTGATTGGGCTGATCTTGATTGAAAAGATTGGAGATGGTATTTGAAAAATAATTCCTCTGCTCCTGCTCCGTCAGTGGTTTATTTTGTCGCAAATGATAAATTTGCTCATTCCTCCACTTCATAATATCCAATTGATCTTTATCTCGAATTGGAACTATTTGAAAAGGACCTTTGGTAAATACTTGTTTTTTAAATGCTTTATATTCTCTACCCATCAACAATCTAAATTTTCAATTTTGCATTCGAATCTCAACTCCCGCGTTGAATATTTGAGAACGTGTTTGAATGAGGTTCTGATCACGGTGGGCAAAAAATGACCCTGCGCAAACTGCTTCTACGTTCGCTAGGAGGAATGCATCTGAAAAATGCTTCGCTAAACCGCATCCTCCACCACAAATAACAGGTATGTTCACCTGTTGTACTAGGCTACTGGGAACTTGTAGTTCAAGGCCATTCCTCATTCCATCATGGTCTATGCAAGTCAAAAGTAATTCACCTGCACCCAACGCTTCAGCTTGGATGGCCCACTGAATAGGATCTATTCCTGTAGCAAGAGTTCCTCCTTGAGTGTATACTTGAAAACTTCCATCTGCCTCTTTTTTGTAATCTATACTGACTACCACACATTGAGCACCATATTTATTCGACATTTCTGTGATAAATTCTGGACTTTCAACCGCTTTGGTATTAATAGAAATTTTATCTGCCCCATGAGATAATAATAAACGAAAATCATCGTCACTGGCTACACCTCCACCTACGGTCATCGGCATAAAAATCTCTTCTGAAACCTTAGCAATTACTTCACTAAGTGTTTTGATATTATTGGTATTACTCTCGATATTCAAAAAAATTAATTCATCGGCTGATTGATCTTGAAATATTTTTGATTGAGATACGGGATCACCTATTTCTATTTTATCGCCAAATTGCTTAGTTATGACCACAACTAATTTATTTGGATTATTTCTGCTGGTTGCTAATTGCAATTTGGGTATCAATCTTTTCTTAGACATCAGGGTTTCCAGTTTATAAAATTTTCTAACACCGTTAATCCTAAATCTTGACTCTTTTCTGGATGAAACTGAGTAGCGAAAATATTATCCTTCATAATGGCAGCAGTAACCGTTTCCCCATGTTGATAGGTGGCAACTCTTTCCGCTTCATGACGAACCTGCACTTGGTAGGAGTGAACTAAATAGAAATCCGAATTTTCGGGTAATCCTTTAAACAAGGGTATTTGCTTGTCAAACTGAATGGTATTCCAGCCTATGTTGGGTACTTTCAGGGTCGAATTTCCGGGATTTAAACGAACAACATCTGCATCAAACCAGCCTAAGCATGTATGTGTACCACCTTCAAAACTCTGCTTTGCCATCACTTGCATCCCCAAACAAATACCAAGAGTAGGTTTCGCTAATTGGAGAACTTGTTCGTTTAGAGCTTCCGTAAAACCACTTTCATTCAATTTTAATATACACTGACTGATAGCTCCAACTCCAGGCAACACAATTCGATCTACCTGACTTAAGTCTTCTGGTTTACTACAAATTTTGACGCTTAGCCCCAGGTATTCAAAAGCATTGAATACGGATAATAAGTTCCCCATTCCATAATCGACAATTCCAATCATCTATTGAGACTTTCTCCAATTTTCAATTTGCACATCCGCTTCTGATCTATCCATTTTGCCACTTCTTGTCCATTGATTGAAGTCTGGTAGCTTAGCTCCTGCTTCTTGTTCAAAAACATTTAGCTTCCAAGGCGAAACAGTATGACTCTGGGCAATTTCAAAAAATTCTGCTTCAGTTAGCCCCACCATTTCAAGAAAGATTTCTAAGCTTGCCGGTTTTTTGCCTTCAAATTCATCGATCATTTTCTCTCCATCTTCCCTATCTAATCTTCCATGACGAATATCGATGGATGCCAAGGCAGTTGGTCGAGTATATCCACGCTTAATGTATTTAATATAATCTCTAACTCCCTGCATGTGGCATTCAATCTTCTCGTAATTGTATTGAGGAGGTACATTTTCAACCAAATCTCCTTTCCAACCCAATTCATCCATAATGATTTTGGATTGAGTCTTTACATCCCAAGGTATATATGAACCAAGGCAAACGCTTTTGTAGTTAAGGGCTCTCAGCTCTTTCAAAGGAGGATAAGTATATGGTTTAAAGTCTCTTTCATCCAAATCACCTCCTAATCTCACAGCCATATCTAAGGCCGTAATTCCCAAATTCACAAAACGATTAAATCTTTTTTCATCCACTTCTTCAGGCTGATCATAGCTGTAATAGGAAGTATATTCAGCTGATGGCTCGCCCCAAAATATAAGCGGTACTTTATATTTTATAGCAATGTGCATGGGGTATGAAAAAATCCCAGTATGGCAGTGCCAACAAAAATCTCCTTTTTCTAAAAAGCTTTGCAACATTAATTTTTGCACTACTTTCCAATTGGGAGTAAATGAAATAAAATCAGCTCCTAGACCTCTTAGTACATTGATGGTGTTTTCATTTAAGTTTGGTCTTAGAAAACCATGATCAAAACGAACTACCAGTGGCTTGACTTTAAACTCTTTCATTAAATAATATAATGTCCAAACACTATCTTTCCCACCACTAAATGGAACGATACAATCGTAATCATATTTGCCCCTGTGCATTTCGATAAGTTCAGACAAATCCTTTTTTCTTGATTCCCAATCAATTTTTCCTTCCTTAAATTCGACTTGTCTGCAAATACTACAAACTCCCATTTCATCAAAAGAAATTGATTCATGAGTTTCTGGGAGTAAACATTTGGTGCACCTTTTCATTAGAATATTTTTTAAATATGAAATTTAATTTAGTCGTTTAAATCCTGCATGACAAACAGGGCCCTCTAATAATTCATTGATGTTTTTTTGACCCTTTTCACATTCAGAAATTACACGGTATACTTGATCCAGAGCATTAAAGTAAGAAGTAAAATGTGCTTCTTCATGTGCTACGGAGGCATAAAAATTGGTACTTGCTAGAAAACCCATTTTTAGCATTTCCTGCGTGAGATAGGTTTTATATTTTAATGCATTTTCTCCTGCAAATGAGTACGTAGAAAGTGAAGGAATACCTGAGATTGAAATATTCAGTTGATGACTATCTGCTAACTTTTTCCATCCTCTCTGCATCTTCAAACCATTTTCGGTAATGATTTCCCAAGACTTTATTCGCCTCATTACTTCCAAGGTTTTCAAGGCAGCCGTTGGGCCAATTCTCTCTGTCCAAAATGTACTACTTATAAACGTTTTTTGAGCTGCTTCCATGACCTCTCTCTTGCCTACTACAGCTGTTAAGGCATAGCCATTGCCAATTGTTTTGCCAAACATAGCTACATCTGGTTCGACGCCATATTTTTTATATATCCCTCCATAGGTCTCTCTAAATCCGGAGGTACATTCATCAAAAATTAAAACTATATGATGTTTTGTGGCCAAATCTCGAACTTTTTGAAGAAAATTATCCTCAGGGCCGAAATTTCTGACAACTTCCATTTTAATCACTCCGATATCTTGATTCTTAATCAAGTTTTCCAACTCTTCTATGTTATTGTAATGAAAAGGGAAAACGGTGTCTTTCAGATTTTTGGGGACACCCGAAGGATCTAAACCTGGCAAAAGGTGCCCTGATAATCCATCGCCTTGGTTATGGTTAGTAGATAAATACCAATCATGCCAACCATGGTAACCACAAATTGCGACCTTATCCTTTCCTGAAGCCGCCCTAGCAATTCGAATAGCTATGGCATTTGCCTCGCCTCCACTTCTAGCAAATCGAACCATTTGTGCCCAAGGGTTCATTTGAATTAACTCTTCAGCTAACCAAACTTCTTCAGGGCAATTGAGCGTACTCATGTTACCATTTTGGACGGTTTGAATAACAGCTGCATCTACTTCATCATTGCCATATCCTAAGGTATTAGTACCAATACCCATAATGCACATATCTAGGTACTCTTTACCATCAAGATCCCATACTTTACACCCTTTTGCCTTGCTATAATATGAAGGCCAATTGTCAGGTAAGAACATTTCTGGTCTTTTCGACAACAACATGGTTCCTCCAGGAATGAGTGTTTTAGCTTTTTTATATAATTCTTGACCTTTCCCCATTATTTATCATCTTTTTCTAAGGATTTAATATATCCTTCGTTTCGAACAATTTTTTGATTTTCAAATACTTTAGGATTCTCAACAATAAAATCGGCATATGTCTTCCAACTTTCATCCAATCCAAGTTTAGAGATCAACAAAGTGATGGTATCCAAATCGGAAGGCTCATCCACAGTCATTCTAACTTGATTATAATTTGCATTTGCTGGAAAATTCATCGCTTTGAATAAGGTTCCACCATTGAAATCCGTATTTTTTCTGATGTATGGTGTAACATGCTCCCGTTCAGATGGCAGTTTCGCCTCAAGCCAAGCTTTTTCTAGAGCGGACCATTTGATTACTTCAATATCCTGTCCATCTGGAAATTCTTCAACCAAAATATTGGCCCCATAATCAAGGTTATTTTGAACGGTCATTTCTATAACTTGATCAATTAATCGATGGTCAATCAATGGGCAGTCTGAAGTAACTCGAACAACAAAGTCTGGCTTATCATTTTTGGCGGCTTGATAAAAGCGATCAAGAACATCATCAGTGGACCCTTTAACTGCTTCTATGTTTTCTAGCATTGCTATTTCCACGATTTTATCTGATTCATTTTCAAACGTGGTGGCAACAACTATTTTTGACGCATTCTCTGACTTTTTCAGTCTTTTCAGATGAATTGAAAGTAAACTCTCCTCTCCAATTTTCTTTAAAACTTTTTGGGGAAATCTCGTACTTCCAATTCTCGCTTGAGTTAATATAATGACTTTTTCACTTACCATAAGGAAGGATTTAATAAATCAACGTTCAATATTTTGATGGCATCAATATGTTGAATTGTTTCTTCAGAAAGAACCGTTGATGCATTATGAACATTTTGTTCCATTTGCTCTAAACTATCTACTCCAAACAATACTCCATCGATGTATTTTTTCGATAATACATAGGCTATGGCCATATCATTTACAGAAATATGATTCTTTTTTGCAAGGGTAAGAAGTAGTTGAATTGATGGAATTAATGATTTTAGCTTTTCAGGAAACGTGTTTATTTCCTTAAAAAATAGACCTTGAAGAAAAACTGATCTTGTATGAAGTTCTTTCCCTGCCTCTTTAATTTTCAAAAATAAATCCCCACGTAAACTTTCATTATCTAATAAATTAAAAGGAGCTTGAATTAAATCTATTTCTGGATCTTCAATGACTGCTTTCAATTGATCATTAGTATAAATTGAAACACCTAATTTTTTATAAAATTCACCTTTAAATTTTCTATTTAGAGGCACTATTTGACTTTTACTATTTTGGTAATCTGAGTAAGAATGAAACATCATGGAGTTGACCGAATCAACTTGAAGTTTACCAATACTTGATTTCAATGAATCCTCACATGTTCTTCCATTCAAATTAAATTTGGTAATAATTTCAAATTTTTTGGATGGCCACTTTGTGAAATATCTCCCTAGCACTTCTTCGGCATTTCCATAATTGGCTGCAGTATCTAATCGACAAATTCCGTTTTGAAAAGCAAAATCCAGTATTTTGAACGCTTCTTCTTCCGCAGTTTGGCCATTTAAGTTATTAATGCCATAATTTAGACCAAACTGTACCGTTCCCAATATCAATTTTGACATTGCTTCTACCTTTTACTCGCCTTTAAACCCTGCAACACCATTTCTACCACATAGTTAAACTGTTCTTCTGTCAATGATGGAAACATGGGAAGACTAATACAATTTTTATAATAGTTTTCAGCATGTGGAAGGTCTCCTTCTTTCCATCCCAAGTTTTGATAGTATGGCATCAAATGAGTAGGAAAATAATGAATTTGAGCAAAAATGTTATTTGCTTTTAAATAATTATACAAATGCAATCTTTCTTCCACTTCAATGACATAAAGATGATAAGCATGACCCATTACAGTCCCCGATTTTCTCTTTATTCCTGAAATATTTTCAAAAGCTTTGGTATATTTTTGGGCTATTTTTCTTCGAATTTCTAGACCTTTTTCTGCCCTTGATAACTGACCTAATCCCAAAGCCGCTTGAAAATCTGTCAGCCGATAATTATACCCCAATTCTTGCATTTCCATATACCAATTTGGATAAGCAGATTCTCCCCCTGCTAATTGAATTGAATTGGTAAACAGTGCTTCATTCTTTACAATACCATGAGTTCTTAATTGAAGCAATTTTTGATACAATACTTCATCATTGGTCGTTATCATTCCTCCCTCTCCGCAAGCAATATGTTTCACCGGATGAAAAGAGAAAATAGACAGTTCTGCCAAATTTCCATTTCCACAATTTTGTTGAATTCCTTTTGAATCAATAAAGTATCCGCCAGGTGAATGACATGCATCTTCAATAATCCAACAATTAAACTCATCTGCCAACGCTCTAAAAGCTTCTAAATCGACAGCTCTGCCTGAAAAATCAACTGGAATAATACCTTGGTATGTTCCCTTGGGAGATGCTTCCAATATCTTCCTGACACTTTCTAAATCCAATAAATACGTTTCTGGATCAATGTCAGCAAACACCACTTCACCATCACAGTAGCGAATGCAATTGGCTGATGCAGCGAAGGTAATAGGGGTTGTTATTATTTTCTGGCCCTTTTTCACTCCTAAAGCCATGGCTGATAAATGTAAAGCGGCCGTTCCATTAGACACGGCAACAGCATATTTACATCCTAAATAGGAAGCCATGGCCCTTTCAAATTCAATAATTTTGGGGCCTTGGGTTAAATAATCTGATTTTAAAACATCAACTACTAATTGAATATCTTCTTCAGTAATATGCTGTTTTCCATAGGGTATTGGTATCATTCTACTGGTTTAAAGTTAGGATCAACGAATTCTTTAATTTTTAAACGCATGGAATCAACTGTTTCCCATTCAGTATTGGTTTCTGAATTATATTTAAATCCTTTTTTCACTTCCCAACCTTTGAAATGATCGAGGTATATATTCTTATCAGCATTTGAAGTTAGAATAGCATAATACTTGTCGAATTCGATGGTATTATACGAATCACTTTCAGTAATCATTTCTTCGTGTAATTTTTCTCCCGGTCTAATTCCAATCTCATCAATTTTTGCATTGGGAGCAATGGCTTTAGCTACCGTTTCAATGGTATAGGAAGGGATTTTGGGTACAAAAATTTCGCCTCCAATGGCATTTTCAATTGCCCACAAAACCATATCTACACCATCTTCCAGTGATATATTAAATCGGGTCATTTCCTTATGGGTAATTGGCAATATGCCTTCTTTCGCTCTTTCAAAAAAGAAAGGAATAACTGAACCTCTAGACCCCATTACATTCCCATAACGGACTACTGAAAAACGGATATCATGATGACCTCTAATATTATTAGCCGCTATAAATAATTTATCAGATACTAATTTGGTGGCTCCATATAAATTAATTGGAGCAGCTGCCTTATCAGTAGAAAGGGCTACAACTACGCGAACATTGGTTGATAAAGCGGCATCTATTACATTCTGTGCTCCACCAATATTAGTTTTAATACACTCATCGGGATTATATTCAGCTGCTGGCACTTGCTTTAAGGCTGCTGCATGAATGATGATGTCTATACCTTCACATGCTCGTTTAAATCTTGCCCCATCTCGTACATCTCCAATAAAATACCTGATTTGAGGATACTTGCTTCCAGAGAACACTTGAGCCATTTCATATTGTTTCAACTCATCCCTTGAATAGATTACCAATCTTTTAACCTGTGGATATCTTTCGAGAATTACTTTAGTAAACATTTTTCCGAATGAACCTGTACCCCCAGTAATTAAAATTGACTTATTGTTTAACATAATTTTTCAAGGATTAATTATAAAAAGTATTTATTTAATAATCGTTATTGCATTTATTTAAATGACCCTATATTCGATACAGGTCTACCAATTCAACTAATTAGGCCCTTTTTACTAAAGACACCATATTCAACATTTGACCCTTGAAATTTGATGAAGTAAAAAATAAGACTAGAAATGAAATCATCAACATGGCCGAAGCATAAGCACCAACTATCATTAAATTCCATTTAGATTTTTCCATTGGGAGAAATCCTGACAATAGATAATAAGAAATCAATAAAACCAAAATAGGCAATAGTATTGGCTTAATGTAATTTTCTAGAAATTGAATCAAGGACAAATTAAAAAATTTAATGAGTACAAATGCATAGATAGATGCATTAATACTGAATGCCAAAAATTTGAAAAATGCGAATGAATTTAATCCAAATGTAGAATAAGTAATAACGATTCCGGACCAATAGACAATTGGTAGTAGGGCGTTGACAACGTACATCATTTTTACCCTTTCCTGTGCCATTAAAAGTAATGATCCAGGATATGAGATAAACGCAAATATATTACAAGCGATTAAAAATTTAGCGGGAATAATGGATGCAACATATTGAGTTCCTACCCAGCTTAATATCAAAGAAGGCGAAATTAAAATAAGGGTAATGATTGGCAAAATAATGATTGGCGCAGTAACCTTGCTAATAGTAAAACAAAGCTCTTTTAATCCTTCTTGATCATTTGTTCCAATAAAATGGTTAAACCTAACACTAAATGGCCCAAACATAGAACCCAATATTGATCTAAAAAATGACATTATGGTTAGACCAATGGCAAATAATGCTACCTCTTTTGCTCCAATCCACTTTCCAATAGCTGTTGGGTCCAATTCATAATACAAGATCCAAGATGCCAATGAAAATAAACTTGTTAATGCCAATCCCTTGGTTTTATTAAAAATAGCTGGATTAAACTTAATGGAGGAAAAAAGTTGAAAGATATCGTATTTAAATCTTTTTTTAGCAATAATCAATACACTTAAAATGGCTAGAAAATTAAGAATTTGCGTAAATAGAAAATATCCAACTATGTTGTAATGATCCGCTCTGAAGAAATAAAGTACCGAAATTATTTTGCCTAGATTTGCCAAAATATTTATTCTTTGAACAATGTAATCTTCCAATCTTACGGCAAAAATCATCTGTGACATTCTTTGCAACATGGTAACTGGAGTAAAAATGGCTAAAATAAATAACAACTGAGATGCTATTATTAATTCACTTTCAGTAGCCAGTTTTTTAATCATCAAGTTTGGATTAAAGCTCAAATAAAAGAAGACCAATGACATTAATACCAATAAAACGATTAAAATGAAGTTGGTAAAGCCAATGATCCTCATTTCTTCACCCCTATCTCCTTTAGCAAAATATTCCGATGCATACTTTTGACCTGCACTGACAAATCCAAGGTCAGCATAAACAAGAAAAGAAGATATGGATATACAGACTGTATAAATTCCGTAAACTGCAGGATTGGAAGTTAAATAGGGTATTACGATGAACATCGAAATGAAGTTAAGCCCTATTGAAATAAACTGCCAAAGGTAGATTTTAAAGTAGTTTTTGGAAAAATTATCCTTCAAAGCTTAATTTTTTTATAAAACACAAGTTTGAATTCCCTTGCTTATTGATTTATTCACTATAACCTCGAATCCACTAATCCTCTATTTAAAAAAGATTTAATGTCAAAAATGACACTTTTGGTATCCGCTTTAAGCATTTGATAGTCTAGATTTAAAAATTCATTGTGGGATACAGCCAAAACTATGGCATTATAACTTCCAAGTTCCGAGGTAATTCGAAGCCCATACTCCTTTTCTACTTCCTGCGCATCGGCATGCGGATCATATACATCTACTTCCAATCCAAATTGCTTTAGTTCTTTATAGATGTCAATCACTTTTGAATTTCTAATATCTGGACAATTTTCTTTAAAAGTTATTCCCAAAACCAGCGCCTTCGCCCCTTTGATTACACTTCCTTTTTGTATCATCAATTTGACCACTTTGTTGGCCACAAACATCCCCATGTTATCATTCACCCTCCTTCCTGAAAGAATCACTTGAGGATGATATCCTAATGATTCTGCCTTATGTGCCAAATAATAGGGATCTACACCGATGCAATGTCCTCCAACCAAACCTGGTTTATATTTAAGAAAATTCCATTTCGTTCCTGCTGCCTCTAACACATCATGCGTGTCTATTCCCATTCGATCAAATATCAAGGCCAATTCATTGACGAATGAGATATTCACATCCCTTTGGGCATTTTCTATCGCCTTACTGGCTTCTGCTACCTTTAAACTTGGAGCCTTGTGCGTACCCGCTAAAATGACACTTTTATATAACTGATCCACTACTTCAGCAATCTCTGGAGTTGAGCCAGAAGTTACTTTCATAATTTTAGTTAGGGTATTGACCTTATCGCCTGGGTTAATTCTCTCTGGAGAATACCCACAATAAAAATCATGGTTAAACTTCAACCCTGAAATTTTTTCTAAGACAGGAACACAATCTTCCTCTGTGCAGCCTGGATATACGGTGCTTTCATAAATCACTATATCTCCCTTTTTTAAAATGCTTCCCAACATTTCAGAGGCCAACAATAATGGCTTTAAATCAGGGGCATTGAACTGGTCGATAGGGGTAGGTACCGTGACAATAAAAACATTGTAATGACTTAAATCTTCCTTGTTGGATGAAAACTTCAAATTTACTGAAGACTTAATTTCCTCTTCATTAGACTCTAATGTCCTATCTATTCCATTGGCCAATTCTTTTACCCTTTGGGTGTTGATATCAAAGCCTAATACGGAATAAATTTTTCCAAATTCGACAGCCAATGGCAATCCCACATAACCCAAACCAATAACTGCTATTTTCTTATCTGTTAAATGCATTTGAATCTAATTTAATAAATGAAAATACGGTCCATTAAAATTGTCCAAGAAAGCATGTTGTTCCCGGCTGGCATAAACCGCTACTCGTATTTTTTTTTGGGGGATAAGTCCCTCGGCCTTCTGAATTAATTGGTATAAATAGTCTTTATCCACATCACCA
This sequence comes from Aquirufa nivalisilvae, assembly GCF_004307455.1. Lineage (GTDB taxonomy): Bacteria > Bacteroidota > Bacteroidia > Cytophagales > Spirosomataceae > Aquirufa > Aquirufa nivalisilvae. Next base: position 248,975 of record NZ_SEWX01000001.1, read on the forward strand.
ATCAACACTAAATCTACAAAAGGAGAATCTTTTCCTTCCGCTAAATCTCCCGTCAGATATACCTTTTCTACGTTTCCTAATTTGTCAATTACTTGTTCAATGATTTGATCCAAACCCACAAATTGCATGATAATTCCTCGTAGGGAGCTGAACATCGGGTGCGCCGTATTGACGGCATAATGCTTCACCTTGGTATTGTCTGGATCTACCTGAACTTTAATCAGGTGCATCTCATTCAGCTTATTCAATTCCAAACGGACCGTATTACTACTCACCCCTAACTCCCTTTCTAGACCACGTAAGTATACCTTACTTGCTGGATTAAGCAGGAGTTTGGTCAATAGCTTGACACGTATTTTACCAGAAAAGATGGAATCTAATTGCAAAGAAAAAGAGATGGCTTACTATGGCTTCGCCCACCTGACTCACATATTGTGTGAGCAGACTGATACAAAATTGAGTAACAAAAATAAACTTTTTCATTTAAAGAGGGAAATATTATTTATTATCTGGCACTTTATTTCCGAGGAATCCCTCATAGGCTTCAAATTGCCTATATTTGTATCAAAAATTAGACCATGAAGCGAATATTTGATTTACTTTTAGCCCTCGTTTTAAGCCTAATTCTTATAATTCCTGCCATTTTTATCGCTATTTTGGTGAAATTCACCTCCCCTGGACCTATTATCTATTGGTCTACCCGCATGGGTAAAAATAATGTCCCTTTCCCCATGCCCAAGTTCAGGACCATGTTGACCAATACCCCTGTAGTGGCTACGCACTTACTGAGCAACCCTGATCAATTTCTGACACCCATTGGTTCCTTTCTAAGAAAATCGAGTTTAGATGAAATCCCCCAGTTGTGGTGCATCCTGAATGGCGACATGTCGTTTGTGGGCCCACGTCCTTCGCTTCCTAGTCAGGCAGATTTAAATACTGCCAGAACTCAAGCTTCGGTACATACTTTAGTGCCAGGACTTACCGGCTGGGCTCAAGTCAATGGCCGCGATGAAATTCCTAATGAACAAAAAGTGGCATTCGATGCTGAATACCTCCAAAAGCAATCCTTTCTTTTTGATCTAAAAATCATGTGTTTAACTGCTTGGAAGGTGGTGAAGCGAGATGGGGTGGCACATTGATTAATGTAGAATTAAGAATGTAGAATTAAAAATGAAGGATTTTGTATTATAAAATCAAGCAATTGATAATCAATTATTTTAATTATTTAATCTGGGGATAATTATAGAGATTTAATGATTAAAAACCAGTTTAATAAATTCCTGATTGAATCATCCTCCTATTCTTCCATTCTAAGCCTTATTTAAAAAACAGTCATACTATTTTGTACCTCTACAAGCCGACCCTTTATGTTGCCTAAAAAGAAATGGACGCTGTTGCCTCCTCCCGAAAATGAAGCATTACAACAGCTATCTCATGAATTAAGTACCGTTAAAAATCCTTATTTCTTACAATTACTTTTATCCAGAGGAATACAAAACTTTGAACAAGCCAAAGCTTTCATGCTCCCTGAAATAGCTTCCATCCATGATCCTTTTTTGATGAAAGATATGGACAAAGCCGTAGAACGGCTTGGCCTAGCCTTGGAGACTGGTGAGAAAATATTGATTTATGGTGATTATGATGTGGATGGGACTACCTCTGTAGCGCTGGTTTATGGATATCTAAGTGAGATTCTTGGGGCGGATTGCGACTATTACATTCCCGACCGTTATACCGAAGGCTATGGAGTTTCTCAAGCTGGTGTTCAATATGCCAAAGACAATGACTATAGCTTAATTATTTCTTTAGACTGCGGCATCAAAGCCCACGAGAGAGTCGCTTGGTGTAATGAGCACGGCATCGATTTCATAGTATGTGATCACCACTTACCAGATGAGGTTCTTCCAAATGCCTTGGCTGTTTTAGATCCTAAACGAAAAGATTGTACCTATCCTTTTAAAGAATTGACAGGTTGTGGCGTAGGTTTCAAACTCTTACAGGCATTTATAGAAGCTAATTTTTTAGAACCTGAACCGCTCTGGGAACGAATCGATTTACTGGCGTGTAGTATAGCTGCCGACATGGTTCCTATCATTGGAGAAAATCGAATATTGACCTATTTTGGTTTGGAGAAACTAAGTAAAAACCCTTCTCCTGGATTAGCCTACTTACTTCAACATGCAGGAAGGACCGCTCCAATTCAAGTTACAGATATTGTATTCTCCATCTCTCCGGTCATCAATGCCGCTGGTAGAATGGATCATGCGCATGGTGCTGTTAAATTACTATTGGCTTCTGACACGCTCGAAGCTAGTCAATTAGCCGAGGCGGTTTTGAAACAGAACCAAAGTCGGAAGGAAGTAGAAAAAGAAATTGTTCAACAGGCCTTAGAAATCTTCCAACAAGATGCATTTTTACCAACAGCCTTTTCTACGGTACTTTTTCATGCTTCCTGGCACAAAGGTGTAGTGGGCATTGTGGCAAGTAAAATACAGGAACACTATTATCGTCCAACCATCATTCTCACTGAATCGAATGGCCATTTAGTTGGTTCCGCTCGTTCTGTCAAAGGCTTTGACATTCACGCTGCACTAGAATCTTGTGTGGATTTATTGGTTCAGTTTGGAGGACATACCCATGCAGCAGGCTTACATCTCAAACCAGAAGATTTACCAGCCTTTATTCAGCGGTTCGACGAGTTAGTCAAAATAGGTCTAACAGAAAATCCACCTCAAGCCGAATTATTAGTTGATATGGAAATTCCACTTTCTGCCCTCAATTTAGCTTTTCACGACAAATTATTAATTCGACTTTCTCCTTTCGGACCGGGAAATATGATTCCACTTTTTCAAAGTAATCAACTTTTCCAAACGGCTCCACCCACCATATTGAAAGAGGCGCATCTGAAATTATTTGTCCAAGACAAGCCTGAAAACCCAGCCATGGAGGTTATCGCCTTTAACCTTCGTGCCGACTTCTACGAAGGCTTAATGGATGCATATCTGAATCAGAAGCCCATTTCATTGGTCTATCACCTAGAAGTGAATGAGTTTAGAGGAAACCGTAAGCTGCAATTGAGGGCGTTGGATATGGCATAACGGTGGCTTCGAGGGCCTCAGCCACCATAGAATCAATATCAAATTTACAATAATGGTGACTTCGAGAACCTCAGTTACCTGAATAACAATTTTCACTCTTCAATAAAGGTGGCTTCGGGGGCCTCAGCCACCATAGAATCAATATCAACTTTACAATAACGGTGACTTCGAGAACCTCAGTCACCTTCTTCTATTGATTTATATAATAGAAGAATCATGCTGGGTTTGAGAAACTCAGCCCCCTAAATAACAATTTTCACTCCGCAATAACGGTGACTTCGAGAACCTCAGTCACCTGAATAACAATTTTCACTCTTCAATAAAGGTGGCTTCGAGGGCCTCAGACACCATAGAATCAATATCAAATTTACAATAATGGTGACTTCGAGAACCTCAGTCACCTGAATAGCAATTTTCACTCCGCAATAACGGTGACTTCGAGAACCTCAGTCACCTGAATAACAATTTTCACTCTTCAATAAAGGTCGCTTCGGGGGCCTCAGCCACCTTCTTTTATTGATTTATAATAGAAGAATCATGCTGGATTTGAGAAATTCAGCCTTCTAAATAACAATTTTCACTCCGCAATAACGGTGACTTCGAGAACCTCAGTCACCTTCTTCTATTGATTTATATAATGGAAGAATCATGTTGGGTTTGAGAAACTCAGCCTTCTAAATAACAATTTTCACTCCGCAATAACGGTGACTTCGAGAACCTCAGTCACCTTCTTCCATTGATTTATATAATGGAAGAATCATGTTGGATTTGAGAAATTCAGTCACCGTATAATAACCATCTAGCAAACTAGCAAGGTGGCTGAGGCTCTCGAAGCCACCGTATAATAACCATTTAGCAAACTAATAAGGTGGCTGAGGTTCTCGAAGCCACCGTATAATAACCATTTAGCAAACTAGCAAGGTGGCTGAGGCTCTCGAAGCCACCGTATAATAACCATTTAGCAAACTAATAAGGTGGCTGAGGCTCTCGAAGCCACCGTATAATAACCATTTAGCAAACTAATAAGGTGGCTGAGGTTCTCGAAGCCACCGTATAATAACCATTTAGCAAACTAATAAGGTGGCTGAGGCTCTCGAAGCCACCGTATAATAACCATTTAGCAAACTAATAAGGTGGCTGAGGCTCTCGAAGCCACCGACTGGGAGCTGATGTTTGTCATTTTTAATTCTTTCAGCTTCTCTTAGTTTTGAACCAAAGGATTTAGCTTATGGAAAGAAAAACAATCATTTGGTTCAGTAGAATCTCCTTGTTTATCATCTACTTTTGGTTCGGTGCGCTAAAAGTAGCAGGGATTTCTCCAGCAGAAAAATTAGTAGAACATTTGTATGAGGCTACCTTGCATCAGGCATTAGGCTTAGATACTTTCTCTTTTTATTTCGGATTTATTGAGTGTGCTTTAGGTCTAATTTGGCTATTTCCAGCATTTACATCTTGGGCATTTTACGCTTTGATATTGCACCTTATCACGACTTTTCTTCCGACTGTCTTTCTCCCAAATGATACTTGGCAATTCATATTTACTCCTACTTTGGTAGGACAATACATCATTAAAAACCTAGCACTATTATCTACTGCTTGGTTTATTCGTGAGGCACATACGGTGACTTCGAATACCTCAGCCACCGTCTAATAACCATGTTGGTAGAATTCAAAGTTGGATTATTCATTTAAAGCCAATGCTATTGTTGAAAGGCACAGCTATTATACGGTGACTGAGGTTACTCGAAGTCACCGTTATTGAGGAATTGATAGATATTCAAAGGTGGCTTCGAGAACCTCAGCCACCGTAAAATATATCAATCATCATCTTGGTCTTTTTTCTTAACAGGAAAGATAAAGGCAGCCCGCTTTGGCCCAGGAAATGGAATATTTCCTTTCAATCCATGCCATAACACTCGATTAAACGCTACATCGTTATTAGCATCTTCCTTTTCAAAATTGAATAATTCTGATTGCCTTTGCCACTGATTCTGAACCACATTTTTCTCCAATAAGTTAATTTGAAGAACGATGGCTTTAAAGTCAAAGGGCTTAGCCACTGAATCAAAGCTTCTCCACATAGGCATAGCCGCAGCATCATACTGCGTCATGGGAGGTAATCCTAAAATCAATTCCATGGTACGTAACATGGAACTTGTTGTATACATGGTATGATCCACAAAATTCCTTTTGACAAATCCTCCTGCCACATAGGCTGTACTCCGATGTGCATCTACGTGATCTGCACCGTTTTGAGCATCATCCTCCAAAATAAAGACCGCAGTTTCATTCCAAATAGGGCTTTTTGCTAATGTTTCGATCAATTGCCCAACTGCTAAATCATTGTCGGCCACGTGTGCATAGGGTGTTGGCTTCCCAATGCGCAACCCTTCTGTATGGTCATTTCCCATGCGCAATGAATTAAATCGAGGGACACGATTCTCTTTAACCATCTGTTCAAATTCCTTCTTCCAAATTGCCAAGCGTGTTGTATCCTGAATAGCCAAATTATAACTTGGAAATGTCGGATGAAAATGATTATTCAATATGGGAATATTAGCCTTTCCATTGGACACAAATTCCCCATAGGTTCTAAATGAAACCCCATATCGGTTACATTGATCCCAGATGTATCCATTCTTATTTTGAGATACACTACGCTCTGCCTCTCCATAAATTCCTCCTCCACGTCCACCGTAGCTAGTAGGCCAACTTTTCTCCATATAATCTGTGGCATATGCTCCCATGGTCCAATGGTGGCCATCTGCACTCACTTCAGCATCCACATAAAAATTATCTAATAGCACAAATGACTCGGCAATCGCGTGTTGATTGGGGGTATATTTCTTTCCAAAAAGCAATAATGTCGTATCTCCATTGCCCCCTTTTACATCAGCCAAAACTTGATCATAGGTTCTATTTTCCTTAATCACATAAAACACGTATTTAATGGGAGATATTTGCCCCGCCTTCATAGGAATTGGAAAACCAGGAGCTTGCTTATCAGCCACATCAGATTTCTCAGGTTGATAGGCTGAGTTTTGATATACCGCCTTCGTATAAACTGGCAAATCTTGAGACTTAGGCCTAGGAATAACACTCATTGTTCCTTTAAACATGGAGCCTATATATTGTACTTCCTTGGGAGCATTGGAATCTCCTGCATGTAAATTCACTTCTTCTCCTTTTCTAATTGGCCTAGGACCATAAGGATTAGCCATGGAAGTATTCCCTTTTCCATTGATAACCCAAATTTGATTTTGAATCACTTTGACATTACTGGGATACCAACCAACAGGGATAAAACCTTTAGCTAGACTTTTTCCAGGGATATTAACATCAAATACAGCAAGGCAATTATTATCCGCATTGGCAATGTACAAATAGTTACTTTTAGGGTCTATGGCCAGTCCATTGGTGGTAGATCCAGCTGGAGAATTGGGATATAAAGCTACATCCAAGGTTTCAATCACCTTCTGCGATTTCAAATCAATCACCGAAACACTATTGTCATTGGCATTACAAACCATCAATGTTTTACCATTTGGATGGAGCACCATTTCGTTGGGGTTATCTCCAACTTCGATGGACTTCTTCCATAAGTTCGCCTTTAAATCAAATACCAAAACTTGATTACATCCCCAGCAAGAAATATATAGTTCATTATTAGAAGGACTTAACAAACACATGTATGCTTCTCCATCTAGGCCAAATTGTTGAAGTACTTGATTATTTTTAGGATCAACTATATACAGACTGCGATTATCTCGCGTCACTACATATAATCTTTGACGTACATCATCAAAGGCTAAACCCGATGGAGCAATTCGGTTGGGCCAAGCATCTCCCAACTTGATTTCCCCCTTTAAGCTCAATTTACCAGCATTTATTCCTAAACGAAGAATCTTATTATCATGACCTCCTGAAACAAATAATTGTGAATCATCCGAATTAAATGCTAAACCATACCATGCTTTGGCCACCGTCATGGAATCAACCACCTGTTGCTTAGCAATATCAATGAGATAAACACTGTGCTTACTTTGCCCATTATTTGTCACCGCAGCCCATTTTTTGGAATGACTAATGACCATATTGAGGGGCAAATCTCCTAATGGAAACGATTTACCTGCTGGACTCAATTTCCACCCATTGGGTAAAGAAACGGTTGTACCTATATGTTGGGCATAAGTGAAAAAAGAAAAGCACAACATGCTCAATAATAAACATAGCTTTTTCATGGTTGTATGAGGTTTATATTAGCAAGTTAAGGGAAGTCCTTAGTAATACAAATATGCGCAAGTAAACAGTTTGTTAAATACCCTTACACACCTCTAAATCAAGCTATAAGCTTATTCTCACAAAGACCCCTGTATTCAACTTTTCAGCTTTGAAAGGTCCATAATAATCGAAGTTCATACCAATACCATAGGTAAATTTCTGGCGACTAATACCCGCCCGAAATGTATACCCACTGCGGGCATGAATTCCTCCATCCAATACTTGATTATACAACAATTGACCTCTTGTATATAGTCGGGTTTTAGGATTCAAGGAAGGCTTGAATTCCACCAAACTCACTACTTCCATATTGGTGGTAGGTAAAAGACAAATATTGGGAGATACTAAAAGCAACCACGTGGGGTTTGCTTTGAAATACTGGACACCTACCAAGGGTACTAATCCGAGTTTAAAATGCCACTGTGCTCCAGCACTAGCTTTGAAATTATTACCCAATTCGTAGTTAATCGTATTCACTACGACAATTTCTGTTTCTTCGTTTTTGTTATGGTAATCTACCGCCCCATTGGTCACATTAAAAAAAGAGAATTTCCCTTTTGCATCAATGGATTTATTAAGAATCAATTGAAAATTCATTCGGTTATTTCCAAACATCACTTCAACAGGAGTGGGTGCTGGAGGAGGTGCTGATTGCTGAGATAATAAAGTAGTACTTCCAAATAGTAAAATACTCCCTAGCAATAAAAGGCCATTTTTCATGGCGACAAATATAGAAAGGAAAATTTAGCAGAAAACTATATTCTTCTCTGTGTCATACATAAAGCGACAAAATCCCTAATTCCTCAGGATGAAATCGCAACTGCTAATTAAAAAACATCTCATCGACCAAAAACAAGGCACGCTTATCTTTAGAGGGATGCCAACCTGGGATTTTCTCCAGCGGCTTAGCCACTATTTTGATGTATTTAACGGTTGAAGGCTTAAATCTAGTCCCAATCAAAGGAAGGGTATGTGGGAAATTTTCCTTGGGAATGGCTGGCTTAAACTTAGCCATCAGTTTCCATTGATTTTCAATGGTGGCTCCCCAAACTTCCACGGATTCAGGAGGGAATATCCCCGTTTGAGTTTCTACCATGATTCTAAGCTCAACGGATGAAAGCGTAATGGCCTGCTTAAACATGGTCACTAAGACCAAATCATTATTCCTAACTCCCGCCCAATTATTAGCCCATGCTGGACTATTGGCATTGAAGGACCCTAGCCTACCATCAAAAAAAGTCTTGGCTCCCGCAGCTTGATGTACCCGATTGAGTGGCGTCAATAGAACTGCACTATCAGGTCTGAAATGTCCTCGATAAAAATCGAAGATAGCCTCTTCACTTCCAATCCATCCTGGTTTAAAGGCTCTAGCCCGAATAGAAGTATTTTGATTTAACCGCAAATTTCCTGCAAAAATGGAAGATTTAGCACTATCAGGAATACTGCCATCTGTAGTATAACGAATCTCAACCCCTTTAATAGGATGCCCTAATTGAGCATCAATATACTCATCAAATATGGTCGATGGATTCTTTACCTGAGGTGGGTTTAATTTCAAAGGATTGCTTCCATCATCTTGAAAACCTCCAACTACTTGAATTCCCTTTAATTGCTTTTGGAGGATTTGAATATCTTCTCGACTCAATCCCGCATCCCAAACATATACCTTTTTTAGGTTAGGTATGGCTTTCAAGGCAGAAGCCAATCCAGCTGCTTTAAGTTTCGTTCCTGAAATCGACAAAACCATTAATTCTTTCATGCCCGCCAACTCTTTCAAACCAACCTCCGAGATGTCTGTAAAATTCAAATTCAACGTATGCAGGTGTTCAAAGATTTTTACAAAAGCTAGATCGGCATTTTGAACAGGCATCTTTGCCAAACTTAAGGTGACAATTTGTTGCTTAATCTCCTTCAATTCCTCTAGCTTAGGGGCTTTGTATTGCGCTTTATTAAAGAAATTCACCGATAAGGCCGGCGAGTCTTTAGCAAAAAGCATAATCGTTCTATACTCATTTGATAGTTTTTGAATCGTCTTTTCATCCGCTTCTTGGAAATCAAATTCTTCCTCTTTGGGACCAGAAGACGCTAATAGTTTAGTAGATAATATTCGTAAGGAATCCGTGGAAGCTAAATCCACAACTTTCTTGGTAAACGAAGCTTTTTCTTTCACCCACCAGCTTAGTAATTGCAACTCATCATCACTTAACTGAGGTTTCCCAATAGGCGGCATGTGTTTTTTGTCATCAATGGATAAATGAGCACGCTGGATTAGCAAACTTAACTCGGGTTTTCCTGCCACAAACAATGGCCCCGTTTTACCTCCTTTGGCTATGGACTTAGCATCTGTCAATAAAAGCTCTCCCTTTATTTTATCTGGATTATGACATGCCACACATTTCTTTTCTAAAATGGGTTGTACTAAGTCTTGAAATACAACTGCCTCCTCTAAAGGTACTGTTTGACTTTTCATCAATGGCTCCAATACAAAGTTGCCGCCATGTGTCAGATTCCCTCCAAAATGTCCTACCAATACTAACATCAATGCCATGGATATCGACATGCATTTGGCCCAAGTAACCTGGTACCAACTCCTACTACGAATCCAATAAATCAGTGAAGCAAATAAATAAGTCCCAACTCCCAACCAACGATGCCAAAACAAATTTCCACCACCGTAGCCAGGTTCTTTGGCTAAAAAAATACCCATCATGACGGTAATACCCGAGCTCAATGCTCCTACCAAAATCAGCAATTGGGTTATCTGAAGATAGGTTTTATTCTCCTGTAGGCTAGCTTGAAAACGGAAAAATTCCATGAACATCGCCAACAATAACAAAACAATGGGGAAATGCAGAAGTAGCGTATGAAGTCGGCCGAAAGGCTGCAAAAACAAAGGTATTTTTAACTCACTTTCAAAAACCAGTAAAAAGCCTACAAAGAAAAAAGAGGCTAATAATACTTGTTCTAATATACCGGTAAGCTTACTATTCTTCATATAAAGCACTTAACTAATGATATCTCGAACCACCTTTCCTGATACATCAGTTAAACGGAACCTTCGACCCATATGTTTATAGACTAATTTTTCGTGATCTAAACCCAATTGATTTAAGACTGTAGCTTGGAAATCATGCACATGAACTGGATTTTTCTGAACATTATAGCCCAATTCATCCGTTTCTCCATACACCATACCTGGTTTAATACCTCCTCCGGCCATCCAAATACTAAAGCAGCGCGGGTGATGATCTCTTCCATAATTATCGATGGTCAATTTCCCTTGACTATAACATGTACGACCAAACTCCCCTCCCCAAATCACTAAGGTTTCATCCAATAATCCGCGTTGTTTTAAGTCGGTAATCAATGCAGCAGATGCTTGATCTGTATCTTTTGCCTGACTTTGTATCTCAAATGGTAAATTCCCATGTTGGTCCCAACCTTGGTGATACAATTGCACAAATCGAACACCATTTTCAGAAAGCTTTCTAGCCAATAAACAGTTGGCAGCAAAAGTCCCGGGGACTAAACAATCAGGACCATATAATTTGATGATATCATCTGACTCTTTCGATAAATCCATGACCTCAGGCACGGCAGTTTGCATGCGGTAGGCCATTTCATACTGCTTCACCTTAGCTGAAATCTCTGGATCTCCGAATTCCTGATAGGACAAATCATTGAGCTCCGCCAAATGATCCAGCATCTCTCTTCTCTCCTTGCGATCCATTCCTTCAGGATCTCTCAAGTACAAAACAGGATCTTCTCCTTTACTAAATTGAACCCCTTGATGAATGGAATCTAAAAAACCATTTGACCATAATTTGGAATATACCCCCTGACCATTTCCGATTCCACGAGAAAGTAAAACTGTAAAATCAGGTAAATTCTTATTCTCATTTCCCAATCCATAGCTCAACCAAGATCCCATACTCGGGCGATTACCTTGCTGTGAACCTGTCTGGAAAAACGTTAAAGCTGGGTCATGATTAATTGCCTCCGTGTACATCGATCGAATGATGCAAATATCATCCACAATCTTAGAAGTATAAGGCATAATATCACTTATCCATGCCCCAGATTGTCCGTATTGCTTGAAATTAGTAAAAGACGGTGCCAAAGGAAATGTAGCCTGATTGGCCGTCATGCCCGTCAAACGCTGCGTACCTCGTACAGATGCTGGAAGATCCAAGCCCATCATATCACAGAGTTTAGGCTTGTAATCAAATGTCTCTAATTGGGAAGGCGCGCCGTTCTGAAATAGATAAATAACCCGTTTTGCCTTAGGAGCAAAATGAGGAATCCCCGGGGTAAATTCAGTACCATCTTGGTCTCCTCCATTCAATAAACTTGGAACCAATAATGAGCCCAAGGCCACACTTCCTAGCCCTAAACTCATCGTCGATAAGAATCTTCTACGATTAAAACTTAGCCCGTGTTCCAATATTTCTTTTTCTAACATCAGCTTAGGTTCTAGTAATGGTTTCCTCTAAATTATAAATGGTATTGACCACACGCATCAATGCCGCTAATAGTTGCTTATCTACTTGATTGGGTATAGGATATTCCCCAACAGCCAACAATTTATTAGCTTGTTTTAAATTGATTTTCTTCAATTCTTTACTGTAATATGCCGTCAAAATATTCATCTCTTTCTCGGTAGGCCTCCGACAAACAATCATCCGGAAAGCCTTGTTGATTTTATCAGAAACCTGATTATTTTCTTGCAATAATTTGGCAGCCAAAACCCGAGACGCCTCCAAAACTGTTGGGTCGTTCATCATCACCAAAGCCTGCAATGGAGTATTGGTTTTCAATCTTCTCACCTCACAAACATCTCGATTACTCGCATCAAAAATACTCATGGTCGGAGGAGGTACCGTTCTTTTGATTAAAGTATACATTCCTCGGCGATACAAACTAGCTCCATGATCTTGCACATACATGGATAATAATCCACGACCTGAAGTAGCTCCTTCCCATAATCCAGGAGGTTGGTACGGTTTCACACTCGGACCACCAACCATTGGTACTAATAATCCACTACTAGATAAAACCACGTCCCGAACAAATTCAGCGTTTATTCGTGAACGTGAAGAACGAGACAAGTAGGTATTTTCAGGGTCTTTAGCCAATTTCTCAGGACTCATTTTGGCCGATTGGCGATAAGTTGCCGACATCACCATTTGTTTCACTAATCGTTTTATATTCCAGCCGTGCTCCATGAAATCAACCGCTAGCCAATCCAATAATGCTGGATTAGTAGGCAATTCCCCCTGCATACCGAAATCCCCAGTAGTTTTCACAATCCCTTTTCCAAAAAACTCTTGCCACATCTGATTCACAAATACGCGAGAAGTCAGTGGGTTTTTGCGATCAAAAAGCCATTTGCTAAGGCCTAATCTATTCTTGGGAAGATTTTTAGCAAAAGGCAAAATAACACTAGGCATAGCTGGCTGAACCACCTCACCAGGCGCATCATAATTTCCTCTTTTCAAGATGGTGCTCACACGTGCCGTATCCAAATCACTCATCACAGAGACAATAAGTCGAGATGTATCTTGTTTATTGATAAACTTCAAGATTCCCTTCACATCTTCATTGCTGATTTCCATCAAAGGCTTTTTAGCATAGGTTTCAGGACCGCCAATCACAGACTCAATTCCCACTTCTTTCACATTATTGAAAAATGCAAAAGTCTGATAATAGTCCTTTTGGGTGATCGGGTCATATTTATGATCATGACAACGAGCACATTCCATTGTGACACCTAAAAATGCTTTACCAAATAAATCACTCCGGTCTGCTACATAGCTGACCCGATATTCTTCTTGAATGACTCCTCCTTCTTCGGTGATTTTATGGTTACGATTAAAGCCTGTAGCCAATAATTGCTCTTTTGCTTGGGCTGGATTGGAAGTTGGCACTAAATCTCCTGCCAGCTGCCAAGTGACAAACTGACTATAAGGCATATTTTTGTTGAGCGCGTGAATGACCCAATCTCGCCAAGGCCATTGCGTTCTATATCCATCATCTTGATAGCCATGGGAGTCGGCATATCGAGCTAAGTCTAACCAATACACCGCCATTTTTTCACCATAACTAGGATTCTTCAACAGTTCATCCACCATTTTTTCGTAGGCTTTGGGTGAATTGTCTGCCAAAAAACGATCCATTTGGCTCAAACTCGGAGGTAAGCCATTTAAATCTAAAGCCACGCGTTTCAATAATCTTTCCTTATCAGCCTCCTCATTCGGACTTAAATCTTTCTGCTCCATTTTGTGAAGTACAAAGTAGTCTATCTCATTTTTTACCCAATCTTTCTGATCCACCTCAGGAAGGGTTGGCTTTTTAGGAGCCACAAAAGCCCAATGTTTTTCATATTTGGCTCCCTGCTTAATCCATTTTTCGATGAGGTCGATTTCTCGGGCAGATAACTTCAAATGTGAGGCTTTGGGCGGCATCATTTTCGTGGTATCATCCGTAGAAATACGAAGGAATACTTCGGATAATTCTGGCTTTCCGGGCACTAAGGCATAAGCGTTAGGATGTTCTTTTAATGCTTTAAATACGCTGACGGAATCATCTAAACGTAAGCCTGCCTCTCGCTTGTTAGCATCAGGTCCATGGCAGGCAGAGCACTTATCTGATAAGATTGGGCGTATATCAAAATTATAACTGACTAATTCAGGTATAGGTTCTTCCTGAACTTGGGAGGTATTTGAGGAACATGAATCCAAGCCCATAGCCAAACCAAGCACCAAACTATACGTTAACAGAACGTGGATCCCTTTCATTATGCTTTAATCAATAAATCTTTGACCACCTGACCTTTACCATCTGGCGTAGTATAGAAAGGTCTTTTCTCAATTTCATATTGTGTATCGGCTTTAATTCCTAATGCATGATACATGGTTTGATGAATACCCGCAATTTTTACAGGATTTTCAATGGTTTTGCACGGTCTTTCGTCAGCAGTTTTGCCATAAACGTGTCCACGCTTAATGCCTCCTCCAAACATAAGAATAGAACAACCATCTGTAAAGTGACGGTGCATCCCGTAAAATTTCATGTCATTCAGAATCTCCGGCTGATTGACTTGTTCTTTAACTGTTTGGTCAGGGCGACCTTCCACCATCATATCCCGACTAAACTCGGAAGCCACGATAACTAAGGTTCTGTCTAAGTGACCTGTTTTGTCCAAATCTTTGATCAATTGCGACACGGGACCATCGATTTGTTTTTTCATACCCACCATACGTGTATGGCCATTTTCATGAGTATCAAAACCAAAGAATGGCTCGTATTCGGTCGTTACAGAAATAAAACGAGCTCCCTGCTCCGTTAATCGACGGGCCAATAAACAACCTAGTCCAAAGCGTCCTGTATTGTAAATATCATAGCTTTCTTTTGGTTCAGAGCTTAAATTAAAGGCCTTGGATTCGGGTGAATTCAACAATATATAGGCTTGCTCCATAGAACGGCGAAGGGATTCTTTTTGATAATCACTACCAAAATCACCAAACGGACTCTTACTAATTAAATCATTGTATAGCTTATTTCTACCTTCAAATCGTTTCATATTCATCCCAACTGGGGGACGCACACTATCCAATCCTTGACTAGGATCTGGGATGAAAAAAGGGCCAAATTCATTTCCTAAAAAGCCTGCTGAGTGGAAAGCCTTTAATTCTTCTCCCTCACCGACTGTAAAACGCTGACCAATATCGATGAACGCAGGAATCACTGGGTTTTTAGGTCCTAATTCCTTGGCAATCCAAGCACCCATGTGAGGAGCCGCTACCGTTTGAGGAGGTTCATAACAAGTATGCCAATTATATTGATGGCGAGTATGCAAAATATGCCCCAAATCGGCAGCTACATAAGAACGGATTAAAGTCCCTTTGTCCATCACACTTCCGATTCCCTCCAATCCTTCTGAAAAATGAATTCCATCTAATTTGGTTGGCACCGACTTGAAGGTACTTAGTACTCGATTCCCTTCCATTCCTTTTTCATAAGGAGTATAGCGTTTCGGGTCAAAAGTCTCCGTATGGGCCATACCACCTGCCATCCACAACAAGATAACCGTATCAGCCGAGGCGGCCCTTTGGGCAATCGGATTATTGGAACCTGCGAGCAAACTTGCCATAGGCGAGTTCATTCCCATCGCCGCCAACGTGGCCATACTCGTATTCTGTAAAAATTCCCTTCTGTTATAATTCGTCTTCATATACAAAAATACACGATATTCTATTTCAAAACTTAGATAATCAATTGAAATTCAGGAAGTAATGTGATTGCCCACACAAAATCCTGTACTCCTTCTACACTGGGCTTTTTACCCAAGTACCGTATCGCTAATTCCATTTCACGTGAACTTGGGTTACGGCCCAAAGCTTGACGATACAGCGCGTTCACCAAGGCATCACTCGTGCTGTATTTGGCTACCCAAATCTTAGCCCCTGTATTCAAGGTATAATTGAATTTTACTCCATTGGTCAATTCCAATGCCTGTAATAAATTGGCTTGTGAAGTTCTACTGGTTGAAACCGTCTCACGATTAGGTCTCCCTAGTGCTGTTAAAAACGGATCATTTTTAACCAAGGCAGCCCGAGCAAAAGGAATATCTTTCTTGATGTCGGCTGGTAACATTTTCACTGCCAAGGCAGAATCCGAATATAAAGGGAAGAAAGACTGGCTCACCGCATCAGCAAATTGCTCGGCTGTTAATCGACGTTTCGTCATTCCTTTAAAGACATAATTAGATGCCGTTAACATAGATACTTCTTTGAAGCCAACCGTTGGTAATTGATAGGTTTTAGATGTCAAAATTTGAGACATTAATCGTTTCATATCTGACCCATTATTGGCAAAATCATAAGCCAAATAATCCAATAAATCTTGGCTCCAAGGCTCATTGTCCATGACATCTACTGGTTCAACGATACCACGTCCCATCAACTGTGCCCAAACCCGATTGACCAAAGTACGGTATAGTCGACCGTTTTTCTTTTGCACCAAAATATCTGCCAATTGAACCAAGCGATCAGCGGTGATGGGTGTTTCTTTAATTTTACCTAATGAATTATATAAGACACCACGGCCAGCCATACGGCCTGTTGGTAAATCACATTTATGAATTTCTAAGGTTTGATCCGCAAAAACATTGGCAAAGGCATAAGCGTCATCCAATTTCCAATCACTGATAAAACTATCATGGCAAGAAGCGCATTTTAAATTTAAGCCTAAGAATACCTGAGCCACATTCTGTGCGGCTTGCATCTCGGTGCTTTGACTCGAATTAATCGTTCCTCTCCACTTAATCCCTTTGATAAATCCTTCCGATTCCTTGTTAGGACTGATTAATTCTTTGACAAATTGGTCATAAGGTTTATTGTTTTTCAAAGAGCCATACAACCATTTAGAGATCCCAAATCGGCCGCCTGTGATATAACCTGTTCCAGTATAATCATTTCTCAACGCATCATTCCAAAAGCTAAACCAATGCTGGGCATAAGCCGAATTATCATTCAACAATGATTGTACTAACAACTCTCTTTTGTTGGCACGTTTATCCGAAATGAAGTTTTGGATGGCTTGTGGATTAGGTAATAAACCCTGCACATCCAAGTAAACTCGACGAATGTAGGTAGCATCATCCACGGGTTTTTTCCATGCAATCTTATTTTTCTTGAAATATTGATCTACAAATAAATCGATGGGTTGCTGTGCTTGGGCATTAGCCGTAGGGAGACTTGGTAAACGAGGCTCTAAAGCTGCTACTCGGTACAAACTTTTCTCTGGACCTGTAGGCCACGGTGCACCTTGTTTAATCCAAAATTCCAGTAAAGCAACATCTTCTTTGGTCAAACGCTTACCCTTGGTAGGCATGGCATCATCATGTCCTTCAGGTAATTTAACCCGACGAATCATATCACTTTTTTCAGGATATCCAGCCACTAAAATAGGCCCGTTTTCGCCCCCCTTAAATAGAAATTCTTTCTTATCAAGGCGAAGCTTCCCTTTGGTTTTGGTGGCATTATGGCAACTATAGCAATTATGGGCTAAGATGGTTCGAACTTTGATGTTCAATTCATCTACTTGATTCGTGTTTAAGATTTGTACTGCGGGACTTGCCACGGCATTTTCTCCTTCTTGAAAGGCAGCCGGAACTGGTCCTGTAGGTAAGTCATTAGAAACGGCCAAGTCCTTTTCTTTATCTTCAGGTAAAGCTAAAGGTCTTGTCGTATTCGGAGAATTAGGCCATGGGGCACCTTGTTTAATCCATGTTTCTAAAACTTCAATTTCTGCTTTTGTCAGACGCTTGCCTTTGGTTGGCATGGCATCATCATGACTAGCGGGTAATTTGATGCGATGAATGATATCGCTTTTTTCAGGATGGCCAATGACTAAGGCCTTTCCATTTTCTCCTCCTTTCAAGACGTATTTCAATTCGTCTAAACGGAGCTTCCCTTTTACTTTTTTGGTACCATGGCAGTTGGTACAGTGTTTGGTCAAAATACTTCTTGCCTCAATGGCTAAAGCTTCTTTTTGATCTACATTAATATCTCCTTGTAATTTTTTTACGTCAATTTTGGGTGCGACAGAAGTCGAATCTTTGGCCATTTCAGGATTCCAAACAGAGCTCAAGTAATCGTCACCATGTGTCAGCATAGCGCCATAGTGACCTGCAAAAGTTACTCCAAAAACGGAAAGCAATAATAAAGCTCGATAGGATTTGGTTTCGTCGGCTTTGAATGCCAACAAGGCCAAAGCTGCTAATACCAAGGTAGCAATACCAGACCATTGGTGCCAGGCTACCGTAGTACCTGCATAATCATCTTGGTTGGAAAGAATCAATCCAAAAGCTACGGCTAATAGGGCAGAGATACTCACTACCCAAAGCATTAAATGAATTGCTGGTTTAAATTGATGGGAGGATTGCTTCCATGAAATCGCTTCCAGCAGCAATACTACCCATAATAAACTTAAGGGGAAATGTACAATTAATGGGTGTAATCGACCTAAAAAGGCTATAAGTTCAGTACTATTTTGCACAGAAATGTTTGTTATAATAGGTTTAAATCTTTGTATTACCGAGGCACGGAGAGCAAGTCCGTGCACTCGGCAATTTTACAAAGATTAATCTAAATAAAAAATCCCTTAGTTATACCCTGGGTTTTGGGTTAATTTGTTATTAATCAAAATTTGAGGAGCAGGAATTGGTAAGTAATATTCAAAATCAGAATATACATAATCCAATGCATTAAAGGCGATTCCTCCTCTTGAAACAGTAGGATTTGCTTTCTCTCTAGCTCCATGCGCATTCATAAATGCTGTCAATTCAGATGGAGTCATGGTTCTTTGTAAATCAAACCAACGATGATTTTCAAAGGCCAATTCCACTCGACGCTCTTGCATAATAGCTGCGCGTAAACCTTCTTTTGATAAACCTGCCAAATCAGCTAAACCTGCTCTTTTACGAATGGCATTGACATAGCCTAATGCCTCTGCAGTTGGACCTGTGGATTCATTAATTGCCTCAGCTAACATCAATAACGCATCTGAATAACGTAATACAGGCCAGTTATTATCTGAACGACCAGAAATGGTATGCGGATAGGTGTATTTGTTTACATAAGGAATGCCCACAAAAGTTCCATTTAAAGTATAACCTGTTTTCAAAGAAATATCCTTACGTAAATCACCCGGCTCATAGGCATTAATCATATCACGTGTTGGAATATTTCTACCACTTGGAGTCGTGTTGGCATAACCCGTCACAGCTCCTTGAGATAAACGAGGTGCAAAAACGTACACAAAGTTACTTTGCTCACCTAAGTCATTACCTCCTTGATATTGAACTTCAAAAATAGACTCGGGTCCGTTTTTCTTCGCTGGATCAAAGTTGTCTTTGTAGTTAGCATTCAAAGAATAGCCTAAACTTAAAATATCCTTCAATGTGGTGCTTGCAGCGGCATAGTTCTTTCTAGTTAAATAGACTTTCCCTAACAAAGCTACGGCAGCGCCTTTTGTTACCTTTCCTTTTCCTGATGCAGGGTAAGTAGCAGGTAATAGCTTCACCGCGTCAGCTAAATCCGTTTCAATTTGCTTGTATACATCCGCCTGAGAAGAACGTACTAAATCAAATGACTCATTGGGATTAGTCAAAGTCTTCGTGGCCAATACAACATCTCCGAAATAACGAGTCAGATTGAAATAATGGTAAGCACGTAAGAATTTCAATTGTCCTTCAATGGCCGCCTTCGCAGTAGCTTCAACGGTGGAAGGTGCCAATTTCTCCAATGCATAATTGATATTGTACATCGTTGCGTAATGGTTGTTCCAAAGGGTGGAAATTTCTCCATTTCCTTGGTTCACTGTGGAGAATTCAAATGCCTCCCAACCTGCAGCACCACCACGATCCAATGGATTGAAGTCGAGCGTTGTATTGTCTGACATGAATTCCTGCTGAATATAGGCCGAGTTCGTAATCGTTTGTAATTGACCGTATATTCCATTCAAAGCCTGATTGAATTGAGTTTCATTTTGATAAAACAAATCTCGACCAATCCTCGTGGGATCTGTTGTCGTCAAAAAGTCTTCTTGACAAGAAAACTGAATGAAGCAAAAGGATAATAATATTGAAGCTGTTATTTTTTTCATTTCTGTAGAATTAGAAGTTTATTTTAACACCAAGAGCCATTGTTCTTGGAACTGGATATGACTCATCGTCATTGTTCAATTCCGTACCACCTCTAACACCTGCGTCTGGATTATTTCCTGGATAATGGGTAAATAAGAATAAGTTATTCGCAGTAAGGAATACTCTTGACTCGCTGAATATATTACTCATTTTAGGAAGCTTATATCCTAAAGTCACTGCCTTTAACCAAACATAACTTCCGTCATATACATAGCGCTCACTACTCTCACGAGACCATTTAAAATAGCTCGTTCCTCCTTGTGAGTTTTTATCATTTGGATTTGTACCTGGATTTGTCGCAGATCTCCAACGATCTTTTGCTTTATCTAACACGTTGAACACACCGTCCATATTCATGGTCGACGCTTCAATGTTACGGTAGATATCAAAATTCTGTGCTCCTACAAATAGTACGTTTAAATCCCATCTGCGGTAATCGGCTGCCATTGTCCATGCCCAAGTAAATGCAGGGTTTGGATTTCCGATCTCTGTCATATCTTGCGTATCATAAGAAATAACGCCATCTCCATTCATGTCTTTGAACTTCATACCTCCAGGAATTACTCCATCTTGCTTAGCCCATGCATCAATTTCTGCCTGAGTATTGAAAATTCCTTCTTTTCTGTAGCCATAAATCATACCAATCGGACGACCTACTTTCATGACATTGTAACCTCCATAAAAGCTACCATACCAAAGCATATCATTGGCTCCTTTGATCGCTAAAATTTTACTTTGATTCATCGTCACATTCACATTGGTTCTGAAATTAACAGGTCCCAAACTCGTACGATAATCAGCACTTAATTCAACTCCTGAATTTTGCACTTGACCAATGTTATCCAAACTGGTAGTAAAACCAGATACCGCTGGAATAGACACAGGCAATAGCATGTCATTCGTTATCTTGTTGTAATATTCAAAAGTGAAAGTCAACTTATTGTTAAACATGGCCAAATCTAAACCAATGTCCAATTGATCTGATTTTTCCCACTTCAATGAAGAGTTAGCAAAATTACTGATCACTTTTCCCGCCGCGAAGCTATTTCCTAAGATGTAGTTATTTGCCCCAACGAAAGCTAAACTTGGATAGTTACCGATGTTATTGTTACCAGTAACCCCCCAACTCGCACGAATCTTCATGTCGTTGACAAAGCTAAGATCCTTCATAAAAGGCTCTTCTGAAATTCTCCAACCTACAGATGCCGCTGGAAAATCTCCGTACTTATTACTTTCTCCAAAACGAGAACTTCCCTCTCTACGGAAAGAAGCAGAGAATAAATATTTATCTTTTAATGCGTAATTGACACGAGCAAAATAGGCTAATAAAGACCAGCTATATTCATAGGAGTTCGATGAACGAATCGACCCTGCTCCTAAATATGGAACCAAATCATCTGGAAAAGTATTTGCCGATCCATCTATACCATATACTTGCTCTTTCTGAGAAGTAAAACCTACCATCGCATCTAATTTATGCTCTTCTCCAATTTTAGGAGAATAGGTTAACAATTCATCAAAAGATACGTTTTGCAATTGCTCAGATATATCACGTGCTGTCGCAATTCTTGGAGGCGCACCCGATGTTCCAGAAGCAACTGAGGCTCCAATGGTTGATGGCACATACTCTTTAAATCGATTGTAATTCATTTTACCATTAACCGATGTTCTGAATTTTAATCCATCCACGATGGTGAATTCTGCAAAGGCATTTGCTAAAACATCCGATATATTTCTTTTACGAATTACATTTTGTAATAAAAACACTGGATTAGGAAAACCAAAAGCTCCATCAACACCACCAATATAAGGACGCATCGTTCCGTCTGCATTATAAATAGGTTCACGTGGATCCATCAATAAGGCTCCACCCACTAAGGCACTACGACCGTCGGTATTAGCTAAATTTTGACGAGTCAAACTTCCATTGACATTTAATCCAACCGTTAAGAATTTATTAACCTGACCTCCGTTATTGGAACGAATCGAGATACGGTCATAATCCGTATTCATGATGGTACCATCTTCTTTATAATAACCTACAGAAAACATCGACTTAATTGGGCCTTTTCCTGAGGTAATCGTCAAGTTGGCATCTTGGTAAGCAGAATTCTTATTGATAATAGCACCAAACCAATCTGTTGAATATTTCGTCTGCTCAGGATAACGATATCCAATAGGTACCTCTTCTAAAGAAGGTTCTCTATTTTGTAAAATACGAATAGCGTCCATGAAAACATCTTTCTTGAATTGAGCAAACTCTTGTCCATTCAGCATTTTCACACGACGTGAATCAGGAATGGAGTTTACGCCATAGTCTAAAGAGAAATTCACATTCACTTTTCCTTCTTGAGCATTTTTAGTAGTTATTAACACTACCCCGTTTGAACCCCTAGCTCCGTAAATCGCGGTAGAAGCCGCATCCTTAAGTACAGAGATACTCTCAATATCATTCGGATTAAAGTTAGAGCCTACGGAAGTACCTACTACAAATCCATCAATAACATATAAAGGATCACTACCTGCTCCTAAAGAACCTATACCACGTACACGTACTTCAAAAGCTCCACCTGGGGTACCCGCCTTTTGTTTAACGACTACTCCGGACGCACGTCCTTGTAATAATTGGTTCATGTTGCTAGCTGGCTGTTCCCCAATATCTTTCATGCCGATCACTGATACGGCTGAAGTGATATCTTGTTTTCTTTGGGAACCATAACCTACAACTACTACTTCGGATAATTCTTTCAGATTTTCTTCCAAAAGCACGTCTATTACCGTACGACCTTGTACCGATTCTGACTTAGGTAATAAACCCACTGAGGAGAAATTCAGAACGGCATTTTTCGATGATACTCGAATTGAATACTCTCCATTTGTATTCGTCACTGCACCGTTATTCGTTCCTTTTTCTAACACCGAAGTGCCGGGAACTCCTGCTCCTCCGGTAGTGCTTACTTTACCTCGGACTTGCACACTTTGAGCAAGTCCTTGGTAAACCAGGAGCATACAAAAAATTAGTAATGATAGTTTTTTCATAATAAGAGGTTTGAGTTTGGTTTTAAAAGGGTTGTATAATACCTGCTTTTCAAATAGAACTATTTAAAGAAACAATGATATTATTAGACCCAACTAACTCATTTGAGCAAAGTCAACCATCCTTAACTATCCTTATTAAAATTATTTATTATCTATTGTATCTTTTTGATAATCAGGCTAAAGCAACAAAATGATTATTATACGGTTATGGGAATTTGAATACCGAAAAAGAAATAGTCCAATTTTTTCGAAAAAAAATCAAATAACTGATTGGGGCTATAAAAAATATACCTAAATATGACCCTACGCATAAAGTTAAAAATAGTACCTATTCAAGATTCAAATCTGAGTTATTCAAATTATTTCTACCTTTGATTATAAATTTTAAGCTATGATTTTCCATTCTGTCTTTCTCCAATTTAAATCCAATGTAAGCCTTGAGCAACAAGATCATTTCTTCTCGGAGGCCAAAAAATTAGCTCAAATACCTGGGGTGCAATCCTTTCAATGTCTACAAGAAATAAGTCCTAAAAATCCCTTTGAATTTGGCTTAATCATGCAATTTGAAACGAATGCCCTTTATCAAGCTTATACGAATCATCCCGATCATATCCACTTTGTAGAAAACATTTGGATACCATTGGTAGCCAATTTTCAAGAAATAGACTACACCGTGATTTAATAAATACCATGTCGGCAAACACAGCATTATCCAATATTAAGAAGCTTATTCCTCTGAGTGAAGCAGATTGCGATTTGATTGACCGAACCTGGAGAAGAGTGAAACTAACTAAAAAAGAGAATTTATTTGAACGTGGCGAAATTACTAAAGATGCCGCATTGGTTATTTCTGGCTGCTTAAGATCCTTTTCCATAGATGAAAATGGTTTTGAACATATCATGCAATTCGCACCAACCAATTGGTGGATTACCGATATGTATAGTTTTATATCTCAAAAACCAGGAGACCTAAGTGTTCAAGCCATCATGGATTCCGAAGTTGTGCTACTCAGTCGAAAAGACCAGTTAATGCTCTTTGACAAAATCCCCGCACTAGAAAGGTATTTCCGAATTTTGACCGAGAACTCCTTAGTGGCCTATCGACAAAGGCTCATTGATAATCTAAGTCTAAGCGCCAAACAACGCTACGCTAATTTTTGCCAAACATTTCCAACTTTAATTAATGACGTTCCGCAAAAGTTAATCGCTGCTTACATTGGCGTCACTCCCGAATTCCTAAGCAAAATGCGAAGTGAATATTTACGATCCATTTAATCGTTAATTCATTTTCTATTTCGCTGTTTTCTAATGGATTAGCTCCATTTGCTTTCTTAATCTACATTATGTTTTTACGGTTTATTGGTTACGACCTTTGTATTGTTAATTCAAAACAATATGACAAAGAGCATCTTACACAAAGCAGACTCGAGGGGCCAAGCCAATCACGGATGGTTGGTTAGCTCTCATACCTTTAGTTTCGCCAATTATTATGATCCTTCAAGAATTCATTTTGGCGCACTAAGAGTACTCAATGATGATATGGTAAAAGGTGGAATGGGTTTTGGTCAACATCCACATGACAACATGGAAATCATCAGTATTCCATTGGAAGGAGATTTAGAACACAAAGACAGTATGGGTAACGTGGCGGTTATTCGTCAAGGAGATATTCAAGTGATGAGTGCTGGGACAGGTATTTACCACAGTGAGTATAATCACCATAAAGATGAGGCCGTTAAATTCTTACAAATTTGGGTGTTCCCAAATAAGAAAAACGTGACACCCCGCTATGACCAAATTACCTTACAAAATAAGGATAGCCTAAATCAATTGCAGCAAATCCTTTCTCCTAATCCAGAAGATGAAGGAGTTTGGATACACCAAGACGCTTGGTTTCATTTAGGTCATTTTGAAAAAGGCAAAACAAGTCACTATCAATTAAAAAAACCAGATAATGGCGTTTATGCTTTCGTTTTGGAAGGCGATTTTCAAATCAACGGTTATGATTTGAACCGTCGAGATGGATTAGGACTTTGGGATTTAGAAGGCTTTGATCTAAAAGCACAATCTGAAAATTCCAAAATTCTATTGATGGAAGTTCCTATGCACATTTAACACATAATTAATCAAACGAATAACAAACAAAAATCATGGCAAATTTAACTTGGGCATTAGACCCAACTCACTCCGAAATTCAATTTAAAGTAAAGCACTTAATGATCACGAATGTGACAGGCGGATTTACTGATTTTAATGTCAATGCAGAAAGCTCTGACGAATCTTTTGCTGATGCAAAGATTAATTTCACAGCCAAAGCAGCTAGTATTACTACCGGAAATGAACAGCGTGATGCACACTTAACCAGCGCTGATTTCTTTGAAGCTGATAAATTTGAAAACATCAGTTTCAGCTCTACTGGTATCGAAAAATCAAGTGATGACGAATTTAATCTATTAGGTAATTTAACCATCAAGGACGTAACTAAACCCGTAAAAATTCATGTAGAATTTGGTGGAGTAGCTAAGGATCCTTGGGGAAATTTAAAAGCTGGATTTACCATCAATACTAAAATCAACCGTACGGATTTTGGCTTAAACTGGAATGCAGCCTTAGAAACAGGTGGTGTATTAGTTAGCGAGGAAATTAAAATCGCTGGAGAAATCCAATTAGTAAAAGCCTAACCATTATTTTATCCTATACTCATCATGAAAATTCATAATGTCTTAGTGGTAGGAAAAAACGAAGCAATCGTAGCATTGCTGATCAAACTAGTAAATAAGTACCCCGAGCTTTTTGCTCTGGGTACTTGTGAGCTAGAAGAAATTCCAACTATATGCCAAATAAGTCCTGTGGACGTATTACTTTTCAGTAGTGGATTATGCTTAGCTGAAGAAAAAGACATTTCACAGAAAGTCGCACAATTTCACTCAAATGTAAAAACGGTAGAACATTTTGGAGGAGGTAGCGGACTTTTACGAACAGAATTAAATCAAGCCCTTGGCCTAATATTAGCATGTCCTGAGTAAAAATCTACCCAATCAATCACAAATTTCAATTGATAAGCCTTTGTTAGGTACTGGACTGTAAGCTTTACATTGAGCACACATTTTGTCTTCAGGTAAAGTGGAAATACTGAAATAAAATTCATCTCCCTCTTTCAAGTTTGTCGGGAAAGAACAAATGCTTTTTAAGGCAAAAGCCTTAGAATACAATTTACCTGTCATTGGGTGTTTCCAAGTCATTTCTACTTGACTGCTGTCTACCTGTCCCTCCAACACTTCAATCACATAATTCATACAGATTCCTTGGACCGCTAATCTTCCTTTTAAACAGGTCGACTTCGGCAATTCTTCTCTTTTACAGGCCAAGCACAAGCATAGACTTACACATAGACCTAAAAATAAAGCGCTTCTTTTCATGTTTAGCTTATCGTTTCGTTTTAGCTGACAATGCTTTCAAACAAGCCTTTCGACCATAAGAAATCAATTCTTTTGCTCGATCAAACTCAAATATAGAAGATATCGATTTAGGTATTTCAATCAATATGTCAGGAGGGTATTTGTCCACCATCATTTCCGTCACCTTATCTTGCGTCATTTCATAGGAATAAAAAAGAATATCACTCAGTGATTTCGTACTAGCTAATGTTGTTAAATCCTGCGTAGCTGGACTTATCCAATTTTTCCCCAACCATTCTTTAATCCCTTTTAACAGCTCTGAATCTTCTGATTCATTCTTTTCTGGCAAAACAAAAAACGGAGAGTCCCCATTTAAGTCCACCGCAATGACAAGTTCATCTTCTTGTTTTTTTACCACATTTAATGGAAGAGGATTCAGTACTCCCCCGTCGACCAAAACATGTTCTCCATCAATCACGGGAGTAAATATTCCAGGAATGGCAATTGATGCTCGTAATGCCCGATACAAATCTCCGGATTGAAACCACACTTCCTTTTTCGTATACATATCAGCAGCTACTGCCGTAAATGGAATCTTAAACTCCTCAATTTGAGGAACATTGATAAATTGAGATAATACTTCAAAAATCCGTTCTCCTTTCACAAATCCATGTTTGCCTAGGGTAAAATCCAAAAGGCTAAATACTTTGCTTTTGGTCAATCCCAAAGCCCAATCTTTATATGCCTCATGAAAACCTGCCGCATAAATTCCCCCAACAACCGCCCCCATAGAGCAGCCTGTCACACTAATAATCTCATAATCATGTTCTTCTAGTACATCGATGACCCCCATGTGCGCAAAGCCTCTGGCTCCTCCACTTCCTAAAACCAAGTGCACCTTTTTCTTTGATTCCATAGAATTCAACAACAATGTTCTAAATTACAGCTCAATAATTGAGCTCGAAGAAAATAATTTGCAACCCAATTTACAATAATTCTTCCTGCTATTTCGTATGAATATGAGCAACATGTAACCATGAAAAAGTACGGAATATTACTCTTACTGCCTCTTCTTATTCACTGTAAAAGTGCAGAGAAATTGAATCCTAGCTGCTACCAAGGCAAATTAGTACTGCAAGGAATCTGTATGAATTATGTCATCGAGGCTGTCAATAAAGACATCGATACATCCAAAGTAGCAGTCAATTGGCAAAATCCTGCCACAGGAAAAAACTACCAGCATGTATTTGCTTTAGCGAGTATATGTAACTTTCCTTCCAATATCAAAGAAGGTGACAGCTTTACCTTTAAAATCATTAATCCCCCTAAAGAAAATACTTGCGCCCAATGCCTGGCTTATAGCCCGACTCCAACTAAAAAACTGTTCATAGAAATCTGCCCTTAATCCTCAACTAGGCCAAATTTCTCTCTAAACTTGGAATAATTAAGTCTTCAATACGCTTTTCCATTTGTTTCAAATCAGGTAACATATTTTTCCAATTGGGAACCTGTAAGGCTTTATAATATTCCACGCCAGCAAGCAGATTCTGTTTGAATGTCTTCAAATAGCGCTCCTGTTTTACATTCATGTTTTCAATACTTTCTGCCAGCTCATTTTTAAGGTAGTCCACATAAAGACCCAATTCTTTCACAAACAAGTTCGGACGATCTTGGGTGTTCAAAATATTGATTCGTCCATAAATATGATCCACCATTTCTTTCAAAGAATATACCCCTGAAAAATATGCCAAATTCGGACCAGGACAAATTGCGATGGAATTCAAGTGATGTTTCGGCTTGATTCCATGATTTTTCAACACGGATGTTCCCAATCCTGTACACAAACAAGCCTTTTCTGTAATCTTATCAAAGATCTTTTGGAATTCATTTTTAGGCAAATTCTGAGCTTCCAACTCTTTAATTTTAGCATGTTGATACTGACGAGAAGCTGTACAAATGGGCTTTTCCGTAAACTCGGTATTAGTAGATAAATACTCCAAATTACACGGACTACCTGGTCTTCCTTTTTCTATTCTTTCCAAACGTTGTTTTTCAGAACTACTCTTTCTGAAATTATTAAAAGGAACACCTAATGGTGAAGCATGACTCATGTAATAGTCTGACTCCTCTGCCGTTGCCAAGGCCGTCAATGTAGCTTCATCTACATTGGTAGCTTCAGGAACTAACAAAAATGGACTTCCCCAACCCGTTCCTTGAGTTTGGTAATGCTCCAATAAAAATTCGTTTTCTTCGCTAGTACCTATTCCCCCTTGTACGGTAATTCGCATCTCGGGTAATTCCGCATAGTTAATTCCTCCTTTTTCCGTCAATACTTTTTGACACATATCAAAAAGCTCTTGTTTCATCCCCTCTCTACTATTCTTAAATTCTTCCAAAATGGGGCCCAATAATAGCCCATCCGTAGCAAAGGCATGGCCTCCACAATTTAAACCTGATTCTATTCGGAATTCAGAAATCCAAAGTCCTTTTTTAGCTAATAATTTCCCTTGAGTTAAAGCACTTCTAAAATCACTGACTTTCAAGATGATTTGCTTCTTTAGCTCCCCTTGTTCATTAGGAAAAAAGTCGTCAAATTGCTCGATATAACTATATAATAAGGGATTGTATCCTGCTGAAAAAATAACAGAAGATTTTAAATCACTCAACGCATACCCACGAAGTGCCGATAAAGCATCGGCATATTCTTTTTCCAAAGCTTCTCCCTCTTTGTTATAATTCGTCTTGTTCACTTTAGACATGATATTCACATCAATGGAACCGGGAATAATACTTTCTCTCAAGTAATTTTCTACGGATTCCTCTTTTGTTAAAAGCCAAGAAAGATACGCTTGCTTCAACGTAGACGTTTCTGGCAATAAGTCAAAATAACGATGTAAATCTGTCCCTTCCTCCCAAGTTTGAAGACGCATGGCCTCAATCTTTTCATTCACCAATTCATTCACCAAATTCAAATAGGCTTGAATACGCTTCGCACGATAATCACTGTCTGTTTTTAAAATAGGCATGAAATTTCGACCGTTCGCTTTAGAATGAACCTCCCTCATTTCTTCGACCAAGTGATCATCCATAATGGAAATAACTGATGAAATTCCCAAATGAGCTACTTTAAGAGGCGTATCAATGGTAAAGCCTAATCCCATGACAGGGATATGGAATGAATGTGCGAGCTTTTTTGACATAATCTAATGTTGTTTGTCGCAAAGTTCAACCCTAAGTCTCCAAATAAATATGACCTTCGTCAGGTATACCAACTTATTAAATGCCACTATAATAAGCCATTACCTATGAATTAGGTCGGTGGCTATGTTCCCTATCGCTTTTTGTATATTCGTTTCTCTCCCAAAATCCACAATGGTTGATTTGGATTTTCCCGAGATGGAACACGTTTCTCTGATTTGGTTTGAATATGCTCAATGGCCAAATTGATGTCGTCCGTAAACAAGATATAATCAAAGTCGTTAGGACCAACGGTCTCTTCTTTCACTAATGATTCAAAATATGCCATTAATTTCTCATGGTATTCTAAACCCATCACCACAACAGGAAAGTGATTGATTTTTCCTGTTTGGATTAAGGTAATTACCTCAAAGAACTCATCCAAAGTCCCTAATCCCCCTGGCATGACCACAAAGCCTGAAGAGTATTTTCGAAGTAACTCCTTTCTTACTGAAAAAAACCGAATCGTGACAAATTTATCTAAATAAGGGTTGGCTTGTTGTTCAAATGGCAATTCAATGTTACAGCCCAGCGATACTCCGCCTGCTTGACTGGCTCCTTTATTGGCTGCTTCCATGATCCCTGGTCCTCCACCTGTCATGATGGCAAATCCCAATTTGGAAAGCTCCCCAGCCAACTTCTCCGTGGTTTGATAATAAGAATGATCAGCATCAAAACGCGCTGATCCGAAAATAGTAATACATGGCCCAATGAAATGGAGATTTCTAAATCCTTTGATGTATTGAAAAAGTACTTCAATTGAAAAAATTAGTTCTTTCCAACGAGCTCGTGGTCCTTTTAAAAAATCAAATTCATTTGTCCATTTCATAGTTATCGCATTGAATTCATTGGAAACGAATTTACATGATTAATTAGTAGGGGCAAACCTTTTCTATTTTTCCTGACCAAAATCTCCTATTGTAAATAAGATATAAAAATCGTTCTAAGAGGAGAAAAAAATTGAAGAAAAACACCTCAAAATTGAAAATAGCTCAGGGCTTAAACCCTGAGCTATTTTAACACTATCTTCAAATTATAATGATTTCAAATAGCTAATACTCAAGGGCACATTGACCATTTCATTATCACTTTCGTCTTCTATAAAGCAATGCTCTACGCCCGCTTTTTTACCTAACTGAATTATCTTTTTCCAATTCCCTTGTCCAGTGCCTACCGGAACATCATTGACAGCAGGAGTATGTCCAGTCAAATCCCCAACAATCCCTTTACGTAAATCTTTCACGTGCATCAATTTCCAGCGGCCCGGATATTTCTTCAATAATTTAACAGGCATTTTTTCTCCTCCGCCATGTAAAGTCCACAATACATCCATTTCAAATGACACATAAGCTGGATCCGTCTTTTGAATGATGTAATCCAATAAAGTTCCTTTCTCAAAAGGATGAAACTCATATCCATGGTCATGGTAACATAGCGTAATGCCATTTTCCTTCAATACCTTGCCTGCTTTATTAAATACGTTCACTGCTTTTTGAGCATCCTCTAAAGTAAAATCATTTCCTTTGTGAGGAATCCATGCGCACATAACAAATTTTGCACCTAGAACTTTTGCTTTTTGAACTACAGCCATAGGATCCTTCTCCAATTCTCCAAAATCCGCCCCAGTGGATGGAATCGAAATCCCCCTAGCATCACATTGTTGCTTAAATTCTTGTAATGTCATTCCCTTGGCGCCTCCACCTTCTAATTCAGTAAAGCCCATTCCTTTGATAACATCCAAGGTCTTAAGTGGGTCTTGTGGAAATTGCTTTCTAAATGTGTAAGCCTGAACTCCCAATGGGTAAGTGTATACTTTCTGGGCATAAGCTCCCAAACTTAGGGTAATTCCCAGCAGGGCAATCATCAATCGATTTGTTTTCATGTGTATTTTGTTTTATAAGTTCTTTTTCTTCAATTCATCCACTGCATGATTAGCCGCTCGGGCAGCCAATGCCATGAAAGTTAAGGTAGGATTTTGTGTTCCGGTAGATGTCATACAAGCACCATCTGTCACAAATACATTTTTACAGGCATGTAATTGATTCCATTCATTCAATAAAGAAGTGGCAGGATTCTTACCCATGCGAACACCTCCCATTTCATGTATATCTGCCCCTGGTGCCGAACGAGAATCGGCCGTTCTGATTTGCTGAAAGCCCGCCTTTTCAAACATTTCTTGCATTTGCTCTCTAAAATCCTTGACCATTTTGACATCATTTTCCGTCCAGTCACAAGAGAACACTATTTGCGGAATCCCATATTTATCTTTCAAATCGGAATGTAATCGAATGTGATTTTGCTCTGTAGGTACCGTTTCTCCCATCATCCAAGCGGAAATGTTCCAATTCCCCCATTGTCGACTCAATAAATTATCTCGTAAAGTGTCTCCAATGCCTGTTTGTTTGGAATACTCCCCTCTACCTCCTCCCACACCTACTGCATAGCCCCGTAAGAAATCCGTTTCCTGACGAAGTACATTCCTGAACCTAGGAATATAAGCATTACTAGGATTTCCTCCCTCCGTCTTTTTATCTTTAAATCCATCATAACTTGCATTAGCGGTCCCTCGATAATTATGCCAAGCAATGAATTTCCCCAAAAGGCCCGAATCATTCCCTAAGCCATTGGGAAAACGACTTGATTGGGAATTCAAAAGAATCGCATTGGTGTTGATGGTTGAACCATTAACAAAAATCACTTTAGCATAAAATGAAATCATTTCATGGCTTTGAGCATCAATCACATTGACTCCTATTGCCCTTTTCTTTTTCTCATCGTATAGGATGGAATGGACTACCGCATGTGGGCGTAAGGTTAGGTTTCCAGTCTTAGCCGCCCAAGGCAGCGTAGAGGAATTACTACTAAAATACCCTCCATAATTACATCCTCTATTGCATTGTCGCTGACTTAAACATCGACCACGACCCTGCTGAAAATGAATTTCTTGAGGGTCTGTAAGGTGAGCACATCGACCAGAAATAACCCAACGGTTGCCATAAGCTTTAGTTAGAGTTTCTTTAAAATGTTGTTCCAAACAATTTAATTCAAATCCTGGCTGAACGATGCTATTGGGAAGTTCAGCCAAATTATCATTAAAACCAGCTATCCCCGCAAATTTCTCCACATGATCATACCAGGGTTCTATATCTTTGTAACGTATAGGCCAATCCGTTGCAAATCCATCTCGAATAGGTCCCTCAAAATCATAATCAGACCAACGCTGAGTTTGTCTTGCCCATAATAAAGACTTCCCTCCGACATGATATCCGCGTGTCCAACGAAAAGGTTTTTCATACACGACAGGCTGCTCATCATCTGGTAATGCCCAATGCTTGGTTTCCTCACGCATAAATCCACTTGCAGAAAAGCCTTGTTTATCAGCTAGGCTGACAGTCCCTCGATGTTCAAATTCCCAAGGAGCTTTAGATGCAGTAGGATAATCTTCCACATGCTTCACCTGCCTGCCTCGTTCTAAAACCAAGGTTTTCAAACCACGATCACAAAACTCCTTAGCCGCCCAGCCTCCACTTGCTCCTGAACCTATGACAATAACATCATAGGTATTTTTCTTCGCAATATTTAGATTCAAATTGGCCATAGATTATACATTTACACACCCATGGTAAAAACCTGGAGCCATCACATAATGGTAATGCTCCGTCAATACATATTCAGAAGTTGTATACCCCCGAATTGTCTCAGTTCGTAAAGTCGTATATGCCCAAAGATGTTCGGCCGACTTCTCTAAGTCTACTAATAATCCTTCTCGCTGAGCTGCACTACATGCCCCAAATGTCAAATGGTGATTTAAATCCGCCTGTAACATCAAAGCTTTGATAGCTGCTTTTAGTTTATTTTGATCTTCTATGGTATAACAATCACTAAAAAGTTTTTCTAGAAATAGCTCCACCCCAACCCCATTGGCTCCCTTTGATGCACCTTCTGGAATAAATGTTCCTGCGATGAGTCGAAGCATTTCTTTTTCCTCTAACTTAAAAACATGACTCGTAACTATATTTTCCCTACTCCAACCTTGAGCCCAGCTGGGCAAAATCACCATAGCTCCAGCTGAAAGGGCTATTGACTGCAAAAGCTTTCTTCGTTTCATAGTAGAATATTATTCCTGTAAATTGGATGAAAAATCAAGATTTACTACCATTCACTACCCTGATGCTACCCATTGGCTAATACAGGGAAAGATCATTGCCTATTTTAATTTACCTATTTGTTCCCGATAATATTTTACCGACCGTATGACCGAAGGGAGGTTACTCGGTTTTTCTTGAGTATCCCGCTCTATATTAATATTCCCTTGAAATCCTTGTCTTTTTAACTCTGCAAAGACCTCTGGAAAATTAACTACACCCGTTCCAATGGGTACATCTCTTAGTTTGGGATTGTTATATTCCGCAATATCCTTTAAATGAATAGCTATAATACGACCTTGCAATTTTTTCAACGCATCCACTGGGTTTATGCCACTTTTAGGATAATGACCTAAGTCTGGACAAGCATAGAAATTAGGATGGTTTTTCATGGCAATTAATAAGGAATCTGGTGTCCAATAAACACTTGTTCCTTTCCAATGATTATGAATAGCCACTTTTATCTTATATAAGCCAGCTAAACTATCTACTCCATCCCATAGGTTCACAGGTGGTTCTGCTGTTACATAACTGACGTCCAACTCTTTAGCAATATCAAACTCCTTCTTCCAACGATCAATGGTTTTACCTCCTACTAAATATAGGGATTCCATCTTAAGCCCTTTCTCTTTAATCATTTGCTTTAATTGTCGGATTCCAGTCCTTGACAAGTTCATCACAGATGAGTCTTTTAAGGCTGCACCAGCTTTGCCAAACGTATAGCCTTCAACAAAATGCAATCCAGCACTGTCAGCTTTGGCCAATTGGTCGGGAAATGAAGATGGGTTAAATGTGTAGAGGGCAACTCCCAGCTTCCAATCTTTAGGAGCCTTTTTTACTGAATTCAATTTTTTATTTACATATTTATCTGGCAGTTTGGCCAAATTGATGTGAGATAGACTTAGACATAAGCCTAATAAACAATAAGCATATATTTTTTTCATCAGGTTTGGTTTTATAAGAAGATAATAGGAACATTGGCCACTAGAAGCCAATCAAATTAAATGAAAAAAATCAGTATTTTACCTATATAAAACAGTAAAATAGCCGGATGGCTTGCCAAGAAATATTCCGTTAAATAATAAAACTCGTAAGCATTGAAACAAAAACTATGAAAAAGTCACTTCTTCTACTCCTAATTAGCTTTTATAGTTGGGGACAAACAAAACAAAGACCCAACATCATTTTTATTATTTCGGATGATCATACTTCACAAGCCATCAGCGCCTATGGAAGTAAATTGGCCCAAACACCCAACATTGATCGAATTGCCAGAGAAGGAGCCATTCTGTATAACAATGTGGTTACCAATTCCATTTGCGGACCTAGCAGAGCCACCTTGCTAACGGGTAAATTCAGTCATAAAAATGGCTATAAATTCAACGAGAAGAAATTTGATATTGAGCAAGCCGTTTTTCCTGAAGAATTACAAAAAAATGGATATCAAACAGCCTGGGTGGGAAAAATGCACTTAGGCACATTACCTCATGGTTTTGACTATTTGAACATCCTTCCGGGACATGGCAGCTATTATAATTCGGATTTTGTGGATAGTCAAAATAAAACTACTCGTCGAGAAGGTTATGTCACCAATGTCATTACTCAGTTATCGAAAGAATGGTTAAACCAGCGTGACACGAACAAACCATTTTTCATGGTCGTTGGACATAAAGCTACTCACCGTTCTTGGCTTCCCGATATTCAAGACTTAGGCGCATATGATGATGTGACTTTCCCCATACCCGATACTTTCTATGATAATTATGCAGGAAGATTGGCAGCCGCTGACCAAGATATGACGATCGATAAAACCATGATTTTAAGTCAAGATTTAAAAGTCCATGGTAAATATGAAGGCAATGGAGATGGGGGAAATTTCAATCGATTTACTCCTGAGCAAAGACCTCCATTTTATGACTACTATGAAAATAAAATAAGTAAAGAGTTTGAAGAGAAAAAACTCAGTGGAAGAGCCTTGGCTGAATGGAAATACCAGCGTTACATGAAAGACTATCTTTCAACGGCCAATTCACTAGATAGAAACATTGGTGAATTATTAGATTATTTAGATAAAACGGGCTTAGCAAAAAATACCGTAGTGGTCTATACTTCGGATCAAGGATTCTATTTAGGAGAGCATGGTTGGTTTGATAAACGCTTCATTTATGAAGAGTCGTTAAAGACTCCCTTTGTCATTCGCTATCCTGGCACCATCAAACCCGGAACTAAAGTAAGTCAGGTGGTATCCAATGTGGATTGGGCTCCTACTTTACTAGATATTGCTCAAACGAAAGTCCCTAACGAAATTCAAGGGAAATCCTTTTTGCCTGTTCTCAAAGGTCAAGGGAAAAACTGGAAAAATGAATCCTATTATCACTACTATGAATACCCACAGCCGCATCATGTCTATCCTCACTTTGGTTTAAGAACAGCTCAATATACCTTAGTTCGCTTCTATGGACCGAAAGATTTTTGGGAATTGTATGATATCAAAAAAGATCCTAAAAATTTACACAACATCTATGATAAAAAAGAAAATGCGCAAATTATTGCCGATTTGAAAAAACAATTAAAACAGAAGATGATTCAATATGAAGATAAAGAAGCTCTAGAGATTTACCAAAAAGGGCTATAAAAGAACTTTCACAGGATAAAAAAGCCTATCGCTAATAACGATAGGCTTTTTGCATTCCTGTGTTCTATAATTGTATACTATCTTTAATCGTACTATTTCATTTTAATAATTCTGAAAAAGAATTATATCAACGAAGCATCATTTTAAATTATTTGAATCAAACGATTCTACTTTTTAAAATAATAGCTCAAAAGTAGGAGAAATCTTATAAAAATTTCAACTTAAACTCAATAATTGGTATAATTTAAAAATTCTATACTAATTAGTCTCGTTTTAAATTATATCATTAAATAAAAAGCGTTGAGTTAATGGTTAGGCATTTTCTCTATTTTTTAAAAGTTTAACTCCAAAAAGCTCTTTCTTTTAGAAAAATAATACCTAATTTTAAAAAATTAATTTTTTCTTTTTAAACAACCGCTAATAATTTAGGTACAGATTTTGAATTTTAGGACAAAGGATTTGAACAAACAAATTCAGCTAAAGCGAAGCTTATCTAACTTAAATGCAATTAAAAAAACAACCCCGTTCTAAAATATATAACCAAGTCTAAACTAGTTATTTTTTTGCAAGGAATTCACCATTTCGAATAACAAATTAGCTGTTATTCGGTTAGGAGATGATAGGTCTTCGTGGTGGACTTTAAAAATTGGCAATTGAATTTCTATTTTAGTTATTTCCCATTTCAATGTTCCTAACCTTACCATTCCTATCCCTATTATTTTCTATTATTATTGCTTATTTCAATATAAAGAAGAATAAAGGGATCATTTTCCTGTCCATCTTTTACTTTTTAATCGGAGTAATTAGTTTAAAATACTATTTATTTACGTACGACAGCCAATTGCCTTGGTTATTGGCAATACTTTATGGGCATTTCTCCCCATTGTTTTTCTTGATTGGACCCGCAGCATATATATATGTACGTAACACGGTAACTGATCAAGAAGGGGTTACCAAAAAAGATATTTGGCACCTAATCCCAAGTCTATATATGCTCATTGGTTTGATTCCCTATTTTTTAAAATCATACCAAGACAAGCTGGCATTAGTAACTAAAATACTCAATCAACCAGGCGAACTTTACACGAATCAGATTCACCTCTTTACTCCTAGCCTAGTTAATGACTTTGTCCGTAATTTCTTGTATGTATATTATGCCTGGATGATGATTTTGTTGTTGATTAAAGCTACTTGGACTCAAAATTCCCATTCAAATGATTCTTATGAAATCCAAAGGCGTATTACCTTTCAATGGCTCATGATTTTTGTCTCCTTTAATACCTTCATAGCGAGTATCCTCTTATCCTCTAATTTCATTGTTCTGTTTAGCCCCGAACACGACTTTAGCAATCTAAATGAATACCTACCCTATTATAGAATCTTAATCATGATTGCTTTTGTCATGCCCTTACTCATTCTACTCTTTCCAAGAGTGCTGTATGGTATTCCGAAATTAACTTGGGAAGAGCTTGAGCTCATCCAATTGAAAAAGAAAAAATCAAATCTGGGAAAAACAGAACAAGAGGTTGACGATTCCTTTTTTGAACTCTCCCAAATCATACTAAACTACATTGAAACAGAAAAACCCTATTTGAATCCCCGCTTTTCCATTCGAGATATCGTGGTCACGTTAAATATTCCCCAGCATCATGTATCTTTTTGCTTTAATAAAATTTTAAATACCCCTTTTCCTACCATCAAAAATAAATACCGCATTGAATACGTCAAAGAACTTATATTGAAAGATAAAGAAAAACGATATTCACTAGAGGGCTTAATGAAGGAGGCTGGTTTTACTTCAAAGAACAGCTTCTTCCAAGCTTTTAAAGAAATAGAAGGCTGTACTCCTAAAGTATGGTCTGAACTACAAAAAGCTAGTTAATTCCAGCAATATATTACCATAAAAAGCCAAAAACTCTAGCTTTTTAATATCTTAGGTTTTTCAAATCTATACATTAACATGAAAAACCTCTTTATTGTAGCAATATTGGCTACGCAGCTTTTTTCCACGAATGCACAAACCTGGAAACCTGCTGGAAACAAAATCAAAAGCCCTTGGGCTGAAAAAGTAGACCCCAATAATACCCTTCCAGAATATCCTAGACCACAAATGGTTCGAGACCAATGGCAAAACTTAAACGGTTTGTGGGATTATGCCATCATCGACAAAGGAAGCAATATCCCAAATCAATTTGATGGTAAAATCTTGGTGCCATTTGCTGTAGAATCTAGTTTATCTGGTGTTCAAAAAACAGTAGGTGATCAAAAAGAACTCTGGTACCACCGTACATTTACGGTTCCTGCTACCTGGAAAAACAAAAATGTCATCTTACATTTTGGAGCCGTAGACTGGAAAGCTGACGTGTGGGTCAATGATATTAAAGTAGGGACTCACCAAGGTGGATATACCTCATTTAGTTTTGACATTACCCCATTTCTACAAAAAGATAAAGCTCAAAAAGTGGTAGTCAAAGTTTGGGACCCGAGTGATTTAGGCTTCCAACCTCGGGGTAAGCAAGTAAATAACCCGAGAGGTATTTGGTATACTCCTGTAACGGGAATATGGCAAACTGTATGGCTTGAACCTGTAGAGTCTACTTTCATAAGCCAACTAAAAACGGTTCCCAATATTGATGGCGGAAATATCAACGTTCAATCTAAAATTGAAGGAGCCATTCCTTCTGATATCATCGAAGTAAAAGTCTTAGATAATGGGAATCTGATTTCTTCAGGCAAAGCAGCCATAGGACAGGATGTTTTAGTTGCCATCCCCAATGCCAAATTATGGAGCCCTGAATCTCCTTTCTTATATGACTTAGAAATATCCGTTCTTCGAAATGGCATAGCTAAAGATAAATTAAAAAGCTATGTCGGTATGCGTAAAATATCTACCAAAATAGATGCTAATGGCATACATCGACTTCAATTAAATAATAAAAATGTGTTTCAATTGGGGCCATTGGATCAAGGATGGTGGCCTGATGGTTTATATACCGCACCTACTGATGAAGCGCTCCTATTCGACATCAAAAAAACCAAAGATTTTGGCTATAACATGATCCGCAAACACGTAAAAGTGGAACCTGCAAGATGGTATACGCACTGCGATCGGGAGGGGATTTTGGTATGGCAAGATATGCCAAGTGGAGATAAAGACCCCAAATGGGTAACTCGAAATTATTTCAATGATAAGGAATTAATTCGATCAAAAGCCTCAGAAGAAAACTTCATGAAAGAATGGAAAGAGATCATGGATTTAACTTTCTCTAACCCTAGTGTGGTGGTATGGGTCCCTTTCAATGAAGCATGGGGGCAATTTAAAACTCCAGAAGTGGTAGAATGGACAAAAAATTATGATCCTTCTCGCTTAGTGAATCCAGCTAGTGGAGGTAACCATTATGATGTAGGAGACATGCTAGACATGCATAATTATCCTGACCCTAAAATGGGATTATTTGATTCTAAACGCGTCAATGTGTTGGGAGAATATGGTGGAATCGGATTAGTGTTAGATCAACACCTTTGGGAGGGAAATCGAAATTGGGGATATGTTCAATATAAAACGAGCGAAGAAGCGACTAAAGCTTATGTCGACTTAGCCGAAAAATTAAAAAAACTAATCCCATTCGGCTATTCAGCAGCTGTTTATACCCAAACCACCGATGTGGAAATTGAAGTCAATGGATTGATGACGTACGATAGAAAAGTGATTAAACTATTGGAAGATAAAATCCGACAAGCCAATATCGAGATTAGAGAGTCATTAAAATAAAAAAGATTCATTAGAGCCCATGCAGACCTCCAGTCCATGGGCTCTTTTAAAATCAAATCCTCATGAAACTAAATCAAAAATGGGTATTCAGTTTTGCCCTCTTATTGGGATTCAGTTACCTGATGCAATGGCAAGGAGCTGCTCTAAAAAATAGCTTCACTCCCATGGGGATTATACATTTAGAATTTGCTCCTACAGCAGATTTATTTCAAAAAATAGTACAACATTGGGATATCCAGACGCTTCGCTGGAATATAGCCATCGACTTTCTCTACATCCCAATTTACACGTATTTCTTCCAGCTTACCCTTGCTCTATTGGCGCAAAGGCATCGGAGCAAATTGGTTCGACAGTTTGGATTATTACTTAAAAATGCGGCATTATTGGCATTCTTTTGTGACATCCTTGAAAATACGGGAATGATCCTATCCCTTACAGGCGCCCAGTCCTCTTGGGTCTACACGCTGACCAATGGCTTCGCAGGAGTGAAATTTGCCATCATTGGCATCAATATCATTTACATCTTGGTTTCCATCCCCACATTATTTTTCCGAACAAAGCAGAGCTAATCACTTAAATATCCCTGCCTCTTTTTTCATAGCTGATGCTGTTTTATGCTGACCCGTATGGCTCCAACCTGGTGGCATGAAAATGTATAAGAATTTATTCACAAGTCCAGGTGCACCGTAGACATCTTTCGCCAAAGCCACCAGCTCTCCAAAATAGGCATCTAAAAAATGATTCGGTTTCATATCTCGAGTAATCCCATATTCCACTTTCACCTCATCTAATTCAGGTTGATAGGTCTTAAATACTCGATCCCAGATATTTAAAAGATTACAAAAATTGGTGTCCATGTACTGAACATTTCGTGCATGATGTACTCGGTGATGAGCTGGGCTTAGCATGAAATTACCCAATTTCCCCATCCGAGCATCTTTGACCAAATGATCCCCGATATGAATAAATGCTCCCCAAGTTCCATCAATGAACATGATTGTAAATAGCATCGCCGGTGGAAGTCCCGCCAAAATACAAATGCTGGCACGAATGATATCTGCATACGGTCCTTCCAAAAAAAAGTGCGCATAAGAAACCGCCAAATTCATGTTTTCTGGCGCATGGTGCGTGGAATGTAAACACCAAAACAATCGTACCTTATGCGCTAAATAATGGTAAATAAAATGAGCAAATTCCCAAACTATATAACCATAGATAAACCAATACCAAGTAAAGGAAACATGAAATAATGCCTTAGGTTCAAAAAATCCAATACATATTGCCGTCATTCCTAATGACAAATACCTCCCTATGAAGGCATTCAATACATAACTAAAAAATGGAATCTTATAGTTGCTCAAACCAAAGCTTTTGAAAAGCAATCCTCGAACTAATTCCAATACTAGGGTAATGGGAAACAAAGGTCTAATCAATACTTTGATGCCGTCGTATGTCAAAAAGTCGGCAAAAGTCTTGTTTTGGAGAAATTCCATTAGATTGTCAAATCCAAAAAATCCAAGGATCCAATCTCCTATGGCTTGTACTATTTCCATGGTCAAATTATTAAATAGGTTGATTCATCCAACAAGATGAATTGGTGTCATTCATTAAATTGCTTCTTGATCTACATAACATTCTACATTAGGATGCATCCACAAAAAAGAAGCTGGACAGTGTGTCGTGATTTTCTTTTCCATGATGGTTTTAAATGCTTCCTGCTTTCCCTTCCCTGTAATCAAGAAAATGATTTTTTTAGCTTGTAAAATCCCTTCCATACCAACACATAGGCCAAATGCGGGTTCCGCTCCTTGAGATAATGCTGGATCATGCTGAATGGTTGACTCTGCTAAAATAGCTTTATGGAATGAAGCCTGCAAATACTCTCCTGGCTCATTAAAAGCAATATGCCCATTTTTCCCCAAACCTAAAATACAAATATCAATGGGCCCTTCTTGTTCAATGTAAGCTTGAACTCGATCACACTCAGCCTGATACTCTTTCAAATTAGTATCGAAACTGAAATAGCGATCTTCGGATATTTCCAAAGGGCCTAACAAATGCTGTTTCAAATAGCTTTCACAAGAATCTGGATGCTCGGATGGAATAATACCCCATTCATCCATTTTGATGGTACGCATATCCGAAAACAAGGATGGATTAGCCACATGGGCTTGATGCATTTGGGCGTACATCCCCGTAGGTGAGCCACCCGTGGCCGCACAAAAAAGTAAATTGGGTTTTTCCTTGACAGATTGAATGATACTTCTACTGGCTAGCTCACTCAGCTCTGCATAATTTTTAACGTAGGTAATTTTCATTATTGAGGTTTATGGTTCAAGGTCTATTTCAATTGGGAAGTATCTACGCGACTCGGTGTATCTTTCCCAGAAATGATTGTTTGTGCGCTAAAAGCTATAGATTTAATGATGGCTGTCATATTCTCCAAATCTAACGTTTCGATTTGGTCACTTGGTTTGTGGTAATTAGGTTCATTGTCCATTTTAGAAGTAGAAATGGTATGTGCAGGAACCCCTAATCTAGCCAATGCTGCATTGTCTGAGCGATAAAACAAATTCTCTTCCGTATAGGGATCAGGGTGGAAAGTAAAGCCTGTTCCTT
The DNA here is from genome assembly GCF_004307455.1 of Aquirufa nivalisilvae. GTDB lineage: Bacteria > Bacteroidota > Bacteroidia > Cytophagales > Spirosomataceae > Aquirufa > Aquirufa nivalisilvae. The sequence goes on from NZ_SEWX01000001.1 coordinate 291,908, forward strand.
CCAGATTTTTTTGTAAAATTGCCCCCATATCAGTTTTCTCAAAGCCAGTGATATAGGCACTATTTTTACCCCACTTACTTTCTGTACCAATCATTTCTAAATTGAACATAGCTTTTACTGAAGCTGGATCAAATTGCTCAGAAAAATAGCTAGCCCCAAATCCTCCACTTTCCTCCGCTGTAAAAGCCGCAAAAACCAACGTACGTTCATTTTTATTCCACTTCTTAAAGTACTTAGCTAACATCATCATTCCAGTAGTTCCAGCAGCATCATCATTGGCCCCATTGTAAATGGAATCTCCTTTAACCGCTCGGTTGGGCATCACCCCAAGATGATCATAATGACCCGAAAAAATGACATATTCATTGGCTAATGATTTACCTGGAATAATACCCACCACATTACTCAAGGACATAGGAGTGATTTCATTTTCTACTTCAATAGAGAATTTATCAGCCGCTTTACTCGATAAAATAAAGGCCACATTCACTTGATTCCCTCTTAATATATTGCGGTTACTCAAGCGAGTAAACAAATTGGCAAAATCTTCATCTACCCAAACTACGGTTGGTGTTTTACCCGAAATAAAACGATAGGCTGATTGAAATAAGTTTTCTCCTTTGGCTATCGTAGCTTGTGCATAAGAAGACGTTTCTTGTATGATGGTTTTCGATTCTTTTCCAATAACAACGACTTTTTTGGCATCAATAACTTCCCCATTTAAACTTGCTTTGATCGACTTCAATGTGGGTTTATACACTTGAAATGTTTGCAAATAACTAGATGAATTCCCCCAGGTCTTTAATTTAGATTTAGCAAATTCATCTGAAATAAATTGTGCTGCCTTCTCTATTCCCGGCGTAAATGGCTTCCTCCCCGCTAATTCGTCCGAAGCTAAATAACGCTCGATACGTTCCACTTCTTTGACATGGATGATTTTGTCGATTGATTGCCCTAAGGCTGAAATAGAACATAGTAGGCCGACAAGTAGTAAAGATGTTTTTCTCATGTTGATTGTTGATTTATGCTAGCTTCAAGCTTTAAAAGTATTAAATTAATATCAATCATTTAGCCCACATCTAGCTATTTTACATCAAATGGATTTTCTTTGTTAAACTCTACTCCTACAAATGATGCTCAAATTCCTATTTTGCTTATTAATTAGTCCAATTGCTTTTGCTCAATCATCTTTATTCAATATTAATGGTCAACAACCTGATTTTTGCCTAGGAAAATCAGGTAAAATAGAACTAGTATTCGGCCAAAAAAATAAACTGTTTTATTCCTTTTCTACTGATCAGGGTGCCCATTTTTCTGAACCTAGCTTAGTTGATTCTCTAGTTGGATTACATTTAGGAGCATCTCGTGGACCCAGAATTGCAAGTTCAAATTCAGAAACCATCATTACGGCTGTTGATAAAATAGGTAATGTATACGCCTTTAGAAAAACTCATACAGGAACCTGGTTAAAAAATCAAGTGAATGATATTCCGGATATGGCAAAAGAAGGATTTAATGCCATTGCCGCTAATCAAAAAAATCAGTTCACGGTTATTTGGTTGGATTTAAGATTGAATCGAAAAAACAACTTAATGTCCAGCACTTCTTTGGATGGAGGAAAAACTTGGCAAAAGAACCAACTCGTCTATAGCTCACCTGAATCAAATATTTGTGAATGCTGCCAACCCAATATCATCATGAAAGACAATCATATTGCTATCATGTTTCGAAATTGGTTAAAAGGTTCTCGCGATATGTATGTTATTGAATCTCAAAATGGAGGAAAAAGTTATAATCAAGCTAAGAAATTAGGCTTGGGAACTTGGGTTTTGGAGGCTTGTCCCATGGATGGAGGGAGTCTAAGCTGGACATCCACAGGGGACATTGCTACTGTCTGGCGTAGAGCAGAAAATCTTTATACTTCTGGAGTTCAAGGAGAGGAAAAGCTCATTGGTCCAGGGAAAAATGCCTCAACCGCCATATTATCCTCTGGCCAGTGGATGGTTTGGAACCATCAGGGGCAAATTTGGCTAAAATCAAATGCATCGGACACGCCTAAGTCTTTGGGACAAGGCCGCTTTCCTATTATGAAATCCCTTAACCATCAAAAGGCTTTCATCGTTTGGGAAAACCAAGGTCAAATTTGGGGTCAACTACTGTAAGATTATTTCAAACTGCTAATGATTTCAATGGGATTACTATATACTTTGTGAATAGGACACATGTTTGCAATGTTTAGAAGCCTTTCTTTTTGAGCCTCGTCCAAGTTTCCGGATAAATGTATATTTCGACGAATCGTCGTTTTGCTAAGTTCTTTATCCCAGATAAAATCCAATTCTAAATTCACGTCTTGCAAATCCCACCCTTTGCGATCAGCATACATGCGTAAAGTAGCAGAAGTACATGCTGCTAAAGCTGCTCGGACCAATTCATCTGGGGAAAAGCCCAAATTCCCTCCACCGAGTTCAATCGGCTCATCTGCAACAATTTGATTTCCTGATTCACTTTGAATCTCCACTTGATAAAGTGTATTTCTTAAATGCGATGTAATTTTCCCCATGACTTATCTATTGTTTAAACTTGGATATGGCACAAATTCATTTTCCTCTCCTTGAATTTTATCAAAACGTCGATTGATCCAATCGTCTTTCGCTTTATCAATTAAAGACTTATCACTCGAAACAAAATTCCAATTGATAAAGCGCTCCTCAGGAAAAGGATCTCCTCCAAATATATAAATGGTGCTATTTGCTTCCATCGTAAAAGTACATAAGCTATGGTCTTGGGCAACCAACAATTGCTTTGGACCAAATGTATTCCCTTCTTCTTCAATGCCTCCCTCCAAGATATATATTCCCGATTCTCCAAATAGCTGATCTCCCAAGGATAATTCCGTTTTCTCCTTACTCTTCACTTCGATCATGTACAAAGGACTATAAACAGGCACTCCTGATTCTCGACCAAAGGCTTTTCCTGCAATCAAGGTAAATTGAGTATCTCCTTCATTCCATGTAGGTAATTCCTCTTTGCCAATATGCACAAAAGAGGGCTCCATCTGCTCCAGTTCTTTGGGCAATGCTACCCAAATCTGTAAACCATGCAAAACCTTATCAGAATGACGTAAATGTTCTGGGGTCTTTTCCGAATGCACTATCCCTTTACCAGCAGTCATCCAATTTACTTCCCCAGGTTTAATCTCTAAAGCAGAACCTAGGGTATCACGGTGCATAATACTCCCTTCAAATAGATAAGTCAAGGTTGATAAACCAATATGGGGATGCGACAACACATCTAAATTCTCCCTTTCACTTAACTTGGTTGGCCCCATGTGGTCAATAAATGAAAAAGGCCCAATCATTCTTTTTTGACGAAAAGGTAACAATCGTCCAACCATAAAATTACCAATATTAGCAGCCCGCTCTTCGATAATCAATTGAATATTTGACATAGCTCGTATGATTTATGTAACGAATTTACTCGGTTTGCTAGCTATTAAAACTTAATGTACATGAATAAAAATCCGACAATCAAAGATTTGTTTGAAATAGAGATTTTATCAATCCTTAATATGCTACTTCCCTCCAATTTAAACGATGGTGGCATATTTGCCGAAAATACCCATATTCAAATGCCTAAAAATAAATATATCCTAATTAATCTTTGTATTTTACTATTTATCAGTAATTTGGATTCAATATTCTATCATTACACCAACTATAATAACTAACTCTTTCCTTCAATTCTCCAATCTGGAGGATCTGAAAGTATCCAATCAACCTAACAATTATACTCTATGAAAAAAAATCAGACCATGAGACAACATGTCTCGTACCTGAGAATGTACATTCTCTATTTTGCCATGCTATGTGGAATTATCCACTCCGCTCAGGCGAGTAAGGCCTCCTTAATTGACAAATCAGTCACAGGGAAAGTTACAGAAGAAAATGGTGCTCCGATTCCAGGGGTATCGGTTACTCAAAAAGGTAGTACTCGTGGAACGACTACTGATATCAATGGTAATTTCAAAATCAATGTTGACAATGAAAAATCCATTTTAGCATTCTCTTTTGTTGGTTATATCCCACAAGAAATTGAAGTGGGAAGCCAAGCTAATCTAACGGTGAAGTTAAAAGTAGATACCAAATTATTGACAGAAGTGGTGGTGGTAGGTTATGGTAGCCAGAAAAAGGCCAACCTAACTGGAGCCGTAGACCAAGTCAGTAGTGAGGTATTTGATAACCGACCTTTAACCAATTTAAATCAAGGTCTTCAAGGTGTTATGCCCAACTTAAATATCAAGATGGGAGATGGAAAGCCAAATCAAGCACCTAGCTTTAATATCCGTGGAACTACTTCCATTGGACAGGGAGGAAATGCTTTGGTTCTAATTGATAACGTAGAAGGAGACCCTAGTTTATTAAATCCCAATGACATCGCCACAATTACCTTGTTGAAGGATGCCGCATCTGCTTCCATTTACGGAGCTAGAGGCGTATTTGGGGTGGTATTAATCACCACTAAAAATCCAACTAAAGGAAAAACTTCGGTTACCTATTCCTCCAATTATTCCTTAAAAAACCCCATTGCGGTTCCTGAGCTAGTTACAGATGGCTACACATTTGCCTCCATGTTTGCCGAGTCATTTGTTAATTTTCAAGGTAGTTTTCCTCAAAACGTCAATAAAACATTAAAGTTTTCTCAAGCCTACTTGAATGAATTTAAACGTAGAAAAGAGGTTGGAGGATTACCTGATTATGAAATTGATCCAGTAACAGGAGAATACGTCTATTATGGAAGTACGGATTACTATGGAAATTTATATAAAAAGGTTACAACCTCTAAAGAACACAATCTAAGCATCTCGGGTAGTAGCGATAAGGCAAGCTATTTATTAACGGGGCGCTATTACGGTCAGGATGGTTTATTCCGATATAATTCCGACGATTACCAAATGTTGAATTTCTCAGGAAAAGGAAGCGTTCAACTGTATCCTTGGTTAAAAGTGACCAACTTCACGCAATTCTCGAACATGAAATATCATAACCCACTCAACGTAGGTGAGGGTGGTGGTATCTGGAGAAATATCGCGGATGAAGGACATCCAATTTCACCCATGTTAAACCCAGATGGAACACTGTCTTTTTCTGCAGCTTATAATATTGGAGATTTCTATTACGGGAAAAATGGCATCGACAACGACAAGCGTGTATTTAGAAATACCACAGGTTTTGCTGCTGATTTTTTCAAAAATAAATTACGTGTAAAAGGTGATGTCACGATTCAAACCACGGACAACAATGATAGAACGAAGGCTGTGCCCGTTCCATATAGTGTAAAGCCAGGCGTGATTTCCTATGTGGGAACGACCACCAATTACCTCAACGATGTTTACAGGGAGACAACCTACATGACAACCAACCTGTATACAGAATATGAAAATACCTTCCATGAAGATCACTACTTAAAAGTGATGGCAGGTTACAATTATGAAGAATCTAGATTTAAAAGATTATCTGCCCAAAGAAATGGATTAATCTTTGAAGGTGCTAATGATATAAACCTAGCTTTAGGTCAATCCATTACCACCAGTGGTGGTTGGGAAGTTTGGAAAATCATGGGCGGATTCTCTCGCTTAAACTACTCGTTTAAAGACCGATATCTCTTGGAAGTAAATGCTCGATATGATGGATCATCTAAATTCCCAAGTAACCAACGTTTTGCCTTCTTCCCTTCTTATTCATTAGGATGGAGACTTTCCAAGGAAGCATTTTGGAATGTGCCAGAGAAATTAATTACTGATTTAAAATTAAGAGCTTCATATGGTTCATTAGGTAATGGAAATATCAATTCCTATGCCTATTTAGAGCAGTTTAATATTGCTCAATCGGGATTGGTTTTGAATGGTCAAAGACCACAATTTACCACAAACCCAACAGTTATTCCGGAAGGCTTAACTTGGGAAACTGCTACTACCAAAAACATCGGTATTGACCTTTCCATGTTAAATAATCGATTGCACTTCAATGCAGACGCTTATATCAGAACAACCACCGATATGTTTACTGTAGGATTAACCTTACCTGCTGTATTTGGTGCTTCGTCACCAAAAGGTAACTATGCCGACCTGGAAACAAAAGGTTGGGAAATGCTCCTTTCTTATAATGACCAAGTAAACGTAGCTTCCAGTCCATTAAAATTCAACGTTCGATTAACCTTATCTGACTACACAGCTGTTATTAAAAAATACAATAACCCTCAAAAATTACTAAGTGATTTTTATGAAGGTCAGGTAATGGGTGAAATTTGGGGTTATACCACCGCTGGATATTTTACCTCAGCAGATGACGTTAAAAATAGTGCTAAACAAGATTTGTTCCGCAGCGCAAACAGTGGTGTGTGGTACCCTGGTGATATCAAATTTGTTGATTCAAATGGAGATGGCAATATTACTCCTGGCACTAGCCGAGTAAGTAATCCGGGAGACAGATCCATTATTGGAAACACAACTCCTCGTTATACATACGGAATCATGTTAGGCGCAGATTGGAAAAATTTCTTTTTCTCTGCATTTTTCCAAGGTGTAGGACAGCAAGATTGGTATCCAAGTAGAGAGGCGAATTTGTTTTGGGGACAATACAATCGACCATACGGCGGTATTCCAAAAAGTCAGTTAGGCAATATTTGGAAAGAAGATAATGTCAATGCTTATTTCCCAAGATATGTATCGCGTATAGCTAGTAATGCGAACGGAACATTATCAGCACCTCAGACAAAATACATGCAAGATGTTCGTTATATCCGCTTGAAAAATATTCAAATCGGCTATAATTTACCTAGTCAGCTAGCTTCCAAAATTGGTTCAACCGCTGCAAGAGTATATGTTTCTGCTGAAAACATTTGGACAGCTTCCCCACTATTTAAAATTACTCGTGATATAGATGTTGAAAATGCTGTAGCATCCGATCAAGTGTTCTCTCCAGGAGGAAACTCAGGTGATGGTTATAACTATCCATTAATGAAAAGTGTAACACTTGGTTTATCTATTACATTTTAATGAGCTGAGAATCAAAAAGACATTCTCTGCAGGTAAAACAACCTTAAAATTTTAACATAAGATCATGAAACTTAACTATATCTTCTGCCTACTTTTCACATCCAGCTTATTTTTAGGATGTAGTTTGGAAGAAATTCCAGAGGCAACCACCACCAAGGGCCCAATCTTCAGTAGCGAAAGCGGCCTCATTTTATATACCAATTCATTTTACAATATGATGAATGGTAAAAACCTACATCGTGCCGATGCTATGTCGGACTATTTAGCCAGAAAAGACACCCCACCTTTCATCACTCCAGGAAACTTTAGTGCGGAGGTGAGTTCGGGGTGGTCTTGGTCAGATTTGAGAAATATCAACTATTTCATTAAAAACTGCAATGACCCCAAGGTTCCTTTAGCTGTTAGAAATAACTACATTGGAATTGCCCGATTCTTCCGAGCATGGTTTTATTATGAAAAAGTAAAACGGTTTGGAGACGTCCCTTGGATCAATAAACCATTGGATGTATCGGATACTGAGCTATTGAACAAAGGTCGAGATTCTCGTGTGATGGTGATGGATTCTGTCATTGCTGACTTGAATTTTGCATGTGCCAATATCACTGCTAAAACTGAAGGTACCCGTAGTTTGGTAACAAAATATGCAGCATTTGCTTTCAAATCACGTGTTTGTCTATATGAAGGCACATTAAGAAAATACCATACGAACCTAAATTTAAGCTCTAGTTCCGCCAACCTATTAACACAAGCTGCAGCCGCAGCTAAGGTCGTTATGGATGAAGCAGGGTATAAATTATACGATGGTGCTGGAGTAGATAAATCATATCGACAGGTGTTCATCAATCCTGCACCGGTGGCTACAGAAGTGATACTTTCAGCCGTTTGTGATTTGGCATTAAACAACCTGAATGATGGTAACTGGTATTGGACATCAGGAACTTATGGTGATAAGGCAAACTTCATTAGATCATTCATCAATACCTACTTGAACATTGATGGAACCCCTTTCACCAATAATCCTGCTTACAAAACCATGCTTTTTAAAGATGAGGTGAAAGGGAGAGATAAACGTTTACAACAAACGATTCGTTCTGGAGATTACAAACGCCTAAACAATGGAGTTTTGGAAGCGGCGCCACCTCTATTCTCGTACACATTTACAGGTTATCAGCCAATAAAATGGGCTTTGGATGACATGTATTATGATACCCGAGATTTGAACATCAACTCGGTATCCATCATCCGATATGCGGAAGTATTATTGAACTATGCTGAAGCAAAAGCGGAACTAGGCTCTTTAACAGATGCAGATTGGGCCGCAACAATAGGCTTATTGAGAAAGAGAGCTGGTATCACGGGCGGAACAAATACCTTACCCAAGGATATTGATACCTACCTTCAAACCACGTATTTCCCTGCCATTTCCGACCCAATAATTCTAGAGGTACGTCGAGAAAGAGGAATCGAATTATGCTTAGAAGGTTTTCGTTTTGACGATATCGTGCGATGGAGAAGAGGAGAACTTATGCAAATGGAATGGAATGGCATGTATGTTCCTAGTTTAGACACGCCAATGGATTTAAATGAAGACGGGAAATTGGATGTGGCATTCTACCAAAAACTCCCAACCAAAGTATCTGGTGTAACCTATGTAGAAGTAACTCCATTAGTCAGTGGAAAAGCCAATCCACAATTACTTTCTAATGGCACTTCAGGAGAATTAACTTGGTTCAATAACATTCCAAGGAAATGGGAAAACAAACATTATTTATACCCTATTCCCGCTGGAGATTTAATTACTAACCCCAAACTAGGGCAAAATCCAGGATGGTAAAAATAAAGGCCTACTTAATAAGTAGGCCTTTTTAATGACTCATTTTCTACATAATTTTAAAGAAAATGTGTTATTGGTATTAATCTGTGAGCATATTTAACAATTTTCATAAAAAATAATCGTTAGGACGTCGATGTTCTCACATTAGCTATTGTGAATTAAGAAGAATCTATCTAATTTGAGAGTATTAATTAGTAAGAATTTAGTTTGTTGATGAAGTGTAATGCAAAAAAGTCACCTGAGATTCAAGTGACTTTTTTTGATTTTTATCTTTGATTAATTTCCTCCCCTGATCATATCTTATCCTTTCTCTAAACCAACCCATATCATGAAACACTATATCTCTATGGTCTTTTGTTTGGCAATTGTTCTTCATCTTTTCCCTGCACAAAGTCAAACACTCTTTCCAGATGTATTAGTCAAATTTAAACCTCTAATCAAAGAAGCCGTATTTTCTGGTACAGGTTCCCAAACTTGGGATGAACAAATTCGGGAACGAGGATATATCTTAAAGGAAAAAGACGGATATCACTTATGGTATACTGGATATTCTAAATCAAGTCCAATCAAGAATTTGGGATACGCTACTTCCAAGAATGGATTAGATTGGAAAAGACATGCAAACAATCCTATCAATCCTCAACAATGGATTGAAGATGTCTTCGTCATTAAAAAAGGCAAAAATTATTACATGTTTGCCGAAGGAAAAGGAGATACCACCCATCTACTCGTATCAAAAAACAAAACTGATTGGCAAGAATTAGGGAATCTAAGGATTCTTAAAACGAGTGGACAGGCCATAGAAAAAGGTGCCTTTGGGACACCTTGTGTTATTTCAGTGGATGATACCTATTATTTATTCTATGAAAGAGATGATCTAGGGGTTTGGTTAGCCAAATCAAGTAACCTCATTGATTGGGTCAATGTTCAGGATCAACCCGTATTAGAAATGGGGCCTGAACCCTATGACAAATTCGGTGTGGCCATAAACCAAGTCATTTTTTACCAAGGATACTATTATGCTTATTATCATGCCACAGCCTTCAAAGACTGGAGAGAATGGTCAAGTAATGTTGCTGTTTCCAAAGACCTCATTCATTGGACTAAATACCCTCAAAATCCTATTATAGGAAATAATGAATCCAGCAATATTCTTGTCCCAGATGGTCAAGGATTCCGCTTATATACCATGCATTCAAAGGTACACGTATATCAATCCAAGTAAAGGGCCAAAAGTTAAGGGCAACAAAAAAGCCTAGGCTTGATAAAAGTCTAGGCTTTAAATACCCGTGTTCTACTTATTTCTCTAATAATTAATCAAATTTTCATGAAAGACTGGATTTGCACCCATTCAAACATACAATCTACTTTTATGCAATCTATTTTTACTTTTAAAAATCTTTGATGCACTAAACTGAATTACAAAATTAACTATTCAGCGTAAATTTTTCTTTAATTAGACGTATTAAATAAGTTCATATTGTTACTAAAAAGTAAAATAATGTTACATTTAGCGAATAATCTGATTCTTTTGGAGATATGAGCCGAAAATCACTCTTGATCATTAAAACAATTTCCAAGGGCCTTTCTTTGATCCTTTGTAGCCTATTGATGGCCTTACAATCGTATGCTCAAGACACCATTTTGGTTAAAACATATTCTTTACCTGAAAAAATCACGAACATTGATGGAGATGGACGAAATTTAATCGTCAGGACTGATAATCATTTATATAAATTTCATTCAGGGCGTTTTGATGATTTGAAATTTACACCCAAAGACAATGATCGCTTTACTTGGATTAGTAAAACTGACAATCAAGACATTTTCGGAACCTATAGTACCTTACAGTTTCCCGAAAGCCATCAAGTCAACCACCGTTCCATTGCCAATTTATTACCTGGTTATGATCAGTATAATATGACGGAAGCTTCCATTGGAGACCTGTATTTTTTGGCTTACAATGGAATTCTGCTAGAATATAGAATTCATAAATTTTATTCCATTCAACATCGAGGTAAATCCATTCGACATATATACCATGATGATCGCGTCAGAATCATTGCTACCTATGCAGGGATATTCATTGATTCTGTCGCCGAAGTGTATTCTAACAAACCCATCCCAGGAGCAAATTTCTCTAGCGGGGAAACGAATAAAATTGATAATCAATATTACCTGAACTCTGATCCCATTTATCAATTAATGAATAGTCAGTGGGTCCGATTACCTCTAAAAACGGATATCCTACATTTTAAAAAGTTAATAAAAATTGGAAAAGTAACTTATTTTCAATCGACGGATGCTATTGGAACCATTAACTTAAAAAATAACCAGGTAAATAAAATCATTACCCATTCTTCCCAGTTTCACGATATGGAAAATTTGGGCAACTTACTCTTGCTTGGTAACGCCAATGGGAAATTATATCTATATGATATGGTTCAAAGAAAAATTGAATCCATACACATTGGATCTTCCATATATGATATCACCATCAAAGGAGAGCAAATCATCCTATCTTGTAATGATGGCCTTTATGAATTCAATTTAAAAACAAAAAAAAGCCAGCTTCTATTTCGCCACAAGCACATCATTCAATCCATATTTATTGGGAACAACATCCTTTTCACCAGCTTTGAAGGTCTATTCCTTTATACTCAGGATAAAGAGGTATTTCAAATTATTGAAAATGTAGAATTCAATAAAAGGGCATTAAGCAACTGGAATCAAAACGTATATGCTGGATCCACTGAAGGCCTTTATGTCATCAACCTTCCTCAGCTCATCAATGAAGTTTTACCTAGTTTAGAACCAGAAATTATTGATGAAAGCAAAGTAGATGCCTCCTTAATCATCGCCTTAGGATTCACCCTTGTTGTCATTGTTGGCAGTGTAGTATTTATTCGAAATAGGAATAAAGGAATTCCTGAAAATTACAAAACACCAAAAGTGGAAATTACCCCTGAAAGAATTCGGGAAGATATGCTAAAAAATGAGCAGTTAATCAGTGTTGAAAGCATTGCCGAATACTACCAAATTTCTCGCGTTCACTTAAATCGGGTATTAAAAAAACACAATAAAAACACTTTGGAATTAATCAAAGAGATCAAGAAAGAAATTGTGCTAGACCTGAAAAGCAAACAAGTTCCTATTGAAAAAATAGGTCAACGGGTTGGTTATACAAGTAAGTACATCAAGCAACACTTTCTGAAAAAATAGGATATCCATTTCAAAAAGCCAATTTTTCCAATGGCTGAACAATCAAATGTGAATGGGTACACGTAGATTTAACTTCCTTCCCAATAATCCAGTCCCAAATTTTGACAGAATCTCCTTCTCCGCAACGCATTCGAATTTTTATGATGATTGCCGACAAACAAGTCAATAGTCCAATAAAAATAATAGCAAAGAGTATCCCAAAATAATCCGCTAGTATTCCTGTCATTAAAGCTCCAATGGCATATCCCAAATCTCTCCATAACCTGAAAATCCCCATACTCTTTGCCCGATCTAAAGGATGTGTATTCTCTGCCAGAGTAGCCAAAAAAGTAGGATATACCATAGCTGTCCCCCAACCTAGCAAAGCAGAAATACCCATAAATTCAAACGAAGTATCTGCCCAAATCAATAGCATTAATGCGATTCCTTGCAATAACATTCCAACAAATAGCATGTCTTTTTTGCAAAATTTATCCGACATTTTTCCTGTTAGTAATTGACCTAAACCCCAAACAGCAGGATAAATCGCTGTAATCAATCCAATCTCTTGTAATCGAAAGTTCTTGCTCGCCAATAGGATGGGCAAAATACCCCAAACCATGCCATCATTTAAATTATTAATCAAACCAGCTTGGGTTACCGAGCCTAAATTTCTATTCTTCCAAGTTGTCTCTAAGAAGATATTTTTCAAACGTGGAATTCGACTACGCTGCTCTTCTTGTATGACATGTTGTCGAGTATCCTGAATGAAAAAATAACTCCCTAATAAGCCCAAAATAACCAATACGATACCCAGGTAAAAAGGATATGGACGCAGACCAAACTGATTAGCCAAATATCCAGACAAAAATGCAAATATTGCTACGGCCAAATAACCAGCAGATTCATTAATTCCCATGGCTAAGCCACGTTGTTTATCTCCTACCAAATCAATCTTCATCACCACCGTAGAGCTCCAAGCTAAACCTTGATTTATCCCGAGAAAAACATTGGCTAAAATCACCCAATTCCAATTGGGTGCATAAATGAGTAAAAATGGTATTGGTATGGCCATAATCCATCCAATAACCAATAGATTTTTACGACCCATTCTATTGGCTAAACTTCCAGCAAAATAATTAGACAATGCCTTAACAACACCAAAGACAATGATAAAAGAAAGTATAGCTGTTTTTGCCGCTAAAGCGAATTCTTCCTCTGCCAATTTAGGTAAAATGGAACGTTCTAAACCCACCATACCACCGACAAAAGCATTGATTAGCACCAATAAACTAAACTGCTTCCAATTCTCCCGTAAACCTAGCTTAACTTGCTTCATAACTATTCATCATTGACCATATTTCAATACAATGGCTAATTGTCCAGCATGATATGCCGTGTGTGAAACAATACGTCCAAAAGCCTCTGATTTAGATTTTGTCCCAAATTCTTTAGTAGAAATAACTTGCTCCCAATCTTCATCAACTTGCTGTGAGACAATGGAGTGCAACTTTTCAAATGAACCCACTACATAATTTTTAAGCTCATCTAAATTCGTCCATTCACCAGAATCACGTTGATCTATCACGGTTTTAGCTACCACCTTTACCGAAGAATCACCAAACACATTTTTTGCAAAAAGCAATTCAACATCACCAATATGACGGATCAAAAAACCAGCTGAATTTGGCGAATTACCCAATTTTTTAGCTAAATCCGCTTCTGAAATTCCATCTAGCAATTTAGTGAAACGCGTTCTTGACTCGATCCACAAATCTAGTAATACCTCTGTCTTTGTTTTCATGGTCTTTGATATTAGCAACAACCTGAACCCGGCTTACAGGCATTCTCTTCACTTGGTTTTTGAGCAAAAACCGAAATAGAAAATATCCCAGTTTTACCCGATTTGAATTCCTCAATCTCTTGAGTACTCAAATAATGGCTCAAAATATCATTCGGAATGACGATAGGCTTTTCCTTTTGAATTTGCACATTCACAAATCCACTAGTCTGAATTAATTGCAAATAATCATCCTTCTGAATAGCTCCTGCCACACAACCGGCATACATTTCTGCATCTTTTTGAAGTCCTGATGGTAATTCACCAATAAGTACCACATCCGATATACTGAAATGTCCTCCTGGTTTTAATACCCTAAAAATATCTTGAAACACTCCCGCTTTATTAGGTACCAAATTCAATACACAATTGCTGACGATTACATCTGCAACATTGGCTGAAATTGGCATGTTTTCTATATCTCCCTGACGAAATTCCACATTATTAAATCCCCTAATCTCGGCATTGATACGTGCTCTTTCAATCATTTGTGGAGTAAAGTCTACTCCTATCACCTTACCCGATTCTCCTACTTCATGTCGCGCAATGAAACAATCATTTCCCGCACCACTACCCAAATCCACTACAACATCCCCTTCTTTCATTTTAGCAAATTGCGTTGGCAATCCACAGCCTAAACCTAAATCAGCATCAGCATTATATCCTTCTAGTGTACTATAGTCTTCCGACATAATATTATACACTTCAGTAGAACAACCGCCAGCTCCACAACAAGAAGCCATATTTTCTTCTTTTCCTTGCATGGCAATCTCGCCATATTTTTGTTTCACAATTTCCTTTAATTCTTGCTCTGTTTTCATGGTATATTGATTTGGATTAATCGTAATTTTACGATGGATTTAAACAAAAAAATTAGCAACAGCTACTTGTTTTCACATGTCGCTTTTCAAAAAAATGACCTAGCAATTCTGTTAATTTGGCCCATTCAGACTCATTGATACAATAACAAATAGATACACCATCAATTTGCCCTCGAATCAAACCCGCTTCTTTCAATTCTTTCAAATGTTGAGAAACGGTCGACTGAGAAATTGGCAATTCATCTACAATATCACCACATATGCAAGATTGTTTTGTCAACAATAGCTGCATGATGGCCATACGTGCTGGATGCGATAAAGCTTTAGCATATTTTGCTACTAAAATCTGCTCTTCGGTATAATCAATAATTTTACTTGCTCCCATATCAATCGTAATATTACGATAAACCTTTGAAATAAAAAAATATTGGACCCATTTCTTTCGTTTTGTTGAAAAAAATTGACCTGCTGCATATTCAATAGTACAAAATCCCAATAAATAGTTGGAATTATGCAAGTTTATGCTAGTTTTGCGAATTCATGAAAAGGCTAGCCTCCATATTGTTATTGTTTGTCCTCCTCTATCAGGCAGGTGGATTTGCTTTACGTTATGTGGCTAATTCAGATACCGAATTTGTAAGTAATGAGTCCAGCAGCGATTCTTACATGGTAAAAATCCCTATCTCCTTGCCCTATCCAAGCAATCGGGAGATCCCACAAGAAGTATCAGGATCATTGCAACAAGGTGATGAGTTCTATCAAATGTTAGACCAAAAGATAGAAAACGATACCTTGTATACACGCGTAGTCAATGATAAAAACGCCCGTGATCAATTTTTGGATTTAGCTGATTTAGTCAATGAACATTTAAATGATCAACCTGACAAGGCTCCTTCAAAAACTAAATTAATTCAGACACTTGTCAAAGAATATTGTCAATCTGGTGGCGCATGGGTATTCTATATCTTAGAATGGCCTACTGAACACATCGCAACACAGAATCATTCTTTATTAAAGACATCCTCATTCCAGGATGCCTTATTTTCACCTCCCCGGCAAGCTTAATTATTTCTGAAAAAATAGCTTGAAAGAAATCCCCTTCTTTCCTGTTTGTTGTATTTCAATTTAATTAAGCATAATGAAACATACTTTACTGTGTGTATTCATCTCAATCTTGAGTATGAATACGATCATGGCACAACTGCCACATGATCAAGTTTACATGAATAAAAATATTGCCTGTGGAGCCTTGATGTACGGGAATTCCTCATGGACAAATTATTGGGAAAACACCCTAAAAAGAGATAATCCAAATATCGGGAAACTAAGCACCGAATCTTTAGGAGCCATGATTGCTTATGGTATCACAAAGAAAATAAATGCCTTAGTGATGGTCCCTTACGTAAAAACCCAAGCTAGCAAAGGAAATTTAATGGGTCAGCAAGGCCTTCAAGATGTCAGTCTTTGGTTAAAAGCACAAGTATTTGACTACAAACAATTACATGGACATGCTACACTTGGAGTTAGCACACCGATGAGTAATTATGTCACTGAATTCATGCCTATGTCCATTGGAATTGGGGCTAAAACATTCAGTGCTAGAGCCATTTTACATTATAACTTACCTTCCAACTTATTCATCAGCGCAACAGGCTCATATATTCTAAGAAGCAACGTTAACGTAGATCGAGATTCTTTTTTAAATGGAGAAAGACTATATAACACAAGCACGGTGGCCGTTCCCAATGCCTTTGATGCCATGTTTCGTATGGGTTATCTAAGAAAAGAAAATCAAGTAGAGGTTTTCGCCGAGCACTTTTCTTGTGTGGGAGGAGACAATATTCGTCGTAATTCCATGCCATTTCTTACAAATGACATGACCATGACTGCTGTAGGAGCATACGCTAAATATCAGCCTAAATCACTTGGAATAAGTGCCAAAGTATCCTATGTCCTAGACGGGCAAAATGCGGGACAAAGTACTAACGTAACTGTTGGTTTATTGTACCTATTTAAGGTTAAATAATCATTCGAACATCATGAAAAAATATATATACTATTTTATTACCCTCGTTTGCTTCAGTTTTCTTCAATCCTGTGAAAAAACAGCATCTGAAGCATTACTCTCTCCGTATGTACCAACCAATATCGATGAGAATGCAGGAAATTGGAAAACATTTGTTTTAAGTTCCCCAACGGAAGTAAGCATAGCTGCTCCTGCTGCATCCAACGACCCTAATTACTTGAAGGAAATTGATTCCCTTAAAAATATCGTTGCCCCCAATCTAACCAATGAACAGAGACAAATTGTTGCTTACTGGGGTGCAGGTGCAGTGTATCGCTGGAACGAAATTGCCCGAGAATTGGCCGCTCGCTATAATTCAGCCCCAGCGGCAAATGCAGAGGGAAAATATCCTGTCCCAGATGCTACAAACCCTTTGGCTGACCCTAAATTCCCATTTGCCAATCCTCCATACGCTTCAAGAGCGCTAGCCTATTTAAGTGTGGCTCAGTTTGATGCCCTAGTAAGTGCTTGGAAATATAAATACCAATACAACCGCCAGTCGCCGGGTGTGGTAGATAAAGCGATAAAACCCTTACTACCCGTTAACACTTTACCTTCTTATCCATCAGAAGATGCGGTAGTTGGCCAAGCTAGTTATGTCATTTTATTAGCCATGTTTCCTGGTGAAGGACCTTTTCTAAAATCTAAATTAGAAGAGTGCAAAAATGCGCGACTTTGGGCTGGGATGAATGTCAGCTCTGATCTCAATGCAGGTGTAAGTCTTGGCGGAGCTGTTGCGGCAAAAGTAATGGTTAGAGCTAGAGCTGATGGTATGGGAGCTGCTAACAATCAAGCTGCCACTCCTGATATGATTGCCCGTTCTAAATCTCTTGGTTTTACCACCGTTTGGACAAGCCAAGAGAGTCCAGCTAGACCACCCATGCTTCCTACTTTTGGAAATGTAAAAACATGGAATTTTGATCGAGCTACGATGGAAGCTATACGCCCAGCTATTCCATACATTGAAGGTTCAGCTGAGTTTAAGAAAGATTTTGAAGAGCTTCAAACCATTGATAAAAATCAAACCCGTGAACAAGCTGCTATAGCTAATTTCTGGGCAGATGGACCTGGAACTTACACTCCTCCAGGACACTGGCATCGTTATGGCGCCAATGCTGGTTTTGAAGCCAAATATAGTGAAGTTCGTATGGCTAGAATGCTTGCCTATTTAGGGACGGCTGAAATGGATGCAGGAATTGGGTGCTGGGATACTAAATTTTATTATTACAGCCCACGTCCACAACAATATGGCCTAAAAACATCGGTTGGATTACCCAACTTTCCCAGTTATACCTCGGGGCACTCTACTTTTTCTGCAGCAGGTGCCGAGGTTTTATCAGCCTTCTTTCCAGAAAAAGCCAGCACATTTAATTCCTATGCCCAGCAAGCTTCTGATTCGAGAGTTTATGGATTAATCCATTGGAGAATTGATTGCTCTATGGGTTTAAAACACGGAAAAGTGATAGGACAATATGCTGTCAAAAGAGCTAGCCAAGATGGTGCTCTCTAACATTAATTCAATCCGCCTATAAAAATATAATTAAGGGGTAATTTTTAATAGTCGACTGACATGATCAGTCGGCTATTTTTGTTTTATTCTAAAATTTCAATTGATATCCAGCTCGAATAACCTGAGTTTCATAATAATCATTCGATGACATTCGGAATCCTTTGGCCAATATATCTTTATGTATCACCATGGTATTCAATAAATCACTGGCATTTATAAAATACTCCCCTCTTCCATTTTTTTGAGCTTTCTTTATTCCTACATCCAAACTAAATCGTTGGCCAATTCTACCTTGTGGAATAAGGTCTGGTGCCAAATAAATAGCTGACAACTGCATATTCCACTGTTTTGGTAAGTGGATAAATCCAATCCATTTAGCACTTCCAGAAATAATTTCATCAGGCTCAGATGTATAGGTAGTTGGTATGGGATATTGATTAAATACAGAAAAGGAATTTATCCGATTTTGATACGCATTCAAATTAAGGTTAAAAGAAAATGCTTTCGAAAGTTCTTGAGATAAAACGATTTCAAGCCCCAAATTAGAACTTTTTCCTGCATTCTGCATGATATGATAAATCAAGGTATTTCCAGGAACGGTAGTTGCTATACGAGTTATTGTGGCATCCGCTAATCGTTGATAAATAGCTGTATATAAATAGCCTCTATTGATACTTGATTTATAAGCTATTTCCATGGTATTAGTGAACTGCGGTTTCAATGCAGGATTTCCCACCTTTACAATTTCTGCATCATCATATTTTGGGAATACACGTATATCCAATTCAGCTGGCCTGTCTACTCGTCGACTAAAGAAAAAGGATAATTTATTGTTCTCATTAAGTTTATATCCTAAACGAACATTGGGGAATGGTTGCACGTACTGATAGCCATCACTTTTATAGGTATTATGGTTGGGGTCGATGTCATATTTGACCGTAACGTATTCCATCCTCAAACCCGCCTCCACTTCATATTTCTCATTTTCAAAGATATAATTACTATAAATGGCTGGGATGGTCTCCTTGTAATCCGCCCAACCACCTGCAGTCACATCAAGTGGGGAATTTAACCCAGGGATAAATAACATGCTCGTTGGGATAAAACGATAACGGTACTTTAATCCAGCCTCTACTCTTCCCCATTTTAAAGGCTTTACATAATCTACATTCAAATCTATCACATGCTCATCTGACATTAATTTAAAAGCGTCTAAACCGGTATAAGTTGGATAAATATTAGTAAAAAAATACTTTTCATCCTCTTGATGCCAGGTATAATTTAAGCCCACATTGATTAGATGACCTGGTTGCTCAAATCGATGCTGAAAATTATTCATCGAAGTTACTGTTGTCTTTAATTCATCCTCCAAAAACTGCCACAACCTCCTTCTCTCTGTCAGATTTTGATTAAAAAATGGTTCATCTCCATCATCTAATATTTTTTCACTGCTAAACAAAATGGATGAACTCCACGAATTTTGATCATTCATTTTCCAGTCAATCCCACCCATGAATGTACCAATATTGGTTCTCCTATTCCTCTTGGTTTGTTGTTGAATAACTTCGCCAGAATCATAGGTCCTTGTCACAAATTCATTTTTATTTAGTGTAGGTGTATGATTAAAATCCGCCTGTAAAAAGGCATTCAGGTTTTTCTTTCTATAATTAAGAGAAAGCGATGGATTAAGCTTGGGAGTTGCTTGAAACTGAGGACGAATACTAGGCAAATTTTCTCTTTTAATTCCCAAAGCTCCTAGTCCTGCACTTAGGCCTATCTTCCCATTAAAGCCTTCTTGCTTTGTTTTCTTGAATATAATATTGATGATTCCCGCATTACCATTAGCGTCATACTTGGCAGAAGGGTTATTAATAATTTCAATTTTTTCTATAGCGGAGGATGGAATATTATCCAAGCCCGATTGAGTACCAAAACCCGTAAGCGCCGTTTGTTTACCATCTACTAAAACTGCCACTTGAGAACTACCTCTCAAATTCAATTTCCCATCTTGTACTGTTACTCCAGGCAAACTTTGCATGACTTGTAAAACAGAGCCACCAGTCTGGGAACTTATCGTTTCTACCGAATAACTTTTTTTATCCAGCTTGTTCTCAATCTCATCACGCTTAGCACTAACCGTTACCTCTTGCAATTGCTGCTGATCAGGAACAAGGTCAATCGTAGCCAAATCAAGGAATTCTGTCAAACTCCCAACAAATAAATTTTGCTTTTTCAGCTGATAACCCACCATACTTATCTGAAGATAATAAGTGCCTGGTTTGATGTTGTTCAAACGAAACCTGCCATTTGCATCACTAATGGTTCCTTGAACAAAAGTACTGTCTTTAGCCTTTTTTAATAGGACATTACTATAAACGACGGCACTTCCATTTCCTTGATCTTTAAGTACTCCGGACAGAGTAACTTGGGAAACTTGAGATTTAACAGAAAAAACAATACAGCAAAACAATAAAAACAGGTAGGCAGATTTATTAGGCATCTTATCTTAGGAAAACTTTTTCAAGTTAGCCTGAATATATTCACTTACAAATATAATTGGGGATTAGTAGACCAATGAGCCCACTCATCTATTCCTTTGTTGCCTAAAAAACCAAACTTTTAGTATATCTGCTGTCAGAATATAGGCAAAAACAATGGCCAGCATCAACCCTAATTGAAGCATAGAAATCGGTACTAAACCAAATTCTACTCCCAAGTAAGAATAGGGTAACCCTAGAGTTATCAATAAGCCAAATACACTTAGAATTAATAAGTATTTACCTGGTTTACTTTTAAAGAAATTCTTATGTGTTCTAATAATGAATAAGATAAATAATTCAGTCAAAATGGATTCAATGAACCAGCTCGTCTGAAAAGTAGCTTCTTTAGCTTTAACAACATAATATAAGAGTAAGAAAGTCATGATATCAAACAGCGAACTATGCAAACCAAAAATTATCATGTACCTGCTAATGAATTTTAAATTCCACTTCCCTGGCCAAGCTAATTGTTCTTCATCCACATTGTCAGACGCAATGGACAAATAAGGAAAATCTGTTATAAAATTAGTCATCAATATTTGCTTAGGCAGCATGGGTAAAAAGGGTAATAGTAAAGATGCAAAAGCTACTGAAAACATATTTCCGAAAGTAGACCCCGTATTGATATAAATATACTTCAAGGTATTCGCAAAGGTTTTCCTTCCTTCTTTAATTCCATCTATCAAAACAGACAAATCCTTTTCTAATAAAACAAAATCCGCCGCTGATTTAGTAATATCCACTGCATTTTCCACAGAAATTCCCACATCTGCTACGCTAATAGCTGAAACATCATTGATGCCATCTCCCATATAAGCCACCGTATATGAATGCCTTAAAGCCAGAATTATTCTTTCTTTTTGCTGTGGTTCAACCTCCGCAAAAATATGGGCCCGTTTCACTTGTATATCCAAGGCCGCAGAACTCATTTGAATTAAATCTTCTCCCGTAATAACTATGGGATTTACTATACCCATTTTAAGCGCAATGGCATGTGCCACATGACGGTTATCTCCAGTAATAATTTTAATTCCTACATGCAGTTGCTTCAATGCATCTATTGCTTCCAATATTCCTGATTTGATAGGATCTTTTAATAAGATAAACCCAGCAAATACCATTTCATTTTCAGCTGACTTATCAAGCATTTGACTCTCCCATTTCTTGTAACAAACCGCTATTACGCGCATTCCCTCTATCCCAAATTGTTCATATTGATTTTGAATAGCCTCTTGATATGTTTCAATGGGAAAAATCTCTCCATTATTTCCTCGAACCCGAGTACATATTTGAATAATTTGTGCAAAAGCTCCCTTGGTCACCAATAAACTTTCTTCTCCTTCCAAGGCAATAGATAACCTCTTTCTAATAAAATCATAAGGTATCTCTCCTAATTTTTTGGGTAATTTACCCGACATTCCGGGTTGCAACTTAATGGCCTCATCAATAGGATTCGAATAACCCGCTTCTAGGGATGCATTCCAAAAGGCTAAGCTTTTGGCATATTCACTTTCCTTATTCGAAAAGTCAACAATACTTTCTACGACAATAGCTCCCTCCGTAATAGTGCCTGTCTTATCGGTACACAACAAATTAACCTCCCCCAAATTCTGAATAGAAGACAGTTTTTTAACAATGACCTTCTTTTCTAATAAACGCTTGGCTCCAGCACTCATCGCAATGGTAGTAATAGCAGGTAATAATTCGGGAGCCATTCCTACGGATAAAGCCAATGCAAATAATGCTGATTCGAGAACATTTTTATGATTAAACAAATTGACAACTAAGATGAAAAAAGAGAGAATTAACGTGATTTTCATTAATAAAAATCCAAAATCCTTTATCCCCTTTTCAAAACTGGTTTCCACCTTATCATTACTACTTTTTACTATGCTCCCAAATACAGTATCCTCACCCGTGTAAATGACCAAAGCTTTTGCCGTTCCAGATACAACGTTAGAACCTTCCCATAAAGCATTTTTCCTTTGTGCCAAAGAAGAGTTTGCTGGGCTCAATTCGGTCGACTTATAAACAGGAAATGATTCTCCTGTTAAACTAGCCTCATTGGTATATAACTCATTTGATTCCAATAAAATACAATCTCCCGGAATTATATCTCCCGCCTTAAAAAGGATAATATCTCCTGGCACTAACTGTTCACTTTTAATTACTTGAACTGAATTATCTCGAATAACCTGACATGTATTCGAAATCAATGACTGAAGTTTGGCTACAACCCTTTCTGCGTTTCGTTCCTGAAAAAAACTTAATAAACCCGTAGAGATAACAATAAATAATATAATAATTACGTCAGATGTATCTCCCAAAAAAGCCGAAAAACAGACGGCTCCAAGCAGTAAAAGCATTAAGGGGCTTTTAAATTGAGTCAGAAACAAGCGAACATCCTGTTCCCAAGGATGTATTTTCCTTTTTGTTTTTAAGCTCTCTTGATAAATCCTTTTGGCTTGACTGGACGATAATCCTTCATTAGAACTGGCTAATTCTTGCAAACAAATAGCTGGGTCAATACTCCAAAATGAGCGTAAGTCTACTTCATTTTTCATTCTATATGATTTAATTCCGCTAGTAGATGATGAAAAATAATACATGAACTATCATAAAACACAATATACTCTACTTTATGAATAAAAGATGTTTGTCCTAACATGATAAATTACTCCTATGGTTAATTCAAATTCATTTACTAAATTTGTTAGTCTATATGAACCATAGATTTTATATCCTGTATTATGAAACATCTTTTTTACCTTACTCTTTTATTATTATCAAGCCCCATTTGGGCTCAAGAATCATTCCCAAAATTAGCTGGACATATGGGCATAGCTCATTCCATTATCACGATTTCAGATGGTAGCACTACTGGGAATTTTGGCAACTCTTATTCTGTTGGCTTCCCAATAGCTCTCAATATTTGGAAAACAGAAAAAGTTGGATTTTCATTTGAAGTAATCCCTGCCATTCGAAGTGAGAATGGTAGTCACAAAGTAAATAATGTCACCTTTCATCCCGGCATTTTGTATCGGTTGGGTAAAGGTTACACCTTTGCTGGACGTGCTGCATTTGAAACAAGCGGTCGATATGGCCTAACACCGGTTTTTAATAAAGTGTTGAAAAGAAATAAATTCAGCAATTATTATCTGGCAATCCCTATCCCTGTTCGATTTGGAAATGATCGACCGATATCAGTTAATTTAACTGTTCAACTAGGTATTGCCTTTTAATAAATCATGCATTTCTGAATAAATTTTCGTAAAATTCCAGTGTCAAATTAAACACGGAATTTATGCGTAGCTCCATTCAGACTTGCTTATGGTTTAATCAAACCGCCAAAGAAGCTAGGGAATTTTATCAATCGATTTTTGAAGATTTTGAGGTGAAATCTGAAAATCCCATGGTCAGTTCTGTTCGTTTGAATGGCCGAGATTTTATCTTTTTAGGTGGCGCCAATCACGTAACTTTTAATCCTTCCATTTCTTTTTTCCTCATTTTTCAGTCCAATGAAGCTTTAGAAAAGAAATGGGCCGACTTATCAAAAGATGGGAAAGTTTTAATGGAATTAAATACCTATCCGTGGAGTAGCCTCTACGGTTGGTGTGAAGATAAAAATGGAATCAGTTGGCAATTAATGATCCAACTTCCCCTACCTGAAAAAATCATTCCTGCATTATTATTTACCCAACAAAATAATGGTAAAGCCGAACAAGCTATACAATATTATACCCATTTAATCCCTCATTCTCAGATCAATTTACTAGATCGATATAAGGAAGGAAGTGTCGATAAAGAAGGGAATATTCAACACGCCCAGTTTCTATTAAATGATCAACACTTTATTGCTTTTGAAAGCTCATATATGCATCAATTCATCTTCAATGATGCTATTTCATTTGTCATAACTTGCCAGAATCAGGATGAAATAGATTTCTATTGGGATAGCTTCATTCGAGATGGTGGGAGTCCTAGTAAATGTGGTTGGATCAAAGACCCATTCGGCGTTTCTTGGCAAATTATTCCTGAAAATATGGGGCAATTAATGCGTAATTTCAATAATCCCACATTCATGAACGTGTTCATGAGCATGGGTAAAATTGACATAAATGCCCTTGAAAATGCTTTAAATGGCTAATTATTCCTTCGGTGGTTTAGCTACTGGCGACATTTTGGGTGATATAAAATGAATGAGCAACCAAGCTAATAAATAAGCCGAACCACAAATCAAGAAAATCAAATTATAGCCTCCAGACAAATTATCATTGGCCTTATACGTGTCCAAAATGACTCCAATAAAATATGGAAAAATAACCCCGCCCAAAGAACCTGCCAAACCACCAATTCCTACCACCGAACTGATTGCATTTTTAGGAAACATATCCGAGACCGAAGTAAAAATATTGGCAGACCAAGCCTGATGCGCAGAAGCAGCAATACTAATTAAAATGACAGCTTGCCAAATATCCGTAGCCCAACGCGCCGAAATGATGGGTAAAGCTAATAAGGCAAAAAACAACATGGCTGTTTTACGAGCCTTATAAACAGGCCAACCTTTGCGCATTAACCAGCCAGGAATATAACCTCCTCCAATACTCCCTATCGAGGTACAAGTGAACAAAACAGCTAAATGTATGCTCGGTTTTTTGAGATCTAAAGAAAACGTTGATGAAAAATAAGAAGGCAACCAAAAAAGGAAAAACCACCAAATAGGATCCGTGAAAAATTTGCCTACGATAAACACCCAAGTTTGAGGAATGGTGAACAATTTACTCCAAGCAATGGGTGTATTGTCTTCATGGTCATCTTCCTGAATGTAATCTAATTCGGCCTGATTAATCCCTTTCTTTTTACTAGGAATTTCATAAAATATCCACCAAAAAATAAGCCAAATAAATCCAATGGCTCCCGTAATTAAAAATGCTTCTTGCCAACCATAAGCTCCTAATAACCAAGGAACCATAATTGGAGCCACCATCGCTCCAATATTAGCCCCAGAATTAAATATACCCGTAGCAAAGGCTCTTTCTTTTTTAGGAAACCATTCGGCAACGGCTTTAATAGCCGCCGGAAAATTACCTGCCTCTCCCAATCCTAATACCGACCTGGCAGCACCAAAACCAAATGAGGTTTTAGCCAAGGCATGGAACATGGCTGCAATAGACCAAATAATAATAGAAATGGTATAGCCTAATTTAGAGCCAATTTGGTCAATGATCTTACCAAAAAATAGTAAGCCAATAGCATAAGAAGCCGTAAAACACATGACAATGAAACTATAATCCGTTTCTGACCAATTTAGCTCCTTTTCTAAAGTGGGCTTTAGTAATCCTATCACTTGACGATCCAAGTAATTAATGGTGGTTGCAAAAAACAATAAGGCCACCACCACCCAGCGAAAATTTCCTACTTTTTCTTTCATTAGAATCCGATTGAATTACCCCCATCGACGGGAATTGAAACACCTGTAATATATCCAGCAGCATCTGAGGCTAAAAATACGGCCGTCCATGCTACATCTTCTGGTTTACCAAAATAGCCCATTGGCGTCCTATCCATAGCCTTATGTTTACGATCAGGATCTGAATTCATGGCTGTTTTACTCATGGCTGTTTCTATAAACCCTGGAGCAATAGCATTTACTCGTACCCCATGGGCCGACCATTCAGAAGCTAATACCCTAACTAAACCGTACAAACCTGATTTCGATGAAGCATAAGCTGCCACTCGATCTATTCCATAATACGCCGCCATGGATGAAATCATGATGATGGATCCTGATTTTCTTTCCAACATATGCTTGCCTACTTCTCGACTTAACACAAAAACGGCGTTCAAATTAACTTGAATAATTTGCGCAAAATCATCGTTGGAAACCTCAATCGCTGGACGTTTCATATTGATTCCGGCATTGTTCACCAGAATATCAATTTTACCATGTGATTGAATGATATCAGCCACCAAACTTGGCGTGGCACTAACATCCGCCATATCATGTACAAAATAAAAGGCTCCAGCTCCTAAGCTATTGACCGCCTCTTGAAGTACCGCTTCTCTTCTACCTGTTATGATGACATTGGCTCCACTGGCCAACATACATTTTGCCATATCAAATCCGATACCCGTTCCTCCGCCCGTGATTAAGGCTACTCTACCCGCCAATGAAAATTTGTTCTCCATCTTTTAATAATTCTTTAATTCATTCTAGAAATGGCCAATTCCATTCCTCGTATTTCTGCTAAACCTCTCAAACGACCAATGGCCGAATATCCAGGATAGGTTTTTTTGTGTAAATCATCTAACATTTGATGCCCATGATCTGGTCGCATGGGAATTTGCTCTCCTCCTCGTTTTACTTCCTCTTCATGAATAGCTTTGATGACTTCAAACATAGGTACATCTCCAGCCAAATGTGGGGCTTCATGAAAAACTAAAGTTTCATCTTGTTCTCTTTTAGTGGTTCTAAGATGTATAAAATGTATTCGATCGGCAAACCTTCGGATCATAGAAGGTAAATTATTATCGGGTCTAACACCTAAAGAACCTGTACAAAATGTGATGCCATTTGCACGAACAGGAGAAGCTTCCATTAAGCTAGCTAAGTCGTTTTCCGTACTTACAACCCTAGGTAAACCTAGTAATGGGAAAGGGGGGTCATCAGGATGAATACACAAATTAATCCCCAATTCTTGGGCTAAAGGTGCCACTTGTTGAATAAAATAATGCAAGTTTTCCCTTAGTTTATCTGGCCCAATCTCTTGGTATTGATCTAGTAAGCTTTGAAAGTTTTCTAAATGAAATGCCTCTTCTGATCCCGGTAAACCTAATAATACTGTATTTTGTAATTCTTCCTTTTCGGGAATCGTCATGCCTTCAAATTTCAATTTTGCCGCTTCTTGTACAGCTTTTGAATAGTCCAATTCGGCCTTCGGTCTTTTCAGAATAAATAAATCAAAAATGGCAAAATCTGTCCAAACAAAACGGAGAGCTTTAGCCCCATCAGGCATCTCAAAATCAAGTTTTGTTCTCGACCAATCCAGCACGGGCATAAAATTATAGCAAACCGTTTTTATCCCTTTAGCTGCCAAATTCGACAAGGAAATACGGTAGTTTTCCAGGTACTGCTCTCGCTCAGGTAAGGCTTTTTTGATTGCTTCATGTACTGGCAAACTCTCCACTACAGACCAATGAAGGGCTGTATATTGGTGGTTTCCCTGCTCAATGAGATCAATCCGTTCTTGAATCGCTTCTTTTGACCAAACATCTCCTACGGCAATTTGATGCAAAGCTGTAACCACGCCTGAGCATCCAGCCTGTCGAATATCCATTAATGAAACTGGGTCATGAGGCCCAAACCAGCGCATGGTATGTAGCATGATTCAATGAGGTTATTTCTTGTAAAAAGTCAATAATTGTCAAATTATACTGATGGCATATAAATATATTTTTCAAACATAAAATATGCTTTTATCAGGAAAATGTCCTAATTTGAGCTTAATATAGGGGTTTTGGATCAAATTTAGTCATCGTAAACGTTACCGATAGGTGAAGAAATTCTTTGAAATATTATACCTAATTTTAAACATAAATTAAAAAATTGGAAATCTGTCCTAAATGCTCCACCAATACCTTTGTCATTCGGGCAGGAATGATACGTGGGAAGGTTCGTTACCACTGCAAAACTTGTGATTTCCATTTTACTCAAGAACATTCAGAAAAGTCCATTCCGCAAAAACAAATTCATACCACGATTAAGGACATTGCCAATATCATGGGTGTTTCCATTGCCACTGTTTCGCGTGCCTTAAACAATAAGTCGGATATTAGTCCAAAAACCCGAGATGCTATCCAAAAATTAGCTTTGGAGTTAGACTACAATCCCAATTTATTTGCCAAAGGTTTCCAACGAGGGGAAACTAAAACGATTGGAGTTGTTATTCCCAATATTAAAAGACCCTTTTTTGCAGGTGTTTTATCTGGAATTCAAGAAATTGCCAATGAGCATGGCTATCGAGTGATGATTTGTCAGTCCAATGAATCTTATGAAACGGAAGTGACCAATATCCAAGGACTTTTGGCTAGCCATGTCGATGGTCTTTTAATTTCTCATTCCAAAGAAACTACCCGCTTTAACCAAATTAAAAATCTATTTGACAAGGGATTACCCATGGTACATTTTGATCGGATTTGTACCGAAGTAGATACTCCCAAAATTAGGCAAGAGGATTTTGAAGGGGCATTTCAACTGGTGGAACATTTGATTCAACAAGGTTATCAACGTATTGCCATTTTAGCTGGACCTCCTGAATTATTGATTAGTCAAAAAAGAAAAGAAGGATATATACATGCCTTAGAAAAACATGGATTAGCCATTCGACCTGAATACATCTTACATGGAGATTTTAGCAAAGAATTTGCTCTGGCTAGTTTGGATGCATGGCAACAATTACCTGAACCTCCAGATGCCATATTTGCCATACATTATTTAAATGCGGTAGAAATCATTCAATATTCTAAAGAAAGAGGGATTGATATTCCTAATCAACTAGGAATCGTAGGCTTTGGAGATGAATACTTGGCAGAAATAGTGTCTCCTGCTTTGACTGTTTTTCATTTATTCCCTCAAAAAGTTGGGGAAGTGGCTGCTCGTTTATTGTTCGATGTGATATCTCATAAAGATTCAAGTCAACAAAAAGATATCCTGGTTCAAGGACAATTAATCATTCGAAAGTCTTCTTTGAAAAAAGCTTAAGGCATATACTGGTGAAAGCGTAACCAATGTTCAAAATCCACTGTCCAATAATCAGACGGCATATTCATTTTTCGCATACCAAACCCATGCCCCCCTTGGGTATACATGTGCAATTCGACAGGCTGTTTTGCCTTTAGCCAATCCAAATACAATTCGACAGAATGAGAAGCTAATCCTAGATTATCATCACTAGCCGCTGCAATAAAAATGGGGGTTCGCTTACTGGGAATTTGAGTACCTAAGACTGCTTTTTTATATAAATAAATAGGAGCTACAAAATTAGGTCGATTGTCGTCCGTGGCTGTTTGTAACACTGACATGGTTAACGTTCCACCTGCAGAAAAGCCCATAAACCCGATCTTTTGAGGGTCCAATCCCCATGCATGGGCATGTTGTCGAACATATTCCATCGCCTTTAATCCATCTTGGGTAGCGAGTTTTACCACTGGAGCATTGATTTCATCCAATTTGTTAAAATCCTGCATCTTGGCACTCAATTCTTTCACAGGATCATTAGAAAGCATATGAACAACTCGGTATTTTAACACAAAAGCCGTAATTCCTCGTTGATTCAACCATTTGGCCACTTCAATACCTTCACTGTCGATCGATAAAATATGAAAAGCTCCACCTGGTGCTACTATGACCGATGTCCCATTTGCTTTGGATTTCTCCGGAAAATAGGCTGTAATACTTGGCTCCACCACATTATATACCAATCGAGTATTAAACCCATTGGTGCTGCTTTCAGTCTCTTTCCAATCCCAAGACTCCGAACCGGGTGCTTTGCCCGAATACAAGGCTATTCTTTCTTGAGAAAAGGCAAAATTCGCCCCTAAAGAAAAACATAAACAAAGAGATAGAATTCGTTTCATCCGATGACTATTTCGTGTAATCTCGTTTAGATGAAACATCTGCTTTCGGGAAGTCTGAAGGAATGGGAATATCTACTTTGCCCGTAGCTACCCACTGTGCTCCTCTTAATAAAGTGGTCATAAAACCTACACAGGAAACAGAATAATCAGCATGACCCATGGGTGTATGAAAGACTCTTCCTTTACCAAATTGGGTAACAATCAACATCGGCTCATGTCGACCAGTCCCTCTATTTTCTTTCGCAGAAAAAGCGGTACCTAAAATTTCCATATTGACTGCCGGTCCTCGTAGGCGATCATACATTTCATCTTGGGTGTGCATCCAAGTCAAAGGCATCCCTTTGGTGATGGGGTGATTTGCGTTACGAATCGTTATTTGATATTCCTTTTGCGGTCCATGCGAACCAGCCCTTCCGGCTTGAGTATCTTTGACCAATTTCCCCTCCAAATCATAATATACATAAGGTCCATCTTTTTCGGTACGGTCGCCCCAACCTCCTAAACCAATCATTTCATTGTACGCCGGCCACTGAGGAAAGGAATTATCTGCGGCATGAATGACCACTAAACCTCCTCCTTTTTTCATGAATTTCTCAAAATCCACCTGTGTTTCTGCAGGCCAAGGTGCTGCATTCCATCCAAAATTACAAATGACCAAATCGTAGTCGGAGAATTTGGGATGAAAACTAGAATCTGCTTTAGACTTGGGTAATGCCACGGTATTTTCAAGTCCTGGAAGCATGTACTTCGGAATCAAATCAGCGGCATTCCAAGTAAAATGAGATCGTTGTACATCTACTTTAAATTTTCCGGATTGCTCTAAAAAATCCTTCATCATGAAGGTGATTTTTGGCCATTGATCATGGTTATTTTGCCCATCCACAATCAGAGTTCGGATGATTTTAGACTTGGCGGCAGGTTTAACAAGGGCATAACTTAGCTCTCTTCCTGAAACCAAAAAAAAGATAAGTGCAATCAAGAAAGGGAATGGCTTGGCTAAATTTTTCATTGAATATTTAATTAATTTAATCGATTTACATCTTTACCATAAATTGTTGTTCATCCATATTTACTGCTGTCAGAATTCAACACACTATCTTGTTAATTTCAACGCACTGCTTAAGCGCTGGGCCACATTATCCCAATCGATGATTTGAAACATGGTATCAACAAAATCTGCCCGTTTGTTTTTATACTTCAAATAATAAGCGTGCTCCCAAACATCAATCACCAATAAAGGAATACAGCCCCATTGAGTTAATTTTTCATGATTTTCACATTGCAATACAACCAGTGAATTTGAATATGGTTGATAGGCTAAAATTCCCCAGCCATTTCCATCTAAGTTTTTTGATGTTTCTGCCAAAAGAGCTAACATCCGATCTAGGCTTCCAAATGATTTCTCTATTCTGGCCAATAAATCACCGGAAGGGCTTAACTTTTTATTAGTCAAATTAGTCCAAAAAATAGAATGCAAAATGTGAGAAGAAAAGTGCAGCGTTAATTTTTTTGTCCAATAGTCTACGGTTTCCAAATTATTCTCATCCAATGCTTTTTTGATCATTTGTAGATCTTTGTTGGCACCTTTGACTGCTCCTCCGTGATGAAAAGTATAGTGCAAATGAACAGTCTCAGCATCCATGTAGGGTTCCAAAAAACTTTCTTGATAAGGGAGGCTTTGAAGGACATAATTCCCTTGTGCATCCACCAATTTATCCATGTCATTACTGACCAAATTTTGATTAAATGAGGTGGCATTAATTGAGCTAACTGAACCTGCTGTCCATAGAGCTGCTGATTGAATGAATTCTGATCTATCCATGAGATTCTAAGTTGGTGGTTTCAAATGAGCCATCCAATAGACTCTTTTGTTTTTGAAATATAGCATTAAATATTTCCAATGATATACTTTGGTATATTCTTTCTCTCTTAAATAACAGAAAAAGGCTATCCATGTTCCCCAAATTTAACCAGTTAGATCCTCATGATCTTCAATCAATAATCGTGTAAAAGATCAAATCAGAAATAATTAAAAGACTAATTTGATACAAATGCCTACCAAAGCCGCCAACAACAATAAATAGGGTTCTTTCAACTTTTTAATATACACCAAAGCGATTAATGAACATACTGCAATAACTAGGCTTAGTAGATCTGATAATGTTCTTTGTGCAATTACTAAGACGGCTCCAAACAATGCCCCAACGACCGCAGCGGTAATCCCATCTACAAATGCCTTAATGGATCCATTATTGGCTATTTTTTTGAAATGATGGGCCGGTAAAATGGTAAATAAATAACAAGGTAAAAATGTAGCTAATGCAGCAACAACTGCGCCAGGGAAACCAGCCACCAAATAACCTATAAATCCCACGGTTACGACGATTGGACCGGGGGTAATCATGGCCACTGCTACGGCATCCAAAAACTGCTGCTCAGTTAACCAATGATTTTCTTGAACTACTCCACTTTGTAAAAAGGGAACAATAGCTAGGCCACTGCCAAACACAAAGGCCCCAGCTTTGAAAAAAAACAGAGCCATTTTCCAAAGTACATGAGCATCATATTCAAATGAAAACAACGAAACCAATAAAAAAGAATTGGACTGTCTATTCAAGCCTTTAGGAGGGGCTTTTAACAACATATAGAAAATCCCAATACCAATAAACAGGAGTATATCTTCCTTTTGAGTAATATAGGTGATCAATGCCCCAACCAAAAAGAATAACCATAACCATGTGTTTTTCTGCAATGAAGTCCGATCAATAGATCCAATGGTTTTGGTCGTTAATTTATAACTACTCAAAAAAATAATCCCAATGACCGCAGCACCCACACCATAAAAAATGGCTTGCATCCAAGATAAACCACCAAAAGCTTGATAGGCCATTCCCAATAAAACCACCATGATAAAAGAAGGAATGACAAAGGCGATACCCGCTAATGTTGCCCCCCAGTACCGATAATGTACAAAACCTAAATAAATAGCTAGCTGTGCTGCAAGTGGTCCTGGTGCCAATTGAGCCAAGGCGAGACCTTGCTTAAATTCTTCTTCGGAAATCCATTGTTTACTTTCAACTAAGTCCCGTCTCATATACTCCACCAATGCCACAGGGCCACCGAAACCAGTTGTACCTAAATGGAGGAAATAGGTACTCATTTGCCATAAAGAATAATGTGCTTTTTCTTCCATCAAAGTTTAGTGATCATAACTTACAACTCTAGATATTTTCCAATTTCCCTGATCATTTTTCCAAATCATCAAAAACTTAAATTCTCCTACTTCTAATTTCCCATTTTCTATATGAGAAAAGGTATGTCGGCCAATATGTATCGCCCCATAATCTTTAATGGGATGAACCTCTAAGGTGCCCGGAACTAATTTTCGAGTTAATACATAATCCCGATTAAATATATTTTGAAAATTAGCGATCACTGTTTCATAATGAAGCAAACCTCCATTATCCTGAAACCACTCCAAATCCGATGTAAAGTATTGTTTAAATGTGGGCGTATCTCGCTGATTATAAGCTTGAAACATGGCACTATCAAGATGGGCAATTCGTTGGAATAATTCCGTCGATTTTCCTTGTTGTCCAAAAGAAGTCCAACAAATTGCCATGAAAAAGAAACCGCAAAAAAGAGTTTTCATAGGTTATGAATTCCTAGAAAAATAAGCCCAATAAGTCTTGAGCTTAATCGTCTATTTAAATAAGAAATATGCAATACCCAAGGTTACAAACACATTAAATCCTTGTGCAATAAGAAAGGCATACAAAGGTTTTTTCCCTTCGCTACTAAATAAATCAGCAAACTTAGTCTCTAAGCCAATGCTGGTAAATGCAAGTGCAAACCACAAGCCTTGAAGAGATTTTAAACTGCCTTTTACTTCCGAAATAACTTCACCAGAAATGACGAATGAAAACAACAAGGATGCCGCTACAAAACCGATGACAAATTTGGGAAAACGCTCCCAAATGATCCCTAAAGTTGGCTTGGATTCTTTGGCTACTTCTGACTGATTATTAGTATAAGTCCAATAGATAGAAATCCCAAATGCTGCTAAACCTAACAGAACATTTTGTGAAAATTTGACAATCGTACTAATTTTCAAGGCCTCCTCTCCTATCAATGAACCAGAAGCAATAACTGCACCTGTCGTATCAATAGTACCTCCCAACCATGCACCCGTTACTGCTTCAGATAAACCTAAGGCTTTAGCGATGATCGGCATAAAAATAATCATGGGTATGGCAGTAATTAGGACGATGGATATCACATAAGAAAGTTTCTTGGAATCTCCTTTAATAGCGCCTGCTGTAGCTATGGCTGCAGAAACACCACAAATAGAAACGGCACTGGATATCATGATGGCCATTTCTTCGTCAATCCCTAATTTTTTAGAGACCCAAAATGCAAAATACCAAACAGAAACTACCACCAAAAGTGCTTGAATCAATCCCAAAGATCCTGCCTTTAAAATATCTCCAAAAATGATGCTGGTACCTAATAAAACTAATCCTATTTTAACAAATAATTCCGTTGATAATGAATCTCTTAACCAATCAGGAATTGTAGAAAAATTACTGATAATTAAACCAATAGTTAAGCTGAAAATAACCGCTTCTAAATTCCAATTTTTGAGAAAAGAATTACCAGCCAGTATAAGTGCCAAAGTCGTTAAAATAAAGACGATGGGAAAACCTTTGATGGTGGCTGATACGTCTTTCCCCAAGGCTTTGGTAGCTAAAATAGCAATGGCATAAACCCACAAAAACAATTTTCCTACATTCAATAAATTATCAGCGTTTACTACTTTTTCCAATAGTTCTGCTGAGTTTTCCCAAGCAAAAACGGGACTTGGTATTTTTATTCCGAATAGGGCTAGGGCGATAATTAAAAATCCAAAGACCACGACGGTCCAGTCTTCTGTTAAGCTAAATGACGTTTTGTTGTTTGACATAGTTGTATAGATTGGGGATAAATTAAATTAATTAAGCATTGATAAACAAATCTTTATAGGCTCTTTCAGCAGCATGATAACCGCACATACCGTGTACTCCACCTCCAGGAGGACTGGAAGATGAGCAAATATATAGTCCTTTCGTTGATGTTCTGTAAGGCGATGATCGAAGTGCGGGACGGGTAAAAAGCTGTGCTAGATCGATGATTCCTCCGTTAATATCTCCTCCGATATAATTCGCATTATAGGATTCTAATTGAGCTGTATTAAAGCTATGTTTCGCCAAAATCCTTTCTCGAAAACCTGGGGCAAATCGTTCTACCTGCTTTTCGATTATCTCCGTCATATCTTTGGTAGAGCCGTGTGGAACGTGGCAATATGCCCAAACGGCATTTTTACCTTCTGGCGCCCGAGAACGATCAAACAAACTTTGTTGTGCCAAAAGCACAAATGGCTGTTCTACCTGCTTTCCTTTAGAAGTATCTAACTCGGATTGAGTTATTTCTGACCAAGTATTTCCAAGATGTACAGTTCCCGCTAACCTCGCTTCCTTGGACTCAAAAGGAACCTGTCCTTCTATTGCCCAATCAATTTTAAAAACACCCATTCCATAGCGGTATTTTTCTAATTGCCATCGGTAAATACTAGAAAAGCGATGACCCGCAATGCCTAGAATTTGTCGGGGAGTTAAATCAAATAAAATAGCTTTGGCAGATGGTAACTGGTTTAAAGATTTCACATAGAAATTCGTTTCAATCTTTCCTCCTAAAGAAAGAAAGTAAGACGATAATGCCTTGGCTATGTTACTTGAACCTCCTTTGGGGATTAGCCAGCCTTCTTTATGTGCTGCTGTCATTAAAACTAAACCTATGGCAGAAGTCGCCCAATTTTGAAGAGGTTGTATGGAATGGGCCGCCATTCCTGCCCACAAAGCTTTTGCCTTTTCAGTCTCAAACTTCTCAACTAACCAAGAAGCTGGTTGCATCGCTTTCAATCCAAACTTAGCCAAATTTATCGGTTGATTAGGGACATGCAATGGTGCCAAAATATCAGCCAAAAGACTTTCCCAGTGACTTATAAAAGGTTGAATTAAATCCCTATAATTCTCCCCGTCATAGCCTAATTTATGCGCTGTCAATTCCAATGATGGCGCCAAAACAGCACTATCACCATTCGCTAATGGGTGAGCTGCAGAATAAATGGGTTGAATAAATGTCAGGCCATGATCTTGTAAAGGGAGTGTCTTAAAAAATGGGGATGCTGCAGCCAAGGGATGAATGGCAGAACAAATATCATGTTTAAACCCCGGTAAGGTGATTTCCTCGGTTCTTAAACCTCCTCCAATGCTATCTTTTGCCTCGACCATTAGTACAGAGAGTCCTTTTTGTTGCAAATAAATGGCTGAGGCCAATCCATTTGGACCTGAACCTACTACAATAGCATCATATTCTGTACTTCTATTTTTCATCAATTTGATTCTACTTTAAACAACACATTTCCATCTCTTTTAATCTGCCAAGCAGTAATCGGATTCATGTGATAACCACCCTCATTACCTCTCGCTTGATACAATTGTTTTAAAGTCGGTTGAAGATATCCCGTTTCATCGGTAACTCGACTTAGTATTTCTGTTTCATCTCCTTTCCAATTCCATAAGTACCTAAAATGGACGTGGGCTTTATCCAAAATAGGAGGATTTAATTGTGCCAAATGCCAGCTTTTCCCAGCATCTACACTCACTTCTACTTGAACCACTTTACCTCGTCCTGACCAGGCCAAACCTCTAATTTCAATCCAGCCTTTTTCAATTTTTTGCGGAAAAGAAGGAAACGTAATAATAGATCGCGCATCCATATCAAAACTGAAAATGCGGTATTTCCCGTCTTTGATAGGTTCGGTATATTTAGACGTTTCCTCCCTAGTATAAAATGCTTGATCTGATAATTCTATTCTTCGTAGCCATTTAACATTGGTATTCCCTTCCCAACCTGGTAAAAAAAGTCGAATAGGATATCCTTGTTCTGGCCGAAGGACTTCTCCATTTTGAGCATAGGCTATGATGGCATCATCCCATCCCTTTTTAATGGGGATACTCCGTGTCATGACAGCCGCATCTCCTCCCTCAGCCAAAAACCAAGTAGCATTGGGTTTTACTCCTACTTCATTAAAAATAGTGGATAATTTCACTCCTGTCCATTCACTTTGACTCGTTAACCCACAAATTTCTTGTGGACTTAATTGCTCCTTCCCCCCTCTAAAATTCCCAGAACATTCCAAAAAAGCAATGCGAGAAACAGATGGAAATCTCTTCAAATCTGCCACAGTAAAAATCATGGGCTTTTTAACTAATCCATGAATTAATAATTCATGTTTGGAGGGATCAATCACGGGCACTCCTGCATGATGGCGCTCAAAATGTAAATCCGAAGGAGTTATCATCCCATAAAAATCTTGTAAAGGAGACCGAGAAGAAATTTCGGAAGGTTTCTTAACCGATTTTACAAAAAGAGATCTACTTCCAATTTCTCCAGGACCAAGCCCAACTTTTTTAGTAGGATCGATATCCGATTGACTAATGGATTTTTGAATGACTTGTCCATTTGCCGTTTGAACGATCGCTACAGCTGCAGTGGCCATACCTCCTAGGAGCTTTCGACGAGAAATAGGGTGGTTCCCCTTTTGTGAAATTTCTATGAATTTTTCCATTTTATTTAACTTCTAACCCTCCCTTTCTATCATCCATCAAAAATAAATTCTTGGCAGGCATTTGTATGGCAGGAAGACTTTTGGATGTAATTTTTGTTGTAGAGTCAATGATTCCATTGGCATGCAGTAAGAATGCAGTCAAATGATATACTTCTTCATTCGTCAGTGAACCAGGTTCATTGAATGGCATAGCTCTACGTATGTAGTCAAATACGGTAGTGGCATAAGGCCAATAATTCCCAATCGTTTTTTCTCTTCTTTTGGTTGATGTTTTATTCGTAACCAATGAACCAGAGACACCTCCAATTCCCCCTGCACCATGGCATACCACACATTTAGTATCAAAAATCTGTCTGCCGTAAGAAACTAGGCCCGTTCCTTTTGGCAATCCTTTCCCATCTGGCCTAATCGCAATATCCAATAAGTCTATTTCCTTCTGAGTAGCTATACGACCTATCCCAAAACTAGTTGGGATAGAGTCATTAGCTATTTCTAGTTTGGATGAATTGCCTGCATGTTCAAATGAGCTTAAAATCACCAATAAGGTGAAAACAAAAGCAACATTGACGCCATATTTCTTCATAAGTATTAATCGTATTTACCTGATTCTAAAGTACTTATACTCAAAGCATAGTTTTTAGAATATCGATCTAAAACCACATAAATAGAATCTTTCTGGGCATTAATTCCTGATAAGATTACTCGATTCCCTCCTTGCTGAACATCATAATGAAGCACTAATTTTTCTCTTTTCGGGTTCCGCTTTTTCTCTGCTTTAATGCCTTTGATGCGTCGATTTGTCCAAGCAATGGGATCTATTTTATATATTTCATCTCCTATATTTTTACGTGCATTTTCAGGAATCCATGATTCATTTTTCGCTTCTTTATTGATCCTTTTTTCAGCACCTTTTTTCTTTGATTTTTCATTGGTCAATGCAAAACCCTCGTTCTCCTGATTTCTATTTCCTAAGTTTTTATCTTGAAGATATAATACCTGTTGAACGGTATCGGCTTCATAATAAAACACACGTTGGCCCCCAGCTACACCTGTTAATTCAAAAGTTCGACTAATATCCCTCATCGGCGCTCCTCCTCCATTGGACAAATCCAACTCAACGGGTTTATTAACTTTAAAAGTCAGGGTTGTCCACTTCTCGAATGTAGCTTGTTGCCAACGCGTTGTATCCAATGGAGAATAGGGGATTTCCTGATTGTTTAATCGAAAACTAGTGACATGATAATTTCCTCTTAATTGACTTAGCCCTTTAATAGATGGCTGCTTATATGGGTCATAGATAAAATTCACAATCGACAAATAAGTAAACACAGGGAGAAATATAATTATAGTGCTGTATTTGAGTATAATTCGACCTGTTTCTTGCCATTTTTTTGTTAAAGAAGGTGTTTGAATGAAAGGAAGCGTTAATTTTTCTTGAATCAATAATCCATAAATTTTGGGGATATATGGAAGCAATAAGAAGGCAGAAAATAACACAAAATAGGAGCTATAAACATGCACTCCACCATCATAGGCAAAGTTGACATAAACAATGTCCGCTAATGCTCCAAAAAGTAAAACTGCACCCCAGAAAACCGTTTTTCTAAAAAAGAGTAAAGCACCCGCTAATACTTCGACAATCCCTGTAAAGACTTCATACAAAGGCACAATGCCAATGGAAAGCCAATAGATTTTTTGCAATGTTAAATCACCAAAATCTGTATTCAATAAACCCCAAGAAGGATAAGGTAATTGGGTGGGCGTCAATTTGGTAAAACCAAAACCAATGATACCTATGGCTGCTCGGTAACGAACAACAACATTTAGCCAATAAAACAAGGTATCATAATGTTTAACTTCTGATTTTCGAACGTAGGAAACGATCGACCAAATTATGGCAATTACTACCGAGAAAATAAAGGTAATTACCCAAATAGCATACCCTTGCAAAGTTGATCCAAAAATCTTGTTTCCAAAGAAATTAATTCCACTCCCAAAACGTGCTATGTCATATAAGTCGCGATAATGTAAATTCAAATAATCAAACGTAAATAGGTCCTTATACCAGTCAATTCTATTGGGAATTGTCATGGAAATAAAAAACACAAAAGCAATTCGAAAAGCAACAAGCTGCCAGGTTGGCCAAGCGCGCTCATCCGACAAATTTTCAGTATTTATTTTATTAGTTGACATCATTCTTAAGTTTAACATATTACAATTTCAACGCACTTCTTCTACCAGCTTTTTTAGCTTCCCAAATCAAGTATTTCTTGTTGATTTTTGACAACACAGCATACACGGAATCTTGATTAGCATTAACTCCTTGGAGTACCAATGTTGAATCGTTGACGCGTTGAATACGTAAATTGAATCGATCATTGACATACTTCTCATTTCTATTTTGCAGTAAAATAGAAGCCTTGGAAGAATCTACCTCATAAGAATAATAATGGCGTCCTTGAGTCTCAGAATATTCATAAGCACGAGATCCATCATTTGAAAAAATTTCTTCTGATTTGGCATCTTGGATGGACGTTAATGTAGCCGATTTAATACTAAGTGTATTCCACTTTTCGAAT
Organism: Aquirufa nivalisilvae; assembly: GCF_004307455.1. Classification (GTDB taxonomy): domain Bacteria; phylum Bacteroidota; class Bacteroidia; order Cytophagales; family Spirosomataceae; genus Aquirufa; species Aquirufa nivalisilvae. The sequence continues at coordinate 332,657 of NZ_SEWX01000001.1, forward strand.
ACGACATTTTGCCATCGAATAGCATCAGTAGTAGAATATGGAATTTCATGGTTATTCCATTTAAATTGTTTTACCACATATAATCCTTCTGCATTGGGAATTCCATTTTTTGAGGAAAATTGATAGCCCCCATGCTGAAATAATGAGTAACTTTTAAATCCATAAATTCCAATAAAAATTAAAATAAATAGTGCCTTAATTAAGCCTAAATTAATCTTCGTTTTTGGGGAAAAATTAGGTTGATAATCATTCGCTAAAGTGACCTTTTCTAAACTAATTAATTGAAACAAACGAATGGCATCAAATGCAAAAACAAATAAGGCTAAAATGATCAAATAAAAGGCATAAAAGAACTCTCCACCTTCATAGGCAATATTTGAAACGGCCACATTTCCGATAAATGGCAATATAATAAATGTCCCAATGGTAGCTGTTTTTCGATTTAATAAAAGGATGGCACCAGCTAGCTCAACAAAGCCTAAAAATGATTGATAATTAGGTACAACACCAAGACTTAAAGAAAATAATTTCCAAGCTGTAAAATCACCATAATTTGTATTCAAATTACTTAATGACGGAAGGGGTGCTTGTAAGGTAAATATTTTCAAAAATGCATAGCCAATTAAACCTAATGCTAATCGATATCGAACTATAGCTCTTACCCAATAAAATAACCTTGAATAATTAACTTCTTTGGTATACCATTTATCCCATAAAAATGCACCGTTAAACGACAATAAGGCTATAATAAACCATGTTACCCAGTCACTTCCAGTTGAAAATTTAGGGTAATACCTTGTTAAATAAAACAAATCGTTTAACTGTAAATTCAAGTAATTTATTTGAAATAAATGACGATAAAATTCAGTAGATAAAGGAATAGAAATAAGGACAAATAAAATGGCAAAAAACCTAAAAAATAATTTTTCTTTAGACGACCATTCTCCTGGAGAATTTAGTGTATTTGACATATCTTTTAAAATTAATCAAGGCATCATATTTGACCATGATGCCTTTGATGGGTTAATATCCTGGATTTTGAATTAGCGCTTGGTCTCTCAATAATTCATTCGATGGAATAGGTAAAACAAGACGATTAACATCCGTTACCTTAAATACTTCGGCTGCTCTACCTGTTCTTACGACATCAAACCAACGGTGTGGTTCTAAGGCGAATTCAAGCCTTCTTTCATTTTCTATTTCCAATAAAATACTTTCCTTACTGGAGGCCAAACTTAATGCAATAGCTGCCCGATCTTTGATGGCATTTAGATCAGTTAATGCATCCGTCAGTTTATTCAAATTAGCTCGTGCTTCTGATCGAATCAGGTACAATTCTGCGATTCTAAAAATATAACTTGGATCCGTAGCTGGCGTACGATAATACAAATTCCCATACCATCGATTCTGATTATCCTTAGCAATTAAAGTACTTCTTCCTCCTCCAATTTTAGGGTCATTTAATAAAGCTACTAGCGCATCATTAGGAGCCCATTGGCGTGTCCCTCCATTCGTTTGAGGTTGCCATTGACCACGATGCGTATTTGTCTCCGTACTACTGTAAAATAGTTCAAAAATAGATTCTTGTGTTCCTCTCGCTTCATTGGCAAAAAATGAGCTAAATGGTTTCAACAATTTATAATTGCTATCTGAAATCAACCGAGTTGCATAATCTTCTGCTTTAGCCCAATCTTTTTGATATAAATACAGACGGGATTTTAAGGCCCAAACCGTTTTTCTCGTCGCTCTAAAACGATCGGTAGTTAGCGGTAATAGCGGTTCAGCGATATCTAAATCCTTCAATACTTGAGCATAAATTTCGGCTTGCGTACTGCGCGCAATACCCGAATTTTCCAAAGGACTAGAGGTAGGTTTGGTAATCAAAGGTACCCCTCCCCAAGTTCTCGCTAAATCAAAATAGGAAAGTGCACGAATGAAATAGGCCTCCCCAATAATTTGATTTTTTAGTGCATCTGTCAATAATGGATCACTCACTAAAGGCACTTTGGAAATGACATTATTTGCCCGATTGACTGTCCGATAAATAGCAGTCCATGCACCAGAAATGGTCGAGTTTTCTGCATTTACTTTTTTATTGATAAACTCCTGTACTTGCGACTGTGACCCAGTCCACTGAATATTATCTCCTGATAAATATCCTATGGATTGAAAAGTGGTACCATAATAATTTCCATCTGCCAAGGCAGAATAAACCCCTCTAATCGCTGTTTCTGATGAAGTTTTATCAAAAATAGTTTTTGTATCAGAAATGGATTCCAAAGGTTGCACATCCAAATAATCAGAGCAGGACCCAAGAGAAATAACTAAACTGGCTCCAATGATGTATTTTGTAAGTTTCATATATTTCGAATGTTTTGTGTTGAAAAATATCTCCGACTAAAATGTTAGACTAACACCTACTTGATAGCTTCTTGGCTGAGGAGGTGTACCCAAATCTATTCCTTGCGCATTTTGATCACTGCTAGCGCTGGATTCTGGATCTAAACCTGAATAGTTGGAGATGAGAAATAAATTGGTGCCATTCACATAAATTTTCAAGGCTTCCGCTCCCAATTTAGAAGCTATTTTTTTAGGCAAATTGTAAGCAATATTCAAGGATCTCAATCGCAAGAATGAACCATCTTCCAACCAGCGACTGCCCCCGTCGCGGTAATTATTGACATTGACGCCATCGGGTTTAGGAACATCGGTGATATCTCCTTCTTTTTGCCAGCGGGCATTATTACTAGCAAAAATCACTCGCGCGGCATCCCTTGCTCCACCACCTTCACCAAAAAATTTATTGTGATTGTATACCTTATTCCCATATTGGAAGGATAAAAATGCAGCTAATTCAAAGCCTTTGTATTGAACAGTATTGGTTAATCCTCCAAAGAAGGCAGGCCAGATACTTCCTATAATTTGACGATCTGCAACCGTGATTTTTCCGTCTTTATTGACATCTTCATACACTGCATCTCCCGTTTTTGAATCAACATATAGCTGTTTATATACCCAGAATGAATACAAGGGATATCCCTCTTTTTGTAAAATCAAATCGCGACTACCATAGTTTAATGGATTAGACAACTTCTCTATTTTATTAATATTCTGAGCGATATTAAATTCGCTAGTCCAGCTAAATTCTTTCGACTGATAGTTGACCGATTGAATACTAAACTCAAATCCTTTATTGCTAATTTCAGCTACATTGCTCCAATAATTAGAAAAACCAGAAGTACTAGGAAGAGCTAATTGTAACAATCCATCTTTGGTATATTTATCGTAATAATTTAGTTCAAATGATAGCCTTCCATTAAATAGTGAAGCGTCTAAACCTATATTAAACTGACTCGTTTTTTCCCATTTCAAATCCGGATTAGCTAATTGCTGCGGGGCAATTCCTGGATTTCCTTGGTAGGGAGCCCCACCTGTCCAAAGCCCTTGGGCAGCGAAGTTTCCAATGCCATTTTGGTTCCCAATCTGACCATAACTTGCTCGTAATTTCAGGTCTTTGATAAATCCTACATCTTTTAAAAAGTCCTCTTGATTGATTCTCCAAGCAGTCCCAAGAGAAGGAAAATACCCCCATTTTTGATCCGAACCAAAGCGAGAAGATCCATCAGTACGAATGCTAAAATCAACTAAATATTTACCTTGGTAACCATAGTCAACACGCGCAAAAAAGGAGGCTAAATTACTTTTACTCCAGCTTTGAGTACTTGTTCTATTGGCAGCTGAAGAAATAACAGTAAAGGCATTATTAGCAAATCCACGTCCTTCAGCATAGGTTCTATTTAATACATCACTTTGTAAAGTATTGCCAATTAAAACCCCAAAATTGTGATCTAAACCAAACTTCTGCCGATACGTCAAGGTTTGTTCGTTAAGTAAAGTCGTAAACTGACTGATGGAAGAGGTGGCCAAGCCGCCTTGTGCTCCTAATAGTAAAAAGGTATTCCAATATTCTGATTCATCATAATTATTATAGTCCGCTCCAAAGCTGGTTCTGAATTTCAAATTGGGTAATAAATAAGCCTCCGCATATAAATTACCGATATACCTTAAACTGGAGGAATTGACATCATAATTATTGAGCAATAAAGTCAAATTATCAAATCCAGCTCTTCCAACTAGTTCCCCCGTTTCATTGTATGGAGATAAGTAGGTTGGTGTATGCAATGCCGCTTGTAATACCCCTCCTTGCGGTCCATCACCCGCTCTGGCTTGGTTCCGATATGTTCTTGTGAAGGTATTGCTCACTCCAACTTGTAAAACATCATTTACTTTCTGGTCTAAATTGACTTTGAAACTTTGTCTTTCAAAAGTGATTGGTTTCAAAATGGATTCTTGTGAATTGAAGCCTCCCCCAATGTAATACTTAGTGGTTTTGGTACCTCCTGACAAAGAAATATCATAGTTCTGAAGCGTAGCGGTACGAAATGCTTCACTTAATCGATCATAGGTCTTTTGTTCGGAAGGTAAGCCTCTGCCTCCATCTGCCACTGGTCTAAAAGGTCTATTGGCAGCAGTTCTTTTCAGGGAAGGATCTAGAATCCCTGTATTTATCCACCACTCATTCACTAATTGAGCATGTTCTGGTCCGGTCGTTAATTCCCAGAGTTTCGCAGCTTTCGCCTGACCAAAACTAGCATTGACATGGATTTTGGCTGCTTGCTCAAACTCGCCTCTTTTGGTAGTAATTAAAATAACTCCATTTGCTCCTCTAGAGCCATATAATGCCGTTGCCTCCGCATCTTTCAAAACTTCAACACTTTGAATATCAGCTGGATTAATGTCCGAAATTGGAGAAGTAGCCTTACCTCCAGTACCTATGGTCTGAAGACTATTACTATTGATAAATACACCATCCACTACATATAGTGGGTCATTGTCCGCATTAATGGATGTTGCCCCTCTTACCCGCACATTCACCGTTTCACCGGGTACGCCTGTTGGTGAAGAAATTTGCACGCCAGGAACTTTCCCCTGTAATTGTGCATCAAAACTTCCTACTGGAATATTACTAACTCCAGCTGGGTTAATTTTAGTAATGGATCCAATCAAGTTTTTCCTTTCTTGGGTACCATATCCTACCACAACTATTTCACTGAGCTCGGTATCATTGGGAAGCAATTCTATGGTTACTTTACTCGTATTGGCTACAAACTCTTGTCGAGTATAGCCTACAAAACCTACCACTAAAACAAAAGGTAGCTTTTGACCCGTTTTTAAATAAAATTTTCCGTCGGCATCTGTCAATCCGCCATTGGTTGTTCCTTTAATAGAAACAGAAGCTCCGATTATAGCTTCTTTAGTCTTTTGATCTATCACTTTGCCCTCCAAGGTTGCATTGATTAATGGGGCATTTTGGGCAATTGAACTGTACGTGAGTAGAAAAAGAAAAAATATTAAATAATTTTTTTTCATTACTTTGTATTGGTTTAAGTAAAAAATAAGTGGTTCAAAACTCCCTGAGTCTTGAATTTTCATTTCGCGATGAGCTTGTTTTTTAAGCCAGCCAATCTGTTGCAGCAGATTGGCATTTTTTTAACATGAACAGCAGAAGTTTTTCATGGAGTGAGTGTATTTAGTAAGTTAAACATGATAATATATAAAGACTACCAATTAAGTAGATTAATAGGCAAAACTAAGGGAGTCCTTAATTAAATACAAATTATTTTTTCATTATTTAGTAATTGATCCCTTTCTCACTATACCAAACAAGCGATGTAAATGGAATTAATAAAAATCATTATTAAAAAATAATGCATCACAATGCATTGATTATCAGTAATTTAAAAATATGCGTTCATCTTAATCCAACAGCCTTACAACTTGTCCATGTTCACTATGAAAAACTTTTATATTTTTTCAATTCTATTGCTTTCTTTAACCAATCCTGTTTTTTCTCAACAAAAAACTTCAGGAAATCCCCTCTTCCCTGGTTGGTATGCGGATCCCGAAGCCACCATTTTCAATAAGGAATATTGGATATACCCTACCTACTCAGATGTGTATCAAAAGCAGGTATACTTCGATGCCTTTTCTTCTAAGGATCTCATAACATGGAAAAAGCATGCTAAAATCGTGGATACATCAGCTATCAAATGGGCGAAAAAAGCCATGTGGGCTCCTGCCATTGTTCAAAAAGACAAAAAATACTACCTGTTTTTTGGAGCCAATGACATACAAAGTAATCAAGAACTTGGCGGTATTGGGGTAGCTGTGGCAGAAAAGCCTCAAGGGCCATTTAAAGATTTAATTGGTAAGCCATTGATCAGTCAATTTCAACATGGTGCCCAGCCTATCGATCAATTTGTATTTAAAGATAAAGATGGTCAATACTACATCATTTATGGTGGATGGAAGCATTGCAACATAGCGCGCTTAAGTCCTGATTTTAAGTCCATCATCCCTTTTGAAGATGGTAACCTGTTTAAGGAAATCACTCCGAGTGGTTATGTAGAAGGCCCTATCATGTTTATCCGAAATAATAAATACTATTTCATGTGGAGTGAAGGTGGCTGGACTGGTCCAAATTATTCAGTGGCCTATGCCGTTGCGGATAGTCCTTTTGGGCCATTTGAAAGAAAAGAAAAAATCTTAAAACAAGACCCACAAGTGGCTACAGGTGCTGGGCATCATTCCGTCATTCAAGTACCTCATACGGATCTGTGGTATATCGTTTACCACCGAAGACCCTTGGATGAAACAGATAGAAATCACCGGGTGACTTGTATAGAGCCCATGTATTTTGATAGTAAGGGGGATATTTTACCCGTAAAACTTAGTTTTGAAGGAGTAAAAGCACAAAAAATCAAATGATGTTATACTGATGAAAAAATGGATCTCATTTAAGCTTTCTGTTCAAATCTTTTTGGGATTCATTTTTTTAGCCATTCTGTTTCATTTATTGGTCATGGCTGGCATCATAGCTCCAGATGTAGTATGGGGTGGCCGCATACAAAGTCCACATGAGCTAATCAAAATGGAATCCATTTCCCTCATCATCTTAGTCTTCATGGCGCTAATCATTGCCATAAAAGCGCGTTGGATTTTCTTCAAAATTGCGAAATTAACAGACTATGTAATTTGGCTCATTCCTTTCCTATTTTTCTTGAACACTTTAGGAAATTCGCAGGCACTGAACTCCATGGAACGCTTCATTTTCACTCCCATCACCCTGGTGTTGACTCTAATTAGTTTACGAATAGCTTTAGAGAAAATTCCTCATTAGCTCATATCCAACCGCATTTTGATATCAGCTCTTTGGTAAATAACAGGGCCTAAATCCATTTCCACAAAACCAAATTTACGGTACATATCCACCGCTCTTTCCAATCGTCGATTGGAATAAATAATAATCTGCCTAATCCCTGCATTTTTAGCAAAATCTAAGGTGTATTCCATCAATAATTTGCCAATACCTAAGCCTTGAAATTTTTCTGATACCGCCATTTTGGTTAACTCAAAAACGCTTTCTTCCAACTTCATTAAAGAAACCGTTCCTACAATTTGATCCTCATACCAAGCATAAAATATTTGTCCTCCAGGAGCTAAAATTACTTCCTCTGGTTTGGATAAAACCTCCCGATCTATCTCTTCCAGCTTAAAATACTTTTCCAACCACTCGTAATTTAACTTTCGAATGGCATCTCGATAGGCTGGCTCAAAATTTGAAATACGAATTTGACTCATTATGTATCTAATAAACGGCGATGATAATTTATTTGACCCAAGTGATAGCCCAAATGAACGGCCAAGTGAACAAAAAAATAGGCTGATTTCATGGAATGGTCAAAAACTTCCATCGGGTAATCATCCTCCAATTGCTCTTGTGTAATCCTTGGAAACACTTGTTTCAACATTTGCTCTGTTTGTTCTATCATATCAAGTAATTGCTCCCTAGGAACGGCCTTATCCGAAAACTCCTTTTCTCTATCTCTCACATAGCCAGTGTTTCCATAAACAGAACCAAAATACGTTTGTAAATTTCCTATCAAATGCAAGCATAAATTGCCTGCTGAGTTGGAAATAGCCCCATCTACTTTCCATAAATTAGCTTCATTCTGATATTGAGAGATTTCACTTTTTAAGCGATTTAGATCTCGTGAAAATAATTTTAACAAATCTTCTGTCAGCATATTTTGTTTATTGAAATAAGTGGATGTCAAATATAGAATAAAATTGAAAGCTAAAATGAAGATCAAAGCATTAGTATGTTCATTAAAAATGAATACTTTTAACAAAATTCCTTACCATGAAAACAAGATCAATCTACCTATTAATTGCTCTAATTTTACCATTGAGCCTATTTTCACAAAATAGCACGCGCATTCATCAGGCCGCCAATGCCTTTTTAGCCACCCTAAATCAGGATGAACTCAAAAAAGTGAACTATTCATTTCAAGATAGTTTAAGAAAAAAATGGACCAATTTACCTGTGGGTATGGTTCCAAGGCCCGGCATTCAATATGGCTCGCTTTCCGACAAAAGCAGACTAGCTTTTCACCGTGTATTAAGTGCTTTATTAAGTTCTCAAGGCTATTTAAAAACCACTAGCATCATGCAGCTGGACGACATTTTGAACACCTTATATCAAGAAGCATACGATAAGGGTGAAATCAAAAAAGAGTTCTTAACCCAAATGCAAAAATTAAATTGGGCACATGGTAATTATTACATTTCCATTTTTGGTACACCCGGTGATGCACCTTGGGGAATGAATTTCGGTGGTCACCACATGGCACTCAGCCTAACTTCTGATGGTAAAAAAATAAGCATGTCGCCCTATTTCATTGGCACTGATCCTTCCGAAGTGAAATCATCCAAATATGCGGGTTTACGTGTGTTAAGCAAAGAAGAAGATTACGGTTTTATGTTGATTAATATGCTCTCAGATGCACAAAAATCGAAGGCCATCTTACAACAAGCTGTTCCTAAAGACATCATCACCAATCCCAATAGTCAACAACGCATAGACTCCTATTATGGCATCGCTGTTAAAGAATTCACGGATGCCCAAAAAGCTGTATTAAAAATGTTGATACAAGAATACGTCCATAATTTTGAACATGAAAAATCACATCAAATGATGGACAAAATTGCTGCGACAGGAATGGATAAAATCCATTTTGCATGGGTAGGCAGTTTAGAAAATAATAAGTCGCATTATTACATCATCAACGGGCCAGATTTCTTAATTGAATATGACAATGTTGGATTCCAAAATGATGGGAACCACATACACGCCATTTTACGTGAGAAAGGGAATGACTTTGGTGCAGACTTATTAAAAATGCACTACCTTGAATCTAAACATTGATTAAATGGACAATGCTATTTATGTTTACAAGTAATATTTCTTATTTAATCCTATATTGCGAGGCCTAAATAGGTACAAAACCTTCTTTTGCCCTGATTAAATTACTATCTAACCATGAGAAAAATCTTCTTATTAATTCTATCCTTAGGGATATTCTCCCCCATTTTTGCTAAAGAGAATTTACCTAGAACCATTGTCACAACTGATGGAGAAATTGATGATGTGGACACTTTCATCCGTATGCTATTGTACTCGAATGAATTTCACTTAGAAGGCTTAATTTACTCCAGCTCCATGTGGCACTATAAAGGTGATGGAAAAGGCACTTTGTTTACTTCAGAAATGGACATGACCAAGAAAATGTATGGAGCTAAAACTGACCTTCGCTGGCCGGGCGTCAACTGGATTCAAGATTTACTGAAAGCATATGGAGAAGTTTATCCAAAACTAAGTCAGAATTCAAAAACATATCCAAGTCCAGCCTACTTAAACAGTTTAGTGAAAGTTGGAAACATTGATTTTGAAGGAGAAATGGATCAAATCACACCAGGTTCCGAATGGATAAAAGCTAAATTATTAGACAATGATCCCCAACCTATTTTTTTACAAGCGTGGGGAGGTACAAACACCATCGCTCGTGCATTAAAATCCATCGAAGAAGCTTATTCCAAACAAAAAGATTGGCCCATCATTCAAGAAAAAATATCGAAAAAAGCCATCATCTATACGGTTATGGACCAAGATGCAACCTATAAAAAATACATAGGTCTGCACTGGCCAAAAATCCGAGTATTTTATAATGCCCATCAGTTTGGAAGTTTTGCTTATCCTTGGAAAAGAATCATGCCCAAAGTCGCACAGCCCTATTTTGAAGGACCTTATATGTCGGCTAACATCATCTTGAATCACGGTCCATTATTAAAAATGTATTATGCATATGGCGATGGTCAAAAACAAGCAGGAGATGATGAGCATATTCACGGAGATCCCAACAAATTAAAAAATGCTCAATGGGGTAGCTTTGTACCTTATGATTTCATTTCCGAAGGAGATTCTCCCGCATTTTTACATTTAGTGGATGTGGGCCTAAACAATTTAAATAACCCATCTTATGGTGGTTGGGGTGGTCGATTTGCTCAAGCAAAGGATAATCCTTACCGATATGAAGACAATGATGACGCCGCTGATTTCAATCCAGAATTAGGTAAAATGGATATTAATTATGCTCAAACTCGTTGGCTGATCGCCCTTCAACAAGATTTCGCTGCTCGGGCCGACTGGTGCATAAAAAGCTTTAAAGAGGCGAATCATGCTCCTCAAATTACCGTGAGAGAAGGGATGAAGATCTATGCCAAAGCAGGCCAAAATATTACCCTAAATTTATTAGCCGTAGACCCAGATAAAAATGCCGTTACACTTACGGCTTGGCCTTACAAAGAAGCTGGAAGCGGTGCAGCAGACATCCAAATTTCAGGAAATAAAGCCCTAGTCAAAATACCTGATACCGCGAAATCTGGAGAGTCCTACCATGTGGTTATTGAGGGAAAAGACAGTGGTACTCCGGCCCTTACTGGATATCGCCGCGTCGTGGTAAATATTCTTTAACATCAAATTTTGCACGGTTTCAATAATAAATAGCACATTATTGGGCTTGTTTAGGTTTAAGCTATGATTTTTTCTCTTATATTGAGATTAGAATTAAGCTAAACCTAAAAATGAATCTACGCATCCTGACTAAGGTAAAAGTCTAAGGGTCAATATGATTCCTTACCCTCCATGAAATCATTGATCTGGATAGGATTCCTATCTTTTGTCTGCATTCCTCTTTGTTTTGCACAAAGTCCTAAACACATCTCCCTATTTGATGGAAAAACATTCCGAGGCTGGGAAGGTGATACCCTACATACCTGGCGGATTGAAAAAGGTATGATTATTGGTGGATCATTAGAAAATACCGTTCCGCACAATGACTTCCTGTGCACCCAAAAAATTTATTCCAATTTTATACTTAAACTCAAAATCAAGCTGACGGGTAACCAAGGTTTTATTAATTCCGGGGTTCAATTTCGCAGTAAACGACTAAGCAATCCTGCCTATGAAATGATTGGATATCAAGCGGATTTTGGAAAAGATTATTGGGCGAGTCTCTATGATGAATCAAGAAGAAATAAAACACTTGTAAAACCCAATGACCAAGAAGTGCTGACTTGGATCAAATTCAACGATTGGAATGAGTATGAAATAAAAGCGATTAACAATCAAATCCGATTATACATCAACGGTCACATGAGTGTGGATTATACTGAAATGGATGCCTCCATTCCTCAATCAGGATTAATAGGTATACAAATTCATGGCGGAGGAAAGGCACAAGTCGCAGTAAAAGATATTATGATTCAGGAATTACCTTAAAACAATCTCTATACATCTATGAAACATTCTGTTAGCTATTTTTGGGGTTTAGTCTTTAGTTTATTTCTAGCTAGTCCTACTTGGGCATTAAGCCCTTTTGCCATCCAACAAGATACTACTAAAGTAGATTTTGACTATACTTTAGAAGCCACCATGTTGGGGTATTTTTCAAAAGATGGAACAAGAAATCCTACGTTAAAAGCCAATAAAGGTAAAAAGGTAAGAATTACGATTGTCAATGGAGAACAAATGACCCACGACATTTCCATGGAAAAACTGGGTATTAAAAGTTCAACCATTTTAGATAAAGGATCCAGCACCAGCATTGTATTTATTGCTCAGTCAAACGATACTTATTTCTGTTCTATCCCGGGTCACCGAGCAGCCGGCATGGTGGGGAAATTTGAAATTGTGGAAGGGGCAATTAGCGCTGAAATAGTAAAAGGTATTCGTCCTTCTAAAAACGGAAAACCCTTAAACTTAAATTTTGAAACAGGAAATCTAGATGATTGGAAAGCGGAAGGAGATGCCTTTGCTAATCCTATTTTTAACCAAGACCCCTCTCCTGTACATGATAAGACTATGAAAATTGGTCCAGAAGGAACTCATTTCATCTCGAGCGGTGGCACAAAAAACTATGCCTTAACGGGTACATTAACTTCTGTACCCTTTAAAATTACACAGCCTTTTGCTAGCTTTTGGGTTTCTGGAGGAGCCTTACAAGATACTCGTGTAGAACTGGTATTAGCCAAAAGCAAAAAAGTCATTTTCCGCTCCACGGGACAAGGACGCGCTACTTTACAACCAGTGGTATTTAATGTAAAACCATATTTGCAACAAGAAATCTTCATCCGCATCATCGACAATGAAACGGGTATCACGCCTATCCCATACGTGGCGCATGATAAATTAGCTCATATCAATTTTGACAACTTTCAATTCCATGCTACTCGGCCTAATTACCCGAATGAATTGCATCAAAAGGACATCATTGTACTTCCTCCTTTAGACCCCGTTCTAAATGCTGGCTTATCTGGATTAAAGGCTGCTGAAGCCATGACCTTGCCCAAAGGATTCAAAATTAATTTAGCTGCCGCAGAGCCTGACATTGTTCGTCCTATCAGTTTTACGATTGATGCCAAAGGAAGATTATGGGTGGTAGAAGGACATACTTATCCCGTTCCTGCACCTGAAGGTCAGGGAAAAGATCGAATTATTATATTTGAAGATACTGATGGCAATGGCACTTTAGATAAAAGAAAAGTCTTCATGGAAGGCTTAAACTTAGTCAGTGGCATTGAAGTGGGCATGGGAGGAGTTTGGCTAGGTGCAGCACCTTATTTACTATTTATTCCAACGGATTTTCAGACGGATAAACCCACGGGACCTGTCCAAAAACTGTTGGATGGCTGGGGAGTACAAGACACGCACGAAGTATTGAATAGTTTACGTTGGGGGCCCGATGGTTGGCTTTATGGCAATCATGGGGTATTTACTCATTCCAATGTAGGAAAACCTGGCGCCTCGGATCAGCAGCGAACTAAAATTAATGCTGGCGTATGGAGATTCCATCCCATCAGTCATCAGTTTGAGGTATTTGCAGAAGGAACGAGTAATCCTTGGGGGATCGACTTCAATGATTATGGACACCCTTTTATTACCGTTTGTGTGATTCCCCACATGTTCCACATCATCCAAGGGGCAAGATATGAGCGACAAGCAGGAAAACATTTTAATCCATACACTTACGAAGACATAAAAACCATTGCTGACCATCGGCATTACGTGGGCGACAGAGGCCCGCATGCAGGAAATTTCCGCTCTGCATCCGCTGGGGGCGGCCATGCGCATGCTGGTGCTATGATTTATTTGGGAGGAAATACGTGGCCTAAAGAATTCCGAAATAACATCTTCATGAACAACATCAATGGCTCTCGATTGAATGTAGATCAGCTCAATAGGCAAGGTTCAGGCTACAATGCCTCACATAAAAAAGACTTCATTGTCATGAACGACTCATGGTCGCAATGGCTCAATTTCAAATATGACCCAAGTGGTTCCGTTTTTGCCATCGATTGGTACGATAAAAACCAATGCCATAGCTCTAACCCTGATGTACATGATAAAACCATGGGAAGAATCTTTAAAATCACACATGAAAACGATAAATGGGTTCAAGTGGATTTACATAAAGCGACCGACATGGATTTAGTGAATTACCAACTGCATACCAATGAATGGTATGTCAGACAGGCGAGAACTATTTTACAAGAAAGAGGGCCCAATCCGCAAGTTCATGCTGCTTTGAGAAACATCATTGATAAAAACCCCGATGTGACCCGAAAACTGAGAGCTTTATGGACATTACATGTTACTCAAGGTTTAACAGAAAAAGATGTCGCCCAATTATTGACGAATCCAGATGAAAATGTTCGAAGCTGGGCGATACAATTGGTCGCCGAAAAGAAACAGGTTTCCCCTGATATTTTACATCAATTTGAGTCCATGGCTCGTACGGATAAGTCGGCACAAGTCCGACTGTATTTAGTATCTGCCTTATTGCGTTTAGATCCTGCACAGCGCTGGAATGTATTGGATGCTTTAGTTCAAAAAACAGAAGATCAAGCAGACCATAATTTGCCATTGATGCTTTGGTATGCTGCCGAACCATTGGCTACCTTGGATATCAAGCGTGCTATTCAGTTGGGTGTAAAGTCTAAAATGCCCAAGTTTTTAAACTACACCATTCAGCGCGTAGCTGCCTTGAAATCAGATGAGGCCATTGCTTCTTTGAAGGATTTACAATCTAAATTGGGGCATTCCCATGAGAACCATGAAGTGAGTATGTTATTGGATAAAGTATTAAGCCAAAAATAGCCCTCGAATGAAAAAATATAGCCCCATTTTAGGATTGGAATTACTCCTACTCTTTTTCATGCTAGCCTTTCAGTCGCAGCCACCGTCCGACTTTAAAAAAACAAAAATAACGGGAGATTTTATTTCGGAGGGAGTAGCCGCTGGCGACTTAAATAAAGATGGGAAAATAGACATTATTGCGGGATATTATTGGTTTGAAGCTCCTTATTGGGTAAAACATGAAATGGCTCCATCCAGAACTTTTGATCCTAGAAAAGAGTATTCTGAATCCTTTCTAAACCTGTGTTTGGATGTCAATTTAGATGGTTGGAATGATGTCGTGATTATTGATTTCCCAGGTAAAGCTGGATTTTGGTTTGAAAATCCCAAAAATAAAAGCGAGCAGTGGACCAAACATATCATTGCCCAAGGAATGGGTATCAGCAATGAATCTCCAGGTTTTATTGATGTGGATCAAGATGGCCGATTGGATATTTTATGTGGAGACAAAGACAAAAAACAAATTGTTTGGCTTCAAGCACCCACTCAAAAAGGGGAAACTGAATGGAAAAGGCATGCATTAAGTCAAGAAAAAGTACCGGGAACAGAAAGTTTCTCGCATGGGATAGGCATAGGAGATATCAACATGGATGGAATTCCTGATGTAGTCATTCGCGAAGGCTGGTTTGAGGGTAAAAAAGATGTAAAATCAGGAGATTGGACTTTTCATTCGACCAATCTAGGAGAAGCCTGCTCGCATATACAAGTGATGGACATTAATGGAGATGGTAGAAACGACGTAGTCAGCGCATCGGCACATGCTTTGGGAGTTTGGTGGCATGAGCAAGTGAACCAACATGGAGAAATTAGCTTTAAAACTCACTTGATGAGTACACGGACGGCTCAAACCCATGCATCTATCATGGCCGATTTAAATGGAGATGGCAAAAAAGAATACATTACGGGTAAACGCTTTTTAGCCCACCACGGTAGGGATACAGGAGATAGTGACCCAGCTATGTTATTCTATTTTGATTTCAATGAAAAAGATAATAGT
Source organism: Aquirufa nivalisilvae (assembly GCF_004307455.1). Lineage (GTDB taxonomy): Bacteria > Bacteroidota > Bacteroidia > Cytophagales > Spirosomataceae > Aquirufa > Aquirufa nivalisilvae. The sequence goes on from NZ_SEWX01000001.1 coordinate 348,310, forward strand.
TCATTTTGGAAAGAGCATTTGATTGATCAGGATTCTGGAGCAGGATTAAATATTACCGTGATGGATGTCAATAAAGACAAGAAAGCAGACATCATTATTTCCAATAAAAATGGCGTGTTTTTGTTCGAAAATCAACTCAAAAAAAGACGATAAATTTGGAAGAAATTTAAGGCATACTTTTCTCCATTTTCACATATTCGATGCCATTTTTCAGGAATACTTCACCTACTTTTTTCATACCAAATTTCTCATAAAATTTGGCCTTGGGAACACGTGCGTGGCACCAAATTAGTTGGATATCAGGTTGGCTATATTGTTCAAAAACATGCTTCAATAAAATAGTACCGTAGCCTTTGCCTTGTTCCGATTCTAGTGTGGCAAATTTCCGGAATTGCATGGATTGATTCTCCTGAAAAAGCGAAATAACGGATTTCAATTGACCATCATCGATTAGCCCTAAATGAATCGCCACATCATCGCCAGGAACTTTGACAAAATCCAAGTTTTTATCTGGCCACATGACCTGTTGACGAATCAATAATACCTGTTGGATAGGAATTTCTTGAATTTGCATGAAACTTAATTTAAGGAAAAAGCTAGGTAGTGGTCGCCCGACTTGGTTTTCAACTTGCCTCCTCCACAGGCAATGACCACAAATTCTTTCCCATCTACTGCATACACGGAGGGCGATGCATAACCTGCCGCAGGTAATTTATAACGCCATAATTCTTCCCCTGTTGCCCGATCAAAAGCCCTAAAATATTCATCTTTGGTAGCCGCAATAAATACCAATCCTCCGGCAGTTACGGCAGGACCACCATAATTATCCGTCCCTGTTCTTGGGATTCCTTGGGCCATCAGCTCTGGATATTCCCCCAAAGGCACTTGCCACAATCTTTTCCCTGAATGCATATTGATAGCGGTCAAAGTTCCCCAAGGTGGGCGACTTACTGGATACCCATTTGAATCAAACCAACGGTTATAGCCCGTCATCAAATAATCGGAAATAGACAAATTACTGGAGCCTTTTACGGCCACATTTTCTCCTTGGAGAAAAGACCAAATCGCCTCTTTTTGTTCCTGACTGATATGCTGCAAGGAGGGCATTCTTCCTCTTCCTTGATTCAATAATTCCACAAAGCTTTTCAGCTTATATTTCTTTTGAACCTGCAACAAAGAAGGTACTGAGCCATCTTCACTCCCTTGTCTATTGGGTCCATGACAGCTCATGCAATGTTGCTCATACACCACACTGGCCGTGGTCATTTTTAAACTTTTGGAATTGGGAATCAAAGACGTGTAAACTGGATTTTCTTTGGCAGGAATGTACATCACTTGATGTTCGTCTACGGCTGCTCCACCCCATTGTGCACCCCCATCGGTTCCTGGAAAAAAGATGGTTCTTTCCTTACCTACTGGTATATACGCATGCCCAGCTTTTGAAATGGCAAATTCCTTTTTAATCTCCTCGGAATTAGACACCCCAGGATTAATATCTTTTTCGAAAAAACTTTGTCGCGTAAATGGCTCCGGCCATGAGGGGATAGGCTGGGTTTTAGAAGCCAATTCACCAGGAACATCGGAAGCAGGAAAAGGAGTTTCCACGATAGGGAAAATAGGCTTACCTGTGACCCGATCAAAGACAAACATAAAACCTTGCTTGCTTAGGACAGAAACAACATCTTTCTTTTCTCCGTGAATGTTGACGCTAAACAAATTGGGAGGCGCAGGAATATCCCGATCCCAAATGTCGTGGTGCACCGTCTGAAAATGCCAAAGCCTTTTTCCAGTGGTAGCGTCCAAAGCAATTAGGCAATTGGCAAAAAGATTGTCGCCCTTTCTATTACCCCCATAAAAATCAAAGGCCGCGGATCCTGTAGGTGCATAAACTATGCCACGTTTTTCATCCAAAGCCATCCCCATCCAGCTATTCGCGCCACCTAGGTTTTTATAATTGTATTTCTCCCAAGTATCATATCCCAATTGTCCTGGTCTGGGAATGGTTTGAAAAGTCCACAATAATTTCCCAGAAATGGCATCATAGCCTCTAATATCGCCCAGCAGAGCTGTAGCGGATTCTGAAACTCGAGTACCTACGATTAGGATATTCTTAAAAATGGTCACAGGTGTATTTAAGGAGACATATTCATCTGAGCCTTCCCGTTGAATGCCGGGCAATAAATTGACTTTACCATCTTGACCAAAGCTTGGAATGACTTTGCCCGTTTTGGCATCTAAGGCAAATAAATAGGAACCATAACCAAAAAAGATGCGTGATTTTTTACCGCTGGACCAATAGCTTAGTCCTCGACTGGTGGTACTGTTGGTTTTAATCTTGATGTTGGTCTTCCAAAGTTCCACCCCTGATTTAGCATCCAGCGCAAAAGCCTGTGTATTGGCAGAAACACCATATAGAATCCCGTTGATGATGATGGGATTGCATTGCATTTGGGTCCCGTTGGTGAGGGTATCAGCCCCGCCCGCATCGTAATCCCAGGCTAGGGATAATTGACTAACATTGGAAATGTTGATTTGTTTTAAGGGAGAAAAATGATTGCGATGATTACCCCCATGATAAGCTGGCCAATCCACGCGCATCCGATTTTGCCAAGAGGCAAATCCCAGCAATAATCCTAGGACGGATATCCCCACCAAGAGCTGAATCTTTTTCATTGGATTGGATTTTGTCAAATGTAAGGGTTTCGGTGGGAAAATAGGCAAGTTTTGAATTTGAATTGACAAGCCTTATTTGATGATGCAGGAAAATATGATTAAGATTGGGAATTATTTATAACTGAAAATAGTTAACAAGCTAAACCTAAATTTCTACTTTAGTTGTCTAATTATCAATCGTTTCCATGTCGAATTACAATTTTATATGAGAAATGAAATCGATCGAATTAATATTTGTAGGACTAATACTTAAATTTATTTTTCAAAAAATTTGATAATTCAAAATAATATTCTCAATTTTGTAGGGCTATTACAAGAGAATAAATTTGAAAAAGACGATAAAGGATATTGCAAGCATCCAAACTGGACTCTTCGCCAAGCCTGCAGGCATTGGCGATTTGGTATATTTACAATCTAAACATTTTGATGAATACGGGCAATTGAACACCGTTCTTCATCCTGATTTGGCTGCTGAAGGCGTTTCTGAAAAGCACTTGCTAAAAGATGGTGATGTGCTATTTGCAGCAAAAGGTACAAAAAATTTTGCTGCTGTATTTGAACTCCACAACGAGCCATCTGTTGCTTCAACTTCCTTCTTTGTTTTAAGAACATTCGATGAAAGAGTATTGCCTCAGTATTTGGCATGGTTTCTAAATAACCATACTACACAAAACCATTTAAAGGGGCAAGCCATTGGTACTGGTATTCCTTCTATTTCAAAACAAGTTTTAGAAAATGTAGAATTACCTATACCAAGTTTGGATATCCAAAAGTCCATTTTGAATATCACAAAACTCCGCACTAAAGAAAAATCTTTGAAGCAGAAAATTGAAACGCTTCGTGAGAAACAAATACAACAAATAATTATAAGTTCTATAAATCAATAAAAATGATAAAAATACCTTGCCCAAGTTGTGGATGCCAATATTGTGAAGCAACAACAAATTCTGGAGAAAACGTAAGAATCGAAATCTGCAGATGTTATGATGGAAGTGGAGAATATGATGTTTCTATTATAAAAAATGATGGTAGCCAGATATCTCATGAAAAACATCAGTGTTCCGAGAAAGAAATTGAAAATTGTTTGACTTCTCGGTTCAAAATAAATTTAGATTCAATGAATCATCAATGTTTTAATTAAAATAAACCTCATGGCTAAAATTACTCAGAAAGATATCAATGATGCTGTTTGGAAAGCTTGTGACACCTTTAGAGGCAGTATAGATCCAAGCGTTTACAAAGATTATGTATTAACCATGTTGTTCATCAAATATCTCAGTGATGTACACGATGATAAAATGGAAGACTATTTAGCTAAATATAGTGGTGATGTGGAACGTGCCAAACGTGCCATGCAACACGAACGCTTTATTGTACCAGAGCATAGTCATTTTACGTTTTTGTTTGATTCTCGAAATGAAACCAACATTGGTGAATTGATCAATATTGCATTAGCGGATTTAGAAGAGGCCAATCGTGAGAAATTGTATAGCGAAGATGGGGCAGGTATTTTCCAAAATATTGACTTTAACAACAGTAAGCTAGGTGAGCCTAAAGACAAAAATACTCGCCTAAAAAATCTGCTACTCGATTTCAATAAGGATGCTTTGAACTTGCGTCCATCGCATTTAGAAGGGAATGATATTATAGGCGGGGCATATGAATACTTAATCTCCAACTTTGCTAGCGATGCTGGTAAAAAAGCAGGTGAGTTTTATACGCCAAGTGAAGTTTCCACTCTCCTAGCAAAGCTGACACATTCAAAACCTGGTTCACGTATTTGTGACCCAACTTGCGGTTCTGGTTCATTACTCATTAAAGCTGGACAAGAAGTAGGCTCCGATAATTTCTCCTTGTACGGACAAGAAGCCAACGGCAGCACGTGGGCATTGGCTGTGATGAACATGTTTTTGCATGGTTTTGACAATGCCACCATCCGTTGGGGCGATACGATCCGCAACCCAAAACTGAAAGAAGGGGATACGTTAATGAAGTTTGATACCGTTGTAGCCAATCCTCCATTCTCCTTAGATAAATGGGGAAAGGTGGAAGACAAAGAAGGTGACAAAACTACACTAAGTTACGACCCAGAATCTGATGAATACAACCGTTTTTGGAGAGGTGTGCCACCCAAAAGTAAAGGTGACTGGGCATTTATCTGCCACATGATAGAAACATTAAATGAGCATGGAAAAGCTGGGGTTGTTGTGCCACATGGTGTACTTTTTCGTGGTAGTAGTGAAGGAAAAATAAGACAGAAAACGATTGAAGAAAATTTATTGGAAGCCGTAATTGGCTTACCTGCTAATCTGTTTTTTGGGACAGGAATCCCTGCTGCCATCTTAATTTTTAACAAGCAGAAGAGTAGTAATAATGTGTTATTTATTGATGCTAGCAAACAATATGATCCAGCCAAAAACCAAAATAAACTAGACGAGAAGCGCCATATTAAACCCATTGTAGATACCTATCGAGAATTTTCGGAAGGCAAGCATACCCCAGGAGTAATTGAAGAAAAATTTAGCTACGTTGCCACTTTTGATGAAATACAGGAAAACGAATTTAACCTAAATATCCCCCGCTATGTGGACACCTTTGAAGAAGAGGCCGAAGTGGATATTGCTACGGTGCAAAGGGAGATTGAGCAATTGGAAGGGGAATTGGTGAAAGTACAGAATGAGATTGAAGTTTATCTGAAACAATTAATAAACTAAGCATGGCAAAAGAAGTCTCCAATCAACATATAACGATGTTTGAGCAAATCAAACAAGTAGATAATAATGGCAATGAATGGTGGTCTGCAAGGCAATTTTGTAAAATATTGGAGTATTCGGAATTCCGTCATTTTAAACCTGTTATTGAAAAAGCCAAAGAGGCTTGTATTAATAGTGAACAACAAGTTGAATACCATTTCGAGGACTTCCTCGAAATGGTTGACATTGGTTCGAGTGCCAAACGTCCCATGGAAGATGGCGTAAAACTTTCCCGATATGCTTGTTACCTTATTGTGCAAAATGCAGACCCAAGCAAAGAGATAGTTGCTCAAGGACAAACTTATTTTGCCGTACAAACCCGTTTGCAAGAAATCAGGCAAATGGAAGAATACAATCGCTTAGCCTCTGAAGGGGAAAAACGCTTGTTTTTGAGAGAAGAAATGAAACGCCATAACATCCAATTAGCCGATGCCGCTAAAGGTGCTGGAGTAATTGAGCCATTGGATTATGCTATTTTTCAAAATCACGGATATATGGGCTTATATGGCGGTTTAGATGCTAAAGGTATCCATAAAAACAAAGGCCTAAAAAAGAGCCAAAACATACTTGACCACATGGGAAGTACCGAATTGGCAGCCAACCTATTCCGTGCTACACAAACCGAAGAAAAACTTAGGAGGGACAACATAAAAGGCAAGCAACAAGCCAACAAAACCCACTACGAGATAGGCAAAAAAGTACGCAAAACCATCGAAGAAATTGGCGGCACCATGCCCGAAAATCTGCCCGTAGCTGATAGTATTAAAAAGTTGGGGAAAACTATAGAACCCATGCCATTAAAAACCATTAAAAAGAAAAAATGATGGCAGAAACAATAAATACCAAAGCGTTTTACAATACCGAAATTCCAGAAGGTTGGGAAATTAGAAAATTGGGAGATGTTGGAAAGATTAGAATGTGTAAGCGAGTGTTTAATCACGAAACTAGAGAAGAAGGTGATATACCATTTTTCAAGATTGGCACATTTGGGAAAGAACCAGACGCATTTATTTCAAATGAGTTATACGAAAACTATCGCAAACGATTCTCATTTCCCAAGGTAGGTGATATTTTAATTTCAGCAGCAGGCACACTTGGAAGAACAGTAGTTTATAATGGAAGTCCAGCGTATTTTCAAGATTCGAATATAGTTTGGATAGATAATGAAGAGTCAATAGTTACTAATTCGTATTTATTTTATATATACCAGTCTATCAAATATGAGTCAGAGGGCGGAACAATTCAGAGATTGTATAACAATATTATTAGTGATGCAAAATTTCTTAGACCCCTACTCCCCGAGCAAAAAGCCATAGCCCAAGTGCTAAGCACTGCGGATGCTGCCATTCACACCACCGAGAAACTCATAGCCCAAAAAGAACTTCGCAAAAAATGGCTCATGCAGCAATTGCTTACAGGGAAGAAAAGGTTGAAGGGGTTTGGGGAAAGGTGGAAAGAGCATTCTTATGAGAATATTCTAAATGTGGTAAAACGAAATTTTGATTGGGATGAAAATGAATTATATAAATTAATTAGCGTGAGGCGCAGGTCGGGCGGTATATTCTATCGTGAAGCATTATATGGACATCAAATATTAGTCAAGACTTTGCGTACCGCAAAGGAGGGAGATTTTTTATTTTCCAAAATGCAAATTTTACATGGGGCGTCAGCTTTAGTTACAAAGGAGTTCGATGGAGCAAAGATTTCAGGCTCATACATAGCTGTAGTTCCGCAAGATAAAAAGCAATTAAATATGGAGTTTTTCCAATGGTATTCACAAACACCATACTTCTATCATCAAACTTATATCTCAAGTTACGGTGTGCATATTGAGAAAATGACATTTGACTTTAATACGTTTCTTCAACTCGAAATGAAACTTCCATCCATCGAAGAACAAACCGCCATTGCTCAAGTGCTGCAAGCGGCAGATAAAGAAATTAGTTTGCTCAAAGCCAAGGCAGAGAAGTTGAGGGAGCAGAAAAAGGGGTTGATGCAGATGTTATTGACGGGTAAAAAAAGATTAATTGATTGATATGATATTTGACATCGACGTACACGCACATTTAATAAGACAACCTCGTTCTAATAGATTAAGTTTTCCTGATTATTTATTGGATGTATATAATCACAAGCCAAGGTCATTTTATAAAAATGACATGGTTAAAGAAGTTGCTTGTTTTAAAACAAATGAATTAAGGATTGCATATGCGACAGCAAGAACACTATGTAGCTATCATTTAGATAAGAAGGAATTGTATTTTGATATAATCGCATCTTTGTTAGGTCATTTTAATTTAATTACGAGAAACAACCACCAATATTTAAACCTTAAATCAGATCGTTTAAAAAGACTTCGTGACTTTTCAAAAACCTCTCGTATTGGAGAATTGGCGCAGGGAATAAATTATTTATTTGTTCAAGAAAGATTAAACTATCCTTTCATTATAGATTTTCATTTATTTCAAGAAAAATCAAAAAAGCCTGCTTCTCACAAGAAAACTCCGGATTTTGTAACCCTAAATATTGATTTTTCTCAAATTGGATTGTTGGAATCTAAAGGAGAAGCACAAAAGGGATTCAAGATTACAGGGAAAAATGGCAAATTGAAAGAAGCTTTAGTCCAACTTGAAAGTGCTAATTGGCCTTCAGTTAATCACTTAATCCCATGTTGTGTGAGATTTGAAGAAGATATTAGTTCCTTAAAATCAGGTATTCACTATTCAAAAATTCGTAAGAAACAAATTAAGAATTCTGAATTACAGTTAAGAATGTTTAAACAGCATTTTGCTTCATGGTTTTACTTAGTTGGAGATTTTACTAGAGCTTCAATATTAATAGATGGAGGAAATATTGAAAATTTGGAAAATGATGAAAGATATGAAATAGGAACAGACGATAAAGCTGAAAAAATTTACTGGCTTAAGAGGCCTATTTCCATAAATTTTGATATAGAAGGAGAAAAAAGTTCTATTCATCTATACACACATTTTATCCATCAAAATGATTTTAATATTGGGATATATGAAAGTGTAATAACACAAATAGTTAGAGGTAATTTAGACAACAAAACATTCCCTTTTTCAATTAACAGTGAAGGAAATTATAAACGATTTGCTGATGGAACATTAATTAGATTAAGTTCTAATATTTATGACTAAAAATATTGAAATAGCGCTTAAATCCTTTAACGAAGCTTTAAAAGAAGCAGAAGTTTACACAAAGAAACACCTATTGCTTGGTAATGGGTTCAGTATAGCCTGTGTATCTTCTATTTTCTCTTATAAATCATTGTATAAGAATGCAAATTTTGATGATATACCAGAAGTAAAAGATATTTTCAAACGACTTGGCACAGAAGATTTTGAAATTGCAATAAAAGGATTAGAAAATGGAGCAAAAGTATTACCTGTATATTATAAAGACGACAGCAAAACAGCACAAAAAATTGTAGAACATACTAAAAAATTAAAAGAAAAATTAATTGAAACTATTGCAGAAAACCATCCAAAATACCCAAGTGAAATTGAAGAAAGCAAATTTTTAGCTTGTGAAATTTTTTTGAAGCATTTTCTGCAATCAAAAGGCTATATTTTTTACCTGAATTATGACCTTCTATTATATTGGACATTAATGCATTTTTTAGATAAAAAGGATGATGAAAAAACTAAAATAGAGCTTCGGGATGGATTCGGAAAGGAAACTTGGCTTGAAGGAGCAGAGATAGAAGTAAATAATTATTTAAGTTGGTTAGGTAAAAGTAATGATCAAAACATTCATTATTTACACGGGGCTTTGCACTTATATAAAACAGATACTGAATTGGTAAAGTTTAGTTGGCTGGATCAAGGAATTTCACTTATTAAACAAGCAAAAATGGCATTACAAGAAAGCCGATTCCCTTTGTTTGTTTCCGAAGGAGATTCTGATAAAAAACTAAATAAGATAAATGAAACTCCTTACTTACATTATTCATACGACAGTTTCAAAGGTGTTTTATGCAGCCGCTCAAACCGTAAAGCTGGTAATACATGTATGTTCACTTTTGGATTTTCATTCAGCGATAATGACAAACATATTTTCAGTCATTTTGCAACTGGAAAAATCAAACATCTTTTTGTTGGGATTTTTGGGGATCATAAATCAAAAGAAAATCAGATGATTATTTCGAAAGTTAATCAATTAAAAGAATCAAGAAGTAAAAACGAACCATTAAAAATCACCTACTATAGTGCTGAATCTGCAGAGGTTTGGGGGTAAATAATTTATAAAATCAAGATTATGCCATGTAAATCACCTAAAACATGTATAGGAAATATTATTTGAGTAGAGTGTTTACAAATTAAATTTGAGAGGAAATTTCTCTAATAAATAAGGTCATGTAAAGAAAATAAACAAAATCTATGCATGAGTCATGTAACATGTATAGAAAACCTCCCTTTTCTATATATAAACCAGATGAAAGGAATATATAATGGAAACACCCAGTTTTAAAGAAGACCATATCAGCCAGATTCCTGCCATACAAATGTTGGTGAATTTGGGGTACACGTATTTAAGTCAGGCAGAAGCAGATAAGCAAAGAGGTGGTAAAACCAGTAATGTGCTGCTGGAAGATGTTTTACGAAAGGCGTTAAAAGAAATCAATGCTCAAAAGACCATAAGTTCCACTAAGTCAACTTACATAAGTGATACAAATATTGAGAATGGGATACAGATTTTAAAGAACTTACCAATGAACGAAGGCTACATAGCAGCCAGTGAAAAGGCTTACAACCTACTCACCTTAGGTCTGTCATTGGAGCAAAGTGTCGATGGAGATAAAAAGAGTTTTACTTTACAATACATAGACTGGAAAAACATACATAATAATGTGTTTCATGTAACAGAAGAATTCAGTGTAATGCGAAGCACGAGCAAAGAGCATTACCGTCCTGATTTAGTATTATTTGTCAATGGTATTCCCCTTTGCATCATCGAATGCAAACGACCAGACATGAAAGACCCTTTGAAACAAGCCATCAGTCAGCATTTACGAAATCAACAGGAGGATGGCATTAGAAATTTGTATGTTTACTCGCAATTAACGTTGAGTATTGCCACCCAAGAAGCTGCTTATGCCACCAATGCCACACCTGAAAAGTTTTGGGCTAAATGGCAGGAAAAATTTACAAGCGACCAAGAAGAGAAAATTTATAAGAATAATTTGCAAGAATTCAAAAACAAAGCACTTGCAGGTTCAGTAAAAGAGCAACTGTTTACAGACCGTTTCAAATATGTTCGTCAATACTTTGATGCGCAGGAAAAAGATGAAATTCTACCAACTGAACAAGATCAATATTTGTTTAGTCTATGTAGTCCTAAAAGATTGATGGACATTATTTTCAATTTTATCTTGTTCGATAATGGAGAAAAGAAAGTAGCGCGATATCAGCAGTTTTTTGCCATAAAGAAAACCATGCAACGAATCAAGAATGTGGTACATGGTAAAAGAAAAGGGGGGGTTATCTGGCATACACAAGGCAGTGGAAAATCATTAACGATGGTAATGCTAGCTCAGGCCATTGCCATGGAGCCAAGTATTCGCAATCCTAAAATAGTATTGGTAACGGACCGTACTGATTTAGACAATCAGATTACAGGAACATTCAGAAAGTGTGGAAGATTTGTAGATAATGCAACAACTGGTCAACGATTGGTTGAATTACTTGAAAACAAAAGTGATGCAGTAGTTACTACCATTATCAACAAATTCGTAGCAGCAGTAAACAAAATAAAAAAGCCCTTAGAAAGTCCCGAAATTTTTGTTTTAGTAGATGAGGGGCACCGGACTCAGCATGGCACATTCAATATTGACATGCAAAAGACATTGCCAAATGCCTGCTTCATAGCCTTAACGGGAACTCCATTATTCAAAAAGGATAAAAGTACAGCAGAGAAATTTGGTGGAATGATTGATGCTTATACTGTTGACCAAGCGGTAAAAGATAAAGCAGTAGTCCCCTTACTTTATGAAGGACGGTTAGCCTTACAAAATGTAAATGCTAGTCCGATAGATACTTTCTTTGGAATGGTATCTGAACCGTTGAATGACTACCAAAAAGCTGACATCAAAAAGAAATTTGCACGATTCGACCCCTTAAATGCTGCCGAACAAAAAATGAGAATGATTGCATGGAACATCAGTCATCATTTCCGAGAAAATTGGCAGGATAAAACACCATTTAAAGGGCAACTCGTTTGCGATAAAAAGATTAATGCCATCAAATACAAAGAGTTTCTGGATGAAATTGGTATTGTTAGTAGCGAAGTTTTGATTTCATCCATTGACGAACGTGAAGGAGAAGAAAGTGCTTTTGAAAAGTCCACTGAAAAAGAAAATCAATTTTGGAAAAAAATGATGGATGAACATGGCAATGCTAAAAGCTATGAAAAGAACATTATCAGTCGTTTTAAAAATCAGAAAGACCCTGAAATCATTATTGTAGTCGATAAACTTCTCACAGGATTTGACGAACCTAAAAATACCGTTCTTTATCTTACCAGAAATTTACAAGGGCACAAACTTTTACAAGCAATCGCTAGGGTAAATCGCATTTATCCTGATAAAGAATTTGGCTACATCATTGATTATTATGGTGTCATTGAAAATTTGGACGATGCCTTGCAGCTATACTCATCCTTTGATGAATTTGATGATGAAGATTTGGCTGGAACTCTTACCAATATTTCAGAGGAAATCAAAAAGCTCCCTCTGAAACATTCCGACTTATGGGATATTTTCAAAACCATTGCCAATAAAAGAGATGCAGAAGCCTATCAGCAATTATTGAAAGATGAAGCTAGACGAGTTCTATTTTATGAAAAACTCGCGGTATTTGCCAAAAGTTTGAAACTGGCATTGTCATCAATTCAGTTCCATAACGACGTTGAAGAAAAAACCATTAATCGCTACAAAGAGGATTTGACTATGTTTTTAAAATTACGGTTGGCGGTAGTGGAGAGATACAGTGATGTCATTGATTATAAGCAATACGAAGGGCAAATTCAAAAACTAATAGATACGCACATCACTACGGAGAAAATTGAAACTATTACAGAATTGGTAAACATCTTTGATAAAGATAAATTTCAATTAGAAGTAGAAAACACAACAGGTAAAGCGGCAAAAGCTGATAAAATTGTGAGTAGAACAGCGAAGCACATCACAGAGAAAATGGAGGAAGACCCCACTTTCTACAAGAAATTTTCACAAATGCTTAAAGAAACCATTGCTGAATATGAAGCTAAACGAATTAACGAAGCACAATATCTCAGCAAAGTTCAGGATATTATGAATAATGTCTTAGCACATACAGACAGTGACATTCCAGAACAACTGAAAGATAAACATATTGCAAAAGCATTTTATGGCATTACAGTGGAGGCGTTATCTGAAAAAATCCACGACATTGAAGTTCGTAAAGAAGTCTCAACGCTAACAGCTTTACAAATTGACCTTCTAATTCAAAGTTTTGTTTTGGAAAATGGCAAAGCCATTATTGATTGGCAATACAAAACAAATATTACTGGCAAACTACTCATTGAAATTGGTGACTTTTTGATTGATGAAGTACGAGACAAATATAATGTGGAGTTGTCATTCAAAGACATGGATAAAATTGCAGAAGATTGTATTGAAGTAGCTAAAATTCGTTACAAGTAATGACCTCATCAATACAGTTTGGTAGCAAAACTATAAATTTTCGTTTAGAGTACTCCAACAGAAAATCACTTGGTATAACGGTAACTCCTGAAATGGAAGTATTGGTAAAAGCGCCTATTGATATATCCATGGAAATAGTAAAAGAAAAAATAAGAAAAAAAGCTCCATGGATATTCAAACAACAAAGCTTCTTTCTTTCTTTCCAACCAAAGACTCCACATAGGAAATACCTTAGTGGTGAAACGCATTTGTATCTAGGCAAACAATATCGTTTACAAATACAAATTGGTGAGTTAGAATCTGTAAAACTAAAGGGCAAATTCCTTGAGGTTACGGTAAGCGAAAAGTCAAGAGCCAAAGACTTATTAAATGAATGGTATTTACAACATGCTCGAAAAACGTTTCATAAAATTGCTTTGCCCTTAATTGACAATTTCAAAAAACACAAAGTTGAACCGAGTGCAATTGTGTTGCGAAACATGCCAACCCGTTGGGGAAGTTGCACCCCAAATGGTAAAATCATTTTAAATCCTGAATTAATCAAAGCCCCCAAAGCTTGTATTGAATATGTCATCATTCATGAACTTTGTCATTTAATATATCATGATCATACACAGAAATTTTTTGATTTACAGACCAAGGAAATGAAAGACTGGGAAAAGTGGAAAATGAAATTAGAGAAATTATTGGCTTGATAAGCCTGCATACAAAAGCTGGTAAATAACCCCCCCCCAACAATATTTCCCCCAATTCCTTTGAAATTTCACTACTTTATTGGAATATTGACCCTTCAACCAACCTTAAAAAAATCATGAAACGTTCTCGTTTATTCTTGTCACTCTTATTTGTATTAGGCCTATGCCAAATGGCTGTGGCTCAATCGTCTGTTGATGCTATGGTCAAAGATTGGGAAAGATCTAAAGCTTATACCAAAGAGTATCTAGACGCTATGCCTGAATCAGGTTATGCCCTAAAACCAACTCCTGAAATGCGTTCTTTCGCTGAACAAATGCTGCACCTAACCGATGCCAATTACAGCTTTGCATCGGCTGCATCTGGGGAAAAAAGTCCTATTGCCATGGGTGCTTCGGAAAAATCGACCGACAAATCAAAAGCTAATGTGACCAAATTGGTTATGGATGGATATGATTTTGTCATCAATTCAGTTAAAAAAATGACTGCCGCTCAACTAGCTGAATCGGTGAAAATGTTCGGAAGATTCGACATGACCAAAGAAGCAGCCATCGCGAAATGCCTAGAGCATCAAGCGCACCACAGAGGCCAAACTACGGTGTACATCCGTTTGGCTGGCGCAAAACCTCCACAAGAGAAATTGTTTTAGTCAAATCCCATGAATCGATTAAGAAAGGCAACCCAATGGGTTGCCTTTTTATGTTTATACCGAATATCCCTGGGTAAAACGAGGGATCATTTTATCTCACAAATCCCCCCTTTCATCGACTTATGTCTGCATTCATTTGATATCCGAATTATTCGGCATTATTTACATGATTATTCAAAGATAAATGTTCCATTATGCCATATAAATACCAACAAATCTTTCGCCTAGGCTTTTTTGGCCTAATTACTACCCTTTTATTTACCTCATTTAACTCTCAACTAAGAATGAATCTTCCTACCAGATTCATGGGAGATACCTTAAAATTACCGGAAGGGGTAGACCCCAATGATGAGAATTGGAAGGGAATCGATCTTGCTCCCAAAAGTCCCATTCAACCTCTAAGTGTAGCCGAAGAAGCCAAGCAATTTTTACTTCCTCCAGGTTATAAAATTCAAGCGGTTCTAACAGATCCCGCAATCCAGCAACCAGGTGAAATCGTATTTGATGGTAATGGTCGCATGTATGTGTTAGAATTGAGGTCTTATATGTTGGATGCCGATTCAAAAAATGAATTAGAACCTATCAGTCGAATTTCTCGCTGGGAAGACAAAAACAATGATGGCGTATTTGAAACAGGAACCACTTTTGTAGATCATTTGATCTTTCCTCGCTTTGTATTGCCCTATGGAAAAAATGCCGTTTTGACCATGGAATCGGATGCAGATAATGTATATAAATACACGGACACCAATGGTGACGGAAAAGCAGATAAAAAAGAATTGTTTACCACCAAATTTGGACGTTCTGGAAACGTAGAACACCAACAAGCATTTTTGTTTTATGGGATGGACAACTGGCTTTACAGTACCGTTAATGCCTTTCGAATTAGAGAAACACCCAATGGTATCATCCGTGAAAAAACAGGAGCAAACCGCGCACAATGGGGAATCACCCAAGATGATAATGGAAAATTGTGGTTTCAAGGTGGGGCATCTGGCTTACCATCCTATTTCCAATTTCCAATCCACTATGGCAACTTTGATGTGCCAAATGAAATCGCCAAGGGCTTTGACGTTCCCTGGGGAGCTGCCATTAAAATTGCTGATATGCAAGGTGGAATGGATGAAATACGACAACCTGATGGCTCTTTAAACCACGTAACAGGTTCAGCAGGAAATGATATTTATCGGGGTGATCGACTTCCTTCCAATCTACAAGGACAATTGTTTTATGGGGAACCCGTAGCCCGTATTGTTCGACAAGTCAATCCCATGGTAAAGGATGGTCTCACCACACTTCATAATGTATATCAAGATCAAAAATCGGAATTTTTGAGATCAACAGATCCTTTATTTAGACCCGTAGACATGACTACCGCTCCTGATGGAACGCTGTACATTACGGATATGTACCATGGTATCATTCAAGAAGGACAATGGACTCCAAAAGGATCATATTTAAGAACGAAAATTGACCAATATCGTTTGGATAAAGTGATCGGTTTGGGACGTATTTGGAGGATTACTTATGAGGGGAAAGAACGTGATACCAAGCAACCAAGAATGTACGATGAAAAGTCGGCTACTTTGCTGAGCTACCTAGGCCATCCCAATGGTTGGTGGAGAGATCAAGCACAGCAAGTTCTCGTTTTGAGAAAAGATAAATCCATTGTTCCCATGCTCCATTCGATGGCATTAAAAAATGCCAAAGAGCATGCGCGCGTTCATGCAATTTGGACATTGGAAGGATTGGGTGCCTTAAGCCATGATGTGGTGAAAAAATTGTTGAATGACCCCAATCCACGGATCAGAATACATGCGTTAAAAGCCTCAGAAACACTTTATAAAGCGGGTGAAAAATCGCTAGCTGCTGAATATTTGACCTTAATGAATGATTCAAATCATGAGGTGGCCATGCAAGCCATTTTGACAAGTAAGTTTCTTAAAATACCTAATTTAGAAACTTCCTTAAAATCTACTTTGGCAAAAAATTTATCTCCTGGGGTGAAATTGATCAGTGAACAAATCCTTAACCCGCCAAAGCCTAGAAATGCGGGACCCTTTGGTGCAGCTGAATTAAGCAAGGATCAAAAAGCTATTTTAGAAAGAGGGGAATTGGTGTTTAGTGAATTATGCTCCCAATGCCACGGAAATGATGGTATGGGTAAACCAGCGGCGAATGGGAAATTACTGGCACCTGCCCTAGCGGGGTCTTATCGCATTCAATCTCATCCAGAATATGCTGTCCGAGTTATTTTACATGGCCTTGATGGGGCTATTGATGGTAAAACCTATGCAGGTGGATTGATGGCACCGATGAAAGAACAGTCGGACCAATGGATATCCGATGTGGTTTCGTATATCCGCAATGGCTTATCCAATGATGCCTCTTTTGTCAGTCCACAACAAGTGGCCGCTATTAGAGCTAAATCTCAAAAACAAACGGGCATGTATAAATATGATGCCTTGTTAAAATTAGTCCCTCAGGAGTTTGTGGCTGATGCCAACTGGAAGTTTGCCGCAAGCCATACTTCTTCAACTAGAATCGGAGGAAATGTATCTCCAAAAAGTGCCCTAAATTTTGAAGGCTGGTCTACA
Organism: Aquirufa nivalisilvae; assembly: GCF_004307455.1. Classification (GTDB taxonomy): domain Bacteria; phylum Bacteroidota; class Bacteroidia; order Cytophagales; family Spirosomataceae; genus Aquirufa; species Aquirufa nivalisilvae. Next base: position 365,380 of record NZ_SEWX01000001.1, read on the forward strand.
GGGATTACTCAGGCCAAAGATATGTGGTACCAAATAGAGTTTCCAGAGGTTTACAATCTATCAGAGTTTCATTTTACATCCACTCAAACGTTTAGAAGAGGTGCTCGACCAGTTCCAGGAGCAACCCCAGTATTCATTTACACGCATCCTAGGGTATATGCCGTTGAAACATCCCTGGATGGAAAAAATTGGCAAACGACTTTGGCAAATGTGAAAGGGAATGAAGGCGAAAATGTCTTGTTGTTAGATCAAGTCAAAACCAAATTTATTCGAATGAAACTGAACGAAGGTCTAAGCAATGAAAAGGATGAAACTCCTTGGGTGATGCGACAATTAAAAGTTTATGGAATAAAATAGAGAGATGTTGATGTAGAAAGTAAAGAGCCAAGCCATGAAAAAATTGCTTGGCTCTTTTATTTAAATGGAATGCCTAGGATATAGATTCCACGTACTTTTTGAAATTATCCAAAATCATTTGCCAACCCATCTTTTGCATCTCTTCTGGATTTTGGTTTTCCGGCTCAAAAGACTCTTTGACCCATACACTTTCTCCCTCAGAAATAAACTGAATGCTTACTCGGCGCCCATCTCCTAAGGTAATTTCTAAGTTTTTCAAGGGATCAATTTGAGTAAATGTACCCCAAAAGTCAAAGCTGAATGAACCATCTTTAGCAGCCATCATATAATGAAATTCCTTGCCCTCTTCCAAGGTATTGTGCGCCTCTGGACAATGCCAATCATCACTAGCAAAGTTCCAATGCTTCACATGCTCGGCTTGGGTCCAACAATCCCAAACCTGCTGAATGGTTGCTTGTATGTGGGCTGTAACTTGTATTTGTGTCATATCTGAATTTATATCTGTCGTGAATTTATCAATCTATTGGAAATTATCCTGCCCATACTTCCATTTCCTATTAAAAAAGGCGATCCTTGCGAATCGCCCTTCATTAATTAATGGCGGGGTATTCTACTTAAGCGGACTGACTTTGAACTCATATGAACCTGAGTTTAATTCCATTTCCAAGAAATTTCCTTCTTGTTTTAAACCTGAAATTCCTTTGGATTTTGTTAGATCTTGACCACCTTCTGTCACTTTAGCCGAACTTGCCGGAAGTTTCAAATGTGCCGAAGTATTGGCAGGAACTGTGAATTTATAGCTCATCACATTCCCTTCTTTCTTCCATTCACTGCTCACTTTTCCATACATGGTTTCTACATAGCCTTTGGCAAAATTTATTTTACCCGATAAGTCTGGAGTAGGTTGTAAGGAGAAATGCTTGAACCCTGGCGAAGCTACATCGCGTTGAATTCCCAAAGAAGTTTGGTACATCCATGCCGCAATCGCCCCAAAAGAATAGTGATTGAAAGAGTTCATGCTATTATTTCCTCCAAAACCATTTTCAATGGTATAAGAGTTTAATCTTTCCCAAATGGTCGTGGCACCATTAGCCACTGAATACAACCAAGAAGGATAGGTTTTCTGTGTTAATAATCCATAAGCCACATCATGCTGCTGATTATTGGAAAGTGCATCGGCAATGGAAGCTGTTCCAATAAATCCGGTCATTAAGGAATAGGGCGGGCGCGCCACTCCTTCATCGTCTTTGTTGGATCTTTGAACTGTCTCCACCAAATGCTTCACGATGAACGGTTTGTTGTTATCATCAATCACTCCCAATGCCAAAGGAATGGCATAAGAAGCCTGCGTGTCCATCAACTGTCCTTTATCAGAAACAGGAGGCGTAGCAGGTGCTGCCGGTGCCGCTCCCGGAGGGCCCATGCGGGCTGCTCTTACTCCCGATTTCACCGTTCTGTGGGTATTGGGGTCAATGTAAACGCTATTGATCGTTTTCTTCTTGCTTTCGTATTGAGCCAGGTAGGCGCTTTCATCCAACTTATTTCCTAAAATACCTGCCACTTGCGACATGATTTTCAAGTTATATGATTGGTAAGTCATCCAGAATAGGGTATTGTCATTTTTATTGTTTTCTGGGCTCAACCAATCTCCTAGTGGTCCTTCATTGACAATGCCATTGGCTGGATCAACTTTCGTTTCCAAAAATGCCACATAGCGTTTCATGGCATCGTAATGCTCAATTAACATATTTTTATCTCCGTATTGTTGATACGTTTCCCAAGGAATAATGATACCTGCACTTCCCCATAAAGTTCCACCAAATCCTCCGCCCATGGGAGCTACGTCAGTAAAGCGGCCATCTGCCCGTTGAACATCGCGCATAGCCAATAAATGACGGCGCATGAAATTATTCACTGGAGCCATATATGTGGCCGTTTTGGAAAACACATTGATATCCCCACTCCAACCCATTCTTTCATTTCTAGCTGGGGTATCGGTTGGAATAGAAAGGAAATTTCCTCGCATAGACCATGTGATATTGTTCCACAATTTATTCACCAAAGGATCAGAGCTTTCATAGTACGAACCAATATCCTGAATGGAAGAAAGCACTAAACCAGCCACTTGGCTTAAAGCAGGTGCTTGATCCAAACCAGTAATTTCTAGATAACGATACCCGTGAAAAGTAAATCGAGGCTGAATGTATTCATCTCCACCTTTTAAGATATAAACATCTTGTGCCAAAGCCGCACGAATGTTTTCCAACATAATCATCCCTTTTTGTGAAGCATATTCCGCTAAATCTGGGTAAAGAACCTCGGCAAAACGCAGAGTAATGGTTTGACCCGCTTTTCCATTGGGAATAAATATTTTAGGGAAGCCCACCATATTTTGACCCATGTCATACACATAAACACCTTTTCTTGGCTCATGCATGGACTTCGCTTGCATCACTTTTCTCACTTGAACGGCATCGTCCAATTGACCAACCAAATGCATGCCAGCATAGTTTAAGGCATTAGGCACATCGCCTACATAAGCCGTTCCCTCTAGAGGAATTTTTGCTGCAGGTTTCCAGCCTTTAGCTTGGAAAGTTGCTGTTGACCAACCAGCAATAGCGGCTTCTTTACGAGCATCATAAACTTCCCCTTGGAAGAAACTTCCGTAACGGATTGGACCATCATTGTTATATGTCCATTTCTCTGGATTCGTGGTAATGATTTGTTCCGTACCATCGGTATACTGAATAACTAACTTAGCCAACAACGACTGGCGATCTCCAAAGAAGTTCCAGCTATCTCCACTAAACGTGATATTTCCGCTCCACCAGCCTTCACTTAACCAAGCCCCCCAAGCATTTTCTCCTGATTTAATCTGTTTCGTCACATCAAAAGTTTGGTACAAATGTGTTTTATTGTATTGCGTCAAACCTGGATTAAAAAAGTCTTTCCCTACACGTTCTCCATTTAAGTATAATTCATAAATACCACGCGCAGTCGAATAAATACGTGCTTGTTTGATGGTTTTATTATGAACACTAGCAAATTGAGTGCGTAACATAGGAGCTGCAAATCTGCTTGGATTGGCACAAACCAATACATTTCCAGAAGAGGCTGTTATTTGAAATTGCTTCCCATCCCACTGAATGGAATTATGGCTAAACAAGCTAGGATTTTCAGCTGCATCAAATAGTGTATTACTTGGGAATCGGAAGTTTTTAATCAAAACCCCTGAAAATAGGGCTTTTTGATTGGCTGGTACCTGAAATCCGATTTCGGATAACATTGGGAAACTGATGAAGTTGTTTCCTCTTCCTACTGGATTTAGATTAAGTCCTGATTGACCTCCTCTAGGTGCAGCAGCAGCTCCAGCAGGTGCTCCGTTTATTTTGTGCGCGGGGTCAACTTGATCCAAATAAAAATCAAAAACGCCAAAATTACACTGAGCAAAAATGGTGTGTTTCTGGTATTTGTTCGCTGGCGAAATGAGCGATTTAGCTATTTTAAAACTTGCAAAAACCTTAGAAGGACTATCCTTTTTGTCGTAACCTACGCGATATACATTTAGCTGGGCTAATCCAGAATCCGACTCCGCTACGTTATTGATATCAAATTCCAATTGGATGTAAGAGGCATTGGGCCCATTAGCCACATCCATGATGTTCAAGTTTCTGTTTTGCAAACGAGGGTCATTTGCTCCAAAAACAAAGGATGCTTTCGTGGATTTAGAAGCTTCATCGAGCTGTATACCAAATTGGATTTTGTACATGGATAAATAATGAGAATAGAGTGCTAAGTCATTTTCGCCTATCCAATCAGCACCATTCCATGCTTGTGCGCTTGGATTTAATAATCCTGTTTCGAACCAGGAAGAAGCGGAGCTAACTTTATTTTGTTGATCCCAAACCTGTACATTCCATTGGTATTTTTGGGAAGCTTGTAAAGCCAAACCTTCGTAATTGATTCCTAAAGACAAGGGGGAATTTACTTTTTTACTATCCCAAGCTACTTGGTTTTTGGCATCACGAACAACAATTCGATAGGCCTGTTGTTGATTTCCTCGGGATTTATCTTTGGACTGCATTTGCCAAGAAAACCTAGGATGCTGCTCATCCAATCCTATCGGTTCGGATTGGTATTCCACTTTCAAGTGATGCAAGGAATTTTGAGCCTGCAAATTTACTATACTTAAAAAGCACAGTAATACGTATAATACATGTTTTTTCATCATTAGGGATATTTTCACTAAATATGTTGTCTTTATATGAGTTATGAAACTTATTTCGATGAAAGACTTATTTTAAGCGATAAAATTATCCTTAGGCTGATAAGGATAGTGTGGCCATTTACGGTGGCTTCGAGTGCCCCAGCCACCTGTATATTTCGGATTTGAGTGCCACTGTATTTTCATTCCCCCTCCAATCATGGTGGCTGAGGTACTCGAAGCCACCATAGTTGCTATTGTATATTTTTAGCAACGAGATATTTGACCACATCGAAAAAAGAAATAACTACATCAATGACTGAATTTCTATCTTGACTGAGGGATATCTATTACAGATGTTCCACGGTGGCTTCGGGAGCCTCAGCCACCTGTATATTTCGGATGTGAGTGTCACTGTATTTTCATCCCCCTCCAATCACGATGGCTGGGTTCTCAAAGCCACACTATTTGCATTCCATCTCCAATCAAGGTGGCTGAGGCTCTCGAAGCCACCATGACTGCTATTTTAAATTGAGTATTTCAAGAATATTCAATTGCCCATGAGGAGATTAACTACTTTTACGTCTTCTTTCTACATAACTCTCTATATCTTTAATTTCTAAACTATTTGTGATGAAAAGAATTTCATTTGATGACATGTTTACTACCATTAAACAGGCATTTATATTAGCAGGATTACCCGAAGATAAGGCCACTGTTTGTGCCAGAACTCACACTGAAACCAGTCGCGACGGCGTATATTCTCATGGTTTAAACCGAGTAGAACGATTTTTAGATTTTGTCTCCAAAGGTTGGGTGGATGTACATGCAGAACCTAGTCTAGATGTAAACCTAGGTTCTATTGAAATATACAATGGAAATATGGGGATAGGAATTACCAACTCCATCTTCGCGATGGATAGAGCAATGGATATCGCTAAACAATATGGATTAGGCCTAGTAGCTTTGAATAATACCACTCATTGGATGAGAGGAGGCTCATATGGTTGGCAAGCCGCAGATAAAGGCTATATGGCGATCTGCTGGACGAATACCGAATCTTGTATGCCAGCCTGGGGCGCCACTTCGGGTGGAATCGGTAATAACCCCTTCATCATGGCTATTCCACGCCAAGGTGGTCATGTGGTTTTTGATATGGCCATGTCGCAATATTCCTATGGAAAACTAGAAACCACTCGCTTAAACAATGGAAAGCTTCCATTTCCTGGGGGATTTGACCAAGATGGGAAGTTGACAGATGAGCCTGCACCCATTGAAGCCACACGTAGAATTTTACCAACGGGATATTGGAAAGGATCTGGATTAGCTGTCATGTTGGATTTATTTTCTGCCATACTTTCCAAAGGTAGAACTACCGCCGACATCGACTTGGTTGGGAAAGGAGCATGTGGAGGATGTTCCCAAGTTTTTATTGCGATTGACCCATTAAAAATCAATGATCAAGCATTCTTAGATCAAGCTTTAGAACACACCATCACTCAATTACGAAATTCTACCCCAGTAACAGCCGGAGGAGAAGTGAATTATCCTGGTGAAAGATCCCTGAAAACGAGATCCGAAAATATGAAATTGGGCATCCCTGTCGATGAAGGAGTTTGGAAGAAAGTAGTAGCATTTAGTCAAGCTAAAAAATCTTAAACCCTAATTAAACGTCGAAACAATACATCGAATCCAAGCATTATTGACCTTGGAAAGAAAGCTCTTTCTCCTGTTCAAATATTAATGAGCCTCTTTCAAATTCCTAAGGGACGATGTAATCTTTTTGAAAACTTTTAAATGTGGTAAAATCCCTACCCCTAACAGGGTTATGGAAAGAAGTACAAGGTTACTAGTTTCTGCGAATGTTTGACCAGAGGCTAAAACACCAATCACTAAAATGGTGGACAAAGGAAGCGAAATAGCTAAGGTTAATAAGGCCAAATTAGCATCAAAGGTTTTGCGATAATCCGGTATTTCTTTCAATTCTTCCTTATGATGAATGACCGAAATGTGGGCAAATGGCCAAAAGCTACAAGCACTCAAAGGGACCACCACAGCTAGTAAAACCATGTTAGGGTCATGGATTCCAAATAAAAAGATAACTATTAAGCTAAAAAGAATCGTAATCCCCGCTCGGAAAAATAAGATGGAGAGTATCATTTTAATCTCTTTTCCTTCTTTCAATTCAACAGCCATACCTATGTAAATCAAAACCAAGGGACCCATTAAGGTACTAGCTCGTGAGAAAATTTCTTGGATGACGATGGGTAATGTACTCATATGAAAACCCATGGAAAGAAATACAATGGCCAATAACATGATTACATTGATTGGTTCCTTGATTAGACTCCATAGAAAATCTTTCATGCCTTTTTTATTACCAATGGCCCCATCTTCTTGAATAGCCATGTGCATTTTCAATGAGATGTAATACAAAAAATTGAGGGCAAAAAACTTATTTCCTACGTCAGCCATAGCTGCCATCGCTAAGGATTCTCCACCCAAAAATTCCGAAATAAAGGGGAAGCTTGATAGTCCAGGCGCCAATGAAGGAAGCAACATGGTTAAGGTTCGACTTGCCGGAGAGTTCTTCTCCAAACCAAAAAAAGGCAAGAAATAAGGAGCCGTTAAAAAGATAAAGAAGTTAAAACAAACTAAAATAATAGGATATATTAACATGCTAAAGCTCATCTTAATACCCATCAATGCAATAAATACCGTAGCAGGAAGTGCCACAGAAAGTATGACTTCTTTTAAGCCCTGAATTTCTGATTTATTCTTAATTTTCTTACGTAAAGCGACACCCAAAGCAATTAAAAGCATTAACGTAAGTGTCTTTTCAATAGCATCAATCATAACGAACAATTTAAGCGAGCTCTTTCAAAGATGTTACGAAGTATTCCATTTCAGCCATCGTTCCTATGCTGACGCGACAGTAAGGTTTATTTAACATATCAAATGACCTAACCATGACACCTTTGCTGGCCATTTTACTCAAGAAAGTCTTGCCATCCATTTTAATGGGGAATATCACAAAATTGGTATATGAGGGAATGTAGCTATATCCTAATGCGCTAAGTTCTTGATATAAATAATTCTTGCATTGAGTATTAAGTCGCTTAGTCATGGCTTGGAACTCTTTATCCTGTAAGCTGGCTATCGCTCCTAAAACAGAGGTGTGACAAATCCCCATTCCTCCGCGAGTGATTTTTTCAATTTTACTTAAGAATTCCGGTTGTGCAACGGCATAGCCTACACGCAAACCTGCCATGCCCATAATTTTGGAAAACGTTCTAGCAATAATCACATTTTTCTTTTGAGACAGTAAAGAAACCATACTAGCCGTATCTCCCTCAGCAAGTTCTAAATAAGCTTCATCGATGAAAACAGGAACTTTAGTCGAAACCCTTGAGCAAAAATCCATCAGTTCATTCGCTGCCATGATGGTCCCAACAGGGTTATTGGGGTTACAGATATAAACCATTTTAGTATTGGAATCTATGGCTGCTTCCATAGCTTTTAAGTCATGTGTCCAATCCGACTTACAAGGAACGGCTTTCCAAGTAGCGCCAACGGCTTCAGCAACGCGAATGAGCGACATATAGGTTGGATCAGCTGAAACAATATTTCCCCCTTTGGAAAACAATACAATGGCCACTTTTTCTAATAAATCCGAAGAGCCTGGTCCCATCATGATATGTTCTTTCGTCACGCCTTCCTTAAGCGCCAACATATCCACCAAGGTGGCTAATTCTTTCCAAGAATAGCGATTCCCTCCTGAAACGGATTCGGCCACGGCTTTTCTAGCACTTTGAGGTGGTCCATATGGATTTTCATTCGCATTTAAACGCGCGATCATAGCAGGCACATTAGGTCGTTCATCCAAATAATGCTCTCTCAATAATGGGCTATAATACAGTCTATTTTCTGAATCTAATGGAAAGGAACTCGTTGAAAATGCACCCAAACTAATGTGAGGGGCCAAGGCCATTCCGCCCATGGCGGCTAGTCCTGACTTTAGGACATTTCTTCTGCTAAAAGATGTTTTCATAATGATTGAGTTGGTATATAAATGCGATGATACTCTGTCCTATTGACTCATTTCTGAGTTTTCATCTTACATACAGGAAAAAAACAAACCCAGAAACCAATGCTGCTCCTTAGTCAAATTTGTTTTTAAAATACTCTCGAGGGAATCAAAGAAGGAATCAATTCCTGGAGAATATATATACGCCCAAGCTGATCAGAAATGGGCGTATAAATTGTATTTATTGATGAATTATGTTGAAATGTAGCAGGTTTATTGAAATCCACCTCGACAATTCTACATTTTTTTATGAAATGACTCAAAAAACATGGAAATATTCCAAATTATAGGCAAAAAATGTAAAAAATGAGGGCCTATCTATATTTTTTGAAAAAATCAATTTTAAAATACAAAGTTTAAATTTTGATGAAAAAAAGATTAAAATTTGAATTTAAATTAAAAATGAGTTTTAAAAACATTCAAAAAATATAAATTAATTGAAAAAGTGTCAAAAATAGGATTTATTCATTTTGCCAATTTATAGTACTATTTCGATGAGAATGGTAAACATAGCATGGCCATATTCTCAGGAAAAAATGAGATCTGAGCATAAACGGTAATAGCCTGATGAAAATCACCGGCTATTACAAATGCTAGAAATCACTTGTGCTTTTACTTCACTAGGGAGAAAGCAATAGGTTGGACGAATTTAGAAGCGATATTGGTATCATGACTCTTGGCTGGAACCCATTTACCTGAAGCTTTGATGAGTCGAAGTGCCTCTTCAGCTAATCCATATCCAGGAGATCTTAATACGCTGATATCCGAAAGTGTTCCATCGGCTGCCACTGTAAATTGAACATAGGCTTTTCCGGAAATATTCGCTTTTTTAGCTTCTTCAGGATAGTTAACATTAGCGGATAAATAGGAAAGAAACGCATTAACTCCACCTGGAAATGTGGCAGGTTCTTCCACGACAATATTGACATTTTGATTGGTCGAAATATTGGTTGAAACATTTGTAGTAACGTGATTTTTAGTCGAGATTTCCACCACTCCATTAATCCCATCTTTTCCATATTTTTCATTCGCCATGGCTCCTTTCAATACATTCACGGATTGGATATCATTAGGGTTCATTTTACTAAGAACCAAAGTGCGTTCAATCTTGCCATCGACTACATACAGAGGATTGACAGGTGGAGCTGGAGGCACGCCAGGTGCTGTTGGAATCACTCTAACAGCCAAGGGTGGCGGTGGAGGCGGAGGTAAATCCTTGTTGGGTGCCTTTTTTCTAATGGCAGGTTTAACGGGAGCATTTTTGCTAAAGGAAATCCCTATTTTACTAGGACTAAGCGCTTCATTTTTCTCTTGAGCAGTTACCTGAATGGAGAAAATACCTATGGCCATTAATGCCAAAGGAAGGGCCAAAACCTTTCTTAGGTAGGCATATGGCGTATTTTTGGATGTTGTTAACATGACAATTCTTCGTTTAATAGATGAATAATAAAATGAGTGTCCGGGGTTTAAAAAGTGATTTCCGTAGTGCGATTGTAAGATCATTTGGGCAAAAGCATTCACATTATTGCTTCCAACCGCTTCGCGATCAGCAATAAATTCATGGATATTTTGTAATTCTTTATGCATCAACCAATAAAAAGGATTGATCCAAAATAAGGAAGTGATGATTTGACAAATAACTCGATCAATGGTGTGCCTTTGCTGAATGTGCGTTAATTCATGCTTAAAAATAGCTTGGCCATTGGGTTCAGAAATGGAGATGGATTTTTTCCAAAAAAGGAACTGTAGGAATGAAAACGGAGCATCCTCTTCATCGGTTTCAATGAATTCAAAACCTTCCATGGGAATGCTTGGATTTCTCCTTTTCATCTGATAAATCTTGATAACTTGATATAAAAAGTAGCTCAACAGACCTATTGAAATCAAATAAAAAGTCCATATACCATATTCCAACCAAGGTAAATTCATCCATAAAAACTGTTCAGGGGCAGACTTGGCAGAGGCCGATAGCAAATATATGGCTTTGCCAGCTCCAGCCACTTCAGCTTCGTCGAAGGAAAAAAAAGAGAATTGGAAACAAGGAACAAGTACGCTTAAAAGCATACTGACTAACAAATAAAATCGATTGTAGGTATGGAATCGATTATTCCGAAGTACCAACACATAATAGCCATAGAAGATCCCAGAAAGTAGGCTACTTTTCAACAGATAGATTAATAAGGCATTATTCATCATCGTTTTTAGATTTTAATTGGCTTAATAACAATTCTAAATCTTCAATAGACATCTGCTTTTTATCGACCAGAAAAGATACCACGTTCGTATATGATCCTTCAAAAAAAGATTCAGCCAAACCAGCTATACGCTGACCAGAATATTCCTGCTTTGTGACCTTCGCAAAATAGAGGTTATTTCGATTGGGATTATTGATTCCAACAAAATCCTTTTCAACCAAAATTTTTAATAGAGTAGCAATGGTGTTGGAATGGGGCTTAGGCTCAGGTAAGTTCTCAATAATATCTTTGAGAAATCCTCCTTCTGGTAAGGTCCAGATAACCTGCATAATTTGCTCTTCTGCTTGGGTTAGTTTTTTCATAGTTCTTCCTTTTGTTGGACCAAATGTATAACTAATTTTTTAGTTACAAAATATTTATAACTATTTTTTTAGTTAAAATTTATTACCTCCATCTCCATTAGGGACTATCATAAAAAACGCCCCTGAAATTAGGGGCGTTTTATTCAACCAAATAAACCTCAAGTCCTATTTAACTAATATTTTATTCGGTCAGTACCATAGGGAGCTCTTTGCGTACGACTTAAAAAGCGATTTGCTTCTGCATCATTGATAAATTGCTCTTTTTTAGCATCCCAATTCAGCTTGCGTGGAAGTTTCATAGCCACATGGGTGATCAAACAAACCGTACATGCTCTATGGCCAATTTCAATAGGAGAGATAGGTTCTTTTCTACTTTCTATACAATCTAGCCAGTTGCCATGTTGCTCATCTGAATGGTACAAATGAATCTCTTTTTCGCCAATTACTGATTCTAAAATAGCTGGATTGGAAGCATCTATTGCTTTCGCTCTTACTTTAGACGTAGGATCACTCGGTGTTGCCGAATAGTCTCCTCTTGACACAAATATCCAACCTTCTGTTCCTTCATATCGAATACCATTAGGGAAGCCTCCGCTGGTATACATGGTTATTCCATTGGCATATTCTGCCTTTGCCATAAAATCACCATGCACATCCCAAACACCCGATTTAGGAAATTCGGCTACAGCCTCCACTGAAATAGGACCCGTTAATTCTGTGTCCATACCCCAGGCTGCAGAATCATAGTGATGTTGTCCCCAACCTGTGATCATTCCAGCACCAAATTGTTCCATGCGCAACCAACCTGGTCTATCATAACCCACTTGAGGGTGTACACTTAACTCCGTATAAGGAATGTAGGGCGTTGAGCCTAACCACATCTCATAATTAAAGCCTTTTGGTACTGGCATAGCTTGTACCACAGGGCCACTTGGATCTCCTGGAAGTCCTACTTTAACGGTGTGCAACTTACCAATTCGACCATTTCTCACTAATTCCGCTGCTCTTCTGAATTGACTACTGGAACGTTGCTGTGTCCCCACTTGTAAAATTCTACCTGTTTTTTTGATGACCTCGGCTAATTGACGACCTTCTTTAATAGTCAAAGATGTGGGTTTTTGAAGGTAAATATCTTTCCCAGCTAAGGCTGCTTCCATGGCAGGTTGCGCATGCCAAAAGTCTGGCGTACTAATCATGACCGCATCAATGTCTTTGTTCAACAACATTTCACGGTAATCGTCGTACATCTTAACATCGATGTAATTGCTTTGACCCGTTTTCTTGATATAATATTCTTCTACTAACTTTTTAGTGTCTTCAGTACGGTTTCTATCCAAATCACAAACGGCCATAATTCTAGCCTTTTCATATCTCCAAGTACTTGGTAAATCATGTGTACGAGCAATACGTCCACAACCAATTTGGCCTATATTAATTTTGTTGCTTGGAGCATCTTTTCCTCCCAAAACATGGGCAGGAACAATCGTTGGAAAGCCTAATGTGCCCACAGCTCCTAAGGCAATGTTATTGATAAATTTTCTCCTTTTCATGATTTAGCTGATATTTTAGTCGCTTGTTTTTGAGCAATAAGTGCTAGTTCGGTTGCTAAGAAACAATGGTCTTGAGTCATCGCAGTTTCGGTTCTATTTAACACATCATTCACGAGTAACTCTCCATGTGGAAGCTCTACATTCTTACAGTCGATATACAATGTTTCTTTATTCGTCACTAAATACAAATGACTTCCTGTACCATGCGGAGAGGCGATATCTGTATTTTTTCGAACTTCCATATAGCCTTCCGTACCCAAAATTGTCAGTCGACCATCTCCCCAAGTATTTAACCCATCTGGAGTAAACCAATCCACACGAATATACCCTGAACCTCCATTCCCGCGTAACATCAAATCTCCAAAATCTTCAAAATTAGGGTATTGAGGATATTTATGATTGGCTACTTGAGAGGCCACCACCTCTCCATGTGTAGATTTAGTAAAGTGTAAAAATTGATCTACTTGATGAGAACCAATGTCCGTGATAATACCACCGTAATATTTCTTATCAAAAAACCAGGAAGGTCTAGAAGGAATACTCATCCGGTGAGGACCAGTACCTAAGGTTTGAACCACTTTACCAATTATCCCTGTTTGAGCTAATTGACTAGCCTTTTCAGTCGCTTTATTTTCAAATCGCTCAGAATAAGAAATGGAATAAATTCTTTTGGTTTCTTTTTGAACCTTGCGAACTTCTGCCAATTGTTCTAACGTAGTAATGCCCGGTTTATCCACCATGTAATCCTTCCCGGATTTCATGACACGAATACCCAATGGCGCTCTTTCTACAGGAGTAATGGAACTAAGAACCAATTGAATAGAAGGGTCTCCTAAAATCTCTGCTTCACTTTTTACCAATTTAGCCGTAGGGTATTTTTTAGCAAATTCCTTTATTAAATCTGGCTCCTTCGCATAGTAGGATACAAATTCTCCACCACCACGAATGATGGAATTAGCCATGGTGTAAATATGACCATGATTGATTCCAATAACACCAAATTTTAAACGTGGTGCAATGATCTTTTCTTGAACTTTAGGAACAAACAAGGAGGTACCATCTTTGATGGGACTATGAATGGATGGCATAAATGCAAGACTTGATAAAAGGCTGGCATCTTGCAAAAATTTCCTGCGGTTGGAAGCGTTTTCTTTCATGGGATAAATTCCGGTTTTGTGATACTATTTCTAAAAGTAATAACATTTGATTTCTTACTGAAATCATCCTTTTTTTTAATCGAGGGAAAAAGAAAAAGGCTTACCATGGTAAGCCTAAAACTATGAACGAGAAAAGGTCTAACATGTTAAACCTCTACCTTTACCCTTGCAGTGTGGAGTCTACCACAATTGTCGTTTTTAATAATCGTGAAATGGGGCAATTCGCCTCCGCATCTTTTACTTGAGCTAAAAAAGTATCTTGGTCAATACCTGGCACAGTCGCTTTTAATATCAATCGAGATTCAATGATGGAGCCTTCTTCCATTTTAATTTCTCCTTGCACATCCAATACTTTAGGAGGAAATCCTGCACCCGTTAGATTAAAACTAAGTTTCATAGCAAAACAACCCGCGTGAGCTGCCGCTACTAATTCTTCTGGGTTGGTACCGATCCCATCTTCAAATCGAGTGTTGAAGGAATATTGGGTGTGATTTAATACACCACTTTGGGTAGTAAGTACGCCTTTACCCTCTTTACCCGTTCCTTGCCAAACGGCATTTGCTTTTCTTATCATGACAATTCTATTTTATGTTTAGAGACAATCAATATTTTCCAATATTAATCTATTTCTCTTAAAATTGGTCCATGTACGTTCAGCTTATTTCATGAAATTTTTGAAAGATATTTTGACATGACAAATCCGTTGAAAACAATCACGCTAAATACCTTTTTCAAACCATTCATGAGTACCTCCTTCTAAAAATTTAGCCTGAAAACCCAGAAAAATCAATTTTTGAGCAGCCTGTTCTGACCTACCTCCACCCTTCCCACAAATAGTCACCAAAAGAACTTGATCTGCATGTAACGGTAAACCATGCGGGAGTTCTTCTCCTGGTATATGAATGGCCTTGGGAATGTGTTTAGATTCAAACTCTTCTTTGCTTCGAATATCCAGAAGCAACAGCTCATCTTGATGATTCAACTTCTCAATTAATGTGTCAATCGAAATCGATGGTGTCATAATCCATTTATTTCCACAAAAAAAACTAATTAAAAAGTAAGCCTACGTGACGTATATCACAAACTGGGAACAATTTGGTATAACATGCCATCTGTCTTGGTAATGATATAGATTTCCCCTTGTGCATCCTGACCAAATCTAAGATCTACTTTATTTGCTTTCACCAGTTCTTTCAAGGTAACAGGTAAACCATCCATTTGCAGTTTCAATTCGCGAATGCGTGTTTGAGAACCTTCTTTGATTTCTGAAGTAGGAATATAAAATACTCGACCTCGAACTATTTCCCCAAAAATGTATTTTCCTCCTAGGCTTGGAATCAATTTCCCCGTATACTCAAAGCCTCCCATGATGGCATTTCCCTCATCATGATCAAATTGAGCAATTGGATAGGTATATCCCATTTTTGCATCATTTTTAGGTAGCGGGAATACCGTATTGGTACTCATGGTAGAGTCTATGGCAAAGGTCCCTTCTCGCAAAGGCCAACCATAGTTTTTACCGGCTTTCAACAGGTATAGGGATTCAATATGTCTTTGACCAATATTAGAAACGATAATTCTTCCATCTTTCAACCAAGAGATCCGATTCGGATTTCGGAAACCTTGCGCAAACACTTCATCAAGTCCTTTTTTACCAACAAATGGATTGGAGGCAGGAATGCCGTATTTGCCATTTTGGCTATTTCGACCAAGGGGATCAATACGTAAAACTTTGCCCCAAGCATGCTCACTATTATTTGGGATAAAACCTCTTCTTTGTTCCAATGCCCCTCCATCTCCTAAACCAATATACATGAGTCCAAAATCAGAATCTCCCAGTTTGGCATAAGGGTCAAAGGTGATTTCTTGCATACCGTGCACTTGGTCAATAACATTGACACGCATGACTTCTCGCGACTTTCCCTTTAGCGTCTTAGCATTAGGATCATCTAAAGTCCATTCAGTTATTATCCATTGTAATTTCACACGAAGGCTATCCCCGTAAGTAAAGTCGGAATGGCCCTTGATTTCGGGTTCCGTATGGGTGGTATAAAAAAGCTTGTTTTGGGCAAAAAGTGGATGAAAAGCGAAGCTCCCAAGGCCAGTAGCAAATCCTGGCTTATTAGTAAAATGTGGGAAATGCTTACTAATGTCAAAAAACTCACTTAACTGGTTCTTATCATCCAATAAATAGATTTTCCCTTGTAAATCAGAAATGATACGCTCTTTACTAATGGGGTGATAGGTCATTTTATTAATGCGGGTATTCACCTGTGGCGTATTTGTAAAAGGGAATTTTAGCACTTTTTTAATCGTTATTTTCTCCCCTGAAAATTGAATCCCTTCCTTAATGGGATTTTCTAGTGCCCATTTATCTTTTTTATTGAGAATCTTTGGACTTGGTTTCTCTAAAATATATGCAATTACATCTTCTAGGTCTTTGGGATCCAAGTGATTGAAACCCGGCATGTAGGATTTGAATTTCTTGTACTTGTCTTGCGCTCTAGCAACGTTGGCATCAATTAAGGCTTTGGGATTATTGATGAAGTCGAACAGGTATTGTTTGTCAACGATCCCCTTGAGTCCCCCCAATTGCGGACCAATCCCATCATCTTTAAAGTTGTGACAGTTAGCACAATTCAGTTCAAAAACTTGGGCACCCCGATTGACATTTTGAGCAAACCCAGAGAATGGGATAATGAAAAAAAGGAGTAATACGGCCCCGAATCGATTAAAAGCAAAAGACAAAGTAAGAATTTTCATAGGTCAAATGAAGCCAATGGTGGCTTTTCATTTGTAAAGAAAAGAATTTGAAATTATTACTGCATCCTTGCCTTTCCTTCTTTCGACATGATGTGATCAGGATTTCTTTTTAAGGTTTTGATAAAATGTACGTTTCTAAAACGCAAGGCACTCCAATCTTCGTCGATGGCGACCATACTTACTGGCTCAAATCCTATCTCGCCCATCGGTTCCCAACCTTGATCTCGGTTAAAATTACAGCTATATTTCTTAGAACTTCCTTTGGGATAACACATCCATAAAATGGTGTCACCGGCAATTTTATCTCGACAAGCTTCTGCAAATACTTGGATTTCTGCTTTTAGGGTAACAAATACCAAAGCGTAGCCAATTTGATTAACTTGATTTAAGGAGCTTATTACCTGAGTCTCCTCTGGTAATTTTTTTAATGCTAATTGAAATGATTCAGGAGCTCCGAGTACAAGCACTTCCGCCTGATTCTTAAATGCCAGCTTTTTAAATAATGGATCTATCATTTCGATTTCTTTTGAAGACTTAAGTCGGTAGGTAATCCATCTAAACTTATCATGTTTTTCTCCTCCATGTATTGTTCTAATTTTTCAGAGCCCATTTGATTTGCCCAAGTAAAATAAATATCTCGCTCACCTTGATATTCGTACATGGGTACCCCATATCCACAGGAGGTTTGAACTAAATCAATTTTCCCGATGATGATTTGTCGTGTACTTGGAATGATATTAAAATGCGGCGCATATTCCTCCCAAAGCGGTGAATTGGGCAATATGGCAAAACCTTTGCCATATAATCGTAAGATATTTGGGTTTTTATCGAAAGAACAAAACATGAACGTTATCCTTCCATTTTCTAAGGTATGGGCAGAGGTTTCATTACCCGAACTGATGATGTCCATGTAGGCAACCGTATGCGAATCAATCACTCGGAATCCCTCTAGGCCCTTTGGTGATACGTTCACCCGACCATCTCCTTGAAGGGGCGCTGTCCCAACGAAAAACAGATGTTGTTTTTCTATGAACTCTCGGTGAGCTTCTGAAATAGTGTCATAAAATTTGCCCATAATCTGTCAGTTGATTTAGACAAATATAAAATTAAATTTTGTCCTCAAATAGGCCGTTTATCAAAGATTATTAATTCTTAGGATTTAGATTTCAGTCGATACAAATAAGGAGCCTTACTTTTTGCCCCCGTATATTTCTTGTCGAGCCGCTCTAAAACATTCAAATCCAATATTTTTTTCTGAAAATTATTGGCAGGAAAGGGTTTGTCGTAGACTGTTTCATATAATTCCTGAACGTCTTTCAACGTGAACGTTTCAGGTAAAAGATTATTAAAAAGCAGTTTTTTATCTAAACGTTCTTGGAGCACTTCTAGGCCCTTTTCTACCATTTCTTGATGGTCAAAAATCATGTTGGGAAGCCCTTTGATATCATACCAATCACAGCTTTCGTCCAAATCAATTTTTTGAGGAATCACTTTTTCGAAATCAACCAGGGCATAGTATCCAATACTGACTATCCGCATTTTTTGATTATTCTCATTGACGGGAGGTTCCACATCGGGATAAAGATCTCGAGCGATACTAGAAAATAATAGAAAGTCTTCTTCTGATATTCGATTCGTTCTACCAAAGGTCCCAAATTCCTCTAGATAGACATCTTGGATACCTGTTCTTTCATATAAGACCCTTTTAGCCGCATCTTCAATGTCCTCTTCTTGTAGAATAAAGCCTCCGGGTAAGGCAAATATGTCTTTCTCCAATTTAAGCTTACTTAAAATGAGCTTGAGCTTTTTATCATGAAAGCCAAAAATGACACAATCCAAGGTCAATTGAGCTATATGTTTGGTTGATTTCAATGATTCTAGATTTAATGGAACACTAATTTATTGACAAATTTTTAGAAGAAACTGTTTTTATCAAAGTGATTTTCTAAAAAATAGAAAATCAAATTATTTTATTACATTTGGCTAAATTATCAAAATGATACAAAGAGCTACACTTTGAGTCTTTTGAAAGAAAACAGAAATTCTCTATAATTTAACATATATAAAAAATGAAAAAAGCTAGTTTAGTTTTAGGTCTATTCCTACTAGGAGGAATGTCAGTACAAGCTCAAGTTACTACTGGGCAAAATGTAGCCGTGGTATCAACAGATGCCGGCAAAGTGCGTGGATATGTACATGGAGGTATTTACACGTACAAAGGTATTCCCTATGCAGAAGCTGGTAGATTTGAGACTGCTCATAAGCCCAAGCCATGGAATGGAGTTCGTAGTTCTACTAGCTATGGCCCAGTAGCTTATTTATTGACTCCTACGACTCAAGTGGCCGATGAATCCGAATTTGTGTACAATCACTCTTGGGGTTATCCTAATGAGGACTGTATGCGCGTGAATGTTTGGACTCCAGGAATCAATGATGGAAAGAAAAGACCTGTTTTATTCTGGATACATGGAGGAGGTTTTACCTCTGGATCTTCTCAAGAATTACCTTCTTACGATGGTGAAAATCTAGCAAAAAAAGGGGATGTGGTAGTTGTGTCAATCAACCACCGATTGAACATTTTGGGATATTTAGATTTATCAGCCTATGGAGATAAATACAAAACTTCTGCCAATAACTCTGTTTTGGATATGAAAGTTGCTTTAGATTGGGTAAAAGCGAATATCAGTCAATTTGGTGGTGATCCAAGTAATGTGACCATTTTTGGTCAATCAGGAGGTGGAGCAAAAGTGAATACCTTAATGGCCATGCCTTCGGCTAAAGGTTTATTCCACAAAGCCATCAATCAAAGTGGTGCCTTTACTACAAATATGGCTGATAAATCAGTAACCCAAGCCATTACCAAAGAAGTGTTAAATGCCTTAAATATCGATGAGTCTAAAGTAGATAGTTTACAAAAAGTGCCATTCCCTACCTTAGCAGCTGCAGGTCAAAAAGCGTTACAAACGGTGGCAGCTAAATTAAGAGCCGCTGGAAAACCAGTGGGTGGTTTTGGATTAAGCTGGGGCCCAAGTATCGATGCTAATTTATTACCTTATCAACCGATGTCGGCTGAGGCTATGGAATTATCCAAAAATGTTCCATTAATGATCGGAACAGTAAAAAATGAGTTTATGCCAACCTTGTTTTCAGGTATAAGTCACGATGCCTCCATGGCAGACGTAGAAGCATATCTACAAAAAACGTTTGGCGCTAAAGCTGAAGCTTATAAAGCTGCAGTAAAGAAAGCTTACCCAGCAGATACTAAACCAACTGATTTGATGGATGTAGACACTAGATTCAGACCAGGTGCTGTTGACCAAGCTAATATTAAATCAGCAGTAGCTGGCGGTGCTCCTGTTTACATGTATTTATTCACATGGCAGTCACCCGTATTTGACGGAAAATACAAAGCCATTCACTGCGTTGAACTTCCTTTCTGTTTTAATAACATTGCTCGTTGTGAAGAAATGACAGGAGGTACCAAAGAAGCCTATGCTTTGGCCGATAAAATGAGTCAAGCTTGGATTAATTTTGCCCGTTTAGGAAATCCTAATCATAAAGGATTGCCAACTTGGCCAACCTATAATACATCAAATACCTCAACCATGCACTTCGATAATTCTTGTATTGTCAAACCACAATTGGACAAAGAATTATTCGAACTTGTAAAAGCGAACTAATTCGTTTCTACTTAATTTCTAGCCTCGATGAAAATCGGGGCTTTTTTTGTTTGTGTTAAATTAGGATAAATGGATATTTAAATCTGATATAGATGTATAATTTTGAGGATTAAATATATACGCTCATGAAATTGACCCTATTCCAAATAGATGCTTTTACCAATCAATTGTTTGCTGGAAACCCGGCAGCAATTTGTCCATTGGATCACTGGTTAGAAGATGATTTGATGCAAAAAATAGCGGCAGAAAATAATTTAGCTGAAACCGCCTTTTTTGTAAAGAAAGGTGAGCAATATGATATTCGGTGGTTCACCCCAACAGTGGAAGTCGATCTGTGCGGTCATGCCACTTTAGCTGCAGCTTTTGTTCTTTATGATCATCTAGGAATACTTTCTGACGAAATTGTGTTTTATTCACATCGAAGCGGTTATTTACAAGTAGCTAAAAATGGAGAACTATTAACGTTGAATTTTCCCGTAGATCAAATACAAGACATTGATTTTGATTGGGATACATTCAAAGGCTTATCCATCCCTGCCAAAGAAGTATTAAAGGGCAAAACAGATTACCTGTTTGTCTATGAAAATGAGAGTCAAGTTGCTAACATGAAGCCTGATTTTTTTGAAATTGCCAAGCTAAAAGCCAGAGGAATTATCATTACGGCTCCAGGTGATGAAGTTGATTTTGTATCTCGATTTTTTGGTCCGCAATCAGGCATTGATGAAGATCCTGTGACAGGTTCTGCCCATACGACTTTGATCCCATATTGGGCAAAGAGAAAACATAAAACTCAATTGACAGCCAAACAACTTTCTCCTCGTGGAGGTGAATTATCTTGTGAGCTTTTAGGCGACCGAGTGAATATCAGTGGTACTTGTGTTTTATATATGATTGGAGAAATATTCGTATAATTGAATGATCAATGAACGAAATTTCAGGACGATAAAAACGATAACAAATTCACCCCTTAATAGGTCGTTGTCATATCATCTTCTACACAGATGATATAATCTGCAATTCCCCTGTTTTCTTGGGCTAATTGCTTAATTTCTTTTTGACTAACAGTCGCTATCGTGGCGATTTTAATTGCTGGTTTAGCTAATTTTAAATACCATGAAATCCCTTCATAATTTTCAGAATGGTAAGAGCCATTCACATGAATAAATTGCTTATTTTCATCCCAATTTTTCATGATAAAATAGGCCATGGTAGCATCTTTCAAAGCTTGGGCTTTAGGCATATTAGGCGTCGCATGACCTGCCATCATCGTGATCATTTTTTGATAACCAGGGAGATTGGCATCGTAGGCTATTGGTAGTGGTGCCATCCAAGATTTTTCCTCTGCTGATATTTGATTCAATGCTTCAAATCCCCCTTTAGAAACCAGGCTAGCATATTTTCTGGGAACATTGGTTGCAATAAAATTCACCTGATTCTCCTTGGCAAAATTCACCAGAGGTGCATAATCCGTCTTATAATTTCTCCACAGCCTTGCGGAAGAATCTAGTCCTTTGGCTGAAATTTTACCTGCTAAATACGTCGATAAAGCTCCCTGATTATCTTGCTCAAACATCTCAGCTCCCAAAACTAATTTCCGTTTCAAATAACACGATTGAATAATCTCTAATTCTAACCAATGACTGATGGGGTTATTATGCAATTCCCCTATTAAAACAACATCTTGCTTTTGTATTTGCTTGATCATTTTCTGATATGAAACTTCCTTACCTTTTGCGTTAAACAATCGGTAGGCTGGTTTATCGGTTGCCAAAAGTTTGACTGGAAACAATAGAAAAAATACGATGCAAATATGAAGTGCCTTAATCATGAGGTATATAGCTGTTGATCAAGTACAAATTAGAACAAAATATCAACAATAAGTCAATTGATATAAAAACAAAAAGCGGTCATTGCTGACCGCTTTTCCATAGAACAAAGGTTTTAATCTATTTAATCGGTATTAATAAACTCACATTTTCCCAACCGAAGGCAATTCCTGCTGGTACCACTTTGTACTCTAAAGCTTCTTTAAAGTCAGATTTAGCCGTTTTCACAGTGATGGTGAAAGCATCTTTTTCCGGATTACGAGTTGTTTCTCCGCCTCGTTTAATGCCCCATTGTCCTACTTCTGTATTGAAAATAACTTGCCAATCCCCTTCTGATGGCAGCATATAAATACTGTATTTGCCCTTAGCCAAGGTATTGCCAGCAATGTTCACATCCGCATCTGTTTCAATGATGGTCGCAGAGTTAGCACCCGCTCTCCAAACTTTTCCATAGGGAACTAATTCTCCCCAAATTTTCCTTCCTTTGACCGATGGGCTGCTATAAACTACTGAGACATTCGCTTTTCCAAAGGTTCCTGTAACTGTTACTTTAGGACTTTGTGGTGGACGAGGAGCGTCTTGCCCAAATGAGCTAATTGACACAAATAAAAGACATAATACCGACAAAATCGGCTTTAATAATGTGTTGATTTTCATAAGATGATTGTTGTTTATTGTTTTGTATTTTTTTCTGTTAATTCCTCGTAAGCCATTTGAAAATTATTCTTCAAGAAATCCCCGTTCATCCCTTGTACACCATTCACAGCAGTTAACTTCATTACTTCTTCTTTTGTTTTGCCACTCTTAATTTCCGAAGAAACATGAATTATTAACTTCTCTAAATAATCCGTTAAGGCCAGTAAATCCTCTTTTTTACAGGTAATTTCTGTTGGATTAAAAGCATGTCCATAGGTAAAAATAGTATCCTTATCGAACAGCTTTTGTATTTTATCATTGACATGAATCCAGTTGGCCACACTAGCTCCCGCACTTCGATCAATGATAGGGTAGCGTTTGTTTCCGAATAAGTCGCCCAAATGTACCACATTGGCATGTTCAAAATGAATGGCCACATCTCCATCTGTATGAGCAGGACCAAAGTAATGAGCTCTAATGCGTTCTTTTCCTATTTTGGTTGTCCAAGTATCTTTAAACGTCTCAGTTGGATAATATTGTTTCTCCTCTGTTTTGGCTTTGGTAGCAGCAGCTATCTGATTTTTCAACGAGTTCTCGTGAGCCACAACTCGATTAACTAATCCTTTAAACGCTATGTTCCCACTGGTATGATCACCATGATGGTGTGTATTCATCAACAATTGTATTTTCTGATCAGATTGTTTTTTCAACTCATCGATTACGTGCTGAGACTGGTCTGGAAACTGCGTATCTACCACAGCATAGCCATCTTTCGTTTTCAACACCGCTATGGTACCGCCCCTTTCACTAAAAAGAGAAATACCCCCACGTAATTCTTTCCATGTAAAAGCTGGACCTTGCATCAATGCAGATTGAGCAAAAAGCGAATTTTTAGAGCCCAAAAGCATTGAAAACAATAAGGTATTGGCAGAACCTTGGATAAATTGTCGACGTTTTATCATTTCTATGAAGTTTAAAATCAAATGTAAATTAGTTATTCAAAAGCACTTCTAATTTGAGACCAAAACATGAAGTATTCTTACCAAATCTAGCATTTCATATTGGATTTATCTGCTAGTCTGATTTTTGATTCAAGGTATTCTCAATTCTTGAATCTGGCATAATCCACAAAATGGCAATTCCATAAAAAATCACTAAACTGACTATTGGGTAAAAAAAGGCCAATATTATACCAGAAAAATATCCGAAAGTTGAAATTCTTTCCTTCCAACTGTTAGATAGCGCTTTCCCAATTTTCGATTCATGTCCTTCATGTTTCACGGCTAGTTTTTCTAATAATAAAAAGGCCAAAGCACACATAAAAAGAACAACTCCATATAAGACTACTGTATGATTATCAAAGTGATTTTCTCCCATCCAACCAGTAACAAATGGCAATAGAGAGAGCCAAAATAATAATCCCAAATTGGCTAATAGAACTTTACCATTTACTTTTTCAATGGCTTGAAACAAATGATGGTGGTTATTCCAATAGATTCCTACATAAATAAAGCTGAATAGATAAGATAGAAATTTAGGAATCAAAGGTTGCAAAGCCTCGAAATCAGACCCATGAGGTACTTTTAATTCCAAGACCATAATGGTAATGATGATAGCCAATACACCATCACTGAAGGCTTCTAATCGGTTGGTAGTCACAGGAATGCAATTTTATGAAAGGTATAAAAAAATCAAACTAGTTGGACGAAACAGGCGCTTGTTTTTTGCCTACATACAATCCCACAATAACAATAACCGTTCCAATAATCGTATATGCTGAAATGGATTCCCCACTAAATAAATAGGCATATATATAACCAAAAACCGGGCAAAGAAACATCCATAAAGAAGCTGAAATTGGGTCTTGGTCAATTAAATAAAACCATAACCACAAGGCTGCAATGGAGACGGGGAAGATAAGCCAAGCTACAGAAAGTAGGAAACGAAGATCAAAATTGGCAGAACTAAATGATGCAAAAAAGGCTGTAAAGGGTAATAAAAATATTCCCCCTAACAAAACCTGCCATCCATTAATAACAAATGAATTTAACTTCCATTCAGTCCGAACATAATATACCGTAGCAGCAGAAACGGTAATAATCCCTCCAATTAAAATCAACAAGCCCTTCCACACCGTTGGCTCTAATGTTAACTGTGGAAAAGAGGCCACGAGGATTCCACTAAGGCCTAAAATCAAACTTCCTACTTCTTTTACTTGAGGCTTTCTTTGTAAGAGTAAAGCCGACAACATCGTGATAAAAATGGGGTTGGTGGCCGTGGCTAAACTGCCTATTCCTGGACTTACGAATTTAATGGCCATAACGAATGCTCCCAGGTATATGGTCGAATTAAAAAGCCCAAAAAAGGATAATTGTCTCAGCTCTTTCCAGCTTGGTTTTATCCGATGCTGCGGTTGAAATAGCAAGGATATCAATAAAATGAAAATCCCAGCAATGATTAATCGAACATTAGCTAAAATAAAGGGATGAACAGATAGTATACCCATTTTAGTAGCTACGGCTGCAGACGACCACAACATGGCAAATAATAGGCCGAATACGATGTTTTTCATGAAATCAAACCTAGATAAATAATAGTATGTGGATAAGTCAACAAAAGCAGCTTCGCAAAAAGTAAAGATGGATTAATAAGAAAATCGATTTACTCGTGCATCAAACAAAGAAAACAAATCTTCTTTTAAAATAAACTATTGAAAACCATATTTTGGGATTAATTTTGCGTCCCGTTCCCCAAAATTGTAAAACTTACCTACCACATGTCCAAACAGGCAAATCGAACCAAAATCATTTTAATACTTGGTATTTTATCTGCGATAGGCCCCTTGTCGATTGATATGTATTTGCCTGCATTTAAGAATATGGCTGCAGCTTTACATTGTTCTCAAGAACAAATGGGCTATACTTTATCCAGTTTCTTTTTTGGTATTTGTTTGGGTCAATTAGTCAATGGTCCTCTCTTGGATCATTTTGGAAGAAAAAATGTCCTATACATTGGCCTCATTATCTATGTCATTAGCTCATTTGGGTCGGCTTTTTCCTTTACGGTAGAGCAACTCATTGTTTGGCGTTTCTTTCAAGCCATTGGCGGAAGTATCGGAATGGTTGCTCCTAACGCCATCATTAGGGAAACTTTTAAAGAAGCCGAAAGACCTAAAATTCTTTCTCTCATGATGCTTATTTTAGGCGTTTCTCCCATTTTAGCTCCTTCTTTGGGAAGCTTACTTTTAACGATTACCGACTGGAATATCATCTTTGTATTACTGGGAATCATCACACTTTTGATCTTGTTCTTAATCAAGAGTTGGTTACCTGAAAAAATCAATAAACACCCGAAAGGTCCCTTTAAAGTAAAAAGCATTCTGACTTCTTATGTTGCCCTACTCCCTGAAAAACAATTCTTAACTTTTGCTATTTCAGGAGCAATAGGATCTGGATGTATCTTCACCTTTGTCTCTGGAGCACCCCTCACTTTTTTGAATTTTTACCATGCCGATGAAAAACAATTTGGATGGATATTTGCCATGGTAGCCTCAGGGATAATTGGCGCAAGCCAGTTTAACCATTGGGTCTTAAAACGCTTTAGCAGCCAACAAGTTCTTTCCTTCATTTTACCTCTCCAATTACTTCTTGCCATCACACTTGCCGTTTTATCTAAATTTGGATTGATCAATATTCAGATCAACATCTTCTTACTGTTTTTGATTTTGGCTTGCCAAGGATTAGTTTTCCCTAATATCATAAGTTTAGCTTTACAACCATTCCATGAAGGAGCGGGTGCTGCTTCCGCTATGATGGGAGCATTGCAAATGGCTTGGGGATCTATATGCGCGACTATATTAGGGCTACTTTTTGATGGAACACCTTTCACGATGGCCATCATTATGGTTTTCTGCGCACTAAGTGCCAATTTTATCCTTTTTGTGATTGGCAAAAAATACTTTCAGCCTGTTCAAGAATAATCGATTATATCTGAAATTACAGTAGCTTATTGGGGTTTATTCAACAAAGTAAATACCAAATCCTTCAAGTATTTTTCAACAAAAACTTGCTTATTTTCTGAACCACAATCAGTCAATTTGGGCAAATACATGCTAAAAAACAGTTGGGAATGAGACGTCTCTATGAGCGTACTGCTCAAGGAATGAGGGTATAAATAATGTGGATCATAAGCTTGTATCAAGTTGGAAATACGCTCACATAAATCCTTATAAGGCTTAAAAACTTCATGCTGATTGATCTCTTTTACCTCTTTTACCAAGTACACTTTACTACTCTCTGAAATAACAATTTGATGTAAATAATTCTTATTGTAATCCGTCTGCCCAGCACTTTCAGGCAATTCTCTCGTTAGCAGTTCCACCAATTTTTCCAATTTCGATTTAGAACTTTGCACAGGTTCCAACTGAAACAATACAAGGTATTCCATGTAGGACCAATACCAATTTAGAATGTATAAAAGCAACCGATGCTTGTTTTCAAAATAACGATATATCGTCGCCTCTGTCGTATTCATTTCCGTAGCAAGCTTTTTGAACGTAAAATGTTCAAAACCCAATTGAAAAATTAAATCAATGGAATGCTTGACCATTTGCTTTCCCAGTTCCGTACCCTCGGGATCTCGCAAATAGATTTTGTCATTGACCTTAAAACTTAATGAATAGTCCATGTTCCTTAAAATATTACACAAACATAAATGATAGAAAAGCTATCTCAAAATTATTTTTTTATTTTATTTGTAATAGTATTACTATTATTTAAAAAAGTATTTTAATTTTGTTCCAGAAATATACAACTATGATAAAAAGGAATCCGATCGACCGAATTAGTAAGCTGGTAGTAGATCATAAAAAAGAGATTACTTCCATTTATTTGTTTTCCATCGTGAGTGGCTTAGTCAATTTAAGCCTCCCTCTGGGGGTACAGTCCATTATTGGCTTAGTCATGGGCGCCACCATGGTCACCTCCATCTACATTCTGATATTCTTCATTGTTTTGGGTGTATTTTTGGTGGGACTTCTTCAAATCAATCAAATGAAAATCATTGAGGCCATTCAACAAAAAATCTTCACGCAATACTCCTATGACTTTGCTTTAAAGATTCCCAAAATGGATTTGATGAAAAATGACCAATATTTCATTCCAGAAAAAGTCTCTCGATTCTTTGATATTGTCAACATCCAAAAAGGCTTCGCCAAGTTATTATTGGACATTCCCATGGCAAGCGTACAAATTCTATTTGGAACCGTTTTATTGTCCTTGTACCATCCATTTTTCATTGTTTTTAGCTTGGCTCTATTACTTATGCTTGTATTCATCTTGTACGTGACAAGTCAAGTTGGTATACAATCCAGTATAGAAGAATCCAACTACAAATATGGTGTGGCTAATTTTTTCAGTGAAATTGGTAGAACGCTAAAATCCTTCAAGTTCAGTCAAGGCTCATCATTGAATATCCAAAAAACGGATAAAAATGTCAGCCAATATCTTTTAGCAAGAACCAAACACTTTCATATTTTACTTTTCCAATACAAAACCCTTGTTACGTTTAAAGTTGTATTGACCATCATCACGCTATCTTTAGGTGCCTATTTATTGATTAACCAACAATTAAACTTAGGTGAATTCATTGCTGCAGAAATTGTGATTTTGATGGTCATCGGGGCCGTGGAAAAACTCATCACAAGCTTAGACAGCGCCTATGATGTCATCACAGGCCTAGAGAAAATTGCTAGTGTTATTGAAAGCCCGATGGAAACGTCTGGGCAATTGGAACTTTCATCGGTGAATGGTTTGGAAATCGAGCTAAAGCAGATGAGTTTCCAGTTTGAATCAGGTAATCCCATTTTAGAAGACCTTTCCTTTCAAATAAAATCTGGTGAAAAAGTAGCCATTTTAGGACAAGAAGGTTCAGGGAAATCCATGTTACTACGATTATTAACAGGGAATTATCAGAGCTTCAAAGGCTCCATTTTAATCAATCACATTCCCATTCAAAATTATAGTTTAGCGAGCCTAAGAAAGCACACAGGTGTCTTATTGCACGGACAAGAAATTTTTGGTGGGACAGTCTGGGAAAATATCAGCTTAGGTCAAAATGAAATTAGTCCTGAATTAATCATGGAAACAGCCCAAAAATTGGGTTTTGAGAGTTTCATTGCTCATTTTCCAAAAGGCTTTGACCATTACATAGAGCCCATTGGCAAAAAAACACCTCAAACCATCATCAAAAAAATACTCTTGCTTCGTGCTATATGTGGGTCTAAAAAATTGCTGCTTTTAGAAGAACCATGGAATGGATTAGACCTACCAAGTGCTCAACGCTTAAAAAGCTATTTACTAAATCCAGAAAATCAAGCTACTACCATCATTGTGTCGAATGACCCAGCATATGTCAGTGCTTCCGACCAACAAATCAATTTGTAATATGGAAAATTTCAAGTCATTTCAATTCATCTATCAACAAGGAAAAAGTACCGAAATCAGATTTTGGATCATGGGTCTTTTAGTGATTGGGTTTGGAATCATCTTCCTTCCTTGGACACAAAACATTCAAACCAAAGGAAATATCACCAGCTTATATCAAGAACAAAAACCTCAGAAAATCTATAGCCCCATTGCTGGAAAAATTACCAATTGGTGGGTGAAAGAAGGGGACATTGTTCAGCTGGGAGACACCTTGGTCAAAATAAGTGAGATTAAGGTAGATTATTTAGACCCTAATTTAATTGCTCGTACCCAAGACCAATTAAATGCAAAAAAAGGATCCTTGGATTACTACATCCAAAAAGTACAAGCTACAGAAGCGCAAATAGCGAATTTAAAACAATCCAAAACTTTAAAGAAAAGCCAATTAGCCAATAAGTTGATTCAGCTTCAACAAAAAATCAATGCCGAAAAAGCAGAGCTACAAGCGAGTGCTAATGAACAAAACTTAGCGAAAGATCAATTGGAAAGATACCAACAGATGTACAAAGAAGGCCTGATCTCGCAAACGCAGTTTCAACAGCGAAATGTTACTGCACAAAATGCCTTAGCCAAAAAAATCATGTCTGAAAATAAAGTAAATCAGACCATTCAAGAAATCAATAACACACAGATAGAACTAAAAAGTGTGGATCAAGAATACGACGAAAAAATCAATAAGGCAGACAGCGAACGATTGCAGAGTTTGGGACAAATTGAGGCCAATAAAGGTGAAGTAGCCAAGCTAGCCAACCAAGTCACCAATTATTCCATTAGAAATGGCATGTACTATATTTTAGCACCACAAAGTGGACAAGTAGTACAATCAAAAAAAACAGGAATTGGTGAAATCATCAAAGATGGGGAAGAGCTCTTGAGTATTGTTCCTCAAAATGAAAATTATGCTGTTGAGGTATTTGTAAGACCTGTGGATTTGCCTTTGATCTCGCCTGGACAATCCATTCGTTTCATTTTTGATGGTTTCCCAGCTATTGTTTTTTCAGGTGGTTGGCCCGAACAGAGTTTTGGGACCTTTGCAGGTAAGGTACTGTTTGTGGAAAATGCCATCAATGCCAATGGCCTATTTAGAGTCATTGTTCAAGAAGACTCCCGATTCAAAAAATGGCCCAAGCAAATTAAAATAGGCGCTGGGGTTAAAGGCATTATCTTACTGAACGACGTTCCACTTTGGTATGAATTATGGAGAAACATCAATGGATTCCCTCCTGATTTTTACCAGGCTAAACTAGATAAAAGCAACACTTATGAAAAGTAATATTCTTTGGTTTTTACTAGTGGCCCATATGTCCTGGGCGCAAACCAAAACCTTACATCCAGAAGCGTATTTAAAAATTGTAGAAAAATATCATCCTGTAGCTCGTCAGGCACAAATTGGTATCCGCAAATCCAATGCACAAATCTTGGAAGCTCGAGGTGCATTTGACCCAATCTTGCGTCATTACATCTCCAGTAAAACCTTGGATGGAACCAGTTATTATCAATATAATGCTCCCGAACTAAGTATTCCCACTTGGTATGGAATAGAAGTCAATACGGGGGTAGAAAACTTACAAGGAGACCGACTAGACCCAAGTCAGACCACTGGACAAACTAGCTATATTGGAATTCAAATTCCTCTGGCGAAAAACCTATTGATGGATAAACGAAGAGCTGCCTTGCAACAAGCCAAATTGATGAATCAAATGGCTTTTGCTGAGCAAAGAGTTGTATTAAATCAATTATTCCTAGATGCCATGGAAGCATATTGGCATTGGTTAAAATGTTTTCAAGCATTAAAAATTACGGGTCAGAACTTAGACGCTGCTAAAAGGCGTGTGGAGTTTGTCAAAAGAAGTGTGGAACTTGGCGATCGACCTGCTATGGATACCTTGGAAGCTAGTACACAATTCATGTACTTGGACAATCAGAACCTAACCAAAATGGTCGATTATGAAAATGCTACTCTACAATTATCCGCATTTCTTTGGCAAGAAAATAATGCTCCTTCCAGTTTAAGTCGAGAGATCATTCCTGCCGAAGTATGGACCGATATGAGTCTATTTTCCAATTTTGATTTAAGCCTTCCTTCGATTTTGGAAAAAGTTGATTCCTTTCACCCAGAATTACAAGCGTATCAATTCAAAATTGAAAGCCTGAATGTGGAAAAAAAATTAAAGTTTCAAAGTTTATTGCCCAAAATAGACCTTCAATATAACCACTTAATGAAGGATAAATCCACCACGAATTCGGGAGCCTTATTTGCTAATAATTATCGCTACGGAATCAAATTGGAATTGCCCTTGCGCCTATCCTCTGGTAGAGGAGAATATCAATCCGCAAAGCTGAAAATGGAAGAAGCGAGCATTCAACTTTCCCAGAAAAAACAACAGATTCAAATAAAAATAAATAGTTATTTCAATCAATTTCAGAATCTCAAAAAACAGATTCAGACACAAGAAAAAGCCGTTTCGAGTTACATGGCTTTAACGAAAGCCGAAGAGTCTAAGTTTTCTCAAGGGGAATCTTCCTTGTTTTTGATTAATAGCCGAGAAATTAAGGCCCTGGAGGCGGCAGAGAAGCTACTAGATCTAAAAGCTTACCTATTTAAAACAGTATATGCTTTGCAAGCAAGTGCAGGTTTGTTGATATAAACACAAAAAGGCAAGGAAATTCCTTGCCTTTTCTAGCAACCATTTCTGTTAAGATGCTTGATATTCTAAAATATCTGCGGGTTGACATTCGAGCGCTTGGCATATAGCTTCCAAGGTACTAAAACGAATAGCTTTCGCCTTTCCTGTCTTTAATATGGAAAGGTTGGATAAGGTTAAATCGACCTTCTCGGACAACTCATTCAAAGACATCTTTCTTTTTGCCATCATGACATCTAGGTTTACGACAATAGGCATAGTTATACAGTTAAATCGTTTTCTGCTTGAATCTCCACTCCTTTTTTAAATATCTGTGCAAATAAAAAAATCAGGCCAGAAAGAAAAAGAGCCTCACCTCCATTCCAATCCATATTGGGCAATTCCATCAACTCTTGGTAAATCGAAGCTCCTAAGGATAGTACCCAAAGCACTAATATCATCAAACTGATTTTTTCCATTAACTGAGCCACTTCCATATCAAATGGACTTTTCAAATTGATTTTACTTAATACTTGAATAACCAATTGGGCTACATAGGCTTTGATTGCCAAAAGAGCCGTGGTAATCCCTACGAATAATGAATAGTTTACAAAACTATCGTGCATCAAATCATATAAGTTTAATCCTTGATACAGATCTTTGGCCACTTGCTGATTAAATAAACTTAAGAAATAAGTGAAAATGATGGCACCGCATTTTATCGAAATGCCAATGTAAGCAATCCAAGAAAGCACATTCAAGGTTGCTAAAATACTTGCTGTTTTCGTTTTCATCAATTTTTGCGTTTAATTGTTATGCAAATTTTAATGATTATTTATTGATAAACAATAAATTTAGAATATTTTTCAATAAATTTTTATTGATGATAACAATTTCGATGTATTTCCCAATCATTTCATTTGAGTCACCTTATACACTTTCCCCTGTTTATCATAGGTGGTCCATTCTCCAGATTGCTCCCCTTGCGTAAAATAACCAGATCGTAAAATCGTTCCGTCCTTGCGATACCATTCCCAATAACCTGTGTAAATGCCATTGACGTGGTGCCCTTTTGCCCAAAGAGAGCCATCTCGATGAAATAGTTGAAATTCCTCTTCCATGTTTGCTTCTAAATATGAATTTATTTACCCACTCATAAATTGTGATAATATCCCTATTTTTGCTGAATTATTTTGCCTGTGATGAAATTTATAAAAATCGTTTTTATTCTACTACTTTACAACCAATTAGCACAAGGTCAAAAATCCTTGCAGCTCATTATCAAAGATGAGAATAGTCGTCCTTTAGTCAATACCACCATTAAATTATCTTGGAAAAATGCCTCCCAAATGCAAATTGCGGACCTCAATGGCATCGCTATTTTCCAATCAATACCTGATAGTATCGTTAAAGTAGACATTAGCCACATTGGATATCAGGCATTTCAACAAGTAGTTCCGCTAACAAAATCCATCAATCAATTAGAGATTTCTCTGAATCCTTCCCAGGAGGAATTGGAAGAAGTTGTGGTCTCTTCTACTCGAAGTTCTAGAACCATACATGATATTCCTACCCGAATAGAATTCATCGGAGGGGAGGAAATCAATGAGAAAAGTAATATGAAGTCTGGAGACATTCGCATGCTTTTAAGTGAAAGTACAGGTATCCAAGTTCAACAAACCTCTGCGACCTCCGCCAATGCATCGATTCGAATTCAAGGATTGGACGGTCGATATACGCAATTGCTAAAAGATGGATTTCCTTTGTATTCTGGAGCTGCTAGTGGATTGGGGCTTTTACAAATTCCTCCATTGGATTTAAAACAAGTTGAAATCATCAAAGGATCAGCTTCTACCTTATATGGTGGAGGGGCAATTGCTGGTTTAGTCAATTTAATTTCTAAAAATCCCACGGAAGAAAGAGATTTTAAAATTCATATCAACACTACTTCTGCCAAAGGATTTGATTTTAATACCTATTATGCCAAAAGAAATCAAAAAATAGGAACAACTATTTTTGCCTCTTTTAATAGAAACTCGCCATACGATCCGGGGAATATTGATTTATCTGCCATTCCTGAATTCCAACGCTTTACCTTAAACCCCAAAATATACCTGTACCCTTCGGATAATAATAAACTCATATTGGGTTTAAATATGTCCTATGAAAATAGATTAGGAGGCGATATTCATTACATCAATGGTTTAATAGAAACAGGTCACCTGTATTTTGAATCAAATAAAACCAAGCGAATATCTTCTCAATTCACTTGGGAACACAAATTTTCCCCCAACAAACTCCTAACCTTTAAAAATAGTATCAGCTATTTTAACCGAAAAATAAGTGTGCCTGATTACCGCTATGATGGAACACAATACTCCACATTCTCCGAGTTATCATTTGCTCATTATCAAGAAAAAAGTGAATGGGTTCTGGGAGCCAATGCCTGGACGGATGTCTTTGACGAAATCCGTTTTAGCGCATTTCCTCTGAGAAATTACACCCAAGGAACTGTTGGATTATTTGCACAAAACTCCACTAAAATTTGGCCATGGTTGCATATTGAAACTGGATTAAGAGGTGATTACGTCTATGACTATGGATGGCAGTTTTTACCAAGGGCCTCTGCTCTCATCAACTTTTCTGAAAAATTTAGCTCTCGAATTGGAGGAGGATTTGGCTATAAAACTCCAACTATTTTTACTGAGGAAAGCGAGAGAATTCAATACCAAAACGTTCTACCCATCAATAAGAAAATGAATGTCGTAGAAAATAGTAAAGGTATTAACCTCGATTTCAACTATAAAACGAGCATCGGGGAAGATATTCAAATCAGCGCCAATCATTTATTCTTTTATACCCTATTGGAAAATCCACTTTTGATGGAATCAAGAGAAAATGGGCAAAAAGAATTTTTAGTGAATTCCAAAGGCCATATCGACTCCAAAGGAACGGAAACGAATGTAAAAATTGCCTATCAAGATTTTCATCTTTTTCTAGGATATACCTATACCAACACGCAATTACACCTAAGAAATATCTTTGAGGAAAAGCCTTTGACTCCACGTCATAAATTCAATTCTGTTCTCATGTATGAACTAGAAAAGAAATGGAAAATTGGCTTGGAAGCCTATTACTTTAGTCCACAAATATTAAGCGATGGAGCCACGGGAAAAGACTATTGGCTCACCGGATTTATGGTCGAAAAGTTTTGGCATAAACTATCCATTTATATCAATTTTGAAAATTTTCTGGATGTCCGCCAAACCAAATTTGACACCATTTATACAGGGTCAAAATCAAACCCAACTTTCCGAGATATCTATGCCCCATTGGATGGTTTCATGATTAATGGAGGGATTAAACTAAAACTTTAATCTCCTTAGTGATTCTTTCTGCTTTGCTGCCATTGGTAATAATACCGACAAAGTGGGTAATAGAGTAAAGCCACCAAAAACCAAACGAGATAAACTTGGGAAAGACTCAAACCAATAAATTTTTTAGGTCTACTTAATTGAAATCCGAATTCTAAATCGGCGATATGAAAGCCTTGATTAAAAATCAAAGCCAACAAAATCAGGTGAAGAACAAACCAGTGGCTGACAAAAAAGAATAAGGGTACTCGCCCAAAAGAACTGACTATTTCTATCCCCTTTTTCCCGACATATTGACTTACACTCAGCAGCAAAAACATGATGCCTAAGGTCAATGTTGTAAAACTAATGCTTGGAGGATATTTTGATACATTAAAAAAGGACATACATTGTTTCGTCCACGATCCATCTATTTGCCATGGGGCATCTCCACCCAGATTAAAATATCGAACAACTAAAAAAAGGAAACATAACCTAAAACCTAATT
Organism: Aquirufa nivalisilvae; assembly: GCF_004307455.1. GTDB lineage: Bacteria > Bacteroidota > Bacteroidia > Cytophagales > Spirosomataceae > Aquirufa > Aquirufa nivalisilvae. Next base: position 401,167 of record NZ_SEWX01000001.1, read on the forward strand.
TCCAAAAATCAGCCGTCGTTTTCTCCAAAAAATAATGCCCTAAAGAATAGCCCAACAGACATATTCCAAGCCAGGAAATAGGTGGATAACCGACCACCAACAAGGTGCCATTAGGTAAAGGGAATGCATTCGGACTAATTAAAAATGAGAGAGGTTTTAGCCATGTTGGTTGAATTTGCAACAACACCTGTTGGAGCAAGATAATACCTAATGCCAACCAAAAAATTTGCTTCGTTGAAAGACGATTGAATAGTCCAATCATCACCATCGAGAAACCAATGGCACTTAGCACGTCGATTAGTATAAGTCCAAAATGTATATCAAAAAATAAGCCTAGATTGACCACTACCAAATCCAACAAGATGAGCCAAGCGCCTCTAAGAATCATGCGCTGACTGAATTGTTTTTTATTCTCGGACCTTTGAAATACCAGATATGCCGAACTACCTGCCAGAAATACAAAAATAGGAGCGCAAAGATGAGTGATAATTCTGGTGTAAAATACCGCAGGAGTCGTTACTGCTAAATCTGTGGGGGATTGATCAATGGAATGAACGTGAAACAAATCCCTCACATGGTCCAATAACATGAGAATCACAACAATACCTCTTAAAAAATCGATGGATTCAAGTCTTTTAATCATGTCAATATTATTTCTTGATAATGCTCAATAACAGGAAATGGGTCATAATAATGATGTAACAATTCTCTCCACTGTTCATATTGTGGAGATTGTCGAAAGCCAACCGTATGATCTTCCAATTTTTGCCAATGAGCTACTAAAATGTATTTATTTTCCTGTTCCATGCATTTCAAAAGGGAATGCGAATGATAACCAGGGATGGATCGAATGTATTGACTAGCCAATTTAAAATCTGCTTCAAATGACTTTGCTTGTCCCTTTCTAACCTGTAATACTGCTACTTCTACAATCATCGTAATTCCCCCTTTTTCTTAATTCTTTACTGCAATCATTAGTCCTGTAGACCAAACTAATTTGGTCACATTGAGGTATTTCCTATTTTCTAATTCTTGAATCAATTTGGCGGCTTTTTCACTATGTCCAACTGGCCAGTTAGCTTGCTCAATCATGTCATCAATCACATAAATTCCTCCTGGGTTTAGCATGTTCAACACCTCATCTAACAATAAGTATTTACCATGCCAAGTATCCGCAAAAATAAAATCATATCGATGGGAAAGATGAGACATTACCCAGTCTTCACCATCAGAATTGACCAACACCAGTCTTGAATCTGAGCCCAAATATTCTCTCGCAATAGATAAAAAAGCGTCATCATTGTCAATGGAAGTCAAGGTAGATTTCTGATCCATTCCATCTAACATCCAAGAAGTAGATAGACCTGTTCCAGTTCCCAATTCAAGAAAATTAGAGGCCGGTTTGGAAGCTGCCAAAGTTCTTAACAATGACCCTGTCAAAATATCAGATGCCATACTAAAACCCGATACTCGGGTCTTTTCTTGAATGCCTAGGTAAGTTGGAGGTAAATTAATCCCTTTATTTTCATCCATAATTTCATGTTAATAGCAAAAACCATGTGCATAAATCTAGGCACCAGATTGCTGATTCATAAAAGATAATTTATCCCAATAGCCCCTTTGATAGGCAATTTGTCCATTTTCAATCCAAAAAAATCCACAGCCTCGCAGGCCTTTAGGATCCTTCCATTCTAACATACCTACATTGCCATCTTGAAATATATTCTCGACGATACAAACCATTTCAAATTGCTCAAATTCACTTCGAAACATCGCACGAATGGCCTCTCGGCCTTGAACAATTCCGTTAGGTGTTTGATGATTGATACAATCTTCCGTATACAATGCCGCCAATCCATCAGCATCATATTGATTAAATAACTCAACCCATCTACCTAGAATTTCCTTTGGTTGTATCATAACGAAGTTCAAATTATATGCCTTTCAAGATTATCAATTTTGCCTGAATTAAAAATAAAATGCAAAAAAATTGGCAAGCTAAATTTTAATTCTTAATATTGTAACCTTATTTATTACAGTATGATTTCAGGTAAGTTTGCTATATCTCTGCATATTTTAACGTTGTTGACAAAATTCCAACATGAGTATTTGTCATCTGATTTTATTGCCAGCAGTTTAAACTTACACCCCGTACTAGTAAGAAAGGAAATAATTAATTTAAAAAACCATCAGCTAGTCGTTAGTAAAGAAGGCAAGAATGGTGGTACTATGTTAGCCAAAGCCCCTTCTCAAATCAACCTAGATCAAGTATTAAAAATTACCTTGGAAAAGGTTTCTTTTGGATATTCCAAAAATCACCCAAACCCCAATTGCCCTATTGGAAAAAAAATAAATACCCAATTGGACATGTTATATACTAACTTAAATAATCAAATCTCGAGTCAACTAATGACCTTGACTTTAGAACAGTTTTCTAAAGATTTTTAAACCTTTTTTTTATACATTACTGTAACTTTGTTTATTACAATAAATTTTATCATCATGAAAATCGCTCTAATAGGATCAACAGGATTTGTAGGCAAAGCCCTACTACATGAACTTGTCAATAGACAACACGAAGTAGTTGCCATTACTAGAAACCCTCAACTCTCCCATGAGAATCCACTTATTACTTGGAAGCAAGTAGACATTTCACTAGTGGATGAACTGGCACATGCTTTACAAGGTGTTGACGTAGTCATTAATAGTTTTAATGCAGGATGGACCAATCCCAACTTGTATCACGACTTCCTTGAAGGCTCTAAGAAAATTCAAGAGGCCGTGAAAATAGCTGGCGTGAAACGCTTTATCACCATCGGCGGTGCTGGAAGTTTATACATTGCCCCTGGAGTACAACTAGTAGATACGCCAGAATTCCCTCAAGAATATTATGCTGGGGCAACAGCCGCTAGAGATTATTTGACTTACCTAAAAAATGAAAAAGAATTAGATTGGGCATTTATTAGTCCTGCCATAGAAATGCATCCTGGAATTCAAACAGGCAGAACGGGTCAATATAGATTAGGCTTAGAAAACCCTGTATTCGATTCCAATCAACGAAGTATCTTATCGGTAGAAGATTTAGCTGTTGTCATCGTTGATGAAGCCGAACAAGCTAAACATCACCAAGTAAGGTTTACTGCAGCGTATTAAAATAGGTCTTGGATTCAGGTGATACAATACTTGAATCCAAGATTTAATTTGCTTGAAAAGTTTAAGTCTATTTCCCAAAAACCACTCCAAAGATGTATTCTGGCGAATGTATATTCGAAGTCTCGTTTGACGAATGATAAACCTTCCATTCCGCCCGAAATAGCATCTTGGGAAATAAACTGAAGTCGGCATTGATAGATGCCGATTGAACGAATGAGTCTGGAGCCAAAATAATGTACTTTCGGTCAGAGAACTGCTCGATTCGGCCTGCAAATTTCCATTTATTGCTCAGTTTAACTTGCATCATCAAAGCTTCTCCGTGCCAAAATTCATTTTGGAAACCTATGTCTGAAATGAGCACCGTCTTGACCTTTTTTGACAAAGGTATTACCCAATAAAAATCATGGAATAGCCGAAGCCCATTCCCCTCATTTCCTATAAACCCACTTGAATTCCAGATCCAAGAGTTAGCAGCAACATAGGTAATTTGAGTTCCTATAGCTGGTCTAAAATCTTGAATATGTTGCCAGCCTCTAAGTGCAAGAATCGAATATGTCCATGATTGATTGGGTTTATAAGAAATACTTAATCCAGACTCATAATATGGTGAGTTTTCAGCAACAAAGCTTCGGGAAAGAGTCCAGTTCTCTGCATTTTTGGCCGATTCAAAACCTATATGTGATGGAAATATTCCAGCCAAGATAGACCAATTTTCTGCCATTTGATAGGATAGATTCATCTCAAAAATATTCCTCCAGATCTTCCCCTCATTGGCTAAATTCCGAGAAGAATAAGAACCCAACATACCCGAAATCTGCACATTTAATGGACCCTTTTTGATGGCTAATCCTAATATCCCTAAGTTCAAATCCCATTGATTTGCCTTGGCATGATTGAAGAAAAAGGATTCTTTTTCGTGAGCTGTTTTTTGGATTGGGTCTATCAAATAATAGCCTTCTGCATAACCATATAATTGAAAAACAGATTTACTCGTTGAATCTGGTTGACCAAAAAGCGGAAAGGTAAAACAAAGAAATAGGACTACTTTATTCACTAGATTCTCTTTAAATCCACGTTACCGATGGAATGATAAACAAGTGGAACATATTCTAATTCCACGTCGGATTTGTCTAAGCCAAATGCTTGTTCATCTCTTTGCCCCATTTTTTTCAATTTAAAATAGGAGTTTAACAATAAGCCATCCTTTAGGCTAAACTCATTTTCAACGGATAAATATTTTTCAATAATGACAAATTTAAAATCCGGCTCTGCATTATATTTTGTCGAACCATCTGGCCTGATATGTAAATTTAGTTCTTTATTCTTTACTAAATCTTGGACAATTTTTTTGAAGTAAAACTCCGTTTTTGGTTGAATTCTAAAGCCAATATTCAAATTGATTTTAATTACTTTATCATCTACTAATTCATTCACAGAATAAGAGAGTGTATAAGGTTCTTCTGTTCTATCAATATGCAAAAACCAATATACATCTGCCCTTTTAGGCCTTTTAGAAAAGATTGATTTAATAATTTTGTCTTCAATTTCTCTTCGCGTATTTGCCTTGGTCATATACACAACATGTGTGGCAAATTTCGGAATGGCTTCGTCAATACTTAAATCTTTGATTTGTTGTACAAACTTGCCTAAATCAACAAATTTTGTGAATCGATTATTAATCTTTCTTGAATAAAACCAAATATACATGGTCATGAATATAAATAATTCAAAAAACAAAAACATCCATCTTTCTTTAATCTTGGCAACATTCGCTATAAAAAAGGAGACCTCTATGGTGGCAAATAATAGCATCAATGCCGCTACATAAACTCGTTTCCATCTCAATTTATATAACAAGAAATAACTTAGTAAATAGGTAGTCATCATCATGGCAACTGTAATGGAAAATCCATAAGCAGCTTCCATATGACTGGATGTTTGAAAATATAAAATCATCAAAATACACCCAATCCATAAAATAATATTTACACTTGGAATATATATTTGACCCTTTAATTCCGTTGGTTGACGAACGGTTACTCTAGGCCAGAAATTTAAGTTTACCGCCTCATTAATCATGGTAAAACTCCCACTAATTAATGCTTGAGAAGCAATGATCGTTGCCATGGTTGCAATAGAAATCCCAACTAATAAAAACCATGAAGGCATCATTTCATAAAACGGATTTCGGCCATTTAAAACCTGTTGCCCTTGATTCAAAATCCATGCAGCCTGACCTAAATAGTTCGTAATTAAACAAATCTTTACAAATACCCATGTTATCCGAATATTCTTTAGACCACAGTGTCCGAGGTCTGAGTACAATGCTTCTGCACCAGTTGTCGCTAAAAACACAGCCCCTAATAACCAAAAGCCTTTGGGATATTGAACTAATAACTGGTATCCATAAATTGGATTTAAAGCTTGTATCACGGTGGGATGTTCTATAATTTGACTAATCCCGAGAATCAATAACATGCTAAACCAAATGACCATAATAGGCCCAAATGTTACACCAACTTTCTGAGTACCAAAACGTTGAATAAAAAACAACACCGACAATATAACGATGACAATGGGGACAGTGGGAATAGATTCAAAGCCGGGTACCATCACAAGTCCCTCAATAGCGGATGCAACAGATATAGGTGGCGTAATAATACCATCAGCTAATAGTGTAGTGGCTCCTAAAATAGTAGGAATCACTAGTTTTTTGCCGTTTCGCCTTACTAAGGCATACAGGGAAAATATCCCGCCTTCTCCTTGATTATCTGCCTTTAAAGTTAACCAGATGTATTTGATGCTTGTTTGGAAAACCAGTGTCCAAAAGATACAAGAAATCCCTCCGAAAACGAGTGTTTCTTCTATTGGTCGTTCGCCAACGATTGCCTTAAAAACATATAGCGGACTTGTTCCGATATCCCCATAAATAATTCCAAGCGCAACCAATAATGATGAGGCTGTTACCCCCTTTGATACAAGTAAATTTCCCTTTTCCATAGTGCATTTTTATCTGTCGCAAAGGTTGTTATTCCCTTATCAAACAAGCATAAAAATGAAGGGTGCTTGCGTAAAAAAAATATAAAGATTAGCCTTGAAAACGGTATCCTATCCCATTTTCAGTAATAATATGTTTAGGTAAATTGGGGTTATCTTCGATTTTCTTCCTTAAAGTTCCTACGTAAACACGTAAATATTGAGTCTCCAACTGAGAACCAACACCCCATATTTCTTTTAAAATTTGCTGATGCGTTAAAACCCTACCTTCGTTTTTAGCAAACAAAACCAACAAATTAAATTCCGTCTGCGTTAACTTAATTACTTGATTGTTTTTCTTGAGTAAACGAGCGGTTAAATCCAAGTTCAAATCCTGAAATGTCCAATTTGATTTCATTTGATCTGTTGCATTTCGACGAATGGCAGATCTAATTCTAGCCATTAATTCTCCTGTTCGAAATGGCTTAGTTAAATAATCCATCGCTCCCATATCCAAGGCTTTCACCATGTCTAATTCAGCGTTTTGAACAGAAAGCATGATAATTGATTTGGTATACCAATCATGTAAGTGAGCCAATATTTCATGCCCATTTAGGTCTGGTAAACCAATATCTAATAGAATCACATCAGGTAAATAACTTGCCGCTAAAGCCAATCCCTCTCTCCCTGAAAATGCTTGAATAACTGTATATTCCTGACTTTCTAGGGCTATCTTAAGCAGCTTTTGTATCGCCACCTCATCATCAATGATTAAAACAGTATACCTACTCATTCTTAATATAGTTTAGGTAAGAAGTTACAACGGGGATTCTTATTAGAAATTCACAACCATTCTCCATGTTTCTCAATGTAATTGTACCTCCATAGGCCTCAACATATCCTTTCACAATGGATAGCCCTAAGCCCGTTCCTCCTGAATTTGAATTTGGTAAGCGATAAAATTTATCAAATACAAAAGGAATTAAATCTATTGGAAACCCTGGCCCCTCATCTGAAACGACCAATTCCAATTGATCATTAACTACGAATACTTTTAAATAAATAGGTACAGTACTAGGAGTATATTGTAGGGCATTTCTTATCAGATTACTGACCATTTGTTCCAAAATACCAATGTCTAAAAGTACTAATGGTAAATTATCTCCAATCTCAAGCTGTATATCCCTTTGATTAGCTTCTGAAGAAAATTTACTCAATAAATGATGGCTCCATTCTGTTATATCAACCCAATCCATTGATAATTTTAAGCTCCCTGATTCTAAACGACTCATATTTAAGAGATTCTCAACTTGTTGATTTAATCGAAGACTTGCCAGTTCTATTCCTTGAAATAATTCAACCTTTTGCTCCTTTGAAATAGAGTTGTTCTCATCTTTCAACGTATCTACAGTTCCTAAAATAGTCGCTATGGGTGTTCTCAATTCATGGGAAAGGGAATTCAACAATGTATTATAAAGTCCAATCGTTAACTCTTTTTCTTCTTTATCCCGAGCTTTCGCTTCAGCTTGTCGAATTTTAACGGTTAATAATCCATTTACCAATGCAATAAAAAAATACATCAGAAATAGTAATAAGTCTTCTGAGTAAGTTATGTGAAAAGTAAATCGGGGTGGGATAAACCAAAAATTCCAGATTAGTGCACTTAATGTTGCCGCAATCACAACTGGAACCACGTCAAAAAACATGGCGATAAGCGAGGTTTCCATCAATAGTATTAATGCAACGGATCTATATCCTAAAATATCAGTGAAAAAATAACAAATGATAGATGAGAATAAGACAATCCCGATTACTGTAAATACTTGATGTAATATTGACCCTTTCATAATGACAAATCTAGATAATCACTTATAAAGAAATCATAAAAATGATGTTCCATTCCACAATTCAATTTCTAGAGCTATATATTTACAATAGCCTTAGCTTTAAGGGATTCTTGCTTCAAATTCCTTAAATCTTTTCTCTAAATCTTGTCGCAATTTCTGCTTGACTTCAGGCTCTTGAATAAAACTGTAATCCAAACTATTAAATACCATTTCCTTGATATGAGCATAGTTAAAAAACGGATATGATTTAGCCAATAAAACGTATTGTTCCGTTAAGCTGGTACGCAAAACACCCGCATCATCGGTACTAATTAAAAGTGGAACCTTGAATTGATGATATAATTGAATGGGGTGCTTATCTTCTTTGATTCGTAAAATAAATCGGTTAGAAACCAGATTCATTTCCACGGGTATTTTATGTTTGCTCATGTATCTCAAAAGATCATAACTGTTTTTTTCATAAGGTATATCAACACCATGGCCAATTCGATTCGCTTTCGCTGTATGTATCGCGTCTCCAATATGCCATGTTAAACTTTCAGGCGCCACTTGACCCATAGCCAATTCTCCTGCGTGTAAAGAATACTTCACTCGAGGGAACTTCTGATGACAAAACTGAAACATCAACATATGCAATCGGTAATCTTTCATAGAATTTTCCCCATGTTCAGGAGCTACCATATTAACACCTGCAATCAATTTACTTTGGTCTGCCGCCATAAAACTGATGACAATATCCTTGAATAAATCAACCGGATTTTTAAATCTCAGCACATACTTTTGATATCGCATGGTGAAGCGTTCATCGTCTATTTTTAGACTATCATGCAACCGCTGAATGAAGCTATTGTTCCAAATTATCGCCTGATTCATGGACTCTTTTTGCAATAGCTTTGAATAAACAATTTCCAATAAATTCAATACCCCTTGTTTATTTGACAAGTTGGCCAAGCTCCTTAATTCTGAATCATAAGTTGATAAATCCTGAATGTTAACATTTGAATAAACGGGCGAAAACATGGTTTCAATGTAGGACACATTTTCTGCTATGGCTCGATTTTTTAACTCTACCATACCTGGTGCATATTCTTCATTAAGAGCCGGCAAGTATTTATCAAAAGATTCAAAAAACAATTGATCCGAAGGATAAAATCCAGGATAATAATCCTTCACTGACCAGCGACGAATTATCTCATTTTTCATCCCAGCCAAGGACCCTTCAGATGATAGCTCAGAAAAGCGCTTCCAATTCGGTTTACCAGCCTGATCCTTAGCTACCGCCTTCGTTTCCAAATTGACATAGTAATCCAATTTAATCGCTTTTTCCAATAAAGGTTCTGCATAAATAGAGCCACTAAAATGGTGATGTAAGTCCCCACCTTTCGGCATTTGAGCCATAAACGCCGTCAATTCTGCCTCATTATTTCTAATTTTCTGCAAATATTGGGCTGCTTTTTGCTCCTGTGCCCGCAGGCAAATGGAAATTGAAAAGATGATAATGAAGGTTAATAAATATTTCATGGATTTATATGTGCTCATTTGTTGATTCGAAAGGGTAGCTAAAATTACAGGTAATTGAATACATTTGAACTAGAAATGACTCTAAAAGAATGTCCCTCATTTAATAAATTACGACCATGAACCCTGCCATTCAAGCATTTAATCAGAAGCTTTCTCCACAAGAAGCGGAAATTGGGGATTTTTTAACCCACTTCATTTCAGAAAAATTACCTGAGGCAAGTTGTAAAATTTGGCATGCTATACCCGTCTGGTTTATCCATGAAAACCCGATTGTAGGATATAGCTCTCTGAAAAAGGGAATTCTATTGTTATTTTGGAGTGGACAATCTTTTGAGGAAAACCCATTAGAAGCTATTGGTAAGTTTAAAGCGGCAGGTATCTATTTTCAAAATGTACAAGATATCCCAGTCCAAGATCTCACAAACTGGCTTCAAAAATCTAAAACCATTCAATGGGATTATAAAAATTTAGTCAAAAGAAAAGGTGTATTAGAAAGGTTAAATGTCAATAATTAATCCTTCATAAAGAGGGCTGGATTTGGACAATTTTGAGCATAAAAATCCAAATCTCTTTGGGAACAAACACCGGGGTAATCACCCACAAAATTTTGCAAGTCACGTATCAACTGGAAATGTAAATGAGGTGGCCAACCCCCATTTTCAGATGGATTTCCTACATGTGCCATGAGCTGGCCTTGACGTATTTCTTGTCCTTGAATCAGCCCATCTAAATCATGACTTGAAAGATGTCCGTATAAACTATAGATTTTTTCTCCTCGGATTTGATGAGCTAATAGAATGGTTGGCCCATAGTTACCTGAACCTTCATTCACTTGAAAACTATGAATGATCCCATCCATGGGCGCGAACACTTCCGTGCCTGCCTCCGCCCAAATATCTATTCCTAAGTGGATATTCCGATAATCTTGTTGGCTCGTTGCAAAATTCTCATGTGATTCATACATCTTTCGATGCTCTAAATACCCTCCTACCCCATACCTATTAGAACCCTTTGAATCCTGAATGAATCGACTAAATTTGGCTATATCCTGATAAATTCCTGAATTAAATCTTGGGTTATGCACACTTAAATCTAAGATGGAGGTATTTGAATCTGAAAGCGAGGGCACAAATAAGGCTGAAATCATACCGTATTGGGATTGGGATTACAAAGTTGATTCAAGTGAAACAAATATTTCCTACCGAATCAAACTAGTTTTACGAAATTGATGTTAAATGCTCACTGATGCGAAATTTATCCTCTTTCCCTCAGATGAGAAAAGGATTTCGTTCAAAGATTAGACAAAAACATTAAATTACTCCATAAATTATGAAAAGAAGACGTATGCTAGGCTATCTAGGAATATTATCAAGCATCTCAGTCGGTTCTTGGATTGCCCTCAATAAAGCTGTTTTGGGTACTAACCCAAAAGGTAAAAGGTTACAACGAATTAAAAATTCTCCGAATTATAAAGACGGACAATTTCAAAACTTATCCTATACCCCCACTTTTGCAGAAGAAAATAATAAAATAGGGTCCATGTGGAGGGTGATGACCAGCAAAGATATCCGTACCAAACCTACTGTGGCACTGCCCACCGTAAAAACTGATTTGAAACAAATAAGTCCCAACACAGACTATATGATTTGGTTCGGGCATTCTTCGTATTTACTTCAACTAGAAGGGAAAACCATATTAATTGATCCCGTTTTGAGTGGCTATGCGGCCCCTTTTTCATGGTTAAATGCTTCATTTAAAGGAACCGATCCCTATCCAGCAGAAAGTTTACCCGACATCGATTATTTGCTGATCTCCCATGATCATTATGATCATCTAGACTATGAAACAATAAAAAAAATCCAACCTAAAGTGAAACAGGTGGTGTGTGGATTAGGAGTTGGGGAGCATTTAGAATATTGGGGCTATTCACCAGACATCATTGAAGAATTGGATTGGAATGAATCCATCCAATTAGAAAAAGATTGGAAATTAACGGCCACCCCAGCTCGTCATTTTTCTGGAAGGGGTATACAACGTAATAAAACGCTCTGGGTTTCTTTTGTGTTAAAAACTTCCCAACATAATCTATTTCTTGGGGGAGATAGCGGATATGATAGTCACTTTAAAGCCATTGGTGATCAGCATGGGCCTTTTGATTTAGCCTTGATAGAACAAGGCCAATATAATTTGGCTTGGAAATACATCCATCTCATGCCTGAGGAGATTTTTACTGTTGCCAAAGAATTGAATGCGAAAAGAATCTTTGCTGGTCATAACTCGAAATTTAAATTAAGCATCCATCCTTGGGATGAACCCTTACAGTTACTCTGGGAAAATAGTAAAAAGCAGGAAATTCCTGTAATTACTCCAAAAATAGGTGAGCTAGTAGACCTGAGAGAAGAAAATCCAACATTCTCTACCTGGTGGAAGGGAATTATATAACAGCATATTGCCGTTTATTGAATAAAATAGCCACTAAACAAAATGTGATGTAATTTTTAAACAATTACCGAGTTATTGCCTCGCTAAGTATTTCCATAAATGCTTGCCTACAATTGGGTTCTATAAGATAGTATAACGACGAATTATTCCAGTACGTAAACATTTATTTGCCTCAATTATCATGAAAAGCGAGATCATACAAAACCTGAAAAATCCAGAACAGCTGGAAAAATTATACCGCACAAATTCTGCATTATTTAAAAAAGAAATCAATGCCTTGTGGCCAGAATATCATGAGGAAACGAGTTTACAATTTTGGAACCAACGTTTAAATTATACATCGGAACCCATCACATTAGGCAACAAAAATGAATTGTTTGTTATTGCCATTTTAGCTGTTTGCGCAGCCCTCATTTCTCAGATTCCAACATTTTTCGGATTAGATCAAGATACCTTTTTTCAGAGAAATATATCCTTTGTGGTTTTCCCTTTCTTGAGTGCCTATTTCATTTGGAAACAAGCATTTCCTATATTTAAAATCATGCTCCCCTTAGGTATTTGCCTCTTTTCACTGATCTACATCAACCTACTTCCTCATACTTCTCCTTCTGATTCCATTCTACTAGCTTGTATCCATTTACCTCTGATATTATGGTCTATTTGGGCATATGCTTATGTGGGAGAAGGACAGCTTTCCAATACGCAAAAAAGCATTGAGTTTTTGAGATTACATGGCGATTTATTAGTAATGTGTGCCATTATATTGCTTTCTGGAGGATTATTCACCGCTATAGCCTTAGGTCTATTTAATATCATTGGACTAGATATCAAAGAGTTTTATGGGAAATATGTGATTGTTAGCGGACTATCTGCCACTCCTATTTTGGGCAATTACTTGATTCAAAAAAATCCGAATTTAGTCAAAAACGTTTCTCCCATTATTGCCAAAATCTTTACCCCTGTGGTATTTGTTTTCTTGGTCATATATTTAATTGCTATGGTGTATACAGGGAAAGATCCTTATACCAATCGTGAATTTCTTTTGATCTTCAATGGCCTTTTGGTAGGCGTGATGGCACTCATTTTATTCTCCGTAGCTGAAGCCGAAAAAAGTGAAAGTCCTAACTACCAAACCTGGTTATTATTAGGTTTATCTGCTTTGACCATTGTGGTGAATGGCATTGCGCTTTCTGCTATAAGTTTCCGAATTATCGAGTGGGGAATCACACCTAACCGATTAGCCGTATTAGGTAGTAATTTATTGATCTTCATTCACCTACTGATGGTCGCCAAGTCCTTATTGAAAACTAGTCAAGGTAAATCTGATTTCAATTTAGTGGCTAAAAGTATTGCCCAATACCTCCCCATTTATTCCATTTGGGCTGCTATTGTTTGCTTTATTTTCCCTCTTATTTTCCAGTTTAAATAATCCGAAATCTAGCATAAAAAAGGGCATCCTAATAGGTGCCCTTCTTTATTTCTCCATGGATCATTTCCGTCTATTGATACTTCGTAGGATCTAATCGGAAAAAGCGAACTGCATTATTGAAAAAGATATCTCTTTTCTGTTCAAAAGAAAGGTAATTGGCATTTTCAATCACCCCCAACGATGTCTCTAACAATTTAGGCCAAACCATTAAATCTGTACCATACATAATACGCTTGCCAAAACCAGCTTGCACTAATCTTTTCAAATAAAGGTGTATTTCTTCTAAAGGATAGCTCCAAATCATCCCGGCTAAATCCACATAAACATGGGAATTGGCACCCATCAAAGCGATCATTTCATCAATCATCGGATACCCAGCATGCATGACCCAAACCTTCAGCTTTGGATGCCTCGCTAATAAATCCTCCAACAATAAGGGATTTCCCATCGATGCTCGGTATTTGGGTGAAGTTAAATTAGCCATGCCATTTCCTCCTGTTCCCATGTGAATCGCAACGGGGACATTCAATCGTTCGGCTACTTCAAAATACTTGTCCACTGATGGATCACTAGGAGATAAGCCTTGGTATTGTAAACCCACTTCTCCTACCACTTTATAAAAACCCGTCTTCAAGGAATCTTCAAAAGCTTGTACGCTAATACCACTTGCGGAACTAAAGCCGATAGAAGGAATAACTCGATCAGGTGCTGCTGCCTTTTTCCAATTTCGAATTACTTGAGGATCTCCAGAAGCCACTATGGTCATGTTCAAACGTTTCATGGTTTGCATCAACTCATCTTGAAATTCTTGATCGGATTTGGCAGCCTTTAACATGATGGCGCCATCAGCATTCAAAAATTTGGGCGTAGGTTCATTAGGATCTGTTCCTGGCATGTTACTTAAAAACCAAGGCGACATATCCGAGGCAAAATTAGCATTGACTTTCATGGCATGCACGTGCACATCTATGATGGGTAAATGCTTAGCAGAAGCTGTTTGTGCCAGGCTATTTTGTGCCATTAAAACAACACAAGCAAGGGCAAATAGTACAATTTTTTTCATGTGATTAATTTTTAAAAAGTAATGGAGCAAATTCAACTAAATTGTGACGCCAAGTAATAAATGTATGACCAGCATCGTAGGTGTTCGTTTGGTATTTAATCCCATATTTATCAAAGACAGCATTAACCCCTAATCCGTTTTTGTAGGCAATGTCCCTTTCTCCTCCCATGGCAATCCAAAAAAGTTTTAAGCGATTGATCTCTGGGTTTTTCAAATTTTGAACGTATTTATCTTCCAACATTTTCAGTTGAGGTGGGAAATATCCAGTACTTAATGGCAATACATAGCCAAATTTTTCAGGAGCAAAAAGTGCCATATTTAGAGCTTGCAATCCACCCATGGAAAGTCCGGCATAAGCTATATGATTACGATCTGTTAACACATGATATTTCTCATTGACCAAGGGCATAATTTCCTCAAACATTTGCTTGTAATATGGATCTTCTTCAATCCCTGGATTCATATAAAAACCAGAACCTGGATGTCCCATGGGCATAACCACCACCATAGGTTGGCACTTACCTGCTGCCAGAAGATTATCCATGATAAAATTAGCCCGACCGGCCGTTGACCATGACGCATCATTATCTCCCCCGCCATGTTGCAAATACAAAACAGGTAATTTTGATTTCATTGTTTCATAGCCTGGGGGTGTATACACATGAAAACGTGTAGGCTTACCCGTTACTTTAGATTGAAACCAGACTTTCTCCAAATTACCATGAGGAACTACTTGAATGGCGGCATAGGCTGATTCCTTCCCTCTTATTTCTATGATATTGGAATAGCCATTTTCACCCTCTTTCAACAATGTATTTTTAGGATCCAAGGTTTTAACTCCATCCACAGTAAAATCATAGGTATAAAAATCAGGTGCAATAGCCTCCGCTGAGGTGTAGGACCAAACACCTATTTCATTTTTACTCAAATTTTTGGGGCCGAATTCCTTTGAAAAATCCCCAGACACCGTCACTTGACTTGCCTTAGGTGCATAAATCCGAAATGCAACTTGCCCAGAGGCTAAAGCTTCTACAGACTTTAGTGTGTCATTTGGGGTAGGTGCTGGCCTAGAAGGTTGAGCCAAAACAGTTAAGCCACTCATGAGCAAACTTAAACTAAGGATCCATTTTTTCATCGACTAATGGTTTTTAATTTGGTATTTTTCCGATATTTTTCGTTACAATAATTCTATATTGTATCTAATTGCTACAATATAGGAATCCAAATTGAATTATTTCTCCCGACTTATCTTATTTTGATGAATGGCGAAACAATTATCTAAATATTTTGAAAAATAAGTCATTAGAAACCAGTTAATTAATGCTTTTACACGATATAGCCCATATCTTATGACCACGCAACTACCCATTAAACAAGTACTTGTTGGAGTATTGAGTCTATTAACTTTTTCCAACATCTTAGCTCAACAGAAAACAGTTCAACCTAATTTAGGAAGTCGAAACGTAGAAATTCTACGCATTCAAAATCTATCATTCAAAGATCTGAATAAGAACAAAAAACTAGATCGATATGAGGATTGGCGCTTACCTATTTCAGAAAGAATCAAGGATTTGGTATCTCAAATGACCTTGGAGGAAAAAGTAGGATTCATGTTAATTAGCACCACACGGATGGGGGGCGATAATGTATTTGGTGGAGCGCCAGCAGCGGGCCCTGCCACGCCCATCCATGCTGGTTTTAATGAAGAAGATTTGATTCAAAACACGAATATGTTTACCAGAAAACCATTAGTAGCTCCCAATATGTCGGCAGCAGGAACCACTAAGGGTGTTCGTCAACTTCATTTACGCCACTTTATTTTAAGGGCTAATGCCGCTCCAGAAATCATGGCCAATTGGTCCAACAATCTCCAAGCCTTATGTGAAGATACTCGATTAGGGATCCCGGCTATCGTGGCTTCCAACCCAAGAAATCATGTGACGACTGATGCTTCTGTAGGATTGAGTGTGGGTGTAACCTCATTTTCTAAATGGCCTGGGGAATTAGGATTGGCTGCCATGAGAGACTTTACTTTGACGCGTCAATTTGCAGAGATTGCCTCCAAAGAATGGCGTGCCGTAGGTCTGAGAAAAGGATATATGTACATGGCTGATTTAGCTACAGAGCCCCGTTGGCAGCGTGTGGAAGGGACCTTTGGGGAAGATGCTGATTTAACCTCGCGCATGATTCAAGAAATCATTGTGGGTTTTCAGGGCAAAAAATTAGGGGCTCAATCCGTTGCCATGACAACGAAACACTTCCCTGGAGGGGGCCCTCAATTAGATGGTCAAGACTCCCATTTTGATTGGGGTAAATTTGCCCATTATCCAGGAGGGATGTTTGACTACCATGTAAAACCATTTAAAGCTGCCATCGCTGCAGGTACTTCGGCGATAATGCCCTACTATTCTGCTCCAAAAGGCAAAGAATTTGAGGAAGTGGGTTTCTCATTTAATAAAGCGATGATCCATGATTTACTTCAAGGTAAATTAGGCTTTCATGGTATCATCAATTCAGATACTGGCCCCATCGAAATGATGCCTTGGGGCGTAGAAAATTTGAGTATTGCCGAGCGCTATCAAAAAGCCTTGAATGCGGGTGTCGATATTTTTTCTGGAGCCGCTGATCCTAGCACCTTGTTGGAAACCGTGAAAAAAGGCATGATATCAGAAGAGCGAATTAATAACTCGGTGGCCAAATTATTAAAAGAGAAATTTGAATTGGGTTTATTTGAAAATCCTTATGTTTCGGTAGAAGAAGCCAGCCAGATTATTGGAAATAAAGCCTCAACAGATTTAGCCAATTTGGCACTTCGTAAGTCCATTGTTTTACTTCGTAATGATCAACAAATATTACCTATTAAGAAGAAAACCAAGGTATATTTTGAAACCTATTTCAATACAGGTAGAAATACTGACATCATCAAAGTAGCTAAGCCTCAATATTCGGATGTGGAATTTGTTTCCAATAAGGATGAAGCCGATGTTATTTTATTATGGCTAATTCCTAATGGTGGTGGCCTGTTCAGTTCCCAAGGCACCAAAATTGATTTAAGATTATCTGCCAATCGAATTGATGTGAATCATGTTAATGAACTAATCAATAGCAAACCGACTATCGTGGCAATTAATTATACCAATCCATGGGTCATTGAAGAAATTGATAAAGGGAAAACAAAATCCATCCTAGCTACTTTTGGAACGACCCAAGAGGCCTTGTTAGATATTGTGACAGGCAAATACAATCCAAGTGGAAAAATGCCCTTTACCACTCCTATCAACATGAAAGCCGTAGAAGATAATAAATCGGATGTCCCTGGCTACATGGAAGGCCCTAATTATGGCTTATTCCCATTTGGTCATGGATTATCGTATAAATAAACGCTAAGCTATTGACGGAAAATTTTTGAACATTTAGCTAATTCCAAAATCGGACATGTCATAAATTCCATTTATTTTTAGAAAAAATGTCGACTATGAGCCCAAAAGTAGATGCCTTCATCGTTAAACTAGACAAATGGCAAGCAGAATTAAGCTTGTTGAGAAGCATATTATTGGAGATGGGCTTAGAAGAAGATTTGAAATGGGGCTCCCCTTGTTATTCTTTTGAAAAATCGAATTTAGTCATCCTTCAAGGCTTCAAAGAGTACTTTGCTATTATGTTTTTTAAGGGTGTACTACTGAAAGATGCTGCCAAAGTATTTAGTAAACCTGGAGAAAATACACAGTCGAGCCGCCAAATTCGATTCTCCCATTTGGACGATATCCTTTCCAAAGAAGCCCTCATCAAATCCTATATTTTGGAAGCGATTGAAGTAGAAAAATCAGGAGCCAAAGTGATCTTAAAAAAAATTGAGGAATATGCGGTTCCCGAGGAATTTCAAAACGCGATGGAAGAAGATGACGCTCTGAAATCAGCTTTCGCCCGTTTAACCCCTGGCCGACAAAGAGTGTATTTGATGCATTTTGCCGAAGCGAAACAAGAAGCTACCAGAATAGCTCGAATAGAAAAAAACAAAAGTCGCATCCTAGTAGGCAAGGGATTGGGAGATTGTATCTGTGGTCTTTCCCAAAAAATGCCTACATGTGATGGTTCGCATAAACATGCGAGGTGAAATTCATCGATTCATATTTCGCCGATATTCGTTGGGACTAATTCCCATTTTATTCTTAAAAAATCGAGTAAAATGTGCGGCATAAGTAAAGCCTAATTGATGAGAAATTTGGCTAATATTTTTCTCAAAATCATGCAATAATTCTTTCGCATGATTGATCATTATTTGATGCATGATTTCTATAGGAGTTTGCTGCGTTTCCCTTTTAATTATATCTCCTAAATAATTGCTTGAAACATGCAATTTATCTGCAAAATAATTGACAGAAGGTAAGCCATAATCATCAGATTTACTGGCACTTACAAAATCTCTGACTAAATCTGCAAATTTAACTGAAATATGTTGATGCAAGGGTTGTCGACTCGTAAATTGTCTTTGATAATATCGACTGCAATAATCCAATAATAACTCAATATGGGAAACAATTAATTTCTTACTTAAATCATCTAATTCAGGGCTAATTTCTCGACTAATTTTAGTCAGAATTTCCACCACATTATTTCTTTCTTCTTCATCCACATGCAAGGCTTCATTATGTTCATAGGAAAAGAATGAATAATGATGAATATGTTTCTGTAAAGAAGTCCCGCGAATTAACTCTTCATCAAATACAAGACATAAACCTTGGGGAACGGACAGGCTTCCCACTTTATCTACTTTATAGATCTGTTTGGGCGCGAAAAATAAGAGTGTCCCAGCATCGTAGTCATATTGGCTAATACCATATTTCAAATCTCCACAATGTATGTCTTTCAACATGATGCAGTAAAAACCCAAACGCATCCATTCGCGACATTTAGGTGTCGAATTTGAAAAATCAATGATACTTATCCAAGGATTCACGGTGATATGCTCATTGTAGGCATTAAATGCATCTACGGAATCCAAATTCCTAATGGCTACTACTTTATCCTTGATCTTTTCCTCCATACAATTAAAAAATGGTAATCATTTCGGTAAAATGTATAAGCCTTTAGCTATCAAAACAGGCTAATTTTACAATTTAAAGCAAATTTAATAAAAATGAAATACACAGGTATTTATCTTCTCTGCCTATTCTTACTGCAAGCAAAAGAGAGCTATCCTCAAGATATTCAAGCATCAAATCCTACGCAAATTAGTGGTACAGTAGGCATTACAAATAATGGTATTTCCATCGTTCCCTCATTTTCATTAGAAAAACCTGCTACGGTTTTTAACATGTCTATCTCCAAAGGAAGATTCAGTTTTGATCCAGAATTAGCTTTTTCATTAGAAGCCAAACCCTGGTATTCCTTATTTTGGTTTCGATATAACCTGAGCCCCAAGCTATCTAAATTCAAGATAAATGTTGGGACTCATTTAGGGCTCAATTTTGTTACAATCCCCCTACCTGGCTCGAAAGATTCTATTCAAGTTCAAAAAACCGATCGATATTTTGTGCTTGAGTTGTTTCCCCGTTATCAATTATCTAAGCACTTAACCATGGGCATTTACTATTTAAGGTCCCATGGTTTAGACCCTGCTACATTAAACGCGCTAAACTTTGTCACTTTATATACCGACATCTCGCATATTCAATTGAGTAAAAAAGCCACATTAGGTATAACTCCACAAATTTATTACCTCAACATCGATGGTAAAGATGGCTATTATCTAACCTCTGAAATCAGTATTTCTTGGAAAGATTTTCCCATCATTTTTAAATCTACCATGAACAAAACTTTTGAATCCACCGTGGAAGGATCTAAGCCTTTTTTATGGAATATCAAGCTTGTATATCCTTTAAAAGGGGGCAAAATCAGGCCATAATTTCATTTAATTAAAAAAAAGCTGACCTTTGTATTTCTCTTAATTAACCCAAATGAAATTTAAAACCACTCTCTTGCTAGTATTCCTAGTAAGTGTCAACCATTTATTCGCTCAAACAGATTCGACCAAAACTCCTTCTTTTTTTGCAGGCCAAATCACTGCAACCAATAATGGTGTATCCTTAATCCCATCTTTTTCTTTAGGCAAACCTGCTGTATTATTTGATTTATCTTTAGGTAAAGGTCGTCTGAGTTTTGATCCCATGTTGCGCTTTGCCATGGACGGAAAACCTTGGGCTTTTGTGCTTTGGTGGCGCTATAAGGCCATCCAACAAAAAAACTTCAAAATGAGTGTAGGCGCTCATCCTGCTTTTGTATTCCGGCAGGAAGAAGCCAATTTCAATGGTGTTAATACTAGCTATTTAAAAGCCCAGAGATTTTTTGCTTGGGAGGCAACACCCGTCTTGTCCATACACAAAAACATTGCCTTAGGTTTTAGTTATTTAGGCTCTACAGGTTTGACAAAAGATGTGACTCAAAGCACCACTTTTCTATCATTTAAAACGATTTTCTCTAACCTTACCTGGTATAAAGATTGGCAAGCAACAATCACTCCCCAATTCTTTTACTTAAAAATGGATGATATAGACGGTACTTATGTGAGTGGCTCTTTAGTTATTTCGAAGAAAAAAAGTCCATTTACTTTAACGACCATGTTTAGCAAAAAACTACGTTCTGCTCTGGCCGGCGACGACTTGCTTTGGAGTATTGGTTTGAACTATAATTTTAATCACCAGTTTAGGAGAATAAACTAAGGCTTTAAAGCATTTTCTAAGAAAGTCAACACCTTAGATTTCAATTCTTCTGTGTCAAACATCCGTCCAAAATGCGGCGCATCTTTGACAATGATCAGCTCATTTTTGACAGCTACGCTACTCAACCAGCCACTCAGCAGTTTGGATTGCTTATTGTTGACACTCTTGTCTTTCTCCCCATGAATAATTAAAAATGGAGGATCTTGTGCATCAACATAGCTAACTGGACTAGCCTTTTTAGCTAAGTCTGGGCGTTCTATCGGGACAGCGCCCAATAAAATGGCTTCAGGAGCCTTAGGATCATCGCTACTTTCCAGACCCGTTAAATCCGATGGCCCATAAAAATCGACCACAGCTTTGATATTGAATTTCTGAGCTTTGCCTTTCATAAAAAATTCAGGAAGCTTATTATTATTGGCTAAACCTACCAGAGAAGCAAGATGTCCACCAGCAGAAAAACCCATGATAGCAATTCTATTTTTATCTAAGTGATACTTATCTGCTTGTTCACATAGAAAAGTTAATGCTTGATAACAATCTTGAATCTGCGCAGGAAAAATAGCCTGACTAGCCCAACGGTAATCAATGGATGCTACCGCAAATCCTCGATTAATCATGGCAGTCAGCGTATTTCCCATATAGCCCATATCGGCATATTTATCATTGACCAACCAGCCTCCGCCATGAATAAAAACCACCAGAGGGATTTTACCTGTTGAATTAGCAGGTAAATAAATATCCAATAAATGCTTTTTCAAAGTATCCTGAGCAAAAGGAATATTGGCATGAAGGACAGTCCCAGCAGGAAATAAATTTAAAACTCTATTGGAAGCCTGAGCAAATAAGGAATTTGCTTGCAAAATCACAAATAGGCATAAGCCACAGGAAATCAGTTTAATAGCATTTAGTTTCATCATGGTATATCTAGACTGCGATAATACAACATTCATCCCAATTTCGGACATGTTACATATCTTTTAAAAGCAATAAAAAAGCCCATCCCTTTTACAAGGATGGGCTTAAATTCCCAATTTAGACTAGCCGATCTGATTCCCGAAAGGCTGCTTGTACAATCGCTTGCCCGTGGCTTTGTAAAGCGCATTGGCCATAGCTCCAAAAATTGGAGGGAATGGTGGCTCTCCCAAACCTGTTGGATCCGTTTCATTGGCCACAAAATGAACATCGATTTTCTTCGGTGCTTCATTGTGACGAATCATTCGATAAGTGTCAAAATTCTTTTGATTGGTACGTCCTTCCGTAAAGGTCAAATTGCCAAATAATGCATTGCCAATCCCATCAATCGCTGCACCTTCCGCCATATTTTTGGCTCCTTCTGGATTCACCACAACTCCACAATCCACAGCAGATGTAACATGATCAACAATCACTTGTCCATCTTTCACTCGTAAGTCGATCACCTGAGCCGCATAAGAATTATGGCAGAAATAAGCCGAAACTCCTCTCTTTTTATTAGCATTTTCTGGCTTGCCCCATCCTGATTTATCACGCACCAATTCCAATACGCCCATATATCGAGCTGCATCGTAATCATTGTTTTTACCCACTGGGTTATCCTTTGCACGTTGTAATAATTCCAAACGGAAAGCAATGGGATCCTTGCCCATGTATTCCGCTATTTCATCCAAAAACGACTGCTCCGCTGCCGCATTGAAGTTGGAACGAGGTGCACGGAAAGCTCCCACCGTGATGTTCGAAGGAATAGACCAACTTTCCGCCATGTAATTATCTAAGGCTCCCGCAGGAAAACGGTTCGCATGCAATGGTGATTCTGGAATTCCTCCCCCTTTAATGTGCATCGCCGTTAAACGCTTATTTTCATCAAAAGCCGCGCGATAAGTCAATTGGTAAGTAGGGCGATAAATACCACCACTCACATCATCTTCCCGACTGTAAACTAATTTGATAGGTGCGTTAGCTTGCTTGGAAATCAAGGCTGCCTCCACCATATAATGGCCATAAGCTCTACGACCAAAACCGCCTCCCATTCGAGCTAAATTAATCTCAATGTTTTCTTTTGGAATACCTAAACGTGTAGCAATGGTATTGGCTATGAAATCAGGTCCTTGAATAGGTGCCACAAACCTCACTTTGTTTCCTTGAAAATGAGCAAAGGTATTGGTAGGCTCCATGATATTATGCGCCAAAAAAGGTGCGGTATATGTGCGCTCAATGACATGCTTCGCCGATTCAAAAGCTTTTTCTGGCTCACCATCTTTGCGCTGAATTTGACCTGGTTTTTTATCCATGTCCAACATGTCAGCATAATGCTTTGTGGTACTCTCCAAGCCTCCTGGAACAATCGTTTCGCGGTTGTTCATAATCTCCTTGGTGTCTGGTGCATTTTCCCAAACCACATTCAGCTTTTTTCGCGCATTCATGACATCCCAAGTTGTCTTTCCTACCACCGCAATCACTTCATTGAACGAACGGGTATCAAACATGGCCAATTTTTGGGTAGGCTCATAAACCTGTATGGTGAATACATCCACAATCCCTGGCATTTTCTTGGCTGCCGTAGCATCATATGATTTTAAGCGCATACCAAAAGCAGGAGGTCGCTCAGTCATAGCGATGAGCATTCCAGCTTCTGTATAATCCATCCCAAATAAGGGTTTGCCATGAACAATCTTAGTTCCTTCCACATTTTTCTGTGGAGTCCCTAATAGCCTAAACCCTTTATTCGCTTTTAATACAATATCCTTCGGTACAGGTAATTTGGATGCCGCAGTAGAGAATGAGCCGTAACTTCCTGACTTACCACTGGCCGCATGTTTCACTTGGCCTTTGGAAGTTGTCAATTCCAAAACTGGGACATTCCATGCTTGACTTGCTGCAGTCAAAATCATTTGTCGAGCCGACGCTCCTGCTGTACGAAGTAGCTTCCAAGCAGAACGGATCGACTGGCTTCCTCCCGTAAACTGACGGTTAAAAAGCGCTGGATTATAACTGGCTTGTTCAACGACAATACTTTTAAAATCAACATCCAATTCCTCTGCAATTAGCATCGGTAATGAGGTCATAACATTCTGTCCAAACTCCGGGTTAGGAGAAAAAATCTTGATGACATTTTCTGGTGTAATTTTAATATAACTAGTCAATTCTTGCCAAATCGGTTCTACATTCAATGCCGACAAGGTTTCCTCTGGTTTCGCACTAGCCAACCAAGAGATTCCTAACATGAATCCACCACCCGAAAGCGAAGAAACTTTCAAAAACGAGCGTCTGCTGTACGTGTTGTCTGTCTTTTTCATATTATTTCTTGGCTGCTGCTTGTTGAATAGCTTTTTTAATACGCGTATAAGTTCCACAGCGACAAATATTACCCGACATAAAGTTGTCGATATCCTCCTCGCTTGGGTTGGGATTGCTTTTTAATAAAGCAGCCGCACTCATGATTTGACCAGATTGACAATAGCCACATTGTGCTACATCTACGTCCAGCCACGCTTTTTGAACTGGATGATCTGCCTTTTCAGCAAGTCCTTCAATGGTAGTAATATTCTGATTTGCCAATGATGATATGGGCAATTGACAAGAGCGAACAGCAATACCATTTAAATGAACGGTACAAGCACCACAGGAACCTACGCCACAACCATACTTGGTTCCTTTCAAATCTAATACATCACGAAGAACCCATAAAAGCGGCATATTTTCATCTACCTCAACGGTTTGGGGTTTCTTGTTAATCCGTAAAGTGAATTTCTTAATCATGGTTTGATATTTATAAAAAGGTGTACAAATGTATTCAATCAAAATGTCTAAAAATTACACAAATCAAACAATTCAATTATTCTATCTTCCTTGTCCCTAGCCATTTAACCATGGCTGGATCACGATGGTCAAAAAAGCTACTGACGTTCGTATCCAAAGTCTGAATCATCTCCATCTCCCCTTCCGTTAAACTAAAATCAAAAATTTGGAAATTCTCTATCATCCGATTACGGTTAACCGTTTTGGGGATGACAACAATGCCTCGCTGGGTAAGCCAACGTAAAATAATCTGGGCAATGGATTTTCCATGGGCTTGAGCAATAGAAGCCAACACAGGATTTTCAAACATCCCATTTTTACCTTCGGCAAAAGGCCCCCAAGATTCCATTTGAATCTGATGCTCTTGCAGAAATTGTTGATTTGCTATTTGCTGCTGAAATGGATGCGTTTCAACTTGATTGATAGCCGGAACAACCGCCGTATGATTCAGTAAATCTACGATTCGGTCAGGCTGAAAATTACTAACACCAATGGCACGGATTCGTCCTTCCTGATACAACTTTTCCATGGCGCGCCATTCTCCAAAAACATCTCCATAAGGCTGATGAATCAGATATAAATCGAGATAATCAAGCTGCAATTTTTTCATCGATTTATCAAAGGCGGCTAGTGCTCCTTCGTAACCCATACCTTGAATCCAAAGTTTGGTCGTGATAAATAGATCTTGGCGAGTTAATCCTGATGATTTAATGGCCAAGCCCACGGCTGCTTCATTACCATAAGAGGCGGCCGTATCAATGGATCGATAACCCACCTCCAAGGCCTCGCTAACGCTTTTTTCACAAGCGAATGCATCAGGAATTTGGAATACTCCAAAACCCAAGATGGGCATTTTTACTCCATTATTTAATTCAACAAATTGCATAAAAAATACTTAGTTCAAGTGACGAAACTGCAATGGGGTATTACCAACATGCTGTTTAAAAACCCGGGTAAAATGCTGTGGATATTTAAACCCTAAATCATGCGCTATTTCATTGATGGATTTTGCTCCATCAAAAATGCGCTCTTTAGCCACATCAATTAATTTATTTTGAATCAATTCCTTGACCGATTTTCCCGTTTCTTTTTTAATCAAATCACCGAAATAATTGGGAGATAGGTGTAATTGATCCGCAAAATAAGCCACGGATGGTAATCCCAAATTTTGAGGTTTCTCCGACAAAAAATACGTATTTAACAACTCTTCAAACTTGGCCAAAATACCTCGATTGACATGTTCTCTCGAAATAAATTGTCGATCGTAAAATCGTTCGCAATAATTCAAGAACAGCTCAATATTAGCCGTAATCAATTTCTTGCTATGCTTATCCACCGTTTGATTTAATTCAAATTCAATCTTGGATAGACAATCCAAGACCACTTGTCTTTCCGCATCAGAAATGTGCAATGCTTCGTTGGATTGATAACTAAAGAAATGATACAAAGGCAGCGCTTTGGCTAAATCAGTCCCATGAATCAAATCGGGATGAAAAATTAGCCCATGACCCTTAGGCTGATAAGGCACAGCTGGTACCTCCAATTCAGATACTTGACCTGGCGCAAAAAACACTAAAGTCCCTGCTTGGTAATCATAGGTATGGCGCCCGTACACGATATCCCCACATTTGACATCCTTCAAATAAATACAATACAAACCGTATTGAAATTTGACACGACTTACGGACTGACCCCAATCACGAAGATCCGCCTTAGAAAAATCAATAACGCTCACTAATGGGTGAAGTGTGGTATGATTATTGGCTGCGTTGTACTCGCTAATTTGGTTAAGTTCAATTACTTTTTCCATCATTTTCAAATTTGGCTCAAATGTAACTATTTCACTTATAGCTGATTCCACTTAGTAAAGGAATGAGTAAAAATGGTAGAAAATTCAGTAGTTTATCTACGTGCGTAAAAAATAATATTGGGACATTTGTTTAAAATTTCCACGTAAAATATACCATACTAGACACATGAAATCGACTATCCTAACATTCGTATTTGCCTTATTTTTCATTCAGATAGCTACGGCCCAACAAAGCAATGAAGAGCAAACTTTAATCAAACTTTCCAATGATAAATGGCAATGGATGTCTGACAAAGACGTCACTAAATTAGATGCCATATTTGACGCCAAGTCTAAATTTGTACATATGAGCGGAACATGGAAAAAGGATGAAGAACTTGACATCATCAAAACAGGCAGGATTTGGTATAAAAAAGCCACGGTAAAAGATACGGCTGTTGAAATATCTGGCAATACCGCCGTCGTATGGAATCGTATAACCTTAGATGCAGTAGTCCGAGAACAAATTGCCGTAACGGAGTTTACCGTAACCGAAGTTTACCAAAAAAATGGTCAAGATTGGAAGTTGTTAGCATTGACATTTAGTAGTGTACGTGATACCCATCAAATCAAGCATTAATCTTTGTTTCTCTGAATTTTAATGAAATGTGCATTTTCAGATTTAAACAATGTGGAAATAGCCGAGCTTTTATATAATTTCTTGAAAAATAAAGGGTTAAATTAAGCGTTCATGCATTTTATCTGTATATTTTTGATTCTATAAGATTAATCGCAGTGTAACCATGAAAAAGCAAAGCCACATTTCTCGAAGATCTTTTTTGCAATCTGCCGCTCTAAGCGGAGGAGGATTCATGTTAAGTTTTACCTATTTTTCTAGTTTTGCCTCCTCTGAAAATACCTCGAAAGCTATCCCAGGAACGCTCCATGAAATAAATGGTTTTGTAAAAATTACGTCGGATAATATCATTCAAATCATGTCGCCCAATCCAGAAGGTGGCCAAGGTGTAAAAACATCCATGCCCATGATTGTAGCAGAGGAATTGGATGTGAATTGGAAACAGGTGCAAGTCATTCAAGCGGATTTAGATACCAAACATTTTACTCGACAATACATTGGTGGAAGCCAAGCTATACATCAAGGCTGGAAACCCCTCCGACAAGCTGGTGCCACAGCCCGCCATTTACTGATGGAAGCTGCTGCCCAACAATGGCAAGTGCCAATTCAAGAAATTAGCACTTCCGCAGGAATGCTATTCCATAAAAAAAGTGGTAAATCCGCTAAATACGGCGATTTGGCAAGTTTAGCAGCTACTCTGACGGTGCCACAAAACATCGCACTGAAAGAAGTAAAAGATTTTTCCATTATCGGTAGGTCAAAAACAAACGTTGATTTAAAGAAAATTGTCACGGGAAAACCATTATATGGTATAGATACCCAAGTGAAAGGCATGCTCTATGCCATGATAGTCCATCCTCCTGCCTTTGGTCTTGAACTAAAATCAATCAACGATTCCGAAGCCCGTAAAATGCCCGGCATCAAAGATATTTTCCCGATTAAAATATTCAATGAAGGTTATGAAAAAACCTTTTTTGACACGGCTAGTTTCAACGAAGTCGTGGCTATCGTTGGCAATTCTACTTGGGAAGTCATGCAAGCCAAAAAAGCTTTACAAGTAAGTTGGCAAGAAGCAAAAGCCTATTCTCAACCTCGAAATATGCTTGGCCGCAAAATAGTGGAAAACGTGCCCGCTGGTCTAGAAAGTACGACTGTTCATGCTGCTAAAATGGCTGCTAAAAAAGACCAAGCAGCTACTGTCAGACGCAAAGATGGAGATGTGGAATCCGCTTTTAAAAATGCGACCAAAGTCATAGAGAAAACCTATTATGGCCCCTATTTGGCACATAACTGCATGGAGCCTATGAACTTTTTTGCTGATGTGAAGAAGGACTCCGCCCAATTAGCTGGGCCACTTCAAAAACCAGAATTAACAGAACAAGCTCTTTCTGCCAGAATAGGTCTTCCTCTCGATAAAATCAATATTCAAATGACCCGACTAGGTGGGGGATTTGGTAAGAGATCCTATGCTCATTGGATGATTGAAGCCGCATTGATTTCTCAAAAAGTACAAGCCCCTGTCAAGCTGTTGTATACTCGTGAGGACGATATGACTTCTGGGGTATATCGCTCTACGTATTCTGTTATCTATAAAGCCGCATTGGATGCTCAAAATAACCTGATCGCCTTTCATGTAAAAGCAGGAGGGATTCCTGAATCTCCATTGTATCCCAATCGCTTTCCAGCTGGGGCTGTAGATCATTATTTAGCAGAAGAATGGACCATTGATTCTAATATCACTGTGGGATCATTCAGAGCTCCGCGCTCCAATTTTATGGCTGCTGCTGAACAATCCTTTTTGGATGAAGTGGCTGAACTAGCAGGAAAAGATCCCATTGATTTTCGTTTGGAACTACTGAAACGTGCCGCCGAAAAACCCGTTGGGAAAAACAATGAATATGAACCAGAACGATATGCTGGAGTATTAAAATTAGTTCAAGAAAAATCGAATTGGAAAAACATTAAGTCCACAAAGAAAGTAGGCGTTTCAGCCTATTTCTGCCATGATTCTTATGCTGCTAATGTCATTGAAATAAAGATGAAAGATGGTATGCCCGTGATCGAAAAAGTGCATTGCGCTATTGATTGTGGAATTGTCATCAATCCTACAGGGGCACAAAACATGGTAGAAGGAGGCGTTGTGGATGGTATTGGTACAGCCTTGTTCGGGAAAATGACTTTGGATAAAGGAGTACCAGAGCACAAGAACTTTGATACCTACCGCATGATTCGCATGAATGAAGCGCCTAAAGCCATAGCTGTGCATTTTGTAAAAAATGAAATTGATCCAAGCGGTATGGGAGAACCTGCCTACCCACCTGTATTTGGAGCATTAGCCAATGCTCTATATCGGGCTACGGGTAAGCGACATTATAGCCAACCTTTTATTGATAATTTATAGGTCAATTTCAAAGTCATTAATCTATCAAAATCAACTTTATAGGGTATAAATCATTCCAATGGCTCGAAATAAGTATTGGTCTCTGGATGCATGATTAGTCGTTTATTTCATTTGAATATAACTACTTCCATAAAAGAAATAGTTTTGGTAAATTCAATTACATTAAGCCACAAAACCATCCATTCACATGAAAAAACCTGTTCTATTTTCCTTCATTTTCCTAATTACTTATTTCTTTGAAATACAATCCACATTAGCCAATGAACCTGTGGGCTTAACGGTAAAATTAACATCAGGTTACATTCAGGGAAAATCAGAAAAAAGTGGAATTAAGTCTTTTAAAGGTATCCCATTTGCAGCTCCACCTGTTGGTAATTTACGCTGGAAAGCTCCTGCGCCTGTCGTGGCTTGGGAAGGAGTAAAGTCATGTCAGGCTTTTGGACCCAGTGCTATTCAAGCGCCACCTGCACCATTTTATATGTGGTCAGAAGAATTTCTGATTCCTAAAGAGCCTATCAATGAAGATTGTTTATACCTCAATATATGGACGAATGCGAAAAAAACAACAGATAAAAAGCCTGTGATCGTTTGGATTCATGGTGGAGGTTTTTCTTCAGGAGGGGCATCTGTTCCTATTTATGATGGCGAAAAATTAGCCGCCAAAGGTGTTGTCTATGTGAGCATCAATTACCGTGTGGGTATTTTTGGCTTTTTTGCACACCCAGAATTAAGTAAGGAATCTCCTATGCATGCTTCTGGTAATTACGGATTATTAGATCAAATCGCAGCTTTGAAATGGGTAAAATCCAACATTGCTAAATTTGGAGGAGATCCCAACAATGTGACCATTGCAGGCCAATCTGCTGGATCCATGGCAGTCGTTAGTTTAATCGCATCGCCATTGGCCAAAGGGCTTTTTCAAAAAGCCATCGCTGAAAGTGGTGCAGGCTTATTACCTAGAAATCCTTTGGTATCGAAACAAGCTTTAATTGGTCTTAAAGAATCCGAAGAACAAGGTAAAAAAGCGATGGAATCCATAGGCTTGCAAAACTTGGATCAAATGAGGGCTGTTCCAGCCGAAGAATTGCGAAAAAAAGCTTCGATGCGAAGTGGAGTCATTGTAGATGGGTATTATTTACCTGAAAGTATCGAAGTTATCTTTAATCAAAAAAAGCAAAACAAAGTCCATTTACTGACTGGATGGAATGAAGACGAAGGTCTCGTAATGGGACCTTATAAAAAGGCTGATGCATTCAAATCCGATATGGAAAAACAGTATGGAAAATATGCTTCCGAATTGTTAAAACACTATCCTGCCACCAATGATTCCGTTGCTGTCAATTCTCAAAATAGACTTTCTAGAGACTTAGTTTTTGGTGCTCCGAATTTTATACTTGCCAATCTGCATAGTGCTCAAGTCCATCCCGTATATGTATATCGTTTTACACGTGTAGTGCCAGCATATGGAGAATACAAAAAGTTCAAAGCATTTCATACGGGAGAGGTTCCTTATGCATTGAATACACTTCATTTGGTCAATCGTCCTTGGGAAAAAGAAGATTGGGAATTAGCCAATACCATGTCTACTTATTGGATCAATTTTGCCAAGTCTGGAAATCCCAATGTAAAAGGTTTACCAGATTGGCCAGCATTTAATTCTAAAACCTTAGAAATTCTTCAATTGGATAAACAGGTTGAGAAACGTAAAATCCCAGATGCAGCTAGTTTGAATTTCTTTTACCAACAGGTATACTTGAACTAAAGTATTCCGAAATAGTTGTCCATCTCCATAAACCAAAAATCCTTCCGCCATCAGCCAAAGGATTTCCAAACCTGTGTTCTATAAATTAAAATATGCTTTTGATGAAGGTGGGTAATAGATTCTTTAATTTCTTTTAGTTTGTTGATTTTGTGTAACCTGGTTAGGTACGTTATAATACACGTACAAATTTGATACAAATGGGCCCAAAGAAAAACTTTGGACTGTTCAATTTTGAGGATTTTGAACAAATTAAGGCCTATTTAGGGCAATATGATAAAAATGGTTTAGTGAAAAAAATAAAATGTTTACACTTGTTTTTCCATAAATTTTCAACTAGAAAACAAAGTCCTTGTAAAGAGAAAAACATATACATCCTTTTAAAAAATAGACTTAATACTTCTGCTTTCATACCTGAAAGAGAAAAATATATCTAGAAATTTGAAATTTCCATTTTAACTATAAATGTCCGATTCTCAATTATTTATATTTATTGTAATTGCTTCAACCATTGGCTTCATTGTCAGTATGATTTTGTGGTTTGGACAAAGTATATCCAACTTAGGTTCCAAACTGCTCGCCGGTATACTGTTAAGCATGGTCATCACTGCTTTAGGAAATAGCCTTGCGTTTACAGGGTTTTATATACACTACCCAGACTATTTTAAGGTATTTAATATGGTGACTTTTTGCATTGGTCCATTAACGTATTTGTATATACGAACTGTGCTCAACCAATCTTATCGTCTTTTCAAAAAAGATATTTTACTTTTCATTCCTGCCTTCAGTTACCAAATTCACCGACTGTCCTACGACTTACTTCCATATCAAGAGAAAATAAATTTTGTTAAAAAAGCATTAGTAAATAGAATGGAGTTTGTCAATGAGCCAGAAGGGTTATTCCCTCCAGGTTGGGTAGCCATATATCGCGTAACGGTCTTATTAGTGAGTATCATAGCTGCATTTTATTTATTGATTAATTGGCATAAAAAAATTTACACCCAAGGCCATCAAATTGAAAGAAACAAGCAGATTTACAAATTCCTTTGGGTAGCCATCACGCTATTGTTTTCAGGAACAATTATTGTATTCATTTTTACCTTTATACAGGTCTTCTCAGGACATTTTATGGCCCGATTAATCGTTTTTAGTGTGGCTTTGGAAATTTTATTAATCTGCGCTTATTTATTTGCTCAACCCAAAATTCTCTATGGAATGATTGGTTGGATACAATTAAGCGAACCTGTCAGATCCATTGAAAGTACGACTACAAACGGCAAGGAAGATGAGGGAGAATCAGAAGAAGATGTGACATATGTTAGCTACCATAATGGGAAAAACATATTGACATCCATAGAAAATCATTTCCTTCAAAATCATCCATTTACGACTATAGGCTATTGCCTAGCTGATTTATCAAAGGAAATCAATGTTCCTGCCTATTTAGTTTCTGCTGTAATCAATCAGGAATTTGATAAAAATTTCAATGAATTTATCAATGATGCCCGATTTGAATACTTAAATGTCATGCGTCAGGATGATCCTAATTTTGATAAATACTCCATTGAATATATTGGAACGGCCTTAGGATTTGGCTCTAGAACATCCTTTATAACGGCAGTCAAAAAGAGAACAGGATTATTGCCAAAAGAGTATTTATCAAGTATATAAATTCTTTGTCATTTTGATTGTCGAAAAAGGAATATATATTGAGTTTTATTCTTTTCTCATGATACATATTTCACAAAATATAGAAATCACATCTGGTAAAATTGCCGACTATTGGATTGAAGATGGAATACTTTTTTCCCGCTCAAAACCTGTGAAAAGAACTGTTTCTCTCATTCAAGAAAATATTGCCTTAGTGAAAGAAATTACCCAAAATAAGCCCATTCCACTATTGATTTATCTTTGTAAATCCCCTATCCCAGACAAAGCCACACGTCAATATTCCAAGGAGCAATTATCCAGCGTATACAGTGCCATGGCCATGGTTTCAGAACCAGGTTTGTCACAATTAATTATGAAAATGGTTTTCCAGTTCCAAAAGCCCCCCATCCCTATGAAAAGCTTCAGCAATGAGCTAGATGCCAAAAATTGGTTACAGCAATTTAAATAAGCACAAACATTTACTTATCGGTCATCCAAGAATTTATTATCTTCGTTTTTAAGCCCTCGTGATTATGCTCATTTATGGATTAGGATTACTTGCATTTAGTTACTTAGCTGGTCAATTATTTGGTGATTTTTTAGGTGAATTAATTGGCGTTCAAGCCAATGTGGGAGGTGTGGGTTTTGCCATGTTATTACTGGTTCTTCTCCATAATTATTTTCAAAAAAAGCAATGGGTCAAAGCCAACTTTGACGAAGGAATTGGATTTTGGAGTAATATGTATATTCCTGTTATTGTAGCGATGTCGGCTAGTCAAAATGCCTTACTTGCTTTCAATAAAGGAGTGCTCCCCATTGTAGCTGGTACACTCATTGTTATCATCGGCTTTTTGCTCGTTCCCATCATTTCAAAAATTAAAACCACTCCTTAATGAATCTTATTTCCTTTTTTGAGAAAAATGGTATGATCACCAGTTTTCTCATCATAGCTCTGATTATGTTAGTCGCTGAGCAAATTTCAACCCGACTTTTACGTAAAAAAATACCTGGCTCTGCCATTGCTATATTATTGGGTTTAATACTTGCCTATTATGGGGGCTTATTAACAGGTGGCGAAAAAGGAATTGCCGATTTAGCTTTTTTCAGCGGTTTTAAATTGGTAGGCGGCTCCATGTTTCGCGACTTCTGTATCGTTTCCACAGCTTTAGGTGTAAGCTTCCCCGTCATGTTACAAGCTGGTAAAGCAGGTATCATTTCCCTAGTACTTGGCTTAGTGGTATCTTTTGTGGTAGGAATCTGTGTGGGTTTAGCATTTGGATATCATGATGCAGAAAGCCTAGCAACCATTGGAGCTGGAACCTTAACCTTCATCGTTGGTCCAGTAACGGGTTCCGCCTTGGGGGCTAGCTCAGATGTGATTGCATTAAGTGTGGCTACAGGCGTCGTTAAAGCAATCGTCGTTACCATTTTTACCCCATTAATTGCGGCAAAAATAAAATTAGATAATCCACATTCGGCTATGGTTTTTGGTGGGATTATGGGAACTACTAGCGGTGTAGCGGCTGGTTTAGCTGCCACTGATCAAAAACTTGTTCCCTATGGTGCACTGACAGCCACATTTTATACTGGCTTAGGCTGCTTGCTTTGTCCAAGCGTCTTTTATTTAGCTTTAAAAGCCCTTATGTAAATAATACTTTTAAGTCGTTTTTCGTCACCTTGCCCATCGCATTACGAGGCAATTCTGAAAGAAATAAATACTTTCTAGGAACTCGATAAGCAGGCATTTTACTCCGCATAAAAGTATTCAATTCGTCTGAACTAACAGTTGACTTCAATACGACCACGGCAGCTACTATTTCACCCCATTCTTCATCAGGCAAACCTACTACGGAGCAATCTTCTACAGAAGAATGAGTTCTTAATACCTCTTCAATTTCCAATGCAGATAATTTATACCCTCCGGATTTAATGATATCCGTAGAGTTTCTACCTAAGATTCGATAATAGCCGTCCACTAATTCTGCGACATCTCCCGTCTTAAACCAACCGTCTTCGGTAAATGCTTCTTTGGTGGCAACTGCTTTTCCCCAATATTCCTTAAAGACTGTTGGTCCTTTTATTTGAATTTCTCCAGCTTCATCCTGAATAGGTTTATTGTCTTCATCGACTAACCTTACTTGTACACGAGGAAGAGGCATGCCAACATGTCCTGCCTTTCGTTCACCTTCATAAGGATTACTGATTGCCATGCCTATCTCTGTCATGCCATACCTTTCTAATAAACGCTGTCCACTCAATGTCTCCCATTTCTCCATCACTGAAACAGGTAATGCCGCCGATCCCGATATCATCAATCGAAAAGCTTTCATACATGTTTTTAATTCTTGTCTTTTTATCTCATCCAATGATTCCAAATAAGCAATCAGCTTGAAATAGATGGTTGGAACAGCCATGAATACATTCAATGCCCCTTGATTAAACCGAGCAAAGATTTCTTCGGCAGAAAACTGTGCTAAAAATTCAACCTTCCCGCCCACGTATAAAGTGGCCGAAATAACATTGATAATACCATGAATATGATGCAATGGCAAGACACATAAGGTATGATCATTGGCCGAATACTTCCAAGCTTCTACCAAAGATTTTATTTGGCTTTCAATACATAAATGTGTACTCAATACTCCTTTAGGTAAACTAGTGGTACCACTCGTATACAATATCATAGCTCCTCGATCCACATTTACTTCAGGTAATGAAATAGGATTTGATTCAGGCATTTCTTCCCAAACAATCAGTCGAACTCCTGCCTCTCGACAAAAGTCTGAGAGTAAGGAGGTAAAGTTAGCTGAACAGATGAACGTCTTGGCTCCTGTATCTTGAAGGATGTATTTGATTGATTCCAAAGGATGGGCTAGTGCTACTGGTACCGCAATCCCTCCTGCTAACCAAATTCCCCATTGAGAAGAAACATAGGAAAATCCTGGCTCCACCATATAGGCTACAGGAGATTGATTCAGGTCAGATTGATTTCCGAGCAATATTCCCGCTACATTTTCAGCATGGTCAATGAGTCTTGTATAACTATATGATTGAGTACCTGACAACAAAGCGGTAGATTCTCCAAATTTTTGAGCGTTCTTTTGAAAATATAACATCATCTTGGTTAGATTGGCCATTTATTATTATTGAATCAAAGAGATTCAATAGGCTTAAAATTAGAATAATTTTGCCAATATGCCCAAAGGAAAATGAAGGGAAGTTCTATTCGACCAATGGTATTAAAATAAATACTGATTTTTAAGGATTACAGTAATCGCAATACATGGGATCCTCTAAATAGTTAGCTGATGGGTATGGTTTTTCCTGCTCAAAGAAGCATTTTTGACATCGATAAATAACTTTCAAAATAGATTGAGTAGGGAGAAAACATTGGGAACATAATAGTCCACGCTGTACTTCCATGACTGAAAAACCAGGAAATGCACAATGTGGACAAAGAGAATTCATTTTATCCATTAACTGATATGTGAGTTTTTCAATCTGCCTCATTCGAGTCGGATTATTCATTGCACGCATATCTGTCTCCAATATGCAGGATCCATAACTTTTCAAAAATTTATCTACTAACTCATAGAGTCTACTTTCATCGTTAATTCCTTTCTCCATGTTGGAAAAATCTTCCCTACTTTTTTTAATGATTAATGCATGAGAGGGAAATTTAACTTGCTCTAAAAATGAAGGTAATTCATGTATAGCCTTAACCTCTTTCCAGTTAAAATTGGTCTCCGTACTGGTAACTTGTACGGAGATCTCTATTTCATTTTTACTATCCATGAACATCAGTAATTCTGTCCCTGCAGGAACGAACATAAGTTGAGGATGAGCACCAAATGACCCTTCAGAAGAAATGGCCACATCCACGCCGTGAATTTCCATTGCCATTTGACACTTCTCTCTAGCTGCCTGGATGTGACTTACATTTCTTTCTATCTCCCCAGAAAAGGTGCCCAGTAAATCTGTGTCGATTTGATCACTGGCGAAGTATTGAAACCCGAATTCCTTGTGAAGTAGTGGGCCTATTACCTCCTCTTTCCGGTGTTTAGTGGCAATAATCAAAGGCTTCCCTTGATAATAGGCTTTCCAATTCACTACTGAACCAATTGAAAAAAGATAGGCATGCCAATGGTGATATTAAAGGGAAACGTTACCCCTAAAGCCATTGGAATATATATTCCAGGATCAGCTTTTGGTGCCACCATACGCATGGCTGCAGGAACGGCTATGTAGGATGCACTCGCAGCCAAAATGGCAAATATCAGTCGATTCCCTGTATTATCTGTAATATAGTGACTCAAATAAGCCACCAAAGAGCCATTAAATAAGGGAAGCAATATGGCAAATAATAAAATGAAATAACCTTGCTGCTTAAATGCCGCAATCCTACTGGCTGCAACCATCCCCATATCTAATAAAAAGATGGCTAAAAATCCTTTGAAGATGTCAGATGTGAAATGCTTAATTCCTGCCGTTTGATTGGAATCGGAAACAAATCCAATTAGCAAACTACCCAATATCATTAGTACACTTCCATTAGTTAAGGAGTGTCTTAATGTTTTTTTCCAGTCAAATCTTTCTTTCTTATCTTCTTGTTTTTCAGAAGGGAATAAGCTCATCATTAGGAGTCCCATGATAATCGCTGGAAACTCCATGGAAGCCATGACGGCTACCATTTCACCACCAAACTTTAAATGATTCATTTCCAAAAATGCGACGGCCGTTACAAAGGTCACGGCACTAACTGAACCATAAGATGCCGCTATAGCACCAGAATCATATGAATTAAGCTTGGTTCTTAGAATAAAAAAGGAATATATCGGGATGATACTAGCTAAGCCGAAACCAAAGGCTAAACTTTTGACGATTTCGCCTGTTACACCTGCGGCAGCTAATTCTGTGCCGCCATTAAAGCCAATTGAAAATAAAAGATAAAGAGCAATAAAACTTTTAGAAGCAGCAGGGACTTCTAAATCGCTTTTGAAAAATTTGGCCAACATGCCCAATATGAAAAAGAGTAAGGTTGGATTTGTTAAGTTAAAAATGAGAAGTTCGAAATTGATCATGGATTTTTAGGGGCTTAAACGGGTTCTTGTAAAATTCTAAGTAGGTTCAATTCTATAAAAATGGCACTTGCAATACTCAGTTTATCGAATGCCGGGTCGTCACCAATTTTTATTAGATAGAATAGAATTGCAATGGAAATAAGATGAAGGAGAATAGACGGTAGTTTTTTATTATTCATGGGGGGCTGTTAAAAATCTGGGCGCAAAGTAAATTCTAAAAATTCATTAATATTTATTTAAATTTATAATGTTATACATAAACAAAACTTATGAACTATACCCTAAATCAGTTGCAAATTTTTGTCAAAGTGGCCCAAACTAAGAGTATAACTCGGGCATCTGAAGAGTTAAACTTGACCCAACCAGCGGTGTCCATTCAGATTAAAAATTTTCAATCTCAATTTGAACTACCATTAATTGAGATTGTGGGAAAAAAGGTCTATTTGACAGATTTTGGCAAAGAAATCGCCACTTCAGCAGAAGAAATCATTGAGCAAGTTTATGCCATCAATTACAAAATGCGGGCATTTCAGGGACAGCTTTTCGGACGTTTAAAAATCTCGATTGTTTCTACAGGAAAATATGTAATCCCTTATTTTTTATCCGATTTTTTGAAGGAAAATCAAGGGGTAGAATTGTCGATGGATGTAACCAATAGAGGCAAAGTCATTGAAAGTTTAAAGAAAAATGAAGTTGATTTCAGTTTAGTTTCACTTCCAATTGATGGGGATCAATATGATTACATGGACTTACTTGGTAATGAATTATTCTTGGTTGGAAATCCGGAACTAGTAGCCCAAAATCCAGCATATAATCAGAATCAACTACCTTCCAATCTTCCCATTATATTTAGGGAACCCGGTTCAGGAACACGCATGACGATGGAGGCATTTTTAGAGAATCAAGAAATTCATGTGGTGAAAAAAATTGAATTGATGTCCAATGAAGCCGTAAAACAAGCTGTTATAGCCGGACTAGGTTATTCCATCATGCCCATCATTGGCATAAAGAATGAGTTACAAAATGGATCATTGGTTATTATACCTCAAAAGGGATTACCCATTACCACCCAATGGAAATTGGTTTGGAACCATGGTAAAAAACACTCTCCAGTAGCGAAGGCATTTTTACAATATGTCATGGAACACAAAGATCGAATTAGTCAGAAATATTTTAAGTAAAAAAGCCACACACAAGGTGCATGGCTTTTCCAGATTATTTTTCATTAAATAAACCAATCACTATTTTCTATTACACTGAATACTAGTCAATTGGCCTGCAATAATAAAAACAGGTATATTAAAATGAAAATTAAAATTTGTTATAATGTGAATTAAAGAAACTTATACAAAATATTAGTAAGTGTACTATAAACTTAATAGGCTCTTTTACTTATTTAATTCATGTATTTATTGGCAAATATGTCTATCCTATACTGATGAATTGCCCTCAATGGTATTAAGTCCATCCATTAGAATCTAGTTAATTCTACATCATTTCTTCTCTTTACTTACCCGAAGTTTTACATACAAATAAACAGGAATGGGTAAAATTGAAATTTGGTACATGAAATAAATGAAAGACCACATGTCCCCAATCTTTTGTCCTCCATGCGATAGTAACCATTGATTTTCTGCTTGTCCTTGAGAGAAAACAATGTTGGAAACAACATTCCATCCCAAATGAAGTCCAATAGGCAACCACATGGATTTTGAAAAGGCGAATGACATGGCAAATACAGCCCCTGCAATTCCCGTCATAATAAACACATAGGTCATTTGTGGAATATTACCCAAAGCTCCAAAAGTAAACCAATGATAGATTCCGAAGGCAACAGATGATAAAATACAGGCTTTTTTAATCCCAAACTTAGAAATAGCGATATACAACAAAGCTCCTCTAAAAATCAGCTCTTCATATAGCACAGATTTAAGCATCCAAAATAGACGATCAAAAAA
Source organism: Aquirufa nivalisilvae (assembly GCF_004307455.1). Lineage (GTDB taxonomy): Bacteria > Bacteroidota > Bacteroidia > Cytophagales > Spirosomataceae > Aquirufa > Aquirufa nivalisilvae. The sequence goes on from NZ_SEWX01000001.1 coordinate 441,366, forward strand.
AATGCTGGCCGTAAAATTTGAATTAATTTCTATGGTTGATTTAGAGATATAAACCACCATATACAATCCAAAGCCTGCTACCAAAGAAGAGATAACAAGGCCAAAAATCAAATCGAAGAGACGTTTTTGAGTTGGAACTATCCCCAAAGCTAGAGGACTACTTTTATCAAAAAACCAAAGTAATACCCAAGAAAGAATTAGTTCAACGAATATTCCTGCCATATGTATTAATCCATCGATTATTTCAAAATCTACAATTCAAATTGTCAATTTCAATCTACTTAAATTCAGTCAAAAAAAACAAGACCAAATTTTCCCATTCTTGCTCCAAAGAAATACTTGGGCGTGATTGCTTGGCACGAGTATACCAATAATCGGCATTCCATAAGTCGCCCTCTTTTCGATGTAAATAAGCATGAACCCAGGCAGATTCTCTGTCATTTAACTGGTCAACTTGGGCATGTGCCTTATCCCAGTCCCCTTTAGCATCATACCAAAGACTCTGTAAGATGAGATTAAAATTGGATGGAGGAGAAGAAAGCTTTAACGTTTCTTTAAATGATGTAATGTCATTCATAACATATATTCCGTTTACAAATTCAATTTAAAACAAAAATTTGATCAAATCTGATTCGCATGCTTCGTTCTGATACATGATGTCATTCCATGGCAGGGAATAACAATAATTTTATTACATTCAATGTCATATCAAGGGAAACAAATGAAAAACCGACGTGATTTTTTAAAACAGAGCTCGGGGCTTTTAGGCTTATCAGCCTTGCGTTTTATTACCCCGCCTAAAGCACTTTTATCTTTTTCAACTTTAGGCTGTCCAGCATGGAATTTTTCACAGATCATTCATCATGCTACCGAAAACCACTATTCAGGAATTGAAATTAGAGGCATTAAGGGAGATTTAGATCTGCCTGCTAATTCTATATTTTCCCCGACGAATATTTCATCGACTAAGAGGCAAGTCGAAGATGTAGGTTTGAAAATTGTTAATTTAGGTTCATCTGCCAATATGCATTTTTTAGACCCTAAAAAAAGGCAAAGTAATTTGGATGATGCAAAAAAATACATTGAGCTTGCCAGCCATTTATCTTGCCCATTCATTCGTGTATTTCCTAACGACCTTCCTAAAGATCAACCAGAGAATGATACTGTCAATGCCATCATTCAATCATTGATTGAGTTGGGGGAATTTGCAAAATCTGCTGGGGTAAAAGTCCTATTGGAATCCCATGGAAAAGTAATAAAAAGCGACATGCTTCTTCATATTATGGAAGCAACAAATCATCCTCAAGTAGGTCTAGTTTGGGATTTCTTTAATATGTGGTCCATCACAAAAGAACCTCCCGCTCAAGTGTACGATGTATTAAAAAAATATATCTTTCACACCCACATTAAGGACGCCATCGTTTCCGATATGGGGGAAAAATATACCCTTCTTGGACAAGGAAATGCCCCTGTAAAGGAGGCTCTTCATGCTTTAAAAGCAGGAGGCTATACCGGTTATTATAGTTTTGAATGGGAAAAACTTTGGCATCCAGAGATACAGGAGCCTGAAATAGCCATTCCACATTTTTCAAAAAACTTTTCCTCTTATTGGAAGTAAAAAAATGAATGTAAAAGATAAACATACATTTGACGCAATTGTGATTGGTTCAGGAATTAGCGGGGGATGGTCTGCCAAAGAACTCACCGAAAAAGGATTGAAAACACTCTTGTTAGATCGAGGACGAGACGTAAAACATGTTACTGATTATCCAACTGCCATGCACAATCCATGGGATTTTCCACATGGAGGACAAGTGCCATTAGAGCTGAAAAAGGATTACAAAATTGCCAGCAAAAATTTCATTTTTTCCGAAGCCACGTCTCATTTTTTAACCAAAGACGAAGAGCAGGCTTACATTCAAGAAAAGCCTTATGACTGGATTCGAGCCTACCACGTAGGAGGGCGATCTCTTTTATGGGGACGTCATACACAGCGGTGGAGTGATTTTGATTTTACAGGTCCAGCGCGAGATGGTTTTGCTGTCGACTGGCCTATTCGCTATAAAGATATTGCTCCCTGGTATAGTTATGTAGAAAAGTTTGTAGGTATATCGGGAAATAAAGATGGTTTAGCAACATTACCAGACGGTGATTTTATAAAGCCCTTTGACTTATCTTGTGTGGAGAAACATTTTGGTCAAGTACTTAAATACAAGTATACAGATCGACATGTCATTATAGCCCGGACAGCCAATTTAAGTCAGGCAGATAAAATCCATATGTCGGTGGGTAGAAGCCAATGCCAAAATCGAACACTTTGTGAACGTGGTTGCCCGTATGGGGGATATTTTAGTAGCAATTCTGCCACTTTACCTGCGGCATATAAAACGGGGAATTTAACCTTAAAAACGCATGCCATTGCTCATTCCATCATTTTTGATGAGAAGAAAAATAAAGCCATAGGGGTTCGAGTGGTCAATGCTTTAACTCATGAAATGGAGGAATATTTTGCCTCCATTATTTTCGTGAATGCCTCCCCATTAGCTACTAATTTAATCCTATTGAATTCCATCTCTTCTCGCTTCCCCAATGGACTGGGAAATGATTCTGGAATATTGGGTACTCATATGGCTTTTCATAGTTATCGAGGTAGAATAACCGCAGAATACGATGGAGATTTAGCTTATAAAACAGAAGGTAAAAGACCCACTTCTGGGTATATCCCACGATTTAGAAATGTATATCAACAAGAAACGGATTTTTTGAGAGGCTATGCTAGTAACCTTTCGGCAAGTCGGATTGTTGAAAATGCAAAAGACCTAGTAGGAGAGTCTTTAAAGCAATCTTTATTGGCTCAAAAGCTAGGAAATTGGCACATCAATGTGGGAATGATGGGGGAAACCATTCCTAAAGCACATTCAACTGTTCGATTAGATAAACAATTAAAGGATAAATACGGGATACCCCAACTTAGAGTTTCGGTAGCTTATGACGATAATGATGAGAAGATGTTAAAAGATTTTCATCAACAATTTACGGAAATGTATGAGGCTGCAGGTTTCAAAAATATACAACCAATAGATACGAAACGGGTCCCTGGAAACGAAAATCATGAAATGGGAGGAGTTCGAATGGGAAAAGACCCTAAAACCTCCATGCTAAATGCCTTTAACCAAATGCATCATTGTAAAAATGTGTTTGTCACAGATGGCTCATGTATGACTTCCACTTCTACTCAAAACCCATCTCTGACCTACATGGCGCTTACCGCTAGGGCCGTCGATTATGCGATTCGTGAAAAAAAGAAACTGAATTTATAATGATCTGATAATTAAGGGATTCTAATCAATTGTTTGCCAAATAAATGGTTCAATTTCCTAGTTCTTTAACCGCCAGCTTAATATACTTTTCTTTATCTTTTTTTACTTCTTTCAATTCTTCCTTTCTACTTGCTGGTAGGTCATAATATTTGTCTGCCCACAAATTAATTTCTACCATTATTGGTAATAAATCGATTCCTTTCTGTGTCAGTCTATATAAGACTTTCGCTTTACTATCCGGATGTTCCGATTTGCTAATAATTCCATTTTCTTCAAGGGAATACAGGCGTGAGGCCAAAATGTTGGTGGCTATTTTCTCTTCTGATTTCAGAAAATCACCATAGGTACATTGTTTGGCAAACATTAAATCTCGAACAATAATTAAGGACCACTTGTCGCCCCAAATATCAAGAGAGCAACTTATTGGACAGTCTGACCTTTTTTTACTTTTTTTCATAAATAATATAGATAATCACTTGCAAGTTGCAAGTTCTTTGTTAGCTTTGCACTTGCAATTTGAAAGTGAAATTATCGCTTTTCTTAAACATTTACAATATGAACTTAACAAATAAAACAATTTTAATAACTGGGGGCAGTGCTGGTATTGGACTTGAAGCTGCTAAGCAATTCTTACAATTAGATACCAAAGTCATTATAACAGGTAGAAATCAAGAGAAACTAGATGAAGCTAAAAAACGCTATCCAAGTTTAATAACGTTAAAAAGTGATGTGGCAAAGGAAGAAGATGCGCTAGCTCTATATAAGCAGATTGAAGAGTTGGGAGGAATTGATATTCTATATAATAACGCAGGAGTTGGCGTTATGCCCTCCAACTTAGGAATTGCAAGTTACAAGCATGCACAAGGTGCCGCTTATGAAATGGACATTAATTATACGGGGGTCGTTCGATTAAATAATCTATTTATGACGATGCTAAATTCAAGAAAAGAAGGGGCCATCATCAACACTACGTCTGTGTTGAGTTATGTACCTTCTTTGTTAGAAGCAACATATTCTGCAAGCAAAGCTGCATTAGGGTTTTATACCAAGTCACTAAGAGAACATTTGCGTATAGCTAACAGCTCCGTTAAAGTCTTTGAGCTATTACCTCCTGCTGTAGAAACTGAATTAATTGCACACAGAGATATTCAAAAAATGAGTCCAGAAAAACTAATAAAAGGGCTTATTTTAGGCTTACAAAAGGATCAATACACCATTCGAATGGGATATACTGGCACCATGTATTTACTGAATCGAATATTCCCTAAATTGGCATTTGCTTTAGTGAATCCAAGAAACGCTGAAAAATATTTAAAATAAAAAAAGATGAAAGCTTATATCATTAACCGTTACAGCAAAGAAGATAAACTTCAATTGGCTGAAGTCCCTCAGCCAAAAGTGAAAGACAATGAAGTGTTAGTTCAAATACATGCTTCTAGTATAAACCCTTTGGATTTCAAACTTAAAATTGGCGAATTTAAGCAGTTCATGCCCTATAAATTTCCGTTGATTTTAGGACATGATTTAGCAGGAACCATCGTTGAAATCGGCTCAAAAGTCCATCAATTCAAAATTGGTGATGAGGTCTTTGGCCGTCCTGCTGACTACCACATTGGTACGTTTGCTGAATATATTGCTGTCAATGAAAATGATTTAGCTTTAAAACCCAACAACATTTCCTTTGATGATGCCGCATCTCTCCCCTTGGTTGCTATTACGGCTTGGCAAGCGATTGTTGAAAAAGCTGCACTTAAAAAAGGTCAGAAAATCTTCATTCAAGCAGGTTCAGGTGGCGTAGGAACAATTGCCATTCAATTGGCTAAGCATTTGGGGGCAACCGTAGCCACAAGCACCAGTGAAGCAAACAGTGAGCTAGTGAAAAGTTTAGGTGCTGATGTTGTAATCGATTATAAAACGCAAGATTTTGAAACGATACTCCAAGACTACGATGTCGTCTTAAACAGCCAGGACAATAAAACGCTCGAAAAGTCTTTACAAATTTTAAAACCTGGTGGAAAAGTGATTTCCATTTCAGGCCCTCCAGATCCTGCCTTTGCGAAAGAAATCAATGCCTCCTGGATAATCAAACTAATCATATCTCTTTTGAGTAGAAAGATCAGAAAACAAGCGCTGGCCAAGGGGATTAATTATTCCTTCTTATTCATGAAGCCCAGCGGAAAACAATTATCAGAAATTGCCCACTTAATTGATGCTGGAGTTATCAAACCAGTAGTAGATAAGTATTTTACTTTTGACCAAATAAATGAAGCCATGGACTATGTATCCAGTGGCCGAACCAAAGGAAAAGTAGTTGTCAAAATCAAGGAAGCATAAACATGCAATAAAACAAGAGAAAAGGCTATATGAACCCTATTCTCATACTGAAATCGTTGATCTTAATATAGCCTTTACCCTCTAGAAAGAGTCTTACATTAGATACTCCAAAAGCAGTGATAATATAATAGAAAACTACGGAGTTTTAAATAATTTAATTGTGTAATCAAGCAGGTCTATTCCTCCTATTTTTCCATGTCCCGGAATAACAAGCTGAACATCGGGGTAGGCTTGTTTGATTTTCTCTACCGTACTAGACCACTCCCCCACATTAGCGTCACCTAAATATCCCTTCGTTGCTTCCAACTCTTTTATTAGGCAGCCACCAAATAGTATTTTTTCTTTTGGAAAATAGCCGACCACATTATCCTTGGTATGACCTTCACCAAAAAATGTAAGCTTTGTAAATGTTTTCCCTATTTTTAATTTTAGGGAATCTTTAAATCCATTTTGAGGGGAAATAACTTGGTTTGATTTTGTTAATTCTATGGTTGTAAAACCTGCAAATGAAGGAATTTTATGCTCATGAAATGAGGCTAAACCTCCCAAACAATCTTCATGAAAATGGGTTGGGACAATGGCGTTTATTTTACAATGCAACTTTTCTTTTATGTATTTGATTAGGGTAGTCGCTGAATTATTATTGGTTGGAGTATCGAACACCACCACTTCATTAGAATCCCGAATGATCAAGCCATTACAAGGAACTTTCCCAAAATCATTTGTTTGAAGAAATGATGTATGCACATATGCATTCTTAGAAATTTGAATAATTAATAAATCTTCTGAATGATATACTTCTTTTGGTCTAAATGCGGCAGAACTCAACGAGCTTTGGGCATGTACATTCTCAAAGAAGAATAAGGTCAACGCAAATAGTATTTTTTTCATTGATATAATGTCGCTAAAATGTACTCTTCTAATATAACTTCCATGCGCATTAATACCTCAATCCCCAATAAGGATTTCGAAACCCTTTAATGGATTCTTTAATGAAATCAGCAATGATTTTATTGTATTCAGCATCAGAGATTTTCTTGCCTTTTATTTTCTTCAAATTGAATTCATTCGTCAGTTTTTTAAACTCGACTTTATTGGCAATAATGGTTACATCCCCATCATTAATATCCAATTCCAAAATTAAACCAGGTAAACCAAAATACCTCTCTGGGCCTGCTTGAACAGGAATATCCTGCGCAAACCAAGCCGTAATTGTCTGTTTTTTCACGGTATCGACTGTCACCGCTTTCATACAAATATAGCCTGCCACTTCCTTAATTTGATTCAATATTTTCCAGTTGGGTGCATGTAAAGAATCATCCACCATATAGGTCTTTCCTAATAAATCAATGTAGTCGGTAGAATGTTCTGTCGCAAAATTCTTTGTTAAGAAAAAGGTCTCCTTTCGACCTGCCCAACCCTGTTCAGCATTATCCTCCCCTTGCATATACAAGCTTTGATTCTCATTAAATGCCAAGGTCATTTTTTGTTTCCAACCTTCATCCGAGCTTCCCCAGGTCAACTTAACTCGGTCTTTCTCCTCTGCACTTAAATACGTTAAGCGAGTCACAATATTGGTCCAAAAAGTCGTTCGTTCATACTGAACAATTCCCTCCTTTTTTCCTTCTTGAGAGAAGGCAGAAAAAGAAATTAAAAACAACAAAATTCCTATTTGCTTCATATTTTATCTTTTACGAATGGGCGAACTTAAACCTCGCATATTATACGTATAACTCAACATAACATATTGAGAAAGCGTTTGGGTTTTTTCAAAACTTACAAAATTTTGAAACGCAAATTGATTCACTCCAAGGTTCTTTTTAAATACATCGTACACAGTCAATCGAATTTCTGATTTTTGCGCCTTCCCTAAATATTTGAACACCGAAACATTCAAAATTGGCATTTCTTGGTACAATCCGCGCGTCTTATTCTCATATACTTTATAGTCTAAATTATATGACAAAAAGGTGTTCTTACCAAAGTTAACCGTTAATTCAGACCCGAACTGAGTATTGCGAATAGTTTGCTCTGGCAAAGCTGATTTATCATAACTTGTATTGTTCAAGCCGAATCTGGCATTCATATAAAACGTGATTCGATCATTGGGTGTGAAAGAAATACGTGCTCCCAAGTTGCCTGCGTTGGTGTTTGTATTAGACAAAACATCATTCAAAAAAAGAGGGTTTTTTGCCAAATTAAAATCCGCATTAATATTCATCGTACTAATCGTTTTTTTCAATGGAAAACCGAATCCAAAATAACCAACATAACTCTCCCCTCCAGATATATTCAAAGGCTTGGTTAATACGACACCATTCGAATTGATACTTTGGTTATAAACCACTTGGTTTACGTTATAATTGTAGGATAGATTTGTATATAAGTTTAAGAAATTGGCTGCATCAAATAAGTTAAAACCAGAACTTATCGAATGATTAAGACTTGGTAATAAATTCGGATTACCGACACGCAAAAACAAGGGATTACTATTATCAACAATAGGCTGCAAATCCCGGATGCTCGGCTCCTGAACTGATTTATCGTATGAAAAAAACAAATAGCGATTATTTTTTAATTCTAAATCAACCCCCACCTTAGGAATCCAAGCAAAATAATTTAAATCAATATTGGCCAAATTTGGTGCACTAGCTGATTTTCTAAAGTCTCCCGTAAGATTAAACTGCTGAGCAGCTAAACCTACTGTCACATTCACCCCATCCTTTGAATAGCGAATGCTAGAACCTAACCGATTGTAGGTTAAATTATTATCATAATATCGACTTAAACTGTCATTTCTAGTTTCAAGACTAGAGGAGCCACGATCAAATAGATCTCGGTTTAAGCGATTACTTTGGAAACTCGTATTAAAAAAAGACTCCCAAAAAAATGCCTTAGACAATGGTTCTACAAAAAAGAGGCTTGACTTAATCTGAGTCTTTTTAGAGAAGTTATTTGTCAACTGATCAATTGCCTGAATTGAATCTCGAAGTGTCGTGGCACTTAAGAATTGGCTGAGTGATTTTTGGGTAGAGGATCCATCAGAATTAGCATAATTATACCCCGCACTTGCTGAAAAGCTGCGTCCATTTTTAGCAAATTTATGTCGAAAAATGGCTGTATTTTGTATCGTAAATGATTGCTGTTCGCTTCCATTTAACAATTTCGTTTGGCGCGGGTTAAGATTATTTTGCACCAATAATTGTTGAAAAATTCGACTATTTTGATCCGCATTTCCAAATGATAATTTACCATTGCTGATTAAAATAAGCGTGTTCAAAGTATCGATTGATTTCTCATAACGCATACTCATCCGATGATTTCCAGAGAACGTTCGCTGGCTAGTTGTATCCGCTGAATTTTGCGTTTTCTCTTGAAAAAAGCGTTGCGTACTTGAGATTTTATCGATGATCCGTTCAGATTGATTGAAGTAGTAATTCGAACTGAATTTGGTCTTTTTTGTATCATAATTGTAATTGGCCCCGCCCGAATAATTCTTTGAAAAACCATCACGTCTGCCACCTATTGGAATCCCCATTTGATCATCTCCATCATCAAATGAAAAGTAGCGTCCATTCCCAGTAAAACCAAAATCCGCTTCATTTCCCCAGGAAAATGCTTGACTACCTCTGAAATCTTGGTAATCATCAAAAGACATTCCCGATTGATTCGTATTGTTGCCTAATCCAATCAAAGACAATTGGTTTTTTGCATCAAATTTATTGTAATTCCCTTTTACTTCTTTTCTTCCTTCTGTAGCAATCCCTCCCGTAATTTTACCAAACCCTCCCTTCTTGTGGCTTTCCTTTAACTCTAAGTTAATCGTCTTCTCCTTTTTTCCATCGTCAATACCAGTCACCTTAGCGGCTTCTGTTTTCCCATTAAATACTTGAACCTTTTGAATCGCGTCTGCTGCTATATTTTTAGTCGCTAATTTCGGATCAGATCCAAAAAAACTTCGTCCATCAACGGTCACTTTTTTCACCGTTTGACCTTGCGCCCTAATACTTCCATCTGCCTCAATCTCCATCCCGGGAAGCTTTCTTAACAAATCTTCAACCGTTGCCCCTGGTGGCACTTTAAATGAGGCGGCATTGTACTCAATTGTATCTCCCCGAATACTCAATGGTGCTTTCGCTGTTCTAACTACCACTTCAAATAATTCCTTGGAAATAGGCTTCATCATTAATGCACCTAAATCAATTGACGCCTCTTGATCTGGTTTCACATCCATTTGCAAAGGGACATAGCTCACATAAGACGCCTTAAATATGTAGGGTTGACGCTTAACATTTTTGAATTCAAAAATTCCTTGATCATTGGCACGACCAAAGTTAACTAAGGATGAGTCTTTGGGTACCAACAACATCACTGTAGCCTGTGATAATGGGTGACCACTTGTATCTACTAATTTACCATGAATTTGAACACGATTTTGACCTATTGCAACATAACTAGATAGTAGAATGATACTTAGAACGAATGATTTAAACATATAGGTTTTAGATATTTTTTAAAAATAAAAAAAATAAAAAATAGGCCTCCGCAATTAATGATGAACGGTTTTGTACAAACTGAAAGAATGGATTCCATCAAAGAATTTCTGCTATCCTTGACATTCAGAATCCCGATAAAAATGTAACACGCTCAAGTCTTGTTACTTAAAAAGGAAAGCCATCAGAAGTGATAGCAAGTTTAACTTCGATATAAAATAGGGGAGAATATTGCTCTCTACTTTTGGAAATAGCGATAGGTAGAATCAGAAAAGTAAGGATAATATTGAGAAACAGATAATTACTGTTTTCAATCAAGATATGAGCATAATGAACTAATTTTAGACATGACGGTTACTTTATTCCTTATTCTATTAGTCGTTGGGGCAGCGGTAGGCTATTATTCTGGCTTAGTAGGAACAGGTGGCAACCTGATCTTAATCCCGGCATTTGATCTATTGTTTCATTATTTAAAAATCCCAGAGAATGAAGTAGTTAAATTTATGCTTGCTCATTCTTTTTTTATAACCACTTTTACTGGGCTTAATGTTAGTTATAAACAGTTCAAAGTAAAAAACATCTATGTAAAAGAAGTTTTATTCATAAGCCTTCCAGGCATGATTACGGCTTTTATACTAACAGAATTAATTAGAAAAGGCAATTGGTACCATAAGTCAGATTTTGATGTAGTATTCTTTTCCTTACTCCTATTTTTAGCTGGAAGAATGCTGTTATATAAACCGCATGATTCGACTGCTACTACTGAAAGTCGAAGACTCTATTATTTTCCTCTGATTGGAGTTGTTGCTGGAATTATTTCATCCTTTTCAGGCATAGGTGGTGGCATTATTGTGATTCCCATTTTAACTGATATCATAAAAATTTCATTTAAAAAAGCGAGCTCCATTTCTATCGGAGTTGTTGCTATGCTAGCAATACCTATTACAGCAAGCTATTTAATGATTGATTCGCATTCTAGCCTCCAGCATATTCTACCGGTTCAACTAGGTTATATTTCGTTGACGATCTCAGCTCCCATATTAATTGGCGTTTTCTCTACTAGTGGTCTGGGGGTCCGAAAGGCACAAACAACAGCCCCCCATAAATTAAGGTTGATATTAGGGCTGGTCATACTTATATTAAGTGCTAAGATGGTATACGGTTTTTTAAAATTAAACCTATGATACTCCAATAGAGCTACGCGCTTTCGTTTACAACAATAATTATTGAGAGATCTGGAAAATTTATATACATTCGGCTGTTTTTGATTTTTGATTCCGCCTCCATTAACACAGAAAGGTGAGTTGACTGCAACAAACCCAGAAGAACGCATGAATATCATTAAAAAGTGGACAATTACAGTCTATAATTCTTTTAACAATCATCATTCATTGGTTTCGTCTATTGCAGATATTTATTTATAGAAATATCATTCATAATGAGTCAATATATGGGGCAGGATGAAATAAATCACCCACTACTAACATGGTACATTATTTATGTCTCAGAGCTATTAATTCAATCAAAGTCTTTATGAACTAAAACACCATTCAGGGCTGGCTATATGATTTTTTTGTTTATACTATTTATTCAATATTAAAGTAAGCATATACATTCCTCCAATCTGTGGGCCACCCAAAAATGAGTAATATGATTGATTCAAGATATTTGTCCCACTTAATTTAATGGAAACAGGAAGTATCGAAAAATGATACTGTATCTGCATATCCAAACTTCCATACGCAGGTACCCAATCATTCGCTAAAAATGATTGCCAATAATACGTGTTTTGCCAACGGTAATTTATTCCCCCAGCCCAATTTTTAGCTATTTTCATTGAAGAAAGCCCAACATTCAACACCCAATCTGGCGTGTTAAATCCATCTTCCAAACCATCATCATTTTCTGATTTTCCCAATTTAGAATAAGTTACATTTCCCGTCATAGCCCAAGAAGAATTCAACCGATAATTAAATCCAAAAGATGCTCCATAGGTTTTTACTACCGATTTCGAATTAGTCCAAACTCGGTAAGGAGACTGCAAATTTTTGTCATTCAGTGCGAAAGGAATCGAATCAATTGCCACTGTTTTAGGTACATTAACATTCGTCTGTGCAATAAAAGACTTATATTGATTGTAATAAAAGTCAGCATCTATCAACAAACGATTACCCAACAGCGCTCCACGGTATCCGCCTTCAATTGATTGAATATGTTCAGGTTGAATATAGGTATAAGGATTCTTAACTAACAACTCTTTATTCTTTACAATGGCTAGGGTTTTACTAAGTCCATTTTTGTTTACATCGGTTAGAACCGCAGCTTGAAATGCCGTTATGGATGTAGCTAAATACGAATTTTCAAATACCCCAGAAGACATCACAGGTAACCCTCCCACCCGCTTTACTCCTCCACTATTAATATTCGAATACGCCTCAAAAATACTCGGAAAGCGATATCCCTCTTGGTAACCTACACGCACGCTATGAAAAGCATTTGGAGCAAAGACAACTGTCAAACGAGGATTAGAAGTTAGATTAAAATAATCATTTTTGTCAACACGAAACACAAAACCCAAACGCAACTTATCAGCCCATAGTTTTTTTGAAAAGGAAGTATAAGCACCCGTTTTGGAATACAAAATATCTCCGGTTTCATTTCCTTTTTCAGGATTGACAAAATAGTTTCCATCCGAACCTATGATATACGTTCTTCGGTCAATTCCCGCTATTACATCTAGTCGCAAGGCTTTAAATAACGAAGGAAATATTTGACTAAGATTTGATTGTGCTTCAGCATGGACTAAACGCGCTTTTACCTTTAAAGCGGCTCCTAAATCCCAGTTATTTATTTGCTGAAGTTTGGCTAGAACATCTTTGTAGGAAGGAGATCCTGGTTGGTATCTCCCTAAATCAGCAGCGGCCCTTGCTTGATTTAAGGCTTCAGCAACATAAGTCCCTACTGTAGTTGCTGAATTAAATGCTTTGGTATAATCATCATACCAAACTACATCTGATTTAAAATTCCTGTCTATATTCTCAGCCATAGAACGTAGGTTATAAGAGTTTCCCGTATCCTCTGAATTTGTATACAGTTTGAAAGATAAAATGTCTGATTGATATTGAACTGCGTGCTGCTGAAGCAAATAGTCCTGAAGTCTAAAGCGATTAGACCGTTGATATACATTGTCCAATAAAGCAATATGATATGAATACAAAAGCATTGAATTTGGAGATATTTGATACGCAAGACCTAAATCTCCTTTAGCGTTTTTAATCGAATAATCAACTACATCGCTTTCTAAATACCCAGTCCTTGAAACAACATAGGTTTTCCCTTGAAGTGTAATTGTCTTTCGGTTAGAAGACTCATTTCCATACATATTGACTAAGTCTCTTCCGGGGTTATTCTCACCTATCAAATTCGTACTACTATTTGCCAATGGGTTTAGATCCGTTAAATTATTCGCCTCCCAATCACTGCCTTGCACAAAGGAGGCATTTATTTTAAAGGCCCACTTGGATGAAAATGGATGTGAATACCGCAAAGTAGATTCAGTATATAATTTAGTAGAAAAACCTGCTTTTTGTTGAAACGAAAAACCTGGTGAATCAAACGGTGTTTTGCTTATCAAATTGGCTAGGCCATTCACTGTATTCATTCCATACATGGTAGATGCAATTCCTGTCACAATTTCCACTTGATCTATATCCAAATCGGTAGGCCCTAGTGCATTTCCAATAGGCCCTCCGATATGTGGAGATTGCATATCGACACCATCGACTAATTGGGAGAATCGTACATTCGTGGTGTTTGAAAAACCCCGAGCATTTATCACTTTAAATCCAAGACTAGGTGTAATCAGTTGAACCCCTTGAACATTCTCTAATGCATCAAAAATGGAGGCTTGAGAGCTTTGTTGGAAGAATGACTTACCTACTTTTAAAATGCTAACCGGAGAATATAGTAGTTGCTCGCTTATACGCGAAGAACTGACAACTACTTCTTGTAGATACTTGCTAGTAGTATCTACTTGTGCAAATCCAATCAATGGAAAGAAGTACAGAAATAAGATGAAAAGTGTGCGCACAAACATCGTTGTATATTCAAATATACAACGGTGCGTTTATTTACCCAAAAATAGTGGTAATTGTTCTTCCAAAAATTGCTGAAAATTCTTTTGTAAAATTCGAAAGGCCTCCATTAATTCGAGGCCATGTGGAGTTAATACCGTTTTCCCTCCTTTGACCCCTCCTGTTTGAGCTTGAACAATAGGACTTTTACAGAGTTGATTTAGGGAATTGACCATATCCCAAGCCTTTTTATAGGAAAGGCCCATATTTTTAGCTGCTTGGCTGATAGACCCTGTTTCTTGGATGTATTCTAGTAATTCTAGCTTGCCGGGACCAAATAACTTTTCGTCCCCATTAAATACACGAAGGGTTGCTTTTAATTGAACGCCATTATCTAGCTTTAGTAAATCTTTAACAGGCATACACAAATCTACTAAAAAAGATATAATCACAACAACTGAACGATTCAACTATGATTTCAATGTTGCTCATGAATAGATCTTATAAAATTCTATAAAAATAGAACTGGAAAATAAACAAATTTGATGCTATATTTAGTTGATTATGAAATAATTAGTAAATAAATAACTTGTATTTTTAATTCACGATTTTCCCAATTATTATAATACACTTGATATACTTAACTATTGAAAAATCATGCGAAAAATTTACATTATACTGATGCTTCAATGCCTAGCATGGAATGCTCTGGCACAGGACGGAAAGATTTATCCGCTTGAAACCCCTAAAGAACCCAATGCCATTCCCTTAGGAACAGGATCTGTAAAAGATCAACCTGCACCAGAAACTTGGTTTCGCCAGTGGGGAGACCCCATGGCACGAAATATTTCTAAAGCCACATTAACGCCCTTTTTACCAGAAAAAGGAAAGGCCAATGGAGCTGCTGTCATTGTTGCACCAGGTGGAGGATATCGATGGCTTTCCATGGGAAATGAAGGTTGGGAAGTAGCTGAAGCCCTTGCCAAAAAAGGAATAGCTGCATTTGTTTTAAAATATAGGTTATTCCCAACAGCTGAATCGTTGGACGATTTTACCGCTTGGATGAATCGACCACGTCCCGCACCGCCAAAATCAGAGGATGGATCAAAAAATAATCCTCCTTCACCTCCTGTTCAATTAGATTTAACAAACCAACTAGAAGATGCTGAAGCAGCTTATGCCATGCTGTTAAAAAATGCCAATGAATGGGGCATTGACACCAGTCGAATTGGAATGATTGGCTTTTCTGCGGGAGCAGGCTTGACCATGCATGCCACGCTACATTCCAAAACAATGAAACTGGCTTTCATTGGTCCGATCTATGGGGGAATGGGCCCAGTACAAGTACCTAAAAATGCTCCTCCCATGTTCAATGTAATCGCCTCAGATGATTTTTTATTTAATTCCCAATTTGGAGTGATTGATTCTTGGTTTAAAGCTGGACGTCCCGTAGAATTTCATTTATATCAAAATGGAGGACATGGATTTGGTTTAGGGAATCCCAATAGAACCAGTAATCGCTGGTTTGAGGCATTTATGCATTGGTTAGATGTCAATAAATTTCTTATGGCTAAATAAGTGAAACAAGGCTAGACACACATTTTACCATCGAAGCCTATTAACAAGATTTAATTGAAACAAGAAAGAGGGCAAAAATGCCCTCTTTCTTATGTGTGCTCCCTTAAAAGATGGAATATTGCAGCCAATTAAAAGCAATTGCAATTATGATTTATCTTGTTTGAACGCCTCTTTCGCGATCATAATGGCGGTCATAGCCTTTGGCCAACCTACGTAGAAAGCTAAATGAGTAATAACTTCAACAAGCTCCGCTTCAGTTAAACCATGTTGTTTAGCATAATTTAAGTGAAAATTAAGTTGATTTGAGTGCTCGCCCGCAACCAAGGCAGCAACGGTTATTAAACTCCTTTCACGCCTTGAAAGCTCTTTGCCTTCCCATACATCTCCAAACAATACATTGTCTGTATAATCCAAAAGTCTTGGGGCAAAATCCCCTAACATTTTTTCAGCTGCGGATACTTTCTTTTCTTCAGTCATTTTATAAAATTTTAAATAAATATATAATGTTACAACCACAAAAAATATCCAAATCAAGAAAGTGGAAATAGTTATACCACAAAAAAAGTCACCATTTCTGATGACTTTCTTGTTATGCTCCCTTAATAGAAGGAATCTTGCAGCCATCTATATCTCTTAAACATAAAAAATAATAATTCTATATAGAAGATGCCAAAAATGCAATCAATTTGGACATTGGAATAAATAAAAATTGGCCACATAAAGTCCCCAATATCCTGGAAATTACCACAAAAGATAAATGCCTTCGGAAAAATGTATGAGATACAGTCCCGTCAATCACTTTATCTGTTAATATAGCATCATAAGGCTGTAATAATAAAATCATAAGAATAGCTCCAAATCCATTGGCTATTCCGCTCATAGAAAGAGCTGTTGTCCTCAGCTCAGGATTTATATAACCTGCATATAGACATGACAATATACTAATCGTTGTAAAACTATACACCACAATGTTCATTAAAATAATTGACCTATTTATACCTTCAGGATTGAGAAGTTGTTTATAGTTATTGATATTAGCAAGTTTAATACTATCCTTGAAATGTAGAAATGTTTTAGTTTTAAATGATTTAAGGAATAATTTAAAAACCGAACTATGCTTATACATCGAATCAACCCCCTTTTCCATAAACCGATGTAAGGTGGGTATAGCAAATCCTCCCAAAATTGTACCAAGAGTTGCTGAAAAAATGACTACCCTAAAAATAGTATCATTGGGTTTATTTCCTGCTGAAATATCATTTTCAATCATCTTGGCTAACAGTGGTGCTTGGATAGTTGTTGCAAATTGTGAAAGCAAAAGGAAAATATTAAACATAACATTCGATGATGCAAATCTCTTTGTCCTGGATGCAACAATTCTGGATGCAATGTTTGAAGTACTAATAAAATAAACCACTGATGTCAAGAAGCAAACAGCGAGTAAATACTTGTCAAATATCCATCCGTTGTTCATCCTTCTATATAATTTAGTTCTCTAACCCTCGAAATTTCCGATTTTTTCTTCTGACTCTTTGATAGAAGTAAATACGTATTTTGTTCAAGGGCCATTTATTACGAGTAGAAAATTTAAACAAATAAAATAAAGTATTTCCCAATAGGCTTCTTAAGCTTACTAAAATTGGTTTTCTCTCTGCATAAGTCATTGAAAACCTGGTTGCTAATTCAAAAAGAGTCTCTTCAATCAGTTTTTTCGGATCTTTTTCCAGCTTTTCTAAATAGTAAAGCTGAGGAAAATTATTCTTTTTTGAATACAAGCCCCAATCCCCGGATACAAACTTCAACACCATTAGGTTATTATAAAATTTAATTTTTTTACCTAACAAAGCAATCCTATTTAGATAATCCTGATCTGCACCCACACTGAGCAATTCCTGCTTATGCCAGAGACCACATTCATCTGTCAAGCTTTTTTTATACAGCCATGATGATGGAGGAACATGACAATTTGAGTAGTTCCTACCATTTGCTGGCGGACCAATCACTTTGTATGCTCCAATGGGACTAATCAAAGTAGAGAGGCAATGTACTAAATCGGAATCTGTTTCTTCAAGATAACCAACCAAACTGCTCAAATGATTTGAAAACCACAAATCATCATGTCCAAGATATGCGATATATTTCCCCCTACTTCTTTTTATTCCTTCATTATTGGGACCATATTGAGATCCAA
The DNA here is from genome assembly GCF_004307455.1 of Aquirufa nivalisilvae. Taxonomy (GTDB): domain Bacteria; phylum Bacteroidota; class Bacteroidia; order Cytophagales; family Spirosomataceae; genus Aquirufa; species Aquirufa nivalisilvae. The sequence goes on from NZ_SEWX01000001.1 coordinate 459,355, forward strand.
CATTTTGTGGTAAATTAAACCAATGTAACCTGTCATCATTAAAATTATTGACAACATTTCCATAGTCTGCAGGGCAACAATCACCAATAACTAAAACCTCAAAGTCTTTAAAATCCTGATTTAAAACACTTTGAATGGCACATTGCAAGGTAATAGGAGAATTATATGTAGCGATAATTACAGTAACTAATGGATATTTATTGCCCATCTTTGGTAAAATCAAATGGAATCAAATCATTTTTTACTGGTAATCTATACTTATCGGGTGAAGCTCTATTATATGGCATTGTGGGAAAATTGATAAATTGAGCTTCATCTATTCCAATATTTTTTACTGCATGATAAACACCTTTAGGAATAATAATCAAGCTTCTATTCCTTTCAGAAACGGTAATCTTCATAAAGTTTTTATACGTGGGAGAATTTTCCCTATTGTCAAAAAATGCCCATAATTGAACCCCTCGATTAACAAAAATACGATCATCTTGTAGTTTGTGGACAATCCAACCTTTTATAACTTGAGGTCTGATAGTTGCAGCATATGCATACACCATCGGCTCAGAACTTATATTCCAACTTGGCCTGTAAACTTCCACAACTTCACCTCGTTCATCTTCAATTGGCGGAGTACGATGAATAATTAATCCTTCTATTTCATCTTGCAATACCTTCCCCTCCAGTGAGATGAGTTGTTTGTCTTTTATTCCAATATGTTGCGACATATGTTTGTGATTTGATAATTTGACAAAAAATATTTCGTTTTTTACTTGAAAACCTCGTTTCTTTCTAAAAAAGAACAAAAGTTAAGAATAAATGAAATATACTTAATTGCATTTTTCAGAAATGTTTCTAGTTGAAATTAATAAAGTTGCAGCCATCAAGTAAACGACACCAACTCAAGCCCTATTAACGAAAAGGGGTTTTGGAGAGTGGTAAAACAAAAAAAGAGGTCGAAAATGACCTCTTTTTGAATCTAGCTCCCTCTCCTGGGCTCGAACCAGGGACCCCATGATTAACAGTCATGTGCTCTAACCAACTGAGCTAAGAAGGAATTTGTATCCTTTTGGGACTGCAAAAATAGGTGTCATTATGCATATATGCAATAAGGCCACCTATTTTTTTCTTAAAAACTTACATTATTTCTTTTCCTCTGCCTTAGCATCCTTCTTTTTCACCAATTCTCCCTCTTTCAAATTCTTAGCTACGGTAGCATATGGCCCTGAAATAATCTCCTGACCTTCTTTCAATCCTGAGATAATCTCAATATTATCAAAATCAGAAATACCCGTTTTCACCTCTACCATTTTCGCTTTGCCTTTCTCACTGATAAATACCACTTCCTTTATTTTCTCCTTACGCTTTTTGCTTTGTTGTGCTGTCTCTTCCTTAGCTGGCTCTGCCGCTCCTCCTGGAGCATCTTTGCCCTCTTTCGGAGCAACTTCTCCACCTATTTCACGCGTTGTAACAGCCGCCAATGGAACGGTCAAAATATTGTCTTTACGATTCGTCAATATCTCTACCGAAGCCGTCATACCTGGCTTCAATGGATATGACAATTTACCTTTAATCAAATCACGATATGACTCTCTCAAGACACGGATCTTCACCTCAAATTCCGTTACCGCATCCGTAGTCACCGAAGTAGCCGTACCTGATTGATTCGCTGAACTTGCTATTTCATATACAACCCCTTTAAACTTGCGCTCAGAAGAAGTAAATGCATCCACATCAATAATTACTGTATCTCCCAAGCTAACCCGGGTAATGTCATTTTCATTCACATTGACACGGACTTCCATATTATTCAAATTCGCAATTCGTAACATTTCTGTACCCGCCATTTGAGAGGTTCCAACTACACGCTCCCCTAATTCTACGTTTAACTTAGAAATAATTCCACTTTGCGGAGCATAAATGGTTGTCTTGGTTAAATTCGTTGTCGCTTCTTTCAAGGCTGCCTCTGAACTTTTCACATTGAAACTAGCGGCTTTCACATTCGCCTTTGCTGACTCTAGGTCTTGCTTCGCCACCATATATGCCGACTGGAACTGGTCAAAATCAGCATCCGAAATAACCTTGTCGTTATGCAATTTCAAATTACGATCATAATCAATCTTCGACTTGCTCAATCGAGCTTCGCTCTGAGCTAAAACAGCCTTACTTTGTTCCATACTTGCTCTCATAGCATTCAACTGAGCCTCTGCACGAGCTAATAAGGACACGTAATTATCTGGACGAATTTTCAATAAAACTTGACCGGCCACCACAGAGTCTCCTTCTGCTATATTCAAAGCAACTATCTCTCCTGAAACATCGGGAGAAACTTTAACTTCTACTTCAGGTTGAATTTTCCCTGATGCCGATACTTTTTCTACAATGGATTCTCTCTTGGCCTTACCAAATTCCACCACCGTAGGATCTACTTTGCCAATCCATCCTTGCTGTTTGGCAATATATAAACCTAAAAATATCACAACCACTCCACCTCCGATAAACAACCAAGTCCGCTTGCTATTGTTCTTTGCCATCTCTTTAAAATTATTGAAAATTAAAATGTTAAATTTTTACCTTGATAATAATCCAAAATCTTGGTTCTAAATACATAGTCGTATTTCGATTGTACCAATGAAAGTTTCGCTTTATCAAGATTTGTTTTTTGTAAATTATAACTTACGAAATCAATAGTACCTGCTCCAAATTTACTTTCAGACGCTCTAAAGGACTCTTCTAAGGCCGAAACTTGCGTAACACCTGCTTCATATTTCTTCGCGGCATTCAGCATGTTAACATAGGCTTGCTCAATGTTTTGACGCAAAGTCAAACGAGCCTTACTCGCCTCAATTTCGGCATTAACTTTCTGTAAATTGGCTTGAGAAACTCGAGTTCTATTCTGGTATTTAGTAAATATAGGAATGCTTAAGTTCAATGAAACGACCTTATTTTGAGTATTATTCAATTGATCAAAATAACCAACGGTAGATCCTTCTCCATATTTAGGCTGAGTCGTTGTCAATGGATAATTAACCCCTCCCACATTTACATTACCTAAAGTAACTTCCTGAGTACCTAAAACCTGTACCGATTTCAAAGCATTCGATTGGTTCGCTGACCAGCTACCACTTAAACTTAATGTTGGTAAACGAAACGCTTTAGCTACGTCTACACTTTTCGCAGCTCCTTGCACTCGAAAATCTGCTGCCCGAACCAAAGGTTGCGCTTCTACAGCCTTGGCATAAATATCAGCAATACTTAATTCATAAGCTGAAGAATTAGGAACTGGAACCTGAATACGTTCTAACTCAAATTGACTGATGGCTGAATCATTCAATAATTGCAATAAAGTCAATTTATTGATATCCAATGCACTTTGAAAACTCACTACATTCGATTCTTCATTAGCTAATTGTGCTTTTAAGTCGAGTAACGTAGAGATTGCCACAGAACCAGCATTAACTAGTTTTTGTGTTCTTTCAATTTGTAATTTCGTAATCTCAGTCTGTGTTTTTGCAATTGCCAATTGGTCTTCTGCATTTAAGATAGACAGATAAGAAAGCACAACCTGTAAGGATATGTTTTCACGAATGGATTGTAAATCTTCTTGCGTAGCCTTTAATGTAAATTCTGTTTGTAAGATGTTGTTTTTCAACTGACCTCCATTGAATAACAGAACATTGGCGTTTAATCCTAAGTTATTGTAATTGATATTCCTTGAATCGTAACCGTTTGTATATGGGTTAATACTACGTCCAAAACTCGCAGATTGATTAATATTACCTGATAAAGAAGGCAATTGGTTAAATTTCGCCTGCTGAAATTGAAGCTCTGCATTTTGCATACTTACTTGATATGATTTAACATTCAAATTATGTTGCAAAGCAATATCTACTGCTTGAGTTAATTTAAGCTTCACTAAGGTGCCATTTCCTTGAATAGCTGTTTGAGCCTGAGCTGCAAAAGCCAAGGTAAAAAGCAACGCAAAAAGAGAGGCAATGGTTGGGAATGATTTCCGATACATAGCTAATGAAAAGTATTTAACACAATGTTACTATTTTTAGATGGGGCGTTGGGTACATTTTGGATAAACGGCAAGCCAAAAGGATAAATCCCACTTATTGAACGACTTGAAATCTTTTCTTGGCTTCTGCTCGAGAAAAAGCATTGAAATGCCACCATTCATATTCGATCGGAAGAAAACCTGCTTTTTGCATCACTTTTCGAAGTAAAAGTCGATTTTGAATGACCTCATTACTTAATACCCCTTTCTCTTCCATTTCCTTTTCTGCCTTTGGATAAGCCTTCTTCCCAAAGTAATCGAAGGGAGTTCCCATATCAATTGCCTGACCACTTTCATCTGCGATGGTTAAATCCACAGCACTTCCATAATTATGAATCGAATGTTCTTGTGGGGAAGCCACATAATTTTTTCGAATTTTGGGGGGATATTGGGGTAATGCATTCCAAAGGTCCCATTGTTTGGATAGAGGTCTAGCTGCATCATATATCAATAATCGGTAACCTGGTTTTTCCTTTTCTAATAAGGATTGTGCTAGCGATAATTTAGCTACTGTTTGTTTCTGCAAAAACGCCTTAGTCAAGCATCCATATACGTTTTGATGCATAAAATTGTCTGTAGTAGCATACTTCAATTGGACCAATACTTGTTTTATTTCCATTTGTACATCCACCAAGCCTTGGCTTCGCATTTTCTCCTCATATAAACAAGGTTTGGTTTGTGCCGTGAGAGATTGAAGAATCAAACTAAAGACAAATACTAAGGGGGTAGAAAAAGAATAGGTCATAAAAATCAAGAAATTCCCTAAATTTAGCCAAATTTTAACTAGGCAGGGCTCGCTTTCTGCAAACCTTTCTTTATGGCATTAAATTGGATTTGGTTTCTGTTTTTTGGAGTGGCCTTCGTGGTAGCATTGATTCAATTCTTATTTTTTGGTAATTCCGAAATATTCAAAATATTAGTAGATGGGATGTTTGATTCGGCTGAAATGGCTGTGATGAAAATCGCTCTTCCATTGGCAGGAGTCATGACTTTCTTCATGGGAATATTACAAATAGGAGAAAAGGCGGGCGCCATTCAGTTTTTAGCTAAGCGTATTCGTCCTTTTTTTACTCGACTATTTCCTGAAATTCCTGCAGATCACCCCGTTCATGGACAAATGATCATGAACTTTTCAGCCAATTTATTAGGCTTAGATAATGCAGCCACTCCCTTTGGGTTAAAAGCCATGCAAGGCTTACAAGATATTAATCCAACGAAAGAAACAGCATCTAATGCACAAATCATGTTTCTTACCTTGCATAGTGCTGGCCCCGTTTTAATACCATTAAGTATTATGGCGCAAAGAGCCATCTATGGTGCACAAGATGCATCAGATGTTTTTATTCCCTGTTTAATGGCCACTTATGCTGCTACTTTGGTCGGTTTAATGTTCGTGGCTGTTAAGCAAAAAATCAATCTATTAGAGCCTGTTCTTTTAAGTTGGCTAGTCGGATTGACGCTATTCTTTGGCGGAATTTTGGCATATTTCAGTTCATTAAGTAAAGAGCAAATTGAAATTCAATCCAAAATATTCAGTAATGGTTTACTTTTCTCCCTGATCCTAAGTTTTATTGTGGCTGCTTTTTGGAAGAAAATCGACATATTTTCCACATTTGTAGAAGGGGCTAAAGGAGGATTTGAAACATCGGTAAAAATCATTCCTTATTTAGTAGGAATGTTGGTAGCTATCAGTTGTCTCCGCAATTCAGGAACGTTGGATTTTATTGTAGAAGGGATGAAATGGGTAGTCAATCAATCTGGATTAGATACTCGATTCATTGATGCAATGCCAACAGCCTTATTACACCCAGTTAGTGGAAGTGGTTCAAGAGCCATGATGATTGATACGATGAAAACTTTCGGCGCAGATTCGTTTGTAGGACGACTGGCCTGTGTATTCCAAGGCTCTGCTGAAACAATTTTATATGTAATTGCCCTATATTTTGGCTCAGTACAGGTAAAAAATATTCGCTATACCTTATGGGCAGGCCTAACAGCCGATTTAGCTGGAATCATTACGGCGATATTTGTCAGTTATTTATTCTTTGGATAGATTAATTCAAAGGAATACTAATGGCAATATTTCCCCCTAAAGTAGGTTGGGTTAAGTTTCCTTTTTCTATCCCTAGATTAGCTTTTAATAAAGCTTCAGGAAATCCTGCAATAGAAATTGGTCTGTGCCACAAAATCCCTCCAGAATACTGTTTTTTTACAGGACTATATTCTTTGCCAAACCAGCCAATGGCATTGGATAAACTGGCCCTTAGTTGAATTTTATTATCTCCAAAAGCAAATTCTCCAGCCGCATAAAAAGCTTCCACACGGTTATTGTCATAATAAATACTATTGGTTGGATTCAAATCAGATTCAGAATCTAAGGTCAATAAAGGCGTACCAATCCCTTTTCCAAAATACGTCCATCCATTTTGATATACTCCATTGTTCAAATAATCATCAAAGCCCCTGATCTTACTTTGGTCATTATACGTGTTTCCTCCTTGAGATGTTGTATTCAAATATTCAAGAACCACTTTTATTAGTCCTTGATCTGCTTTACGCGTGATGGATAATCCATGCAAACCGTCGGTTATATTATTGCCATAATATAAGGACCCGTCTTCATAAATACTTTGTCGATAAAAGAAAATTTTGGCTTGGTTTAACTCCACTTCCATCCCAATATCCACTGTTCCTAAGTGATTTCCAGAACGATTAAAACCATCATTATACCCATAAGTTGCGGTATCTCCTTTAATCGCATTCGACCTACCGGTAACAACGGAAACATAAGTATTAAAATCAGAAGGAATTATTCCATTATGCGAATTTACATTGTATGGATCCGCATATTTTAATTTACCACCCCATTGAACTTGGTGATTAAATCCGGCATAGAATTTTACCTTCCAATTGGGCTTTCCAAATCGTCCATAGAAAGACTTTTGATGCAAATAAAAATCTTTCACATCCTCTCTAGAATTTTCAAACCATCCATGAGAATAATTCCCTTTGAATGCAAAAACTCCTTTTAAGAACCCTGGAGACCAATATTCTTTTACTTGCAATTCTACTTTAGGGATTGGGAGAGCATTTCCTGACCAAATGTACGAGCCCGAACTAAGGGTTGAATCAACTAAACCAAAAATCTGTTTTTGGCGACCAACAACTAATTCAAAAATTCCTACTTTACCTTTGACATACAACTCTGGAAAGAAAACATCTGCTTTATTTTCTCCTAGATTCACTTGAGTAGAAAATCCATAAGCCCAATCTACCTGTTTCTTAGGACGATAACCCATTCGGTGTGAAAACGCAGAAAAACCATAAGATCCAGATGCTGGTACTAATCCATACTGATTAGCTCGAAGCCAGAGGGGATTATATACACCACCAATGGTTCCACCCATTCCTAGAGAAAAATCAGAGTTAATTTCGCGTTGGGCCCAAAGGGAGTTTGAACATAAGAATAAACAAATGACTACTAATACTTTCCTTACAATCATTTGTTTTAATTGATTCATATGGCTCATTTGACTCATCTATTCAAAGATAGTTGAAAAATTGAAATTACTAACTTTGATTTATATAAGCTACGAGCTCAAATCCAAGACTATCAATTCTAAGACGAACCTCATGTTTATTTTTAAAACCAAGCACTTCTGCTTTTTGTCCAGCTAAAGCACCCGTATCTAAAGTCACAAAATCTCCAATTTTAATGACGTTATCAATTGCTTCTACATCACTGTGCTCAGATAAAAAATTTTGTATTGCCGTAATTTCCGAATCTTGAACTACTGCAGGTTTATGAAGCCAATAAACAAAATTAACTACTCCGTTTACTTGACGGACTTGACTACTTTGTGATGCTAAATCTATATCGACAAATACATAGGATTTGAATAGAGGTTCTTCGACCCATTTTTTTCGATCAGACCATTGCTTTCTCTTTTTGGATACTGGACAATAGCATGTTATCCCTTGTTCTTTCAGTCGCAAAGCAACTTTTTTCTCAACTCGTGATTTTGTATATAAAGCATACCAGGCCATATTTTCAGTAATTCAAATCTCCCAGTCCAAGATTTAGGCCGAAATCCAGCTTAAATTTAATTTGATAAATATCCTTTTAATCTATTTTGAAAACAGTTGAATATCTGAACTCATCATATCCTTGACTAAAGCAGGCAAATCATATTTCAATTTCCAACCCAGTTTAGTTTGGGCTTTGGTAGGATCACCAATTAATAGTTCTACTTCGGTCGGTCTAAAATACCGCGGATCCACTGCCACCACTTCATTGCCAATTTCTACTTGATACAATGGATTGTGACAAGCTTTTACTAAGGCCACTTCTTCGATTCCTGTTCCCTTAAACTCCAACTCAATCCCCACTTCATTAAATGACATGATAACAAAATCACGAACAGTAGTGGTAATCCCTGTTGCAATCACAAAATCCTCCGGCTGCTCTTGTTGCAAAATCAACCACATCGCTTCCACATAATCTTTGGCATGACCCCAATCACGCTTTGCATCTAAATTTCCTAAATAGATTTTATCCTGCTGACCTAGGGCTATTTGAGAAACACCTCGAGTGATTTTACGTGTTACAAATGTCTCTCCGCGTAATGGTGATTCGTGATTAAACAATATTCCATTCACAGCAAACATTTGATACGCTTCTCGATAATTCACTGTAATCCAGTATCCATAAATTTTAGCTACTGCATAAGGAGAACGAGGATAAAATGGTGTTTTTTCAGACTGTGGTACTTCTTGAACCAAACCATAAAGTTCGGATGTAGATGCTTGATATATCTTTGTTTTTTGTGTCAAGCCTAATAAGCGAACCGCCTCCAATATGCGTAAAGTTCCTATTCCATCTACTTGGGCCGTATACTCGGGCTCATCAAATGATACCTTTACGTGTGACATTGCCCCTAAATTATAAATCTCATCAGGCTGAACTTCTTGAATGATCCGAATGATGTTGGTTGAATCGCTTAAATCTCCATAATGTAAATGGAAGTTTGACGAGTCCACATGAGGGTCTTGATATAGGTGATCTATACGTTGTGTATTAATCAGGGAGCTTCTACGCTTTATTCCATGAACACGATAACCCTTTCCTAATAAAAGTTCCGCCAAATACGCGCCATCCTGTCCTGTGATGCCTGTAATCAAAGCCACTTTTTGTGCTTGCGACATAAAATTTCGATTCAATAATTAAAAAAGAAAGGACATCAATTTCCTTTCTTAAACCTCCAAGACATAAAATTACTAAATTTTCCGACTGCAGTCGATAATTTATTCCTAGGAATACATGAAATAGATTGTCTTATTCGTAAAGTCCGAGAATCAATTTTTCATATCTTGAAACAATCACCTTGCGCTTCAATTTCAAGGTAGGGGTTAATTCACCATCTGAAATCGTAAATAATCGAGGTAATAAAACGAATTTCTTGACTTGTTCGTAACGCGCCACGGAAGCCATGGTCATTAAAACCTCTTCATTCATTTTTTCAATCACCTTAGGATGGGCAATCATCTCTTCTGGTGTACTAAGCGCCAGATCTTGTTGTTTACACCAGACTTGAAGTGCATTAAATTCGGGAATTATAAGTGCCGAAGGAAACTTTTGCCCTTCTCCAACCACCATACATTGTTCGATAAATGCCGATTCTTTCAGTTTATTTTCAACCAATTGTGGGGCAACATATTTACCACCTGAAGTTTTAAAAATCTCTTTTTTACGATCCGTAATTTTTAAGTATTTGCCATCCACTAGTTCGCCTATATCTCCCGTATGAAACCATCCATCTGGATCAATAGCCTCAGCTGTAGCAGTTGGATTATTATAATAACCTGGCATAACGGAGTCTCCTTTCACACAAATTTCCCCATCTTCAGCAATCTTTAATTGTATACAATCCAATAAGGTTCCTACACAACCTACCTTGAAATCAGGAGGACATATTTTTGAAACAGAAATCACAGGTGATGTTTCTGTTAAACCATAACCTTCTGCAATAGGAATATCTGCTGCCCAAAAAATACGAGATAATCTGGGCTGAAGAGCTGCTGATCCAGAAGTAATAGCCCGAATATTTCCACCCAAAGCTTCTTGCCACTTACTAAATATCAATTTTCTAAAAATGGCTAATTTGATCTTATCCAAAAATCCCAATTTTTCCATTGGGTCGTATTTTAAACCGAAATCAATCGCGGCAAAAAATAAGGATCTCTTAATGCCAGTTAATTCATTTCCTTTGGCCAATACTTTATCATATACTTTTTCCAAAAGACGAGGAACCGTAGCAAACATAGCAGGTTTTACTTCCCTTATATTTTCAGCAACCGTATCTAAGTTTTCCGCGTAATAGATGGAAACACCATAAAAAAGATACAAATAGATATTCGTGCGCTCATAAATGTGGCACATAGGTAGAAAACTCAATACCTTATCTCGAGGATTGATTTGGAAAAAATCTCCACGTTCTAAGGATTTTACATTACTGATAATGTTATGATGCGTCAACATCACTCCTTTGGGTCTACCCGTTGTACCTGATGTATAAATTAATGTAAGTAAATCATCGGCTTGAACAGATGCTTTGATGGGCTCTAAAACCGCTGCATCTTGACCTTGGCCCAATTCTTTTACTTCAGTCCATAAGCTGGCTCCTGCAATCGGTTCAAACGTATAAATGGATTTAATCTTTGCATTACCATTAGCCGCTTCTTTCGCTTTTAAATATAATTCCTCACTTTCCGCAAAAATGAACTCTACTCCTGAATCTTCAAATATGAAAGCATAATCTTCCACCGTGATGGTTGGATATAGTGGAACTGTCACTGCACCAAGAATCTGAACGGCAAAATCAATGAAGTTCCATTCTGGTCGATTGGTGGATATAATTGCAATTTTATCTCCCGGCTTTACACCTAAACTCAGCATACCCAAAGCCAGCTGTTCAATCGTTTCTAATGTATCCGTATTTGAATAATTTTTCCAGTAACCATCTTCTTTTTTATTAAGTAAATCGGACTTATGGAAAGTTTTGTATACGTCTAATAAATCAAATACACGTGTTAATGAAGTATGTTTCATAAAAAAATGGGTCTAGTATATACACACCAAAGTTAGCTAAATCTACCCAAGAAAATGTAAGCTTTTGTTTATTTTTTAGGACAGAATTTATACTCCTAAGGTCTAGATAAGTTAAATCTTATTTCCTGTAAATAGATGCTGCTAGGATACTTAGTAACGAATTGTAAACCTAAATCCTTGTCTTTGTAATCGATTAATTTCAAATATTGATATAAAGCATCATCTCCATAAATGTCTTGGTCAAAACGATCGTAAATATCTTTGAATAACATTTTAGCTTGGTCTATTTGCTTTTTATCTAAAGCTCTTTGTGCCATCAAATACAAAATATCATCTTCTAGACTCTGACCTTTTTGTTTTACTAATAACTGATCCAAGGCCAAATCAGCTTCATTTATTTTCCTTTGCTCATAAAGCCACTGTATAGTCGCAAAAGATTTTAATGCTGTTTCCAAGGTATCAATACCTGTATTATCTTCGATAACCCAACTCAAATGCAATGCATCATTAGCAATCTCTTTTTGTGTGCTTTGCTTCAATACATCAAAATTTGCTTTGGCCAATTCAAAATCACCTGTGTAATAATAAAGCTTACCTGTCTTCAATTTAGCTTCATATGCAATCGGCGAATCTTTTACCAATTTTTCAACCTGTGCATATTGAATTAAAGCATCGTATTTTCTACCCGCATATAAATACACATCTCCAAGCTCCAATTTCATTTGAGCCTGTAAATTGACATTAGACTCAGATAGTTCTATTCCTTTCTGGTATACCCTTTCTGCAGAATCTAATTGATTCAATTGATACAGAAAAATTCTTGCTTCAGATAAGTAGGTTTCAGCTGTTGCGGCATTATTACCCCGATCTTTTCTCAATTCTCGATAGGATTGAATCAAATTAGAAAACTCCGTTTTTTCGATTACCATCTTATTCTGAATACTTTGTTCTCGGGAAGCCAATAAAAGTTGCTTCCAATTCAACAATTGGGGAGAACGTGGGTAATTTTTTATCAAATAATCAAATATTTGATTGACCAATGGCCATTGTTGACGCTGAAAGCTAGCTATTCCAAAATCACTCACTTCTTTACCTCCTGATTTAAATCGGATATCCAATGCCTTCCTTTGTAGCCAAACCCTATCCCATTGTTGATTCAAAGCATACCAGTGAATAATCAGTTCAACCGGATTGGCTTGTTCAGGTGAAGCCTGAATCAGAGAAACCAACATTTGCTCTACTTCTCGATTGGCAATTCCCTGATCTTTTAATCCTGTAAGCCAATCTTTTGTCACTTCTAAGCCTTGTGTACTTATCAACTTATCAACAATTTGTCCACAATACTTAATCCATAAAGGTGCTAAATTTTCTTTAAGTATTTCATTAAACGAATAAAATGTTAAAAAAGAACCATTATTGATGTTTTTTGTAAACCATTCATCTAATTGCTTAATTCTTTTTTTCTCTTTTTTAATTTTTACAATTTGATGTAATCTTTCTACAAATAAAGAATCAGGACTTTTAACTATAAGCTTTGCCTGCATAGAATTAACATATCCTATGAAAAAGAAAACGAGAAGTAAATAAGATTTAGAAAATGTTTTCCACATGACTTATTTAAAAAAAATAAAAATTTTATAAATCTCTTTTTTGTTTCTTATTGTTATTCAATGTGGATAAGTGGATAAGCGTATTTTTAATAAGTAAATAATTGATAATTAATGAATTATAATTTTTTATGTTAATATTCCAATGTAGATAAGTTTAATTTTGTGTGTGGATAGCTAGCTAAAATTGTCCACAACTTTTCTATTTATTTATCTTTCCACAATTTCCACATGAATTGTTCACTTATTTGGTCGATTATTAACATGTTATCCACATCATTTTTGTGTATTTATCAACAAGTCGGAAATTTGAAAATTAGCTTTTAACTTAATTTTACCATCAAAGAAATAAACTGGCTCAGATTTTTTTCTAAGTTTAAAATTGCCGATGTCCCAATATCCATTTTTATTTAAATCGGCAATAACTCGTATTTGATATATCCCTGGTTCTACATTGGTAAATTCAAATCTCTTTTGTGTTTTAAGGGTCATATAAGGTTCAAATGTATCCGCTTTAAGCAATTCTACAATGAATTCACTATTGGGTTCTGAGGATGTAATATTGCCGTCTATGCTGCCGTAGTTTTCTATGTCTTGCCATTCCATCTTTTGAGTATAAACGATGCTTGAATCTGCATCAATACCAACAAAGGCATTCTTAGTAATACTCATTTCAAATTTGGATCTACTTGGTAAATAGGCATTTCTGATGACAAGATTATTTTGGAATTGATTCCAATGAAATGCTTGATCTGGTAAACTAAGTATTTCTCCCTCTTCTGTCTTGAAAAGTATGTTTGTAGAAACCCATTGTTGTACAGGTCTAGGGAATTTTATTTGTATGGAATCTAAAGGTGATAATAGTTTACCTGGTGTAGGTTTTACTTCAAAGGTTAAATCTTGTTTTTGAACCTTTTCTTTTTTGGTTAATTCTCTGAATTTTATTTTTAGAGGTACTTGGTAATTTCTATTTAAGGAATCTGTAATTGTTGCACGTATGAAGATTGTATCTGTGTTGCTTTGATTTAATAAGTAGAATCGGAGATTTTTAGAATCTTCTTGTTGATAATATAATTGTGCTTTAGGGACATTTGATAGAGTTAATGATTTTATTCCACGATTGAATTCATACAATACCGATTTTGCTGTGGCAGTTGTTTTGCTCAATTTAAGTGAATCTTGATTTTGTAAACTGATAGCAAAATTTTGTTCCACGTTTTTAGTTAGGTCAATGTACTTTTCTGAAAGGAAATCAACAGATTCTTTATTGGAGTTATAGAGTAAATTATTATTGATGTCGTGGAATGCTGCCATGTAATATTTACCCTTTGCTATATTTTCTAATAGGTAATTTCCAGAAGTATCCGTTTTAACAAAATAATAGGGTTTAGTGGTATGAATGGATAAAGAATCATTCCATGGATATAGTGCTACCAATATATTTTCAGGATGTTTTTGAGTCAATAGTGTTCTTACTTTTCCTTTGATTTGTAGCGAGTCTATATCCTGGGATGTACTAAAGACTAGTTTGATATTTTTACCTATATTTCTCTCGGAAGCATCTTCGATCGCATTTCTAAAATTGAATGTGTAGGTTGTGTTATCTTTTAATGTACTATCCAATAGGATGCTTAGGCCTTGTGGTCTAATTTTTGTTTGATAGGTTCCTACTGAAGGTGTAATCAATAACTCCTGACTTAGGTTTCGTATCCCTACGTATTCATTAAATGTTATATCGATTCTTTTCCCTTTAAAATTTCGACTTTTATTTAGTGGAATGGATTCACTAATTTTGGGAGCTAGTGTATCTTTTTTTCCTCCTGGAGGGGTTGCCATTTGGGCACAGCTTTGTAGCATCAAGATGCTGATAAATCCTGACAGTATACTAAAAAGGACTAAGTTCTTAAGCTTACTTAGCATGTTCGAAGATGTATAAATTGCTAGAATAATTTCCTTGTCCTAGCATTGCTTTAATGTTTGAAATTAAACCAATCATAAAAGATTGAATGATTTTTTTTGATCCACTTTGATATTCATGGCTCATGAGAGAAATATAAAAACTATCAAAGATTAATCCTTTTTTTTCTTTTAATGAAAAGCCATATTGATTCGCAATGAATTGTATGGTTTCAGGTGTGAAATGATAGATATGTCGTGGTACGTCATATGCTGCCCAATACTCTTTAAAGTAGTTAGCATCATAGCTCTTGCAATTGGGCAATGCTAATAAAAGTTTACCATTTTGGGCCAAAGCCTTCTTAAAAAATGCAAAGTAGTCATGTAGTTCATATACATGCTCTAATACATGCCAAAGACTGATAACTTGGAATCTTTCTGATTCTGGAATACTTGTTAGATGCGGATAAATTGCTTGGCCTGTTAATTTAGCTGCTTTTTCTGCGGTGCTTGGATCAAGTTCCATGCCTTGGATATTCCATCCTTTAATTTGACAAGCATGTAAGAAATGCCCTGTTCCACATCCTATATCAAGAAGTTTTTTGTCATCTTTTTTTTCGGATTCAATCCAATTGGTTTTTAACCGAAGCGTGATATTTCTTACTTGTTGATACAATTGATTAATTAGACCTTTATCTGTATTGCTGTGGGAAATGTAATTTTCGGATTGGTAATATGGACCAGCTTCTTCAGCTTTTGGTCTCGGATTAGTAAATCTTAAATGGCAACTTTGACATTCTACTAGCTGGAATGAAAGATGGGAAACAGTGTAATCTTTGGCATTCAGAATTGGTCTGAATTCCTGATGTGAACAAGCGGGACATTCTTTTAATTCTTCCATAATTAGCGACCCATGAATAAAAGTAGAATAGAAACATCTGACGCAGAAACACCCGAGATTCTGCTTGCTTGACCAATGGTTTGTGGTCGAATGGATTTTAGTTTAATTCTCGATTCGGTTGACAGCGTTTTAATTTTATCGTAATCAAATGTTTCAGGAATTTTTAGGTCTTCCATGGTTTTCATTTTATCAACCATGAGTCTTTCCTTTTCGATATAGCTTTCGTATTTAACAATGATTTCTGCTTGTTCGATAACTTCTTGAGAATAGTTGTCTTTTATGTTTTTAACTAAAGGATGTTCTAATATAGTGGAGAAACTTAAGTCGGACCTTTTCAGTAAATTGACGATTGGGGTTCCTTCTCTTAGGCTAGAGCTACCTTGACTTGCTAGCCAGGAATTGATTTCATCTGGTTTTACTTTATTGGTTTTGATGTAGTCTAATAATTGCGCAACATCGCATTGCTTTTGTTGGAATTTATCCATGCGTTTTTTTGTTGCCAACCCTAAGTCGAAGCCTTTTCCGGTTAATCTTTCATCCGCATTATCTTGTCTTAATAGAGTTCGAAACTCTGCCCTAGAAGTAAACATTCGATAGGGTTCATCCGTCCCTTTATTGATTAGATCATCAATCAAAACACCGATGTAGGCATCTGATCTAGATAAGGTAAACGGATCTAATTCTTGTGCTTTTTGATGAGCATTAATTCCCGCCATGAGACCTTGACATGCTGCTTCTTCATAGCCAGTTGTTCCATTAATTTGTCCGGCAAAAAAGAGCCCCTGAATAAGCTTTGTTTCTAAGGTGGCTAGTAATTGGGTTGGGGGGAAATAATCATATTCAATGGCATAGCCGGGCCTAAATAATTTAGCTTTTTCAAAGCCGGGGATTAATCGGATGGCCTCATATTGTATTCCTTCGGGGAGCGAAGTAGAAAACCCATTGACATAGATTTCTACCGTATTCCATCCTTCGGGTTCAACAAATATTTGATGGCTATCTTTATCAGCAAATCGGTTGATTTTGTCCTCTACAGACGGACAGTATCTTGGTCCAAGGCCTTTGATTCTACCTGCAAACATAGGTGATTTATCAAAGCCTTTTCTAAGGACTTCATGTACTTGGGTGTTGGTGTGGGTAATCCAACAAGATCTTTGTTCTTGTATTGGGCTTTCTGTCAAATAAGAAAAACTGCTTGGATTTTCATCTCCTTTTTGTTCCTCCATGGCTGAATAATCGAGACTTCTTCCATCTACACGTGGAGGGGTACCCGTCTTCATTCTGCCAGATTCAAAGCCTAATTGAACAAGTTGTTCTGTTAATCCTTGGGCCATGGGTTCGGCCATTCTTCCTCCACCAAAATGCTTCTCTCCTATGTGGATTAAGCCGTTTAAAAAGGTGCCGTTGGTTAACACGACAGTGCGAGCTTTGAATTCAATTCCCATTCGGGTTATTACTCCGCAGACCTCATTGTTTTTGATGATAAGTTGCAGAACGGAGTCTTGCCAAAAATCGACCAAAGGGTTTTGTTCCAATGTCATTCTCCATTCTTCTGCAAATCGCATACGATCGGATTGGCATCTAGGCGACCACATGGCAGGACCTTTAGAACGGTTTAACATTCTAAATTGAATCATGGTTTTGTCCGAAATGATACCCGACATTCCTCCAAGCGCATCTATTTCTCGTACAATTTGTCCTTTAGCGACACCACCCATTGCTGGGTTGCAGGACATTTGTGCGATGGTTTGCATATTCATAGTGATTAGCAAAACGCTTGATCCCATTTGAGCCGCAGCATGTGCTGCTTCACAACCGGCATGCCCCGCTCCTACTACTATTACATCGTATGCTTGTTGTTGCATTTTCTGTTTTGTTTCACGTGAAACATTTATTGTTCTTTAAAATATTGGGCTAAATAGTAATCCTCTTTAGCCGTCATTAGCTCTTTATCCTCTTTCTTTTTGTCTTTATATCCAGCCAAATGAAGTAAGCCATGAACCATGACGCGCTGCAATTCGCTGCCTTCTGTTCCTAGTTTTTTACCATTTTCTTGGATTCTGTCATAAGAAATAAAGATATCTCCTTCTAGTTTTTTGGAATCTTCTGAGTTATCAAACGTCACAATGTCTGTTAAGGTATCGTGGTTTAAATACGTTTTATTTATTTCTAATAGGTAGTCATCGGAACAAAAGATATAACTGATTTCCCCAATGGACTTTTGTTCTTCTGCGGCTACTGCTTTAAGCCAGGCTTTGTGCTTGTTTTTATGAGGTAGCGAAAAGTTGATCTCTTCAGAGCAAAATTGTATCATGGTTTTTCATTCAAAGAGCTAATTTACAAAAAAGCATCCTCGAAATGCTCTAATTTAGTGGCTTGAGGTAAAAAAGTAATGGATATACTATCAAACCGAATCTCTTTATCCCATTTTCTATCAATTTGATATTGATTAGCGGCCTCTGAAAGCATATTGATTTTATGGTTATTGATCTGTTCTTCAGGAAATCCAAAGCGTGTTCTGCGGAGTGATTTTACTTCAATGAAGACTAGGGTTTGGTGGATTTGGGCAACGATATCTACTTCTGCTTTTCCAGTCCGATAGTTTTTATCAAGTATTTGGTAGTGATTTCGGCGTAAATACTCCTCGGCTACCCTTTCGGCTTGTTTGCCGAGCTTTAAATGTTTTGCCATTCTCTTATCTTTGTGGAGCAAGGTATATAAGGCGAAATGCTCTTTTCTATAATTCCTTGATAATGTAAGATGCAGAATAAAGAAGTTCAATTTGTTGATATTGGCTTGACAGATTACCAAGAAACCTGGGATTTGCAGGAAAAGCTATTGGATCATATTGCTCAAATTAAATTGAGAAATCGTAGAGAATCCCTTACAGATGAAACGCCCAATTTTTTGTTGTTTTGTGAACATCCACATGTATATACCTTAGGTAAAAGTGGTGATGAGTCCCATTTGTTGATGCAAGAACCATTCTTGGAGAGCATTGGTGCTCGTTTTTATCGAATCAATCGCGGTGGAGATATTACCTATCATGGTCCAGGACAATTGGTAGGCTATCCTATTTTGGATTTGGAGAATTTTTACATGGATATTCATTTATATCTACGTATGCTGGAAGAAGCAATCATATTGACTTGCCAGGATTATGGATTGGTAGCAGGAAGAATTGAAGGTTTAACAGGCGTTTGGATTGATCCTGAATCTGATCATGCTAGAAAGATATGCGCCTTGGGTGTGAAAGCTTCTCGCTGGATAAGTATGCATGGATTTGCACTTAATGTAAATACAGATTTAACATACTTTGGACATATTGTTCCCTGTGGCATTGCAACACGAGGTGTTACATCCTTACAGCATGAATTAGGCCAAGAAATGAACATAGATGAGGTTAAATCCAACGTATTAAGCCATTTGACCCAATTGTTTGAATGGAAACTAAAACATGTTTCACGTGAAACATTACCTAACCCTATAAATCAATAAGCGATGGAGCCTAAAAAGAACTTTAAAAACACCTTATTTATTGACATCGAAACGGTCTCGGGAGAATCTGATTTTTCCCTACTTTCGGAGCGAATGAAACATTTTTGGCTAAAAAAGGCGAAGAATGTCTCTAATTCACAAAATCTAGCCTTAGAAGACTTATATGTAGATCGCGCCGCATTGTTTGCTGAATTCGGTAAAATTATTGTGATTGGAATGGGTTTCTTATATCAAAACAAAGAGAAAGAGCTGAGTTTGAAAGTCAAGACAATAGCTCATCATGATGAAAGGGCCTTGCTTTTGGAATTCATCGAGTTTATCAATATTACTTATAAATCTAGAGAACTAACATTAGTCGCACATAATGGAAAGGAGTTTGATTTTCCGTATTTATGTCGCAGGATGTTGGTGAATGGACTAGAAATACCTAAGCCTTTACAGCTTCATGGTAAGAAACCTTGGGAAGTCCTACATCAAGATACCATGGAATTATGGAAATTTGGCGACAGGAAAGTCTACATTTCTTTGGATTTATTAGCTGAATTGCTTGGAATTCCAGGCTCCAAAACGAACTTAACGGGAGATAAAGTACATGGGGTGTATTACCATGAGAAAGATCTGCCCAAAATAGCTGCTTATTGTGTAGAGGATGTGGTTACTCTGGCTCAATTATATTTACGCTACCACTTTTTACAAATGGTGGAAGAAAAGAATATTGATCGAATTACAGCAATTTAGCAGGATTTCCAAAGACTCTTTTGGAAGCAGGAACAGGCTCAATCACCACACTTCCCGCCCCAACGGTAGCTCCTTTACCTATTTTAATGCTGCCAACTATCGTACTTTGAATGCCAATAAAGCAATTGGTGTCTAATTTACATTCTTTGCCTATCACAGATCCCGCACCTATTTGAACGTATTCTTCTATTTGAGCACCCGTTTCAACGATGACTCCGGCGCCAACCATACAATGATCCGCTAGCTTTGCTTCTGGCTGAATGATGGCTCCTGCGCCAACATACACACCATAGGCTAGGTTTTTAACATCAGCAATGATGGCTGAAGGATGGATGGCATTTACAGGTTTCACTTGCCTATCCTCCATAATGGTCTCAATCATCTTTTTTCTTTCTGTAGGGTTTTCTAATGCCACAAACACCCCACAGTTTTTACCAATTAGACCCCAATACGACTCATCCTCTGTACTTCCTAAAACGGGAATTTCACCGATTTGTGTGTCTTTTTTCTTCGGATCATCATCTAAAAATCCGTAGATAACAACCTCATTTTTTTGAAAAATGGATGCAACTTCTAAAGCAAATGGATTAACTCCGATGATGATTACAGGTAAAGATGTCATACTATGAATTGATTTTTAGCGTATACGAATGAAGATCAAATGCGACTTGATTGTTTTTTGTTAGAACAAGTTGATGATATACCCCTTCTTTCTTCAGCATTTTTTCTGAATGCAAATGTAACGCTTCCCCATCGATTTCCGTTAATCCAAACCAAGGACTTAGGTCTCCTATGTCTTCAATTATCCAAGCATATTCTATGGAGCCATCTTCCTGGGCTGTTTCTTGGATGTTTAGGCCAATATCAGCTCTATGAATGGGCTCTTCTTGGTTTAATGGGGCATTTTTGATGAGTATATCAAAAATTTGTCTTTCATTGGTGGGCAGATGTTGATACAAGTGAGTTTCCTCTGTTCTCCAGGACTCGGTGCTTATGGAGTAAAAGGCATCTAATAATAAACAAGCATTGTATTTTCTTAATGTTTGTTTTTCTAAATCCCAGCCCGCTCCACCAGATTCTAATAAGACTAAGCCATAACCTTTTCCTTGGGCATAATCTCCAAATGCTCGCGCTTCAAATTCATCTGTCCACTTGGCAATCTTCTCCTGTAATAATGGCTGTAAATGTCGCACCATTTGATTCGCGATTTTAGCAGCTCTAAGTCTAGAGGCAGTCCAAGTCCCATGCTCATCCCCCGCCGTAGCCAGTAAAGCAATATGAGTTTGATGAGGTGTTTTTCCCGCTGAATATAAACGGTTTTGATCATGTAGGTTAAAAGAAAAAAGGGGCTTAATTTCATCTAACCATTGAGCTAAAATTTTAGCTTCTGGACTGTTTTGTGTGCGCGCATCTCGGTTCATATCGATGCCCAAAGCCGTCTCTCTTGTCCATCTATTCGCCCCATCTACATTGAGTCTTGGAATAAAGAATATAGATACTTTCTGATGTAATTCTTCCTTAAAACTGATCCATCTACTTTCATTTTGGGATAAAAAAAGAAAAATATCAGCTAATGCCATGGTAGCTGTGGCTTCGTCCCCGTGCATTTGAGACCAGGCTGCTATGTGGATTGGACCTTGGCCAAATCGTATTTCTTGGATGGCTTTTCCTTCAAACGTTTCACCTAATTTTCGGGTACTGAAGAGTGAGTTTTCTGTCCATTCTTGTAGCAAAGCATTCCAAACTTTTTCAGAAAACCTACGGTTTGAAATTCGCTTTTCTTGAAAGCTTTCGTATTGTTCTATGAGTGAATTAAAGATCATTCGTATAAAGGTTTAGGAACCCAGTTAGCCCAAGCTTGTTTTTTGAAAATGCCATTTTTACCTGAAATATACATGACGATAAGAGTGCAAAGAAAGAAACAGAACCAAGCGTCCTGGCCAAATAATTCTACTCCCATGGCAATGGAGGTCAACGGTGTTTTGGCGAGTCCAGTATATAAACAAGTGAAACCCAGAGCTGCCAATAAAGGTATGGGGAATGAAATGATTTCATGAAGGGAACTACTGGCATGAGCACCAATTAAAAACAAAGGCGTCGCTTCCCCTCCTTTAAAACCTAGACCTAAACTGAGACTCGTGGCCAGCGTTTTGCTGATGGCAAAGTTGGCTGTTTCTCCAGATTCAAATGGACGCAGTAAAAAAGAAGAGCCCAAGCCGATGCTTTCTTTAAAATAGGGGAATTGAAAAATTAGCAGTAAAATTAGACCCGCGAGAATCCCTTTGAGAATGGTGTGGATGGGTAATTGGGCGTACGTTTTAGAAATAATCGATTCTAAACGGGAATAAAACAAAGCGATTAGACCTAAAAATAGGCCAATGCAAGCTAATTTGGCCCAAAATGCCATGGTAATTTCAGGTAAAAAAACGGTAGGATAAATGGTGTGATTCGTGCTCCACACGTGGAGACTTACCCAATTGGCCCCGAAAGCAGAAAAAAGGCATGGGATAATTGAGCGAAAAGAAATATGTCCGACTTTTGAAATTTCAAGTCCAAAAAAACAACCAGCCCAAGGAGTTCCAAAGACCGAAGCAAAACCTGCCGCCATCCCAGCTTGTAGCCAATCTCTTTTTTCCTGTTCTTCTAAATTCAGCCATTGGGAAAATTGATGGGTAATGCTTCCGCCCATTTGAACAGCAGTTCCCTCTCTCCCAACTGATGCTCCAAAGAGTTGACTTAACCAAGTACTCAATAAAATGAATGGTCCCAAGGACCAAGGGATGTCGTCGCTCTTTTGGTTGACTCGATCAATTAAATCATTCGTGCCTAATTTTATGGGAGATTGGGGAATTTGAGATACGTATTGAAAAGCGACACCAAGAATGGGGAGACAATATAGAAGGGCAAGATGTTCTGTTCGATAAATTTGAATTTTTTCTAAACCCCACAAAAACAAAGACGAAGCGGATCCCACAAGGAAGGAAGTGGACAATCCCATACAAATTCTAATAAGCCAAAGTCGGGTAGCTGGTTTCAAGCTATTGGAATAATTCACCCAAAGTTAGGGAAATAATGGAAGGTTTGGAGTAGGAATGCTGCCAATAGGCAGCTATTCAGGCATTTCCATTAAATCGAATGAATTTAGCTACCTTTGTAGGCATAATTTTCTACGAAATGGTTGATTTTTTAAGCTTGGGATTGAACCCACAATTACAAAGAGCATGTGATGCCTTGGGTTATCAAGAACCTACACCAATTCAAGAAAAGGCGATTCCTTTACTTTTGGGCGGACATGATGTGTTGGGAATTGCTCAAACAGGTACAGGAAAAACAGCCGCCTATGTTTTACCATTGCTGATGCAATGTAAATATGCACAAGGACAAAACCCTAGAGCCTTAATTTTGGCACCTACTAGAGAATTGGTGATGCAAATTTATGAGGTGATGGTAAGTTTGGCACAGTTTACGGACTTGAGATTATTGGCTCTATATGGTGGACTGGGTCCAAAACCCCAGATTCAAGCGATCGAAAATGGAGTCGATATTATAGTTTCTACGCCTGGCCGCTTTTTAGAATTATACCGAAAGGAAGTGATTATCGTGAAGGAACTAAAGCATTTAGTTCTGGATGAAGCGGATAAAATGATGGATATGGGTTTTATGCCTCAGATTCGTCAAATATTAGAAGTCATTCCTTACAAGAAACGTCAGAATGGTTTATTCTCGGCAACATTTCCTGAACGAGTAGAAAATTTATCACACGAGTTTTTAGAGTTTCCTCACAAAATAGAAATCACCCCGCAAGCTACTCCTGCAAGTCAAGTGAAACAGCATGTGTATGAAGCGCCGAATTTAAAAACTAAAATTAACGCCTTGGAATATTTTCTACGAAATCCTGAATTTGAAAGGGTGATGGTTTTTTGTAGGAGTAAAGAAGTGGCGAATCAAGTGGAGAAGTTTTTAAGTAGGAAGGTTTTATCTGAAGATCAAGTTCGGGTAATTCATTCCAATAAGGGCCAAAATACGCGAATTAATGCCATGCAACAATTTAGAGAGGGCTTGGTACGTGTATTGGTAACAACGGACGTGGCCTCAAGGGGAATTGATATACCCAAAGTTTCACACGTCATCAATTTTGATGTTCCTCTGATTTATGAAGATTATGTGCATCGTATAGGCAGGACGGGAAGAGCAGCTGAAATTGGGGAATCAATCACTTTTGTGACTTTAGCAGAACGTTATCATTGGGCCAAAATTGAAACAATTATTCAGCAGAAAATAGAGATAGAGCACTTACCTTCAGAGATTTATGAAGAAGATACTCCATTTTTAGAACAACAAGATATGTTGCGGGCTGTGGATGATCAGCGTAAAAGAGAAGATCCCGATTTCAAAGGGGCTTTTCATGAAAAGAAGTATAAACCAAGAGCCAAGTTAGGTGCGAAAGGGGCATCTAAGGGACCATCAAAAGGAAATACTTCTAAGGGAAAACCTAAAAATGCATCAAAATTTCGTTCAAATACATCCTCCATTAAAAAGAAAAGGTAGATTTGTGATATGATGCTAAGAAAAAAAGCCTATTTAATAGGATTATTATTATGTTTGTCGGTGCCCGTGCTAGCGGCAATGTCGGCGGATTCATTGATTAGAATACCTCGATATCAAGCTTTATTTGGAAAAAAACCACTTAATAAAAAAGATCAGGAGGAGGTTACACAGATTATCACCAGTGTGGATCAAAGTTTTCCCAATCGGGCCGAAGGTGTTAAGTTTTTATCAGAAAGAGCTTGGGAATATGTTTCAGAGGGGAAATTAGATACGGCTACTTATCGTTTTAATTTAGTTCATGCTTTAGATTCTACGAGTGTAGAGGCCTATTGGGGATTAGGTGTCATCGCGTTTCAGCGTTTGGATTTTCCTGGTGCCATAGAATTATTGGGTAAAGGTTTACAAATCAATCCCAAGTTGAGCATCATGCGAGTAGATTATGCCATTGTAAAACTAAGTTGTTATTTAAAAGGCATGGATTGTGGTAATTTGGAAGAGGTAGATGCTTTATTAAGTCAAGCATTACAAGAAGATCCGACCAATGCCAATGCCTGGATGAAAAAAAGTCAAGTGGCGTTTTTGCAAGAAAAATACGAGTTAGCTTGGAGTTATTTTCATGAATGTCGTGCCTTAGATTTGACTCAACTTGATTTAAATTTCTCACAGCAACTCATGGAAAAAATGCCAGATCCCAAGGGTATTTTTAAATGATAATAAGAAAAGAGCTATGGGTATTCGTTCTTTTTTCGCTAAGCCATTTGCCCATTGGGTAGTCAACAAGTATCGGATGACTCAATCCGAGGCCATTGAAAAGCAACTTTTTTGGTTAAAATCAAATGTAGAGAAAGCTAAATCAACGCTTTTTGGAAAGGCTTTTGGCTTGGATAAAATCCAAAATTACATTGATTACAAATCCAAGGTTCCCATTTTTGAGTACGAAGATATTAAGCCTTATATTGAGGAAGCGGTAGCTGGCAAAAAGGATATTTTGTGGCCTGGTAAACCTGCCTATTTTGCCAAAACGTCGGGAACGACGTCTGGGGCTAAATACATTCCTATAAGTTCAGAATCCATGCCTTTTCATATTTTGGGGGCCAGGGATGCATTATTGCATTATGTTCATCATAGCGGGAATGCCTCATTTTTGGATCAGAAATTGATATTTTTATCGGGTTCCCCTGAATTAGAATCAAAGAATGGAGTGCCAACAGGTCGACTTTCGGGTATTGTGAATCACCATGTTCCCTCCTATTTACGAACCAATCAATTGCCCTCCTATGCTACGAATTGTATGGAGGATTGGGAAGAAAAATTAGCGTCCATTGTGGAGGAAACAATCGATCAGCGCATGGGTTTGATTTCTGGAATTCCGCCTTGGGTACAAATGTATTTTGACCGATTGGAAGCGAAATCAGGCAAAAAAATTGGAGAACTATTTCCTGATTTTCAAGTTTTTGTCACCGGTGGCGTCAATTTTGAACCCTATCGAGAAAAATTAATGCAATCCATAGGCAGAAAAGTAGATGTCATTGAAACCTACCCTGCTTCAGAAGGATTCATTGCTTTTCAAGATTCTACAGGTGAGGAAGGATTGCTTTTATTGGTAGATGCCGGAATTTTTTATGAGTTTGTTCCAACAGATACCTATTTCTCGGCAAGCCCAACCCGTTTATGTTTATCGGAAGTAGAACTTGGTGTCAACTATGCCTTATTGATGACCACGAATGCAGGCTTGTGGTCATATTCCATCGGAGATACGGTTAAATTCGTCTCATTGGACCCATATCGGATTATTGTAACTGGAAGAATCAAGCATTTTATTTCGGCATTTGGGGAGCATGTGATTGCAGAAGAAGTGGAATTGGCTGTGAAAGAAGCGATGGAAGGATGTCCTGAAACGAAGATTGTGGAATTTACGGTGGCTCCTAATATTACTCCTAAGGATGGACTAATGCCGCATCATGAGTGGTTGATGGAATTTGATGTAGCGCCCAAGAACATGGAATTATTTCAAAAGACACTGGATGCATCCATGCAGCGACAAAACATTTATTACCAAGATTTGATTGTAGGTAATATCCTTCAGCCTTTGAAAATTCAATCTTTAGCCAAAGATTCTTTTATTCAATACATGAAGTCCCAAGGGAAATTAGGGGGACAAAATAAGGTTCCACGTTTATCTAATGACCGAATATTAGCAGAGGGATTGCTGGGATTAACAACGGAGTAATGCTTATTTAGGAGAATTACATACTCTTATTCAAACCAACTGGCATATTTGACATAATTCATTGCAGTGCGCATGAATACTTCTGCGGCCTCTTCACTGACAGGTTTTAAAAATTTGGCGGGATTACCTGCATAAATACTTCCAGATGGAATGCGCATGCCTTGCGTAACTACGGCTCCTGCTGCAATGATACTCCCTGATTCCACATAGGCTCCATCCATGATGATAGCTCCCATACCCACCAGAACTCGATCTTCTATGGTACAGCCATGAACAATGGCATTGTGCGCAATAGATACGTAGTTCCCGATAATTGTCTCTGTTTTCTGATAGGTGCAATGAATAACCGCCCCGTCTTGGACATTGCTATAATCTCCGATTTGAATGCGATTAACATCTCCTCGGATAACGGCATTGAACCAAACGGTGCCGTGTTTTCCTATGGAAACATTTCCAACAACGGTAGCGTTGGGAGCTAACCACACATTTTCACCGAATTGAGGTAAATGACCCTCTACTGCTAGTATTGTTGCCATAGGATATTAATTAGGCCATTTTCCTTGTAGTTTCATCACTTTTTCTATGACATCTCTAACAGCTCCTTGACCACCTTTAAATGGGGAAACGTATTTAACTACTTGGTGAATTTCAGGGATTGCGTCGAAAGGACAGGTGCTTAGAATTTGGGGCCTAGATAGTATTTCTAAATCAGGGACATCATCTCCCATGTACAAAACTTCATCTTCATTTAGGCCAACTTCTTGTAGCCATTTTTCAAATGTTGCCGTTTTATTGGTACCGCCTAAACTGCTGTAAATGTGTTGAAACTTAAGGTTTTCTAAACGTTTTTGAACACCAGGGTGGCTTCCTCCCGTGATGACGCACATTTGGTATGCTGCTTGTCTAGCTTTTTCAATGGCATATCCGTCTCGGATATAAAAACTTCGGAAATGCTCGCCTGTTTCTAGTACATGTACTTGACCATCTGTCATAACTCCATCGACATCAAAAACAAAGGCTTTTATACGATTAAACAGAGAAAGGACGTTTTGCATAATGGGCTTATTTACCGCAAATATCTTAAAATTTTGCTTATTTTTACTTGCTTATCCCTAGGTTTAGCTGAATATGTTTCGAACCCTAATTTTCTTTGTTTTTGTTTGGTTGGGGATGAGTTTGTCAACTCAAGCACAAAAATTTTCCAATTCGAAAGGAGACTTTTCTACAGAGGTTAAAAATTGGATGCTTCTTAGTAGGAATAAAGAGGCTCCTGCTGTGGTGGATTTATGGATGTCCAAATGGCCTTATGCTAATTTGAATGCTGCAGAACAGGATCAGTTTGAAAAACTGGTCAAGACAATGCCTTCCATGGGCTTTAAATCCCCTCAATTAGCTTATTTATTCATTCGATGTACGGTTCAATTTAGTGATGATGCGGAAGCATTAAAAAGCCTCATTCAAGTTTGGGAGAAATTAGTAGAAAAGAAGGACTTTCGGACGGCTTTAACCTTGGCAGAAACGGTGGAGAACTGGCAGTTTAATCAGCAGATTCCTGGCTTGGCATCTATGTCGATAAAAGTAAAAGGGAGATTATTGGTTACTTGGCCGAGCGACGTATTGGTCGCGGATTCTCTGGGACAGAAATCGGTTGATAATGATGGCTGGGATACGCCAGGTTCATCCGACATCATCGCTCCTAATGCTTCCGATAAAAATTGGCTTGTTGAGACAAAAACGGGAGGACCAGTGTTGCTTTGGAAATTTCCAGAACTCAGTTATAAAACGGGACGAGATAGTATCAATTTTTCACCAAAGACCTTTCAATGGTCGGTTTTAAATAAGATTGGAAAAGGATCGGATGCGGAGATTCCAGGGGAAATACTAGGGTATTTAGATGCTAAATGGAAGATAAAGTCATTTGAAATTTTGCCTAAAAAAGGACAATTAGTGGCTTTAGATGGAGACTGGGTTCAATTTGAGAAAAGCTTAGCAGGAAAAGGAAAACTGAGCCTTAAAAGGAAAACGAACGCGGCTATATTTCCTTTTGAGTTTCGCTCCATCGATGTCATGGCATCCCCTATTCAAGAGAAGTCGTGGAGAGCCAATGGGCGATTATGGATTTTGGGAGATAAGCGAGGCTTGATTTCTTCTACAAGCCAAATGGCCTACTTTCAAGTGCTTTCTGATAAACAGTTGGTTGGTCAAATAAAAACGAAATTGATGTGGTTAAGTGCCGAGGGAAATGTTACCATTCCTGAAGGGCAATTTGCAGCATATATGGGAACGAAAGATACCTTGCAACATCCTAGTATTCGAGCCAACTGGTACCCTCTCCAAGAGTTATTGCATATCCGAAAAATAGATGGAGGTCCTATGGAACGACTATTATTTGAAGATACTTATCATCAGGTTCGGATTTCAGCGGATTTAGCAATTTTAAACCCACAAGCAAAAAAAGTAGATTTTTTCCGTTTATCTGGGAAAAATCAAGTTCCTGCATGGGTTGAATCTTTTGACTATTTCGAAGAAAGTAGAGTGACCGCACTGCAGGGAATATTGAATTATAATCCCCTGCGGATTTTGTATAATCAAATTATTGAAACGAAAAGTCCGCAAGTTTATCTCAGTGAAATAGCGCTCAAATATAAACGAGATTATGCCTCATTGAAGTCAGGATTTATGATGTACCGAGATGCTGGATACATCCAGTATCGGGAGGATACGGATCAAGTTTCTTTTACCAAAATGGGTCGGCACTATGCTTTGGTACAATTTGAAAAAAAGGATTTTGATCGTTTTTATGTGGCTTCCTTTGCAGATATGATTGAAAAAGATTCTGCGAATATCAGTTTGGATCTTGGTCGTCAAAGGTTAATTGTTCGAGGGATTGACGAAATCCGAGTATCAGATTCACTGAAAGCTAATTTTGTGCCTCAGAATAGACAAGTAGTTTTCACGAAAGGTAGAGATTTTGATTTTCATGGAGAAATTAAGATTGGTAATTATCGATTTAGAGGTCCCAATTTTCAATTTAATTTTGCCGAATTTACAGTCAATTTCCCTAAAATAGATTCCATCACTTTTTTACCAAGATTGAAAGATGGATCCTTAGGAACAAGGGAGCTTGGTGGGCATTTTAAGTATGAATCAGGGATGTTGCAATTAAGTCCACCAAATAATAAATCAGGTCGATTAGGCGTGGCAGCGTATCCTAAATTAATCATTCCAAAAGGTGTAACTACCTATTTTGATGAACCCTGGCGAGCCCAAGGTTTATATGACAAAAAATACTATTTCAAGGTTCCAAGAATTGAATTGGATAGTTTATTATTGAAAGACATCACGTTTGATGGAAGTTTCTATTCCGATGGATTATTACCTGTACTAAAAACCAAATTGGAATTAATGCCAGATCAATCATTTGGATTTAAGTATATGGTCAAAAATCCAATGGATATTTATAAAAATCAAGCAAAATTCGCGTTGAATGAGGCTTTATTGATGGATCGAGAAGGTTTACATGCCTCGGGAAATTTTTCGATTTGGGGCTTAAGCTCTAATACGAAAACTACCACTTTTTATCCAGATTCATTAGTAGCGAAAGGGATAGATGGAAAGTTGATAAGCATGTATCAGGGGAAAAATACCTTTCCTTCGGCAAGCTTTGGAGTACACCATTTGCATTGGTTTCCAGCAGTGGATAGCTTGTGGATTTATCCTCAGAAAAACAGAATTAGCTTATTTAATAACCAAATTCAATTGGCGGGAAATTTAGGGTTTCATCAAAAAAAGGTTTTTGGTCAAGGTCAAGTTTTCTATGGAGATGGAGTATTCAGCTCACGAAATTTTGTGTTTAGTTCTAATGCTTGGCAAAGTGATTTAAGCGATGTGAAGATTGGTCGTCAGATGAATTTATTTAAGCCGTCTGTATATGCGCAATCCATTTCAGTAGAAGCTGTGATGGGGACTCAAAAAGTAAGCATGCGAGCTAAAAAATCGAAGGATTTATCAGATGAAAATAGTACCCTGCTATTTCCTTTCATTGGGTACCAAAGTACCATTTCTGAGGCAACTTGGGATTTGGCGACTCAGCGATTTAAGCTTTCTGGAAAGTCTGGATTTGAGTTAACTCAGTGGTCAGCCGATTCTACGATGTTTAGTCAAGATTCTACTACTTTACAAAAGAAAATAGCGCATTCCGACAAGGGTCTTATTCGAGCGAGTACCGCGGATTATGATTTAAAAGCCCAGCTATTACAATTGGGAGGAGTTAAACAGGTGGGTATTGGACCGGCTATCGTTTATCCTGCAAAAGGATTATTGGCCATTCAGAAAGACGGACAGTTTAAGCCATTTACAGGTGCTAGAGCCATATTAGATCCAGATAATAAGCGACATATATTGAGCGATTTACTGGTTAGTGAAGCGAATGCCGACGGATGGAAAGGGGAAGCTACGTATTTATTGCCTCGTGCTTCGGGAGATAGTACCAAGATAAAAATGCGGAATTTCGCTTTTATGGAGGAAGCAGCCACAGCCAAAAAAGCAGCGGAAAAATACATTCAAGCTGAGGCGGTATTAAGTGAGAAAGTTCCATTAGCATTGTCGGCACATCAACAATTTAAGGGAGAAATTTTCTTCAAGTCGAATCAGGAGTTTTTGAATTTCAAAGGGTTTATCAGACCTGTTATAGGACTTTCTAATTTTAAAGCGGCCTGGATTCCCTTTGAAAACCAAGGAGGAGAATCTCCCAATTTGAAGTTGAGTCCAAGCTTACGTGATGAAGCAGGAAGGCCAGTGACTGCTGGGATATTTATCAATGCGGATAATAAACTATATCCTACTTTTTTAGGTCCTCAGTCAGATGATTTAGATCCAGTTTTATATTCAGCGGAAGGAGAAGTTTTCGAAGAAAAAGAATATTATCAAGTGAAGGGTAAGCAAAGTGATATGAAGCTGTATGTCAAAGAAAGGCGACTGGAGGCAGAGGGGGCCGTTCAATTGTTTACGGGGAATAAGCTTCTCACTTCTTTTGGTAAAATTTCTATGTCGACGGATACATTAATTCCTCGTTTAGAAACCTGGACTAGTTTGCAATTTCCTTTTGCACCAACGATTTTAAAGATCATGGGGGATCGCATTGTGAAGTATAATTTGGAAGAAGGTTTAAGTACAGCTTCGGCAGATGAGCCAGAAATGCGGGATGATTATTTGAAAAGAGCCGAACAGGTATTAGGTAAAGCGATACCCGAATCTATTAAATCTAAGATGGATCAAAACCATTTAGCCTTGGATAAGGTTTCTTTGGAGTTCAGCAAGTCAATTAATTTCTCAGCAGTGAAATGGGCTTGGTCGCCGAATTTGAGTGCATTTTATTCATTGGGAGGAATTCCGTTGGTTAATGTTGGACCTGTGGATGTGAATAGTACGCTGAAAGGTTATATGGAAGTAATCAAGAAACCAAGCAAGGAGGAGTTTTATGGGTATTGGGAATTAACCGAAGATCTTTGGTATTATTTTGCGTATTTTAACGGAGAATTAGGGGTTTATTCTTCCGATAATCAATTTTTAGCGGCAGTGAGAGAAGCTGTTAAAAATGAAAAGAAAGATAAAAAAGAGGGAGAAGTTCGCGTGGTAGAAGCAGCTAGCGATGAAAAAGCGGCATTTGTTAAAAAGTTTTTAACCTTGTACAGGCAAGAGCCGCCAGTAAAAAAACAAGCGCCTAAAGCTAAAGCAGCGCCCAAGGCTGCACCTACAACAAAACCGAAAACAAAGTCAGGAGGATTTTAATATGGCATCAAAATTAACGCGCTTATTTCAATTTATGGATACGCTGGGTCTTGGAGAAAGAGATCCATTTGGTAATCCTATTGTGTTTAAGCGTATTATTATGGTTGTTTTAGGCTTTTTGACTTACAGTCGATTGGTGATGTATAATAAAACTAAAATCAAAGGGACGGAGCATTTAGATGAATTGCCTGAACGAGGGGTTTTGTTTTTATCGAATCACCAGACCTATTTTATGGATGTGATTTGTTTATATCATATCTTTTTCTCGGTCAAATGGGGCTTTAGAAATTCGGTTAATTATCCTATTTATTTGTTGGCACCTCGATCCAATTTGTTTTATGTTGCAGCCGCAGAAACAATGAAGGATGATGGTATTTTGCCTAAGGTTTTTGCCCAAGCAGGAGCTATTTTGGTGAACAGATCTTGGCGAGCCAAAGGAGAGAATGTCAAGCGAGAAGTGGATTTAGAGGCGGTTGAAAAAATCAAGAAAGGCTTGGGTTTTGGATGGGTGATTAGCTTCCCGCAAGGAACCACTAGAGCTTTTGCTCCTTTACGTAAGGGAACAGCCCACTTAATTAAAAGTACGAACCCTATTGTGGTTCCTGTTCGAATCAATGGATTTAGAAGAGCATTTGATAAAAAAGGATTGTTATTAAAAATGCGAAATACCCAATTGGAAGTCGAGTTTCGTCAACCGATACAATTTCAAGAACATGATTCGGTGGAGGCTATTTTAGACAAAATAGCTTTCGAAGTGGGCTTAACAGTAGAAGAAGAAAATAAGATTGATTAGTCGATGCAGCGGAAAACGAGGGGTTTGGTCATTAATAACATGCGGTATCGTGAGACTTCCCTCTTGATCACCATCTACACGGCAGAGTTCGGAATAGCTTCCTACATAGAAAATGGGGTTCGTTCAGCCAAAGCCAAACATAAAATGGCTCTTTTTCAGCCATTGACCTTGTTGGATTTGGAAGTTTATCATAAACCTGGCAAAGGCTTACATCGGATTTCTGAGGCCAAATGTTATTATCCTTATCAGCAAATACCTTTTGATATCATTAAGTCCAGTATCGCGCTTTTCTTAAGTGAGGTTTTAGGAAAAGTTTTGAAAGAAGAAGAAGAGAATAGCCCTTTATTTGATTTTTTGGAGGAATCATTCCAATTTTTGGATAAGGCGGAAGCCCATGTCGAGAATTTTCATATTCAATTTTTGTGGGAATTGAGTGCCTATTTGGGTTTTGGATCCAGTAGTTCCGCCGAGTTTTTTAGTCAAATGAGTCCGTGGATTGGAGCGGAAAAAATAGGAAGCTTATCTCCTATTTTAGGGGAATTAATTGGGGCGGGTTATGGGAAAACGGTTTCAATGACTAAATTACAGCGCAAGGAATTGGTGGCAATCATGTTGCAATATTATCAAATTCATATGGAGTCCATTGGAGAGATTCGTTCGTGGCAGGTTTTACAAGAAGTGATGGCATCATGAAGCAAGTAGCATTTTATCAATTAACTCCTTCCGAAACGGAGGAGCATTTTTTGAATATCGTTTTTCGATTTCAAGTTGCTAAGTCGGGTACTATTAGATTGCAATTACCTATTTGGAGACCGGGGAGATATCAAGCTCAGCATTTTTCTAAGAACATTCCACAAGTAAGAGCTTTTGATTCGGCTGGAGAGGTAATCAAACTTAACAAAAGGGGAACTTCTTCATGGGAATTTCAGGGAATTAAAAATCAACATGTGGAAGTGCGTTATTCCTATTTTGCCCAGCAGGCAGATGCTGGAGGAAGCGTATCGAATGAGGAGATGGTATATGTTAATTTCATTACCTGTTTGATGTTTGTGCAAGGTCAAGAAGAGATTCCTTGTGAAGTTAAGGTAGATATTCCCCAAGCGTGGAAGGTGTCTACAACGTTGAAAGAAAGTAAAAAGGGGCTGTGGCTTGCTCCTAGCTATCGAGAATTGGTGGATTCAACATTCTTATCGGGTGAGGAAATGAATCAACATCATTGGCAGCTGGAAGACGTTCATTTTTGGGCAGAGGGGATTGGCCCAGCTAGTGTTTTTCAGGTTAAGTTATTGGAAGCCTATCGGACTATTTCGGCATTTCAATTGGAATGGATGGGCCATTTTCCTGTGAAGGAATACCGTTTTCAACATTGGATTAAAGAGGAGGCTTTTTATCATGGGGTGGAACACCGAAGTTCAACGATGATGGTTTTGGGCCCTCCTGATCGGGATTTATATGACGATTTGATTGGTTTAGCCTCACATGAATTGTTTCACGTGTGGAATATTGCGACCATCCGTCCCATGGAATTATGGCCTTACAATTATGCTGAAGAAATCTATTTTCCTTCGGCCTGGTTTGTAGAGGGCGTTACGACGTATTTGGGGGATTGGTTTTTAGTGGCTTCTGGGGTATATCAAAGGGAGGAATATTTAGCTTCCCTTTTAGGCAATTTGAAATTACATTTTGAACGGGATGGAGCATCCAAGCAATCGTTGATTGAGAGTTCCATTGATTTGTGGTTGGATGGCTATGGGAAGGCTATTCCGGGCAAACGGGTTTCCATTTATTACAAAGGGGCTATTGTGGCTTTGGCATTGGATTTGATGATTCGTAAGAAATTTGCGCATCGTAAATCGATTCGTGATGTGATGATTCAAATGAATGAAAACTTTGGAAGGAAGCAGCAAGGATATGCGCTGGCCGATGTATACCAAATGGTGGAAGAGGTGTATGAAGCAAGTTTGACAGATTTTTGGCAGATTTGGGTAGAGGGGAATGATCCATTGGAAGGACCATTGAACGAGTTATTGGATTTTGTTGGTTTGAATTTAGAGCATTCCGATCGGGGATTATTATTGAATCAATTGGATGAAGATTTGAACTCGGATTGTCAGGAATGGCTTCAAGGGATTATCAAGTAATTGATAAACGATAAAATTTGTCATCAAACGATTGCAAATGTCGCATAAGTTTATTTTATGTCATTTGACGCACACAGCAATCCTCTAATTCTTTTGGAATTTTACTGCGATGAAAGACTTCGCAAAAAGCATTCGAAAAATTAGATCAGATAAAGGATATAGCCAAGATTATGTGGCCATGAAATTGAATATTTCAACCTCGTCCTATTCTAAAATTGAGCGGGGTCAAACAGATCCGAATTTATCTCGAATGAAGCAAATTGCAGAGGTCTTGGAATTTGATTTAGGAGAAATCTTGATGGATAAGCCCGCATTGACCATTGGCAATACGAATGATGTAAATCCAAGTGAGGGCTATAGTTTTGTGATGCGAAAGGAATTTGATGAATCCTTGAGGTTGATTTTGGATTTACAAAAGAAGATTGGGGAGTTAAGTGCTAAATTGGAGCAACGGGGTTAATATTTATTCTGTAACTTTGCAGCTTAATTGGATCTAATATGTTGCAAAGACCTCGTAGAAATCGTCAAAGTGCCGTAATCCGTTCCATGGTGGAAGAAAATCGATTATCTGTTAAAGATATGATGTTTCCGCTTTTCGTTATGGAAGGTCAAAATACTCA
This sequence comes from Aquirufa nivalisilvae, assembly GCF_004307455.1. GTDB lineage: Bacteria > Bacteroidota > Bacteroidia > Cytophagales > Spirosomataceae > Aquirufa > Aquirufa nivalisilvae. The sequence continues at coordinate 495,279 of NZ_SEWX01000001.1, forward strand.
AACGGAGATTTCCTCCATGCCAGGAATTTATCGATTTACTCTAGACTTGTTGTTAGCGGAGATTGAATCCTGTGTCAAATTGGGGATTCAGTCCTTTGCGTTATTTCCACAAATTCCGGAATCTAAAAAGGATTCCATGGCAACAGAAAGCTATAAAAAGGGAAATATTTATACCGAATCTATTTATGAAATCAGTAAGCGATTCCCAGAAATCAGCTTATTGACGGATGTGGCGATGGATCCATATAGTTCAGATGGACATGATGGCATCGTTAAAGATGGTCAGATTTTAAACGACGAAACTCTACCGGTATTAGCCAAGATGGCCATTGCTCAGGCTCAGGCAGGAAGCAAGTTGATTGGTCCATCTGACATGATGGACGGTCGAGTGGGTTATTTGCGTCAAGCATTGGATGAGGCGGGCTATTCTCAGGTGGGCATCATGGCGTATACGGTTAAGTATGCTTCAGCATTTTATGGTCCATTCCGCGATGCCTTGGAATCTGCACCTAAGTTTGGTGACAAAAAAACGTATCAAATGAATCCTGCCAATCGTCGTGAAGCTTTGATTGAGGCAGAATTAGATGAGATGGAAGGCGCTGATTTTTTAATGGTGAAACCAGCCTTAGCCTATTTGGATATCATTGCTTTATTAAAAGAAAACAGTCATTTACCGATAGCCGCTTATAATGTTTCAGGGGAATATGCCATGGTAAAAGCAGCAGCCCAAAACGGCTGGATAGATGGAGAAAAGGCGATGTTGGAGAGTTTATTATCAATTAAGCGCGCAGGAGCCCAGGTTATTTTGACCTATTTTGCCAAAGAGTTTGCACAATTAAAATTAGCGTAATATTATGTCCTCAGATCGTTATTTACAAAGAGGGGTTTCTGCATCTAAAGATGATGTACACAAGGCGATATCGACCTTAGATAAAGGATTATTCCCGAGAGCATTCTGCAAAATTTCTCCCGATATGTTGGGTGGAGATGAGGCATATTGCAACATCATGCATGCGGATGGTGCAGGTACAAAATCCTCTTTGGCATACCTTTATTGGAAAGAAACAGGAGATATTTCTGTTTGGAGAGGCATTGCTCAAGATGCAGTTGTTATGAATACGGACGACTTAATATGTGTGGGGGCAACGGACCATATGTTGTTATCCAGCACGATTGGTCGAAATAAAAATTTGATCCCTGGAGAAGTTATTGCTGAGATTATTCAAGGCACCGAGGAGGTATTACAGATGCTTCGAGATAATGGGATTGGTATTTACAGTACTGGAGGAGAAACAGCAGATGTGGGGGATTTGGTACGCACTATTATTGTGGATAGTACAGTTGTTGCCCGTTTAAAACGTTCGGATGTGGTTTCTAATGAGCATATTCAAGCGGGAGACGTCATCATCGGTTTAGCATCAGATGGCCAGGCTAATTATGAGAAAACCTATAATGGCGGAATGGGAAGCAATGGCTTAACTTCGGCGCGTCATGATGTATTGGGGCACTATTTAGCGGGTCAATATCCAGAAAGTTTTGATCCTCAGGTTCCTCGTGATTTAGTTTACTCTGGGTCAAGAAGATTAGAGGAGGCTGTTGCTGGTACACCCATGAATGTGGGTCAATTGATTCTGTCTCCTACCAGAACCTACGCTCCTGTGATCAAAGCAATATTAGAGGAGTTGCGCCCACATTTACACGGCATGGTACATTGTTCGGGCGGTGCGCAAACCAAAGTGATGCATTTTGTGGATCAAGTACATATCATTAAAGATCAATTATTTCCGGTGCCGGCTTTATTTGAGATGATTCAAAAAGAAAGTGGAACGAGCTATCAGGAAATGTATCAGGTCTTCAATATGGGTCATCGGATGGAAATCTATGTTAATCCTATGTATGCAGACCAGATTATTCAGATTTCTCAAAGCTTTGGTATACCAGCTCAAGTGATTGGTCGAGTAGAACCATCCACAAGTAAGAAGTTGACGATCCGAAGTGAATTTGGGGAGTTTGTATATTAATATCAATTAAATCAAGGGCTTACTTGTAAGTTTGCCAATAACTTTTTATATTTGCACCCCCATTTAAAAGGCTTTTGAAAGGTATTCCTAGCCTCGTGGGATTGTTTCACTTAAATACATAAAAGAATGTACGCAATCGTAGAAATTGCCGGGCAGCAATTTAAAGTAGAAAAAGACCGTTCCGTTTATACCCACCGTTTGGCGGGCGAGGAAGGCGCTGCACTGGTTTTCGACAAGGTTTTACTTGTTGACAAAGACGGAGATGTGACCGTTGGAGCCCCTACTGTAGAGGGAGCTAAAATCACAGGAAAAATTGTAGCTCACGTTCGTGGCGAGAAAGTCTTGGTTTTCAAGAAGAAACGCAGAAAGAGTTATCAAAAAATGAATGGTCACCGTCAAGATTTGACGAAGGTTTTGATCGAGTCAATTTCTTTAAAATAATTGTTTAATCAACGTTTTATACGTTTAACATAATATAACATGGCACATAAAAAAGGGGCCGGATCATCCAAAAACGGTCGCGAATCGCATAGTAAACGACTTGGCGTTAAGTTATTTGGTGGCCAAGCAGTTATCGCAGGTAACATTATTGTTCGTCAAAGAGGAACAGCTCACAATCCAGGATTGAATGTAGGCGTAGGAAAAGATCATACATTATTTGCTTTATCTGATGGTGTTGTAACCTTCAAAAAAGGATTTAAAGGTCGTTCTTTCGTTCACGTTTTGCCTATTGCTGCTAGTGCAGTAGCTGCTGATAAACCAGCGGTTGCCAAAGCTCCAGCGAAGAAAGCAGCTCCAGCTCCAAAGGCTGAGGTAGCAGTGGAAGCCGCTGTAGAAGCAGCTCCAAAAGCAAAGAAAGCTCCAGCAAAGAAAGCAGCTCCAACAGCTGAGTAATTTGTCTGATTGATATCAAAAGAACCTGGTGTTTTTACATCAGGTTTTTTTTGTGTGTTTGAAACCAAAAAGCACCTACCTTTGTTGGGTTAAATAAAAATTCTATGCTGCAATCTCAGATACATATATATACCGAGTCAACGCCCAATCCACAGTCCATGAAATTTGTTTTCAATGTGGAATTATTGCCTGATGGCATGTCGTTTGATTATACTCAACCTGCTGATGGATTAACTAAGGAGAAAAACTCCCCTTTGGCCGTGGCTTTGTTTGGTTTTGATTTTGTGAAGCGTGTATTTATCACGAGTAATTTTGTCACTTTAACCAAAGCGGAACATGTGCTTTGGGAGGATGAACTTTTTGGAATCAAGCAATATTTGAAGAAATATTTCGAAGAGAAAAGACCTATTTTCAGTTTACCTGAAAGTGCGATTTCTGATTCGGATGCAGAGGAGTCGGAAGTGATTGCGAAAATCAAAGAAGTACTGGAGCAATATGTAAAGCCAGCCGTTGAATCTGACGGAGGGGCCATCTCTTTTTATTCCTTTGATGAGGAGTCGGGCCAAGTAAAAGTGTTATTACAAGGATCTTGTTCGGGTTGTCCATCATCTACCATGACCTTAAAGGCCGGTATAGAGGCCTTAATGACACGAATGGTACCTCAAGTGAAAGAAGTAGTCGCTGAAGGCGTTTAATCAGTTTATTGGACAAGAAAAAATCGAATCTTTCGTTAACCTTGACAGCGTTCCAAACGCTGTCAAGGTTTAGAGAAAATCTAAAATTTCAAGCATTTCATTCACTTCACGGAAGTTCTCATGAATGATCTGGTGCGACACTTGTTCGTGTGCCCAAGTAGTGTGAAAAGGAACATGAATGCCATGTCCACCAATAGCCAAAACAGGCAAAATATCCGATTTCAGGGAGTTTCCAATCATGAGAAATTCGTTCGTTTGAATATCTAGATGATGGATTAATTTTAAATAATCATGCTCTTTTTTGTTGGACATGATTTCAATATGATGGAAGTACTTCTCTAATCCAGATTTAGCTAACTTTCTTTCTTGATCTAGTAAATCGCCTTTGGTTGCCACAACTAAACGATATTTTTGAGATAAAGTCTCTAATACGTCTTCTACTCCGGGTAAAATTTCAATGGGTTTATGAATTAATTCCTTTCCGATAGCCAAAATACGCTCAATTCCATCTAGACCGATAGTTCCTTTAGAAATTCGAGTGGCAGTTTCAATCATGGACAACATAAATCCTTTAACTCCATACCCATAGGTATCAAGATTGTCCATTTCAGTTTTGAAAAGCTCTTGTGAAGTACTATGAATGGGAAGGAAATTTTCCATCATTTGGCAGAAGTGTTTGTTCTGCCTCACTGAAATAGGGTTCATTAACCCACAATGTATCATTCGCATCAAAGGCGATAACTTTCATATATCAGTTTGTTGGATACGATTTTGAGAGGATTATCGTTAACCTTGACAGCGTTTGGAACGCTGGCAAGGTTTAGAAAAAATCATATTTTTAGAATGACTTGGCAATGGTAATGAAATCGCCAGCTTTCAAAGAAGCGCCACCAATTAATCCACCATCTACATCAGCACATGCAAATAATTCAGCCGCATTTTGTGCATTGCAACTTCCTCCATATAAAATTGAACATGCATCTGCGACAGCTTGGCCATATTTTCCGGCAATATGCTGACGTAAATAAGCATGCATTTCTTGTGCTTGAGCTGAAGAAGCTGTTAAGCCAGTACCAATGGCCCAGATTGGCTCATAGGCAATTACCACTTGACCAAATGCCTCAGCACTTAAGTGGAACAAACTCTCCGTTAATTGTTGTGCTACAAAAGCTAAAAATTCGCCACCTTCACGCAACTCAAGGCTCTCTCCACAACAAAAAATAGGGGTTAATTTATTTTCTAAAGCAGCATCTACTTTAGCTGCCAATTGAGCATTGCTTTCTTGGAAATACTGTCTACGCTCGGAGTGTCCTAAAATAACATAGGGAACTCCAGCAGAAGCCAACATAGGAGCAGAAATTTCGCCTGTGTAAGCACCTGAAGCCTTTTCATGGCAGTTTTGGGCTGATACGGATAAATTAGCAATTCCTTCAGTCGCTTTATTTACTTCAGAAATAAATAGCGATGGAGGTGCCATAATTACCTGTACATTGGATGGGACATCCGATTTTACTAATGCTGCTACTTCAGCAGCTAATGCCACAGCTTCTGCAGCTGTTTTATTCATTTTCCAGTTTCCTGCAACAATCTTTTTTCTCATACGTTCATCTTTTTTGGTGTGCAAAATTACAATTCCTTTCTGGCTTAAGAAAAATTACTACGAAAAATCAATCCCAAAGCCCCAAAGATTCAGGCTTTTGCCGTATTTTCACAACTTGGTATTTTCAAATTCGACCATTCCATGAAACTTCAAAAAATAGTAATAAGCCATAGTCTCCTGCTTATATTTTCCTTACTCATTACTTCTTCTGCTTGGGCACAATCCAGTTTATTTCCCCATGCCAAACAGAAATGGGTGGATTCAGTATATGCAACACTTAGTTTGGATCAAAAAATTGGACAAGTACTAATGCCTCGTGGTAATACAGGCCCTATTTATGATACCGCCCGCCTAAATTCCATTGTAAGGGATTATCATGTAGGGGGATTTGTGTTTTTTGCTGGCTATCCTACTAACCAAGCTAGACTTGTAAATAAATTACAGGCCATGTCCAAAGTGCCATTATTTATAGGCATGGACTTAGAATGGGGCTTAAATATGCGTTTGGATTCAACCGTTCGCTATCCCTACCAAATGACGCTCGGAGCCATGCAAGGGAATGATGCATTGATCGAAAAGATGGGTTTTCAAATTGCGCAGCAATGTAAGCGTATGGGTGTCCATATCAATTATGCTCCTGTGGTGGATGTGAATAATAATCCCAATAACCCGGTTATTAATTTTCGTTCATTTGGCGAGGACCGTGATTTAGTGACACAGAAAGCTTTGGCTTATATGCGAGGGCTTCAAAAAGGAGGAGTTATTACTTCAGCAAAACACTTTCCTGGTCATGGAGATACAGGCACAGATTCTCACTATGACTTACCCATTCTAAGCCACAGTCGCAGTAGACTGGATAGTTTGGAATTATTCCCATATCGAGAGTTAATCCAAAAAGGTTTGCAAGGAATCATGGTGGGGCATCTCAATATTCCTTCTTTAGATACCACAGCCAGTTTGGCATCAACGCTTTCAAAACCGATAGTCAAAGGCTTATTGCGTGACGAATTGAAGTTTGAAGGGCTGGTATTTACCGATGCCATGGACATGAAGGGAGCTACCAAAATGTTTCCCGAAGGAACGGCCAATGTGAAAGCCATTTTAGCAGGGAATGATATTTTAGAAACTTTTGTGGATGTGCCTTCCGCTTTTAATGCCATAAAAAAGGCGATTACTTCTGGAGAATTGACAGAAGAGGATTTGAACTTTCGAGTTAAAAAAATATTGAATGCTAAAGCATGGGCAGGATTGGATCAGTATCAACCTATTGCCATTGAAAACCTGATTGAAGATTTAAACCCGATTCATTCAGAAGTACTGAATAAACAGTTGGCAGAAAAAACGGCTACCGTGTTGAAGAATACAGACAACTTGATTCCTCTTCGAAATGTACATCAATTAAAAGTGGCCACGCTTGCCATTGGCAAGGCTAATTATGGAAGTACTTTCCCTACGGAGTTTCAAAAAATGGCCCAAAACTATATGGAAATGGATCATTTTTATGTAGATGAAACGAGTGCAGATACTACGATAGCTAATACTCAAGCAAAATTAAATGCATACGATGTCGTGCTTTTGGGAATTCATGGAACCTCCATTCGTCCAGCCAATAATTATAGTATTAAAGCTCCCATCAAAACCTTGGTAGATCGTTTTATAAGTCCAAAGACCGTAGTGGTGCATTTAGGCAATGCCTTTACTCTCACCAAGTTCGATTCTTTGCAAAAAGCTGCGGCCTTGATTACTATGTATCAAGATGGGATAGCCCAACAAGAAGTGGCTGCTCAGTTGATTTTCGGAGGTTTGCCTGCTTCGGGAAAGTTCCCCGTGACCTTAAATGCCAAGTTTGTTCGAGGAATGGGGATTTCTACACCAACCTTAGCCCGTTTGCAGTATAATGTATTGCCTGAAGCAGTTGGAATTCAAAGTGCTTACCTAAATAAACAAGTTGATTCATTAGCTAAATTAGCCATTCAAGTTAAAGGGGCCCCAGGGGTAGTTGTTTTAATTGCGAAAGAAGGGAAAGTGATTTATCATAAAGCCTTTGGAAATCAAACCTATGAATCCAGTACGCCTTTGCGCAAAACGGATATTTTTGACCTAGCTTCTATTACTAAGATATCGACATCCATTCCTGCTTTAATGAAATGGGAAGATGAAGGAAAATTTTCCCTTCAAGAGGGGATGGGAGCCTTAATTCCGGATCTTAAGGCCTCCAATAAAGCGAATTTGAAATATATTGATGTACTGACTCATCAGGCTAGATTAAGAGCTTGGATTCCGTTTTGGCAAGAATATGTAGATAGTACTGACATGATTTTTCATAGTAAGAAATTCAATGAGCGTTTTGCCAAGAAAGATTTGAAAACCACAGTTGTGGAGAAATTTATCACCAAAACGCAAGGTGAAGACCGTGTGAAAGCATTGATTAAGCAGCAATACAAAATGCTTTGGGATAGTTGTGTCGATATAAAATCCGAAGTAACTCGCTGGAAACCTAAAACCATCTCTTATCAATATTCAGAAGAATATCCGATCAAGATTACGGATAACTTGTGGGGACATAGCAGTTTATCTAGCCAGCTGTTTGCTGCGATTAAAAACTCACCTTTGAGAGAAAAGAAAGAATATGTGTATTCTGATCTTTCTTACTATTATTTACCAAGGGTTTCTCCTCGCATGTCGGGTAAAGAATGGACGGAATTTTTATCCGATACTTTTTATAAACCATTGGGCGCTAGTACCTTGGTTTACCAAGCAGATAAGCATTTCCCAATGGATAGAATTGTGCCAACGGAATATGATTCTTTGTTCAGGAAGACCTTAATTCATGGAAAAGTGCATGATGAGGGGGCCGCACTTTTGGATGGCATAAGTGGACATGCGGGCTTATTTGGGAATGCCAATGACCTAGCTAAATTGATGCAAATGTATTTGCAAAGAGGATATTATGGAGGCCAACAGTTTATCAAGGAAGAAACGATGAGAACGTGGACATCCTATCCTTTTTCCATCGATGAAAACTCCCGGAGAGGAATTGGATTTGATAAGCCAGATCGTAAAAAGCCAGGGATTTCAGCAGCGGCATCAGCTAGTGCCGAAAGTTTTGGACACTCAGGCTTTACCGGAACTTACACATGGATTGACCCTGCCCATGATTTAGTTTATGTCTTTTTATCCAATCGTGTATATCCAACCCGAAATAATAGTAAGATTAGCGATATGAATATCCGAACAGGAATCAATGAAGTGATCTATCAAGCGATTAAGAAAGGAAACTAAATTGATGAAAATACTGATCACTGGGGGTACGGGTTTTATTGGGCAAGAATTGCAAAAGCAATTGAAAGAGAGTGGTCAAGAGGTAGTTATTTTATCCCGTCGTGGAGGTGATTTTCTTTGGAATCCTGCCAAAGGAGAAATGGATAGAAGGGCTTTGGAAGGGGTTGATGCCATCATACATTTAGCAGGTGCGGGAATTGCAGAGCAACGCTGGACAAATGCCAGAAAGGAAGAGTTAACTCAATCTCGAGTCCAAAGTTCACAAACTTTGTATCATGCCTTGAAACAATATCCACATCAAGTGCATACCTTGGTTTCTGCATCGGGTATTGGTTATTATGGGGCAGATACAGGAGAGAAATTGTGTGAAGAAAGCACAGAGCCAGGCCAGGATTTTATTGCGTCTTGTACGCAAGCTTGGGAAGGGAGCCTGAAAGGAATTGAGGACTTAGGAATACGTGTGGTTAAGTTCCGAATAGGTTTAGTTATGGGAAATGGAGGAGGTATTTTCCCCGTTTTACAAAAACCGATTCATTGGTTTGTAGGGGCCAATATTGGAACGGGGAAACAGTGGCAGTCTTGGATCCATTTGAAAGATTTGATAGCCATGTTCCAATGGGCATTACAAGAAAAATCGATGCATGGAGTTTATAATGCCGTAGCACCTGAACCGCTTCGTCAATCCGAATTGAACAAGCTGTTAGCACATGCCATGCGCAGACCTTTATTTTTACCTGCTGTTCCAGCTTTTGCTCTACGATTAGCATTAGGTGAAATGGCAGTTTTAGTGACAGGCGGAAATTTAGTTTCTTCGAATCGCATACAGAAAGAAGCCGGTTTTTCGTTTAGATTTGTACGATTTTCAGAAGCCCTCAAGGATTTAATCTCTTAATATGTCAAAAAAAATATTGATTTACTGTGGTTCATCAAAGGGGAATAACCCCGTATATGAAGAAGAAGTTAAACGATTAGCTCAAGAATTGAAGAAGCACGATTGCTCCATAATTTTTGGTGCAGGAAGTGTTGGTTTAATGGGCGTCATGGCCGATGAGTACCTGCGTTTAGGCGGGGAAGTTATTGGTGTCATTCCATCTTTTATGGAGCCATGGGAAGTGAAGCACTTGGGAATTCAGACTTGCCACGTGACAGAATCCATGCATGAGAGAAAGCAATTGATGGCCGAAATGGCCGATGGGGTTATTGCTATGCCTGGTGGTTTTGGGACTTTTGATGAATTGTTTGAAATGTTAACTTGGAAGCAGCTGGATCTGCATCAAATGCCCATCGCTATTTTTAATACCGCAGGTTATTATGATTTATTGTTGCAGCAACTACAACACATGATTCAAGAAGGCTTTTTGAAAGAACGTAATTTAACGGCACTACACGTGGAATCGGATGCGGCAAAATTGGCGGATTGGATGATGGATTATGTGCCCGAGAAGATGGAAAAGAAATGGATATACCGCGCTTAATGCCTAATTAAGGATGATGAAATATGTGATTTTTTTCTTGTTGTTCCTTGGTCTTTTGGACACTCAGGCCCAAAAATTACCTGAAAATTTGGGTTCCGCCATTAATTCTGACTATTCGGAATTAAATCCGGTGATGGCACCAGATGGAAAGACCTTGTATTTTGGAAGAAAAAATCACCCATCCAATAAATATGGAACTACAGGCTCAGAAACCGTGGCGGGTTCACAGGATATTTGGTATAGTGAACGCATTGGGGATGTTTGGAGTACTGCCAAAAGAATGCCAGATGTCTTAAATCGAGATCAATACAATACCATTTTATCTATTTCTCCTGATGGACAAACCATCTTATTGAAAGGAGCTTACGTGCAAGGTGTTTACGAAACTCGAGGTTTTTCGATGTCGAAAAAGACCATGAATTCATGGTCAATACCTGAAAAGTTGGATATTCCAGATTATGAGAAATTAAGTCGTGGGAAAAATGAATATGCCTATTTGACCATGGATGGCAAGGCGTTGTTGTTGGCCTTTTCAGAGAAAAAGAATTCGGACAGAGATGATTTGTATGTTAGCTTTTTGAATGAGGGAAAATGGACCGAACCTAAGAATTTGGGTCGAACCATCAATACAGATTTTTCGGAAACAACCCCATTTTTAGCGGCTGATGGTAAGACCTTGTATTTTTCTTCGGACAGACCTGGAGGGCAGGGAAGTCAAGATATTTACATGTCCAAGCGCTTGGATAATAGCTGGACCAATTGGCGTACTCCCATTAATTTAGGAGGACCTATCAATACCGAAGAATACGATGCCTATTATAGCTTGTCAGCGAAAGGAGATTATGCTTATTTTTTATCGTCCAAAAATTCTTTAGGCAAAAAAGATATTTTCCGGATTGCTATAGAAGCTGAACCAGAAGTACCTGTCCCAGCTAAACCTACAGCACCTCAATTGGAAGAAAAACCAGTATTGGCTCAACAAGATGTAAAAGGTAGTCCTAGATCTATTTCGAGTGAGCAGTCAGAAGCCGTTGTATTGGTCTCTGGTCGAGTTTTGGACTCTCAAACGGGTAAGGTTCCCGACGAGACAAATATCAGCTATGAGGATTTAAAAACGGGTAAAACCATTGGTATCGCTAAACCTGACCCTAAGACAGGTTTATATAAACTCGTGTTACCTTATGGCGCCAATTATGGAATTACTGCCAAGGCTAAGGGCTTTTTGCCAAGTTCTATCAATATCGATTTAAGTAAATTGAGAGGACGGTATTTGGAATTAGATGAGCGTGATTTAGTGATGGCTCCTATTGCCAAAGGGTCAAGTATGACGATTAATAATTTATTCTTTGAAACGGGTAAAGCCACTTTGACGGCTGAATCAGATCCTGAATTGAAGCGCATCGTTCAAGTGATGCAAGAGAATGCAACCCTCCAAATCGAAATATCAGGACATACCGATAATACAGGCTCGGATGAATTGAATAATAAGTTATCCCAAGATCGTGCTGACGCAGTTAAAAACTACTTGATGAACGCTGGGGTTAAGTCGGACCGAATAAGAACTAAGGGCTATGGTAAAACGAAGCCTAAGGCAGATAATTCAACGGAAGAAGGCCGACAAATGAACCGCCGAGTGGAATTTGCGATCTTGTAATTAGGGTTGTTGACGAATTTCAGGTTTTTGTTCGAGTAACAAAATGGTCAATTCTCTTTCACTAGCTTTCAAATATTGCGTTTTGCTTTTATAGCCAATAGCGGTGAAAGTAAAATTTCCCTTATTTAGTTTAGACTTTAAGGTAAAATGACCTTCAGCGTCAGAATATAATTTTTGTTGGTTTACCCGAATGGTCACTCCAACCAGTGGATTTCTATTCATGTCTAAAATTTGACCATGAATGGGGGGAGTTGTTTGAGATTGAAACAAAAACAGGAATATCAAGGCGAACATTGATTGTGGCTTTTGGCTTAAAACAGCACAAAGGACAGATAATCATGTTACTTAATTGTTACCTAATTGCTATGAAATTGTTAATTGAAATGGCGCAATTAAATTTGAACCTTATCGATGAAGTTAACCACCTTTTGAAAAGGTAAACTCAGGTATTTTCTTACGCGTAAAAAGCGTTTTCTAGGTTTGGGCGTAGGGGTTTTGATATAAAAACAAGGAAATTTCTTGTACATTTCATGCCCATTTTTAATCAAAATTTGTGCGTATTGGTCGAAAATCGTAGCCACATCTGCCTTTTCCTGAAAGGTATAGCGATTCTGGTATTTTGAGATTTCGGTAGGGTTTTCAGGATGATAACCTGAGAAATGGAAAAAGATAAGGGGTACTGAGTCGTTGACTGAATATGGAATGTTTTCTCCTGTTAAAGTTCGTTCATGCAGGTTCCAATAGGCCATGTTTAGGCCTACATGCCGACTAATGTACACATCATCAAAGTAAACGGGAGCAAAATTCACCCACAATTGATCTACAAACATACCATTGGCTAAATCGATGTAGCATTGATCGCGGAGGCGCTCTTTCCACCAGTGTAAGAAAGCGAGGGTATTAGGACTACGTTTAGTACCTAGGAATCCTAAGTTAAAAATACCCGTGTTTAACAAATCCGTTTCTTGTGGACGAGAAGTGTCTGGATACGGGCTTACAATATGGGGCGTTAGAACTAGACTATGGTTTTTTAAAGGTGTTTCAATTTCGTTCAGCGCTTGAAAAACCAAAATGTCTGGATCAAAGTAATGTACTATTTCAGCCTCTGGATAGGTATTATACACATATTCCATGAAAAAAGGTTTCACGGCTGTGTTTAATTCAGTGATATTGTATTTATCACAAAGCTCGTCTAGATCCTCGATTCCAATGGTATGTAATTCAATCAAAGGATAAGTAGGCAATTGGGATTTATCAATGCTGGATTGGTCCAAACGATCCACCAAACCTATTAAAAAGGTATAATCTGGATTATGCTCTAAAAGAGAATCTCCCAATGATTTAGCTTGTGCTAAATAATTAATGGAGCAAATGGTAAGGACAATTTTTTGCATGATATAAATACAAGCTTTGTCAAATTTTAAAATTTGACAAAGCTATTGACAAATCTAATGGAACAAAGCTAGGTTGACAAATCAAATCTACGGCGACAATTCGAGCTTGACAAATCTTAGCGCAGCAAACTGCTATAAATGATATTTTCAACCTTTCTGCTATAATCTCCATGCGAGTTAGGAGTATGTTGGGTCATGATGAGGCAGATCATGTTTTCTTTGGGATCAGCCCAATAAGTGGTCCCATAATAGCCACCCCAGTTAAAAGAGCCTTTATTTCTACCATGTAAATGGCTGGATTTTTCGGATGTAATGGAAAAGCCTAAACCAAAATTATCAGCCCCATCTTTGATGAAATCCAATTGCGGGCTGGTCATAAGCTCTACGGTTCTTCTTCCTAAAATCTGTTTTCCATTGTATTTACCCCCATTAAGGAGCATTTGTAAGAAAATAGCATAGTCAAAAGCCGTGGAGGAAAGCCCTGCCCCACCAGAGAAATACGATTTTTTATCCAAAGGATAGTTGGGGTTGATATTCCGAAAAGTTGGCGCCCAAGCAATGACATTTTTCTGCACATTTTCGGTATATACGCCAGGAAGTCTACTCGCCTTTTCGGCTGGAACATTGAAATAGGTATCCTTCATTCCTAGTGGATCAAAGATGTTTTTCTGAAGGTATTCTTCCAAACTTTGGCCACTGATAACCTCAATGAGGCAGCCTAATAAATCAGTATTGAGGCCATAGGTAAATTTTTCTCCGGGTTGATGTTCCAAAGGTAGTTTGCCTAGAATCTTCATTTTTTCTAACAAATTGGCACGGAAAGTCCCAAGTCCCGAAGGAACACCAGCTTTGGCATAAATAGCCTTCATGCGGTCAGAACCAATGTCTGCATATCCGATTCCAGAGCTATGTGTCAATAAATCACGAAAAGTAATTTCTCTTTTGGCGTTAATGAAGGTGAAACTGGTATCGGCAGGATTATAATCTTGGATAACTTTAGGCTTCTTGAATTCAGGAATAAAATCTCCAATGGATTGATCCAGATTAAATTTACCTTTTTCGTAGAGTTGCATGATGCCTACGCTGGTAATGCCTTTGGTTTGACTCATGATACGGAAAATGGCATCGGCGGGCATGGGCTTTTTGGAGGTTAAGTCGACATAGCCGTGTCCTTTATAGTGGACTACTTGATTGTCTTTTATCACGATGGTCACTGCACCTGTCAGCCAATTTTTATCTACATACTGTTTCAAAACGGTATCTACATAGGCCAATCGTTGATTGTCAATACTTGGATGTGGCTTAACGATGGGAGAAAGAACTTGCCCGTAATGGGTCAAGCTGATGGTGATTAAGATGAGGGTGAATAAACGTTTTTTCATGGGTCAAATGATTCTTTGAATTTACCCCAAGATAAAAGGAATTTAGGAAGAAAAATAATGATTGGAATTTGTTAGGGAAATGAGTGTTTTGTCATTTATAGAGAAGGTTTTTTGTCATTAACAATAAAAACCTTGTCATTAACTCTAAATTCGACTCGTTAAAAAGCCGTAAATCGCAGTGTTTCAGCGATTTACGGCTAGTACCTGGGATGGGAATCGAACCCATACGAGCGTTTCGGCTCACAGGATTTTAAGTCCTGCGTGTCTACCAGTTCCACCACCCAGGCGGCCCTGTAAAACTCAAAAGCACCGAGGGGTGCTTCCAAGTGGAGCGAAAGACGGGGTTCGAACCCGCGACCTCGACCTTGGCAAGGTCGCGCTCTACCAGCTGAGCTACTTTCGCATTTTCGTGGGGCAAAATTAAGAACCTTTGCTTATTTATGCAAGAGGAAACGTAAATTTCCCTTAAATATTCTATAATTTTGTTTTTTCTAACATTCCATGAACATCACAAAACTAGATCAAACCGATCACAAACTGCTGGAAATTTTGCAACAAAATGCCAAAATTACCAACGCCCAATTGTCGAAGGAAATAGGCCTTTCTCCAGCTCCTACTTTGGAACGTGTCAAGAAATTAGAGAGTCTTGGAATCATCCAAAGCTATCATGCCCAAGTGGACCGCGATAAAGTAGGTTTAGGTGTAACTACTTTTGTTACAGTGACTTTAACAGGCCACAAGAAGCAAGTGACGGAGTCATTTGTTCGACAAATCAACCAAATACCTGAGGTGATTGAATGCCATCACGTGACGGGTGCTGGGGATTTTATGTTGAAGATTATCTCCAAAGATATCTCCACTTATCAGAAATTAATGTTGGAAAAAATCAACGAAATCGAAGAGGTATCAGCGACCTCCACGATGGTGATTTTATCGACTTTCAAAGAATCAAAAGTTTTACCAATTCCTTGATTATAGACGCTGCATGAGTTGTGGAATCATGCGATTTTTCCAAGAAGTGAAACTTCCTTGTAGTATTTCTTTGCGAGCTTCGCCTACTAACCACAGGTAAAAACGCAAGTTACATACACTGGCAATCATGGCACCCAGCATCTCTTCACAACGAATCAAATGCCGAACGTAGGCTTTGCTGTATTGGCCATGGACTGTATCAGCAAAAGCTGGATCTATCACAGAAAAGTCGGACTTCCACTTTTCATTTTTGATGTTGATGATGCCTTGAGTCGTGAAAATCATTCCGTTTCTCGCATTGCGTGTAGGCATCACACAGTCAAACATATCAATTCCTAAGGCGATTCCTTCTAAAATATTGGCGGGTGTTCCCACTCCCATTAAATAGCGGGGCTTGTCTTTTGGCAAGATATCTGTTACCTCATCTGCCATTTCATACATATCTTCCACGGGTTCACCTACCGATAGTCCACCAATGGCATTGCCAAATGCGCCTTTCTCTGCTATGTATTCAGCAGAAATCTTACGAAGATCTTTGTATACGCTACCTTGAACGATAGGAAACAAGGCTTGGTTGTGCCCGTATTTGGGCTCTGTGGCCTCGAATCTGTTGATACAGCGATCTAGCCAACGGTGGGTCATTTCCATGGATTTACGAGCATATTCGTAGGTACATGGATATGGCGTGCATTCATCAAAGGCCATCATGATATCTGCTCCAATGGTTCTTTGAATATCCATTACGGATTCGGGACTAAAAAAATGCGTACTGCCGTCGATGTGCGATTTAAATTTGACTCCTTCTTCTACGATTTTTCTTCCTGTCCCTGCCAAAGAATAAACTTGATATCCACCCGAGTCCGTTAAGATAGGGCCATTCCAAGAATTAAATTTATGTAGTCCACCTGCAGCTTCTATCACTTCTAAACCGGGTCTAAGGTACAGGTGGTAGGTATTTCCTAAGATAATTTGGGCTTTAATGGGATCCGTTAATTCGGAAATATGAACACCTTTAACGGTACCTGCTGTGCCAACAGGCATAAAAATGGGGGTTTGAATAGTACCGTGGTCGGTGCTTAAGCTACCGGCTCTTGCCTTGGAATGGGCATCTGTGGATTGAATCTCAAATTTCATACCACAAAGGTAGGGAAAAAATAAAGCGGTACATGAGTTCACATGCACCGCTTCTTTTTATTTGATTTTGGATTATTCTACTTTCATCACTCCATTCATGATTCTCCAGTGACCTGGGAATGTGCATAAATACGGGTAATTCCCTTTGGTTGTAGGGGCTTTGAATACCAATTTAGCTCTTCCATCTGGATCCACTAAAGCAGTATAAGCAATCACCTCTGGAATATTTGGAATATAATTCTTTTGAGCTCCATCGGCTGCGGTAATCATCTTATCAGCCGCTAAACCTATTTTCTCCTGGCTACCCATTTGACCAATCACTAAATTGTGCTGCATGGCGTCAATGTTTTCAAAGATGATTTCCACATTGGCTCCGGCTGGAACACTAAATTCACGAATGTCAAATTGCATGGCTTCTTTCACAGTTTTGATGACCTTTCTAACGACATTGGCGGAACTAGCATTATTGGCAATTTCAATTTTCCAAGTTGTAGCTAAACGTTCGTAGTAGTCAAAATCGCTTGGACGAATAGTTGTTCCAATCTTTTTGAAATAGGCCAAATTTTCTGCAGATAATTTCGGCTCTTTTCTAGCATTCCAAGTTGCGGAAGCTCCTTTCAAGGCAGCACCAAAAGCTGGAGATTCAATGATCTCAATGCTTTTTAACGCATTCACTAATTCATCTCCAGACCAAGTAGAAGCTCCCCCACGGAAGACTTTTTCCATCATGTATACATTCAAAGAACTTGGTCCACTCACTTCTAGCGCTTTGCGGTAGGTATTGTTGTTACGAACACTTTCTGGCAATGCTCCCGTTTTGTCAATCTGAATTTCCATGCTGTAAGAACCCGCTATATCGGCACTCCAACCAAAATTACCCGTCCAAGGACCATTGGTGTTTTTTGTTACGGAAACCGTTTCTCCAGGAGCTACTCCATCTGTAAAAGTGAAGGACTCCATGTCGATCCTACGGCCCATACCTTCAATCTTTAAGAATACAGGTAAAACTTTTCCTTTTTCTAAAGCTTGATCTCCTTTGTTTTTGATTCGGATGACAAAGGAAGCGTTCTCTCTTAACTTGAACTGTCCGCCTTTAATTTGTACTTCGGTCACAACTAAATCTAGTCCTTTACTTTGACCATCAACTGCGGGATTGTTTAACTCCTTACCTACTTTTTCAGCAGTGGCAACAGGCTTTCTTTTTCCTTCAGTTACGATGAAATCCTTCATTCTTTGTCCACCTTTTGCCATGGTCCAAGCCGAAAAAGCTTCAGGTAACCAGCGATCACGATTGTTTTGTTCTTTGGCAATTTTGGCGTCCATGGCCTTGTTCAATTCTGGACTTTCTGGCATTTCGATGCTTGCTAATACTGCATGTAAGGCTACCAAAGTATCTTTGTCGTTCAGTACGTTTTTCTGTATCAAAACTTTAGACCATGCCTGCGTTCTAGGCAAAACTAGAACAGCATTTTTACGTACTGCGGCACTTGGGTGGTTTAATGCAAGGCTTAATGCTGCTTTTACGCTAGGAAGCTCTAATGCTTGTAATCCCTCCAAGGTTCTTAATGCATGAATAGCTCCAACATTTAATCCCAATTCATCTACTTTTTTGTTGGCGATGAGCGCGATTAATGCTGGTACAATGTCCTTTTTGCCACGCTCTACTAACAACCTTTGAGCGTGTAAGCGCCAAAATAAATTGTTGTTGGATAGGGCTTTGATGCAAGCAGCGGGGTCATTGGTAGACAAGCTAATAGGTTGATAAGCAGGTGCTTGATTCCAACCAACACGGTAGATCCGCCCATGTGTATAATCACGTAAATCTGTTTCGTATGCATTACCTGTTCCATTGGCAAAGCCTTTTGGAACTGGATTATGTTGAATGATGAAACTATACCAATCTGCGATCCAAACGGCACCATCTGGACCAACTTGTGCAAATACAGGAGAAACCCATTCGTCGGCACCAGCCAATAAGTTAAATGCTTCTACATCATTAAAATCACTACCCGATTTCACCAAATTATTTTGGTGAACTACGTGTCCCGTGGGTTCAGAAACGAAAGCGATTTTATTCCAATATTTTTTTGGAAAGGATCTTGCCGAATAGAAATTGTGACCTGCTGCGGCCGTAAAACCACCAAAAACGTCAACCTGACGTACTTTTTGGGTGATTGGCTTCATATCCTTATGTGTATCGGTGCTTTTGCTACCGTTGAAAGAATAGGGAGCTTGCCAGATATATTTGTTAGGAATAGGGATGTACCAACCATGTGAGTTATTAGCTGTAGAACCAAAGGCATCACCAGCTTCGTTGAAATCAAATCCCCAGGTATTGTTGGAGGTATTGGTCACATGTTCCATTTTAGAACCGTCAGGTTTAAAACGGAAAAATGCATTTCCGAAATTCAGCGAATCGCTGCCTACTTTTCCTTTGAATCCTGAGTAACCTACGGAACCCCAAATCCAGTTGTCGAAACCATAATGTAGATTAGATGGCCCTGCATGGGTATCACCTGTACCAAAACCCGTGATTAATTCTTGCTTTAGATCTGCTTTATCATCCCCATCTGTATCTTTCAAAAATAAAATATGTGGTGCTTGAGAAATGATCAAACCGCCATTGGCAAAAACCATCCCTGTTGGGATGCTTAAACCTTCAGCAAATCGGGTAAATTTATCTGCCTTACCATCTTTGTTGGTGTCCTCACACATTAAAATGTAGTCGCTACCGCCGGTATTTTTACGTTCGTTTGGATAGTCTTTGGTGATTAAAACAAATAAGCGGCCTTTCTCATCCCATGCCATGGCAATGGGGTGCATGACATCTGGTTCTGCGGCAAAAACCGTTAGGTTAAAATCAACGGGGATTTGGATGTATTTAACGGATTCTTCTGGGCTCAAAGGCAATTGCTGCAATTGTGGACCCTGTCTTTTTTCGTAATTAGGTAAATTGGCTTCACGGTAAGACAAAGGAGCCAATTTTAAGTTTTCTAATAAAGTGGCTTTGTCTTTTCCAACAGCATACAATATCCCTTGTTCCACTAAGGTTTGGAAGCCGGTCGTTTCCCAAGTTCTTTCATCGTGTCCATAGGCAGTATAGAAAACATTTCCTTTTCCATAAGTTCGTACCCAAGTATAAGGTTCAGTAGCTTGGCCCGGTTTATCTTTGGCTTGTTCTGGTCCGATGATACGTGATTGAATCACGTTATTGTCAGCTTGTAATTGGCTGTGCAAATAAGTTTCATCCACGGTTTTGATACCTGGGAAGCCTTTTAAAACAGGATGCTGAGGCTGTACATTTTGAATCTGAATGGAATCCATTTTATGACGCCAAAACTGTCCACCCACCATTTTTACATATTCTGGGGAGTTTCTAAAACAGAAAGAAGCACAGTGTAACGCTACAAGTCCATGACCAGAACCAATGTATTCCAACAAAGCTTTTTCTTGTGGTTTTGGAATGGAATCATGATTGGCAAAAATGATCAAACCATCAAACTTGTTTAGATAGCTCGGATTTAGGTCTTTCAGTGACTCGGTATAGGTCAAATTAATGCCTTTTACTCCTAGAGCAGACTGTAAAGAAGGAAAGCGGTCTAGCGGTTTATGATGACCACGATCCCCTAAAAAAAGCATTTCTAATCTTCTTGGCTTTTGGTTTTGTGCCAAAAGTTGAAAGGAAGCAGCCAATAATAAAAGGAAACAAGTAAATTTTTTCATGTGTTGTTTTGCCTACGCTAAAAGATTAAAATTCAGGGATTTCGATGATTTTACCACCTTGAAGAGCAGATTCATGCGCTAATATGCCGACAGATGTCCAATTGGCCGACTGAGGAGCATTAGGGAATGGATCGCGATCTTGGGCTAGTGCTTGTAAAAATTCATTGACTAAATGCGGGTGGGAACCTCCATGGCCTCCGCCTTGAGTGAATGAAAGGTGTGTATTATCGCTTTCATCGTAAACGCCCTTTGTAGTAAAACGTTGAATTTCTTCTGGTAAATAATGTGCGAAATCGGGGGTTGCTACTTTTTCTGGAATTTCTGGTTCAGGTTTTTTAGCAGTATGTACAACAAGTTCTTCACCTTCAATCAATGGCCATTCCACACTTTTTTTAGAACCATATACTTCAAAACTTTCACGGTATTGACGGGCTACGTCAAAAAGTGAGCGATAAACAACAGCACTTAAATCTGAATTTCGGAATTTAATGTGGGCTGATTCTACTGCAAATGGAGAGTTATAATGTTGAATTAATTCTTCGCGAATGGTACCTGAGCCAAAACAAGATACATATTCTGCTTCTAATCGTAATAAACCTGCTACAGGACCTACGCAGTGGGTAGCATAGTGCATCGGAGGTAAACCTGGCCAATAATCAGGCCATCCATCCATGTCTTGTTGGTGTGAGCCTTTCAAGAATTGAATCTTTCCTAGTTCCCCTTTTTCATATAATTCTTTGATGTAAAGAAACTCACGGGAATAAACCACCGTTTCCATCATCATGTATTTTTTGCCCATTTTCCGACTAGCTTCTACGATCGCTTTGCACTCTTCTACCGTAGTGGCCATAGGAACGGTACAAGCCACATGTTTGCCCGCTAATAAGGCTTGAAGTGTCTGCTGTGCGTGTAAATGGATAGGAGAATTAATATGAACTACATCCACATTAGGATCTTGAAGTAGTTGTTCAAAGTCGGTATATCGGGTTGCTATACCGTAAGCGTCGCCAATCGAATTTAGTTTTTCCTCGTTTCTTTGGCAGATGGCATACATGTTGGCCAATGGGTGCTTTAAATAAATGGGGATAAATTCGGCTCCAAAACCAAGGCCGACAATGGCAACGTTGAATTTTTTCATAGTAGATTGTATGATTAATAAATAGAATGAAGCTTTGTAGGCTTCATCCGTTTGATTAAAAGGCAATATCAGAATTTTTTTACTCTTTTTTACCTGATTTTATTAAGAAGGGATGAATCATGACAGTCATGACTAGAAGGGATGTGCCCCAGTAAAAACCGGAATGCATAATCTCTTTGCTTCCAAAGATGAAAACGGCTAATAAAATGCCATATACGGGCTCAAGTGTAATCACGAGATTGATGGAGAAAACAGAGAATACGCGGTATAAGCGGATGGTTTCTGTATAAGCATAAACGGTACAAACAATGGCCAAAATGCTGATCCAAAGCCAATCTAGGCCTAGAGGCATAAAATGCTCCATATTACTCGAAAATCCATAGATCCAGACCAGCCCGGTGATTATTCCAGCCGTAATCATTTCATATACTGTTATTAGACGAGGGTCGAATTGGTGAGTATATTTCCCATTGATGACAGAAAAAAGGGCACCGAAAAAACCAGAAGCAATACCCATAAGGAGGCCTAAGGCTTGGGCTTGTTCTACAGAGAAAATGATGATGAGGGCTATGATGACAAGAACACCTAAAAAGACTTCTACCCGTTTGATTTTTTCTTTTTTTGTCCAAGGCTCTAATAAGCTAGTCCAAAAGGTTTGAGTGGATAATCCTGCTAAACACATGGCAACGGTTGAGACTTTGGCAGCACCGAAAAACAAGAGCCAATGCAAGGCGATGAAAAGGCCATTTAGAATCCATTGGTATAAAATGTTCTTTGGAACTCGAAAACTGACCTGTTGAAAACGAAGAATAGCCAGCAAAAAGATCGAGCTAATGACACATCGAAAAAAGACGATACTAAGTGCATTGGCTTGGGTGGCATTACCTAGTATAGCGGTAAAGGCATATAAGATTACAATGAAGTGAATCTTCAAATAGTCAATAAATCGCGGAGCTTGTCTCATTATCTAGGGAGGGTATAGTAGAGACCAATACCAATTCCGCCAAAAATGATGTTGGGTAACCAAACGGCTAACAGCGGAGGCATACCACCACCCTCGGCTATTCCTTTACTCATCATAAAGAATAGAATGTAAACAAAGGCTAAGGAGAAACCCAATGCGATTTGAAAACCAACGCCTCCTCGGGATTTTCTGGCAGAAACTAAAAAGCCAATGATGGTGAGAATGATAACGGAAAATGGGTTTGCAAAGCGAAGGTATTTTTCAATTAAGAAAATTTCGATACCATCAGCTCCTCTTGAACGAACCAGTTGAATGTGCCTTTCCAATTCAGGAAGGGTAAAGGTCTCGTGAAGGAGGTGTTTATTTTGAAAATCTTTGGGATATAAGTTGAGTGTCGTATCGATTTTAGAACCAAATACAATACCTGTTTTTTTACCTACCAATGTTCTGATTCGATAATCATGAATCGTCCATTTCTTACGAACAGAATCCCAAGTAATGTGGTCAGACATTAACTTTTCTTTGATTTCATTATTGGAAATTCGTTCTAAACTGAAGCGGTAACCTGTATTGGTACTATTATCGTAGCTCTCAATGTAGGCATAGATTTCTGGAGCAATTTTGATATGTACATCCCTCTTATCAAAGAAATAGGTGTTGTTGATGTATTTATGCTCAAAAGGTACTCGAATTTTATTGGCATTGGGGACAATCCAGCCAATCATGATGAAAGTTCCTACAGCGACAATACTTGATCCAATTAGATAGGGTCTCATGAGTCGAGTGAAACTAACACCAGAACTTAAGATGGCAATGATTTCCGTTTTGGCTGCTAGGTTAGCGGTGAAGAAAACCGTGGCAATAAAAACCATTAAGGGACTAATGTAATTCGCCCAGTAAGGAATAAAATTCAAGTAATAGTCGAAAAGAATCTCATTTAAGGGAGCTTGTTTACGGATAAAATCATCGATTTTTTCTGTATAATCAATCACCATGACAATCAATACAATCAAAAAAACTGCGAAAACATACGTTTTCAGAAATTTTTTCAGAATGTATAGATCCAGTATTTTCATTATTTAGTTTGTGCAGAACCTGCGGCGTCAGGTTTGTATTTAACCATGGAAAACAAGTGAATGAAGATGACACGAGCCATACGGAAATTGAATGGGACCATGAGTAAAGAAACCACGGTGATAGGAATGATATAGCCTTCTGCAGATGGATCCCCAAAGAAATTATAAATGATGACACCACCAATAATCATGATACCAACTGTAAAAGCGTATGAGATATACATGGCTCCAAAGAAGAAACCAGGCTCTACTTCATAGCGAAGTCCGCAAGAAGGGCAATTCTCGTGCATTTCGCTGAACTTGAAAATATTCCACCATTTGTGAGTAAAAATTCGGCCTTCATGGCATTGAGGGCAACGCGCATTGGCAGCGGCTACTAATTTGGATGGGTTTGACATATTTTCTGTTTTAAAGGGACAAAGGTAAAGAAAATTCAAGGATTAATTTGAAAGCGGTCGGGCATCTTCGGGGAATTTGTATCTTTGTAAATAACTAAAACTACCACCTTATGTATGCTATTTTATTGAATGTACACTCGTACTTACGCTGGCTTGTTCTTATCCTAGGAATCTTAGCTATTTATAGAGGTTTTAAAGGGGCGCAATCTGGAGCACCATTTACTGAATCCGACAGAAAATCAGGTTTATTTTTCTTGATTTCTGTACACACGCAGCTATTGATTGGCTTATTATTGTATTTTGTATTTAGTCCGATTACGCAGGCTGCATTTGCTGATTTTGGCGCTGCGATGAAAGACCCAGCAGTTAGATTAATTGCAGTAGAGCATATCACAGTCAATATTTTGGCTGCTATTTTGGTGACAGTGGCTTATTCAAAAAACAAGAAAGCCATTGCAGATGCTCAAAAACACAAGAATGCTTGGTTGTTATTTGGTATTGCTTTGCTTTTGATTTTAAGTCGTATTCCTTGGAGTCGTTTAGCTTAATATGAGTAATAAATGCGTTTTTTTGGATCGGGATGGAGTGCTGAATGTAGATCGAGTGGATTATGTTTACCATCTAGGTCATTTTATTATTCCAGAAGGGGTTGTGGAGGCTTTGAAAGCATTGAAAGAAGCAGGCTATTTGTTGATTGTTATTACGAATCAGAGTGGTATTGCTAAGGGTATATACGAAAGAAAAGACGTTCAACTCATCCATGATGCTCTCCAAGAGGCTAGTGGAGGGGCATTGGATGATTTGTATTTTTGTCCTTACCATGAATTGCATGATAGTGCTTCTTTGACAAGGAAGCCAGGTTCTTTATTAATTGAGAAAGCTGCGGCTAAATATGACGTTGACATGTCCCAGTCTTATATGGTGGGAGATCATGAAAGGGATATTTTAGCTGGCACAAGGGCTGGACTTCGGACTATTCGAATTGCGGAGGAAGGAACAGTCACACAGGCAACATTTTTAGTGAAAGATTTATTAGCAGCATCTAACATTATATTATCGTAGAAATATGGAAAAGATTTATTTGAGTGACGCCGGCCCGAAAGTTTCTCCTGCTATTTATGGTTTTTGGAGATGGGAAAAGGAAAGTGCTAACAGTTTAAAGGACATGGACCAAATCGTTCATTTGTGTTTGGAATTGGGCATCAATACTTTTGACCATGCTGACCGTTATGGAAAATATAGCTGCGAAAGTCTTTTCGGAAAAGTACTTGCCAATAAATCATTTAAACGCAGTGATGTTGTTTTGTTTTCAAAATGTGGGGTGAATATTCCAGATTCTTCGAAGCCAGAAATCAGAGTGAGTCATGTGGATAGTTCGGCTAAGCACATTACGACCAGTGTGGAAAACTCTTTAAGAAATTTACAGACAGATTATTTGGATGTATTTTTATTAGATCAATTGGACCCGCTTTCGGATTTAGAAAGCACGGTTTTAGCTTTAGAGAAGTTAAAAAGTTCAGGAAAGGTAAAGAACATAGGTGTTTCTAATTTCTCGGTTTATCAGCACCAATTATTGGAGTCATTTTTATCTATTCCTGTCGTTTCTAACCACATTGATTTGAATTTGTTAAATACCTCTGCTTTGGATAATGGGGCATTGGATTATGTCAAGCAAAAATACATGCGTCCTTTAGCAGTATCTCCATTGGGAGGTGGTCGTATCGAACATGGCACGGATGAATTGGCCTTGAAAGTTCGTAAGAAATTGGTTGAAATGGCCGAGAAATATGAAAGTAATATTGAATCTATTGCAGTTGCTTGGATTGTTAAATTGGGGGCTCTGCCTTTGATTGGGACCTTGGAAGAAAAACGAATTCGCAATATTGTGAATTCATTTAGTGTCAAATTAGACCATCAAGATTGGTATGAATTGTACCATACGACACGTCCAGCACCCATAGTGCACGATTAAATTATCAATTAGATTTGTCAACTTTTTAAAAGTTGACAAATCTGTTTCAAAAGTTGACAAATCTTATCTTCTTTTACGACCAATATTATTTCTACGGTCTTTCCCTCTTGGAATTACGTTAGCAGGGCGCCCTTCTCTGCGTCTGATGCGGTTATTTCCAAAACGATCTCCACCAGACTTCATTCCGATTAACTCTAGGTCAATGGTTCTTTTAGCCAAATTGGTATCCCTAACTTTTACTTTTACCGCATCTCCAAACGAGAAAACACGTCCGTTGGATTTACCTACAATACGATAATTTTCTTTATCTAAATCATAATAATCGTCGTTCAAGTCGACCATCCTTACTAATCCTTCACAAGAAGTCTCGCCAATCTCGACAAAGATTCCAAATTCCGTTACTCCTGTGATGATACCATCAAAAACTTGAGGTTCATGCAAGGACATATATTCTACTTGTTTGTATTTCACAGAAGCTCTTTCGGCATCGGCGGCAAGCTTTTCTCTATCCGAACAATGTTTGCATTGAATTTCCAGTGGTGCCCTTTCTGGGGAAGCCCCTTTGTCTAAGTAAAGCTGCAATAAGCGATGCGTCATGACATCTGGATATCGACGAATCGGGCTAGTAAAGTGTGAGTAAAAAGGGAAAGCTAAACCGAAGTGCCCAATGGCATCGGTACTATAGCGCGCTTTCGACATGGTTCTTACCGCTAAACTTTGCAATACATGTTCTTCAGCTTTACCTTCCACGTTTTCCATTAGGGCATTAAACGATTGGGAAACTTGCTTAGGCTCAGTTGATACTTGATAGCCAAATTTCTTAGCAAAAGCAGAAAATACACGTAATTTTTCTGGGTCTGGAGCCTCGTGTACACGGTAAACCATCGTATTTCGAGGCTCTGTTTTTTTCAATTCATGCACGTATTCAGCCACTTTTTTATTAGCCATCAGCATGAATTCCTCGATTAATTTATGAGCATCTTTTCTCTCTCTTGGAAATACAGCCAAAGGAGTCCCATTTTCATCTAATTCAAATTTTACTTCAACCGTTTCAAAGTTGACCGAACCATGCTTGAATCTGTGATCTCGTAGTTTTTTAGCTATTCGATTCAAGTCCTTGATCACGGGTTCGTAAGCATCAATTTCTTCTCCTTCATTTTCAATTAAAACTTGAGCTTCTTCGTAGGCAAATCTGCGATCAGAGTGGATGACGGTTCTACCAAACCACTCCTTGACAATTATACTATTTGGATCAAACTCTAAAAGGGTAGAGAACGTTAATTTATCTTCATGGGGTCTCAAAGAACACAAACCATTGGATAGTTTTTCGGGTAACATGGGCACCACACGGTCTACTAAATAGACGGAAGTAGCACGACGAAATGCTTCTTGATCCAAAATACTACCGGGTTTCACATAATGGGAAACATCGGCAATGTGAACTCCAATTTCTGTGTTTCCATTGGCTAGCTTTTGATAACTAATAGCGTCATCAAAATCTTTGGCATCTTTCGGGTCAATCGTAAAACTTAAAATCTTACGTAGGTCTTTTCTCTTTTTAATTTCCTCTTTAGAAATTTCAGTTGAAATAGCTTCTGCTGCCAATTCTACCATTTCTGGGAACTCATATGGCAAGCCAAATTCGGCTAAAATGGAGTGCATTTCTGTCTCATTTTCGCCTGCTTTGCCTAGTATTTTAATGACTCTACCTTCTGCTTTTTTGCCAGGTGTTCCCCAACGGGTAACCTCCACAATGACTTTATCTAAGTGATTGGCTTGTAAGGTCTCTGTTTTTGGAATGTAGATATCCTCATAGATTTTTTTGGAATCAGGAATGAGGAAAGAATAATGGGGTGTTACTTGAATGACCCCAACTATTTCAAATGATTTCCTTTCTAAAATCTCTATAACTTCACCTTCTGGACGGTCATTTTTCTTTTTCTCGGATGGTCTTCTTGCTTGAACACGTACACGATCTCCGTCTTTGGCATTCATCAAATCTGCCGTAGCCACCCAAACATCTTTGCTTCCGTCATCTGGAATAACAAATGCGAATCTTGCATTGACATGATCAACACGGCCTTCAATTTGAAAGGATTCATTATCAAAACGGTAATTACCATCGGATTGTCGAATCAACCGATTCTCGATGACTAATTTTTGTACCAAATCAGCGTATAGCTCTTTGGTTTTACGGTCACGGATGGCAAATGCCTTATGAATTTGATTAATGGAGTAGGAACGATAGTCGTTCAACTCAAAAAATTCTAGGATGTCTTTTTGTAAACTAGCCAAAAAACGTTGTTCCTTAGGGGAAGTTGGCATATAAATGAAATTTAAAACTTACCCGAAGGTACGGGTTTTTACTTTTAGAATGATTATCAGTAGTTTATTTCCTTTCCTACATTCGATTTTCAAGATTTTTCAAAAAAATGTAGGCTTATCATCTCAATTTCAAGAAATTGTCTCATCAGGGGATTAATTCCAAGGGCTTCATTCCCTAATCCTAATTCTATTTAGTACTTTTGGGCTTGTTTTTCCTAATATTCATGAATCGATCTAGGGTTGCTCTATTATTGTTACTTGTCTTTATCCTCTCAGGCGTTGTTTATTGGTTTCAGAGTACCAGTAAAGTGAGTGAAGAGAAAACGGCAGCCGTTCAATTAGTTGACACACCGAATTTTAGCGCGGACTCTGCCTATGCTTATATCAAGCAGCAAGTGGATTTTGGTCCAAGGGTTCCTGGGACTAATGCTCATCAGAAGTGCCAAGAGTGGATTATTGCTAAGTTGAAATCCTATGGTTTACAAGTGAGTACGCAGCCATTTACAGCGACTAATTACGCAGGTAAAGTATTAAAAGGAACCAATATCATGGCCCAGTTTCAGCCAGAAATTGGGAAACGAATTTTATTGGCGGCACATTGGGATTCTAGAGCGGTAGCGGATAAGGATTCCATTCGAAAAAATGAACCAATCGATGCAGCGAATGATGGAGGAAGTGGAGTTGGAGTGATGATCGAATTGGCGAGACAATTATCTTCTAGTTCAAAAAAGCCACCTGTTGGCGTAGATTTTCTATTTTTTGATTTAGAAGATACAGGAGAACCCCATGGAGTAGAGACCAACGTTCAAAATACCTGGGCGCTAGGTTCACAATATTGGGCGGCTCATATTTTTCCACAAAATTACCGTCCTTTTTATGGAATATTATTGGATATGGTAGGTGCTAAAGGGGCTGTATTTCCTCAAGAATATGGTTCTATGCAATATGCGCCCACCGTTGTTCGGTCCATTTGGTCAGCTGCGGCAGATTTAGGATTTGGGCATTTATTTCTACAAGAAGAAGGCCCAGGAATAACCGACGACCATACGGCGGTAAATGAAGTAGCCAAAATTCAAATGATTGATATTATAGATTTACGGCCACAGGCTCCTGGAAGTATGGGAGATATCTTTGGTCCGTATCATCATCGACATGGAGATAATTTATCCATCATAGACCCCAAAACCTTACAAGCTGTAGGGCAAACTTTATTACAAGTTTTATATCGAGAATAATATGTCAGAACAATTACAACTCGTTCATTTGAACGATACCCATGTAGCGCTTGGAGCAAAAATGGTCCCTTTTGCTGGATTTAATATGCCTGTTTTGTACACCAATTTGATTGAGGAGCATATCTGTGTTCGTCAGCAAGTGGGGGTATTTGACGTGAGTCATATGGGGGAGTTTTATTTGAAAGGAGAGAAAGCCTTGGATTTGATTCAATATGTGTGCTCTAATGATGCTTCTAAATTGGTGGATGGAAAAGTTCAATATAGCTGCTTACCCAATGATCAAGGAGGAATTGTGGACGATTTGTTGGTTTATCGAGTGAAGGAAAATGAATATATGTTGGTGGTGAATGCTTCCAATATTGAAAAGGATTGGAATTGGATTTCTTCACACAATAGTTTTGGTGTTGAAATGACAAACCAAAGTGATGAGTATAGTTTGTTTGCCGTGCAAGGCCCCAAAGCCATTTTAGCATTACAAAAATTGACTGATGTTGAATTATCATCAATGCCGTATTATTCCTTTAAAATTGGTCAAATGGCGGGTGTTTCTGATGTGATTATTTCTAATACAGGTTATACTGGTGCCGGTGGTTTTGAGATTTATGTCAAAAATGAACAAGCATTATTTATGTGGAATGCGATTTTTGAGGCAGGAGCAGAGTTTGGAATTAAACCGATTGGACTTGGTGCGAGAGATACCTTACGTACAGAAATGGGTTATTGCTTGTATGGGCATGATATAGATGATACTACGTCTCCTATTGAGGCTGGATTGGGTTGGATCACATCATTCAATAAAGAGTTTATAGCTTCTGATATTCATGCCAAAATAAAGGCTGAAGGAGCTAAGAAAAAATTAGTGGGATTTGAGATGATTGATCGCGGAATACCACGTCAACATTATCCAATTGTGAATGAAGCTGGGGAGTCAATTGGTGAAGTTACATCTGGAACGCAATCTCCTAACTTATCAAAAGGTATAGGCATGGGATATGTGAAGACAGAATATGCTAAGGTAGGAACGGAAATTTTTGTACAGATTCGTGATAAATCCTTGAAGGCTGTAGTAGTTAAAATGCCATTTATTTAGAGTAATTATGAGAAAAATCGACGTTTGTTTGTCGCCAGAACTCATTCATTTGTATGATGTTCCTTCTCTAGCAGTTGTTGTCGTGGATATTTTTAGGGCGACATCCTGTATGGTGACGGCCTTTGCTCATGGGGCCAAGGAGATTATTCCAGTGGAGAAAATGGACCTTTGCAGTGCTTATGGAGCTAAGGGATATTTGACATCAGCAGAAAGAAATGGTGTTACTCCTGCGGGTTTTGATTTTGATAATTCCCCTTTTAGTTATCAAGTAGACAAGGTGAAAGGAGCAAAGATTTGCGTGACCACGACCAACGGCACTGTGGCTATTCGAAAGTCAAGAAAATCGCCAGCACTTTATGTGGGAGCATTTTTAAATATATCACGAGTTGCGGAGGCATTGAAAAAATGGGAGGGAGATGCGTTGATTGTATGTGCAGGCTGGAAGGGGAAGCCTAATCTAGAGGACACTTTATTTGCAGGTGCTTTAATAGATTTATTACATGGTTCTTACCATGTGGCAGATGATGCGGCCATGATGGCTTTGGGAACATACCGGGAGGCATCGGCTAACTTAATGCAAGCAGTGAAAGGATCTTCTCACGTGAATCGATTGTTGGGATTGGGTATTGAAAAGGATATTAGTTTTTGCTTGGAAAGAGATGTTTACCCAGTGTTGCCTGGTTTAAGAGGTAATAAATTGGTGTTGAAATAAGTATATGATGAAGTAGGTGTGATGCCTAATTAACAAAAAGGTGATGAAGTTATATAGTACACAACATCAAAGTCCTGATGTATCATTAGAAGAAGCCATATTTAGGGGATTGCCACCAGATAATGGCTTGTATATGCCATTGTCTATTGAGAAGATTGATTCTGCGTTTTTTGAAACCATTCAAGATAAAAGTTTCCAAGAAATAGCGGAGGCAGTGTGCCAACATTTATTAGGGGCTGATCTAAGCAAGGAAGAAATTCATGGAATTATTAGTCAATCGATGACGTTTGAAGCCCCTTTATTTGACTTAGAAAAGGATGTAGAGGTATTGGAATTATTCCATGGTCCATCCATGGCATTTAAGGATTTTGGAGCTCGCTTTATGGCGGCGATTATGTCGCACTATTTGTTGAAATCAAAAAGAGAGATTCGCATCTTAGTAGCTACATCTGGAGATACGGGTGGGGCAGTTGCACAAGGTTTTTTTAATACTCCTGGGATTTCAGTTACCATACTTTATCCAAAGGGGAAGGTTTCGGATATTCAGGAAAAGCAATTGACTACATTGGGTGGTAATGTCCATGCTTTAGAAATAGATGGGACTTTTGATGACTGCCAAAGTTTGGTAAAGCAAGCCTTTTTAGATGAGGAATTGAGGGCCAAATTTAATTTGGCATCAGCTAATTCCATCAATATCTCTCGATTGATTCCTCAATCTTTTTATTATTTCGCTGCTTTTGCAGAGGCGAAAAGAAAGGGATTAAAAATGCCAATAGTATTCTGTGTCCCGAGTGGTAATTTTGGAAACTTGAGTGCGGGCTTAATGGCATATCGCATGGGATTACCAGTAAAGGCATTTGTGGCAGCTTGTAATGAAAATAAAGTAGTACCAGATTATTTAACAACTGGGGAATATAAGTCAAAAACTAGCGTGGAGACCCTTTCCAATGCTATGGATGTAGGGAATCCTTCCAATTTTATTCGCATGAAATTGTTGGCTGGTGAAAAATGGGAATCTGTAAGGGAGTTGGTAAAAGGATATTTTACGAATGACGCGCAAACGAAGGTAAGGATGAAAGAGGTGTATGATCGGACAGGATATGTCATGTGTCCGCATACGGCAGTGGCTTACGATGGTTTACAGCAATACAAGGCAGAGGTTAAAGAAGAGTTTACAGGAATATTATTGTCGACAGCTCACTATGCCAAATTTTTACCAACAGTTGAAACTACATTAGGTCGACAAGTACCTATCCCAGAGCGTTTGTCAGCGCTATTAAGTAAAGAAAAAGTGGCGATTTCCTTGGGAACAGATTATGCTGGTTTTAAGCAGTATTTGTTGGAGAAATAGCCATATTTAAACAACGCTGTCAAGGTTCCGAACCTTGACAGCGTTGTTCGAACGAATCCAAATTTGAACTTATTGTCCAATAAGTTGGATACTTACATTCAAGTTAAAATGGCTAAAGTAATGCCTTAAACTTATCAAATTCTTGGTAAGCAATAATTCCGATTAAAATAATTAATACAGGGCCAGCGCCTAATCCTCCTAGAACTAAGAATTCTAAAACTACAATATTGATAGCAATTGGAGTCAGAACGAGTAATGATAGAGCTCTTTTGGAAGGTATAAGTAATAAGATGGCACCAATTATTTCTAGTGACTTCACAACTGCCATAAATCCAGTAGGCACCATTAAATTAAAAAAGACTGCTTGATTTCCAGATAATGGTGGAGTTGGTACAAATTCAAAGAAAAAATTTAGTCCTCCGAATAAAAATAGAAAGGCCAGTAAGAGGGTTGGAATCAGTTTTAAGTATTTCATGAGATAGGGTTTTGGAATAAGTTAAAAGAGAAATCTGACAACGCTGTCAAGGTTTTAAACCTTGACAGCGTTAAGGAAAATTAGGAAAAATTTTGGAATTGCCCAATCAATTTATTGATAAAACAATCAGAATATCAACTACTTAATAGCAGGTTTAAATTCGCCTTTGTTTAGCATTTGAACCATCATGAGATGAAGGTCATATTTTTTGACATTCTCTTTACTAAAGCCTAAACCCTGCTTTTCGTGAATGAACGATTGATAATCTTGAAGTAGAAATTCCTTTCTGCTTTTTATCGCTGGATAGTACGTAATGATAGAGCTAAGCCAAAATATCATAGCAACTGGAAGCACCCATTTGGTCGTAAAATTCGAAGAAACAAGATGGGTAGAAAGCACATAAGTAAGTAACATGGCTAATGTGGCAATAATTTTATAATTCCCTATTAAGAAGACAAATGGGCCGTATTTAGACCTTAAAACAGCCAATAAAACGCCATTTAAAAGGCAAAAAGTTAGACAACCCGCTAGAAAAAGTTGACTAGGATTAGCCATTTCTTGCGAAGTCCATCGATTTAATAAACTTGGATATGTCTTAAGCGCTTTGATGAAAACCCAACGTTGAAAGCCCCAAATAATAATGATAAACAGCAAAAATCCCATAGTAAAACTAAAGACCAATCTGATACTGGAATCTTGCTCATTGAAGTAGTCAGCCGAGCCTCCCAAAAACACAAAAAAGCCTTGTATACTTTGCCAAGGATGGCCCAACAAATAGATTAAACCATTTTGGTTTGCTCCCATACTGGGATAATTCCAGAAAAATAGTGTCAAAAATGTAATGAAAACGACCACCCAAATAACCAACTTTTTTAAGTCAAAAGCGGTTAAAAGTATCATCCCTCCTGAGGCAATGAATAGTAATCCATCCGAATTTGACATACAGGCTAACATGGTGCATACTATTCCAGTTACAAATAGTTTGTTGCCACCTCTGCTAAGACAAAACATAGCTAAAAACCCAAATCCAATAACCAAGTTTCTTTGAATGGAGACAATAAACCAAAAAGTATTTAAGTGGTATTGAAAGTTTAAATAAAGAAAGGGGATGGGTAAAAAGTACCACCATCGATTTTTAAGCGGTAAATTAAACCACATTAAAACAAATATGATGATGATATATAAATGAGAAGTGAGCAGTAATGCTTTTAAGTCCAATTGATGAAATACAAAATAATGAACCATCACCCATAAACGAAGTGTCACAATTCGGTGCTCATTATTGGGGAACCAAATCATTTTTAATCGGTCGAACCAGTCGGGATGAGCAAACCAAGCTCTAATGGTCATAGGAGCTTCAAAGTCATCTAACCAAGGGATATTGATAGAAAAGGAAAATAATGACCAAGTAAAAAATACGATAGGTATTAATCCAAGTAAAATAGAAATAAGTTTTAATCGTGGCAAGGAGGGCATTTATCGGAGGAGTGGTCCTTAATTAGTAATCGTTAGCGGAGATAAATATTGGTAAGTTGTAATATGATTCTTTGGAACATTTAGTAAATATACTTGAAAGCGGGGTATTGGCAAAGTATTGGGAATCAATAAATTACTATGTTTAATTCGATTTGGATAGTCATTAGATAAGGCGGCTATATAATATGTTGCTTGCGCAGAATTTGTTTGCTTTAAAACGAGGAACCTTTGATCGGATGAATTACTTTTTTCTTGTAGTTTATCAAAGGACAAAGATAATCTACCATCCTGAAAACGACTTATTTTTGGGGGAATTTGTGTATAATTTTGTTCCCTTAATTCTGGAAATTGAATAGGCAGCTCTTGAGTATCAAATTCATAAAAAGGTTTTTTCAATAATGCCATCGTTTGAGGAGGACAATCATAAGCGGTAGCGTTTTTAAAATAATAAGCTCCGAAAAGATCTGCAGTCCACCTCAGATTCATTTCTTGCAAGGGTCTTCTTGCCATAAAAAACGAAGCAATCATCCAAGTTCCAGATAGTAATAATGCCCAGGAAAGTCGAAGTGCTTGTTGTTTGTGGAGAATTAATGAACAGTAAATGGCAACAAGTGTAACATTACCGTACAATAAAAATCGATCAGAAAGAGTAATAAGCTCTAAATCTCCCATGCCAGACCTTCCATAGCAAATGAGAAATCCAGTGGCTAAAATTTGTAAAAAAAGTAAAGATGGAAATGATAGATTAATGCGAAAAGCACCTAAGATTCGCCAAGTAAAGAACAATATAATGGGAATACCCGCTAATAAATTAAACCATGCTCGCAGGGAATCGGAAATTGGTAAGGCCCAATTGCCCATAAAGATAAAAAGACCCTTTACGAGTGTCCACGATAGACGCCCATTGGAGGAAGAACTACCTGAATAGTCATGAAAATAAAAGAAAATGACCCCAAGGGCTAGTACTGTGAATGGCAATTTTAAGCTTGATTTTCTAGTCCAAAGCACATATCCTACCATGGGCAAAAAGGCAATGCCCTCCGTTGAAACAAAAGGGTAAAAGAGGGCTAAAAGAATGACCCAAATGCTATTTTCTGCGTAAAATAGTCCATACGCAATCCAAACTAAAAATAAGATGGAGCCAGTATGCTGTAATACACCTATTAAATTGAAGTTATCTAAATTACCAAATGGTGCAAACAGTAGACAAGCTATTCCAAACAAATGCCAAGGTGAGCGTTTGATTTTTTGTATGAATCTAAACAAAGGAATTAAAATCAATACCATTTGAACATTGGCTAGTAGAATGGCGGTTTTGAAATTTAGATTCCCTAAAACAGCAAACTGGATTAATATCCAGATTCTTGAATAGGCTATTCGATGAATATCATTATGAAAATGAAATATATACGCCATATTTTCCTGAAGAGTATGCTGTTTCACATAGTCTAGTAGCTCCAAAAAGGCATAGTCATCTCCCCAATTAGGAAAATTTAGGGTATAAACTTGAAGTCGATAAAAATGAAAGAATAGGAGAGCCCCCATGGCCAAAAACCAAGCCAATTTCTCCTTTACGCGCATGGTTGATGGAAGGAGTGAAAGCATTTATTTTTTTAAATAATCGTTTCTCGAAAGGTACTTTTCGATAAGAATGTACAATAGGATAAAAAGGTATCGACTTCCCATTTCTTTTATTTTCAAATTGGATTGTCCTGCTTTTCTATTGCGCCAAGAATTAGGTAAAACATCATAAGAATAACCCCGAATGATAGCCTTTAAGGGCAATTCAATGGTTAAATTAAAATGGGCCGATAAAAAGGGCTTTAGTCCTTCAATCGTGTTTTTTCGATACATCTTAAAGGCATTAGTCGAATCATTGTAAGGAATTCCTACTAACATACGAATGATCGTATTGGCCATGCGATTGATAATGTATTTGTGCTTAGGATAATCGTGGGTTGATCCTCCTTTGATGAAGCGTGAACCAAAGACACAGTCTAAATTCTTCTCGACCATTAAACGGTAAAATGCAATCAGATCTTGTGGATCATCGGATAAGTCGGCCATCATGACGGCCACTATATCGCCTTTGAATCGTTCAAGACCATATCGAATGGCATAACCGAAACCATTTGGACCTGGATTGGTATAAATGGTCAAGCTTGGAATACTTTTTTGTAAATTCTCTAGAATGCTTAAAGTTTGATCCTTGGAATTGTCATTCACCACGACAATCTCGTGGTCAATTTCTGCTTGTTGGAGTGCCTGATATAAAGACTCAAGCGTTTCTCCGATGGAACCTTCTTCATTATATGCAGGTATGACAATGCTCAGCTTGGACATACCTCTAAGATAAAATAGGTTGTAAAAATGCTTGATCTTGGATAAACCAATCATGTACTTCCTCCAGTAAGGTGGAGACATGTATTTCAGGTTTCCATTGGCTGAAAGCCGTAATTTGACTATTATCTGTGATGTAAATCGGAAGATCGCCAGGACGGTTTTCTTTCGAAGAACCAATCGGAATAGTATTCCCGGTGATTTGAACACATAAATCTGTTAATTCTGCCAGAGAAACACTATTTTCTAATCCGCCACCCACATTGAATATTTGACCTTGATGTAAATCTAGGTGCTGAATTTGCCAAAGGACCAATCGGAATAAATCTTTGACATGCAGCACATCTCGGATTTGCTGACCATTCCCTCCATAACCAATGTAAGAAAGGGATTTATTCCAAAAGTGTTTGGCCATCCAAAGCACAATAACCCCTTGATCGATTTTACCCATTTGATAGGGGCCACTTAATACGCCACAACGATTAATGACAGTTGGGATACCAAAATTATGCGCAAATTCTTGAATGATGTATTCAGAAGAAAGCTTGGTAGCACCATATAAAGAACGTAGGCCAGCTAAAGGAAAATTTTCAGCAATACCTTTTTCACTTAAACCTTCAAAGGGCTGTTGATTCGATAAAATAAAGCGTTTATCCTTTGTTTGGTAATTGATTTGGGATAAAGTATTGTATGGATAAACTCGACTGGTGGAAAGAAATATGAAAGCTGCTTGATGCTTTTTAGCAAAATACAGGGTATTGATGGTCCCATTTAAATTGGTATCAATTAAATATTCCAATTCCCCTGCTTGGCTACCCGCTAACACGGAAGGTTCTGCCGCGGCATCTATGACGACATCTACTTGAGGGATACGATCAAAGTCCGTTTTGATTCTTACGTCACCATGAACAAATTTTACCCCCAAAGGAAGGATTTTATTGAGGTTTAATTCAGAACCTCTTCTCGACAAATTATCAAGGCAATATACTTCACAATCAACAAGATGTTGTTTGAAAAGTGCCGCTAAATTTGAGCCGACAAAACCACAACCTCCTGTGATGAGTATCTTCATTATGCTTTGGCTTCCATATAACGGTTGTAAATATCTTGGAATACATCTTCCAAGGATTTAGTGATGTCCCAATTAGGATAATGGGCCTTCATTTTACGTAAATCGGAGTAGTAACAAATATGATCACCAATACGATTGGTCTCATCATATTTATATTTCATTGGAATGCCGCTTATTTTGGAAATGATTTGAAATGCTTCTAAAATGGAAACCGAGTTGGCTTTTCCACCTCCAATATTGTATACCTCCGCAATTCGAGGAGCCTGGATAAATTCTTCAATGAATCTGGCTACGTCATATGAATGTATATTATCTCTTACCTGCTTGCCTTTATAGCCAAAAACGGTGTATTCTTTTTGTTCTAAATTACATTTAATCAAATAGCTTAAAAATCCATGTAATTCAACGCCAGCATGGTTAGGACCTGTTAGGCAACCGCCACGTAAACAGGCAGTTGGCATATTAAAATAACGTCCATATTCTTGCACAGAAATATCAGCAGAAACCTTAGATGCACCAAAAAGGGAGTGTTTAGATTGATCGATGCTAAAGCTTTCTGAAATTCCATGTTCGTAAGTAGCATCATCGTAGTCAAAACGGGTCTCCAATTCTTTCATCGGAATGAAATTGGGAGCATCACCGTAAACTTTGTTGGTAGATAAATGAACAAATGGAACCGAGGTACTAAATCTACGCAGGGATTCTAATAGGTTAAAAGTACCTACAGCATTGGTATCAAAGTCTTCAAATGGAATGGATGCTGCTCGGTCATGGCTAGGCTGTGCAGCGGTATGAACAATGGCATCAGGACTTATTCTTGGAATCAAATCCAAGACTGCTTGACGATCACGAATGTCTATAGTATGATGTTGATAGGATTCTCCAAATTTGGCTAAACGATCTTGGTTGGTTGAATTGTCACCTTGAGAACCAAAAAATACGGCTCTTTGGTTATTGTCTATTCCGTGCACTTCCCAACCCTTTTCTAAGAAATATTCGCTCACTTCTGAACCAATTAGTCCTAAAGAACCAGTAACCATTAATTTTTTTGACATGTAGCTTAAAATAATTGGATTAAATCAAAGACAAAATTATCGTTTTATTTTTATAATATAGAATTAGAATGCGGATTTTGGCTTTTAATTCTACTATTTTTCGTTGAGTCTTTTTTTGTCGATTCAATGGTCCTTATATCCCTATGAAAAGGGAATTTTGATTTTGTTTGTCTTAAGAAAAACAAAATTCTTGGGACGATGAAGTAAAAGAAGATCAAATAATTAAATGGTTGTTTAATTATTTAAAATATTTCACAATTTCTGCCGCAATCAAGGCATGTCCTTTCTCATTAGGATGGTTTACTTGCGACATCAATTCGCCGATAGGAGTACCGGCTTTTACTTGCGTTCGAAACAAGCCATAGCTATCCACAAAACCCAACTGATGTAATCTGGCTAATTCATACACTTGTTTGCCATGTTGATCCAAAACAGAATTGGTATCCAAAATATCCACCCGTTGATCAGGAGAGGCACTTAACAAGATTACCTTGATTCCTTTGGATTGTGCCATTTGAATCATTTTTTCCCAAGCAGTTTTTGCTCTTTCCAAACCTAAACCTCGATCGTTTAGAACGTAATCAATAAAAATCACATCAGGACGATGACTTAATACGTCTTGCTCAAATCTCGCGGCTCCTTTTTCGGCATTTTCTCCTCCAATGGACGTATTGATGATATTGATGACAGCCAAAGGATATTGTTCCTTGATAGCTTTTAGTACTTGATATGGATATGCTCCTAGGGTATTTACTAGGGGTGTTTTGAAATAGCCAGCTGGGACAGAGTGTCCGTGAAAGACTAAATTGATCGTGCGATTTTTTGGCCATTCCTTGGCCAACTCTTGCTTGATTTCCGGTAAATAACTGGAAGAGGCGGCTTGACTCAAAGCTTGAATACTTAAGCCAAGAAAACAGACCATAAGGCCTGTCCATCGTGATGTTTTCATGGTATAGGTTTAAAACAAGAGCCTTAAGAGGCTCTTGTTAAATAGATAAATTACACATCTAGCGCATCAAAAACCACTACTTTTTTCCATAAATGGCTGTAGTTTTTGACAAAATCTTGGTGTATGCTATGGTCTTGATAAATCTTTTGATCTACTTCATTTTCAAAAAACATCAATTCCGATACATCCCAAGAAGTATCCACAACCTCTCTTTTTTCAGTAGAGGCTAATACACCAATGTGTATTTTTTTAATGGCATCAATGCCTTTTAGGGTGTTCAAACCTTCAATAAGTTTGTTTCGGTCTTCTAAAGACTCAGGATTGTTTAACCAAAAGAATACGTGATGTAATAAATATTTAGTTTCCATGTGTATAAAAAGATTCAGCAAAATAATAAACCTAAACTACATCAAAATGGGCAAAACGATGGTATTGTTTCTTAAAATTTAATACTTACTGAGTCTATTTTCTTCCTAAAATCTGTTTGATTTCTTGTTTTTCTTGTGCTGTAATTTTAGTCCAAACTTTACCCTGAATGGCCATTTCTATTCCGTAAAAGATGTTTAAATTGGGTTGTATCCCCAGTTCTACTAGTTTTTGAGAGATGCTGGGATAATCAGTCGACAGTAAATCTTGTTCCGTGTAAATCCCAATTTGGTTGAGGATACCTGTGGTATATGGCCCAAAGTTGCGAATATCTTCAAGTCGTCTATTGCTCATGGTTTTTAAAACTACTTTTACCAATCCACCCCAAATGTGTGTGGTCAAAACTATCTAATTTTAGACCATATCCTAGTACTCTGTCGATGGTGCTATGTGCCATAAAAATGATGCCTATTTGTAATAGTAGAGGTATCTGCCAATAAAAACCAATCAGAATTGCCAAGGCGATAACCCCTTGGTGGTGGAAAAAATTGTAGGCATGTAAACCTAGTTTTTTTGAGATAATAACGGCTACAAATGAAAGATCAGGGGCTAAAATCAACCAAGCAAATGTTCCCCATTGATTCGGAAATAGCTCCATGTATGCCCATATACTTAGGGCAAATAAGCCTAAGGACTCTAATTTTAATAGATTTTTCATGATATGCCTTTTGACCAAAATAAGGGTAAATATTTTAAAAATAGGAATGAATTATGACAAAAGGTTTATGAATTTCGTCATCCAGATGGCAGGCAGCAGGTTTCATTGAAAAAACTCAACGGGAAATAGGGTCATTTGTTCTTCCATGAATATTTAGACATATTTGAATTTCTAAGCCTTTGAAACATGAATCCATTACGTATTTTCGGTACTAGCATCCTTCTATTTTTTGGTTTAACTGTTTTTGCTCAAAAATCAAGTTTGTGGAAAGAAGTACAGCCAGGTGTCTGGAAGTCGCAAATAGGTAATTCCCGCCATATCAGTTTGCTCCAAGCAGCTGGTGGAAATGCGCTGCATGATGCATTGAAATTATTACCCAACAGTCATTTTCCCTTGTCGAAAGATGACATCAAAATTCAGATTATTGATAAAAAAATATACCTGCGCTTTCCTTTGAATCAAGAAGAGCAAATTTTTGGTTTGGGATTAAATTTTCAATCGGTTAATCAACGGGGACGGATTTTAAACTTGCATGTGGATCATTATGGAGGAAAAGATAATGGGCGTACCCATGCACCAGTTCCTTTTTATGTTTCTTCCAAAGGCTATGGAGTCCTTATAGATGCGGCAGCTTACATGACGGTTTATGCCGGCTCCAATGTACGTGCCGATGCCAAACGCCCAGCCCCTGTACAAGATAGAAATTCGGATAAAAATTGGGATTCCCAACCACCTTCGGATGTACTTGAAGTTTTTATTCCTGCTGATGGAGCTAGTATTTATGTTTTTGAAGGACCAAGTCCCATGCAGGTAGTACAGCGATACAATTTATTTAATGGAGGAGGCTATTTACCACCTAAATGGGGATTAGGATTTACTCAACGAGTTCCCACGCTGTTTAGTCAAGATGATATCATTAAGGAGGCAAAAAGCTTTGAAGCACATCAATTTCCGTTGGATTTTATAGGGGTAGAACCAGGTTGGCATAGTGCATCCTATCCTTGTACCTTTGAATGGGATCCAGGTCGCTTTCCTCGTCCAAAAGCATTTTTGGATACGTTATCTCGTATGGGATTATCCGCTAATCTTTGGTTGAATCCTTATGTTTCACCTAAGTCTTCACTGTACTCTGGAATTAAAAAATACACGGGCTCCCACTTGGTTTGGAATGGGCTTGTTCCTGATTTTACTATGGCAGAAGCTAGGAAATTGGTCAAGACTCATTTTGTAAAAAACCATTTGGATATTGGAGTAGGAGGCTATAAAATTGATGAAGTTGATGGTTATGACCATTGGATTTGGCCAGATGTAACCACGTTTCCATCAGGCACGAGTGCTGAGCAGATGCGGCAAATATATGGTTTGATGGTACAAGAAATGACGAGCTCATGGTTCAAGGAAAAAAATAAGAGAACCTATGGTTTGATTCGAGCTTCCAATGCCGGAGCAAGTTCATTGCCCTATGTGATTTATAATGATTATTACAGCCACAAGGATTTTATAACAGCTTTAGTCAATTCCAGCTTTATTGGAGTGCTTTGGACTCCTGAGGTGAGAGCGTCAAAATCGGCAGAGGAATGGGTTAGAAGGATGCAGTCGGTTTGC
Source organism: Aquirufa nivalisilvae (assembly GCF_004307455.1). Lineage (GTDB taxonomy): Bacteria > Bacteroidota > Bacteroidia > Cytophagales > Spirosomataceae > Aquirufa > Aquirufa nivalisilvae. The sequence goes on from NZ_SEWX01000001.1 coordinate 537,822, forward strand.
TTTTCTCCCATGGCCATGTTGAATGCTTGGTCAGATGGTACTAAACCATGGTCATTTCCAGAAGTAGAAAAGGCTGTTAGTGATGTGGCGAATTTACGCATGCAATTATTGCCTTACCTCTATACCACATTTGCCCAGTATCGTTTTGAAGGGAAACCTCCATTTAGAGCGATGAATTTGGTGGATGGTTTTGGGTTTAAACCTGTAGGAATGAAAGGGAAAGTAGATGGAACGGATAATCCTTATGGTATGAGCATTAAGAATGATATTAAAGACCAATATATGATGGGGGATTTTATCTTAGTGGCTCCTATGTTTGCAGGAGAAAAAACGCGGGATGTTTATTTGCCTGAAGGGAAATGGTTTGATTTTTATACAGGGAAATTAGTAGGGGAAAATCAAAAAATACAGATTAGCCCTAGTTTAGATAAGATTCCTCTTTTTGTCAAGGATGGGGCTTTGATTCCCATGGTGCCTGTGCACCGACAAGCCCCCAAAGACGGACAGGCTTTTGCATTAGAAATTCGACATTATGGTCAAAAGACAGGGACTTGGAAATTATATGATGATGATGGCCGGACATTTAATTTTGAAAAAGGAGCACATAGTTGGACTGAATTTGGGGTGAAGCAAGCAGCCAATGGGCAATTAGAAGCTTATCCTAAACAAGTAGCACCCAGGTCGAATTTTGGATATTTACCTGAAATCACTTGGACATTTATGACGAAATAAACCAAATAACATATGAAAAAAGGTATTCTATTAACAGTTTTAATGGCGTGTGTAATCGCCTGGAATGTAAGTGCGCAGGATCGCCCATTGCAAATTATCATGATAGGGGCACATCCAGATGACTGTGATATCAAGAGTGGAGGAACAGCGGCATTGTTTGTAGCCATGGGTCATCATGTCAAATTTGTATCAGTAACCAATGGAGATGCGGGTCATCAAACAGAAGGTGGGGGGATGTTGGCAAAACGAAGAATTGCTGAGACGAAAGAAGTGGCACGCAGATTAGGTGTTTCTTATGATGTGTTGGATAACCATGATGGGGAGCTTTTGCCTAGTTTAGAAATTCGTTTGCAGATTATTCGAAAAATACGGGAATGGAAGGCGGATGTGGTGATAGCTCCGCGTTCTAACGATTACCATCCAGATCATCGTTATACGGGTGTTTTGGTCCAAGATGCAGCTTTTATGGTAGGCGTTCCTAATGTGGCACCAGATGTAGAACCTTTGAGGAAGAATCCTGTATTCTTATATTTTCAAGATAATTTCAAAAAACCGAATCCATTTCAAGCGGATATAGCAGTTGATATTACGCCAGTGATTGAGAAAAAATTGGCAGGCTTAGATGCTCATCAATCTCAGTTTTATGAGTGGTTGCCATGGATAGGGAATTATGAAAACGAAGTACCTAAAGATCCTGCAAAACATAAAGAATATTTGTTAGCCAAACGTGTTCAGACGCCCAATCCAGAAGTGAGAAAAACCTTAGAAAAGTGGTATGGTAAATCACGTGCCGATCAAGCTAAATTTGCCGAGGCATTTGAAATTTGTGAGTACGGTACACAGCCTACGGAACAAGATATTCGTCGTTTATTTCCTATGCTTGGAAAATAAAATTTGGGGTCTGAACATTATTTAAATAGAAAGACCCCATACTTTTTATAATCATGGAAGGTGCCTGGTAAAGGTGACCAGGACCATTTCGCCATTTTCCCGGCATCATAGTCGAGCCGACAAAAATTCCCTTTCCACACTGTTCCTGGTTTTGCTGGTACATTTTCTAATGGTGTTAGTAAGGTAAATGGGATAAATAGTTCAGCTGACCAAGTACCAATACCTCCTGAAATGTGTTTGATAGAAACCTTCTTTTGAACTTTTCTATCTCCTTCATAATGCCATGGCAACCAACCATAAAATTTACCTTGGAAATTTGGTACCATTAAGACGAGTTCTTTTTCCAAAGGATTGATTTCATATTCAAAATAAAGAGGCACCGAAGGATTTGGATGGAAAAACACTTCGAATACATCGGCTTGGTATAAGTCCTCGAAATCGTTCTGAAATGTCGTACTGATTTTCTCATCTTTACCTTCCAAATACACATACATTCCTTTGTCGGAATACAGGATTTTAAATCGACTATCTAACTCTTTCGCTAATTCATTTCTGGCAGGCAGAGAATACCATTTGCTTTGTTGCCATGCAGGATGATTCGCTTGTCCATCGATCGTGAAGTCGGCAACATGCTGAACTAGCAGTGTATCTTGAGCAGTTACAGAAATTGGAAAAAGGAGTAATAGGTATAGCCAATGTTTCATATTGCTGGAGTGAGATTCATTTTTTTATGTCTGAAAAATAAGAATAAGGGGAATGCAAAAGCATAGCCAATCAGAAAAGTTAATAAAATGAATAGCCACATTTTTTTCATTTGTAGTCGATAACCTTCTACTAACATGAAAAAAGTCCCTGCTGTGGTTCCTGTCCAGAAGTCGAAAGTCAGACTTTTGGCATAATAACTTGTCCAAGTACTTTGAACAAACTGGACTACATCAAAATGTCCGTTTTGTTCTTGCATGCCTAACCAAACAAAATAAAAAGTGAGAGAACCTCCGACAACAGAAAGGAAGAGATAAAAATAGGCAATGTTGAATGGGAGAGGTTTCATGGCTTGTTGATTGTGAAGAGTAAAAGCTAATTAGTCCTGTACAATTTAGTCAAATATTCGAATCGGAACTTTTTATGTAGGTAATTCGGTTTTGGGATATTAACAAAGTCAACATGAAAATAGAAATTTGGAGTGATATCATGTGTCCCTTTTGTTACATTGGGAAACGTCATTTAGAAAAAGCCTTAGAACAATTTGAGTCGAGCACCCCGATTGAAATTGAATGGAAAAGTTATCAACTGGATCCTAGCATACCGATGCATTTTGATGAACCGGTGAATATTTATGAGTATTTAGCTGATCGCAAAGGAATCAGTGTGGAGAAGTCAAAGGAGATGCACCAACAAGTGGCCGACATGGCAGAAAAAGTTGGCTTGAATTACCGATTTGATCATTTGGTAGTGGCGAATTCCATGAAAGCACATCAGTTAATTCAGCTGGCCAAAGAGCAGAAGAAGGATAATGAAATAGAAGAAAAGCTATTTGAAGCCTATTTTGTGGAAGGGAAAAACTTGGCTAGCGAGTCAGAATTGCTTGCCATAGGGGAATCTGTAGGTTTAGAAAAAGAGGCTATTTTAGCAGCTTTGGAGAATGATGAATTGGCTTACCGAGTGAGACAAGATACGCAGGAAGGAGTAAGTTTGGGCTTGAAAGGGGTTCCCTTTTTTGTGTTCAACCGTCGCTATGGAATTCCAGGCGCTCAGCCTTTAGAAGTGTTTATCGACACGCTTCGTCAGGCAGCGGAACATGATTAATATCAGTATTTTATCGGGTAATTGGTAGTTTTCTCAGGAATCAAACCGGCTAATCTGTGTAGATTTGTCTGCGTAGGCTTGTCAACTTAGATTTGTCAACTTTTTAAAAGTTGACAAATCTGCCAGACTAGATCCCAAGCCAACAAATCTCTCAGAAGAAGCTGACAGATCACCCAGAAAATGCTGAAAAAATGAGTCCAATTGATACCCATTTACTGAATAAATACAATGTTCCTATTCCCCGGTATACAAGCTATCCAACGGTGCCTTATTGGGATAATCAAATAGATGCAAATCAGTGGAAATCTGCTTTTTCTATGCGCTTTGAGGAATGCAATGAAAATCAAGGAATTAGTCTCTACATTCACCTACCTTTTTGCGAAAGTATGTGCACCTTTTGTGGATGTAATAAGCGCATTACTACCAACCATAAAGTAGAAGATGAATACATCGATGTAGTGTTGAAAGAATGGCAATTATACCGCCAACAAATGACTTCCACTCCATTAATTCGGGAGTTTCATTTAGGAGGAGGTACCCCCACTTTTTTTTCCCCAAAAAATTTAAATCGCTTAATCCAATCCATCCTTTCGGATTCTCAGGTTGCCAAAGAGCATGAGTTTAGCTTTGAAGGACATCCTAATAATACGACCTACGCCCATTTGAAGACCTTATTTGATTTGGGATTTAATCGAGTGAGTTTTGGTATGCAAGACAGTAATCCTGAAGTTCAACAAGTGATAAACCGTATTCAACCTCAGGAAAATGTCCAACAAGTGGTTCAATGGGCCCGAGAAATTGGCTATGAGTCAGTGAATATCGATTTGGTTTATGGCCTTCCACTGCAAACCATTGACCGTATCGAAAAGACGATTCAAGATGCCATTTCCTTGCGTCCCGACAGGATTGCATTTTATAGTTATGCACATGTACCTTGGACCAGTAGAGGCCAGCGATTATTCGACGAAAATGATTTACCTGCTGCTTCCGAAAAATTAGCCTTGTACCAATTGGGGCGCAACCTTTTCTTAGCTAAAGGCTATCAAGACATTGGCATGGACCACTTTGCTCTACCAGATGATTTGATGTACAAAATCAAAGAGCAAGGGACTTTGCACCGTAATTTTATGGGCTATACTGTCCAACAAACGGGGATGGTTTTAGGACTAGGAGTTTCCAGTATCAGTGATGTTTTTTATGGTTTTGCACAAAACAAGAAAACGATTCATGATTATTATGAGGAAATCAAACAAGGAAAATTAGCGGTATTCAAAGGCTATTTTTTGACAGAAACAGATCAAGCGATGCGTCAATACATATTGGATGTTGCTTGCAATGGTAAGACTCAATTTAGACCAGAAGACCTTCCTATGTTAGAAACCTATACTTTTCCATATCTAGCCGAACTTGAAGAAGACGGATTAATTCAATGGGATTTTCAAGGGTTAACTTTAACTTCTATGGGGGCTAATTTTGTTCGAAACGTCTGTAAGGCTTTTGACTTAAAACTATTATCCGACGAGCATGCAACTCTGAAGTTTAGCCAAGCCGTATAAATAAACTAGCATTACATTTCATCCACCTTTAACCATACGGGATTTTTTATTTTCTTTACAGAAATAAATGGGGGCTTTTAGCCCCATCCCTATATATATGGGTATCAAGGTATTAAGAAGTCAGCGTTTATATGTCAAAGATCTAAATCTTCAAGACGTTCCATTTTTGTTGGAATTACTGAATACTTCTGGATTTATTCAATTTATCGGCGATAGAGGAGTTAGAACCTTACAAGAAGCGGAGGATTTTAGCATCAAATTGCGTGATAACCCAGCCATTCATTACCGAGTAGTTTTTCTCCAATCTAGCAATATTCCCATTGGAATCATTTCTCTGGTACAAAGAGATTATTTACCTCACCCTGATATTGGGTTTGCCTTCCTTCCTTCTCAGTCAAGTATGGGCTATGCTTATGAAGCAGCAAGCCTGGTATTAGATGATTATTTTGCTCATCATAAAGCGCCTATCTTCGCTACGACATTAGAACATAATGGACGCTCCATTAGCTTGTTATTGCGCTTGGGTTTAACTTTTGAGCGTTGTATTGAACGCGATCAGCAATTACTTCATCTTTATAAAAAAGATCCATGGAATCATTAGAAAGGCAAATCCACCAATTGGAAGAAAATATTGCTCATGCGCATGTGTCTAATTCCCAGATCTCTGAGGGCACTGTTGGATGGCATATAGAACATAGTTTACTGGTGATGATTACTGTCATCAGTGCCTTAAAAAAATCTGACCCCAATAGTTACCGCTGGGTATTTAATTGGAAAAGAGTGTGGATATTTTTTACCCAAAAAATCCCAAGGGGTCGAGTGAAAGCTCCTAAATATGTGGATCCCTTACAAGTAACGGATTTACTTGAATCGGATGTTCAAGAGAAAATGACCAAGGTGCACCAATTATTGGAAGAGATGAAAACACTACCATCAAAATCCTATTTTCGCCATTTTATTTTTGGAGATTTGGCTTTAAAAGACACCCATTATTTTTTGAGAGTACATACTCACCATCACTTGAAAATAATGGCCGAATTAATCCATGATAATGCCAAAGCTGGTCAGTAAACCGGCTAAACTTGATTTAGAAAATTTGGCTTTTTTGATTCGATTGATTTGAGGATTAATCTCAAAATGATATGCTGTTCTGAAATCGGCCTTTTCTAAGTTTGTTTGGTCAAATTGTGCATGCAATAAATCACAATCCTCAAAATTAGACTCACTTAAATTGGCATTGCTAAAATCAACTTCATGCAATGAGCAGTGTTTAAATTGTGCTTTTTTCATGTTACGCTGATAGAAGGAAGACAGATTCAAAAAGCAATTTTTAAAGTGTACTTCAAATAGAAATGGGTTGGCGTATTCGAAATGCAATCCTTGCAAGCGGCAATTCTCAAAGGACACATGTTGCCATTTGGTATTTCCCATTTTCACTAGGCTTAAATTACAATCATAGAATTCACAATCAATGAACGAATATTCTGATAAATCTAATTGGGCTAAATCACATTGTTTAAAAACGCAAGCCTCATATTCTCCCTTGGGCAAGCCTTCAATCGTGTAATTTTTCTTCTCAAAAGTTTGTTGAAATTGGTTTTCCATGATGGGAGATTTAAATAGCTAATTTACGAGAAATTTGAGCAATAACTCTATGAGGATTCATCTTTCCTAAGGCTAGGTGATTCAGAAAAAGATTGTAAATTAGGCAAGATTTAAAACCTATTTTCCCATCATGAAACACTTACTGCGAGCCCTTTTGGTATGTGCCCTGTTTGTGCATCCCTTTTTTGTTCAAGCTCAAAAATCCATCGAAGGTTCTTGGTCCAATGCGCAAGGAGATGTGTCAACTTGGATTTTGGTAACAGATCAAATTATTAGTGTTACTCAGTTTGAAACTAGCAGCCATAAGTTGCTGGCAACATACGGTGGAACTTATCACTTGAAAGGGAAAGAAATAGAAATTCGACAAGAATGGAATTCACAGGATTCATTACAAGTAGGTCAGTTGAAAAAGATTACATTTCAAAAGAAAAAGGGTCAAATTCAACTGGAGCAGCAGGTTTTCTCGCAGATGGACAAAGGGGAATCAGGGAAAATGAAAGGTGCATGGATAATTGTGGGGAATTTTTCGGGTGATGTTTTATCGCGAAGACCCAATCCTTTTTTTCCGAGGAGAACCATGAAAATCCATACAGGGAATGCCTTTCAATGGATTGCCTACAATGTTCAAACCAAACAATTTTTTGGCACCGGCGGAGGCTATTATAGCACCCAAGGAAATACCTATACAGAAGAGATTGTATTTTTTACCAAAGCCAGTTCTAGCATTGGCAAAAAGCTCCCATTTGAATTTCAAATTCAAGACGGCATTTGGCGCCACAAAGGTCAAAAATCGACAGGTGGACCCATGGATGAAGCTTGGTCTAGAAGGGAATTATTGGACCATAACTAATTTCCTTACATGATTGATTTGCTTGGCCATTTACATCCCATTTTAGTACATTTTCCCATTGGGATATTGGTCATTGCTTGTGTCATGATTTGGGTGCAAGCTATTCGAAAGACTGAAACCCAATCTTCCATTTCTGCCTTATTATTGTTGGGAGCCATTGCTGCTATAATGGCCTCAATATCGGGCTTTCTATTATCCAATTCGGGAGATTATGAAAAAGGGGATGTTTTAACCCATCAATGGTGGGGAATAGGAACTACCCTATGCGCTATTATCCTTTATTTTTTTCAAGCCTATCAAAAAATCATTAGCCTAGTGTTATTCGTAGCATTAGCCATCACGGGACACTTTGGGGGCGAGTTGACCTATGGATCCAACTATTTGTTTGCCAGTAAAAAGAAAGCCATTCCAACGAAAGAATTGAGCATTTCTGCAGCAGATACCACTCAACAGAAAGTGGAAGTAGATACTAGCATGGAAGTGCTCAGTTCGGTAAAAAATTCCCCTTTCCAACAAGAAGTTTTACCCATTTTGAAAAGCCATTGTTTTCAATGTCATTCTAGTAAAAAACAGAAAGGTAAACTGCGCTTAGATACAGAGGATTTTATTAAAAAAGGTGGAAAGGAAGGACTTATTTTACACGCAGGAAACCCACTAAAAAGTCATTTATATAGTTATCTGATTTTGCCAGAAGACGATGATTTGCACATGCCTCCAGAAGGTAAAAAACAGTTGAACTCAAGTCAGATTGCCATCATTAAAAGATGGATTGAAATTGGTGCACCTTTTGGAGAGACAGCAGAGTCAGAGTCGTTGCATGTGATGTCTTTACAGTCGCAAGCAATGACTATACCTTCGGATGCCCCAGATCAAATGCGTTCATTGGACCTTTCTGTGGAACCAGCGAACGAAGAAGCCCTGCAAGAAGCAAAAAACCAAGGTATTAGTATTAGTCCCTATCCATCCTCGAACGGAGGCTTGAGTTTAAATTTTGTCAATATTAAACGCCTGGATTCCAAGATTTGGCAAGCGACAAGAGCTTTACAAAAACAAGTCTTACAAATCAAATTAACCAAGCGACAAGACATCCAAGTGGAGGAACTTTTGAATTTTAAGAACCTCCAACAACTAAATCTGGAACAAAGTAATATTCATGATGTGGATTTAGAGAACCTAAGGCAATTACCTCACCTGACCCAGTTAAATCTCTATGGCACAGCCATTTCAGATCAAGGGATAAAAGCACTAGTTGCCATGAAGGCATTAAAAGTTCTTTATATTTGGCAAAGTAAGCTAAGTCAGGAAGGCTTGCAAGCTTTGAAGAAAGCTCGACCAGATGTAACCATCGTGGAAGGCAAATTTCAATTTAGTCCGCCAGATACAAATCGTTTGAAAGCAATAAAATAGCTTATGAAAAGGTATAGGTTTTTGATATTTCCGCTTTGTTTTTTGATGGCCGCCAAGCCACCTAAAAGCTTGCCATTACCTGCAGATGTGGCATTGGAATATCGTCAACTGCCACCTGCTTTGGATTTCAATATTCATATTAAGCCCATTTTATCCGACAAATGCTTTGCCTGTCACGGTCCAGATAAAGCGAAGCAAAAGGCGGGCTTGCGACTGGATTTGCCTGAAAATGCTTATGCCAAATTGCCAGAAAGCCCAGGGAAAGTAGCTATCACACCAGGCAATCTCCAAAAGAGCGAGTTGGCCCATCGGATTCTTTCCAAAGACCCAAGTATTGTCATGCCTGAGCCGAAATCTCATTTGAGTTTATCAGCCAAAGAAAAAGCTATTCTCCTAAAATGGATTCAAGATGGAGCCGTTTATAAACCGCATTGGGCTTTTGTTAAACCTGTAAAACATGCCATCCCAGAATCCAAAAAGGGGATGAATGTGATTGATTTTTGGGTACAAACAAAATTGGAAAAAGAAGCCCTAAAAATGAATGCCAAAGCTTCTAAAGCCCTACTGCTTCGTCGCCTCTCCTTTGATTTGACGGGGCTTGCTCCAAGTATTCCTGAACTAGATAATTTTCTTGCTGATAATGCATCGAATGCCTACGAAAAGCAGGTAGATCGACTGCTCGCTTCTCCTCATTTTGGCGAAAAAATGGCCGTTGATTGGTTGGATTTGGCTCGTTTTGCAGATTCTCATGGCTATACTGTGGACCGTATCCGAGATATGTCGCCCTATCGAGATTGGGTCATTAAGGCTTTCAATAATAATACGCCCTATGATACTTTCATACACCAACAATTGGCTGGTGATTTAATGCCTAATCCGAGCAAAGACATGTTGATTGCCACCGGATTTAACCGAAATCATCCCCAAAATACGGAAGGGGGCATTGTAGAGGAAGAGTTTCAAGCGGAATATGTGATTGACAGAACCAATACTTTTGGAGAGGCATTTATGGCAATATCCACTGGTTGCGCTCGTTGCCATGATCATAAATACGATCCTATTTCTCAAAAAAATTATTACGAGCTATTTAGCTTTTTCAATAATGTCCGTGAAGCGGGACAAATCTCCTATTCCGATGACCTGCCTACACCAACCTTGATGTTGCCCACCAAAGAAAAAGAGGAGGTGCTAAAATTCATTCAAACCAAGATTCAAACGGTAGAGGAGAAAATGAATCAAAGTCCTACTTCCAATGCTCTTTTTCAAAATTGGATTAAGAGCAAAAGCAATGAAAAATTGGCAGAAGATATCATTCCTCAACGTGGTTTGGTGGCCTATTTTGATTTGGATGCGACGCTAAAAAATAAGTTGACAGAAAAGCAGGTTGCCGTGATCAAAAGAGAATCAGGAAAGACAGGTGATCAGCCCATTTTTGTGAAGGGAAAACAGGGTCAAGCTTTGGCATTTGATGGGGATATTTATGCGGATTTAAGCCCTGCTGGTGTGTTTAGAAAGTCGGAACCATTCACCATAGGCATGTGGGTGAATATTCCCAAGGACATGAAAGAAGGGGTTATTTTTCATAAGAGTAATGCGGAGCGACTGTATAACTTTAAGGGTTTTCATGTCTATTTGAAAAACAATCGATTGGAAATAAACATGGCGCACACGGCTCCATCCAATGCCATCAATAAGGTGATGAAAGCAGATGTCCCTCGAGATCAATGGATACATCTGGCTTTGACTTATGATGGTTCTTCTCAAGCCGCAGGATTTAATTTGTTCGTAGATGGCCAAAAGTCGGACATGGAAACCGTCATTGACCAGCTGTATAAAGACATTATTTATTTCTCCAAAAATGAATTGGGCTTACAAATTGGGGGATGGTGGCGCGGACTTGGTTTTAAGGGAGGGAAAGCCGATGAAGTAGCCATTTATAGTCGGGAACTTATTCCTTATGAAATTCAGGTTTTGGCCCAAAGGGCTTCTTGGAAAGATTTGGTGTTTAAATCCCAAGATCAATGGACAAATCCCCAAGGCGAAGCTTTTAGGGCGTATTTCAAACAAAATTTGGATAGTACCCAGTTGGCTTTGACCCAAGAAATCAAACATTGGCGAACAGCTTTAGCGGATTCATCGGAGAAAATAGAGGAAGTGATGATCATGCAGGAAATGCCACATCCTAAAAAGTCTTTCTTGCTTCAGCGAGGTCAATACGATGCCAAAGGAGAAGAAGTTTTTCCGAATACTCCTCAAAAGATTTTGCCATTTCCTGCCAACTTACCAAAGAATCGACTCGGCTTAGCACAATGGTTAACACATGAGAATAATCCCTTGACTGCTCGTGTGGCCGTAAATCGCTTTTGGCAAAACTTTTTTGGGACTGGAATCGTCAAAACGTCCGAAGACTTTGGAAACCAAGGTGAAATGCCTTCTCACCCCGAATTATTGGACGCATTGGCTATCCAATTCCGAGAATCTGGTTGGAATATCAAGCAAATGATGAAGCAAATGGTGATGTCGGAAACCTACCAACAAGATTCTAAGGCTACGGCCGAACAAAGGGAAAAAGACCCAGAAAATCGCTTATTAGCTAGAGGCCCCTCTGTCCGATTAAGTGCGGAAATGATTCGAGACAATGCTCTTCAAGCTAGTGGTTTATTAGTTCAAAAAATTGGTGGAAAAAGTGTCTATCCTTATCAACCCGATGGATTATGGGAAATCAACAGCTCACATTACAAACAAGATACCACTTCAGCAGTATATCGTCGAAGCTTGTATGTGGTTGTGAAGCGGTCCGTGCCGAACCCTACATTAGCTACATTTGATGCCCCGGCAAGAAGTTCTTGTTTGGTACGTCGACAAAAAACCAATACACCTTTACAGGCGCTAGTGGGCTTGAATGATCCCACCTTTTTGGAAGCAGCCAAGATATTGGGGGAACAAATGGCCGCAGAAAAAGATGTTAACAAAGCCATACAAATGACCTTTAAAAAACTGACGAGTCGGGAAGCATCGGAAAAGGAATTGGCTTTGCTGGTCGACTTACAACGAAAGAGTTTAGTTCGTTTTCAGCAAGATGCAAGCAAGGCTAAAGGCTGGCTGCAAGCAGGAATGAGGCGAGTCCAAGGAAATAAGGACGGCAACATCGTTGCTGCCAATGCTGTGGCAGCCAATGCTGTGGTAGCTAGCGCTATCATGAATTCAGATGCTAGTATCACCAAACGATAAAATTATGGGACATCAACATACCGATCCATTTCGTTTATCGCATCCTGATTTAGAAAAACTTAATCGGGGACTAGATCGACGCGATTTTTTGAAGAAGACGGCCATGGGTTTTGGAGCGATAGCCTTGAACGGTTTGCTTGCTTCCCATCAGGCACAAGGCCAATCTTTGGAACAACAACTATTGGATGCCTTACCTAGAATTGCACCTAAGGCTAAACGGGTGGTGTACTTATTCATGAGCGGAGGCCCGTCCCAGTTTGAGACTTGGGATTATAAACCAGAATTGACTAAACGGATGGGTCAAGATTTACCCGATTCTATAAGGAAAGGTCAGCGATTAACAGGGATGAGTGCTAATCAGGCCATTTTGCCTGTAGCAGCTTCTGCCTATGGGTTCAGACAATATGGGCAAAGTCAAACTTGGGTGAGTGATTTATTGCCATATACCGCTCAGGTGGTGGATGAATTGTGCGTCATCAAATCCATGTTTACCGAGCAAATCAACCATGATCCAGCCATTACCTTTTTTCAAACGGGGCACCAATTGCCCGGTCGACCGTCCATCGGTTCTTGGTTAAGCTATGGTTTAGGTTCAGAGAATCAAAACTTGCCAGCTTTCATTGTCATGGTGTCTAAGGATGCATCTAAAGATCAGCCATTATATGCCCGACTCTGGGGAAATGGATTTTTGCCTTCGGAGCATCAAGGTGTTCAATTTAGATCTAGTAAAGACCCTGTTTTATTCCTATCAAATCCCGAAGGATACGATGGCAAGGATCGTCAAGAAATGTTGGATTATTTGAAGCAATTGAACCAATTGCAAAATGAATCTTGGGGTGACCCTGAAGTAGATGCTCGAATAGCCCAGTATGAAATGGCTTTCAAAATGCAAACCTCTGTTCCCGAAGTGATGGATGTCTCGGATGAACCTCAGGAAGTGTTTGATTTGTATGGACCCAATAGTCGAGATAAAGGAAGCTTTGCCGCTAATTGCTTATTAGCTAGAAAATTATTGGAAAAAGATGTGCGTTTTGTTCAGCTCTATCATCAAGGTTGGGATCATCACGATAGTTTGCCCAAAAACATCGTTAATCAGTGCAAGCAAACTGATCAAGCTACAGCAGCTTTGATCATGGATTTGAAGCGTAGAGGTATGTTGGAAGATACACTGGTCATTTGGGGTGGGGAGTTTGGTAGAACGGTTTATTCTCAAGGAAAATTATCGCCAACAGGTTATGGACGAGATCATCATCCAAAGTGCTTTAGCATGTGGATGGCAGGAGCTGGAGTGAAGGCGGGAACGACCTTTGGTCAGACGGATGATTTCAGTTATAATATCGTCAAAGATCCCGTGCATGTGCACGATTTTCAGGCTACTTTGTTGCATTTGATGGGCATTGACCATGAGCAATTAGTATATAAATACCAGGGTCGTAGGTTCCGATTAACCGACGTGCATGGCAAATTGGTCAAAGGTATTTTGGCCTAGTTTTTTCATCTTATGTTGACAAATTATGAAAGTTTATAAGGTTCTAATTGTAGTATTTCTTACTTGTCTTTTTCTACCTACTTGGGCACAAAAAAGCACCTATTCTGCCGATGTGATTGTGTACGGGGGAAATGCTTCGGCCATCATTGCGGCTGTACAAGTGAAAAAAATGGGACACAGTGTTATCGTTGTTTCGCCCGACAAACATTTGGGCGGACTTACATCTGGCGGTTTGGGATTTTCAGATACAGGAAACAAAGAGGTGATTGGAGGTTTATCAAGAGAATTTTATCAACGTATTTATCAGCATTATCAAAAGGAAGAAAATTGGCTTTGGGAAAAGAAATCGCAGTTTGGCAATAAGGGCCAAGGAACTGTGGCGATGGATGGCGCCAATAAAACCATGTGGATTTTTGAGCCACATGCTGCAGAGCAGGTGATTGAAGATTTGGTTAAAGAATACCAAATTCAGGTTTTGCGAGAGGAATTTTTGGACCGGAGTCGACAAGGCATTCGTTTAAAAGATGCTAAAATTCAGGAAATAACAACCCTGTCCAAGAAGCGTTTTGTGGGTAAAATGTTCATTGATGCTAGCTATGAGGGCGACTTGATGGCCTTAGCTGGAGTTAAGTACCATGTAGGTAGAGAAGCGAATTCGGTGTATGGAGAAAAGTGGAATGGGGTACAGGTTGGAGTTTTTCAGCATGGGCATTATTTCAAATCGAAGATTAGTCCGTATAAGGTTGCCAATGACCCCAGCAGTGGCTTATTACCCGAAGTATCCACGGAAAAACCTGGACCAAATGGTTCGGGTGATCATAAAATTCAGGCCTATTGTTTTAGGATGTGTTTGAGCAATCACCCCGACAATCGGATTGCTTTTCCTAAGCCTGAAGGATATAATCCAGATCGATATACGCTCTATGCCAGGGTTTTTGAAAGCGGTTGGCGAGAGACCTTTGATAAGTTTGATGCCATACCTAACCGAAAGACAGATACCAATAATCATGGACCGTTTAGTACTGATTTCATAGGTAAAAACTACGATTATCCAGAGGCTACTTATGCACGCAGAAAAACCATCATCAAGGAGCATGAATTATACCAAAAGGGATTGATGTATTTCTTGCAAAATGACCCAAGAGTGCCTTCAGAAGTTCAGGAACGCATGAAAACCTGGGGTTTAGCCAAAGATGAATTTAAAGATAATGGAGGCTGGCCACATCAATTATATGTGAGAGAGGCTAGAAGAATGCTTGGCAAATACGTCATGAAAGAGGCGGATGCATTGGGAAAAACGAAGATTGAAGAACCGATTGGGATGGGATCTTATTCTTTGGACTCACATAACGCCCAGCGATTTGTCACAGCGGATGGCTATGTTCAAAATGAAGGAGATATTGGGGTGCATCCAGATAAACCTTATTCCATCAGTTATGGATCCATTGTTCCCAAAGAGCAGGAATGTCAAAATTTGTTAGTGCCTGTTTGTCTTTCCAGCTCACACATTGCCTATGGATCAATCCGCATGGAACCCGTCTTCATGATATTAGGTCAATCCGCTGCCACTGCCGCGGTATTAGCCATTCAACAAAAAACCAGCACCCAGCAAGTGCCCTATTCGCTATTGAAAGACCGTCTTTTGAAAGATGGGCAGGTGGTTTCTTATTAGGAAATGTAGAATGAGGAATGTAGAATGTAGAATTTGTGGTGACTTGTCACGAAATAGGTAGATAGTTTTCTATTAATTATATCCAATTCAAATTCAAGGATTTCATTACAAAATTACCTAAGCAAATTGCTCTTGTTTTTTATACGAGGGTAAAAAAATTGAAAATTTACTCTTGTTCTTCAAATAAGAGTAAATATTACACTCGTTTGTTCCCACAGATGTTAGGGAATCAATTTGATATAGTTATGGAAACAGAATGATTTACCTGTGTACACAATAATCAAATGTAAATTTAACCTGGGAATTTCCGTCCTAGCTAAAAATTCTTCATTCTACATTTTTCATTTATAACACTAAACCCTAATAACTAATACCTATCAAAGCAGATCCTTAAACTGATACCCTTCCGTAATGCGTTCCTTGCTTAATTTACGGTATTCGGCTAATCCCCAAAGGACTAATTCTTTCATGAAATAGCGATTTTCTTTCTTGACTTTAGGAATGTATTTCTTTATTAAATCATCCAAAGGTTGGATGGAGTCTAAGCTGCTTTGGTATTCGGCATCCGAGCAATCATCCGTAATCACCACGCCACCTTCGGTAAAGATGTATTCCAAAAGAGGGTCATAAGGACTTACCAAATCTTTTTTGTGCAGCTTCTCAATTTTAGGGAAATAGTTCGGGAAAAAATGGTGTACTGCCTGACTAATCAATTGTTGGGCCACTTCTGCCGCTCCTTCCTGCTCGCCTTCATAGACCAGCTCCACTTTTCCAGTGATGGATGGCACGATGCCCATAAAATCCGACAATCGTAAAGAAGTATGATTATCTCCTGCACGCAATGAACGCCTTTCAGCAGCGCTCATCAGGTTTTCTAAGGCCGTAATGCTCATACGGGCACTAACGCCACTTTTGGCATCTACAAACTCACTATCCCTAGCTACAAAACTGATTTGCTCCAAAATGTCCATGGCCAATTCAGGAACATAGACGCGGTCTTTTTGCTCTTTTTCCAGCTTGGCTTCTTGGGCCGTAATGGTTTTAGCAATTTCAATACTTTCTGGATAATGCGTTAAGATTTGAGATCCAATACGGTCTTTCAATGGGGTCACGATACTTCCACGATTGGTATAATCTTCTGGATTCGCTGTGAAAATGAATTGCAAATCCAAAGGCATGCGCAATTTGAAGCCACGGATTTGAATATCCCCTTCTTGTAAAATATTGAACAAGGCCACTTGAATACGGGCTTGTAAATCGGGTAATTCATTGATGACGAAAATACAGCGATTGGCACGAGGAATCATTCCAAAATGTATCACTCGGTCATCGGCATAGGACAACTTCAAATTAGCCGCTTTGATGGGGTCAACGTCTCCAATTAGGTCTGCCACGGTCACATCTGGCGTAGCTAGTTTTTCAAAGAAACGTTCATCACGGTGCAACCAAGAAATGGGGGTAGCTTCTCCTTTTTCGGCGATCAAATCTTTGGCATATCGGGAGATAGGCTGGAAGGGATCATCATTGATTTCCGAACCACTGACAAAGGGAATGTATTCATCTAATAGGCTGACCATCAAGCGAGCCAAGCGTGTTTTTGCTTGTCCACGAAGACCAAGTAGGTTGATGTTATGTCTTGATAAAATAGCTCTTTCTAATTCAGGAATAACGGTATGTTCAAAACCATGCACCCCTTCAAATGGCGTTTGTCCCGCTTTGATTTTAGCGATCAAATTTTGTCTTAATTCGTCCTTGATGCCTCTGCTGGTATATCCTGATTTTTTTAGTTCTCCTAAAGTGGCAATTGTGCTCATTGACATGTGGCTTTATTTAATGCGTTTTTTTCGATTCGTTTCGTAGTCTTCAAAGATTATTTCCCCCAATCCTTTTAATCCCGTATAAAATGCTTTTCCTTGATTGGCTTGGGTAAACTCATTCACAAAGCGTTGCAGGTATTGATCTCGCGCAATCATGAAAGTTGTGATGGGAATATGCAATTTTCGGGCTTGCTGAGCCTGAGTATAGCATTTATCAACAATGTATTCATCGAGTCCATTGCTATTCATGTAATATTCTCCATTAGGTAATTTCACGCAGCTAGGCTTACCGTCAGTAATCATGAAGATTTGTTTGTTGGTATTTCTTTTTCTTCTCAAAATATCCATGGCCAACTGTAAGCCAGCCACCGTATTGGTATGGTAAGGACCTACTTTGAGATAGGGCAAATCTTTGATGGAAATACTCCAAGCATCATTACCAAAAACCAAAATATCCAAAGTATCCTTGGGATAACGTGTGGTAATGAGCTCAGCCAATGCCATGGCTACCTTTTTGGCGGGGGTTATGCGGTCTTCTCCATACAAAATCATGCTATGACTGATATCAATCATGAGCACGGTACTCATTTGAGATTTATGCAAGGATTCCTCGACCACTAGGTCTTCTTCACTTAATTGGAATTGGTCCATGCCATGATTGATTTGGGCATTTCTCAAACTCTCTGTCAACGATATTTTTTCTAAACTATCTCCAAATCGATACTCTCTGAACTCGCCCGTATGTTCGTCTCCGGAACCGGGATGCTTACTTTTATGATTCCCCGAACCACTGCGTTTTAGGTCACCAAAAATGGTATCTAAGGCTTGTTGGCGGATGGCTCTTTCTGTTTTGGCAGTAATGCCTAAACCCGAACTTCCGTCTTCTTTGGTTTCATCGCGGATATAACCTCTTTTTTTCAGGTCTTCGATAAAATCGTCGATGGTATAGGCCTCATCCGTCAGTTGATATTCCTTGTCTAATTCCCGAAGCCAGTCGAGAGCCTCATCTAAGTCCCCAGAAGTATGAACGATCAATTCTTTAAAAATGGCAAAAAGCTTGTCGAAAGGGCTCTGATTTTCAGGCTCATAGAGTTTAAAATAGAAAGCTCTTTTATTTTTTTGACTCATGTGATGGGGTAAGGAATCTTATTGGTAACGCTAATCTAGGCTTTTCTGTTTCATAAATTTTAAAATTAGATGAATGAGTTTGAATTCGCTCCATCAAAGTTTTTTTAGCCGCATGAATTCCATATTTTTACTAGTCAAATTTAAACCCATGACCGTAGAAAAATACCTTCAAATTTTATTTAGTATTGGTAGTCGATACTATTTGGTAGCAGGAGCTTATTTCTTGATTTTCTATGTTCTTTTTAAAAAGGGATTGTCCAATAAAAAAATACAAGCGGCTTATCCCAAATTGAATGATTACCTCCGTGAAATTGGGTATTCTTTAGGGACTATCATCCTTTTTGCGGCAGTCCCCATTTTCATTGTTCAAAATCCTGCAGTTCGTCCATATACTACTTTATACGACAGGATGGATAGCTTGGGTTGGGCTTATTATTGGTTTGCCTATTTGTTAATGTTTTTGTTGCACGATACCTATTTTTATTGGGCACATCGAATCATGCATCATCCCAGTATTTTTAAATGGGTGCATAAAGTACATCATTTGTCGACCAATCCATCTCCTTGGGCTGCCTATGCCTTTCATCCTCTGGAATCCATTGTGGAAACGGGTATTTTTGTCTTGTTTGTATTTACGATTCCCGTACATCAAAGTCATATTTACTTGTTTTTCTTTTTTTCCATTATTTACAATGCCTACGGACATTTGGGCTGGGAATTATATCCTGCTGGATTTTCCAAATCATTGATTGGTAAATGGATTAATACCTCGGTAAGTCATAACCAACACCATAAATATTTCAAAGGAAATTATGGCTTATACCTTCTATTTTGGGATCGTGTGATGGGGACATTGAGGGAAGATTATGATACTGCTTTTGAAAAAGTAAAACAGAAACAATAAACCTATTTATATGAAATTTTTATTCACTCTATTATTTAGCCTTTTGCTAGGCTTTAGCAGCTTTGGGCAAGCCAAAAAATTTGATTTTATTGCCTTTGGGGATATGCCCTACAAACTTCCAGATGATTATGGGCGATTTGAAGGAGTGATTAAAAAAATCAATCAAGAAAAGCCTGTTTTTAGCGTGCATGTTGGGGATATCAAATCAGGGTCAACCCCTTGCTCTACCGAGTACTTTTATAAAATCCATCAATATTTTGAGACATTTGATCAGCCTTTAGTTTATACGCCAGGAGATAATGAATGGACGGATTGTAACCGCAAAGCAGCAGGAGAATTTGATCCGAATGAGCGGTTGAAGGAGTTGAGAAAAGTGTTTTTTGCTAAGAAAGAAAGCTTTGGTAAGAAGAAAATTAAATTAGTGTCTCAATCCGAAAATCCATCCTTTGCCAATTATGTAGAAAATAATGCGTGGGAATACGGTGGTATACAGTTTGCCACGATACACTTAGTGGGGTCCAATAATAATTTGAAAGGCGCTAATGCTGATAACACCGAATTTAATGAGCGGGAAAAAGCGAATGAAGCGTGGTTGGAAGAAGTTTTTGCAAGGGCTAATTCTAAAATGGGCCTAGTTTTTTTCACTCAAGCAGATATGTTTTACCATGGTGCTGTTCCCACTGGTTTTACCCAAATCGTGGAGAAGCTTACAGCCTTAACTAGGGCATATGGAAAACCCGTTTTATGGATTAATGGAGATTCCCATCGTTTGCTAATAGAGAAGCCCTTATTGATGCCCGATAAGAAATCAACGATTTTGAATTTTACGCGTTTGCAGGTTTTTGGTGAGGCAGATATGGAAGCCGTGAGGATAAAGGTGGACCCTAAATCTTCTCAATTATTTTTGTTTGAGCAATTGATGGTCGACTAAGGAGCGAGCAAAGCTTCTATTTGTTTGTCTATTTCTAGAGATAATGTTAGGGCTTCCATCAATGGAAGTCCTTTTTTCATTTCAGGACGAAGATGTCCGGTAGAACCAAGCCAAGCATCTTTCATCAGATTATGTCGTTTGACAATTAATTGGAAAAAAGCATTGGGGTCTTTGATGGGGGCCAATGCTTGAATAATGGATGGGAATTGAAGGATGTTTTTTTGACCTAAGTAGCGTAAAATTTGTTGAGCCATAATCCAATGTCCCAATTCCCCAGGATGCACACCATCTTTGGCTAAGGCAAAATTAGGATCGGTTTTTTGCTGAGAAGCTTGGTAAGCCTTCATTGGAAAATGTACGTCGATTACCTCCCATGATTTTTGTTGCATTAGCCATTCCGAATAGCGATCCAAGACTTGGGCATAGCCTGGTTTTTTACCTAATTCTTCATCAAATGGAGCAGGTGTCAAATGAATGATTCTAGATCCTCGAGCCTCAATTTGGGTGTGTAACCAAAGGATGCCATCTTTGAATTTTTGAAACCGAAGCGAGTCTAGTGGAAGGTAAATACCATCATTCATGCCATAGGAGGCAAAGACGATATCGGGTTGCGTTTGAAGTAGCACTCGATCCAATCGTTCATGCAAATCGGGTCTTGGAAAACGTCCATCGGCATGGCCCTCTTCGGATAAGCCTGAGACTGTTTCACTGGGTAAGCCCACATTGATGAATTCAATTTTTTGTTGGGGGAAATGTGCCTTATGGTAGGCTTCTATGGCTTGGACATATCCAGCGGCATAGGTAATACTGTTTCCTAGGAAAAGGACTCGTTTGACGGAGGCATCAATTAAGGGAGTCTGCGCCTGAGTTAAGGAACAGAGGAGAATGAGGCAAACAAGTAGCCAATGAGTCTTTTTCTGCCTCATTTTTTCCTAGATTTAGGAATAGGTAAAACCTGAATTTCGATATTTCTAAAATCGATTTCTTGACCTTCACTTTGAAGCGCGATATATCCTTCTTTCAATAATTTTCCATCAATTTTAATGGCAGGATTATAGCCATTGGCCACACCTCCACCGATTTGAGGTTGAGCATATTCCAATACTTTATC
Organism: Aquirufa nivalisilvae; assembly: GCF_004307455.1. GTDB lineage: Bacteria > Bacteroidota > Bacteroidia > Cytophagales > Spirosomataceae > Aquirufa > Aquirufa nivalisilvae. The sequence continues at coordinate 558,952 of NZ_SEWX01000001.1, forward strand.
GCCATTGATGTAGTGACTAACCAAAGAATCGCCCATAACGACCAATTCAGCTTTTACCCATTGATCTCCTTCGTAGGTCTTGGAACTGGAGTTGATGCAATGCCTTGGGTCAATTCGCCCATGATAGAACACATCGGTACCAGGCGAGCACATGTTTCCAGTTGGTCGGGGTTTACCATCACCTAGTCCCGCAAGGAACTGCATTTCTACCGAGATAGGCCAGTCTTGTTCTTTTAGGATGGTTTTAGGATCCTGAGCATGGAACATGACACCCGAGTTTTTCAAGGTATAATCTGGGGCATCTTTTCTCCATATGCCTGTAAAACGGTATTCCAAGCGAAGTTTATAATACGAAAAAGGTTTTTTATAATACAAATGCCCGTAGCGATTATTGAAATGCTCGTATTGGTCATATCGTACTTTGATCAATCCATCCTCTACCCGAAAAGTTTGACCATAATTATCTCCTACTTCATGATGAAAGATTTTCACCGTCCAATCGTTGATGTCCTTACCGTTGAAAAGGGATACCCACTTTTCTTTTTTTGGTTTAAAAGAAAAGGCTGAAAATGCCAGTAATAGGGCAAGCATTGTAAGAGGTAATTTGGACATCATTATCAGTAAATAGGTTATTTGAGAGAATGTCCAAATATATCAGATTCTTGAATAAAAAATTCGATTATTTTGTTTTTGTAACAGGGTTGACAGCGTTCCAAACGCTGGCAACCCTAACAATTTTAAGCATTAAATTCCTTTGATAAATGCCACCAAATCAGCCATATCTTGCAATTTGATATTGGCATCTAAGCCATTTGGCATGGCAGAAACCTTGGAAGACACTCTTGATTTTATTAAGTATTTCTCAATGGTTTGAACAGTTCCGCCCATTTGTTTCAAGCTTAGCGAATTATCGTTTTCAGAAGTAATAATTCCCGAAAGCCTTGTCCCATCTGAAAGCTGTAAATCCCAGTTACCATATTTATCTGCAATGGAATTATTTGGATTGATGATTTCAGTGATGATGGATAGCGCATTTCTGCTTTTTAAGGTAGATAAATCCGGTCCAAAAGAAACACCCGTTACGCCCTTGATTTGATGACACGCGGTACAGTTTGTCTTAAATATTTCCTTTCCTTTTGCTGCATTTCCTGCCATGTCTGCAGCGGGTAAATAATTCTGTAATACGGCTTTTCTATCCTCGCTGATGGCTAATACTTCACGGGCTAATTTCCGGATATTGGCATCATATGAATTCATCAATTCGACAAATTGTGGCCATTCTAAATCTGTTTTTGGGATATTTTTATTCGCAATTTCCTTCAACAGGGGAATCATGAATTTTTCATTTACAACTTGGTAGCGAATCCAAGCCTTTCGAGAAGGCATTTTCATTTGTTGGTATACCTGATTAATCTGAGCCATTTCTTGTGCTGAAATCTGATTCGGCAAAGCTTTAATACTGGCCAATTGAATGGATTCACTGGTAGAAGAACGAATGAACGCAATTAATTTGCTCGTGAATGCTGGGTCCTTTTGTAAGGTTAACAGGGCCAAGGCATCCTCTTGAAATTTGGCATCTTGACTACCCGAAAATTTGGCAAAAACTTGTTTAGCAAAAGTCTTGTCAGTTGGTAAACCTACTGCTTTAAATACTCCAATGATGGCATGGCGCATTTTCGTATCTGGAGAAATCAAGAAGGATTTAGCCAGCGCATTTTTTTGATTTTCGTCTAAGCTAATTTTCTTTTCAGCATATTCCGCATAATTAGCAAGGCCTTTTAATAAAGCGGCTTGCCACCAATCGTTACTGACTTGGGCATCACTGGTTAATGGCAAGAAACTAACATCTTGCTTTTTCATTAATGCAGCAGCAACATAGGCAAAGAAATTTTCTTTGCCCTCCGAAGGCTTATTCCCAAAATGTGTAATGGCACCTTTTAATAAACTCATCTCGGATCCTTTGGATGCTGCAATGGCTGCTACTCCTACCCAGTGGTCATCAATGTCTTGATTCAGGATGTTGCTTCTTAGAGCTACAGCTTCAGGAAAAGTAAAAAAGGCAGATGAACATAACCATTGAAAACGTACACGGGCATCCGTGTCTTTGGCTGTTTGTATAAGTGATTGGGTAAGTTCTTTGTTTGAAGCAAAGGCAGGTAAACTCCATTGGTGATCGGCAATTTTTAGGGCATTTTCACGCACTCCTGCTGTCTTATTTTCTAAAGCTGAGACCAAGTCTTCTGGGGTCAATTTGCCCCAGTCCGACAATAGCCATAAGGCAGGAACACTGGCTTCTGCTTCCTTCTTGGCGATAATTTCTTTCAATGCAGGAGCAACAGACACGTCTTTACGATGGAACAATAAACGTTGTGCGGTTTTCCGGAACCAACCATTGTCTGATTGTAGTAGTTCAACTAGCTTTTCGGAAGATTCTTTCGATAAATGAGTTTCATTCATCCAATTCATTCCGGCACTTCCTTTTTTCGTGATTCGATAAATACGCCCTTTGGTCTTTCCATTGTATAGGGCCCCACTTTTATTTACCTCTTCAGACATCCATTCAGGATGTTCGATTAATTGTCGGTAATAATCAATCACATATAAAGCACCATCGGGTCCAACATAAAAATTGACAGGTCTAAACCAAGGGTCTTTGGAAGCTAAAAACTCTTTTTTCTCTAAAAGTCTTTTACCAGAAAAGGTTGAGCCTTTGGATTCAATGATATCGGCATGGACCAAATTGTGTACGGGCTCTCCCACAAACGTCACTTGACTAAAATCTTTACCAAATGCTCCTCCATCATACCAAGTGATACCACAGCTAGATGTCACCACCCCCACATCTGTTAACAATTGATGATTGGGATTTTCCGAAATAGGATATACCTCACAAGCGTCACCATGATCAGGGATTTTTTCCATGGCTTCAGGAATGACTAAATTGGGATTGGTGCTGGTATAGCGAGCATCCAATACTTCATGGTAGAGGTGATCGGCATTATCGGTGTAAAAACGGTGCCCCCATGGGTCAAATGTGTGCCCATATTGAGTTTCTCCAGACATGGATTCCAGTCCGAAACTATCGGGTTTAAATCGAACATTGCGCCCATTTCCGTTTTTGGGAAGGATGTTTGCCTTAGGATTGGCCGGGTAGCGGATATCACTTCCTTTATCGCCAAAAAGATATTCATAGGCGAAGGAATTGATGGATCCAGAATGGCCTAAATAAATCCAGTTGTCTAGACCAAATTTAGGCGTATTCATATTATGCTGAGGGTTAGACAAGGAGAAGCCAGTTAAAATAACTTCTCTTTTATCCGCTTTATTGTCGCCATTGGTATCTTCAAAGTATAGGATATTAGGGGCATCTGCTACGATGATTCCTTTTTTCCATTTCATAATTCCCATGGGTAGGGTCAAACTATCCACAAAAACCTCCGATTTGTCGGGATAACCATCCCCATTCGTATCCATGAGTTTGCGAACTTGCCCAGTCTTACTTAAGTCCAAAGGATAACCCGGCATTTCTAATACAAACCAGTTGCCATCTTCATCTATTTCCATGGCTACAGGGTCGGCTACTAGCGGCTCAGCAGCCACCATTTCAATCTCAAAACCATCCATGATTTGAAAATCATCTAAGGCTTTTTGGTGTTCTTTGGAAAGTGTAGGAATATTCTTTTTCTCTGTCGAACAAGCGAGAACGCTTAGACAAAGACATAGGAGTATAATATTACGCATAATGTTTGATAGGTTTAGTTAACGCAAGTTAGCGTATTTATTAGGTTTCGAAGTATCTCAAAAACGATCTAAAAAGAGAATTTAATCAATATGCTAGATTTTATTATTAAGATGTATAAATAGTTGTCTTTTGCAGGTCTTTGGAAATACGTGAACGGGCGATTTTTACAATTCACCTAGGTTGTTTCTCCGTTTATCCCAAAGTTGATGAAGCCATTTGACCTTTTTCTTTAATTGAAGGATAAATTTATACCCTATACTCATGAGCAAAAAATCTACTTCAAAATCAAGCGGTTCCGTTGGCATTGTTTTTCTTTTGGTTGGAATCGTATTTTTAATTCGCCAAGCAGATTGGCTTGAATTACCTGATTGGATATTTACTTGGCCCGTTTTGTTGATTGTCATTGGGCTTGTTTCTGGAATTAGTAGTTCTTTTCAGAGGAATAACTGGATTTGGCCAGTATTAATTGGTGGGGTTTTCTTGGTGGATCGAGAATTTATGGATGTTGATATATTTGAATATACACTACCCATCGTTTTCATAATTATCGGGATTTCTATGATTCAGAAGTCGAACCGCAAAAAAGGTCAAGCACCATGGGGCCCGCCTATGGGAAACTGGGGAGGCTCTTCCAGCCAATCGACTGTCAATTTTTCTTTGAATGATGCCCCCTTTATTGCTATATCCAACGTATTTAATTCAACGACCATTCAGGCGACCAGTAAAGAGTTTAAAGGAGCCAACATAACAAACATAGTAGCAGGCTTAGAGTTGGACTTTAGCCAAGTTGCATTTGAAGGAGATTCGATCAGCATTGAGATTACTCAAATCATGGGAGGGGCCACGTTGTTTGTTCCAGAACATTGGGAAATTAGGCAGCATTACACAACTTTATTGGCAGGTTTTGAAGATAAACGAACCACTTTAAGTAATAAAACAGAAGGAGAGAAGAAGATATTACATATAAATGGCTTTCAGATTTTATCAGGTATTCAAATTAAGGATGTCCTTTAAGTATGCGTTTTAGGGCCACATGGGGGATTTGTGAAAAATTGAAATCAAACATGGAAGACTCTTTTTTTTCAAAACTTTGGGCAAAAAGGATGATTTTCTCATAAATAGTGTAATTTCGCTTTCCATTGAACCTATTTAACTATGAAAATTTTGTATATACTAGCACTGATGGTGCTAGGTCAAGGAGCTTTCGCGCAAATTACAAGCTCAGAATTTATTTATGAGAAGGCACCATTTCCCTCGTGCCACGCTTCAACCATTGAAGAGACTCCCACAGGTTTAGTTACGGCCTGGTTTGGAGGCACAGAAGAGCGTCACCCCGATGTTGGAATTTGGGTGAGTAGAATGGTGAATGGCAAATGGACAGCTCCAGTGGAGGTGGCCAATGGTGTTCAGAACAGTACCATTCGTTATCCACTTTGGAATCCAGTTTTATTCCAAATGCCAGCTTCTAAAGGAGGGGAACTATTATTATTTTATAAAGAAGGCCCAACTCCGCAAGATTGGTGGGGCATGATTAAGCGTTCCAAAGACGGTGGAAAAACATGGTCAAATACTGAAAGACTTCCATTAGGAATCTTAGGTCCCATCAAAAATAAGCCAGTAATGCTAAAAGATGGCACTTTACTTTGTCCTACTAGCTCAGAAGACAATGGCTGGCGTTTACATTTTGAAATGACAAAAGATGGTGGTCGTACTTGGTCCCGCACAGAAGCCATTAATGATGGAAAAGAGTTTTCAGCTATTCAACCAAGTGTGTTATTCTTAAAAGACGGACGTTTACAAATTCTTTGTCGCAGTAAGAATGGGTACATTCTAGAATCTTTTTCTTCTGATCAGGGCAAAACATGGTCACCTTTAAAAGCTACTTCTCTTCCAAACCCAAATTCGGGTACAGATGCGGTTACATTAAAGGATGGTCGCCAAGTGTTGATTTACAATCATGTGACCAAAGAATCACAAGAATGGGGAGGGAAACGTTCTCCACTTAATGTGGCAATCTCATCGGATGGTAAAACTTGGAAAGAACTAGCCGTATTGGAAAAAGAGCCCAAGGCGGAATTCTCCTATCCAGCAGTGATCCAAACGAAAGATGGTAAAATACATATTACCTATACTTGGAAGAGAGAGAAGATTAAGCACGTTGTGATCACCTTATAATATGACTCTACCTGTTCTTGATCTTAGCATCATCGTTGTATATTTACTCTGCATGGTGGCTATAGGTATTTATTTTTCTAGGAAAAATAATAGTTCCGAGCAATTTACTACAGCCTCTGGTCAAATTCCTGGCTGGGCATTAGGATTGAGCTTTTATGCTACATTTTTAAGTGCGATTACTTTTTTAGGAGATCCTGGGAAATCATTTGGCTCTAACTGGAATCCTTTTGTTTTTAGTTTATCTATACCCTTTGCGGCTTGGGTATCTACGAAGTATTTCGTTCCCTTTTATCGAAACTCGGGAGAAGTTAGTGCATATACGCATTTAGAAAAACGCTTTGGAGCATGGGCTCGTACCTATGCTATGGTCTGTTTTATCATGACCCAATTGGCCAGGATGGGGACTATCTTTTATGGTATAGCTCTAACTATCAATGCTCTAACAGGCGTGGATATGCGTTTGATTATTATCGTTTCGGGTTTATGTATCATATTTTATACCGTTTTAGGTGGTATGGAAGCGGTCATCTGGACGGAGGTAATACAGGCTATTTTGAAGACGATGGGTGCTCTCATGATTGTGGGGATCATTGTTCATCAAACGGGTTTTTCAAAAGTCATTGAAGTCGGTATTCGTGATGATAAATTTAGCTTAGGAAGTTTTAACCCTGATTTTAGTACGAGCTCCGTATGGGTGGTTTTGATGTATGGCTTCTTTATTAATTTGACCAATTTCGGAATTGATCAAAATTATATTCAACGATATCATACTGCGAAAGACGCCAAAGAGGCGGCTAAAAGTATTTGGCTATGCGTGGTTTATTTCGTTCCTGTTTCTTGTTTATTCTTCTTTATCGGGACAGCGCTTTATACTTTTTATATGGAAAACCCAGCCTTGATTTTAGAATTGAAGCAACAGGTTTCTGCAGAAAAAAGTATTGCGATAGATGCTTTAAAACCATCTGATTATGGCGACCGAGTTTTGCCATTTTTCATGAAGACTCAGATTCCAAAAGGCTTATTAGGCTTATTGATGGCAGCGCTATTGTCGGCAGCTATGAGTACCATGAGTAGTGGAATGAATAGTTCGGCAACCGTTTTTCTTAAGGATATTTATTTACGGTATGTTCAAAAGGATTTACCAGCAGCTAAGCAATTGAAAGTCTTGCATATTGCCACAGTGATTATGGGCTTGCTTGGTATCACCTTTGGAATTAGCATGATTGGAGTTAAAAGCCTCTTAGATGTTTGGTGGAAATTATCAGGAATTTTCGCTGGTGGTATGCTGGGGATATTCTTGTTGGGATTCTTATCCAAGAAAGTGGAAAACTTGGCTGCCAAAATTGGTGCCATAGCAGGTGTAGCCATCATTGCTTGGATATCCTTTAAAGATAGCTTTCCAGAGGCTTATCAGAGTCCATTTGATTCTAAAATGACCGTAGTACTAGGAACCATTTCCATTGTATTAATTGGTCGCCTTGTTCAAAAATTGATTAGTAAATAGTAAAAATGATGCAGCAGAAATTACCAAAGGGTTTCGTACCCGTGATGATAAGTACCTTTAAAGAAGATCATTCTTTAGATTTAGAAGGAATAGCCCGTTTAACGGAAATGTATATCCAGACAGGTTCAGTTGGTTTATTTGCCAATTGTTTGTCGAGTGAAATGTATGAATTATCTCGAGCTGAACGATTGAGTTTAATAGAAACAGTAGTGAAAACGGCAGCGGGACGAGTTCCTGTGGTGGCTACTGGTACACTAGGAGATAGTATAGAGGAAATGGCAGATTTTTCTAGAGCCATTTATGCCTTGGGAGTAGATGCCGTTATTGTATTGAATAACTTGATGGTCAAGGAAGATGAGTCTGATGCGGAGTTTTTAAAGCATATGCACCATTTCATGGATTTGACACCGGGTATCCCGTTTGGTATATACGAATGCCCAGTACCGTACAAACGTTTGATTAGTCAAGAAGTGTTAGAAGATCTATTGCCTTCTGGGCGACTAGTTTATCATAAAGATACATCCTTAGATTTAGCGAAAGTGGCTTTGCGAATTCGTACAGCTCAAGGCTACAACTTTGGCTTATATGATGCCTATATGGGTCATGCTGTGTCGGTATTGAAGGCCGGAGCCATGGGCTTATCGTGTATTCAAGGGAATTATTTTCCTGAATTGATTGCTTGGCTATGTGCCAACTTCAATGCTCCAGGGAAAGAAGATCAAGTGGCAACCGTGCAAAAGTTCTTTATTGATAATATGGATGTAATGCATACGGTTTATCCAACCAGTGCAAAATATGTATTACAAAAAAGAGGCTTCCCTATTCGTTTAGCTACCCGCCGTGAAGTGGGTCATTTAACGCCGAAGGAAACCTCTGCATTGGATCAATTAATTCAAGATTATTTGAAATTACCGATGGTAAAAAACCTGGATTTTGCTCCTTTAGTTTAACGAGATTGAATGTATTTGGCCACTGTTCCCATGGGAGCTATCCAAATACCATTGGCTGGATTATTGGCATATTCCATTAGTTTTTTGAGCATACTGAGTCGGGTGGTTTGATTGCCCGACTCATTCATTTCATGACCAGCTAAAACAAGCCATTTCCCCGAATTTCGTGCTTCTTCAATCAAAGGTAAGATTTGCTCAAAATCTTGACCATCCATTTCAATGCCCGTCAATTGGGCAAAATTATGGTAGTTAGGGTCATTTGGCGCCTCACTTTTCCATACTCTTCCGAGTAAAAAATGCTTAGCAATCAAGGGGACATAACTTTGAGTTTGAGTGGCATTTCCTATAAAGGTTTGTCCACATGGATAGGCAAATACTTCGGCTTTCACTCCTAGGTTTTTTTCAATGGATGTGTTACAATCCAGAATATCCTTCTCCATTTTTTCCATGGTATAGTTTTCTAATGCATTACTTCTAGACCAAGTAAAAATTCCAGTACAAGGGTGAGATGTACTATGGTTTCCTATTTCATGACCAGCGGCAACTGCTTTTTTCCAGCCAGCTAGGTTTTTTTCCATGGCACCTGGGTTGAGGAAGAAAGTGGCTTTAACTCCATACTGGTTGAGTAGTGGAGTTCCCTGCGTGACTTGACTCCCTCGGGCGTCATCAAAGCTAAGGCTCAAGGCCATTTTTTTGCCTTGTGGCCAATTGAAATTTTGTGAAAAGGAAGGAATAGCCCCCAAGAGAGCAATTCCAAAAAGAAAGGGATGTATTTTTTTCATGTTATGGTTTGGGAGTTTCTAGTGGAATTACTTCTCCAAATCTTTTGTGGGAACCTTTAATTTCATCGTGTGAGCTTGCAGCTACATAGGCTAAAACCGCGATGAAGGCCAAGACAATTCCGAAATTTTTGGCATAAGTATTCCAAGAAATCAGCTGATTTTCAAAGTCGACTTCCACCTGTGTGAGAAGGTATAAGATAATGACAAAATTTACGATGTATAAATACTGTTCAATGCGGTAGGTGCTTAAAAATGCTCCAGTGACGAGTATGCTCAATAACATATAAAGTCCAAAATGGCCAATGAAGAATTTTTTGATATCCCCATAACCTAAGGATTTAGATTTAGCATGAACATTGAGCCAATAGATTCCTGCAAAAAGTACCAATAATAGAGAGTCCCAGCGAACAGAGAGTTCTATGGCTTGATCAGAGGCATTGAGTAAAGGTGTGATGGTTTTTTCTAAACGGTCCATGCGGAAATTTTGTTGCCACATAGTAAAAGGAATAATCAGCACCAACATAAGTATAGGAAACCACTGTTTGGAATACTTTTCTTCCGTAGTATCTTCCCAATGCGAAGTAAAAGTTCCATAGGCCATTCCGATGCCGCCAAAGAAACCTAATGAATATTCCATGACATTCCAGAAGTTGAATTTAATTTCGGAAACATGTCCTAACACTTGGAGGAAATTTCCAAAGGCAAATCCGAAACCTCCACCTAGTCCAGCAAATAGCGCTACACGTAAAGCAGAATATTGTTTGGTACGAAACATGAACCAAGCGAGTGCCGCAGCCATGCCTAAAACTCCTGCCCAAGATTCATCCCTAGGGGGAGTCATGAGCCATTCGTATTGTTGGATGATGAAAAAGTAAAACAAAAGTGCGCCTACTACCATTTCTACTAAGAGCTGTGGCCAAGCAACAGGACTTTTGCTAGAGTTTGACAAGCTAAGTCCAAATAAGCCTCCACCGATGAATCCATAAAGTCCACCAATGACAAACAGAGAAATTAGGCCATAATAGACATTGACAAATTCTGTATCTCGGCCATAGCCTACGACCATACCATAGCTCATTACACCTCCGATTCCCCAGCCCATGGCTCCAGAAACGATGACTTGAAATGCTTTAGAAAACCAGTCTTGTCGATTGGCTATCAGCATGATAGCCATAGATCCTATAGCTCCTGCCCAGGCGGCACCATGCTCATGTCCAAACTGTCCACGTATAGCCCATGCCGTTCCGAATGTCATCCCTACTGTAAGTAAGGATAATACTAATTTTTTGTTGTTCATTGTTTGATAGGTTTAGATAAAATGGTAATAACATATTGAGGTTTTAATTAAACTCCTTGGCATATTGAAAAGGAGTTTTACCTGTGGTTTTTTTAAAAGCTTTGTTGAAGTTGGTAAAGTTATTAAATCCAGATTCATAACATATTTGAGTCACTAGAAATTGATTTTCTTTAATCAACTTACAGGCATACTCTACTCGAATTTCATTTAGGAAGCTGGCGTAGTTTTTTCTGGTTTTGGTTTTAAAATATCGACAGAAAGACAGTGGGCTTAAATGGGCAATCCCGGCAATTTCATCGATGCTGATTTTTCTTTTGAAATGCTTGACCGAATAATTGTAAATTAAGTTTAGGCGTTCTGTCTCTTTTTCACTGGTTGAATTCTCTAAGATACCCATGGAAAGAATTTCTCTTTCCTTACTCATAGATAGCAAATCAAGAATTTGATATAAGTGTAAAACTAAGTTTTCATTTTCATTGTCTAGGATGGAGTTCATCCGACAAATTATTTGTTTTTTAGTTTCTCCTTGAATTCGAATTCCTTTTCTAGCTTCTTCTAGTAATTGAAGAACGAAACGATTTTCGTGTAACTTGAAAAAAGAATTTCCAAATAAATCTGGATTAAAGTGGATGACTAAAGCACTGGCTTTTAAATCCTCGTCCCCTTGAAAATACACGTTATCACTACGTAAATAGTGCGGACAATTTGATCCAATTAACAGTAAATCACCGTCTTGAAATCGTTGAATACTGTCGCCCACAAACTGGGTCCCAGTCCCTTTTTCGATTAGTAACAATTCGATTTCCGGATGGTAATGATACTTGTTAAAAAAGTAATTAACTATGTCCCTTCTAACACTAAATGAACGTAGTGGTTGGTTCGAAACTTTAAGTAAATGAGCCTTCATTGAATTATTAAAGTTGTCAATTTAGATGAAATGCAGCTATTATGCTAGAATAGTTGTGCTATTTGACAAATTTATTTAATTATTCAACCATTATAATGCATTTTTTTGTTAAAATTTTTAACCCTGAATACTGAGTAAAGTCTTTTTCAACCAAATCTATTTAATTATGAGATTAAATTTTACAGTAAAAATGTTTCGGCATTTTCTCTTTGTAGCGGTCATGATAGCTGGGTGCTATTCAGCTGCTTTCGCTCAGTCCCGACTGATCACTGGAAAGGTGACTTCCAGTCAGGATGGTACGGAACTTCCAGGAGTGAATATTTCACTCAAAGGAACCACTAAAGGAACAACCACTAATTCATCTGGAGCTTATTCCATTGAAGTTAGCGGACAGAATCCTGTTTTAGTATTTTCGTTTGTTGGTTTTGATGCGCAAGATATTCGTATCGGAAGTCGTAGTGTAGTAGATGTTTCTTTATCATCTAGTACTGCTTTATTAAATGAGGTAGTAGTTACTGCCTTGGGTATCAAACGTGAAGAGAAATCACTTGGATACTCTGTGGGTAAAGTAGCAGGTAAAGATTTAAGTCGCGTTGTGAATGAAAACGTATTGAACTCATTATCTGGTAAAGTAGCTGGTGTGAGTATCAATGCTACTGGTGGTACTGGTTCATCTGTCAGTATGATCATTCGTGGAGCTAAGTCATTGAGTAATGACAACCAGCCCTTGTTTGTGATTGACGGTGTACCTGTAATTAACTCCTTGAATAACGTAGGTCAAATCGGTAATGATAACCGTGTGGATTATGGAAATGCAATCTCTGACTTAAATCCAGAGAACGTAGAAAGCGTATCGGTATTGAAAGGACCAAGTGCTGCGGCTCTTTATGGTTCACGTGCTGGTAACGGTGTTGTATTAATCACGACTAAAAATGGTTCAAAGGCGAAGAAAATGACGGTAAACATTACTTCGAACACCGTATTTGATAATCCTTATAAGTTTTTGAAAATGCACTCGAAGTTTGCAACAGGTGTACTTCCATTTACTCCAGACAATAACCCGTATCCAGGTGGAATTTTAAGTATTGAAGAAGGATCATCAGGAGGAATTGGACCAGAGTTGGATAAAGGTTACAAAGCGATTCAATGGAATAGCCCTAAAGGCGCAGATGGAAAACAAATTCCTACCGAGTTGAAATCGTACGCAGACAATGTGAAAAACTTTGTTCAAACAGGTATCACCACAACTAACGGTGTTTCTGTTACTAATGGAAATGATGTAGCTAATTATCGTTTGACTTATTCAAATATGACTAGCCGTGGAATTATTCCTGGTTCAGATTTATTCAAGAACTCATTATCAGCAGCTTCTTCTTTCAAATTGTCGAACAAATTGAAATTGAGCGCTAACATTGACTTGAGTAGAAATAACTCAAACAATCGTCCTGCAAGTGAAAGAGGATCTAACCCATTACAGTGGGCTTATGCGGTTTCTCCACACATCAACATCATGGACTTGAAAGATTACTGGGTTCCAGGTCAAGAAGGTTTGCAACAGAAGTCACAATCTATCGGAAACTTTAATAACCCATGGTTCTTAGCTTATGAAGTGAAAAACGGATTTGAGCGTAATCGTGCATTTGGTAACTTGAAAATGGATTATCAAATTACTCCAGAGTTAAGCTTAATGGCTCGTTATGCTTTGGATACGTATGGTGAAACTCGCGAGACTAAAATTGCGAAGTCTTATACAGGGGAGAAAAATGGTGCTTACGGTATCGTTAACTTAGATCGCTATGAGCGTAATGTGGATTTCTTAGCTACTTGGACTAAACCAGTAGAAGATTTCCATTTATCATTCTCAGTTGGTGGTAATGCAAGAAGTTCTAAAACTTCTGATGTAAGTACTTCTTCTAAAGGAGGAACTGGTTTGATTATCCCAGGTTTGTATACTTTACAAAACATTGCTAACACAAATATTAACTATACCAGCTTCCAAACGAAGAAAGTAGTTTATAGTGCTTACGGAATGGCCAACTTATCATACAAGGATATGGTATATTTGGATTTAACAGCTCGTAACGACTGGTCAAGTACTTTGCCAGTTGAAAATAGATCATACTTCTATCCATCGGCTTCTTTAAGTGTCTTGTTGAATGAAGCATTTGCGATTCCAAATGATAAAATTGATTTATTAAAAGTACGTGCAGGTGTAGCTCAAGTAGGTAATGATACCAATCCTTACACTTTGATCAATACCTTGCAAAATCCTGAAGCTTGGGGTTCATTAACTCGTTTAGCAAAATCTGGAACTATTTTATTGCCAGATTTGAAGCCTGAAATTTCTACTTCTTATGATTTAGGTGCTGATTTGACGATGTATAAAAACCGTTTAAGATTCTCAGGTACGTATTATACAGTAGAAAATCGTAACCAAATCATTCCTACTACGCTTCCAGGTTCTACAGGTTTTACATCTAAGAACATTAACGCTGGTTTGTTAGTATCTAAAGGTATTGAATTAACTGCTGGAGGTACACCGATCGATAAGAATGGTTGGAGATTGGATTTGACGGCTAACTTCTACAAGAACGAAACAACGATCAAAGAACTTTCTGATGGATTGAGCTTCTATACTCTTTGGACAGATGCTAAAGGTGGAGCATGGACATACGTAGGAGATAAAATCGGTGATATCTACGATGCTGAAATTGTAACAGTAAAAGACAAGTCATCGAAATATTATGGATATCCAATATTGGATACTGATGGTTCTTGGCAATCTGTCAATGCGAGCAATACACGTACTAAGATTGGTAACTTCAACCCAGATTTCATTTTAGGCTTACAAACTTCTTTATCATATAAGAACTTTAGCTTAAATATGACATTTGACTGGAGAAACGGTGGAGATTTTGTTTCTCAAACTTATCGTTACAGCGAGTCTGACTTGAAATCTCAACGTTTCTTAGACAACTTGATTAATCCTAATGGTTTGACAGGTGATGCTTTGCGTAATTATTTAGTTGCTAATGAAGATAAGTTCATCCGTATTAATAAAAACGGTTATTTCCCTATCGTAGGTGGACCTACTGCTGAGTACGGTGGATATCCTTTTGAATATGGTGGAAAAACATATCCTAACGGTGTATTTAACCCAGGTGTAATTGCTAAATATGATGCACAAGGAAATATCACAGGATATGAGGAAAACTTAGGTGGTCCTAATACACGTATCTTACCATATGGTGATAACTACCCTTGGAGCTTTACTCGTGCAGCTACATTCGATGCTTCTTTCGTGAAGTTGAGAGAGATCTCTTTAGGATATGAGCTACCAAGTAATTTTGTTAAGAGCTTAGGTTTGCAAAGTGCTAACTTCTCTGTTTACAGTCGTAACATCATTTTATGGACGGCTTCTAAAATTGGAATCGACCCTGAAACAGCTTTCCAACCACAGTCTGGAGCTCAAGCAGGAACCCAATTCAAGCAAGGAATTGAGCGCTATAATGTTACCCCTTGGGTTATCCCAGTTGGATTTAAACTTGGTTTGACATTTTAATCAAAGCACCTTAAAACATTAAAATCATGAAAATAAGATTAATAAAAGCTGTCGCCTTCACCCTATTAACTGGAGTATTTTTCTCTTGTGAAGACTTGACAAAAGTGAATATAAATCCAAACGGAGTTCAGCCAGAGGTTGTAAATCCGAACTTGGTTATGCCTACCGTTTTAACGGAAATGTCTAAGACTTATGTAAACCTTGGATATCAAGATATTGCGGGTGTGGTTCAACATACACAAAAGGATGCTTGGTCATCTGGACATAATGATTACGATTGGGGTGGAAACCAAAGTTGGAATGATTATTATGCGATTTTACGTAACAACGATTTACTTTATAGTCGTGCAGTTTCTTTAAACTGGGAATTCCAACAAGGAGTTGCTTTAGTAAATAAAGCCTTTATGTTTGGTTTGATTACTGACCTTTGGGGTGATGCTCCATATACAAATGCTTTGAAAGGAGAAGTAGGTGGAACTGATAATATCTTACCAGCTTATGATTCTCAAGAGGTTATTTATACGGGAATCTTAGCCGATTTAGAGAAGGCTAATACCTTGTTATCTAAGCAAAAAAGCGAGTACTCAAACATCGTTGATAACGTGGATGTGATTTATTCTGGAGATCCTACTAAATGGCGTAAATTGGCTAACTCATTAGCTTTACGTTATTACATGCGTATTTCTGCTAAGAAACCGGATGTCGCTAAAGCAGGAATTGAGAAAATTGCTAAAAACCCAGCGAACTATCCAGTGATTTTGGCAAACTCTGATGATGCTACTATGGGATTCCCTGGTACTTCTGATGGTACTTCTTGGCCAGCTAACGCAGTATATGATGTGAGTGGTAGTAACTACCGTCGTATCAAAATGGCAAATACATTTGTTAAATATCTACAAGGAGTTAAAGATCCTCGTTTAGGAGTTTGGGCAGCTAAAGTGGAAATTCCATTAGTGTTAGATGCTTCTCTTCCAGCTAAAACGGATAAAATTGTTGATGGTAAGCGTTATTTGTCTCCAGATGTAGTGGGTAGTTCTAAAATTGATACTGACCCAGATTACGTAGGATTGCCTACTTCTTTCTCTCAGCTACCATCTGCGTACAACTTGAACCCAACACCAGGTCAAACTTCGTTTAACCCGCACGTTTCATTCTTAGCGCCTATGTATAAGAATGCTTCTGGGCCATTGTTGAAAGCTCGTTTGGTATCTGCGGCTGAAGTTAACTTCATCTTAGCGGAGGCTGCTTTAAAAGGATATGCAGTTGGTGATGCAAAGACATTCTATGAAAATGGAGTTAAAGCATCTTTATCTACTTGGGGAGTTGGTTCTAATTCAACAGCTTATCTAGCTAATGCTGGTGTTGCTTTTGATGGATCAGTGAAACAAGTGATTGAGCAAAAATGGATTGCTAGCTGGACTGCAGCTACGGAGGCATGGTTCGACTTCCGTCGTACAGGTTTCCCAGAGTTAAAAGCTGGTCCGGTAGCGAAACGTCAAGCTATTCCTGTTCGTTTCTATTACATGCAGGATGAATTGCGTATTAATTCTAAGAATACAGCTGCTGCTTTAGATAAATTAGAAGTAACTAATTTCTCACAAGCGGATGGCAAAAATAGTGCTTGGTCTAAGCCTTGGATTATCCAAGGAACTGGTAAGCCATATTAAGATTTTTAAGGGGTCTCCTTCGGGAGGCCCTTCAAAAAGCTAGATTTTCTAATCCTGTTTAACCAATGAAATTAAATACACCTCTAAACCTTTTCATACTTTTATTCTTGTGTTTGTTTACTCAAGCGACTGCTCAAACCCTCCGGGTAGGGGCAGCCGTGCGAGTAATTACACCAGATCCTTTACTACCAGTTTCGGGAGGTATTGGTACACCCAAACCAAGTGTTGAAAAAAAGGGGGATTTGTATGCCCGAGCTATGGTTTTTGAACAGGGGAATACCCGTTTTGCCATTGTTAACGTAGATAACTTAGGTTGGTCATCCATCCTTGGAAACAAATCCAGAGCACTGATAAAAGGAATTGCACCTGAGAACATTTTAATTGGAGCTACGCATACACACTCCGCTCCTGATGCTTATGGATTTCCAGATGCCACAGGGAAAAATTATGCCGATTTAAAATACCTAGATCGTTGTGTTCAGCAAATTGCTGATGCTGTCAACGAAGCCATTACGAAATTAGAACCAGCAGCTTTGAAAGTAAATGTGGAAGAAGCTAAAGGTAAAATTGCTTATAATTATTATGCTCCAGCTTTATATGACCCACGCTGTGGAGTTATACAAGCTATTGCCACCAAGGGTGCCCGTCAAGGGAAGGCCATTGCTACTTTAGTTAATTATGCCATTCATCCGGAAGTCATTGGTAGCGGTAGAGGAATATTAAGTCCAGATTTATGTGGACCTCTGTACGATAGAATCGAAGCTCAAGCAGGTGGTGTGGCTCTATTTATGAATGGAGCACAAGGTGGAATGGTCACTGCCGATACCCGTTTGGAATACGGAAAAGAAGGTCAAAGTAATCAAAAAGAAGCCAATACTTGGGAAGAATGCATCCGAATTGGAGAGCTTTTAGCGGATGAAGCTTTACGAATTATTAACAAAGCTCCTGTTTTAGATTCTCCATCTATATATTGTACGTCCAAAATGATTGATTTACCTGTGGATTCAGAAATCATGCGTTATATTTTGACTCATTCTCCTTTGAAATATGAATACACAAAACCGAATACGGTCAGTACTCAATTAAATCTGTTGAACATTGGACCAGCGCAAATTTTAACGGTACCAGGTGAAGCATTACCCAATGTAGGATATTATGTCAAACGTCACATGGCAACCAAATTGCCCTTTTTGTTTGGCCTAACCAATGATGCCTTTGGTTATATGTTAGCTAAAGTGGATTTTAATAGCTTTAAACGCTATGATTATGTTACAAGAACTAGTTTAGGAGAAATGACGGCAGAGATTTACATGGATCAAGCATTGCAATTGATTCAAGCCAGTCCCAAACCAGTAACGAAATAATCTATTATTCCAGAATTGATTTAAATTGCTGACCTAATTTTGGGATCAACCATCAACCTTACAACCTTGTGTTTTGTAATATGAAAAAACTAAGACTACTTTTAAGCGCATTTATTGCCACAAGCATCTTGACTACTTTAGCCATGGCTCAGCAGTTAGAACCTACATATGCAGAAAAATTAGGCTATCCTAAAGGGAAAAAAGTAGTTATTTTTCACGTGGATGACTGCGGAATGTCATATTCATCCAATCAAGGAGCTTATAAATCCATTGAACAAGGCGTGGCGACTTCCTGTAGTATCATGATGCCATGTCCATGGGCAGCTAGTTTTATTCATTATATCCAGAAAAATCATCCTAATCTAGATGCTGGTCTGCATTTAACGTTGACTTCAGAATGGAAGGATTACCGTTGGCCGGCATTGTCAGGTTTTCAACAAGTACCTACGTTAAGTGATGGTGATGGTTGTTTATGGCATAGTGTTGAACAAGTAATCAAAAATGCGAGTCCTGATGAGGTAGAAAAGGAAATTAGGGCTCAAATAGAACGTGCTACTCGCTTGGGTTGGAAACCAACGCACCTTGATTCCCATATGGGAACTTTGTTTGCTTATCCTCCATTCTTAGAGCGTTATTTAAAAGTAGGTATGGAATTAGGGATCCCTGTGATGTTCCCAGGGGGTAACAATAAAATGTTGATTGAATCTGTCAATAAGCCCTATATCAAAAAAATGAAAGCAGAGGGTAAATGGAAAGAAGGCATGCCTTTACCATCGGCTAAGTTTGGTTTGACGGATTTAGTTGCTGAATCTAAGAAGATTGGTGAAATGCTTTGGAAAGCAGGATTACCGGTATTGGATGATTTACATTCAGATAGTGGAGATTGGAAGCCAGAAGGAAATGCAACTCCTGCCGAATGGGGAAAATACAAAGCAGATCAATGGATTTACCAATTGGAACACATGAAACCTGGCGTGGCGATGTTGATCGTACATAGTAGCGATATTACGGAAGAATTTAAGTTTATCAGTGGTTCAGGAGGTTCTCGTTTAGCTGATATGAACTCCATGATGCATCCAGATTTGAAAGCCTATATAGAGAAAGAAGGTATAATCTTAAGTACTTTCAGAGAGTTGATGGAGCGTCGTAAAAAAGTAAAATAATCACATGAAGTTTTTAAAAATTATTATTGCCCTGCTAGTGTTGTCTTTTCAATCGCTAGCACAGAGTACAGCTATTGTCAAATCGATGCTTATTTTTCCAGGACAAGACAAACATGTCCATGGAAGTAGCTTGGTTCGTTTGCCGAATGGAGATTACTTATCTGTTTGGTTTTATGGCAGTGGGGAAAGGACCGCAGATGATGTTAAATTAATGGGATCCCGACTTAAAAAGGGAGATTCCCAGTGGAGTGAACCATTTTTAATGGCAGACACACCTAATATTCCAGATTGTAATCCAGTTCTATTTCTTAATAAGGAAAATAAACTATTCTTAGTATGGATTGCCGTTCAGGCCAATCAATGGGAGCAGTCGGTATTACGTGTGCGGACATCCATGAATTATTCTAAAGAAGGAGCGCCAGTTTGGGAATGGCAGGATAATATTTTATTAAAGCCAGGGAATGATTTTGCTACTGAGGTGAGTAAAAAATTAAAGCAATTGCCAGAGCACCATATTGGTTGGGCAGGATATGCGCCGAAATATGATGATATGATTTCCAAGGCAAGTGTAGATCCAGTGAAAAGAAGCTTTGGTTGGATGACGCGCATTAAGCCACTTATTTTAGAGAGTGGACGTATTATTTTGCCTCTATATTCAGATGGATTCAATTTTTCATTGATGGCCATTTCAGATGATCAAGGAACTAGCTGGAGACCAAGCTTGCCTTTGGTAGGTCGTGGACCCATTCAACCTGCCGTTGTAAAAAAGAAGAATGGAAACTTGTTAGCTTATTTACGTGATAGTGGAGATAATCCTCCTCGAGTGCATATGAGTGAGTCGGCTGATCAAGGAGAAACCTGGTCGCCATCCGTTAAAACTGATATTCCAAACACGGCTAGTGTCGAGCTTTTGGTACTGAAAGACGGCCGTTTGGCATTTTTGGGAAATGACATCATCGATGGGAGATACCGAATAGGCTTGTTTTTATCTGATGACGAAGGAAAAACGTGGAAGTGGAAGACTTATTTGGAAAATGTAGCTCCCGGAAAAGGTAGTTTTTCTTACCCTTGTATGACACAGAGCCCTGATGGACTATTGCATATTACATATTCATCTCACATAGAGAAAGATCAAAAATCCATCAAATATGTGGTGGTAGACCCGCAGAAAATCAAATCTGAGTAGTGAATTTAAACCTAAACCTATATAATGAAAATCAGTAAATTAAATGTGTTAGTATATGTGTGTCTATTATTGGCCACGCATTTAACTTGGGCTCAAAATAAGGCCAAGCAACCTGTATATCAGGATACCCCATTTTGGCAAGATTATAGTGTCAAATATTACCTTTCCAAAGATCAGGCTATTGATTTAAGTACAAGTTATTCAGACAGAAATGGTAATATCATATTGTTTGGGTCTACTGGCACTCTTTTACCACATGATGGGCAGTTTTTGTACCCTGGTTCTTTGATTAAAGATACCAAATACCGGACAAGTGCTCCTAAGAAAATGGCAGCCTTAACATCTTATCAAAAGCAATTTGTTTTATTGGATGATAAGGCGGTTTTAAGTCATGCTTTTGCTGGAAGTATATACTCTAAACATGAATTAGCTAAGGCCAATCAAGTAGTTGGAGGAAAGGATTTTGCTTTTTTAATTTCAGATGGCACCAGTATTCACTGGGTGAAAGATTCCAAAACATTGTTCAAAGGAAACTTGTCAGGCGATCAAGTGTTGGACATGAAATATCATGCATCTAGCCAGACGTATTTCATCTTGGGAAAACAAGGATTGTATCAATTTTCTCCAGCATCTGGAAGTATTTCAACATTAGTAAGTGGTGGACCTTTCACCGCTTTTGATGTGCTTGAAAATGCTCCAAAAGTTTATGTAGGAGGAAATGATGGGTATCAGATTTATGATATATCCACAAAACAAGTAGGAGAAAAGCAGCAAAAATTACCTTGGACAGAAATTACAGCAATAAAAGCCATTGGAGATAAAATTTGGTTTGGGTCTACCAAAGGGGCATTTGCTTTAAAGAAGGACGGGAAATTTGATTATTATAATGGAGAAAGGTGGTTGCCAAGTAATGTCGTGAAACACATTGCTGAAGGCCCTAAAAATTCAGTTTTAGTTACAACAAGCGCTGGATTGGGACAAATCTGCTTTAAGAAAATGACTTTGCACGACAAGGCAGTTTTTTATGATGAGCAGGTGAGAAAACGTCACATTAGAAATGGCTTCAATGCATCTTTGGATGGGATTCAAAAAGGTAATTTAAGTACAGGGTATTTGGCTGATTCAGACAATGACGGACTTTGGACATCGATGTATTTGGGAGGAGAAATTTTCCGATATGCAGTGACCAAAGATCCAGAAGCATTACAAAATTGTCGAGAGTCTTTAGATGCCATGGAGCGATTATATAAATTAACTCCAGTTCCTGGATTCCCAGCTCGTTCATTTGAGCGTCGTGGTTTTATTTCTAGTTTATCAGATCCAGAGCGTTGGCAGCCATCACCAGATACAGAGTGGGACTTTAAATCTACTACTAGTAGTGATGAGGTGATAGGGCATATTTTTGCTTTTGGTGCTATGGCAGAGTTGGTCGATGATCCTGATTTAAAGAAGCGTTCGATTGTATTGATAGATACCTTGATGTCGCATATTTTGAAAAATGATATGTACCTGATCGACTTTGACGGAAAGCCAACTATGTGGGGAAAATGGAATCCAAAATATGTCAATTCTTTCCCAACGAATGTGGGAGATCGTAAATTGAATTCTTCCAATATTACTTCTATGCTTCAAACGGCATATCATTTTACGAAGAAAGAAAAGTATAAGCAAAAGGCCTTAGAGTTATTGACTAAATATGGCTATTATGAAAACTTAATGCGTCCATTTAGTGTATTAGGAAGAGCAGGAAAAGATGCAGATGCCCATGCTCAAAACATGTCAGATGGTTGGAATCACTCCGATGATGAAATGTATTTTGTGGGTTATTGGGGATTGTATCGTTATGCTTTTAATGATAGTTTGAAAGCGAATTTCAAAAAATCCATCTTAGATCACTGGCAAATTGAGCGTCCAGAGAAAGAAGGAGCTTGGAATATTTTTACAGCTCTAACAGGAACCAAGCAATTCGATTTAAATGAAGCAGCCTGGTATTTACGTGAGCATCCTATGGATATGATTGACTGGGCAATTCAAAATAATCATCGTAAAGATATTGTGAAGGTTGCTGATAATTTCCGTCGTCAAACGACACAGGAAGTATTACCTCCAGATGAAAAACCGATTATGCGCCACAATGCCAATCAGTTTAATATGGACCGCAATGGAGGCAGTGGTTTATCAGAACATAGTGCAGGAGATATCTGGCTTTTACCTTATTGGATGGGCCGGTATTTAGGGGTTATATCTGCGCCTAAAAAGTAATTTTTTCTTAACGTTGTCAAGGTTCAAAACCTTGACAACGTTGAATTTTTCAATTTAGTTTCCCAAAAAATATCGATAAACTGATTTTACGTGATCGGTTTGAATTAGATCTACTCCCAGTTCTTTTGCTTTTTTATAATTGGCAGCTTGGTCGAGCGGTCCTAACACATCGGAATAAACTCGGATATTTTTTTCATGGATGTCTTTCACTAACTGAGCATTCATTTTTAGCCAATTGACATCAAATGCATAAGGGGCCAAACGTTTTATTTTAGCATACATTTCATCTGCTTTATTTAAGCTCGGCATTCTTTTGCTTAGGGGATCTTCCATTTTTAACTTTTCTAAAAAATCATCATCTCCGTAGTAAACGGATTCCTTATCAAGATGATATTGTTTCATTAATTTCAACAAGGGTTTTGGATCCACTTGCTTACAGTCTACGTAAATGTAGGTTTTCGTATTTTTTTGCTTGTTCCATTTTTCTACTAATTGTAGCGTTTCCTCCAAAGTAGGAATTCGTTCATCTGGGAATTGCCCTTCCCAGCCTTTATTAGCTTTTAGTTGCTTGATTTCTGCTAAAGTCAAGTTAGCAATGGGGCCTGTGCCATTCGTTGTACGGTTCAGTGTTCCATCATGTAAAATGACTAATTGATTGTCCTTGGAAGTACGAACATCAATCTCAATAAAATCAACCCCCATATCCAATGTTTTTTGAAAAGTGGCAAGGGTATTTTCAGGTGCTAAGCCCGAGTTTCCTCGGTGTGCGGAAATTCGAAGTTTTTGTTGGGATTTAAAGGACCATGCCTCGATTTGATTGGGGCTATTGGACCGTTGGCAGGACATGATACTAGCCATGGACAATGCCATGAGCCAAATGTTTTTTTTCATAGTAAATAGGTTGTCTTTGTGTTAAAAAGGAATTCCTTTTTTCAAATCAAAATTACGGATCTAATGCCATTTTTAAATGAATATTTGGCCTATTTGGATAAAATCTGAGTAAATTTTTAAATACGTCATTTGATGAGATTTTTCTTTCTTTTTTAGAACAGAAATTGAAGCTAGTTGAATATCAATTTATTGGACAATAACGTTGAAAATTCATTCGTTACGACAACGCTGTCAAGGTTTCGAACCTTGCCAGCGTTAGGAATTTTCATTAACTTCATTACCTATTTACAAGCCCTCAAAACCTATGAAAGCGCATTATTTTTTAATCCTCGCTGGACTGATGATGGCTTGTCAACCTTCTAAGCCTTCAAACACAGCCATGAACCCAGAAAATAGCTTTGGTTACGATTATGATTTATTGAAAAATGATCCCACGACTGTCTTACTGAAACAAGGAAACCAGCAGGTTTTGATTGTTGGAAAATACCAGGCTCGGGTGATGACCAGTAGTTCCCAAGGGGAGGAAGGATTTAGCTATGGTTGGATTAACCATAAGCTTATAAAATCGGGTAAATTAGGGCCTCATATGAATGCTTTTGGAGGGGAAGAGCGCTTTTGGCTAGGGCCAGAAGGTGGGCAATTTTCCGTGTATTTTAAACAAGGAGATCCCTTTACTTTTGAACATTGGCAGACTCCCGAAATAATCGATACGGAGACTTATCCTTTGGTAAAATCGGATAGTCAAAAGGCCTTATTCCACAAGGATTTTGAAATTGAGAATTATTCAGGAACAAAATTCAAGGTTTCGCTAGATCGAGAAATTAAATTATTAAGTGAATCGGAAGCCAAAACGTACTTACAAATCCCATTGGAAGGAATTTCTTGGGTGGGCTATCAAACGGATAACGTATTAAAAAATACAGGGCAAGATTGGGCTAAATCCACCGGTGTTTTATCAATTTGGTTGTTGGGTATGATGAAGGCTTCCGACCAAAACACAATTTTAATTCCTTATCAAAAAGGACAAGAAGCGGCCATCAATGCTGCCTATTTTGGTCAGATTCCAGCGGATCGTTTGATCAAAAAAGACGGCATGCTTTATTTTAAAGCAGACGCGAACTCGAGAGGGAAATTAGGTATTCCTCCTAAAGCCTTGGTGCCTTTGGCGGCAAGTTATGATGCAGCCAATCATATTTTAACGATTCTTCAATTTGATTACCATGGGGATCAAGAGTATGTCAATTCCATGTGGGAAATTCAGGAAAATCCCTTTCAAGGAGATGCCCTAAATGCCTATAATGATGGTAAAAATGATACAGGAACTCAGATGGGAAAATTCTATGAATTGGAAAGTTCTTCACCCGCTATTGCCTTAGCCCATGGGCAGTCATTGCGCCATGTACAAAGAACATTTCACTTAGAAGGTTCGGAAGAGAAATTGGATCAGGTATGTCAAAAACTATTGGGGATCAAATTGGTGGATCTACCTTGGAAATAAGTTAAGTGTATATTGGGAATTTTATCCCTGAAATCACATAAAATCTTGATTAAACGCAAGAAGTGTTTTGAATTTTGAAAAAGAATTGTCTTTTGGTTTAATTTGTTCAAATACTTGGAATGAATGACGATTTTAATAGATGGTTATTCCAAAATTGAACCAATATGAATTCAATCATCTTTAGTTGGCGCGCAAGTGCTTCCGTATTATACATGCACATTTTGTATGTTGCACATTTAAAGTTAGACGAATATTCTTTTTACCATAATCTTACTTTTTTCAATCAGATTCTTCTTACAACAATACTTGTCATTTTACCCATCTTGATTTACATCAAATGGGTATTTGGAAAGGAGAATTTTGTTTCAAATCAATGGTCCTTGATTTATGGTATAATACTTTTAATTACATTATTTTCCTTTAGAATATTTATCCCTGAATACTTACTTTTTCAGCTAGGATTTAGTTTTATCAATCTGTTGATTTTGGGAATTATCCAAAAGTCATTTAATCAATCCAAAACATAGAGTTAAGGTGTAGTTATGATGGATTAGGTTCTACTCCTCATCCATCATACTTCTACGTTGCTTAGCCGCTTGTTTAGTCGTTTTGATGCGGTAATTGAATGTCAAGTTGAATTGTGTTAGACGACCTTGAAACTCTGATTTGGTGTAAAATCCAGTACCTCTCGTCTCAGACCGCATGATTCTAGAACTGAATACATCTAAGATATTCAGCGTTAAAGTTCCATTGCCTTTCATGATGTCTTTACTAGCCGACAAGTCCATCCATGCAATGTAACCTCTTGAACCCTGTGGGGTATTTTGTGGCGCTTCATAATTGGCTCTCAATTGAGCATCTACTCCTCCTCCTAGCTTAAAGCGGGATGTATGACGCGCAAACCAAGAATAGGTATCACTCACATAGTTGGGATCAATGTTGCTGGCATCTGCCTTAGCGCGGAAAATATTGACACTCAAATCGGCCTTCCATATTTTACTTAGATTGGAAGATCCAGTAAATTCGGCACCCATGGAAACTTCATTTTTGAAGTTTTGAGGTAAAGTAACCGAATAGCCATTGGCATCTACCTGACGGATACGATCTATTTTTCCATCAGTATTCCGATAGTAAATGGATGAACTGATACTGCCATTTTCATAGTATTTCACATGACCTAAATCAAACACATCGGTGAATTGAGGATTTAGATTTGGATTACCTGAGAAATAGTTTCGGTTGTCAGAATAGGTTACAAATGGACTTAACTCATTGTAAGTAGGTCTACGAACTCTTCTGGAATAGCCTAGTTGGAATGAATTATCTGCCGACAAAGAATAGGTAAAATGGGCACTTGGGAACAAATTGGCGTAGTTCCTTGGGTTTTTCTCATGCGTTTGCAATAGCTCTGTACGGATGTCTGTCATCTCCCCACGGATCCCCACTTGATAGGAGAATTTCTTGATTTTGGTTCCCCAAATGGCATAAGCAGCTGTGATGTTTTCATGGTAAACAAAATTGTTTTGTAAACCAGGTACTACCGTGAATTCTCCCGTTTCTTGTTTTTGAGTGACAATGTAATCATTGGTCATATCACGGAAACTCGTACGTAAACCCGTTTCTATTTTACCATCCTTTCCTACCGGATTCACATAATCTGCCTGTAATATCCATTGGTGTTCAGCTTCATCATTAAGTGATTTTTGAATTCTAGAATTTTCTGGAAAAGCACTTCCATCAGGTCTTTTACCTACTTGAGTAAATAATTGGTCCGAACTTTCCCAATAATCTAAATAGCGTAAATCAGCAGTAAACTCTTTGCCTTTTCTAGCAAACGATTTTTTGAAGGTCAAGGCATACTCGGAATTTGGCTCCGCTTCTTTTTCGTCTTGCTGGCGATCAGTAATGCTATATAAATTGCTCAAGCTTTTTTGGTAGTCCAAATAATGAAAATCTGAAATACGGCGAACATCGGTTCTTCGAAAAATATATGAACCAGTTAAAACCGTTTTTTCATTGAAAAAATAATCTGCTCCTCCGCGGATATTATTGACCATACCTCTCACATTATTTTGAGAAGTTTGTTGCAAATAATTGGTTTGTCCAGGTGTATAAACTTCTTGGTAAATATTTCCTCTGCCAGGTGTTCTGCGGTAAAATAATCCGTAATTGAGAAAGAAATTCAATTTGTCCTTGCGGTAGTTGACAATCGCTGTAGCACCGAAATTCTCGGGATATCCCGTCGTAGTTTCAATGGCCCCATTAAATCCTTGGTTTTGATTTTTCTTCAAAACAATATTGATGATTCCCGCCATACCCTCAGCTTCATAACGCGCAGAAGGATTCGTAATAACTTCCACTTTTTCAATCAAGTTTCCTTGTAAAGATTGTAGTCCACCTGCTCCACTGATTCCTACCAAAGTAGAAGGTTTACCGTCAATTAATATGCGGACATTGTCACTTCCTCTTAATTTAACCCCACCCTCACCGTCTACTTGAATGGAAGGCAGGTTGCCTAAAATTTCAGAGGCCGTCGCACCACGATTGGCTAAATCTGTGCCAACATTAAATATACGTTTATCCAAAGCCAATTCCATCGAAGCTTTTTGGCCTTTGACAGTTACCTCTTCTAAGGTTTTAGAAGAAGATTTAGCTTCCAAAATACCCAAGTTGATGGTATGATTTTCTTTATTAATACTAATTCCTTTTTGAGTAATGGTTTCAAATCCCACACTTTCAATGACCACATCATAGGTACCATAAACTACTTCGGTAGAAAATTGGCCTTTGTCATCTCCTATTCCACCCGTAATTAATTTTTGAGCTCCCGCTTGAAATATGCGAATGCTAGAAAATGGGACAGGTGCTTTGGATTCTTTTTCAATGATTTGACCTTTAATTTTACCTTTTGGTCCTACTTGGGCTAAAATCGAAAAACTTAGGATTGTAAGAATGAATGTGAAGCTAACTAGGTGTTTAAATTTCATGTTAATTTTATTGACAACCCGAATATGGGCCTTAGAGGTATTAATTTTGGTAAAAATCGACAAAATGGAGATTAATTACAACGTAAATCCAGATAGCGACTTAATAATCAGGGCAGATCAGCGTTTAGGAAAAGGAAATATTTTTGCTTTGGGTAGACAAAAAAGAGTAGTTTATCTATAATTTAATAGCCATCTAAGGAATAAATTTAAATTTCGATATCAAATAACCCTAATGA
This sequence comes from Aquirufa nivalisilvae, assembly GCF_004307455.1. GTDB lineage: Bacteria > Bacteroidota > Bacteroidia > Cytophagales > Spirosomataceae > Aquirufa > Aquirufa nivalisilvae. Next base: position 587,125 of record NZ_SEWX01000001.1, read on the forward strand.
AATAGCATATGTTAAGATCCCTTGGCCTTGCAGCCCTTTCTGTTACCTCTCCCCAAATTACGTCCACTCAATCTTCTGGTATTTATGTTTCTCAAATGGATCATTTGTTGGGAACTTCCTTAGATCTTAAAATAGCGGCATCGCATTATGGAGCGGCTAAAAAAGCAGAAGCCAGTTTACTAGCGGAAGTGAAACGCTTAAGTCAAATTTTGGGTACTTATCACCCTAGTACCGAGTTTAATCAATGGATGACGAGTCAAGGGGAGTTTAAGCCTGTATCTAACGAATTATTGGAAGTTCTTCAGCACTTTGATGCTTGGCATCAAAAAACAGGAGGCTTGATTAACGCCTCCGCAGAAGAAATCACGCATGTTTGGAAAGAAGCTGTTCATAATAACCAGTTACCTCAAGAAGAGCATATTCAAGCAGCGGTCAACATAGCTCAACAAAAACATTGGGAAATCAATGAGGCTGAACAAAGCATTGCGAGAACCAGTCAAGCTGCCTTACGCTTACATTCATTTGCCAAGTCGTATGTCATGCAAAAAGCTGCTGATATCGCTTTAGCTATGGATGGGGTGAATGGAATTGTATTAAATGTCGGTGGAGATATCATCGTTAAAGGAAATGGGGTAGATCAAATTTCGATCAAAGACCCTCGAAATTTCGCAGAAAATGCCGCACCACATTCCCAAATATTGGTAGAAAATAAAGCAGTAGCCACTTCTGGAGATTATCAAAGAGGGTTCGAAATCAATAAACAATGGTTTTCTCATGTGATGAACCCTTTGACTGGCCAACCTGCCTCTGAAATCATCAGTGCGACTGTTGTACATCCGGATGCCGTAACAGCGGGGGCTTTATCTACGGCCTTTCAGGTGATGAGCCCGGCAGAAAGCCAGCATTTAGCTTCCTCTATCCCTGATACCGATTATTTGATTTTGACGAAGTCGGGAGAAGAATATACAAGTCCCAATTGGAATAATCTTTTAGCCTCGAATGCCCCCAATTTCCGTCCTTCAAGTTTAAGTACGAATATCTTGATGGTCAATCAAAAGGAAAAAATGTGGACAGATAAGCAGGAATTGCAAATTAAATTCGAGTTAGCCAATTTTGAAGGGCGCTTCCGTCGTCCCTTTGTGGCTGTATGGGTAGAAGATGAAAATCATAAGCCAATCAGACGCATCGCATTGTGGTTTAATAAGCCAAGATGGTTGCCAGATTTACGTTCATGGTATGCAGCACAAAGAGAAAGTGCGATTGATATTGCTTCTTTGGCGAGTGCGACTCGTTCACCTGGAGAATATACGTTGGTGTGGGATGGAAAAGATGATGCTGGGCAATTTGTGAAACAAGGAAAATATACGGTGTACATAGAGGCCGCTCGTGAACATGGGACATACCAATTGATGAAACAAGAAATGAATTTCAATGGTAAAGATCAAAAGCAAACGCTTTCTGGTAATGAAGAAGTAACGGGTGCATCATTAAGTTATGTAGCCAAATAAATTAGATTCTATTATTATTAAGAGCCCACGAGTCATTCATGGGCTTCTTTTAACCAAGCATATGAGTACACCCAATTCTAAATTAAAACCTAAGCAAAGTAAACTTCGTCGTTCTACTGCAGAAATCTCCCGCTGGCTACACATTTATTTATCCATGTTCAGCTTTGCGATTGTCTTATTCTTTTCTGTGACGGGTTTAACCTTGAATCATCAAGAGTGGTTACCTGAGAAATCCGATGTTCAGGAGCAAAAAGCGAAGTTGAATGTGGCTTGGGTGAATCAAGTGGATACGGCTAAAATTGCCAAATTGGAAGTAGTGGAACATCTACGAAATACCCATGGAATCAAAGGGCAATTGAATGATTTTAGAATTGATGATGCCGAAATTTCGGTTTCATTTCAAGGGCCAGGCTATACAGCTGATGTGTTTATTGATCGAGAATCTGGGGCTTATGATTTAACTGAAACCCGCATGGGATGGATGGCTGTCATTAATGATTTACATAAAGGTAGAGATACAGGCAAATCCTGGGCTTGGGTGATTGATATTTCGGCCATATTCATGATATTCATTTCAGCTACGGGCTTAATCTTGTTGTTATTTTTGAAGAAAAGAAAATCATCTGGGTTAATTTGGGCACTGATCGGCTTAGCGCTTTCCTATGGAGTCTACCATTTTTTAACTTAAAATAGACTTTTTTGCTAAGAGAGAGGTATTGGAAATGAGATGGTTTTTACCATTATTTGTCATTGATTTGAGCAAAACCCTATCCCAATGTTTGAGAACCTTATTTCTTATTTTGACCATATACCGAGTAGCCATCGTGCCCTCATTTTAGCCGGAGGTATCAGCTTTTTTTGGTTGTTAGAATACGCCATGCCTTTGGTGTCTTTTCGCTACAATAAGTGGAAGCATGCTGGTATAAACCTCTTATTTACCTTCACCACCATCGTGGTTAATTTTGGCTTTGCACTTTGGATTGTGAAACTGAGCGACTGGACCATAGCAAATCAAATAGGTGTTTTACAATGGTTTCCTATGGGAAATTGGGGCCAATTGATTGTGGGATTATTGCTATTAGATCTAGTAGGAGCCTATTTTGTACATTGGGTAGAACATAAAGTAAAAGTGATGTGGAAGTTTCACATGGTGCATCATGCCGACACGATGGTGGATACCACCACGGCCAATCGACATCATCCTGGCGAAAGTGTTATTAGAGCATTGTTTACTATGCTTGGCGTGCTAGTTTGTGGTGCACCCATGTGGTTGGTTATGATTTACCAAAGTTTATCAGTGGTATTATCTCAATTCAATCATGCCAATATTCGCCTGCCACAATGGCTAGATACGCTTATCAGTTATGTGATTGTTTCACCGAATATGCATAAGGTACACCATCATATGAGTCGTCCACAAACAGATTCCAATTATGGAAATATATTCGCCATTTGGGATCGCGTATTTGGGACTTTCAATCGTACTTCTGTGAGCCAGGTACAATATGGCTTAGATGTTTTGGATAATCAGCGAGATGGGGATTTGGGCTACCAAATAAAAGCTCCATTTGATTCCAACATCAAAACGGATTATTAGTAAAGCTCTACGACCATTTCTACTTCTACCGCAGCATTATTCGGTAATACGTTGACGCCAACCGCTGAGCGAGCATGTTTTCCTTTGTCGCCAAAAACGGCCACCATTAAGTCAGAAAAGCCATTCATGACCTGTGGTTGTTGAGTAAAGCTAGGATCTGAGTTAACAAAACCAGTTACTTTCAAGATGCGTTTCACTCTGCGTAAATCACCTAATTGGCCTTTTAAGGTAGATATTAAAGCAATTCCAGCCATTTTCGCTGCTGCTTGACCCTCTTCTACACTTAGTTTATTACCTAGCTTTCCTAGCACAAATCCGCCTTCTGCCTTCTCTGGTAAATGCCCTGATAAATAGGCGATATTTCCTGCCCGAGTAAATTTGACATAATTAGCTAAAGGTGTGCTGGGTTTCAGTAAAGTGATACCTAAAGCTTGAAGACGTTCTTCGGGGCTATCAGGTTTCTTGATAAATAAAAGACACACTGGAGCTGCAACTGCGATGTCCTGTTTGCTGTCCGTTAATAAACCTGTCTGCTGATTAACAGAAAATACTTGAATTCTATTTTCGGTTTGACTGGCCACAAATAACCATTTCCCGCTAGGGTCATAGCTGAAATTTCTTGGCATTTTTGCTACTGTTTGGTAACCCATTGACTTCAATGTCCCATCCGCTTGTATCGCAAAAAGAGCTAGGTTGTCACTAGTAATTCGATTGGAACTAATCAACCATTTCCCATTGGGAGAAATATGTATGTCGGCACTAGCTTTAACGGCTACTTTTGTACTTGTATCAGAAACAATGTTTTGAATTTTGTCCAAGCCATGAGCATTAATTTTAAAGACATCAACTGTACCATTTAGTTCATTGATGACATAGGCGAGCTGTCCATTTGGATGAAAAATCATATGACGTGGACCGTTACCTGCACTCACCGAAATGGATTGATAATTTTCGGACAATGTTCCATCAGGTAAAATAGGATGCCAATGGATTTTGTCAGAACCTAAATCGGGCACATATAAGCTTTTTTGATCGGGAGAAATGGCCACCATGTGGGCATGTGGTGTGTCTTGTCGGCCAGTTACTACGCTGGAACCTTTATAAAAAAAGGATTGAGAAGCAGGTAGCAGCCGGCCATTCTCTTCTGTTTTAAATACATTGAGCGAGCCACTTCCATAATTAGCCACATAGACCGTTTTACTTGCCTCATGGTATTTGACAAAACATGGACCATCGCCGATGGTTGGGCTAGAATTTAATTTGGTATATGTGCCATTGGCATTTCGGGCATAGGCACTAATGGCGGATTTCCCTCCACCTTCTTCTGATACAGAATATAATAAATTTCCATCAGCCGAAAGTGCTTGATACGATGCATTAGGGTTTTCTCGAATGTAGTTGGGTTTCGTTTTGGCAGTAGCTAAATCTAAGTCAAACACTTCGATACCTGGGTTTTTGGCTTTGGTATAGGAACCAACAATTAATTGATATTGGGTAGAATCTGAACTGCCAAAAGCGAATAAGGTATGAATGAATAAGAAGATGGAACTTAACATAGGAAATAGGTTTTTGTGCAACAAGATACGAATGTCCGCAAATTTTGGGTATTTTTCCCAGAACAATTTTCCTAAATCTAATTTTCAATACGATGAAGAAGGTTTTGCTACTGCTCTTTTGGGCATTTCAATCTTGGGCCCAAAATCCCCAAGCTCCCCGGTTGATTGTTCGTGGAGATGATATGGGCTATAGTCATTCGGGTAATTTGGCCTTGATGCAATCCTCCTTGCAAGGGATCCAATCCTCCATTGAAGTGATTGTTCCTTCACCTTGGTTTCCGGAGGCGGTGCAGATGCTACAAGCAAATCCTTCTATTGATGTGGGAATACATTTGGCAATTACGAGTGAGTGGGATAAAGTTAAATGGAGGCCTTTAACAGAGGCCAAAAGTTTGCGTGATCCAGATGGGTATTTTTTTCCGATGGTGTATGCTAACAAAGATTACCCTGGCTTGGCGATAATAGAAAATAAGTTTACGTTGGCAGATATTGAAGCAGAATTTAGGGCTCAAATAGAATTAGCCATCAAAAAAATCCCAAGAATAAGCCACATTTCGTCGCACATGGGATGTTCCAGAATAAATGAAGAAGTGATTGAAATGACCAAAAAATTGGCCAAAGAATATCATTTAATTTATGATAATACGACATACCCTTTTGAGCGAGCTACTTATGCAGGTCCTAGCCAAACATCTGCTCAAAAGATTACCAGTTTTATCCAGATGCTTCGGAAACTTCAAGCAGGCAAGACTTATTGTTTTGTCGATCATCCAGGTTTAGATGATGCAGAATTGAAGGCCGTTTCCCATATTGGATATGAGGGAGTGGCTGCGGACCGACAAGGCGTTACGGATGTATTTACGAGTCAGCAGGTAAAAGCCGCCATTCGAGAATTAGGGATTCAAGTGATTGCATACCGTGATTTGGGACCTAAACCTTGATAGAAATCATATGACCGATAAATAATTTATTCATAGTAGCAGGAAAAGTCAGTTAACAAATTTTTGTACCTTTGAAATTGGGATCATTGAAATGTTCTTTTTGTATCAAATTTGAAAAATGTACGTATGAAATTCTTTAAGAAAATTAATTTTACGACCGAACAAGAGACCATTGCTGAATTAACAGAAGCGGTTAAGCAATATAAAGTAATCCATTTGGCAGGCTATAATTTGCCAATTCCTTTGGAACAATTTTACATCAATTTTGCGGACTCTATCGGTACTCCTTTTAATGAGGACGAAGATTTGATTACAGGAGAAAGAAAGGACAACCGTTGGATAGATATTAGTTATGATCCAGCTATTCCAGATCGTTATAGAAGTAGTAATACCCGTCAGCCATTACATACAGATGATTCCTATGTGGAACTAGGCGATGAAAAATCCTTGCAGTTTTTTTACTGCACATCACGTGCTGCCCGTGGAGGTGCAACCACATTTTTTGATTTACCAGATTTGGTAGATTGTTTAAAAATAGATGGTCAAGAGGAACTATTGGAGCGTTTGATGACCATTACAGTGAATTTTGATAAGGCTGGTCATAAGAAAGTACGTAAGATTTTAGACCAAGATGAATTGGGTTGGTTGGCCAACTGGAATTATTTCTGTGTTGATAAAGACAATACACCTGAAGCCCTTCAATTAGTAGAAGATTTTCATCAATTTTTAGAGACTCGGGTTATCAATGCGGGTTTGGTTTTACCTGTTCAATTAGAACGTGGAGAGGCGGCATTTTTTCATGATGATCGTATTTTACATGGAAGAAATGCCTATTTCGCTTCACAAAAGGGAGAACGTTGCTTGATCAAAGGTAAGATTATATTAGAGCCAGATTTTCAATTGTCCTAGGACATGACGAAAGCTAGCATTCATCGTTTTTCGAATCGTTTACATCAGAAATTAGGTCTAGGTACTTGGCAATTGGGCGGTCCCAATATAGTTCAAGGAAAGGCTATGGGTTGGGGTGAAATTAGCGAAGAAGAATCCTTAGCCATTTTGAGTGCTGCTTTTGAGGCGGGTATTCAATTCATAGATACAGCTGATTCTTATGGTAAAGGATTATCTGAAATCATTGTGGGTAAGGCTCTTCGAGAAGTGAGTTATCCCCAAGATATCATTGTTTGTACCAAATTTGGGAATGTATATTTGTCAGATGGTACTACAGGGCAGGATTTTTCCCCTGAACACCTTTTTGCTAGCGTGAAAGCTAGCTTGCAACGCTTACAGCGTGAGCACATCGACGTCTTGTTGTTGCATTCTCCTCCAGATAATTTTGATTGGGCGAACTATGATCGCGCTCCCTTTGAAGATTTAGTTAGCCAAGGACTTATTCGTCAGTATGGGGTAAGCTCTAAAAGTGTGTATGGGGCAAAACGAGTGATGGATGCGGGATTTGGATCCGTAATAGAAGTAATTTATAATGCTTTGGACCGCCGGGTCGATGAGATTTTACGTTCACATCCTCATCAAGCAGCATATGATATTATCGGTCGGGTACCTTTGGGTTCGGGCTTTCTAAGTGATCGTTTATTAACAGAGGACCCTCAATTTGGCGAAGATGATTACCGATCTCACATGGCATATCGGGATAAAAATTGGATGGTAGAAAATGCAAGAAAATTGGCTTTTTTAGCAGATTTACCGGGAGGATTGTCAGCTAATGCCTTGCGATTTACTTTACAAAGCCCGAATATTTCGGTTGTTATTCCGGGTGCTCGATCAGTGGCTCAGGTTCAATCCAACGTGTTGGCGGCAAATTTACCAGCACTCAGTGAGGCATATATACATCGCATTGAACAATCTGTTCCTTCCGTTCCTGATTGGTGGAAGCCTAGCAAGTAGATTAGTTAATTGGTTTGTTACCTAGATTTGTCAACTTTTCAAAAGTTGACAAATCTAAGTGGGGATTTCCTCTAATTCCAAGCAAGCTATAATCAGCTTTCTGATAAATTTTCGTCAAGAAAGGAGCAAATTCGCTTATTTTGATTTATTTCATGGTAACTAATGATGACCTATGGCAAAATATGTACTTTGGATCAACTTGTTTTTACTTGTTACTACAGGATTTGCTCAAACATCTAAAATCCAAAAGAAAGACGTAGAAGGAGCAGCCAAGATTTTCGACCTGAATTTTACCAGTAATGAAATCGATACCTTATTGTCGGATGTACAAGACAATTTAACCATTTACCAAGAGCAACACCGAGTTCATTTGCCCAATTCCGTTCCATTAAGTCTATGGCAAACAGTACTTCTTCCAGGAGTAAGCGTCAATAAAAATCAACATCCTATCGCATGGACGCAAGCCCATGGAATAGAACTACCCAGCAGACAATCGGCTTTGGCATTTTATACCATTCCTCAACTTGCCGAATTAATCAAAACGAAAAAGATCAGCTCTGTCCAGTTGACCCAATTTTATATCGATCGGATCAAGAAGTACGGAGATACTTTACAATGCCTCATTTCTTTGACAGAATCCCTCGCATTAGAACAAGCGAAGCAGGCCGACGAGGAGATTGCCCATGGAAATTACCGGGGCATATTGCATGGCATACCCTATGGACTAAAAGATTTATTTGCCGTCAAAGGAACTAAAACCACCTGGGGTGCGGCACCCTACAAAGAGCAAATGATTGAGGAAGACGCTTTTGTCTATCAACAATTGCGGCAAGCAGGGGCCGTATTAGTGGCAAAATTTACATTAGGGGCACTAGCTATGGGAGATTATTGGTATGGCGGTAGAACCAAAAACCCCTGGAACCTAGCCTTAGGATCTTCTGGTTCCTCAGCAGGATCTGCTTCCGCTACCGTAGCTGGATTAGTGCCTTTTGCTATAGGTACTGAAACCTGGGGAAGTATTGTTTCCCCTTCCACCGCATGTGGTGCCTTGGGACTACGTCCAACTTTTGGAAGGGTGAGCCGCACTGGAGCTATGGCGCTCAGTTATAGCCTAGATAAAATTGGCCCGATTTGTCGCAATGCCGAAGATGCCGCCATTGTTTTTAATGCCATTCGAGGTACAGATGGCCTCGATTTGTCTGCTACCGAAGCGGCGTTTAATTATTCCAATCAGTTGAATATCAAAAAGTTGAAAATTGGATATGCCAAAAACTATTTTGATAAACTGAAAGATTCTACCGCCAATGAATGGAAGGTAATACAAGTACTTCAACAAGCGGGTGCTACCATCGTACCTGTCGTATTTCCAGAAAAGCAGTTTTATCCATTCCAAATGATGGACATTATCATTGGAGCAGAATGTGCCGCCCAATTTGATGAATTAACTCGATTTAATGTCGATGATGAATTGACCATGCAAAGAAAAGGCGACTGGCCTAACCAATTTAGAACGGCTAGATTCATTCCTGCCGTAGAATACATCAATGCCCAGCGTCATCGATATCTATTGATGCAACAAGTCAATTATCTATTCAAAGATTTTGATGTCATCATCAGTCCAAGCCTTTTTTCAGGCAACCAATTAGCTATTACAAATCTTACAGGTCATCCTGTGGTTTCAGTTCCGAATGGATTTGACAAAAAAACGAATAAGCCGACCAGTATTAGCTTTTTAGGGAACCTGTTCGACGAGGCTACTATTTTGGCTTTAGCCAAATTATATCAAGATGTTACACCTTGGGACAAAATGCATCCAGAGTTGTTTAAATAAAGAAATACTCTCAAACTGGGTTTTGGTCTTCAAATAAAATGCATTCATTTTCTAGTAATCAGGGTAGATAAAATAAGATTTTTTTGAGAAATACTTATATTAGCTTTATCTATTCTAAACTATGATAAATGCAACACAAAAAGAGGCATACCATCGAGACGGTTACTTGATTATGCCTCGACTTTTCTCCCAAGAAGAGATCGATTTACTATATTCCGTGGCCACGGATCAATCTGTGGTTAATCAGGCTTTTGATCTAAATGACCAATCAGGTAAAAAAACGAAACTAACACTTTGGTTTACCGCCGGTGACGATTCTTTTGGCTTAATGTCGCGCAGTAAGCGACTGGTGGAAGGCGTGCAAACTTTATTAGGCGAAGGCGAAGTTTGTCATTTTCACTCCAAAGTCATGCAAAAAGAACCTCGCGTAGGAGGTTCTTGGGAATGGCATCAAGATTACGGCTATTGGTATAAAAATGGTTTCTTGTTTCCTGAAGCAATGATATCGGTTATGGTGGCTCTAACTGATGCCACGATAGAAAATGGATGTTTACAAGTCCTTAAAGGAACCCATAAAATGCAACGCTTCGAACATTTGTTTGCCGGAGAGCAACAAGGGGCAGATATGGATTTTGTGAACGAAGCAGAAAAAATTTCAGAGCTTGTTTATTGCGAGCTAAAGGCCGGTGATGTGTTATTTTTCCATAGCAATATTTTACATCGCTCAGAAGCTAATTTATCCGAGCATGCGCGTTGGTCAGTGATTTCAGCCTATAACCTTTCTTTTAATAAACCTTTCAGAGAAAAGCATACTTCCTGCATTGAACCAGTACAAGTAGTGGATGATACGGCTCTTTTGGCCAGTGGTCAGCGCGTCGTGAATCAAGCGGATTTTTTAAGTAAAGACAAAGAAATAACCTTACAAGATTTAAAATAAAATGGCACAAGTTTGTATTCTAGGAGGTGGATTTATTGGACGATTTTATGCGGATTCATTAACAGGACGTCGTGGGAAAGACCAGGTGAGCGTGGTTTATGCCCGAAAAGAAGAAACGGCGATTCGTTTTGCCAAAGATTTTCAAGTCGCTCATTACACGACTAACATGGAGGAGGCGATTGCTCATCCAGCTACCGAGTTTGTGGTGATTGCTTTACCGAATTACCTGCACGAAGAAGCGGTGATGCTCTGTGTCAAACATAAAAAAGCGGTGTTATGCACGAAGCCTTTAGGGAGAACAGCAGATGAAGCTTTGCGAATGACCCAAGCTTGCGAAAAGGCAGGTATATTTGCAGGATACCTAGAGGATCTTTGTTATACTCCTAAATTTTTGAAGTCACTAAAATCCATCCAATCGGGTGCTTTAGGACGTATTTTATGGGCCAAATCAAGAGAAACACATCCAGGACCACATTCAGATTGGTTTTGGGATATTCAAAAAGCAGGAGGAGGCGCTGTGCTTGATTTAGGATGTCACTGCATCGAAATAGCACGGAATTTCATAGGAAAAGACGTGAAACCTGTAGAAGTGATGTGCTGGGCAGATACCCAAGTGAAACCCATCGATGCCGAAGATCATGCCATTGGTTTGGTCAAATATGAAAACGGAGCTATAGGTCAATTTGAAGTATCCTGGACTTTTCGGGGAGGAATGGATTTACGTGATGAAGTGATGGGAACGGAAGGAACCATTTGGATCAATTCATTTTTAAGAACGGGCTTCGAAATGTTTACCTCAGGAGCAGGCAAATCTTATGTAGCAGAAAAGGCAGAGAGTGATTCAGGTTGGCAGTTTCCCGTCGGTGATGAGGCGCATGAATTGGGTTATACCAATATGTTTACCGACATGTTTGATGCCTATGAAAAAGGAGAAAGTCCTATGGAAACTTTCTATGATGGTTATGTGGTGAATGCCATCATTGATGCCGCTTATCGTTCCGCTAAAACAAAATTGTGGGAACCCGTTCAATTGCCTGAATGGAGAGGTCAAGAAGGTCTTAGTAAACCTTCTGTATTCCAAGAGTATGATGCCGACCATTGGTTTATCAAAGAAGAAATTTTGCCTAATGGTGACAAGAAAGTAATCTTAAAAGTGAAAGCTACAGGGGAAATTATCGAAAAAGAAACTTGGGTATAATGGCCAAAATCATCGTTATCGGCAGTTCAAATACCGACATGGTTATCCAGTCGGAAAGACTTCCTGCTCCAGGAGAAACAGTCTTGGGAGGAACATTTTTTATGAATCCAGGTGGCAAAGGAGCGAATCAGGCTGTGGCAGCAGCTCGTTTAGGAGGGGAGACGTATTTTGTTGCCAAAGTAGGGAAAGATGTTTTTGGTGAAAGCGCCCTCAAGCAATTTACTCTAGAGGGAATACACAGCCAATTCATTTGCCAAGATGATAAACAACCATCGGGTGTTGCATTAATCAATGTGGATGCTCAGGGGGAAAATTGTATAACGGTGGCTTCAGGGGCAAATGCCCGACTCATGCCTTCCGATATAGAAGCAGCCAATTCGCTCTTTCAAAATGGCAATTGGCTTTTGTTACAGCTTGAAATCCCATTAGAAACCGTTATTTATTCGATTGACAAAGCTCATCATGCGGGCTTATCTGTGGTACTAAATCCAGCACCAGCCTGTGCTTTACCTGAGACTTTGTATGCTCATATTGACATCATCAGTCCCAATGAAACAGAAACGGAATTTTTGACAGGAATCCGACCAGTGGATGAAGCTAGCTTATCGTTGGCCTGCGACTATTTTCTTTCCCGTGGGGTGAAACGAGTAGTGATTACTCGAGGGTCTAAAGGGGCTTATTGGAAAACACAAGAAGCTTTTGGCCATGTTCCTGCTCAGCATGTAGTTGCCGTGGATAGCACCGCTGCAGGAGATTGTTTCAACGGGGCCTTGGTCGTTGCCCTTTCTGAAGGAATGGCTTTTGATCAAGCTATCGCTTTCGCTTGTAAAGCGGCTGCATTATCTGTCACTCAATTAGGGGCTCAAGCCTCCATGCCAACACGAGAACAATTATGAAAAAACTCATCCTGCTCTTCTTATGCATTCCCTTTTTTCTAACAGCTCAAAGCAAGAAACAAAAGGTCATTTTTGATTGTGATTTAGGAGATGATATCGACGACGCTTATGCTTTGGCCTATTTATTAACCCAGCAGGATAAGTTGGATATTTTGGGAATCACGACCTGCTATGGTAGAACAGACGATAGAGCCCGTTTGGCCCTAAAGATATTGCATGAAACAGGTCAAGGACACATACCAGTTTTTATGGGTAGAAATACCTCTCATATTGACAAAAGAGCGAATTGGTATGCCGACCAATTTTCTTGGGCTAAAGGATTTGACAAAATAAAACCTCAGTCAAAACCTGCTGCCGATTTCATCATCGAGCAAATCAAAAAATACCCGAATGAGGTGGTGATATTTTCCGTAGGGCCAGTCACTAATTTCTCAGATATTATCCAAAAAGAGCCCCAGATTTTAAAGAAAGCGAAACATATTTATGCCATGTTTGGCTCTTTTGATGTAGGCTATAATCAAAAGAAGCCTATTGATGCAGAATGGAATGTGAAAGTGGATGTTCCTGCTTCACAAAAGTTTGTACAATCTGGAGCAAAGATTACTTATGCGGGCACCGATGTGACTTCCCAAGTAAAACTTTCCGCAGAAAACCGTCGGATTTTGAAGGAGAAGAATACCCCCTTGACGAATGCCCTTACAGATTTATATCAAATGTGGGGTCACGAAACCCCAACCTTGTTTGACCCAGTAGCTATCGCGATGTTATTACATCCCAACTTATTTCAAACGGAGAATCGGCATATTACCGTCGATAATCAAGGATTTACGCGCAGTTCTGACGGAAAGCCCAATGCCATTATTGGGGTAAAAATTCAAGAAGCGAAAGTTCTAGATATTTTGATGGGCCATTATATGAATCAAAAATTTGCTTTAAAACCCTAAAACGATGAAAAAATTCTACTTGGCATTACTTTTTTTGCCCTTCTTGGCATGGTCACAGTCTAAGTCGATCGTCCTTTCTAAACAGACTCTACAAGATAAAATAAAAGGTGGATGGGCTGGACAAACCATTGGTGTGACCTTTGGAGGCCCGATGGAATTTCGTTACAACGGTACCATGATTGATGCCTACCAACCTGTTCCTTGGTACGATGGCTATTTGAAAAAAACCATGTTGGAAAATGCAGGTCTCTACGACGACTTGTACATGGATTTAACTTTTGTCGAGGTATTTGAAAGAGAAGGTTTAGATGCACCTATAGCTTCCCATGCCAAAGCCTATGCGGAGGCGGGCTATGCTCTTTGGCATGCCAACCAAGCAGGTAGGTATAATATTTTGCATGGAATTGGCGCACCCGCTTCCGGGCATTGGAAAAATAATCCTCATGCGGATTGCATCGACTACCAAATTGAATGCGATTTTGCCGGACTGATGTCGCCAGGAATGCCCAATGTAGCATCCAAAATTTCGGATAAAATTGGCCATATCATGAATTATGGAGATGGTTATTATGGCGGAGTATTTTTAGGAGCCTGCTATACCTTAGCCTTTGTATCCAAGGATATTCCTCACATTATCCAAGAGGCTTTGAAAACCATTCCTAAACAAAGTGCTTACTACCAATGTATCTCTGATGTAGTACGTTGGCATAAGCAATATCCCAATGACTGGACCAAAACTTGGTTAGAAGTTCAGAAAAAATGGGCGCAAGATATTGGTTGTCCAGATGGTGTTTTTGCGCCATTTAATATTGATGCCACGGTAAACTCTGCCTATGTGGTGATTGGCTTATTGTATGGCCAAGGAGATTTTACTAAAACCATGGAAATCACTACCCGCTGTGGTCAAGATGCCGACTGCAACCCTTCTTCTGCTGGTGGAATTTTGGGCACCATGTTAGGTTATGATAAAATCCCAAGCTATTGGAAACAAGGTTTAAAAGAGGCAGAAGGAATCGATTTCAAATATACGAGCACTTCATTAACTGATGTGTATAGCATTGGTTTCAAACATGCCTTGCAAAACATAGAAAGAAACGGGGGTAAAATTGTTGGAGACCATGTATATATCCCAATGGAAGCTCCTAAAGCGGTGGCATTTGAAAAGAGTTTTGATGGGGTTTATCCGACTCAGAAAATCGGAGTAGGCAAAGTATTGAAAGATGAATACCAATTTGAGTTTACAGGAAAAGGTTTTGTCGTGAGAGGCGAGACAGCCAAATGGGCATCCACTTCGAATCATAATTTTGACATGGAAGTGTATGTAGATGGTAAATTGATGGAGAAAGCCCAATTGCCAACGGCCTTTACGACTCGTCGACATGAGTTGACTTGGAACTACGATTTAGCACCGGGTAAGCACCAAGTTCGCTTGAAACTATTGAATCCAGTAGAAGGGCAGGAAGTGCGTATGATGGACGTGATTGTCTATGATGCACCAGGTAAAAAATTGACCGATACCCAGTTTTACCGATTGGGGAATTTGCATTAAACCTCTAAATAGGATACTATGTTTATCATCGAAAATTATTTGACGGCCGTTTTACTGTGTATCGTAACGATGCTGTGCTGGGGTTCTTGGGCCAACACCCAGAAGTTGACCAGTAGCCATTGGCGATTCGAATTGTTTTATTGGGATTATGCACTAGGGATTTTGATTTCAGCGATTTTATTTGCTTTAACGCTTGGAAGCGTCGGTGACGAAGGCCGAAGCTTTATCCCTGATTTGAACCAAGCTACCCAAGAGAACCTATTTTCGGCCTTTCTAGGTGGAGTGATTTTTAATGGGGCTAATATTTTATTAGTGGCTGCTATTTCCATTGCAGGGATGTCGGTTGCTTTTCCCGTAGGTATTGGTATTGCCTTGGTATTAGGTGTATTGGTGAATTACCTAGCTGCTCCACAAGGAAGCCCCATCTTGATCTTTGGTGGAGTAGCCTTGATTTCATTGGCTATTATTTTAAATGCCCGAGCCTATAAACAATTGAATGAAGGAGGCTCTGAAAAATTATCTAGCAAAGGTTTATTCTTATCTGTTATCAGTGGTTGTTTAATGGGTTTGTTTTATAAATACGTGGCAGCCTCCATGGCTACTAATTTTGTGACCCCTGAAGTTGGCAAATTAAGTCCTTATACCGCCTTGGTCTTATTTTCCGTAGGTGTTTTGCTGAGTTCTTTTTTGTTCAATACTTGGCAAATGAAAAAGCCATTTTCAGGAAATGCAGTAGGCTTTGGGGATTATTTCCAAGGAACCTTTCAAGACCATGTAATGGGGATCTTGGGAGGAGGTATCTGGTTCATTGGAATGGCCTTGAGTATTTTAGCTTCCGAAAAAGCAGGCCCAGCGGTTTCCTATGGTTTGGGCCAAGGGGCTACGGTGGTAGCGGCTATTTGGGGAATATTTATTTGGAAGGAGTTTGATAAAGCCAAGAGCTCCACCAAAAGTATGCTTAACTGGATGTTGCTCTTATATATCGTTGGTTTGGCTTTATTGATTGGGGCGAAGTAAAAAGAAAAAGTTGTTTTGATTTAAAGGAAATAGATACAATTTAACCGATTCATTCATCGTATTACAACATACACGTTATTTTAACATCATGAAGAATCTCGTATTATTGGTATGTATATTCCTTGGAATCTTTTCCTGTAAAAATTCCACGCCAGACCCTTTGAATGAATCTAATTTCAAGATCAAAGCAGGTTTTATATGCGGATGGGGCTCAGGAATTGATACCTTGGAAATTGCGAATCAAACAGTTCGATATACGTATTATGTGCCACGTAATTCATTGAAGCCTCAAGTTGTTAAGTCTAGGAAATTATCCGACCAAGAATGGGCAGAAATCAAAAATGTGGTGAATTGGTCTCAATTTAATCTCTTGAAATATAAAGCATGTAACGTTTGTTTTGATGGTTGCGATGAGTGGATTGCCATACAGAACGGGGATTTGTCGCACCAAATTACATTTACCAAGGGGCTAAAAATTGATACCATAAGCCCATTGCAAAGTAAAATAGCCCAATTAAAAACCGAGTTGGGTAATTAGGCTTAACCCATCCCAAGAGGGAACCGAACATTTTTTGAAACGAATATCCAAGACATGAAAAAACAACTACTCCTTTTCTTTTCTTTGCTCGGATATTTCTCCCTGCCAGCCCAATCTAAAAAGCCCAATATTCTCTACATTTTGGTGGATCAATGGAGGGCACAATCCATAGGTTATGCGGGGGATCAAGTGGTGAAAACACCTCATTTGGATCAATTAGAAAAGGAAAGCCTCAATTTGCGAAAAACGGTTTCCGGTATGCCTGTTTGTTCCCCTCATCGCGCCTCATTAATTACCGGTCAATACCCCCTAACGCATGGGGTTTTCATGAATGATGTTTTGTTGGATTCCAATAGTACCACCATTGCCAAAACATATAAGCAAGCAGGTTACCAGACGGCATATATCGGTAAATGGCACATGGATGGACATGGTCGGAGTTCGTATATTCCGGTATCGCGCCGACAAGGTTTCGACTATTGGAAGGCTTTGGAATGCACCCATGATTACAACCATTCGGAGTATTATTCAGGGGATTCTCCTGTCAAAAAAACCTGGGAAAGCTATGATGCCATTGCTCAGTCGGAGGATGTTGTGAAGTACTTAAAGGCTCAGTCGAAATCTTCCCAGCCTTTCATGTTGTTTATCTCCATCGGTTCTCCTCATGATCCCTACCAAACCGCTCCTGAGAAGTACCGTAACATGTACGAAAATGTAGAAATTAAGTTGCGAGATAATGTACCCCAAGAAAACAGAGAGAAGGCCATCAAAGATGCACGAGGTTATTATGCCCACATGACAGCGATTGATGATTGTGTAGGTCAAATGTGGCAGGCACTGAAAGACCAAGGATTAGATGAAAACACCATCCTGGTATTCTCTTCTGACCATGGAGATTTATTAGGTTCACATGGGGCTTGGAACAAGCAACAGCCTTATGAAGAAAGTATTCGAGTGCCATTTCTATTGCATTATCCTAAGGTTTTCGGAAAGAAAGGAAAAAAGCTGGATGTCTTATTGAATACACCTGATATCATGCCAACACTTTTAGGTTTGACTCGGATGAAAGTGCCTAAAACGGTGGAAGGTCGGGATTTTTCTTCCATATTGACAGGCAAGAAAAAAGATGATGTTAGCTATACGCTGATTTCTTGCGTACAGCCTTTTGGCCAATGGCCAAGAACTAAAGGTGGACGGGAATACCGTGGTTTAGTATCTAATCGATATACCTATGTCAAAGATTTACAAGGGCCATGGCTTTTATTCGATAACAAAAACGACCCCTTTCAATTGACTAATTTGGTCAATCAAACCAAGGTTAGGGAGGTTCAAAGCCAGATGGAAATGGCTTTGCAGGCGGAGTTGAGAAAACGAAAAGACGAGTTCAAGTCGGGCCTATCTTATGTCAAACAATGGAATTATTTGATTGATGAAACCGAAACAGTTCCTTACCAAAAGGTCAATTATCAAGGAATTCCGATCAAGGATTTGTCCACAGGTTATCCTCAAAACACGAAATAAACATGAAAAGCTGGATCATTTTTGTCTTGTTATGGCTACCATTTTGGGGAATATCTCAAACAAAAAAACCCAATATCATTTTCATTTTGACGGATGATCATCGATGGGATGCTTTGGGCTATGCTGGAAATAAAGTGATCCAAACGCCTGTCATGGATGATTTGGCCCGAAAGGGTATTTACTTTAAAAACGCATTTGTGACCACGCCTATTTGCGCAGCTAGTCGGGCGAGTATCATCACAGGAATGTATGAAAGAACGCATCAATATACGTTTGGACAAGGTGACATCAAGCAGGCCTATGTAGCTCAATCTTATCCAGCTTTGTTGAAAAAAGCAGGTTATTATACTGGATTTTATGGCAAGTTTGGAATACAATATGCCTCATTTGCCTCTTTATTTGATCAAGGAGAAAGTTATGATCGGGATGATAAGTTGAAGGATTATCGGGGTTATTTTTATAAGACTTTAGGAAAAGACTCGGTGCATTTAAGTCGGTATACTGGCCAAAAAGCTATGGATTTTATAGCACAAGTGCCGAGCGATAAGCCTTTTTGTTTATCACTTAGCTTCTCCGCCCCTCATGCTCACGACCCCTCAGAGCTGCAGTATTTTTGGCAACCAGAAGTAGATCATTTATATCAAAACGTGACAATAGCCCCGCCTATCATGGCCACCGATGCGGACTTTTTAGCACAACCAGAATATGTGCGAACAGGAGAGAATAGAACCCGCTGGCATTGGCGATTTGATACTCCTGAAAAATACCAAAGAAGTGTGAAAGGCTATTACCGAATGATATCGGGTGTAGATTTGGAAATAGGGAAGATTCGAAAAATGCTGGTAGAAAAGGGTTTGGACAAGAATACCATCATTATTGTGATGGGAGATAATGGCTATTTTTTGGGAGAGCGACAGTTGGCAGGGAAATGGTTGATGTATGATAATTCGCTTCGTGTACCAATGATCGTATATGATCCAAGGAATCCCAAACACCAAGACATTCAGGATGAAGTATTAAATATCGATATAGCTCCTACCATCTTTGGATTCGCAGGCTTGTCGATTCCAAGTACTTGGCAAGGACAAAATTTGGCTTCTTATGGACATGGGGAAAGACCTGCCAAATCGAGAAAGGATTTTTTGGTAGAACACCTTTGGAAGGTAAAAATTATTGCTTCAAGTGAAGGAATTCGATCCAAACATTGGAAGTATTTCCGTTATCGAGACCACTTGGATCGAGAAGAATTGTATGATTTGAAGCAAGATCCTTTGGAGAAAAAGAATGTAGCTTCTGTTTCAAAATACCGAGATATATTGACGCTCATGCGACAAAAATTGGATCAAAAAGTGGCTGAATTGGAGAGCAAGCGATTAAATTAGTCTTTTAAGTAAAAAATATTTTTTAAGGGATCTAATTCCTTTTGACCCCTCTCTCCGTGATCAGAAAACACGATGACATGTGCTTGAGGATCCTTTTCTTCCAATCGTTGAATCATATTTTTTGCATACAGATCCGCTTCATTTATTTGGTGCTGGTACACGGTATCATGATTCATCACATGATGAAAACTCAGGAAATGTAAAAATTCTAGATGCAGTTTTCCGGAATGAACCTGCTGGAATAATTGCTGATGGTAATGAGCGAAATAGGATGGACTGCCAATTACATTTTCATCGGGAAATAGGTTTTGAAATGATTTTTCCACAATTCTGTTCACGCGAGGTTTAGGAAAAACAGCAAAAAAAATGGACGCACTACTGGGTTCAAACAGGATGCTATGCAATCCGATTTGCCAATTTTTAGGAAAAATTTGATGTAAGTAATTCGTAATATGGTTTTTCAACAAAGCGCTATTGAGAGCCGTAAACTCTTGAGGACAATATTCCAGGCTTAAGTATTGTCTGATTGAACATGGAGTATAAGCTATTTGGGCATTAATCGGTTGTTGGATAAAATGATGACTTTTTAAAATATCGTCAATTTGTGATTTCCAATGGTTTTTTTGTTGGTTTAAATCAGGATACCCATCTAAACAAATGAGATAAATATCTTTTTTGTCCTCTTTCCATTGCTTTAATTGATCAATGATGGGAGAGCGAAATGCTTGGACATGCGCGTCATATTGATAAGCTTTCCAAAGGGAGTACGGAAGAGTTTGAAAAGTGAAAATGACGCCAATGAAAAATATAGCAGTTGCCGTTTTTAGCCACTTGAAATGAAGAATACAACCAATAAATAGGAGATAAATGGAACTAAAAAGTAATGTTCTGTAAGGAAATAGACGTAAAAATGTAGGTAAATGTGGGAGGAGATAGTCAAAAAAAAGGACATCTACTGCAATGGGGAAAAGGGCCAATTGAAAACACAAAGTGTATTCTAAAGCGTATTTCTGGTTGATATACCAAGCGAATGCAAGGAGAGGTAAAATCAGGATATGGCCATTCATTCCTTGGAATTGTTCTAGCAAATACTGAAAAAAGGTATAAGCTAGAAATAGGAAAATGATGATTCGAATGGTTTTAATCTGTTGGGGATTCATGCCATTTACTTTCTTATTGCCAAAAATAAGGTTCGAGTCGAATCCTCTAAATTTACTTCCTGTTTAATATCAAAATTCACGGCTAATTCACTTCTAAATGCATCTAAATGATAGTTTGGGAATGTCATTCCCATTTGCTTTTGGAGTGTTTGTGCTTTGGAATCTTCTAAGGGGACAAATTCAACGATAAGGTATTTTTGACAAAATAACCCAATAAGCGATATCACTTGAGAAATGGAATAATGATTTGTGATGCATAAATGGTGTACAACGGCAAGAGCTAATGTCATCTCAGATTTTCCGCGTTTAGCTAAGTTGGAGAATTCTTGAAAATTATTTCCGAGGTCTGGACTCATTTGGGTTAAATCCGCTACTACAGGATAGATGTTACTAGTAGCATGCTTAGTAAGCAAGGTGTCTAAGTCATCCACGCAATTACTCGCACTTTCTATGGCGATTACCTTAGGCACATGGGATGCTGCAATGAGGCTAAACTCCCCATTATTTGCCCCTAAATCACTTAGAGATTGAGGTTTAGTTTGTTTAATCCAACTTTCAATCTGTTCTTTTTTGTGTTTTAAATAGATGGGAGATTCAATGGACTTTTCATAATAGGATGACCAATGCGTGTTAAATTGATAAGGTTTTTCCCAGCTAAGGAGTGATTTTTCTATCCATTTGAATAGAGATAGTAACGATTGTTTTGAAAATCCTTTTCTTAAGTTTTTTTCTCTGTTCTCAGCATGATCTTGTGGTTGAAACCGACTGTGCCAATGGAGATGAACTAAAATGCTAGGGTAGAAATAAGATGAAATGGGCAATTGTTTACTAACAAATTCCAATGGCAAGCCTTTGATATGAGACCGATAAATTCTTGACCAAGCACTTCCATTAAACTTCATCAAAGTAAATGGCGCAAGAAACTCCTCACAAAATTGACGATAGGAAATCCAAGGACTTTTGTCTTTGAAAAATATAAAAGAACTGGTATCAAATAGTAATGCATTTCCTCGGAACATGGAAAAATTATAAGGTGTTGCATCTTTCAATACCATACCGTATTGTAGCGCTATTTGATTAATTTGTAAATAGGCAATAATGCATTTTTTCCATTGGCTGAATGACCATTCAAAAGGTAAAATGTGGTAGTCGAGCTGCACAGGTTTTAACTCTTTTACGTAGCCATCTGGTAATTTTGTGCCAGGAAATTCCTCATGAGGAATTAAGAGATTCTTATCCGTTAATTCTTGATATAGACCAGACTCCATCAAATGCTGGTATTCTGAAATATATTGTTGGTGTATTAAACGATGGAATTCTCCCTCTCTTTTGATGACTACTGCTGCTGGATCTTTATATGAATATGGAGGCAGTTCAAACATGCTGTTATTTACGATTCATCATTCGACGAAAAAGAGAAGAAACATAAATTTTCATGTTTGAAAAGAAAAGGATCACGGTTAATAATCCACTTAAAATGGCTTGGAAGAATAAGCTGCCTGAGCTAGGGTCTATGTATAATAATAGAGTTGACATGAGTTATTATCTGGTTTTTGAGTTTAGATCGATATATTTCTGCAAAATTATGTGATATATACGAACAGGTCTTGTCGATAATCTTCACAATTCACGGATTGGTCTATTCTAACCTTTTGGGAAGCAAAAAGGGGATAATTGGCTTAATTCATTGAATAGAAGCATTATAACAGAGAATCTCTCTTTAGTGAATATCCATAATAGATGTTCAATAGACTCAGATCCAGTCTATTACTTGGAACTTATGGTTAGCTGATGTCTAAATGGGGTGAATCCCGTAATATAAACTGAAGGTGCTTGTGCAAAAGGTAAGCCTCCTCTTAGATGAATGGCCTTATGTTCTGCTTTGCCTGGTCCAAAAAGAATACGATCTTCTCCTAGAATGTATTTTCCTTCCGCCTCTTTCAATAGATATGCATTGCTTTCCTTTCCACTGGGCATAACTCCTTCGAATTTTCCATCACCCCGAAAGATTAGCTCTAGACTTACAGGAACGCCGTCGGTTCCTTTCATGTCAATGTCGACACTTAATCCAGTAGGAGTTTCCTTTATTTGTATGCTTGTTTCTAAGTATTGAATTTCACTTTGTTTGCGATTACTTCGAGGCATTTTTTCCCAATCTCCACTAGGGTCGATTTGTTCTTTGCTATGTGGTTGAAAATAAGGGCCATCTAATTTTTGTTGAAGTAACCAAGTGTCTCCTACTTGCTTGATTTCATTGGATTGAAATTGACCTTTTCCGAAAAATGAGGCAGCTAATCGAAGTCCTTGCAAAATGGCATTTCCATGATGAAAAGTCAGGAAATTAGGATTATTGATCAAGATGGTGGAATCCCATTGATCTCTTCTAATTCTAACTAATCCAGAATATGGGAATGATTTAACGTAGTTGGTAGGAATGCTATTTCCTGCGGGTAGTTCTTGCCATAAAAAGGGTTCATCCAAAAAGTTTTCTATATGCGTGCCAATCCTAGGGAAATAGGCTTTTTCAATGAGACGACACATGGCAGCAAATCGGGGATTTTTATCTAAAATGGCCAAATATCGGAACCCATAGTAGTAATTTTCAAACATATTAATGCCGCCTTTGTCTTGTCGGTTCGAGGCATCTGTGACAACTTCCATATTAGGATGGACGTAATATAAAGTCATTTCTAGATTCTTTCGAACCGCATCTAGTAGCTCTGTTTTCTTAAATCCATGGACAATTGAAATGAGCGCTTTGTTGATGATAGCCGAATAGATACCTGCACTTTTTTCGGTGTATTGTCCATCTGGATCTAAATCAATATGCTCTTGCAGCCACTGTTCGGCTCGGGCTTTATACCTTGGGTCTGGCCAGATTTGATATAGTTTGGCCAAAGCACCTGAAACGACCCAACGATGGTTGGGAGTATGGACACCACCCACCACCAACGATTCCCCGCAGCGCTTTAAAAACGTTTCTAAGGGGTTCATTAGGCTCGAATAGCGATTATCTACATTGTTTTTTTGTAATAAAACATAAGCGACACTTAGCTTTTCGACACTAAATGCCGTGTCTGGTGGCGAGTGAAAATTGGTACTTAGTAAGTCAATGGTGCCATCTGTATGCTGCATTTTTAGCAAGCATTGACATGCCTGTATAGCTTTTTCAACATGGGCTTTTGATTCGAAAAGACTAGACTCAGGGCTAATAACTGCACAAGCTACTTTTACAATATAATAGCCTGTGGTTTGTGGATTAGGAATGTCATCTCCATCGCGGAAGCCTCCAAAATAGTGGTGCTTAAGGTCCGTAATCCGAAGCGCTTCATAGCGAGGAAAATCTTGGTCATTTTGTTGAATGATTTTACTTAGCCAAGCGGGTTTTTCTACTTTAAGCTTAGTCCCATAAGCCCATTGAGCACTGGATAAAGTTCCTAAACTCATGGCCCCAATTTGTACAAATTTTCTTCTTTTCATAGGAAATTACTTATGAGAAATTTTTTGATATTCTAGGGCAAACATGATAAATGAACCAATGCCAAAACCTTGACCTTCTACGATGGGTCTTCCATAATAATAGTCTTTCATCCCTACGCATGTTCCTCCAGAAACTCGACTGGGACATAAATAGGAGCCTTTGGGTTGAACTAAACTATATTTTTTTAAACCTTGATAAGCAAGGTGTATGGAGGGTAAATACTCTTGGGAACTTAGTAAACCAAGTTCAATGCCTTTGGACATAGAATAGGCAAACATGGCGGTACACGAGCTTTCTTCCCAGTTTTTGGCATCCTGAGGATATAGTAAGAGTTGATACCAATGACCGGTTTGTTTGTTTTGTAAAGAAGGCAAGGTTCGTATGATGGCCAAAAACTCGTTTTTTAACGGCTCATAATAGTTGGATTTGGGACTAATGTTGCTAAGTACATCAACTAAAGTCATGGTGACCCAGCCATTCGCCCGTCCCCAATATTCGCTGCTTTTTCGAGTCTTTTTGTCGGGCCACCCTACCACACTGCAGCCATCATCATAATCTTGTTCATCATCATCCCAGGCATGTACCCAAAGCCCGGTTTCTGGGTTTGCTAAGGATTGGCTGTGAGCTTTAATTTGAGCGTACATGTGGGCTAGGTATTTTTCTTCGCCCGTGGCGCGGTACATTTCCATTAGGAACATGTTGAGCATATAGACCGTGTCGTCCCATAATTCGACGGTTTCTGTCCGATGAGAAATTCCACCGTTTTTGGATCTTGGCGCATTTAGGTAATCTTGGTAAATGGCCTGAGCTTTTATTTTGTATTTTTCTTCTTTGGTTACGCGTGCTAAAAAAGCCATTCCTATCCCAGAGGCGATGGCATTAGGGTGTTTTCCATTAGCGACATCGTATGTTTTATCCATAGCTGTCCGAATGTATTGGAGGTATTGGGACTTCTCAGATGCCGGTTTTGTTTGGTATAAATGAATTAATGAATTCAGAAAAGTTGCTTGACCCCAATCCCAGACGTATTTTTCTGCGGGCATATATACTTCTCTGCCATATCGGTCTAAGGAATCAATCCAAGTTTGGGCTTGAATGGGGAAGACTGCAAAAAATAGGAGAATACTGAAGAAAAGACATTTTCTCATCGCTTAATCATTATTTAAAAGGTCTAGAGCAAAAAAAGGGAAAATGATGGTGGTGAAGCCAAACATTTTCCCTTCAAGATAGAAATTTATATCCTTTATTCTGTGCAAAAATTCATATAAATAGTTATATGAGCCAAAATTGTTAGGATTGTTTTCTCTTTTTCATTACCAAGCTATCAGCTGGGTAATGCGCCTTTAAGCTATCCATTTGAGCTTTAGCCCAAGTGATTAAAACTTCCCTCTGTTCTTTGCTGAGATTAGCTTCCTTGTGTAGTCCCAAATAGGTATATGATTCCAATGGCATTTCTTTTTCTTCTACTGTCTCTGCAATTTCTTCCAATTTATGGTTTTGTACCGCAATAGGTAATTTGGTGAAAGTGGAAAGGTTTAAATGTTTCTTCCCATCATTGATATGATGTGTTAAGAAAAATCCAACTGGCTGAATATTATTATACCATGGATAGGTACTTTTATTCGAATGGCAGTCGTTACATGCTACTTGTAAAATATGATTGACGTTTTCAGGAACTAAGTATTTCGTAGAGATGGCATATGTCTCATCGTTAGTTTCATTTTTTTCTTGATGGATAAATTGTATACCAACCAATAGTACGATTAGGGCAATTAGAATTTTCTTTTTCATGGGTATTGTGGGATTAGACTCGGGTTCTTATTCATCTAAATTAAAGAAAATTGTGAATTTTTCCCCCAATTATACTCAAGTCGTGTATTTTCTGGTAAATAAAATTAGTTTCGAAAGAATAATATAGGGGCAGAGGCGTTGACATTTCAGAAAATTCTTTAGAATTTGGGTATCTACGGAAGATTATGTCTTTTATATAATCAATTAGATATTTAGTGTTATATCTAATTATGTCGATAAGTGTCACATCCATCAAGAATGAATTTCTATTTTACAGTCATACTAAAATGGATTTGCATAGTAAAAATGGAACGCATGATTGGAATTCGTAGTTAACTTATTGAATGTCCATCAAATTTGGATATTTCTCCTGTTGTTCAAAATGATTAGCCTATGCCAAATAAAAATAGTACTGTCAAAAGCCGGAATATATCCTTTTTAAAGGATCTCATTCTCATTACTCTTGGAATATTCTCTGCCTCATTTGGTTTTAAGGGCTTCTTGTTGACCAATCATTTTATTGATGGAGGAGCTACGGGTATATCGTTATTGTTAACGAACGTAACGAAATTACCGCTAGCATTTTTATTGATTATCATTAATATTCCTTTTGTACTTCTTGGATTGCGGGTGATGGGTAAGACTTTTGCTATCAAGACAGCTTTTGCCATTTCAGGCTTAGCAGCTGTTGTGGCATTTGTCCCGTTTCCAGATGTAACAAGTGATAATTTGTTGGTAGCCTTATTTGGAGGATTTTTTCTGGGAGCAGGGATAGGTTTGACCATTCGCGGTGGGGCGGTGATTGACGGAACGGAAGTGTTGGCCATTTATTTAAGTAAGCGATTGGGAACAA
Source organism: Aquirufa nivalisilvae (assembly GCF_004307455.1). Classification (GTDB taxonomy): domain Bacteria; phylum Bacteroidota; class Bacteroidia; order Cytophagales; family Spirosomataceae; genus Aquirufa; species Aquirufa nivalisilvae. The sequence continues at coordinate 613,727 of NZ_SEWX01000001.1, forward strand.
CGATTGGAGATATCATTATTGCTTTAAATGCTTGTATATTTTTAGCGGCTACCTATTTTTTATCCGTTGAAATAGCCCTTTATTCGATGGTTACCTATTTATCGGCATCCAAAACCTTGGATTTTTTCTTGGAGGGATTTGAGGAATATATGGGGGTGACTATCATTTCTACGGAGCATGCTGCCATTAAGGAAATGATTCAAAAGGAGTTGGGTAGAGGTTTTACCGTATATTCAGGAAAAAAGGGATATGGCAAAAAAGGCGAATCTGAGCATGTGGATATTGTGTATACGATTGTTACACGACTGGAGTTAAATCGACTGAATAATGCTATTGAGCAAATCGATAAAGAGGCATTTGTTGTTATGTCCAGTGTCAAAGATACCAAAGGCGGAATGATCAAACAGAGGCCATTGAAACACTAGAAATTCAAAAATAGAAGGGAGATAGAATCTAGAAAAGAGGGATAACTTTCTTGTTTAGCAATAGATTTGCCCTAATTTGACATAAAAAAAGGAATAAACTTCGCTGGCTGGACTTTGATCGTCAGATAGAAAGAAATTCCTTTTTTATTTATTTATTAAGAACACGGAGCAACTAACCATTTAAGGTAGTTGTGTTGTTTGTTCTTCGAAATTATATCAAACGATTTGAATTGTATTCAATTATTTTTAAAATTCATAGTTCCACTTGACAATTGTCAATTTTCAATGAATTTGTCTTATTGCGGGATAGCTTGATAATCTTGGGCTAGTCGGCTTAAGGTTTCTGGTCTAATTCCGAGAAATTCGGCGATGTATTTATTGGGAATTCTTGAAATACTTTCTGCATATCCAGAGGCTAAAAATGCCTCATATCGGTCTTTAGCACTTGGAATACGCGAAATATAGACTCTTTCTTCGGCAGAAACTAGATAAAATTCAAAGAGTGCCCGATATATGGTGGACATATCTGGGAAGTGTTTCAAACAATATTGTAAATCATCAAAATGTAACGATTCCGTTTGCGTGGCTTCGATGGCTTGAATATTTTCTTTACATGGAGTCCTCATGAAGAATCCACCCACAGAAGTAAAAACATGATTTTCCCAATCGACCCACTGGGTTATTTCCTTGGGACCATGTTGGTAAAAACCGCGAACCAAGCCTTTTTTGATTAAATGTAAATGGCTAAATGGTTCCCCTGCTTGGCAAATGAACTCTCCTTTCTTGAAACTATGACTTTTCATGTTAGCCGATAAATATTCTTTTAAATCCTTAGAAATAGGAGTTATGGAATTGAAAAATATCAGACTATATAGGTTCTTTGGAGTTGGTGAAACCATGGTAGAAGATAAGAAACTAGCTGGTGATTGCCATTGTAAATGGATGGACATATCACAAATTACCTTAAATGTAATGGCTAAATCCTTTAAATAAAAAGGAATGAGGCTACAATTTTTTGAGGGTAAAAAAAAACGAGGACTCGTTGCCCTCGTTTTTTAATTAATCTAGGAGTTATGTTATCTATCCAGCGCGGTGCGATTAATAAATACGTAAGTAGAAATATTTGGTTTTACTCCAAAGAAATCAACTACATAATAGTACACGCCATCTGGTAATTTTTTATCTATAGTCAATACATTGTTAGGAGAGCTTTCTCCACCCCAATCGTTTTTATAGTTTTCTGTTTCAAATACTAAATCTCCCCAACGGTTATAGATGCTTAATCTATTACGGAAGTTTAGTATGCCAGGAATCACTAATTTATCATTTACTCCATCATTGTTTGGTGAGATTCCTTGAGGTACGAAAGTATCACAAGTATCTGGGTCCAATCGATTTGGTATACCATCATGATCGCAATCTGGCAAAGCACCATAATTTAAATCATCTTCTAGTATATCTGGAATACCATCATTGTCATCATCTGGGTCGATATAGTCATAGATACCATCTTTATCTGTATCCAATGGACTATTTAGGCTAGTTCCTGCACTAACACTATCAAGAATACCATCATTATCCGAGTCTGTATCTCTGTAATCAGGTAATCCATCTTTATCGGTATCTACCGGACTATCAGGATTTTTGCCTACTTCAATAAAATCTGGAATACCGTCATTGTCACTATCTAAATCGCGGTAATCAGGCAATCCGTCTTTGTCGGTATCAATTGGTTTCGTAGGATCAAGACCGGCTTCAATTTTATCTTTTATGGTATCCCCATCTGAATCTATATCTCTGAAATCATATAATCCATCTTTATCGGTATCTAATGGAGCATTTGTATTTGGTCCAACTTCTACTTTATCAGGAATGGTATCATTGTCAGAATCTGTATCCTGGTAATCAGGTATTCCATCTTTATCCGTATCATCAGGGATGAGAGAATCTTTACCTGCTTCTAGCGTATCCAGAATCGTATCATTATCAGAATCCGTATCTCGATAATCAGGTAATCCATCTTTATCCGAGTCGATAGGGAGGTTGGTATTTGAGCCAACTTCAAGTCGATCTAAAATGCTATCATTGTCTGAGTCTATGTCAATATAGTCAGCTTTTCCATCTTTATCTGTATCAACAGGTTTAGTTGGATCAGTGCCGGCTTCTACCGCATCGGGGATTCCATCGCTATCTGAATCGGTATCTCTAAAGTCATATTTTCCATCAAGATCCGAGTCTACTGGATTGCGTGGACTCGTGCCTGCTTCTACATTATCAGGAATTTTATCATTATCAGAATCTAAATCCCTAAAGTCTTCTACTCCATCATTGTCACTATCCAATGGTTTGAAACCAGGGGCTCCACCCTCAATTTGGTCTGGAATACTATCTCCGTCCGAATCCAAATCTAAGTAATCTGGGGTACCATCTTTATCGGTATCTACTGGAGATTTTGGATTGTTTCCAGCTTCATAGATATCTAAAATACCATCTCCATCAGAATCCGTATCACGGTAGTCAGCTAGGCCATCTTTATCGGTGTCTACTGGTGTACTTGGCTTGGTTCCCGCTTCTAAAGCATCAGGAATTCCATCTCCATCAGAATCTAAATCTTCAAAGTCTCTAGTTCCATCTTTATCTGTATCCACTGGGTTTTCACAAACTACGCTTTCAACTTGATCAGGAATACCATCACCATCCGAATCTAAATCCCGGAAATTAGGGATTTCATCTCCATCGATATCTCCTCCTAATTCAATTCGATCAGGGATACAATCATTATCAGAATCTAGATCAAGGAAGTCAGGAGAGCCATCTTTGTCGGTATCAATAACCGCTTTGTATTGACCGCGATCATCCCAGCCATCGTCATTGTCGTCATTTCTGTTATCACAAGTGGCACATTTATTCTTACCTTCCCAAGCATCAGGAATACCATCTCCATCTGAGTCCAGATCTAAGTAATTTGGTACACCATCACCATCATTATCCTGAGAGCGTTCATCGCTATCTCCTAACCAGTCACCATCTGAATCTTTATCTCGATAGTTAGGTTTTCCATCTTTATCAGTGTCTCCTGTAAGTTCGATGCTATCATTGATACCATCTCCATCAGAATCCAAGTCTAAATAATCGGGTGTTCCATCTTTGTCTGTATCTGGAATTGGAGCAGGATTTGATTCTAAGAAATCAGCCAAACCATTTCCATTGGCATCTCTTGCAGAGCCATTGATATCCACACGTCCATCATAATTGCTATCAATTACCCCACGAGTATTATTGGTTGCCTCCCAAGCATCCATGATACCGTCATTATCTGAGTCTGTATCCAAGTAATTTGGAATACCATCTCCATCGCTATCGATTGTTCTTTCTTGTGAGTCTAAAATACCATCATTATCTGAATCGAGATCAAGGTAATTAGCATGTCCGTCCCCATCACTGTCAATATTCTTTTCGATGATATCTAAAATGCCATCATTATCTGAATCTGGATCTTGGAAATTTGGAATACCGTCACTATCAAAATCTTGACAATCTCCAACTCCAATATAGCCACCATAACATTCCATGTCGTTGGTTATACCGTCGCCATCGCAATCACCTAGGAAGTAACGTTGGTATCCTAATGATCCTTTCACTGGAATATAACCTGGTATTCCTCCAATACAAGAGTTCAACGGAGCGGCATCTGTACCATTGGCAGTTCCATCCCCGTCACAGTCTAAAGCTTTCCAAGTAAGGCTTGCTTTAGAGAAATCTTGACTAGATATTAAATAAGAACAAGGGTCATTTTTATCAGTACCATCCGTTGTTTCTTTTTCATCAGAAACTCCATCTCCATCTATATCATCAGCCACTACGACGATGTTTTCTGCTTGCACACCGGCTCCAGTTGTAGGAGTGAAGGTAAAACCTCCACTGCCAGAACCTCCTTGGTATTTAACACCTAATAAAGAGAAGTCAGCCACACCATTAACAAAGTCAGTTGGGCTTGTCAATTTGATTGTACCTGAAAGTCCGGTTACATTACCAGTTAAATTTGTAACAACAACCGTGATATTATTTTGAGATGCATCAAAGTTTTTCACTACGTTACCATATTGATCAAGTGCTTTTAATGATCCAACTAATGGCTGACCAACTGTTTGCTGAGGAGCAAGTGTCACTTCTAACTTAACAAATGTAGAGTTAACAACTTCCACTTGTAATTCCCCTTCTCTTGGTGTATTAACCACACCGTCTGTTGCTGAAATGGTAGCGGTTTCTGCTTTGTATAATATAATTACGGCGTTAGCGATACCATTCGTAAAGGTTAAATTAACCGTGCTTCCAAATTCTGCCAGCGTACCAACAGTTGAGTTTAGACTGATGATGTTGGAGCCTGGATTTTGAACAACGGTATTTCCAGCAGCAGTAGCATTGATATTAACGATAGTAGCTCCTGTTGTTGCATTTGTCTTTTTCACCGTTTGGTTCAATGTTCCTGTACCACCACCAATTGATGTTGGTGTATTATTAGGGGCACCTGCACTAGGCTTATATTGTTCAGATGCTGCGGTTGCTCCTGTGAATGTGATTGGTTTGGTACCAACGTAACCAGATACTACGTTATCGTATTGGTCTAGCGCTCTAATGGTGACAGTTTGTGTTGTTCCCGCCTCTTGTCTAGTTAATCCAGAAATAAAGTATCTGTACAATGGACCTGGACTCACCGTAAATGCATTACTATCACCTACTTTTCCATTCACATTAGAACCTGCACCCGTACCTGTTGCACGCAATACGATACCTGTTTCAGCTTTATTGTATTGAATTCCTGTAATTGTTACAGAACTTGTTCCTGCTAGGATAGTACCTGTATAAGTGCCAGAAATAGTACCTGTACCTGTTTTAACACTTATTGTGATCGTTCCATTGGCTGTAGCTAATACCGTGTTATCATTATCATCGGTTAAGGTTACGGTTATCGTTTGGCTAGAACCCGCTACATAATTACTTAGTGGACTTAGCTTGATTTTAGAACCTATACCCGCACTTACCGCAAAGGCATTGGAATTACCAATTTTGCCATTGGCATTACCCGCACTTGTACCTGTAGCTTTTAACTCTACGCCTGATTCTACTTTATCGTAAGTGACACCAGAAATGGTAACACTTGAGTTGCCATTCAGTAGGGTTCCACTAATTGTACCACCTAATGTACCAGTTCCCGTTTTCACACTTAATGTTACTGTTGTATTGACATCTGCATTTACAAGATTGTCATTGGCATCCACTAATGTAGCAGTAACAGAGAATGTGTTTAATGCTACTTTATCTGTGATTGTAGAGATAATGAATCTATTGGCGCCACCAGCATTGACATTGAATGCATTGGAATCACCAGATTTACCTGAAACATTACCAGAGCCAGAACCTGTTGCGGTTAAAACAACCCCTGATTCTAATTTGGTATAGCTGACGCCTGAAATAGTGACCGTGCTAGAACCAGCCGTTATGGTTCCTGTTAAGGTTCCTCCCAAGGTACCTGTACCTGTTTTTAAAGTTAAGGTAACTGTTCCATTTGCTGTGGCATTCACTGGATTGCCATTAGCATCCGTGAGTGTAACGGTTACAGGGAAGGCTCCACCTGCTGCTTGACTAGCAATCGTACGAACTACTAATTTAGATGCAGCACCAGCAACAGAACTAAATCCAGCGGAAGTACCTGTTAAACTGGTATTATCTGTAGCCGTAATGGTCGTTGATGTGCCAGAAACTGTATGTGTTGTAAAGGTTACTGTCGCAATTCCATTGGCATCAGTAGTGCTAGTTGCTGATGAGAAAGAACCATTGACATCGCTTTTTGACCAAGTAACTGTTTTACCTGAACTAGTAACTGGATTGTTATTAGCATCTACTAATTGGGCAGTAATAGTTACTGTTCCACCCGCAGTTGGAGAAGTGTTGCTACTAGTGACAATGTATTTAGCACCTGCACCAGCTACAACAGAGAATGTATTAGAATCGCCTGTTTTTCCAGTCACATTACCTGATCCAGAACCTGTAGCTGTTAAAGAAACACCTGATTCTGCTTTGGTATAGGTTACACCTGAAATCGTTACTGCACTAGAACCTGAAGTAATAGTTCCTGTAAGTGTTCCTCCAAGTGTTCCATTGCCCGATTTCAATGTTAATGTAACCGTTCCATTCGTAGAAGCATTGACTGGGTTACCGTTGGCATCTGTTAAAGTAACTGTAACTGCGAAAGCTGTTCCAGCTGTTTGACCAGCAATGGTAGAAACAACCAATTTAGTAGCTCCACCTGAACCAGAAGTGATCGTTGGAGAAGTTCCGGTTAAGCTCGTATTATCTGTAGCAGTAATAGTTGTTGTAGTTCCTGCAACTGAATGTGAAGTGAAAATTACTGTTGCAGTTCCATTGGCATCAGTTGTACTAGTAGCTGATGAGAATGATCCATTGGCATCACTTTTTGACCAAGTAACTGTTTTACCTGAACTAGTAACTGGATTATTATTTGCATCCAATAATTGGGCAGTGATGGTTACTGTACCACCGGCAGCAGGGGAAGTAGAACTACTTGTAACTAAATATTTAGACGCGGCCCCTGGCACTACAGTGAATGCATTGGAATCACCCGTTTTACCAGAAACATTACCCGCAACAGAACCTGTAGCAGTTAATACAACACCTGTTTCCGCTTTGGTATAAGTTACACCTGAAATGGTTACTGCACTAGAACCCAAAGTGATGGTCCCTGTCACTGTACCTCCCAAAGTACCCGTACCTGTTTTTCTTGTTAAAGTAACGGTTCCGTCAGCCGTAGCTAAAACAGGGTTACCATTGACATCTGTTAATGTAACTGTCACAGAGAATCCCGTTCCAGCAGTTTGTTGAGCTATATTGGAAACGACCAATTTTGTAGCAGTACCAGCTGTATAAGTTATGGTAGATTGTGTTTGAGAACCCGTTCCACTTTTAACAGCAGCAGCACCTAAGGTAGCCACGAATACACCTGAACCAGCGGCAGTAGGAGAAGTGACAGTAGCGGTATAAGTACCATTGCTATTATCAGTAACTGAACTAATAGTACCAGAACCTGAAGATTTGGTGATGGTGACAGTGGAGCCCCCAGCAGTTAAGTTATTACCATTAGCATCTTTAGCAGCTACGGTTAACACCTGTGTGGTAGAACCATCAGCTACAATGCTAGCCGAAGTCGGAGTCAAGGTAGAAGCAGTAGCATCTGCAGCCCCTGCAACAACATTGAATGCATTCGAATCACCTGTTTTACCAGAAACATTACCAGCAACAGAACCTGTAGCAGTTAATACAACACCTGTTTCAGCTTTGGTATAAGTTACACCTGAGATGGTTACTGCACTAGAACCTAAAGTTATGGTTCCTGTTACTGTACCACCTAAAGTACCCGTACCTGTTTTTCTTGTTAACGTAACAGTTCCGTCTGCCGTAGCATTCACGGCATTACCGTTTGCATCGGTTAAAGTAACCGTTACGGAGAATCCTGTACCAGCCGTTTGTTGAGCGATAGTAGAAACCACTAATTTAGTAGCTCCACCAGAACCCGCAGTGATGGTCGATGTAGTACCAGTCAAGCTAGTATTATCTGTTGCTGTGATGGTGGTAGAAGTTCCTGCAACCGTATGTGCTGTAAAAGTTACGGTAGCAGTTCCATTGGCATCAGTTGTACTTGTTGCTGATGAGAATGAACCATTGGCATCGCTTTTCGACCAAGTAATGGTTTTACCCGAAGTACTTACTGGGTTATTATTAGCATCTACTAATTGGGCCGTGATGGTTACTGTACCTCCTGCAGCAGGGGAAGAAGAACTACTTGTAACTAAATATTTAGAGGCGACCCCAGGCACCACGGTGAATGCATTGGAATCCCCCGTTTTACCATTGACATTACCTGCAACAGATCCAGTCGCAGTTAATACAACACCTGTTTCCGCTTTGGTATAGGTTACTCCAGAGATACTTACTGCACTAGAACCCAAAGTTATGGTTCCAGTCAATGTACCTCCTAAAGTGCCCGTACCTGTTTTTCTAGTTAAAGTTACGGTTCCATCTGCCGTAGCATTCACGGCATTACCGTTTGCATCGGTTAAAGTAACGGTTACGGAGAATCCAGTACCAGCTGTTTGTTGAGCGATAGTCGAAACGACTAATTTATTAGCTGTTCCTACAGTAGAACTAAATCCAGCGGAAGTACCTGTTAAACTAGTATTATCTGTTGCCGTAATGGTCGTGGATGTGCCAGAAACTGTATGTGTGGTAAATGTTACTGTCGCAGTTCCATTGGCATCAGTTGTACTAGTTGCCGATGAGAAAGAACCATTGACATCGCTTTTCGACCAAGTAATGGTTTTATTTGAAGTAGTAACTGGATTGTTATTGGCATCTACTAATTGGGCCGTAATTGTCACTGTACTTCCTGCAATTGGAGAAGTGTTACTACTGGTTACAATATATTTAGCACCAGCTCCCGCTACTACGGTGAATGCATTGGAATCGCCTACTTTACCATTGACATTACCCGCAACAGATCCTGTGGCAGTTAATACAACACCTGTTTCTGCTTTAGTATAAGTGACCCCAGAGATCGTTACAGCACTATTGCCAGATAAAATAGTTCCAGTTAGTGTACCACCTAAAGTACCCGTACCTGTTTTTCTAGTTAAAGTAACAGTACCATCAGCCGTAGCATTGACAGGGTTACCGTTTACGTCAGTTAAAGTAACTATTACTGAGAATCCTGTACCAGCTGTTTGTTGAGCTATATTTGAAATAACTAATTTAGAGGCTCCACTTGCATCCGATGTGATATTGGATGTAGTACCTGTTAAACTTGTATTGTCTGTTGCTGTGATCGTAGTAACAGTATTCGCCACTGTATGTGCTGTAAAAGTTACAGTCGCAGTTCCATTGGCATCGGTTGTACTAGTTGCCGAAGAGAATGATCCATTGACATCACTTTTCGACCAAGTAACGGTTTTATTTGAAGTACTTACTGGATTATTATTTGCATCTACTAATTGTGCCGTGATGGTTACTGTTCCACTTACCACTGGAGAGTAATTACTACTAGTTACTAAATATTTAGACGCGGCCCCAGGCACTACATTGAATGCATTCGAATCACCTGTTTTACCAGACACATTACCAGCAACAGAACCTGTGGCAGTTAATACAACACCTGTTTCAGCTTTGGTATAAGTCACTCCAGAGATAGTTACGGCACTTGAACCCAAAGTCATGGTTCCTGTCACTGTACCACCTAAAGTACCTGTACCAGTTTTCAAGCTTAGCGTCACTGTACCATCGGCGGTAGCATTGACAGGGTTACCGTTTGCATCCGTTAGAGTAACAGTTACAGCGAATGCAGTACCAGCTGTTTGTCCAGAAATAGTCGAAACGACTAGTTTAGTAGCAGTACCAGCGGTATAAGTTATAGTTGATTGGGTTTGAGAACCTGTACCACTTTTCACAGCGGCAGCACCTAATGTTGCCACAAATACACCAGAACCAGCGGCAGTAGGAGAAGTGACAGTAGCGGTATAAGTACCATTGCTATTATCAGTAACCGAACTGATGGTACCAGTACCCGAAGATTTAGTAATGGTGACAGTAGAGCCACCAGCAGTTAAGCTATTACCATTAGTATCTTTGGCAGTTACCGTTAACACCTGTGTGGTAGAACCATCAGCTACAATGCTAGCCGAAGTAGGAGTCAAGGTAGAAGCAGTAGCATCTGCAGCCCCTGCAACAACATTGAATGCATTCGAATCACCTGTTTTACCAGAAACATTACCAGCAACCGAACCTGTAGCAGTTAATACAACACCTGTTTCTGCTTTGGTATAAGTCACTCCTGAGATAGTTACAGCACTTGAACCCAAAGTCATGGTTCCTGTCACTGTACCACCCAAAGTACCCGTACCTGTTTTCAAGCTTAGCGTCACTGTTCCATCTGCCGTAGCGTTGACAGGGTTACCGTTCACATCCGTTAGCGTAACTGTTACAGCGAATCCAGTACCAGCTGTTTGTCCCGAAATAGTTGATACAACTAATTTAGTGGCAGTACCAGCGGTATAGGTAATGGTTGATTGAGTTTGAGAACCTGTTCCACTTTTCACAGCGGCAGCACCTAATGTTGCCACAAATACACCAGAGCCAGCGGCAGTAGGAGAAGTGACAGTAGCGGTATAAGTACCATTGCTATTATCAGTAACCGAACTGATGGTACCAGTACCCGAAGATTTGGTGATGGTGACAGTGGAGCCACCAGCAGTTAAGTTATTACCATTAGCATCTTTGGCAGTTACGGTTAACACTTGTGTGGTAGAACCATCAGCTACAATACTAGCCGAAGTAGGAGTTAAAGTAGAAGCAGTAGCATCTGCAGCCCCTGCAACAACATTGAATGCATTCGAATCACCCGTTTTACCAGAGACATTCCCAGCAACCGATCCTGTAACAGTAAATACAACACCTGTTTCTGCTTTAGTGTAAGTGACTCCTGAAATGGTTACTGCACTAGAACCCAAAGTTATGGTTCCAGTCACTGTACCACCCAAAGTACCTGTACCAGTTTTCAAGCTTAGCGTCACTGTACCATCGGCGGTAGCATTGACAGGGTTACCATTCACATCTGTTAATGTAACAGTTACAGGGAATCCAGTACCAGCTGTTTGTCCAGAAATAGTTGAAACAACTAATTTAGTGGCAGTACCAGCGGTATAGGTAATGGTTGATTGTGTTTGAGAACCTGTACCACTTTTCACAGCGGCAGCACCAAATGTTGCCACAAATACACCAGAACCAGCGGCAGTAGGAGAAGTGACCGTAGCTGTATAAGTACCATTGCTATTATCAGTAACCGAACTGATGGTACCAGTACCCGAAGATTTGGTGATAGTGACAGTAGAGCCCCCAGCAGTTAAGTTATTACCATTGGCATCTTTAGCAGTCACGGTTAACACCTGTGTGGTAGAACCATCAGCTACAATGCTAGCCGAAGTAGGAGTTAAAGTAGAAGCAGTAGCATCTGCGGCCCCTGGCACAACATTGAATGCATTCGAATCACCCGTTTTACCTGAAACATTCCCTGCAACAGAACCTGTGGCAGTTAATACAACACCTGTTTCAGCTTTGGTATAAGTGACCCCAGAGATAGTCACAGCACTATTCCCAGTTAGAATAGTTCCAGTTAGTGTACCACCTAAAGTTCCCGTACCTGTTTTACGAGTTAATGTAACGGTTCCATCCGCAGTAGCTAAAACAGGGTTACCATTGACATCTGTTAATGTAACTGTCACAGAGAATCCTGTTCCAGCAGTTTGTTGAGCTATATTGGAAACGACCAATTTAGTAGCAGTACCAGCAGTATAGGTAATGGTGGATTGTGTTTGAGAACCCGTACCACTTTTCACAGCGGCAGCACCTAATGTTGCCACAAATACACCAGAACCAGCGGCAGTAGGAGAAGTTACCGTAGCGGTATAAGTACCATTGCTATTATCAGTAACCGAACTAATAGTACCAGAACCAGAAGATTTAGTGATGGTGACCGTAGAGCCCCCAGCAGTTAAGTTATTGCCATTAGCATCTTTAGCAGTCACGGTTAACACCTGTGTGGTAGAACCATCAGCTACAATGCTAGCCGAAGTAGGAGTCAAGGTAGAAGCGGTAGCATCTGCAGCTCCCGGCACAACATTGAATGCATTCGAATCACCTGTTTTACCAGACACATTACCTGCAACCGATCCTGTGGCAGTTAATACAACACCTGTTTCTGCTTTGGTATAGGTTACTCCATAGATAGTTACAGCACTATTACCAGTTAGAATAGTTCCAGTCACTGTACCACCCAAAGTACCTGTACCAGTTTTCAAGCTTAGAGTTACTGTTCCATCGGCTGTAGCTAAAACAGGATTACCGTTTGCATCCGTTAGAGTAATAGTTACAGGGAATCCAGTACCAGCTGTTTGTCCAGAAATAGTTGAAACAACTAATTTAGTGGCAGTACCAGCGGTATAGGTAATGGTTGATTGTGTTTGAGAACCTGTACCACTTTTCACAGCGGCAGCACCTAATGTTGCCACAAATACACCAGAACCAGCGGCAGTAGGAGAAGTGACCGTAGCTGTATAAGTACCATTGCTATTATCAGTAACCGAACTGATGGTACCAGTACCCGAAGATTTGGTGATAGTGACAGTAGAGCCCCCAGCAGTTAAGTTATTACCATTGGCATCTTTAGCAGTCACGGTTAACACCTGTGTGGTAGAACCATCAGCTACAATGCTAGCCGAAGTAGGAGTTAAAGTAGAAGCAGTAGCATCTGCGGCCCCTGCGACAACATTGAATGCATTGGAATCACCTGTTTTACCAGAGACATTCCCAGCAACCGATCCTGTAACAGTAAATACAACACCTGTTTCTGCTTTGGTATAGGTAATTCCAGTAAATGTAACATCACTTCTTCCACTAAATATGGTACCGGTCAATGTGCCACCTAGAGTACCTGTACCCGTTTTCAAGCTTAGAGTCACTGTCCCATCCGCTGTCGCATTTACTGTGTTTCCATTGGCATCGGTTAAGTTTACGATAACACTGAAAGTTGCGCCAGCTGTTTTGGTACCAATATTGGTGATAACTAATTTAGAAGCAGCTCCCTCAGAATAAGTTATGGTGGATTGAGTTTGAGAACCAGTACCATTTTTTACTTGTGCTCCTCCTAATGTAGCTACAAAAACTCCCGTTCCTGTTGAGCTAGGAGAAGTTACTGTAGCAGTATATGTTCCATTACCTACGTCACTAACGCTACTGATACTTCCTGTTCCAGATTGTTTTGTAATGGTTACTACATCACCTCCTGTACTTCTCGTATTTCCATAGGCATCTTTCGCCGTAACAGTTAATACTTGTGTGGATGAACCATTAGCAGTAATATTAGCTACAGTTGGGGTCAAGGTAGAAGCTGTTGCATCAACTGCACCAACGGTAACTGCGATGTTATCTGTAGCATCTGCTATACCAGCTCCAGCATCTGCTGGGGTGGCATCAGACATTGTTACGGTATAGGAAGCAACGGTATTCTTCTCGAACCAGAAATTAACGGTAGAAGAGCCATCTGCAAAATCAATGCTTGTTATGACGTTACCTCCACTTGCGGCATCATAAAATACACCGCTATTGGTAGAAGTTAAATAAGCTGTTAGGGCTCCTGTTGTATAAGGCAATAATCCTGCATCTAATCGAGTACCAACATAGGCAGCTCTAGTGCCAGTGGTGATATCTGCAGGACTGTTTAAGGTAAAGCTAGTAGCACCTGTGGTTTCTCCAATAAAAAAGTCAGAGAATGAGTTAAACCCTTGTCCTTTAATAGTTTTGGTTGTTCCATCGACACGCACATGTCCACTTGGGGCTTTCCAAGAGCCTGAGTTTTTACGAACAATCATGTTAGCAAGGCTGGCTGACCCTGCAATATCACCATTAGGGAATCCTAATGTAATGTTATAAGTAGTAAAGCCATTAGCTGCGGCTCCACTTCCATCTGTTACACGCCATTTTCTTTTGACGTATTTATCTCCACGAATACCAGAACCATTAATGGATGCATTATCAGCTAAAGAATTGGTAGAAGATTCAATGGTTAAATCTGTAGAAGAGGATGTTCTACCTACAAAATCTAAGGTTACGGGAGTATATGCTGTGGCATCACCAATTGGAAATTCAACGGATGGATCTGTTTGTTTTGGAATAACTCGAGAAATAGTACCTTCCACATAGCGGGTATCAGCGGCACCTGTAATAGTGGCATCAATGGGGAAAATGAGCTTTTTATTATTACCCATTACCACATGTCCTGATACCAAGTTTAATGTATTATTGATGTTTAAATCAGAAGGTATCGTTAATGAAGACCCTCCAGTTACATTGACTTTCAGTTCTTTTAAACTTTGTCCACCAGATGCAAAATCCAATGTAGGACTTCCACTTGTCGTGTTAACGTGTAAGGTAGAAAGTGTCGTTCCTTTTAATTTACCTCCACTTGAACCATTAACGGTTTCATTTAATGTTAGGGTATTATTGTCTCCAATGGAGAATGCACCACTTTTTAAATAGAAGTCTTTAGCAATGCTAACATTACCATGCATGATCTGACCCGTATAGGAGTTATCCCATTCGAAATTCAAAAATGCTTGATCAAATCCTCCAGTCAATGAAGTTGAACTTAGTCCAGTGACTTTCGTTAAGGCACTACTTGTAAGCGTATTCCATAATGCTTTTGGTATAGCTCCTCCATCTCTTGCATGCCAATAGGTACCACCATGGAAATTAGGTAAGAATCCATTACCAGACTCATTGGTATTTGTAAAGGTTCCACCAGAGTTTTTAAATGTACCATGCGTATGGACATTGTACTCTCCATCTATACCTGAATGGTGATTTAAAGTAAGGGTTCCGCTTGTTGTAAGATCAAAAGTACCATCGATAATCATACTATATAAGGAAACATCTTGGCTTAGCGTCGTGGTGATTCCGGTTGGTATTTTAACGATATCATATTTGTCATAGATGTATTTAATCCCTACCGTATCTGTAAAGGAGGTACCTCCATCCGAGGATATGGCCCAGGTTACAGCATTCCAATTTCCTGTTGTTTTCGGAGAATATATTTTTCCTTCTACAATTCTAAAAGCAGCACTAGTGCCAGTTGTTAAACTTGGGCCACCTACAGTATATTTAGCTGCTTTGATGGTAGCATTTGTGTTAACGGAATATGGATTGGTTGTTTTATCAATTGTTGATACTTTATATCGAACATATGAGATATCGGTATAATAGGAACTGGTTGGGATAGTTGCTTGAATAGGATTAGATTGAACCACATTAGAAGCGTTCGTTCTTTCAATTCCATCAGAAGTCCTATCAGTCGCTCCAATAAATAAACTTAGTTCTACTCCAATATTAGATGGCGCTGGAGAGAAGTTACCATAGGCATCTAATAAATTTACTCGGACAATATTGTTATTGATACCCAACACACCAACAGATGGAGTGATATCTGTCACTGTAATCGTTGTTGGGGTATTTGGGGATATGATAAATGTATTTGAAATAGTTTCAGTGAGCGATCCACTAGTAGCTTTTAACTTATATGAAGAGGCACTTGATTTATTGATCGAAATATCTGAGAAAGTAGCCTCACCAGCTACGGCAGCCTGAGTCAAGGTCCCTGAAAGTGTGCCCGATGCAGGATTGGTATCGATTGACAAAGTAATATTGTCCGTGGCTGTAGTTGGGTTGCCTGCTGCATCTAGTATCTGAACTTTGATGGCTGGACTGATGCTAGAACCTGCAGTGGCATTACTTGGTTGTACACTAAATGCCAATTTCGCAGCACCTGAATTGGAAATATTAAAGGTGTTGGAAGTGGCGCTTGTTAACCCGGAACTTGTAGCAGTCAGGGTATATCCATTGGCTGTATTATTGATGGACAAGTCACTAAATGTAGCGACTCCACTTACAGCGGCAACTGTTTTGGTGCCAGATAAGGTTCCTGATCCAGCATTGGTTCCAAAATCAATGGTAACGTTAGCGGTAGATGTGGTTAAATTACCATTAATATCTTCGATTCTAACTTTTACAGCTGGATTAATAGAGGCCAGTGATGCCGTGTTACTTGGTTGAACTTGAAATGAAAGTTTAGCTGCTGCCCCTACTGTATAAGTAATGACACTATGTTGTCTAGAACCTGTACCATTTTGAACATTGGCCCCATCAATGGTTGCGATGAATTCACCTGTACCAACAGTCGTTGGGGAAGTAACTGTTGCGGTATAAGTTCCATCTCCAACATCACTAACTCCACCTACAACACCTGTTCCCAGATGTCGTGATATAATTACGGTAGCACCACCAACTCCCACATTATTACTATTAGCATCTTTAGCAGTGATGGTTAACACCTGAGTAGAAGAACCATTGGCTGTAATACTTGCAGCAGTAGGAGAAATGGTTGATTTAGCAGCGTCTACTGCTCCCGGATTCACTGAGAATGCATTGGAATCACCTGTTTTGCCAGAAACATTTCCTGCAACAGATCCAGTGGCAGTTAATACAACACCTGTTTCTGCTTTGGTATAAGTTACCCCAGAGATAGTCACAGCACTATTACCAGTAAGAATAGTTCCAGTTACGGTACCACCTAAAGTACCAGTACCTGTTTTTAATGTTAAGGTTACGGTGCCATCTGCTGTAGCATTCACTGTATTACCATTCGCATCTAATAATGTGACAGTAACGGCAAATCCCGTACCTGCTGTTTGTGTAGAAATGTTAGAAATGGCTAATTGAGTAGCAGCTCCTGCGACAACATTGAATGCATTAGAGTCACCTGTTTTACCAGAGACATTACCTGCAACCGATCCTGTGGCAGTTAATACAACACCTGTTTCTGCTTTGGTATAAGTGACCCCAGAGATAGTCACAGCACTATTACCAGTTAGAATAGTTCCTATTAGTGTACCACCTAAAGTCCCCGTACCTGTTTTACGAGTTATAGTAACGGTTCCGTCCGCTGTAGCTAACACAGGGTTACCATTGACATCTGTTAATGTAACTGTTACAGAGAATCCTGTTCCAGCAGTTTGTTGAGCTATATTGGAAACGACTAATTTAGTAGCAGTACCAGCAGTATAGGTAATGGTTGATTGTGTTTGAGAACCCGTACCACTTTTCACAGCAGCAGCACCTAAGGTAGCCACGAATACACCAGAACCAGCGGCAGTAGGGGAAGTGACCGTAGCGGTATATGTACCGTTCCCATTATCAGTAACCGAACCAATGGTACCAGTACCAGAAGATTTCGTGATGGTGACCGTAGAGCCCCCAGCAGTTAAGTTATTACCATTAGCATCTTTAGCAGTTACGGTTAAGACCTGTGTACTAGAACCATCAGCTACAATACTAGCCGAAGTAGGAGTTAAAGTAGAAGCGGTAGCATCTGCAGCACCTGGCGTATATGTAATGGTTGATTGTGTTTGAGAACCCGTACCACTTTTCACAGCAGCAGCACCTAATGTTGCCACAAATACACCAGAACCAGCGGCAGTAGGAGAAGTGACAGTAGCGGTATAAGTACCATTGCTATTATCAGTAACTGAACTAATAGTACCAGAACCAGAAGATTTAGTGATGGTGACCGTAGAGCCCCCAGCAGTTAAGTTATTGCCATTAGCATCTTTAGCAGTCACGGTTAACACCTGTGTGGTAGAACCATCAGCTACAATACTAGCCGAAGTAGGAGTCAAAGTAGAAGCGGTAGCATCCGCAGCACCTGGCGTATATGTAATGGTTGATTGTGTTTGAGAACCCGTACCACTTTTCACAGCAGCAGCACCTAAGGTAGCCACGAATACACCAGAACCAGCGGCAGTAGGGGAAGTGACCGTAGCGGTATAAGTACCATTACCATTATCAGTAACCGAACCAATAGTACCAGAACCCGAAGATTTGGTGATGGTGACCGTAGAGCCCCCAGCAGTTAAGTTATTACCATTGGCATCTTTGGCAGTTACGGTTAACACTTGAGTAGAAGAACCATTGGCGACAATACTAGCCGAAGTAGGAGTCAAGGTAGAAGCAGTAGCATCCGCAGCCCCTGCGACAACATTGAATGCATTAGAGTCACCTGTTTTACCAGACACATTCCCTGCAACCGATCCTGTGGCAGTTAATACAACACCCGTTTCAGCTTTGGTATAAGTGACCCCAGAGATAGTCACAGCACTATTACCAGTAAGAATAGTTCCAGTTAGTGTACCACCTAAAGTTCCCGTACCTGTTTTACGAGTTAATGTAACAGTTCCATCCGCAGTAGCTAAAACAGGGTTACCGTTCACATCAGTTAGAGTAACAGTTACAGCGAATCCCGTTCCAGCAGTTTGTTGAGCTATATTGGAAACCACTAATTTAGTTGCAGTACCAGCGGTATAGGTAATGGTTGATTGTGTTTGAGAACCCGTACCACTTTTCACAGCAGCAGCACCTAAGGTAGCCACGAATACACCAAAACCAGCGGCAGTAGGGGAAGTGACCGTAGCGGTATAAGTACCATTGCTATTATCAGTAACTGAACCGATGGTACCAGAACCAGAAGATTTAGTGATGGTAACAGTAGAGCCCCCAGCAGTTAAGTTATTACCATTGGCATCTTTAGCAGTTACGGTTAATACCTGTGTGCTAGAACCATCAGCTACAATACTAGCCGAAGTCGGAGTCAAGGTAGAAGCAGTAGCATCTGCAGCACCTGGCGTATATGTAATGGTGGATTGCGTTTGAGACCCCGTACCACTTTTCACAGCGGCAGCACCTAAGGTAGCCACGAATACACCAGAACCAGCGGCAGTAGGAGAAGTGACCGTAGCGGTATAAGTACCATTGCTATTATCAGTAACCGAACCAATAGTACCAGAACCCGAAGATTTGGTGATGGTGACAGTAGAGCCGCCAGCAGTTAAGTTATTACCATTAGCATCTTTGGCAGTTACGGTTAACACTTGAGTAGAAGACCCGTTGGCGATAATACTAGCCGAAGTAGGAGTCAAGGTAGAAGCAGTAGCGTCTGCAGCACCTGGCGTATATGTAATGGTGGATTGTGTTTGAGAACCCGTACCACTTTTCACAGCAGCTGCACCTAAGGTAGCCACGAATACACCAGAGCCAGTAGCCGTTGGAGAAGTGACAGTAGCAGTATATGTACCGTTCCCATTATCAGTAACTGAACCGATGGTACCAGAACCCGAAGATTTAGTGATGGTAACAGTAGAGCCACCAGCAGTTAAGTTATTACCATTAGCATCTTTGGCAGTTACGGTTAACACCTGAGTAGAAGACCCATTGGCGACAATACTAGCCGAAGTCGGAGTTAACGTAGAAGCGGTAGCATCCGCAGCACCTGGCGTATATGTAATGGTGGATTGTGTTTGAGACCCCGTACCACTTTTCACAGCAGCAGCACCTAAGGTAGCTACGAATACACCAGAACCAGTAGCTGTTGGAGAAGTGACAGTAGCGGTATAAGTACCGTTCCCATTATCAGTAACCGAACCAATAGTACCAGAACCAGAAGATTTGGTGATGGTGACAGTAGAACCGCCAGCAGTTAAGTTATTACCATTAGCATCTTTGGCAGTTACGGTTAACACCTGAGTAGAAGACCCATTGGCTACAATACTAGCCGAAGTCGGAGTTAAAGTAGAAGCGGTAGCATCTGCAGTACCTGGCGTATATGTAATGGTGGATTGAGTTTGAGAACCCGTACCACTTTTCACAGCAGCAGCCCCTAAGGTAGCTACGAATACACCAGAACCAGTAGCCGTTGGAGAAGTTACCGTAGCGGTATATGTACCGTTCCCATTATCAGTAACAGAACTGATGGTACCAGTGCCTGAAGATTTAGTGATGGTGACAGTAGAGCCCCCAGCAGTTAAGTTATTACCATTAGCATCTTTGGCAGTTACGGTTAACACCTGAGTAGAAGAACCATTGGCGACAATACTAGCCGAAGTGGGAGTTAACGTAGAAGCAGTAGCGTCTGCAGCACCAGGCGTAATGTTAAAGTTGGATGAAGTAGCACCAGTTAGCACTCCACTTGTTGCAGAGAAATTATAACCTGTTCCTGTTTTGTTGATAGACAGATCATTGAAAGTAGCTATACCATTTACTGCATTTCTAGTTACTGTACCAGATAAAGTTCCAGATCCAGGGTTCGTATTTATGGCTAAAGTTACACTGTTGGTAGCTGTGGATACTAAATTATTGGAGGCATCCTCTACTCTTACAGTCACATTCGACATGGTTGCTCCAGCAACAGTATTGGCTGGTTGGGTCCCAAACGTTAATTTACTTGGAGTTGATGTTACAATGTTGAACGTGTTTGATGTAGCAGTGGTTAGCGCTCCACTGGATGCAACAAGAGTATACCCTGTTCCGGTATTGTTAATACTTATATTAGAGAAGGTCGCTTCACCTGCTACTGCTGCTTGAGTTAGTGTCCCAGAAAGGGTTCCAGAAGCAGGATTGGTTCCTATGGCTAAAGTTACATTGGCTGTTGAACTTGTCAAGTTGCCATTGGCATCTTCAATTCTTACTTTAATAGCAGGTGAAATAGAAGATGCGGCTGTAGCATTACTTGGTTGAACGGAGTAGCTTAGCTTACTGGCTGCTCCTGCGTTCACCACAGTACTTGCTCCAGTATTGGCTGTTAGTGTAGCAGCTTGGTCAGTAGCAGTAACAGTTTGATTTCCGGCAGTTTTAAATGTTAGGGCAAATTGTTTTGTTCCACTTGCCAAAGCAGCACTACTTGGAAGGGTTGCTTGCCCATCTGAAGAAGTAATAACAGCAGTGGGGGTAGCGGAGGAAACAAGATTCCAATAGGCATCCACCGCATTGACGGTAAAGTTAAATGAGGAACCTGCAGTTTGAGCTGTTGGTGTACCTGTTTTACCAGTAGTTGTACCCGGAGCAGCTGTTTCTCCTGGCATGATTACTTGTAGTTTATTGACAGTTCCAGCGGTTACAAGTGTCGTAGAACCTGTATTGGCCGTTAATGTGGCAGCTTGGTCAGTTGCCGTTACGGTTTGATTTCCTGCTGTTCTGAATGAAACAGTAAATGTACCTGTTCCGGCACTTAATGCTGCGCTGGAAGGATGCGTATCATTTGGATCACTGGTTGTAATGACTACAGTAGGAGTTGAAGCCGTAATTTTGTTCCACCATGCATCCACGGCATTGACGGTAACTGTTGTGTTTGAACCAGCAGCTTGGTCAGTTGGAGTGCCCGTTTTACCTGTTGCTGAACCTGGATCGGCTGTTTCACCAGGCATTAAGACTTGTAATTTAGCTACGGGGCCTACTACATAACCTACTGAAGCAGATCCTGTTAGGATGGATTCAAATCCTGAGGCCACAACTGTAGCTTGATAATAAATGGTTTGCGGGGCAATGGTGCTACTTACTGTAAAAGTAGCGATACCACTGGCATCCGTTGTTGCACTCGACGGACTAATGGTTGATTTAGTGGTTGGACTAATTAAGCCGACATCTGAAAATTGAGCTAATGTAACAGTGGCACCAGTTAAAGCTGTACCCCCAGCATTTTTTGCTGTTACGGTTAAAGTCGTAGTTCTTTGGTCTGCAATGACACCTGTTGTACTTGCAGGAGTTAATGTAGAATTAGCAGTAGATGGAGCGTTGGTCGTAGCATAACTGTCCAAAGCGGTACCCGCTGGGCCATTATTACCACTTAATGAGGAAGAAGAAGTATAGGCATTTGTTGTTGCATTAACTAATAAGACAATGATATATCCTTGATTGGATAGTGTAGTTCCTGAACTATATTGGTTAAAGTACACGGAGTTAGGGCTACCACTTTGATCACGCCAGTTGATTTCACCTGTTACTGGTGATGAAATACTTCCACCTGTAGTTTTGTAAGTAAAAGTTACTACAGCCGAGCCACCACCACCAGCAGTACCTGAAAAGTTACAGTTAGTACCTCCACCAGAACAAACGGTTTCAAAACGGAAATTACTCCCACTAACTTTAGCGCCATTGATATTGACAGTTGAACCAGACCCTTTAGCGGCTGGCCATATACTTTGAGTCACTAAAGCAGCTTCCTCAACATGAATTGTTTTTCCGTAAACTAAAATACGGTTGCTATCATCGCGCAATTTGGCTCCTTTAATTTCTTCGAGGGCCAATGTATACCCCATTTCTTGGGCAGCAAATAAGGCTCCTTCATCACCAGGAGAGTCAATTTCTCCATTTAAATAAAAGTCAATCGCATGTCCATATTCTTGCAATAATAAGCCCACCATCTGGCGATCATTGGCTTCTGGGTAAAAGAATGATGCTTTACCTGCCACGTATTCTTCATTGAAGAATATGATAGGTTTACCCGTTGGACCGTGGTTGGCATAGGCTGCCATGGCTCCATTGATAACCGACCAATTTAATAACTGAACAGGTATATTAAACCCCTGATTCAAAACAGCATTACGCAGTTCTTCTACTTTTAAAGTAAAAGCTAAATCCGATTTTGATTTATTTCCAGGGAAATAGGAAAATAATAAGTCTTGGTAATTTGATTTTTGAAACAATTGAAACAAGAGCTTATTTACCTCTTTATTGGCCTGAATGATACGCAGCTCTTCTGGACTTTTAGGCTTACCTGGAGTTTGATCAAAAAATACCACATCCATTCCTGCCTGAGACTTAATAGGTGCATGGAAGTTTAACGACAACTCGGTGGAAGTGTTAATTTTTGGATAATCTAATGCGGAATTTTTCTCCATGCCATTTGCTTCTAGCGTAGAAACCAATAGCATTGAAAGAAACACCAAAATTGATAGCAAAGATGGGAACCGTTTCAATGTTTTAAAATAGGTATTGTGAGACACTTTCATATAATTTTTGAGAACACAGATTTTCTAATCAAATAGTTAACATAGATAATTTGTCCAGAGGATTAGTCCCTGAATGAATTAACAGAAGCAAAAAACAGGATTGAATTTGTATGATATTCCTCACCAAATACGGTCAGTGCATCACATAGACTTTGCAGCCGAGTAGACGATTTTTTCATATATAATTTAGGAACAGGATACAATGCCTCAGAGATTTTTACGTTCTCTTTGAGATTATAATTCACGTAAATCTAATAATTGCATTTTTGTTGTAGAAATAATCTGTATCGACATTTGTACTCAATTAAAAATTTTGAACAAATGAAATGGTTTGGAGGCTCCCTGGGCAGATTTTAAAAATTGTTCGAAAAACGCACTTTTGGGGAATCTTAGAAAAGTTCAATTATCGGCAAAAATCGAAAAATTGTTTGAATTTAAATTTGGAAACAGGATTAGGCTGTTGGATAGAAAAAATGAACTCTGTTTTAACACAAGTTTGGCTTATTTTGAATCCTAAAGAGCCTATTTCCATGTAGTTTTGAATTAGTTTTTGATTAAACCAATCAAAATTTGAAATGGAATATGACTCAAAAAGGCGCTTTATTGAGTAAAAATAGTAGGCTTGTAAGGTGGAAAGATGCAAATATGAACACCTCTATTCTGGTTTTTTAATTGGGATATTTAGGGTATCCAGTGGCCATTTTCCCTTCCATCCTTGGTCGATTATTAGCTTAGGCAATTTTTCATGAAGAAATTTTATACCTTTTTCGCTAATCTTTGTTTGCCATAGGTAAACTTTTCTCAATCCTTTTAATTTAGCGATAGCCACAACACTTTCATCTGTTAGGTTTGTCCCAACTAAGTTCAACGTTTCTACGTGTTGGAGTGAGCTTAAATAGCTAAGACCTTGCTGAGTGATTCGAGTATGGTCTATTTGTAGATGTATCAATCTTGGGTATGTACTGATTTGTTGCAGGAATGAATCCGTTATTTTCGTTCCTCCCAATTTTAGGGAAACCAATTGTTCCTTGATACCGTCTAAGTCTTGTAACTCTTTATCTCCTATATTCTTGGCATTAATCGCATTGACTTCTAAGAATGGTTTTTCGGCGCTAAGCGCGATGACTAATACATGATGCTTTCTCAACTTCTCGATGTCTGCTTCATTGGCAGCAGCTATTTGCTCTTTTAAAATAGGCGAAATATAATTTTCAGTGCTTTTATTTTCTTGGGTATATTTTGTTAGTATCGTTTTGATTCGAGCATCAAAGGGGATTTCCGAGATCTTTTTGTTGAAATGTGCTCCTTCTTTTACCCACCATTGCAGCAGTGTGATTTCATCCTCTGTTAAGTTCACTTTCCCTTTGGGTGGCATATGATCTTCATGGGAAGGATCTAACAAGATCCGTTTGATTAAGTCGCTTTCTTCGGGTTTGCCAGCCACAAAAATGACTCCATTGGCTCCACCTTTTAGCATGTATTCTGGACTATCCATCCGAAGTTTGCCTTTTTGCTTTTCGGCATTGTGACATGACCAACATTTTTGTTTTAAAGTTGGTTGAATCAAATCTTGATAAATGAGCGCTTCCTGCAAGTTTTTGATTTTTATTGGCTGCTCTTTTGTTTGTTCATTTTTTTGTTCTCTAGGAGCCATGCCTAACCATGCCCTCCAGGGTTGAGGCAGGTAAGTACTTAAATAATCGGAACCATGAGTTAAGTTTCCCCCTAAATGCCCTGTCCACATCACTAAGATAAATGCTAGGGTCAATCCTGGTTTAAAGAATCGAGACATGAAGGAATCAAGGGACCAAAATTGGGCCATATAGGCTAGTGCCAATGAACTCAAGGCTAGACTAATACCCAACCATTGATGTAAAAACAGCGTATCCGTATCATATTCTCCAGCCAAGGATAAGCACCAACCCATGGTACATGAAATAAGTGCAGTAATTCCCGTACTCCATAAAATGGGGGCAATGGATTTTTGTCTCGAGACTTCCTCTTTTTTGGAAAATACATATAAAATCATTCCCATGAGGAGCATACCGATAGGTAAATGCACCAACATGGGATGAAAATGACCAAAAAATAGAATCCAATCAGGAATTCCCTCCGAGTCCAACAGCAGCATCATATTAGCCGATACGTTCCAATTTAATAGGGTAAGTTTTTTGAGACGCCCATTGTGCTACATAGATGTTGTCGTCAGAATCCGCATATACATCATGTGGATGGATGAATACTTTATTCTCATCATCTTTATGCTGTCTTTGTAATACCCCATTTTTATAAATAGGTTCTGAACCTCCAGGTGTAGAGACAACTTTCATGTCTTTGTCCAAAATTTGTACATAACCAGACCCTGGCCAATTTCCATCTCCACTGCGGAAACAAGCAGCCACGATATGATCTCCATGTAGATTAGGTCGACAAACAAATGAACCAGGAAGGTGATAACGTGTGATGAACTTGCCATCTAAAGTAAAGCGCTTTAAGCTATTATTCACTCGGTCGGTTACTAAGAGCGTCCAGTTTTTAGGATCACGGGTATCCACTAAAACACCATGACAGCAGTTGAATAGGTTGTCATCGTAATCATTGGTTTTACCACCAAAATGACGGATGTATTTACCTTTGGCATCATATTGAATGATATAATTGGCCCCATAACCATCCGCCACATAGATGTCTCCATTTTTTGGGTTCACGGCTGTTTCTGTAGGAACGAATTGATGTGGATGATCATACACACCAGTTTCTTTAGGATATTCAATTTTGAAAATTTCTTTTCCTTTCAAATCAGTTTTAATGACTTGATGACGTGTATTATCGCAAATCAATAAAAACTGTTCTCCTCCTTCATTTAAAATAGTTAGACCGTGCGCACCCGGGTAAGTATGTCCCCAGGAGTCTAATAACTTTCCTGATTTATCATAAATCAAGACATTGTTTTTGGTTTCATTGGTTAATAAAAACAAACGACCTTTGGCATCTTCCACCATCTCATGGCAGTCGTTGACAGGGTTTTTGCCAGCATCCAAGATACCCCAATTAGGAATAACTTTAAATTTATAATTGTTGTGACCTATAACGATTTCGCCAGGTTTCGGGGCAATTTTTTTCATAGTGTGTGAGGTTGATAAGAGGCTACCGCCAACTAAAACGGAGCTAGTTTTTAAAAAATCTCTGCGTTGAATGGATTTGTTCATAGGATTTTGAGAGGTTGTGGAGTATTACGGTTTATTGATACTTTCATCTAGGTTAAATAGAATATTACTAACAAGCGTTCGCGCGATTAAAGCAGACGCATCTTGGGGAATGATATTATCCGGACAAAGATGTAAAAATTCTTGGCACTTACGAATGTCCTTTTGATAGACTGGATGTACCTGTCGGTAAAAATCCACCAAATGTTTCTTTTTTGCCGAAGGGATTTCTTTCCCAAAAAGCTGATAAAATGCCTTCTCAATGAATTTTTCTTCATTTTCTTGAGGAAACTTCCGGGCAAAGAATAATGCACATTCCATAAAAACAGGATCATTTAAGGCATTGAGTGCTTGCATCGGGGTATTGGTTCGGATTCGTCTGGACAAACAAATATCACGAGTTCCCGCATCAAAAGTAACCTGTGTGGGATAAGGACTGCTACGTCGCCAATAGGTATATAATGACCTACGCCATTGGTCCTCACCATCACTTTTAGTCCATTTCATTCCACTGTATGGAGCATTCCAAATCCCTTCAGGCTGCTCAGGCATGACGCTGGGGCCACCGATTTTAGCGGATAATAATCCTGACCAAAGCAAAGCTTGATCACGTAGTTGTTCAGGACTTAGTCGGATTCTAGGGCCATGACTCAAATATCGATTATTGGGATCTTTTTCAATAGACTCTTTGGTGAACTCGGAGCTTTGTTGGTAAGTGGCCGACATCACTAGGTATTTTAAAAATTCTTTGGGCTTATATTGATAGGTAAATTGGAATTGGTAAGCTAAAAAATCCAACAGTTCTTGATGACTAGGGGAAAGTCCCTGGCTACCCAAATCTTCCAATGTTTCTACTAATCCAGTGCCAAAGAGTTGTTCCCAGAATCGATTAACTGCCACCCGAGCGGTCAATGGATTTTGAGGGCTGCTCATCCATTGAGCTAATTCCAATCTATTTCGAACAGGTTTCTGGTATTGCTTAGCGAATAAGTTTGGGATGGATCTTTCCACATATTTACCGGGTACCAGCCAGCTTCCTCTTTCAAATACGGGCGTGTTCCTTTTAAATTCAGCTGGATTTTCCAATAATACGGGTGTCGTGCCCTCTGGTTGAGTACTGATGAGTTGTTTGGCCAATGCTAAAAAGGACGTATTTTTTAATGCTTCAGGTGTTTTAGGTAGTAACATCCAATAACCTATAACAGCTGTATTTTGGTCGGGCTTACACGTTTTATTATTAAATGACCAATAGAGATCTTGTTTCCCTGCTAAAGCTGGAATGGTATAAAAGGCATAGGTCCAGCCATGCGCCCAATTTCCTTTTTTGAGACCATCTTTTTCGGATAAGGTCGTATCCAGTTTTATTTGAGCTACAATCTTCCCTTTCAAAGAGCCTTGTCGAATGACCAATTGAGAGGGAGCATCATTGGTATTTTTGTAAGCAATCAGCATCTCTGTTTTATCATTCATTGGTACCGCCTTAAATCGAACTGATCCTCCAGGACGAACAGCTAAATACTTATTGTCTTGGAGCGCACCATTGATAAATTCATCTGCCCAATGTGGATGTATTTTGGGTTCTACAAATTGGATCGTTTGTTTCCAAGTTTGATGTTCTTTGGGAAATTTACTTTTAATAAAAAGGAGGAGGGAGTCCACTCGCTTTTGATCGGACGATTTGAAATGTCGGTAATAAGGAGATTCATCTGGTACATCCTCATCCCTTGTATTATTGAAATAAGCCATGTATTGGTAATATTCGTCATGACGAATAGGGTCATAGGGATGAGAATGACATTGAACACATGAAAAACTGGTTCCTTGTAATGTTTCCCAAGTGGTATTGACCCGATCTAATATGGCAGCTACTCTAAATTCCTCATCTTCTGTTCCCCCTTCATCATTATTGGCAGTATTCCGATGAAATGCTGTGGCGATGTATTGACTTTCATTCGGATTGGGTAATAAATCCCCAGCTAATTGTTCGGTGATAAATTGATCATATGCCTTGTTTTGGTTAAAGGATTCAATGACGTAATCGCGGTAGCGCCAAATACTTCGTTTATCATCTTTTTCATATCCTTTCGTATCAGCGTATCTAGCTAAATCCATCCACATGCTGGCCCACTTTTCCCCAAATCGTGGAGATTTCA
This sequence comes from Aquirufa nivalisilvae, assembly GCF_004307455.1. Lineage (GTDB taxonomy): Bacteria > Bacteroidota > Bacteroidia > Cytophagales > Spirosomataceae > Aquirufa > Aquirufa nivalisilvae. The sequence goes on from NZ_SEWX01000001.1 coordinate 642,019, forward strand.
ATAGCTCATCTACTTTTCTTTCATAAGCATCTTTTGAATCATCCATCTCAAATGCTTTAAACTCCGCTTCTGTTGGACTAAGACCAGTTAGATCTAGGCTTAGTCGCCTTAATAAGTCGGCCTTTTTTGCTTTAGATTGATGACCTAGGTCCATTTCGGCTTGTTTGGCCCCAACAAAATGGTCAATTTCATTTTCTTCCCAACCGACTTCTATGCCTACCCACGAAAGAGCTTGTTTCCACCAAGAGCTATAAGGCACTGCTGGTTTCTTGACAGGTTGATAGGCCCAATGTTCGCCCCATTCGGCACCTTCTTTGACCCACTGACTTAAAATGTCGATTTCTTTTTTGGATAAGGGGGGCCTTTTATAAGGCATTTTTTCTTCAGGGTCTTGTAAGCTCAAGCGTTGAATGAAGCTTGATTTTTCTGGATGCCCGGGTACGATGGCCGCAGCATTGAATTTCGTTTTTCCTAAAGCTTCCTCCCGAAACAAAAGACTAAATCCACCTTGTTTTTTGACACCCCCATGACAGCTGATACAGTTTTTATTGAGGATGGGCTTAACTTGGGTGTTGTAGTCGATACGCGACTCCTTTTCCCAAAACTGCTTTCCCACAAAAAAACCAGCCAAACCTAAAATAGAAATGATGATTAGGTTTTTCATGCCAAAATAGGGTCAATTACTTTGCCGAAAACGTCTGTTAGACGGAAATTTCTACCTTGGAAAGGATAGGTAAATTCCTCATGGTTGAAACCCAAACACTGGAGAATTGTAGCCTGCAGATCATAAACAGATGTTTTGCCTGAAATGGTTGAATAACCTAGGTCGTCCGTTTCACCATACGATACCCCAGGTTTGATACCACCACCAGCTAACCACATGGTAAAAGCTTCTGTATGATGGTCTCTTCCAAAGTAAGCTAGTTTTTTACCCTCTCTATTTTCTTGCATCGGGGTTCGACCAAATTCGCCTCCCCAAACCACCAAAGTTTCATCTAATAAGCCACGTTGTTCTAAATCTAATAATAGCGCTGTAGCGGCTTTATCTACTTGCCTGCATTTTTGATGTAAACCATAATCCACAGAACCATCTAATCCCGTTCCATGTGTATCCCAGCCCCAGTCGAAAAGTTGCACAAAGCGCACGCCTTGTTCTACGAGCTTTCTAGCCAACAGGCAATTATTGGCAAAGGACTCTTTCCCCGGTTCTGTTCCATACATTTCATGTATATAGGCAGGCTCCTTGTTGATGTCCATTACTTCTGGAACCGAGCTTTGCATTTTATAAGCCATTTCATATTGGGCTATCCGTGCTACAGTCTCTGGATCCCCAAATTCCTGATAGGTTTCTTGATTAATCTGATTAATGGTTTCAATACTAGCTTTTCGAATATCAGAATTGACACCCGCAGGGTTTTGAATAAACAAGATAGGCTCACCTTCCGACCGACATTGTACGCCTTGGTAAATGGAAGGTAAAAATCCACTTCCCCAGGCCGACTTTCCTGCATCGGGATTTTTGCCACCTGAAGCTAAAACAACGAAACCGGGTAAATTTTGGTTTTCAGTACCTAAGCCATAACTTACCCATGAGCCCATGCTGGGTCTACCAAGCCGGGCTGATCCGGTATGCATTAATAGCTGAGCGGGGGCATGGTTAAACTGGTCGGTATGCATTCCTTTCAGAAAGCTCACTCGGTCAGCCTGGCTGGCTAAATGAGGTAGATAATCAGAAATCCAATGTCCGGCTTGTCCTCTTTGTTCGAAATGTGCTTTGGGGCCTAATAAATTGGGAACCCCTCGAATGAAAGCAAATTTTTTGCCTGCCAATAATTCTTGAGGGCATTCTTTCCCATCGAATTTGGCCAAACTGGGTTTGTAATCAAAAAGCTCCAGCTGGGATGGCGCACCTGCCATGTGCAAAAAAATCACGGATTTGGCTTTCCCCAATTTAGGAGAGCTTTTGGCTGCTAATGGAGAGGCAAATGAAGCTCCAGAATCTGAACTGCAATTTGTCAAAAAACTACCTAATGCTAAGGACCCCAATCCCGTACCAAGACTACTTAGAAAGTGTCTTCTGGTAGCTAGTTGGGCTTCACGTTGGATGGCTTCTTGTATGATTTTGTTCATGACTTTAATCCATTATTGCTCTTCCTTTTGTTTCTGGCAAATAAATAATTCCAATGATCACTGTTATAGCAGCAAGAGTAATCGGATAAAAAATACCCGAGAAATTCGAATGAGTGACCGCACCGAGCCAAGTAGCTACAAATGGGGCACATCCCCCAAATACCCCATTAGCAAAATGGTAAGGAATGGAAAGCGATGTATATCGGATTTTGGTAGGAAATAATTCCACCAAAAATGCCGCGATAGGACCGTAGGCCATGGCCGCAAAAGTGACTAAAAGAATGCAAATAAATGCCAGTTTTACCGTGCCCGTGGTAGTTAGATGATATGCCCCATCAATGAGCGTCCCCTCTTGTCCAACAATATCCGACATCCAAGCAAACAAGGGATAGTAAAAAATAGCGGCTAGCGCCATTCCTCCCAACATGATTTTTTTCCGCCCAATGCGATCAGATAGACTACCAAAAACGACAAATAGTGGAGTACCAACCACCAATGAGGAAGCAATAATCAAGTTGGTTGTGGTGAAGTCGACCATCAAGATTTTATTAATAAAGATTTGAGCATAGAATTGACCTGTATGCCAAACGACGCCTTGTCCAACGATAGCTCCAAACATGGCAATTAACATCAAGCGACGATTGGATTTACTAGCAAAAGCTTCTCGTAAAGGGTTTTCAGATAAGCGACCTTCTTTTTTTAGTCGAGCAAAAAGAGGGGACTCATGCATATTTCTACGGATGAAATAAGACACAATGACTAAAATACCAGATAGGGCGAAAGGGATTCGCCAGCCCCAAGCTTTGAATTCAGCATCTCCCATAATTTTTTGACAAATCAGAATAACGATGATGGAAACAAAAAAACCTAATGTGGCCGTAGTTTGAATGTAAGCGGTATACTTTCCACGATGCGCATCGGGCGCATATTCGGCCACATAAGTAGCGGCACCACCATATTCACCACCTAATGCAAGGCCTTGAATAATGCGTAATAAAAGTAAAATGGCTGGAGCTATTAAACCGATGTCGGAATAACTTGGGATAAATGCAATGGCAAAAGTGGACCCTCCCATCAAAATGAGGGTTAATAAAAAAGTATATTTTCTTCCGATTCGATCCCCTAGTCGACCGAAAATGATGCCACCAAATGGTCGAGCTACAAAACCCGCTCCAAAGGCCGCTAAGGTAGAAATAAAGGCTGCCGTAGGGTCATCTTTGGGAAAGAAAGAAAGGGAAATAATGGCTGAAAGGCTACCAAAAATATAGAAATCATACCATTCAATGACGGTTCCAACGGAGGAGGCAATGATTACTTGCCAAAGTTTCTGAACAGGAATCTTATTATTATCGAATTCGGGATTCGAAGTAGTCATATAACTAAAGGTTTAGAAAATATGAAATTAACAATATTGCCTCGAAAATCCTAATCTGAAATGCTGTGATCGCCTAAGGCTGTCAAGGTTTCAAACCTTGACAGCCTTTAGGCTTGAAAACGATTTTTCACGCAAAAAAATTATATATTTGAGATACTTACCAATATACTGATATCTTGAATAATTCTGTTTCCATCAAGGATATAGCCAAGAAGTTTAAATGTGCGCCATCTACCATTTCGCGGGCATTGAATGACCATCCTGCTATTAATATAGAAACTCGGAAAACCATTCAAGAGTATGCCTTGAAGGTTGGGTATCAAAAAAACACGCTTTCTCTAAGCTTGTTGAATAATTGTTCCATGACTTTGGGACTCGTTTTGCCATCCATCACTCACTACCATGAGTCTTCTATGTTAGAAGGAATGGAGGAAATACTATTGAAATCAGGGTATTTGTTGAATATCTGTGTGAGTAATGAATCCCACACCATTGAAAAGGAATACATTGACCGATTGCTAGCAAATCGGGTGGATGGCTTATTTATTTCGATGGCTCAGGAAAGTTATGACCAACAATTAGGAGAACATATTGATCGAGTAATTCAAAGATCATTGCCAGTCATTTTTATTGATCGACCGAACCATGGTGTGGCTTCGGACCGTGTGGTGACGGACGACTATCAAGGAGCATTTATGGCAACGAAGCATTTGATTGACATGGGATGCCAACGTATTGCTCATTTGCATGGACCTTCGGGAATCAGTGTTTCTCAACAACGCTTTTTGGGTTATCAGGATTGTTTGATTGCTCACGGTCGGCAAGTTGAGGCTGATTTGATTCAATACGTACATTTTTCAGCCGAGAGTGCTATTCAGGCTACTCGAATTCTAATGCAATCGGATTCGAAGCCAGATGCCATATTTGGGGTGAATGATGAAGTATGTATTGCAGCCATGTTTGTTTTAAGGGAAATGGGAATTTCAGTTCCTGATGAAGTAGCTATTGTTGGATTTGATGATATTCCATTAGCATCTTTTGGTCACCCTCCATTAAGTTCTGTTTCTAGACAAAGCCGGAAAATTGGAGAAGAAGCAGCCAAATTGTTTTTGTCCAAAAAAGATCAAAAGCTAGAACCAGTTACGATTTCCTTAGATCCTAAGCTGATCATTCGAGAGTCCTCGCTTCGTTCTTAGCTGGAATTAACAATACCTTAATATGCTAATTCTTGAGTAATGAGCTAATCATTCTACTTTTACGAGATTGTAATAGCCATATGGCCTCAAATGCAAACGTTTGCGTAAAATTTTGTGAAGATATTACAATTATTAATAGGTAAATTTCAAAAATTTTTAAACCCAAAAATTACCATTTCAAAAAATCAATTCATGAAAAAACAATTACACGATCCATTATGGTGTGCGTTGTTACGAAATGCAAGTACTCGTATAGTACTATTTTTTGTAGCTAGCATATTCATGCTTGGGGCATTCGATGTGAATGCACAAGCGGGTAAACAAATTAAAGGTCGATTGATTGATGCCACTACGAAAGAGGCACTCATCGGCGGTAACGTAATTCTTAAGGGAACAACCAAAGGAGTTAGTACTGATGTAAATGGTGCGTTTACTATTTCTGTGCCGAATGACAATTCGGTATTAGTAGTTCGCTATTTAGGTTATGCTACTCAGGAAGTAACAGTAGGTTCTAAATCATCATTAGAAATTGCCATGGTCGCTAATTCAGCTGACTTGGCTCAAGTAGTTGTGGTAGGTTATGGTACTCAAAACAAGCGTGATGTAACTGGATCGGTTAAGTCGGTTCAAAGTGCTGCGTTTAATAAAGGTATCATCAACTCTCCAGAACAATTATTGCAAGGTAAAGTTGCTGGTGTGAATGTAACATCTGCAACAGGTGAGCCAGGCGGTAGCCAAGGAATTACCATTCGTGGACCTGGAGGTATTCGTACAGGTAGTACTCCTTTATTCGTTATTGATGGTTTAGCTTTGGACAATTCAAGTACAGGTGGTGGTAATCCATTGAACTTCTTGAATCCACAGGATATTGAAACCATTGACGTATTAAAAGATGCTTCTGCAACAGCCATTTATGGTGCTCGTGGAGCCAATGGTGTCGTATTGATTACTACTAAAAAAGGTAAAGCTGGGGTTTCAACGTTGAATTTTAGCTCTAGTTTAGGTGTTTCCAGTATTGCTCGTGCATTGCCAGTATTATCTGCATCGGAATTCCGTAAGCAAGTAGTGGCTAATGGCGGTAACTTGGAAGATTTTGGAGGAAATACAGATTGGCAAAAAGAAATTACTCGCCAAGCATTGACTCAAAACTACAATTTGAGTTTAGGTGGTGGAGCTAATAAGCTTTCTTACTATGCTTCTTTTGGAGCACAAGCTCAACAAGGTATTTTGAAAAACAATCAATTAGATCGTTACACAGGACGTATCAACGTAACTCAGAAATTCTGGGATGATCGTTTAGTAGTTGATGCAAACTTGAACGTGACTAACACAAATAATGAGCGCCCATCGGTAGAAGGATTATTAGGAACAGCGATTTCGAATAACCCAACGCTTCCTGCTTATGCAGCGGATGGTACATTAGCTCGTTATGCTACTGCTTCTAACCCATTGTTAGGCTTGACATTGTTTAAAGATATCACGACGATTAATCGTACCATTGCTAGCATTTCTCCTTCCTTGAAAATTGTGAAAGGATTAGTATATCGCTTGAACTTTGGTGTGGATAATTCAACATCAACTCGTGATGTGGAATCGTTGGGAAGTAATATCCCTAAACAAGATGGTCGTTTAGATTCTTATTTGGCTAGTAATACTAACCGTTTGATTGAAAACTATTTGACATATACTTACGACAAAGGAGATCATAATTTCTCTGCTTTGGTAGGTCATTCATATCAAAAAATTCAAGTTCAATATCGTAACTGGAGTATTAATAAATTCCCAGCAGATTTGCCGATTGACCCAATCTACAATCCTGGCGTAGGTCAAGAATTGACGATGGCAACCAACAAACCAGGTGGTTCAGCATTTATCAATGAGTTACAATCTTATTTCGGTCGTTTTAACTATCAATTTAAAGATAAGTATTTAGTGACGGCTACGGTACGTGCTGACGGTTCATCTAAATTTGGTGCTAACAACAAATACGGAGTGTTCCCTTCATTCTCATTAGGATGGAGAATCTCTGAAGAAGCATTCTTGAAGAACACAAATATCAGCAACTTGAAATTACGTGCTGGTTGGGGACAAACAGGTAACCAAGAGATTCCTTCGAAGATTACTCAACCTTTGTTTACTTCAACAATTTCTGGTACTACTTCTTATCCATTGGATGCAACATCGACTTTCCCTTCAGGGATTACTTATTCTCGTTTAGCTAATCCAGATATTCAGTGGGAAGTATCTACGCAAAGTAACGTTGGTTTAGATTTTGCTTTCGGAAATGGAGCATTCTCTGGATCGATTGATTATTTCAACAAAGTTTCTAACAACATGTTATTGGAAGTTATTCCTTCAGACCCAGTTCAACCTGCTTCTTCAGTTTGGGCAAACGTGAAAGATATGAAGATCAATAACAGCGGTTTGGAATTGGATTTGGAATACAAAGGAACAACAGAAACTGGCTGGAAATATAGCTTAGGAGGTAACTTAACGTTGATTAAAAACGAAGTAGTTGGATCTCCTTACACAGTTATCCCTTCAGGTTCAGCTTCTGGTTCAGGTCTAACTTCAGCTACCATCAATGGTTATATCAATGGTCAGCCTATCGGTACGTTCTTCTTGAAAGAATTTACTGGATTTGATGATAAAGGTATGAGCGTTTACCGTGATGTAGATGGTGATGGTATTGTTACTGATAAAGATCGTATTGCTGCAGGATCAGCTTTGCCATCTACTCAGTATAACTTCTTTGGTAATTTAGGTTACAAAGGATTTGACTTGTCATTACAATTCAACGGAGTTGCTGGAAATAAAATTTATGATAACACGGCAAACTCTGCATTCTACAAGTTGAAAATTGCTAAAAACTCCAACACTACTCCAGCCGCTTATGCTGATTCGAGAGAGTCTAATAGTAATGCGGCTCCAGTGTCAACACGTTTCTTAAAAGATGGTGGTTTCTTACGTTTGAACAACGCTACGTTGGGATATACATTTAACACCCAGAAGTTAGGAATTAGTAAGTGGGTTTCAGCTTTACGCTTGTCTGTAACTGGACAAAACTTGTGGATTGCTACCAATTACGATGGATTTGATCCAGAAGTTAATAAGGATAGTTCTATGAACGGAGTATTATCTTATGGAATTGACTACTTGAGCTATCCAAAAGCTAAATCTGTCATCTTCGGCTTAAATCTTACATTTTAATCGTTAAACAAAAATGAAAAAGATAGGAAAAATAACCATAGTTCTTTTTGGTATGATGGCTTTTTACAGCTGTACCAATTTGAATGAGATCATTTTAGATGAGTACAATGCCACTACCGTTACTGATAAACAGGCGGCAGACGGAATATTGGCTCCTGCATACGCTTTATTGCCTAGTATTTACCAACATACCAACTTGTTTGCTTTAACTGAAATTTCTACAGATGAGGCTATCCTTCCATATCGTGGAGGTACTGACTGGGGTGATAATGGTATCTATTTGTCTTTGCATCGTCACCAAACGACGAGTACTGATCCTAACGTAAGAAATACTTGGAACTTGATTTTACAAGGACTTTCTCGTTCAGTAACTGCAATCAACTCTTTGAAAGTAAACAAGGACCCATCAGCTAATTTATACATTGCTGAAGCTCGTGGAATGCGTGCTTACTACAATTTATTGATGTTGGATTTGTTCGGTATTGCTTTCCAAAAAGAAGAATTGGGAGATGTATCGACTATTTTGAGAACGGACAAAGCGGTAGAATATATCCGTACAGAGTTATTGGCAATTGAGCCAATTGTAGAAACAACTACAGGTCCTGGTCGTATTACTAAAGGTGCAGTTTGGGGATTATTAGCCAAATTACACTTAAATGCGGCGGCTTACCGTGATCCTTATGGAGCGACGTTGAATCATTCAGCTGCTGATATGGACAAAGTAATTGAGTATACAGGAAAGATTATCAGTTCTGGACAATATGCTTTATCATCTGATTATTTTGCGATTTTCGGAAATGATAACCATACTAACAAGGAGTTGATTTTCGCTGTAGATCAACGTGCTGAATTGAATGGACACAACCGTATGTCTTATTTCTCTTTAGCCAATGATCAACGTCCATTACCTGCTTATCCAGCGGCTAACGGTACTGACGGTCCAGCTATTACGCCAGACTTCTATCGTTCATGGGTAAATGCTTATGGAACTGTTGATCCAGCTGATGCAGATCCTCGTTTTTATAAGAAAAATGTTGACCCTACTGTAGAATGTGTGGATGGTAATTCATACAACATTGACCGCGGTATTTTAAGAGGTCAACAATATGGTTTAGTTTACCAAAGTGGTGCATTTGTAAAATGTGCAGATGGTAAATACAAAGTTGGGCCATTGTATAATACACGTGGTAAAGCTCCATATCCTTTAGTGATACATTCATTAGATGTGAATTTCACTACAGCGGGTAGTGATTATAGCACAGGATATCGTGTAGAGAAATATGAGTTCTCGAAGAAGTCTTCTTCAGGACGTAACTTTGGTGAGGCAGATATCGTAATCATTCGTTTAGCGGATGCTTATTTGATGCGTGCTGAGGCAAAATTGCGTAAATCTGATGCAGCAGGTGCATTAGTGGATGTAAATGCTGTTCGTGCAGCACGTACAAAGCCTGCTCCAGCTTTAACAAGCATTGATTTGAATACCTTACTTCGTGAGCGTGGATTCGAATTCTATTGGGAGAATCAACGTAGAACGGATTTAATTCGTTTCGGTAAATACGAGGATTCATGGACAGAGAAAAATAGCACAGATAAAAACATGCGTTTATTCCCTATCCCTCAAACTGCGATTGACGGTGCATCCAACTTAACGGGTTACCTGAAACAAAATCCAGGGTATTAATATTGGTTTTTTTGCTTAACGCTGTCAAGGTTTTAAACCTTGACAGCGTTGGTAAAAATCCCCAGAAATTGCCTCTAAACCTATTCAAGTATTTGATAAAATTGGCAGTTTCTCCATGTTTGGAATACATTCGTTGATTTAATTATTTATAAAGGGTCTGAATTTAATCAGACCCTTTTTTTTGTATTTATTCTTGAAAAATCAATATTCTGATTAAATTTGTTTTCTTATCAATTTGATTGAGTAAACGGAATCTATCAAGAACATATTAACCCATAAAACTATGCTTACAAGAAGAGATGCCATCTCCCAAATAGCCTTGATGTTAGGGGGAGCTATCACTGCTCCGACATTGATGGCTATGGAAGCGAAACACAGTGGCAAGGCAGCCTTGGCTGATACATTTAGCCTGTCGGAAACACAAAGGAAAATTGTGGCCGCGGTAGCAGAACATATTATTCCTAAAACATCTACTCCTGGAGCTATTGAAGCGGGAGTTCCTGCTTTTATTGAATTAATGTTAAATGATTGTTACAAATTACCAGAGCAAAGAAGCTTCTTAAAAGGGGTTTCTGATTTAGATAAAGCTGGTTTTTTAAGTCAAAATGCAAGTGGTCAAGTGGCTATGTTGAAACTTGTAGAAAGCAACACTAAGGAATTGATGAATTCCTATCGTGTTAGACTTCAAAAAGTGGGCGATAATGTGGACAAAGAAACACTGGAAGGAAATACAGGAGTACCATTCTGGAGACTCATCAAGGAGTTAACACTACTGGGTTATTTTACTTCTGAAAAAGGAGTTACATCTTCTTTCGAATACGTAACCGTTCCAGGCAAATTTGAACCAACCAAATTGAAGCCAGGCCAAAAGGCATATCAATATTAATTTGACCATTTACCATTACTCACATGAATCTTAACATAGATGCAATAAAAAGCCAGACCTTTGACGCCATTGTCGTGGGATCCGGTATATCAGGTGGCTGGGCTGCCAAAGAATTAACTGAAAAAGGATTAAAAGTTGCTGTTTTAGAGCGTGGTCGTGAGATTAAACACGTGGAAGGATATGAAACAGCTTTGAAAGATCCCTGGGATTTCCCTCACCGTGGTCGTCCAACCAATATGGCTGCTGAAGAATATTGGGCTGGAATGCGTACTGGTTACACGCCAAATGAAGAGCATCGTTACTTGTTTGAAAACGATAAACAAAATCCATATATCGAGAAAAGAGGTGGATTTGATTGGATTCGTGCCTATCACACGGGTGGTAAATCCTTACTTTGGGGTCGCCAATCGTATCGTTGGAATAAAGAAGATTTTGAGGCAAATGCCAAAGATGGTATTGGAACAGATTGGCCAATCCGTTATGAAGACTTAGCACCATGGTATTCTTATGTAGAGAAATTTGCAGGTATTTCTGGTCAAAGAGAGGGATTAGATGTATTGCCAGATTCGGAATTTTTACCAGCCATGGCCATGACTGCTCCCGAGGAGCATTTTAAAAATCAGGTTAATAAGAAGTTAGGTCGTCCAATTACTATTGGTCGTGTAGCTCACTTAACGCAGCCAGGAGCACATCATACAGCATTAGGCAGAGGTGCATGCCAATATCGTAATAAATGTATGCGTGGTTGTCCATATGGTGGATATTTTAGCTCATTGTCAGCGACATTACCTGCTGCAATGCGTACAAAGCGTTTGACCATGATTCACAATGCCATCGTTTCGGAAATCATTTATGATGAAGCAACTCAAAAAGCAAAAGGTGTTCGTGTGATTGATCAAAATACAATGGCGGTAACGGAATATTTTGCTAAAATTATTTTTGTTAACGCAGGTGCTATCGGTTCTACTTCCATTTTGATGAATTCTAAGTCGAGCCGTTTTACAAATGGACTAGGAAATGATAGCGATCAATTAGGTCGTAACATCATGGACCACCATTTAGGTGTAGGAGCTTCTGCTCAAATTGAAGGTTTCAATGATGATTACATGTTTGGAAATCGTCCTAATGGTTTATACATTCCTCGTTTCCGTAACTGGGGAAGTGATAAACGTAGCTATATCCGTGGTTTCGGTTATCAAGGAGGTGCTAGCCGTGCAGGCTGGGGCCGTGGTACCAACATGGATGGTTTTGGAGCTGAGTTCAAAGAAAGCTTAACACATCCAGGTACTTGGTCCATTGGTTTTGGTGGTTTTGGAGAAATTCTTCCAAATCCTAATAACCGTTTTGTCTTGAGTCAAACTCAAAAAGATAAGTGGGGAATACCAGTGCTTGAATTTGAAGCGGAATTTGGCGAAAATGAAATCAGAATGCGTCAAGATATGATGAATGATGCAGCTGAAATGTTAGAGGCCGCAGGTTTCAAAAATGTCAACGCTTACAATAATTCAAATACTCATATTGGATTAGGTATTCACGAAATGGGTACCGCACGCATGGGTCGTGATCCTAAGACTTCGGTCTTAAATAAGCATAATCAAGTTCATAACGTGAAAAACGTATTTGTAACAGATGGTGCTGCTATGGCTTCTGCATCTTGTGTGAATCCATCTTTAACATACATGGCTTTAACCGCTCGTGCTGCAGATTTTGCAGTAAGCGAATTGAAGAAACGTAATTTATAATGATATAACTGGTTTGAGAAAGGGGGCTTACAGGCCCCCTTTTTTTGTGAATATACGTTTCTTTCATGGGAATGGAATCTTGTTCATTCAGCTGGACCTGGATCGGTTTTAGTAGAGTAAAATACATGCAGAATCCCTAATTTATTGTTAATTTTGGTACCCTATGTCAGTTTCCTCTACTTATCGATTAAGCATTTTTGATTCCATTGATGATGGCCATCATACGGATTATTTGGCCTATTTGATCCATCAGTTTAGTCAAAAGCCTGACGTAGAATTATTGCTAATAGTGCCAGAAAGCTTTATCCAAAGTTTCAAAAAGAACCGTCAAATTTGGGGTTTTGATTTAGGGAATAACATTCATTTTCACCCTTTAGATGCTCCCACTGTGCAAAGACTTCATGGTCAATCTATTTATAAGCGCTCCCTCGCCGAATGGAATTTGTACGTGGACATCAGTGAAGCTTGGGAAGCAAGTCATGGCCTATTAATGTATTTTGATTATTTCCAATTGGGTATGTTATTTGGCAAAAAGGCCCATTTCCAATTAGGAGGCATATATTTTAGACCTAACTTTTATTATAGAAAGGCTTCTTGGACAAGTGCTTTTATTAAGAAATGGATGTTACGTTTGTCGACCTTTCGATCATCCATGAAAGTACTATTTAGCTTGGACCACAAGGCAGTCAAACATATCCGTCCTTTGCTAGGGAAAACCCAAGTACTGCGCATTTCTGATCCAGTTAGAGCGTATGAGGTAAGTGCAGAGGAGCTTAGTACGTTTCGAGAGCAATGGCATATTCCTGCCAATAAAAAAGTCTGTTTAATCTTTGGTTACTTAGATCCTAGAAAAGGGATAGAAGCATTTATGCAGGCAACGCAGCATTTAACAGCGGATGAGTTAAGTCAAATTTGTTTATTAGTAGCAGGTGCTATTAGTCCGGCTTATCAAGCTCATTTGGAACAGCTATTTCAACAATTTCCAGAAGTAGAAGTTATTCCCATCTTTCAAGAAATTAAGGGCAAAGACATTCAATTATGCTTTGAAGCAGCTGATTTGGTATTGATGTTATATCAAAATCATGTGGGAATGAGTTCTGTTTTAGTTCGGGCAAGTATCTCTCAAAAAGTAGTGTTGGGGACCCATTACGGATTGCTTGGTAAATTGATCCAAAGCATGCAGTTAGGTTTGGTCGTGGATGCTCAAAATCCCATTCAAATTGCTGAGCAGTTGGAGCAATACCTGAACTTAGGGATAGGTTATTCGAAAGAGCAAATGGAAAAAATGGCACATGAAAATTCCGAGCTGGCATTTGCCAATACCTTGTATCAAGGCTTGTTTCTATAAGGCCAAATACTTGATTTCTCCTTGAAGATTTTTGAGTAATGATTTAGTTCTTTCTGGGCGGGCATCAGTAATGAATACTTGTCCAAAATGATCTTCCGCCATCATTTGTACCAATCGCTGAATTCGTCGGTCATCAAGTTTATCAAAAATATCATCCAATAATAAGAGAGGTTTTCTAGGGTGTGCTTGAGCTAAAGTATCAAACTGGGCAAGTTTTAGAGCCACAACAAAGCTTTTTTGCTGTCCTTGTGAACCAAATTTTTTCAATGGAAAACCATTAATTTCAAAACTGAAATCATCACGGTGTATACCTAAAGTGCTTCTTTGGGCGGCCAGATCTTGGGCTTCTACATTTCTCAAAGAGGCATCCAATTCTCCCAAAGGGAAGGAGCTTTCGATGTTGATATTGACTTGCTCTCGATCATCAGATAATTTGGCATAATGTGCCTGAAAATTGGGTAAATATTTTTTCAGAAAATCCACTCGTGCCTGAGCAATCGTTTCACCTAATTGGACCATGGGTTCATGGTAGCTATCGAGCTGTATTCGATCGACCATTCCTCGTTCAGCAAAATGCTTTAAAAGCGTATTCCTTTGTTGAACGATACGATTATAGCGCAATAAATTATCCAAAAAAGCACGATCCATTTGAGCCATCATCCCATCAAAAAACCGCCTACGTTCTTCACTTCCTTCTCGGATTAAATCCGTGTCATATGGGTCCATGAGGACAACTGGGAAATTGCCAATGTGGTCAGCGAGTCTCGGATAAGCCTTTTGGTCACGCAGAAAGCTTTTTTTCTGACCTCGTTGGTAGGCGCAAGTTATTTGTGTTTCACTGGCTGGAAGCTTGGAAGAATCTTGTTTTTGGTAGACAAAATTTCCTTGAATCATAAAATAATCCTCTCCATGTTGAATGCACAAAGGATCCCCAACGCCCCGAGCGCTTTTAGTCATGGAAAGAAAATGGATGGCATCTAGGAGATTGGTTTTTCCTATTCCATTCTCACCTACAATGCAATTGATGTTGGAGATAAAATCAAATTGAGCTTCCGCATAGGACTTAAATTGTTTGACCTGTAAGGATTTAAGGTACATGCGGGCTTAGAAATGAGGCTTGAATCGTAAAAATAACGAATAATCGTGGATTTTACGGATTGATTTAGGCTAAATCCTCTCATTTTTTGGCAGCTTAATGCTTTTGTTTTAATTTCGTAGCTGATTCGGTCGGTGGGTATTTCCCCATTCGATTAAGCAAATGAATTTTTGAATAATATCATGGCAAAGAAAGAAACAAAAGCTCCTAAGTATTCGAAAGAGACCTACCGTTATTGGTATGAGTCGATGCAATTGCAACGTAAGTTTGAAGAAAAGTGCGGTCAATTGTACGGAATGCAAAAAATCAAAGGCTTTTGCCACTTGTATATTGGACAAGAAGCTTGTTCTTCTGGTTCAAAATCGGCTTTAAAAGAAGGAGATAAATACATTACCGCTTACCGCGATCACGGTATCCCATTGGCATTAGGGACTTCCCCCAATGCAATTATGGCGGAGTTATATGGTAAAATTACCGGTGCTTCCAAAGGTAAAGGTGGATCTATGCACATCTTTGACAAGAGTGTTGGATTTGTGGGTGGTCACGGAATTGTGGGTGCTCAGATTCCTTTAGGTGCAGGATTGGGATTTGCTGAAAAATACAATAAAACAGGAAATTTAGCGATTTGTTATTTTGGTGACGGTGCCGTTCGTCAAGGAGCTTTGCATGAGACCTTTAACATTGCTATGACATGGAAAATCCCAGTGATTTTCGTTGTAGAAAATAATGGTTATGCCATGGGTACTTCAGTGGCTAGAACTTCTAACGTGACTGATTTATACACGATTGGTGAGGCTTACGATATGCCATCAGAGCCAGTGGATGCCATGGATGTGGAGGCTGTACACGAAGCCGTTTCTCGTGCAGCGGCTAGAGCTCGTGCAGGTGAAGGTCCTACGTTCTTAGAATTTAGAACATATCGCTACCGTGGACACTCGATGTCGGATCCTCAAAAATATCGCTCCAAAGAAGAAGTAGAAGCTTACAAGGAGCGTGATCCTATTGAGCAAGTTAAAATGACTATTTTGGAAAATAATATTTTGACTCAAGCTGAATTAGACGAGATTGATGCGAAGATCAAAATCCAAGTACAAGAGTCTGTTGAGTTTGCTGAAAATTCACCGTTCCCTTCCAAAGAGGAGGCATACAAAGATGTGTATGTTCAAGAAGATTATCCGTTCATTGAAGAATAATCATTGATATATAAGGAAAAGCCCGAAGAGATTCGGGCTTTTTTTTTGAATAAAATGTTGGATTATTTGTCTGAAATGAGTTTTTCTACGGCCAAAAGCTCATCCCTGAATTTAGCTGCCAATGGGAAGTCCATTTCTTTAGCGGCCTTTTCCATTTCTTTTCGGATGCTATCTCGTTGCTTGACTAGGTCGCCTTTCGACATATACGCTAACAAAGGATCTGCGGCAGCTAGTTTTTCTTCTGGCTGAATCAAGTAATTTTTATTAGGCTTGGCCATGCGATCAGCAATGGATGTTTGTTCTAAAATCTCATCATGACTGCGCCAAATGGTTTTAGGTGTAATCCCATTCGCCTCATTGTATTCCATTTGAATGGCTCTTCTACGGTTGGTTTCTGAAATAGCCTTTTCCATAGAACCTGTAATCCGATCGGCATACATTAAGACCTTACCATTTTCATTTCTAGCCGCTCTACCTATAGTTTGGATTAAGGAACGGATATCACGTAAGAAGCCTTCTTTATCCGCATCCATAATGGCTACCAAGGATACTTCAGGCAAGTCAAGGCCCTCTCTAAGCAGGTTAACACCAACCAATACATCAAATACGCCAAGCCTAAGTTCGCGCAATATTTCTACTCGTTCCAATGACTTTATTTCAGAGTGGATGTAGCGGCCTTTCACCCCAACACGATCCAGGTATTTGGAAAGCTCTTCCGCCATTCTTTTGGTCAAGGTCGTTATAAGTACCCTTTCCTTTTTCTTAACGCGATCATATATTTCATCCAACAAATCATCAATTTGATTTTTGGTTGGACGAACCTCAATTTTCGGATCCAAAAGCCCTGTTGGACGTATAATTTGTTCTACAACGACCCCTTCTGATCGACGCAATTCATAGTCGGAAGGAGTTGCTGAAACAAAAATCGTTTGCCCGATGATGCCTTCAAATTCTTGAAAAGTTAGGGGGCGATTGTCCATGGCAGAAGGGAGCCTAAATCCATATTCCACCAAAGATTCTTTACGTGATCGATCGCCACCCCACATGGCTCTAATTTGAGGCATGGTAGCATGACTTTCATCGACTACCATCAGGAAATCTTCTGGGAAAAAGTCGAGTAAACAGAAGGGTCTTTGACCCACTTTTCTTTGGTCAAAATACCTAGAATAATTCTCAATACCCGAACAATAGCCTAGCTCTCGCATCATTTCCAGATCAAATTCCGTTCTTTGTTTGATGCGCTCTGCTTCCAATAGTCTACCTTCTGATTCAAAATGGTTGATTTGAGCAACGAGGTCAGCTTGTATGAAAGAAATGGCTTGATTTAAGGTTTCTCGCCCAGTAACAAATAAGTTAGCCGGAAATATAGCCACCATTTTTTCAGTCGAGATTTTTTTGCCTGTCCATGGATCGATTCGATGAATTTCTTCAATTTCATCTCCAAAAAAGATGAAGCGATAGCCAAAATCGGCATAGGCTAAAAAGATATCTACGGTATCCCCTTTTACTCGAAAAGTACCCCGTAAAAATTCTCCTTCTGTACGAGCATATAATATTTCCACTAAGCGGAAAAGGAATTGATTTCTGGAAATGGTTTCTCCTACTCCAATTCTTAAAATGGAATTTCGGTATTCATCAGGGTTTCCCATACCATAAATACAAGATACGGATGCGATGACGATAATATCTCTCCTTCCTGACATCAAAGAGGAAGTGGTGGCCAGTCGTAGTTTTTCAATCTCTTGATTGATGGAAAGGTCTTTTTCTATATAAGTTCCAGTGGTTGGAATGAAAGCTTCGGGCTGGTAATAGTCGTAATAAGAGATAAAATATTCCACCGCATTTTCTGGGAAGAAAGACTTAAACTCCCCGTATAATTGGGCGGCTAAGGTTTTATTATGGCTTAAGATGAGCGTTGGCCTATTTATTTGCTGAATGACATTGGCAATTGTAAATGTTTTACCTGAGCCAGTTACTCCCAAAAGAGTTTGGGCGGCTTCGTTTTTATTTACCCCTTCTACTAATTGTTTGATGGCGGTGGGCTGGTCACCTGTGGGTTGGTAAGAAGATGTTAATTTGAAGTCCATGTGCAGGCAGATAAAATCGATGTTCAAATTAGGTATTTTGAGCTGATTCTCCTTAATTTAAATTTAAAATAGTCGATGATGCAAAAATGGTTTTTTCTAATCTCGGGACTGATATTACTAGTCTTTTTGGCATGTAAGCAGGGTGCCGTGGCGCCAGAACCTTTAAATATTCAGGATATAAAGCCAATTCCTGCTAAGGAATATAGCTTTACTGAAAATCCGATATGGGCGGATGAGTTTAACCAATCAGGCTTACCAGATGATCAAATTTGGTCCTATGATGTAGGGGGCTCTGGTTGGGGAAATAATGAACTTCAATATTATACGAAGGCGGATTTGGATAATGCACATGTTGAAAACGGTGTGCTGACGATAGAGGCTAAAAAGGAAAGTTATGAAGGGAAAAATTATACTTCGGCAAGGTTAGTCACTAAGGGCAAAAAAGATTTCTTATATGGTCGGATAGAAGTTCGAGCTAAATTACCAGCAGGACGAGGCAATTGGCCTGCAATTTGGACTTTGGCTAGTCAATCGGAATATGGTCAAACGTATTGGCCAGATAATGGAGAGATAGATATCATGGAACATGTTGGCTATGATCCTGGGGTGGTGCATGCCACGGTACATACTAAAGCTTTTAATCATGTAATTAATACGCAAAAGGCAGCAATAACACAGGTGCCGGATTTTGATCAGGTATTTCATGTGTACCGCATCGATTGGACGCCTGAATATGTGAAAGCTTTTATCGATGGGAAGGAATATTTTACTTTTCAAAACACAGGAAAAGGTTGGGAAGAATGGCCATTTGACAAAAAGCAACATTTGTTGTTGAACATTGCCGTAGGCGGAAATTGGGGTGGTCAAAAAGGCGTTGATGATTCAATTTTCCCTTCCAAGATGTTGATAGATTATGTGCGAGTTTTTGGATTGAAAAATTAATTTTTTCCCCTAACGCTGGCAAGGTTCCAAACCTTGACAGCGTTGGGCTTAGAACGTTTTTTTCAACAAATTAATTGCATCATTTCTATCAAGTAATTGATAATAATTATTTGGGCTGGTTTGAATGAAATAAGCTATTTGATTGGAATTGTTTGTCGAATTTTAAGTTTAGGAATCAAAGGGTAATCATCAATTTCTTCCGAGGAGTAAAGGTATGTTAAAGAGGATAAAATTTGGGCTGTTAGGAATTATGGTAAGTTTATCCACTTGTCAAACCTCAGAACCAGTAAATATGAGTGAGTTTACAGAGAATCCCATTTGGGAGGATAATTTTGATTTAGAAGGGTTACCTCATTCCAGCCGCTGGGCTTACCAAGTTGGGGGAAGTGGTTGGGGAAATAATGAATTACAATATTACACAGATGCAGATTTAGACAATGTTCGGGTTCAAAGCGGGCTCTTGTCCATAGAAGCTCGTAAAGAGGCTTTATTGGGAAAAAATTATACCTCAACTAGGCTAGTTACTTTGGGTAAGTTTGATTTTCTCTATGGTCGAGTCATTGTTCGAGCTAAATTGCCAGCGGGTAGAGGGACATGGCCAGCTATTTGGATGCTTTCTTCGGAAAACAAATATGACCCTAGCCATATTCCAAACAATGGAGAAATTGATATCATGGAACATGTTGGGTATGATCCAGGACAAGTTCATTCGGTCATACATCGCTTTAATTCCAATATGGGATTGGTACCCTATCCAGAATCCATCACAGCAGTGAGTGATTTTAATACAGCTTTTCATGAATACCGCATGGATTGGACGCCAAAGTACATTAAAACATTTTTGGATGGTAAGGAAACGTTGAGTTTTACAAATTCAGGAAAAGGATGGCAGGATTGGCCATTTGATCAGAAAATGTATTTATTAATGAATATTGCTGTAGGAGGAAGTTGGGGAGGTTTAAAAGGAGTTGATGATCAAGTATTTCCAGCCAAAATGGAGGTAGATTATGTACGAATATATGCTTACAAACAACAATAATATGAGATATCCAAAGGCTGCGGAGGCATTTGACAGATTGTTATGCATCATGGATGATTTAAGGGAGAAGTGTCCTTGGGATAAGAAACAGACAATGGATACTTTACGGCATTTGACCATAGAGGAAACCTATGAATTGTCAGATGCGATTTTGGAAGGCGATCAAATGGAGGTTAAGAAGGAAATCGGTGATTTATTTCTGCATTTGGTCTTTTACAGTAAAATTGGTTCTGAGAGTCAAGCTTTTGATGTCAAAGATGTCTTAGATAGTATTGCAGAAAAGTTGATTTCTAGGCACCCTCATATTTATGGAGATGCCAAAGCAGATACGGAAGAAGAGGTTAAAGCGAATTGGGAGGCATTGAAGTTAAAGGAGGGAAATGAGTCTGTATTGTCGGGAGTGCCTGGGTCATTGCCTGCCTTAGTTAAAGCGATGCGTATTCAGGAAAAAGCAAGAGGGGCTGGTTTTGATTGGGAGGAAAAAGAACAGGTTTGGGCTAAAGTAGAAGAAGAATTAGGAGAGTTTAAAGAAGTATTTGTGGGTAAAGAATTGTCTTCAAGACAGAAAGAGGAGGCAGAAGGAGAGCTTGGCGATTTGATATTTAGTTTAGTCAATTTTGCTAGGTTTATCGATATCAATCCTGAAACGGCAGTTGAGCGGACAAATCGGAAGTTTATTTATCGATTTCAGTATTTGGAAAAGAAAGCAAAAGAAGCGGGGAAAAGTCTATCCGAAATGACCCTTGCCGAGATGGATGTGTATTGGGAAGAGGCTAAAAAAAGCAACGCTGTCAAGGTTTAGAACCTTGACAGCGTTAAGCTAACGAATGAGATTTGTTATTTAGTATGCCCCATTAATGAGCAAACTGATAAACTGTTTTACTCGCATAAGTTTGACCTGGACGTAAAACAGTGCTTGGGAAACTAGGATGATTAGGAGAGTCTGGGAAATGCTCTGTTTCTAAGCAAAAGCCCATTCTTTTCGTATAATTCACGCCGTATTTACCCGTGTACGTGCCATTTAAAAAGTTACCTGTATAAAATTGTGTGGCGGGTTCAGAAGTTGATAATTCGATACTTCTGCCTGAAACTGGGTCTACCACCTTGCCAACTTTGGCAAAAACTCCAGGAGCTTTATCAAAAACCACGCAGTGGTCATATCCACCACCTCGTTTGATTTGAATATCATCTGCATCAACTCGTTCTGAAATAAGATGGGGTTGTAGAAAATCAAAAGCTCCACCTTTTACATCAACTAGTTCGCCCGTTGGGATTAAAGTTTCATCAACGGCAACCAATTTGTTGGCATTCAATTGAACCTGGTGGCCAGTAACATCTCTTTTGGCATTTCCAGATAAATTAAAATACGTATGATTACTTAAGTTAAGTACCGTAGCCTTGTCTGTGGTGGCTTTATACTCAATTCCTAATTCATTAGCAGGACTTAAGGTATATGTTACTTGAACTTGTAAGTTACCAGGATAACCTTCCTCACCATCTTTTGAAAGGTATGACAAAACTAATTTGGAACCTTTGTCGTCACCTTCTGCGGCTAAGACTTTCCAAACAACTTTATCAAAGCCTACTTTACCACCATGCAGGTGATTTCCCATGTTTTGGGTATACAATTCGTAGTTTTTGCCGTCTAAACTAAATTTTCCTTTAGCAATTCGGTTTCCATATCTTCCAATAATGGCTCCAAAATAAGGAGAACCTTTTTCATACTCTTGAAGCGTTTCGTAACCTAATACAACATCTTCAATTTTATTGTTTTTGTCAGGGCATAAAATTTTAGTGATAATACCTCCGTAGTTCATGATCTGAACCTCCATGCCAGATTTGTTTTTCAGGGTATATAGGGTAACAGCTTCTCCGGCTTGTGTTTTACCGAATGGTTTGGATGTAAGGGACATAGGGCCTTTAATAGGTTTTGCGAATAAAGAAATGGATAAATTTTGAATACAAAGAAAGGCAATTGGTAGCCAAATGGCGAGTTTTTTCATGTTGTCATGGTCTTGAGGCTTCTAATTTAAGGAATTCAGTTGAATTTGAAATTATTTTATTTATCTTTGCACCCCGTTTAAAAATTAATTATTAATCTAAATTTCAGCATGTTAGCCCAGCATGTTGATGTACCTAGGGCAAAAATTATGTCTAATAAACAAAAAGATTTCGACTGGGATCAGGTCGATGGTAAAGGTTTCGGTGGTAATTACACTGCTGAGCAAAAGAAACAAATGGAAGCAGCCATTGAGGCTACTTTGAATTCGGTTACTGAGAAGGAAGTGGTGAAAGGTATTGTGGTAAGTAAAACAGACCGTGAAGTTATTGTTAATATTGGATTCAAATCTGATGGTTTGGTATCTGCTTCTGAGTTTCGTGATATGCCAGATTTGAAGGCTGGAGACGAAGTAGAAGTGTATATTGAAAACCAAGAAGATTCAAATGGCCAATTGATTCTTTCTCGTAAGCTTGCAAAAGTGATGGGAGCTTGGATCAACATTGAGCGCGCTTTAGAAGAAGATACCATTATCAATGGTTTTGTAAAGCGTCGTACCAAAGGTGGTTTGATCGTAGATATTTTTGGAATCGAAGCTTTCTTGCCAGGTTCTCAAATTGATGTTAAACCTATCCGTGATTTCGACATTTTTGTTGGAAAGAACATGGAGGTTAAAGTGGTTAAGATTAACCATACTAACGACAACGTAGTTGTTTCTCATAAAGTATTGATCGAAAAAGATCTTGAGGAGCAACGTCAATTAATCTTGAACAACTTAGATAAAGGTCAAGTATTAGAAGGTGTGATCAAAAACATGACTAATTTCGGTGTGTTCATCGACTTAGGTGGTGTAGATGGTTTATTGCACATTACTGATATCTCATGGGGTCGTATCAACCACCCACAAGAGGTGTTGAAGTTAGATCAGAAGATCCAAGTTGTCGTATTAGATTTCGACGAGAACAAGAAGCGTATTTCTTTAGGTATGAAGCAATTACAAGCTCATCCTTGGGAAGCATTAGCTGCTGATGTTGAAGTTGGTTCTAAAGTAAAAGGTAAGATTGTTAACGTAGCAGATTACGGTGCATTCTTAGAAGTATTACCAGGTGTAGAGGGTTTAATCCACGTGTCAGAAATGTCATGGTCTCAACACTTACGTAATCCACAAGATTTCTTGAAAGTAGGCGATGAAATGGAAGCAGTAGTGTTGACATTGGATCGTGCTGAGCGCAAGATGTCTTTAGGTATCAAGCAATTGACAGAGGATCCTTGGACTAAAACTGATTTATTGTCTAAATATGCAGTTGGTACTAAGCACAAAGGAACTGTACGTAACTTAACTAACTTCGGTTTATTCCTTGAGTTAGAAGAAGGAATCGATGGTTTGGTACACGTTTCTGATTTATCTTGGACTAAGAAAATCAAACATCCATCTGAGTTTGTAAAAGTAGGAGATTCATTAGATGTTATCGTAATCGAATTAGATGCTGATAACCGTCGTTTGGCTCTTGGTCACAAACAATTAGAAGAAAACCCTTGGGATACATTTGAAAGTGTATTTACTGTAGGTTCTTCTCACAAAGCTACTATCATCTCTAAAAATGATAAAATGGCTGTGTTAGAATTGCCATACGGTATCGAAGGTTTATCTCCATTGAAGCAATTGACTAAAGCAGATGAGTCAGTAGCGGAAGTTGGTGAGGCATTGGATTTCATTGTTACTGAATTCCAAAAAGATGATCGTAAGATCATTCTTTCTCACACACGTACTTTCACTGCTCCAACTGCAGAGGAAACAGCAGCAGCTGCTAAGCCTGAAAAGAAAAAGGCAGCCGCTAAGTCTTCAGAAAAGACAACTGTTACAGCTGAGAAATCAACAATGGGTGATATCGGAGCTTTATCTGCCTTGAAAGAGCAGATGGAAGGTGCTGAGCGTGCTCAAGCGATCAAAAAATTGGAGAAAAAATCCAAGAAAGCTGAATAAGTAAATTAAGGTTTGCTGGAAGGGGTTTGCGAGAGCAAGCCCCTTTTTTTATGCCTAATATGGATTAGTTCCATTGAATCAATGAATTGGTATAATTGAGCAAATTGGTAAAATATCAAGAAATAGATTTGTCTTTTGAAGTTTTTTTGGCAATTTTACTAGGCTAAATGCAGATTTGTCAACGTTTGAAACGTTGACAAATCTTTGATAATTAACAACCTTTAAAACTAGCAAATACTATGAGTAATCATTCTAGGCGAGATTTTATTAAAAATGCGTCTGTCGCAGCTGCCTCTTTTTACATTGTCCCGCGCCATGTACTTGGAAAAGGATATCAAGCACCATCCGATAAATTGAACATCATGGGTATTGGTGGTGGAGGAAAAGGATATAGTGATATCATGAATTCCTACAACAAAGGTGCAGAGAACATTGTTGCTATAGTGGATGTGGATGATCGTCAGGTGGCTAGAATCAAGAAAGACTTACCAAAAGCGAATTTTTATAAAGATTTCCGTGCTGCCTTAGATAAAGAAGGTAATAACGTAGATGCTGTTATCGTATCTACTCCAGATCATACCCACGCTACCATTGCTATGGAAGCGATGCGTCGTAAGAAGCACGTTTATGTTCAGAAGCCTTTGGCTCATGACATTTATGAGGCTCGTATTATCGCTGAAAAAGCTCGTGAAATGCAAGTGGTTACCCAAATGGGAAATCAAGGGTCTTCAGGTGATGGTGTTAGAACCATGATTGAATGGTTCGACGGGGGTGTTATCGGTAAAGTTCACTCAGTTCAAGTTTGGACTAACCGACCTGTATGGCCACAAGGGATTAAATACCCATCTGCTGGTTTTGAAGTACCTAAAGAATTAGATTGGGATTTATGGTTAGGACCTGCTAAATACCGTGAATATAATCCAGCCTTATTGCCATTTAAATGGAGAGGTTGGTGGGATTATGGTACTGGTGCTTTGGGAGATATGGGTTGCCATTTATTAGATCCTCCATTTAAAGTATTGGGTATCCGTGATGCCATAGACGTAGAATGCTCTGTTGGATCCGTATTCTTGAATGATTGGGTTCCTGAGTGGATTCCAGAAGGATGCCCTCCGTCATCTATGGTGACCTTACACTATGCTGCAACGAAACGCAATCCTTCTCCAGTAACCTTAACTTGGTATGATGGTGGCTTACGTGCTCCTCATCCAGAAGGAATTCCTTCTACAGATACTATCGGAGATCCAGACGGTACCAATGGGGTGATCTTGATTGGTTCTAAAGGAATCATGACTTGCGGAACCTATGGTATGTATCCTAAAGTTTACAAAAATGGTAAACAAGTGCCTGCAGAAGAACTTCCAAAAGCTAGATTACCTCGCGTAGCTGGTGGAGATGGTGGACATAACACGCAGTGGGTAGAAGCTTGTAAAGCAGGTTTTGGAAAAATGGAAGTTAGTTCTCCATTTGACTACGCTGGACCATTTACAGAATCTGTTTTGATGGGTAATTTAGCTATTCGTTCGTATATGTTACGTGAAGGCGAAGGTCGTACTGCTAAATACATTGGTCGTCAAAAATTAAATTGGGATGCAACTAATATGCGTATTACCAATTTTGACCCAGCGAATCAATTCGTAAGAAGAGAATACCGCGCAGGTTGGACCTTGTAATAAAATTTTAATTTGATAATGATGAAAGGACGGGGATTTCCCCGTCCTTTTTTTACTTTTGCCTAGCAAAATTCTTCACTATGAAATTCGACTCCAATTTACCCAAATTAGCTGTTTTACAAGAAGTTCAAGCTTATGTTGAAGCAGCAGGATATCGAATCGTAGACCATGATTTTACCAGGCCTTGGGGAGGGTTCTTTGTGCTGGATGAAAGTCAAACAGGTAAATTTGTATCTCAATATTTTCCACAATTGAGTCTTGATGACATTCAAATCACCCAGAAACTCAGCCCTAAGTTTTTAGTGGTTGCCCCCAACCAACGCCTATCTTGGCAATACCACTTTCGTAGAGCGGAAATTTGGACGGTTGTTCATGGCCCCATAGGTGTGGCCATTTCATCTACCGATGTGCAAGGTGATTATGGTGTATATCAAGAAGGAGAAGTCATTGAATTGCCAACAGGTAAAAGACATCGCCTGATTGGATTGGATCAATGGGGATTAGTGGCAGAAATTTGGCAACATACCGATTTAGCTCATCCTTCGGATGAATCCGATATTGTTCGTTTGCAAGACGATTTTGGCAGATAAGCTCGACGCCATTCATCACTTCTGCAAACCGATAATCTAAAAATAATACAAAAAACTTTGTAGTACTTAAAAGTTTCCTTAGTTTTACGCTCTCGATTTTAAATAAAAGAAAGAGCATGAAATGTAGAATACTTGAAAAGGGAGCAGAATTGTACTTTCGATACGGGGTTAGATCCGTAACGATGGATACGATTGCTACGGAATTGGGCATTTCTAAAAAAACGATTTATCAACATTTTCCAGATAAAGATGCCATGGTGTATCAGGTATTGGAATCTTTTATTCAAAATGATCAATGTAAGTGGGAAGATTTGAATAAAAGTTCCAAAGATGTGATTCATAAAACCTTGCTATCGTTGGAAATTATGAAGACCACCTTATCTGAAATGAATCCTCGTCTCATGTTTGAAGTGAAGAAATACTTCCCTAAGGCATACGACTTATTTACTAAATATAAAGAGGATTGTATTATGAATTCTCTTAAAGTGGATTTGAAAACAGGGATAGAACAAGGTTATTTCCGCCCAGAAATTGAGATTGAATTAATCGCGCGACTCCGTATGGGAGAAGTGGATTTATCGTTTGATCCTAACTTTTATTCACATAGTAAACTTTCCTTTTTTGATACGCAACAAATTTTATTGGACCACTTCATGCGAGGTATCCTCACAGAAAAAGGTCTTTCTCTCTACTTATCTTACCAAAATAACAACTAACATGATTCGCCAAAAACTCTACTTTATCGGGCTGTTTTGTTTCTTGTCACTAACGGGTATGGCTCAAAGTTTCAGTCTTAAAGAGGCTGTAGACTATGCTATCATCCACCATGTGCAAGTGAAAAATAGCAATTTGGATTTGCAAAATGCGAGTGCAAAAATTAATGAAATCAAAGCTATTGGATTACCTCAAGTTAATGGAGGAGTAACCTATACGAATAACTTGATCATTCAAAGGATGTTTATTCCTGCCAAAACCTTTAATCCTAATGCCGCTGACGGCGAAATCGTTGCTGCAGAATTTGGAGTGAAGAATTCAGGTATGGCAAATATTGGATTAAGCCAATTAGTCTTTGATGGAACCTATTTGTTAGGCCTCAAAGCTTCTGAGGTTTACAAAGAGCTATCCACAAAAAACTTGATGCAATCTAAGCAGCAAGTGGCTGAAGGTGTCATGAAGGCATATTATGGAATTCTTGTGAACGAAAAGCGTTTGCAAATTTTGCAAGCCAATGTAGGTCGTTTAGATACTTTATTGAAAGAAACTAGAGCCTTAAATAAGCAAGGTTTTGTGGAAAAGATTGACGTTCAACGTTTGGAAGTACAATCCAATAACCTAAAAACAGAATTGGACAATGTCATCCGTATCCAAGATTTAGGATATTCTCTATTGAAATTCCAAATGGGCTACCCGATGGAAGAACCTATTCGTTTGTCGCTTACCTTAGAACAAGTGGATATGAAATTTAATCCTCTGGAGGAGAATTTGCCATTCAACTACAGTAATCGCATTGAATATTCCATTCTTAAAACACAAGAAGGTTTAGCTGAACTCGATGTTCGTAGTCAAAAGGCAGGATATTTACCTCGACTTTTATTCAATATGAGTTATGGATTTACCTCAGGTCGCAAGTATTTCAGTGATTTGGTTGGTCAGCCATGGTTTGATAACTCTTCTTTAGGATTCACATTGCAAATTCCAATTTTCGATGGGTTTTCAAAGAAGTATAAAACAATTCAGTCGCAGAATAACTTACAAAAAGTTCGTCAGAGCTATGATTTAGTGAAGTCATCCATTGATTTACAACGTAGCCAATCCTTGATTACTTTGAAAAATTCGTTGGAATCATTGAAGGAGCAAAAATCTAATTTGGATTTGGCGAATGAAATTTCCCGAGTGACTCGCGTGAAATACCAACAAGGTGTAGGTTCAAATTTAGAAGTGTTGAATGCCGAATCTTCGATCAAAGAATCTCAAGCCAATTACTTTACTTCCCTTTACAACGCCTTAATAGCTAAGGTAGAATTGGAGAAAGCCAACGGTACATTATATTCAGAATAACACGATTTAACAAATATCATATGAAAAATCTTACCATTTTATTAGCTGCCGTATTAATGGTAGCATCTTGCTCTAAGTCAGTAGATAAAAAACAAGAGTTAGCTGATTTGAAGAAGCAAGCTCAAGAAATTAGTGCTAAAATCGCTACCATCGAAAAAGAGATTGGCAAGGAAAGTCCTAAAGCTGCAGAAAAAGTGGTTGCTGTAGGTGTTAGCCCAATTCAAGCTCAAACGTTCAACCACTTTGTAGAAGCTCAAGGCTCTGTTTTAGCAGAAAATACTGTTTTAGTAAGTCCCCAGACAGCTGGAGCTATATTGACTTTACCAGTGGTTGCTGGGCAAGCGATCAAAAAAGGACAATTGATTGCAACCTTAGACAACAATATTTTGAAGGAATCCATGGAAGAAGTAAGACATCAATTGTCTTTAGCTAAGATACTTTTCGACAAGCAAAAGTCTTTATGGGATCAACAAATTGGTACAGAGGTGCAATATTTGAGTGCTAAGTCTAACAAAGAGTCATTAGAAAAACGCCTTGTAACTTTACAGGCTCAATTGGCGATGTCGAAAGTAATTGCTCCTATTTCAGGAACGATTGAAATCGTTCGCCAAAAAGCAGGTGAAATGGCTTCTCCTGGTTTGCCAATTGTTCAAATCGTGAATTTAGGCAATTTGAAAGTAGCTGCTAAAATTTCGGATACTTATGTAGGTTCTGTGAAAGTAGGTGACCCAATCGTGATTAAATTCCCAGATATCAACAAAGAAGTTAAGGCTCGTATAACTTTGGTTTCTCAATTGGTGAATCCATTGTCTCGTACCTTTGATATCGAAGCACGCATTCCAAATGTAGGCAATGAGTTAAAACCAAATCAATTGGCCGTAATCAACATCAATGACGTTTCTAAAGCAAAGGCCATTGTATTAGATGAAAATTTAATCCAAAAAACAGAAAAAGGGAACTTGATTTATGTGGCAGTTGACGAAGCAGGAAAGAAAGTAGCACGAGCGCGTCAAGTTTCGATTGGCTTGTCTTATAACGGTCAAGCTGAAATTACTTCTGGTATCAAGGCGGGTGATCAAATCATCACACAAGGCTATCAAGATTTAGTTGACGGTCAAGCCATTTCATTCTAATCTGAAAGAATCCACAACATGGAAAAAAATATAAAAAACGAGCAATTGCCCGAAGGAAAAGGACTAATCTATAATATGATAGAATGGTTGGGGCATAATCGTACGACCATTTACATCTTTACCTTCATCATTTTTGTAGCGGGTATGGGTATCTATAAGCAATTGCCTAAAGAGCAATTTCCAGATATCGTAGTTCCACAAATGGTAATTCAAACTGTCTATGCTGGAACAACTCCAACTGACATTGAGAATGTGATTAACAAACCCATTGAAAAGCAATTAAAAGCAGTCACTGGGGTTAAAAGCGTGAAATCGAACGCCTTGCAAGATGTATCTGTGATCATCGTGGAGTTCAATACGGATGTTACAGTACCGGTGGCTAAACAACGAGTTCAAGATGCGGTAGATAAATCCATAACGGATTTGCCTAAAGACTTGACCCGACAACCATCTGTGGCTGAGGTGAACTTTTCAGAGTTCCCTATCATGAACATCAATATAGCTGGGGATTATCCATTGGATAAGCTGAAGAAATACGCGGAAGATTTGCAAGATGAGATCGAAGGAATGCCTGAAATTAATCGGGTGGATATCATTGGTGCATTAAAGCGTGAGATTCAAATCAATTTGGATTTAGCTAAAATGCAGAGTTACGGTTTGACTTTCTATGATATTCAATCTGTAGTTCAAGGAGAAAACGTGAACATTTCAGGAGGGGAACTTCCTGTCAATGGAGTGAGACGTTCCTTGCGTGTGACAGGTGAGTTCAAAAGCATGGAGCAATTGTCTAACATCATCATTCGTTCCAGTACTGGTGCGGTCGTACGTTTAAAAGACGTAGCTGATGTACAAGATAGCTTTGAAGAGAAACAAGATTTTGCTCGTCTTAATAATAAGTCAGTAATTACGCTAAACGTCATCAAACGTGCTGGAGCTAACTTAATTGATGCTGCTGATCGTATCGAAAAGACCATTGATGAATATAAAGAAACACGTTTTCCTAGCGGATTGACTGTTTCTATTACCGCTGATCAGTCGGAAAGAACTCGTGGAGATTTAGCGGATTTGATCAACACCGTAATCTTGGGTTTCGTTTTCGTAGTAATCGTATTGATGTTCTTCATGGGTGTGCGTGATGCTGCTTTTGTGGGATTATCAGTGCCATTATCGGCCTTATTGACATTCTTGTTCATGCCAGGTTTCGACTTCACCTTGAACACCATTGTGCTTTTCGCCTTCTTGTTGAGCTTAGGTATTGTGGTGGACGATGCCATTGTGGTCATTGAAAATGCTCACCGTTTGTTTAACAATTTTAAGAAATTGAGCATTGTAGAGGCGGTAAAATTAGCAGCTTCTGAAGTTTTTGTGCCAGTATTATCTGGAACATTAACGACGATTTCGCCATTCTTGCCTTTGTTGTTCTGGCCAGGTATTGTTGGGGAATTCATGAAATTCTTACCCATTACCTTAATCATTACTTTATTTGCTTCCTTATTTGTGGCTTATGTAATGAATCCAGTTTTTGCCATGTCATTCATGAAGCGTCATGATGAAGAGGTGAATGATGTCAAGAATCCTAAATTTTCGGATATCCGTAAAACCGTATTTGTTCTATTGAGCCTTACCCTAGGTGGTTATGTTTTAGGCTTTAAATTGGGTCATTTTGGTTTTGGTAATTTCTTCCTTTTTGCGGTAATTATTTATGTGTTTAACCACTTTATCGTTACTCCTAAATGGATTGTTCCATTCCAAGATAAAACGTTGCCAGCCTTTAAAAATGCTTATCGTCGAATAATTTCTTGGGTATTGGAAGGCAGCAGACCTATTTATGCCGTATTAGCTTCTTTTGGTCTATTGGTATTCTCATTCGTACTATTTGGTATCGTGAAACCTAAGGTGATTTTCTTCCCATCCGGTGACCCAGATTATGTATATATCTACGCCAAAATGCCAATTGGAACGGATGCCGTAGTGACGGATTCCATGACCAAGGTCATAGAAGGACGAGTGTTTACTTTCTTGAAGAAAGAGCAGGCGATGAGAATTGTTAATTCTGTTATTTCTAACGTAGGTAAAAACGCAGGAGATCCAATGAATCCTGATCGTAGTGCTACTCCACATAAAAGTAAGGTGACGATTGCCTTTGAGAAAGTTCAAATGCGAGCGGGTTTATCGACGCAAGATTTATTAACCAAATTGCAAAACTCATTCAAAACAAATCCAATTCCTGGAGTTGAAATGGCGATTGAACGTGAAAGAAATGGCCCTCCTACAGGTAAGCCTATCTCGATCGAGATTTCTGGGGATGATTTTGGGGTATTGTTGGACTTAGAGAAAAAAGTACTGAATACGATTCAAAAAGCAGGAGTTCAAGGTATTCAAGAGTTGAAGTCGGACTTGGTAACTAATAAGCCTGAAATTATCGTTGATGTAAATCGCGAGAAGGCAAGTAGAGAAGGAATTTCTTCAGCTCAAGTGGCGATGGCTATTCGTGGAGCTTTGTTTGGTGTTGAAATATCTAAATACCGTGATGTTAAAGATGAATATCCAATTCAATTGCGATTAAAAGGGAACTCTAGAAATCAGATAGAAAAATTACTTTCTATGAATATTACGTACCGTGATATGAATTCAGGAGGTCTATTACGTCAAGTTCCTTTGAGCTCAGTAGCTGATATTCGTTACGCTTCTTCATTCAGTCAGATTAATCGTAAAAACCAAGAGCGTGTTGTAACCTTAGGTTCCGATGTAATTGAAGGTTATAATGCCAATGAGATTGTAGCGGAATTGAATGGCATATTTGAAACCATGGAATTGCCTCAAGGCTACAAGATTAAGATGGGTGGAGAGCAAGAGCAACAGCAAGAAACGGGGGCATTTTTAGGAATTGCCTTTATTTCGGCCTTGATTTTGATTTACTTAATCTTGGTTACTCAGTTCAACTCAGCAGTGAAACCTATCATCATTTTTGCTACTATTTTACTTTCCTTGGTTGGGGTAATTTTAGGATTCTTAGCTTTTGGTATGACATTCTCTGTATTGATGTCGGGTGTGGGAGTGATTGCCTTAGCCGGAATCGTTGTGAAAAATGGTATCCTGTTGATTGAGTTTATCGAGGAATTACGATTTAAGCGCGGATATGATTTGAAAGAAGCTATCATTGAAGGAGGAGGAATTCGTTTGACTCCCGTATTATTGACAGCATCTGCTGCGGTTTTAGGTTTGATACCTTTGGCCCTAGGTTTGAGTATCGACTTTGCCGCCATGTTTACCGAATTGAATCCTCATATTTTCTTTGGATCTGATTCAGCCGTATTCTGGGGAATTTTAGCTTGGACCATCATTTTTGGTTTGACTTTCTCAACGGCTTTGACTTTGGTAATTGTTCCATGTATGTATTATTTATCGGAACGTATCAAGCAAAAAATCCGTAAAACAGCTTAGTACAATTTTAATTTATATTTTGGGGATTAGATAGAAAGACCTCGGACATTGTCCGAGGTCTTTTTGTTAATACAGAAAGATCAAATGAGTTGAAAATTCCCTTTCTACTAAAGAGTTTTAGAGCTTTGTTTATTATCAATTTCTTGGACAATATGGGTGAAATCTCATTCGTTAAAACGCAACGCTGGCAAGGTTTCGAACCTTGACAGCGTTAAGGCTAGATACATCCGCATAAATAATCAAATTAATCTCATTAAATTGAAAGTCTTAATGTGCTGGCACTATGAAAAAACTACTCTTACTATTATTATTCCCCTTAAGCCT
The DNA here is from genome assembly GCF_004307455.1 of Aquirufa nivalisilvae. Classification (GTDB taxonomy): domain Bacteria; phylum Bacteroidota; class Bacteroidia; order Cytophagales; family Spirosomataceae; genus Aquirufa; species Aquirufa nivalisilvae. Next base: position 675,149 of record NZ_SEWX01000001.1, read on the forward strand.
TTTTGCTCAAGATAGACCTTATGGTAAATTATGGGCTACTCGTTCGGAAGTTATTGCCCAAAATGGCATGGCGGCTACTTCTCACCCATTATCTACCCAAGCAGCTTTAGATGTATTAAAAGCTGGAGGAAATGCCATTGATGCTGCCATTGCTGCTAATGCGATGGAAGGTGTCGTTGAACCTCATGTGAATGGAATTGGTGGCGACTTATTTGCCATCGTTTGGGATGCCAAAACAAAAAAACTGTATGGTTTAAATGGTTCAGGCAGATCTCCTAAATCATTGACCTTGGCCGAATTGAAAAAACGCGGATTGAAATACATTCCAAGTGTGGGGCCTCTTCCAGTAAGTGTACCTGGTTGTGTTGATGCCTGGTTTGAGCTACATAAGAAATTTGGTTCGATGCCTATGTCTAAAGTACTAGAAAAGGCAGTATCCTATGCTAGAAATGGCTTTCCTGTTCATGGGGAATTTGCCTCTGCCTTGCAGCGAGTAGAAGCAAACTACGGACGCTTTCCTAATGTTGCGCAGCATTACTATCCCAACGGCAAAGCGCCTGTGGTCGGTGATGTGTTTAAAAACCCTAACCTAGCCAATACCTTAGAGAGAATCGGAAAGGAAGGTCGTGATGCTTTTTACAAAGGCGACATGGCTAGAACCATGGATGCTTTCATGAAGAAAAACGGCGGTTTCTTGAGCTATGAAGATTTAGCCACACATACGTCTACTTGGATCGATCCAGTATCGGTAAATTACCGAGGTTTTGATGTTTGGGAATTACCTCCCAATGGACAAGGTATAGCAGCTTTGCAAATGTTGAATATTTTGGAAGGATACGATTTCTCTAAAATCAAACATGGTAGTGCAGAACATATTCACTTGTTTACCGAAGCCAAGAAATTGGTATTTGAAGACCGAGCCAAATACTATGCTGATCCGGAATTCGCTAAAATTCCTGTGGCTAATTTAATCTCCAAATCTTACGCTGCAGAGCGAAGAAAATTGATTCAAGCAAATCGTGCTGCGAAACATTATGATGCAGGTAATCCTGCCTTAAAAGATGGGGATACGATTTATTTGACCATCGCCGATAAAGATGGCAACATGGTTTCTTTGATTCAAAGTAATTACCGCGGTTTTGGTTCAGGAATGATGCCTGATGGATTAGGTTTTATGTTTCAAGATCGTGGGGAAATGTACAGTTTGAATGAAGGAGAAAACAATACTTTCGCTCCAGGAAAACGTCCTTTTCATACCATTATTCCGGCTTTTGTCACCAAAGATGGACAGCCTTTTATGAGCTTTGGAGTAATGGGTGGCGCTTTTCAGCCGATGGGTCATGTGCAGATTGTCATGAACGTAGTAGATTTTGGTATGAATATTCAAGAAGCTGGCGATGCTCCAAGATTAAATCATGAAGGCTCGTCTGAACCAACGGGTGAAGCCATGGAATTGACAGGAGGAACGATCACTTTGGAAAGTGGATATCCTTATGAAGTCATTCGAGAATTATTACAAAAAGGACATCAAGTAGGTTTCATGAATGGAATCTATGGAGGCTATCAGGCTATTCGTTGGGATCCTATCAGAAAAGTATATTTTGGTGCGTCGGAGTCTAGAAAAGATGGACAAGCCGCAGGTTATTAAATTATATCCATGGTTATTTTAGCAAAACGTGTTTTTACAGGTCATGAATGGTTGGTGAATCAACAAATCCATGTACATCAAGGCCGCATCCAAGAAATTAAATCAGTAGAAGGAGATCTACAAGGAAGTGGTTTTATTTGTGCCGGATTCATCGATTTACAAGTCTATGGAGGAGGAGAGCTCTTGTTTTCCAACCATCCAACGGAAGCATCCATTGCCAAGACCATTGAAGAACATCACAAAACAGGGACTACTCATTTTCAGATTACGTTAAATTGTTCTCCCAAAGAAACCATGTGGAAGGCCATTGATTCTTGTAAAGCCTATTTGGCCAAAGGAGGAAAAGGTTTAATTGGATTGCATTTGGAAGGACCATTTTTTAATCCCATCCGAAAGGGAGCACACAAAGAAGAATTTGTCCAAAAGCCTAGTGTGGAGTACATCCAAGAAATTGTACAGCGTGCCGGAGATTTGCCGATTTACATGACCATTGCTCCTGAAATGTTTTCTGAGGAGGAATTGGACTATATCATCAAAAGCACCATTATGGTGTCTCTAGGGCATTCTGATGCGACTATTGATCAAGCCAATCAGGCATTAGCCAAAGGCGCGAATCGGATAACTCATTTATTTAATGCCATGTCTCAGTGGCAAAGTCGGGCCCTAGGTTTAGTCGGAGCAAGCTTTTCGAGCGAGGCATGGACTAGTATCATTGTGGATGGCTTGCACTGTGATTTTCGTTCGGTAAAATTGGCCAAAGAATTGAAGAAACATCGATTGTTTTTGATTACAGATGCTGTAACACATGATGTGTCAGGCCCTTATTTATTTGATAAAAAGGATGGTAAATTTTCTAATGAAACTGGCACTCTTTCAGGCTCAGCTTTAACGATGGAACAGGCCATTCAGAACTGCGTGCATCAGGTGGGAATGGATGTGGAGGAGGCAATTCGCATGGCTACGCTTTATCCAGCTCAAGTAGCCAATTTAGAACAGGATTTGGGGACGATTGAAGTGGGTAAAAAAGCCTGCTTGATACATATGAGTGATGATTTAAAAGTCCAACAAGTATGGTTGGATGGAGAACCTTTGATGGATTAATATGATTAGCTTTCCTTCCAAACAAGCGCAAGTTCAAACCACTATTTTTACAAAAATGTCGGCTCTGGCAGCGGAACATGGGGCTTTGAATTTATCTCAAGGCTTTCCAGGATTTGATTGCTCCGAGGAACTTCAGGCTTTATTGGCTTTTTATTCCAAAGGCCATAATCAATATGCCCCCATGGCTGGTGTACCCGTTTTTAAGCAAAGTATTGCTGATAAAAGCAGTCTTTTCTATGGCATTGATATAGACGCGAGTAAAGAAGTCACCGTTGTTTCAGGTGCTACCGAAGCTTTGTTCTGTGCCATTCATTGTTGCGTGTTTCCAGGTGATGAAGTCATCATGTTTGACCCAAGCTACGATGCCTATGATCCCGCTGTTCGATTGGCAGGAGGAATTCCTATACACTTGTCCATGGATGCCAAAAACGGCTTTCAAATTGATTGGGAAGAGTTGGCGCGTACGATTACTCCTAAAACTCGGGCTATCATGGTCAATAGTCCACATAATCCTACAGGATCCATTTGGACTGAAAATGATTTAGATGCATTGGCCGAAATAGTGAAAGGAACCAACATTCTGATTATTTCCGATGAGGTGTATGAACACATTGTTTTTGATGGACAAAAACATTACTCTGTATTACTCCACCCAGAGCTTCGTCAACGGAGTTTTGTTTGTGGTTCTTTTGGGAAAACCTATCACATTACGGGCTGGAAGATTGGGTATTGTTTAGCCCCAGAATACTTGACTAAGGAGTTCCAAAAATTGCATCAATGGGTGACTTTTTCCAGTGCTACTCCTTTGCAATATGCCTTGTCTGACTATTTGAAAGAACCCTCCCATTATTTAGGCCTTTCGGATTTTTACCAAAGAAAGAGGGATTTATTTGCCTCGGCTTTTGAAGGCAGTAAATGGAAATTATTACCAAGCCATGGGAGCTTTTTCCAATGCATGGACTACCAGGAAATTAGTGATGAAAAGGATGTGGATTTGGCAGAAAGATTGACCAAAGAAATCAAAGTAGCCTCCATTCCCATTTCGGTATTTTATGAAAAAGCGCCTGGAGATACGATTTTGCGTTTTTGTTTTGCCAAATCTGATGAGGTATTATTAGAAGCAGCACATCGACTGGTTCAATTATAGTTTCAAGTTTTCTCCTATTCGAACTAAATGAGTCGAAGCCTGCATGATGGCCTCCTCTAAACTAATGGGTGGGACCAAAATGGGGTAAACCGGAATATGCTGCATGGATTCAGGTATTTTGTCCCTGTCTTGTAATCCTCCACATACTAAAATAATGGGTTTTTGAAGTGCTTGGCTGTGTTGAATGACAGTGGAGATTAATTTCCCTTCCCAAGATTGTACATCGATTTTCCCCTCACCACTGATGATAACGTCGGCTTGGGAGGCATGTTGATCAAAAGCAACTAAATCCAATATCCAAGCAGAAGCTAAATGTATGCTTGCCTGTAGAAAGAACATGGCTCCGGCCCCTAATCCTCCTGCAGCTCCTGCCCCTGGGCTTTGAGCGATTTCATTATTGGGGAAGAATGTCGACATATTAATTAAACCATTGTTTAACTGTCTAATCATTTCTTCGTCAGCTCCTTTTTGCTTGGCAAAAACGTGCGCTGCTCCTTGTGGCCCATGTAGTACATTGCGCACATCGGTGGCCACTTGAAACTGAATTTGCCTTAATTTGTTCTCAATTGGACTAGGAATGATTTGGCGGATATGCACCAAATTTTCACCTCTAGGAGCTAATTCATTGCCTTGCTCATCTAAAAAAAGAAATCCCAATGCTGCGGCCATTCCCATGCCTGCATCATTGGTAGCTGAGCCTCCAACCGTTAAAGTGATTTGTTTAGCTCCCAGTTTCAAGGCGTGTAGGATAAGTTCTCCTGTGCCAAAAGTGCTGGTTACCCCAGGGTTTCGCTCTTCTTTTTTAAGTAATTCTATTCCAGATGCGCGCGACATTTCAATGAAGGCATGCTGCCTATCCTTTACCCATAAATAAGGGGCTTCGATATCACGAAAAAGAGGATCTTTTACCATGACCTTTACCCATTCTCCTCCGAAAATTTCTTGGATAACATCCAAGGTTCCTTCCCCTCCATCGGCCAAGGGCAAAGACTGAATGAAAGCCTCAGGATGGGACTTTTTAATCCCTTGAGCTAAGGCCTGACAGACTTCTGCCGCGGTAAGGGAATCTTTAAATTTATCAGGGCAAAGTAATACGCGCATCACATGAATTTGAGTTGAATTTACCAACAATTTGCCTAAATCCATGAATTTATTCCTTAGAGCTTTCTCGTCGGGAATCCTTTCTGTATTTTTGGCTTTTCAAATAGAGCCCTATGTCTTCATCATTCCGATTTTATTGCTTTTTTGTGTTGCTAGGGCTATTGACGTCCTGTACCAAACAGCCTGATTTAACGGGTTTTGATGTAGAAAAATTTGTGCAAGATGAAGCAGGTTGTCAAGGAAATAGAGCCTCACAAATAGCTTGGTTAAAAACCCACAAAGAGAATTTAAAAGGGGTAAGCTCAAATGACATCGAGGATATTTTAGGTAAACCTGATATCCAACAATTGGCAGATCGTAATCAAGAATATTACGTTTATTTCTTGGAAAAAGGGCCTCATTGTGATAAAATCACGAATCCTTCACAAGCCTATTGCATAGCTTTCCGATTCAGTGCCATAGGATTGGCTACGGAAATTACTTTTCAAAATGGTTTGCCTTGATTATTTGGTAAACCAACCCACTATTGTACTGGAGAAACTTACGATAAAGCTAAAGATTAGTGGAGCTACAAATCCGCTTACCTGAAATCCAGGAACATAAAGTTCCGTCAAGTAAACTATCGCCACGTTGATCACTAAAGAAAACAAGCCTAATGTCAAGAAGGTGATAGGGAAGCTAATGATGTGTAGGAAGGGCTTAACAAAGGAGTTTAGAAAGCCCATGACCAATGCCACAAGAAGCGCTGTGGTGAATCCATCCACTACAATGCCTTTTAGATAGCGAGGAATGATTAGAATCACTCCAGCAATGATGATGTAACGAATGATGAATCCAATCATGTTATTTAGCGTGTCTTTGTTGTAGCAATTTAACAATTTCTTCTAATCCAATACCTCGATCTTCTAACAATACTAATAAGTGGAAAACTAAATCAGCAGCTTCGCCTTTGAATAATTCATCATTATTAGACATGGCTTCAATCACCAATTCCACGGCTTCTTCTCCCACTTTTTGCGCCACTTTATTGGTCCCTTTTTGGAATAAAGATGCAGTATATGAAGTGTCAGCAGAAGCTCCTTTTCTAGAACGAATGATGTGTTTTAAATAATCCAGCCAAGCTGCGTTATCTTGATTGGAGGTATTGAAACAAGTATCTGCACCCGTATGACAAGCTGGGCCTACGGGATCCACTTGGATTAATAAGGTGTCTTGGTCGCAATCCAACAAGATGTTTTTAACATGAAAGAAATTGCCTGAAGTTTCACCTTTAGTCCATAAGCGCTCTTTTGAACGGGAATAAAAAGTGACAATATTATCGGCCTGTGTTTTGAAATAGGCTTCCTCGTTCATATATCCAAGCATTAATACTTGCAAGGTGGAGGCATCCTGAATAACAGCAGGTAGTAATCCTTTAGAAAAATCGGGGCTTGAGTTCATTTTATCAAAAATTCTTGTGAATTTATTAAATACGCATCGGAATTCCTTTGCTGGCTAGGTAATTCTTTAAATCTAATATGGCTATTTCTTTGAAGTGAAAAATACTGGCCGCTAAGCCTGCATCTGCTTTTCCTTCCGTAAATACCTCATAAAAGTGTTCCATAGTTCCAGCACCACCTGATGCAATAATTGGGATAGAAGAATTGCCAGAAATGGTGGAGGTAAGTGCATTGGCAAAACCTGCTTTGGTTCCGTCAGCGTCCATACTGGTCAATAAGATTTCCCCTGCTCCTCTATTTTCTACTTCTTTGGCCCAAGGGATGGTTTGAATCTCGGTAATTTTTCTTCCTCCATGTGTATGTACCCAATCAGTCCCATCCACCCAACGTGTATCTATGGCCACAATAATACATTGTGAGCCAAATTGTAAGGCTAATTCATCAATTAAATCGGGATTTCTAACAGCTGAAGAATTGATGGACACTTTGTCTGCACCAGCATTTAATAAGGCTGAAACATCTTGAATGGAGGATATTCCACCACCTACCGTAAATGGAATATTGACATGTCTAGCCACTTCTCGAACCAAGTTAACTAAGGTTTTTCGGTCATCTACCGTAGCCGTGATATCCAAAAATACCAATTCATCAGCCCCTTCTTGAGCATACAAGGCTCCAAGTTCTACGGGATCTCCCGCATCTCGCAAATCCACAAAGTTGGTTCCTTTAACAGTTCTACCATCTTTGATGTCCAAACAAGGAATAATTCTTTTGGTTAGCATGTAGATTCTTTGGCAAAGGTGGCTAATTCAGCTAAACTAATTCGTCCTTCATAAAAGGCTTTTCCAACAATCACGCCAAAAATATTCATATCGCGCAGTCGGTATAAATCATCTAAACAAGCTACCCCGCCACTGGCAATGAGCTGTAATTCGGGTTCTTGTGCTTGAATCTTTTCGTATAAATCAAAACTTGGTCCTTGTAAAAGACCATCTTTAGCCACATCCGTAGAAATCACATATTTCACACCTGCCGCACAGTAATCTTTCAAGAAATCAAAGATGGATATATTGGAATTTTCTTGCCAACCCGACACGGCAATTTGCTCATGGTGGGCATCGGCTCCTAAAATGATTTTATCGGAACCATATTTTTTTAACCATGCTCTCACTAATTCGGGCTGCCTCACGGCTATACTTCCCGCTGTAATTTGTTTGGCCCCAGCAGAAAAAGCCATATCAATCATTTCATCAGATTGAACTCCACCACCAAAATCAATATGTAGATTGGTTCCATGGGCAATTCTTTCCAATACATGTGCATTGACAATTTTTTTGGCTTTAGCTCCGTCTAAATCTACCAAATGCAATCGTTGGATTCCTGCTCCTTCAAATTCTTTCGCAATCTCCAATGGGTCAGAATGGTATACCTTTTTTTGAGCATAATCACCCTGGGTCAAGCGTACACATTGGCCTCCAATTAAGTCTATGGCAGGAATAAGTTGGAACATCATTTATAAAGCGAGAAAATTTTCAATAATTCGTTGGCCTGCCATTCCACTAATTTCAGCGTGGAACTGGGCAGCATAAAAATTGTCCTGGTGAAGCATCGCTGAAAATGGCTGAACGTAGTCACAAACGGCGGTGGTTAAGGGATTCACGGGAACATAAAAAGAGTGAACAAAATATACGAATTCCTCTTTTTTTAAGCCTTCCATTAAAGGGTTGTCTTGATTGGCATGAATGGAATTCCATCCCACATGCGGGATTTTCAATTCATGGGATTGAAAGCGTTTAACCTCCACATCAAATACACCCATGCAAGTAGTATCATTTTCTTCTGAATGCTTACACAGTAATTGCATACCAATGCAAGTGGCCAAAACAGGTTGTTTTAATTGAGGTATAAGTAGGTCAAGGCCTTTTTCTTTCAAATGGGCCATTGCTGTACTTGCCTCACCCACACCCGGAAAGATTACTTTATCAGCTTGGCGCAATATTGCTTCATCGTCAGTCCAAGTATACGGTACCCCGATTCGATCGAGTGCGTACATCACGGAGGCAACATTCCCTGCATTGTATTTGACGATGGCAATTTCCATGGGCTTTCTTTCTGGGTAAATAGCCTTGCAAAGGTAGGCAAATAGGCTGGATTATGAAATTCCCCTATCTTTGTTGTTCCATCTATTTCCACATGCGCTTCCGGAAAAAACTTTTTTTTGAAATTGCTTACCTGCTGTGGATGGGTTTATTACCCTTTATTTCTAGTCTTGCTTTAGGCTATTTGGCAGTTTCTAATCCAAGCTTTTTTTTGAATTTAAGCCTAAGCCAACAAGTGCTATTTTGGATATCCACCGTATTTGTGATGGGTTTAGCATTATGCCCTACGACTTTTTTGGCGCTGTTTGTAGGCTATATTTGGGGTTTTCAAGGTATTTGGCCATTGATTGTGGCTTATAGCTTAGCTTCTATACTGGGTTTTGGAATGGCTAAATTGTGGAAAGGACATGCCATGATTCGATGGATTAAACGCACGAAAAAAGGAGCTCAGTTTTTGTCTAATGTACAGGCTCAGTCCTTTTCTTGGGTTTTTCTGGCCCGACTTTCGCCCATATTCCCCTTTGCGATAACCAATGCCATGATGTCTTTTTTGGGGGTAAGTTTTCTAGATTTTTGTTTGGCAGGGATGATTGGGATGTTACCTCGTACGGCATTGGCTGTTTGGACTGGTACTCAAGCTAAGAGCTGGGAATATCTGCTGCATCATCCGGAGTCATTTTCCTGGCAAGATGGAGCTAGTTTAGTTTTATTGGTTTTATCAGGACTGGGAATGTACTTTCTGGCCAGAAGACAGGTCAAAGCCTAGGCTGCAGGGTCTCCTTTCTTAAATTGAAAGAAATGTGAGATATAAGGCGTAAATTTGTCTTTCCTATTCCATCTTCGGAAGAGGCATCATCTTAATCAAACTATTTTGACATTTAAAGAATTAGGTCTGGCCGACAGCCTTTTAGCAGGAATCGATTCCATGGGCTACAAGACCGCTACTCCCGTACAATCGCAAGTGATACAACCAATTTTGGAAGGGAGAGATATTATTGCTTCAGCTCAAACTGGTACAGGTAAAACGGCAGCATTTTTGCTACCTATTGTGAATAAAATCATTACCGAACCGCATGCTGAAAACCAAATCAATGCCTTAATTATAGTTCCTACTCGTGAATTGGCTATCCAAATCGCTGATAACATGGAGGGTTTAGGATATTTTACCAATGTTTCCTGTATTGCCGTATATGGCGGAGGGGATGGAAAATCTTTTACGACTGAAAAAACAGCCTTAACAAGTGGTTGTGATATCGTGGTATGTACTCCTGGCAGAATGATTGCTCACTTAAATATGGGTTATGTCAATCTCAAAGAGGTAAAGTATTTAGTGTTGGATGAAGCTGACCGTATGCTGGATATGGGCTTCCAAGACGATTTAATCAAAATCACCTCTTTTTTAAGTCCAGAGCGCCAAAATCTATTATTTTCTGCCACTATGCCACATAAAATGCGGGAATTGGCCAGAAAATTATTGAAGAATCCAGTTGAAATTAATATTGCTGTTTCGAAACCCCCAGAGCAAATTGTTCAAGAAGCCTTTGTTGTCTTTGAAGAACAAAAATCTCCTTTGATTAAGCATTTGTTACGCTTGAAGGACTACAGTAGAGTGATTATTTTTTGTTCCAGAAAACAAAACGTAAAAACACTAACAAACGACTTAAAAAGGGCCAAATTCAAGGTGGAAGAAATTCATTCAGATTTGGAACAAGATGTAAGAGAGCAAGTTCTACAAGATTTTAGAAATAAAAAGACAACGATTTTGGTGGCTACTGATATTTTAAGTCGGGGTATTGACATCGACGAGATAGAATTAGTGATCAATTATGACGTACCCAACGACGGGGAGGATTATATCCACCGCATTGGACGTACGGCTCGTGCCGAAAGTCAAGGCACAGCCTATACCTTAATCAGTCCTGCTGAACAAAGAAAATTTGCTGGTATTGAGCGATTATTAGAAAAAGAAGTCATCAAATCCCCCATTCCGGAAGAATTTGGAGCTGGTCCCGCTTATGAGCCAGCCTTACAAAAGGCCGGCGATAAGGGGCGAAATTTTTCTGGTCCTAAAAAAGGAGGCAAGAAATTCTGGGGAAAAAAGAAAAAGTAAAGGCTTATTTCTGAGCCTTTACTCCTGTTGTTCCTCCTTGTGCTAAAGTGATATCAACGGGTACATTGGACTTCCAACTTCCTCGTGTAAAATCAGGGACATTCATGGAGCGAGATCTGTTTTTAACGGACATCTCACTTAATGGTCCAATAGAGCTCCAGGCAGCTGCATCATAAACGTTTTGATCCAAAGGTAATCCATTGCGTAAGCAATCAATCAGGCGCCAATCCATCATAAAGTCCATTCCACCATGCCCGCCAATTTGTTTGGCTAGTTCACCAATCTTAGCGACAATCGGAGGGGCATATTTTTTCTCCAATTCAGCCATTTCAGCAGCCGAAATCCAATTGTGATGGTGGTCTGAAATTTTCGCATCCGGATATTTGACTGCCATACCTTTGGTTCCGCTCAATAAGTGAATACGAGAATATGGTCGTGGAGTAGAAACGTCGTGTTGTACCATCATCGTTTTGCCTTTTATGGTTCGGATGGTGGTGGTATTCATGTTTCCACGGAAACTTTTGTTCGTGAATTGTTGGTAGAAAGGGTCCTTGGCTGCCAATTCCACAGCACGTGGGTGCATGGAGAAATCATTGGTTGACGTAGATACCAAATAATCCATTTGATCTCCTCTGTTGATATCCAATAATTGACAAATAGGTCCTAATCCGTGTGTTGGATATAGATTACCATTGCGTAGATTTTCTTTCAATCTCCAGCTTTGGTAATAGGTACTTTGGGTGAAATTATGATCTAATAAATCATGTAAATAAGCTCCTTCCGCATGGATTATTTCGCCAAAATATCCCTGACGTGCCATGTTGAGGGTCAATAATTCAAAGAAGTCATAACAACAGTTCTCCAGCATCATGCAATGCTTTTTCGTCTTTTCTGATGTCTCAACCAATTGCCAGCATTCTTCCAAAGTTGTGGCTGCAGGAACTTCCACGGCCACATGTTTTCCTTGTTTCATGGCATAAACGGCCATTGGGGTATGTAAATGCCAAGGAGTAGCGATGTAGATCAAATCAATATCAGGGCGGTCGCACATGGCTTTCCAAGCTTCCTCTTTTTCGGTATAGACAATGGGCTGAATTCCCATTTTACCTAAAGCATTGAGAGCGGCATCTGTCTTTTCTTTTCTGATATCACAAACAGCAACAGTCTTTACTCCGTCAATGCGGTTAACCCGTGTGATTGCTCCGGAACCGCGGTTCCCTAATCCGATAAATCCAATGCGGACCGTTTCAATTTTAGGGGCAGCGTAGCCCGACATGTTAAATGCTTGTTTGCCTTGCTCTACCTGCATGCTGGTAGCCAAGTCTTTGATTTCCCATTTGGCAGATCCACCCAGTGCGGCTAATCCACTCAATTTGAGAAAATCTCTTCGATTATTATTCATAGTGTTTTAATAGGTTTTTGGTCAAATTATATAGCTTGAGAGTCGATCACTTGAACCTTCCCCCAAAGATGCTTGTTGTCATCGATGAACTTCTTGTGCAAAGGATGGTATAAATATTCTTTTTCTTTTTCGGCATTAGCAAAAGTCAATACCACAGAAAAAGTATAACTTCCCTCGGTAACAGGTTTGTCAAAATCCGTAATGATGGGTTTGCCAACATGGGCTGACTGTATCATGGGAAGACCTCCCAGTGATTTGAGGGCTTTGAATAGTTGGGTTTTTTCGGCTTCGTTGTTGGGGTTTTTAGCCCAAAACAATACATGGTGGATGAAGTTCATAGAAGGAGTAGCTGCTGAACCTGTTAGTGCTGAACCTGCGGCTAAAAGGCCAGATTGTTGTAAAAATTCGCGACGATTGTTCATGTGTTCATTTAAATTTAAACTCAAATTATTATAATTCAATTCTACCATGAAAAATTCAAAAATCAAAGTAATCGTAACGGGGGTTACCGGTATGGTGGGGGAAGGCGTCATGCACGAATGTTTACTTTCACCTCATGTGGAAGAAGTATTGGTCATTAGTCGCCGTCCATCAGGCAAATCTCATCCGAAATTAAAAGAGATTATTTTGAAGGATTTTTATCAAACGGAAGAGTTAGAAGATCAAGTAAAGGGATATGATGCTTGTTATTTTTGTTTAGGAGTTACTTCCATTGGCAAAAATGAGGCGGAGTATACCAAATTGACCTACGACTTAACTTTGGGTTTTGCTAAATCCTTAGAAAAACATAATCCCGAATTAACGTTTGTTTATGTATCAGGAAAAAGCACAGATTCCACAGAAAAAGGAAGTTTGATGTGGGCTAGAGTCAAAGGAAAGACAGAAAATGATCTTAAGAAATTACATTTTAAATCGGCTTATGCATTTAGACCTGGAATGATTCATCCTATCCCAGGCTTGCAACATGCTTTGCCGTTTTATAAATATATTAATTGGATGTACCCATTTTTACGTTGGGTAGCTCCGAATATGGTATGTACTTTGAAGGAGTTAGGGCAAGCAATGTTGGCTGTTACGATTCAGGGATATGACAAAACCACCATAGAAGTGGCAGATATTGTTCATTTAGCAAAAGTTCTCGAGGAGGAATAGCCAATTTTTTCCCTGAATTTGGCTAATTTTATAGGAAATAAATGTAATACCGTGAATAAGAAAGTTGTACTAATGATATTAGATGGTTGGGGCATTGCTACCAACCCCAAGGTTTCTGCCATAGATGCAGCCAATATCCCTTTTGTTAAATCTTTGTATACTCAATACCCTCATTCTAAATTGGAGGCGTCTGGTTTAGCTGTTGGCCTTCCTGAAGGTCAAATGGGGAACTCAGAAGTTGGTCACATGAACTTAGGGGCTGGTCGTATTGTCTACCAAAATTTGGTTAGGATTAATAAAGCAGTGACTGAAAATACCTTAGGTCAAGAGCCTGAATTAGCGAAAGCTTTCGAATATGCTAAAAAAGAAGGTAAAGCAGTGCACTTCATGGGTCTTGTTTCTGACGGTGGAGTTCACGCACATATTGAGCATTTAAAGTCTTTATTAAGTACAGCTCAAGAAGCACAATTGCCACATGTTTTTGTTCATGCGTTTACGGATGGACGAGATACTGATCCTAAGTCTGGATTGAAGTTCATGACAGATTTAGTTCAACATTGTGATAAGACCGGCGCTCATGTAGCCTCAGTTACTGGCCGTTATTTTGCTATGGACCGTGATAATCGTTGGGAGCGTGTGGCTTTAGCTTACCATGCCATGGTAAATGCTGAAGGTCATTTGACGCAAGACGTCATTCAGTCCATAAAGGATAGCTATGCCGCTGATGTAACAGATGAATTTATTAAACCAATCATTGCAACGGATGCCCAAGGTACTCCACTGGCTAAAATTGCTGAAGGAGATGTGGTGATTTGTTTCAATTTCCGTACTGACCGTGGACGGGAAATAACGCAAGCTTTGACGCAGAAAGATTTCCATGAGGAAAATATGCATCGTTTGAACTTGTATTATTTGACTATGACGGAATACGACAAAGAGTTTAATAACGTGCATGTCATATTCAATGATTCTAACTTACCGATGACCTTAGGTGAGGTGTTAGAAGGAGCGGGTAAAAAGCAAATTCGTATTGCAGAAACAGAAAAGTATCCACACGTTACCTTTTTCTTTTCAGGAGGTCGTGAGACGCCGTTTGTGGGTCAAACGAATATCTTAAGAAATTCTCCTAAGGTGGCAACCTATGATTTACAGCCTGAAATGTCAGCTGCTGATTTAAGGGATGCTTTGATTCCTGAACTGGAAAAAGAAGAAGTTGATTTTGTGTGTTTGAATTTTGCTAATCCAGATATGGTGGGTCATACAGGTGTTTTCCCTGCTGTAGTTAAAGCAGTAGAAACTGTAGACCAATGTGCAGAAGCAGTTGTGAAAGCAGGTTTAGCTCATGGGTATAGTTTTATCATCATTGCTGATCATGGAAATGCTGATGTGATGATTAATGAAGATGGTTCACCGAATACGGCACACTCCACTAATTTGGTCCCGTGTATTTTAGTCGATGCACATGACCACCCTACCTTGTCAAACGGAAAGTTAGGTGATATTGCCCCAACAATCTTAAAGTTAATGGGAGTAGAGCAACCTAAAGAAATGACAGGAGTTGCGTTATTTTAATTAATTTCTGTCACATTTACGTTTTTGTATTTGAATCATTGGATCGATTGAATATATGGGAAAGGTTATCATTTTTGGAAATACACAGTCAGCCGAGTTAGCTTTATATTATTTACAAAATGACAGTGAGCATGAAGTAGCAGGTTTCACTGTGGAAGAACAGTATATTAAAGAGCCCGAATTTCATGGATTGCCCTTAGTGCCATTTGAAACGGTAGAAAAGCAATTCTCACCTTCGGAATACTTGTTTTTTGCGCCTATGACAGCGGCTGGGATGAATCAAGTTCGGGCAAGGGTGTATGAGCAAGGTTTAGAAAAAGGGTATAAATACATTTCCTATATCAGTTCTCGTGCCACCGTTTTGACGGATAAAATTGGAGAAAACTGTTTCATTTTGGAAGATAATACGATTCAGCCTTATGTGCAGATTGGAAACAACTGTGTGTTATGGTCGGGCAACCACATTGGACATCATAGTCGTATTGGGAATCATGTATTTTTTACTTCCCAAATAGTCCTTTCTGGTAATTGTCAAGTGAATGACTATTGTTTCTTTGGCGTTAATGCTACTATTCGTGATAGCTCAGTAATTGGCGAAGGTACCTTCGTTAGTATGGGTGCTACGGTCATGAAACAAAGAACTGATCCTTGGAGTGTTTGGAAAGGAAATGCGGCGGAGAAATCAACGATTTCCAGTAAGGATTTGAAGTTTTAATTTCCTAACGCTGTCAAGGTTCCAAACCTTGACAGCGTTGTGGAAAACGATTCAGATTTAACCATATTGTCCAAGAAATTGATAATCAAAATTAACGAATACAAATCTTATCTTATCGGTAAAGACATAAAAAAAGCTCCCATTTGCTGGGAGCTTTTTTGTTAGGGTTCCAAAGGTTTATTTTCTTCATCGACGATGACAAAAATATCTTCATTGGGTCGTTTCATTAGATATTTTTCACGCGCATATTTTTCCAACAAGGCTGGGTTTCCGACCACCATTCGGCGCTCTTTTTCCAATTCTTTTAATTTTTGTTGGTAAAAGGCTTTCTCATTCTTCATCACTCTAAGTTCGTTCCACAGACGGTATTGTACCCGAAGGTCATTAGTATCTAAAAAGAACATCCAAACCAGCATAATACTAGTAGAGATTACATAGAAGCGATATTTTCCAAGAAAAAGCCCTTTAACGCGATCCATGATCTTAGAAATTCAAACCTGGGAAATAAGCGTTAGCACCTAATTCTTCCTCAATACGAAGCAATTGGTTGTATTTAGCCATACGGTCAGAACGTGAAGCAGAACCAGTTTTGATTTGACCTGTATTTAAAGCTACAGCCAAGTCAGCGATGGTCGCATCTTCAGTTTCTCCTGAACGGTGTGACATGATGTTTTTGTATGAATTACGTTTAGCTAGGTTAACTGTATCAATTGTTTCAGTTAAAGAACCGATTTGGTTTACTTTCACTAAAACAGCATTAGCTACACCTTGCTCAATACCTTGTTGTAAACGCTTCACATTCGTAACGAATAAATCGTCACCAACTAATTGACACTTAGAACCGATCAATTTAGTTTGCTCAGCCCAACCAGCCCAATCATCTTCAGCCATACCATCTTCAATCGAAATGATTGGGTATTTGTTCACCCAAGTCTGCCAATAAGCAGCCATTTCCATATTGTTCAATTGTTTACCATCAGATTTTTTGAAAGTATACAATCCAGTTTTCTCATCAAAGAATTCTGATGAAGCAGCATCCATAGCAATGAAGATTTCCTCACCTGGTTTGTAACCTGCTTTTTCAATCGATTGTAAAACGATTTCGATAGCCTCTTCGTTTGACTTGATGTTTGGTGCAAAACCACCTTCATCTCCTACGTTGGTTGAATATCCTTTGCTTTTCAATACTCCTTTCAAAGCATGGAAAACCTCTGTACCCATACGTAATGCATGTGAGAAACTTTCTGCCTTAGCTGGCATTACCATAAACTCTTGGAAGTCGATGCTATTATCAGCGTGAGAACCACCATTTAAGATGTTCATCATAGGCACAGGAAGCGTATTAGCATTTACTCCACCGATGTAACGGTAAAGTGGAAGACCTGCTTCTTGAGCTGCAGCTTTAGCTACTGCCATAGAAACACCTAAAATAGCATTAGCTCCTAATTTTCCTTTGTTATGTGTACCGTCTAATTCGATCATCAAACGGTCGATCATGTTCTGCTCAGATACCTCTAGGCCCCATAATTCCTCTGCGATAGTTGTGTTTACGTTTTCTACGGCTTTTAAAACGCCTTTTCCTACATAAACAGATTTATCTTCATCGCGTAATTCCACTGCTTCATGGATACCTGTAGAGGCTCCAGAAGGAACGGCTGCACGACCGAAAGCACCATCTTCTGTTTTGATGTCTACTTCGATTGTGGGATTTCCACGTGAATCTAAAATTTGTCTTGCGTGAACGTACTGTATTGCACTCATCGTATAATTATTATTGTGAATAAATGGATTACGTTGTAATTGATTAAATTGCCCTGCAAAATAACGTAATTTTTAGATAAAATCACTGATTTACCGAAAGTCAGCTGCTTAAATCGCTGATAATTAATCAAATAATAATGAAAGCTAAATTTCTTTTTTCCTCATTTTTCACTTTTACACTTCTTTTTTCTTCACAGCTAAATGCTCAGACAGCTGAGGTAGAGGTCTTTGAAAAAAAGATTCAAGAGACTCCTAATGCAATATTGTTGGATGTGAGAACATCTGGCGAATTTGGTGGAGGCCATTTGCCCAAGGCAACAAATATTGATTTCCGTTCTGCTGATTTTGCGGAGCAAATTAAGAAATTGTCCAAGGATAAGCCTGTACTTATTTACTGCCTTTCAGGAGGACGCTCGGCACAAGCAGCAGAATTAATGCGTAAAGAAGGATTCCAAGTGACAGAATTGAAGGGAGGGTATTTGAAATGGACGACTAAATTGAAACCTTTGGAAGGTGTGCCTATTGTGGCTCATGACAAAGGTTGGGATTTAGCTGATTTTACTAAGAAGATTCAAACAGAAAAGGCCGTAGTGGTGGATTTTTATGCCAAATGGTGTGCTCCATGTCTTAAAATGATGCCTACTGTAGATAAACTTACCCAAGATTATTCGAGCAAGGTAACTGTCTTAAAAGTAGAGGCTGATGGTAATCAAGCCATTTTACAATCCTTTGGAATTGACGAAATCCCGAGCTTTTTGGTTTTCCAAGGTGGAAAATTGCTCCAAAAAACATCGGGATTCCGCGAAGAAGCTCAATTAAAAGAGCTTTTTGATCAATCTATTGGGACCATTCGGTAGGTTGTCTTTCCCAGCGATGATTTTTAAGTTCTTCCAAAAGGCTAGGAGCTAAACCCTGGCCGTCAGAAGTACCAATGTTGCTTTTCACATGCTTTAATTTTCTCATGCCAGGGATAATGGTTCCCACATCTGGATTCGATAAGATAAAGCGAAGAGCCATTTCGGGCATGTCCATATTCACTGGGACCAATGGTTTTAACGCATTCGCGTGATCCACACTGGAGGTTAAGTTTTCTGGAACGAAATACGTTGAACGCCAATCGTCGGCAGGGAAAGTGGTATTATAATCCAATAAGCCCGTTAAGCTTCCTTCATCCAATGGTACACGTGCAATGATACCAATGTCTAATTTTTGACAAAGTGGGAACAGTTGGTCTTCAGGGTTTTGGTCAAAGATGTTGTAAATCACCTGTACTGAAGAAAACAAGTTGGTTTCCAGTGAGCGCAGGCAGTTATTCGGTTCCCAACGGTTGACAGAGATTCCCCAATGTTTGACCTTCCCTTCTTGCGTTAATTTTTGAACTGCTTCTTTCCAATCGTCATTATCTGCCCATGCATCTTCCCAAACGTGGAATTGCTGTAAATCAATTTGCTCTACACCTAAGTTTTTCAAGCTTTTTTCCGTGTATTCAATGATGTGCTGAGCAGGGAAACAATCCTTTAATTCGAAATGTGATTTGGAAGGCCAAATAAAGTTTTTAGGTGGAATTTTAGTGGCGGCATATAATTGTTTTTCGGCATGTTTTTTAAGCAATGAACCTAAAATTTGTTCAGATAATCCTTCTCCATAGCCCCATGCTGTATCAAAGAAATTACAGCCTAATTCTACGGATAATTCCAAGGATTTTTGAACTTCATTATCGTCGGAACCTGTCCAACCGGCTAAGCCCCACATGCCGTAGCCTACCTCACTTATTTGCCAATTTGTTTTGCCAAAACGTCTGTATTTCATGTCGTGATTTTTTTCTTAAAGGTAAGGATTTTCTAAGAGCCGCCTGACCTGAAAAATAAGTATTTGGGTATATTTTGGAATATGTTTTAATCAAGTTTTAGTTAAAATTTTTGACAAATTATGTTTGAACAGGTTCTAGAATGTTAACAAATTGTTAAATTAAAATGCCCTAATTGTTATTTAAAAGCGTTAATAACACAAATAACGTGAATTATGAATTTTTATTTAAGAACATTGGGTAGCTTTACATCGTAAATGTTCCCTGTGTCAGTTTAATCTACTTAATTTATGAAAAATATAAAGCCTGTTTCTAGTGACGAGAAGTTATTGATAAATTTAGGAACCTTTAAAGTTTGCCCTAGTTGTATTCTTTTTATTCGAGGAGAAGGAAACTATTCCAATATATTTCTGAAAGATGGTCGTAAGGTTCTTTCTTGTCGGACCTTGAAATTTTTTGAAACTTTATTACAAGATTATGGATTCATTCGCCCATCCAAATCAGCATTAGTTAATCCAACATGTATTTCATCTGTAGATTTAAAATACGGTAAAGTGATTAAGTTGACGAATGATGTCAATATCTCTATTTCTCGTCGCCAAGTACGACCTTTGCGCGACTTCCTAAGTAATCATGCTTTAGCTGGGGCATCGTAGAACTTCTTAATCTACGTAAGTTTCTCGCATTATTTTTTTCAGTTCGATCATCTCACTGGCGTCTAGAAATTCCAATGTTTTGATGATGCGTTTTCTGTCAATGGTGCGGATTTGGTCCAGTACGACCCAGCCTTGAGTATCATTAAAAATGACAGGAACTCGAGTTGGATAAGTTTTACTTTGAGTAGTCATGGGTGCAATGACGATAGTCTGCAAATATTGATTCATCTCATTTGGAGAAATAACAACACACGGACACGTTTTTTTCATTTCACTTCCTTGCGTGGGATCCAAATTGACAAGCACGATTTGGTATTGCTTTATTTCCATGCTTCTAAGGATTCATCTTCGAATACATCGGGTATCAGTAATTGATCTTCTTGGTTTTCACTCATTTGTCGGAATGCCTCAGTCCAGCCTTTTCTAGCCTTTTGAATAGGTTTTAAAACAATGCAATCTTCCTGTAAAATGAGTTCAATGCTGTCTTCTATTTGATATTTTTCGAGCATTGTTTTCGAAAGACGTATGCCTTTGGAGTTTCCTATGGGTATAATGGATATTTTCATATGAACATTTTTGTAATTACAAAGTTATTACAAAAATGAATATTCCAATGTATTTAACTTAGTCTTTCAGAGTATGAATCAGAGCTTACTATCATTTACATGATCTAGATTGATTCGAATTTGAGCATTGAATTTGATAAAATCTAGCTGCTAGGAAAATATACAGTTTGTTGATAATTGGTCGGATTAATATTCTTTTAATTGTCTCTTTGGAAAAAATTATAAAGCTTGTCCTTATTTGAATAACTCCTTTATCGTTTTCATGGCTATGAACATTTTGCTACTATCGGGTAATGAAATGAAACCAAATTGTTCATAGAAGATGCTGGCTTCTGAATCGATGGGATCCACTACAACGGCGAATGAGCCCATTACAATAGAAGCTTCCAAACATCTTTTGAGTGCATCAATAAGTAAGATTTTTCCTAATCCCTTACCCTGAAATTTATTATCTATGGCAAGTCGTCCTACAAGACTAATGGGAATAGAAGTGTAAGAGGGAGGAAGTTTTTTTTGGATGTACTCAGGGAAATGATGTAATGGAATGCTATAATTGGAGAGTGTATAGAAACCTTGAATCAGGTTTGATTTGGGTTCGGCCAATATAAAACACGCAGCAAGTTTCCTTTTGACATCTTGTGAAGCTTGTGTTTTTAGATAGTTGTTAAGTAAGTCTTTCCCGCAATCAAAGTCGGCTCGTTTGTGTTTGGAATTAAGTAATTCAATCATGGCTAAAGCTTAGCTGACCATTGTTGGTATTCTTTCAAGGCTTTCTTCAAACTTTCTTTGGGTTTATTAGCATGTGTTATGGCGTCAAAAAATAATTGAGCATCCTTTTCACTGGCAAGAATCAACTCTTGTTGCTGGATGATCTCTTGAGCTTTTTCTTGAGCAGATTGAAATACAAAATCACTGAGATTTCGGTAACCACCTAGTGTTGCTGCTTTTTCAAACAATTGTTTTTGCTCTTTGGGAAGCCTTGCATCAAACCGACTTTGTTCTTTTATGCTGCTTTTCATTCTTTCCATTTTTCACAAATGTACGTATTTTGTACGTACAAAAATAGTATTTTTAAGTTAGGTTATTTTTCTGAATTCATTGTAAAATAGTCAAATTGAATTGATTCAATCTAGTATACTGAAAAGATAATCAGTTAATTGATTGTTGCGTTTGGGATTTCAAATCTTGAAAGTGAAACTTTTTGAAATAGGGCATCAAATTCAGTAGGATTAATCCGCCAGTAAAAAACTTATTCCCCAATTCATTTCATTTATTTCTACGAATAGTTAAATTCGTGGATATCTATTTTATCATATTAATACAATGGAAAGAAGAATATTTTTAAAAGGCTTAGCCTTAGGAGTTTCGGGCCTATACGCTCACTCCAGCCTTGCAGCCAATCCTTATTTAGGACCTTTGGGTGTACAACTATACACTGTCCGTGACGCCGTAGCCAAAGACCTAGAAGGATCCTTGGAGAAATTGGCTGGACTTGGATATAAAAACCTAGAAATCTACGGATACAATGGTACTTTCTTTGGCAAAACGGCCCATGAATTTAAAACCATTCTAGATCGTGTGGGCTTAAAAGTAGTTAGCTCTCACCATACTTCAGGTATCGCTATCAAATCCAAAGGTACATTGTCTGACGGATGGCAAAAGGCTGTAGAAGATTTACACCACGTGGGTGCAGAGTTCATGGTATGTGCATTCTTATTCCCGAATGAGCGTAGTGCAGATCATTACAAGGCCCTACCAAGTTTATTGACTAGCTCTGGAGAAGCCACTAAATCGGCAGGTATCCAGTTCGCCTACCATAATCACGATTTTGAATTTGTGAAGTCGGCAGATTTTGTTCCTTACGATTTCATTTTACAAAATACTTCGCCTGATTTGGTGAAAATGGAAGCTGACTTATATTGGTTTGGTCGTGCGGGTATAGACCCAGTTGCTTATTTTGAGAAACACCCAGGTCGTTTCCCTCTATGGCACGTCAAAGATATGGAAGCAGGAACTAAGGTATTTACTGAGGTTGGAAATGGTACCATTGATTTTGATCGCATCTTCGCAGCTAGAAAGGCAGCTGGCTTGAAATACTGGTTTGTAGAACAAGATGTAAGTAAGCGTGATCCTTTTGAAAGCTTAAAAATCAGTCGTGATTATTTAGCGAAGAAGAATTTTTAGGATTCTTTTTCTTCCATAAATGGTTCCCAAAAGCTAGGATTGTACTTTTCCCAAGCGTGGCAACCAAAGGGTAATTTCCCTGCATTGAGCTGAAGGCTGATTTGTGGGTTTTGTTCAAAGGCAAATGCCAAGGCCTCTTTCCAAGTAGGTAATTTGAGCAAGAAGCGAAGGGGAAAAGCTCTTTTATGGTAAACAGAAAAAAGCGAATCTTCGTTGGCTGGCCATGTGCCGAACAGCCGATGATACCAGTTTAAAAATTTGATAATGGGGGCCACTTTTCGTAAGGATAGGCCCCCATTCATCATAATGGGCTCTATCAGCGGCCATTGAAAAGCGTCCTTATTTTCCCAATGTTTCTTCTTTAATTTGGGTGCTCCAATATAATCATAGCCTTTTTGGCACCAAGCTACCAATTCATCTTGGAACACGTAGGCATCTAATTGATAGATTAGAATAAATTCATGTTGGCTAAAACGCGCGTAAAAAGCTGGGTCAATCAATAAATGATTGTAGGATTTGGTACTGGTAAAAAAAGATGGGGGGAAAAATTCTAATGATGCATCCGGAAAATATTCCTGTACATAGGGAGCTTTTAGCCCTTCTGGTAATACAAAATGGATGGGATAGTGGCCTAATATTTTTTTACACTGGAGCAAAGACTTTTGTTCCAATGCCGAAATGGATTCTTTGTAAATAGGAATAACGATTCCCACCAATGTTTGCATGTTATTCAACGATATCTCCTAATACTGGATGCCACCACTTGCCTCCGTCATGCAATTTATAACCTCCTTGCAAAACTCCTTTCAAAACGGGCCAAATTCTTAGTAATCGGTTATTGGCTAGCTTGGCGCGCATTTGGTAATGTAACATCCGACTGGCCACTTTTTCCAAGGCATTTTCAGGAGCTTTTCCACTGGCTTTCAGGTAAGTGTATAGGGCAGAGGAATCGGTTGCTTTTTTCTCGATCTGAACTAATTTAGCCTTTCTAGAACGCTTGAAACGATCCAAGAGCGAGACTGCCTTTTTTTCGCTTTTGAGGCCCACCTGTTGGCTATCATGTTCTCTATATTGGATTAAAGGCTCTTTTACAAAAGCAATTCGATTGGTCATGGACAAATACAAGGCGATCCAGCCATCGTGAATCAGTTCAGGAATGATGTGTGGGGTTGGGAACACTTCTTTTTTTACCTGAGAGCGAATGGCTAATGTGGCACCTGTAACGACATAGCCTTTTAATAAAATATCAAATGAGTTGCCTGATTTCCAAAGTTCTTGTAATGGCTCAATGAATTCTATTTGTTCGAAGCTAGTTTTACCCGTAGGTTTTCCGGCCCGGTCAATCATGATGGCATTGGAGAAAACGGCATCTATTTCAGGATAATTTTCGAAATAGCGAACTAAGGTTTCTACTTTATGGGGCAACCATAGGTCGTCCTGATCACTAAAAAAAATGAGGTCTCCACTACATGCCTGCACACACATTTCAAAGTTCTTGCTACTTCCTACATTCTTTTCGTTTTGATGAATGTGTACTTGGAAAGGCACTTTTTGTTTGAAGGCTTCTAAAATTTCAATGCTTTTGTCACTTGAACCATCGTCAAAAACAACGAGCTCATGTATGGCTTGAGTCTGTGAAGCTATACTTTCCAGTTGGTATGGGAGGTATTTTTCGCCGTTATAGGTACAAAGAGCAACTGAAATATGGGGCATTCAAACAGATTAAAAATTCAATATAAGGAAATAACGCTGTTTACATAGGAACGTAAACCACTTTTTTAGTCTCAAAATATTCTTCGTTGAAGATTTCTCCCAACTCAAATATCTTATGTTTTTTACCAAATTCGGCCAATTCTTCTGTTAAATCTCCACCTTTTAAACAAAATATGCCATTTCTCTGGGTATGAAAATGGTTAGGACTAATCTTGTTTTTGACCCAATAATAAAACGGGGTGATACGAGTAACGGCTCTACTGACAACAAACTCAAAGTCTTGATCTAGGTCTTCAGCTCTAGTGTGTAGAGCAGTGACATTCTCTAGACCCAGCGATGAAGCTACGCCTTCTACTACTTTGATTTTTTTACCGATACTATCTACTAAGGTAAATGTACATTGAGGAAATAAAATAGCTAAAGGAATGCCAGGGAAGCCACCGCCTGTTCCTACGTCAAGGATTTCAGTGCCTGGTCGGAAATTAATGATTTTAGCTATTCCTAAAGAATGAAGCACATGATGTAACATCAGGTTATCGATATCTTTTCTAGAAATCACATTGATTTTTTCATTCCATTCTTGGTATAAAGGATAGAGCATTTCGAATTGCTCCAATTGTTTGGATGTCAGTTCTGGAAAGTAATTTTTGATGATATCGGCTTTCATTTCTTTTTCAAAGTGCAAAGATACGTAAATGCCTTGTTTAAAAGAATGTTTCGAAATTGGATATGGCTAGATTTACTTGAAGGATGTTATTGATTTCTACATTATTTTTAGTGGCATTGTTAAAACGGAATATACTTTGTTGCATATAACCCATTTCTACCGACATATTGGAGTTGATACGATAGCCAAGACCTATTAATAATCTGTTTTGATCGAAGATATTGAGGTTAGGAACATTTTCGCCCATATTGATCATTAGCTCATTATAAGCTTGTACATACCAAGTTTTATCTTCCATTTTGGCTTTTCCAAGGGGCATACTTCCTTTGATTTGGTAGCGGAATCTTTTTCGGTACGTGCTGGTAGAAAAATCGCCACCATATATGAAGCTTTTATCCTCCACGGCTTGGTTAGCTCCTAGCCAACGAAATTCATAGCGTAAGCGGTGGTCGATGCGCACTCGATTTAGTTGTTGAGTTAAAATAACTTGGGGAGAGACCCGCAATTCAGAAAAGAATGCGGAGGGTTCCCCATTACTAAAGCGATTGGTTCCAATCCAGCCTAGTGGCATCAAGGAGAAACGTACAGCCGGACTCATTTGGTAATGAATATAAGGCCTGAATACATGTTGGTTCAAATTATGATACGGATTACCCGTCGTAGTAGCAGGATTATAATCTCCTTGTTGGTCCTGTCTTCTTTGTTGGTTTTCTAATTGCCAACTGAATTTACCAGCTATTTTACCTGATATGTTTAGGTCAGTCCAGCCATTTGAAATATGGTAATATTGCCTAGGTGATTGTGCTTTTGCGCTTAGGACACAAAATATAAGCACAAGCTTTAGGCTTAGGCTTAACTGTTTCATGGATTATATTGGTGTGTAAAAAAAAGGGAAGCTTTTGGCTTCCCTCAAAATTACAAGCTTTTATCCCGTAATCCAACGGAAAAAGACGAACAAACCTGCCGCCAATACGATGGTTACTGGGAGAGTTAATACCCAAGCCATGACAATATTTTTGACGGTTCCGCCTTGTAGATTTTTGATACCTTTAGAAGCCACCATCGTTCCAGCGATACCTGAGCTCAATACGTGCGTAGTACTAACTGGCCATTTGTATGCCGTTGCTAATCCAATAGTCACCGAGGCAATTAATTCGGCAGAAGCACCTTGTGCATAAGTTAAATGGTGTTTACCAATTTTTTCTCCAATGGTTACCACAATTCGTTTCCAACCTACCATCGTTCCAAGACCTAAAGAAAGAGCCACCATCCACATCACCCAGTTTGGAGCGAAGTCGGTCACTGCCGCAATACCTGTTCCTGAGGTTGCACCAAAGGCAAAGAAAGCGGCCTTATCTCCAGCCGTAGCTTTTTTGAATGCTTTTTTATCAGCTTCCGACAAGGCAATAGATTCACTTTCAATCAATTTTTTGGCATGCTTATTGATGTTTAATGCCGCTTTTCTAATGTCAAATTTTTGCTTGGTAGATAAATTACTGGTTTGAATGTTTTTTGTTAAAAGTAGTTCGTGCAATGCTTTAGATGAACCCATTACAGTACGATAACTTTCTTGCTCCTTAATAGATAAGGTTGTTGTGTCGATTTTGGCAGAAATAATTTCAACTTGATTTAAGTCTTTTTGTAAGCGCTGTAAATCTAAGGTAGAATTGATAGCAAAATAGCCAGGTAAAAAGGCGATAAGTATCACCATAACAAGACCTATACCTTTTTGACCGTCATTACGTCCATGGAAAAATGAAACCAAAGTACAAGTTGTAATTAGAATAGCACGAATCCACAGGGGAGGAGGAGAATTCTTTTTAGGTTCTTTAAAGATTTCTTTATTCTTGATGGTCTTTTTCAGGATGTACATCAATACGATAGCCAATGCAAAACCAAATAAAGGAGAGAGTAATAAGGCTTGACCAATTTCTTGGGCTTTGTCCCAGTTCACTGCACTGACATTGGTTTGATTTTCAGGTAATATTGCGTGTCCAACTCCAATACCAATGATAGAGCCAATTAAGGTATGCGAACTAGAAGCGGGAATTCCAAAATACCAAGTACCTAAGTTCCATAATATAGCTGAAAATAACAGCGAGAGCGCCATCGCCATGGAATGGTACACATTGGTATCAATGAGCAGTTCGGTGGGAAGTAGCCCGATGATACTCATGGTAACACCGACACCACCAGTTAATAGACCCACAAAATTCATGAATCCAGACCAAACAACGGCTTGTGTGGGTTTTAATGAATGGGTGTAGATAACAGTTGCCACGGCATTTGCTGTATCATGGAATCCGTTTACGAATTCAAATGCGCAAGCAGCAAACAGGCATAAAAAGAGTAAGAAGAATAAGGTAGGATCTAACCCAAACATATCGTATTATTTAAGGTATATTGGTGCAAATATGGTCGCAAAACTATGGCTTAGCAATGATGTTAATGTTAAGTAATTGTTAAATTCTTTATTTCTTTTTTCTGCGGGCTTTTTTAGCCTCTGAGAGTAATTTTTTAGCGTCTGTATATTGGCTTGTTTTTTTATCGGCCTTATCCATTACCTCTTTACAGTGGTCCACCGCTACATCATAATCACCCTCTTGATAAGCAATTCTCGCTAAACCTAAGACGGAAGCCCAATAGTAACCTGACTCTAAGGAACCAGTTTGAATGGAGAAATCCATGCATTTCTGGAAATATATTTTGGCTTCAGCAGGATTTCTAAAAATATATAATTGATAATACCCCAAAATATAGGAGGCATAACGGCCAGATACCCCTTCATAGCCTACTTGATGATTGTCGATTTTACTCAGAATACTTTTAGAAACTTCCATCGCCTCGTCTAATTTCCCTAACATGAAGGCCGAACGGGCGTGGTATCTTTCGAAGAAAGGATTATCGGGATAATTTTGATGCGTGTATTTAGCAAGTTCGTAACTCTTTTCCGACATGTTTTCCATGGCATAGATTTGCAAAAGAAAATAGCGGGCTTCTGTTCGGGTATAAAAGGCTTGGTAACTAACCTTTTCTAATTGCTCGATGCCTTGTTGCTTATTGGCTTTAGGGAAAAGCCAAAGTACTGGACGCAGTAGTTTGAAGTTTTGCCTAATGAAATGGTAATAGTAATTGTAGAGTCCGTCGCCAAACATCAGTTCAGGACTGAAATCAGCAAATTCCCGGGAGTATTCTAAGTATTTCAAGGCACTTTTAGCTGCCAGAGTGGCACGAGCCCAATGTTTGCGTTCAGCATGTAAACGGCCTTTGAATCCATAGGCAGCCGCCATAAAGAAAGCGGCTTCTGGGTTTTCGGTGTCATCCCAAATTTTCTCTGCTTTGGAAATACTCCGATCCATGTATTCTAATAGCCTGTCATCATACACCTCATTTTGGGTATTGGGTACCATTTTCCACCATTGCACGAGTCCCAAAAGGAAGTCGGGCAGCGGATGATCAGGATGTTTGACTTTGAGGTAATTGAATTCCCTTTCGGCTTCTGGGAATTTGAAGTTGTACATTTGATTGATGGCATTGGTTGCTTCAATCTGTACTTCGGAAGTTAATAAAAGCATTCCTTTGGAACGCTCTTTTTCTGCTTCTTCGGTTTTCTTCCACCATTGACCTAAGCTAAGGAAAGATAGTGAAAGAAAACTTAGAAGTAGTACATATGATCTAAGACGATATCTCGATCTCATCTCCATTGTGGTTCAGAAACTTAAAGTCAGTAATACCTAGGGAAGAATCTTCTGTAATGTGAATCCAAGACTTAAACGTCATGAACCATTTCATTCGTATAGAAGGGAATCCTTTAGTAAAGTAAGCACTTAAGAATGGATGAACCAATAAAGTGAGTTTTTTCTCATTTTGTTTGGTAACCAAATGTTCCACATGCTGGGCAATGATCTCGGAAACGGCGATACTAGCCGTGATAGTGCCGGTACCTCCACAACTAGGGCAGGTTTCATGTGTGGCCACGTTCATTTCTGGACGCACACGCTGACGGGTGATTTGCATCAATCCAAATTTAGTCAGCGGCAAGATGGTGTATTTGGAACGGTCCGTTCTCATTTCATCACGCATGATGTCCTGAATTAACTTACGGTTATCCGCTTTTTTCATGTCGATGAAATCGATCACGATAATACCACCCATATCACGAAGGCGTAGTTGACGGGCAATTTCCTTAGCAGCTTCGCGGTTAACGCTTAAAGCGGTAGCCTCTTGGTCATCTTCAGAGTTGGATTTATTTCCCGAGTTCACATCGATGACGTGCAATGCTTCCGTGTGTTCGATGATTAAATAACCTCCAGCAGGTAAAGAAACGGATCTTCCGAAAAGCATTTTCAATTGCTTCTCGATCCCCACTTGTTCAAATAACTTGGTTTTACCCGTATGTAATTTGACTATTTTTTCTTTTTCTGGAGCTACTTGATGCACATAACCTTTGGCTTCATTGTACAAATCCTGGTTATCTACGATGACATTGTCAAAATCGTTGTTTAGCAAGTCCCTTAACATCGAAGTGGCACGGCTCATTTCACCGATAACACGATCTCTAGGTTTGGCATCTACTAATTTAGCGATACCATCTTCCCATTTAGAAATAGAATCACGAAGGTCGCGCTCCATTTCTTCCACAGCTTTACCTTCCGCAACGGTTCTTACGATGACCCCGAAATTTTTCGGTTTGATGGACGACATCAATTTCATCAATCGGCTTCTTTCTGCTTTGGACGTAATTTTCTTTGAAATATTGACGCCATTAGAGAAAGGAACTAACACTAAGAATCTTCCAGCGATGGAAATATCACAAGAAAGGCGTGGGCCCTTGGTGGAAATAGGTTCTTTAACGACCTGTACTAAGATGAGTTGATTACGGGTTAAAACCTTATCGATTTTACCTAATTTATCTATTTCCTCTTCTATTTTAAAGTTCTCCAACTTGATGTTTTTGCCCTTTTTATTCATGACATCACGTGAGAATTTCTGCAGTGAGTTCAAGTTAGGGCCTAAGTCATGGTAATGGAGGAAAGCATCCTTTTCATAACCAATATCAATGAAGGCAGCGTTAAGACCAGAGACTAATTTTTTGACAGTACCGAGATAGATATCACCCACGGAGAATTGAGGTTCCGACTGTTCTATGTGATATTCTACAATCCTTTTGTCTTGCAAAAGGGCAATTCTATCCCCTTTGGGGGTAGAATTAATGATTAATTCATTACTCACAATATATTACGAGAAGAATGTTAGACGGGACAGACTTATCCCTACGCTAATATATATAACAAACACCAAAAACAGGCCATTTGGGATGGTCTGTTTTTGGGTTACCTAATTACGCTACCAAAAGGAGGTAATTATACTAACTATTTCTTCTTGTGACGATTCTTACGAAGACGTTTTTTTCTTTTGTGTGTTGAAATCTTATGACGTTTTCTTTTCTTTCCGCAAGGCATACCTGTTAGCGTTTAAATTTTTGAATAATGTAAGAAGTTGATTTTCAACCTCAATGTTTTTGCATTTCTGCGAGCAACTCTTGGGCAGCTTTGGTTTCTTCAGGGTCTTTGCTCTTGTCAAGGACCATCCGAAGCACTTTCTTTGCCTCATCTAATTTATCTAACTGGGCCAAGCAAAAGCCGAGGTTTAAGGCAGCTTTATAATTGGTTGGTTCCAGCTTCAATATCTGTGTGAATCGTTCTTGACCTTTGCCAAATTGATTCGATTTAATGGATAAAATCCCCAGATTAAATAAAGCTGGCACAAATGTCGGCTCTTGTTCAATCACTTCCCTCAGTAAGGTAATCCCTTTCATCGGAGTGGGTGTATCCACATAAGTCATCGCCAAATTCGTTTTAACCAAGAGGTTTGACGGATCTTTTGATAATACTTGTTCAAAATAAACACGTGCTTTTTCTCCCATGGCTTTGCCCTTTGTCGGGTTCAGTGCATAAGTTTGGGCCTCAAAATACAATTGGCCTGCACGTAAGAAGTTGTTCAGGGCAGGATGCTGATCGGCGAATTGTCCTGCATAATAAGCAGCACTATCGTAATGATTAGCTCCCACAAATGTGTTGATTAATTTATCTAACACACTAGACTGAGAAACCTCTGTTTTTGCTTGACTCAATTCAGATTTCAACTTAGCTACTGCTGCTTGTTGAGCATTTGTCAACGGTGCAGCATGCGTATCTTCTGATTTTGTCGCGCTTTCTGCGGTATGTTCATCCTGGTGATCATCGCCCTTCGCATCGCGATTGGCTCCACCAGCAGGAGCATTACTCGTAGTATTACTCACATTTCCCTTAGGTAATTGAAATATGAGGGCGGTTAACCCAAGGCCAATAACAAGAATGATCACATAGGATTTCTTCATCTTTCTAGACCTGAGGCATTACACCTTATTTAGCAGGGTCAGTGCTCGTTTTAACTTGTTCAATGAACACTTTAGCTGGTTTAAAGCTAGGTACATAGTGCTCGTCAATAGTAATTGCCGTGTTTTTAGAAATATTTCTAGCAATCTTTTTAGCTCTCTTTTTGTTAATAAAACTTCCAAAACCACGAACATAAATGTTCTCTTGTTTGGATAAATTATCTTTTACAACTTCGAAAAACTTTTCTAACGTTTCAGAAACATCTTTTTTGTCAATCCCTGTTTTGCTGGAAATTTCAGCAATTACATCTGCCTTGGTCACGGTAATTAATGCTTTAAATTATCAATTTTGTTCTAATCGCTTTCCCTTTCTTTAAAAGGGACACAAAAGTAATGTTTTTCTTGAAGAATAGAAATGGTTGTCAATGATTTAATTGATTTTTTTAGCAAATCAATGTCAAAATGCTCCCTTCTTTCTTTGTATCTTTGAATCATCCCATGCAATCTATAAATCATCACCCTTTTACAAAAGGCCTATTAACTTGGTATCGGCAACATGCCCGTGAATTACCTTGGCGACAAACCCAAGACCCTTATGCTATTTGGTTGTCGGAAGTTGTATTACAGCAAACACGCGTAGCCCAAGGATTGCCATACTATTTAAAATTACTGGAGGTTTTTCCAACCGTTGAATCTTTAGCTCATGCGGATGAGTCGGTTTTATTTCGACATTGGCAAGGTTTAGGCTATTATTCCCGAGCCAGAAATTTACATAAAACAGCGAAACTGGTCGTGTCAGATTTTCAAGGAAAATTTCCGACTACTTATGATGCGTTAATCCAATTACCAGGTGTGGGACCATATACTGCGGCTGCCATAGCCTCTTTTGCTTTTGGAGAAGCTAAACCCGTCGTAGATGGAAATGTCTTTCGGATATTGGCCCGTTATTTTGGTATTGAAACAGACATCTTACATAGTTCTGCTAGAAAGGAGTTTACCGAAGTAGCTCAAGAGTTAATCCCCAATGACTTAGCCGCCGAATTTAATCAGGCAATCATGGATTTTGGCTCTTTGCAATGTAGCCCTGCACCATCATGTGGTAGTTGTCCATTGAGCCTCACTTGTTTTGCATTTCAACAAAAACGGATTTCAGATTTTCCAGTAAAGCAAAAGAAAGCCAAGCAGCGGAATCGATATTTTAACTATTTCATTGTAGAACAAGGTAAAAGAATTTTAATCCGAGAAAGGAAAGAAAAGGATATTTGGTCCGGTTTATGGGAGTTTTATTTGGTTGAATCGCCTCAAGTGGAGGAACTGGAAAGCATCATGGAAATGGATGAGAATTTATCTACGCTCCTCCAAGGAGCTACCATACAGTCGTTGAAGTCTCCTAAATTACATATCCTTAGCCACCAAAAGATCCATTGTCGGGCTTGGCATATCCAAGTTCCTGATAATCTTGACATTAGCATGCTGGATGGATTTCAATGGATTCAGCCTGAGGACTTTGAAAAGCTAGGAAAATCGGTCTTGCTTTTGAATCTGATAACTGATAATTTGCATCTGCAGATTTTTAATGATTCAATGCCACGATAATTTTGTTTTGGCAAAGGGTTTGCCGATAATCATTTAAAACAAACACATTATGGCAGGAGTAAACAAAGTTATTTTATTAGGCAATTTGGGGGGAGACCCAGAAGTGAGAGCCTTACCTAGTGGTATTAAGGTAGCGAATATTAATATAGCTACTTCCGAATCCTATCCAGGAAAAGATGGGCAACGGGTGGAGCAAACGGAATGGCACCGTGTAGAGCTATGGGATAATTTAGCCAACATTGCAGAGCAATATTTGCGAAAAGGAAATCAAGTGTACATCGAGGGGAAAATTCGTTCAGAAGAATGGCAAGATAAAAATGGGGCTACGGTGCGTGGTTACAGGATTCGCGCTACCTCCATTAACTTGATTGGTGGCAGAAATGATCGTCCCGCCAATGAAGCATCAGATGCTAGACCTCGACCTGAAGCATTGCCAACGGCCGATAAATCAGCCTCGCCTTCTCCGAATTTTCCAACATTAGCAGATTCAGGAGACGATGACCTCCCATTTTAATATTCTGGGCTAGAAGGGAATAGATAAAAAAACTATTCCCTTTTTTTATAAATTTGCATAAATTTAGCTTTACCCTATGGAGGCCGATCCCTTTTCGAATGTCTTGTTGATTGCTTTTGAGCCCAACATCAGCGCGCCTTCCATCATCTTCATAAGCCTTATTTTATTAGCTTTAATTCTGCTTTCTGCCCTGCTTTCAGGCTCAGAGGTGGCCTTTTTTTCCTTAAATGCGGAACAAAGAATCGCGTTAAAAGAAAGTGCAACAAAGAAAGAAAAAACACTTAGCCGACTACTCGATCAGCCACAGCTATTACTTGCTACACTTTTGATAGCCATTAATTTTGTGAATATTATTTTTATTACCTTGGCGAACTACCTAACTCAACTATTGATTGGGGAAGAGTCTGTTAATACCTTGATTGTCACGTTGTTTTTATTGTTTGGAGTGACATTTATCATCGCCTTTTTTGGAGAATTGATTCCCAAAGTCTGGGCACAACAAAACAATTTGATTTTTGCTCGATATACTGCTCCATTGATTGACTTTTTCACCTTTGTGTTTAAGCCACTTTCTAGGGTTTTATTAGGCATTTCTAATTTGATTGAAAGTCGGATTGAGAAGAAGTCCTATTATTTGACAACGCACGAGCTGAATCAGGCGTTGGAGATAACTACGGATGAGAATACAACAGAGAGAGAAAAAGACATTTTACGGGGTATATTGAATTTTGGGAATACCTCGGTAAAAGGTGTGATGAAAGCTAGGAGAGATATTGTTGCCTTTGATACCGAAATGGATTTCCATGAATTAATGGATAAGATCAATAAAAATGGATATTCTCGAGTACCTGTGTATGCTGAAACGATAGATAAAATAGAGGGGATATTATACATTAAAGATTTATTGGAGCATATTGATCAAGACGAGAATTTTGATTGGTTGTCCTTATTGCATCAACCCTTCTTTGTCCCAGAAAACAAGAAAATTGATGATTTGCTTTACGATTTTCAAGAAAAACGGGTACACATGGCCATTGTGGTGAATGAATACGGAGAAACGGAAGGTTTGGTGACTATGGAAGATATTATAGAGGAAATTGTAGGGGATATCAACGATGAATTTGATGAGGAAAAGTTAGATTATAAAAAGCTGGATGAACATACTTATTTGTTTGAGGCTAAAATTTCTTTAAATGATTTTTGCCGTGTTTTTGACGTAGATGTCTCTATTTTCGAAAAAGTAAAAGGAGAAAGCGAAACCTTGGCAGGTTTGTGTATCGAGTTATTTTCTCGTATTCCGCATGCAGGGGAAGAAATCGTTTGTGAACCTTTTGTCTTTAAAATTCAATCGGTGGATACCCGCCGAATTAAAAAAATTAAGGTTAGCCTTAATGCTATTCCTTTGCCACCTGAATCTGATGAAAAAACTAATTAGTTCGTATAAACGTTTTCTTTTTTTACTACCCTTAAGCTTATTGCTGACAGCATGTCCTGGACCTGCTCCAACACCAGATCCTGGTGTTACGGAATCCAGCTATGAAGATGGGGTAGATCGAGGTATTATAGAAAATCCTGAATTAGATGAGGCTTCAGGAATTGTGGCAAGTAAAAAGAATGATGGTTTTTTATGGTCGCACAATGATTCTGGAGATAGTAATCGACTTTTTTTGATTGATACTTTTGGGAAAGGGATGAAGCAATTTGTCATTCAAGGAGCAGAAAATAGAGATTGGGAGGACATAGCTTTGATATCAGATAGTAATGGAAGTGCCGTGGTATACATTGCTGATTTTGGTGATAATAATGCTACGTATAGCTCATACGCCATTTATTGGTTTAATGAACCGAATGTTTCTTCAATCAATAACGCAACCATCACTGGGGTTCAGAAATTGACATTTACGTTACCTGATGGCTCTCGAGATATGGAATGTTTGTTGGTAGATCAAAAGACCAAGGATGTATATATTATTTCCAAAAGAGAAACTAAAAAAAGACTGTATAAGATCCCTGCGGGAAGCTTTACCAATCAAGCCAACGTGAAGGCTGAATTTGTGCAAGAATTGAATTTTTCGGTACCATTTTCTACCATCGATAAAATTGTAACAGCCTATTATATTACGGCAGGAGATATATCGCCAGACAATTCAGAGATTTTAGTTAAGAATTATTTTGAATGCTACTATTGGAAGCGTAGGGCCAATGAAACAATCCCTGAAGCTTTAGCTAGGACAGCGAAACAAGTTCCTTATGTAGGAAATCCAACGGAACCTCAGGGAGAGGGAATCGCTTTTGCTGCCGATGGCGGAGGGTATTACACCATTTCTGAGAAAGCTACGGCCCCCGTTCATTTATATTACTACAAGCGAAAGTGAAAATTGCTCACTGGTTTCGATTAGGGATCCTTGCCTTGATTGTCTGGGCATGCCAGTCGCTCTATATCATAGATGCACAAATGGCTAAAACGAATTTTTCGGCAACAGTCGATGAAGGAGTTTTGGAAAACATTGAAATTGATGAAGCATCTGGGATGGTAGCTAGTCACTTAAATCCAGAGTTATTTTGGGTAGTCAATGATTCTCAAGATTTAAACCGAATTTTTTTAATTGACCGTTACGGAACGGGCAAAGTCGAGTTTTTGCTTCAAGGTGCTCAAAATAGAGATTGGGAGGACTTGGCTTCTTGGTATAAAAGTCCCCATGAATCCTATATCTATATTGCCGATACAGGTGATAATAAGCAGGAATATAGCTCCTATTTTATTTATCGATTCAAAGAATTTGATATACGAGGATCTAATATGGTTACTCGAATTATCAAACAGGTGGAAAAATTAGAATTTAGACTACCTGACGGATCAAAGGACATGGAATGCTTGTTAGTGGATCAGTTGAATGGAGATATGTACTTAGTTAGTAAGCAAGATGATCGTAAAAGCTTGTTTCGGATTAAAGCTAATAGTTTTAAGAGTAAACAAGTGGTCGAGGCAGATTTTGTTAGAAAGTTGAATTTTTCAGAACCTAGTTCCGATTTAGCTATCTTAAAACAACTCTATAATATTACGGCTGGGGATGTGGCGACTAACAACCAGGAGGTTATTATTCGGAATTATTTAGAAGTTTATTATTGGAAAAAAGGGAAGCATGAGAGCTTAGGTGAAGCACTGAAACGTCCGCCCAAAATTGTGCCTAGCAAATTAGAACCTCAAGGAGAGGCGCTTGCTTTTTCACAAAAGGCCGATGGTTTTTATACCATTTCGGAGGTAGCGAGTTCCCCCGGTCCTGTTCATGTTTATTTCACTCCCAAGAAATAAGCTAAGCTTTCACCATTAATTTGGCAAAACTTAAGAGTAAGGTTTTTTCTCCTACTCCCTTTTCAAAATCAATCACAGCTTTTCTTTCAGCACCATTAATTTCAATTTTTTTGATCAAGCCAAAACCGAATTTTTGATGCTCTACTTGTTGACCCGCCTCCAATTTTAGGGGATCTGTAGGGATGAAATTGCTAGAAGCTACATGTTGGTAATTGGTGTTTTGTTTTGGCTTTTGGATTAATTGGGCAGCTGATGGACTCGTTGAGCTTGAAACAAAGCCCGTTTTCTGGACAGGTCTGAAAGCTTGAACCTCCTTTTTGCCAGGTGTTTTCGCCATTTTTAAATAGGTACTATCAATTTCATCCAAGAATCGACTAGGCTCACAGGATTTTAATCTGCCGAATTGATAGCGAGATTCTGCATAGGAAATCATCAATTTTTTTTCAGCTCGTGTGACGGCTACATAGAATAGGCGACGCTCTTCTTCTAAGTCGGCTTGACTTTGCAGCATCATTTGACTTGGAAACAAATCTTCTTCCAAGCCAACTAAAAAGACATGTTTAAATTCTAATCCTTTAGCCGAGTGAACTGTCATTAAAGTAACCTTATCTCGATCATTGGGATCTTCTTGGGTATCGGCATTGGTTAAAAGAGAGACCGACTGTAAAAAAGTGGCCAGTGATTTATCTTCATTCTCTGGATCATCCACAAATTGCTTGATGGCATTTAATAATTCTTGTAAGTTTTGATAACGGGCTAGTCCCTCTACGGTCTTATC
The DNA here is from genome assembly GCF_004307455.1 of Aquirufa nivalisilvae. Lineage (GTDB taxonomy): Bacteria > Bacteroidota > Bacteroidia > Cytophagales > Spirosomataceae > Aquirufa > Aquirufa nivalisilvae. Next base: position 712,566 of record NZ_SEWX01000001.1, read on the forward strand.
CTCATAGAGTTCGCGTAAGAGTCCTGAGGCTTTGGCCACGTGATTAGCTATTTCATAGGCATCTTTATGCTCGACCTCCGTCATTATTTTGAACGATTTGATTAAATCGGCAAAGTTTTCGATGGCGGCCGTACCTCTTGCACCTTGGTAGGTTTGAATGTTGGAAATGACATCCCAGATGGAGCAATTATTTTCTGCTGCTGTTACCACAATTTTTGCGATTGTTGTATCGCCAATACCACGTTTGGGAAGGTTGATGATACGTTTAAAAGCTTCTTCATCTTGTTGGTTCACGACAAATCGCAAGTATCCCAACACATCTTTGATTTCTTTTCTTTGGTAGAAAGATAAACCTCCAATGATGCGGTATTTAATGTTTAGTCGACGTAGCGATTCCTCAAAAGAGCGGGATTGAGCGTTTGTTCGATATAAAATGGCAAAATCTGACCAATGTAAACCTTCTTTTTGCTTGGTTTCAAAGATGGTGGAGGCAATCATTCGGCCTTCTTCATTATCGCTTCCAGCCCGGATAATTTCTATTTGGTCTCCAATTTCATTCGAAGTAAAAACGTTTTTCTCGAGTTGGTTTTTATTTCTGGAAATGATAGAATTGGCTACAGCCACAATGTTTTTGGTAGAACGGTAGTTCTCTTCCAATTTAATTGTGGTTAAGTCGGCATAATCCCTTTCAAAATTCAAGATGTTTTGAATATCAGCTCCTCGAAATGCATAAATACTTTGTGCGTCATCACCCACCACGCAGATATTGCGATGTACGGCTGCGAGTTTTTTGGTTAATAGGTATTGAGAAACGTTGGTATCTTGAAACTCATCAACCATCACATGTTTGAATTTGTGTTGGTATTTGTTCAAAACATCCAAGTGATCTCTAAAAAGGATATTGGTTTGGTACAATAAATCATCAAAGTCCATCGCATTGGCTTGAAAGCAACGAATGCAGTACGTACGATAAATTTCCCCCATTTTAGGGATACGAGCCATGCGATCTTCCTCGCCGAGAATGGCACTATTTAGGTATTGTTCAGGACTAATTAATCGGTTTTTGGCTCCAGAAATTCGGTTTAAAACCAAATTGACCTTATAAACTTTATCGTCGAGGTTCAATTCTTTGATGATGGTACGAAGTAAAGACTTGGAATCATCGGTATCATAAATGGAAAAATTAGAAGTATAGCCTAATTTCTCTCCTTCGAAACGTAATATTTTGGCAAATACGGAGTGGAAAGTTCCCATCCAGATGTTTTTTGCCTCTTTTCCAATGACGGATTCGATACGATGGCGCATTTCGCCAGCGGCTTTATTGGTAAATGTTAATAGCAATATTTGGAATGGATCGATGCCTTGTTGAATGAGGTGAGCCGTTCGGTAGGTTAACACACGGGTCTTGCCAGATCCAGCTCCAGCGATAATCATTAATGGGCCTTCCGTGTGTAAAACAGCTTGTCGTTGGGGCTCATTCAAGCCAGCCAAATAATCCATAAGGGAAATTTAATTGATGGGAAAAAATAGAAATTAAAATTACGAATTTTTGAGCAGGGGCTTGGTATACTAACTTATTTTTTGGGAGGGTATTTTAGAAGAAAATAAAAAAGGCGCCCTTGGGCGCCTTTTTCTTCTTGGGGATAATCGCTTACTGAATAGCAATCAAATCTCTTCGAGTTTCAGTTAAAATATTGAAAGTCTTGGATTTGATGATGTTTTTACGTGAATCGAAGATAACCATTTTGTATCGGCCATCATTTAGGTTAGAGAAATTGAATAATTTCTTTGAACTAAGTGACTCGCGAGTGATTTGGTTATTGTCTTCATCGTAAATGACCACGAACAAGGGTGAAGTGATATCCGAGCTAACTAGGAACTTCATTTTACCTACTTGATCAATGTTAACAGGAAGAGCGAATTCTGCGGCATGTGCAGAAGAGACAGACAAAACAGCGGCTACAACGAAAGCGGCTAAGGCGTTTTTTGTGATGAAATTTTTCATAATGTTGATAATTGATAAATGCTTGATTAATAAAATCTTAGGCGGAATCTTTCCGTTTGTTGGTTCAAAACTAGACTTTTCATATTAACTCCAAATTAAATACGCAAAAAATTTCACTTTTTTAAGAATATTCCTCTTAAAAAAATTATATTTCTTCGAATAATTCAATTATTGGGGTTTCTCAAAATCATATTTCGTTTTCTGAATAGCCATGTTAAGGAATCATTATGTAGGGGCGACCTTATTTAACGATTTCGCAACAGAGTGGTAATTCAACGATAACTTTCAGGGGGTAGAGACTGGGTAATTTTGTAGCGTTAAATAATCACCAGTATTAATGCTATCATGAATTCATTCATTAAATACACCAATCTATTATTCATCAATTTATTTTTTGGATTTACCGTATTAGCTCAAGGATCGGGCACTATTAGAGGTACCATTAAGGATGCTAAGACGAAAGAAGATATCATTGGCGCTACCGTTTTCATCACGGGTTTATCGAAAGGAGCTGCTACGGATGTGAATGGTTTCTTTTCCATTAGTAATGTTCCTGCGGGAGATCACACCATCAAAATCTCATTTGTAGGATATAAATCTAAAGTTTACGAAAATGTTCAAGTTAAGTCGGGTCAAATTACGGAGCTTAACTTAAGTATAGAAGAGGAATCGTCTACCCTGGCTGAGGTAAAGGTGGTCGCCCAGAGGTTAACTAATACAGAAGTATCAGTTATTTCGGAAATCAAGGCAGCTCAACTCGTAGTAAGTGGTATTTCTGCTGCTCAAATCACGAAGACTTTAGATCGAACTGCCGCTGAAGTAGTTAAGCGAGTTCCAGGGGTTACTATTTTCGGAGATAGATTCATCAACATCCGAGGGTTAAATGAGCGTTATAATACGGTTCAATTGAATAACACATTTGCTCCATCCATGGAGACAGATGTACGCTCATTTTCTTTTGACATTATTCCTGCAGGGCAAATTGATCGAATATTGGTATTTAAAAGTCCAGCAGCGGAGTTGCCAGGGGAATTTGCTGGTGGAGTAGTAAAGATTTTCACAAAGAGTATTCCAGAAAAAAACTTCTTGACAGTTGATTTTAGTAATTCTTTCCGAGATGGGACAACAGGCCAGGCTTTCCGTGCACCTACTCAGGGAAGTAATTATTGGACAGGTTTTAATCAAGGATATAATGATTTGCCAGCTGGATTTCCTGCTTCAAAGCAAGAATTGCTTCAAGCATCAGGTGAACGATTGTCACAGATTGGACGATTATTGAAAAATAATTGGGTTCCTGTTAATTCAACGGCCAATCCAGATTTACGCTTTTCATTATCCAGTGGATTGAAATTTGATTTGGGGAATATTAAAGTGGGTAATATCACTGCGGTCAACTATTCCAGTTCCAAAACCATCTACCAAATGGTTAGAAATGATTTTGGATATAGTACCATTGCAACAACAGGGGAGCCTGATTACGTATTTAATTTTAATGATAAGCAATATTCATCGGCTATCCGATTCGGCGTATTGCACAACTGGGCATTTCGTTTGTCAGATCACCATAGTTTAGAATTCAAGAACTTATTCAATCAATTAAGTAATGCTCAATTTGTAGATCGGATAGGTATAGACAATGGATCTAATTGGGATATTCAATCTTTTGATCAAGTATATAGAGGTATTTATACAGGACAATTGGGAGGAAAGCATGATTGGAATGACGGTAATACCAAGTTAGACTGGGTAATTGGATATAATACATCATTTAGAGATCAGCCTGATTATAAGCGTTTTAGGTATACGTTGGATGGGGCGAACAAATCCTTATATGTTCCTTCTGGGGCTGCCCAGACTTTTAACTTAGGTAGAACGAATATTATATTAAAAGAGAATGCTCTGACTGGGGGAATCAATTTTACACAAAAATTCATTGTTAGTGCGGGTCAAGATGGAGCTAAGGGGAAAGAATTGGAGCTTAAATCAGGTATTTATGTCGAGTCTAAAAAACGTGATTTCAGTGCCCGAAATTTAGGTTATGTAAGGGCCAATAGTTCTCTATTCAATATTGGACAATTACCGATCGATCAGATTTTTGCCGAAGCCAATATCAACTCAACCAATGGAGTAAAATTAGATGAGCAAACAAATCCCAATGACTCTTATCAGGCAACCAATGATTTGTTTGCAGCCTATGTACAAGGAGGTTATGCGATAGGTTCTAAGTTTAATTTGGTAGCAGGAGTAAGAGCTGAAAATAACAGTCAGCGATTAAACTCGTATGATTTGGTAGGTCTACCCTTGAAATACGATAATACGGTTTTAAATATATTGCCATCATTTAACTTGTCTTACAACTTTAATGAGAAGTCCTTACTACGATTGGCATATGGAAAAACCATTAATCGCCCGGAATTCCGTGAAGTAGCACCTTTCTCCTTTTATGATTTTGTAAATAATCGTAACATTTCTGGTAATCCGAGATTAAAGAATGCGTCCATTCAGAATTTTGACTTCCGTTTTGAAAGATACCCTACTCCATCGGAGGTACTAAGCATTGCTTTATTCTATAAACAGTTCACCAATCCTATTGAAGTTGTTTTTGCTTCTGGTTCAAATCCCAATTTAGATTTTGAAAATGCGGAAAGTGCATACAGTGCAGGTTTGGAAGCTGAAATCAGAAAGAATTTATCTGCCGAAAACCCGAATAGTTTTTTGGGGAAATCAAGTGTTGTATTTAACGGAGCCTATATTTTAAGCAAGGTTAGTCTTGGTTCAAAGGCGAGTGCCAATCAATCGGATAATCGTCCACTACAAGGTCAAAGCCCATACATCTTAAATGCGGGATATAACTATACTGATTCGAAGAAAGGCTTGCAGTTGAATTTATCCTACAATGTCATCGGTAAAAGAATTTATGCCGTAGGAAATAACTATGGATATAATTATCCGGATTGGTATGAAATGCCTCGTCATGTGGTGGATTTTACATTCTCACAGCGAGTAGCCAAGAATGTGTTAGTCAAAGGAGGAATTAGTGATGTATTGAACAACAAAAATATTGTCTTACAAGACGGAAACTTGGATGGGTCATTTGATGCTTCCAAGGATCAAATTATTCAATCATTTACACCCGGAAGAGTTTATTCTGTAGGAATCATTTATACCCCTTTTGGATTTTAAAAAGCTTTTAACAATCAAATTAATTATAACACTAATGAAAAAGTTTACCAACAACATGTTAAGATTATTAACTGTCATGGCAGTAGTAATGCTTGGATTTTCTGCATGTCAGAAAGACGAGGAAATATTTCCTATTCCTACGGTAACTCCGGCAGGAACTTTATCAGGTATTCCAGGTGCTACGGTATCTGTGAAAGCATCCATCAGTGCACCGGCAGGATTAAAGTCAATTACGGTTTTAAAGAATGGTCAAGCTTTTGATTCAAAAACATTTACCGGAGAAAAGACTGCGGAGTATGCTAAGGATTATGTGATTGATGGAACAGCTGGCTCTGTTGTTACTTTCTCCATTCAAGTAACGGATTCAAAAAATCAAGTTTCAAGCTTGACTCCAATGACGGTGAATGTTACTGCTATACCTCCCAAGACAGTTGTTGAAGTTTCAGGTGTTCTAGAAGGTAACATCACTTGGACTGCAGATAAAATTTACAAATTAAAAGGATTTGTTCGTGTAGGTGAAGAGGCGGTATTTGGAACGATCACTAAAAAAGGAGTTTTAACGATTCAAGCAGGAACTACCATCATAGGTGAGCGTGCTTCCAAAGGAGCTTTGATTGTACAACGTGGAAGCAAAATTATAGCAGAAGGTACAGCAGATAAACCTATTGTATTTACATCTGAGCGTAATCCAGGAGAGCGTGAGGCAGGAGATTGGGGTGGTTTAGTACTTTGTGGCCAAGCTCCTAATAACTTACCAAATGATGCGTCTAACCGTCAGTTAGAAGGTGGTTACGGTGCTTTCCATGGTGGAACAGATGCAGCTGATAATTCAGGAATCTTGAAATACGTTCGTTTGGAGTTTGCTGGAATTCCAATTAACCCTAATCAAGAAGTTAACTCTTTAACCTTAGGTTCAGTAGGTTCGGGAACAGTTATTGACTATGTACAAGCATCTTTTGGATTAGATGACTCATTTGAGTGGTTTGGTGGTACCGTTAATGCGAAGCACTTAATTGCTTACAAAGGATTGGATGATGACTTTGATACAGATAATGGATTCTCAGGATATGTACAATATGGTTTAGGTATTCGTGGTTCTGCAATTGCGGATCAATCAGGATCTAATGGTTTTGAGTGTGATAATGATGCAAATGGTTCAGGTAACACTCCATTTACTTCGGCCGTTTTTGCTAATATGTCCATCATTGGTGCAAAAGGAGCAGTTAATATTGCTATCGATCCATTATTTCAGCATGGAGCACAAATTCGTCGTAACGCAAAGCAAAAAATCTATAATACTGTTATTACTGGATATCCTTACGGTGTTTATATCGATAGCCAACGTGGTAGTGCTAAGGTGAATGCGGCTAATGGAGAAATTGATTTCCAAAATGTTATTCTTGCTGGTGTTGAAGGTTGGGGTCCAGGTGGATTTGGTTTAGGCTGGTCTGTCAATGTTAGACCCATGGGTGTTGCTGTTCCAGGTTTTGAAAACATGGCTTCAGGTACTAACGGTGCTGCTATTTTGATTGGAGACAAAACTCCGGAAGATTGGTTTAAGTCATTAGTAGGAAATAAGATTTTAGCAACTAATGCGAAAATGGGTCTTTCTACTACTTTATGGTCTGCAGGACGTCCAACGCTTACTTTGGCTACTGGTACTGATGAATCTTTAATCGGTCCAAAATTGAAATCTGATCTTCCTGCGTTTTTTGATGCCACCGATTATGTAGGTGCATTTAAGTCAACAGACTGGACTTTAGGTTGGTCAGAATTTGCTCCACAATCTGTGGTTTACGTTAAATAAGGAAAATGTAACTAGGAGCTAGTGAATAGCTAGCTCCTTTTTTTTATGAAATATTACACCATACTCATTCTACTAGTTTTGTTGAATGCTTGTCAATCAAGTGATTCACCGTCATATTATTTTGATACTGCTAAACAAGATTCTTTGGTAGTTCAAATGATAGCTTATATAGGTCCAAATGCCTCTCAGGCTACGGATAGCACAAGGTTAAATCCAGAATTTAAGTCGGAGTACGCCAAGAGTTTAGCCAATTACCAATTGGTAAAATTGGTTAAGAATAAAGAAGGGAAGTATTTCTATTTCATGATTCGTCCCGTGGCTAATCTATTACAATACCGTAGAGGAGTGATTGGGAGTTTCCTATTAGATGAAAAATCTGGGAAAATACTAAGTTTTAAAGAAGAAGTTAATACACCCCATTTAAAGGAAGATGTGGTTAAAGAAAGGGGAGAGTTTCTTTTTAGAGAATATGTTACCAATGGGAATTTAAATGAGTATTTGGCCATGAAAGACTATGTTGAATGGCCAGATAGCTCCTTAAAATACAATGAGCACTTGAATAGATGGGTCATCCCAAATGGAAAGTTTTAAACAATATTATATTGGTGTAATACGGCAAATGTCGAGGGGCTTCCTCTCGACATTTCTTATTATTTTTTTGATTTCCATTTCTTGTACCTACGATCAGAATCCATTAAATACGTCCAAGGTAGATTGCAACGTGCAAAATTTGAAAAGTATCTCTTATTCAAGAGACGTATTTCCTATCATTCAATCCAACTGCCTTAGTTGTCATGATGCAGTCAATCATTTTGATGGTGTGGTCATTGAAAACTATCAGCAGATTTCAGAATCTTGTCGCTTAGGAGAAATGATGGATGTTATAACGACCCATTATGCAGGTTCATTACCCCACATGCCCAAAGGTGGGCAGTTAAAATCTTGTGAAGTTGAAGTGATTCGTTTGTGGATTCAACAAGGTTTAATAAATAATTAATTGCATTTTTTTGCGATAAATCAATAGGTTAACAATTGCGTAAACACTTGTTAACAATTTCTTTACATACCTAGGCTACCGTTAATACTACCTTTGCGGCATCAAAAACCAATATAATGACAGTAAGGATTTCTAAGGCGGGATTTTTGTTTCTCGTAGTATTATTTTCAATTGTATTTTTCCAATCCAATGCTCAGATTACCACTTCCTCTTTAAATGGAAAGGTAAAAGACGCTAAAGGAGAGGAAATTCCTGGGGCAAGTGTACAATTAGTTCATGTACCTACCGGGACGCGCTATGGAGTAGCAACTCAAGTGGATGGCAATTTTCTATTAGCCAATATGAATCCAGGAGGGCCATATACCTTAACTGTTTCCTTCGTAGGATATCAGACATTTAGAGCAGAGAATATTAATTTGACTCTTGGATCCAATCCTTCAGTGAATGTGGTCATCAGTGAAGAAACAACTACTTTAACCGAAGTCGTGGTGAAAGCAGATAAAGGGGGTACAAAGTCTGGAGCTATTACTCAGTTGAATGAGTCAACCATTAAAGCTGTTCCTACCCTGAATCGTAGTTTGACTGATATGACCAAACTTACCCCACAGGGTTCTTCTAGTAACTCATTTGCAGGAACTAACTTTCGTTACAATAACGTAACGGTGGATGGAACAATCAACAATGATGCCATCGGTTTTAGTCCTTCATTAGGTGGGCAATCTGGAACTTCTGGGATGCCTGGCTCAAGTACAAGAACGAATCCTATTTCATTAGATGCCATTCAAGATGTTCAGGTTTATGTAGCTCCTTACGATGTTAAAATTGGAAATTTTACGGGAGGGTCCATTAATGCAGTAACAAGAACAGGAACTAATCAAGTAAAAGGGTCAGTCTATGCTTACGGAAGAAATTCTGTTATGACAGGTCCCAACAATGCGGGTGATGGGTCTAAGATGTCTAGTGACTATTCTGACTATCAAACAGGTTTCCGTTTAGGTTTACCCTTGATAAAGAATAAGTTGTTTTGGTTTACCAACGAAGAAATTACGCGTAGAAATGAACCTCTATTTTATGCAGCAGGGGATCCAGGAACCATCATTGATGCTAATACGGCTTCCAACATTAGTAATTTCTTAAAATCTAACTATAATTTTGATCCAGGTGCATTTGGTGCTTATTCTATTCAATCAATGAGTAATAAGTTATTCAATCGATTTGATTGGAATATTTCAGACAAACATCAATTGTCGATCCGTAATAGTTATGTGGCCTCAGAGGCAACAAACTTAGAGCGAGATGCAGCTAATTTCCGTTTTGGATCTATGGATTTCCGTCAAGTGAATAAAACAAATTCAACTGTAGCTGAATTGAAGAGCCATTTTGGCAGTGCATCGAATAGCTTTATTTTGGGTTATTCAGATATTCGTGATTATCGTGAACCTATGAGTTCCAACCCTGCATTTCCACAGGTAGAGATTGCAGCTAATGGAGGAACCATTTTCTTAGGTAATGAGCGTGAGGCAACTGTCTTTAATATGAAGCAAAAGACATTTGAAATTACGGATAACTTTACTTGGTTTAAGGGAAATCATACGTTTTTAGTAGGAACACACAATGAGTTGTATACCATCAATTACGGGTTTGTCAATTCTTGGAATGGACGAGTTTCTTACAAAAGTGTGGCCGACTTTTTAGCAGCCAATGTGAATCGTGTACGTGGTTCATATAGTTTTACGAATAATGATCGTGATGCAATATTTAATAATCCTTATGCAACATTTAATGTAGGCCTATACAGTGTTTATGCTCAAGATGAAATTCAGGTAACAAGTAAACTGAAATTATCACCTGGTATTCGTTTTGACCTTGCTAGTACAGATTCGCCTACGCTAAGTCCTAAAACGGCGATGACACAAGTTGATCCAAATGCAGGAACAACATTTAGTTCAGCAACTTCATTGAATCAAATATCAAATTCCATTTTTGGTCAAGTATTATTTTCTCCACGTTTAGGATTTAATTATGATGCTTTAGGAGATCGCAGTTTAGTGTTTCGTGGAGGTACAGGTATTTTTACAGGTAGAATTCCATTTGCATGGTTAGGCTATGCATTCTACAATGATGGTGTAGGTTTTGGAGCATTTGATGTTAATAATGTTGCCGGTAAAAATAAGGGAGATGTATTAAAAGATGGGGCAAAGAACTTTGCATTTGCGAACGGACAGGCTAGCTTGACTCAAGTAGATGCCATGGCGAACAATTTCAAAATGCCGCAGGTTTGGAGAAGTAGTTTTGCGGTGGACCGCACCATCAATGGTTATAAGTTTACTTTGGAAGGTATTTATACCAAAACGATTTCAGATTTGAAATTTCAGCAAGTGAATTTAAAAGATTCTGTCAAGTATTATAGCTATGACCAATTAAAGCAAATGCCTATTTATTTATCAGGTGGAGCAACGGGTCAAAAATTGAATTCAGCCTTTTCTAATGCTTACGAATTATCCAATACTTCTGAAGGACACCGATATAGTTTGACGGCTCAAATAAGTAAAAATTATGCAGCTGGATTTAATTTCATGGTGGCATATACTTATGGACAGAGTTTTGACCTAACGAATGGAATTCGAAATTCGATGGAATCTAACTGGCAGTTGAATCAATCATTGTCTCCGAATAGCCCTAAATTGGCATATTCCAATTTTGATATTCGCCATCGTATTATTTCCTCATTTGCCTATACTAAATCTTGGAAAAACGGAAGTGCAACTACGTTATCAGGGGTATTTAGTGCACAATCAGGGGCACCATTTACTTGGGGTTTTGTAAATAGTACGATTGCAAATACACCTCAGGCAGCAGGTCTTGCCTATGTATTCAAAGATGAGCAGGAAGCAGCTAAGTATTTTGTGGACGACGCTAAATTAGGTACGGCGGCAGTTCAAGCGAAAGCCTTTATGGATTTTGTGAATTCAGATGAATATTTAAGTACTCGTAAAGGTGATTTCACGGAAAGAAATGGTGGTAGAACACCATGGAATACGACCTTGGATTTAAAATTGAATCACTCGATTAAAGTAGGAAATGGCCATGAGTTTCAAGTATCATTAGATATTTTAAACGCGACAAATTTGTTGAATAGTAATTGGGGTAGAATTTATTTTTCTCCTAACACATTTAATTCAACGGCTAGCTTAGGTTTAAATCGTGTGAATTCTGGAACAGCTTCTGATCCTACCTATAAGTTCATCGCCCCAACTAATCCTTATTCAGTAGATCAAATGGGATCTAGATGGCAAATGCAATTAGGAGCTAGATATACTTTTTAAAAGGAAAAACGGAAGAAATGAATGTTGTAGCGCTGTCAGGTTTTAAATCTTGACAGCGCTACTGTTTTTAAGGTGTTGGTATGATGCTTATTGTATCAGTTTATTGTTAATGAAAAACGCCTGCGCTTTCTAACGCTGTCAAGGTTTGGAACCTTGCCAGCGTTGCGCAGCTGGCGCAGACTGAACGTTTTTCCTGGAGTACTATTGTATCAATTTCTTGGTAAAATAGAAGGTACTGAAAAGAGCTATACCCATTCCTGCGATTCCCAGTAGGTTAATCCATTCAAAAAATAGATGGGCTAAATTCCAATGTGGGAAAATGAATCCACTGCACCATAGAAGCAAATTGTAACCGACATATCCAGTGGAGTCTACAATGTACATTAGAAAGCCAATATTGGCCTTATGCTTGCTTATCGCCAGCATTCGTTCAAATATGGAGGTAGTGATGGTTAAATAAGGTAAATAAATGCCAAATCCTGTAAGAACTACTAACCAAAAGCTTGACAAGTAATGAAGGCCAATTGTACCACACAAGATGAGTAAAAGAAATCCCATAAAAATGATTCCTAAACTCATATAGAAGGCATGGATATTGTTTTTGATGAATACCAAACTGCCATTAATCAATAATATACCTATGGTAACCCATATTTCGGTTTGTGTAAAAATGGAGGGTAATCCATGAAAACCAAGGTATTCCCAGATTTCTGGTGCAAAGTCGGACCGAATTCCTCTTAACAAAGACGCAAATAGGTACAAAAGACTAATTCCCAGTATTCCTGGCCCCAATGATTTAATTAATCGATTTCTATCTTGGGAAGTCATGGGCGCTCTTTCAGAACGTTCGGCAATGTCCTCTTTCGTAGGTTTAGGGATTTGTTGAAGCATCCACACAAAGAAGAGAAATGGTAAGCTAAATAGTAAGCCTGCTGTAAATGGCATCCAGGTTTCAGCTATGCCTGAATTAAGTAGTAATTTCCCCACTGATTTTGAAACTCCGTCTGCTAAAATAAAACTAGCTCCTAAGCTGGCAATGAATAATTCAGTGTTCTTTTTCCCTTCCAAAAATCCTTGAATATAGCCAAATATCATCCCCAATGGGAGACCATTCATAATCAAGAAAAGCATACTCCATGGTTTGGGGGCCAATCCGAATCCCAATAGGGCAATTTCGGCTATAAAGACACTCCACAAAATAGCTTGAATCCTCTTTGACCAAGTGATAGAAGAAACAAAAAATATACCACCACATTTGGACAGCATATATCCAGCTATTTGGGAAGATATCAATACCGATTTCCAGGGTATACCTAGCCAAGACTGTCCTTCATAAAGGCCAGCTGTAAAGGGCTTTCTAAATCCATATACACAAAAGTAACAACCAAATGCGGCCAACATGGACCAAATAGGATGGGCAAACCAATGGGTATAGGAAGGTGTTTTACCTGGCCTAGTTGGGGAGTGAATGATCATAAGGCAATGGCTTCGATCAATTTCAGGTAATGTGTTAGAGGAAGTACTTGTAGATCTGGTATCTTAGCTGCATCATCGTATTTTCTCAACTGTATGGCTGAATGAAAATGAGGGTTTTGTTCAAATCCCAAACATTCCTGCTCGCTCATTGGGCCGCCTTGTAACTGCAAGCTCAGTAAGGAAGGTTCACTAAGCAATGCCTGATATCCTGCTTCTCGAGTGCATAAATATCGTTTGGCATTTACGTGTAAGTAAATGGGTTCCGTTACTTCATCTTGGAAATATCGACTCAGAAAATCCTTAGCAAGATTTTCATGCATATCATCAATACCATTTTCTGGGGCATCATCTGGGAGTGCATGCAATAGATGCCCAACGTCGTGTAATAAACTAGCCACAATCAGCTCTGAGGAGGCGCCTTCATCTGTAGCTAATTGGGCACATTGTAAGGCATGCTCTAATTGGCTTACTGCTTCGCCACCATATTGAGAATTCCCCAATTCGGCAAACATGATTTGGACTTTTTGAGTAATCTCTTTCATCTGCTATTTCAAGTATTTTATGTAATTTAAGCCCATTGAAAAGCGTAAAAAATACCCTAGAAGCGATTTAAAATAGATTTCATATTGCCATAATATATCCGTAAAATGAACCCAAGTTTCTCCATTAGACAAGCTAAATTAGAAGATGAAAATGCTGTCCTACAATTAGTGGATGAGCTCGAAAATAGGACATCTGATCCAAGGGTTTTCCATCAAATCTGGAATGAGTACCTTGGTCATGCACATACGTTTGTTTGGGTTGTTGAAAGCCAAGAAAATCAACTAGTTGGTTTTTTGAGTGTCATCGGTCAAAACCTATTACACCATGAAGGAATGGTGTATGAAATTCAAGAATTGATTGTCACTGCCGCTTGCCAAGGAAATGGATTAGGAAGGAAGTTAATAGAAATACTCCGAGCTGAGCTGAAAGAAAAGGACGTGAAGTCGATTGAAGTGACGTCGAATAAACGAAGAAAAGAAGCCCATGCTTTTTATGAAGCAATGGGCTTTACTAATTCACATGAAAAGTTTACAATCTATTTTTGAGATAGTCGAAGTGCAGCTTTCATTTTATCAAAAATGGCTGTGTTTTGATATATTCCTTGAAAAGCCTCTGAACCAGGTCCAAATGCAAATACAGGAACCATTTGTCCCGTATGTCCTTTGGTAATAAAAGAGGCTTTGATTTCTCCTGTTGTCATGTCTCCTCCCAATAATCCCATGCCTCCTGTTTCATGATCAGCAGTAATAACCACCAATGTTTCTTTGTCTTTTTCAGCAAAATCTAAGGCAGCTGCTATACTTTTATTGAAATCCACCATTTCAGTAGCTGCGTAATTTGCATCATTGGCATGTCCACCCCAATCAATTTGTCCTCCTTCAATCATCACAAAAAATCCTTTTGGGTTTTTGGAAAGCAATTCTAATGATTTTTTTGAGGCATCTAATAAGACTTCTCCTCTCCCTTCAGAGAATTTTTTCGGGTCGCCAGGAGCATATAAGTAAACAAATTTACCCTGTTTAATGGCATTCATTTCTGCTAAGGATTCCACCACTTGATACTTTTTTGCTTTCAGTGAATCCAAAATATTCTGTCCATCTTTACGCTGGTCAAAGCTTTTTCTCCCTCCTCCCACAACAATATCTACGTCGGTTTTAAGGAAATCCTTGGCAATTTCATCGTGCATATTACGTTTGATTTGATGGGCAATGAATGCCGCAGGAGTGGCATCGGTGATGTCAGCTGTACTAACTAAACCGGTAGCTAGTCCTTTTTTCTCTGCCAACTCCAATAATGTTACATGTGGCGTTTGTGTAGCATCTACCCCAATAGCTCCGTTATACGTTTTTTTGCCTATTGAAAAGGCGGTGGCACCCGCTGCTGAATCCGTTACATAGTTATCGGATGATTGATTTTTATGAAAGCCAATGTGGCGAATTCTCTCTAAAGCTAAATGTCCTTTATTGGCAGTAAGTCCAGCATAAATTTGACTAACACCCATGCCATCGCCAATTAAAAAAATAATGTTTTTAGGGGTGTTTTTTTTAGAGTTTTGCCCAAAAGCAGTTAAAGTAAGTAAGGAAAATAAAATGAAGGGAACGACTTTTTTCATAGAGGTTTAATAAAGTTTTTGAATGTATTCTGCTGTAAATCCGGGACTTGTCGTCATGCCTTTGCCACCAATTCCATTGATTACATGAATGACATCATCCAACGTTTTAGTAAAGATATCTGATTTGTTGGCTTGTAAATAATATCCGGCCCAGGTAGATTCAACATCCCAGCTTTCTACATGAAGAATTCTCTTGGCTTCATTCAGCATCATTTCATTGATTTCAGTGGAAATTTCAAATCCAAAATTGGCTTGATGATGTGCCGGAACATAGGAGTGCGAATCTCCTAAGATAATTGACCCATCATCCGCCTGTTTGAATAAAATATGAATACCATGTTCTTGCAAAAGCTTCTGTTCTGCACTTGTTTCTAATTTGTGAAAAGAAGGACATGAATGAAAGCTTTCATACCGCCGAATCGTTAAGCCTGTCAAAATATTGGATTTAAAGGCTCGCTTTTGTGGGATTAGTCGCATCATTTGAAGCTTACTGATTTTTAAGTCAGCCTGAGCAAATAAGTCTGGGAATAAAAATTGAGTATCTCTGCCACTTGCTAAGATGACTTTATCGGACCAAAATGCTTGTCCATGAGCACTATGAATTTTAGCAATACCTCGCTTTTTTTCTATGGATATAACAGAACACAAAGGTTGGTAATGTAAGCCCATGTATTGAATAAGAAATTCTCGCACTCGGTGTACCATAACCAAAGGATTCAAGGATGCCTCTTCTGGGAAAAAGAGCCCGCCTTTTACATAATCCTTTTTTAAGGAAGGATTAATATCCAAACATTCTTGAGCTGTGTAAAGCTTATTGGTATAATTTCTCTCTGTAAAAAGTTGATGGATTTCTTCTAAAAGAGTCATTTCTTGGTCGTCGGAAGCATAGTACCAAGATCCATTTTTTACCAAAGAAATGTCCGTGTTTTCTTGTAAATCCTTATAGATCTTCAAGGATTTGCGACCGTATTCAAACCATAATGGGAGGGATTGACCTGAAGGGACAGCTTGACCAAAATTCCGAAAACTGGCTTCAAATGGCAGGGAATCTTTTTCTAATAAGAGTACGGTTTTTCCTCTTTTTAACGCATGATAGGCACAAAAAGTCCCAATGATTCCTGCGCCTACGATGATTAAATCATATTTTCTCATGATTTAGTTTTTCAATGATGGGAATTAATTCAGCTATATTATTCAGTAAGCCATCATTTGGATGACCAGCTAATTGCTCTCTAGTATGGGTTCCGTTGCAAACGCCCAATGCCAGACGAACACCTGCATTTTTACCAAAGGCTAGATCTACTGGGGTATCGCCTACATTAATGACTTTGCTTTTATCTGATATGCCAAATCGAAGCATGGCTAATTCTATCATGCTCGGAGAGGGTCTACCTGCTCCTTGGACTTCATCTGGACAAACGGAAAGGTGTATGCCAGACTTGTTTTGGATATTCATGTAGTTCTGATTGAGACTTTTTCCCCAACCTATTTTATCCAATATGATATTTGCCACTTTTCGGTAAAAGCCTGTCGTGAGTGCTATGTATATACCATGTTGGTGTAAGTAGTCGAATAATTCCAAACAACCTTCCGTAGGTTTTACCTCATGGTTTAAGTAATGCTGTTCTAAAATTTGGGTAAAATCTTCGTATGAAGTTTTGGCTTTTTGATTTATCGTAGGGTCACCTTCTCCCAGTTGTTCTGCCCAAAGTGTTTGAAACACGTAGAGCTTGGCATAACCTTGTAAAGCTAATATTCGGTCATCGCTGGAATTCAATCCATTTTTTTGTGCGGCTAATTTAAAGCAGTGTTCTACTTCGTGTTCATCTAAGATGGTAGTTCCAGCCATATCTAGTATGACCAATTGGATATTTTGTGAGGACATGTATAAGTAGATTGAACACGAATTTCCTGTTTTTAAATTATCAATCGATTAGTTGGATGTGAAATAATTGTAAAGATTGAATTGGTATTATTTCAAGTTCATTTGGCACTTCTTGTCGTCTTAATACTGCCTTAATCAATTGTCAATGATTCCTTAACAATTCACTTTTTTTCTTAATAATTTCTTGTTCTAAGACACACAGTTAGCTTACCTGATAGGAATACTTTTGTGGAAAATTTAAGAGGTTGGAATTCAGAGAGCAATCCTCATCCTTGACCATTATTCCATGTTTAGAATTTCTATTGTGGATGATTTTTATCTATCAGTCTAATTAATGGCCCTTTGGGGCTTATCAGGCAAGTTTTTGAAAAACAATGTTCAAGTTGAGTAAGCTGTTTTTGCACCTAATCTCTTCGTCACAATTTAACATTCTTTAAAAACAAAAATCTTTATGAAGAACTTTTTACAAAAATTGTCTCGAAGAAAGATCGCACATAAGTCGATGTGGCTTATGTTGGTCTTTTTTCAATTGACGGCTATTTTGGCAATGGGCCAATCTAGAAGCATTACTGGACGCGTAATATCCAAAGAGGATAATTCTGGGATACCCGGAGTTTCCATCCAAATCAAAGGAACAAATTTGGGAACGAATACCAATGCTGACGGACGTTTTACTTTAGCCGTTAATCCCAATGCAGTTTTACAAGTTTCCATGATTGGTTTCAAAAAGCAAGAAGTGGCAGTGGGAGCTCAATCGGAACTTACCATTATTTTAGTAGGAGATGAAAAGCAACTTCAAGAAGTAGTAGTTACGGCCTTAGGTATCAAGAAAGAAATCAGAAAAATTGGTGTTTCTATTCAGTCTTTAGACGGAGCTGCTGTAGTGAAAGCTCGTGAGCCCAATGCTATCAATGCCTTAGCTGGTAAGGTTGCAGGTTTAACGATTGGTGCACAACCAGAGCTTTTAAGAAAACCTACTATTTCATTACGTGGTAATTCTACTGTTTTATACGTTGTAGATGGGGTTCCAATTAACTCAGATACCTGGAATATCTCTCCAGATGATATTGAAACGTATTCGGTTTTGAAAGGAGCTTCAGCTTCTGCATTATATGGTTTTCGTGGAAAGAATGGAGCAATCTTAATTACTACCAAGCGTGGGTCAAAAGACAAAAGAGGATTCTCTGTTGAGGCAAATTCATCTACCATGATGGAGAATGGATTTTATGCTATTCCTGTTGTTCAGGATGAATATGGCCCTGGTGATCACGGTCGATATGCTTTTGGTGATGGTAAAGGTGGTGGATTAAATGATGGAGATTATGATGGTGGTTGGGGCCCAAAATTCAATGGACAATTAATCCCTCAATATGATTCACCAGTAGATCCAATCACGGGTGTTCGTGCGGGGACTCCTTGGATAAACCGCGGTAAAGATAACTTGAAACGTTTTTTAGAAACAGGTATTTTATCTACGAATAACGTTTCCGTTTCTGCAACAGGAGAGAAATATAACTTGCGTTTTTCAACCTCTCATATTTATCAAAAAGGTATTGTTCCAAATACCAAAATGAATATTACCAATTTCAATATTGTTGCCGATTACAAGTTTTCTGACAAATTGAAATTTGAGTCGAATTTGCAATATAACCGTCAGTATACACCAAACATTCCCGATGTGAACTATGGTCCGAACTCCATCATTTACAACATGGTGTATTGGGCAGGTGCTGACTGGAACGTGGATGATATGCGTAATTATTGGCAAAAAGGTAAAGAGGGTATTCAACAAATTTATGCGGAATATCAGCGTTACAATAACCCTTATTTCATGTCATATGAGTGGTTACGTGGACATTACAAAAATGATATCGTAGGTCAAGCAGCATTACGCTACCAATTAGCTGATGGATTAGAAGTATTGGGACGTACGCAAGTAACGACTTGGGATATGGTAAGAACAGAGAAATTCCCTTATTCAGCAGGTTCATATGGACGTGATGAGCGTCGTGGTGATTACCGTGAAGATCGTCGTTCATTGTTTGAAAACAATACGGAATTATTGGTGTCTTACGACAAGGATATTACGAGAGGTTTGAATACAAAAATCACCGCTGGTGGTAGTATGAGAACATTTCAGTATAAGTCGATGTACGGTACAACGGATTATTTGAACGTGCCTGGACTATACAACTTCGCTAACTCATCTAACCCGGTGAAAGTATTTAACTTTGGTTCTGAAATGCGCGTGTTATCAGCCTATTATTCAGCTGACTTTTCATACAAGAACTTCATTACTGTTTCTACCACAGGTCGTTTAGATAAATTGTCAACTCTACCTACTGGGAATAATGCATTCTTCTATCCATCTGTTTCTGCTGCTACAGTTTTATCAGATTATATTAAGCTTCCAGAAGTGATTTCATTCTTGAAATTTAGAGCTTCTTATGCGAATGTAAAAGATGGTTTGACAGCATCTACAATCGGCACTACTCCATCTGTAGGAAGTGGTAATCCAATTGGATATGGAGATCAATACCAAGCACCATATGATGGACCAGCTTATACAAATGCAGCGGTGTATTCCACCTTCCCATTGTATAATAACCAAACTGCGGCTTCTTACACGAATACCTTGAATAATCCGAACTTAAATCCAAGTTCTACTACCCAAAAAGAATTTGGTATGGATTTACGTATTATCAAAAATCGTTTAGGTTTGGATGTTACTTATTGGAATTCATTAGATGGTCCTTCTATTTTCTCCTTACCAATTTCTACTACCTCAGGATATAGTTCGGCTTTAGTGAATGGAATCAAAACAGAAAAAAATGGTTTCGATATTTCGCTTACAGGTACTCCAATTAAGACAGAAAGCGGATTTACTTGGGATGTTTTAGCTAATTACGGTTCCTATGTGGAGACATTGAATGAGATTTATCCAGGTGTTAATAGCTTAAATACGTTCTTGAAAGTGGGAGATCGTTTGGATAAAATGTACGGTCGTGCTTTTGTTCGTACTCCAGATGGTAAAATTATCAATGATGCTTCAGGTCGACCAATCTACAATCCAGTAGCTCAATATTTAGGAAATACGAACTCGGATTTTGTTTATGGTATCAACAACAAGTTTACGTATAAAAACGTGAGTTTGAGCTTCCAATTTGATGGTCGTGTCGGTGGAGTAATTTCAAACTATACACAAAAGCAGACATACCGCGGAGGTCGTCATATTGGAACGACTACCGGCATATTTGCAGAGGCTCGTCCACAGGATTTTGCTGGCGTGAAGGCATTTGTTGGAGAAGGCGTTCAAGTGAGTAATGGAGTAGCAATTGCTTATGATGTTGATGGTAAAATTACCAACTATTCTGCTTTGCAATACACTCCCAATACAACGAAGCAATTTGTTCAAGATTATGTTTCTAGATATTACAATTCAGATGAAGGAAACTTAATGAGTAGAACATTTAGCATGTTACGTGAAGTGAATTTAACCTTCAATTTGCCTTCAGCGTGGTTCGGTAAATTTGTACATCAAGCCAATGTTTCTTTGGTAGGTCGTAACTTATTTTATTTCGCGGAGAAAACAGACATTGACCTAAATCAATATGTATTTGGAAATGAATCTGGTCCACAAACTCCTTCGGTTCGTCGCTACGGTGTGAATTTTAACATTACTTTTTAATCCATCGAATTATCGATTTAAATGATAAAGCATATGAAAATGAATAAATATATCATAGCTCTTTTTGGCCTTTTGATGGTCACTTTGAGCAGCTGTGAAAAGCCTTTTGATCAGTTGGAAGTTGATTCCAACCGACCTGTACATGTACCTGCATCTTTGGTTTTCCAAGGAGTTGCCTATAGTATGTTCAATGATAATGGTCGCCCATTTAGTGCTGAGATGCGCTGGAACCAATTTTATTGTTCAAACTATAATTATTATGCAAACAATGAATACACATTTGGCCAGATGCCTAATCAGTTTACAACGCTAAAAAATGTGTTGAAAATGGAGGAAGAAGCTAAACGTGCTGGATTGGCAGATGTGAATGGATACGCTGCTTTAGGGAAGTTCTTTAGAGCGTATTTCTACGATCAAATGTCGAAACGTGTAGGTGATTTACCTTTAACAGAAGCGTTGAATGGTATTGATGGTATTTCCCCAAAATATGATAGCCAAAAGGCTATTTATATTCAAATATTAAAATGGTTGGATGATGCCAATACCGATTTAACCAGTTTGATTGCTAAGGGAGAAACTGTTTCTGGAGATATCTATTACAATGGAGATTTGAAGAAGTGGCAAAAGGCAGTTAATGCATATCGTTTGCGTGTATTGTTAACCTTATCTAAGAAAGATACCGATGCTGATTTAGGAGTAAAGACCAAATTTGCTGAAATGATCAGTAATCCAACGAAGTATCCATTGATGTCTTCTATGGCTGATAATTTGGAATTTAAGTGGAATAATTTCAACAAGTATCCATCTAATCCTGACAACTTTGGTTTTGATGCTACGCGCCAAAATATGGCAGCAGCATACGTTAATTTGCTTGCCAATTTAAAGGATCCACGTGTGATGGTAACTTGTGAACCGGCTGGTTTTGAATTAAAATCAGGAAAACAACCTTCGGATTATTCGGCATTCTTAGGCGCAAGTTCGGCAGAAGATTTGGCGGATATGTCAGACAAAGCAGGTATAAATAATGGTGCGGGATTTGCTCCAGGTAAATACTCATTCCAAAACAGAAATCGCTATTACAAGAACTATACGGCAGAAAATACGTTCATTGCAGGATATCCTGAGTTATGTTTCAACATTGCTGAGGGTATTGCTAGGGGATGGGCTACAGGTTCAGCGGAAGATTGGTATAAGAAAGGAATTCAAGCCTCTCAAGCATTTTATGGCATTAAAGATGGAGTGAATACCATGACTTATTCTAAGACAGGTTCTATGGCTGCTGCAGATCAAGTGAATTATACTATTGACTTTTCTTTTGCTGATTATTATGCACAAGCTAGTGTAAAATATGATGCTTCTAAAGCGATTCAGCAAATAGTCACTCAGAAATATGCCGCCTTCTTTATGAACTCAGGTATGGAGGCCTATTTCAATTGGAGAAGAACAGGTTTCCCTAAGTTTGATGTAGGAGTTGGGAATGGTAACTCAAGTCGTATAGCCGTTAGATGGATCTATCCAACAACAGAAAGAACTACGAATGCAACGAATTATAAAGCTGCTATTCAAAGCCAGTTTAATGGAACTGATGATATTAATGACCAAATGTGGTTGATCAAATAGTTAATGGTTAAAATGAGAAATAAGTTATTAAAAAAGCCAGGTATTGCCTGGCTTTTTTGTTTTTTCAAATTACGGTAAGGTTTAATTAATGTTAAGCAAATAGTGGATTTTGTCCTTTTTTTTTGTCGAATGTTAATGAAGGTTTTTTAAAATATTACATAATTATTAAATCATTTTTGGGCCTGAAAATAACCAAGTTAGCAACCTAAATTTACTTTACAGTTAGGTTATACATGGCTAATAGAAAGAAGATATTGTTTTTAACGGGTTCTATGAATCAAACGATTCAGATGCATAAAATTTCTATGTATCTGAGCGAATACGATTGCTACTTTAGTCAGTTTTTCAGTGATGATCCATTCATATCCTATGCTATTAAATGGGGGATTCTGAATGGAACCATTATGGGACGTCCCTTGAAAAGAATCGCAGAAAATTATTTGTTGGCTTATGGCTTGAATATCGATGATAAAGCCAATAAGCATTCCTATGATTTAATAGTTTTTTGTTCAGATTTATTGTTTCCTAAGAAGTTTTCAGGCATTAAAACAATATGGGTTCAAGAGGGAATGATTGACCCATTTACCCCTTTGAGCAGCCTAATTCAGAAGTTAAAATTACCTAGGTATTGGACCATGGGAACCTCTTTAAATGGAACATCAAATTTATGTGATATCTATTGTACGGCATCTGAAGGGTATAAAAGCTACATTACTGAAAAGGGAACAGACTTGAATAAAGTAGTGGTTACAGGAATTCCCAATTACGATCATTTGAAATTACATCTCGATAATGATTTTCCTTACAGTGATTACGTCATGGTGGCAACATCCGACATAAGGGAAACATTTCGTTTGGAGAATCGTATGAAGTTTTTGAGGAGATGTGTTGAAATAGCGGGAGATAAAAGATTGCTGTTTAAACTACATCCCAACGAAAATAAGCGTAGGGCCATGGAAGAAATAAAACGGATTTGTCCAGAAAACACCTTGATTTTCACAGATGGTCCCACCAATGAAATGATTGCCAATTGCTCGGAATTAATTACACAATATTCTACTGTGGTTTATACAGGAATTGCCCTAGGAAAAAAAGTTCATTCCTATTTCAATATCGATGAATTGAACCAATTAATGCCGATTCAAAATGAAGGTATTTCTGCTGAAATGATAGCCAATATTTGTAAGGGTTATATCGAATATTCGGGTAAAGGGGATGAGTATTTAGCTGAAAATACTCCATGGGCTGAAAAATGTGTTAAAGGCTATGAATAGTAAAATTCTGATTTTAGTGCAAGCTAGAACAGGTTCAAGTCGATTCCCCAATAAGGTCTTACAACCTGTGATGGGCAAATCTATCTTGATACATCAACTTGAGCGTATACAAGGAATTCGGACCCAGGCTGAGATTGTGGTGATTACTTCTCAAGAAGAAGCCGATAATGCCATTGTTTACGAGTCAGAAAAGCATGGTTTCCCAGTTTTTAGGGGATCTTTATGTGATTTATTAGACAGACACTATCAAGCAGCTAAAGTATATCAAGCTGATTGGGTGGTTAAAATTCCATCGGATTGCCCCCTAATTGACCCAAGGATTATCGATCAGATATTGGATTATTGTTATCAGCTGGAAGGAGCATTTGATTATATCAGCAATTTGCACCCTGCCTCATATCCTGATGGGAATGATGTAGAGATAATGACTTTTTCTGCTTTGGAAAAAGCTTGGAAAGAAGCAAAACGACCGCTAGAAAGGGAACATACAACGCCTTATTTTTGGGAAAATCCAGAGCTGTTTCAACTAGGGAATTGGGTGTGGGAAAGCGGTTTAAAGTATGATATGAGTCATCGATTTACGATGGATTACCCAGAAGATTTAGCATTTATAGATCAAGTTTACCAACATTTATATTCGATCAACCCACTTTTTAGCTTAGAGGATATTCTATCCTTATTACAAGCGCATCCAGAAATTTACCAGATTAATTCGTCCTATGCTGGGGTGAATTGGTATAGAAATCATTTACATGAATTAATGACGATTGGAGCTGAACAAACTAACATGAACCATGAATACAGAAAAACGAATTAAGCTTGAAAGCTTTGCTTTACAAGTAAGAGAGCGAATTGTGCCATTAGCCACTGAAGGTGGATGCTTTTTAGGTGCGTCTTTGTCGGCAGTTGATATATTAACCTATCTCTATAACTCTTTTTTAAAAATAGACGGAGAACATTTGTCGGATGAAAGCAGAGACTATTTGTTTTTATCAAAAGGGCATGATGTGCCTGCTTTATATGGTGTTTTTGTGGAATTAGGATGGCTAGCTCCTGAAAGATTGAAAAATCATTTATCTGTTGATGACCATATTTATTGGCATCCCAATCGACATATTCCAGGTGTTGAATTTCATGCAGGTTCATTAGGACAACTTCCTGCTGTAGCTATTGGTGTAGCATTGGAGATTCGTATAAGAAAAGGAAATAACCGCGTGGTATGCATTCTGGGTGATGGCGAATTAAATGAAGGCTCATGTTGGGAAGCATTTTTAGTAGCCCATGCTAAACAATTATCCAATTTGATTTTTGTTGTAGATAGAAATCACTTCCAAGCTAATATGGCCACGGAAGAGTTGATTCCCTTAGAACCTCTTCATGATAAATGCAGAGCATTTGGTTTACATACTTATCGAATCAATGGGCATGACTTTGACCAATTAGATGAAACCTTTTCTCAATTGGAATCCAACCAAGGGCCCTCCATTATTATTTGTGATACAATTCGGGGTAAAGGACTTCCATCTATTGAAGCTAGAGCAGACCGTTGGTTTTGCAACTTTAACTCCCAAGAAATAGGAGAATTAATGGATGAATTACATCAAATTAAGCAGGCAGATATTACATCTCAAACCATTGTAGCTAGATAATTAGAGCATCATGACGTACGAACAATTATTACAAGAAATAGCCATCAATGATCAGCAATATGTCGTCATGACGGCAGAAAACAGGGCCTTGGTTAGAAACTTGCCAAAAGTCTTGGGAGATCGATTTATTGATACAGGAATTACTGAGCAAACCATGATGGGTGCAGCGGCTGGTTTAGCTTTGCGTGGAAGAAAACCTATAGTACATGCTTTGGCGGCATTTCTAACCATGCGGGCATTTGAATTTACGCGCACTTCAATTGGAATCCCCCATTTCCCTGTTAAAATGAGCAGTTTTATTCCTGGATTTTTGTCAGATGGGAATGGGCCAACACACCAGGCCGTTGAAGATATTGCCATTATGAGAGGTATACCTGGCATGGAAGTTTTTGCCCCAGCTGATGAGGATGATTTGGTGAAAATGTTACCCGCAATTTGGGAGACAGAAAATCCAAGTTATGTCCGAATTAATACGACAGCCAATCAATACAAACATTCCATTTTCGAATTAGGTAAAGCTGAGATTATTTCAGAAGGGAAGGATGCAACCATTTTGACCTACGGTTTTATGTTTGAGAACAGCTATCAAGCTATGCTTTCTCTGCGAGAAGCGGGCTTTGATGTGGGACTGGTGAACGTTCGCAGCCTACATCCATTTGATGTGGAAATGCTAAAGGCATTAGTAGGTAAAACTCAATTAATAGTTGCCATAGAAGATCATTTTTTAACTGGGGGATTATTTAGCATTGTAGCGGAGCAATTAGTTACCAATCATTGGTCTGTTCCAGTGAAGGCTATAGCCTTAGATGCTCGTTGGTTCCGTCCAGGTCGTTTACTAGATGTGATAGAATTTGAAGGTTTTGACGTTGCCAATTTAGTTACACGTATTTCAACTTTAATTCAAGAAAATCAATAAGATATTATGCCAAACATGGTTAAGTTTAATGCCGATTTACCACATATTTCTGTTTCTCAATCTTGGTACCAAAGAGGATTGCAGGTACAAAAACCCATTACTCAGACATTAGCCAAAGGTCCGGGGCAATTCTCCAAAGGTGTAGCACCCATTTACCTTCAAAAAGGAAAGGGTTCTCATGTTTGGGACGTGGATGGAAATGAATTCATTGATTATAACATGGGAATTGGCCCATTATCCATTGGCTATTGTATACCTGAAATTGATCAGGCTATCGTAGAACAATTGCAAGACGGCATTACTTTTTCCTTGATGCACCCATTGGAGGTTGAACTTGCCGAAATAATATCGGGAATCATCCCTAATGCGGAGGCTGTAAAATTTAGTAAAACTGGAGCGGATGTTACTTCTGCAGCTATTCGTGTAGCACGTGCATATACTGGTAGAGATAAAGTGTTTTGCTGTGGTTACCATGGTTGGCATGATTGGTATATTGGGATTACATCCCGAGGAAAAGGTATTCCAGATAGTATCAAAAATTTGTCTTTTACTTTCGGTTTTAATGATATTGATAGTATCCGAGAAGCTTTGGATGAAACGGTGGCGTGTGTCATTTTAGAGCCATTTATCTTCGAAAAACCGAAGGAAGGGTTTTTGAAAGAGCTAGCCGAATTATGTCGAGCTAATGGAACTCTACTCGTCTTTGATGAGATGTGGACTGGATTTAGAATAGCATTGGGAGGAGCTCAGGAATATTTTGGGGTAAAAGCTGATTTAGCTACATTTTCTAAAGCATGTGCAAACGGTATGCCATTAGCCATTTTAACGGGAAGAAAGGATGTGATGCAATTATTTGATGAAGAAGTATTTTCTTATACCACATTTGGAGGAGAGTGCTTGTCGTTGGCAGCTGCCAAGGCAACTATTTCATTCATGAAAGAACATGAAGTGCCCAAAGTCTTGGAGGAAAAAGGATTATGGCTCCAGAATGCTTATAATCAATTGACCTCTGATTTGGGAATGAGTCACATCAGTTCTTGTGTCGGATATCCTTGTCGGACCATGCTTACTTATACTGCTGAAGGGCAAGATTCTTTAGTTTTGAAAACATTCATGCAACAAGAATTACTGCAAAAAGGTATTTTATGGGGCGGTTTTCATAACATGTCGTATAGCCATAGTCAGGAAGATTTAGCCTATACCATGGAGGCGTATTCTGAGATTTTGCCTAGGTTAAAATTGGCAATTGAGTCTAATACGGTTAAATCATTGTTAAAAGGAGAGGTGTTAGAAGCTGTTTTTAGAAAAGTTACGGATCATAATATCAAACCTAAAATTAAATAAATGGACTTATTTGATTTACATGGTAAAGTAGCTTTAGTTACGGGGGCTTTAGGATTAATAGGGAAAGAACATTGCAAGGCATTGGCACAAGCGGGAGCTACGGTCATAGTGGCGGATTTGAATAAATCGGAATGCCAAGAATTTGCCAATACATTAGCCAATGGGGCTATAGGTTTAGGAATGGATATCAGTTATGAACAATCAGTCCAATTAGCAGCCATTAGAGTTAAGACCTTGTTTGGCAAATTGGATATATTGGTGAATAATGCGGCTATTAACGACCACTTTCAAGAATCGGCTAATATCTTAGCTACCTCTTCCTTTGAAAATTATCCTCTTACAATGTTTAAAAAATCCTGGGAAGTCAACGTTCTGGGAATGTTTTTGGTTTCTCAAAAAATGGGGCAATTGATGGTAGAAAAGGGGGGAAGTATCATTAATATAGCATCCACTTATGGTTTAGTAGGGCCAGATCAGAGTTTGTACAAAGATCCTCATGGTAATCAAATGTTTTATAAAACCCCAGCATATCCT
This sequence comes from Aquirufa nivalisilvae, assembly GCF_004307455.1. Lineage (GTDB taxonomy): Bacteria > Bacteroidota > Bacteroidia > Cytophagales > Spirosomataceae > Aquirufa > Aquirufa nivalisilvae. Next base: position 740,425 of record NZ_SEWX01000001.1, read on the forward strand.
ACTACAAAGGGAGCTGTGATTAATTTTACTCGGTATTTAGCTTCATATTGGGGAGAAAAGGGAATTCGTGTCAATACCCTTTCTCCTGGTGGAGTGGAGAATGGTCAATCGGATTATTTTATTCAACAATACGTACAAAAAACACCACTTAAAAGAATGGCCAAGTCCTCAGATTATGCAGGGGCTTTACTATTTTTAGCGAGTGATGCCTCCGCCTACATGACAGGGGCAAATTTGGTAGTTGACGGTGGTTTTACAGCGATTTAATCTTATATAAAATGCAATTAGAGAGCATTAAATTAGTTTTGACGGATTGCGATGGTGTCTTGACAGACGGAGGGGTGTATTATGGAGAATCAGGTGAAGTCTTGAAAAAATTTAATATTAGAGATGGAATGGGGGTAGAACGATTGCGTAAATTAGGTGGAATTCAAACGGGAATTATCACTGGAGAAATATCACCTTCTTTAGTTAAGCGAGCGGAGAAGCTTCAAATTTCAGAGTTACATGTAGGAATAAAAGACAAAGAAAGAGTATTGTCTGAGATACTAGAAAAATATGGCCTTCAACCTTATCAGGTGGCATATATTGGTGATGATGTTAATGATTTAGTTGTATTGCCTTTTGTAGGCGTATTTTTTTGTCCAGCAGACGCTTTAGATCAAGTAAAAAAAGTAGCATCTAGAGTTCTTTCCATGAAGGGAGGAGAAGGATGCTTTAGAGAAATGGCAGAGCTAATTCTTCAAGCTCAAGGAATATATTAGTTGGAGGCAGAAAACTGTTTTAGACCAATTATTCCAATAACAATCAAGGTTAAGAAAGCGATTTCCATGAAATTTGTTGGTGTTTTAAAATAGAATACATCGGTAATTTTGATGAGGACTAATGAAAATGCGGTCCATACAGCTATTGCTGTGGCTGTAGGTATATCTTTTAATGAAATTGAAAGGAAGTAGATATTGGCAATTCCGAAAATAATATAACCTAGAAATGGGAAAAGCTCTGTTAAAAAAGTGGCGGAGAAAGGAGAATGTTGACTCCAGGCAAGTTTGAATTTTTCAAAATTCATATACTTTAAAGAATAGGTCCAGCCTGTTTCAAAAATTGATGCAACAAATAAATACAGCCAAGGTTTAATCATGTGTCTTCTCGCTTTTTTTCCCAAGGTTCAAATGTCCACCGGTAAAATGCATACCAGTGCTGGGCGAAATAGTTTTTAGGAAATTTATAATACAAGCCCCAAGAACTGGGTTGATTTGGGCTCTCATATAAAGTTCCAAAAATCACATCCCAAAAGCTAAATTTAGTTGAAAAATTTGCGTGGAAGACTTCACGATGATTGGCATGATGCCAAAGATGAAACTCGGGGCCATTGATGATGTATTTTAACTTACCCAGGCTCACTCGAATGTTAGAATGAATGAACATGCCCCATAATCCATCCACTAAACCTTTAATGGGGATAATAATCGGATCTGCACCTAATATGATTATAGGGAGAAATTCAATGGTTTGGTTGATGATAATCTCTATGGAATGAGAGCGTGCTCCTGCAATCCAATCAATTTGTTGATTAGAATGATGAGCTTCATGCGTTCTCCATAATACCTTGTTGGCATGTTGCCAGCGGTGAAACCAGTAAATGTAGAGGTCATGAGTAAATAGAAAGAAAACTAATTGCCATCCGATGGGCCATTCGCTTATAGAAAGATGGAATTTCCCATGGATAGAATGATTGATGGGAGCGATGATGTAATCAAAGATTATTATTTTGAGTAGAAAGCTTTGAATAATGGCATAGGAAATTAGATCCGTCCAGAACCCATCCCTAAAAAAGGGAACACCCTTTCGGTAAGGGTGCTTCCTTTCTAAAAATATTAATAGTACAACTCCTAGAATGAGAGAAACGAAACAAATTATATTGACATCAAGCAATTTCATTTGTTACAACACGTCTACTAACCTATTTTCCGTGATATTAACACGAAGTTTTTTCATGGGGCCAATCTCGCTTTCGTAAACTTGTTTAATACCATTTCCTAAAGACAATTCAGTATCATGTATATCTTTTACTAAGCGAACAAAGCCTTGAGGCTCCACAGAAGCAGCGTGGTCCGACCCCCACATGGCACGATCTAAGGTAAAGTGGCGCTCCACAAATTGAGCACCAATCGCAACTGCAGAAACGGTTGTGCTTAATCCTGTTTCATGTCCTGAGTACCCAATGATATATTCAGGATACATATTTCTAAGGGTCTGAATCATGCGTAAATTCAACTCTTCTGGTTTACATGGGTAGGCAGAAGTAGCATGTGCAATCATTAATGGATAATCACCATATTCTTTAATTAAATCCACAGCAAAACTAATTTCGTCAATACGTGACATCCCTGTTGAAATCATGATAGGTCTGCCTGTTGCACATATTTTACGAATCAAAGAATCGTCGGTTAATGAAGCAGATGCCAATTTATACATCACAGGGTTGAATTGTTCCATGAAATCTACGGATGGCTCATCCCATGCAGAAGCAAACCAATCGATTCCTTTAGACTTACAATAATTATCTATTTCCGAGTATTCCAAAATCCCAAATTCAGTTTTTCTTTTATAATCGATGTAAGTCATTTTACCCCAAGGCGTATCTCTGATAATTTCCCATTGATCTCTTGGAACACAGATTTCTGGAGTACGTTTTTGAAACTTAACAGCGCTCACTTTTGCTTCTACTGCGGCATCAATTAGTTGTTTTGCTATTTCCAAAGATCCATTGTGATTGATTCCAATCTCTGCGATGATGTAACATGGACTACCTTCTCCAATCGTTTTTCCAGTATTTAAAGTAATTTGTTTCATAAGGTCTATTTAAGATTGATATGTTGTGTAAGTATTGGTAAAACGTCCGTCAGGATATAAGTCAATAATGGCGTATCCGGGTTTTGTTTGTTGATAATCTCCAGACCACCAAGCGCCACTTACCGCTCCATTGCAGCAATAGGTTACACCATTATATTCGACACGATCTAGTAAATGAATGTGCCCACTGATGGCTAATTTGACATTGGGGTATTTTAAGAATAGGTCTTTTAATTCACTGGCATCTTCATGCATCCATTTGCCAGGAACAGTCCATTGATTTTTTTCAAATCTTTTTCCATCAAAAAAGATGCAAGCGGAAAGAATAGGGATGTGAGAGACAATCATCACCGGTTTTAATCTAGGAATCTTAGATAATTCACTTTTCAGCCAATCCAATTGTTCTTCATCAATGCGTCCAGTATACCATTGCCCTTCTTGGTTAGGACTAATGCTATCTAAGCTGATCAAATGCCAGGCCCCCAAATCTTTGGATAGGTAGCACTTGTTTTCTTTCAATTCGTCAAGTGCCCATTTTTTGCCATCGATTATACTTTGTGGACTTTCATTTTTGCACCAAATGTCATGGTTACCTATGGATTGGATAATGGGAGTAGAAAGTGAGTCTTTTAAAACTTCATTCCACAGCCTCCATTGTTTTTCGGCAATTCCCCGTCCTCCTCGATGTGCATCCATAATGGCATCTCCACTATTGATAATCAAGTCGGGTTTCAGGGGCAAATTTTGGATATGGGTTAAGCATTTTTCGAGACCTTTTGCCGCACCTATCAAGGGCATCATGTGCACATCAGTTATGTGTGCAATTCTAAATGGTTTAGTATTTGTATGAGAAATGGTATTGGCCATTCCCATAGATGGTAGGCTGAATGAACTGGCAACTAAACCTAAGGATTGTAGTAGAGACCTTCTATTCATAGGGTGGTTGAGTCAAATTTTCTTCTCAAATTTCCTATTTTAGTTTTACCTCAGTTTTTCTTGAAAATTATGGAATTGTGTTTTTTTTGATATAATTAATACCGAATTGTTGCTAGACGATAATCGAACAGTAAAGCCCAGTAAAAAGGGGGGAATGTCAAAGTTGATTAAATTTTTGGCATGGATAATCCCCCATTATTTTTAGGTAATGTCCAGTTAATTCGCTTGGTTAAAATTGATTTCCAAATGCGTTTTTTCTCTTGCTTAGGTTGAATAAGTTCTCTCAAATGAAAGTCCATTAATCTTGAAGATTCTTGAATCCAATCTTGATATTTAGAATAATCAGTATGGTGCACATGTTGATAGTCTTTGAAAAGACTTAAGTCAAATGTTTTGGCAGCTAGTCCAGCTCCTGCATGGGAAGCATCAAAGGCATTGATCATCTGTTCGATGTGGTTGGGCACAGGAACCATCATGGTTGGTTTGGAGAGGTACATAGCTTCGGCGATGGACTCAAATCCAGCCGTAGAAATAAGTCCGGCACATTGGGACATTTTTTCCAAATACTTCTCCGCATTGATGGGATGGAAAGTTAAGTTTTCGGAAAAATGGAAGATTTCCTTATGTGTGGGATGATCCCAAAAACAATCCAACTGAACATCAGGGTTTTGTTTAGACCATGCCATGATGTCTTCAGCTAATCGATAATGTGTTAAGTAGGCTAACCAATTTTTTCCTTGCTTAGCTTGTAGGGCCTTGACTTCTTTACGTAGTAGTGGGGGGATTACCTCTATATTTCTTTGGAGGTCGTTTTCTAAAGGTAAAAAGGAAAGCCCTAATTTTTTCTTGGAGCCTATGCCCGTTATTTTAGTATTTAGATTTAGGAAAAATTGATCTATTTTCTTTTCTGGAATACTTTCAAAATGGCGATTTAGTAATAAATATTGGTGTCCTATGGATAGACAGGGAGTTTTAGAGCCTGTTCTCCATTGGTGAAGTCCTGTAATGGATTCGTAAAAATTGATGATTCCATCGGGTTGATGTGCTTCAATAAATTCAGCTAACTCAGAGGCACTTTTCCAATAAGTTTTGAATTTGGAGAATGCTTGAAAGGCGGTTTTGCCTACTTGGACAGCTTTGCCATTTCCATAACATAGGGAAGGGCTCTCATATTGTAAAAGAGGTTTGTCGCCAATGAAATCTGTAAAAAAACTGGGGATTTTACGATTATTGGTAGAACCAACGGCATAAGCTATGATTTCGTGGCCAGCTTCTTGAGCAATTTGGCTTAACGAAATGGCTTGGGTCAAATGCCCCCTGCCTTCTCCTTGAACGGTGCATATATACTTTCCCATATTAGAGGGTCATTTGATCACTTAAGATTTCTTTTAATTCTGTTTTTAAATCAAAGTCAGGATAGTGTAGAATTTGCCATTCCCCTTGATGCGTTTCCACTAGGGCCGTTAATGATTCCACCCAATCTCCCGAATTCATATAGGAAACTCCATTGATTTGTTTGATTTCAGCTTTATGAATATGCCCACAGATAATACCATCCGCCTCTTGAGCAATGGCTAATTCGACAAGTTTTTCTTCAAAATCGGAGATGAAATTAACAGCCGCTTTTACCTTTTGCTTGATGGTTTGAGACAAAGAATAATAGGGTTTACCTTGTCTTTCACGGAGGTAATTGTACCATTTATTGACCCATAATAAAAAGGTATACCCGATGTCCCCCAAATAGGCTAACCATTTCATCTGACTTGTAATACTATCAAATATGTCACCATGCGTGATAAAATATTTCTTACCAAATGATTTTAAGGTATAGTCTCTCCGAATGGAAAACTGTTTTCCTATTTTTAATGGAATGATTTGGTCTAGGAAATCATCATGGTTACCTCTCAGGTAAATGACTTCAGTATCCCAGCGATCCATCATTTTTAACACAGCACGGAAGAATCCTGTGTGTTTTTTCTTCCACTCGCCTCCTTTTTTTAATTGCCAACCGTCAATGATATCCCCATTTAGAATGAGTTGGTGGCAGGAATAAGCTTTTAGAAATTCATTGACTTCTTTGGCTTTAGACCCCTTACTTCCTAAGTGTAAGTCGGAAATAACGATGGTCTTGTAAGTGGGTTGGTAGTTAACGCTCATCATGCGTAGTTTTTCTACTTCAAAACTACATTGGTTATCAGATGTTTATGTTAGGGGGGCGTTAAGCTATGGTTAAATTTCAGCTGGTTTTTTTCTTAACGCTGTCAAGGTTTTAAACCTTGACAGCGTTGGTAAAATTGTCCTTTTTTGCACAATAGACCAATCAGCTTATTGATATAATTATGTTAAAATAAGCTACTTGATAAAATGAAAAGTATATCAGCTTTATGTTGAAAGTATGAGAGAAAATAGGGTAGATTTGCCTAACGCTGTCAAGGTTTAAAACCTTGACAGCGTTGAGAATTAAAGCCCTAAATTCAAATGAGCCAATGCAGCTAAGCCCTTCCAAATTAAGTCATTTTCAAAATGAATAGCTGAATCTTCTAATCTAGGTGCAAAGTATGGAGCATCTCCTCCACATATAAGTATTACGATTTCGGGATCTTGTTTTCTTAATGCTAAAATATATCCCTGAATTTCTAATAATATCCCATTCATTGTACCAGCAAGTAAATTACTTGATGTCGTTTGACCCAATAAAGGGAAGTCCATTTGAGGAGAAATTAGGGGTAAATGTGCCGTATAATCATGCATGGACTTTGTTCGCATCATAAGGCCAGGACTTATAGCCCCTCCTTTAAAACTACCATCTACAATCCAATTATACGTAATGCAGGTTCCCAAGCAAATACTCAAATGATTGCTAGTAGGAAATAAAGTTTGAGCCCCTTCTGCTATGCATATTCGGTCCACACCTAATGTCGATTTATCGTAATTCGAATAGTCCACCTGCGTCAATGAAGTTGAACTAAGTTGATGAAATGGATCTAAATTTTCTAAGGCATTTATTAGTTCGGTTGGAACATCAATTACACTACTTAGAATGATGGAATCAATGGCCTTATTCTGGCAGATTTGAGATATTGATTCAAAGTTTGTATCACTTAAAATGCCAAAATCAACGATATGATCAGCCTCTACCCAAGCATATTTTAACTGAGAATTTCCAAAATCCAAGCAAAGTACCATCATTCATTTGATTTGTTAACAAAGTTAAATATTTCTTTTTCGTAAATTTGTATACTCTCAAAAACCAAAATTGTGTATCAAATACAAATATTAAAATCGAAGGTGCATCGTGCCACTGTCACAGAAGCCAATATTGACTATGTAGGAAGTCTAACCATGGATGCCGACTTGATGGATGCTGCCAACATGTTGGAACATGAAAAAATTCAAGTAGTTAATGTCAATAATGGAGAACGAATTGAAACTTATCTAATTAAAGGCGAACGAGGATCAGGCATCATTTGCCTCAATGGTCCCGCTGCTAGAAAAGCCGTAGTTGGAGATATTGTGATCATTATTTCTTATGCTTTAATGGACTTTGAAGCGGCGAAAACTTTTGAACCAACTGTCGTATTTCCAAATGCCAGTAATCGTTTGGCTTAATAAGATTCTGCTTCATTGGGGAAGTCTTGATTTTTGACATCAGCCACATAGTTTTTAACGGCCTGAGGAATCAATTCTCCTAAATTTAAATAACGACGTAGAAATCTAGGTTTAAACTCCGTGTTTATACCTAGCATATCATGCATGACCAAAACTTGACCATCGCAATGTTTTCCAGCGCCTATGCCTATACTTGGGATATGTAAACTTTCACTTACCTTTTTCGCTAAATCAGCTGGGATTTTTTCCAAAACTATTCCAAAACAACCCGCTTCCTCCAACATCTTAGCTTCTTCTACTAACAGGTTAGCCTCCTCTTCCTCCTTGGCTCTAACTCCATAAGAGCCAAATTGATATATACTTTGAGGAGTCAATCCGAGATGTCCCATTACTGGGATACCTGCCTTGACTATTTTTTTGATACTGTCTAGGACTTCTTGCCCACCTTCTAACTTAATGGCATGCGCTCCCGTTTCTTTCATAATCCGAATCGCTGAAGAAAGAGCGATTTCACTATTGGATTGATAAGATCCAAATGGTAAATCCACTAAAACTAATGCTCTTTCCGTACCTCTAACGACACATTGAGCATGATAAATCATTTGTTCCAAAGTAATAGGAAGGGTCGTTTCGTGACCCGCCATCACATTACTTGCACTGTCTCCTACCAGCAAAACATCCACACCTGATTGGTCCAACAATTTGGCCATAGAAAAATCGTAACATGTTAACATGGAGATTTTTTCTCCTTGCTTTTTCATGATTTGTAGACTTTGAGTCGTGATTTTTTTAAACTCTTTTAAATAGCTCATGGGGAAATAGTTGATTGTCAATCAGTCGGACCCCGCCAATAAAAGCGGCCACTAATACAACAAAGGTTTGAGAGAGATCTATAATGGGTTCTAAGCTTTTAGGGTCCGCAAAGGCTATGTAATCCACGGATTCAAAGCCAGCATCCAATAATTGTTGAGCAAATTGTCGCTCTAATTCTTTTGTACTGCAAGTTATTTGTTCTTTTATGGCTTTTTGAATCGTATCAAAACCATGATAAATAGCCAAGGCTTGAATTTTTTGTTCAGGGCTAAGTCGAACATTTCTACTACTCATCGCTAAACCACTCGCCTCACGAACGGTTTCACAAGAGATTAATTCTATGGTTGGTTCAAATGAGTATTGAGCTAATAATTGTCGAATGACCGCTACCTGCTGAAAGTCTTTACTTCCCATAAATAGCAAATCTGGTTGAACAGCTTCCAACAGACGATGCACAATCACACAGACACCTTGAAAATGTCCTGGACGATGTGCCCCCTCCCAAAGCTCCTCCAATCTACCTAAGGGATAATGTGGTAATTGATGCATTCCTTCAGGATACATTTCCGAAACCGCGGGAAGAAAAACGGCCTCACAGCCAGCTAATTCTAGTTTTTGTAAGTCCTCTTTTATGGTTTTTGGATACTTTTCAAAATCCTTTGGGTCATTGAATTGGGTGGGATTGATGAATATACTACAAACTGTAACGGCACTTTGTTCCTTAGACTTCTCTATGAGTGATAAATGACCTTCATGCAAAGCACCCATGGTTGGTACAAATCCAATAAGGTCATTTTTCGACCGATGTTCATCGATGAAATCTTGCAATGCCTGTTTTGTTTCAAATATCTTCATGGTCGAATTTGGCACTAAAATTACCTTATTTTGTGCAAATTTCGTTACTTGCCGACCTTTTCCAATGCTATGTTACAGGGTAAAAAAATCATCGTCGGAATTAGTGCCAGTATTGCCGCTTACAAAGCCATACTTTTAGTTCGATTATTGAAAAAAAATGGGGCAGAAGTACGTGTAGTAATGACATCTGCATCCAAAGACTTTGTTTCTCCATTAGTACTTTCCACATTCTCCAATAACCCCGTCTGGATTGATTTTCATGATCAACATATTTGGAATAATCATGTTGAACTCGGCCTTTGGGCTGATGCTTTTATCATCGCTCCAGCTACGTGTAATACCCTGAGTAAAATGGCTAATGGCTTATGTGACAACATTGTTATAGCCACTTATTTGTCGGCCCGTTGCCCCATCTTCATTGCCCCAGCGATGGATGAGGATATGTATAAGCATCCTTCAACTCAGCAGAATCTAGGAAAGTTACAATCCTTTGGTAATCATATTTTATCAGTGAATACCGGGTTTCTAGCCAGTGGTCTACATGGAGAAGGACGCATGGCAGAACCAGAGGAAATTTTGCTGGAACTAGTTGAAAAAATTGGTAGAGGCAAAAGCTGGTATGGTAAAAAAGTATTGATTAGTGCAGGACCTACCCAAGAGGCAATAGACCCAGTTCGCTATATTTCCAATCATTCTTCAGGCAAAATGGGTATTTCTTTGGCGGAGGCCTTTTATTTACAGGGAGCTGATGTAACCTTAATTGCTGGCCCTATGGCCTTGAAACCTGCATTTTCTGGTATTCATTGTGTTTCAGTTGTTTCTGCCAAAGAAATGGAAGAGGCTTGTCTTCGAGAATTTCCTAATTCAGATTGGACTATTATGGCTGCTGCAGTAGCAGATTATAGACCTGCCACTGTAGCAAGCGAAAAAATCAAGAAAAAGGAGAGCACACTAGATATACTGGTAGAAAAAACAACGGATATTTTAGCCTACTTGGGTACACAAAAAAGAAGCCATCAAAAATTGATTGGCTTTGCTTTGGAAACAGAAAATGAAGAAACGAACGCCTTGGATAAGTTACAAAGAAAAAATCTAGATGCGATTGTCTTGAATTCACTAAAACAGCCTGGAGCTGGTTTTGGTTTGGATACCAATCAAGTTCAAGTCTTTCATGCTTCTGGCGAACGACATACTTGTAGCCTGAAATCAAAAGAGGCTATTGCTCAAGAGTTAGTAGATTTATTTCAGCAATGGGAATAAAAAAAGCGTGTCGATTGCTCAACACGCCTAATTTGAAATAAATATTGATTAATCAATATTAGCAGTCTCCAATTTGGGAGCTAAAGAATAGATAATTAGCCAAGCCAAAACATAAGCACTACCACAAAGCAAGAAGATGATGTTATAACCATCGTTGATGTTGCCTAAAAGTTTATATTTATCTAATAAAGACCCCACAATCATAGGGAAGAAAATACCACCCACTGAACCCGCCATACCGCCAATTCCAATCACAGAGCTAACCGCTTTCTTCGGGAACATATCCGTAGCAATGGAATAAATATTGGCACTCCATGCTTGATGAGAGGCGGCAGCCAAAGAGATCAAGGCTACTGCTTGCCAAATATTATCACAATAACGAGCTAACATGATGGGCACTACCGCTAAAGCAAAACCTAGCATAGTGATTTTCCTAGCTCGGAAAGACGGCCAACCTAGGTTAATTAATTTACCCGATAACCAACCTCCACCAATACTTCCCACAGTCGTGGCGGTATATACGATAATCAATTCTAAGCTTGGTTTTTTCAAATCCAATTGGAAACGCTCGGAGAAATAAGAAGGTAACCAGAATAGGAAGAACCACCAGATTGGGTCGGTCAACATTTTTCCAAAGAAAAAGGCCCATGTCTGACGGAAGCCAAATAATTTAGCCCATTTAACAGGTTCCTGATTTTCATCTTTTTCTTCTTTATCGGCATGGATATAATCAAATTCTGCTTGAGATAATTCTTTGTGTTTAGAAGGAACTTCATAAAATAACCACCAAAAAATTAACCAAATAAACCCAATGGCTCCAGTAGCAATAAAGGCCATTTCCCAGCCATAAACACCTAAAATCCAAGGCACTAAAATAGGGGCTGCAACCGCTCCAATGTTGGCACCAGAATTAAAAATACCTGTGGCTAAAGCTCTTTCATTTTTAGGAAACCATTCGGCTACTGTTTTGATGGCAGCAGGAAAGTTCCCAGCTTCACCTAAACCTAATAATCCACGCATGAAAGCAAAGCTCAAAGTTCCTGTTGCCAAAGCATGCAACATAGCTGCGATGCTCCAAACTACGATGGAAATAGAATAACCCAATTTAGTTCCGATTCGATCAATAATGCCGCCAAAACCTAGCAAACTAATCGCATAGGCAGCTTGAAAGGTAATAACGATGTTGGAGTAATCTGTTTCTGTCCAATTAAATTGGTCTTCTAAAACCGGCTTTAATAAACCAATCACTTGCCTATCTAAGTAGTTGATCGTAGTGGCAAAGAATAGTAATGCGCAAATTTTCCAACGGTATTTTCCAATTTCCATAAGGTTGAGGTTTTGTTTGGGTTACAGTTCCCGATAAGTTGTAATTAATTGGGCAATCATTTGTTCAATAGCTTGATAATCTTTTTTGGCAATCAAATCAGCCGGAAATAATTGTGAACCCATACCTACCGCGGCTGCACCTGCATTAAACCATGTACTCAAACTCTCTTTATTTGGTTCTACTCCACCCGTAACCATGATTTGGGTATTGGGCATAGGTCCTTTTAATGCCTTAACAAAAGCTGGCCCCACTACATTACCTGGAAATATCTTAACGATTTTAGCTCCCCAAATTTCTGCTTGACGGATTTCTGTTAATGTCATGGCGCCTGGCATCCATGGAATGTCATGCTTACCACACACTTCCCCAACAGATTCTGTAATGAATGGTTGCAACATAAAATCAGCGCCCATTTGAATAAATTCATTGGCTTGTTTGGCATCATAAATTGTACCAATTCCTAATACTAAATCCGGACATTCTTTCTCCACATATTCCATGGCTTTGGCAAAAATATATGGGGCTTCTTTGCCTCGATTGGTAAATTCAAAAACGCGGATTCCTCCATCATAACAAGCCTTTAATACGCTCGTAGCAATGGATAAATCGGCATTAAAAAATAATGGGACGATAGGTGTCTCTTGAATGCGTTGATATACAACTTCGGAAGAATTTCTTGCCATGGTTATCGTTTTAAGCGTCCTGTCAGGTCTCCCTTCATGACGGTTTCTATTTCATCTAAGTTGGCTAAATTAATATCCCCCTCGATCGTATGTTTTAATGCGGAAGCAGCAACAGCAAATGATAAGGACTGAGCTTCATCTTTCAGAATTAGATTCCCATAAATGTATCCAGCCATAAAAGCATCTCCGCCGCCAATTCTATCTACTATTTGACTTATTTCTACTGTTTCCGACTTCAATACTTGTTTGCCGTTGAATGAAGTAGCCGACAAGGTATTTTGTGATGCTGAAATTTGACCTCTCTTGGTATTAATGATTTTTTTAATTCGAGGAAAACGTGCCATGATTTGTTTACTTACGGATTCCCAACCACTTTTGGTACTTCCATCTGGAACAATATTCAGAATATCTTCGGCATCTCCTTTTCCACAAACGATGATATCACAACCTGCAATCAAATCAGGCATCACCTCTTGTACCGATTTGCCATATTGCCATAAGTTTTTACGGTAATTGACATCGGCAGAAACAGTGATTCCTAAATCATTGGCGACCTTGATGGCTTCCCGACAAGCCTGTGCAGCTGATTCGGAAATAGCTGGACTTATGCCTGTCCAATGAAACCACTGAGCATCTTTTAAGATTTCTTTCCAATTAAATTCTTTGGGATCTAAATGGGCAAAGGAAGAATCTGCTCGGTCATAAACTACTTTACTTGGGCGCATAGCGGCTCCAAATTCAGTAAAATACAAACCTAAACGATTGCCCCCATATTGAACATACTGCATGTCTACTCCCACTTTTTTGAAATAAGAAGTAGCGGCATGTCCCATTTCATGATCAGGAAATTTAGTGACATGAGCTGCAGGAATTCCTAAATGAGCTAAAGCACCAGCAACATTCGCTTCTCCCCCTCCAAAAGTCAAATTGAGCGACTGTGCTTGTACTATTCTCCCATAACCTGGAGGACTTAGTCGCCCCATGATTTCTCCAAACGTAACTACTTTTTTCATGCTTTATTCAAAATTAAAAAATTGGGAGGCATTGGTATATGAAATGTCTTTAACCAATTTCCCTAACCATTCCATATCTGCTGGCAATTCGCCATTTTCTACATCTTGACCAATCAAATTACAAAGTATTCTTCTAAAATACTCATGTCTTGGGAAAGATAAGAAACTACGAGAATCAGTTAACATCCCTACAAAATGACTTAACATCCCCATATTCGACAAGGCATTGATTTGTTTCTCCATGCCGTCTTTTTGATCCAAAAACCACCAACCTGAGCCAAATTGAATCTTTCCAACGATTGTTCCATCCTGAAAATTACCTGTCATGGTCGCAAACAATTCATTATCTCTTGGATTCAAGTTATATAAAATCGTCTTAGCTAATTGGTTCGTTGTGTCTAGCGTATTTAAGAATTTCGATAAGGACTTAGCTTGTTCAAAATCCCCGATAGAATCAAAACCCGTATCAGGGCCTAAACTACTTAAAAGTCGATTATTATTATTTCTCAATGCCCCCAAATGAAACTGCTGAGTCCATCCTTTGGAATGATCTAAATGAGCAAAAAATACCAGCATAGCTGATTTAAACTGCCATTTTTCTTTTTTATTGATGGTTTTGCCAGAATGCAAGCGAGTGAAAATAAGCTCGATTTCTTCTTCGGTATAATCTTCTGCATAAATATGTTCCAAACCATGGTCACTCAAACGGCAACCAACAGAATGAAAGAAATCGTGACGTTCTTGAATCGCATCTTTAAAATCTTGGAGGTGATTGATTTGTTTACCACTTACCTGGCTCAAGGCATTCACATATTCTATGAAAGTTAATTCATCATCCACCGCCATGGCTTTATCTGGACGGAAAGTAGGTAATACTTTGATCTCAAAACCACTCGCTGCGATGGATTGGTGATATGCCAAATTATCGATAGGGTCGTCTGTCGTGCAAAGCGCTTTGACATTCATTTTTCTCAATAAATTCCGAACCGAGTATTCTTTGCTGCGCAATAAAGCGGAACAATGGTCGTAAATGCGCTTACCTGACTCGGCATTAAGTACTTCAGTAACGCCAAAATAGCGTTGCAATTCCAAATGCGTCCAATGGTATAATGGGTTACGCATCGTATACGGAACGGTTTCAGCCCATTTCATGAATTTTTCTTCATCGGTGGCATCTCCGGTGATGTAGCGCTCGTTGACTCCATGTGCCCGCATGGCTCTCCATTTGTAATGGTCGCCATAAAGCCATATTTGTGTTATATTATCAAATTGCTTGTCTTCCGCAATCTGTTGAGGCACTAAATGGTTATGGTAATCAATGATGGGCATGTGGGCCGCATATTGATGGTATAATGTCTGAGCGGTGCTCGACTGCAATAAAAAATCTTCGTTTAAAAAAGCCTTCATCGTGTTTTAATTAATGTAGAATGAAGAATGTAAAAATGAAAGAATATTATTTGAAAATATGGAGTAGAAGCAAAGTCAATTCTGCATTTTTCCCTAATCCCTAATCCCTAATCCCTAATCCCTAATCCCTAATCCCTAATCCCTAATCCCTAATCCCTAATCCCTAATCCCTAATCCCTAATCCCTAATCCCTATTAAAGGTATTTCTTCACCGCATCTTCAAAGCCTGGCAAAGCACTTAAATCATGCCCCCAAAGCTTCTCATCAGCCAATAGTTTTGTTAAGTTTAAATCTTTCCAAGCCTCATAAAAATAAGCAGCATAGTCACATTGTATTGGGTAGAACTCCCCATTACATTCCCCAAAATATTTGCCATCTTCTACTTTTACGGCATGCATAAACTGTAAGTAGGCCGCAAAACCCATGGCAAAAAGCTCGGGAGCTTTCCCAAAAATCTGGTAATAATTCACCAATAGAGGAATATTCCGCATTCTCATTTTGGTCGTGTACTGAACCGTGATATCAATCAATTTATGGTTGATGAACGGATTTTTAAAGCGGTCCAACACCGAACGACCAAAGCGATCGGCAATTTTGAAATCCATTTTATAAGGAATGGAGTGAGCTAATTCCGTCAGCATCAGGTTCATCACCAATTTGCTCAAATACGAATTGCTCATGACATCCTTTACTAAACGGAATCCTAATAAATAGGACATCCCACACATGAGGGTATGTGTTCCGTTCAAGAGACGAAGTTTCAACTCACGGTAAATTTCAATGTCTTCCGCAATCACTACACCTGAATCAACGGATGCAAAACTCAAGATTTTCTTAACGTCTGAACTACCTTGAATAGCCCATAAACGATATACTTCTGAAATGATCACTAAAGAATCATCATAACCTAATTGATCACAAATGGCAGTTCTTGTAGCTGTATCTGGTGCCCCAGGCACAATGCGATCTACCAGTGAATTACAAAAATGGTTGGCGGTTTGTAGCCATTGAATGAAGTCGGCAGAGAGCTGATGATCATTGGCCAATTTCAAAACAATGTCCTTTAACACATCGCCATTATTGATGATTAATTCCGTTGGGATGATGACCATGCCTGATTCTTTGCTTCCACCGAAATGTTGCCAACGGGCATGAAGAAAAGCTACTAATTTAGCAGGGAAAGAGCTTGGACATCCACCACTGATGGCATCATTCGCTACATATTGTATACCTACCTCGGTGGTGTTTGAGATGATAATTTGCATATCTGGACTGCTTGCGCAAGCCAAAATAGTATCCCATTCTTTGGAAGCTGTTAATGTTCTGGAGATGGATGAATTAATCAAATATTCCTCCACTTCTTTGCCTTCATCAATGCCTTTGATGCAATGCGTATACAGACCATCTTGCGCTTCAAAAGCATCTGCACCTCCTTTGGAAGTAGATTTAACTAGGACTACGCGGCCTTTAAAAACACCTTGACGATTGGCTTTATCTACAAAATAATCACATAAACCTCGCAGTAGGACACCGGTTCCAAATTGAAGGATTTTCTCTGGATAAGTAAATACTTCCGGAGAAGGATATTGGAGGGGTAGCTGGGTGTTAATTGCACCTTCGCTAACTAGTTTTTGGTTGAGAATGGGCATGGCCATTAATATAAAAATGGTTAATATACCTTTCTAAAGTAGAAAAGTAAGGGTATTTACCCTATGTATACGTAAAATTTTAGGCCTATTTTAATGGAATAAAAATGCAAACGTTTACGCTTCGCCTATGGGGCCATTGTAGTTCATGGGAAATTGAAAACCAGGGTTGTCCAAGTCTTTGGCGATAGGTCCAAAAGCTTCTTCATAGCGTTGAATATTTTCTTGAAGCGCCATCAGTAATCGTTGAGCATGATCGGGAGTCATGACGATCCTCGACTTCACCTTTCCTTTGGGAATTCCAGGTAAAATTCGAATAAAGTCCATGACAAATTCGGAAGGAGAATGGGCTATCAATGCCAGGTTGACATAAGCACCTTCTGCAATCTCTTCAGGCAATTCAATGTTTAACTGGTTTTCTTCTGGATTTGGATTTTTCATAGCATAAAAATAGGAAGTTTAAATTTAAAGAAATATTAGGAATTATGCGTGTATAAGCGTCTTTTTCAGGGGACTAATTTGGGGAATTATCAATTGATAGTGGCGAACTAAAGGAGGATTATTGGGCTAATTCGATGGAATTCAAACTTGATATTTTAGAGGTAATATTTATTTCTTGCGTTTTCGCAAGAAACATTATTCTTGGAATAGCCATCTTTGCTGAGGCTTTTTTCGCCATTACTTGGCACAATAAGCCCGTTATCCTGTCACCTAACCAGTAATAATTATGAAAGACTTTGCAGGCCGTTTGCTATTTATAGCATTCGTATGTTTGGCGTTTTTGATTGCCATTAATTTCAAAGAGATAAAAAATGGATATCTCGAAGGTAGAAATCACGTTTTATCTAGGCATTTAAAATGAACAAGCTTAATTCTTGGAGCTTGGATTTGATCGTGATCAACCTAGCCATATTTCTGTTTTTTTCTACGAGTACTTCGCCTGTCAAGAAATTGGTCGTCCCCAGTCCAATTCCAAAATTGAAAATTAATAAACGATATCAAGGTGTGGATTTATTTAATCCGATATTACACCAGTCTGGATACATGATTATTGATAAAAAATCGAACAAGGCAAAGGTGTATGAGCGGAAGCGATTGAATGGACAAAGTTTTTATCCTTCTGAATAGTCAAATCAGAATATCTACATGTAGGACCATGAATAATTTACTATCCTTTCGTTGGACGTCTTGGTACGCCAATATCTTCCTTGTATTGGCATCTTTCATCATGCCCGTAGTGGATTTTATCAAAACCTTGGATTGGATTCCCTTTACCTATTTTGTAGTTGATACCCGTTATGTTTTAGTGGCTTTGATTTTAATAAGTCTCTATTTAATAGGACGCATGTTCGTAGATCAAAGTAGGTATCCCTCCCTTTTTCAAGAATCTCGAATAGCTACTTTGGCTATCATTATTTATGGGATTTATCTGTGGTTAGAGCGGCCGTTTGGGTTGGTGGGGTTGGGATAAGGTAACTTGGAATTAGAAATCTATTGATAATTAATATAGAATGTAAAGATGCAATTTTTCCGATTATGTAGTCTATTGGCCCTTTTAATATCATTTTCAAGTTATGCTTTTACTGATTCAACCAAAAAGGAAGAAAAGGTACATTGGAACAAGCAAAAGTCTGATAATGCTTATGCATATGGTTTTACTATAATTGATTATACAACTAGGCCTTATACCATGAGGCAGTTTAATCAAAACTATTTATCTACCTATCGAATTTTTTCACGTGTAATAAATACTAGTTTACCTAAAAAATGGAAATTTCCATTAGCTATATTTAATTTCTTTTTACCTACTAGCTACTTTATTCCTTATACTCATGAAGAAGGTCACCGTTCCGTTTTAACGGCTTTAAATATTGGATCAGTTTCTTCCCCTGTATTTTCCAATGGCGTAGCCAAAGTGACAGGTGTTTCCGATGAAACGTTGATGCACCTCAGGGGCAGTGATTTACCTAATTACATTCGTTTGCATACTGCTGGATTAGAATCTGACTTCTCCTTATTGCAAATGGAAGAGGAATTGCTCATGTTTCAAAAAGAAAAATTGGAAAACATTTATGGCGATTTTTTTGGTAGAAAATTGGGAATAGTGAGTTACATGTTGTTTAGCGGTTTAAATCTAAATAGGCGAATTCATCCATTGGAGAGTAATGAAAATGATCGGGATATAGTTGGTGATGATGTATTAGGTGCGGTTCGCCACTTGCATCGACCTGATATGCCTTTTCAGCGATATACTAACCATCAAGAACTGAATGAAAGTGAAAAGGGGTATTTGAAAAAAGTAGCCTATTTGTCCTTGTTGAATTTACTCAGTCCATTATTCATAGGTAAGACTACCTTGGCGGTTAACCCTACTTTAAATGTTGGGTTTGGGGCAGGCTATATATTGGCCCCCTTTGGAGATATGATGGAGGAGAATGTGTATATCCAAAAAAATCAAAATTGGAATGTTCGCGCCTTTCTGCGACAATTTGGGAATAACCAAAGGTATTTTTGGGGAGGAGGCTTTTCGCTGGTAGATTATCCATGGAAAAACCGATTGATGATAAATGCAACTACCCAATGTTGGAATCAGCCTAAGGGTTTAGATTTTAATACGACTGAGGGTAAAATGGGAGCCTCCTTGGAATGTAAACTAGGTTTGTTGATTCCAACCAAAAAGTCGTCTCCTTTACAATGGATTTCCCTCGACTTAACCTTACGAGCTAAGACACAGGGTTTTGTTCCGCAGGACCCATATTTAGGAGATGCATTTAATGTGGCATTAGGAATGAGTATTTATACTAAATAAGAAGAATAAAAATGAAGAAAAAACTATATTCAATCATAATAATAGGGCTTTTATTCGTCCATGTTGCAAGAGCGAATAGGAGCGTAATGGCTGATTCAAGTAAGAAAATAACGATTTATACCTACCATAATTCGATATTAAAATATTTGTATTTCATACTCAAAAAAGGAAGATTTAAGCTCAATGGTGAATTGATCTAATTACCGGTTATTTCCTATATCAAGAGGGAGTATAGTAACATATCTGAACTGCAGGTGGAAAGCCAAGCCATGTTTAAAAAGCTCCGCTCTACCTATTCGGTGAAGGAAGGTCAGGTGTATTATTTCAAATGCATTCCAATTCCGGGATGGATTAAAAATCACTATAAATTAGAATTAGTGGATGATAAAACGGGTAAACGTGAAATACAAAGTATAGATGAATTCAGAAAGGAGGAGGATTAGCTCATGAAAGATGCCTAATCTCCTACTAAAATACCACCAAATTACTACCTAGGGGGGATTTTTTTAGACCTTTGTCTTAATTAGTTTTGATATGTCATTGCAATGGACAAAGGCGCTTACCGAAAAGCCTGAAAGAGAGTAGGTAAATAATCTAAAATTGAAATAATATGAAAATTAATGACTTAAATAACCTAACCCTACAAGAATTAAATGCAAACGAAATCAAAATAATCACGGGAGGAAGTGAAGAGGCAGTTTTGTTTAGTTTTGTTTTAACAGGTGTTTTAGATGGAATTAAACACAATACTGAATGTCATTTAACCTTATTTGGGAAAAGGATATTCTAATGTAAATAAATAGGGGGTGGCCTACCTGCTCCCCTATTTAATTTAAGGCTATGAAACATTTTTTATTTCTGATATTAATCTCATTTATTGGGAAGTCGCAAGTTTTAATTCTTGATAATACAAGTCAAAAACCAATTTCAAATGTAGAAGTGTTTAATAATAAAGGCATTTTATTAACCACGACGAACGAAAATGGGGAAATTGATTTGATAAAAGAGGAAGATTTCCCAGTTACATTTAGCCATTTTCTTTATCATAATTTTGAAAGTAAGTCTTTTTCTAAAGTTGTAAATCTTTCACCCAAGTCAATTATTTTAAATGATGTTGTTGTAAAAGGTAACCCAAATAAATACATTATCATTGAAGGATATTATAGAGGCTTTCAGACTAAAAATGATACTTTGGATGTTTTTGCAGATGCAAAAATTAAATGGATAATTAGTACATGGGAAAAAGAGAGCGTTGGCTATGAAATTTTAGCGTCTAGGTTTTTATTGTCGAAAAAGTATAAATATTATAAACAGGGAAAAGTATTTTTTGGCATGAGATTAAATACATTACCTCATTTGCAAACAGATTTCAAAAATTTTACAAAAAATACAAATGCTCTCGTTAGTTTTCACTATGAGGAAAATAATGGTTTCGAAAAAGAAATCAAATTTTTAGGTAATTCTTCAAAAATCATATTAAATCAAGATGAAATTTTTTCAACATCAGTACAATATCCATTTGAAAATTTGAAGTTCTTTAATCATAAGCATAAATTAATTTTTTCTTCCAAAAAATCGCATGTTTCAGATAGATATGAAGCAATAGATGAATTTATACCTTCTCAAATTTATTTTTCAAATGAGTTACCACGAAATTTTCAAAAGAAGATATTGATATCAGGAAAGTCAAATTTTGATTCAAATTTTTGGAAGGAATTTGAGGAAAATAGAAATTTCAAAAAACTATCTTCAGCGATTAATAACTCTTTAGAAAATTCTATGGAATTAATTAAATAGTAAGAATCAATTGATCTAATACAAAAACATTTGTTCTATGAAAGCTACATCAATAGCTTAAAATCAATGAAGTTAAAAAGAGTTCTGAAGCAAATTTTGGGTTTTATTATTGGATGGTTATTATCCTCCGCTATACTTAATCATAATGGTTCTATTAAAATCATTGTTGACTACATATTAGTGAACTGGTCTCAACTGGGTTTAATCCTTTTGGCAGCTAATTCAATTGAATTTTGTGTTCATTGAAGTATAATTAAACAATCTATAATTTATAATGTATCCCATTAGCACTGACCTAGAAAATACGGTCGAAAATCTTATTGCCCAAAATAGGCAAAAAGGGGTCTCTTTTTATTTAATTATTATTTTTGTTTTAGGGGCCATTTTAGGTTCTCTGCCCTTCATTTGGGTGGATATTAGTGCTCAAAGCAGAGGTATTATCCGCTCTGCAGATGAAAACGTCCCCATAATTTCCCTAATCAATGGGAAGATTACCTACATCCATCTTCGGAATAATCAACAAGTCAACAAGGGCGATACTTTATTGAAAATTGATTCTGAGATAGTACAAAGTCAAGAAGAGTTAAATCAAAATTTTAGAACACAAACCTTACAATCTATTGAAGATTATGAGCAAATGAGAAAGAGTGCCAATCCTGTAATTATTCAACAGCCCATTCATGAAGAATATGAAAAGTACCTTCAGCAGAAAAGAGAACTTCAAGCTAAAGTCGATTTAGCAGAGATTAACCATCGTAGAAATAAGAAATTATTTGAAGACCGAGTGATCGCATCCGCAGAATACGAACGCTTTCTATTTGATTTGACATTTGCCAAAGAAGCACTATCAAGTTTTGAACATCAGCAATTAGCCATTTTGGAAAAGCAAAAGAAGGATTTACACGATGCTTTGAGAAATTATGATGGGACATTAAATAAACTTCAACTAGAAAAAAAATCATATATCATTACTGCGCCTATAAGTGGCACTATTGTTAATTATAAAGGATTTCAAGCAAATTCATTTTTAGGAGGGGCTGTATCTATTGCGGAAATTTCCCCCAATAACACATTAGTTGTGGAATGCTTGATCTATCCCAATGACATTGGCTTGGTTCATTTGGGACAAAAAGTTCGTTTTGATGCAGATGCGTTTAATTACCACCAATGGGGTTTTATACAGGGTAAAGTAATAGAAATTGATCGAAATGTAAGTGTCCAAGATAAGGAAGTATTTTTTAAAGTAAGGTGTCAGATAGCAAGTACTCAATTGAAATTGAAGAATGGGTATATAGCTCATGTTAACAAAGGAATGACACTCACAGGTCGATTCATTATTACGCGTCGGAATTTATTCCAACTCCTTTACGATAAGGCGGATAATTGGTTAAATCCTGTCCGTCAAAAAAGAATATAATGTCTAAGATAAAGGTAAAACAACACGATATAAAAGATTGTGGTGCGGCTTGTTTAGCATCCATTGGGAATCATTATAGAGTTATAATTCCTATTGCTCAGATTCGAATTTTCGCACAAACGGATTTACGCGGAACGAATGTCTTAGGAATGATTCAAGCGGCCGAAAAAATGGGTTTTACTGCTAAAGGTGTAAAGGGAGGAATGGATGCACTACCTAAAATCCCCCTTCCTGCTGTTGCCCATGTTGTTCTGAAAAATCAATTACACCATTTTGTTGTGATTTATAAAGTGACTGCCAAGTACATTGAAGTCATGGATCCTGCTTATGGTAAAATGGAAAAATACACAATAGAAGCCTTTAAGGATATTTGGTCAGGAGTGTTGATTTTATTGGCACCAGGTGAAGGCTTTAAAAATATTGACAGCACAACTTCCTCTTTTAAACGATTTTGGGATTTAGTTCAACCTCATAAAGGAATTTTGTTTCAAGCCATTATGGGGGCAATGCTGTATACAGTTCTGGGATTGTCCATGTCAATTTATATTCAGAAAATCACAGATTATGTTCTTGTAGATGGAAATTCAAATCTCTTGAATCTCATGAGTGTGGGGATGATCTGTATTGTTTTAATTCAAGCCTACATTGGAAGTAGAAAGAGTATCTTAATGATGCGAACTGGTCAATTAATGGATGCTAAATTAATCTTAGGCTATTATAAACATTTAATGCATCTACCTCAACGTTTCTTTGATACCATGAGAATTGGTGAAATTACATCAAGGATTAGTGATGCCATTAAAATTCGAAATTTCATCAATGATGTAGCCATAGATATGGTAGTGAATACTTTCATCGTCATATTTTCTTTCACGTTAATGTTTATCTATTATTGGAAGTTGGCTACGATAATGTTGTTAATTATTCCTTTCTACTTATCAATATATTTATTGATGAACTATTTCAATAAAAAAGTAGAAAGAAAAATAATGGAAAATGCAGCTGATTTGGAAACTCAATTGGTAGAGTCTATTAATCATGTAAGAACCATTAAAGAGTTTGGTATAGAAGAGTATTCAAATGTAAAAACGGAGAATAAATTTATTAAATTATTGTTTACAGGAATGAAATCTGCCTTTAATTCAATATTTGCAGGAACATCCACATCTTTATTAGCTTCTATTTTTACTGTGGTCTTAATGTGGGTAGGTGCAGGTTTTGTACTTGATAGGCAAATTACTCCAGGTGAATTGTTTTCTTTTTATGCACTCATTGGATATTTTACTTCTCCTGTTTCGTCTTTAATTGGAGCTAATAAATCCATTCAAAATGCATTGATTGCAGCTGATCGACTTTTTGAAATCATGGATTTAGATCGAGAATCTACCGAAAACAAATTTGATCTAACTAGGGAAGAAATAGGGGATATTCGATTTGAAAAAGTGAATTTTTCTTATGGGAGTAGGGCTCAAATTTTTAAAGACTTTGATGCTGTTTTTCCAGTGAATAAAATGACAGCCATTGTAGGTGAAAGTGGGAGTGGTAAAACTACTATTTTTGCAATTTTGCAAAATCTATATGCAATAAGTGACGGTAAGATTTTTATTGGTGGGTTTTCCTTAGATTCAATTCATTATCAAAGTTTAAGAAAGTTGATTGGAGTCGTTCCTCAACAAATTAGCCTTTTTTCTGGCAATATTATTGATAATATTGCCTTAGGGCAATCTTTCCCAGATATAAAAAGAGTTGTTCAACTTTGTCAAGATTTAGGTATTTCTGAGTTCGTTGAAAAATTACCCAATGGGTATCAAACACAATTAGGGGAAAATGGAGCAATGCTTTCTGGTGGGCAAAAACAGCGTATAGCCATTGCGCGGGCTTTATATAAAGAGCCTGAAATATTGTTATTAGACGAGGCAACTTCTTCTTTGGATTCTCAAGCTGAAGGATTAATTCAAGATGTACTTAATAAGTATTTAGCACAAAGTAAAACCATTATTACTATTGCACATCGACTATCTACCATTGTTTCAGCGGATCAAATTTTGGTAATGAAAAATGGACAAATTGTTGAACAAGGGGAATACCAATTTCTTATGAACAATAAACAATACTTCTATGAAATGTCCATGAAGCAAAATTTGTTGATGAAATAACGGTAGGTCTACTTTACATTATTTGTTGAGTAAATACCGTATAAATTCTGACTTCCCTTTTAAGCCCAATTTTTTCATGATATTCCTTCGATGGGACTTAACTGTTGATTCTTGAATATTCAATTGTTGGGCAATTTCTTTATTACTGCAGCCTTGTTGAGCTAATTGCACCACGCGAAATTCACGTAATGTTAATTGAATTTTGGACAT
Organism: Aquirufa nivalisilvae; assembly: GCF_004307455.1. GTDB lineage: Bacteria > Bacteroidota > Bacteroidia > Cytophagales > Spirosomataceae > Aquirufa > Aquirufa nivalisilvae. The sequence continues at coordinate 765,219 of NZ_SEWX01000001.1, forward strand.
GTTATTAGTGGTTTAATTTTATCTAATTTAGTAAATCTATAGTAATAAAAAAATCCCCTCCAGTTTCCTGAAGGGGATCTTAATTCAAGCTAGTTGAAGACTAGTTTTCAACCGAAACCTTCGCCGTAACTTCTGCTTCGCTAGCTACCACTTTAGCTTCTAAAATTGCTTTAACTAATCTACCTGAGTAACAATGAAGTCCTTGTATCTGCGAACTCCCAATCAAAGGAGATTATGAGCTCTGCAAATTCTGAACTTAAATATTTAAGCATGTAATTGATTATGAGCTACAAGAGCGCCAATACAAACCCCTACTAAAAATGTCCAGATAGCATATTTTTCAAAAAATAATTTCAAATAGTCCATTTATAAGTTATTTAATGAGTTAACCAATCTACGGCTTTGTAAACTGCATATCCAACGAGAGCTCCAACTAGTAGAACCCCCACTACGGCACCAGCAACTAATATTAAAGGAGCAGCACCTCCTTCTGTTTTTTCTAATTCAACATTGTCCAATTCTAAGACACCATATTGGTTTAAGTTATTTAAATTAGTCATATTATTTATTTTTATTGGTGATGTGATGCCGCTACTGCAGCTCCTATACCTACTCCTGTTAAAAATACGGCTGCAGTTTGGGTTGCAGTTAAAACAGTATAACCTAAGATAATTATTGGAATAAACCCTCCATCTGATTCCAACATTTCATTAGTGTCCAATTCAATTAAATTTATTTTGTTTAATTCTAAAGAATTCATTTTTTTTAAATTTTTAAATTTCCCCTACTCGTTTAAGGTTTTTCAGGATTCTCCTAGATTGGCCAATCTTCAAGTAAATTTATTAGTTGGGTGTAAGTTGGGCAATACCACCTAAGTAGTATTTTGGTAGTATTTTAGTGGGATCTTGGGCATAATTTTTAAAGGAAATTACTTTTTAAAATAATTATTGCACATCGACCATCCACTATTATTTCAGCGGACCAGATTTTGGTGATGAAAAATGGACAAATTGTTGAACAAGGGAACTTCCAATTTCTTATGAACAACAAACAATACTTCTATGAAATGTCCATGAAGCAAAATTTGTTGATGAAATAACGGTAGGTCTACTTTACATTATTTGTAGAGTAAATACCGTATAAATTCTGACTTCCCTTTTAAGCCCAATTTTTTTATGATATTTCTTCGATGGCACTTAACTGTTGATTCTTGAATATTCAATTGTTGGGCAATTTCCTTATTACTTCAGCCTTGTTGAGCTAATTGCACCACGCGAAATTCACGTAAGGTTAATTGAATTTTGGACATGTTATTAGTGGTTTATTTTATCTAATTTAGTAAATCTATAGTAACAAAAAAATCCCCTCCAGTTTCCTGAAGGGGATCTTAATTCAAGCTAGTTTCGACTAGTTTTCAACCGAAACCTTTGCCGCAACTTCTGCTTCGCTAGCTGCCACTTTTGCTTCTAATTGCTTTAACTCGTCTACTGGAGTAACAATGAAGTCCTTGTATCTGCGAACTCCCGTTCCCGCAGGAATCAAGTGTCCAACAATTACGTTCTCCTTCAAGCCTTCCAATGTATCTTGTTTTGCACGAATCGATGCCTCAGACAATACCTTCGTAGTTTCCTGGAAGGATGCCGCTGAGATGAATGACTCAGTACCCAATGATGCCTGAGTAATACCCTGCAAATTAGCAGAAGATACTGCCGCATGCGCATCACGTACTTTCATCACTTTCATATCTCTACGCTTCAATGAGGAGTTCTCATCACGTAAAGCACGAGCAGAGATAATCATACCTGGCTTGTACTTATCTGAATCACCTGATTCTGTGATTACTTTCTTGTCCATAATCTGATCATTCTCCTCACGGAAGGCAAAACGATCTACGTTTTGACCCTGTAAGAATTGAGTATCACCTGGATCCAAGATTTCAACTTTCTGCATCATCTGACGAACGATACACTCAATATGCTTATCGTTGATTTTTACCCCTTGTAAGCGGTATACATCTTGGATTTCATTCACTAAGTATTCTTGTACCGCTGTTGGTCCTTTGATCGATAAGATATCCGAAGGCGTAATTGCTCCATCAGATAATGGCGTTCCAGCACGTACGAAGTCATTGTTTTGTACCAAGATAAACTTAGTCAATGGCACCAAGTACTTACGCTCTGTTCCTTCTTTTGGAGTTACGATAATCTCACGGTTACCACGCTTGATGATACCATATGAAATAACACCGTCAATCTCAGAAACTACCGCTGGGTTAGATGGATTACGTGCTTCAAATAACTCTGTTACACGTGGAAGACCTCCCGTAATGTCACGAGTTTTACCCGCCGCACGTGGAATCTTCGCAATGATCTGTCCAGCTTTGATTTTGTCTCCTTCATCAATCGCCAAACGAGCACCTACTGGTACGTTATATACCAAATCCTCTTTTCCTTTAGCTACAACCAATACGGATGGGTTCTTAGTCTTATCCTTAGATTCGATAATCACCTTCTCACGTAAACCTGTTTGCTCATCCGCTTCCTCTTTGTAGGTATTGTTTTCCTCAATAGATTCAAACGCAACCTTACCTTCTGCTTCAGATAAAATAACCGCATTGTATGGATCCCAAGCACAAATCTCTTCGCCTTTCTTGATGGTTTGACCATCTTTCACACGAATAACTGAACCGTACGGAATGTTGCTAGAAATCAACAATTGCTTGTTAGCAGGATTGATGATCTGAACTTCACCCGAACGACCCATTACGATCTCTACTGGATTTCCTTCTGAATCAGTTGAACTTACTGTACGAACCTCTTCAAAATTAATCACACCATCAAACTTCGCTTTTACACTTGCATCTAATGATACGTTTTGTGCCGTACCACCGACGTGGAATGTACGTAACGTTAACTGTGTACCTGGCTCACCGATCGACTGTGATGCAATTACACCTACAGCTTCTCCTTGACCCACCATGTGGCCTGTAGATAAGTTACGTCCGTAACATTTCGCACAAACACCATTTCTAGTTTCACAAGTTAATACCGAACGAATCTCAACAGATTCAATGGCAGTCTCATCAATTTTGTTTGCTGCAATCTCTGTGATTTCATCGCCAGAAGCTACAATTAACTCATTGCTAATTGGATCATATACATCATGTACGGATACACGACCTAAGATACGCTCAGATAATGGCTCAATGATCTCCTCATTATCTTTCAATGGGAATACCTGAATACCACGTAAAGTACCGCAATCTTCTTCATTCACGATTACATCTTGAGCAACGTCATGTAAACGACGAGTCAAATAACCCGCATCGGCTGTTTTCAATGCAGTATCTGCCAAACCTTTACGAGCACCGTGTGTTGAGATAAAGTACTCTAATACGTCTAGACCTTCTTTAAAGTTAGATAGGATAGGGTTTTCGATGATCTCACCAACCGAACCTTGTAAGTTCTTCTGCGGCTTAGCCATCAAACCACGCATACCACCCAACTGACGGATTTGCTCACGAGAACCACGGGCTCCAGAGTGCATCATCATGTAGATCGCATTGAATCCTTGGTTATCCTCTTCCATCTGCTTCATCAATGTCTCGGTAATTTTCGAGTTCACTTTTGTCCAGATGTCAATAACTGCATTATAACGCTCGTTATCTGTGATTAAACCCATTAAATAGTTATCCCAAACTGCCTGTACATCTTCCTGAGCTTTCTTCACTAAATGTGCTTTTTCCTCTGGAATTTGAACATCACCAATACCCATCGACAATCCGCCGTGGAAGGCTTGCTGGAATCCTAAATCTTTGATATCATCCAAGAATTGAGCTGTACGAGCCATTCCACAAATTTTGTGAACTTGAGAAATGATCTGCTGCAATTTCTTTTTAGTCAATAATTCATTGATGTAACCAACTTGCTCTGGTACGCAAAGATTGAACAATACGCGACCTGCAACAGTTTCCACCATTTCGCTCACTAAAGAACCATCTTCCTTACGTACATTCGCTTTTACCACGATGTTCGCATGTTTCGATAATTTCTTTTCGTTCAATGCAATCACCACTTCTTCAAAACCATAGAAACGACGGCCTTCGCCATCTACTTTATGTGTTTCAGTTGATTTTCTTCCTTTGGTTACATAATATAATCCAAGAACCATGTCTTGTGAAGGTACCGTGATCGGAGCTCCATTGGCAGGGTTAAGGATGTTATGTGAGGCCAACATCAACAAAGAGGCTTCCAAAATCGCTTCATGTCCTAGTGGAACGTGAACCGCCATCTGGTCACCGTCAAAGTCGGCGTTGAATGCCGTACAAGTCAATGGGTGTAATTGAATCGCTTTTCCTTCAATTAGTTTAGGCTGGAACGCTTGAATACCCAAACGGTGCAACGTAGGAGCACGGTTTAATAATACCGGGTGCCCTTTCATGACATTTTCCAAAATATCCCAAACAACAGGATCTTTACGATCCACAATTTTCTTGGCAGATTTAACCGTTTTAACGATACCACGCTCGATCAACTTACGGATAACAAACGGTTTGAAAAGCTCAGCAGCCATGTCTTTTGGAAGACCGCACTCATGCATTTTCAATTCTGGTCCAACCACAATTACCGAACGACCTGAGTAGTCAACACGCTTTCCTAATAAGTTTTGACGGAAACGACCTTGCTTTCCTTTCAACATATCAGAAAGAGATTTCAAAGCGCGGTTACCTTCAGAACGAACGGCGTTTACCTTACGAGAGTTGTCGAACAAGGAGTCAACAGCCTCTTGTAACATACGCTTTTCATTACGTAAAATTACCTCTGGAGCTTTGATTTCGATCAAACGCTTCAAACGGTTGTTACGGATGATTACGCGACGGTATAAATCGTTCAAGTCAGAAGTCGCAAAACGACCTCCATCTAATGGAACTAATGGACGTAATTCTGGTGGAATCACTGGTACCATTTTGATGATCATCCACTCTGGACGGTTATCAATACGGCCAATCGACTCACGGAATGCTTCTACTACCTTCAAACGCTTTAAAGCTTCTGCTTTACGTTGTTGTGAAGATTCAGTATCTGCCGAGTGACGTAAGTCAGCCGATAATTCGTGTAAGTTGATTCGTGACAACAACATGTTCAATGCGTCAGCACCCATCTTAGCGATGAATTTCTGTGGATCTTCATCCGGCAAATGTTGGTTCTCACGTGGTAACTTATCCAAGATATCCAAGTACTCATCTTCAGTCAAGAAATCAAGGTATTGAGAACCTATCTTTCCTTCTTCAGCATACATACCGGCTTGAACCACTACATATCTTTCATAGTAGATCACTTGATCTAATTTCTTAGTTGATAATCCAAGCATGTAACCAATCTTGTTGGGTAAGCTACGGAAGTACCAAATATGCGCAACTGGAACCACCAATTCGATGTGTCCCATACGCTCACGACGTACTTTTTTCTCAGTTACTTCAACACCACAGCGGTCGCAAATGATGCCTTTGTAACGAATACGCTTATATTTTCCACAGTGACATTCCCAATCTTTGGTAGGTCCAAAGATTCTCTCACAGAACAATCCACCCATTTCAGGCTTGTATGTTCTATAGTTGATGGTTTCCGGTTGGGTTACTTCACCATTTGAACCTTCTAAGATCGACTCAGGAGAGGCCAATGAAATGGTCACCTTTTGGAAGTCGCTATTCAGCTTTCTAGTCTTTTTAAATGACATTTTCGTTTAATTTTTTTGGAAAATGATGTTAGTTAAGGGCCGTTGCCAGCCCTATGTATGTTTACTCTAGGGTGATTTCTAATGCTAAACCACGTAATTCATGAATCAATACGTTGAATGATTCTGGAATATTTGGTTTTGGCATATTCTCACCTTTTACGATGGCTTCGTATGCTTTAGCACGGCCGATAACGTCATCGGATTTAACAGTTAAAATCTCTTGCAAGATATTCGCTGCTCCGAAGGCCTCTAGCGCCCATACCTCCATCTCACCGAAACGCTGACCTCCAAATTGAGCTTTACCTCCCAATGGTTGTTGCGTAATCAATGAGTATGGTCCAATCGAACGAGCGTGCATCTTATCATCCACTAAGTGGCCCAATTTCAGCATGTAAATAATACCTACTGTTACTGGTTGATCAAATTTATCACCCGTCAAACCATTGTATAAATACGTACGGCCCCAATCTGGTAAACCAGCTAGAGTTAACTCAGCAGCAACTTCTGCCTCAGTACCACCGTCAAAGATTGGTGTCGCATAACGCTTACCCAATTTTTGTCCAGCCCAACCTAATACAGTTTCATAAATCTGACCTAAGTTCATACGAGAAGGTACCCCTAGTGGATTCAATACGATATCTACTGGCGTTCCATCTTCCAAGAATGGCATGTCTTCCTCACGTACAATACGAGCTACAACACCCTTATTACCGTGACGACCCGCCATTTTATCTCCTACTTTCAACTTACGTTTCTTAGCTACATAAACCTTCGCCAATTTCACGATACCTGCAGGTAATTCATCACCCACCTCTAACACGAAACGCTCACGCTTGAATCGACCAGCGATTTCATTACGACGAATGTTGTAGTTTTTGATTAACTGTAAGAAACGAGCATTTAATTCTGCATCAGCCGTAGTTTCTTCTACGATCAAATCAGAAAGTAAATTGGCTTCTTCTGGTACAGCATAAGTACTCTCATCGCGGTACAAGTTTTTGTCTGGGAATAATAATTCTTCAATGTTTTTCGCACTGAATTTTACACCCTTCTCTACAATCACCGTTCCGAATTTATGCTTGATTCCGTTAGATGTCTTACCGTTCAACAAGGCTACTGTCTTGTCGATCATGATACGACGAATGTCTAACAAATCTTTACCATATTGCTTCATCACTTTTTTCAATTCAGCTTTCGACTTCTCACGCTCTTCTTTATCCTTTTTAGGACGAGAGAACAATTTCGTGTCGATAACCACACCTTTAAGTGATGGAGGTGCTTTCTTAGAAGCATCTTTCACGTCACCTGCTTTGTCACCAAAGATGGCACGTAATAATTTTTCTTCTGGAGTTGGATCAGATTCACCTTTTGGAGTAATCTTACCAATTAAAATATCTCCTTCTTTAACGTCAGATCCTACACGAACTACTCCGTTTTCATCCAAGTTGCGAACCGTCTCTTCCGATACGTTCGGGATTTCAGAAGTTAATTCCTCTTCTCCACGTTTGGTATCACGAACTTCTAATTCAAACTCTTCAATGTGGATTGAAGTAAAGATATCATCGCGAACAACTTTTTCTGAGATTACAATCGCATCCTCAAAGTTGTAACCTTGCCATGGCATGAAGGCCACTTTCATGTTACGTCCTAAAGCTAATTCGCCACCTTGTGTCGCATATCCTTCGCAAAGTGCTTGCCCTTTCGTAACGCGCTCTCCTTTGAAAACAATTGGCTTCAAGTTGATAGTGGTATCTTGGTTAGTTCTACGGAACTTGATCAATTTGTAGGTTTTAGAAGAACCATCAAAGCTGATGACTTTTTCGTCTTCCGTTTGATCATAGTTAACCACAATTTTCAATGCATCAACATACTCAATCACTCCATCTCCTTCAGCTACTACTAGAGTTCTAGAGTCAATCGCCACACGGTGCTCTAAACCAGTACCAACAATTGGCGCTTCTGGTCTTAATAAAGGTACCGCTTGACGTTGCATGTTGGATCCCATCAAGGCACGGTTAGCATCATCATGCTCCAAGAAAGGAATCATAGATGCAGCCACCGAAACAATCTGGTTAGGAGCTACGTCCATGAATTGTGCTTCGGATGGATTAACCAATGGGAAGTCACCTTCAAAACGAGCCTTAACGCGATCAGATAAGAATTTACCTGACTTAATATCAATAGGAGCATTAGCTTGAACAATGTTCTTGCCATCTTCTTCCTCTGCAGTTAAATATTGAACATGGCTACTTACATCTACTTTGCCACCGTCAATAATACGGTATGGAGTTTCAATAAAGCCCATGGAATTCACTTTGGCATGCACACAAAGTGAGGAAATCAAACCAATGTTTGGACCTTCTGGAGTTTCAATTGTACACAAACGACCGTAGTGCGTATAGTGAACGTCACGAACCTCAAAACCAGCTCTTTCACGAGAAAGACCACCTGGTCCTAGGGCAGACATACGTCTTTTGTGCGTAATCTCCGCCAATGGATTCGTTTGATCCATAAACTGAGATAGCTGATTCGTTCCAAAGAATGAATTAATCACCGAAGATAAAGTACGAGCGTTGATCAAATCAACTGGCTTGAAATCTTCGTTATCACGTACGTTCATACGCTCCTTGATGGTACGAGCCATACGAGCAAGACCTACACCGAACTGAGCGTATAATTGCTCACCCACGGTACGAACACGACGGTTGGATAAGTGGTCAATATCATCGACTACCGCACGAGAGTTGATCAAACCGATCAAATACTTCACAATAGAAATGATATCTTCCTTCGTCAATACCTTCACATCCATTGGGATGTCATGGCCTAACTTTTTATTGATACGGTAACGACCAACTTCTCCTAAATCATAACGCTTGTCAGAGAAGAATAAGTTTTGGATGATGTCACGAGCAGTTTGCTCATCCGGTGCATCCGTGTTACGTAATTGCTTATAAATAACTTCAACAGCCTCTTTTTCCGAGTTTGAAGTATCTTTTTGTAAAGTATTGTAAATGATGTTGTAATCAGAAACGTTCACATCATCTTTGTGAAGAATAACGGTAGAAGAACCTGATTCTAAAATCGTTTCTACTTCATTCTCTGTAATAACCGTATCACGCTCGATTAAGATTTCGTTACGGTCAATAGAAACTACCTCACCAGTATCCTCATCTACGAAGTCTTCCTGCCAAGTTTTCAAAACCCTCGCAGCCAAACGACGACCAACAATTCCTTTAATGATTTTTTTATCAACTTTAATTTCTTCAGCTAAGCCAAATAAATCTAAGATGTCTTTATCATTTCCGTAACCAATAGCACGAAGCAATACCGTTACAGGAAACTTTTTCTTACGATCAATGTATGCGTACATGACATTGTTTACGTCCGTAGCAAATTCAATCCAAGAACCCTTGAATGGAATAATACGAGCCGAATACAATTTCGTTCCATTTGTATGCTTCGACTGAGCGAAGAATACACCTGGTGAACGGTGTAATTGCGATACAATAACACGCTCAGCTCCGTTAATCACAAAGGATCCACGTTCTGTCATGTAAGGAATATTTCCCAAGAAAACCTCTTGTTCGATGGTTTGGAAATCTTCGTTGTCTGTATCATTACAGATCAATCGCAACTTGGCTTTTAAAGGCACTGAATACGTTAATCCACGATCAATACACTCATCAACCGAATATTTCGGAGGATCTACAGAGTAATCAACGAATGAAAGAACGAAATTTTCACGCGAATCCGCGATAGGAAAATTTTCAGCAAATACTTTAAATAAACCCTCGTCCGTGCGATTTTCAGCTGCAGTTTCTAGCTGGAAGAAATCTTGGAAGGATTGGATTTGGATATCCAGAAAATCTGGATAATTGATCACACTCTGCGTTTTCGCAAAGCTGTGTCTTCCGGTGGCAGTGATGTTACTCAAGGCTTTATACGTTTTAATTAATGTGAATAATGGCCCTATGGGCACAAATTCTCCTCCTTTTGGAAGAGATTAATCAAGCTGAACGCCTCGTAGATGAAAAGATGTGGTGTCCCTTGGCCATTTCCCTACGAAAAGAAAAGTTGTTTCGGAACCACTCTTCGGATTTGCCCAGAGGGCTTTAATCCTAAAATAGCCTGCAAAATTACTGATAATTTTCTAATAAACAATAGCTTAGCTAGAAGGCACCACAAAAAAATACTATTCTTGCCATTATGATGTTCTGAACATGTGGAAAAACAAAGTGCATTATTACCTCCGATTTATCTTGGGTATGACCCGCTCCGAAATATTGGGCATGCTGTGTCTATTTATTTTTTTGCTTCTAGTTGATATCTTTTCCCGCTGGATGGAATATCAAAGTAGGCAGCAAGTCATGGTTTCCTTTCAACCTACCTATTGGACCAAGACATTGATTGAGATGGAAAAGTCGAATCAAAGAGTTTATGCTTACCCTAAAAGGAATCTCCCTTCAGCATATAAAGGCGATCATCAACCTTATAAATCCTCTTTATATTCAAACACATGGAAAAGGGAGAAAAAGCAAGTTTGGCAAATTGATATCAACCAAGCTGATTCTTTGGCATGGATAGCCTTACCAGGTATTGGGCCTGCCTTTGCCAAAAGGATATTAGCCTATCGGGAGAGATTGGGAGGATTTCACCGGGTAGCTCAATTGAAAGAAGTATATGGCTTGGATACCCTTTGGGCTAATCAACATATTGCTCAGTTTCATGTCGGGAAAGGGATATTTCGCTACCTATATATTAATAGGGCCGATTGGAAAGAATTTAGACATCCTTATTTGCCATATCGACAAGCCAATTTGGTATTGAATTATCGTAAACAGCATGGGTCATTTCAAAATTGGGAAGATTTGAAAAAAGTACAACAGCTTGATGAGGCGGTTTGGCAAAAGCTAAGTCCTTATCTTTCATTTGAACCTTGAGAAATATGCCGTACTTTTGTGTAAATTTTACACTTCATTATATATAAGAATATGTCAACCGGATTTTTCAAGGTACCTCAACCAACCAACGAACCCATCTACTCGTATGCTGTAGGTAGTTCAGAGCGCCAATTATTACAAGATACACTTCACACATTACGTAATAAACAAGTGGAGGTTTCCATGCGCATCCACGGTAAATCAGTTCAAGGGTCAAAGAAAGTTGCCATGACTGCTCCACACGATCATCAACATATCTTAGGATATTATTATGAAGGAGGAAAAAAAGAAATAGCTGAGGCGATTGAATCTGCTTTATCAGCCAAGGCAGCTTGGGCAGCATTGACATGGCAAGAACGAGTATCCATCTTTTTAAAAGCCGCGGATTTGTCGGCCAATAAATACCGTATGGAACTGAATGCCAGAACCATGTTAGGTCAATCCAAGAATGCTTATCAAGCGGAGATTGATTCAGCTTGTGAATGGGTAGATTTCTTGCGTTTTAATGCCCATTATGCGGCTCAAATATATGCGGATCAACCAATTTCCTCTCCAGGAGTTTGGAATCGTTTGGAATATAGACCATTGGAAGGATTTGTGTATGCCTTAACGCCTTTTAATTTTACGGCCATAGCTGGGAATTTACCAGCAGCACCAGCCATGATGGGAAATACAGTAGTTTGGAAACCGGCCCCTCAGCAGATTTACTCCGCAGCTTTATTGATACAAATATTGGAAGAAGCAGGTTTACCAGCTGGCGTGATTAATTTGGTTTTTGCCGACGGTCCTGAAGCAGGAGATGTCGTATTTAAACATCGTGATTTTGCTGGGATTCACTTCACGGGATCTACTAAAGTATTTCAAACCATTTGGCAGAATATTGGAAATAATATTGCCAACTATAAATCGTATCCACGTATCGTGGGAGAAACAGGAGGGAAGGATTTTGTAGTAGCACATGCTTCAGCAGATGTGAAAGCATTGGTGACAGGATTAATCCGCGGGGCCTTTGAATACCAAGGGCAAAAATGTTCGGCAGCTTCAAGAGCCTATGTGCCAGCCAGTTTATGGCCTGCCGTAAAAAGTCAACTGCAAGCTGATTTGGCTAAAATAAAAGTAGGAGGGACCGAAGATTTTGGGAATTTTGTGAATGCAGTTATCGATCAAAAAGCGTTTGATAAGATTACATCCTATATACAGGAAGCTGAAAATTCGAAGGAAGTAGAAGTAATTGCTGGAGGAGGCTTTGATGCGAGTAAGGGATATTTTGTGGAGCCAACCGTATTATTAACGACCAATCCGCATTACCGCACCATGGAGGAGGAGATTTTTGGGCCGGTATTGACTGTGTATGTTTATCCAGATCAAGATTGGGCTACAACTTTACGTTTGGTGGATCAAACTTCGGCGTATGCGTTAACGGGAGCTATTTTCTCTCAAGATGCCTATGCTTTGTCGGAAGCGGCTAAAGCTTTAGAAAATGCAGCAGGGAATTTATATTTAAATGATAAATGTACAGGAGCGGTAGTGGGTCAGCAGCCTTTTGGTGGTGCGCGTGCTTCGGGAACGAATGATAAAGCCGGATCCTATTTGAATTTGCTTCGTTGGGTTTCACCACGTACAGTCAAGGAAGTATTCTCTTCTCCGACGGATTTTAAGTATCCGTTTTTGGGCTAGAGGGTTTTGAGTAGATAATGATAAATCGAAGTCAAGGATGTAAATCTCTTAGGCTTCGATTTTTTGTTTATTCTTCTACTAATAATCGAATCATGGGGCCAATGCGTCCTTCCTGAAAAGAATTAAAAATCATCCAATTGTTCTGACTGGTTGGTCGGAGAAAAAAGTGCTTTTTAGACGAATATTTACCCATAGCTATTCTATCGGTTTCTCCAGTAGCCATATTTGATTTATCGAAAAAATTCACAACGACAGCTATACCTTCCTTGGGTATAATTAAATCATCAATCTGAATAGGGAACTTATTCCATCCTTCATGATTGGCAGAAAATGCAAGTTCACGTTTGTTTAATTGTTTAGATGGAAGAGTATCAATTCCTACAGAATATAGTAAAATCTGGAAAGTATAAATTTGAGTGTATTTTTTTTCAAAATAGATAAAAATGGAGTTAAGTCTTTTATTGACTATCTGCTCCTCATTGAATATCATTCCAATTTGAGTGGGAGCTTTCGTCAAAAATGAATAATGTTTTTTTCTCGAAGGTTTTTCTGTTTCGATTGCAGCTATTTTTTTCGAAGTTATTTTGACTTCTTCGAGGATAATTGATTTTGTTGAGTCGATATTGGTTTTTTCTTGTGCAGGAGAATTTTCTACGAATAGTAATGATAGGCCAATAACAAAATAAATTATTTTGATTTTCATAACATGCGAAAACAATTTGTCATTTTTTTATTCAATTCTTCAATCAGGGCAGCGTTGAACTTCAGTTCTAATTCTTGAATCAACTTTGAAACCGAAGAAATATTTTACTTCTTCATAATAATATACACAGCCAGAATTATCTGGTAAATGAGAGTGGCTTACCCCCTGAGATCCTCCGTCTAATCCACAGTTTGATGAACTCCAACCAAAAAATCTCCAATCAGGTTCACAAGGATTAGGTGCTTCAAATCCTAGTGCAATTAATGGCAGCCCCAATACCACTAATATATAGAATAGTTTTTTATATTTTTTTGTAAAGTATATAACTACATGTTTCATTATGTTAAGACTTTAATTCTCATCCCTACTCTTTTCTGGTTTTTCGGGATACACCAAGGTTGGCCAACTTGATGTAAAGCTCTTGGTTTTTTAAAAGTCCTTTGTAGGGAATGATGTCCTATGGTTCTCCTATTTTTCTCCTATTTTTTGAAATATTTCTGTTTTTAGAAGGAGGGATTATTCACAAATAGGATCAAGCCTTAAAATTTCGAATGAATCTTCTGAATTCTTTTTTTCCATGGCTTCCAATCTTTCGAGCGATGTTTTCTCGATGTTTTTTGATGGTGAATTCAGAGATGTGAAGTTTTTCGGCAATCTCTTGGGAGGAGTTTCCTTGTTGGATTAGAAAAATAATCTCGAGTTCACGGAGCGTAAAATCTCCATTTTGGACTTGGGGAATCATGTGAAGTTATTATTAGGGTTAGGTTATTGTGGGGGCAATAATACTGTAAATTATGAAATAACGAAAGCAGACTAAATTTTTTCAAAAATTTTCTCTTTGATATTCAGCGAATTAGTAATAAATCTCAATTTTTTTTGTGTAATGATTTGGAATAAGGAAAATAAACCTACATCTTTGCACTCCGATTTAGCGACTACAACGGCAGTCGTTCGAAG
>NZ_SEWX01000025.1 GCF_004307455.1 Aquirufa nivalisilvae
TATTCGTGCCTGTAAAGGCTGTGCCATTGATCTGTGGACTCGTTAAGCTTACCACCAATTTACTGAAGCTCGATTCTGAGGCGGTTACTGATAAACGATCTGATCCAGCTGCAACAATCGTTCCATCCGTAGCTGCTATGGTCGCTAGCTCTGACTTGTACAATATCATCGATGCTGTCGCCACTCCATTCGTGAAGCTTAAACTAGTTGCTGTACCAAAATCTGTACCGCCAACCGTTGGTACTGTCACTGGGCTACTTGAACTATTCGCCCCTGAGAAGGTAATATTATGTGAGCCTGTATACCCTGTTGCCGTATTTCCTTGAGCATCTTTCGCCGTTACGGTAATCGTTTGAGGACTGCCTGCTGTTTGAGTGCCCGTTCCGGTTACTACTAATTTCGTCGCCGTTCCTGCACTGATCGATACTGATCCACTTGTCGCTGCCGTTCCAGTTGATGGAGTAA
>NZ_SEWX01000008.1:0-491679 GCF_004307455.1 Aquirufa nivalisilvae
TCACCGTAACGTTCAAGGTTCCTCCTGTATTCGAGTTGATCGTTCCATCAGTAGCATTCACTGTTGCCGATTCTGCTTTGTACAAGATCATAGATCCTGTAGCCACACCTGCCGTAAAGGTCAAGCTAGTTGCTGTACCAAAGTTTATGGCTGCTACCGTTGGTGTCGTAGCTGGACTTGGTGATGCAGTCGCTCCACTGAATGTAATGTTTTTTGCTCCTGTGTAAGTTGTTACTGTATTGCCACTCGCATCTTGTGCGGTAACCGTTACGGTTTGACTGCCTCCTGCAGTTTGGGTTCCAGTTCCTGTGACAGCTAATTTAGTCGCTGCTCCTGGATTGACTGTAATGCTTGAACTAGTAGCAGCCGTTCCTGATGCTGGAGTAAAGGTAAAGGTTCCTGCTCCCGATGTTCCTGTGAACTTCAAGCCTAAGCTCGTTAAGTTCGCTACTCCACTAACAAAGTCTCCCGCTTGGTTCAATACATTGTTAACTCCACTTCCTAAACCACTTACTGTTCCTGTTAAACTTGTCGTTACCGTTACGTTATTCGTGTTAGCTGCAAAAGTAGTTACCGTATTTCCGTAAGCATCTTGTGCCGTTAAGGTATTCGTTCCTGTAAAGGCTGTGCCATTAATCTGTGGACTCGTTAAGCTCACCGCCAATTTCGTCATCGTCGATGCACTCACAGCTACCGTTAAGCGATCTGCACCTGCTGCTGAAATACTTCCGTCGGTCACTGCCACTACAGCTGATTCCACGTTGTACAACTTCATGTTGGTCGTTACAGCTCCTGATGCAAATGTCAAGGCTGTTGCTGTTCCAAAAGCAATATCTGTAGCCGAACTGTTGGTCACCTTAGGCGTGGTTACAGGGGCTGTTGAACTCGTTGCTCCTGAGAATGTTAAATTCTTAGAGCCTGTATAAGTGGTTACTGTATTACCACTCGCATCTTTAGCCGTAATCGTAATGGAATTACTCGCTCCTGCTGTTTGAGTTCCTGTTCCTGTAACCACTAATTTAGTAGCGGCTCCGGGGCTGACAGTGACACTAGAGCTAGTAGCCGCTGTTCCAGATGCTGGGGTAAAGGTAAATGTTCCTGCTCCCGAAGTTCCTGTGAACTTCAAGCCTAAGCTCGTTAAGTTGGCTACTCCACTAACAAAGTCTCCCGCTTGGTTCAATACATTATTAACTCCTGATCCTAAACCACTTACTGTTCCTGTTAAACTTGTTGTTACTGTTACATTATTCGTGTTAGCTGCAAAAGTTGTTACCGTATTTCCGTAAGCATCTTGTGCTGTTAAGGTATTCGTTCCTGTAAAAGCAGTACCATTTGTTTGTGGACTCGTTAAGCTCACCGCCAATTTCGTCATCGTCGATGCACTCACAGCTACCGTTAAGCGATCTGCGCCAGCTGCTGAAATACTTCCATCGGTCACTGCCACTACAGCTGATTCCACGTTGTACAACTTCATGTTGGTCGTTACAGCTCCTGATGCAAATGTCAAGGCTGTTGCTGTTCCAAAAGCAATATCAGTAGCCGAACTGTTGGTCACCTTAGGCGTGGTTACTGGGGCTGTTGAACTCGTTGCTCCTGAGAATGTTAAATTCTTAGAGCCTGTATAAGTGGTTACTGTATTACCACTCGCATCTTTAGCCGTAATCGTAATGGAATTACTCGCTCCTGCTGTTTGGGTTCCTGTTCCAGTTACCACCAATCGAGTAGCTGCTCCTGGACTTACTGTAATGCTTGAACTAGTAGCTGCTGTTCCTGATGCTGGAGTAAAGGTAAATGTTCCTGCTCCTGAAGTACCTGTGAACTTCAAGCCTAAGCTTGTTAAGTTCGCTACTCCACTAACAAAATCACCAGCTTGGTTCAATACATTGTTAACTCCTGATCCTAAACCACTTACTGTTCCTGTTAAACTTGTTGTAACCGTTACGTTATTCGTGTTAGCTGCAAAAGTCGTTACCGTATTTCCATAAGCATCTTGTGCAGTCAAGGTATTCGTTCCTGTAAAGGCTGTGCCATTAATCTGTGGACTCGTTAAGCTCACTGCCAATTTCGTCATCGTCGATGCACTCACAGCTACCGTTAAGCGATCTGCGCCAGCTGCTGAAATACTTCCATCGGTCACTGCCACTACAGCTGATTCCACGTTGTACAACTTCATGTTGGTCGTTACAGCTCCTGATGCAAAAGTCAAGGCTGTTGCTGTTCCAAAAGCAATATCTGTAGCCGAACTATTGGTTACCTTAGGCGTAGTTACAGGTGAACTTGAACTCGTTGCTCCTGAGAATGTTAAATTCTTAGAGCCTGTATAAGTGGTTACCGTATTACCACTCGCATCTTTAGCCGTAATCGTAATGGAATTACTCGCTCCTGCTGTTTGAGTTCCTGTTCCTGTTACCACCAATCGAGTCGCCGCTCCTGGATTGACTGTAATGCTTGAGCTAGTTGCCGCTGTTCCGCTCGCTGGGGTAAAGGTAAATGTTCCTGCTCCTGAAGTTCCTGTGAACTTCAAGCCTAAACTTGTTAAGTTCGCTACTCCACTAACAAAGTCTCCCGCTTGGTTCAATACATGGTTAACTCCACTTCCTAAACCACTTACTGTTCCTGTTAAACTTGTTGTAACCGTTACGTTATTCGTGTTAGCTGCAAAAGTCGTTACCGTATTTCCGTAAGCATCTTGTGCTGTCAAGGTATTCGTTCCTGTAAAGGCTGTGCCATTGATCTGTGGACTCGTTAAGCTCACTGCCAATTTCGTCATCGTAGAAGGACTCACCGTTACGTTCAAGGTTCCACCAGTATTCGAGTTGATCGTTCCATCAGTCGCATTCACTGTTGCCGATTCTGCTTTGTACAAGACCATCGATCCTGTAGCCACACCTGCTGTAAAGGTCAAGCTAGTTGCTGTACCAAAGTTCGTAGCGGCTACTGTTGGGTTTGTCACCGGACTTGATGATGCAGTCGCTCCACTGAATGTGATATTTTTTGCTCCTGTATATGTTGTTGCTGTATTACCACTCGCATCTTGTGCAGTAACAGTTACGGTTTGACTACCTCCTGCTGTTTGGGTGCCAGTTCCAGTAACTACTAATTTAGTAGCAGCTCCGGGGCTGACAGTGACACTAGAGCTGGTAGCAGCCGTACCAGATACTGGAGTAAAGGTAAATGTTCCTGCTCCCGAAGTTCCTGTGAACTTCAAGCCTAAGCTCGTTAAGTTCGCTACTCCACTAACAAAGTCTCCCGCTTGGTTCAATACGTTGTTAACTCCTGATCCTAAACCACTTACCGTTCCTGTTAAACTTGTCGTTACCGTTACGTTATTCGTGTTAGCTGCAAAAGTTGTTACCGTATTTCCGTAAGCATCTTGTGCTGTTAAGGTATTCGTGCCTGTAAAAGCAGTACCATTAATCTGTGGACTTGTTAAGCTCACAACCAATTTATCGAAGGCGGCTGCACTCACAGCTACTGTCAAGCGATCTGCGCCAGCTGCCGAAATACTACCATCGGTCACTGCCACAACAGCTGATTCAGCCTTGTACAAGGACATTGGGACAGAAGATGCCACACCATTGGTGAAGGTAATCACGGTGCCTGTTCCAAAATTTATGGCAGTTGTATTCTTATCCGTTACAGTTGGATTAGTTGCCGGATTTATAGATGAATTCGCACCCGAAAAAGTTAAAGTTTTATCACCAGTATAGGATGTTGCCACATTTCCACTTACATCATAAGCGGTCAAAGTAATATTTTGACTATTTCCTGCAGTTTGGGTACTAGTACCTGTAATAACTAATTTAGTTGCTGCTCCTGGATTTACCACAATAGATCCACTAGTGATAGCTGTACCTGAAGCTGGTGTAAAGGTAAATGTACCAGTTCCACTAGTTCCAGTATAAGTCATCCCTTGAGCCGTTAAATCAGCCACGCCACTCGTAAAATCTCCCGCTTGATTCAGCACGTTATTGGCACCTGAACCTAAACTACTTACTGTACCACCTAAGGTATTGCTTACCGTAATATTATTAGTAGAAGCATTGAAACTAGTGGCCGTATTTCCATAGGCATCCAAAGCTGTTAACGTATTCGTACCCGTAAAAGCTGTTCCATTCGTTTGAGGTGTCGCAATACTGGTAGACAACTTCGTCATGGTAGATGGACTAACCACAATAGACAATCGATCAGCTCCTGTTGCTGAATTGGTTCCATCTGTTACAGCAATGAGTGCAGTTTCAGCTTTATATAATTTCAAGGATGTAGTGGCAACCCCAGCAGTAAAACTATCCGAAGTAGTAGAACCAAAAGCTATATCGGAAGGAGTACTATTAGCTGCTGTAGGAGCTGTAACTGGACTAGGAGAACTATTGGCTCCTGAAAAGGTTAAATTTTTGGCTCCTGTATAGGCCGTTGCCGTATTGCCATAGGTATCTTGTGCCGTAATGGTAATAGTCTGACTACCACCAGCCGTTTGAGTACCTGTTCCAGTAACTTTCAATTTAGAAACAGCTCCTGGGGTAACGGTCAATGTTGCCGTCTCAATAACATACCAACCAACTGCATTTTTCAATTCAACATTAAACACAGTAGACCCTACCTGTGTATCTGTCACCGTTACGGCCGCTTTACCTGTATTTCCCCCTGA
Source organism: Aquirufa nivalisilvae (assembly GCF_004307455.1). Classification (GTDB taxonomy): domain Bacteria; phylum Bacteroidota; class Bacteroidia; order Cytophagales; family Spirosomataceae; genus Aquirufa; species Aquirufa nivalisilvae. Next base: position 4,649 of record NZ_SEWX01000008.1, read on the forward strand.
TCCAGCAGTAGTTCCCGGATTAGTTCCTGTGATTAAAGCTGTTCCTGAAGTCGAACTGAAAGTAGCTGTAATACTGTTGACGTTGGTATTAGAGGTATTTTTTGATTGTGTAGTAAGCGTTGTAGTTACCCCTGCAACAACCGAACTTGCAGTTAGGGTCAATGTCGAACCAACACCGATGGCGGCAGAAAATCCATGTACAGTAGTTCCCTCATTTCCACTAGCCAAAGTATAGGCCGTACTAGCTGCTAATGTTGTAGTTGAATTGGGAAGCTTTAATAAATAACCTGCTGTACCTGCACCACCGGTTAAAAAACCTAAAATGGAGTTGGCTGGAGATGCTCCTGACATGGCATAATTAACCACACCTGATATCGATGTTACTCCATTCCAAAAGGTAGCCGTAATGGAAGCTGTACCACCAGTAGTTGCATTCCAGGCATTAGCAATGACAGCCGTTTCCAATCGTAAAGGTGTATTGGTAGATTTAGCCGCCCCAGTTGTCCAAGTAGTTCCTCCACCAGAAGCCGTAGTAGCAGGCCAAGCCTCTAATAAATATACCCCTGCATCTTCTACAAAGATATCTTTCCCGTCAACCTTGATTTTATTATGGTCATTACGCACCAAAACAGTTTCGACGTAACTTTCGGTTACGTCTAATTTCAATACTCGTACAGCAAACAAATCCCCTTCATCACCAGGGGAGTCATCTAAACCATTTAAATAATCATCTATTGCGTGTCCATATTCTTGAAATAACAAGGAAATCAACTGCGTATCCGTGGCATCAGGGTATAAAAAATTACCTTGACCTTCCGAATATTCTTTATTCATGTAAATACGTGGCCGACCATCAGGACCAATGGAACTATAACTAGCCATGGCTCCATGCATGTTTTCCCATTTCACAAATTGAATGGGTACATACAAACCATTTCCTAAAACCAAATTTTTCAAAGCAATGGCCTTCTCATCAAAAGAAGCGTCTATTTGCTTCCGCTTTCCTGGGAAGAATTTAAATAATTGCTCGCGATAATTAGCTTGATTGAAAAATGATCTTAAATGAAAATCAACACCATTTTTGGCTTTCAATACCCTTTTTCTGGCAAAAGAGTAATCTAAACTGTCCGACTGCTCAACAAACACCTGTTGAGAAAATGGCATAATACCAGCAGAAGATGAATAAGAAGCGGCAACAGGCGAAAAGTTCCGCTGGGCAATCAAATTAAAATTTAATGTAAACAAAAATAGGCCCAAAAGAGCCACAAGGGCAGATTTACCCCTTAACGAATTTTTTCCGGAACAAAGTAGAAAAAGAATTTTTGTAATTCTTTGTTGCATAAATTTAATAATAGAACACAAACACACCAGATTAAGACTTTCCTATATTCTTATTCTGATATAATTCGGTATAGGCTTGATGAATAAAACACTAATACTAAACAGTAAATAACTCCAATAAAGTTACTTATAATATTTGAGCTGAACTTACAAAAAACACACTCATTTGTTCTTTATTTTAAATTCCGCTCTTCATATCCTTCAAATACTCCGATGGCGTCTTACCAGTATTGTATTTGAACGCTTTAACAAAGTTAGATCTTGATAAAAAACCCGAAGAATGAGCTAAAGCTTCTAAGGTATTTTGCTGAGCTTTACCGGATTGAATTAAAGTAATGATATGCTTAACTCTCAACTCATTTTTCCAATCATTGAAACTTACTCCTAAGTGATTGTTAAAATAATATGACAATTGATAATACGGTATTTTAGTGTCTTCTGCAATCATAGACAAAGAAAACCGACTTCTTAAATAAGGCTCATCAACACAGTATTTGGCGATTTGATGCCCTATTTCTTCCAAGCGAAAATATGGAACTTCATAGGCTGTTGAAGTTACAACACGCTTAACTGGTGGCGCAAAGGTCGACAAAACCAAATCACCTTGAGCTCGAGAGCTTGTATGCTTTTTCTTCTTGTATTGAGGACTAAATAATACGTAAGGAATGAATAAAATTGATAGATTTTGCAATGAATAAACCCAATATTTGACATCAAAACAAATCTTAAGCATCGTTGGACTCAACCAATTTTGATGCGTTTTTTGAAGCTCAAAATTATTCAGAAGTACCAATAAAGAAGCAGAATTCAATAAAATATACAAGATAATGATTAAGCCAATCCAAAGAATGCTAACCTTGTGCGTCACAAAATAATTCTTAATTCGGCAACGCTTAATCAAATAATAACCTGTGTAAAGAAAATATCCAATCGTAAAAATAGGTCTAATCGTTGATTGAACTAAAGTGGGCATAAACAGGTATTGGGCCTCATATAGAGCTTCAGAATGCGCTACAATTTTGTGCGCCAAAATAAGCTTATCGTCAAATGACGAAAATAAATGAGGTAAAATGTTAATCAAAAAAATCCCAGCTACACCTGCATGCAACCAATCTTTCTGAACTAATCTTTCTCTACCAATAATTACTTTAACAAATAAAAAGAACACAGGCCCCATTAAGAAATATAAAGGGCTAAAATTGATTGCAAACAAGGAAATCATGAATTCTGAGCGTGGTGTATTCGTTACATCATGCACAATTCCAAAAATACTTGTTAAGAAATAAAATATAGCCAATAGAATCTTGGCATAAGCTCTACCCTCCCTGTATATGTAGAGCAGAAGCGCAACGACCAATCCTAAAAAAGAGAGATTTAGTATCATGAAAAATTATAGAACACGGAACAGTTTAAATATTTTTTAGAACACGGAACAGTCTGTATGAAAGACTATAAGACAAATGTAGAACGAAAAATTTTAAATACAAGAACTTTATCATTAAAATTTGTTCTCAATTTGTAATTTACTACTTAAATATATAATATAATTTATATAAAATATAACTATTACTATGCATTTCATTGTTCTCACAAAAAAATTAAAAAGTAATTTAAACTTTTGTTTACACCAAATTAGTCGAATTTGAACAAAAGTACGATACCATACACACTTCTTTGATTACAAAATAGGACGTTGTACACTCTCCACCATGGAGAATATATGTCATACAAAATGGTCTATTCCAATACTTTTACCTCCAGAAAAATTTGAATTATTCCTAAAATCACAAAGCCACGAGAATCGCGTATTTGAAAACTTTCTAGGGATGGCACGGGAATACTAAAATCTCAGGCGAATGAAATTTCGACAAAAAGCATACTACTTAAGGATAAATAGTTATTAATTAAATAATTGTCTTACTATTTAATTAATATATAATAGATCAACTAATCCAATTTCATTTCCTCCACCTCACCACGAATGATTAAATCGGCAGCTGTGGCCGCTTGAATTTGTTCAATGCTTACACCCGGCGCGCGTTCCACCAATAAAAATCCGCCTTCAGGTAAAATATCAATTACCGCTAAATCGGTTACCACTCGACGAACACAAGACTTGCCTGTCAAAGGCAAATCACAGGTTTTCAATAATTTAGATTGGCCATTTTTATTTTGATGTAACATGGCTACAATAATATTGGGTGCAGAAGCCACTAAATCCATTGCTCCACCCATCCCCTTTACCTGCTTACCTGGTATTTTCCAATTGGCCAAATCTCCATTTTGGGACACTTCCATTCCTCCCAATATGGTTACATCAATATGTGCCCCACGAATCATAGCAAAACTATCCACCGAACTAAATAAGGATGCCCCAGGAATCATCGATATGGTTTGCTTGCCCGCATTAATCAATTCAGGATCTACGTGATCTTCCTCAGGAAATGGACCAATACCCAGCAAGCCGTTTTCAGATTGTAAAACAACACTCATCCCTTTAGGAATGTAATTGGCTACCATGGTTGGGATACCTATCCCCAGATTAACATAGTCGCCATCCTTAATTTCTAATGCCAAACGCTTGGCTATAATCTCTTTTTGAGAATCTAGCACAGATAAATGAGCTAAATCCTTTGTCGTGGTACGATGTTCTATTCTTTTTTGATAATTTTTCCCTTGAAAAATTCGCTGAACATAAATACCTGGAACGTGTATTTCATCAGGATTCAAAGAACCGATAGGCACTAATTCCTCCACTTCAGCAATGGTGATTTTGCCAGCCTGTGCCATCATCGGGTTGAAATTTCTAGCAGTGCCATGAAAGACCAAATTACCTTCCAAGTCACCTTTTTGAGCTTTTACGAATGCATAATCAGCAAACAAAGCCTCTTCCATGATATACTCTTTCCCTTTGAAAGTCCGTACCTCTTTACCTTGAGCCACCTCGGTCCCAACACCTGCAGGAGTAAAAAATGCCGGAATTCCAGCCCCTGCTGCTCGAATACGTTCCGCTAAGGTTCCTTGGGGAACCAATTTTACTTCTAATTCACCCGATAAAAGCTGTTCTTCAAACACATCATTTTCCCCAATAAAGGAAGAAATCATGCATTTTATTTGTCTATTTTTTAATAATATTCCCAAACCAAAATCATCGACTCCCGCCTCATTCGATATACAAGTCAAGCCCTTGACCCCCTTCTTGCTCAACTCAGATATGGCATTTTCTGGAATACCCGCAAGCCCAAACCCTCCCACCATAATTGTTGCACCTGATGAAACATCAAACAATGCCGCTTGTGCATCTAAAAACACTTTATTCTTCATATCAACCTGATTTATAGCTACAATACTAAAGAATTAAACTTATGATAAAAATGAAAAAATCTAGCATCGATACATTTATATAGAGATATTGATCAGGTTTTTTAATCTAAAAATCACTTCACGCCGCCAACGCTGGCAAGGTTTCGAACCTTGACAGCGTTAAATGTTTCTGCTTGAAACGATTTTCCCTTCACAATAATTGTCCAACAAATTGATAATAAAATGGCCGAATACTCAACATAGAAGCATATAAGCATTTTGAGCTTTGGACATATTTTTCTAATTTAAAGTCTTATAACCTATTGCCTCTAAAACCTATAAAATGAACCCAGAAAAGGAACCTGGATTAAAAAGAACCTTAAGCCCACTGATGTTGTGGGGACTAGGTGTCGGATACGTCATATCCGGCATGTATTTCGGATGGAATCTTGGACTGGAAAAAGGAGGTACGCTTGGTCTTGGACTAGCTACCCTTTTAATCATTCTATTATATACCACATTTACATTTTCTTACACTGAATTAGCTTGTGCTATTCCTAAAGCAGGTGGAGGATTTGACTATGCAGGAAGAGCTTTAGGGCCTACTTGGGGATTTGTGGCGGGGATGGCTCAAACCATTGAATTCATCTTTGCTCCACCAGCTATTGCCTTTGCCATTGGGGCATATTTCAATTTATTCTTTCCCCAAATTCCGATCATTAGTATTGCCATTGCCTCCTATTTTTTATTTACTGCGCTTAATGCCTATGGTGTCAAAGCTGCCGCTATTTTTGAATTAACGATTACCATTCTGGCTGTGGGAGAACTACTGCTTTTCGCTGGGATAACATTACCAGCTTTTGAACTAAAACATTTACAGAGTAATCCCCTACCGCATGGTTGGTCAGGATTTTTTGCAGCCATCCCATTTGCAATTTGGTTTTTTCTAGGAATTGAAGGAGTTGCCAATGTGGCTGAAGAAGCAATCAATCCACAAAAAACGATCTTAATTGGTTTTGGATCCGCGATTCTGACCCTCGTCCTTCTTTGTATGTTAACCTTTTTTAGTTCTATTGGCGTCAATGGATGGGAATCCATTGTCTATCAAGCGGATGGATCCTTATCCGACTCTCCACTTCCTCTAGCTTTAAAGCACGTAGTAGGTGACAGTAATCTGTTGTATCATTTATTAATTTCAGTAGGATTGTTTGGCTTGATTGCCTCCTTCAATGGCATCATTTTAGCGGCAGGTCGGTCTACTTATGAACTGGGTAAAGTTAATGCAGCTCCTCCTTTTCTTGGTCGAGTTCATTCCAAATTTCAAACTCCTACAAATGCCTTGTTCATCAATATGACTTTGGGAATTATGGCACTTTTAACTGGTAAAACCGCAGAAATTATTACTATTTCTGTATTTGGAGCCTTAACACTTTACCTTATCTCCATGGTGTCTATTTTAGCTCTTAGACGTAATGAGCCAGATCTAGAACGGCCATTTAAAACACCATTTTTTCCCTACTTCCCATGGATTGCGTTGATTATCGCAGCCATATCCATGATTTCCATGATGTATTACAATCCTGTTCAAGCAGGCATATATTTCCTTATTTTACTAGGCACCAGTATCATTTATCGATTTTTTGGCCCTAAATTGACCCATAAACCCTAATTTTCAATTTAGAAAATGACCTCTACCGAATTAAAAAACTATTTATCTAGCCATCCTACCTCGAAAGTAAAAATCGCTTTCACGGATATCGATGGTATTTTGCGTGGCAAATACATTTCCACTGAAAAATTCTTATCCATTCTTGAAAAAGGAACTACATTTTGCGATGTCGTTTTTGGTTGGGATGCTGCGGATGTATTGTATAGCCAAGGTAAAAAAACAGGCTGGCATACAGGTTTCCCAGATACTCCTGCTCAATTGGATTTAAGTACTTTCCGACAAATACCATGGGAAAACAACCTTCCTTTTGTACTAGGTGATTTTCTAGAACAAGATGGAAAAGCATCTTCTGTTTGTCCCCGACAATTACTTAAAAAGATTATCGCAGAGGCTCAGGCCCTACATTTTACACCGATTTTTGCCCAAGAATTCGAGTGGTTTAATTTCGCTGAAACACCTGATTCTGCCCAAGATAAGCAGTACAAAAACCTGAAGCCTTTAAGCCCAGGAATGTTTGGGTATTCCGTGTTGAGAACAACATTGAATAATCCCTTTTTCAACGATTTATTCGAACAACTTAAATCTTTCAATGTACCCATTGAAGGATTACATACTGAAACTGGACCAGGTACTTATGAAGCGGCCATTGCCCATTCGGGTGCCTTAGAAGCGGCTGATAGAGCTGTTTTATTTAAAACTGCCGTAAAAGAGATCGCCTATAAACATCAAATCATGGCTACTTTTATGGCCAAAATAGATGAAAATTTACCAGGATGTGGTGGTCATGTGCATCAAAGTCTTTGGGACGCTGATGGCAAGACCAACCTTTTTTACGATGCTCAAGATCCCTACCATTTAAGTAAAATGGCCAAACACTATTTGGCAGGTATCCTACATTGTTTACCCCATATTTTACCCATGTTTGCCCCAACTATCAATAGCTATAAAAGATTAGTGGAAGGCGCCTGGGCCCCTACCACGCTAACGTGGGGACTAGATAACCGAACCGTAGCTTTACGTGTGTTAAGCGCTGGTGCTAGCTCGGCCCGTATAGAAACCCGTGTCATTGGAGCTGACGTCAATCCATATTTAGCTATTGCTGCCTGCTTAGGTGCAGGACTTTATGGCATTAAACATGAATTAGACCTGCAAGATCCTACCACGGGTAATGGATATTTAGATTATTCCCATGGAAGTATTCCTCATACCTTGATTGATGCCACCAAAAATATGCAGCAATCGGCCGTAGCCAACGAGATTTTTGGCCAGGAATTTGTGGAGCACTTTACCATGACCAGAACCTGGGAATGGCAACAGCATTTAAAGTCGGTGACCGACTGGGAATACAAACGTTATTTTGAAATCATTTAATCAAGCCTATATTTTAAACACATGTCTTCATCCATTTTACAGTATAATTTTCCGACAACCATCCGCTTTGGTGCAGGAGCCATCAACGAAGTAGCCGATTATCTACTAAAAAATGATCTCACAAAGCCTTTGGTGGTTACTGACCCCGTTGTTGCAAGTTTGGATTTTTTCAAATCCTTTATTCAATCGCTTGAAAAGAAAAACATCTCAGTTGAGGTCTTTTCTCAAATTCATAAAAATCCAGTAAAATCCGATGTTTACTTAGGTGTAGATTCCTATGATGCCAACCAAAGAGATTCTATCATTGGAATTGGTGGTGGAGCGGCTATGGATGTGGCGAGAGCCATGGTGTTGCGCGTCAATCACCGGGAGGATTTATTTAAATACGATGATTTGATTGGAGGGGATATTTATGTCACCAATGACGTACCTCACTTTATCACGATACCAACCACTGCTGGAACTGGTTCAGAAGTGGGTCGTAGTGCCATCATTGCAGATGATGTTACGCATCAAAAAAAGATTCTTTTTTCACCCAAATTATTAGCTAAAACCATCTTTGCTGATCCTATGTTAACCATGGATTTGCCACCAGCCGTAACTGCTGCAACTGGTATGGATGCCTTAACGCATAATTTGGAAGCTTATGTAGCTAAAATGTCGCATCCGCTTTGTGAGGGAATCGCATTAGAAGGAATCTCCTTGATTGCTAAATCCATGGAAAAGGCAGTCAAAAATCCGGATATTGAATCCAAAAGCAATATGCTCATTGCTTCTTTAATGGGGGCTGTAGCCTTCCAAAAAGGCCTGGGTGTCGTTCATTCCCTGGCTCATCCGATGTCGTCCTTATTGGATACTCATCATGGATTAGCCAATGCGGTCAATCTACCCTATGGTATGAAATTTAACATCGCTGGTTTTGAGGAAAAATTCCGTCGCATCGCTCGTACATTAGAGATCAAAGATGAAAGTGGAGAAGGTGTAGTGAATTTCTTATTTGACTTAAATAATCGAATAGGAATCCCCCATAAACTACGGGAAGTGGGTGTTAAAGAGGAACATGTGGAAACCTTAGCTGATTTAGCTATTGCCGACTTTGCTCATCCTAACAACCCAAAACCAGTTAGTAGAGAAGATTTCAAAAACCTATATTTAGAAGCTTTATAAGTTATGAAAATCCGTTTGGGCATCAGTTTTAGTAGTACCAATTTCCAAAATTACCTCCGATGGTTTGATCCAGAAGTGTCTGCGGGGAAAGTGGAATTACTAGAACTGAAAGCCGAAAATAGCAAGGAGGCTGATCTAGAATCTTGTGACGGATTTGTCCTCAGCGGTGGTTGCGATATCGATACCTTGCTCTACCAAGGTGCTCCCGAGTATCCACATAAACCAGAAGAATTCGAAACCGATCGAGATCATTTTGAAGCTTCCATCTATCTATTTGCCAAACAATACCGCAAACCATTATTAGGAATTTGTCGTGGCATGCAATTAGTTCAAGTAGTAGAAGGAGGAAAACTCATTCAAGACTTGGGAGAAGCGGACAATTTGATTCATAAAAAAGCGGGTAATATCGACCGAAAGCACCGTATAGAAGTTAGCGAAGGGAGCTTTTTAGCCTCTATAAGTCAGCAAAGCTCAGGAGTAGTTAACTCGGCCCACCATCAGGCAATAGATACTAAACAACTAGGCCAGAATCTATTCATTTCTGCTTGGTCGCCAGAAACCCATAGCCCTGAGGCCTTGGAATACCAAAATAAAGAAAATCAAGCTTTTATGCTCTGTGTGCAATGGCATCCAGAACGTATGGAGGAAAAGGAGAAAAGTCCTTTCTCCGAAAACATCAAACAATCATTTTTAGCCTCGATTATACATTCAACATAATTATGCAAGTTATTAACCCCGCCACCGAACAAGTTATTCAGGAATTAACCGAAGATAACGCAACTACTTTACAACAAAAATTGACCCAATTACAACAAGGTCAAATTACTTGGGCAGCCAAACCATTGTCCGAGCGAATAGAAATCGTATTAAAATTTGCAGCCCTTTTAGAAGAAAATCGGGAAGAATTAGCCTCTATTTTAAGTTCAGAAGTGGGAAAACCGCTTCAACAATCGCGCAACGAAATCAATGGTGCCAGAGCCCGAATCCAATGGCTTTGTGAAAATGCAACGGCCTATCTGAAAGAAGAAATCATGTCGGACGGCTCAGGCATGCAAGAAAAAATAGTCTATGAACCACTAGGTGTTATTTGCAATATCTCCGCATGGAATTATCCCTATTTAGTAGGCACCAATGTATTTGTTCCAGCCCTTTTAGCGGGAAATGCCGTGATGTATAAACCATCAGAATATGCAAGTTTGACGGGTTTGTCGATTGCGAAATATTTCCATCAAGCTGGGGTTCCTGTAGATGTATTCCAAATCGCCATTGGGGCTGGTTCAGTAGGGGCTAACCTATTAGAAATGCCTTTTAATGGTTATTATTTCACAGGTTCTTATCAAACTGGCCAAAAAATATATACGAAGGTGGCACCTAAAATGGTTCCAGTTCAATGCGAATTAGGAGGTAAAGATCCATTATACATTACCGATGAAGTTCAAGATATCGCAGGAATTGCAGCAGGAACTGCCGATGGTGCTTTTTATAATAATGGGCAAAGTTGTTGCTCTGTAGAACGAATCTATGTCCATGAAAAGGTCTACGATTCTTACGTGGCTGAATTTGTCAAAGAAGTAAAATCTTGGAAAATGGGTGCTCCAACAGAAGATGGCGTTTATCTAGGTCCTCTTTCCAGAAAAGCACAAATATCTGTTTTGGAACAACAAGTAAAGCAAGCCTTAGATTTAGGTGCAAGTGTATTGACTGGAGGAAAAGCAGTGGCTGGCACAGGTTATTATTTTGAACCAACCGTTTTAGTGAATGTAAATCACCAAATGGATGTGATGAAAGAAGAATCCTTTGGTCCTATCATTGGCATACAAAAAGTAAAAGATGATGCAGAAGCCATTGCTTTGATGAAAGATACCGCTTATGGACTTACCTCATCAGTATACAGTGTCAATGAGAAGAGAGCAAATCAGATTTTAGCTCAAATGGATTCAGGTACTGCCTATTGGAATTGCTGCGACAGAGTAAGTGCAGCCTTACCGTGGAGTGGCCGCAAACATTCGGGCTTTGGTGCTACCCTATCGCATCAAGGAATTCGAGCATTTACCAAAACTAAAAGTTATCATTTGCGACAGCCCTAATAAGGCTTTTGACCTACAAAACCTTTGAACGATGAAAACCTTCCTGTTATTCACTAGCCTACTTGTATGTAGTAGCTTACAAGGCCCATTATTGGCTCAGAAATCTCGCCTTAATCCTTTGGCTTATGAAGAGATCCCTTTAGGGCAAATTCGTCCAACAGGTTGGTTGAAACAACAAGTGGATGTCATGGTTAAAAACTCCACAGGGCATTTGGATGAAAATCACAAGAAGATTAAAACCGATAATGGCTGGTTAGGAGGCAAAGGGGATGATTGGGAAGAAACACCTTATTGGTTGGATGGTGCCTTACCAGCAGCCTATTTAAGTGGTGATTCTGCCTTAATTAAAAAAGTATTGAATTATGTCAACTGGACCTTATCGCATCAGCGCCCATCTGGCTTCTTTGGTCCATATAGCAAATACGAGAAAGAGACAGGGAAAATGGCCGAAACTGGAGATCAAGCTGCGGATTGGTGGCCAAGAATGATTATGTTGAAAATATTGCAACAGTATTATCAAGTAAGTCATGATCCGCGTGTCATTCCATTCATGACGAAGTATTTTCAATTCCAACTTAAGAATTTAAAAAATACGCCTTTGGTCAAATATACTGAATGGGCACAGTCGAGAGGTGGAGATAACCTGATGGTGGTTTATTGGCTATACCGACAAACCAAAGCGCCGTTTCTATTGGAATTAGGCGATTTGATCTATTCGCAAACGACCAATTGGACGGATTTATTAGGAAACAGGGATTGGGCTATTCAGGCAGCATATCAGCAAAACGACCAGCACTGGATGGATCGGCATGCTGTCAATGTAGGTATGGGAATCAAATTGCCCGCCATTTATTCTCAATCAAAAAAAGACCCACATTATTTACAGGCCTTAAAAACGGGTTTTCGAGATTTAATGACATTGCATGGATTGCCACATGGTATGTTTTCTGGAGATGAAGATTTACATGGGAATGACCCCATTCAAGGAACAGAATTATGTGCCACCACGGAAACGATGTTTTCTCTAGAACAAATCATTTCGATTACTGGAGATACGGAATACATGGATGCCCTGGAACGCATGACATTCAATGCTTTACCAGCCCAAATCACCGAAGATTTTAATGGGAAACAGTACTTTGGCATGGCTAATCAAGTGGAAGTAAAAAGAGGCGTATATAGCTTTTCGTTACCATTTTGGAGAGGTATGAACAATGTCTACGGCCCATATAGCGGATATACGTGCTGTACCGCCAACATGCACCAAGCATGGCCCAAATACATGTCGCACCTTTGGTATAAAACTACCGAAGGTGGTTTTGCTGCTTTGGTTTATGGACCCAATAAACTAGAATCGTCTTTGACTTCAGGAGTGAAAGTACAAATTGAAGAAAAGACCAATTATCCGTTTGAGGATCAAATCCAGTTCAGCATTAATCCCGAAAAAAAGCAATCTTTCCCTTTGAAATTTAGAATTCCATCCTGGTGTGAAGAGGCTATTATATGGCTAAACGGGAAAGAATTACAAAGAGAAAAGGGAGGTCAAATTGCTAAAATCACTCGAGAATGGAATCCAGGCGATCAAATCACCTTGCAATTTCCTACTAAAATCCGAACTCAAAACTGGGGTAAAAACTCCCGTTCTGTTGAATACGGCCCACTCATCTTTGCCCTTAAAATTCAAGAAGACTTTCAAAAAAATGTTCATCCCCAAGAAGGTGAGTACTTTGAAATTCTACCAAAAAGTGACTGGAATTTTGCTGTGTTAAAGAAGTTCGTGGATAAACCTGCCGAAAATGCCCAATTAATTAAGAAGTCTTTCCCTGGCAACTTCCTTTGGAACCAAGAAAGTGCTCCTTTGGAAATCGTATTGGAAGGCAAAAAACTACCTGATTGGAAAAGCCATGCTGGGGTTGCATATCAACCAGTTACCACACGAAATGGAGATTATTTGGGACCAGCAGAAGAAAAAATTGAGAAGATTACCTTAATTCCCTTTGGATTTACTCGTTTACGGATAGTCGCCTTTCCTGTAGTGAAATAATCAAACTTATGATTTTCTTTCAAATCAGGATACCTCTTTATCTATTTCCCCATAGATTTGCGATTAGATTAGCATTTTCAATTTAGCTTTGTCAATTAGCTTTGTCAATTAGCTTTGTCAATTTAGCTTTGTCAAATTTTCAAAATTTGACAAAGCTTACTGAAGCTTACATAGGCTAACAGAAAGCTTAATTCATTACCTACCCCTTTAAAACAAATACTCCTATGAATCCAGTAAAAAGTTACGGTGCCATTAATAAAGATTCGGCGATAGCTCCTATGCCGATTGAACGTAGAGATTTAGGTGCTCATGACGTCTCTATTGACATTTTATACTGTGGCGTTTGCCATTCTGATATCCACATGGCTCGCTCAGAATGGGGACCATCCGTCTACCCAATTGTCCCAGGACATGAAATTGTAGGAATCGTCAAAGCTGTAGGTTCAGCTGTGACCCAATTTAAGGTGGGACAAACAGCTGGTGTGGGAGTTTTTGTGGACTCTTGTCGCACATGCCCATCTTGCCAAGGTGGTCAAGAACAATATTGTGATAATAACTTCACGCCTACCTACAATGGATATGAAAGAGATGGAAAAACACCTACTTTCGGAGGCTATTCTTCCAACATTGTTGTTGATGAAAAATACACCTTACATATCCCGTTTACGGATCATTTAGACCAAGTGGCGCCTTTACTTTGTGCAGGAATCACGACCTATTCTCCACTTAAATTTGCTGGTGTAGGCAAAGGACATAAAGTAGCCGTTTTAGGTTTAGGTGGACTAGGTCATATGGGGGTCAAATTTGCTGTTGCCATGGGTGCAGAAGTGACCATGTTGAGTACTTCCCCTTCTAAAGAAGCTGATGCTAAAAGACTTGGGGCGCACCATTTTGTTTTGTCGACCGATAAAGAACAAATGAAAAAATTGAGTAATCAATTTGACTTTATTTTAAATACAGTAGCAGCACATCACGACATGAATGCATTTCTTAACCTCTTGAAATTAGAGGGAAAAATGCTGATTGTAGGTATTCCTCCTGAGGATCATCGAATTGCTGCAGCCAGCTTGATTTCCAAAAGAAGAAGTATCATAGGATCCAACATTGGTGGAATTGCCGAGACCCAGGAAATGCTGAATTACTGTGCAGAACACAATATTCTATCAGATATTGAATTGATTCCCATGAATCAAATCAATGAGGCTTACGAGCGAATCATCAAATCCGATGTTAAATATCGATTTGTCATTGATATGAAGACAATTTGAGATATCATTTAAAAAAAGAGCTTAGCTACCTAAGCTCTTTTTTTAAATGATAATTCTCATATAAATAGCCAACAACTATTTAGTAAATTGTAACATGAAATGGATTTATATATCGCTCTTACTACTAAGTTTGAGTGCTTGTAACAAAAAAGAAGAAACTACCTTTCCGAGTGAAGGGCCTATTTCCGAGTCTGTTTATGCCTCTGGCACATTGAAAAGCCTAGACCAATATCAGGCATTTGCACCAGTAAGTGGTATCGTAGATCAAATCTTTGTTCAAGAAGGTGACAGCGTCAAAATAGGAGATCCTATCCTATCTATTTCCCATGTAGCTCAGCAATTGAATCAAGAAAATGCCGCTTTGGCAGCTAACTTTGCTAATGCATCAAACAATCAAAGCAAGATCAACGACGCCCAATTATTCGTTGATTTAGCCAAGAATAAATGGAAAACAGATTCTACTCTATTGGTTCGCCAAAGGGCCTTATGGAAACAACAAATTGGGACTCAAGTAGAATTAGAACAAAAAGAACTAGCTTACGAAAACTCTAAAGCCGCTTATTTGTCCTCTATATTAAAATTAAAGGATTTGAAACGTCAGATTCAGTTCAATGCCAAGCAATCCATCAAAAACCTTTCTATTTCAAAACAACTAAGTGCCGACTTCACCGTGAGAAGTAAAGTAAATGGTATCGTGTATGATTTGCTAAAATTGAAAGGGGAAATTGTCAGCCCTCAAACACCTCTTGCCATTGTTGGAAATCCCTCGCAATTCATTTTGGAGATGCAAGTTGATGAAGATGATATTTTCAGAGTCAAGGTAGGTTTGCCTGTACTATTGACACTTGACGCCTACAAAGGACAGGTATTTGATGCCACAGTAACCAAGATATATCCCATCATGAATGAGAGGAGCAAGACGTTTTTAGTAGAAGCCAAATTCACTCAAAAACCGGCCACCTTGTTTCCCAATGTCACGTTTGAAGCCAATATCATCCTATTCAAAAAAGAAAAAACCTTGTTAATTCCTAGAAATTATTTAGTCAAAGATAGTTTGGTCATTAAAGCTTCTGGAGATACGATCGTCGTAAAAACAGGTTTGAAGGATTTTAAAAAAGTGGAAATTATTCAAGGGCTAAATGCCAAGGATGAAATCAAAATGCCCGGTAAATGAATTTTAAATTAATTCAAAATATTGCCGTATCTCTACTTTTAGCCCGTTGGAGACAAACTTTGGTGGCCGCCATTGGTGTTACTTTCAGTATCACTATGTTTATCACCTTATTAAGCTTTATGTCGGGCTTAAATGATTTGTTAGATGGCCTCATTCTAAACCGAACACCTCATGTAAGGTTATACAAAGAAATGAAAGCTTCTGATTTTCAACCGATAGATCTTCAATCTAAAAAAACGAAGCAATACAACTTCATCCGTTCCATCAAACCCAAATCGGAAAGATTAGAGATTCAAAATAGCGCAGCCATCATTAAAAATTTAAAGTCTGATTCTCGAGTTCTTGGTGTGGCACCCAAAGTTACGGCTCAAGTATTTTATAATGTGGGAGTTATTGAAATTACAGGGGTCATCAATGGCATAGATCCTGAAGCTGAAAACAAACTCTTTTTCTTCAACGATTACGTAACTGAAGGAAATTATATGGATCTCAAAAATATCCCCAATAGTATCATTCTGGGCAAAGGAGCGGCAGAAAAGATGTTGGCTCAAATTGGAGATGTGGTACAAGTCACCTCGAGTAAAGGAGAACGCCTTTCGCTGAAAGTGGTTGGTTTTTTTCAATCAGGTTTACAAGATATAGACAATGTACAGAGCTATGCTTCCATATCAACGACACAGAAATTATTGGGTGAATCCAATAATTACATTACCGACTTACAAGTAAAATTAAATGACATTCTTTTGGCCCCTAATGTGGCAAAGGAATACCAAAGAATTTATGAAATTCAGGCCATTGATATACAAACTGCCAACTCCCAATTTGAAACGGGTAGTTCTGTTAGAAGTCTGATTTCCTATGCCGTGGGAGTTACCTTATTGATTGTAGCTGGTTTTGGAATTTACAATATCCTCAATATGATGATTTATGAAAAAATGGATTCCATTGCTATTTTGAAAGCCATTGGATTTTCCGGGAAAGATGTCAATCGTATTTTTATTTTAATTGCCTTGAGCATAGGAGTCTTTGGAGGCATTTTAGGCCTTTTAGGAGGATTTGGTTTATCAGCAATCATCGATCAAATACCTTTCAACACTAGTTCCTTGCCTACAGTAAAAACCTACCCCATCAACTATAATCCAAGATATTATCTGATTGGGTCTACATTTGCCATCATTACCACTTATCTAGCAGGCTACTTCCCTTCCCGGAAAGCGAGCAAAATAGACCCTGTTATCATCATTAGAGGAAAGTAGTATGAGCCAAATCATTTTAGAAGCACAGGGTATCAGTAAAAGCTTTCATGATCCAGTAACAATACCGGTGCTTAAGAATATATCCTTTAGTCTGAATAAAGGCGAGTTTGTCTCGGTGATAGGCAAATCAGGTTGCGGAAAATCCACCTTATTGTACATTCTTTCCACAATGGATACCGATTATGAGGGAAATCTCATCATAGATGAAGTATCCATGCAAGGAAAAGATGAAGGGGAATTGGCCGTTGTTCGCAATGAAAAAATTGGCTTTGTATTTCAATTTCATTATCTATTGAATGAATTCTCTGTTTTAGAAAATGTGATGTTACCCGGTCAAAAATTGGGCAAGTATTCCCCTAAAGAAATCAAAGAAAGGGCCTATCAAAAATTGAAAATTCTTGGCATTGAAAATGAAGCTTTAAAAAAGCCGAATCAACTTTCAGGTGGGCAAAAACAACGTGTAGCTATCGCTAGAGCACTCATCAATGACCCTTTGATCATTATGGGAGATGAGCCCACAGGAAATTTGGATAAAAAAAACAGTGAAATCGTATTCGATATTTTCAAAGAATTGGCAGAAAACTATGGTCAATCTTTGTTAATTGTTACGCACGACAATGAGTTTGCTTCTCGTACGCAGCGCATCATTGAAATGCAAGACGGCTCCATTATCCGCATGTAATTAACCTGAAACCTTGGCGCCTCCTGGGATTTTTCTCAGTAACCAGACAATAGCCCCAGAAATCAACAAACAGCTAAATGCTGTCACAGGTATTCCTAAACTTGGATGTACCAATTTATAGTGTATCCCCAATTTGGCGATGTAAAATAAGACCAAAATATGGACTAAATATATCCCATAACTATGGGAGCTAATCCATTCTCTCAAAGGAATTAAGACACGAATCTCAAAAGGAAAGTATTTACAAAGCAAGAACAATCCGGCCGTAGAAAGCACTACAGAAGGAGAAAAGTTAGCATATAGCAATCCATAAAATTTTCCATCGCGTAGGGATAATTGATAGGTTCCAATCAATGTCCAGGCCGTTCCGATAACAAATAATGCCATTGCCCAAAAACGTATTTGACTCAAATTACTGAAGTCTTTATGTCGCAAATAATATCCCAACACCAAATAACCCAAATAGCCCGTAAAATAAGGCAAAGGCACGGGTGAATCTAGAACAGGAAAATGAGGATTATTGAAAATAATGGTCAGTAACCAAATACCTAAAAAGTACTGAATCTGTTTTTCTGAGGCCATCCGAATCCAAGTACTCATGATAGGTATGAATAAATAAAGCCCAATGACCATATACACATACCAAAAATGGTAGGAACCACCTGTAAAATATTGTTGACCTATCCAACGTATCAATTCCTCAACTGAATGAAATGATCTACCTCGCATTCGAACAGCCCAATTGAAATACACAAAAAAGATATTCCAAAATAAGAATGGGACAACGATTCTTTGAAATGATTTTGAAACAAATGCCCCATAAGGCTCCTCTTTTCCTAAAACTAAGGCACCTGTTAGCATGACAAAAATGGGCACAGCAAAACGCATGCAGCCATTATAGACATTGGCATTCCACCATAAAGCATCAGGAACACGATGAAAACTCAGCAGCAAGTTAGCTGCTGAGTGAATCAAAATCACTGCGAGAGTCGCAATGACACGTAAATTTGTTAACCAAATAATGGGGCCGTTGGCCTTAGAGATTTGCATTATCAGGGCCTGCAAAAGGTTGACGATACAAGCGTTTCTTGGTTGCTGCAAACAAGGCATTGGCCACTGCTCCCCCTGTTGGTGGTAAAGCAGGTTCTCCCAAACCTGTTGGTGCAATTCCATTATTCACAAAATGAGCCTCCACAGTAGGAATTTCATTTCCACGAATCAATTTATATGTATCGAAATTCTTTTGCTGAGGAACTCCTTTATCAAAACTCAATTTGCTAAACATGGCATGGCCATAGCCATCAATAATACCTCCAATCACTTGATTTTCAGCACCAGAACGGTTAATTACCTCACCGCAATCAGTAACTGCAGTTAGATGGGTAACTTTGGCCTCTCCATCCACTATTTTAGCTTCTGCTACTTGGGCTACATAGGATAAATGAGAGAAATAAACACTAAATCCTTGATGAACATTAGCCCCTTTCTTACCCCATTTTGCCTTTTCAGCCACTTGTTTGATGACTTCAATAAAGCGATCAGGTTCGTAGGTAATCTTTCCAACAGGATTGGTTTTTACTTTTTGCAACCAATCCAAACGCATTTGAATCGGATCTTTACCAGCTGCTGCAGCTACCTCATCCAAGAAGGATTGTTCTGCCGAAGCCAAGAAGTTGGTAATTGGCGCGCGCCAAGGTCCCGTAGTAATCGCTGAATTATAATTGAATGATTCAATCAATACGTTATCAATGGCTCCAACTGGGAAATTATCTTGTCGAGTACTATTACCAGCATTCAAACCTACTCCACGTAAGTAGAAGGCAATCATCTCACCTTTCTCATTTAAACCCGCTTTAAAGTGATATCTAACTGCTGGACGATAAATCCCTCCAGTCATATCATCTTCACGCGTCCACATCACTTTAACAGGCATTTTAATGATGCTAGAAAGTTCTGCCGCTTCTAAAGCATAGTCATTGTTTAATCGACGACCAAAACCTCCACCCATTTTAGTCAATTCTACCTGAATGGTATTTTCAGGAACACCTAACAAAGTAGCTACTGCTTTTTGAGCTGACTGAGGAACTTGAGTAGGGCCTGCTAATAAGATCGAACCAGGGCGCACATCCGCAAAGAAGTTCATGGGTTCCATCGGAGTATGTGATAAGAAAGGACACTCGTAAGTGGCTTCAATCACCTTAGCTGCTTTAGCTATGGCTGCATGAAAATCACCATCCTTCCGCTCAACCTTTACTTTGTCGGTCTTCATCCCCTCATCAAACCATTTCTGGTGCGTACTATCACTTTCTAAATTACTAGTATCTGAATAAGAACAAACAAGCTTTTTTCTGGCTTGCATGACTTCCCAAGTAGATTTACCTACTACAGCCACTTTATTTTTGAAAGAAACCACGTCGATGATTCCTGGCATCTTTTTTACTTCCGCAGCATCAAAGGATACTAAAGTAGATCCAAAAGCAGGTGGACGGACGATTTGAGCCACTACCATGCCCGACTTCTGGGTATCTAAACCGTATTGTGGTTTTCCAGTCAGGACTTTATAATTATCTACTCCTTTAACAAAACTACCAATCAACTGATAATCAGAACGACTCTTATAGGTCACTTCCGAAGGAACGGGTAGCTTTGAAGCTGCATCCACCAAAGCACCATAGGCTAATTTTTGACCTTTGTTTGGTCCAATAACAAAACCTTTGGAAGTTTTACAGCTAATGGCATCAACACCCCATTGCTGAGCTGCTGCTTGAACTAACATCTGTCTGGCAGTAGCACCAGCTTTACGTAAACGCTCCCAAGAGTGTTTCAAGGCACCACTACCCCCTGTCACTTGACGTTCGAATAATTGTGTATCTAAATTCGCTTGACGCACTTCCACTTGTTTCCAATCTACATCAAGTTCTTCTGCAACAACTATGGGAAATGCCGTTTTAATTCCTTGTCCAATTTCTGGATTAGGAGAATACAAAATTACTTTGCCTGTGTTTTCAATGGATAAAAAAGCATTGAAACGATTAGCATCTAAAACTGGATTCATCTGTTGGATGATGCCGGCATTAGCCTTGGATTCGAACCAGTCAAATCCTAAGGAAAAAACACCACTCAAGAGGGCTGTCTTCTGAATAAATGATCTTCTTGTCGTTTTCATCTTTATTTCTTTTTAGAAGAGTTGGATGCAGAAGCAATTTCAGAAGCACGTTTCACCGCATTATGAATCCGGTGGTAAGTACCACAGCGACAAATATTTCCCGACATTCCAGCCACAATATCATCATGGCTGGGTTTCGGGTTTTTCTTCAATAAAGCTGCCGCAGTCATAATTTGACCTGCTTGACAATAGCCGCATTGAGGTACATCTAATTCATCCCAAGCTACTTGAACTGGGTGCTCCGCTTTTTCATTTAAACCTTCAATGGTCGTAACAGCCGATTTACCCACCGCAGAAACAGGCAAAACACAAGAACGCATGGGTTCTCCATCTAACCAGACAGTACAAGCGCCACATTGGGCAATACCACAACCATACTTGGTTCCTACCAGAGACAAATGATCTCTAAGAACCCAAAGCAAAGGTGTATTGGAATCCACTTCCACTTTCACCTTTTTACGATTAATCAGTAATTCGATCGACTCCATTGTTGATTGGTTTAATAAGATAAACGAAATTCTATTTACGTTTTTTAGATTTTGTTTCTACTGGAACAAGCTCTTTCACTCGAATGTTTCGGAATTTTAATTCATTTCCATGACCTAAAAATCCAATATGTCCTTTTGGGTTAAATAATCCTGGATGTTCTTTATGGTCAGGAGTTCCACCTTTGGTTGCTTCTGCTATATCTCCATCCAAAATCACCTCTCCGTTCAAAATCACTTTGATGTGATTTCCCTCAGCAATTACTTCTTGTTGATTCCACTCACCCACCGGCTTTAAGAAACCTTTCTTTGCAGGAATAATTCCATATACAGAACCATGGTATTGGTATGGCTGCAAATTAGCATATACAGGAGCGGTATTATCCAAGATTTGTAATTCCATGCCCACATAAGCAGCATCTCCTGTTAATGGAGCACGAATACCCAATCCATTATTTGCACCAGGCGTTAATTGGAAATCAAATTTAAAGTGGAAGTTGGCATACTCGTTTTTCGTAAACAAATTACCTTTTCCTCCACGCTTAGGATAAATCACCAAATTACCATTTTCAGGTACATAATCCGTCGTATTTCCTGTCCATTTGAATAAAGAAGACCCATCAAATAACAGCTCAAATCCTTGTGCTTTCTCTTCATCTGAAAGTGTCTGCAATGGCTGAGGTTCTAATTCTTTAACATAGATGTTACGATAAACAATGTGGTTACCATGAGCTTGTAATTCAATGGCATCTTTCACAAAAATGGGAATTTTACGATCCCAATAGTTTTCTAAAATGGTATTATCTACTACTAACTCTCCATTCAAATACACCGTTACACGCTCACCCACCATTTTAATGTAGAATGTATTCCATTCTTCTACTGGGTTATCCGCTAATTTTAATGGATTTTTAGCATTGATCTGATTGTTATATAATCCACCTGAACCTACATTGGCTCCTACATTAACACGAGCAATATCCCAGATTTGAACTTGTGGAGCACCGCGTAAATAAATGCCAGCATCACCATCTTTTTCAATTTTCCAATCGACATACATTTCAAAATCTTGGTAATCTTTTACTGAACAAAGGTTGTCTCCATGACCAGTAAAATGCAATTGATCATCTTTGGCATACCAACCTTTACGCATGTTCTCATCCGCTTTTACTTGCTTAATAGCTAAGCTATCAGCCGACATGGCACGGCGTTTCACTGGATTTTCTACTAGGCCTTTCCAACCCGATAAATCCTTACCATTGAACATGGAATAAAAACCTACCTTATTTCCTAAAGCATCAATGGCCTTTTGAGCAGAAGTACGTAAATCAGCAGAAGAAACAAAAGGCAAGGCTTCTAAAACCCAAGCCTTGGTCATTTGACTTTGTAATTCTGGATTTCCCACAAATAAATTAGTTAAACCATCGGCTGCAACCGAACGAGCATTGGCCTCTTGTAAACCTATTTGCAAGGTTCTCATAGCAGATAAACTTGGGCAACGACCCAAACCTCTAAATACCAAAGCACGAGTATCCATATCTTGGGTTAAATCCAAGGCATTCCGGTAACGTAAGATTTGTTGAGTAACATTTTGTGTAGCCTTACCATTACTCTTCACATAGGCTTTAATGGCTTCCAAATTCTTGGATTTTTTCACTAAATCGCCTAACCATACCAATGATTCTGCTTCTGAAACAAATGGAATCCAGTTCAACTGATTTTTCGCTTTCACCGCATAACCATTCACTTTGCTAGCGACAGTCGGATCCAATTTTTGAATTTGGGTAACACAGCTTTGTAAGTGTTTTACTTCACTCTCCGAACTTGCATTAGAAAGTTTTTGAGCAATGATATCAAAATCAGCAGGACTAACCCATCTGAATAATACTTGATAAGCAGCAGCACGTGTAGCGTCATTGGATTGTACAGCATTCCAAACATGTGATTTGATAGCTGGCCATTGACGGTAAGAAGCATAAATCAACAAAATGGTTTGTTGAGATGCACTCAACTGAGAATAGGACGCTACGTTTTTCTCAAAAAAGCTATTCGCAGCTAAATTGCTAGCCACTTCTCCTACAGCAACACCGTCCACTTCAGCATTAGCAGCTGTTGCCCAAACTTTGGCTAAGCCAGCGTTACCTTGGATTTTCAAACGAGCTATGGAAGCTGCTGTTCTTAATCCTGCATTTTTAGATGTTTCAGACACGGTCACTTGAGCTAAAGCCCAGGCAACTTTCGCATTTCCAGCAGCTTGAACAAAAGATGTTTTCTTGGCATCAGACCACTTAGAGAAAGCTGCTGCTACCTGACTAGCATCACTAGCTTTGGCATGCTTCATCAGATGTTTAACCAAATAAGCCTCTACTTCATTATTAGAAGTTTTAGCAAATGCTCCTAACAAATAAGCTACGGGAGTTTTTGACTTAGATAAAAGTACATCACTGACCTTTATTTGAGAACCAGCAGGCCAAGAAGTTACATTTAAAGGACTAAGCCCATTGGCATCTTTAGCTGACTTAACAAAAGCTAAATAGGATTCCAAAGCCTGCGTAGGCTCATATGCACCATTGGCTTTAGCCGCTTGTTCTTTTAAAATTTTATTTGCATTAGGAGAACCTAAAGCAGCTATTGCTCTTAAAATCAATTGATTGGTACGTTGATCCGACGATGGATATAAAGCTTCAATGGCTGAACCAGCGGCTTTATAATTTATGTCGGTTAGAGCTTGAATCATATCTTTTTGATAAGCCGCGTTACCATTTTGTAAAGCTGCCAACAAAGCTTTCCCCACTTGGTCTTGACCAAAAGGAGCCAATTTAACCAATAAACGAGCCGCAGGACCTGCTAAGTGATTCTTTTGTAAAAATGGGATAATCACTGAAATCGATTCCCCTCGAGCGATAGGTTGCAAAGCCAACATAGCGATAGCTTGGGTATTCACATCAGTAGATTCTTGAATAATTTTCAAATTCGCTTGTACGCGAGCAGCGCGATCAGCTTCATTGGTTCCCGTCTTAACGGAAATAGGTGCTGACTGCTTTTGCGCTAGGACTGTCCCTTGCGAAAGGGCAGCCATCAGCAATAAATTAAGTATTGAAGTAGTATATTTTTTCATTGTTATTACATAGTAAATGGTGCACGCATAGGTTGGTCAATCAAACGATTGGCCTCTTCATCTCCGACAAATTCTTGTTTTACAGGATCAAATTTCAGGTTTCTGTTCAAACGCATGGCGATTAAACCCATATTGACAATGGTACAAGAACGGTGACCATTTTGATCATTTAATGCAAATGTTTTTCTTCCTTTTACGGCATCTACAAAATCTGTTTGTTGAGCTGGCGGCTCAGGGAATTCTGCCAATTTACGTTCTAAGTCAGGAATGTCTGTTTTAAATCCACGGAATACTTTTCCTTTTGGACCTTCGATGTAGGCAACATTTTCATCTCTACCTTCTCCATCTAAAACGATTTGACAACCATCGGCAAAGGTGTAAGTAATCCGACGGAATGTACCTACAGCATCTGCATCCTGCACAGGTGCATCCACTTCTACATAAATAGGACTAGTATCATCTTTACCCAATAAATATTGAACAGGATCAATGTAATGTTGACCCATATCACCTAAGGCACCTCCATCATAATCCCAATAACCACGGAATGTCTGATGCGTACGGTGTACATTATAAGGTTTGTATGGAGCTGGTCCTAACCACATGTCATAATCTAATTCAGCAGGAACGGGCTGTTGGGTTAAGCCTGTTTTACCTACCCAATAGAATTTCCAATCAAAACCTGTATGTCTAGAGATGGTTACTTTCAAAGGCCATCCTAATAAACCAGAATCAACTAATTTCTTGATTGGCTTAATGGTGGTATTCATTCCATAAAAATTACCTTCAAAACGGAACCAGGTGTTTAAACGAAAGATCCGGCCGTGCTGTTGCACTGCCTCTGTCAATCTTTTTCCTTCCCCAATGGTACGTGTCATTGGTTTTTCACACCACACATCCTTACCTGCCTTAACAGCATCAGCAGCAATAATTCCATGCCAGTGAGGAGGAGTTGCTACGTGAACGATGTCCACTTCTGGTAATTGAATTAACTCGCGGTAATCACTAAAGGATTTCACTCCTTTCTCTACCTCATTTAAACCTAATTGTAGATTCTTTTTGTCCACATCGCAAAGAGCTACTACCCTTGTACCTGCATAAGGAATATGTCCACGACCCATTCCACCAGTACCAACAATGGCCTTAGTTAATTGGTCGCTTGGGGCTAAATAACCCTTACCTAATACATGGCGTGGAACAATACTAAATGCGGCAAATCCTAATGCGGACTGCCCAATAAATTTTCTCCGAGAGACTTTCATATGATAAATAAGCTTATTGGGACAAGATAGAAAAAAAAAAGCTTTTTCTTGGACTTTACTGTCATGGATTTATCTATTGGATGCAATTTTATTCTTGCTCTTTGACCAATGGATATGACCTAAGAAATTATCAATTTATTGAAAAGGAGTATTGGGATTCCAAAGCAATCAATCCTGTCAATATCAATTTACTGATCCAATAATTTAGAAATAAAATCGTTGACCGAAGGACCTTTGCTTCGAAAGGCAATCATCACCCAACGCTGTCAAGGTTCGGAACCTTGCCAGCGTTTAGCATTCGGTCAACACCACCACCAAACTCCTAGCACCATGAGCACCAATCACCAACGATTGTTCAATGTCTGCTGTTTTGGATGGGCCCGATAAAAAGACACCAAAGCCTGTTTGTTTATCACCCAAGCGTATATACGCCTCTTGCAAAGTGGGCAAAAGATTCTTTTGAGATAAATAAATCACTAAATGTTGGCAAATAAACGGTGCCACACGATGCGGTAAGGTGGAGTCATCCAACCAAATGGCTCCATTTTCAGCCACACCAAAATCCCCATCTATTTCCAATACATCGATATCCGCTAAACTTAATCCATCAGCTAATGGGTTCAGACGAACGCGTTGCATGTTAGGAAAATGTTTATCTAATGCTGGAGCGGCATCTGCTGCTTCTTTCACTTGAATAACAGTAGTACTAACTACTACCATAGCATGGAGAAAGTCTGCCAAGATATCATCTCCAATCACCTGAGCTGTGAATGCCCCTGGATATGCCTTAGCAGGCACTTTCACTTCCTGCAAAGCCTTGATTATTTCTTCCCGACTACTCATGATCGATTCGATTTATACCATTCCTGAAAACTTTGTTTGGGAGGCGAAGGCATTTCCCTTTGCTTATACCATGGATTCATTCCATTGTTCACTAAAAATGGAAACCAATTCATGACTTTTCTACCAATTCCCCCAGCCATTCTAAATACAGCGGGGCTTGACATCAGCCATGCCATCAATTTCATACCAAATACTTTACCTGCCGGTGCCAATCCTTCTTTCATTAAATCTTGTCGCCAAAACCATAACTGCTCATGAATATTGATTTTAACAGGACAAACATTGGAACAACTTCCGCATAAAGTACTAGCAAAAGGCAAATCTACATTAGCCTTTTTATCAAAATTAGGCGCTAAAATGGACCCAATAGGACCCGCTACTGGTTGGTGATAACTATGCCCACCACTTCTACGATAAACGGGACAGGTATTAAAACAAGCAGCACATCGAATGCACTTTAACGAATTTCTAAATTCATCACGAGCCAATTGCCTCGAACGACCGTTATCTACCAAAACAATGTGCATTTCTTGACCGTCACGTGGTTTGGCAAAATGACTTGAATAGGTTGTAATCAATTGTCCTGTCGCACTCCGTGCCAAAAGACGAAGAAAAACACCTAAGTCTTGTCGCTTAGGAATAATTTTTTCAATCCCCATACAAGCAATATGCACATCCGACAAATGGGCACCCATATCAGCATTACCTTCATTGGTACAAACCACAAATTCACCCGTTTCGGCAACAGCAAAATTGACCCCAGTAATGGCTACTTTAGCTCCTAAGAACTTCTCTCTCAAGTGAATTCTAGCTGCTTCTGTTAAAAATTGTGGATCCTTATTCCCCTTGGGAGTTCCTAAATGTTGATGGAATGTTTCTCCAACATCCTCCTTTTTTAGGTGAATGGCTGGTAATACAATATGACTAGGTACTTCTTTTCTAAACTGAACAATACGCTCGCCCAAGTCTGTATCAACTACATCAATCCCTTTTTGCTCTAAATAAGCATTCAAATGACATTCCTCAGTTAACATTGATTTGCTTTTCACCAAAGCCTTATCTCCATGTTTTTGAATGATGGAATAAACGATTTCATTATGTTCATGAGCATCTTTCGCCCAATGAACTTGAACGCCATTGGCCTGTGCATTTGCCTCAAACTCCAAGAGATATTGAGGCAAATTACTAAGGATATGCTCCTTAATTTGAGAAGCTTGATTTCGTAATGCCTCCCACTCAGGAAGCAACTTACTAGCCTTATCTCGTTTGGCTCTTACAAACCACAAGGTATCATCATGCCAATCCGTTCTTTCTTGATTGGCAATGAATTTCTCAGAAGCTTCCGCGTGACTAAGCATGTGCATTCAATATTTCTACGATGTGTTTCACTCCTACATTTGATGCTGAACGTTTCAGAATCCCTTCCATATGCATTAAACATGAAGTATCTGCCCCTACGATGTATTCTACCTCATTGGCTTGATGTTCTAGTATGCGATCTTGTCCCATTTTTACCGAGACTGCCTCTTCGGTCACACAAAATGTACCGCCAAACCCACAACATTCATCTTGTCGCTCTGGATATTTCCACTCACAACCTTTTACTAAATCCAATAAATAAGTCAACTTAGAAAAAGGCTTTTCATTCAATTCAGTCATGGAGGAAATGCGCAAACCTCGCTGACCATGGCAACTTTGGTGCAAGCCTACCTTATGTGGAAAATAGGATGGCAATGATTTTACCTTCAAGACATCGACTAAAAACTCACAAATTTCATATACACTAGATCTGATTTTTGAATCTGGATGATGTTCTTTCAAATGCAATACACAAGAGCCTGATGGTCCCACGATATAATCAAAGCCTGAGAAATTAGTTGAAAAATTCGTATCACATCCCCCTGTAATATGTGCAAAACCTGAATTAGCCATGGGTTGCCCACAGCAAGTTTGATTCTCGGGCACAATAACTTCACATCCCAATTTCTCCAATAATTCTAAACTAGCTATTGCTACCTGTGGATAAAATTGATCAATGTAACAAGGAACAAATAAGGCTACTCGCATGCTTCATATCTTTTTAGGCTCACCAAATTAATGGGTATTTCTTGATCATTCCAGGTTGAATGTATGGCTAAGGCTGCTCCTAAAGAACTAGCCTGTGCTACTTCGGCACCATAGATAGCAACTTCTGGAAACGCATAGGCCAAAAGCCGCATATAAATTTCATTTTTACTAAATCCTCCATCTACCAAAATGCGATCAACAGGAGATGAGTCCAATAGGAGGCGTAACGAATATATTTGCTGAACAACCAAATCTACCATAAACTGTTGGTATGCTTGTTCGAAATTTTCAAAAATACCTAAATCACGAGAATCAAAGCCTGAATTAGCTAAAAAAGCAGCATTTGCTTCTTTCAAGGAAGGCATCTTATTTTCTATTTGATGGCTAAGTAGCGCATTCAAATGAGTAGAATAAGGTACCGTTAAATGGGCTTTTTTATCTACGGCAAAATGAGCTTGTAATCTTTTTAATTGAATTTCATGCTCATTTCCAGCAAACAATCTAGCAGCTTTGACTGGCTTACCGTTGTATTGCAAAAATGACAAAACATCGTTTTTCAATTCAACCGGAGTCAATGGTTGCGCATTGAATGGGTGCATAGAAATACACCATGTACCTGTCGACAATAATAAAAATGGCTCTTTAAATTGCTTCAAGTAAGGAATTAATGCAGAAGAGGAATCATGCAAACCCACTCCCACTGGCAAGCTGGAACCATTCATTGGAAATGTTTGATGTGCCAATACCGTTGGTGGTAGCATCTGTATCAATCCTTCCTTTTCTACCCATTCATGATAACGTTGATGGTCAAAATCCCACAAATGGGTATGGCAACCTACCGAGGTTAATTCTGTGTAAAATTGGTGGGTAAACAAACTCGACAAATAATTGGGCCAATGTAATACCCATCGAATTCCTTTATCTTGATTTTTAGTGGCTTTTGCCATCCAGTAAGCCATCATGCCCGAATTCAAACTCCCCAAAATAGGTGATGCCGTAGCTCGAGCAACTTCAGATTCTCCACCATAACGTGCATAAAATGCATTAGCTAAATCAGCAGGAAATGGCTTCAAATAATTATATAAAGGTAAAACGGATTCTCCTTGCTCATTGATAAATACAACGGTGGCTCCGTAACCTGAAAAATTCAAGGCTAAAATATCGAATCGAGGATCTTGTTGTACTTCGGCAAAAGAAGCCAATACCCACGCTTGCACTGCAGCCAAATCTTCACCCATGAATCCATCTTCATCTGGAATCTCAGCAAAATTTTGGCTTTTCTCTAATACAATCTGGTAGTTCTTATCCCAAAGGAATAATTTCTTATTGGTTTTGCCAATATCAAAAATTGCAATTACAGGAAGTTTCTCCACCACTGACATCTTTATAATCCCGTAGCCTGAGTTTTGGCACCTCTTTCTTGAATCAATTGATTTCTAATACCTAAGTCGCGGAATAAAGCCAAAGGATCTAAGGCTCCCCCTAGTTCTAATCTAGCTTGTGCTACTAGCGAACGAACATCTGTACGGAAAGCTGTTTGTAAAATCTCCTGACATGCCACCACATCATTCGCATTTCTTGCGACTTCTAATGCGGCGCGATCAACTAATAAAGCTTGGGCATAAGCCATTTGAATAGCTTCAACAGATTGCAACAAATCTTCTAGTGGATCTTTTACATTATGAGAGGCGTCAATCATCCAACCCAAATCTTTGGCATGATTCATCCCTTTGGCATCCATCCCATCCACTAATTCGTTGAAAATCAAGAATAGCTGGTAAGGTTTAATGGACCCAGCAGTTAAATCATCATCACCATATTTGGAATCATTGAAATGAAAACCACCCAATTTACCTTCCATCAACAATAATGAAACAATTTGCTCAATATTGGCATTGGGCAAATGATGACCTAAATCCACTAAAGTATATGCTTTTTCTCCCAATTTATTCACCATGGAATATGATTGGCCCCAATCTCCTACTGTAGTTGAATAGAAATTAGGCTCGTACGCTTTGTATTCTAAAAACAACTTCCAGTCGCCCGGTAAAGCTGCATATATTTCTTTTAAGCTTTCAACGGTACGTTCGTAGGCTTTTCTGAAGTTCAGTTGCCCAGGGAAACAAGAACCGTCCGACAACCAAACGGTCAAAGACTTAGAACCTAACTCAATCCCTTGTTGAATTACATCAATATTATGTTGAACTGCTTGTTTTCTTACCGCTGCATCTACGTGTTGCAATGAACCAAATTTATAGCTCAATGCTTGATTCGCTTGATCTTGAAAAGTATTTGAATTAACGGCATCAAAGGCTAAACCATGCTGAGCTGCTAAGGCTTTAATCGCCGCTGGATTAGTCGTACTATCCCAAGGAATATGCAAGGAAATTGCTCCTGAAGTTTGGTTCAATGCGTGCAATAAACCTACATCTGCAATTTTTTCTTCCAAATTACGAGGTTCTCCACCTCCTGAAAAACGACCAAATCGCGTCCCACCTGTGCCCAAGGCCCAAGATGGAATCGCGATCTGAAAATCCTTCAATTTAGATATCAAATCAGATGGAATGGCTACCTCTGAATTAATAAAAGTATATCTTCTTTCGTGCGCTGCTAAACAAAGCGCATTGTGGTCATGTAATTTTTCTCCAACAAACATGTAATTCTCTCCGATTTAACGTAAAAATCCTGCTGCTACTCCACCGTCTACATTCAATGCATTTCCGGTAGATTTATGCAACAATCCGCCAACAAATGCATAACAAGCATTGGCAATATCTTCTGGTAAAATAGATTGATTCAATAAAGTACGCTTCGCATAGAAAGCAGGTAATTCTTCTACCTTAATTCCGTATGCCTTAGCACGTCCTTCTGCCCAACCTCCGGCCCAAATATTAGAATCCGCAATAACAGCATCTGGATTAACCGTATTCACACGAATGCGATCTGGTCCTAATTCAGCCGCCAATAAACGCGTCATATGAGCCTGTGCTGCCTTCGCTGAACCATAACCTGCGTTATTAGGTCCTGCTACAAATGCATTTTTAGAAACGATATTCACAATATCCCCTCCTAAATTTTGCTTACGCATAATAGCTACAGCTGCTTGGCTAACCAAGAACTGACCTTTCACTAAAATATCAAATAAGCGATCCCAATCTTGCTGAGTATGCTCTAAAATACCTTTTGAAATACTAATACCTGCATTGTTCACAATTACATCTACTCCACCAAAAGCCAAACAAGCTTCTCCCATCGCATTTTCGATGGATTCTTGACTTGTAACATCGGCTAAAACAGTCGATACAGAATCTTTACCAAACAAGGCTGTAAATTCCTTCTTTGCCTCCTCCATGCGCTCAGCATTCACGTCATTAATAACAACGCAAGCACCTTCTTGAGCCATTTTCTTAGCAATAGCTTTACCAATTCCACCCGCTGAACCTGTTACAAAAGCCACACGGCCCGACATGCTCTTAGGTTTTGGCATACGCTGTAATTTGGCTTCTTCCAATAACCAATATTCAATATCAAATGCCTCTTGACGAGGTAATGAAGTATATTTTGAAATAGCCTCTGCACCGCGCATGACATTAATGGCATTCGTATAGAATTCTGCCGCTACACGAGCTGTTTGTTTATCTTTAGCGAAAGTAAACATACCTACTCCTGGGTATAAAATAACAACCGGATTAGGGTCACGCATAGCAGGACTATTCGGACGTGCACAAGTAGCATGGTATTCAGCATACATAACACGATATGCCTCAAACAAAGGCTGAATTTGCGCCTTAATTCCTTCCACATCAGATAAATCCTGATCTGGTTTCAAGTTCAATACCAGTGGGGAAATTTTGGTACGAAGGAAGTGATCTGGGCAAGAGGTTCCTAGTGGAGCCAATACATCCAAATCATTCGAGTTGATAAACTGAAGTACACGCTCATCATCGGAAAAATGACCGATCATTTGAACATAAGAAGAGCAGAAACCTCTCAATACTGGCGCAATAGCCTCCGCTTGAGAAATACGCTTATCTGTTTCTAGTGAAGTAATTTTAGGGCCACCAAAAACAGGTCTTGTCTTTCCTTCATTTTGCTTGATGTACTCAGCACACTTTTCAATGACATCCAACGTGTTTAAATAACAATCGTAGGATGTATCAGCCCAAGTAAACAATCCATGTGAACCTAACATGATACCGCGTAATTGAATTCCTTTAGCTGCTGCCTCTTGTAAACAAGCACGCAATTGCAGACCTAAATCAAATCCAGGACGCTGCCAGCCAACCCAACCAATCTGTCCTCCAAATAATTCTTCTGTAATTTTCTTACCGTCTTTTGCAGCTGCAATAGCAATAGCCGCATCCGGATGCAAGTGATCGATGTGCTTGAATGGTAAGAAACCATGCAATGGAGTATCAATAGAAGGTGCTTTAGATGCTAAATCGAAAATACAATGGTTAAATAACTCCACCATTTCATCCTCGTGCTCTAAACCACGATAGACATTCTCTAAACTTAATAAACGATCCAAATACAAGGCTGCACATCCTGATTTCTTCAAGGTACCGATGTCTCCACCAGAACCCTTAATCCACATCACTTCTGTCTCTTGTCCTGTTAAGGGATCCTTATCTTTTATTTTGACCGAGGTATTACCACCTCCATAGTTCGTAATTCTTAAATCTGCTCCAAGTATATTGGATCTGTAAATAAATAAATCTACCTCGTTTCCAGATAAAGACGCTGCTTTTGAATCCTCCCATAGGTAGGATACATGCTGATAATTTTGGGACATATCTCCTTTTTTTTCAGTAAAATTAAATCTTGTCAAGTTAAAACCGTCCTAGTCTTTATAAGGACAGTCCTATTTTTATTTCTTACTCTTTTTTGCCACAGGCATGGCTTGTTCAAAATAATCGACCACTAAATGGCTCAATGCTTTCACTCCAAGCTGAAATCCGGACTCATCTATCTGAAAATCAGGAGTATGATGACTTGCCACTGGTACGTTCAACTTATCCAAAGATCTTCCTCCTAAAAAGAAAAAGAATCCCGGGATTTTTTCTTGAAAAAAACTAAAATCTTCCGCACCTGTATGAGCAGGCTTTAAAAGCACTTTGTCACGCCCATTCAGTTCTATAAGCGCCGGAAGCATTTTATCTACTAAGTTAACATCATTGATCGTTGCAGGATAACCCGTACCGATGTGTACGTCTGCCACTGCACCTCCACTTTTGGCAATGTTTGTCGCGATATCAGTAATTCGCTGGTGAACTAATTTTCTTTGTTCTGTACCAAAAGTCCTAATCGTACCAATCATACTCGCACTTTCAGGAATAATGTTATACCGTATTCCACTATGAATAGCTCCTACTGTCACGATAGCTGGATCTTCAGGTAAATTCACATTCCTACTCACAATAGTCTGTAAGCCCAAGATGATTTGAGAAGAAATAACAATTGGGTCAATACCTTGCCATGGATAAGCCCCATGCGCTTGCTTACCTTTTACCTGTATATCCAACTCATCAACTGCGGCCATGGTAGCCCCAGGACGATACTGTATGGTTCCTGCTGCTGCTTCCGCCATAATATGCAATCCAAAAATAGCATCTACCTTAGGATTCTCTAACACTCCCTCCTGAACCATTAATTCGGCTCCAGAAACAATTTTCTCTCCTCTTGCCCCGTAAACTCCTTCTTCTGCAGGTTGAAAAATAAATTTCACGGTTCCCGCTAAATGACTCTTTTCCGAAGCTAAAATTTCTGCAACAGACATTAAGATAGCCATGTGACTATCATGTCCACAAGCATGCATAATTCCTGTTTTCTGTCCATTGTACTCCGTAGTTACCGTCGACTTAAAGGGCAAATCGCCTCGTTCCGTCACAGGTAGCCCATCCATGTCTGCTCTTAAAGCAACCACTGGACCAGGCTTACCCCCTTTTAATATCCCTACCACTCCTGTTTTAGCTACTTTTTCTTGTACTTCGATCCCTAGAGATCTTAAATGGGCTGCAATAATCCCTGCAGTCCGAATCTCATTATTTCCTAATTCAGGGTGCTCATGAAAATCCCTTCTCCAAGCAATCGTTTTAGATTCTATTGCTTGAGCTTTTTGGTTGATAATCGGCTTAAGTGAAGCTTGCGAAAAGGCCAATGGCCCCAAGAGCAATAAAGTAGGTAAAGTAATAAATGCTTTCATATTCATGTTTTTTTATATCAAACAAAAGGAAAGAGCTGAGCTCTTTCCTTGACAATTTAGTGGATGCAATATACAAAAAATCAAATCGTATGATAGCTTCAAGATTTCATATCCGTCAGGCTTACCATATCTAAGAAACGTAACCCCATTTCTTCATGATTTCTAAATCTTCTTTCACGCAATCAATTGGCTTTTTACCTTGATATGATTCTTGCTCAATGATGAAGTGCTTCGTTCCACCCTTCTTTTCTCCCAACTTCACCATCTCCAACACAGAAATAATACCAGTACCTAAAATCGTACTTTCGTATTTTTCACCATGACCCGGCGCTGATGCAATCTCATCTTTCACGTGCATGGAGACAAAACGACCTGGATATTTTTTCAAAATTTCTGCTGGAACACCCCCACCATTAATCATGTTACCTATGTCTAATTGCTGAGCAACCAATTTAGAATCTGTATTTTCCATAATTAAATCGAATAAAGTCACTCCATCCAATTTCTCAGAAAACTCAAAATCATGGTTGTGATAGCCAAAGCGCATACCTGATTTTTGGCATAACTCTCCCGACTTATTGAATACATCCATGTAAGTTTTAAACAAACTTGATGAGGTACGGATCGACTTATCCAAAGATGGACTTATTACAATCTCTTGTCCACATACAGCAGCATCTTCTACCGTATATTTCCACAAATCAGTAAATTCTTTTTTCGACTCATCCCAATGTTGTTTACCCATCACGGTATGTCCACTAGGCATTTTCAAGCCTAATCCATCTAATCTCTTTCTAAATTCTTGTGCTGACCAACCATAAAACTTACGATTGACATAGTTGGCATGTTCTACATATTTGTAGCCCATTTCAGCCAATTTAGTCAATGTACCCATAGGATCAGCTCGCATGTCTTCCCGAATGGAATACAATTGAACTCCTACTATTTTCTTAGCTTTCGCATTTGCTAAAGCTTCCCAAGTCGAAGAAGTGAAGGCTGCAGCTCCTAATGCCACTGCACTCTTTTGTAAAAATGATCTACGCGATGAATTCATAATTATTTAGATTTATTTATCTTTCAAAATTAGAATTCTAAATGAATTTTTTATCCTTTTCTGAGATTATTTATCCTGATTCCTTCAAACCCCATCCCAGATTTTAGTTAAAAAGCGTAACTTCGAAGACTATGCAACCGCTCGCCGAACGAATGCGTCCTTCCCTATTGGAGGACTATATTGGACAAGAACATTTGATGGGGCCACAAGGGCCACTTCGAAGAGCTATTGATGCTGGACACTTACCTTCGTGTATTCTATGGGGGCCACCCGGAGTGGGTAAAACAACTTTAGCTGTATTATTGGCCACTGCCTTAAAAAGGACCATTTATACGCTATCTGCCGTATCTTCTGGAGTAAAAGAAGTACGAGAAACCTTGGATTTAGCTAAAAAAAATCGAATGTTCGAAGCTAATTCGCCCATTCTATTCATTGATGAGATTCACCGTTTTTCGAAATCCCAACAAGATTCTTTATTAGGTGCCGTAGAAAAAGGTATTGTCACGTTGATTGGTGCTACCACGGAAAATCCATCTTTTGAGGTTATTTCCGCATTGCTTT
Source organism: Aquirufa nivalisilvae (assembly GCF_004307455.1). Lineage (GTDB taxonomy): Bacteria > Bacteroidota > Bacteroidia > Cytophagales > Spirosomataceae > Aquirufa > Aquirufa nivalisilvae. The sequence continues at coordinate 40,772 of NZ_SEWX01000008.1, forward strand.
CTCGTTGTCAGGTATATGTTCTTCAGCCCTTGCAAGAAAGCCACATGGTTCAAATGTTGGAAAGGGCTATTCAAATTGACCCTCTATTTAAAAGCAAAAAAATCACTCTTCAAGAAACCGATGCACTTTACCATTTTTCGGGGGGTGATGGCAGGAAGCTGTACAATTTATTTGAATTACTAGTCAGTTCTGCTAATTCCAATGAATTGACTATCACCAATGCCTTGGTTACAGAAAGATTACAAAAAAATCTAGCTTTATACGATAAAGATGGGGAGCAGCATTACGACATCATTTCGGCCTTCATCAAATCCATTCGGGGTTCAGATGCGAATGCAGCCATATATTGGTTAGCTAGAATGCTTCAAGGAGGAGAATCTTTGGAATTTATCGGCCGGAGATTACTTATATTAGCCTCAGAAGACATTGGTTTAGCAAACCCCAATGCGCTTTTGTTAGCCCAAGCTTGTTTTGATTCCATTCGTGTCATCGGAAATCCAGAATCACGTATTATCCTCTCCCAAGCTGTTATTTATTTAGCCAATTCCCCTAAAAGTAATTCAGCATATTTGGCCATCGATGAAGCGTTGGCATTTGTGGAAAAAACAGGCAATTTACCTGTCCCCTTACACTTAAGGAATGCTCCTACGAAACTCATGAAAGAACTAAATTATGGAGCCGACTATAAATATCCGCACAATTACCCTGGACATTGGGTAGCACAAAACTACATGCCCGAATTGGATGTATACCCAACCTTTTATCAGCCAGCTAATAACCCAGCAGAAGATAAAATGCGTCCTAAAAATTCAAAAAAAGAAGATTAATCATGACACTCCATCAGGAGCAATTGACCGCTTTCATAGGTGATTTTCACCATCCCATCTGCCTTTGTCACATTGCTAGAACCTGTCCTTTGACCTATACACAGATCCAATCGATCTAATTCATACAACAATCCTGAACTTGATATTTGTTTAGCCTCCGCCATGGGCATTAATGAAATGGAAGTGCCTTCTGGATACCATTTTTCAAAAACAGGTGGTAATAAATAACTCACTGAATAATCATCAATCATGACAATTTTCAAGTCTCTACCATACCTTGCCATGGAATGAAAATTATTGAGCGTATGATCCATGCGTTTACCCGTAGCCCAAACCACATTCACAGCAGGAAACCCTTCTTCAATTAAATAATGAAAAGCTTTTTCCAAATCAGTATATAACTGATCAGGTGTATGTACTTTTTTAAGTGGATAATCGTCGTAATTCATTCCTGAACTAAACGATCGATCAAAATCACCTAACCAAACATCTACTTTAATACCCAATTCAATTACGCGTTCCAAGGCTCCATCCAAGACAATAACCGTAGGGGACCATTCCAATAGCTGTTCCAATATGTCCATGGAACAAGCCTCGCCATTAGCGATGATCAAAGCGGGCTCCTGTTTCTCTCGAATGATGTGATGGGATGACATTAGGCCTGAAAGTCTGATTTACCTCCTGATTTGGATAATAATTTGGTCTCTTTAATTACTAAACCTTTGGAAACGGATTTACACATGTCGTAAATGGTCAACGCCGCCACACTGGCGCCTACCAAGGCTTCCATTTCTACACCTGTTTTTGCCTGTAAACGACAAGTACAAGTGATAATAATTTCCTCTGCCTGCACATCTATATCAAAAGTACAAGCATCTAATCCCAAGGGATGACATAATGGAATTAAATCACCCGTCTTTTTGGCGGCCATAGTCCCCGCAATAATGGCTGTTTGCAAAATACTCCCCTTTTTATTTTGCCAACCGGCTGCTTCAAAATGCTGAATGATTTCAGCTCCTAAATAGACAATGGATTGAGCTTTTGCTTCTCTAGTCGTACTATTTTTAGCTCCGACATCCACCATACCGGGTTGATTTTGAGCGTCCAAATGTGAAAATTCTGCTGCCATATTGATGCTAATTGAAAACAAAAATACATCTATTGAGTCATTTCAGCGATTTTTTTAGAAATTTATAGATTGAGTATAAAAAAAAGATATGTTAATACCTCAAGAAGCTTTTCAAATTCTACAAGAAATACCTGTTCCTAGACAAAAAGTTCATCTACCGCTGATCCATTGTTTAGGAGGTATTTTAATGGAAGATCTATTAGCCGATCGCGATTTCCCACCATTTGATCGTGTCATGATGGATGGTATTGCTATAGGTAATATACATATCAAAGAATGGGCCTTGGATGGAACCGCCTTTGCTGGCGAAACTCAAAAAAGTCTTTCAAATCCTGATGGTGCTTGGGAAATCATGACGGGATCTCCGCTGCCCAAAAACTGCGTGGCAGTCATCAAAATTGAAGACCTAGATTTTTTTGAAAAAGAGGGCAAAAAGTGGGTTTCAAGCAAGAATGATACCATTGAAAAAGGGAGCTTCATTCACACGCAAGGAAGTGATATTCAACAAGGACAAGTCATTTTAAAAAAAGGAACGCGATTAAAAGCCAATCATATTGCCATTGCTGCTAGTGTGGGTTATTCCAAATTGTGGATTGAGAAATTGGGAGAAATTCATGTTTTTTCAACAGGCGATGAATTAGTTTCCATAGAAGAAACCCCATTAGATCATCAAATCAGAAGCTCCAATTCCATCATGATGCAATCTGCTTTGCAGCATGTAGGAATAACTTCTAAACACCATCATTTACCTGATGACCCTACTATCATCCTTCAATCACTAAAAACAAGCTTGTCAACCGTTGATATTCTATTACTTTCGGGAGGGGTTTCAGCAGGCAAAAAAGATTATATTCCTGGCATTTTAAAGGACTTAGGCTTTGAAGCCAAATTCCATAAAATAGCCCAAAAACCGGGTAAACCACTTTGGGTAGGAAATCGAGAAGATGGCAAAGTAATTTTTGCATTTCCTGGAAATCCCATCTCTACTTTGGTTTGTTTTTCCATTTATTTTTTATCTTGGATTCAAGATCAAAAAACTCCTTTTCCTCAAGTTAAAATAGAAGGCTTACAAGCCCCTTTAGCTAATTTGGATCATTGGATTCCCATCCAGTGGACCAGTGAGCATCGAGCTAAAGTCTTGCAACATAATGGATCGGGGGATTTAGTTCATTGGCAACATGCCGACGCCCTGGCGTGGCAAAAAGCCAATGATCCTAATGATGAATTAACCTATTTTCCTTTGTAGCTATGGAATTGCACGTACATACCTTCGACTTGCCCTTGAAGCACACCTTCACCATTACGCATGAATCTAGGGATGTACAACCTACACTCATTGTGGAATTAACTTGGCATGGAAAAAGTGGATTTGGGGAAGCAACGGAAACACCCTATTATGGGGTGACCATGGAGAAAATGATATCTCAATTAGAGAGTATCCGTTCTTTTTTACCTAGCGACATTCTCCCTCACCCTAATGATTTTTGGAAAATGATGTCCAAATATTTGTTAGACGACCACCCATTTGCCCTGTGTGCACTGGATGTAGCCTATTGGGATTTATGGGGCAAAACACATGATAAAGCTTTACACCAATTATGGGGTTTGGACATTTCCCAAAATCCGATAACCGATTATACGATTGGAATGGATACAATTGATGTCATGGTATCCAAAATGAAGGAAATGCCTTTTCCTTTATATAAAATCAAACTGGGGACAAATCAAGATATTGAAATTATTGAAGCATTAAGAAAGGAAACAGATGCTGTATTTCGGGTTGATGCCAATACCGCTTGGACAGTTGAACAAACCTTGGAATTTGCACCTAAGTTAAAAGCTTTAGGAGTGGAGTTTATTGAACAGCCTCTAAAAGCAGATAATTGGGAAGGTATGAAACGGTTGAAAAAAGAATCTGTTTTACCGATTATTGCCGATGAAAGCTGTATAATAGAATCAGATGTGGCGCAATGTGCTGAATATTTCCATGGGATCAATATCAAGTTGATGAAATGTGGGGGTATTACACCCGCATTAAGAATGATTCAACAAGGCCGAAATTTAGGTTTGAAAATCATGGTAGGTTGCATGACTGAATCTACCATTGGCTGTTCGGCTATTGCCCAACTACTTCCATTATTGGATTATGTGGACATGGATGGGTGTTTATTGGTAGAAGATAAAATTTCTCAAGGAATACGTATTGATTTTGGGCATGTCATTTATGCCAAAGAAGGAGGAACAGGAGCAAAATTAATTCAGCATGGCTAATTTTACCCATTTTGCTAATTCCATTCCCGGGAGAATCATTTACGTAGAAGGAAAACCTTTTCGTTGGCTAGGAGGCACCAATTATTTAGGAATTGGTGAGCATCCCATATTTAATGAAAAACTTAAAAAGGGGATTGAATTATTTCCACAAAACTGGGGTAGTTCTAGAAAAAACAATATTCAATTCGCGGTTTGGGATGATCTAGAGCACGTATTGTCGCAAAAATATGGACATGAAGCTGCAGCACTTTGTTCCTCTGGTTTTGCTGCTGGACAGATTGCCTTGCAATATTTGCTCAAACAATTCCCCCAAGCCACTTATTCCCTTGCGCCCCACAGCCATCCAGCTATCACCACTTTTTTACATGTTCCTTTTGAAGGAAGTAGAGAAGCTTGGATTCAAGCAGGAATATTAGACCAAGTTAAGATTTTAGGAACAGATGGCATTAGAACGCCCATTGTTGAATTATTTAATTTTGAATGGACCCAAAAACTGCTTTCTGATCAAATTCTATTAGTGGATGAATCGCACCGGATAGGCGTTCAGGACATTCAAATAAACAGTTCGGCTACCATAATTCAAACTGCCTCCTTATCTAAAGCCTATGGAATCCCCGCAGGAATTATTTTAGGATCAAAAAAATTGATTGAAGAAATCAAAAAAGAAGCCATTTGGATTGGAAGCTCTCCTCCCAATTTGGCTTTTTGTTATGCTTGTTTACATGCCCAAGAGGCATATGATGAGCAAAGGGAAAAACTTGTAGAAAATGTGGGCATATTCCAATCTGAACTAAAGGGTACATCCATCCAATGGGCAGAAGGTCATCCCTCTTTTTGCACGGATAATGAAAGTATCATTCAACGATTAGAAAAAAATGGATTTAAAATGAACCAGTTTTCTTATCCTCAATGGAATGATCCTGCCATTGCTAGAGCCTCGATTCATGCTACATTAAAAAAAGCTGACCTAATCGAATTAAGTCAGCTTCTTCAGGAATAATATGTCAGATGAATTTAAGGGGCTGGATTTTTTTTCGCATAAATCAATACAGCTACGCCAAAAAGCATGGCTGGGATTGATAAGATTTGCCCCATGTTCAAGGTCATGTAATTTTCAAATTCGCTCTGATTTTCTTTCAAAAATTCATAGAGAAAACGAAGTGCAAACAAGGTAATCATAAACCAACCTGTGATTAAACCTTCCTGCGTTTTCTCCTTTTTCTTTGACCAAAACCACATAATGATAAAGAAGATTAGCAAACAAGAAAGTGCTTCATAGAGCTGAGAAGGATGCCTAGCTAAAACTTCTGCATTACCCATGGAATTAAACTCCGTATCACGGTAAAACTTAAATCCCCAAGGCAATTGAGTCGGTTTTCCAACAATTTCTGAATTCATTAAATTACCCATACGGATAAAAAAACCGCCCAAAGCTACTGTGGGGACGACACGGTCTGTCACATATAAATAGGATTGACCTGGATATTTTTTTGTGTATAAATAAAAAGCAGTGAAAAGCCCAATCCCAGCACCATGTGATGCTAAACCAGAATAGGGAGGAATAATCATTTGAGTGAAAAAGCGAATAGGATCGGCCTGTAATAAGGGAAATTCATAGAAGAAATAATGCCCAACCCTTGCTCCAATCACTGTAGCCACCATGGCATAGATCAATAAATGATCTGCTTGTTCGGCTGGTCTCCCTTCTTTTTTAAAGATATAGCTTAACACTTGAAATCCAGCTAGAAAAGCTAAGGCAAAACATAGTCCGTACCAACGAACTGGAAATCCAAACAATTCAAAAATAGTTGGATCGGGATTCCAATCAATAAACGATAAAATCATGGGATTGACGTTAAATATAGCAATTCAAATTTAAGACAAAATTTAGGATAATTGCCAAACGTCGTGGATGCGAATATTATTTTTGAACCTTAGGAATCACAAAACTAACGGCCTTCTTTAGGACTTTAGCAGGAAATAAACGGTGAGGAAAACCTAAAGCAAAAGTATCTGAGGCAAAAAGCACTCCTAGTATTAATAGAACAACAACCTTCTTTTTCATATGTTTATTGATTGATAGACAAATGTAGTAAACATATAGTACTTTGCAATACAAGGTACTATAATTATTTATTTATTTGTGATGATTGGTAGTCAAGATGCGCCCATTGGTCGATTGGTTGCATGAGCGTACCGAATCATCTTATATTTTTGATACGAAAACGAAATCAAACGCCGTTTAACAGTCAAAATAAAATTTATACTTATGAAAAATCAATTGCTTACATTCGCCCTTGTAGCTAGCGTTGGTCTAGCAAGCTGCTCAAAAGAGGATGCATTGAATCCTACATCGGATGCCACTGGCTTTGTTAGTCAGAATTTTGTCCCAACTGCTGTTAAAACAACCGTAACAAACACTTACCCATCTGCGCAAGTAGATTATTATGTATTACAAAGTAATTCCTTGTATGGTGCCAACATTGTGTTAAGTAACACAGAATCACAAGTGGTATTAAGCAAAACGGGGGAAATCAAAGAAGCTTTTACTCGCATTACAGAAACGGAATTACCGGCTGCAATTACAACCTATTTAAAAGGTAAGTATGCGAGTTATACTTTCATTCATGCAGGCAAAAAGACTTCGGGCACTCCAATCACTTATCGAGTCGAGATTAAAGTAGAAGACAAGGTATATTCTATTTTGTTCGACGAAACTGGAGCTGTGATCTCTACCATTGAAGGTAAAAAAGGAGAAAAAGGAGGAAAAGGTATGGGAGCGGCTGTGAGTCAATTAGCCTTAACTGACCTACCTGCTGCTGTACAAGCTGCTATTACTGGTTATACATTCAAAAATGCCGTCATGCGATTGGACGAAAATGGGGTAGCGACATACCATGTACATGCTGAAAAAGATGGAAAAGTTTGGGATTTAAAATTAGATGCTTCAGGAAAAATACTTTCGAGTGAAGAGGAAAGTAAGAATGATATCAATATCACCAAAACTGACATTACAACACTGCCACAAGCTATCATTGATTACTTAAACAAAAATGCGGCAGGATGGACTTTGAAAAATGCCGTTTCTGTACAAAAAGACAATGTGGCAATACACTACCATGTAGTGGTTACCGTTGGGGGAAACACTCAAACGTATATGTTTGACAAAGATTTCAATTATATAGCTAATGCTGGCAAAGGACCCAAAGACAATCCTAGCCCTGCCAACTTCACGATAACTGAAATTACGAAAGATAAAATCCCATCATCCGCTATTTCTTATTTAGATAAAACTTATGCGGGTTGGGCATTAACAAAAGCTGTTTCGGTTAGTAAAGACGGTGCAGCTTATGAAATTGAAGTAATCATTACGGTTGCTGATAAAAAGTATAAAGTTGAATTTGACCTCTCTGGAAATTTCAAGAGTGCTCATAAACTTTAATTATTAGGTTGATTGTTTAAAAAGGCTTGCTCTCGCAAGCCTTTTTTTGTTATTTCGAGTGCTATGCAAGAAATTGAACCTTCCTATCAATGGGAATCTATATATAATGCCTCCCATGACCCTAAATCGCCATTTTACGGAAGATCATATTCCAATACAGAATATATTAATACGATTTATAGCTATTATATTCACCCACTTTGGGATGATATAGACTCCGAAACGCTCTACTGCAAAATACTTTTCACTGATTACTCCTTACAATTTACAGTCATAGAATTGATGGGTGAATGGAACGATACCTTGCACAATGACATCATGTTATTTAAACGCGGTGTAATAGACCATTTATTAGCTGCAGGTATCAAATACTTCATTCTAGTGGGTGAAAATGTGTTTAATTTTCATGGTTCTTGGGAGGATGATTACTACGCTGAATGGTTTGAAGAAGTGGAAGATGGCTGGATAGCAGGACTTTGTTTCCCTGAATTCATTGAAAAGGAATGGAGTAAATATAAAATCGATTATTACATCAATTTTGGAGGTACTTTACAAATTCCTAATTGGCGAACAGCCAAACCAGAAATGCTTTTTTTATTAATTCACAAAATCCTATCAAATCGACTAGGTGCCTAAAAATCAAGTCTTTGATTAAAATAATCAATAAGCAGGATAAAAAACTTAATTCAAATCATACCTTTGCCTTGAGATTTATTTACGTCTATTCTTTTAGATTTGTCAACTCTTAAAGAGTTGACAAATCTGAGTGACAAATGAGTGACAAATCTGAATTCTGTGCACTAGCTAAACTTTTAACAAAATTACAAACACATTACAACCATTTTACCCCAAAATTACCTATGAAAAAATTATTTACTCTCCTCCTATTATTCGTCTCTATTCAGATGATTGCAAAAAAACCAGACAGCCGTTATTACGAATTACGTGTTTATTATTGCCACCCTGGTAGATTAGACGCGTTAATCCAACGTTTCACAAACCATACAACCAAAATTTTCGAAAAACATGGTATGACTAATGTGGGATATTGGATTCCTAACAACAATGAAAAAAATGCGCTTTACTACATTTTGTCCTACCCTAACCAAGTAGAACGTGATAGCTCTTGGAAACGTTTTGGTCGTGATCCAGAGTGGAAAGAAGTAGCCAGAAAATCAGAAGAAACAGGTAAAATCGTAGCTAAAGTAGAAAGTACTTTCATGATGGCTACTGATTTTAGTCCAAAAATTAAACCTTCACACAAGAGCGTCGATCGTGCTATTGAATTAAGAACTTATACAGCTACGCCCAATAATATCGATAACATCTTAGCTCGCTTTAGAAATCATACCACCAAATTGTTCAAAAAACATGGTATGACGAACATTGCCTATTTTAAGACCATTGAAAAAGATCCTAATGTACAACCACGTTTGGTTTATCTTTTAGCTCATGATAGTGAAGCTGCAGGTAAAGCTTCTTTCGATGAGTTCAGAAAAGATCCAAATTGGATTAAAGTCCGCGACGAATCTGAAAAAAATGGAAAAATTGTCGACAAAGTAGAATCTATCTACATGCATCCAACGACATTTTCAACTATCCGATAAAGCTTTGTATCTTTGTTGTCCCGAAAATTCGGGACAACAAAGAAAAATTATGCGTTGGAATAAACAAGGCTTACTCTTTTGTCCAGATGGTCAATCTGAATGGAATCAAAAAAAATATGCACACGTCGTTTGTGCTGATACAAACTACCCGGATAGAATCCGTTTATATTATTCTGCCCGCGATTCCAAAGGGCGCTGCCAAGCATCCTTCATTGATTTAGATTCCAATAATTTATCAAACATCTTGTACGTTCATCCTGAACCCATTTTATCTTTAGGGGAACCCGGAACCTTTGATGATTGTGGCATTATGCCCACTTGGTTTTTACAAAATGGAGAGGAAAAGTGGCTTTATTACATCGGTTGGACCGTCAGAAATACCATCCCTTACCATAATGCATTAGGTTTAGCCTCTTCTACAGATGGCATCCATTTTACTAAAAAATTCCAAGGTCCCATCATCAGTACCACAGCTACAGAACCCTTCTTTAATGGTTCCGCATGTTTTCTTTATGACCAAGGCAAATACAAAGTTTGGTATTTAAACTGCACACATTGGCTTCCAGATGGCAATTTAATGGAGCCTTGTTACCATATCAAATATGCCGAGTCTACCGATGGAATCAACTGGGATAGAAAAGGACAAGTTGCTATTGATTATCGCGATGAAATAGAAGGTGGAATTTCCAGACCAACAGTTCTAATTGAGAATGGGGTTTATAAAATGTGGTTTTCGGCCAGAGCATGTACCGATTACCGTACCAATCGCTCTCGTTCCTACCGAATTTACTATGCAGAATCAAGCGATGGAATCCATTGGGAAAGACATGACGGATTAGCTGGTATTGATGTAAGTGACAATGAGCAAGATTGGGATTACGAAATGATTGAATATCCTTTGGTTATCCGTCATCAAGAAAAAACAATTCTATTTTATAATGGAAATCATTTCGGTCAAAGCGGCGTAGGTTATGCCATTTTAGAAGAAAAATAATGGATTTTAGCTACTTGAATCATCAGCTTTATGGTAACCCTCAAACGGCCAAACAACCCAAGGTTTCCGTTTGCCTAATTACCTATAAACATGAGCAATATATCCAAACTTGTTTAGACAACATTCTGCAACAAAAGACGGATTTTGAATTTGAAATCATTATTGGAGAAGATCATTCTCCAGACAATACCGCTTCTATTGTCAAATCCTATGCTGACCGTTTCCCTGAAAAAATCAAAGCCTACATTCGGCCAGAAAATGTAGGGGCAAAAGTGAATTTTTTGCATTGCTTTTTTGATTGTCAAGGTGAATACATCGTCCATATTGAAGGAGATGATTATTGGACTTCACCTGATAAACTCCAAAAACAAGTTGATTTTCTAGATAGCCACCCAGAAGCATCAGCCTGTTTTCATAATGCTCAAATCATCTATGAAGATGGCACAGGAAGAGTCCCAACATTAATTAATCCTGTCGACCAGGCCCCTTGGGTCCATTCGATCGATTTATTAAAAGAACGAGAAGCATGGTTCATGGCAACTGCCAGTGTCATGATGCGAAAAAAGCTTGTTAAGACCTTACCTGATTGGTTTTTTCATTCTAAAAGTGGGGATATTCCGCTCTATGTTATATTATCAGAAGAAGGCCCAATTGCCTATTTGCCTGAGACTATGTCTGTTTATCGAAAAAACGAAGGCGGCATGAGTTATACTGACAGTAATAAATCGGCTTCATTTATCTATAATCGTATTTTCATGTATTCCAAAATCAATGAATATACACATGCCAAATACCAATATTTAATCCAACCTATCCTCTTTGAATATCATTTACTTTTAACTCGGATTACAGAGAACGAAAAATCATTTCTGAAAAGATGTTATTATCTGTGGAAAGCTTCTGCTCATGCTCCCCAAAAACTCCATCTCGAAGACTGGAAAAAACTATTTAAAGAACATGTTTTCACGGCAGATTCCTTTTTGGCCTATTTAGCTTTCCGAAAAAAAATCAATCGTTTTTTTGGAATCCGTTCATAAAACAGGATAAGTCCATTAGGATTTTACAGGGTTTTAATTGAAATTTATAGGTATTCTACGGAAAAACATATACTTATGAATTTGACTTCTTCTAAAAAGCCTTTTTTATTCACGGCATTGTCTCTCTTTGCCTTATTATTTGCTTCTTCTTTCTATAAAAATCAATCTGCTCGTTGGGGACAAGTCTTATTGGATTCTTTAACTGAATCACAAAAAAGACAATCAGAAAATGCCTTAAAAGGGTTAAAAATACATCCTGAATTAGAAATTACCCTGTTTGCATCTGAACCAATGCTTCAAAATCCAACCAACATCGATGTCGATGCTCAAGGTCGTGTTTGGGTAGTGGAGGCCTACAACTACCGTCCAAATATCAATGGAAACCCAACTAACTCACAGGGCGACAGAGTCTTGATACTTGAAGACACCAATGGTGACGGAAAAGCGGATTCAAGAAAAATATTCTATCAATCTCCAGAATTAAATGCCCCTCTTGGCATTGCGGTACTTGATTCCATGGTCATCGTTTCTCAAAGTCCCTACATCTGGAGAATGTTCGACGATAATCGAGATGGAAAAGCGGATCGAAAAGAAGTGATGTTTCAAGGGATTGGTGGAGAGCAACATGATCATGGTGCTCATGCCTTTACTTTTGGTCCTGATGGAAAACTGTATTTCAACTTTGGAAATGAAGGGGGACAATTATTGGATGCACAAGGAAAAGCGGTTTTAGATCAAGATGGAGACCCAATTGGCCCTAAAAAATACAAGCAAGGCATGGTGTTCCGTTGCAATGTGGATGGCTCACAGGTAGAGGTACTCGGACATAATTTCAGGAACAATTATGAAGTTGCAGTTGATTCCTATGGTGGATTATGGCAATCAGATAATGATGATGATGGTAACAAAGGTGTGAGAATCAATTTCGTGATGGAACATGGAAACTATGGATACCGTGATGAAATGAGTGATGCGGGTTGGTCTGCGAATCGTACCAATATTGAACCAGAGATCCCTAGAAGACATTGGCACTTGAATGACCCAGGAGTGGTTCCAAATTTATTGCAAACTGGATCTGGCTCTCCTACTGGGATGATTTTATATGAAGGCAATTTATTACCAAAGGCCTTCCAAAATCAAATGATTCACTGCGATGCTGGCCCGAATGTAGTTCGCAGCTATCCTGTGAAAGCCCAAGGTGCAGGCTTTGAAGCGAGTATTTTACCTTTGGTAGAAGGTGTTAATGATCAATGGTTTAGACCAGCCGATGTCACTGCTGCCCCAGATGGTTCTGTATTTATTGCTGATTGGTATGACCCTGGTGTTGGTGGTCATCAAGCTGGAGATCAAACAAAAGGTAGAATTTACCGAGTTGCTCCCAAAGGACATGCTTACCAAGTAAAGTCAATGCCATTAAATACGCCAGAGAACGCCATTCTTGCATTAGAAAACCCAAATTTGGCTCAAAGGTATCTGGCATTTAAAAAATTAATGACGTGGGGACAATCCGCTGAAGCTGCCTTAGAAAAGTCCTACCAAAACAATACCAATCCTCGTATGAAAGCGCGTGCTTTCTGGGCATTGATGAAAACAAGTAAAGCACAGCATTACTTAAATTTGGCGGCAAAGGATGGATTAGCCGATATCCGCATGATGGCTATTCGTCAGGCGAAAAGAACTCCATTCAGTCAATGGAAGGAGCTTGCTGCTGCTTGGGCTAAGGATGAAAATCCACAAGTACGTAGAGAATTAGCTATTGCTTTGAGACATATCCAAGACTCACAAGCAGATGTACTTTGGGCTCAATTAGCCCAACAACATACTGGGCAAGACCGCTGGTATTTGGAAGCTTTAGGCATAGGTGCTGATGGTCTTTGGAACAGTCGATTAAATGCATATTTAGCCCTTTCTGTGAATCCTACATCTCCAGCATTCCAAGATGTTGTGTGGAGATCCAGAACGGAAATTGCCCTTCCATATATCTTTACCGAATTAAAAAGTAATCAAGCATTATCTCAAAAACTTCGTTATTTCAGAGCTCTTGACTTTATCCCAAGTGATAAAAAATCAAGTATGTTAATTGATTTAATTGCTAAAAACTTCCAAGGTCAAACAGAAGCACAATTGATTGGCTTACGACATATCAACCCATCATTCATCGCATCCAATGCTGATGCTAAAAAGGTGCTTAGAGATTTACTCCCGAAAACATCTGAAATTGAATACCTGGAACTGGTTGAGAAATATGAATTGGCAGAAGAAAAAGATCATGTACTTCAAATGATTTTGACTGGTAAGCAGAGCCGAAAAGCTGGATCTATCATGTATAAATTGAATGGTGGAGCTGCCTTGATTTCCAAAACATTCCAAACAGGCAATGAAGACCAGAAAAAAGCCATCATTGAATCCATTCGTTGGATAGGCCAGCCTAACACGTTATCCTTATTATTTGATGCCATGAATCAAAAAAATCTATCCATGAGCATTAGAAAAGAAGCTGCCCGAAGTTTAGGAAATTCTGCCAATGGAGAAAACTATGTGCTGGATATCTTGAAAAATAAAAAAGTAAGCACTGAATTCATTCCATCCGTAGTGGAAGGTGTGAGTCGAACTTGGAGAAAAGCCGTTCGAATGGAAGCTAATTCCTATTTGGGAGGAAGTAGTCAAAATACCAAAACCAAGCATCCCGATTTGAATACACTATTAGGACAGAAAGGAAATGCTCAGGCAGGTATTAAGGTTTTTGTAGATCAATGCTCAATGTGCCACCAAGTGTATCAGGAAGGTATTGATTTCGGACCAAAACTTACCGAGATTGGCTCTAAACTATCCAAAGACGGCATGTTCGTATCCATTATGCACCCCAATGCTGGGATTAATTTTGGCTATGAAACCTATGAAATTTTAACTAAATCTGGAGAAAACTACCAAGGAATCATTAGTTCTAAGAATGAAACGGATATCATTTTGAAATTACCTGGAGGTATGGTACAAAATTTCAAAACCTCAACCTTGAAATCAGTCAAACAATTACCTAATTCTATGATGCCAGAAGGATTAGCTGATGCTATGAGCACCACGGATTTAGTCAACCTAGTCGAATATTTAACTACCTTAAAAAAGAAATAAACATGGATCGTCGTTCCTTTGCCCAAATGATGGGCGGAAGCTTATTAGGAGCAGGTATTACAAGTAGCCAACCTACTTTAGCTGCTTCATCAAGTCAATTACACAGCTTGGCTGCTGAGCCTCCTTTTAGCTTAAAATATGCACCACATTTTGGTATGTTTAAAAATCATGCTGGAAATGATGAAATAGATCAATTGAAGTTCATGCATGAGATGGGATTCCGTGCCTTGGAAGACAATGACATGATGGGTAAAAGCCCTGAGCTTCAAGCAAAAATTGGTGAGACACTCACTAAATTAGGCATGACCATGGGTGTTTTTGTTGTGAAGTTTGATGGTTTTTTTGATACCCAACACATGACCACTGGCAAAAAAGAAGCCACAGACATGTTCATCAAAGCTTGCAAAACAGCCGCTGAAACAGCCAAGCGTTGCAATGCCAAGTGGATGACCGTAGTACCAGGAAACTTCAATCGTAAACTGCCTTTAGGAGTTCAGACTGGCCATGTGATCGACAACCTTAAACGTGGTGCTGAGATTTTTGAACCGCATAATTTAACGATGGTATTAGAACCATTAAGCGATAACCCAGATTTATTTCTTCGCTACTCTGACCAGTCGTATATGATTTGTCGGGCCGTTGGAAGCCCTGCTTGTAAAATCTTATTTGATATGTACCACATGCAGCGCAATGAAGGAAATATGATAGCCAATATGGATTTATGCTGGGAAGAAATAGCCTATTTACAAATTGGTGATAATCCGGGGAGAAAAGAACCTACCACGGGAGAAGTCAATCATGCGAATATTTTCAAACATCTAAGAAAGAAAGGATATACCGGAGTATTAGGTATGGAACATGGTAATTTTTATCCTGGAAAAGAGGGTGAAATGAAATTAATTGAAGCGTATCGCAAGGAAGACAAAGGATAATTCCATTGAATATTTGGAATACTACCTTTATATTTAAATATTTGTTTAACTATTTAAGATATTATGGATATTGTATTCAAAGCTATCAATGATCCAACTCGAAGAGAGATACTTCGCTTTTTGACTCATGGACCACAAAATGCTGGAATGATTGCTCAGCAATTTAACATGACTAAGCCTAGTATTTCTCATCACTTGGATTTACTAAAACAAGCCCAACTGGTTGATTTCAGCAAGAAAGGGCAATTCTTGGTCTATACCCTTAATAAGTCGGGTTTTGAATCCATACACGCATGGTTTCAACCCTTTACATTGTTTTTTGAATTGCCTAAGCCAAAAATCCGACTATAATTTGGGTTTGACATAAACTAATCTTTCCTTAATTTCGGGTACCAAATTGCCAATCCTATGAATCATTCACTTCCAGCGTCATTATCTTTTCTTCGTTCAGAACTTCCCTCCCATTGGGTTGGACTTGGAGTAATTCAATTACCGAAGCGTAATTTCTTCCAGTCGATCGGTGATTATTTTGCAGAAAAATCAGGAAAACAACGAATTTCATTTGTGGTAGTCAATGAGGAATCCTTAAAGACGCTTCATTATCAAGGTTCTACGTTGATATCATCCGAATTTGTCGATATCCACAATTTGGATCATTTCTATTTCTCGGAAGGTAATACTTCTGATGGATTAGTTTCTTTATTTAATTGCGAAGCAAGTGTGGTGGTTTCTAAAAACAAAAAAGGGGAATTAAAACTCAAAGATTATTTCCTCAAAATCATGCCTGCTTTATTGGGCGAAAATGCAGAGCCGATTCGCAAAATTGAAGATATCCAATGGGCTCAAGAGAGCAAGAAGCACATTGCTGAAGTTTTAAAACATTGGCCTGAACAAATCAAAGCAAGAAAAGACAAAGAAGAAGCGGAAGAAAAAGAAAGATTAGCCCAAGAAGCACATATTAGTTAATCCTCGGATTCTACTTTCTTTGCCACTTTTAGTTTCAGTAAATCCTTCGAATTCAGTGCAACTAAGCTAACAATTACTAGGGTTGCCGTAGCTCCAACCAAAACCGATGGAACTGTTCCCATCATTTTGGCCATAACTCCTGATTCAAAAGCACCAAGTTCATTCGAAGAACTAACGAAAATTCCATTCACGGAAGATACCCTACCTCGCATTTCATCGGGCGTATAAAAGCGTAAAACGGTTTGTCGGATTACTACACTCACCGAATCAAATGCCCCAGTAAAAAATAAGGCAACCACAGATATCCAAAAATTAGTTGATATTCCAAATACCATGGTGGCAATGCCAAATCCAGCAATAGCTATGAGTAAATTTCGCCAGGCCTTCTCTAAAGGTGGAAAATAGATCATGAAAGCCATAGATAATAAGGCCCCAATGGAAGGTGCCGCACGTAAAACACCTAGACCCTCTGCTCCTACTTTCAATATATCCTCTGCAAAAATTGGCAATATGGCAATGACACCTCCAAACAAAACGGAAAACAAGTCCAAGGAAATAGCATACAAGATAATCTTGGTTTTAAAAACATAAACAATTCCCTCCTTTAAGCTATGCCAAATGGATTCATGGGTAACTGCTTTAGGAGGAACAGGCCTTTTCTTAATAAAAAACAAACAGGTCATCACCCCCAATAAAAACACAATCACCGTTTCTAAAGAACCTGCTAATCCCAAATAGGCATACAAAAATCCAGCCATACCAGGCCCTAAAATTGCCCCTAATTGCCAAAAAGAACTATTCCATGTGGCTGCATTCGCAAAAACTTCTTTAGGAACTAAGAATGGGTTTAGGGATGATGCCGCTGGACTAAAAAACCCTTTGGCCAAGCCAATCAGAAAAATGACAAAATAAATCGTATAAATATGAAAATCAGGGCTTTGTGAGTCTAATTGAAGGCTAGAATAGAGTAATAAAAAAGATCCAAAAATGATGACAGATAAAGATATTTGCATAATCTTTCGCTTATCTCTGTTGTCAGCATAATGCCCCCCAAATAGCGCTAAAGAAATATAAGGAATCACTTCCGCCAAACCGATTAAGCCTAAGGCCAAAGGATTATGAGTAATTTTATAAATTTCATATGAAACGATGACTTCTTGCATCAATAAAGCCATGGTAAATAACGTATTACCTACAATGAAGGCCCTAAATTCTGGGAATTTTAATGCGCTGTAAGCGTCCTTATTTTGAAAAAAACTCATAGGCGAAATAGAGAATAGGACTACAATAAGCTAGTTCTCCCCAAATGCGAGATGCTAACTTATTTTTTGAAAAGTAATGAATCCAACTTTGTATGGCAAATGTAATGGCAAATGGCACAAAAGTGATTTTTTCATCCAAGTAAAATAGTACAACTATGAATAGTAATAAAAAAAGCACTTCAATTCCAATTAAAAGATACTTCCAATAAGGCCATCCTACATTCGTATCCCCATACTCTTCCAATTCCCATGCATTGAACATGATTAAATTTTGCAGGACTAACAAAAATAGACTTGTCCCCAATATAACAGTCCTTTGAGTTGTTGGTATGTGATACCAAGTTGTAGCTCCTACTCCAAGGGTATAAATTAAGGCCGTCATAAATTCCTTGCTGAAAGGAATTCGACTAAATGCTCCAAAATACCACAATACCCAATAAATCAGCATGATGAAGCACAAACTTAAGCCGAAATAAATTAATGAGGGATCTAAAACTCGTAAACTCAAGCCTCCTATCAGCAGTAATACAAATACGATTATCTTAATTAAGTTTGCATATTGTGATTGGAATGAATGACGCTCATCTTGCAGAACACCTTTTTTCCGATCTATCATTCGATCGATGAGGTAAATTCCCCAAACAGCACATGCCAAGGAGATTTGTTCTGACCGACTTGGCATTTCTTTTAAAAATAGTTCGTGCAAAAGGGCTTGAAATGCGAGAGTGCCGCAAACAACATCGAAACTTAATAAGTGGGCTATTTTAATAAACCGCATCTTGTTGGACTTGAACTCTAATTTGATCTCCTAAAGCTAATTTCCCTAAACTCTCTGGAACAAACTGCTGTCCAAAATATACTTTGTTCCCAATCTTACGTATTTGGGACAATGCGCTTAATACTTCTTTGTGGATTGTCCCTTGCTTGGGATGGACTGTGATCAATTGACAGCGAGCACAAGGTTTTGCTCCAAATAACTGCACATCCCCAATTTGAATTTGCTTCCAAGTATCTTCCGCAAAGGCCTGAGTTCCTTTTACAATGATATTGGGACGAAAACGCAAACGGTCAACAGTATCACCTAATTGACTTTCCAATGCTTCAAAAGAGGCCTCAGAACACAGTAAAATGGGTAAAGCATCGGCAAATGAACTTTCCTTAGATAATGAAGTTTGATATTTCTCCTTCATTATGCGAGGAGAAGTATCATCCAAATGAACTAAATATACTTTTTCACCCAAGATTTGGCTAAACCATTCTGACCAATTATCAAGTACGATACGGGCTTCTACCTGATCGTCCCAAATTTCTACTGACATAGCATCGCCCAGTTCAACCGAGTGATGCAATATTTTAGTTTTGCCCAATTCCTTATCTTCCACCAAGAATCCACTGGGGTCAAGACTTAATTGAAATCGCGTTAGATCTGGACGAGTTCGCTGAGTAATAAACTTTCCTTGGTCATCAACCAACATGTATCGCCGATCTCCAGCAAAGCCTTGAATCTCCACATGAGCTTCATGCAAAGCCAAAGCTCCTAAGGATTTGATAGGGTAAATGTAGAGTTGAGTAATTTCTAAAGTAGGCATAAAACAAAAATAGCTAAAAACAGATCAAAATAGCTATGGGTACTTGTGTGGTATGTGCATCGAAAAATGCTTCAAAATCACTATGTTTGTTAATTATATATGCCAAATAGATTACCTTATGAAGATATCAGGCCTAAGCATTAGCCTCCTAGTTGCGTTTTCAGTAAGTATATTTCCATCTCAAGCACAGAAAAACTTGAGTTTAGAAGATGCGATTCAACAAGGATTACAGAACCACTATTCGATACAAATTGCCAAAAAAAGAGAGAAGCAAGCTCTTAATGACAATACTTTAGGGAATGCAGGATTTTTACCGACCATTACTGGAAACTTCAACAAAAACTATACCGTATCTGGCTTAGACCAGGAGTTTTTTGGGGGTGTACGTGCTCCTTTAGTTCAATCAGGAGTAAATTCCAACTCTTCTAATACAGGTGTTGCCATGGTGTGGACCTTGTATGATGGAAAAGGAATGTTTATTCTAAGAGATCGTTTTAAAGAATTGCAAAACCTAGGTGCAAAGCAAACTGAAGCTACCATAGAAAACTTAATTGCATTAATTAGCGCTTCTTATTACGATATCATTCGTCAAGATTTACGTGTTAATAACTTCAAAAAAGGATTGGAGATTTCTAATGACCGCTTGAAATTAGCCAAAGATCGTTTTGAGGTGGGCCAAGGTTCAAAAGTGGATTTTTATTCAGCACAAGTTGATTACAATGAAGATAAAGCTCTATTATTAGCTCAAGAGCAATCCTATTTAAGCACTAAAATTAATTTCAATACCCTTTTGGTTAGAGAGCACATGATCGATTTTGATGTGGTTTCAACCATTGAATTATTGCCAAAATTGAAATTGGAAGAATTAAAGAATCAGGCTTTACAGCAAAACCCAAATTTGATTTCAGCTCTTTTAAACAAAAAAGTAGCTGACATGGATATTAAAACGCTACAAAGTCAGCAGCAACCTGTCATTGACTTAGTTGCTGGATACAACTACAGTACAGTTAACAACGGTGCTGGTTTTGGTGTTTCCCGAGGAAGTAGTGATGTGATGAACTATGGTATTCGTGCCTCTATCAATATTTTTGACGGAAGCAATCAAAAGCGCCGTATTCAAAATGCCAAAATCAATGCTGAAATTGCGGATTTACAAGTTTTCGACTTGAAAAATACCTTGGTGTCTAACATTGAAAAAGCCTATGTTAATTATGAAAATGCCTTAAATTTAATCAACCTGGAAACAGAAAATTACGGCATAGCTAAGCAAAACATTGACATTGCTTTTGATCGATTCAAAGTTGGTATTGCGACTTCCTATGAATTAAGAGAGGTTCAAAGAAATGCAGTAGCAGCTGAGACTCGTTTGATTGAAGCTAAATTTGCAGCTAAAACGGCTGAAATTGAATTAATTAGATTGAGTGGAAACTTGCTCTAGATCTTGCTTTTCTTGATTTAATTGTTGCTGATACAACTCGTAATAACTTCCCTTCTTTTTCATTAAGGAAGTATGTGTTCCGTGCTCTACGATTCTACCTTCATGCAATACAAAAATACGTTTCGCTAATTTGGCAGATGATACCCGGTGAGAAATAATCAGGCAGGTTTTACCTTCCATGATGTGTTTCAAATGATTCAATATCTTATGTTCAGTATGTGTATCCACCGCTGACAAACAATCATCTAATACCAACATTCCTGGATTTTTGGCCAAGGCTCGAGCTAAGGAAACGCGTTGTTTTTGACCTCCAGATAAGGTTACCCCTCTTTCACCCAAAATCGTATTAAATCGATCTGGGAATTCCATGATGTTATCATATACATCAGCATACTTAGCCGCTTGCTCTAAATCTGTTGGATTTAAGTCCGCTTGTCCAAAACGAATATTCTCTGCTATACTCGTTGAAAATAAAAAGACATCTTGCGGGACAAAGCCTAGGTTAGTACGAACCAATTCCATATCCCAATCTTTCAACTCTATCCCATCCAATAATATTCTACCAGCCGTTGGATCATAAAAACGAGCCATCAGAGCCGCTATACTACTCTTTCCTGAACCTGTTGTACCAAGTAATGCCACAGATTCACCTGGCTCTATTTCCAAGTCTATATCACGCAACACCGTCCGATCTGTACCTGGATAAGTAAAATCAACATGTTCAAATGTCCATCGACCCTGAATCTTTTGTCGGATTTGTTTCCCCACCAACAGCTCAGATTTAACTTGCAAAAACTCATTGATTCTACCTTGCGAAGCAGCTGCCCGCTGAATTTGAGAACTGGTCCATCCTAAAGCGGTCACGGGCCATGTTAGCATAAATACATACATGATAAACTCCGTGATATTACCAATCGAGATTCTTCCTGCCATCACTTCTTGCGAACCTACATATACCACTAAAAGTGTAGAAAAGCCTACCAGCAATGAAATCAAAGGCGTAAACAAGGAATCCACCTTCACCAAGTCCAAGGATTTCTTGCGGTAATTTGCCGACGCATCTGCAAAGGCTTGAACAGATTCTTTTTCCCGCACAAATGATTTTAAGACGCGAATTCCTGAAAAAGCCTCTTGAGCAAAAGTAGAGATCGTAGATAGACCCGCTTGAATTTCCTCTGATTTCCTTAAAACAAGGGAATTGACATAATAAATGCTCACAGATAATATAGGAAGAGGCAATAAGACATACCACATCAAAGTTTGATTGACATGCCACATGTAGTAAATGACCAATACAAATACGCAAATGAGGTTAAGACCATACATCATACTAGGGCCCACATACATACGTACTTTACTTACATCTTCAGATATACGAGCCATCAAATCACCGGTATTCTGTTTTCTATAAAACGACATGGGCAAAGTTTGGTAATGCGCATAAATTTCATTTTTCATATCATATTCGATATGACGCGACATCACAATAAGCGTTTGACGAACTAAAAACAAAAAGACTCCTTTAATCAAGGCCATTAAAATGATTAATCCCCCATAGAAAAATAGGGTTGCCGCAAAAACCTCATAAAAGGCTCCTTGAAGAGAAAATTGCTTGAATAGAAAATAAACATCAATGGTCTCTGTCACTAAATCCAAGGCATAACGCACGAGTTGTGCTGGGACTACACCAAAAAAATTAGAACAAAATGTAAACAGGATACCTAAGAATAGTAGCCATTTATACTTCCAAAAATATTTATTGAGGTGACTTAGTGCGCCCATGCTTAATTTACTTCTAACAAAGATAGAATCTTTATCAATTAAAATCCTTAATTTTGTGTTTCAAACAACAAGAACGCTCTTTATTTTCGGATGGTAAACAGAAGATTACTTCGGGTGAAAGCATTTCAGCAATTGTATGCTTACAACACGCAAGAACGTGCCCAATATCAATTGGCATTTGATGAATTAGCTGTTATTTTTCAGCCAGATTTATCACTCATGGTGGCTAAAGAGGAACAAGCTCCTCGACTAGAAGGCCTAAAAAAATTGGCAGAAATTCAATTAAACGAGTTTTTTCAAGAAATCCCAACAGAAGAGAGTATACCACCTGAATCTTTGGCTGCGGCCAAATCGGTTTATCGAACCTATCAAAACAATACCAAAAAAATTGCGGAAAAGTTAAAAAAGGACATGGTGAAGGAAGTAGAGTCCATCTACAAACAATACCTAAAAATCCTATTTTACTTACAACATCTATCGGACATTGCCGTTTGGGATGAAAATCGTCGTTTATTAGAAAACCCCATTAAGACATCTCAGCTGAGCAAAAACAAAGTCTTAGCTATCATGCCCAAGTGGAAAGCTTTGCAACAAGCATTTGAAGATCAGCACATTGGATGGTCTGAAGATGAAGAAAATAGAATTAAAAAATTGTTTTTAGATGTAATCCTATTGGATCAAACTTTTGTTGACTACCTTCCTCAAGCTGGAAAAAGCTTTGAAGATGACATCGAAATGATTCGATATATTTTAAAAACATTTATTCTAAAACACTCGAGTATGACCGAGTATTTTGAAGAAAAAGATTTAAATTGGCATCTTAATAAGGATGTAGTTAAAAGTTTATCGACCAAAACATTTAAGGTTGATGCTCTAGAAGATTTAAGCTTACAACCTTTAGCTCTTCAATGGGATGATGATAAATTATTCTTCGAAGAGTTGTTTGAAAGTACCATTCAAAACGACAAAGATTTAGTGCTCTGGATTGGTGATCAAACAAAGAATTGGGAGTCGGATCGTTTGGCCATGGCTGATTTTATTTTGTTAAAAATGGCTTTGACAGAAATGATTAAATTTTCCAGTATACCCGTTAAAGTAAGTATTAACGAGTACATTGAATTAGCAAAAAATTACTCTACACCCAAATCAGGGCAATTCATCAACGGTATCCTAGATGTGATTTCTCTGAGATTGATACACGAAAAAATAATTACTAAATCAGGTCGAGGATTAATCGACATAGCTAGCAAATAATATGAGTAGATCATCAAAATCCTTTTGGGCATTTGTCGTAGGAGCTGCCACAGGTGCTATTATCGGAATTTTATATGCCCCTGATAAAGGTGAGAATACACGTAACAAATTGTATTTTCAATTAAACAAATACAGAGAGCAATTAAAACAATTGATCAATGATATTGTAGAAGGCAAGGAAGTTCCAGAAACTCTAGCTAAATCAGAAGGCAAAAAGGTAGTCAATGACACCAAAGTGAAAGCTGAAAAATTGTTAGAAGATGTGGAGAAAATGATGAGTCAGATTAAAGCGAAGCCTTAACATGAAGTATTTCGTTGCTATATGCTTTTTATGTCTTTTATCCTGTACGAACAAACAGAAAGAGGCGAGAAATTCGACAGAAGAATCCATTCCTATGGAATTGAGACCTTCCGTTGAAAAGCATCCCGTGATGAAATTTGATCAACCCAGCGTTTACCTTGGGAAAATTACCGAAGGTGATAGTATATCATATACCTTTCATTTCAAAAATGAAGGAAATATGCCTTTAAAGATTTTAACGGTGAATGCATCTTGTGGATGCACTACCCCAAAATGGAGCAAAGAATTGGTACAGCCAGGTAAAAAAGGCTTCATTAAAGTAAGCTTTGATTCCAAAGGCAAAGAAGGGAAAGTACAAAAAACCGTTACTGCCTACGCTAACACCATGCCATCAGATAATATGGTGGCATTTAAAGTAGAAATTGAAAGAAAAAAATAAACTATAAACGAACAAAATGGCTAACAATCCTCAAATCATGCAAATCTTCCTTTTTGGTGGAATCTTTGTGGTATTTTATTTTTTCATGATTCGTCCACAACAAAAAAAGGCGAAAGAAGCGAAAAAATTCATTGATGAATTAAAAACTGGTGATAAAGTAGTAACGATCGGTGGAGTACACGGAACAGTGGTTTCCATTCGTGAAAAAACATTGGTAGTTGAGATTGACTCTAGCAAAGGGGTTCGTGTCGTATTTGAAAAATCAGCTATTTCAAAAGATGCTTCTTCTCGCTTAACTGAAGAGTAAATCCATGAAAAAAAGCCTTCGACCTTTAATAGGTATCACAGGCGGAATGGGATCCGGCAAATCAATCATTTGTCGGATTTTTGCTTGTCTAGGCATTCCTATTTTTGAGGCCGACAAGGTGGCCCACCAATTGGTTAATAGTGATCCATCCATCCAACAAAAAATTATTGGCATTTTTGGTAAGGAAAGCTTTAATGAACATGGTAATTATAACAAAGACTTTATTCGTGGTCAAGTTAAAAGCAACCCTGATTTATTGTCGGCTTTAAATCACATCATTCACCCTGCTGTTCGTAAATCCTTACAGCAATGGGCTCTCATACCCAGTTCTGCGCCTTTCAAACTATATGAGGCAGCCCTTTTGACGAATAAAAACAAACCAACCTATATTTCACAATTAATAGCCGTTGATTGCCCTTTAGATGAACGCATTGAACGACTACAAAAACGAAACCATTTAACCTTTGAAGACAATATGAAACTGTTACAAAACCAACCTAGTCAGGAACAATACAATCAAGGTGTAGATTTAATTATCAAGAATGGCAAAAATGACCGCGTATGGCCACAAGTAGAGGCCATTTTCAAGCGCTTATCCATCATCTTGATTACCCTCTTACTTTTCAGTCATACAAGTATGGGACAAATTAAGGCCATGACTTTCAATATTCGCATGGATACTAAATCTGATGGGATAAATCAGTGGTCCAATCGTAAAGATCACTGTGCTGAATTAGTTAAATATCATCAAGCTGATATTATTGGTATGCAGGAAGCATTTATTCATCAGATCAAAGATTTTGCGGAAAGATTACCTGGCTTTGCTTGGTTTGGACGAGGACGTGACGACGGGAAAGAAGAAGGTGAATTTTCTCCCTTATTTTACAATACCAAGAAGTTTAAAGTTTTAGAGCAAAAAACATTCTGGTTATCAGATTCTTGTGATAAAGTAGGTTTTGGATGGGATGCCGCCTGCAGACGTATAGTTACTTGGGGACATTTTCAAGACTTGAAAACAAAAAAGAAATTCTATGTATTCAATACTCACTTTGACCATTTGGGTAAAATTGCTCGTAGAGAAAGCGCTAAATTAGTGTTAGCCAAAATCAAAGAAATCGCCAAAAACAACCCTGTCATTTTATTTGGGGATTTCAATGCCAAGCCAGATGATGAACCTATTCAAATCTTAGTTGATCCTAATAATCCAGATAGATTAACCAATTCAGAAAGTATCAGTAAGCTAGGACATTATGGACCAAAGAATTCGTTCAATGCGTTCAAAGAAGAAAGAGAGAACAGCCAAATCGATTATATTTTCGTGAAAAATGGAGTTAGTTGTGAGCAACATGCCACCCATTCTGAGACTTGGTCGAATCGATATCCTACAGACCATTTCCCAGTAAGCGCCACCCTCCGAATCCCTTAAATCGATTTGGGTTTTATGGCCTCAAATTGTAACTTGCAGTATGGAAAATTTTATTGTTTCTGCGCGAAAATACCGTCCTACCCAGTTTGATTCTGTGGTGGGTCAGAGCCATATTACCACCACGTTGAAGAATGCCATTAAGTCTAATCACTTAGCACAAGCATTCCTATTTTGTGGTCCTAGAGGGGTGGGTAAAACCACCTGTGCTCGTATTTTAGCCAAAACCATTAACTGTGAGAACCAAAGTCCAGAAGGTGAAGCCTGCGGAACTTGTTCTTCCTGCCAATCTTTCCAAGAAAATACCTCGCTGACTATACATGAACTTGATGCGGCATCCAATAACTCTGTAGATGATATCCGCAGCCTGATCGATCAAGTTCGTTACCCGCCTCAAAATGGACGTTATAAGGTTTACATCATTGATGAGGTTCACATGCTTTCTGCACAGGCATTCAATGCCTTTTTGAAAACATTGGAAGAACCTCCCTCCTATGCCATTTTTATCTTGGCTACTACGGAAAAGCACAAAATCTTACCTACCATTTTATCGCGATGCCAAATATTTGATTTCAATCGTATCAAATGGCAGGATATGGCCATGCATTTGGCTTCCATTGCTGAAAAGGAACATATTTCAGCTGAACCTGCTGCTTTGGAATTAATTTCCATCAAAGCAGATGGCGGTTTGCGTGATGCCTTGTCGATGTTTGATTTAAATGTCACCTTTTCAACAGATAATACCTTACGTCATAAAGCCGTTTTAGAAAATTTACATATCCTAGATAGCGACTATTATTTCAGCTTAACGGATCATTTATTAGAACAGAACCACACAGAAGTCCTTCTCTTAATTGAGGAAATCATGCGAAAGGGTTTTGATGGCATGCAGTTCATTTCAGGCTTAATGGAACACTTACGCTTATTGCTGTATGCCAAAGATCCCAAGACCTTAGCACTAATGGAAATGAGTGAAGAAACCAAGGCTAAGTTTAAAAAACAGGCGGAATTAACTAGTACTTCATTTTTACTCTCCTCTATGAATATATGTGCACAGTGTGAAGTAAATTATAAAAGTGCCAAAAATCCAAGATTGCATTTGGACTTGAGTTTACTAAAAATCAACTATTTAAACTCAGTATTCAAGCCTAACCAAACACCTGTGGTGGAGGACGGCGCTGGAAAAAAGCTTGAGGCTTCGGCCAATCCCAACCTTGAAAAAAGTGTTACACCATCACTAAATACTCCCTTAAAACCAGAAGTACTGGTTCTGGAAGTTCCAACTCCCCTGAAAGAAATCAAGGAGGAAAAAACGGAGCTACCTGAAAATATCCAAGCTAGTCCTGTACCGAACCGACCAAGCATTCAATCTTCCGGATTGCGAAGTGCTAAAAAATTAGTTGAAACCAAACAAGCGGAACAAAAGGAAGCTACCTTATTGACAGGAAGTGCCACGGGAGCAGAGAATAAAACTTTTACTTTAGAAGATATTAGTAAAGAATGGTTCCGAATTGCTAAGGCTTATGAAGCCAATCAAGACATCAATAAATTTGTCATGATGAATCGACCAATCGAGCTAGTGGGTACAGTTTTACATCTAAAAGTAGAAAACGAATTACAAATCCAGCAGTTTAATGAAGCCATTCGGATGGAAGTATTAAACCAACTCCGCTCTTCGCTGCATAATTTTGATATTGACATCGAACTCGATATCCTAGTTCAAGAAAAAAGTGATAAAAAGGTATTGTACACCCAATCAGATAAGTACGAATTCCTTTCCGAGAAGCATCCTATTTTAGTAGAAATGAAACAAAGGATGGGATTGGACTATGAATTTTAAAAATCGATGGATATATGAAGTTGACCTCCTAGACCTACTTCTACTATTTTCTTCAAGGTCGACAATCGAACTTCTTTCACATCATTTTCAATTTTAGAAATATATGATTTCGTAGTCCCTACTTTCAAAGCTAATTCTTCTTGGGTTAATCCCTGATTTTTTCGAGCTTCATGAAGCAAGAAGCCTAATTTGAAATGCTGATATCCTGACTCAAATTGATCCCTCGAATTGTTATCCGAATTACCATAGTTAGATTCAATAAATTGATCTAAACTAACAAATTCACTGTTTTTCGTTTTCATATATTATTCATTCAATATTGCTCTCTCTTTAAAGTGAGCTTTCAGCAAATGAAAGAAAATAGTATATCAATTCATCTCATAGATTTAATACGAATAATAATTATCAAGAAACTGATAATTTAAACATCGAAAAATATATGGTAATCACTTAAGCATATCTCGCAAAGTCAACATCGTCTTCCAATTTCGTGTGGTAGCTGACACCTTCAGCTTATTCTCTAAGAAATTATTGCTCAATTTGGCGTTTCCATAACCTTTTGGAACATATAAATATACTGCCCGATCAATGAGTTGATAGGTTTCTTCTTGAAAGGCAAAACTTGCTAATTTTTCCACGTTTTCAGGCAATGGCTCCTTCGCCAATAAACTCACATACAATTTAGCTTCATCCAGATTATCCCGCGTTACAAAGGGATTATTGGCAATAATTAGATTCCAATGAGGCACACTATAGACCTGAACGTCTACCTCAAACCCAAATCTTTCAAGAATAGACGAATGGATTTTTTCAACCATTTCATTCTCCATTAAATCCTTACTTTGAAACAAAACATTCCCACTTTGGATATAGGTCTGAACTGCGTCAAATCCTACTGATTCAAACATGGCTTTCAACTCCACCATCTTGATCATCTTCTGACCAGATACATTAATTCCTCTCAACAAAGCGATGTATGTAGCCATTACAATTGAATTAAATATCCCTCAAAAAATTAAATAATATTGCTAATTTGACCCTCAATTAATACTTACCCAAAGTAACCACTAAAAAATATGAAAAGTAAATTCAACTGCCCGAATTGCCACAAAGCCCAAAATTTAAAATATCTATTCCTTGTTCATAAATCCTTAAAATGGAAATGCCCACATTGTAAAATTGAAATTACACCCAAAAAAACATCTCCTATTCTAAGTGTTTTGATAGCAATCAGCTTTTATGTTACCTGCTTTATTCCTTTAATAATTTTGAAATGGAATATTGTCAATTCAATTCTTTTAGGTGTGATTAGCGGGCTTTTTACTTATTTCATAACGCTAGTGTTCTATTTTTTCACCAAGGAAATCGAATAATTTAAAAATTATCGTAATAGGTGAAGTCTTGTACAATCTTGCCATTTTCAATGCGGAAAATAACAACTATGGGCAATTCAAATTTCTTTTGATCGGCTCCAGTGCCTGTGGAAACAAACTCCACCGTCACGTGCTTTTCTCCAGATGGATAGATACTAAGCACTTGATCATGTACATCTGGAAACTGCTGTTGCAAACCAGTATACTCCTGCACAAACTGGGCTTTCGTCTTTTTAATTACCTTCATCCCTGAAGTCGGATCTTTAAACGCAGCCGTGTCCGCATACATCTCCGACAAAGCCTTCCAATCATGCTGATTAAATAATGTAAAATACTTTTCAATGAGCGCCCTATTCTTTTCCTCAATATTGGATGATGAACTTTGGCATGACACAAAAAACAAACTAAATACAAGAAGTGCAGATATCTGTTTCATCGTTTATTAATTATATAGAACGTAAATAATTTGCCAAAGCTTCTACCTCACATGCCCGTTTCCCACTAGCACCCACTTTTCTGTCACCAATTTCTCCAATGCAAATGGCCCTCGAGCATGCAATTTTTGTGTTGAAATACCAATCTCTGCTCCCAATTCAAAAACTCCCCCATCGGTAAATCGAGTAGAGGCATTCCAATAAACTGCGGCGGCATCAATGGCCTGCAAAAAATAATTGGCCTCTGCCTCATCTTCAGTTATAATAGCTTCCGAATGGCGTGAGGAATAATTGGATATATGTAAAATCGCTTCTTCTGTACTATCAACCACTTTAATGGAACAAGCAAAATCTAAAAACTCACGACCAAAATCTTCTTCGCTAGCCTCATATAAGTAAGGGTAGGCTTGTGCCTTTAACAAAGCATAAGAGCGAGGATCAGCATGAATCTTAACATGGTATTGAATAAAACCATCTTGAATCAAACTCAAAAAACGTGATAATTTACTCGCATGAATGACAATGGTATCCAAAGAATTACAAACAGATGGTCGAGTGACTTTGGCATTGACTACGACAGGCACTGCTTTTGCCAAATCTGCCGTTTCAGCCACGTAAGTATGGCAAACCCCTGCACCTGTCTCAATAGTTGGTACCAATGATTCTCTTCGTACTCGTTGAATTAATGCATCAGAACCTCTAGGAATGATTACATCGATGTATTTAGTAGCCGTTAGCAAGGTGCTAACATGTGCTCTGTCGGTAGGCAAAAGGCGAACTAACTCCTTTGAAAATCCATTTTTTTCTAGCGCCTGATGAATCAAAGACACCAAATAAGAATTACTATACCAAGCATCTGTTCCACCTCTCAAAACGGCTGCATTCCCCGAACGAATACAAAGAGCCGCCACATCAATGGTGACGTTGGGTCTAGATTCATATATAACTCCCACTAAACCCAAAGGCACTGCTAGCTTCCGTAAATGTAAACCATTCTTCAGCTGTTTCTCTAAAATAACCTGTCCAGAAGGATCTGGCAATAACATGATATCCCGTAAACTATCAGCCAACGATTGAATGCGCTCTTCCGTTAACAATAAACGATCACGCATGGGATTATTAGCATCATAATTTGCCAAATCTTGAGCATTCGCTTGAATAACCCCTAATTTGTTTTCTTCCAAAATAGTTGCCAAATCTGATAAAATGGCATTTTTTTGATCACTACTTGCCATCGCCAAAGAAATGGCAGCATGTCTTGTTGCAGCTAAAGAAGCTAATAGTTCACTCGTATTTTCCATGAATTAATGTAGGCTAAAAATCGTAACCAAATGACAAATAGGTTACTGGTGCTTTAATTTCTTTATTATCCATACCAAAGGCATAATCCAACTTAATGAAATAGCCTAATAAATAAGCCCTTGCTCCTAAGCCATAACCTACTAGGAATGGATTCCTAAAATCAGTTACTGTGGCTAAGAATGGATTGGTATTACCTCCGTAAGTATTCGTATTGAATCCATTGGTTCTGGCAAATGGATTGGAACCCGTCCAGGCGCTTCCTATATCTGTGAATCCCGCAAATTGGAAAGAATTCATGAATCTAGATTTTGAAAAATCTGGACCCATCAATGATTTCAATGGAACACGCAATTCTAAATTCAACAAAATATGACTTTGTCCAGACAATTTATTCACATTAAAGCCGCGCAAAGGGCTCGCCACATCACTCATAAATACATCTCTTTGAGCAATACCCGCCGTTCCCATAGGGTTTTCCTTATTCCTACTTTCTCTTTGAATAAATAACCAATTATCTACCCCACCTAACATCGTTTGGGGTGCAGCAGAACCTAGTGCATTAGAAGCAGATAGACGTGCTGCCAAAATAAAACTATTCGTCAACTTCAAGTATCGACGCATATCTATTCGGATTCGACTAAAATTCTGGGGTAATGCTAAACCTGTTTGGTATTCCGCAGAAAGGTTCATCCGAAATCCTGTTCTTAGATTTTCATCCAAATGTACCGTGTTGTCAAATGTATATTCCAATTTAGCTCCGGCATAGGTAGCTAAGTTTTCGGGAGTCGTTAGACTAAATTGATCTATTGCCCGATTGGAACTGAAAGATCCTGTAAAACTTAGTTTACTAAAAAGGTTAAATGGATAGACACCTTTCACCTCAATGCGATTGTAACGAACTTTCTGTGAAAAGCTTTCATTTTCTTGATCCAGGACCTTCCTGTCAAATCGAACAAACCAATCCACTTTATTGGCTAAATAGCCGTATTCCGCCCACAAATCAGCATTACGTAAATTAGAAGTCACAAAAATTCCCGTTCTCACCAAATGATTCTCCAAAAGATCATTCATCTTAACTTCGAAAGAATATCCCAATCCCCGAATGGGATCCACCATGAAATTTCCTTCTGATTTATTAACAACAAAAGAGTTTTGATAATCCACTGGCCCCAATAATTTACCTGGATCTTTTCTTAATCGCTGGCTTTGTTGCCTTAATTCTATCCTAGCTCTCCGTTGATCAGCCCGACGCATTAAGGGTTTGTCTACGCTGTCTTTAGTCCCCTGAATACTAAGATCTATTTGTGGAGTTTCAGTAATTTGAGGATACCATCGACTCTGTCCTGCGCTAAGTACGGAGCCCACGGGATATGTGCTGATCATTTGCGTCAGCATATCATTTTGCCGAACCACAATCTGATCTTTAGCCCACTCAACTGATCTCCATGGACCTGAGCGCGCTGCATTTTGATAGAAAGTAGTATCTGCCCAACGTAAACTAATCAAATTCGTTCCTGAAGTTTCTTCACTCAGAAAAGTCCAAACAGAATCTGATACTTGCCGTAGATTGTGGATGTATCCACGGTGAGCAAAAATACGGTTCGGATTAGAAGGGTCATCCGCTTTCCAATGATACAATGAATATATATCTTCTTTAGATGTTGTTGGCTTCCAAGTTGAATCCACATACTTTTCCGTGATATAGGCTACATCATTCCCATTATTCCACCAATGAGCCTCTATCTCGTCATTCGCATCTTGGGTCACTGCGGTATACCGATTTCTTCTTAAATCATAAATACCCACATCCACTTGTCCATTTCTAAGAGCCCTTACCAGCATGCGCTGACCATTTGAGGCAATCTCAAAATCCAAGCAATTCAAATCAATCAATTTCTTTTTGGATTCAACGCGTAGGCTAAATTTATTAGCTGTCAAAGCCGAGTACGTTTGCAAATAGGAATTACCTTCAGCACTATAAAGAATGGATAATGCATTGGATTTACCCCATGATAAAAGTGGACCTCGGTCCGTTGAAATTCTTTCTGAATCTTTCAGACCTGTTTGGAAAATACTTTGAGACCTTTGATTACTTAAATTCATCAAATTCACTTGAAATTTTCCCGATTCACCTAAAACATAGGCTAACCATTTTCCATCTGGGCTGATTTTAAAATCTCCTAAAATTTGATCATTCAGCATATCCACTGATGTCAAATTTTTTAATCCATTTAAGGCTACGGTATTGACTTCCTCTTGCTTGGATTGGTTCAAATAGTACTCAAACCATTCTCTTAAAAACTTACTAAATGGTTTTTTGATTGTACTTGATATACTTGATTGTTCATTTCGAATGATACGAGTCAAATTCAAAATGTTACTAACTGGTTGCTTCCCATAAGTTTTAACCAAATAAGCCCAAATAGAATGTCCTAACCAAATCGACTCTTTACCTTGTGCTAAATTAGGTTTACGCACACGGTTATTAACGACAACCTGATACATGAATTGATTCATTTCAGGCGAATCACCTTCAGCCATATAGGCGGCAATACCTTCGGAAAACCACTCAGGTACTGATAATAACAAGGAATTTTGAAGTGCATCTTTAATACTTCCTCCAAAAAGCATATCATTTACATACACTTTGGTGACCTCTCTCACTAGTTCCTTTTTGTATTCCGAAGTATTATTTTGAAATGCGATTTCAACTTTAAATTTGGCAAAATTTTCCGCCTTTGCCTCTTCGGCATTATCCAAACTTATTCCCGTATTGGATTGTATCCAATCTTGATGAGAGGGATAAACAAAGAGTTTGATTTTATTGAATGGACTATAACCTAAGATATCGGTGATTCGTGGAAATTCAGCTTCTAGAATTTGGATAGTACTTCTGGCTAAAGCTTCGTTTTTACCAAAATAATACACCTCAAAGTTTTGACTAGTGAAGAACTTCCAAACAAATTTCTGGTATTGGATTCGGGTTTTATCGAATTTCTTTTGACTAGGATAGAAATCTTGCCCGTGTAGCATGAAGGAAAAAAGCAGCAAAAACAATAGCAATATTCTTTTCATCCAGTTTTCTGATTAATAGGCAATTTCAATAAAACCAAATTTAATGATTTATGTGGAAAATAAATGGTAAAATCGACGAATTGATGCTTCGGAATTTATCTGCCCCTCACCTTTCCATTCAGCTAGCCATTGTTGAGCAAAATAGGGACTTAAAGAAACTCCTTTAGAACCAAAACCATTAAATATAGCTAAAGGTAAATGAGGATGAAATCCCACCAAAGGCCTACGATCTTGGGTGGCTGGTCTAACTCCAGCAGACATTTCTATTTCCTGATATTCATTTATTCCAAATGTTTTCAGCTTAGCTCTTAAATCAAGCTGTGCTGAAGTACTTGCTTGATTTGAAAAATCATCCCACCGATAAGTGGCTCCTACTTTAAATTCATGATTTCCTAGTGGTAAGAGAAAACCATTTTTATTCAAAATATAATCAGAAGAAGGTTCTTGAGATCTGATTTTCATCAACTCCCCTTTGGCGGGTAAAAAATTCAAATGACCAAAGAAGGGATTATGTTGTTGTGCGTGATAGCCTTCACAAAAAACAACACATGCATATGCCTGACCTTGAAAATGAACCTCATCATCGAAAATCGCTAAATCTCTAGACGGATTAATGGCTATTTCCTTGATTAATTTTTTCGATTGAAAATAGCGTTTAGAATATGTTAATAAACTTTCAACATCCAACCAACCTGCTTTTTCTACCCATACACCTTTATCTTCCCAGCAAAGGTATTCATTGTGAATAGCCTCCTTTCTTTCTAATAACCATCTTTTCATTTCCTCATTGGCATAAGGTCGAAACAAAGGCATAGGATGAAAAAATGAACAATCTAATGTTTTTTCTAAGGAAGCATAAAATGGAAAAAGATAGCCAAATAACTCCTCGACTAACCAAGTTTTCTCGAGTTTTCGACCAGTAACAGGATTGAATATTCCTCCTGCAGCATAGGATGAAGTAAAAAAAGTCTTAGGGGCATCGACCATAAGAAATGGCTCAGAAGCTTGATCTAAGGTATGAGCCAATATGGTTCCAGCCAGGCCTTGACCAACCAGTAAAATAGGAAGTGAATGCTTACTTTCCAGCATGCTGAACGCGTCGAACTTGTTCTAAGACAAAAGCTACTTGTTCGTCCATGGATTTATAAGATGTATCTAAATCAATGGCATCTTCGGCACGCTTAAGTGGCCCTTCACTTCGATTGGAATCAATTTCGTCCCGAATTTTTAAATTTTCCACAATTTGCTCAATAGGTAAATCCTCCCCTTTTTGCATTAACTCCAACTTTCTTCTTTGAGCTCGAATTTTAGGGTCTGCCGTCATGAAAATTTTCACTTCTGCGTTAGGAAATACCACAGTGCCTACATCTCTACCGTCCATAACAACTCCCTTCTTTTTACCCATTTTCTGCTGTTGAGCCACCATTGCATGGCGTACTGTTGGAATGGCACTTACCTGACTTACTATATCAGAAATGTACATTTTACGGATTTCATTCTCTACATTTTCTCCATTCAAATAGGTATCTGAGGCTAGACGTTCTGGATTAAATTCAAAAGTAATGTGTACTTCCTCTAAGGCTTTTTCAATAGCATTTAAATCATTACAATCCACTTGATTACGATGAAAATAGAGTGCTACTGCTCGATACATAGCCCCTGTATCTACAAAAGCATAATGCAATTTAGCCGCAACGCGTTTGGCTGTAGTACTTTTTCCACAAGAAGAAAAGCCGTCAAGGGCAACGATAATTTTAGACATGAACGGAGTTAATAAACTTTATAATAGCCAAATGTACTAATTCTGGAGATTCATAAGCTGCTTGATGTCCTACATTTGGGATTCGAACCAATTGATGAATGAAAGAAAGTTCCACCGCTTTTTCTACATCTTCCAATGGAACTAAGGCATCTAGATCACCATGTATAAATAAAAAAGGAATCTGGGTTGATGTCAAAAACTCCAATCCAGCTGGTCGGTCGCGCATAGCTTTTGAGGCTGCCACTAAACCTGAGGCTGGAATATGTTGATATCGTTCGATTAATTTTCTGATGATTGATGAATGCTGTTCAACAAAATCCTTTGAAAACAAATTGGGAACAAAAGGCCCAATAAAGGCTTCTGTTCCCAATTTTTGTAAAAACTCCATGGTTTTATTCCGGTTCAATTTCTTCTCCTCTGAATCAGCCATGGCAGTTGAATTCAACATCACCACGGATTTCACTTGTTCCGGAAATTCCTTGGCCAAGGCCAAAGCAACATAACCTCCCATCGAATGCCCAATAAGGTACCAAGCTTGGTCCTTGGGTAATTCTAAGGCAATTTTCTGAGCATATTCCGACATATCGAGGCAATCCTCCCAGCCTGCATAATTAGGTGCAATTACTGGATATGGCCAAGTATATGTGGGTATGAAATCATCCCAAACACGGTGATCTTCACCAAATCCGTGTAAACAGACGATGATTCCAGACATATTAAAACGTATGCAAAAGACCTAAGAGTACAAATATCAAACCAATGAATGCAGAAACTGCCCCAATGGCTCCCAATCCAAAAATGGAAAGAATGATACCAATAATCAATAATATAACTCCAATTTTCACTTTGGAATCCCAAGATGAAGGACTAGATGCTTGCTTTTGTTTCTTAGCTTGTGCTTTATATTCCTTAATCTGGGTTTTAAGCTGAGCTTTGAATGCTTTTTTATGTTGAATCAACTCTTTTTTCTCCATGTGTTTCATGGATTTCACTTCTTGATTCAAAGCTGTTAACTCGGTAATTAGCTTAGCCTCTTCAGGTGTATTTGCTTGAACAGGTAAGATTTCTTCCGAAAGCTCATTCGATTGACTAACCAATAATTGGGGTTCTTCTGCTTTTACTGGGCTAACAGTTGCCTTAGTAGTAGGCTGTGCTTGCTGATAAACAGCAAAATAAGCTCCTTTATGTGAACAAGAAGCAATGAATAAAGTTAATGCGAGAACGATTAGATTGTTTTTCATAATTAAATTAGGCTACAACTTTCATTTGATGGAACACTGTTTTTTCGAATTTCAATTTAGCATATGCCAAGTCCACTTCAAAATTTGAAATGTTTGTTTGAGAAGGAATATCAAACATGGCATCTGTCATGATGGCTTCCATAATGGATCTCAAACCACGCGCACCCAATTTGTATTGCATCGCTTGTTCTACCATGTAAGTTAAAGCTTCTTCTGTAAACGTCAGCTTTACCCCTTCCATGTCAAACAATTTTTCATATTGCTTAACAAGCGCATTTTTAGGTTTAGTCAAAATAGCTAATAAGGCTGCTTGATCTAATGGGTTAAGGTAGGTAATCACTGGCAGACGACCTAACAATTCAGGTATTAAGCCAAATGATTTCAAATCTTGAGCCGTCACGTATTTCATGATTTGATCCTTTTCAAACGATTCGTGAAAAGTATCATCTCCAGAAAATCCAATTGGACGAGCATTTAACCGTTTAGAGATATGTCGACCGATACCGTCAAATGCCCCACCACAAATGAACAGGATATTCTCTGTATTTACGGCAATCATTTTTTGATCTGGGTGTTTTCTACCACCTTGAGGCGGCACATTGACGATGGAGCCTTCTAATAATTTCAATAAGGCTTGCTGCACTCCTTCACCTGATACATCACGAGTAATGGATGGGTTATCAGATTTACGTGCAATCTTATCGATCTCATCAATGAAAACAATACCACATTCTGCCTTAGCTACATCGTAATTAGCAGCCTGCAAAAGACGAGTCAAAATAGTTTCCACGTCTTCGC
Source organism: Aquirufa nivalisilvae (assembly GCF_004307455.1). Taxonomy (GTDB): domain Bacteria; phylum Bacteroidota; class Bacteroidia; order Cytophagales; family Spirosomataceae; genus Aquirufa; species Aquirufa nivalisilvae. Next base: position 78,726 of record NZ_SEWX01000008.1, read on the forward strand.
CTACATAACCAGCTTCCGTAATAACGGTGGCATCTGCAATGCAAAAGGGTACTTGAAGTTTCTGAGCTAGCGTTCGCGCCAAATAGGTTTTACCCGTTCCGGTTTCACCTACCATCAAGATGTTTGATTTCTCAATTTTCACATCCTCTTCATTGCTTGGCTGCATCAAACGCTTATAATGGTTGTACACTGCCACCGAGAGATGCCTTTTAGCTTCTTCTTGCCCAATGACATATAAGTCTAAATGCTCCTTTAAGTCTTTGGGTTTAACTAACTCAAACTGCTGTTTGGAATTCTTTTTATTAACTACTGGAGCTCCTAATTCTTCTTTAATAACTTCATAGCCTTGTTGCAAGCATTGGTCGCATATTTGTCCATCGATTCCCGATAACAAAATACCGACCTCTGCTTTGTTGCGGCCACAAAATGAACAATTATTATTCTTTTTGGGATTTGCCATCCTTACACATTACGAGTTAAAATTTCATCAATCAAACCATACTCTTTGGCTTCAGCCGCCTTCATCCAATAATCACGATCAGAATCACGCTCAATTTCTTCAAAGGTTTTTCCAGAATGCTTGGCCAAGATATCGTATAATTCCTGACGAATTTTAACGATTTCACGAGCCGTAATTTCGATATCGCGACTTTGTCCTTGAGCTCCACCTGAAGGTTGGTGAATCATCACGCGGGCATGTTCTAATGCAGAACGTTTACCTGCAGCTCCTCCAGCCAATAATACAGCTCCCATGGAAGCTGCTAAAGATGTACAAACAGTAGCTACTTCAGGACGGATATAATTCATTGTATCATAGATACCTAAACCCGCGTATACGGATCCACCTGGACTATTGATATACATCACAATGTCTTTTTTGGCATCGGTGGATTCCATAAATAACAATTGGGCCACAATGATGTTGGCCATATAATCGTCCACAGGCACGCCCATGAATATGATGCGATCCATAATCAAACGTGAAAACACGTCAATTTGAGCAAAACGCATCGGACGCTCTTCAATGATGTATTGGGTCATGTCGTCAATACGATGATTCACTTGGCTACCCATTTGATTCATGTATTGATCAACGGCTAAACCGTTTAAGCCTTTATGGTGTACCGCATATTTGCGAAACTCGTCTCCTGATAATTCCTTGGGATACATAATTTTTAGTTTAAGATTCAAATTTAAAATAAATGTCGGATTAATTGCGAGCAATTAGCTGGTAAACCAAATTTTGAAATGCTTAGTTCACACAAAACCCCGTAAAAACGGGGTTTTGAAAATTCCAACAAATAACCTTCACTACAAGGCCGCAGCGATTTCTTTGAATTTATCCACATCAATTTTAGAAACTTTGTGTGGGATTTTCTCAACGATTACAGTAGACACCTTATCTGCAAAAGCTTGATTGTACAAATTCATGAAATTATCAGACTTCGATTTATCACTTAAATAACCCATGGCTATTTTCTCAATCATCTCTTCAATACCAGGTTGGTCAGCTGATAAGTAACCGCCAAATTGTTGACGCACCATATATTTCGCTTTTTCTACTACCTCAGCATATTCCACTTTTACTTCAAATTTCTCAGCAATTTCGTTTTTGATTAGGTTCCAACGGATATCCTTTTTCACATTATCAAAATCTTGATCAATTTGCTCTGGAGTAAATTTACCTTCATTGATACGTACTAACCAATTACGTAAAAATGCTTCTGGCAAATCAATTTTCACTTGATCTAACAAGGCTTTTTCAGCATCGATACGCAACAAATAATTAGCTTCGCGCTTGTAGTTATCTTGAACAATCTCAATTAATTGCTCACGGAAACTTGCTTCGTCAGTAGCTTTGCCTGCTCCTAATACTTTATCAAAAAATGCTTGATCCAAATTGGCAGGAACTGAACGAGTGATATCTTCAACCACGTAAGAAACCTCACCTGTTAAATCACCCACTTCTTCTTCTTTCTTGCCAGTGGCTAAAGCCAACGATTTAGCATCATTGAATACTTTATCAATAGCAAACTTCAAGGTATCTCCTACCTTAGCACCAATGAAAATCTTTTTCGATTTATCATTGATAGAATGCAATGGAATGGCTGATTTCTCTACCCACTCACCTTGAGTAAAAGTACCGAATACTAAATCACGATCTTCTACCGATTCTGGATGAGTCTGCTCGCCAAATTGCTTTTTCAAGTTCTCAATCGTTTCTTCGATCTCTTTTTTATCGGCTTTGATTTCGTAAGAATTAACGGTTTTGATTTTATCTAAATCAACCGAGAACTCTCCGTGGAAACCTAAATCGTAATGGAAAGTAAATTCTGTATCTTTTTCCCAGTCGATAGCATCTGCCTCTTCTACTGCAGGCATTGGCTCGCCAACTAAGTTTAATTTATTTTCTTTGATATAATCACTTACTGCATGACCTAATAAATGATTGATTTCTTCCACTAAAATGGATTGTCCTGCCAATTTCTTGATTAATGGCATTGGCACCATACCTGGGCGAAAACCTTTGATGCTCGCCTTTTTACGGTAATCTTTTAATTTAGTTTCTACTTTTTCTTGGTAATCAGCAGCTGAAACGACAACAGTCAAACGACCTTCTAAATCATTTGAATGGTTGAGCGAAATATTCATATGGAAGTATTTAAATTTTTTAATTAAAAAAAGCCCCCAATACCTTATGGTCTTGAGGGCTTGCCGATGGTACGGGCGGAGGGACTCGAACCCCCATGCCTCGCGGCGCCAGATCCTAAGTCTGGTATGTCTACCAATTCCACCACGCCCGCTTGCATTTGGAGGTGCAAAGGTAATTAGCAAATTTAAGTATTCCAAAACACTTGGAAAATTTATATTTGCCATCGCTTTTTCGTCTCATGAATTGAAAAAGAAATCGCAAATTTTAACAGCTTTTAAGATTAAATGCGATAATTGTAAGCTTTTCTGAGCTATTTTTAGAAATTCAATTCAACCATGAAACAAGAAACAACGCACCATCACACCAATTGGAAAGTTTGGTATCTATTGCTTGGCCTATTCGTGGTATTCATCGTTCTATTTTTTGTGATTTTTAGCGCCATATTCCAATAAACATGCATCAATTAGACTGGATAGTACTACTATTAACCATCGGCGGAATTGTGCTCTATGGAAGTTGGAAAGGCCGAGAAGCTAAGCATTCATTAAAGGGCTTCCTTTTGGCAGATCGTGAGCTACCTTGGTATCACATTTTATTATCGGTCATGGCCACACAGGCCTCTGCCATTACTTTTTTATCGGTACCAGGACAAGCCTATACGGATGGCATGCGTTTTGTTCAATTTTATTTGGGTCTACCCATTGCCATGATTGTGCTATCTGTCACCTTCATTCCTCAATATTATCAATTAAAGATTTTTACGGCTTACCAGTTTCTAGAAGAGCGATTTGATTCAAAAACACGAATTTTAACTAGTTTTTTATTCTTAATTCCTCGGGCCTTATCAACCGGAGTCACCATTGCAGCTCCATCCATTATCTTATCCACTTTATTAGGGTGGGATTTAACTTGGACCAATTGCATCACTGCAGCAGTAGTAACTTTCTATTGTATATTCGGAGGTTCCAAAACCATTTCCTACACCCAATTATTGCAAATGGGTGTAGTTTTAGCCGGCATGGTCATTGCTGCCATTTACATCATTCAAGCATTACCCCAAGAAATAGGCATGAAGGAATCCTTACAGCTTGCTGGTAAAATGGGGAAAATCAATTTAATCGATTGGAAATTTGACATCAATAATCGGTATACCATTTGGTCAGGTATCATTGGTGGATTCTTTTTACAGCTCTCCTATTTTGGCACTGACCAAAGTCAAGTAGGTCGATATCTAACTGGACATACAGCGAATGAAAGTAAGAAAGGTCTATTATTGAATGGTTTTCTAAAAATCCCCATGCAATTTTTCATCCTATTGGTCGGTATTTTAGTTTTTGTTTTTTACCAATTCAATCAGGCACCCATATTTTTCAATAAAAGTACAGAGCTAAGTTGGAGTACCGCCAAGGGGCATGAGGCCATTGATCAAGAAAACAAACAGATTTTCATTCAAAAAAAGCAGACGGAAACTGCTTTAATACAGGCTATTTCTCAAGAAGAATCAGCCAAGATTCCAGCTTTGAAATCGAAGATCATGGATTTGCATGATCAACAAGCTAAAGTCAAGGAAAAAGCTGTTGAATTATTGAAATCACAAGGTAGCAAAGCTGAAAGTCAAGATACCAATTATATCTTCCTTCGTTTTATTGTCGATCATTTACCCATTGGATTAGTGGGCTTTTTAATCGCCATGATCTTGTTAGCTTCCATGGGTTCCATGGCCTCAGCTTTTGGCTCATTGACTTCCACGGTCATGGTGGATATATACCAAAGATTCATCAACCAACATGCCAGCAATGAACATTATTGGTGGTCATCCAAATTAGTTACTTTGGCTTGGGGAATTTTCTGCTTGATTGTGGCACAATTTTCTGTCAATATGGGCAGCTTAATCGAAGTAGTGAACATCTTAGGTTCCTGGTTTTATGGAACCATCTTGGGGGTATTCTTATGTGCCTTCTACTTACCTAAAACACAAGGGTCTCATGTTTTTTGGGCGGCAATAATAGCGGAAGCATTTGTAATATATGCTTGGAAAATAGACCTAATGGCTTTCTTGTGGCTAAACGTGCTAGGTTGTGTCATGGTTGTTGCTTTAGCTTTTATCTTCCAAAGCATTGGTCAACTAACTAAGGCAAAACCTTAATGTCGAACTTCACTGGAATGACCGGCTTTTCGTCATAAGATTTGGCATTAAAGATGGAATCTACAACAGCCATTCCTTTTGTTACTTTACCAAATACCACGTATTTCTTATAAAATCTTGCTGCTTGTTCGGTATCAGTAACTATAAAAAACTCGCTGGGAGAGGATGCTTGTTCTGGGTTTCCTTCGTCATAACGAGCCATGGCAAGACTTCCCCGTACAGGCTTTAATTCGTCGATATATTCTGCGGGAACCAAATAATTCAATCGATCACGATACTCTCCTCCTCCTTGAATTCCTGTCACATAAACGATTCGATAAAAATATCGATCTTCGAAATAACCCATTTTTACTAAACGGATAAAATTCAGTCGGTGCAAGGGAGTCCGAGGGTCTAGTTCCATTTCAAAATCCCCAAGTCGAGTAGTGACAAGTACCTTATTTTCAGTCCATTGATCCGCTCCTTTTTGCAAAGATTCTTTTACGTGAACGGGATCTAAATTCCAATTGGATTGACAAGAAAACAGACAAAAGGCAAAAAATAAAATAAGTATACGCATAAAAAAAAGGGGGCCTAAAAGCCCCCTAATTTAATTTAAATATCTGGTTTATGCAGAATGGTTAACTTTCTTTCCGAAGAAGTATAATCCAACAAACGCTACGATTAAGATAGCAGGGAAAATCAACATATTAGAAAGAGTAGCTTGTCCAGCAGCCAAATCAGCTGCATCACCAGCTAAACCAGTTGCTTCTGCTGCCACTTTGTTTTCTTGAATCCAAGCTCCAATGATAGGTTGGAACATAGAAGAAGAGAACATACCGATACCACCCAAGATTGATAATCCAAGCGCACCAGTTTGAGGCATTGTCTCACTTACATATCCTAACATGTTTGGCCAGAAGTAGCAAATACCTAAGGCAAAAAATACAGCTGCTACGTATAACATAGAACCGTCCATAGTAGACATCATGTATAAACCAATAACACCAAAGATGGCAGAACCTAAAAGTACACCAACTGTATTTAATTTATGGATGATTGGACCTGCGAAATAACGACCAACCGCCATTAAACCTGTTACAAGAGCTAAAATCAACATAGGACTAGCACCAGCTTTAGCTAAGATTGGACCAACCCATTGCTGAGGACCAAATTCAGAAATTGCTGTTAAAGCCATACATGCTGCCATGAATAAGTATAATGGATTCAACATAGCTTTGAAACTATCCAAAGCATTCTCAGCACCTGCACGAGGTTTAGGGAAAGCTTGGCCGTAGAATAACACAGCATAAATAGCAGTAGGGATCAAAATAACCCAAATTTGCGCTTGCCAAGGCATAGACGCATCCGTCATAAATTTAGAAATCAATGAACCAATCACGATACCACCTGGGAACCACATGTGAAAACGATTCAATTTGCTGTTAAAGTCCAATCCTGAATAAGAATCAGCAATCATTGGATTACAAGCTGCTTCTGTACATCCGTTACCTAAACCAATCAATAAAGTTGAAATCAACAAAGTATCATAACCCGTGGCATAAATAGTTAATAAAATACCAATGGTGTGGGCGATCAAGGCAATTTGCATGATCAATTTTGGTCCAATGGCTGAATAGAAAACCCCACCAAGAATCATGGATATCGGGAAACCTAAGAACCACATTTGGTTGATATGTCCTAATTGGACAGTATCTAAGCTTAATTCTGCTCCTAACTGCGTTAGAATACCTGCTCTAATGCTAAAAGAGAAGGCCGTCGTGATAAGCGCAAAACAGCTAGCATAAAATAGACGATTTGCATTAATGGTTTGACTCATAGTTGTTTAGATTTAGTTAAAGGGTGAAACAACGTTTTTTCTTGAAAAATTAAAAATTAACATTAGAAAAATCATGTCAAAAAAACGAAAAGATTTTCAAAGTTTCCTATTAAATTGAAAATATTTTTAATATTTCATTAATTCTACAGCGCTTTTAGCTCAAATTAGTATATTTAGAGTCAATTTTTTAAAAAAATCTAAATCAATATAGATATGATTCAGGGAGGATCTTCCACACAGGCTAAAAACCGTCAAGGCAGAAAAATCCGTATGGGGATGATTGGTGGTAGTTTAGAAGCATTTATTGGTGCTGTTCATCGTCGTGGTTCTCAATTAGATGGAGAAATAGAATTAGTATGTGGTGCATTTAGCTCGAGTGCTGAAAAATCCAAAGCAACGGGTGCTGCATTATATTTAGAACCTAGTCGTGTATATGGATCATACGAAGAAATGATTCTGAAGGAAAAAGCATTACCTGAAGGGGAGCGCATGGATTTTGTATCCATCGTTACGCCAAATCACTTGCATTTTCCTGCGGCCAAAATGGCTTTAGAAAATGGATTTCATGTGGTTTGTGATAAGCCGGCTACTTTAAATTTGGAAGAGGCAAAGGAATTAAAGAAAATCATTGAGGCTTCGGGGTTAATTTTTGCTTTAACGCATAATTATACGGGTTATCCTATGATTAAAGAAGCGAAACATTTAGTTGATTCAGGTGAATTAGGCGAAATCAGAAAAGTGATCGTGGAATATCCACAAGGTTGGTTAATTGATTTGGTAGAAGCCACTGGTCAAAAGCAAGCGGCATGGAGAACCGATCCGACTCGTTGTGGAGCCGCTGGGGCCATTGGTGACATTGGAACCCATGCTGAAAATTTAGCTGAATACATCACAGGTTTACATATTGAAGAATTATGTGCTGACTTAACCATTTTTGTAGATGGTCGTCAATTGGATGATGATGGCAATATCTTAATCCACTATAACAACGGAGCTAGGGGCGTTTTGCATTGCAGTCAAATATGTAATGGAGAAGAAAACGACTTAAACATTCGAGTGTATGGTTCAAAAGCCGGAATTGTTTGGCATCAAATGGATCCAAATACGTTAATCATTAAATCCAGAAATGGAGGTAGTAGGACAATACGTACCAATGTAGGAAGTCTTTCTGCTCAAGCACAAGCTCACACGCGTCAACCAGCAGGACATCCAGAAGGATACGTTGAGACCTTCGCTAATATATATCGCAATTTCGCTTTTGCTCTTCGTGCACGTTGGGAGGGAAAAGAGCAAGATCCTTTGTACGATTTCCCAGGAATTGATGAAGGAATAAAAGGGATGGCATTCATTGAAAATGTGGTTAGATCATCCAGAGACAATACAAATAAGTGGACCAAATTTGAAATTTAATATAGAATAACATGACAAAAATTAAAGTTGGAATCGTAGGAACAGGCTTTATTGGACCTGCTCATATTGAGGCATTAAGACGATTACCGAATGTGGAGGTAGCTGCACTTTGTGAGGTTACCATTGAATTAGCAGAAGCTAAGGCCAAACAATTGGGGATTCCTCGTTGGTATACATTTGATGAATTAATGAAACAAGATGACATCGAATGCGTACACATTTGTACTCCTAACTTCTTACACTACTCTCAGTCGAAAGCTGCCTTATTAGCTGGCAAACATGTGGTTTGTGAAAAACCATTGGCTAAAGACTTGCATGAAGCAGAAGAATTAGTGGAATTAGCTGCTAAGTCAGGTAAAGTGAATGCGGTTCACTTCAATTTACGTTACTATCCTTTGGTACGTCAAATGAAAACCATGCGTGAAAAAGGAGATTTGGGAGATGTATATTCTATCATTGGTTCATATTTACAAGATTGGTTGTTTTATGAAACAGATTATAACTGGCGTTTAGAACCAGATAAATCAGGTGATTCACGTGCCATTGCTGATATTGGTTCGCACTTAATGGATATCATTGAATACATCACAGGTTTAAAAACGGTAGAAGTGATGGCCGATTTCAATACGGTACACCCTACACGTAAGAAGCCATTGAAAGCCATTGAGACATATTCGGGCAAAATGCTTCAACCAGAAGATTATGCGGATGTAAATATTACAACGGAAGATCATGCCAGCGTGTTATTACGTTTTGATAATGGCAACCGTGGATCTATTACGGTATCTCAAGTATCTGCAGGACGTAAAAACCAATTGAAATTAGAGATTTCAGGATCTAAGAAAACTTTTGCTTGGAATTCAGAAGCTCCTAACGAAGTTTGGTTAGGAAATAGAGATCAAGCGAACCAAGTATTGATGCGTGATCCATCATTAGCCTATCCTGAAGCTTCAGCCATCATGACTTTCCCTGGAGGACATAATGAAGGTTTCCCAGATACTTCGAAGCAATTATTCAAGGAAGTTTATGCGGCAATTGAGCAAGGCAAGCAACCAGAAAAGCCAAGCTATCCAACCTTTGCTGATGGATACCGTGAATTATTGATTTGTGAAAAAATTCTTGAAAGTACCCGCAAACAAGCGTGGGTTAAAATTTAATTACTATGCAAACCATCAAAGGACCTGCTATCTTTTTAGCCCAATTTTTGGGTGATGAGGCTCCATTTAATACATTAGACGGAATTACAACCTGGGCTGCGGGCTTAGGATATAAAGGAGTTCAAATCCCATCTTGGGATCCTCGCTGCATCGATTTACAAAAAGCGGCGGAATCGAAAACATATTGTGATGAATTGAAAGGAATGCTTGCAGCTAAAGGCTTGCAAATCACCGAACTTTCTACACACTTACAAGGACAATTAGTAGCTGTAAATCCTGCTTACGACATCATGTTTGATGGATTTGCTCCTGATTCAGTGAAAGGTAATCCAAAGGCTAGAACTGAATGGGCTATTCAACAATTGATGTATGCAGCCAAAGCGTCGGAAAACTTAGGTTTGAGCGCGCATGCTACCTTTTCTGGTGCCTTGATGTGGCATACGGTATATCCTTGGCCTCAGCGTCCTGCGGGTTTGGTTGAGCAAGGTTTTGCTGAATTAGGACGTCGCTGGACTCCTATTTTGAATCAATTTGATGAATGCGGAGTAGACCTTTGTTATGAAATCCACCCAGGTGAAGATTTGCATGATGGGGTTTCATATGAGATGTTTTTGGATGCAGTAAAAGGACATAAGCGTGCCAATTTATTGTACGATCCATCCCACTTTGTTTTACAGGCTTTGGATTATAAGCAATACATTGACTTCTATCATGAGCGCATCAAAATGTTCCATGTGAAAGATGCTGAGTTTAACCCAACAGGGAAACAAGGTGTTTATGGAGGATATCAGTCATGGGTAAACCGTGCGGGTAGATTCCGTTCATTGGGAGATGGCCAAGTGGATTTCAAAAGTATCTTTTCTAAATTAACTCAATACGGTTACGATGGTTGGGCTGTTTTAGAATGGGAATGCTGTATTAAAGATCCGGTACAAGGAGCTACTGAAGGGGCTCCATTCATTGCTAACCACATTATCAAAGCTACTGAAAAAGTATTTGATGATTTTGCAGGTGGTGGTGCTGATGAAGAGTTCAACAAGCGTGTATTAGGATTATAAGAATAAAGCGATTCATGCTTTTAAAAGAAATAAAATTGTCTTATTTCTAGAATTACCAATTAACTGATTTCCGCAGTTATTTATCAATTCCAACAAGTCTTTTTTGATTAAAATTCCCTAGCTTTCGGCAAGGCTGTCAGCGTTCCAAACGCTGCCAGCCTTAGGGAAAAATACGTTATTTTTCAATCACCGTTCCCAGCTCTTGGGATATGTTTTTTTGAATTTCCTTATAATGAATGAAGTCTAATAATAAAGCATTCATAGTATCCGCATCCCCCTGAAAAGATTCCATTTTCTCTAAGGTCTCATGCAAATGTTGATCGTTATACACTTTTCTTAAACGCAGTACATTTTTAAAAGCTAAATCCTCTAACATTTCATCTTCCAACTTCACACGAATATCATGCTTGTCCTTCCAAACATCTGATAAACTATGCTTGCCAGCACTGATATCTATGGCAAATTTTTGAATCTCTTCATTTTGGTGATGTAAATAAAACTCAGGAGCAGGGAAGCGATGTTGGTTAAATTCCGCTTTACATATCTCCAATATCTCTTCAAAAAGGGGTGTTTGAAAATGTGTTCCTTCCAACTCTTCAATCAAATACTGCATCAAAGTGACCCCTGGAGCCTTGGACGGACTAATTTCCAAATGACCAAAACTAACCAATAATCGTATGCATTCCGACTCTTGATAATAAGCTAAATTTGATTGCGTTTCAGTCGCTGCTTGGCCCGTAGGTTCAATGATTTCTTGAATCTCCTGCCAAGTTTGATTCGAAATTGGTTCCGAAACATTAGCTCCTGCCCCACCCCGCTGTTTCAGATTCTTTAAGTGAATTTTATTCAATTCAGCCAACAACACATCCTCATCCAAACGCATTAGAGAAGCCGTTTTTTGAACAAATAAACTACGCTGAATGGCATCTGGAATCTTGGAAATACTTTGAACCATTTCCTTAATCAATTCAGCTCGCTTAAAAGGATCATCGCCTGCTTCCTTTAAAAACAAATTGGCTTGAAAAGATATAACATCCTTCGATTCTGATTTGATGTATTCTAAAAATGCCTCATAACCCACCTTTCTAACAAAGCTATCAGGATCTTGGCCTTCCGGGAAAACAACTAAATTAACTTGTAACCCTTCTTCCAAGATCAAGTCCATTCCTCGTAAGGCAGCTTTGATTCCAGCGGAATCACCATCGTACAATACAGTAACATGCTGGGTAAATCGACCAATTAATCGAATTTGTTCCACTGTCAATGAGGTTCCTGAAGAGGCTACCACATTTTTAATGCCTGCTTGGTGCAAGGAAATAACATCGGTATATCCTTCCACTAAGTAGCAAATATCCTTAGCTCTAATCTCATTTTTTGCCTGAGAAATACCATACAAAGTGGCCGATTTATGGTAAACCTCCGTCTCAGGAGAATTCAGGTATTTGGCTTGATTTTTGGTATCTGATTTTAATATTCGAGCGCCAAAGGCAATCACTTTTCCTGCTACACTATGAATAGGAAAAATGACACGATTGCGAAAACGATCATAAACTTTCCCCTCTTCATTTTTCTGGGTCACTAAACCTGCTTTTTCGATGATTTCTTGACTAAAACCATGCTTAATAGCTGTTTTATAAAAGATATCCCAAGATTCAGGACTATAGCCTAAGTCAAAAGTTTGCAAAGTGGAATCTGAAAATCCCCGCTCTTTAAAATAGGGAATGGCAATGGATTTGCCCTCGGGAGATTCTATTAACTGCTTTTTGAAAAAGTCTTTGGCATATTCCAAAATGATCAACAAACTCTCCCGCTCGTTCTGACGAACGATTTGGTCATCTGTTAATTCTTCTTCCTGAATGTCTATGCCATATTTTTTGGCTAAATGCCTTAATGCCTCTCCATACCCCAAGCCCTCAATATCCATGATAAAACGGACAGAATCTCCAGCTTTACCACAACCGAAACATTTATAGATTCCTTTACTTGGAGATATGGAAAAAGAAGGAGTCTTTTCCCCATGAAATGGACAGCAAGCCCAATAGTTGGCACCTTTCTTCTTCACCGTCACATAATCGCCCACCACGTCCGCAACAGCGGCCGCTTGTTTGATTCGTTCGACGGTTTCAGGATCAATACGCATGAAATTACAATAATAAACCCGCTAAAGTGGCAGATAAATAACTAGCTAATGTCCCTGCAATTAAGGCTTTAAAACCTAATTTAGCTAAATCACTTCTACGAGAAGGTGCTAATTCCCCAATACCTCCAATTTGAATAGCCACAGAGCTAAAATTGGCAAAACCACACAAGGCAAAACTGGTAATAGCAATGGTTTTAGAATTTAAAGTATCCTTCACCTTCATCATATCTAAATAGGCCACAAACTCATTCACGACCATCTTCTTACCCATCAAGGCCCCAGCCACTTCAATATCTGCTGATGGTACACCCATCGCAAAGGCAAATACAGAAAATACTTTGCCTAACAATAAATTCATGGACAAAGTTGGCATACCAATCCAATTACCAATATGACCCAAGCCTAAATCCACCAAGGCAATCAAGGCAATAAAACCAATTAACATAGCAATGACATTCAAACCTACTTTTAATCCCTCACTAGCTCCTGCAGCAATGGCGTCCACCAAATTGGCATGTGACTTTTGTTTTTCCAATTTCACAGCACCCTCTGTTTCTGACTTCTCTGTTTCTGGAAATATAATTTTTGAAATAACTAAGGCTCCTGGAGCAGCCATTAAACTAGCCGCCAATAAATACGCCGCTGGCACACCTAATGAAATATACACCGCCATAACACCACCCGCAATACAAGCAAAACTACCTGTCATGGAAGCCATCAGCTCACTATTAGTCATATTCTTCAAATAAGGTTTTATCATGATTTGAGCCTCTACCTGGCCAACAAATGTGGAAGCCACATTGGATAAAGCCTCCGCTCCACTAACGCCCATCAACCAGTGAACCACCTTTCCGATAGCGGCAACGACACGCTGCAATATGCCCAAGTGATAAAACATGTTCACCAATACCGCCACAAAAATGATGGTTGGAACTACTTTGAAAAAGAAAATATAGTCATTGCCTGAACCAAAAGCACGCGACATCAAGTCGCGATTAACCAATGACCCAAACACAAATTGAGCTCCTTTATCTGCTTGACCTAATAAAGTATTGATTGAATCTCCTAACCATTGGAAAATTGCCTGACCAGTATCCGTTTTAAGAATAAATACGGCTAAAAATACTTGTAAAAGCAAGCCTACACCTACTGTACGATAATTAATCGCCTTCCGGTTGTTTGACATTAAAAATGAAACTCCCAGAATTAAAATAATCCCCAATAGCCCCGTAAATCTTTCCATAATGTTATATTGATGTTCGTGTATGCCTAAATTTTACCTTCCAATGTAACTGTAAATTGATCAAATGGCAATTGACTAACCAAATCATCTTCTTTTATTTCATAAAATGCCTGATGTATATTGAATGGATCATTACTTTCCACCTTCCAATAAGAACCATCTTCCTGCATTTCGTAAGAATTTATAGTATCTCTCAAATTCCACAATAAAATGGTAATGGCCATGTTCTTGGCTCTTGGGTTAACCAATTCAAACAAAGATTCGATTCGGCGATCAAAACTACGCACCATGACATCAGCAGAACCTCCATAAACCTTAGGCTCTCCAGCATTATGAAAATAAAATATACGCGTATGTTCCAAATAATTCCCAACAATGGACTTGATGTAGATATTTTCTGATAAACCTTTTCTTTGAGGTCTCAAACAACAAATCCCTCGAACTATTAACAACACGGGCACACCTGCTTGAGATGCTTCATACAGCATTTCCATCGTCTGAGTGTCTTGCAATGAATTGATTTTCAGGCAAATACCAGAAGGTAAGCCATTTTGATGATTCTCCATTTCTGTACGAATCATTTCCAACAATCGATTACGCATGTCACGAGGAGCCGTAATCAAATGCTCATAATGGGTCGGCATAGAATGCCCCGTAATAACATTGAAAAACTCGGAAATATCTTGAGTAATCCGACTGTCCGTAGTCAATAATCCTATATCAGTATATAACTTAGCCGTATCCTCATTGTAATTTCCAGAGGATAAATGCGCATAACTCATCACATAATTTCCTTCATTACGAATGACTTGCAATAATTTAGTATGGGTTTTCAAACCTGGAATACCATAAATCACAAAGCAACCTGCCTTTTGCAATTTGGTGGCTTCTCGGATATTATTTTCCTCGTCAAAACGTGCTTTTACCTCAAACAATACCGAAACGTGTTTACCTTGTTCGGCAGCGCGCAATAAAGCATGCGAAATACGAGAATTCTTTGAAATACGATATAAGGTAATTTTAATCGCTAATACATGAGGATCATCAGCCGCCTGATCCAGCAATTGTACTACAGGATCAAAATTATTGTAAGGGTGATGTAGTAAAATATCACCTCGTTTCATGGTTTCAAAAATATCATCAATCTTAACCGACTTCAATCCTAATGCTGGAACTACAGGGGGATTGGCAGCCATTTTCCCCTTAAAATCAGGGTGTTTGACAATTTGCCAAAATGCTGTAAAATCCAAAATGGATGACTTGATGAAAATATCTGACTTTTCTAATGACCAGCGCTTTAACATTTCTTCTAAAAGAAATTCAGAATGCTCCTTCTCCACCTCTACCCGAGTTACTCGGCCTAAACGACGGTCTTTAATCTTCTTTTTAATCTCGTCTACGAAATCAATTTCAGCATCTTCATGCTCCACCACATCAAAATCTCCATTTCGAGTAATACGAAATAAGGTGGTAGACTCAATTTCGACATTACGATAAAGAACTTGTAAATGATGACGAATTAATTGTTCAATGGGTAAAAACAAGACTTTATCATCGCGTTCAATCACGTAAAAACGAGCCAAATTCAATGGAATTTGAACAAAGGAAATCTTTTTGTCTTTTTCCGACTTATGCTTTCCGTGGTTTTTTTTATCTGATGTCCCTACTGTAACAACTCCAAAAATCAAAGTTTTGGCCAACAAACTTGGGAAAGTATGTGTATGGTCAAAAACCATAGGCGTTAACATCGGGTAAATAGTCCGGTGAAAATATGTTTCCACTTCTTGCATTTCTTCCGATGTCAAATCATCTAAATTAGCCATTAGAAGACCATTTTCAGGAAAAAGAGGTAAAATCTCCTCAACAAACAAGCGATGTTTTTCTTGACTAAATTCTTGAGCTGCAGCGATTAAGGTCTGTTTAAAAGGAATTTCTCTTAAACCTGAATAATCTGTTCGTTCTTTACCGAAATCAATGTAATTATATAATGAACCAATTCGAATGGTAAAAAACTCATCTAAATTAGAAGCTGTAATGGCTAAAAATTTTAGACGATCAAACAAGGTTCTTTGACTATCCCTAGCTTGATCTAGAACACGTTCATCAAACTTCAACCAAGATAAATCCCTCGATATAAACTTAGATTTAGCAATGATATCCTTCGATTTCTGCATTGCTTTTTCCACTTTACGAGAAGAGTCTCTTGGAGCCACCAAATTGATCTTCCAATTCTTAGGCTTTAGTAATGACAAAAGATTCCCTGTGGAGGAATCTTTTGTATCGCTATGTTTGACTGCTTTATTCGAATGATCCATTGTTTATTTAGGCATTTGATTGTTTAATCGCTTCATAATCTGAACCCAATCGGCCTACTTCTTGAAGTAGATATCGTTGAAGCTCTGCATTAAAAACTTTCTTTTCCTCTTCGTCTAAACTGGCATAAAAGTCCTTTAATTCTTGATTAATGGCATTTTTCTCAGCTTCGTCGGCCGCATTGATGGCCCTAACGTGATAAGACTTAAAATCAAACTTCATACTCTAAACGTCTACTTTGGCGTATTTAGCATTTTTTTCAATGAAATCTCTACGTGGCGCAACTTCATCTCCCATCAACATTGAGAACAATAAATCTGCTTCAATGGCTGAATCGATGGTTACCTGCTTCAAGGTTCTTGATTCTGGATTCATTGTAGTTTCCCACAATTGCTCCGCATTCATCTCTCCCAAACCTTTATAACGCTGAACACCCACATTATCTTCCTTACCACCGCCAGCTAATTCTTGTACGGCTTGATCACGTTGATTTTCAGTCCATACATAACGTACATTTTGACCTTTTTTCACTTGGTACAATGGAGGTTGAGCAATGTAGATATAGCCATTATCCACCAATGGACGCATGTAACGGAAGAAGAATGTCAAAATCAAGGTACGAATGTGGCTTCCATCCACGTCAGCATCCGTCATGATGATGATCTTGTGATAACGTAATTTATCTATATTCAAGGCCTTCTCATCTCCATCCTTACCAAAAAAGACTCCCAAAGCGGTCATCATATTTTTGATCTCCTCATTCTCATAGATACGATATTCTTGAGCCTTTTCTACGTTCAAAATTTTACCTCGCAAGGGTAAGATAGCTTGAAATGCACGATTACGTCCTTGCTTGGCAGTACCACCCGCCGAGTCTCCTTCGACAAGGTATAACTCACAAATTTCAGGATCAGAATCTGAGCAATCGGCCAGTTTACCAGGCAACGAGTTAGAACCTAAAACCGTTTTTCTTTGAACCATTTCACGTGCCTTACGAGCAGCATGTCTGGCTTGAGCCGCTAAAATAACTTTAGCTACAATCTGACGAGCCTCTTTAGGATGTTCTTCTAACCATGACTCTAACATGTCTGACATAGCCGCAGAAACCGCTCCTGATACCTCTCCATTACCCAATTTGGTTTTGGTTTGTCCTTCAAACTGAGGCTCAGCAACTTTCACGGAGATAACAGCCGTTAGGCCTTCTCTAAAATCATCTCCTGCAATATCAATCTTAAGCTTTTCTAAAGCACCTGATTTATCCGCATAGTTTTTCAACGTACGAGTCAAAGCACCTCTAAAACCAGCTACGTGGGTACCTCCTTCAATGGTATTGATGTTGTTCACATAGGAAACCACATTTTCAGAATAAGAGGTATTATACAACATGGCGACTTGAACTGGAACCCCATTTTTATCACCTTCCATGTAGATCGGCTCTGCAAATAAAGGCTCACGAGTAGCATCTAAATAAGTGACAAATTCACGCAAACCACCTTCAGAGAAAAACTCCTCCGATTTAGCTACACCATTTTCATCCAACTCCCGCAAATCCGTTAAAAACACGCGAATACCAGCATTCAAAAAGGATAATTCACGCAAACGACCAGCTACAGTTTCATATTTGTATTCAGTAACGGTAAAAATACTTTCGTCTGGTTTAAACAAAACGGAAGTACCTGTTTTATCTGTTGTACCTACTTCCTTTACTGGATATTGAGGAACACCAATTTTATATTCTTGCTGGAAAATCTTTCCTTCTCTTTGAACAGTAACCTTCAAATCAGTAGATAAGGCATTCACACAGGAAACACCGACCCCGTGAAGACCCCCTGAAACCTTGTAAGTATCTTTATCAAATTTACCCCCAGCGTGTAACACGGTCATTACTACTTCCAAAGCTGAACGCTTCTCCTTAGTATGCATGCCTGTTGGGATACCACGACCATTATCTTCTACCAAAATAGAATTATCGGTATTAATGGTTACTTTAATCAAATCACAATGACCCGCTAATGCCTCATCAATGGAGTTATCAACAACCTCCCAAATCAAGTGATGTAGACCTTTAAATCCGGTATCACCGATGTACATGGATGGACGCTTACGAACCGCCTCTAAACCTTCTAAAACTTGGATATTATCTGCACCGTAATTTGCTCTATCTTGAGCCGCCGAATCTTGTGCTTCTGACATAATGATGTGTAAAAGGGTTAAATGAAGAACTACCTATTTCCATAGGGCAGTCCTCGAAAAATTCTTGAATTAATTTTTTAAAAATAAGGATTTTTTCCCTGAAAAACTAGTAATTCTTCAGGGAAAAAATACACAAATTCTTAATGTTTGAAATGGCGAATTCCTGTCATGACCATAGCTATTTGATTGGCATCACAGAAATTAATGGAATCTTGATCCTTGATAGATCCTCCTGGCTGAGTAACAGCCACAACGCCTGCTTTACTAGCAATTTCGACACAATCTGGGAATGGGAAGAAGGCATCAGATGCCATCACTGAACCTTGTAAATCAAAGCCAAATTCTCTCGCTTTTTCAATGGCTTGTTTCAAAGCATCCACACGTGAAGTTTGACCAACTCCCGAAGCCAACAATTGGCCTTCCTTCGCTAATACAATTGTATTCGATTTGGTATGCTTACAAATCTTCAAAGCAAATGCCAAAGCTCTTTTTTGCTCTTCAGTAGGTGCCAAAGTCGTAACTGTTTTAAAATCAGCCACACCTTCCATCACCAAATCCTTATCTTGTTCTAAAACCCCGTTCAACAATGTCTTGAACATTACCTTAGGGAATTCAACTTGATTTCTCTTCAAAAGAATGCGATTCTTCTTTGTTTTTAATATCTCCAATGCCTCCTCCGTAAATGAAGGTGCAATTAAAATTTCACAGAACAAGGGATTAATGGATTCTGCAGCGGCCTTATCCACTTCTTGATTCGTAGCTAATACGCCACCAAACGCCGAAACTGGATCGCAAGCTAATGCTTTATCATAAGCTTCCTTAACTGAACTGCCCGTTGCCACACCACAAGCATTCATGTGTTTGATGATAACAAAGGCCGTTTCTTCAAATTCATCCAATAAAGACAAACAAGCATCTACATCCACTAAGTTGTTGTACGACAACTCTTTCCCATGCAATTTGTCAAACAACGCAGCTAAATCACCATAAAACTTACCTTGTTGATGAGGATTTTCTCCATAACGCAAGGAATGAGATGGCAACGTAGTATAATTCGCTAAATCAGCTGATTCACCTGCGAAATAACGCTGAATAGCTCCATCATAATGTGAGGAAACGGCAAATGCCTTTTGAGCAAAACTTCTTCTTTGCTCCAAGGTAGTACCCGCACCATTCGCTTCAAAAATGGAAGAAACTTCGGCATATTGATCTCTTGATGATACAATTAATACATCAGCAAAATTTTTCGCTGCTCCACGAATCAGTGAAATACCTCCTATATCAATTTTTTCAATAATATCTTCATCAGAAGCGCCTGAAGCTACTGTTTCTTCAAAAGGATACAAATCCACCATGACCAAATCCAATGCTGGAATTTCATATTGTTTAGCAACTTCCACATCGGAAGCGTTATCACGACGGTATAAAATACCTCCAAAAACTTTGGGGTGTAAAGTTTTCACACGACCACCAAAAATAGAAGGATAACCGGTTAAATCTTCTACCGCTATGACAGGTATACCCAAATCTTCAATAAATGATTGAGTTCCTCCAGTAGAATACAAGGTCACTCCTTCTTCATGAAGCTTTTGAATGATAGGGGCTAAACCATCTTTGTAATAAACAGAAATTAAGGCTGATTGAATTTTTTTAATCGACATGGGGCTTGGAAATAAATGAAGCCACAAAGGTACGAATTAAAACAAAAACCGACTAATGAAAATACGAATGCTTATTTGGGTATTTTGATTGAAATAACTCGGTAAAAAGATTCCCACCTCTCTTTTCAAAAAAAAGGAATCCATTCCTAAAAATGGATTCCCTAGAATTCTATAATTAATTTAGTTTTTGGTTTTTTTATTCAATGCTTCATAACGTAATAAGCCTTCTAAATAGTAATAATCAGCATACACTAAAGGCACATCGATTTCCGAATTCAAAGACTTTGCTCCCACACAATGCTTAATTAAGAAATTATTATTCTCTCCCAATGCTGCACGATAGGCAGGACTAGACAATGAACTTAACATCGTCACAGCATCCTGATAATAGCGCTTGCCTTTTGCGCCTGAATAGGTACTCAACTCGAATAAAGCAGATGCGGTAATTGCTCCAGCAGAAGCATCTCGCTCTTCATTGGGGATATTAGGTGCGTAAAAATCCCAATAAGGTATTTTATCAGCAGGTAAATTCGGATGGTTCAAATAATAATCAGCAATCTTTTGAGCAAAATCCAAGTACTTCTTATTCTTAGTCTCCCGATACATGGTCGTAAATCCATAGATAGCCCAAGCATGCCCCCTAGTCCAGGTCGACTCATCTTGGTACCCTTGATGCTGTTTTTTAGCAAGTACCTTTCCTTCTTCATCATATAATATCACATGATAGCTGGAATAATCTGGTCGGAAATGATTTTTAATGGTGTTTTCAGCATGAGTAATGGCTATATCATGAAAACGCTTATCCCCTGTCTCACGAGATGCCCAAAACAATAGCTCCAAGTTCATCATATTGTCAATGATAACGGGATATTTAAATCCTCCTTTAAAGCTATTCCAAGATTTGATGAGTCCTACTTTAGGGTCAAAGCGGGTTGCTAATGATTTAGCCGATTGAATTAACACCTGCTTGGCTTGTGGGTCTTTGGTTAAACGCAATTGATTTCCGAAGGAATCAAACATCATAAATCCTAAATCATGAGTTCCCGTGTTGAATTGCTCTTTCTTAACTGCCGCAGTCCATAACCTAGCAGCCTTCTCCCATTGTGGATCTTTTGTTTTCTCATACAAGAACCAAAGGCTTCCTGGAAAAAAACCAGAACACCACCAACTAGAGGGCAAATTTCGATAAGTTCCATCTGGACGAGCAGAATGGACTGTGGTACTCGTATCTGGATGATCAGCTAACATACGTTGATACTGTTGACCTGCCAAAGCAAACTGCTTGTTGACATCAATTTTCTGGGCAAATAGTCCTGTGCTAAGGAAGCACAAAATTAGATAGACATGTTTCATAGGTGTGTGTAGTATTTCAATAGGTATAAAGGACTTTACTCAAATCCTCCATTTATAATTTATAACTTATCATTTACCATTTACTTATTCATTACCTTCCCATCCAGCCTCCATCTACTGTTAGGATGGTACCATGGACATAATTGGATGCTTCTGAGGCTAAGAACACCAATGGCCCTTTAAAATCATCAGGGCTCCCCCACCTTCCAGCTGGGATTCGACTTAAAATAGAAGTACTTCGGTCGGGATCATCACGAAGCGCAGCGGTATTATCTGTGGCAATATATCCAGGAGCAATGGCATTGACATTAATTCCTTTGGATGCCCACTCGTTGGCCAATGCCATGGTTAAACGGGCAATTCCTCCTTTACTGGCTGCATATCCTGGCACATTGATTCCACCTTGAAAACTTAATAAGGAGGCTGTAAATATAATTTTACCCGAGCCTTGTTTCAGCATAATTCGACCAATCTCTCGGCTCAAAATAAACTGGGAAGTTAGATTTACTTCTAATACTTCATCCCAGTATTCGTCAGAGTGCTCTGCCGCAGGATCGCGTAATATCGTACCGGCATTATTGACTAAAATATCAATTCTTGGAAAATCGAAGCTGACATTTTTGATGAGTTGATACAAAGATTCTCGATTGGAAAAATCGGCTTGGTAGGCTTTAAAGTTTCTCCCCAAGGAAAGCACTTCTTTCTCGATTTCGGAACCACTTAATTCCAAATTAGCTGATACTCCGATGATATCCGCTCCTGCTTCAGCTAAGCCTAAGGCCATAGCCTTACCTATTCCCCTTTTACATCCTGTAACTAAAGCTACTTTTCCACTTAAATCAAACATCTTGGTTTCAATTTTACATTCAAAAGCCGAATCTTGATTAAAATTACTCAAAGTTCTAAAATACGTCTTAAAAAGGATTTTAATCGCTTTTTATCAATCAATTGATATTAATTCAAAACTTGATTTAGCGCAAGTTTTTTAAAAATCAAAAGTTGCAATTTTAAATTTCAAATTGACAACAATATGACAAAAAAATCGAATCATGTAGTTCCTACGCTTTCAGGAGGTTGGTCAGTTAAAAAATTAGGCACTTCCAAGGCAATAAGGAATTTCGATAGCCAAGAAAAAGCCATCGAATACGGGCAAAAGCTAAGTCAAAATCAAAAGACCGATTTTTATATCCATAAAAAGAATGGCATGGTACAGACCAAATACTCTTTCGGTACCAATAAATAATAATGGATTTTGAGAAGAATATTTTTATCAATTGCCCAATTGATCAAGAATTTATTGATAATCTCTTAAAGCCCATTTTGTTCATCGTAATAAAAAATGGATTTTAAATCAATTTTAAGGGCTTAATTGATTTAACTCTTTTCCTATATTGATTCGGACTTTCGCCTATGGTACGAGTAAAAATTTTGGTAAAATACGACAGCGATTCAAAACCGCAGGCAAATGCTATATCTCCAATACTAACATCCTGCATCAGCATTTTCTTAGCTTGAGTAATGCGATATTGATTGACATAATTACTAAAGGTCAATTGGGTTTTTGATTTAAAATATCGACAAAACGCTTCCCTCGATAAATGACATTTCTCAGCTATTTCCTGTAAAGTAATGGCCTCCATAAAATGATTTTCAACCCATTCCTTAACAATTTGCCAGCGTTGCTGATCTCGAACCGAAGGATTTTCCCAAGTGGCCATTTCATTCAAATAAATCGATTTCATTTCCTTAGCTAACACTTGAAATATAGACAAAATCTCCATAAACTGATCAAAATGCGATCTATCAGGTAAAGCCATCAATCGCTGACCAATTTCTTCTTTCCTGTCTCCTTCAAAAACAATCCCCGTTTTAGCTCTTTCAAATAATTCCTTGATAGCATGCAATTCCGGTACCTCTGACCATGTTCTTCCTAAAAAATCCTCTTTCATCTGCACCACAATTTTACGATAGGGCACTTTTAAGCCATAATCAAAATTCAAATGAGGAATATGCGGACCTATAAACACTAAATCACTTTGCTGGTATTGACTCACATGATCACCAACTCTCCTTGGACCAGCCTCTGCTTCAATGTACAACAATTCATATTCTGGGTGGGAATGCCATAAATAAAAATCCTGTAAATGAGGTGTTTGCAAAATTCGAAATGAACTTTCTTCTTTTATTTGTATGGCTTCAAATTGAATCTTCATTTTAATCAAATTGACAATTTAATTCCAATACTAGTTAATAAATGTCAATATTGTTACAATATTGGTTAATTCTATCCTAAAACTAGGTATTGCCAAATACTAACTTGCATCATTCAAAATTCAATCAAAACATGCAAACAAAATCTCCAAACAAGACCTCCATGGCTACCATGAATGCTCACTTAGACATCCCTGGAAACCCTTCTCTTGCCAAAAGCAGTATCAGTCAATTGAATGATGGAAAATCAGGAAAATCCCTACGTGCTTTAAGCCAAGAGGAGTTCAATTTTTGGAAGCAAGAAGGCTATATTGTTGTCAAAAGTGCTATTTCTAAAGATCAGGCCGCTCTTACGGCACAAGCAATCTGGGAGTTTGAAGAAAAAGACCCAAATGACAAAAGCACATGGTATACTCCACCCAGAGCTGATATGCAAATGAAGGAATTGATTGGTTCAGGCATGGTAGAAATGTACAATCACCCAATGCTATGGACAAATCGACAAAGTCAACGTGTGTACGATGCTTTTGTGGATGTTTGGGGAACAGAGGATTTATGGGTAACGATAGATCGATGTAACCTCAATTTTCCCATTCAGCAAGATAGACCATTCAAAGGATTCATTCATTGGGATTATGATCCAGAAACCAAACCCGTGAATGTACAAGGAGTATTGGCTTTAGTAGATCAAACAGACGAAAATATGGGAGGCTTTCAATGCATTCCTGAACTATATCGTACCTATGATACTTGGAAATTAAGTCAACCCGAAGATCGTGATCGATTTAAACCCGACACGACAGGATTTGAACTGACAAAAATTAAAATGGAAGCAGGAGATTTACTTATTTTTAATAGTTTATTAGCTCATGGTATTAGACCCAATTTAACTCAGGACAAAGTTAGAGTCGCTCAATATATTTCCATGATGCCAGCAGAGCCTGAAAATCAATCCTTGTTGGATTGGAGGATTAACTCCTGGAAAAATAAAATTGCACCAGAAGGTTATGCTTTCCCTGGGGATCCAAGAGGAAAAGAAAAGACACAGCCTGTGGCTGAATTAAACGAACTGGGGAAAAAAATACTGGGTTTGGCTTAGGTATATCCGATGCATGTATATCCGATGCATGCATCGGATATGCATGCATCTAATCTACCGCAAATGAATAGCTGAGTCTTTGAGCTCAAAAGGATGATTTTTCATCATTTCCCACATGGCAGCTCCTGCTAGCAAAACGGGGCCGTATCCATGGGCTGCAAAGGGAGAAATAGGTCTGTTAAAATAAAAAGCAGGGTCCCAGCCTAGGCCAGTACCTACGCAAGTTCCATCTACTTGACCTTGTGCATTAACTTTAGAAGCTACAGCTTGCCAACCCAAAATAGCAGCAGGTCCATAAGTTCTTGGATCTAGCCATCCTTGGTTGATTCCTTTAGCCAATACATAAGTATAAATAGCTGTAGCTGATGTTTCAAGATAGGAATCATTCCGATCAATTAGTTGATGCCAAAATCCCGTTCCATCTTGATGTGCTAACAGTCCTTTCAAATGCTTTTTCAATTGAATTAACATCGCTGGACGAGCAGGATGATTAGCAGGTAAATGCTCTAATAATTCTGCATTGGTTAACAATGCCCAGCCATTGGCTCTAGCCCAGTGGAATTCTGGATGCTCCTCAGAACCTTCGAGATAGCCATGCATAAACAAGCCCAAACTAGGGTTAAACATTCTCTTTTGATAAGATTCAAATTGAAAAGCTGCTTCATTAAAACAATTGACATTAACAGAGTCCTTACCCAATTGCAATAAGGCAGGAATGGCCATATATAAATCATCTAACCAAATGGTATTGGGTAGAGGACGCATACGAGCCAAAGTCTTATCTGGTAAACGATGCTCCTCCTTTAAAATAAAATTCAACGACTTTTGGGTAATTAAAGAATCATCCCCATCAAATCCAGCACGTTTAGCTTTTAAAAAAGCCATGGACATAGCTCCTATATCATCCAATGCTTTTGGATTAATTAAACCACTCAACACATGAGATTTAGTGGGATTTTGCTGGGTATATTGATAGGCCTTTGGTAAAGTCTCTAAAATAAATTTCAATCGCTTGAATACATATTCCTTGTATTTGGCATCCCCACTAACCTTTTCTAAGGCCAACATGCCACTGTAAGTTACCCCAAACTCGTAAGAAACGGGTCTGAAATCACCTTTAGCAAAAACTAATTGATCTGAATAAATTTGATAAGGATTCCATGCTTCACCTGAAGCTTTATGTATCAAATTAGCAGGAGTTGCCTTTTCCAAATAGGTATAAACCTTATCTACCGTAGCTTTGATTTGAGCTTCATTAGGAACAACGTAAGGGGTTGGATAATCAGGTTGAAGCGCATGCAATGGAGCATTCGCATCTGAAGCAGCTGTAATATTTTTTTGAGCAAAGCTAGGAATGATGGAGGAAATGGTCATTCCCCAAATCAAGATGGTTTTTTTCATATTCAAATTTTTACACAATAAATAAAGACAAAGTGCTCACAAATCTACGCATTAAGTCATAAAAAAAGGAGTTTTCTTGCGCTTTGAACGTATAGAAAACTCCTTTATTAGGCATTTATTGTAAGCTTATTGCTTCACTTCAATTCCTGAAATCTGAACAACAATTTGTTGTGGTGCAGTTTGTGGGTTGACAGCAACAAAATAGACATCATGTGTACCGTTTACGGCTTGAATATCTACTTTAATTGGAGCTGGACCACCCATTCGTCTTTGTCCACCAGCTTGACCCGCAGGTGCACCTGCCGCTGGAGCTGGAGCAGTAGTTGGTGTTCCCAATGGTGCGCCTTTTTGCTGTGTATTTGCAGCAGCTGGAGGAGGACCAAATCCTGTTGCTTGTGATACAGCGATCGGAGTCGTTTTACCAATTAAAGTTCCAGTTGGAGAATCCAAACGAATTTCAATTACTCCACCTGTGGCATTTGTACGGGCTTGAGCAGAGGCACTGATATCCATGGATTTAATTCCTGTCAAATCCAATTGCTTGTATGCAATGTAAGGATTTTGTCCAACCATGTTCGTTGCACGAGCAGGAGTTATCAATTGTTGAATTCCAAAACGTAAATCGGCCTTCTCTGGGTCTAATGCAGGATGACGTAATAATAACCATTTCTCCGATTGCGCTGGAGCAATTTTATTATTCCCCTTATCTAAGTAAGTAGCTCGAACCACAAATACTCCTTTGGTTCCTACTTGCTCCTTAGGAACAACCGCATCAATTTCACCTGCCAAAGGAATGTTATTATTAGCTTTTTTATCACCTAAACTAAGAATATAATTCACCATGGATTTAGCATCTGCTTTAGAAATTTGTGGGTGGGCGCTCATCGCATGCTCTCCCCAAACTCCCATTCCACCAGAGATAACTTTCGCAGATAATTGATCTACAACGTTTTGTCCTTTGTATTTAGCTGCCACTTCTTGGTAGCTTGGTCCAACAGAACGTACATTCGGAAGGTGGCATGATTTACAATCACTTTGATTAATCAATTTCAAACCAACAGATGCAAACAAATCGCTATCGGCTTTACGGTGACTTTGAGACATTTCAATAGGATCATATCCAGAAGCAATGTAGTCGATAGTAGCTGCTACTGATTCAGGAGCAATACCTTTTCCTAATACACCATCTTCTTTATCTTCAACTTGAATCTGATAAGCTAATTTTTTACCAGGGAAATAGAATGATTTATTACCATTTGGAACAACGATATCCACATTAGGTGATTCATTACCTACTTGAACTTCCAATGAAGCAGTATTACTCAAGCCTTTAGGATCAGTAGCTTTCAATACTACTTGGTATTTACCAACTTGACTTAATGTCAATTCTGGAGATTCGCCTGATAAGGCTTTCACTACTTTTCCTTGTTTTTTTACTGTCCAAGTATAGCTTAATTTATCTCCATCATAGTCCTTCGTTCCTTCAGCAGATAACTTGGTTTTGAATGGTAAAGATCCACTTAATTTACCTGCGCTTACTTCCACTGCTGGTTTTCTGTTTCCTCCTTGGTACTCAACTTTCACTAATCTAGCATTATCATTTCCGCGGAACCAAGCAGAACCATATTCTAGTACATATAAATCTCCATCTGGACTAAATTTCATGTCAATCGCACTACCAAAACTTTGGTTTGGCAAGAAACGCTCCATGGATTTATAGTTTCCGTTTTCGTCTAAAGTAACTGACATAATCCAACCACGCATAAACTCCACGATCAACCATTTGCCCTCATAATACGAAGGGAATGCGCGTTTTGCAGTGCTTGGGAAATCAGAACGGTGATAAACTGGACCACCCGTTGCACTTCTACCAGAAGCACCCACTAATGGGAATTCTTCAGAAGTACCATATGGATACCAAATAAATGCTTTTTGAGCAGCTGGTAATTCCTTTAATCCGTCGTTATTCGGCGATTCATTCAATGGCTTGGCAGGATTAAAACGAGGACCTACAGCAGAATTCTCGAAATTATAATCTGCATATGCTTTGTTGTCTCCAATAAAATATGGCCAACCAAAAAATCCTGGGCCTTTAGCCTGGTTAAATTCATCATAACCGCGAGGTCCTCTATCAGAGTCCACTGAAGCATCAGGACCTACTTCGCCCCAATAGATATAACCTGTTTTAGAATCCACACTTACTCTCCATGGGTTACGATGTCCCATTGTATAAATCTCAGGGCGAGTTTTAGGAGTTCCTACCGGAAATAAATTTCCTTTTGGAATGGTATATGAACCATCTTTTTCAGGATGAATACGCAAAATCTTACCTAATAAATTGTTGGTATTTGCTGCTCCACGTTGATCATCCCAATAAGCTTGACCAGCACGCTCATCAATCGGAGCATAACCATCTGAATTACTATTACTTGTGTTATTACCAACTGTCAAGAATAAATTTCCTGATTTATCAAAAGCCATGCCTCCACCAGTATGGCAGCATTCCTCTCTTTGTGTAGGAACTTCAAGCATTACTTTTTGCTGATCAATCAACAATTCCTCTCCTTTCAACTCCATACGCACCAAAATGTGCTTACTCTCTGTTGGATGAGCATAATATAAATACAACCAATGGTTCACTTTAAAATTAGGATCAACTGCAATCCCCATCAAGCCTTCTTCTGCTTCACGAACCACACCCACGCGATTCTTATATTTTGTATTGACAACAATGTGTCCAATAACCTTGGTTTCTTTGGTACTAGGATTGTATTGTTTTACATCCCCTTTTCTTTCTACAAATAAGATGCGACCATCAGGCAAAAAATCCATTTCCATGGGTTCATCTAATTTTTCATTTAATACAGACTTGACAAATCGATTTTCATCTGGAGCCTGTGCATTTCCTTGGAATGACCAAAGGGAAACGCAAGAGAGCATTAAAAGGCGCGTTAACCTGCCCATTGTAAAGTGTTTCATATGTGTAAGGTTGTTCATTTTACAAAAATGATACAATAAGTCGAATGAAAAAAATGCATATATGCTTTTGCTACCAATGCGCACTATTTGTCGACAAAGCCTTAAATAGCTTTAAAAATCAGGCTTAAATCCTAGAAATTTCCTAATTTTCAAAAAAACAGATTCAAATGATCACTAGAATAAGCTTATTATTTTTGATTTCATTCAGCGCCATTGCCCAAGCAAATTCGGATAAATCAAGTATTCGCAACTTATTAGCCACACAAAACAAACTTTGGAATCAAGGAGATATCCCTGGTTTTATGGCTTACTACAACCATTCCGAGGATTTAAAATTCATTGGTAAAAACGGAATAACCCAAGGATGGGATGCCACCTTAGCTCGATATCTTAAAAGCTACCCTAATCAAGAGGCCATGGGACAATTGACCTTTGATATCATTGAAGTAGACATTACAGCCTCCAAAACCGCTTGGGTTATTGGCAAATGGCATTTGGCAAGACCAAAACTAGGAGATGTAGGAGGCCATTTTACCTTACTTTTGAAAAAAGTCAAAGGCAAGTGGCTTATTTTCAGAGACCATACGAGCTAAGTCTCTCAAAGGCATAAAACAACTCTGAACCTATTTGTGCAGACCGTTCATCGTATTGAAATGCCTCTTCTGGGCTATCATCAAATGCTTTAGGGTCCTCATATCTCAAGGGAATCCTGGCTGAAGCACCTGGTATAAATGGGCAATTTTCATCAGCGTGTGAGCAGGTCATCACAGCAGCAAATTGCTGGTGAGGATTGATGGGATTATCATAGATTTTGGAAAATGCGATCATAGGTCGACTATCCTCTGTATGAAAAACAAAATAGACTGGGTTAGCATGTCCTCGCTTATTAACTTGAAATCCGAAACGTTGCAATGAAGCGACAGCTCGCTCATTGAAGGCTGTTTCTTCAACTCCTCCAGAATAGGATTGTAAAGGAATATTAAAATAGTCAGCGGCCGTTTGCGCCCAAATCTGAGACAATTGACTTCTTCTAGAATTGTGTGTACAAATGAAATTCAAGCGCAAGGGCTTTCCTTGTTGTAAGTTGTCTTTCATATAAGTCACTAACATTTCGATCTGTTCTTTCCGATCCAAGGAAATGGGCCTCTGTCTAATCTCTTGAATTTTTGCTTCTAAATTGGAATACATGTTAAATCAAATTATATCGCAATATTACGATAAATAAACTATTTCAAAAAGTGTAATGAAAATTTAAGGAACAATCACCAGAAAATGAGAGGGCAATACTTGAAATTCAAACTTTTCTGAAACGATTAATTCTCCGTCGATTTGAGCTTTCAATTCCCGATCTGCCTGTATCGTGATTTGCTTGGCTTGCTGAAAATGCAAGAATGAAATATGCTCATGCTTACCTTGCTGGATCTTAGGCAGATACCAAATCCGTTTAAATATCGACAAAGGTTCACAAAGTAAAACATCCAATTGATTATCCCAGATGGATGCATGGGGCACAAAATGAAAGCCTCCTCCAGCTCTGGAAGAATTAAACACCATGCATAAAAAAACTTGACACTCAATCCATTCCGTTTCTAAACATATTCGGATTCGGAAAGATTTAAAAAGAAATAATTGAGGAATAGCTGCCAAAAAATAACCGATTAACCCTCCAATGGCACGAATGGCATTCATGGACTTCAACACCTCTCCTTCTAAACCCATGCCCACTCCATTTAGAAACAATTGGCCATTACACATTCCTGCATCGACAGCTTGGTTTTTCGCTCTCAAAATAGTTTCTAAATGTTCCTGACGAGTTACATTGCCATATAATTTCCAATAAAAATCATTTCCTGTTCCTCCTTTAAAAAAGGCAATAGGAATTTGACAGTTCGGATAGGCATTAGCAAAGAAATTGTAGGTCCCGTCTCCTCCCAATACCCATACTTGGCTAAAAGCTTGTAAGCTGCTTGGCCAATCCTTAAAAAACATGGTCAGTGTTAAAGCACCTTTAGCATATAGTTTAGTTTGCTCTTCTACCCAATGGGCATAAAGCTTTGTTCTTTTAGAACAAAATGGATTTATCAAGAATGCGATATGTTGAATCTCCAAACCCAAGTCTTACATCTGAATGTAATTTTTCAGATGCTCTATCGTATCCAAATGATCCTGAATAGTAGCTGTAATTAAATCATTGACAGAAATGATTCCTACAAAATGACCATTTTCTAACACAGGCAAATACCGAATGTTTTTTTCCGACACGATAATCATACACATTTCCAAGGTAGTTTCTCGATTGATATGAGGCAAATCGGTTGACATAATTTCCTTGACAGAGGCGTCAATGGAACTTTTACCTAAAAGGATAACCTTCCGAGCGTAATCCCTTTCTGTCATAATCCCCAAATACTGGTTTCCTTCCATCACAACCACTGAACCAATGTTTTGGTCTTGCATTATTTTTAATGCCTCAATCACATGTGTGTCAGGTCCTACAGTAATGGTATCCCTCTTTCTTTGCGATAAAATGTCATTAACTTTTTTCATAGCTTTAATTTTGTGTTGGAATAATTCAAGTTAAAACAAAAATATTACAAACAAAAAGCTTTGAACATAAAAAAAGAGGCCGAAGCCTCTTTTCATTCAGTGAACCACATTAAACGGCTATAAAAATCGTATGGTTCAGATCATATCCACCTGATGCATTGGCGGTTACACTAGCTAATTCATTCGACAAAGAGTCCTTAATAATGGAATCAGTTGTGTTTTTTGTGGAGTTTTGACCATGTGCCTTATATAAATCCGTATTGTAAACAGCAGTATTGATATCCTCAGGAAAAGCAATTTGTGTTGTCAATTTCAATACGTTATTCACATAAATTTGAGCGTGAACGTGAGTCACACGACCTTGGTACCAACCTGGATAGATCGTAGTGAATTTAGCTATCCCATTCGCATCCGTTGTAGCTATTCCTCGACAAAATGTTTTGGCAGTATTATCTTGGGTACCTAGATAACCTGTATTCGTATAGCCAGAATAGTAACCATCCTTATCACAATGCCAAACATCCACGCGGGCATAGGGCAATAAAGCACAATTAGCACTCACATTTTTAACAGCAATAACCATATTCAAAGGTAATCCAGTCTTCCCTTCCGTAATATCCGCATGTGTAATGGAAGCATCTCGCTTATTGTACAATGGATAAGGACCATCCGTTTCGGTGTCCCCTACTTTACAAGTGCTCGATGAACTACTAGAAGAAGAACTGCTACTGGAACTTGAGCTACTTGATGGGCTAAGCGTTTCATCTGATTTACATGCTACCATGGCAACTTGCCCCATCAATACGGAAGCACCTGCTTTTAATAAAAAATCTTTCCTTTTCAATGTATTATCAATTTAGGGTGTGTAGAACTACAAGTCAAATTACTCAATAGACACCTAGATTATTGGCAACAATCGGTCAATATGGAAAACAAAAAGTCGAAATCTATCATTTTGTCGATATCCATATCAGCTCAAATCCTTATCTTAGAAAAAAAATAGAAACATGTCACAAAAACCTCCCGTAGCTATCATAACTGGGGCTTCCAAAGGAATAGGAAAAGCTCTGGCCTTATTATTAGCTGAACATAATTTCCAATTAAGTCTTATTGCTCGAAGTAAGGGAGAATTAAAAGACTTATCAGAGGCTATTGCCGAGATTGGACATCGCCCCTTATATTTTGTAGGTGATGTAGCCGATGAAAGCTTTGTGAATTATGCTGTAGAAAAAACAGCACACACTTTTCAAGGAATTGATTTCCTGATTAACAACGCAGGATCAGGTGTTTTTGGGCCTACAGAAAGTTATACCGTTGAAAATTGGGATCAAATATATAATACAAATGTCAAGGGTACATTTCTTTTCTCGAAAGCTGTTTTGGCTACCATGAAAACGGCTAAAAAAGGTCATATTATTTCCATTGCGTCCGATGTTGCCAAACGAGTATTTGATGGAGGCTCCTTGTATTGTTCCTCCAAATATGCTCAGCATGCATTTACAGAAGCGCTTCGAAAAGAAGTTAGAAAAGATGGAATAAAAGTTTCTACCGTATATTCTGGCTTAGTAGATACCATGTTTCATCCAGAACCACAAGGCGATTCTAGCCATCATGCCTGGTTGACTTGTGAAAATATGGCTGATAGTATTTATTTTATCATGAATCAACCACCACATGTTGTAATCGATGAGTTAATGGTTCACCCTTTGTCGCAAGAATATTAAAATTTATTCAATTATTTCCTCAAAAAAGCAGGTTTTATAAATGGTATTATTTATATTTATTTTTGCAATAAATACATTATGCCCCTAATAAAACCTACTTTAAGCTTCCAGCAGATCATTAATATGAATGTTGGATTCTTTGGAATTCAATACAGTTTTGGATTACAACAAACGGCCGTTGGGCCACTTTACAGCTTTTTAGGAGCACATGAAGGTGACCTTCCTCTCTTGTTTCTAGCTGGACCGGTTACTGGTTTACTCATTCAACCCATCATTGGTGCCTTGAGTGATAAAACCTGGCATCCAAAATATGGCCGAAGAAAACCATTCTTTTTAATTGGCGCTATTGCATGCAGCCTTTGTTTATTTGCCTTTCCATTTAGTCGAAGTTTATGGATGGCTGCTGGATTATTGTGGATATTAGATGCCGCCAATAATACGGCCATGGAGCCGTATCGGGCATTTATTGCAGATAAATTACCGAGTGAGCAATTGGCTACGGGTTTCCTTACTCAGAGTTTTTTCACAGGTTTGGGAATTACCTTAGCTAACGTTTCCTTGTTTATTTTTCAAAGTTTCATCAAAGGCCAAAGTGAAGTTGGGATCCCTTATTGGGTATATGGTTCATTTTTTGTAGGAAGCTTTTGTTCTATTACTTCTGTATTATGGTCAGTTGTAAAAACTCCAGAGATTCCTCCTTCCGACGAAGAGTTAATTCACATGCGTGCTCAAAAACGTAATTTCTTGGATCCTTTTTTTGAAATATTTGAGGCTATTGGTGATATGCCACGTGTCATGTGGCAACTAGCGTTAGTTTATTTATTCCAATGGTATGCTTTATTCATTTATTGGCAATATGTACCCTTGAGCATTGCTCGTTCCGTATGGAATACAAGTTCCGAAGAAAATATCCAGCTGTATGAAGAAGCTGCAGCATGGACAGGCTTGGTTAATGGCTTTTATAATGTCATCACCTTTTTATCTGCTTTTTTCTTAGTGGGTCTGGCCAAAAAATTTGGACCAAAATGGGTGCATATTGTTTGCCTTTTAGCTGCTACGATATCCTTACTTATTTTACCCACCATTCATGATAAGTATTTATTGTTTGCTCCTATGATAGGTTTTGGTGTGGCTTGGGCCAGCATGATGGGAGTCCCTTACTTGTTAGTAGTAGAAAGTTTACCCAAAGAACGTTATGGGGTTTACATGGGCATCATCAACATGATGATTGTCATCCCAATGATCGTTCAAACATTAAGTTTTGGGGCTATCTTTAAAAACATATTGGGTTCCGACCCAAGGAATGCCATTTCCTTTGCGGGGGCATTGTTGGCTGTAGCCGCTATTGCCACAGCATTTATACCTACTAATGAATCTAAAATACCCCAATCATGAGTGTACTTTGTATCGGAGAAGCCCTGATAGATATGATATGTACCGATAAAGGATCTACCTTATCGGCTGGTGAAAATTTTCTAAAAAAACCGGGTGGTGCACCAACCAACGTGGCTGCTGCTATTGCAGCATTGGGTGGTGAAGTCTACCTCATTGCCAAAGTAGGAAATGATCCATTTGGTAAACAACTACAAGAAGTCATGGATAGCTTTGGTGTGAATATCCAACACATTCATTTAGACAAGAACTATTTTACAACCTTCGCTTTTGTATCCTTAATGTTGGATGGAGAGCGGGATTTTGTATTCAATCGAGGAGCAGATGCCCAATTAAACATCGAAGAAATTAAGTTGATTGATTTAAGTCAGCAACATATCATACACTTTGGATCGGCTACTGCTTTTTTAGAAGGAGAACTGAAAGAGGCCTATTATTATTTATTGAAAGAAGCTAAAGCAATGGGTAAGATTATCAGTTTTGACCCAAATTATAGGCATCTATTGTTTGGCGATAAACAGGATAGCTTCATAGAACAGTCGTTATTATTTCTTCAGCAGGCCGACTTCGTCAAACTGAGTGACGAAGAAGCCATGTTGATAACGCGCACTCCTACATTAACTGAAGCTACAGAAAAACTACTCCAAATATGCTCTGGAATATTCGCAATTACCTTAGGCAAAGAAGGAACGCTGTTGGGTTTGGCTGGTAAAACAATAACTATTTCTAGTATACCGATCCAGCCAACAGATACTACCGGTGCTGGAGATGCATTTGTAGGTGCAGTGCTGTATCAATTAGATCAATATCCTTCCAAAGACCTGATTCAATTGAGTACAGATGAATGGACTAAAATCATTCAAAATGCCAATAAAGCAGGGGCTCGTACCTGTGAATACATGGGAGCAATGGAGGCTTTCCGTCATTTAAATTCAGCTATTTTTAACTAAGTAAACGTGTACAATCCTACATTACAACCTTTCATAGATTCCATAAGTCAGTCGAAAAAATTAAGTAAATCGACGCAAGATCAATATTTCCTACATCGATTGATCGCCAATATAGATGATATACATGTCTTGTTTGCAGGCATTTATGGCCATTTACCTCAAGCAAAAGACATGTTTGGACAATTGATCCAAGTCCTATTTCAAGCCCATCTACAAAGAAGCCAGGCATTAAAAAATAGAGATGAGGTCAAAGAGAAAAAAGGAAAATGGTTTTTGAGTAATGAATTGACCGGCATGAGCCTCTATGTGGATCGATTTGCTGGGAATTTAGAAGGTTTAGAAAGTAAATTACCCTATTTAGAAGACTTAGGAGTCAACTTACTGCATTTGATGCCGCTGTTTAAAAGCCCTGAAGGTGAAAGTGATGGTGGTTATGCCGTAGAAGACTTTCGAGTAATTGAAAATAAACTGGGTACTATTGAGGATTTAAGAAAACTTCAAGCCCATTTATTAGAGAAAGATATGTACCTCATGATTGACATTGTACTCAATCATACGTCGCACCACCATGAGTGGGCCAAAAAAGCAAAAGAAGGAAGCAAAGAATTTCAAGACTATTATTACTTCTACGACGATAGGTTCATTCCAGATCAAATGGAAGAAACGATGCCTGAGATTTTTCCAGAAAGTTCTCCAGGCAGTTTCACCTTTCAAGAATCCGTTCAAAAATGGGTCATGACGGTTTTTCATCAATATCAATGGGATTTGAATTACAGTAATCCTAAAGTCTTGATAGAAATGCTAGACAACTTACTTTTTTATGGCAATTTAGGTGTAGATATTGTTCGTATTGATGCCCCTGCTTTCATTTGGAAACAAATGGGTACTAGCTGCCAAAATCTTCCCGAGGCTCACCAATTATTACAATTAATAAAATTATGTACTGAAGTATCCACTCCAGGTATGGCCATTTTAGGTGAAGCCATTGTGGCACCTGCCCAAATCATGGAATACTTTGGAAAAGACCGGTATGCCACTCATGAATGCGATTTTGCCTATAATGCAACACACATGGCATTGCAATGGGATGCTTTAGCAACGGGTGATACAAGAATTATGCTAGAGGCTCAACATGAACTGGCGAAAAAACCATTAGGGAGCTCTTGGATTACCTATACCCGCTGTCATGATGATATTGGCCTTGGATATGACGATTACATGATCGCGAATGTTGGGTTCACTCCCTATTTACATCGATACTATTTAAAAAACTATTACGGAGGTCTGCAGGAAGATTCCCCAGCATCGGGAGCATTATTTGCGATCAATCCCAAAACACAAGATGCCCGTATTTCAGGTTCACTAGCTTCCTTGTGTGGCTTAGAAAAAGCTTTAAAAGCTAAAGATTCGAAATGGATTGACGAATCCATTCAAAAAATTCTATTGATGGAGGCTCATTGCCTATTTTTAGGTGGAATTCCCATGTTATTTTATGGAGATGAGGCCGCTTATACCAACGACTATTCTTATCTCCAAGACCCAGGCAAAAGCTATGATAACCGTTGGATGCACCGACCTGTCATTGATTGGGAAAAAAATAAACGTGTTAAGAAAAAAGGAACGGAAGAAAATAAGGTCTATGCATCCTTGAAGGAATTAATCTCCTTGCGTAAAAAGCTGAAGGTAGTTGCCGATTTAAAAAATTTAGAATGGCTTCCTTGCACCAACAAATCCATCGTAGGATATGTACGCTATATCGGTAGTGAGCGTGTTTATTTCCTATTCAATTTCTCCTCTTTGGAACAAACAATCCCTGTGCATGCCATAGAACCGAACAAGCAAAATAAAAACTGCCTTTGGTCTAAGAAACAAGTTTCACTAGAGAAAGGCAGTTTAAGTTTTCAACCATACCAGTTTTATATCTTGGCGGATTCTTAGGGGATTTTTAGGTATTTTATAAAATTTTGTCCAAAGCACCTTTGCCTAAACGGATGCTTTCAAATGCATCTTTAGGCATATCATGCTCTAGGAAGTAATGTTGTAAGCCTCCGATGGATGCTGCCTTGAAGATAGGTTCGTAATTCACGATACCTTGACCTACAGGTACTATATTTTTGAAATCTGTATCAAAGTCTTTGATATGGCAAAGAGGGAAACGACCTGGTTGTTTTTTGAATAACTCAACTATATTCTCTCCTGCTTTAGTAGCCCAGCCCAAATCCAATTCAAATTTCATTAAGTCAGAAGAAATTTGACTTGAAAAAACATCAAATGCCCGCTGTCCATCAACAACTTTAAACTCGGCATCGTGGTTATGGTAACAAAACGTAAGTCCTGCTTTCTTAGCTAATTCTGCCGATTTGCCTAAGGTATCTACCGCCTCAGAAACTTCTGATTTCGATTCAATTGGGATGTTAGCACAAACTAAATATTTAATTCCAGCCTCAGCTACATTATCAACAATTTGGCTAGCATCAGTTTTCAATGTTAAAAACTTAGGCATTTTGCTAGCATCAAAACCCGGGCGAGGTTTCAATGGTGCTCCCATAACGTGATGAGAAACCCAGTTCAATCCCAAGTTATTGGTCAAAGATTTGAATTCTTTTCCTGTATAACCATAAAACATAGGCTTGAAACTAAAAGCAGACTCAAGCTCTTTAATTCCCAAATCAGCTACTTTCTTCAGATTTCCAGGTACGTCCTGATCAATGATGTTAAACAAGGTAAACAATTGAAGCCCCAAGGGTTTAGTTGTCAACATACTTTCCCAAGTAGCAGTTCTGGATAAAAATATAGATGAAGCTAACAAGGAACTTGATTGCTGAATAAACTGTCTTCTTTTCATGATTTTCGGGTTTTATTGGCACAAGTATAATGTATTGTTTTGATACAATAAAATTTATTTCACAAGAATTTGCGATATGAGCTCAGAAAGAACGTTTGAAAGGAGAAAACCCGATAGCCCCTTTCTATTTATCCCCCTTTCTTTTTAATTTCACTACTCAAATTAAGAAAACCAATGAGTTCAAAAAATAAATTACGCGTATTAGTTGTGGGCTGTGGAAACATGGGAGCCTCGCATGCCATGTCGTTCCATACGCATGAAGGATTTGAAATATGTGGCCTAGTTTCCACGGGGGCAAGTAAAGAAAAGTTAAATCAAGATTTAGGTGGTCTGTACGACTTATTCACAGACTATATGGAAGCATTAGCCAGTACGAAACCGGATGCCGTGTGCATCTCTACCTATCCAGATACCCATGAAGCTTATTCCATAGCTGCATTAGAAGCGGGTTGTCATGTCTTTTTAGAAAAACCTATTGCTGATTCATTAGCTGGCGCTGAAAGAGTAGCTGAAGTCGTTCGTAAAACAGGCAAAAAACTCGTAGTAGGATATATTCTTCGTCATCATCCTTCTTGGATTAAATTCATTGATATCGCTAAGGAATTAGGAAAACCTTTGGTCATGCGGATGAACTTAAACCAGCAAAGCCATGGATATATGTGGGATGTACATCGCAATTTGATGAAAAGCCTAAGCCCAATTGTTGATTGTGGCGTACACTATATTGATGTCATGTGCCAAATGACACGCTCTAAACCAATTCGTGTAGCTGCCATAGGCGCACGATTGACGAATGACATTCCTGCAGATAATTACAATTATGGTCAACTTCAAATCCATTTTGAAGATGGTTCAGTAGGCTGGTATGAAGCAGGCTGGGGACCGATGATCTCTCAAACTGCCTATTTTGTCAAGGATGTATTTGGACCCAAAGGCTCAGTTTCCATTGTGGCCAAAGATGCTGGTGGAGAAGGAAAATCAGATTCAGTTGAGTCTCATACTAAAACAGAATCACTTCGTGTACATAAGTCCAACATTGATGCGCAAAATGAGTTTACGCAAGAAGATGAGTGGGTCAATTTATTGGATGAGCCTGATCATCAAGGATTATGCGATCGCGAACAAGCGTACTTTTATGACGCTATCACTCAAAATTGGGATTTAACAGACCATGTAGCAGATGCTGTCAACAGCTTAAAAATAGCTTTTGCTTGTGATGAATCTGTCAAAACAGGTAAAATGATTGAGCTCAATTAATCGCTTAAAATTAAATATTTTAAAAGCCCAAGTAGGATTCTCATGCTTGGGCTTTTTCTATTACTTTAAATAAGTGGCTAACCAATTTCGAATTTCTTGGTAATGAAAGCGAGAATTTTCTGCCTTCAATACCCAGTGATTTTCTTCTGGAAAAACTATCAACTTACTTGGTACTTTTTGTCGCTGTAGAATACTCCAGTTTTCCAACGTATTATTGATAGGCACACGAAAATCATTTTCACCAACTGTTAACAGAATCGGCGTTTTGAAATTTGCAGCAAATCGCATGGGATTTTGTTCCTTCCATGTTTTAGTAGGAATCCAAGGTGCGCCACCATTCATCAATTCCCTACCCCAAATAACATCTGAAGTACCCCACTGTGCTTCTGAATTCACTAAACCTGCATGAGAAATCAAGCATTTAAAATGGCTTGTGGTAGCTTGCAACCAATTGGCTAAGTGCCCACCATAACTGGCTCCACTAGCTGCTTGCCGACTTCCATCTATAAAAGGATATCGTTTAATAGCATCATTGGCCGCATCCAAAATTTCTTGTCCTGGGCCTTTAAAGGGATCAAACTGTATGTCTTGAGCAAATTTTTCTCCATATCCTACAGAACCTGTATAATCTGTCATCACAATGACATATTCTGTGCCCGCAATCACATGGGGATTCCACCGATAACCATAAATATCTTTATAGGATGAGGCTGGCCCACCATGCATTAAAACTAACAAGGGGTATTTTTTTGTAGGATCAAAAGAAGCTGGTCTCAAAAGAAAACTACGCACTTTTTTCCCTCTACTCTGCGTCCAGAATTCTTCTGGATCTTTCACATCGTAGTTTTTCAAAAGTGTTTGGTTGGCATTTGAAATAGCCACTTCTTTATCCGTATGATGTACCAATACCTCCATGGGGCTAGCCATACTATTGTATTGATAAGCAAATATATTTTCTCTTTTAGATATGGATACTTGATTATAAGATCCCTGCTTTCCTCCTAAAACCGATTGATAGGATCCATCCTGTAATGAGATTCGAATCAAACGGTCCACACCTTGGTCCTCAATACTAGCCAAAATATAATCTTTCGAGACCTCCATTTGATTGATGGGACGATCCAGAGAGCTTAGCAATTCTGTTTTATTGGACATTTCTGGCCAAGTAAAACGATATAGGCGACTCAGTTGATAAACCTTTGTTTGATTCAGCGGTGCACCTAAGGCTATGGCATATTTTCCGTCTTCAGAAAAATCAATCGAATTATAATCCCCTTGATCATCTACTAAAAGCTTTTCCTTGCCACCTTGAATACTGACTTGATAAATTTTCGAAATCGAATTTTGATAGGCTGTCGTATGAAGGTCTATGGTGGCAGTAAAAACAACGGATTGTTGATCTGGAGCCCAAGTAAAAGATCCCAATTGAAAACCCTTGGATTGAATTAAACTGATACCAGTGAATACATTTTGGATTTGTTGGGTTTTTAAATCGAGCACAAAAACGTGTGACTGTTTTTCATCCAACCAAGTATCAAAATAACGAATCGGAAATCCAGTGTATACTCTGGCTTTATACTTTAGTTTCTTCTTTTCTTCTGCATGCTTTTTATTCAGTGAATCCGTAAACATTCCGGGGAACACTTTAGCTGAGAACAACACTTTATTCCCATCAGCACTTATTTGGGGGCTTCCAATACCTAATGAAAAACTACTTACTCGTTGGGCATCTCCCCCATTAGACAAGTCTAGCATGTACAATTGTGCGGATTCATCGCCTTCTCGCTTTGCGGTAAAAAACACTTTCCTCTCAGATGGGTGCCAAAAATAGTTGTCTTCGCCAGCCTTTGTCTGAGTGATTTTCCGAGGGGCTTGAGTTCCATCTGACGAAGCCAACCACAAGTCACTTGTATTGGATTCTGAATCATAAGAAACTGACTGTTGAGAATAAATAAGCCATTGTCCATCTGGGCTAATTTTAGGAACCCCTACTCGCTTGATAGACATCATCGCTTCGTGGCTCAGCGTTTTCAAAACGGGTTTCTGCGCACAAGTGGAGTAAACTGAAAAAATCAGTATAAAAGAGAGTGTTAACAATTTGTTCATGGATGAAGTTATATTAATTTGAATTGAATTTAAAAAAAATCAACTAACTAAAACGAATATGAAGACTATTTACCAATGTTTGGTAGTATCTGGCTTATTATTAAGTTCAGGAAATCTGGTCGCGCAAAGTCCAGAAAAATTCATTGATAAGGCCAATATGAACACGAAAGTGAAGCCTGGAGATGATTTTGCGGAATATGCTAATGGTACTTGGGTAAAGAATAACCCGATCCCCGCTAAAGAAACCCGATGGGGTAGCTTTAATCAATTAAGGGATTTCAACATCAATGCCGTCAAGACGATTCTAGAAGAGGCCAAATTGA
The DNA here is from genome assembly GCF_004307455.1 of Aquirufa nivalisilvae. Taxonomy (GTDB): domain Bacteria; phylum Bacteroidota; class Bacteroidia; order Cytophagales; family Spirosomataceae; genus Aquirufa; species Aquirufa nivalisilvae. Next base: position 120,706 of record NZ_SEWX01000008.1, read on the forward strand.
ATCAAAAAAATTATCCTGCAGGTAGTATTGAAAGACGTGTCGCTGACTTTTATTCAGCAGCCATGGATAGTATCACGATTGAAAAATTGGGATATACACCCATCAAGGCAGATTTAGACAAAGTAAATACCATCTCATCCAAGAAAGAAGTACTAGATGCTTTGGCACAATTTAGAATTTCGGGTATGGGATCTCCTCTATTTGGATTTGGAGTAGGCCAAGACAGGAAAAATGTAGAAAAAATGGTACCACAACTTTCTCAAGGAGGTACTACATTACCCGATCGTGATTTCTATTTAAAATCAGACGTTCGAAGCGCTAAAGTTCAGGAAGTATATAAAAACTACATCAAAACCTTATTTGAATTAGTAGGAAACACCTCTGACCAAGCTAAAGCTAATGCGGACATAGTTTTTGGAATAGAAAAACAATTGGCCAATGCCCAAATGTCCCGTGTTGAAATGCGTGATCCTTATAAAACGTATAACAAGTTTATTTGGAATGAATTTCAGCAAAAGACTGATGAAATAGACTGGACTACTTTTTTCAGTCAATTGAATGTGCCTAAGCAGGATTCCATTTTAGTTTCAGCACCTAAGTTTTTCGAAGAAGTCAATCGACTTGTTAAGGAAACTCCTGTCAATCAATGGAAAGTATATTTACAATGGTCTATTTTAAAAGGAGCCGCACCCAATTTAAGTAGTCCCTTTGTAAAGGCTAGTTTTAGTTTCAATCAATTATTGACAGGCCAAAAAGTCCAAACTCCACGTTGGCAGCGAATGTCCAGTCTAACAGATGGTACAATCGGTGAATTACTTGGTCAATTATATGTAAAGAACTACTTCAAACCAGAAGCGAAAGAACGCATGAAGGTCTTGATCGAGAATTTAAGAAAAGCCTTTGAAATCCGAATTCTAAAATTGGATTGGATGAGTGATGTAACTAAACAAAAAGCCTTGGATAAATTACATGCCTTCACACCAAAAATTGGATATCCTGACAAATGGAGAAATTATGATGGTTTAGAAATTTCTGGCGATCAGTATTTTCAAAATCTCCGTAATGCCAGTGCATGGAGCTTTAAAGAAAATATCAGTCAAGTAGGCAAAAAAGTAGACCGCAGCCGTTGGGGTATGACTCCTCCAACAGTAAATGCATATTATAGCCCAGTCATGAATGAGATTGTTTTCCCAGCAGGGATTTTACAGTTCCCATTCTTTGACCCCAAAGCAGATGATGCTGTAAACTACGGAGGCATTGGAGCGGTCATCGGACATGAAATGTCGCACGGATTTGATGATTCTGGCAGTAAATATGATAAGGATGGTACCTTGAGAAACTGGTGGACGGATGAAGACTTAAATAAGTTTAAAGCTAAAACGGCACTATTGGGGGCACAATTTGATGCATATACCATTTTAGACACCATTCATGTCAATGGAAAACTGACAATGGGGGAAAATATTGGTGATTTGGGTGGTTTAAATATGGCCTATGAAGCCTTTAAAATGACGGATCAAGGAAAGTCTAAAAAGAAAATGGATGGATTTACCCCAGATCAACGATTCTTTTTATCCTGGGCACAAGTGTGGCGTGGCACTACCCTACCTGAAACAGCGGCTCAATTGATCATCACGGATCCACATTCACCGAATCAGTACAGAACGATTGGTGCACCTGTCAATATGGATGCATGGTATGATGCCTTTAAAATCAAGCCAGGTGATAAATTATATAAGAAACCTGAAGACCGAATTAAGATTTGGTAATTGGTATTTGCTCTTGAATGTAATAGCCCCTGAGATTTCGGGGGCTATTTTTTTGTAGCTATATCAACTATTAATTTAAATCATGGTATTTATGAATGAGTCTTCGAATGAAATAATAAAGCCATTGAAATAGCTTAAAATAAAAACGAATGATATAAAAAAGAGTTGGAAGCAAGATAAATACTTGCCATAATAACATGCCATAAGTTGGTTTGATCATTTCGCGTAGCGAATTAGTGGCTGTATGTACTTCAAATATCTACTACCTTTTCTAATCGAACTTGCAAGAAAATCAACCTGTAGGACATAAAAAAAGGGCTTGCCATCGGCAAGCCCTTTTGATACTAAATAGATTTCAAAACTAGTTTCCGATACCCGGGTTAGTTTGTGTTTCTACTAATGGAATTCCATAAATATAACGTGGATCAGATGAAGGAATCACAGCTCCTGCACCAAATGAATTGATAGACTCACCTCTACGTAAGATATCGTTCGCACGGAAACCTTCCGCTAAGAATTCGATACGACGCTCAGTTAAGATCGCTTTGACCACATTAGCTTTAGAATCCAATCCTGTAAATACATAAGATGGATCAGAACGCTTATGAACTGCATTTAGAATATCGATAGCACGGTTGATATTTCCTCCTTCAGCTTCTGCTTCTGCCAAGTTCAATAACACTTCCGCATAACGGATGCTCGGTACAAAATCAATGTACGGAGATACACCGCTAAACTTAGTTGATGAAGGGAACTTCGCGATTGATGTAGTAGCTACTGTCAACTTCGTTTTACGATCATCCGTTGCTGCAAATTGTGGATTACTATAGATCCCCGTAGAACCTGTGTTCAAATAATACTCTACGTTACCCGCATTAAAGTAATATCCCAATTGGTTTTGAGTACCTGGCGCATTGGTTGCATCCATAGGGAAAGAGAAGATGGATTCAGTAGAAGTATATGGTGCTTTGAAAACAGATGAAACATCTGCTTGCAAGGTATGTGCCACACGTGCATTGGATTTATATGGAGCAGTAGAAGAAACAATCTTATTCGCTTCTGTAATCACACCTGCATAATCTCCTTTAGCTAACAATACGCGGGTTTTCAAGGCAATAGCCGAGTTTTTGTGCGCGCGAGTTGTATTCAATAAAGCGGATGCATAGCTATCTGGTAGCTCTGTTTCTGCTTCATTCAAATCCTTCAGGATTTGATCGTAAACTTGAGCTACGGTACTTCTAGCCAAGTTATTATTAGCGGAGGAAGTTTCACCCTTCAAACGTAATGGCAAACCTGCCGAAGCACCTTTATCCAAGATATAAGGCTTAGCAAAGAATTGTACCAAAGAGAAGTATGTCAAAGCACGGATGAATTTTGCTTCACCACGGTAATTCGCTGCCAAAGCCGATGAAACTGCATTCGGATTAGCCGCAAGACCTTCCAAGAACAAATTGGCACGGTTGATAGTCAAATAACCTTGGATCCAGAATCCAGCTAAATAAGTATCCGATGGATCTTGGTTACCCTGATAGGTAGAATAACCTGTAACCGAGTTTGTAGTACGGTTAACAAATTCTTCGGCACGAATATCATTATAAATCAAGTAACGACCACCAAATAAGCTACCACTTTTAGCTGATCCGTATATACCATTTATTTGTGAAAGCACGCGAGCGGGGGAATTAAAGACTGTAGCATCAGACAAGTCTAATTCAGGGACTGCATTAAGAAAATCCTTACTGCAAGAGGAAACTGTCAAAGCTAATGCAATGGTCAGATATCCAATTTTGTTTGTGAATAATTTCATTTTATATATCCTTTAAAATTATAAACCGATGTTAATACCAAATGTGAAAGCTCTAGCTTGAGGGATGGTATTTCTTTCAATACCAGAAGCTAAGTTAGAATCTCCATTCGATGAGATTTCTGGGTCAACCCCTTTGTAAGGTGTCCAAAGGAACAAGTTCGTAGCTTGCGCATAAACGCGTAAACTAGTAATTCCTAAACGACTCAAATCAGCTGGAATTTTGTAACCCAAAGTAGCTGTTTGCAAACGTAAGAAATCTCCTTTTTGGATGTTCGCATCAATCAAGAATGAAGATCCATTGGATACGTTATCTCCGTAAACTGCACGAGGAATCTCCGTGATATCTCCTTCTTTTTTCCAAGAACTCAATACATCAGTGGAGTTATTCCAAACACGTTGGTCACGTAAACCAGCTTGAGATCCGTTGTAGATATAGTTTCCTCCAGAGAAAGTAAAGTTCAAGGCTAAATCAAAACCAGCATATTTCAAGGTGTTGTTAAATCCACCGTAGAAAGTAGGCAAAGTATTTCCTAAGATTTGTTGCTCTGATGAAGGAGAAGTTGTAGCCTTACCATCTAAGGTAGTCCAAGCTAAAGCTCCACCTAAATGCTGATATTGCACTTGAGTACCATCTCTTTTAATAAAGATACGACGACCATTGGCAGGATTAACTCCTCCCGTTTTCACACCATAAATCTGAGCTGCTGAATAGCCTACTTTCGTAATAGAAGTTGCCTCTAAACCCGACGTATTAGTCAAAATTGGAGTGTTGGCATCTACTAATGAAGTTACCATGTTTTCGTTAGTCGCAAAATTCAAGCTAGTGTTCCAACTGAATTTACCCGTATTAATAGGAGTAGCAGTAATGGCTACTTCAAATCCTTTATTATACATCGAACCTACGTTAGCTAAGATTGAGTTACCAGGAATACCTTTTGAAGGAGCTTGTGGCACGTTCAAAATCAAATTGTTGATATCCTTGTAGTAGTAGTTCGCTTCTAATGTAATACGGTCATTTAAGAAACTTACGTCGATACCTACGTTGGTTTGTGCTGAAGTTTCCCATTTCAAATCCTTATTTCCTGCTTGGTTAAAGGATAAAGTTGGAATAGAACCATATAATCCAGAACCAAAAGTAGAGTAAGAACCATAAGCATTAGGAACGTTACCATTACCTACTTTACCATAACTAGCTTTTAATCTCAAGTTAGAAATGGTATTTCCTAAGTCCATGCCTTTGAAGAATTCTTCTTCAGAAACTGTCCAACCTAAAGATACTCCACCAAAATCACCCCAACGGTTTTCTGAAGATAAAGCTGAGTTACCATCACGACGAAGGTTACCACTTATAAAATATTTACCTTTGAAGTTATAGCTCAAATTAGCGAAATAGGCTTCGTAAGCTACTTGTGAGATACTATTACCTGCTGCTAAGTTCGTTCCAAAGTTTCCTTGGAAATCTGTAAAGAAGAAATCCGCTAAGGTTTGACGTTGAGCACCCCAGTTCAATACACGCGTTTTTTGAACATCAGATCCTACAATCGCTGAGATGCTATGCTTTTCAGCCAATGTAACATTGTATTGTAAAGTATTAATCCAGTTCCAGTTATCAGAACGAGCCGTATTGTTGTAAGCATCACCTGAAGTAGACCAACCATCACCATTAAATGGGTTAAAGAAACGAATGTTCTCTGTATTTCTACGATCCCATGAGTAAGATGTCTTAGCACTTAAACCTTCAGCCAAACGTACTTCAGCGCCTAAATTGGCAATCAAACGTGTATTTTCAGATGTAATCTTATCCAAATCACGAACAACTGCTGGGTTAGGAAACTGTGCAGGCAATAAGTTGTTCAAACGACCAACTGTATTGTTTTCTAAGTTATAAGAACCATCGGGTAAATAAGCAGGCAAGTTGGGAACTTGAGCAACCGCAATACGACCTAAACCAGATGTATTGAAAGCGCCACCGGCATTAGATCCTGACATAGGTGCTTTGTTGTACGTATTTGAGTAATTGAAATTAGCTGTCAACTTCAACCATTTCGTAGCTTGGTGATCCATATTAAAACGACCTGAACGACGTTGGAAGCTATTACTTCTCAAGAAACCATCTTGATCAGAATATCCACCTGAGAAATAATAGGTTGTTTTATCATTACCACCTGATATAGTCAAGTTATGATTTTGAGATACACCTGTTTGATATACTTCTTTATACCAATCTGTATCGATTAAACTTCCATCTGGGTTGTAATTTGGTAAAAATGATTTGTTTTCCGAGTTACGTTGTGTAGATGTGATTGCGTTTGGATTCAATAATAAGGCATTAGCTATCGCCATATTCTTGTGATCCATGTATTGCTGTGCATTTAAAACCGTAGGTAAACGAACGGCTTGACTTACACCTGCCCAAGAATCAATAGATACTTTTGATTTACCTGATTTACCACGCTTAGTAGTAATCAATAAAACACCTGCACCAGCGCGTGAACCATAAATAGCAGCAGAGGCAGCATCTTTCAACACGTCAATAGACTCAATATCCGATGGGTTAATATCAGCCAATGGATTATTAGTTGTTGAGTTAGCAGATACGTTATCTGTACTAATAGGTATACCGTCAATAACCACCAATGGGAAAGAGCTCAAAGATAATGAGCTAAGACCACGAACACGGATTACTGGAGGGTTGTTCAACAAACCGTTAGGTTGTGTGATGTTCACACCGGCTGCTTGACCAGTTAATCCTTGCGAAAAACTTTGTACGGGTCTTTCCGCAATCGTAGCTGCTTTGATGGTTGAAGCCGAACCGGTAAATTCCGTTCTTTTTCTAGTACCATAACCAACAACAACTACTTCGCTTAATTGCTTAACATCTGAAACTAAAGATACGTTAACAACCGAACGATTTCCTACAGCAATAGTTTGGCTGGTGTAACCAACAAAACTGTAAACTAAGGAAGCTCCATCTGCAACTTGAATACTGTATGAACCATCTGATGAAGTGGTGGTTCCGCGCGATGAACCTTTTGCGCTTACACTGACACCGGGCAAGGCACTTCCATCATCGGATGAGGTCACCTTCCCTGTAACCTGTTTCATTTGAGCTATCAATGGGGCACACGAGACCACCACTAATACCCCAAGGAGTAATAGTTTTTTCATTTTTTTTAGTTTGATTAATGAGAAATAAGTTAAAGGAGCTTTCCGCTGGTAAGCGTAAAATTCCGTTCATAATTTAGTTAAACACGCTTATAAATAAAAATGTTTTAAAATAAATTAGACAAAAAAAATGGGGCTTCTTTCGAAGCCCCATTTTAAAATGAGTATAATCTAAATTTGACTAGAATTTATCCCAATACAATTTAGTTGTTACAACATCTCCACCAATAGCAGAAGCAGCAGCTGTATAATTAGCTCCGTTCAAAGTCTGCTCATTAGCCGCATAAGTTAAGCGAGTTGGGAAAGTTGATTTAGCACCAATAGGATTTGAAATCTTAGGTTGATCGAAACGACGAATCTCAACCCATCCTTCATATGGTCTATTGTATAATGCAAGCCACTTCTGAGTACCAATTTTCTGTTTCCAATCACCAGCTGCAGTAGTGTAAGCTACTGAAGGTTGAGCTAGATAAGCATCAGCATCAGCCGATGTTCCACCCCAAGCTACGATGGAAGCACGAATCGCATTGTTATAATGAGATTCAGCAGTACCAGCTACGTTAAATCCTCTTTCTTTCGCTTCAGCACGTAAAAACTCTGTTTCTACATAATCAGCAAATACATAAGGAGCTGCAGCTTCGATTACTTTAGCACCAGCACGAGAGAAATCAACGTAAGTACTAACTTTTCCCGCTGGAGCACCAGCATATACACCAGCGTTATTAGGAGTAAAGAAAGCCCCAGTTCTTGGGTCATTCCATCCTAATAATTTATCCATCAAATCCTTAGATGCGATGTAATCTTGACGACCACCCAACACGATATCCACATATAATGGATTTTGGTTAGGAGAAGCAGCCATATAAGTAAACAAACCATTGTCTGCTGCAGCTGAAATAGCACCAGCGTCTGAAGCTTCTACAGCCGACTTAGCCAATGATGCATCTACATCTGATTGAATCATACCAAGCTTCATACGAAGTGTATTAGCAAATTTCAACCATTTAGAAACAGATCCCTTGTAAATCAAATCCTCACCAGCAGTAAACCCTGCAGCCGAAGTATTGATTTTAGTAATATCTGCATTCAAACGATTAATTAAATCAGTTGAAACAGTTTTTGCATCATCGTATTTAGGGAATAAGATCGCAGGATTCAAGGACTCAGAGTAAGGAATATTACCAAATGTATTAACTAAAATACCATAGGTATAAACTTCCATCACATCTAAGATCGCTAATTTATTTGCTTTCTCACCTGGAGCTAAAGATGCATCAGCGCTAATTAATTTAGCTGATTCACGTAAATCCATGATTACATCACGGTACATAGCTGTCCACCAAGCTTGTGGAATATTACGAGTTGCAAAATCATACTGAACTTCATCTTGGTATGTTGCCATAGCCCAGTGACTCACAGTAAAACGGAATACGTTGGTATTAACACTAGCCGTAGCTAAGTTACCCGTCAATGCTTTAACAGCATTTGAAAACAAGGTTGGTGCAGGAACTGCTGCAGGCCTTTTGGTCTCAATGTTTAATTGAGAGATATCTTCTGTACAAGCCGATGCAAGGAGCAAAAGTGGTACAAAAACTAAAAATATTTTTTTCATCTTTATCAAATTTTAGGATAATTAGAATAATAATTTGATGTTAAATCCAATCGAACGAGTTGTTGGATAAGCACCCGATTGATTTCCTTGTACGTTACCTGAAGAAAGATTCTCTTCTGGATCAGCATAAGGAACATATTTCTGGATGATCCATAAGTTTCTTCCAAAAATAGATAAATCAACACCTTTAACACCTCCTAATTTACGTACAACTGAACTTGGTAAAGAGTAAACAATGTTTGCCTCTCTCAATTTAATGTAGCTAGCATCATAAACAAATGCAGCTGCTGGGTTTTGAGCATAACCAAATGTACCGTAATCATTCTCTACACGTGTTGTGTTAGGAGTACCATCAGCTTTAACACCTGGCATAATTACTCCACCACCTTCAGCAATTGTAGAACGAGAAGGATTTCCTTTATCATTGATTACAACTGACTCAGGATATACACCTGTTGCTTGACCATAGTATTGATCCAAAGAGAATACACTACCACCACGCTTGATGTCAATTAAGAAATTCAAAGTTACATTCTTGTACTTGAATGAGTTATTGATACCACCAATCCAATCAGGATTAACATTTCCAATCACATTGGTTGTAGTAGAAGTTATGTCATAACGACCATTCGCTTTTACTAATTTCTCTCCATTAAGCATTTTCCAAGTTTTTCCTTTCAATGTACCGTAAGGCTCGCCTACCGTTGCATTTAAAGTAACACCACCTTGGAAAGAAGCAATTTGTAAGTTTTGGCTATCATTGTACAAGCTCAATACTTTACTTGTGTTCTTAGTCCAGTTTACATTTACATTCCATGAGAAATCAGCCGTTTTGATTGGTGAACCATATAAGCTAAGTTCAAAACCTGTGTTTTGAATATTACCCGCATTAACAAAAGTAGTAGTAAATCCAGTTGCAGAAGAAACAGTTGCAGGCAAGATTTGATCTAATGTATTTGTATGGTAGTAAGAGAAGTCAAAACCTAAACGATTTTGCAAAAATGCCATCTCTAAACCGATTTCTTTACTTTGAGTTTGCTCAGGTTTCAAGAATGGGTTGTTTTGAGTAGAAGGCGCAGAGAACAAAATAGTTGGACCAAATGGATCTGGTTTGTCATATACGTTTCTAACTGATCCCCAAGGAGCATCGTTACCTACTGTAGCGTAGTTCATTCTCAATTTACCAGAAGTCAACCAAGGAAGATCTTCAATGTGGTGAGAGAATAACCAGCTAGCAGATCCAGCATAGTATAAATAAGCATTGTTAGCTGCAGGTAAAGTAGATGACTTATCTTGACGAATAGTCCCATCCAATGTCAAGAAATCTTTGTAAGTCAAAGTTAAACCTCCGAATACACCAAAGATTTCACGTGGGTTGTAGTTTTCTGTTGGAGCAGAAACTGTACCCAATGAGTTAGCGATAGAATATAAACCTGGAACGATCAAACCACCGTTAGTAGCAGCAGAGATAGAACGAATATACGATTTACGTAAGTTCAAACCAGCTAAAGCTTTTACATTTAAGCCATTAATAACATCCTTATCAAAGTTAGCCATCAAATCGTAGTTCATTTCTTGGAAAGTACGATCGAAACGACTGTATGAAGGAATACCTTGGCTACCTACAGCTCTACGCTCCTCTTGGAATTCGTTGTAAGTATCTAAAGTTACACGACCCATGAAATTCAAGAAGTCAGCAGCTTTGTAGTTCAACATCGCATTTCCGAAAATACGAGAACGAGTATCATTCTCATAGTTTTGGTAACGAGTCCAATAGTAGTTATCTGTAAAGATTGGTTTCAAACCAGCAGGAGTAGAAGGATCACCCCAGTTCCAAGTTACGTTTTGTTGATTTCTGAAATAAGCTTCTTTTTGCTCTAAGATATCTACGTTAGTTTGATACCACTGACGGAAGTTTTGATTTACGTTCAAACCACTATATCCAGAACCATAACGGCCTTTTCCATCAATAACGGAAAAGTTAGCTGTAGCAGAAGCAGTTACTTTTTTAGAAATATTGTAAGAACCGCCTAAGTTCATAATGTTCTTAGTCACGTTTGAGTTAGGTAAAGTACCACGCTCATCGTTACGAGTATATCCTAATTTAAAAGTACCTTGATCAGTAGCTCCATCTAATTGAACGTTTACGTTGTTAGAAATAGCTGTCTCGTAAAATTTAGCTGGTGTATTTTGAGCTGCAACCCATGGCTTAGTTTTTAAATAGTTTGGACCTGCTGGATCAAATGAATCCCAGTGGTAAACCATTAAAGAAGGATTAAACTTAGCTCCGTAAGAAGCATCTTCAGCTGTTGGAACAACTAAATCTTTTGTTCCATCACCATTCGCATCAAAATAGTAGAAACCATCTTTTTGATATGGATCAGAGTAACCAGCACCATATTGGTTTTGGTAAGTAGCAAATGTAGACTTATCAATAGTTCCTACAGTTAAACCTGCATTCACTGTTAAGCCTAAACCTTTTTTAGCTTTCTTAGAAGTAATCATGATAACACCATTCGATGCACGAGAACCATAAAGAGCTGTTGCTGCTGCACCTTTCAATACAGTCATTGACTCGATATCGTCTGGGTTAATATCCGCAGCCGCATTACCATAGTCATAACCACCACCACCAGATTGCTGAGTAGCTGTGTTTTTATTTGTATTATCGATAGGTACACCATCTACTACAAATAAAGCCTGGTTGTTACCAGTTAAGGACTTGTTACCACGGATAACTACGTTGGTAGAACCACCAATTGCGTTACCTTGTGTGATTTGAAGACCTGCTACTTTACCTGACAAAGCAGAAAATGCATTACCTGATCTAACACGTGTTAATTCATCTCCTTTTACCTGCTGAGCAGCATAAGGCAATGAGTTTTTAGTACGTGTTAAACCCAAAGCTGTAACAACAACCTCACTCAATTCAGCAGCATCAGCCACTAACACTACGTTAATTGCGCTTTGACTACCTACAGTAATTGTTTGAGCTTTGTAACCTACAAAAGAGAACTGAAGAGCCGCTCCATTGTCTACACTGATTTTGTAAGATCCATCAGCTGTGGTTGTAACACCACGCGAGGTACCTTTAAGGCTAACACTAACGCCTGGAAGCGCAGTGCCATCCTCTGAAGCAGTTACTTTACCCGTAACTACCCTTGATTGGGCCAGCAACGAACTGCACGCAGTCGTTACTAGTGCCATCACTAGTAAGAGTTTTTTCATGTTGATTAGTTTATTTAATGAAAAAATAATTTGAAAACGATGGCAAATTATAAATTTTCCAATAAATACCAAAGAAAATTGCGCCCAAACACAAGTTTGCAAGCCAAAAACCGTTATAAAGCGCAATTTGGCAAAATTTGATTTTGAATTTTTCCGAGAGAAATTAAATCTACTCTATTTAATATTAAAAAATTACCAATTTCCCATTAAATAAATTGATTCAAAACTAGTACTCCAAGAAGGCCAACGATCGAAACGATGCTTTCCATGAGTGACCAGGAACGGATTGTCTCTTTGACCGAAAGATTAAAGTATTCCTTAAATAACCAGAAGCCCGTATCATTGACATGAGAAAACATTAAACTTCCTGCTCCAATACTGAGTACCATCAAGTTAGGATTAACTAGACCCGTGGAAACAATGGGATAAATCATACCCGCAGCTGTTAAGCCTGCAATAGTAGCCGACCCCACACAAACTCGAATAATAGCCGCCATCAACCATCCCAATACCAATGGAGGGAATGGTAATGTTTGTAAATAGCCCGCAATTTCTTTACTCACTCCTGATACCAACAATACCTCTTTCAATGATCCCGCACCGGCAATAATTAATAATATCATAGCCACATCTTTTACCGCATCTGTGTATATGACCATGATTTCTTCCATTTTTTTGCCCATCCGCAAGCCTAATGTATAGGTTGCTACACAGATGGCAATCAACATGACCATGGAAGGATCAGCAACTAAATGTATCAACGGCGTCAAAGCCGAACTTTTATCTATTTTCAAATCCGCTAAGGTCGTTACCACCAAAAGAAATACAGGGAATAAGGCTGTAATGAAACTGGCTGTTCTGCTTGGTAATTGGGATTCAGGAATAGGTTCTCCCTGAAATGCTTTTAATGAACGAATCGGAAGGCGAGTTAATGTTTTAGAAAATAATGGACCAGCACAAATGATGGCTGGAATGGACACAATGATCCCATAAAATAAAGTCGTTCCCATGTTGGCATCAAACTGAGCCACCAAAGCTGCGGGAGAAGGATGGGGAGGTAAAAATCCATGAGCGACGGATAAAGAAGCCATCATAGGAATTCCCGTTACTAATGGATGTAATTTAAACTGATGAACCAAGGCAAAAATCAGAGGTATCATCAAAACAAATCCCACATTATAAAACAAGGGTATACCAATGATAAATCCTGTCAGCATCAACCCCCAAGCCATATTCTTTTGACCAAATGCTTGAATTAAACTGCTTGAAATTTGTTGAGCCGCCCCACTACTAGCTACCAATTTACCCAACATAGCACCCAAAACGATAATAGTAACTAAAGAGCCTAAAGTATCCCCTATTCCTTTTTGAACTGACTTAGCTAATTCACCCAAAGGTAAACCCAATAAATAACCTGTTGTTAAACTTATGATTAAGAATGCAATGAAGGCATTAACCTTTTGGTACGTAATCAAAAATACTAAAAGGCAAATACATAAAACGACAATAGCGATGGTCATAAGGTATGAGTATGGAGTGAGGGAAATGGAGTATTAAAATTATAAGCAAAAGCTTATTTTTTCTTTAAAATACTCCATTTGACTCCAAATATATAGAATGGATCTAATATTTCAGCATACTTAGCTAGTTTGCCGAAAAATCAACTTCATTTCTATGAACTATACTCCATTAAAAATCACCGTAAGTATCTTCCAGATACTTTTGCATCACTAAGATATCTTCTTTAGAAGTTAAATCTGGAACATTTTCAGCTAATGGAATAGCAAAAAATCCCTGACCTTCCCCTTCACCAAATAATGCTACCGAGGTAGGTAATTCCTTTTCATTTCTTACAGGGTGAAATGGAGTCTTTGCCAAATAGGGTAAAAAAGTAGATGCCTCAAATACAAATATATTCATACTTACTCCCAATCGGCCTTGCTGAGCCATTAACTCCTCGGCTTGTTGGGCTGTAGGTTTTTCAATGATTTCTAACAAATACCCTGCTGCATCAGTACGAATCAATGCAAAAGCTGAAATTCTTTCAGCAGGATATAATAAACTATCGCGGTGATATGAGATCAAAGCTTGCGCATGGTCAGTCGACCAAAGTGTTTTAAGGGCATTAACCGAATACAAATTATCTGAATTACACACGATTACTCGACCTTGCTGCCAATCAGCATGTTGCATTAATGCCTGATAAACGGCATCTGCTGTACCAGCTGGTTTTTCACGATCTGCCGGTATTTGTTGACGGGCAAATACAATTTTCATCCCCCAACATGCATCACGAGACATTAACTCTTCACAATATGCTTGGGTAACTTGATCCGTAGGATGCAAAAGTAGCATCACCTCTTCGATCCCTGCTAAGTGAGCATTGTATAATTGATAATCGATTAATGTCTTTCCATTTTTGCCCACTTGAATCATCCCTTTGGTCACAGAATTAGCCTGAGCAACTAAATTGGGATCTAAATCACTTCCTTCATTAAGTGCCTTCTTCATTCGAGAAGCCATCCCACCTGCTAAAATCAATAATCTCTTTTTCATGTCGTGAATTAATAAAACAAACTTTCTTTTTCTACTTTAGTTCCTTCGTCTACTCGAATGATGTAGGCCTTTCCTCCTTCTTTTTCAATGGCCTCTACTACTTTCTCTGGATGTACCGGTGCATAAGCAAACATGCAGCCGCCACCACCTGAACCATTTATCTTAGCTCCCAATGCTCCCGCTTCCAAAGAAGCTTGAATCATGCGATCTATTTTAGAAGTAGAAATTTGCTTATGTTCCCTAAGATTTACTTGATGACGATTCAATAAGTCTCCCAATTTTTCATCACTCCATTCGGATTTGCCTTCAAACATTTCCTTTGCTTCCAACAAAATATCACGATCCGAAATGTTGGCTTGCAATAAGATCCATTCTGCATCTGTCAAAATCGATTGATATGTTAAGCAATCTTCCAAACTTGCCTTTTCTAAGTCAAAATCAGGATTTACCTGTTGGATTTTCTCCAACCCACTCAACATACCAAACTTAACATGTGCCAATATCTTCAATGTATCTTTAGCTTCTAATGAATCCCCGAGTACAAATGTTCCTAATTCTCGGGCGTAAGTTTCAATGGCAATTTTCGGTCGACTTTCTAAAAATATCACATTTCCCACAGCCGTAGAATATTGATCCATCATCCCACCAGGTTCTGTAAATTCCAGCACCTCTGCTTCGTAGGTTATTTCTCCAATTTCTTTCTGAGTGGCAGGTATTTGATACATTTCACATAAAAACTTAACAAAAGAAACGATCATGGCAGAGGAGCTGGATGTCCCCGAATTTATAGGAATATTACCTCTTACTTCAATCTCTAAACCTTTTGCCAAAGAATGACCTTTACGGTGTAACACATTGCATACACTTTTAAAATAATCTCTTTCTTTTGTATAGCTCAAAGGAAAGTCTAATTCAAATTCTTCTACCGATTGGACATCAGGTAATGAAAATCGAACAACTTTGTCGGCCCTAAATTGGCCTTTCATTTGAATTCGTTTCGAAATTGCGGCTGCAATAACGGGTAAGCCTAAATAATCTTGATGTTCGCCAAACAAACAAATCCGACCGGGAGTTGAAACAATCATGCTAAATTTTAATGTAAAACAAAAGTACAAATTAGATTTAAAAAAATACCTTACCTTTGAAACACTTAAATACTATCGATGATTACGAAGCGCATCCCATCCGTCGATTATTTCCGAGGCTTTATCCTCTTTCTACTTGCTGCGGAAAGCACAGACTTATATCATAATCTGGATAAGCTATTTCCTGATAATTTCATCATCACGCAGTTTTTCCATGTCAAATGGCAAGGCTTGCATTTCTGGGACTTAATTCAACCTGGGTTTATGATGATTGCTGGGGCAGCTTTGTATTTCTCAACTTACAAAAGACTTGATAGTGGAGACACTTATGGGACACTTTGGCCAAAGGTTTTAAAACGCTCCTTATTATTGTTTTTATTTGGTACTGGCTTACATTGTTTAGGAAAAGAGAAATTAGTATTTGAATTGTGGAATGTGCTTACCCAGTTGTCGGTTACCACCATCATTGCATTTTTCTTGTTACGATTTTCCATTCCGCTTCAAATTGCGGCTTCTTTGCTTCTATTATTACTTGCTCATAGCTTATACGTCTTTAGTGATATCCCTGGTTACAATGAGCCTTACACGCCAGACAAGAACTTTGGATCTTATATGGATATGCTCTTAATGGGGAAATTAAGTGGCGGCCATTGGATTGCGATTAATTGTATCCCTACTGCAGCACATACCATTTGGGGGGCATTAATTGGAAGAATCATCCATCGCAGTACATCTCATCAAGTAGTTATTCGTACGTTGATTGGATTAGGTTTATTAGGTATTTTAGTTGGCTATGGACTTGATTTTGCGGGTATTCCCATTATCAAAAGAACAGCTACCCTTTCCTTTACCTTAGCTTCAGGAGGCTGGATTTCCTTAATGATGGCGGTATTTTATTTGAATTGGGAACGAAGTCAAGCCATTATACCGGCACCAGATTACATTTTATCCTTTGGAAAAAATTCCATTTTTATCTATTTGTTTTTTGAATCTGTAGGTCCACAATGGCTGAATAAAGCTTCTTATGTTTTTGTAGGAGGATTTTTAGAGAAAGTTCATATCACTGAAAATATAGCCGAACTTGTGAATTCCTTGGTAGTTCTTGGAATCATTGGAGGAATAGCTGTATGGCTAGACAAGCATAAAATCTACATTTCTTTGTAGTGTATATGAACAACGTCGTCAAGGTTTAAAACCTTGACGACGTTGTTTTAGTCCTTCAAAAAAACAAAAAAAATCCTTCAGGTAGCTTCTACTAATTGATAATTATCTTATTTATCCAACTTGTTCATATAATCAAACTTATATGCCCAAGTTTGTGCAATATTGAATGCTTTCGTCTTAGCTTCTTCTGCCTTTGGCCCTTCAAACAATGAATCAATGGTATTGGTAAACAAGCTTATCCAGTGCTCAAAGTGCGCCTTGGTGAGGGGTACTATTTGATTAACTAATAAATGAGGTTGCATTGGAGCTCCTTTATAGGAATGCCCATCCAGTAAAAGCATTTCCCAAAAATCATACATTTTGGGTAAATGATGATCCCAATCGACATGCATCACATCCAAAAAAATATGCCCTACCAAGTCATCTGAAGTCATACTCTTGTAAAAAGCATTGACAAATGTCCTAATGTCTTCTTTTGACGTTATATCACTTTTACTCATGTGTCTTGATGGTTTGAATCAACCAAGAACCAACCTTATGTCCTTGTTTAGCTCCTTCATCCAAGGCTGGCCAAAAGTGAATTCCTCCATACAATCGACTAATAGATGCTTCATCCGAAGCTTGAATAAACGAGGTGAATTTTCTTGGTGGTAAGCCATAAGGGATTTCTGTAGAATCATTAAAGGCTACATTATCACCAAACAATTTCGTTAAAACGACTGCTGCAGAACTAGAGATAGTACTATGCCCTGAGGTATATTCAGGAAATGGAGGTGTTTGTAAAACTGGCATCCAAGTTTTATCAATTGAAGCATTAATGACGGTTTCTGGGCGGATTCGTATCGAGCGATATTTTTCATCCCAACAAGAAATAAAACCATCAAAAATGGCAATGGATGTTAATGCAAATGCCTCTGCTGTCTCTATGTAATTCTTATTTAATTGTCGAGAAACTTGACCTGCAATTCCTAACCAGTGTCCACCTGGCGACATCTTTTTGGTAGCAAACATGGCATGGCCAGTAATATTCATTTTGAAAGGATTACAATCCCAAAAATTAGCAATATCACGTTGGTCATTCGTTAGATTTTTCACCGTTTCATATGACTGCATCACTTCTTTGTAGTAGGGACTACCTTTAGTCAAATCAAATTTACTCGGCACTGGCGCTCTAAACTGAGAAGATGAATCCAATACCGCTGGTCGAATTTTAGTCCAATATGGCTCCACTGCATCGATGTAAGCTGGAGGAGTAGGTGTCCATGTCCCTGGCAAATTGGTCACTGTAAATCGAAATCCTCTGGTTTGCTTGTAATTATCTTTGGAGGCATACTTCATAATAGATTCTGCTACAGAATCACCAAATGCTATGGAACGATCATATACATCATCTGGAATTCCAATTTTCTTAAAATCTGCCTCTAATTTTTTATCGAATTCCTCATAAAGTTCTTGGGCAAATGTCAACTTTTTACCAACCGCTAAATAAGCTCTAACTGAAGCTAAAGGAAAGCAATATTCCTCCCCTGCTTTAGGCTGAGCTACTTTCTCGAATCCGTTTAATTGACCTACTAAAGATTTATACCCTTTATTTCCATGTACCGCAGCTTCATAGCCAGCAATACTGGCATACATATATATTCGGGAAGATACAGGCGGAGCAAAAATATCATGAATGATACTCTCCGTTAACATAACTTCCGAACGAATCAAAAATTCAGGATTTGCTGCTTCCTCTTGATAATTGGGATTGTCTGATTTACATGCAGAAAACCATAAAGCAACAAACAAAATAATATATCTCTTCATTGGGTCAAATTTTAGGAAGAACAAATATACCAATACTTATAATTAGAATGGAAATATTGACAAAAATCAGCTAATTGCTGACTCTGCGGCTAATCTACCTGATGCAAATGCAGCTTGCAAGGACGGATATTGAGTATAATCACCCGTTAAAATAACGCCTTTTTTATTAGCTTTCTGTTTGACAAACTTCCAAAAACCTTGTTTTGAAAGGGACTCAGGAATGGAATACGATTTTAAAAATTTCCAGTTCAATTTTTCTTTTCCTAAGTAATGACCCAATTCAACTAATACTTCTTTTTCTGAAATATCCGTTTTCAACGTAGTCACCGAAATCAATTCCTTCCCCTCTGGCGCGTAGCTCGGATTAACTTTACTTAAACAAACAAAATGCAAAATGTTTGATTCTTCTGATTTAGGAACTAAATGCAACAATTTACCATCATTGGGAAAATCATCGGCGGAAAAGTAAAATGTTTTACTCTGTAAAATAGCTCCCTTGGCCAATGGAATATCCAATAATTCAGCAGCAGCAGTTGGATTAGCTGCCAAAATTATTTTTGAACATTCCAATGTTTCACCATTTTTCAAAACAACCTTTCCTTCATGAATGCTCTCGACTTCTATGTTTAGTCGAACAGCAATGGGAGGCAAAGCACGTAACAATTGATCTGAAATAGCACCCATGCCAGCCTTAGGAAGAGCTGCTCTACCCTCTAAAAATTGCTTCAAATAAAAAACAAACAAAGGTGCGGGTTGTGATAATGTATCATCCAAAAAAATACCACAAAAAAATGGCTTCAAAAATCCATCTCGAAAGGCTGCAGAAAAATGGAGAGAATCAATATACTCCATAGCACTCAATTGACTTTTAGATAAAGGCTTGGCATCTACTTGGATTTTCAACCATAGCTTAGCCAATTTAAATAAATCACCGATGTTTATGATTCCATCTCCTAAAGCCCGTAGAAGCGAAAAAGAATCGTGCCAAGGACTAAAAAAAGGAAGCCAAGCATTTTCTTTCCACAGATATGCACCCGAATCAAAATAAGATAAATCCAAATCGGGTAATCGTAAACTTTGCTGCACTTCTGGATAAGAAGTTTGTAAAACTTGAAAACCATGATCCAAGGTAAAACCTTGAAAATGTTCACTTTGCACTCTACCTCCCACATGAGCTTGTTTTTCTAGTAAGACAAAAGGAATTCCTGCTTCATGCAACACATTGGCTGCTTGTAAGCCTGCTATACCCGCTCCGATTATGACGATTGGTTTCATGATAAATTTATATTTAAACAAACTCTTTGAACTTACAAAAGTTTAAAGTCTTTTTTATTACTTTGCATATTAAATGATTCCCTGGAATGAATTACAAAATTAAGGAGGAAAACGGTTATCACTATATCGACGAGGGTAAAGGGGAAATATTATTGATGTTGCATGGGCTTTTTGGTGCTTTAAGTAACTGGGAAGGAGTAATCTCCCATTTCAAATCAAATTATCGCATTATTATACCACTTATGCCTATCCATGATATGCCAATCAAGGAGGCTGGCTGTGAAGGCTTAACCGTTTTTATAGAAGATTTTGTCGACTTTAAACAATTAGACCAATTCAGTCTTATTGGCAATTCCTTAGGTGGCCATGTAGCTTTAATATATACACTTAGACATCCTGAGAAAGTCCAAAGACTCATTTTAACGGGTTCATCTGGTTTATTTGAAAACTCCATGGGAGGTTCTTATCCTAAACGAGGCAATTACGAATATATCAAAGAAAGAGTAGAATATACATTTTATGACCCCAAAACGGCTAGCAAAGAATTAGTAGATGAGGTTTTTGAAATTACCAATAGTATACCGAAAGTGATGCGCATAATTGCCATTGCTAAATCAGCTCAAAGGAATAATATGGCCAAGGATATTGTCCGTATTAACACCCCTACTCTATTAATTTGGGGATTAAATGATACGATTACACCTCCACAAGTAGGTCATGAATTCAATCAATTAATTCAAGGTTCAGAACTTCAGTTTATTGATCATTGTTGCCATGCTCCTATGATGGAAAGACCCAACGAATTCAATGCCATTTTAGATAAATGGTTACAAAAAACGAAAGTTTAGCTATGCTAGTCTTATCCTATTTATCCTTTGACTATCCAACGCTTTCCCCGCAAGATAGCCTTCAGAAGGCTTTGAAGGTGATAGAAGGGAATAAAGTGCCTGCATTAAGTGTATTAGATGGGAAAAAGTGGGTAGGAACGGTAACGGCACTTCAAATCTCTCAGCAGCTCTCATTAGCTGCCAAATTGAAAGATATTCAAACTGAATTTCAAAAGGATAAATTAGAATTAGAAGAAGATATTTTAGCTAGCCTACCACTTTTTGAGAGTACAGGATTTAGCTTATTACCCGTGGTAAATGACGAGGGAAATTGGATGGGTTATATTCACCAAGATGTCATTACTCAGATGTTTATTCAATCTGGGTTTACCGGAAAAAATGGTGGTATTCTCCGTATTCCTTTTCACGTTCAGCGGGATTCGATGAGTGTCATTTTACGTATCATTGAAGAAAACAAAGGACTAATGGTCCGCAGTTTTTTTCATCGTTCAGAAAAAAATCCACAAGCTTTACCGGAGTGGGTCATTCAAGTTCAAACAGATCAGTTTTCTCAATTGGTAAAAAGTTTGGAGCGGCATGATGTTGCCATAGAAAAAGCTTTTGTTTTTGGACAACAAGAAGACGTGGATCAATTACGATTCGATTTACTTTTGAAATACTTAAATCCTTAGTTTTGAGCCTAAAAATTGCCATTCATGGAAAACCATTTACAGGTGAAACCAAAAGCCTGATGGAGGATTTATGGGCAGATATTCAAGCAAAAAACTGTCAAATCACTCTATCAGATGTTTTTAAAGCTCATTTACTAGAGCATTCGTTTGATGTAGAACAGATTCCAGCCTATTCTTCAAGCACAGGACCACACCAAGTGGATATGGCCTGGAGCATTGGAGGAGATGGAACATTACTGGAGACCTTAACTCACATTGGAGATAAAATGATACCTATTTTAGGTATTAATACAGGTAGATTGGGCTTCTTAGCCACCATATCTCCGCAAGAAGTCTCTCAAGCCCTTGATTTTTTAATTGAAGGAAATTATCGAGTTGAAGAGCGAGGACTTGTTGAGGTTAAAACAGAAGTTGATTTGTTTGAAAACAAATCCTTTGGACTCAATGAAGTAGGTATTATGAAAACAGATACCTCTTCTATGATTGTAATCAAAGCCTATGTCGATGGCAATTACCTGAATTCCTATTGGGCTGATGGTTTAATTGTATCCACGGCTACAGGCTCTACTGGCTATTCATTATCTGTAGGTGGTCCATTAGTGATGCCTACTTCCGATATTTTCATCATTGCACCTATGAGTCCACATAACCTCAATGTGCGCCCCTTGGTGGTTTCTAGTGATACACATTTACGTTTCGAAGTCAGTAGTCGTAGCCAAAACTTCTTAATCTCCATTGATTCCCGATCTAAAGTGGTCGATAGCCAGTTTAGTATCGAAGTTCAAAAAGCCCCTTTCCCTGCCAGATTAATTAAAATCCCAGGTGACGACTTCCTACAAACCCTAAGAAATAAGTTAAATTGGGGATTAGATGCGAGGAACTAAATTGTGAATGGTAAATGGTGAATTGTGAATGAAGAGTGTAGAATGTAGAATTATTAGGATTTAGGGATTTGAATGTACCCCCCATTTATACTTTATAATTCATCATTTACAATTCCTTTTCCTCTTCGCTCATGCTGCGTTCCCATCTTTCGTTGAGTTAACCATTCAATGTATAATGGAAAATGTAGAATGTAGAATTATTAGGATTTAGGGATTTGAATGTAGAAAGCCCCCCCCCATTTATACTTTATAATTCATCATTTACAATTTATTACTTATCATCTTTTTCAGTTCATTCAGTTTCAGAAGGGCTTCAATTGGTGAAAGTGAATTAACATCCAATTTCTCTAATTGATCGTTAATCTCTTTTAATCCAGCTGGAATTTCTGCACCAAAAAGACTTAATTGATAATTAGCTTTTGGCATATCTTTCAACTTTTGATCATGATCTTCTTTGATATGATCTTTTTCCAAATGCTGTAAAATTTCGTGGGCACGAAGCACTAAAGGGGTTGGCATGCCAGCCATTTGAGCCACATGAATACCAAAACTATGGGCTGATCCACCAGGTAATAACTTTCTCAAGAAGATGATTTTATTCCCCATTTCCTTGACCGACACATGAAAGTTTTTGATTCTTGGAAAATCATCTGCCAGCTGATTTAATTCATGATAGTGCGTGGCAAATAGCGTTTTGGCCCTACTTTTAGGATGGTTATGCAAATGCTCCGCAATGGCCCAAGCCATTGAAACGCCATCGTAAGTAGAAGTCCCTCTTCCAATTTCATCTAAAAGTACCAAAGACTTGCTCGACAAATTATTTAAAATTGCTGCTGTCTCGGTCATTTCCACCATAAAAGTAGACTCCCCTTTGGATAAATTATCTGAAGCACCAACCCGGGTAAATACTTTATCCACTAAACCAATAGTAGCCGCTTGAGCAGGTACAAATGACCCCATTTGTGCCATTAAAACAATCAAAGCCGTTTGGCGTAACAAGGCCGATTTACCTGCCATGTTAGGTCCGGTAATCATGATGATTTGTTGGGACTCATTATCCAAATAAACATCATTGGGAACATAGGATTCACCAACTGCTAATTGTTGCTCAATAACAGGATGTCGGCCATCCTTGATATCAATCACATCATTTTCCAACAATTCGGGTTGCACATATTGATGCTTGATAGCAATAGAGGCAAAACTTTGCAAGACATCTAAGGTAGCAATACCTTGAGCATTCACTTGAATAAGCTCTAAGTATTCCAAAGCTTCTCGAATCAAATCTTGGAATATTCCGTATTCAATTTGAGAAATCCGATCTTCAGCTGTTAGAATTTTTTCTTCATAAATCTTGAGCTCATCTGTAATATAGCGTTCGGCATTCACTAAGGTTTGCTTTCTGATCCATTCAGGAGGAACACGGTCTTTGTGAGAATTGGTTACTTCTAGATAATAACCAAAGACCTTATTGTATGCTACTTTCAAAGATGAAATACCTGTACGTTCTACCTCTCTTTTTTGTAAATCCTGTAAGTATTCCTTTCCATTTGATGACAGTAAATGAAGCTCATCCAACTCTGACAAAAATCCTGTTTTAATTATTCCTCCTTGATGAGCTAACATGGGTGCATCATCACGTAAGGCTACTTCGATTTTATCGACCAAAAGAGCGCATGGGTTCAATCGATCTGCCCATTTCTTCAAACTACCATCACTATTATCCCATAACAACTCCTTGATTAAAGGAATTTGCTGCAATGCCTTTTTTAATTGAACCAGCTCCCGAGGATTAATTCTACTTGCAGCCACTTTGGAAATTAAGCGTTCCAAATCTCCAATGGGTTTTAGGTAGCTTGTCAATAAATCCAGTAAATCCTTATTTTGAACTAATTCAGCTACACCCGACTGTCGATCTTGAATTTCAATCAACTGTTTCAAAGGTAGCACCATCCATTTTCGAAGCAAACGAGCTCCCATAGCAGTTAACGTTTGATCCATTAATGAAATCAAAGGAACACCCCCCTCTTGGGATGGGTGAATCAATTCTAAATTTCGAATGGTAAAACGGTCTAGCCAAACATATTTATCTTCTTCAATGCGTTGTATGGAAGAAATATGCGCCACTTGCTTATGTTCTGTTTCTGCCAAATAATGGAGAATAACACCTGCTGCTATGATGCCCAAGGGCATTTCCTCAATCCCAAAACCTTTTAAATTTTGGGTTTTAAAATGTTGCGTTAATAATGGATAAGTAAAATCATGCGTAAATATCCATTCTTCCAAACTAAAGGAATGAAACTGATCACCAAAAGAATCTAAAAACTGATTTCTGAATTTTTTAGGATATAAAATTTCCGCAGGCAAAAAACTTTGAACTAACTTTTGAATGTAAGCTAAAGGTCCTTGAGAGCACATGTACTCACCTGTAGAGATATCTAATAAGGCCAACCCGTAAAGATTCTGTGCACTTTCAGGAAAAGCTATGGAGGCAACGTAATTGTTTCTTTTATTATCTAAAACTTGGTCATTAAACGATACTCCAGGGGTAACTAATTCCGTAACTCCTCGTTTGACAATACCTTTAGCTTCTGCTGGATTCTCTAATTGATCGCAAATGGCCACTCGCTGACCTGCTCGAACCAATTTAGGCAAGTATACATCCAAGGAATGGTGAGGGAAACCTGCCAAGTGGTCATCGGCATTTCCATTGTTTCGGCGGGTTAAAACAATGCCCAATATTTTAGAAGCTTTGACGGCATCCTCCCCAAATGTTTCGTAAAAATCGCCTACTCTGAAAAGCAAAATTGCTCCAGGATACTTGGCTTTAATTTGATTAAATTGTCGGGAAAGTGGAGTTTCTCCTTTTTTCAAAGGCTCTTGTCCATCTGCTGCTTTTCTGGCCAAACTTGAATGAGATAAAGGTTGTAAAAATAAGAATTTTGCCCGAATTATTACATCAAATCAAAGGATTTTGACCTAGGATTAAAAACAAAGCGGGAAAGAATAGACTGTTTACAAATTTGATGAGCCTATCAAATGGTAATAAAAACAATCTCTCTATTTTCTCGTTCATCTATCAGAGGAATAATGGAACAAAAAACACTCCAATATTCCCTATTAAGCTATTTTCAGGATAGTAAAATTAGAAATTGAAAAAATATTTCCCTATTTTGCCAAATAATTTCGAAACCCATAACTATGATTAATTCTTCCATATACATCAAATCTCAACAAGAGGTTTTTGATGTAGTGATTGTTGGCTCAGGTGCTGGTGGTGGTATGGCTGCCCATATGTTAACCAAAGCAGGAGCTAAAGTCTGTTTATTAGAAGCAGGTCAACCTTATGACCCAGCTGACCCAAAAAATATTACCCAGTTGAAATGGCCATATGAATCGCCTCGTCGTGGTGCTAGTACTACGCGCCCATTTGGTGATTTTGATGCTGCTTATGGTGGTTGGGATATTGAGGGTGAACCTTATACTCGCAAAGAAGGAACCAAATTCGATTGGTTCAGATCTCGTATGGTGGGAGGTAGAACCAACCACTGGGGACGTATTTCCTTGCGTTTCGGACCAGATGATTTTAAAAGAAAAAGTATCGATGGTTTAGGTGACGACTGGCCTATTGGCTACGATGATGTGAAGCCATATTACGATAAAGTAGATCGTTTAATTGGTGTATTTGGTACTAATGAAGGATTAAGAAATAACCCAGATGGTATTTTCTTACCTCCTCCTAAGGCTCGTTTACACGAATTAATGATTAAAAAAGCGAATAAGGCCATTGGTATTCCAACATATCCTTCTCGCCTTTCTATCTTAACTAAACCCATTAATAATGAACGTGGACAGTGTTTCTATTGTGCACAATGTTCTAGAGCTTGTCAGGCATATGCCGACTTCTCTTCATCTTCTGTATTAGTTAAACCAGCAGCGGCAACAGGTAATTTAACTTTATTACCTTATGCCATGGCGAGAGAAGTAACTACTGATCCAATCTCAGGATTGGCTACAGGCGTTTCTTACGTTCATACTGGTACTTTACAAGAATATTCAGTTAAAGGTAAAATTGTTGTTTTAGCAGCTTCAGCTGGAGAAACAGCTCGTTTATTATTAAACTCAAAAAGTTCTCGTTTCCCGAATGGTATTGCCAATTCAAGTGGTGTCGTAGGAAAGTATATCAATGACTCTACGGGTGCATCTCGTTCAGCTATTATTCCTTCTTTATTTGATCGTAAAACATACAATGAAGATGGTGTTGGTGGATCACATATCTATTCTCCTTGGTGGGGCGATAATAGTAAATTAGATTTCCCTCGTGGATACCACATCGAATATGGTGGTGGTATGGGTATGCCTAGCTATGGTTTTGGTTGGGGTATTGAGGGATTAAATGGACGTGAAAACTTCACTCGCGATGGTTTGAAAAAAGCTGCAGGTGGATATGGTGCCACATTAAAAGAAGATTACCGTCGTTTCTACGGTTCTTATGTCAGCTTTGCTGGTCGTGGAGAGCCTGTACCAAGAGAAGATAACTACTGCGAAATTGACCCGAATGTGGTTGACAAATATGGTATTCCTGTATTACGTTTCAACTACAAATGGAGTGATTACGAAATCAAGCAGGCTAAGCACATGCAAGATACCTTTGAGCAAATTATTGATGCGATGGGTGGAAAGCCAATGGGCAAAAAACCAGGTGCTGATACCAATTATGGTTTGGCTGATCCAGGTCGTATTATCCACGAAGTAGGAACAGCACGTATGGGAAATAATGCAAGTACATCGGTTGTAAATTCCAACTGTCAAGCTCATGATGTGAAGAACTTGTTCTTAGCCGATGCAGCACCTTTCGTCTCTCAAGGAGATAAGAATGCTACATGGACTATCCTAGCTTTATCTATGCGTACTTCCGAATATATCATTGATCAACGTAAAAAAGCCAACTTGTAATGAAAAGAAGAGATTATTTAAAAAATATCGGCTTAAGTTCATTGGGCTTAGCTGCATTGAATCCTCAAGTAAAAGCCATGGAGGCTTTAGAAGGTGCACCAGATCCTAAAAAAGTCGCTCCTTTAAAAGTTCCTAATGGTAGAACCATGGATGAGGCAGAACGTGATGCCAAATTGATGGCGGAAAAGTTCTTAAATGCTCATGAATTAGCTACGATCACCATTTTGTCAGATATCATTATCCCAGCAGATGGTAAATCAGGAAGTGCTTCTCAATCAGGAGTTACTAAATTCATTGAGTTTATTGTAAAAGATAAGCCAGAATTTAAAACACCGATGCGTGGTGGATTAAGATGGTTAGATGGTGAGTCAAAGCGTCGTTTCAGTAAACTATTTACTGAAATCACTCCTAAACAACGCATCGAAATTGTTGAAGATATTGCTTATCCTGAAAAAGTAAAACCTCAATTTTCACAAGGAGTGAATTTCTTTACTTTGATGAGAAATCTAACAGCCACAGGATTCTATACTTCTAGAATTGGTTTAGATGATTTAGCTTACAAAGGAAATACACCGAACGATTGGAAAGGTGTACCAGATGATGTATTAAAGCAATACGGATTATCTTACGATGATTAAACATTCCGATTTATACCATAAACCGGAAATTTTCAAACATATTCCTTCTTTAGTGGCGGGTGTCAGTACCCGCCACGGAGGAAAAAGTCAAGCTCCTTATCATTCGCTTAACCTGGGTGTTCATACAGAGGATCAAGCTGAAATCATTCAAGAAAACATCTCATTATTATGCCAATCTTTAGGCATAAAACCTCAACAGTTAGCTAGGTCTTTTCAAACCCACCAAGACCTAATTTGGGAATGCGAACAACCCGATTATCTAAGTGGATTTGATGCCATTATAAGTACACAAACGAATATATATTCCGCAGTTGGCATAGCAGATTGCTGCCCTGTTCTCTTAGTGGATCCCGTACAAAAAATCACAGCAGCTATTCATGCAGGTTGGAAAGGTTCCGTTTTAGGAATTGTTCCTAAAACTGCCCATTTATTAATTTCCAAATACCAATGTGTCCCTGAAAATATATTGGCATATATAGGGCCATGCATTAGTTTAGCTCATTTTGAAGTAGGTGATGACGTGGCAGCCCAATTTCCTGAAGATTGTAAACTCAAGCCAGCCAACAAGTGGCACGTGGATCTAAAAAAACACCATGCTAATCAATTACAACAAGTAGGCATTTCTCAGATTGAAATTTCACCTTGGTGTACGGTGGAACATAATGAACACTTTTTTTCGCATAGGAAAGAGCAAGGCATAACTGGTAGAATGTTAGCTTTTGCTGGTTTTCAGTCCTAAATTTTAATCAAGTTTTTGGAATCTCTATTTCCAATCATTTTCTAAAATTCCATCCTTAGGACTCTCTCTGTCCATTTTTACCATTTAAATTATCGATTAACTGATAATGTAAGTTTCAACCATTGACAGACCTTTTGTAATTAGGACATTTTTTTGAAATTGCCTTCGAAATAATTCAATCAACCTAACCCTAATCACAATGAAAAAGTTAAAATTAACCCTGACTGTTTTAGAAAACAGAGATGCTTCTTTCGGAGGATCAAACGAAGTAGCTCTTGCTGGATCGACTTGCACCTGTACATGTACTTGTTGCAAATCAAACAATGATGCACCAGCAGAAGCTACCGCCTAATTTGTTGAATGGGTGGGGATATTCCCTGCCCATTTTTAATAAATACCTACCCACACATGAAAACTACGATACCCCACCAAGCCATATTTTGTGGTCCAGATTCGCTATTCATTTTAGATGGAGACCAAAACCTCATTGAAATCAATGGAGAATCTTCACCTCTCATCAAAGAGATACTTGTAGGTTTAAACCAAGAGCAGTCCTTAGAAAGCATTTTTGAAAACCATCAAGAACAGTTTGAAAATGACAGTGCATCTTTTCGTGACTTAATTGATTGGATGTTGGATAAACAACTAATCCAACAGGCAACAGAACTGCAAAAAATTAAAATCCATCTACTTATTGACTCCCTTCCATCTACTCAATCTGAATCCATCATTAGCACGCTCAATGATTTAAATAGGAATCAGATGGAGTACATACTGGAAGAATCACTTGAAAAATCTGATTTAATCCTTTACATCGGTTCGCTATTTACCCATCGTAAAAGCATCAAGGAATTAGCGAAACGTAGCTATGAGGCAAAAATACCTTTGTTTTATTCAGAGATTGATAGCACTTCATTCACCTTAGGTCCCATTATTTATGCTGAATTATTAAGTCCTTGTTTGAATTGCTATGCTGACAGAAAACAAGTTCAGCTAAAAAATCCCAAAGCATTTTCTATTCTACAAAGCACACAAAAGCAAGAATTCATTTTTACCCCTTTACTAAAGAACAAACTATACTATCCAGCATTTCTAAACTTTATAAACCATGAAATTCAGAAATTCTTCCAATCTAACTTATCCTATTCTCCCCTCTTAGGTCAAAGCTATTTTATTAATGGCACCACATTCGAAATGCAAAAATTAAAAATCCTAAAAGTGCCACATTGCCCTATCTGCAGCAAAAAGAATCAATCCATGACATTCAATATATAAAATAGTGAGTTCAACAATGAAACTAATTAAAGATGATTTAATTCATGGAAATCGATACCAGATTCCCACTCGAAAATGCTTACCCACAGGTTTGTTTCAATGCTATGTTGAAGCAAACCATCTAGACTTATTAGCCTCCAATACTAAGCTCATTCAAGGTTCAGGAATTGGATTTAGTCAAGTAGAAGCAAATAATTCAGCGGTGGGAGAATGGATAGAAAGATATGCCGCATCGCATCAGGATATCCAGGATCTTGTCTTTGCCACCGAAACAGACTTGAATGACCAAAATAAGTCCTACTTACCCGTTGAAACATTTATCCCATTTCATTCAGAACAATATTGTTCCAATTTCCCCTATCAAGAATGGAATACTCAGGATAAAATTAGTTGGATTGAAGGTCAAAATATCCTTAACCAAGAATCTGTTTGGATTCCCGCATTTGCTGTTCATTTACCACATAATACAGACTGGGATCAGAAAAAGAACTACACACTTCAAACTTCTACAGGTATATCCGCAGGAAAAAACCTAGATGATGCGATCATTGGTGGCTTTTTAGAATGTGCTGAAAGAAATGCATTTGCTGAATTTTGGTATCGTCAAGACAAATGGATTCATCATGTCCCCATGTTCAATCAAGAAGCTGTATTATCTTCTTTTCAAAATCCCAAAATCAAGCACTTGTTTAACAATGCCCGTGTTCAAATTAAGCTTTTTGATTTATCTCCAATTAGTCCAATAGAAACACATATGGTTGTCTTATATTTTCCATATAAAGGTCAATTATTCCAATCGATGGGATGCGCTACTCGATTTAATCGAGAAGAGTCAATCATTAAAGCTTGTTTGGAAGCATACCAAGGCATTGAATATGCGCTTGGCTTAAGTCAAAAACCTGAAGATTGGATAGAAAATAAAGTTGGCTTTGAAGCCATTAATAGTTTCGACAAGCATTTCGCATTTTATAATCGCTTTCCCCAGTATAGAAAAAAATCACCTATACTACAGGCCGCACTATTGGAAGGTTCATTTTTCCCATCAAACGAAATCTCTCAAACCAAAATTCATTCCTGGGAAGAGGTGAATAAGCTCAACTTAAGCCACATTCTAGTTGTTCCATTAAGCACTGAAGATGTAAAATCGCAAGGATATGAAGTAGTTCGGGTAATAGTCCCGCATTGGAATTTATTAACTGGAGTCCATACTCAGCCTTTTTTAAAAAATTTACGTGTACAACCTGGCGAAAATCTTTTTACTACCTATCCACATCCATTCCCATAAATCATGAAAAAAAGACTCATTTTCTTATTTGCCACTTTCCTTCTTCCAAACATTTGCTGGTCACAAGGAAACCCGGATATTATGTTTCAAGATGTTCAAAAAATAACATGGAAAACACACAAGGATAGTTTACAAAAAATCATCAAGTATATGAATAATCATCCAAGCAACGACTATTACTATTTGTATTGGAATGCCTATGCTCATTACATGGATTATTTCAATTATAAATTAACGATAGCAGCAGAAGAGAAAAAAGCACAACAATGCCTTGATCAAGCTTCAAAATCGCTAAGTAAAATCTCCAAGTCTAATTCTGAAACATTGGCTTTACAATCACTCATTGATGGCTTGAAACTCAATTTTACCAATATTTTCCTTTTGCCTATTAAAGCAGGAAAAGTAGGCAAATTAGCCGAAAGAGCCATTGAATTAGACCCTAAAAACCCTCGTGCATATTATGCATTAGCGATATATGATTTTTATACTCCTAAAATGTACGGTGGCCGCAAACAAGTAGAATCCAATCTCGTTAAAGCCATTTCTATTCCAACTATCATTCCAGAAAACACGAAAGATCCACAATGGGGCATCACTGAATCTTATTTATTCCTGATTCGGTTTTTAAAAGAAGAAAATCAAAAGCCCAAAGCACAACATTATTTACAAGAGGCAAAAAGCAAATTTCCTGATAATCCCACTTTTCTTCAGTATAAACTCTAATCCCATGGCCAAGATCAGAAACCTATTATTTGAACCATGCATCGCTGATGTTTCCTATGATTTTCTTGAACAAAGTAAATTGTATTGCTTTCAAGCAAAAGAGTATAGTGAACGACTCAATGCGGTGATGTCCAGCGAATATTTCATGAGAAATATAAGTCAACATAGCATTGAATTGGGATTTTGTGAGGAATATGATTTATTGACAACTGATCATTTACCCCCATTGGCTCAGGCTTTGAATGAATTAAACCAACTCAGAAATAGTCAGAGGAATTTCAACCAAGAAAATAAAATCTCGCTAGAAGATCTATCTCATTTTCTCCATCTAAGCTACTCCATTACACAACGATTTGATCCCGCTATGTTAATTCCACCTAGAAGGAATATTCCATCTGGAGGTGGCTTATATCCAATTGATATTTATGTGATTAACCAACAAATTCATGAACTACCTCAGGGTGTATTTATCTACGATATATTTACAAACAAACTCAAATTGATTCGAAAATTCATGGACTCAGATGAGCTAAATAAAGCGCTTAACAAAACACTTTTTGCTCAGCAAAAAAATGACATTGACTATACCCGGGCTAGCGCTTTTATGGTTTTAGGAGCCGAATTAGAAAGGTCATGTTTTAAATACCTCGACAGAGGCATACGGTGGGCAATCTTAGAAGCGGGTGAAATAGTTCAGGCCATGTATTTAGCAAGCGCCTCACTAGAAGTAGGCTGTTGCGCTATTGGTGGATTCAATGATGAAGCATTAGCTCAATTAATTGATTATCAAAATCCTAGTCAAATTACTCTATTAGCTATAGCCATAGGAAAATAATATGTACTACCTAATCAATCCGGATTATAAACTAATCTATGCGAAAGAGAGCACCGAAGACCTCTATTTCAAGCACACTTGGAAAGACATGCTGATCCAAATCAGTCAGTATGAATGGGAAATACTAACTCATCTTGTCAATCATCGAGATGAAAATGTAACTCTTGACTTCATGAGGCAAAGTTATGAAGCTGATAAAAACATCTTGAATCAATTAATCCAATATTCAAAAGAACTCGAATTATTAATACCTGAGGAGGCATATGATGAATACCAAAAACAAAAAAATCAAATTCAAAAGCAAAGTATTTCAAACTGGAAAATGGGCATTAGCCAACTATTTTCCTATATATCAATTCCATTAGAATTCATAGGTAGAGGTAATCTGAGATTTTATAAAATTGCTAAAATTCCATTAGAGAATACATGGATGGAATTATTAGCTAAAAGTTACTCCTTTCAAAAATCAATCCAGTATATCTCGATTATTCTTTCAATTATAGGAATTTGGAAATGTTTTTTCGACCCACATTTAATACAAAATTGGATACAATTTGAATTGCTGCTCAGTCCATTTCTCCTACCTTTTCTACTAATTGGGCTAATTTTTACCACCTTTCTACATGAATTGGCACATTATATCACCTATTTAAAATATGGTGGTCTGATTGCAGATTTGGGATTTTCATTGGTTCTAGGATTCATTCCATTTATTCATATTAATACGAATTCTCTCCATTTTTGGGAAAATCAAAGACAAAGAGTCTGGGTCATTTCAGCAGGAATTATCATGGATATATCCTTGCTATTAAGTATAAATATCATCCTTGGATTAGATATCAACAAAGTCTGGCTCTCACATTGGCAATTTTTCCAGTGCTTTATTGCGTTTCGAATCATCTTTAATACGATACCCTTTATCCCAGGAACAGATGGGTATTTTCTACTTTCCGAATGGATTCAAGAGCCAGCCTTATTCC
Source organism: Aquirufa nivalisilvae (assembly GCF_004307455.1). Classification (GTDB taxonomy): domain Bacteria; phylum Bacteroidota; class Bacteroidia; order Cytophagales; family Spirosomataceae; genus Aquirufa; species Aquirufa nivalisilvae. Next base: position 154,010 of record NZ_SEWX01000008.1, read on the forward strand.
ATGAGGCTAGCCGCACACTTCAAAAATTCAAATCAATCATTTTCCGAATCGAAGTAATCCAATTAAAATCAAAGGACTACCTCTATTTAGCATATATCATGATGAGCTATTGTTTTATAACAGCCTATTACTGTTTGTTAGCGCTTTGGATTATTGCACCCTATTTCATTAGCATTCTACCATGAAAAGAATAAGTATACTCTTATATATTATATTTCTTCCCATTTATTCCATAGCTCAAACAAGCATTAAAGGGAAAGTAATGGATGCTTATCACCAAGTTTATTTGGAAAATGTCAGTTTATATTTAGTACAAAACAAACTCAATATATTAAGTGACTCTAGTGGCTCATTTCAATTTCAGAAATTAACCAAAGGGCTGCCTGATACTTTATTGGTTTCTATCATGGGCTACAAGAAACTCCATATTCCCATTACGGATTCCCGATTTCAATATATTCTCTTACAATTAGATAAGCCAAATGCACTTGCCGAAGTAAAAGTAAAGGCAAATGTCCCCATGTCTGAAGATTTTGTTAATCATAAAATCAACTTCTTGGATGTGGTATTAAATGCTTCATCCAAAGCTGATCCACTATTGGCTGTACAATCCACCACGGCAGCGAGCCCTTACAATGAATCAGCATCCATTAGTTTCCGAGGTAGTAATCCTCAACTCACTCAAATTTACGTGAATGATATTCCTATTCCTGAGCCTATCAAATTCACTCAAATGTCTAGTCTAGGCACTTTTAGCCTCATCCCAATAAATACCATCAAAGATTTACTGATTTTCCCAAGCAATCCTCCTATCGAACTAATGAATGCCAGCACAGGGGTTGTTCAAATTCAAACAAATGAATCATATAATAAACCTAGCTTAGAACTAGATGTCAGTCTTGGCCAAACAGGGATTTATTGGACTCCATGGTCCAATGAAAAAAATGGGATAAGCTTCTTTGGACACCATCAATTTAGTCCTTTACTAAAATTCTTCAATCCTAGTTCATTGAGTAATTTACCTCACTTTAGCGAAAGCGACTGGGGTATGAATGCATATTTTCAAACTAAAAATTTATGGCGTTTGAAACTATTTAGCCTATTTATGAATGAAAAATATGCTAGTCAATTTAAACATCCATCTTTCGAAGGAATCTTTGATTATCAAAAAAACAGACACATTCAAACCATCAATCTGTCAAAACTCCTAGAACATGCTCAATGGACTTTTAAATTTGGCTTACATGAATCAGCTCAACGTGACAGTACTGGAAATTATGCCTATCAGCCCAAATCACTTCATCTATTTAGCGGAATTGACCTTCAATTGTTCCCAATGGAAAGATGGACTGTAAAATTGGGTTACCAATGGCTTCAAGCTAAAACAAACTATCAAATCCAAAAACCCATCTTTAATTTTGATTACCGCCCACAATCCCCAAGTATTCTGTTTTCCAATAATCCCTCAATCTCTCAGCATGAATTGTTTCTATCGAGCAATTATGAACTTGCCAAGCAGCTTCGATTTGGGCTTGGACTCAAACTGATAGATTCTCCCCAATTGAACCACATTCAAATAACTCATCAAATTCATACTAGGTGGTATATCCGTGATTCCAATACTTATACCCATGTTGCATGGAGTAAACAAATTGCCAGCCTATTTACCCTTGAAAAAGACTTTATATGGGTAAATACCCAACAGATTTCTTGGGATATCATTCATGAGCAAGAACTTGCTAAATGGGGTTTTAGCGCCTATTATAAGACAGAAAAATCTACATTAAATACAGGGCAAGCGTGGGGAGCTGAAATAAACTATAGCCTTTTACAACCTAAGTCAAAACATGAGATTGGAATAGGTAGTCATTGGAGCCAATTGAATGACGGAAATTTAATTCAAAATTCGCCTTACCAAATTCCTTATTTTTTACGTACTCAATCACAATGGAAATGGAAATGTTTTGACCTCAGCATAAGTGGTATTCTTCGATCAGGCAATTATTATAGGCCTCTAATTTCTTCTACTTATTCTACTGAATGGCAGATTTACATTCCCCAATTTGAACCTAGAGCTAATCAATCTTTATCCCCCTACTTAAGAATTGATGCCATGATAAGCAAAATAATTCATCAATCAGAAAGAGTCTCTTGGATTACTTATTTATCCATAGGAAATGTCCTAAATCGCGACAATGCTAAATCAATAAATTACAGCTGGGATTATCAACATTCATTTCAAGAGTATTTCCAGAAACGAATCATATACATAGGCTTTCAACTAAGATGGTAATCCCTTCTATTTGGAATTCGTCTCCCTTAAAAACTGTTGTCTGGAGATATTTTCTTTAGGCAAAAACTCATATGCTTTCTTCCATTCCTTTTTCTTCAAATCTCCGTTCTTAATGGATTGAATAAAATTAATCCAAGCAAAAGGATTGGTTAATGATAAAATAGGACTGGCAAAAAATGTTTTATTTGCCTGTGCCGCAACCATTTGATCTGAAAAATTTCTAAAATTAGACGAAGCACCCATTCCGGCCTGTAAAGCAAAAACATTGAGTTTAGACTGCTCTAGATTATTTGCCAATATATTCCTTTGCTTATCATCCCGCAAACGCATGTTTAAGAAGGCCTGCTTAAACTCTTCCTCCGTACTATGCGGAAATACCTTTACTTCCGACAAGATTTTAGATTCCTCTGATAAAGAAATAATAGCCCGATGAACTTGATCGGTATTTTTGGGAATAATGTAATACTTCTTCTGATAACCAACGTATGTAAACACCAAACTATCTCCAGGAAATACATACATTTCCACCATACCAAAATTATCGCTCAAAGCTCCTCTACCTGCTTTTGGATTATAAACGTATGCTAAAGGTAAATCCTCTGCTTTAGTGGCTGTAACGACTCTACCAAGAAATAACACCGTCTTATCTTGCCCTTGAGCCAATAAATCTTGACTGAAGCCCGCAACTAAAAAGAAAAGTCCCAATATAACTAGTTTGCAAATTTTCATTGAGCTGCAAAGAATTTTTTATGATTTAATTGATCAATCGTTAAACGAATGAAGCTTAAAATAATTTCAAAAAAGTAATAATAAATGGGATGGATAATAATAAGCCATCAAAACGATCTAAAAATCCTCCATGCCCTGGAATAGTATTAGCCGAATCCTTGATATTGATACTCCTTTTAAACAACGATTCTACCAAATCTCCATAAGTGCCAGCTACCACAATAATTCCTCCAATGGCGAACCATTCCCAAACTTCGTAATTCGTAAAGTACCTAGAAATAACATATGCAGCTAGCATAGCACTCAATAAACCTCCCATCAATCCTTCCCAGGATTTCTTAGGTGAAACTCTTTCAAACAATTTTGTTTTGCCAAAATATGTTCCTGCAAAATATGCACCTGAGTCACTTGCCCATAATAAAAACAAACTTCCCATGATAATGTTCGCATCATATGTTCCAGAGCGCATAAAGGCCAATACGGTCAACAAAGCAAAAGGAAGTGCCACATAAATAATTCCTAAAAAGGTAAATGCAATATTTTGAAACGGCTTGCCATCTTCTGATTTATATAATTTTATAAAAAAGATGATCGTTAATAAGGGTGACAAAATATAGTAGTTATGATATCCTATCATACCTTTTTCGATGAAGAAAGTCAACAAATGCAGAATAACACCACAAAATGTCCCATAAAAAGTCAAAGGTAAATTCCCCTCCAAACTCCCCACTAATTTATAAAACTCCAATTGTGCTAATACGCCTATCAACAGGAATAATCCCAAAAATGTATAATCGTTAAAATTGATACAGAATAACAAAAATGGAACTGCAATCACCGCCGCAATAATCCTTTGCCATAAATTACTCAAATTGGACAAGCCCATAGGTTAATTTTAATTCTTAGTTTCGACAATCGCTAACTTAGCTTGATCGATATGATCTTGGTGTACATACAATTCAAATACGCCCAAATTATAAGGGCTAATTTTCTTATTTACTACAATAGCAGGAATTTCATAGCTTTCAGAAAGCATTGACTTTTGCATTTCTAAATCAATCCCATTTTCGGATGTTCCTAATAATACCCAGTCCTTGATCATAATTCTTCTCTTTGTTGATACATTAAACGAATATAATAAATAAGGAACAGCAATGAAACAGCAGCAGACCACCATGGTATCATATCGCCAACTTGCTCAGGATCTAAATCAATCAGCTTTTCTTGATGCAAATAAGACAATGCTAATGTCCATGCATTATTAAAAAAATGAGCTAAAATAGGCAACCAAATATTCCTAAACCAGATATATAAATAGCCAAAAAAAGCTCCTAATAACATCCTTGGTAGGAATCCATAAAATTGAAAATGAATAAAACTAAATATTGCAGCAGATAACCAAACAGCGACATGAACGTTTCCTAAGTAACGCTCAAATAGATTTTGTAATACTCCACGGAAAAACAATTCCTCACCAATAGCCGCCATTCCTGCAATCACCGCAATTGCCGTCATGAAATCCATGGGTGTTTCAAAATGCAATAATAATTTAGTCAAACGAGCCATATTGTCTTCCGAAGAACGCATCCACGCCTCTACTTCTTCATATCCTGCTGGAAGTACAATGGATTGATTCCATTGAATAATATACTCCATCATAGGTATGGAGACCAGTAATGAAATAATTGCCCATGAAAAAATTCGCCAAGATGGCGCATCTATAGGACTTAACTCATATAAAGATCGTTTTTCAATAAATCTTAAATAAGCCCAAGAGCCTCCTACAAATGTAAATAAGGAGACAAACCACTGCAAGGCCATCATTCCTTTAAATGCTCCATGGTATTTCTCCGGGTTAGCCATGAAATCCAAGATTAATTTTTGAAATTCCGCCACATTTGTTGAAGGAAATTCCATAATTAAAACCACTGCCACAAGGCCCAAAAACTGACCTAAAAAGCTTCCAAGCAGAAAAAATCCAAATAGACTAAGTAGCTTTGAAAAAAGACCAAACCAACGCGCGGGTCCAGAAATATAGTTTTCTTCCATAATGGTCGTAAATTTACTGAATTTTTAATGAGAATGGTAAAAATAGGCAACATCGAATTAGGCTCTTTCCCGCTGCTTTTAGCTCCAATGGAAGACGTATCTGACCCACCCTTTCGAGCAGTATGCAAAGAAAATGGAGCAGACTTGATGTATACTGAATTTATATCTTCCGAAGGTCTAATTCGAGATGCCGCTAAAAGCGTGCAAAAATTGGATATTTTTGAATACGAGCGCCCCATTGGTATTCAGCTTTTTGGCTCTTCCATTGAAACCATGGCTTCTTGCACAGAAATAGCTACCCAAGCTGGTCCTGATCTAATTGACATCAATTATGGTTGCCCCGTAAAACAAGTTGCCTGCAAAGGTGCCGGTGCGGCCCTTTTACAAGATATTCCTAAAATGGTCACTATGACCAAAGCGGTAGTCAATGCGACGCATTTACCCGTCACAGTAAAAACCAGATTAGGCTGGGATGAATCAACCAAAAACATTGAAGATGTAGCTGAAAGACTACAAGATATTGGTATTCAAGCTTTAAGCATACATGGACGTACCCGAGTTCAAATGTATAAAGGTGAAGCTAACTGGGAATTGATTGCCAAAGTCAAAAATAATCCCCGAATTAAAATTCCTATATTCGGAAATGGAGACATCGATACTCCTGAAAAAGCACTAGAATACAAAAATAGGTATGGTGTCGACGGAGTAATGATTGGTCGAGCCACCATCGGTTACCCATGGATTTTCAATGAAATTAAACATTTCATTCAAACCGGAGAACATTTGGCTCCACCTACGTTAGAAGAACGTATCCGCGTCTGTCAAAGTCACTTAGATTTTTCTATCAAATGGAAAGGAAACCATGGAGGAATCGTAGAAATGCGACGACATTATGCCAATTATTTCCGTGGCATGGACCATTTCAAACCATTTAGAAGCCGATTAGTTACCTCATTATCTTACGAGGAAATCAATCAAATATTACAGGAAATTGCTGAACATTACCAAGCTATTTCGCCTGCATAAAAACATGACATCAACACAAAAAGTACCTGCGCTTTGGATCATTTTAGCCATTGCTGCTATTTCTCTAATATGGGGTAGCTCCTTCATTTTAGTAAAAAAAAGCCTCTCCACTTATTCCGCTATGGAAGTAGGAGCTTTACGCATTGCCTCCGCAGCGCTATTTTTCTGTCCATTCTTTTTTAAAAGAAGAAAGTTCATTCAAAAACAACATTGGCCTTCCTTCTTACTTGCCGGTTTAACAGGAAATTTATTTCCAGCTATTCTATTTTCCATTGCGGGAGAACACCTTCCAAGTGCCCTTTCTGGCATGCTGAATGCCTTTACTCCATTGTTTACTTTGATTATAGGAGTTGTTTTATTTCAACAAAAGTTCGTTTTAAAACAAACGGGAGGTATTATCTTGGGCTTAATTGGTTGCATAGGCCTGTTGGTGGCTGGGAAAAGCTTTTCCTTTCAATTCAACTATCATGCCCTCTGGGTTATTCTAGCTACTTTCTTATACGGCATAAACTTACACACTGTAAAATCAAAATTCGCTGATTTACACCCTCTTACATCCACAGCTGGGGTCTTTATGATGATTGGGCCTTTAGCCTTAGGTCTTTTGACCTATTCTGGATTCTTCAACCGCCCATGGTCTGACCATGCAAAAATGTGGCCACTACTTGCCGCCATTGCATTGGGACTATTTGGCTCGGCCATTGCTATGGTCTTATTTAATCAATTAATCAAATGGACTAGTGCCATCGTAGCAAGTTCGGTTACTTACCTCATTCCCATTGTAGCAGTAGCTTGGGGACTTTTTGACGGAGAAACCATTTATTGGTCACAGATTGTATTTATGTTCATTTTACTTTGGGGTGTATACCAAGTAAACAATTCAAAATCTTGATAATTTTCTAATACAGGAAGCTCAAACATAGAATATCAAATAACTTTTACTATTGAATGGTAGATTGCTAAGACCTATTAATCGGTTTAAATCTTCTACCTATGAACGAGCAAATCCTAAGTCAAATTTGGAGTAAACAGCTTTTCAACCATAAAAACTTGCGTAGCCTGCAGGGTGAATATCTTCAAATCATCCATCCTGGTTTTTTAAATAAACATGCCGGGGCAGATTTTCAAGAAGCACATATCCTTCTCAATGATTTTGCTTGGATTGGATGCGTAGAATTACACGTTCTTGCTTCCGACTGGTTACTTCATGCTCACCATCATGATGCCTCCTTTGAAAACGTTATTTTACACGTGGTTTGGAAAGCCGATTTGCCCATTTATTACCAAGATGGAAGAGAAATTCCAACCTTGGAATTATGCCACCTTGTTCCAGAAACTAAAATAGTAGAATCACTCCCACAATCCACCAATTCTATCCCCTGCCAATCATTATTTTCAGATACACCACATGTCCTAAAAACACAAATGTTGAGCCTTTGTGCCGAACAAAGGATGCAAATCAAATTGGAATCTATTCTGGAACTTTGGAACAAAAACCAACAGGACTGGGAAGAGACATTCTACCAATCGCTAGGGAAAAGTTTTGGATTTGGCCTAAATGCAGAACCTATGCTTCGCCTTACCCAAGCCATACCACTCAAACTTATCTTAAGAAATAGAGATCGACCATTAGGAATTGAAGCTGCTATGATGGGACTAGCCGGCATGTTGGAAGAACCTATCAAAGATGAATACCAGTGGGGACTAAGAAGAGAATTCATCCACCTCAAGAAAAAATACCAATGGGAAAGTGCCTATTTACATATTTCAGATTGGAAATTTCTACGATTAAGGCCAGCTAACTTTCCTACCATCCGAATGGCTCAGTTTGCTGAAGTTGTTCGCAATAATTGTTCATTACTTTCTATTTTACTTGAAATTCAAGACCTCAAAGTCATACAAAACCTCTTTGAAATCAGCCCCTCTTCCTATTGGCAAAAGCATTATCATTTTGGAAAAACAAGCAATAAACCATTGGGCCAAATGGGAAAATCAACTTTTTATTCCCTCTGTATCAATACATTGATTCCAATTCTTTTAGCCTATGCCCACATCAAAAAAGAGCTGAAATATACCGAAAAAGCTTACCGTTGGTTATTTGAAATGGATGCAGAAAACAATGTTGTTTCCAGAATTTACGCTGAATTAGGTCTAAAAATCCATAATGCGCATGATTCTCAAGCTTGCTTACATTGGTACAAACACTATTGTCAAGCAAAAAAATGCCTTTCCTGCCAAGTTGGTCAGCATATTTTACTCTGATTTAATGATCACACCCCGCTTAGCAATACCATTTTCATTGAATGCTTCAATTTGAAAATAATACGTTTTGTCTTTATCCATGGATTTGAAATAATACTCATTTGCACCAAAAACTTGTACCGAAGTGTACATTTTATCTGGGGCTATTCCCGAATAAACAACATAACCCGTAGCCTGTGGGTCATGTCGCCATTTCAACCAAGCCGATCTTTTATCATGCTCTCCACGCAAAACCACAAAATCTTTCACTTCTTTTGCCAACTCCCCATGCCCCTTGCCAAATACCCGCAAACCACTGATTGCAAATTTCCCTGCGGCCATATGTTCATTGACTAATTTAATATATCGCACTTCCACAGACTTTGCCAATTCTACATAGTCATGTGGAACGTCTTTTTTATTCTTGGATTTATCAATAATCAATTGCCAAGTCTTCCCATCTTTACTTCCAAATACCTGATACTGATGATATATCCCTGATATTTTTCCCAAAAAACTAGTGTCTACATCCTGATCGGCATAATTAATTTGGATGGCTTTCACGGTTGATACTTCTCCTAAATCTGATTGAATATATTCTCCCTTTTTAGAAGATTTTGCAGACCAATAAGTTTTCATTTGCTCATCAACGGCATAATTTGCCCCATACCCAGCCAAACTCGAAGACACTTTCACTGGTTTGTTATAATTGAGCAACATCCATCCTGTAAATAAATCGGAAGGTCTATCAAATTTAGATGTAGGCATTCGATGCGGGTAATCTCCATATGCAGTCTCTGTATACAATATTCCATCCTTATCAAAGGCACTTGGCCAAAGCCCCAATCGGCGCTCAAAGCTATTTTTTACGGCAATTGTAATGGTTGACACATGCCACCAATTCCCATATTGCCCCTCAAAAGTTGCCCCATGTCCAGCTCCACGAGTAAAACCACCTGGCTTAAATGAAAAAGGATTATGCGCTTGATAAGTAAATGGCCCCATAGGTTTATCAGCCGTATAAACGCCATCCCCATAGGCAGAAAACTCAGTCCCAGGTGCCCCATATTGTAAGTAATATTTCCCTTTATATTTGTTCATCCATGCTCCTTCCAAAAAGGGTTTCAAAAAAGTGTTATCCTGATATTCTCCAAATCTTTCCCATCCATGTAGTTCATCATTCAATCGGATCAAATCCTTTCTTTCACCTATAGGTTGTAAAGTCTTTCGATCGATCTCTTGACCATACATAGGATAAAAATTACTGGAGCCATGGTATAAATACAGTCGACCGTCGTCATCCAAAAAGAAAGCTGGATCCCACGCTCCTGCAGTAAAAGCATGCACAGACTCTCTCCAAGTATCTGTCTCGGGCGAAGAACTCGACCAAAGGGTAAAATCTTTGGCATAGGTTGAACCAATGACATACAAACTATCTCCTATTACAAAGGTCGCCGGAGCACAAAGCTCATCATATACTTTATGATAAGGTTGCAGAAAACGTCGAGAGACAAAATTCCAAGTCAACATATCCTGACTCCACCAATAGCCCCACTGATTAGTTGAAAACAAATAATACTTATTCTTAAAAAAACTGATAACGGGATCCGCCGTTGCTCTATGTCTACCTGCCTCCGAAAAATTGGGGATTGGTGTGAAACCATAATCCAGATTCATCGGATTACAATAAGTACTTTGTGCTAAAACATGCGGTGAATTCCATGCCAAACAAATGGCCAGAATTAATGTTAAGTAGCTAGTTTTCATTCTTTTCATGGATATTATTGACCAAAATACACATTGATCTCGATAAAAATACCAATTTTACATCGACATTAACACCTAGGTTCCTTATGAAAAAATATACCGGTTTATTTAGTGCAGGTATGATTATACTACTTTGGGGTCTACATCTAAGTTTCTGGATTCAAGAACCCATCCATTGGCAAAGTCCTTGGTTCTATTTAGCGATTTTGGTTCAAACCCATCTATATACAGGTCTATTCATTAGCTCGCATGATGCCATTCATGGGGTAGTCTCCATAGAATATCCACGATTAAACCATGCGATTGGTAGGCTCTGCGCAATTCTTTTTGCCTTCAATAATTATACCATTCTACGAAAAAAACACCACCATCATCATGCATATGTAAATACTGTAGATGATCCTGATGTTCATCAAGGCAACTTTTTTATCTGGTGGTTTAAGTTCATGTTTCAATATATTCATTGGACACAAATTCTGGCCATGGCCATCACTTACAATCTATTAAAAATTTGGTTTCCCATGGAAAATATCATTCTTATTTGGGAACTGCCAGCCATTCTTGCCACCCTTCAACTATTTTATTTTGGCACTTATCTTCCTCACCGAGGAACACATGAACCAGATAATAAGCACCAGTCGAGAAGCCAAGCAAAAAATCACTTGTGGGCATTTCTTTCCTGTTATAATTTCGGCTATCATTATGAGCATCACGATAAACCCTATTTACCTTGGTGGAAATTAGCAGAAGCGAAGGAGCAAAACAGCCAAATTTCTAGCAGATAGATGAATATTTTTTCTAAATTTGCAGCGCACATAATCGACCCATCACATACCAATGTCAGAACCCAAATACAAGCGAATTTTATTAAAACTTTCTGGTGAAGCCCTTTCCACGCCTACGGAAGTTATTGATCCAAGCATTTTAGATCAATACGCGGCAGAAATTAAAAAAGTCCATGATTTGGGAGTTGAAGTAGCCATTGTAATCGGAGGTGGAAATATTTTTCGTGGCGCAAGTGCTGCCAAAGCAGGAATCGATCGTGTTCAAGGAGATTATATGGGCATGTTAGCTACAGTAATCAACGGTATGGCAGTTCAAGCATCTTTAGAAAAGCATGGATTATATACCCGCATGATGACTGCCATTAAAGTAGAAGCTGTTTGTGAACCTTTCATTAGAAGAAGAGCAATGCGCCACTTAGAAAAAGGCAGAATCGTTATTTTTGGTGCAGGTACAGGGAACCCTTACTTTACAACAGATTCTACTGCCTCACTTCGAGCTATTGAAATTGAAGCCGATGTAGTATTGAAAGGAACGCGTGTGGATGGAGTTTACACGGCTGATCCAGAAAAAGATCCTACCGCCACAAGATATACCCATTTGAGCTTTTCAGAGGCTATTGGTAAAGGGTTAAAAATCATGGATACCACGGCATTTACTTTATGCCAAGAAAATAATTTACCGATCATCGTATTTAACATGAACAAAGACGGAAACTTGTGCGACCTCGTTTCTGGAAAAGATGTAGGAACCTTAATCAGTTAATAAGCAATCAAATTTAAATGGAGGAGTTAGAATTTTATATTGAAGCTGGACAAGAAACTATGGAAGGTGCCATTAAGCACTTAAACATTGAACTTTCAAAAATCAGAGCCGGTAAAGCCAGTACAAGTATGTTAGATGGTTTAATGATCGAGTATTATGGTGTTCCTACCCCTATCACAGGTGCAGCATCCATTACAACTCCAGATGCCAGAACCATTGCGATCAAACCATTTGAAAAGGGCATATTTGGAGAAATTGAAAAATCGATTCGTAATTCAAACTTAGGTTTAAACCCTATGAACGATGGAGAATTAATCCGCTTATCCATTCCTCCTTTGACAGAAGAGCGTAGAAGAGATTTAGTGAAAAGAGTGAAGCAAGAAATAGAAACTGCTAAAATCAATATCCGTAACGCCCGCCAAGATGCTAATAATAGTATTAAAAAATTAAAAGGAGAAGGCGTTGCCGAAGATGACATCAAAGCTTCAGAAGATCGTATTCAGAAATTAACGGATGCTTTTGTGGCAAAAATTGATCAAATCTTTTTGGATAAAGAGAAAGATATCATGTCAGTATAATTTTCAATTACATCCTAATGAAAAAGCTGATCATTTAGATCAGCTTTTTTTATGCCAAAAAATGATCCAATAATCATTTTAAAAATACTCCTCTGACTTCCCCATCGCGTATCCTATTTCAAGCATACGTCGAATATCCAACTTAGTGAAATTTCTAATATCTATGGAAATTGGCTGAATCGGCCGAATCGATTGAATCGATAGATCACTTCGCTGATTTTGTACCAAAAGAGCTTCTTTCAAATCCGCATTTAAAATCTCATTGACCGCTATATCCATGACCCGATCTACTAAGGCCAACAGGTCCCCCGTTTCAAAAATTCCCCCTTCGATGGTTTGAGTATGGCAACTGATACAAACGATATGTTTCCCACCATCTTTAATTGCTTTTTGTAATGGTGCCACATCGCGTAAACCTCCATCCAGAAAACTCCGTCGCTTTTCTTGGTTAATTTGGACAACAGGCATCAAAATGGGCACAGCAGAAGAGGCCAACAAATAATCAAAAAAATGATCGTAACTAGGATCTACATAATGAATTCCTCCATCAATGATATTGACTGCCCCAATTCTCATCTCAACAGGGCTCGCTTGCAAATTTCTTATATCTAAAACTCCCTCAACCAATTCCTTTAATGGTTTGGTGCTGACTAAACCTCTGAATTGCTTCGTTAATGCCGTCCAGCCTAATTCCCATAAGCTAAATGGCTTTGATAAACACTCAGGGTGGGTAATCCTAGTCTCCCAAAAATCCCATAAATCTTGCCCTGCCTGTGGAAAATTTAATGGCTCCCCGTTTAACTTTTGACGGCCCAGCTGGTTAACCAAATAAGCCGCATTTAAGCTTCCTGCTGAAATCCCATAAATCAAATCGGGCTCATAACCTCTTTCAAATAATGCTCGAATTACTCCTGCTTGAAATGCCCCCTTAACAGAGCCTCCAGATAATGCCAAGATCTTACTCATAAATTTGAATATTGAAAGGACTATTTGTCCCAAATTGTTTTAAATTTACACAATTAATAAGCCTAAAGCTTCTTCTCTTTATAATATGTCCTATTCGCTTTCATCCATTCAAGTACCCATAGCGGAACCGATGAAAGCTTTCGAAGGCAAGTTTCGCCAATTCATGCGGTCTAAAGTTATGCTTTTGGATACCATCATGAACTACATTATTCAACGCAAAGGAAAGCAAATGCGACCGATGTTCGTGTTCCTGTCTGCGGGGGTAATGGGTGAAATTAATGAAAAAACGCATCGTGGGGCTGCTCTCATTGAATTATTACATACGGCTACTCTCGTACATGATGATGTAGTCGACGACTCCAATTACCGTCGAGGTTTTTTCTCCATCAATGCCATTTGGAAAAATAAAATAGCCGTTTTAGTAGGAGATTATTTATTATCCAAAGGTTTATTACTTTCTATTGAGAATGATGATTTCGATTTATTGAAATCTGTTTCTACCGCTGTAAGAGAAATGTCCGAAGGAGAATTACTTCAAATTGAAAAAGCTCGAAAACTCGACATTACGGAAGACATATATTTTGATATTATTCGCAAAAAAACGGCTACGCTCATTTCGGCTTGTTGTGCCGTAGGTGTACAATCAGTAGGTGCCAGCGAGGAATATATCCAGATAGCTAGGGATTTTGGTGACCGTGTTGGAGTAGCTTTCCAAATAAAAGATGACCTCTTTGATTATGGTGATGCTGAAATTGGTAAGCCATTAGGAATCGATATCAAGGAGAAGAAAATGACTTTGCCATTGATTTATTCTTTACAACATACCAATTCGAGTACCAAAAAAAGAATTATTCATTTAATCAAAAATGACTCCGAAAACCCTCAAAGTGTTCGTGAAGTCATTGAATTTGTCAAAAATACTGGCGGTTTAGAATATGCTACCCAACGTATGCATGAGTTTGCTCAGGAGGCCAGAGAAATCCTAAATAAATTCCCTGAATCCACTTACCGGAACTCTTTGCATGATCTGCTGGGATATACCATCGAAAGAAATAAATAGCCCGTTCCGATAAATTAACTTAATTTCGCGAGCACAAAAAAAGCTGGAAACCATTGGTTTCCAGCTTTAAGCACTAAACTACTTTAAAACAAAATCTATCTAGGGCCACCGCCACCCATTCCACCGCCGCCAGCGCCACCGCCCATTCTTCCTCCACCGCCACCTGGCATTCCCATTGGCTGAGCTTGAACTGGTTGTGGTGCAGCATCTCCTCCTCCATCTTTCTGATCGTCATTATTTACAGATTTCTTTCTCTTAGTTCCTGCAAAACTCATTTTACCAATACGGTAAGAGAAATTCACCTTAAAGTTCATATTACGCATGGTATTGTAACCCACTTGTGTAATAACAGGCGTTACCGTCTCACTACGAATAATCATAGCTGAAGTGAAGAAGTTCTCTGCTCCAAAGCCAATACTTCCCTTTTTGTTTTTGAAATCCTTTTTGAAACTCAAACTATAGATTCCAAATCCTCCACGCTTACCTTGCAATTGAATCTCATTAGCACGATAGAATGAGAACAATTGAGCTCCCCAGCCTCCACCTAAATTATAGTTACCGAAAATACGGAAGTTAGATACCATACCTTCATTCTTAGCATTCAACAAAGGATCTGGTACATTATTAGCCAATTTCAAATAAGAGAAATCTGCTCCACCACCAATCATCAAGCGATTAGTCAAATTCGCGTTGATATTCAAGTTCAACCCATAAGCATCCTCGTTTCCGATATTCACCGAACGAGTCTTTACGGTATCACCAATAACTTCACGAATTTGGTTAATAGCTCCTGTTGTGTTTCTAATAAATACTGCTGATGAAATGTAGAACGACTTGATGTACTTACTGTATCCAATTTCAAAGTTATTGGTATACTCTGGTGCCAAATTAGGGTTACCTGTTGAGATGTTCAATGGGTTAGTCGCATTCACGTTTGGATTCAAGAATTGAACCGATGGACGTTGAATACGCTTATTGTAACTAAATCTCCAAGTTCCTGATTTAAATGTTTTAGACATATTGAAACTTGGAACAATTACTCCATAGGGAGGAATAGTCAAGTTCTGTCCTTCCTTTTTCAAGAAACTAGCTGTAATATCAGTATGCTCATAACGAGCTCCTGCTTTTACACTCCATTTATTTTTAGTGGTTAAGGTATAAGATGCATAAGTACCCCAAATGTTTTGATTATAATCAAAAACGTTGGTCGGTAATGTCGCTAAGTTCACCTGATTGTAACCCGTAGGATTATTTCCTGTTGGATTAATAAATGACTTGTAATCAGAAGAAGCATTTCTCAAAATACCTTTTCCTCCAAATTCGATCATTTGATTTTTCAAGATTGGAGTTTGATAATCCAATTGAAATGTTGCCTCTTCATTATATGCCAAGTTCTCGTTTTTAATAGAACTCATGATTTGACTCATCGTTGCGTTCGGATTCATGATATCATTATAGAAATCACTAGTACGATTACTGCGGCTATACATCGACAAAATACTGAACTCTTTTTGTGGCGTATCGTAGGTGTGAGAATAATCAATATTCAAATCTACGTTGCCCGACAAATCAGAAGAATTCGTATTTCTTAAGCTTGTAACTAAGCCATTACGAATCTGTGATAAGTTATCTTGGTAACTATTACCATTTCTTACTCCAAATCTTGATGATGCAGTTATGGAATTATGTTTATTAATATCCCAATCAAAACCAATTTGATAATTTCCAAATAAGTTATTGGTTCTACTTTCCGCAGTTTGAACGTTAACTGTTTCTACACCTTGATTTTTTGTAGTTTGTGTGTTTTCAAACTTTCCAGTGACATTGTATTGAGAACGACCAAATCCTCCTAATGACATTCCCCAAGTCTTATTACGGAAATTACCATTCAAAGACATATTTGAACCTCTAACTCCTACACTTGAATCAAAGCCTAAAGTCAAACCCTGTAAGGTGTTCTTTTTAGTAACAATGTTAATGATACCAGCTGAACCTTCTGCATCATATTTCGCAGACGGAGATGTAATAACCTCCACCGTTTTAATCATGTCTGCTGGAATTTGCTTCAAAGCATCAGCCACATTGGATGCCATAATAGAAGATGGCTTGTTGTTAATCAACACTTTAATATTAGTAGAACCACGGAGCGAAGGATTACCATCTAAATCAACAGATAACATCGGCACCTTTTTTAATACATCGGTTGCATCACCACCACGATTAGTTTGATCACGCTCAGCATTGTATACTGTACGATCCACTCTTTCCTCAATCATGGCTCTTTGACCCTCTACAGTTACTTCTTGTAACATTTTAGTAGAAGACTGCATTTTGATGACCCCTAAATCATGGTCATCTTTTTTGGCAGTGACATCAATAAAAACAGTTTTGCTTTCATAACCTAAGAAAGAGATAACAATTTTATAGCTACCTACAGCCACTTTAGTCATGGTAAATTTACCTACTTGATCAGCCACTGTTCCATCCACTGGACGATTCGTCGCTTTGTTAATTAAAGCAACAGAGGCAAATTCAACAGGTTTGTTGTCCGTTGAATCTAAGGCATAACCCACAATTTTGGCTGAACCTTTAGGGGCAGCTGCTACTGGAGCCGCCGCTTCTCTTCGTGCAGGCGCACCAGCTCCACCAGGAACTTGAGCATTGACCTGCATAGCACACACTACTAAGGCGATAAGAGCGAATAATTTTTTCATAGTTTTTTTTGTATTGGCTAATTGATTTTAAACTATTAAAATCGAATGCAAATCTGAGGTAATTCCTTTGAGTAATTTCTTTTTTGCGACCAATAGTCATAATTTGTAGGTCAATTTCAAAGATGCAAAACGTCGATAAAACATGATTGCTATCAAAACACCACGTTTACAATTAATTCCGCTGGACCATTCATTATTGACGACTTGGGCAGAACAAGGACGTGATGCCCTAGAAATTCAAATAGGTTTACAACATAATACCTGGGAAATAGAAGCATTTTTTCAAGAGGAAACTCAAATGGCCTTACAAGACTATTGGCTTCCTATGACAAAAAAATTCCCCTTCGATTTTATTTGGTACACAAATTGGGAAATAGTTCTTTTAGAAAAGTCCTGTTCTATAGGGGGAATAGGTCTAGCTGGTTTACCTAACGATCAAGGTTTTACAGAAGTAGGTTATTGCTTAGATAAAAAATTTAGGGGACTGGGCTATGCCTGTGAAGCATTACAATACTTAATTGGATGGGCTAGCCAAGATAAGGATCTCCAATACCTCATCGCTGAAACTCCCATTGATAACCTATCATCTCAATCAGTCTTATTAAAAAATGGGTTTCTTCAAACTGGACAAAAAACACTTCAACAACCCAAAGGCATGGAAGTATTTACCTGGAAACGCCCAATTCAATCCTCCAGAACTTAATTCTCCTATTTTATTTCCTTTCAAGCAATTTTCGGTAATTTTACTGAATTATAAATGCCTAAAGTCCCTAAGGACCCAATCATATGCATCATTTCACTTCCATCCATGACGCTTACAACATTCCTCAATTGGTCAATGAAGCCCTTTTAATGAAAAGAGCTCCCTACTCCGATTGTTTCATTGGTAAAAATAAAACCATCGGATTATTGTTCTTTAATTCCAGCTTACGTACCCGATTATCAACCCAAAAAGCAGCCCAAAACTTGGGAATGAACGTTATGGTGATGAACGTTGGTGCTGATTCCTGGCAATTAGAGATGAATGAAGGTGTTATTATGAATGGCGACAAAGCAGAGCACGTGTCTGAAGCTGCTGCCGTGATTGGTCAATATTGCGATATTGTAGGCCTCAGAAGTTTTCCAAGTTTAGTCAATCGGGAAGAAGATTACTCTGAATTGGTTCTCAATCAATTCATGAAATATACAGGAAGACCTATTTTAAGTTTAGAATCGGCAACAAGACATCCTTTACAGTCTTTAACAGATTTAATTACTATACAAGAATATAAAAAAACGGCCCGCCCGAAAGTAGTCCTAACTTGGGCTCCTCACGTCAAAGCCTTACCTCAATGTGTACCTAATTCCTTTGCAGAATGGATGAATCACGCTGATGTTGACTTTACCATTGCTCATCCCAAAGGTTATGAATTAGCTCCAGAGTTTAGTGGAAATGCCAACATCTGTTACGATCCTAAAGAAGCCTTTGAAGGTGCCGATTTTATCTATGCCAAAAACTGGTCTTCCTACGAAGATTATGGTAAAATCCTTAACTCAGATCCTGCATGGATGGTTACCATGGATAAAATGAAATTAACTAATGATGCCAAATTCATGCATTGTTTACCTGTTCGCAGAAATGTAGTGGTGGAAGATGCCGTATTAGATTCAGATCATTCCATTGTAGTCCAACAGGCAGGCAATCGTGTTTGGGCCGCTCAAACAGTGCTAAAAGAGATGCTTTTATCCCTTGCCAAAAAAGAAAGTCCTTACTTATTTTAATCTTATGAGTGTCAATCTGCCTAAGCTTCAGGTCATTAAAATTGGAGGGAATGTCATCGACAATCCTCCCTTGTTAGAAGCATTTTTACAGGATATTGCCAGCATAAAAGAGCCCTTTGTCTTAGTACACGGAGGTGGTAAAATTGCCACTGAAATGGCTAAAGAATTAGGTATTACCAGTCAAATGATTGAAGGACGACGTGTCACTGATACAGCAAGTTTACGCATTGTAACGATGGTATATGCAGGATGGATTAACAAAACTCTGGTAGCCCAACTACAATCCAAACAGAAAAATGCCATTGGTTTTACAGGACCCGATGCAGGATTGGTGATTAGTAAAAAAAGGAATCCTTCTCCAATTGATTATGGCTGGGTGGGAGATATTGAACAAGTCAATGGCAAAGCATTAAGTGGATTCATCAATCAGGGATATTTTCCCATTTTTGCTCCCATAACTGCAGATAAAGAGGGCCATTTATTGAATACTAATGCTGATACAATGGCGCAAGCTATTGCTATATCACTAAGCGAGTTTTTTGAAGTGACCTTAACATATTGCTTCGAAAAAAATGGGGTTTTAAGTAATCCAGACGATGACCATTCTGTCATTCCACACATCAATCAATCTTCATTTTTATCATTGAAGGAAGGTGGAATTGTCACAGCTGGGATGATTCCAAAATTAGAAAATGCCATAAAAGCTATTTCTCAGGGTGTTAATACCGTTAAACTCTGCCATGCAAGTCAAGTATTAATCCAGGAAGGTGGCACTAGAATAACAGCATAGATGTATAAAGAATCGGATTTTTTAGAGGCCAAATTATTAATTACTCAACTGATTGCCTGTCCTTCCTTGAGTAAAGAAGAAGCTGGTACGGCTAAAATTATCCATGATTTTTTCGAAAACAAGGGCATTAAATCCGAACAATTCCTAAATAATATTTGGGCAAAAAATGCTCATTTCGACCCAAGTAAACCGAGTGTTTTATTAAACTCTCACCACGATACCGTCAAGGCAAATGCTTCCTGGACGTTTGATCCTTGGACTGCTACAGAAATAGATGGAAAACTCATTGGCTTAGGTTCTAATGACGCAGGAGCTAGTTTAGTTTGTCTAATTCAAACATTTTGTTCCTTCTACGCAGAAGAAAACTTGCCATTCAATTTGGTATTGGCAGCCACAGCCGAAGAAGAGATTTCAGGAAAAAATGGTATTGAAGCCCTTCTTCAATCTCCCGATTTTCCCAAGATTGATTGGGCTATTGTTGGAGAGCCTACAGATTGCCAATTGGCCACAGCAGAAAAAGGACTTATGGTCATCGATGCTGTAGCTCATGGAAAAGCTGGCCATGCCGCTAGAAACGAAGGGATTAATGCAATTTACGTTGCGATGAAGGATATCCAAAAAATTGAAAACTTCCAATTTGAAAAAGTATCCCTTGTATTAGGACCAGTTAAAACCACTGTCACCATCATTCACGCGGGTAAACAACATAATGTCATTCCAGATACCTGTGAATTCAGCATTGATTGCCGAGTGAATGAATGCTATACTTTAGAAGAAGTCCTTGACATATTAAAACAAGAACTAAGCTCTGACTTAATTCCCAGATCCATTCGCTTACAACCAAGTCGTATCGATGAAAATCATGTGATTTGTCAAGCAGCCAAAGCTTTAGGAATAAGTACTTTTGGGTCTCCTACTCTATCAGATCAATCCTTATTGACATGTCCTTCCGTGAAAATCGGACCAGGGCATTCAGGCAGATCTCATACAGCTGATGAATTCATTTACTTAGATGAAATCAAACAAGGGATTCAGACATATCAACAATTATTAACACAATCGATTATCCAATACCAACATAAATCATAAGAAACGTGGCAAAACTTTGGCAAAAAGCAAATCAGACTACAGATGCTAAAATTGAAAAATTTACGATTGGAAATGATCCAATATATGATTTGCAATTGGCACGTTACGATGTATTGGGCTCTTTAGCCCATATTACCATGTTGGCGGAAGTTGGCCTTTTAAAAAAGGAAGAACTTAGTCCATTATGTCAGGAATTGAAAGTCATTTTAGCTTCCATCGAAGCAGGTGAATTTGAAATTGAATCTGGCATGGAGGATGTACACTCTCAAATCGAATATTTACTTACAAAGAAACTGGGTGATTTAGGTAAAAAAATTCATGCTGGCCGTTCTAGAAACGATCAAGTGTTAGTGGATTTAAAATTATTCATGCGGGCTGAAATCCAAGAAATTGCGGAAGCGGTTGAGAAACTTTTCAATCTACTGCTTATCAAAAGTGAAGCTCATAAAAAAGACCTCCTTCCTGGATATACGCATTTACAAATCGCCATGCCTTCGTCGTTTGGTTTATGGTTTGGAGCCTATGCAGAAAGCTTGGTGGAAGATGTAGAATTATTAGAAGCCGCTTTTCGTTTAGCCAATAAAAACCCACTAGGTTCTGGTGCTGGATATGGTTCCTCATTTCCATTAGATCGCCAACTAACAACAGATTTATTAGGCTTTGAAAGTCCACATGTGAATGTGGTCAATGCCCAATTATCTCGTGGTAAAACCGAGTTTTATTTATTAACAGCCATTAGTCAAATTGCTAGTACCTTGAGTAAATTGGCCATGGATGTGTGTTTATACAATTCTCAAAATTTTGGATTCATTGAATTACCTGATTCCCTTACTACAGGAAGTTCCATCATGCCCCATAAAAAGAATCCAGATGTAGCGGAATTATTAAGAGGTAAAGCCAATAAACTGAAAGCACTTCCTAATCAGTTACACTTATTGACAAGTAATTTACCCTCGGGCTATCATCGCGAGTTTCAATTAACGAAAGAATTGTTAATGCCGGCCATTGAAGAAATTATAGATGGTTTGGAAATTACCCACTACCTAGTTGAGCACATGAAAGTGAAATCAGATTTATTAAATCATGATAAATATGACTTGCTGTTTAGCGTAGAAGAAGTGAATCGCTTGGTAGTACAAGGTATCCCATTCCGTGAAGCCTACCAACAAGTAGGAAAAATGATTGAAGAAAAACAGTTTGATGGTAGTCAAAGAAACCTAAATCATACCCATTTAGGTAGTATCGGCAACTTGGGTCTGGATCAAATTCAAGCTCAAAAAGATGTAGCTTACCAACGATTTGGATTTGAAAAGGTTAATCAAGCCATTGCTCGATTAATTGCTAGCTAGCATTTTTTGAACATATTTTCCTACAATATCAAATTCCAAATTGACAGAATCACCTACTTTCAATTGATGAAAGACAGTATGTTCATAGGTGTAAGGAATGATGGCTACAGAAAAATCATATTGACCTGAATGAACAACCGTTAGACTAGTTCCATTAACACAAATTGAGCCTTTGCTTACCGTGATATGTTCTTTAGACTGTGGATATTCAAAATAATATTCCCAAGAGCCGTCTTTAGAAATGATTTGAGTGCAGACTCCTTTCGTGTCTACATGGCCTTGAACGATGTGCCCATCAAATCGACCTGTTGCTGCTAAGCAGCGCTCTAGATTAACTTTTTGCCCTAATTTCAATGCTCCCAAATTGGTCTTGTTGAGGGTCTCTTCAATGGCAGTTACACGGTATTGATGATCCTTAATTTCGACAACAGTTAAACAAACTCCATTATGAGCCAAAGATTGATCTATCTTTAGTTCATCGGTAAATGGTGAGCTAAACCAAAAGTCGATATTGGTTCCTTGAACCAATTTATCTTCGAGGGTACCCATGGCCTCCACAATGCCTGTAAACATCGAATTATATTTTATATTTTTGCCTAAATTCAAAATTACACCCAATCTTATGAAATTCAATAAATGGATTTTGATTCTTGTTCTAGGCGCTATAACCTTAGTGATCATAAGTCTGCCAAAAAATAATGCGGTTAGCATAAGTAAAACCCAAGAAGATTCTTTGGCAGTCTTAAAACATCGAAAAGAAAAAGACATTTCGATGAAAGAGCAAGAGGATTCACCGATCAAGAATAAAGAAACATTTAAAGGTCTTACTTATTTCCCTTTTTCTAGTGCTTGGCAAATAGATTTTGAATTAGAAAAAAACAATAAAGTAGATAAAATTGCTTTGCCCATGAGTGATGGCACCCAAGAAGATATACTTTATATAGGTGACATTAAAGCCCAGATAAATGGACAAGTGGTTCGTTTGAAATTATATCAACATGATAATGGTGATTTTTTCCTTCCTTTTAAAGACAAAACCGCCCCCACAGAAACTTATGGAGGCGGTAGGTACTTAGATATACCCCTAATAAATCTAAACGGTAAAATACTTAAGGCGGATTTTAATTTGGCTTATTTTCCTTTTTGTGCTTACAATCCGGAATATGCTTGTCCTGTTCCGCCAGCGAGTAACCAACTAAATTTTAGGATACCCGCTGGAGAAAAAAACTAGTTTACTTGATTAATGGAAGCTGCCCCTGACAGGTCTTTGCTGATATTAGGTACACCTTTATACGAAACTTTAGATGCTCCAGAAGCGTCAACACGTAAAGTCTTTTGGCTTTGAATACTAACATGACTTGCACCACTAGCCTCTACATCCGTATCACGGGCCATCAAATTAGTACCATCTAAGTGACTTGCACCTGAAGCATCTACATTTAATTTGCCAGCATGTCCACTTATATTCAAATGAGAAGCTCCTGATAAATCCACATTTAATTTATCCGCATTAATTTGATTTAATTGTCCTCTAGATGCTCCACTAAATACAAAACTCATTTGTTCTTCATTGGAAAATCCATCTACATCAACACGACAAGCACCAGAAAATTCTGCATTGGCTAAACGAGGCATGGTGATGACCAAACGAATTCTTTTACGATTCTTACCCCAGTTAAAACCCCAATTGCGGTCTTTATAAGAAACCTTCAAGGTATTACCATCGATGTCTACTTCTAAATCATCTACGTCTTCTTGACGTCCATATGCTGCCAAAGAAAAAGTACTTCCTTTGCTTACTTTAATTTCAAAAGCATGACCTAAATCTAAGTTTTGAAAACCGGATACTTTAAACTTTTTAGAATAATCTTCTGGAGATGCGAATGCCACGATGGACATAAATAATGCTCCCAGGAAAATGAATAAATTGAATTTTGTTTTCATAATTGTTATTAATTTGGAATGTAGAGAAGATGAAACGAAAGATCAAAAGGTTGCATGATCCTCCTATTATTTTTGTGTTTTAATATTTACTTGTAGATTAGACATCGTTGGATAGCTCAAATTAGCATCCATGGATTTGTTACCCGTAATACTCTTAATCACTTGCAAATCCATTTTAGATTGATCTTTTAGGGAAACAATGGCCTTTTGAGCAACCAAATTAGGAGCAATAAGTTCCGAGTTTTGATCAGATGAAGCAATCAATAAATCCGTAGTTCCATCGATATTGACACTATGGAAATTATGTAAAACCACTTCTAATTTAGCCTGATTAAATCCTTTGATTTCTGTTCTGGCATTTCCTCCCAATTCCACTTTAGTAAGCTTAGGAGATTGTATTTCAATCTGAACGCCTGATTGAACTTTGTCCAATTTCAATACCCCATTGAATACTTTGGCTTCTGTTACAAAACTTGGCTTATCATTTCCTTCAAAACGAATTACATATTTATCTCCAGGCACAATTCGAATGCTAGCACCTTCTGTATTTAAGGCTTCGATGCTTTGAAAGTTCTCCAAATCTTTACTGATAGAGAAATTTACACCTACTTCATCCGAAGAAGAACGATCCTCATGGAATGACTCTTCCTTATCCTCAATTGGTTCTCTGTTAATACATGTCAAGCCTTTTTCAGGTGTAAAATTCCACAACGAACCCACAAATAAGTCACCAGTGCTGTCGTTGAAGTAACCTCCATGAATTTCATTTTCAATATAGGATGCAAAATCACGCGTCATACCAAAGCTCTGACCAAAAGGAATCAACACCTTCACACGCATACGCTGGTTTCTAAACTTTTGATTCGTAATTCCAAAATGACTATCAAATGTGATTTTATCATTTTGAATAGAATAGTCGTATTTAATGCTTCTTGCATTTTTCTCTGCATCCAAACGGTCCTTCCCGTTTGATTTCGAAAATTCAATAACTTGAATGGTCGTACCAGAATACCCTTCGATGGTGATTTGTGTCCGAGTAAATCCTTCTCGGTTATAATCATGCATATCTTCATCATCCAAGATCTCATCCACCAATTCTCTGCTACCTAACATTTTTTCCCAAATTGATTCTTGAGATTCCTTTTTGATATCAAATACAAATGGCTTGGAAGGAATACTTATGTCTTTAACTTGATTAATAGAAGCTGTTCTTGAAAAATTTCTTCCAACGGTAGGTAAGGCTACAAATAAACCAACCCATCCAATAATGCACAAAGTAGTAGCGATGTATTTATATGTTCTATTATAAAATTTTCGGTTGGCTAATAAGGATACTCCAGAGATAATAATTGATACCAAAATTGGAAGAATGGCAGCGATAAAAGCTAAATAAGTCCAAGAAGGCAAATCATTGGCTAATAAATACAAAGGAATAGCTTCACCAAAGGCAATTTGAACTTGACCATGATCTAATCCTGAGAATCCAACTGAAGAAAACGTAATTAAGGCAATGATACTACCTAAACCAAATGCTGTTAAAATGATACCAAATGCTATTTGAACTATCCAACGAAGAGCAATAAAAAAGCCCTTAAATGCTCCAAAGAATGCAGCAATTAGTCGAAATGGAACTAATAATATACGAGTCAAAGCACTTTCTTCAGCCTCATCTTCCTTTTGGAAGTTCTTTTTAATGTTGTTTTCAATATTTTCAAGGGTGATAGGTTCACCCGTCATTTCCATTTTATCAGTCAGGGTTTTAGCCTCTGGTGCTATAATTAATATCACCAGATAGGCTACAATTCCTGTTCCAAAAAACAAAACAGATAAAACGGCTAACACACGTAATAGACCTAAATCCCATCCTGTGTAGGCAGCAAATCCGGAGATAACACCACCAATTACTTTCTTTTCAGGATCACGGTAAAATTTACGGAAGGATTTATCTTCTTCTAAATTGATTTCACCAGGGATAGCGATCCAACAGATAACATAAGCCCAGAAGATCACATTAGCTACATGAAATAATGGGATCAGTCCAAAGAAACCTACGATCATACATAAACGTACCCAAATTGGATCAGCATGCAAATAACGAGCCAAACCTGATGCCACACCACCAATCATTTTCCTCGACAAATCACGTCTAAATACTTTTTGGTGAGGTATAGACTTTTCTGAATGAGTTGAATGAGTCTGAGATGAGCTATTTTCTTTCTTATCTTCTTCGCTTTCTAAAGCCTGAAAATCAGCTACTGTTCCTAAAGAAGCAATTAAGGCATTGACATGCTCTAATGAAATGGCCTCTGTTTTTTCGTCTTCCCGAATGCCCCAGAATTTCTCGGCAATTCTTGCTTCAATGTCAGCAATAATCTCTTTTGAACCTTCGAAATTCTCGAAGTAAGCATGGATGGATTTAATATAAGCATCCAATGTGGCAAACGCATCCTCCTCGATATGGAAGATAATCCCTGCGATATTAATTGAAAGGGTCTTTTTCATACAATGATAGATTTATGAATTGGGGGTGGTGGGATTGGTTATCTGAAGTACAGATCCTTGCAACTCATCCCATGTTAAATGAAGTTCTTCTAAAAATTCTCCTCCTTTTTCTGTTAATACGTAATACTTACGTGGTGGGCCTGAGGAAGATTCTACCCATTTATAATCTAAAAACCCGGCATTTTTTAGTCGAGTTAAAAGAGGGTATAAGGTTCCCTCCACTACCATGATTTTTGCTGAGGTTAATTCTTCCAACATGTTGGATGCGTACACCTCGCCTCGCGAAATAATCTGCAGAATACAGAATTCCAAAATTCCTTTCCTCATCTGCACCTTGGCATTTTCAATATCCATCGGTTTCTGTGTTTTAATGTGATACAAAACTACGTAAGGTACTTTGCATTACATAGTACCTTAGAAACTTTTTTTTGATTTTTGGATAAACGGTGACTATTTTGTGATGAATAGCCTTTTTTAGGTTCGAAAAATATCCCCATGTTCAAAGAAGTCTCCTTACCTCTAGCCTTTTACAACCGCGATACATGGCTTAAGGTGGCTTTTTTTGCAGTTTGCGTTTTCATGGCAGGCTTTTCACTCTACTTTACAGATGGTTTAGTGACTAAATTAGAGGAAAGAGAAAAACAGCAAATCGAATTATATGCAGAGACCATTCGTTACGTAATGACGAGTGATGAGAATGCAGATATCAATTTCTTTTTTGAAAGAATTAAAAAAATCAATGAGAACAATACCATACCCGTTATTTGGAAAGATGGTTCTGGGCATTTAAACTCCATCAATATCCCCATGCCTAGCCAGCTTTCTACCGAGGCTAAGCAAGTTATTCTTAAGCAAAAACTGACTGAAATAATTTCAGAAAACAATAAGCCCATCGAAATGGATATGGGTTTTCAGAAAGAATACATCTATTATGGGAATTCCAAACTACTAAAATTATTAAGATACTACCCCCTTTCTCAATTACTGGTTGTATTGATCATTGGATTCCTAGGATACATCTTTTTCTCCTATTCCAGAAGAGCAGAGCAAAATCGGGTGTGGGTAGGTTTAGCGAAAGAAACGGCACATCAATTAGGTACCCCGCTTTCTTCACTAACAGCATGGGTTGAAATTCTAAGGAATGAGCCTAGTATTGATCCGAATATTGTCATTGAATTATCGAAGGATATTCAACGTTTGGAGACCATTACCACTCGTTTTTCTAACATTGGATCAGCACCTATATTAAAAGAAGAGAATTTAGAAGAGCTAATCACTACCTTCTTACAATACTTAAAGAATCGAATTTCCAGTAAAGTACACATTGAAATCATTAGTATGTTAGCCCCTGACCAGGTAGCAAAAGTCAATCGTTATTTATTTGAATGGGTGATAGAAAACATTTGTAAAAACGGTGTAGATGCCATGAGTGGAAGTGGATCCATTCAAATTATTCTTTCAGAGGGGAAAAACAATTTAATCTATATCGACATTTCTGATACCGGAAAAGGAATTTCCAATAAGAATATGTCCAAAATATTTTCTCCTGGATTTAGTACCAAGAAAAGAGGTTGGGGATTGGGACTTACTTTGGCCAAAAGAATCGTAGAGAATTATCATGAAGGAAAACTCATTTTAAAATCCACAGAAATCAATAAAGGGAGTACATTTCGAATTTCCTTGCCTAAGCCACCCATCCACGCATGAATTCCCCCAATTTTGTTTTTGGTTCTGCCTTAGTTGTCATTTCCATTGGCTACGTGCTAAAAAGCTTGGGATTTGTCACAACAGATGATGCCAAAAAGATTTCAAAATTTTTAATGCATACTACTTTTCCTGCCTTGGTATTCTCAACGATGATCAAGGTCCAATTCACTTCTGAATTATTGTGGCTTCCTCTCATTTGCATTGCCTTTGCTATCCTTTGTTCCTTTGTTGGATTTCAGATTTTCAAAAAAGAAGGCCCTGAGTATCGAGGAATCTTAACGATGGGGTGCTCAGGTTATAACCTTGGATTGTTTGCATATCCATTGATCGAAGGAATTTGGGGATGGAAAGGTTTAACATATGCCGCCATGTTTGATATTGGTAATTCATTTATCAATTTCATATTAACCTACGGCATGGGGAACTATTTCTCAGCTAAAGCCAAAAAAGGGAATATGTGGAAGCATGTATTTAAACGTATTATGTCGCTTTTTCCTTTTCAAGCCATGGTGATTGGATTATTGGTCAACCTACTTGAAATTCCCCTACCATTTTTTTTAACTAACATTGTGGATACCATTGCACAAGGAAACAAACCTTTGGTATTACTATTAATGGGGATTTATTTTAGTGTAAGACTCCCAAAAAAATCATTCTTGAAAGTATTTCAAGTACTTGGTATTCGCTATTTATTAGGCCTATCCATAGGCTTACTTTTATTTTATAGCCTCCCCTTTGATGCTCATTTTAGAAATATGATGTTAATCTGCATCATACTTCCTGTAGGCATGACCCTAATTACTTATTCGGATGAACTAAACTTTGATACCTCTATCGCAGGTGCATTGGTTAATTTTTCCATGCTAATCAGTTTTGCACTCATGTGGATATTGGTAGCTGTATTCCAAATGGCTACTGCCTAACCAAATAATTTTGGTAATTTGCAGAAACAAATGCCCCTAATTTACGTTTGGAGTTAAAGCAATTAATCAAAAATGGTAGTACCCTACAAAAATCAATCGCAAGGAAAAAAGGAACAAGTTGCAGAAATGTTCAATTCCATTTCACCCAAATATGATTTCTTAAATCATTTACTTAGTGGTGGAATCGACATTATTTGGAGAAAAAAAGCGATTAATTTGCTAAAAAACAAAGGGATAAAATCGCTATTGGATATTGCAACAGGTACAGGTGATTTTGCCATCGAAGCCTTAAAGATACAGCCTGAAAAAATCACAGGGGTAGATATCTCCCAAGGCATGTTGGATGTGGGAATCGAGAAAATAAAAAGACTGGGATTACAAGATAAAATACAATTGCAATTAGGCGATTCTGAAAAGCTGCCTTTTTCAGATCAAAGCTTTGATGCCATCACCGTGAGTTTTGGTGTTCGAAATTACGAAAACCTAGAGAAGGGCTTGAGTGATATGTTACGTGTGTTGAAACCTGGAGGATATTGCTTGATTCTTGAATTTTCTAATCCAAGAAAATTCCCCATGAAACAATTGTATGCCATCTATTCCAAATTCATTCTTCCAATATTGGGCAGATTGATTTCCAAGGATCCAGCAGCATATACCTATTTACCAGAATCAGTTCAAGCCTTTCCAGATGGTCAAAACTTTTTAGATATTTATCAACGTGTTGGATATGTAAATACTCAATGGATACCCATGACAGGCGGCATTTGTTCCATTTATTTAGGTCAAAAATCAAAATAGGATTTGAAAAAGCTATTGATTCTTATTGTTTTTAGCCTAGTTGGCTTTCATTCTTTGGCTCAAGGGAACAAATACATTCGAATAAACAATGAATTCTATGACGATAAGAGGGTTCACTTTGGTTTCCTTTTCGGATTAAGCTCGAGTAATTTTAGTATGGAGGCTGATCCAAAGTTAGCACCCAGTATTTCGCCTAGAAATTTTGGATTTCAAATTGGAGGTCTAGCCAATTATTCATTTAACCAATTTTTTGAATTAAAATCTGGAATCAATATTGCCCTATATGACCGAGAAATTACCTTTACCCAGCCTAAACCAGCGGAACCTATCAATATAGCGAGAGAGTCTACTTGGTTTGAAATCCCCGTTTTATTGAAATATAAATCCATTCGTAGAATGAATCATCGAATGTATGTCTTAGCAGGCTCCAAATTTGGTGTCGAAGCCAATGTAAAAAAGAATAGTGCTGCTTTAAGTGCTCAAACCGTAGATTTCGCTTTGGAATATGGTTTCGGATTTGAAGGATTTTTCAAATACTTCAAATTCACCCCAGAAATCAGATTTTCACATGGAATAGCCAACTTATATTCAGCACCTTCCGTTGCTACCAATCCTTATTTTAAGGTAAGTAGATTAAACACGCATAATGTAACCTTATACATTAATTTCGAATAATTACTTTAATCCCTTTCTTGCCAATTTAGTATCCACTTTTGTTTCAAAAACACTAACGGCAGAAACA
Source organism: Aquirufa nivalisilvae (assembly GCF_004307455.1). GTDB lineage: Bacteria > Bacteroidota > Bacteroidia > Cytophagales > Spirosomataceae > Aquirufa > Aquirufa nivalisilvae. The sequence continues at coordinate 184,586 of NZ_SEWX01000008.1, forward strand.
CCAAACCATCCAGCCCCTTGTAAGGAGGAATTAGCATTTAGGTTCTGAATATTCGTAGGAATATTAGCAGCAGGTCTAGAAAATAAACCTGCATTATTTAATTCTAGTCGAGCCTGAGAATAAAAGTTGAATTGATCCTGAGAAATAGAATATAGCTCAACCTTAATTAAATCATTTTCCAAATACAATTCTGGAGAAATAGATCTACGAATAGGAAGATTAAATGTTAGACCATCAGATGCTGCTCCTTGTTGGAACGCCCCATCATAGATAACAGATATATTAGACGGGTCATTATATAGCTTGCCATTTTTATAGGTTTTAACTCGGTAGCAATCTCCCAAACCTAAAAAGTCTTTAGCAAAGAATTGAGCATCATATCCCTCTTTGGGTTTATTGTCTCCTCTTTGTCGACCCGAAGCCTCATCAAATTGATATAATAAAGAATCTATTGTAGGTACTCGCCTCATCGTAGCTGAAGCTGTAAATTGCTCATTGGACCAGTTGATGGATAATTGATAAGTCATTCCCATCTTACCTAATATGTCTGTGGCAGCTTTAGGTTGCCAAACATAGGTACCCGCCTGATCTTTTTGTTCCACAAACACATATTCTTGACCCATGTTATCTCGAACCTTTACCTCTGCCCCACTAATTTTAGGACTTACTGTATTATCAAAATAGGCTTGAGATTTAGAAAGCATGATTTTTTGAGGACCTGCTAAGTTTGTCAACGTGGCTTCAACCACGAGGTAGTTATTGGATTTGGGACTTTCTAATTGTACGATATCCTCACAAGAACTTAAAAGCGCAACAAAAAGGATACTTAATATATATATAGCTGTGTTTTTCATGTTAGAACGAGAAGTTATAAGTTACTGCTGGAACAAATGACCCAATAATCGATAGTTGTACAGCCTCCGTTTGAGCTGAATTTGTTTCATTCGGACGAGTATAAACTGAAAAAGGATTTTTCCGGTTGTATAAGTTATATACGGAGAATACCCATTCTGATGTGCCTTTTCCAAACAGGCCTTTTTTGTTTTTCTTGGTAGCAGATACATCTAATCGATGGTAATCAGGTACTCGAATATTACCCCTTGTGCCAGGTATAGTTTGTGGATAGGCAATACCTTCGTAAACATACTTTTGAACTGGAATAGAATAAGGTACCCCTGTAATGTAAGCAAAATTGGCTCCCAATGACCATTTTTCATTTAAGGCATATTGCCCAATCAAATTTAAGGTATGTGTACGGTCATAACGACTTGTATACCATTCGTTATTATTAATCCCCTCAATCTTACGCTCTGTTCTAGCCAAGGTATAACTCAACCAGCCTGTTAGCTTGCCTACATTTTTCTTAACAAATACTTCTAAACCATAGGCCCGACCATCTCCAAACAATAAGTCTTTCTCGAAATAAGGATTTAAAAACAAGTTTGCTCGGTCAGCATAATCAATCTGATTTTGCATTTTTTTATAATACACCTCTACCGAAGCCTCATAATCATTACCGCCTTCTCCATAGTTCTTAAAAAATCCCAAAGCTACCTGATCGGCTATTTGTGGCTTAATATTATTGGTTGAGCTAGTCCATACATCTAAAGGAGTCGATGCTGCTGTATTGGACATTAAATGAACATATTGCGACAAACGGTTAAAGCTTGCTTTGATAGATGACGCCTCATTCAATGTTAAGTTCAATGCCAAACGAGGCTCAAAATTTCCATATGAAGCAATAACCTGATCTGAATTTACTTTATTAATCTGCAAAACATATCCCGATGGATTTTGCGCTGACATAGGAACAGCTATCCGATTATAATATTCTCCATCTAAACTTTGGTAATCATAATGAGAATAACGTAAGCCATATTGTGCCGAAAACTGAGGTGAAATCTTGAGTTCATTTCCAACATAAAAAGAAGTTTCCAATCCTCTTTTATTAGCTTGACCAAACTCCCGCTTCTCTCCAATGGATGAGGCAACTGCCTGACCTGGTTTAAATTCATACGACAGAATCTGACCTCCAAAAGTTAATGTATTATCAGGAGTGATATAATAGGTAAAATCAGGCTTGAAACTCAAATTAACGATATTGGAAGTCCAACGAAAGGAATCATTTGGACGTTTATTTTGTAAGTCAGAATCCAACAAGTAATCATAATTACTATAAAAACTGGTGGCATTTAAAAATAACTTATTAGAAAAGACGTGATTCCATCGAGCTGATAATGTCCCATTACCCCAATTAAAACCAAAACCCGTTCCAAAAACATCTCGGCCAAAATAACCCGACAAAAACACGGTATTTTTAGAATTGATGTTATAATTGACCTTAGCCGTCAAATCATAAAAATTAAATTGGGCATTCGCATTATTACCTGTCAAAAATGGCTTAGCTAATATGTCAATATAGGATCTTCTGGCAGCCACTATAAATGATGCTTTGTCCTTAATTAAAGGTGCTTCTATAGAAAGACGAGAAAAAATTACCCCAATTCCACCATTCACTTCTAATTTTTTTGTGTTTCCTTCTTTCATTTTAACATCCAAGATCGACGAAACACGACCGCCATATTGGGCAGGTATACCTCCCTTAAACAACTTAACGTCCTTTACCGCATCTGGATTAAAGACTGAAAAGAAGCCAAATAAGTGTGAAGAATTGTACACAGGTGCATCATCCATCAAAACTAAATTTTGATCTACTCCCCCACCACGAACATTGAATCCTGTTGCTCCTTCTCCTACGGTGCTAACCCCTGGTAATAATTGAATGGCTCTAACTAAGTCTACTTCCCCTAATAATGCTGGAATCCTTTTGATCGTTTTAATATCAATCTTATTGACTGACATCTCGATACTCTTCACATTTTCATCCACCGCCTTGGCCGTTACTTTGACCTCAGCTAATTCGCTATCAGCAGGTTTTAACTCGACTGAAAACTGTTGGCCCTGATTGGAAAACACAATTTTCTTCTCCACTCGCTCATACCCAGTGTAAGAAAAAACCAAGGTATATTCACCGGGAGCAAGTGTTAAACTATAAAAACCATAGGTATTGCTTTGATTTCCTACTTTGAGCTCTTTGATGTAAACATTAGCACCTATCAATCCTTCTCCATTGGAACTGTCTTTGATATATCCGCTTAAAGTAGCTTTTTGTGCATATATAGTGCTGCAAAACAGACTAAATATGATAATAATGAGATGTCGAAATTTCATTGAATTAGATTATTGAACACTTGAGTATAATGATTGACACAAAGATAAACTTACAATGTGACAATAAAGTTTCAAAAACTTATAATCTGAAAATTTACCCATATTTAATTTTTAAAAATAATTCGGTAACATATTACCGAATTATTTTTATTTTAATTTTTTGTACTACTTTTACATCACAATCAAGAGAAAAACGATGGACTTGAAAGTTTTTGGTGAAATTATCCGAGAAAAAAGAAGCTCACTTCGACTAAACCAAGACGAATTGAGTGAAAAAAGCGGAGTTGCCATTAAAACAATCCATTCCATTGAATTGGGAAAAGGAAACCCAGCCATTAAAACCATTCTTCGATTGTTCGATATACTGGAACTAGATTTAATTGTCATAGCCTCTAAACCTTAATCATTTTACCATGGAACAGGCCATTAGTTTTGAACGAGTACCCACCCACATTTATTCTGATTCAGAAAAAGCTTCCAAAGCCGTTGCTCAAGAAATTGCATCTCTAATTCGTGAAAGAGCCAAAGAAAAGAAACCTGCAGTACTAGGATTGGCCACAGGTTCCTCACCTAAAAAGGTATATCAAGAATTAATTCGAATGCATAAAGAAGAAGGTTTAAGCTTCAAAAATGTGATTACCTTCAATTTGGATGAATATTATCCGATGCAACCAGATGCTATTCAAAGTTATGTTCGCTTCATGAAAGAACAATTGTTTGATCATGTGGACATCCCATTGAATAACATCAATATTCCAGATGGAACATTGGCCATCGAAAAAATCCCTGAATTCTGTCGTGATTACGATGAAAAAATCGAAAAACTTGGCGGATTAGATTTTCAATTATTAGGAATTGGTCGAAATGGACATATAGGCTTTAATGAACCAGGCTCCCTAATTAATTCGAGAACTCGTCTGATGACCTTAGACATTAGCACCAAAATTGATGCAGCTATTGATTTTGGAGGATTAGAGAAAGTGCATAAAAAAGCAATCACAATGGGTATTGATAAAATCATGCATGCTAAGCGTGTGATTTTATTGGCTTGGGGAGAACATAAGGCTGAAAGTGTAGCTCGTGCCGTAGAAGGTCCAGTGACCTCAGACATCCCTGCTTCTTATTTACAACAACATAATAATGCTACTTTCATTTTAGATGAAACAGCTGCAGCGGCATTAACTCGCATCAAAACACCCTGGGTAGTAGATTCTGTCATTTGGGATCGTAAAATGATCAAAAAAGCAGTAACGCATTTGGCACTACAGTTGGATAAGCCTGTTTTAAAATTAACGAGTAAAGATTACAATGAGCATGGTCTTTCCGAACTATTATCCTTGTATGGTCAGGCATATGATATCAACATTGAAGTATTCAACTACTTGCAACATACCATTACAGGTTGGCCAGGTGGAAAGCCCAATGCAGATGATACCCATCGTCCGGAAAGAGCATTCCCAGCCAAAAAGAAAGTCATCATATTTAGTCCACACCCGGATGACGATATCATCTCCATGGGTGGTACATTCCAACGTCTTCATGATCAAGGACATGAAGTTCATGTAGCATATCAAACAACAGGTAACATTGCCGTTGCAGATGATGAAGCGCTTCGTTTTGCTGAATTCGTAGTTGATTTCAATGAAAAATTTGAAAACTCGAATCCAAAAGCCAATAAGATTTACAAAGAAGCTGTTAAGTTCTTAAGAGGCAAGCTTGATTCAGAAATTGATATTCCATCTGTTCGTGAAATCAAAGGTTTGATCCGTAAAGGAGAAGCAAAAAACACGTGTCGCTTCGTTGGAATCAAAAAAGAAAACACCCACTTCTTAGAAATGCCTTTCTATGAAACAGGTACTGTTCGTAAAAATCCGATTGGAGAAGCGGATGTCCAAATCATCATGGATTTAATTGAAGAAATTCAACCACATCAAATTTATGCGGCAGGAGATTTAGCCGATCCACACGGAACCCATAAAGTTTGTTTGGATGCCATTTTAGAAGCTGTTCAACGATTAAAACATCGTGAATACATGAAAAATTGCTGGGTTTGGTTGTACAAAGGAGCCTGGGCTGAATGGGATATCGATCAAATTGAAATGGCTGTTCCTATGTCGCCAGATCAAGTGTTTCAAAAGCGTATGGGTATATTTAAACACCAATCTCAAAAAGATGGGGTTGTATTCCAAGGTGATGACTCGCGTGAATTCTGGCAAAGAGCTGAAGAACGCAACCGTGGAACCGCCAGCATTTACAATAAATTAGGACTAGCTGAGTACGAAGCCATGGAAGCATTCGTACGCTGGAGATTTTAATAAACCACCTCTAAACCAAAGCCTCAAATAAGATTTCGGCGGTATGCTTCGCTTCGCGTTGCGTACCGTCGTGAATCTGGTGACGACAGCTTGTACCTGATGCAGCTATAATTACTTCTGGAGCTTGAGCCCGAACCGTAGGAAAGAGCACTAATTCTCCTATTTGCATCGACAAATCATAATGTTCTTTTTCGTAGCCAAATGAACCTGCCATACCACAGCAACCTGAAGGTATCAATTGTACTTCATAATTCGCAGGCAAGGATAAAGCCTTTTTAGCTGGTACTAAAGAGCTAATGGATTTCTGCTGACAATGTCCATGCAATTTAATTAAACACTTTTCTTGGGTAAACTGATTCGGTGAAATTCGCTTAGTTTCCAATTCCTTGGCAATAAATTCCTCTAGCAATAAAACATTTTTTGCCAATTCCTTCGCTCGATCAACCCAAGCTTCCGATACTAAATCAGGATACTCATCTCTAAAAGTTAATAAGGCTGATGGCTCAATACCCACCAATGGCACTTCTTGACTCACTAAATCACTCCACAACTCCACATTTTTCTGAGCTAATTCCTTGGCTTCGTCCAACATCCCTTTTGATAAAAAGGATCTACCAGAGATTGGGTGGTCTAATGTTCTAACCTCATAGCCCAATGCTTCCAAAAGTAAAACAGCCTTTCTTCCTACTTCAGCATCATTGAAATTGGTAAATTCATCCACAAACAAAAACACGGCCTTATTAGAAGAAATGCTGGGCCTATTTTTCAACCAAGCTCTCAAGGTCTGATTCGCCAACAATGGCATACTTCTGTTTGGATGGAAACCTACAATCCGATTCGCAATGCGGCGCAAAAAGGGAGTACCCATCACTAGGTTATAAGCAAAAGGAATTTTAGATGCTATGGAAGAAATACTAGAGAAATGGCCTACCAACCAACTGCGAATAGGCAAACCTTTTTCTTTTTGGTATTGGTATAAAAACTCCATTTTCAATTTGGCCACATCCACATTAGATGGGCATTCCGATTTACAACCTTTACAAGCTAGGCATAAATCCATCACCTCTTTAATCTCTTCATGGGCAAATCGATTCTCTTGAGGAGAACGGGTTAAGAATTCACGAAGAATATTGGCACGGGCACGAGTGGTTTCTTTTTCATTGCGAGTTGCCATGAATGATGGACACATTGTACCTCCAGAAATAGGCGTTTTTCGGCAATCTCCCGAGCCATTACATTGCTCAGCATGTTGCAATACATCCTGATCTTGATAGCGGAAAGCTGTTTTGAAATCTGGAGTTATTTGACCTGCCTCATAACGCAAAAAGCTATCCATAGGTGGCGTATCCACAATTTTATTAGGATTGAAAATCCCTTTGGGGTCCCACCAAGATTTCAACTCGCGCATCAATTGGTAATTGGACTCCCCAACCATCCAAGGGATAAATTCTCCTCTTAGTCGGCCGTCACCATGTTCTCCCGATAAAGAACCTTTATATTTTTTCACTAAACGGGCTATTTCTTCCGCAATATGGCGGAACATCTTATGCCCTTCTTTAGTCTTTAGATTAATAATAGGTCTTAAATGCAACTCTCCAGAACCAGCGTGTGCGTAATGCACACAATAAAGATTATTCTCAGAAAGAATCACATTGAACTCAGCAATGAAAGCTGGCAAATCATTGACATCCACAGCTGTATCTTCAATTACGGCTACAGCTTTTTCATCGCCTGGTAAATTAGATAATAAACCTAAACCCGCTTTTCTCAAATCCCAAACCTTCTTGACATTCTCACCAGTGATGTATGGAAAATGATAACCAAGGTTTTCTGAAAGCATCGCTTTTTCAACCTCCTTGGCTTGCGACGCTAATTCATTGGGATCATCAGAACGTAATTCCACCACAAGAATAGCTCCAGGATCACCTTCCACAAAAAAACGATTTTGTCTTTGCTCAGGATTGGCTTTGGTACATTCCAAAATATAATGATCCATCAATTCTGAGGCTGAAGGATTAAATTTCAAGGCAATTAAATTAGCTCGTAATGCCTCATCAATCGTATTAAAGTGCGCACATACTAAACCTAAATGCTTAGGTGGAAGCTTGTCGACATGTAATTTAATTTTGGTAGCAAAACAAAGCGTTCCTTCCGAACCCGCCAACAATGCACAAAAGTTAAAGGGTGCTTTCTTTGAATCAAAAGCATCCGTATTCAACAACATATCCACTGCATAGCCCGTATTTCGACGGTGAATACTTGGTTTTGGAAATTCATCTTGAATTTCCTGCTGTCTTTTAGAATCGGAAAGTGCTTCTAAAGTTTTTGAATAAATAGTATGTAAACGCGTGCCCTCTTTTAAACCTTTCAACGTTTCGAAAGGATTTTCAGAGCTAAAGTTGACCAAAGTCCCATCAGACAAATAACCTTCAACTTCCAATACATGGTCGCGCGTGGAGCCATATACAACAGAGTTGGATCCACATGAATTATTGCCCAGCATACCACCTATCATGGCGCGGTTGGCAGTAGACGTCTCTGGCCCAAAAAATAGACCGTGTTTTTTTAACTCAACATTCAACACATCTCGAACCACACCAGGTTCTACCCACACATAGGACTCTTCTTCATTGATTTCTAAAATTCGGTTAAAAAATTTGGATACATCTACAATGAGAGCTTTGCCCACAACTTGGCCGGCCAAAGATGTTCCGGCGGTTCTTGGAATTAATGGTAAAGCATGTTGATCCGCAAATCGAATTATCGTTTCTAAATCCTTTTGAGTTTCAGGAATAACAACTCCTAAAGGCATTTCACGATATGCCGAGGCATCCGTGGCATACAAAGTACGCATCACCGTATCGGTAAATAATGATCCTTGAATTTTCTCAGCTAATTCAGCTAAGACAGGTGTTGTTTCAACAGTAGAAAGCATGAAATCAATATCTAATTAAGAGCGCAATTTAACCAAACCTTGCGTGAGTAACAATTGAGCAAGGATATAAGTGGACATCACCCAAAAGGAATTCCCAGGAAATGAATGATAAAACTTGTTTATAGCCAATAAACTATCTGACAAAACAAATAATATCGCACCACTGAGTATACATTGATAATTCCAAAGTGAAACACTGGATTTTCTTTGTGAAGCGAACCAAAGCATTGTTCCTAAACTAATTGCATAGATAACAACTGGAATAGCTAATGCTAAGTTCATTTGAGGTAAAAGGAGACTCAATAAACCTATTACATAAATCGCCACCAAGACTGTCATCCCATTTACCGGACTTAACACTTTATTGATCTGCTTTTTAAACATCTCAATGTAAATCCATTGCATGATCAAAAAACCACCAAGACCAAGCTGAAAATACAAGGGATTACTACCTGGAATCATCAAAAATACATCTCCTAACCAGGCAAAAAACAAAGCTAACAAGATGGTTGGCTTACGTTCCACATCTTTTGAAACGAAGACATAGGCCATCAACAATAACATGAGGGCTGGTTTAGCAAGGTACCGTACTTGAGAGAGAGAAGGAAAGAGCATTGGAACAATCACATCCATGAAGGCTGCAATTCCATACAACAACAAGAAAATCCTTGGCCCTTTCATTTTATCCTATTTCAGTAGTTTACCTTCACAAATTTCTTGGTCAATAATGTAATTCGGGCGATTTTTCGATTGAAAGAAAATACGTAAGATATATTCACCCAAAATACCAATCGCCAATAATTGAATTCCTCCAAATAAGATGATTACAAATAATAAAGAGGTAAATCCTTCAATCACTTGACCTATAAACAATTTCTTGATTACGACATAAAAGAAATACATCAGCGATGATGCTATGGCTAAGAAACCTGCTGAGGACACAAATTTAATAGGGAACTCGCTAAAGTTAAATATCCCATTCAAAGCCAATTGAACCAACTTAGAAAAGGTATATTTTGAATCTCCAAAGGCACGTTCTTGTCGATTGTACGAGATGCCAATTTGCTTAAATCCAATCCAGGTTCTCATTCCTCGAATAAAACGACTCTCTTCTGGCATTTGATTTAAAATATCCACTACTTTTCTACCTATGAAAGAAAAATCTCCACTATCCAAAGGAATATCTACATTGGCTATTTTCTTCAATATTCGGTAGAAAATAAAATAAGCCATGCGCTTATACCACGGTTCTTTGCGCTTCTCACGAATAGCATAAACCACCTCATATCCTTCCAAATGTTTCGCATAAAACTCTTCCAATAACTCGGGGGGATCTTGTAAATCTCCATCTAACACAAAAACACCTTCTGTGCCTCGAGCTACCGATAAACCAGCTGTAAGCGCCAATTGATGCCCGTGATTACGAGATAATAAAACCACATGGAAGCGAGGGTCAGCTAATGCTAATTGTTTCAACATAGCTCGAGAATTATCTCGACTGCCATCATCAATCAATACGGCCTCTAAACTTATTGGGGATTGATCCATTATCTTGATCAATCGCTCTACGAGTGTTGGTAAATTACTTTCTTCGTTATAAACTGGAATCACGAAGGAAACCTGGGGAATTCCATTTGTCATGCGTCTAATATCTATATTTCCCTTTTTTGAAGTCAAAAATAAGCAATCTTCTGCCATTTTTTTTCTTTAAAAGCACGGAATCTTGAATTAAGGTATCTATTTTCTGAACATATAAATCAGTCGGTTCAAAGTACACATTGGTTAATTGGGCATCACTCACATCCGCCGCTCTTACTTGTAAATGTGCAGAATTCAAAAAATTATTCATTTTTGAAGGATAAATCACGGTATCTCCTACTTGATACTGCTGCTTGATTTTATGTGCGATTTCGATGTAAGGGTTTGACCTTCGATCATGGGCAAAAGTATATTTCTGTACTTTATCCGAATAGAGTGGCAGCAATATTTGAACCAAATAATTCACCTGTATGAATAAAAATATACTGCTCACAATCCGTATCCAAATGGCTTGTTGAAAAGCATATTCTGCCAAACCCACTGAAATAAATATCCCAAATGGGAGTCCAAAACTAGCATAGCGCAAGAAAAAACCGGTAGTTGTACCTGCATGGATGGCTGATAGTATTAATACTAGAACAGGAAAAGCAATCTGGATAATCCCAAATAAGTAGAATGACCTAACTTCTTTAGAAAGGCTTTTTAGCCAAGAGATCACTCCTACGCCGAACAACAACAAGCAAATGGCGCCAATTTTAAATCCATGGCGAACATATAAATCATTGGTCCACAAAAATTGATCCGATAATATGGAAACCGTTCTTTTATACAAATTGCCGGCAGTTGCAGGCTCAATCCACCCAGCTATGGGACCACTATGTTCTAAAAACTCGCGGTATTGCTTGGCGGCATCTGCCTGATATGCTAAAAAATATTGTCCTGGCCCCCATAGCATCCAACTAGCAAATGGAATAATGACTAATATGCCACTTAGGATATGTTTTTGCCAAAATTTCCAAGAGTTTCTTTGGGTTAAAGAGAAAATCAATTGACCCACAAAGACCAAAGCTGTAAGGTATGTGCTGAATAAAGCTGCCAAACTAGTAAGCATCCATAGGATCCACTTTTTACGTGTACTTTTCTGTTGGTTCTCTGCTTGCATAGCAGACCAAAAGTAAAAATTGGAGGCTGTGGTAAAGAAAATGCTGGTGGTATAATTTCTGGCCTGTTGGCTATAAATCACAAAAAATGGTTCTATGACAGCTAAAGCTAATATGATGATTGGAAAGACTCTTGATTGAGGTCGAATTTTTCGAGCCCAGTAGAAAAGTAGCCAAAGCGTCAACATATTAAAAAGGACTGAAACCGAGCGAATGACTCCATCTTCTTTGCCAAACAAAAAGGCAAATAATTTCAGCATCATGTCGTGCACTAAACTATTCCCACTCACATCGCCACGGGCATCTGCGTCTAACCAGGCCTTGATACCTCTAGACTTCCAAAAATCTTCTGGTGTAAATGTCTTTGGAGGAGCTAACATATCCGTCATTCCACCAAAATTGGTATTTCCTACTGCTAAAAGAAGGCTTTGCTTTTCATCTCCAAATAAGCCAAATTGACCAATATGATAGGTTCTTAGGCCCAATGCTAAGAGCATTAAAGCAAAAAAACTCAATACAAAAAGGCCTTTATTTTTCATCGAACACATTTAGCTAGAAAACATAAAAATCACTTGATGTTGCCATCAAGTGATTTTTAAACACAATTTGAAACTGAATAACAGCTTTTTATTAAGAACCACAGGCCTCACATGCTTCAGGATTGTCTAAAGAACAAGTCATATCGGCTCTATTCTGCGATTCTGCTTCGGTGAATGAAGCAGCTGATGCAGCTTGCTGTCTCGCATACTGCATTTCTGATTCATGCACATTATTAGTTTGCTCAATCGCCACTTCTGCTTGTTTTTCGATAGTGAATTTAATGGCATCAGCAGCAGCTTTGGTACGTAGGTAATACATACCTGTTTTCAATCCTAGCTTCCAAGCGTGGAAATGCATGGATGTTAACTTGCCAAAGTTCACATCTTGAATGTGGATGTTCAAGCTTTGCGATTGGCAGATATAGGCTCCGCGATCTGCGGCCATTTCTAAAATCGTTTTTTGCTTAATCTCCCAAACTGTTTTGTATAAATCTTTTAAGTCTTGAGGAATTTCAGGGATATTTTGAACCGAGCCATTCGCAGAGATCAGCTTATTCTTCATACTCTCATTCCACAAGCCTAATTTGATCAAATCTTTTAACAAGTGTTTATTAACAACCGCAAACTCTCCAGACAATACACGACGTGCATAAATATTAGAAGTATACGGTTCAAAACACTCGTTATTTCCTAAAATCTGGCTAGTAGATGCCGTTGGCATTGGAGCCACTAACAAGGAGTTACGAACTCCATTTTCTACAACTAAGCGACGAAGTGATTCCCAATCCCAACGTCCTGATTCTGGAGTTACTCCCCACATGTCGAATTGGAAAACACCTTTAGAGATAGGTGAACCTTCCCATGTAGAATAAGGTCCTTCTACTTTCGCTAGCTCCATGGATGCTTCCATAGATGCGTAGTAAATAGTTTCAAAAATATCCTTATTCAATTGTTTCGCTGCTTCTGACTCGAATGGCATACGTAACATAATGAACACATCAGCCAAACCTTGTACACCTAATCCGATAGGACGGTGACGCAAGTTCGAATTTCTTGCTTCTGGCACTGGATAATAGTTCACATCGATAATCTTATTCAAGTTGCGAGTTGCCGCTTTTGTTACTTCGTATAATTTATCGTGATCAAATGCCAAGATTCCTTGCTCGTTCATTCGAACGTACTTAGGCAATGCCAGTGAAGCAAGGTTACATACAGCTACTTCATCTTTAGAAGTATACTCCATGATTTCAGTACATAAGTTAGACGACTTAATCGTACCTAAATTCTTTTGATTTGATTTTTTATTGGCAGCATCTTTGTACAACATGTAAGGTGTACCTGTCTCTGTTTGTGACTCCAATACTTTAAACCACAATTCCTGAGCTTTTACAACTTGACTTGCTTTTCCAGCCAATTCATATTTTTCGTACAATGCTTCAAACTCTTCACCATAGGCATCAGAAAGACCTGGGCACTCATGAGGACAGAACAATGACCATTCGGCATTTTCTTCCACGCGCTTCATGAACAAATCTGGAATCCACAATGCGTAGAATAAATCCCTAGCACGCATTTCTTCTTTACCGTGATTTTTCTTCAATTCTAAGAAGTCAAATACATCGGCATGCCAAGGCTCAAGGTAGATAGCAAACGATCCTTTACGCTTTCCTCCTCCTTGATCTACATAACGTGCTGTATCATTAAATACACGCAACATTGGGATGATACCATTGGATGTACCGTTGGTTCCTTTGATGTAAGATCCCGTAGCACGGATATTGTGAATACTCAAACCAATTCCACCAGCAGATTGTGAAATCTTAGCAGTTTGTTTTAATGTATCGTAAATACCTTCGATGGAATCATCTTGCATGGTTAACAAGAAACAAGACGACATCTGAGGCTTAGGAGTACCTGCATTAAACAAAGTTGGTGTAGCATGGGTAAACCAACGCTCCGACAATAAATTGTAGGTATCAATCGCAGCAGCAATATCAGCACCATGAATACCAACAGCTACACGCATCAACATATGTTGAGGACGCTCAGCGATTTGACCTTCTAATTTTAATAAATATGATTTCTCTAATGTTTTGAAACCAAAATAATCATAACCAAAATCACGATCATAGATGATAGCTTCATCCAACTCTACCGCATTTTTTTTGATGATATCATAGATTTCCTTCGAAAGAAGTGCTGCATTTTGACCTGTTTTGGGATCTACATACGTATACAAGCGCTTCATTGTTGCCGAAAAGGACTTCAATGTATTCTTGTGTAAGTTAGAGATAGCGATACGTGCTGCCAATACAGCGTAGTCAGGATGCTTGGTCGTTAACGAAGCTGCTGTCTCAGCCGCTAAGTTATCCAACTCCGTGGTTTTAACCCCGTCATAAAGCCCTGTAATCACTTTTCTAGCAACCTCTAGAGGTTGAACAAAAAATGGATCCAAGCTATAGCAAAGCTTCTCAATTCTTGCTGTGATTTTATCGAACTTGACAGATTCACGTCGACCGTCTCTTTTAATTACGTACATACTTTATATATTAGAAAAATTAGCGTCTCAATTATTCAGCATACAACCCTTTTAAAGCACAAAAGATTCCCATTCTAGAAAATTTCTCATCTAAAACATTCAAGTAAATATCACTTGAAAAATGGTTGGCGGTTTTGTTTTTAAGCTTTAACTTCATCCAAGGATTGCATACTCCTTGGGGGGTTGGGCACTACGTAAAATTAGAAAAAAAGAACACCGCTTGCAAACTATTTTTTCTCCAAAAAAAATAAAAAAATAAGGCTTATTTGAAATACAACATTCAAGTAACCTCATGTCAATTCGTTACGACATCTGCGTCTTTGAAAAGTACCAGAAAATATTTTTTAAGATTTTTTTAAGCAATCAATTATTGGCAAAAACCCCGAAAAATTGTTATACATTTTTTTGGTTTTCCTTATTAAATCTTTAATTTTGCATCCCGAATTACCTAAACCTTCATCCCACAGGTTTCATTATCAAACAACAAGACGGCAGGGAATCGTCATTATACTACCCAACATGAAAAAAGACATTCACCCAGAATACAAAGAAGTTGTATTTCACGATTTATCAGCAGATTACAAGTTTTTAACTCGTTCTTGCGTTAATACAACTGAAACAACTGAATTCGAAGGAGCTACTTATCCTGTATTTAAAATTGAGGTTTCTTCTCAATCACACCCTTTTTACACAGGTAAAAACGTGTTATTAGATACTACAGGTCGTGTGGATAAATTCAACAAGCGTTACGCTCAGAAAAACTAATCCAAACAAAAAACATTACCTTGGCCTCCTCGAACTTGTTTCAGGGAGGCTTTTTTATTGTATTTTTGCCGCATGCTGGAAAATGTCAACTTCTACAATGACCCTCTCCTGGTTCAATCCATGAGGCCATTGAGCTATTATCGATCTCTAGATCAATTATGGCTCGGAACCAGCACGATACAGGATAAATGGAAGTCGTTTATACCAAACAGCCACCAGCCTGCAAATACCTATCTTTCTATTTTGGGATCATTACTCCCCAATCAAGCTGTTGTTTCAGCAATCTCCCAATTAGAGCACAATACTGTTTTAGTTCAAGGCCAACAGGTATTAGCCTTTACAGGTTCAGAACCTCGCCCATCGCAAGATTCCCCATTCTCCGACAAACGAAAAGTAGAATACGCAGGAAAGGCCCGTTGGATTCAACATCCTGAAGATCTTTTAATACATCAAGCTGAGGTCTTGCAGCAAGAAATACAGCCTGCCCCATTTGATGTCGAAAAATATCAATCTCTGGGCAACATCATTTTATCTCCATCGAATTGTTTCATACATCCAAGTGCTCAGTTAAAAGGATGCATGCTGGATGCTAGTTCTGGCCCTATCTATGTAGGCGAAGATGTCAATCTGCAAATGGGAACCATCATTCAAGGACCGGTCGCTTTTTTAAAAGGCTCAACAACTAATTTAGGTGCTAAAATCAGACCTAACACCACCATAGGTCCAGGATGCAAAGTGGGAGGAGAAGTAAATCACTCCATCTTTTTCCCCTTTAGTAATAAAGCGCATGAAGGATATATTGGAAGTTCCGTCATTGGCGCGCATAGCAATATGGGAGCTCTCACCAGTAATTCCAATCTAAAAAATGATTTAAAACCTGTTGCCATCTTTGATTATAGCCTATCAAAGCCCAGAAATACAGGTATCATGGCCCTAGGGCTTATCATGGGCGATTTTGTTACAACAGGCATACACAGTAAGTTCAATACAGGCAGCGTCATCGGTTGCCATTGCAATATTAGTAGCCAAGGTTTCTTACCAAAATTTATCCCTTCTTTTACTTGGGGAGAATATCCCAATGCCCAAACCTACCAAATGGAAAAGGCGAAACAAGTAGCCAGCCAATGGATCAACCTAAAACATCAAGCAATTCCTGAAAATCTAGCTCAGGTCATGGAAGAAATTTGGAAAGAGGAGGCTTCTTTCCGAACTTAGCCTTTTCGTTTACTCATTCCAAAAGGCATGCTTTTTAAGGATATTCCGGGCTTATTTGATATCAAAAAAACATTGAGTGCTGCTGTGCAAAATCAGCATATTGCGCATGCTCAATTGTTTCATGGCTCCTATGGAGGACCTCAATTAGCCTTGGCCTTGGCATTTACAAGCTATTTATTTTGTACGAATCGACAAGGGGATGATGCTTGTGGAGAATGCGCGAGCTGTCAAAAAATGAAAAGAGCAGTTCATCCCGATTTGGTATTCCTTTTTCCGACCATCGTTACAAAAAAAGTAAAAGAACCTGAATCTGACTTATTCTTGCCTGAATGGAGAAATTTTATTGCTGATTCTCCCTATCGAACTTTGCCTGAATGGCTGGTTTATTTAGGCGCAGAAGGAAACAAACAAGGGAATTTTCCTGTAGAAGAAACCCGAAAACTGATTCCAAAGATTAGCTTAAAACCATTTGAGGCGCCTTTTAAAGTTGTCATTTTATGGAATCCTGAATCATTAAATGCCTCTTCAGGAAATGCTCTGCTAAAGACTTTGGAAGAACCGCCTTCTACTACCTTATTTTTATTGGTATGTTCTGATCCTCAAAAATTACTCGCCACCATCCTTTCTAGGACCCAACGTGTAAAAATTCCCATGGTAGAAGAGCATGCCATCGCTGATTTTTTAGTGGAACAATCTTCCATTGACCCTGACAAAGCATTGCAATTAGCCCAAAGCGCAGAAGGGAATATTTCTTGGGCATTAGAAAAGTCGAAAACGGAAAATTTAAGTACTTCCACTTGGTTTGCAGAATGGATGCGAGCCATCTATTCCAAAAACTTGAGCAAGTTGGTGATTTTAGCTGACCAGTTTGACGGTTTTGCCAAAGAAGATCAAAAAGGCCTTTTAGAATATAGCCTTCACGTGCTTAGACAATGTCTATATCAAATTTCGGGTGCCCCTCAATTGATAAAATCATTGGAAAAAGAAAAAAAATTCATTGATAATTTTTCAAAGACTTTAAGTCAAGAGAAAATAGAAAAGATGTCTAGTAAAGTTTCGGATGTACACTACCATTTGGAGAGAAACGCCCGTGCCAAAATGGTCCATTTAGACTTATCCTTACAATTTGTCCGCATTTATCATGCACCACAAAAAGCCTAAACATGCAGCATATTAGAATAGGAACTCGAAATTCAGCATTAGCCTTATGGCAAGCAAACCATATTGGTCACTTGCTAGAAAAGGCAGGATTTAGCTATGAACTAATGGCCATTAGCACCAAAGGAGATCAAGTATTAGATCGCTCTTTATCTAAAATTGGTTCAAAAGGGGTTTTTACGGAAGAGTTAGAAACGATGCTCCGAGAAGGAGAAATTGATATTGCTCAACATTCAGCCAAAGATTTGCCCTCACATTTACCAGAAGATTTAGAATTAATAGCATATACCGAAAGAGAAGCTGCACATGATGTGGTGCTTAGTTTAGACCCTAGCTTACGTTTAGATACAGACAAGAAATTAAAAATTGGCACCTCTTCAACACGCAGAAGAGCATTTTTGAAGCATTTCTATCCACAGCATGAAGCAGTAGAAATGCGAGGGAATTTACAAACTCGACTAGAAAAACTGAAACAAGGCACCTGCGATGCCATGCTTCTAGCCTATGCTGGAGTACACCGCATGGATATGAGTGCTTATATCACGCAACATTTAGAAATAGCACAATTTGTCCCAGCCGTGGGACAAGGCTCAGTGGCCATTCAATGTGCCGTTACTTTGGATCCCAGCCTCAAAGAACAAATTAGGGCCGCCTGTAACCATATAGAAACAGAAAAATGCCTGTTGGCAGAGAGAAGCTTATTGTATCAACTAGAAGGAGGCTGTAGTGTTCCCGTATATGGCCATGCTGTTTTAAAAGAGGATTCTCTACAATTAACGGGCGGTGTGCTGAGTTTAAATGGCCAACAAAAAATAGAATTCACACAAATTGGTACTCATCCTGAAATTTTAGGTGAACATTTAGCGGGAGATTTGGTAAATTCGGGTGCTAGAAAAATCCTACAAGCCATTAGGGCAGAGTTAAATCCATAATCTTGTTGAAATTTCGCATGAAAAAGAAAATTTTAATTACCGGTTCCAATGGCTTATTAGGTCAAAAATTAGTGCAATTGCTCGTCAAGCAAGAGGACATTGACTTAATTGCAACAGCTAAAGGTCCCAACCGTCTTGCTTCAAGTTCAGGGTATACCTATGTATCCTTAGATATCACGCAAGAAAAAGAGGTAATGGATATTTTTCAAGCCTATCAACCTGACGTATTAATTCATACGGCAGCCATGACGAATGTGGATACCTGTGAGGTGGATCCAGCAGGTTGCGAATTATTGAATGTAACAGCAGTACGCTATTTAATCCAAGCCTGCGAAGCTCACGACACATTTATGTGTCATTTATCTACTGACTTTATTTTTGATGGTGCACATGGGCCTTATGATGAAGAAGCTCAGCCCAATCCTATTTCCATTTATGGAGAGAGTAAACTAGCTGCAGAAAAACTACTACAAGAATCATCGATTCGTTGGGCTATCGCTAGAACGGTACTTGTATTTGGTATTGTTCAAGATATGAGCCGAACAAACATCATTTTGTGGGTAAAAAAATCATTGGAAGAAGGCAAATCCATTCAAGTTGTTACGGATCAATTCCGCACTCCTACCCTAGCCGAAGATTTAGCCATTGGCTGCTGGTTGATTGCCCAAAAAGAAGCGGAAGGCGTATTCAATATATCGGGTTCTGATTTTCTAACCCCTTATGAAATGGCCATCAAAACGGCTAATTTCTTTACTTTACCTATAGAATTAATAAAAAAAGCCGATTCTTCTACCTTCCAACAGGCCGCTAAGCGCCCACCTAGAACAGGCTTTGTTTTAGACAAGGCAAAAAAACTCCTAGGTTATCAGCCTAGGAGTTTTGATGAGGGAATTGCTATCGTTGCCGAACAAATTCGGGCTTAATCTTCTTCTATGAAAGGGGATTCTTCTTCCGGTGTAGCATCATCATTTTCCTCTTGTAACGACTTAGCTAATAAAGTATCCGCTTGAAACTTCGCGTTTTCTTCTTGTAAGGTTTTCCAAAGAACATCTTTCAATTCCTGAATACCTTCTTGAGTAATAGAGGAGATAAATACTACCGGCAAATCTGCTGGCAAGCTCGCCCTAATTTCTTCCTGCATTTCTGGTATGGATATATCCATCTTGGAAACTACCAAAACACGTTGCTTTTGAAGCAATTCAGGATTAAATTTCTCTAATTCCCCTAAAAGAATTTCGTATTCTTTACCCCAATCTTTAGCATCGGAAGGAATCAAGAAACAAAGAATGGAGTTACGCTCTATATGACGCAAAAAACGCAAACCTAAACCTTTTCCTTCAGAGGCTCCTTCGATGATTCCTGGAATATCAGCTACCACAAATGATTTATAATCGCGGTATGCCACTACACCTAAATGAGGGACTAAGGTTGTAAATGGATAATCTGCAATCTCAGGTTTAGCTGCGGATAAGACAGAAAGTAAAGTGGATTTACCAGCATTGGGAAAACCAACCAAACCGACATCAGCTAACACTTTCAATTCCATAATCACCCAACGATCTTGGCCTTCTTCACCGGGTTGGGCGTGGCGTGGGGATTGATTGGTTGAAGATTTAAAATGAGTATTACCCATCCCGCCTCTTCCTCCTGGAAGTAATAATATCTTTTGACCTTCTTCTGTTACCTCAGCTAAAAACTCATTGCTTTCAGCATCTTTTACGATGGTACCTAGAGGAACTTCAATGAAAATATCTTCGCCTTCAGCACCTGACCTTCTTCCCCCTTCTCCACCTTTGCCATTATCAGCAATAATGTGTTTTTGGTATTTTAAATGAAGTAAAGTCCAAAGTTGAGAATTCCCAACTAAATAGATGTGCCCACCTCTACCACCGTCACCCCCATCTGGGCCTCCTTTAGGTACGTGCTTTTCACGACGAAAATGGGAAGATCCAAACCCTCCTCTACCAGAGCGGACGTTTATCTTTACGTAATCTATAAAATTGGATGTCATAAGGTATTATACCGGGCTATTAACCCTCAATGATGCGGACAATCTGTCCAAATATTTCTTCAATTTCACCAATACCATTGATTCCTTGGAATTTTCCTTGGGAAGCATAGTGTCCAGCAACTGGAGCCGTTTTTTCTCCATATTCCTGCACTCTTTTACGGATTAGTTCTTCATTTTGATCATCTGGTCTACCTGAAGTCTTTCCGCGCTCTAATAATCGTTGCGTCAATTCTTCTTGATTCACTTCCAGCGAAATCATGTGTTTGATGGATAATTGATGTCCTTCTAACAAGGTATCTAAAGCCTCTGCTTGAGCTACTGTTCTAGGAAAACCATCAAAAATAAATCCAGCGGCCCCTTTATTTTCATTCAATTTATTTTCAATCATTCCTATCACTACTGAATCTGGAACAAGAATACCTTGATCCATTAGTTTCTTAGCTTCAAGGCCTAAACTTGTACCTGCAGTAATCTCAGCACGTAGCAAATCTCCTGTGGACAAATGAATTAAACCATATTTATCAATCAATTTTGCTGACTGAGTTCCTTTTCCTGCCCCTGGAGGCCCAAATAGTACAAGATTTAACATAAAGAATGTAAATGGTTGACTGTTAAACAAGATTAAAAATTGAAGGACAAAGGTAATCAATGCCAAAGGATAAAACCACCATTATCTAAAATATACCTTGCCTTTAAAGTCCTGAGTTCAAGAATAGTATATTAAATAAGTGAAATTTTTTTACCCTAATGTGCTAATCTTTAAATTGTAAGGCCTAACTTGCAGGCGATTAAGTCGATAAAAGGCTATTTTTTATAGACAAAATCAAATTTTCACTCAAATCTTTTACTAAATGAAAACAAATTTCTACGTAAGCAGAGTGGTCTTCTTAATGGCTTTAATGTTATCCGTTTCTTGGGTAGCTTGGGGTCAGGACCGAAAAGTATCTGGTACTGTACAGGACGCTAAAGGCGGCGGTATTCCAGGAGTATCCGTCTTAGTTAAAGGTACAACCACCGGTACAACCACCGATGGGAATGGAGCATTCTCCATTACAGTTAAAAGTGCTAACGCTGAATTAGCGGTTAGTTCTGTAGGTTATGTGGCTAAATCTGTTCCAGTAGGAAACAGAACTAGCATCAGCATCACTTTAGATGAAGATGTAAGCCAATTAAGCGAAATCGTTGTTACAGGTTATGCCTCACAACGTAAAAAAGACATCACAGGGGCGGTAGCCGTTGTTAGTTCGAAAGAATTAACTGCAGTTCCATCTGCTTCAGTTACTCAAATGTTACAAGGCCGTGCGGCTGGTGTAACTGTAGGTAATGACAACTCTCCAGGTGGTGGTACTATGGTTCGTGTACGTGGTTTTGGTTCCATCAATAACAACAGCCCGCTGTATGTAATTGACGGAGTTCCTACTCAAGGTACTTTGAACCAAATCAACCCAAGTGATATCGAGTCAATGCAAGTATTGAAAGATGCTTCTGCGGCTTCTATCTATGGTGCACGTGCTGCGAATGGAGTTGTGATCATCACAACAAAACGTGGTGGTGAAGGTGAGCCAAAAATCAACTTTGACATGTACACTGGTACACAAGATGTTGGTAAAACATTGGACTTATTGAACACAAAAGAATTAGGTCAATTCTACTATGAATCTGAAATTGGTGCAGGTAAGCCCGCTGGAACTTCTCCTTCGGCACAATACCGTTTCGGAGCAGATGGTTCACAAACTATCGCAGATTACATCTATCCAAACGTATATGGTTCATTGCCTTCTAATTATACATATACAAATGATATAGCTGATCCAAACTTAGGTAAAACAGCTTTCAATATCACTAAAGCTAACAAGGAAGGTACTGATTGGCAACACGTTATTTTTGGGCCTGCTAAAATCTCTAATTACCAAATTGGAGCAACAGGTGGATCTAAAAACGGTAAATATGCAATCTCTGGTTCATATTTCAGCCAAGATGGTATTTTGAAATATACTAGCTACCAACGTTATTCAGTTCGTGCTAACACTGAATTCAAAAAAGGTAACTTGACTTTTGGTGAAAACTTCACTGTATCATACGACGAGAAAGTAGGTGTTCCTTCAGGAAACAACAACGAATCAAACCCAATCATGTTTGCTATTCGTATTCAACCAATCATTCCAGTATATGATATCACAGGTGGTCCAGTAGGATTAGGTGGTACTAACACTTCTGATTTGAATGGTTTTGCTGGTTCTCGTGGATCTAACTTAGGTAATGCTCCTAACCCATTGGCACGTCAGTGGAGAGAAAAAGATAACCCTACAAAAGGTAGCCACATTTTTGGTAACGTATTCTTAGAATTCGAAATTATCAAAAACTTAAAAGCTCGTACTAGTTTAGGTTTTGAATACAATAACTATAACCAGTCGGCTTATTTGAACCGTGATATTGAAGCTGCTGAGCCAAGATCTGCTAACAGTTTAACTGTTTCTAACTCATATGATCGTGCTGTAACTTGGTACAATACATTGAACTACAACAAAACGATTGGTGATCATACATTCAACGTATTGGTAGGTACTGAAGCTGTTTCTACGTATGCATTTGGTTTCAATGCTGCTCGTTCAAACTTTGCATTTGATGATTTAACTTACCGTTATTTGAACAATGGTTCTGCTGCTGGTTTATCCAATGCAGGTTCTGGTGCTACAATGACTGCTTTGTTCTCTCAATTCGGAAAAGTAAACTACTCATATAAGGATTTCTTATTAGCTGACTTTACTTTACGTCGCGATGGTTCATCTCGTTTCTCTTCTGCATACCGTTATGGTACGTTCCCTGCATTCTCTGTAGGTGCTCGTTTGACAGAATTAGCTTTCATGAAAGATTTGACTTTCGTAAACGACTTGAAAGTACGTGGTGGATGGGGTAAAACTGGTAACCAGTTGATTCCAAACGTATACAATGCTTATACATTGTTTACTCCAAACCCAGATAACAACGCATATGATATCGGTGGTTCTGGTAATGCTATTGCTGCAGGTTTTGATATTTCTCAGTTTGGTAACACATCTGGTCGTTGGGAAACAAATACTTCAACTAACATTGGTTTAGATGCAAGTTTCTTCAACAACAAATTAGATGTTGCATTTGACTGGTATACTCGTACTACATCTGATATGTTAACTCAAGTACCTATTCCAAAAACAGCTGGAACGGCTACTATCCCTTATGTAAATATTGGAGAGGTTAACAATAAAGGTATTGATATCAACGTAACTTACCGCAACCAAATTGGTGAACTTAGATATGCTATCTCTGGTCAATTCAGCCAGTACAAAAACAATGTTGTTAAGTTGAATGATGACCCGAACGCAACTATCTTCGGATTCTCTACTCGTCTTCCAGCAATTTCTGTAACGAAAGCAGGTTTACCTATCGCTAGTTACTATGGTTACATCGTAGATGGTGTTATTAAAGATGACGCTGAAGCTGCGTCTGCTCCTAAATTTGGTACTTATACTCGTGCGGGTGTATTCAAATTTAGAGATGTGAATGGAGACGGTGTTATTACTGCTGCGGATAAAACTATCATTGGTAGCCCACACCCAGACTTCACTTACGGTTTGAACTTAAACTTAGGATACAAAAACTTTGATTTAACTGTATTTGCTCAAGGTGTTCAAGGAAATCAAATTTTCAACTACTTGAAATACTGGACAGACTTCAATACATTCCAAGGAAACCGTTCTAAGGATATGTTATACAACTCTTGGAAGAAACAAGGTGACGTAGCTTTATTACCTCGCTTGAACTCTCAAGATGGTGTAAGTCAGCAAATCTCCTCGTATTTTGTTGAAGATGGTTCTTACATGAGAATCAAGAACATTCAATTAACTTACAATGTACCTTCAAGCGTAGTTAAGAAATTAAAACTAAGCTCACTTCAAGTGTATATTCAAGGTCAAAACTTGTTCACCTTTACTAAATACAAAGGTTTAGATCCAGATATCAACTTGAGAACTTCAGGTAATGACAACCAAGATATCCACATGGGTATTGATGAAGGTGCATTCCCTGTTGCTAAATCATACAATGTTGGTTTAAGAGTAGGATTTTAATCTAGATATCATTTGAAAATAAATCATAAAAAAATGAAAAAGTTAATCACATTCGCATTAGTAGCGATCGTCGGACTGAGCACTTCTTGCTCAGATAGTTTCTTCGACATTCAGCCACAAGGAGCGGCTTCATTAACCTCCTTGAGCAACAAGAATGGAGTGAATGCATTATTGATTGGAGCGTACTCATTATTAGACGGCGTTGGTGCTGGTAATACGGGTCGTCAATCAACGATCTCCAATTACGTATTTGGTGGTATCACTTCTGGTGATGCTGTAAAAGGTACTGATATTGGTGACCAACCAGAGCAAGAGTATATCGAGCAATTTGTTTGGTTATCTGATAACACTTACTTCTTAGGTAAATGGCAACACACATATGATGGAGTAGCTCGTGCTAACGAAGCTATTTTATTAGCCAAAAGCCCAGATGTGAAAGACATGACAGATGCTGAGAAAACGCAAGTAGTTGCGGAAGCTCGTTTCTTACGTGGTCACTATCACTTCGAAGGTAAAAAGATGTGGAACATGATTCCTTACATTGATGAGACTATCTACAAGCGTGATGATCCAAACTCAACTAAAATTCCAAATGACAAAGACATTTGGCCAAACATTGAGGCGGATTTCAAATTTGCTATGGAAAACCTTCCAGCTACTCAAGCTCAAAAAGGTCGTGCTACAAAATGGGCAGCTATGACCTATTTAGCTAAAGCTTATATTTTCCAAAAGAAATGGGCTGCTGCTAAAACTTTGTTAGAAGATGTTTACAAAAATTCAGGTAAGAAGTTAATGACTAACTACCATGACAACTACAGAAACATCACTAATAACAACGCAGAATCAATTTTCGAAGTTGAATTCTCTGTTAATGATGGTTCTACTGGTAACAACGGTAACGCGGGTGATAACTTAAACTGGCCATATTCAGCTAACTCTCCAGGTCGTGGATGTTGCGGATTCTATTTACCATCTCAAAACTTGGTAAATGCATTCAAAACTTCTGATGATGGTTTACCATTAATTGGAGCTAAAGCAGATGGTACAGCTGATACTTACAATGCTATCGACTTACCAAATGACCAAGGTTTCAAATCTAACCAACCATTCACTTTGATGAAGTCTGTACCAGTTGATCCTCGTTTGGATTGGACAGTAGGTCGTCGTGGAGTAAACTTCTTAGACTGGGGTGTAATGCCAGGATACGATTGGATTCGTAACCAAAACTACTCTGGACCATATATTGGTAAGAAATGGATGTATTACTTAGCAGATGAAGGTAGCTCAACTCACTCGACTAACAAGCGTGCAGTTAACAACAACTACCGTTTATTGAAAATGTCTTCAGTTATCTTATGGTTAGCTGAGTGTGAGGCAGAATTAGGCAACTTAAGTGGTGCTGAAACTTATGTAAACATCATCCGTAACCGTGCTAAGAATGGTTCTGTTCAAGATGCTTCTGTGAACTATGTAGTTAATCCTTATCCAACTGGTACATTTGCTGCTAAAGGAAAAGATTATACATTGAATGCAGTACGTATGGAAAGCCGTTTAGAATTTGCAATGGAAGGTCACCGTTTCTTCGACTTAGTTCGTTGGGGAATTGCAGAGCCTTATTTGAACAAATACTTAGCTGAAGAAGCTGTTAATGGTAAAGATATGGCAGGTAACACTTACAATAAAAGAGGTTACTTAGCTGGTCGTAAATTTACTGCTAACAAAAACGAATACTTCCCTCTTCCAAATGATGAGATCTTAAACTCTCAGAAAGATGGAAAACCAACATTGAAACAAAACAACTACTAGTCGTTTATTTCATGTTATTTAAAAAAGTCAGGACAGCCGTCCTGACTTTTTTTTTGTACTTTTTCATACTAAAATCACTACTATGAAATACGCATCAATTCTCGCATTAATTTGTGTTAGCTGGACTGGTCTTTCTCAAATTCCGGCCGGAAAAAGTGTTATTAGTTCCTTGCACATCTATGATGTGAAATCGAAAAAAAGCACTGAAATACTCAAAGAGCATCGTCATTTTGAAGCACCCAACTGGTCTGTTGATGGAACTCATCTACTCATCAATAGCCTGGGCTTGTTAGAAAAAATCAGCCCCATGGGTGAGAAATTAGGCCAATTACCAACAGGTACGATTCAAAAATGCAATAATGACCATGGATATAGTTTTGATGGAAAAACTCTTTATATATCCAGCTCTGACCCAAGCTCAGGCATTAGTGGCTCCCTAATTTTTAAAGTAGAAAATCAAGGTGGCCAACCTATTCGCTTAACCAATCAAGGCCCCTCCTATTGGCATGGTATCTCTCCTGATGGAAAAATCATGGTCTACTGTGCTGAAAGAAACAAAAACTATGATGTATATGCTATGGATACCCAAGGTGGTCCCGAAATAAGACTAACTACTGAAGACGGTTTAGATGATGGCCCAGAATATACTCCTAATGGGAAATACATTTATTTCAACTCTTACCGATCTGGGAAAATGCAAATCTGGCGCATGCGACCAGATGGAAGTCAAGCCGAACAAATGACCTTTGATGATTACTCCACCTGGTTTGCCCATATTCGCCCTAATGGCAAAGAAGCCGTCGTTATAAGCTATATCAAAGATCAGAAACAAAGTCACCCTTTTGGTCATCAAGTAAAACTTCGAATGTTGAATCTGAAATCAAAAAAAATAGAGGATTTGACTGAGGAATTTTATGGAGGACAAGGCACAATCAATGTACCTTCCTGGTCACCAGATGGATCAAAATTTGCTTACGTTAGATATGAACTAGAAGACAAAAAACCTTAATAATCAGGTAATTCTTTATATTTACTTCGAAATATATGTCGATGAATCTATCACAAGCTTTTGATGAAATTGTACAAAGAAGAAGATCAAACAGACGATTTGATACGCAAATTCAAGTACCTGATGAAGTAATTCAAAAAAGTCTTGATCGAGCTATTCTATCACCCAATAGTAGCAATATGCAACTTTGGGAATTCTATTGGATTAGTAGTCCCGAAGAAAAGGCTAAATATGAAAAGCTTTGTTTAGGACAATCCGCTGCACGCACAGCTTCTCATTTACTGGTTTTTGTCACTCGACAAGACCACTGGAAAAAGCATGCGCAGTGGAATATCGAGAAAATTAAAGCTTCCATGACTGGAGAACCTTCAAAATCTGAAAAAAGAGCTTTGGATTATTATGGCATTTTAATGCCCATATTATATCGAACAGATCTATTTGGACTCAGTACTTTAGTCAGAAGAGCCATTACTTTTGTTAAGGGATTTAGTAATCCATTTATGCGATTTGCTGGAATAGCAGACCAACGGGTCATGGTGCATAAATCCTGTGCGTTAGCTGCTCAAACCTTTATGCTTTCTATTGCTGCCGAGGGGTACGATACCTGTCCAATGGAGGGATTTGACGCTAAACTAGTCAAAAGAGCCTTACAACTCCCCAATCAAGCCGAAATCAATATGATTGTGGCAGTGGGCAAAGGAACAAACGAGGGAATTTATGGAAAGAGGAATCGCTTACCGATAGAAGATGTTGTTTTCAAACGTTGATTACAAACAATCCACATCGATAATAATTTGAACACCCTTGCAGGCTGCATGAGAAGATTGAATATCTATTTCCTCTCTCAAGGCTTCTTTAAATTTAGCTAATGCCAATCCTTTTTCAATTTTAATAAGGATCTCCATGGCATATTGATTCCTAATTCGTTCTATCAAAGGTTTTTCAGGTCCTAAAACGCGGCCATGACCAAATTTGTCTTTTAAAGCTAACCCTAAATGTCTAGCTGCCATTTCTACTCGGGCTGCCTCCATATTTCGTAAAGTCAATTTAATTAATCTGCTGAAGGGAGGATAATGATAGCCTTCTCTTTCCACTATTTCCTCCGCATACATAGCCTCATAATTATTCTGCAAAATATGATCAAAAATAGGATGAGTAGGCTGATTCGTTTGAATATATACTTGTCCTTGTTCTTCTCTTCTTCCTGCCCTTCCAGCCACTTGACAAATCAATTGAAAGGCTCTTTCATGTGCTCTGAAGTCAGGAAAATTAATCACTTTATCAGCATCAAAAATGGCTACTGTGGATAATCCTTCAAAGTCCAATCCTTTAGCAACCATTTGAGTCCCTACCAAAACATCAATATTTCCCGAAGTAATTTCTGCTAATAAACTGGTAAATGCCGTTTTGGAGCGGGTAGTATCTAAATCCATCCTTCCAATTCTTGCATCAGGCATATGCAGCTGTAGCTCTTCTTCTAACTTTTCAGTTCCATAGCCCATGGTCTTCAATTGCGTACTTCCACAAGCCGCACAGCGTCTCAATAGACCTTCTCTATATCCACAATAATGACAGCGTAGTTCTTGATCTCTGGCATGAAAAGTCAAACTAACGTCACACTGATTACAAGTCGCAATCCAATCACAATCCTGGCATTGAATGTAAGGTGAATATCCTCTCCGATTTTGAAACAATAAACTTTGCTTTCCCCGATTAAAATTATCTTCTAAAGCAGCAATCAAATCCATTGAAAAACCACCTTTCATTTGCTTCATTTTCTGAGCATACTTGGTGTCTAACAAGGTGATGTGAGGTAAAGTAGCTGTTCCAAACCGTTCTTTAAGTGTAACTAAACCATATTTCCCTTCTTTAGCCTGATAATAGGATTCAATAGATGGAGTGGCAGATCCCAACAATACCTTGGCTCCTTGCTGTTTGGCTAACACAACTGCAACGTCACGGGCATGATAGCGAGGTGCTGGATCTACCTGCTTGAAGGACGATTCATGTTCTTCGTCGACAATCACTAAACCCAAATTGGAAAAAGGGAGAAAAACAGAAGATCGAACACCCACGACAAACGGATATTTGCCTTCAACAATCGACTTCCAAACTTCCACCCGCTCATTATCCGAAAATTTGGAATGATAAATACCTACCTGCTCACCAAAAATACGTTTGAGACGTAAGACAATTTGGGTAGTTAAGGCTATCTCCGGCAATAAATAAAGTACTTGATTCCCATTAGCCAATGCTTCTTGAATCAACTTTATATAAATTTCCGTTTTACCACTCCCTGTAATACCATGCAACAGCACTACGTCTTTATCTTGGAATTGATTTAAAATAGCTTGATATGCCTTATTCTGAGCCTGATTCAAATCAAATGCAGCTGGAATAAAATCTTCCGAATCTTGTCCAAATCGGGAAACCACCACTTCAAAACTCTCAAATACCTGATTTTTCAATAAAGTCTGCAAAGAACTTTCCGATAGCTCAGCTTGAGAAAAACTAGATTTCTCTAGTCCCTTTTGATTGGTTTCAGGATTTCGTAAAACAGGAATAAACTGTAAATAATGTAAAATGATGGCCAATTGTTTGGGCTTCGACTCCAATTGCTGAATGAGCTCCACCAATTTTTCCTTATTTTCAAATGGTTCTGTCAATCGTATTTTACGCATCACTTTAGGCGTATACCGATCTTTCAACTCATCAAAAATTAATATGGCCTGTTTCCCTACCATGGATTTAATTAGGTGATAAGGACTCTTTAATTCAACCAATTGAGCAATCTCATCATAAGACATTGACCCCTTTTCTTGAATGGCATTAAAAACCAATTGCTCCTTTTCATTCAGGGTAATTTCTTCGGAATAAGCTGGATTAATCTGAACTTTTGATTGACTGGAAATCTTCAATCCTGCTGGCAAAGCTATCTGAAAGACCTCTCCAGGGTAGCACATATAATACTCTGCAACCCAATGAAATAATTTAATTTGTGAGGTTGTCACTAAGGGACTCTCATCTAATATTTCTAAAATATATTTAGCTTGATATTGCTTAGGCGGCTGATGATGAACCAATACAATAACTGCCGTCAAAACTTTGGAGGAGCCAAATGGCACGACAACCCGAATACCTGCTTCTACTAAATCAGCCCATTGCCTTGGCACACGGTATGTAAAATACCGTGGAATAGGTAAGGGAAGCAAAGCATCCACAAATACCGTTGATTCCTCTGAAGACGACAATGCTGTTGACTCGTTCATGCTAGCTACAAAGAAAAGGAAAGATTCGTGGACTGGCAAACCTAGATTTAAACCCCAATAATTAAGGTTTCCACTGCAAGGTTTGAATTAGATGCATGGCATCCTTTTTTAAAAACTGAATAACGGGAGCTAAGGAGTCATTTTGTGTAGCAGTCTTTACATAAACGGCACCACGTAAATAATGTTTGACACTATCGGTCGTATAAAATTGAAATGAAGTAGCCACTTCCCCATCCAACTCAATGATGCCCGCTTTTCTACCTGAACGGGTAGTCATGACATATTCTTGAATTCCTCGAGCCTTACCTTGGTGTTTAGATGCCAAAGTGTACGCATCGTTGATAAGGTTAGCTAACTTCTTTCGATCCTTGTTCAAAGGCTTGTAAGTCAGCTGGATAAAAGCATGCCATTGAGGATAATAAATATATAACCAATGAGGCTCTGCCCATGAAACGGTATCGGGCAATACTTGGGCATATTTTGAAACTTCAAAAGTAAATGGATGCCCCTTTTCCACTTCTTGATAGGTCGCCTTAGGCAATATAATTCGATTATATCCTTTTGGGCGCGGTAAATCAGCCTTTTCTTCCTTAGTTTGATCAGAACAAGCAAGAAAAACCCAACTTAACACGACGATGGATATCCAGTGGCGCATAGCCTGATTTATTGAGGTTCGTCTAAAGAATAATATTTCAAGATCGGATCTTGAATAATATGGTACAATTTTTCTCGTAACATAGGAACATCATCCATGGTCAATCCCTTGGTAATAATGGGTGGATGTATTTCAGCACGAATAACCCCGGGACGAATCATCAATGGTTTATCAGAGAAAATTTGATAATTATTAAATAAACTAATGGGTACCAAAGGTATCTGTTGTTGAATCGCCATAATTAAGGCTCCATCTTTCAATGGTTTGGCCATATATGGGTATTTTTTAGAAACGATTCCTCCTTCTGGGAATATTGCAATACTTCTGCCCGATTGTAATGCTTTAAGTGCCTTGGATAGCGATCCTGCACGGCTGGCATTATCCGAACGATTGACCAAAATATTCAATCGTGCATACATATATCCGAATAATGGTAATTTCCCCAATGAACTTTTACCCACAAATGAAGTATAATGCTCTAACAGATAAACAATTACTGGTATATCTAAAAATGAAAAATGGTTGGCGCAAAAAACATAATTCTGCTTTTTATCAGGCACAAAATGATGCTTTACTTCGAAACGAATAAAACTGAAAAAAAAGAAACATTTAGACCAGATGCGCACCAATTTGGCCGCATACTTACGGTAGCTCAACTTTTGAAGTAAAATGAAAATAAAAGGGTAAAAAAGCAGAAAAACTCCAATGAACCAAAACATGGACCAAAGAGTAAAAAGTGCAGTGAAAGGACTAGAAAGAAATGTATTCTTTTTATTCATGCTTTAAACACCAAACAAAATATTAACAATTAGGGGTTGATTATTCAACCACCCCTAATTGTACTGTATTGGTCTTCTTACCCGAATGGGCAGGAATAGACAAGGTCGTTACAAAAACGTCCCCTGCTGATAATAATTGATCTTGCTTTAATTTATCGACCATAGCTGCTACCGTCTTTTCTGCGCTCTCAGCTGATGGATCATAAAAGAATACCTTCACACCCCAAAGTAAGCCCATGGTAGACATTAACTGCTTGTCCGAAGTAAATACATACAAGTCAGCTTTTGGACGGTGAGCAGACAAACGGAATGCCGTATGTCCTGAATTAGTAATACAAAGAATAGCTTTGGCTTTTGAGTCACGAGCTAATCGACATGCACCTGCGATCAAACGATCCGTCAATGCCACTTCTTTTGAACCTTGTGCCAAAGCATGGTTCTTGAAATAAATGGCTACTTCGTCACCTTTAACGACAGAAATGGCATTTTGCTGTTGCTCGACAATTTCATGAATATGTGCCATCGTTTCTACCGCTTTAATTGGGTAAGAACCAGAAGCTGATTCACCACTTAACATGGTGGCAGATGCTCCTTGAAGAACAGCATTAGCTACGTCTGAAGTTTCAGCACGAGTAGGAACTGGATTTTGAATCATGGATTCTAGCATTTGAGTTGCCACAATAACTGGCTTACCAGCTGCTGTACATTTCTCAACCATTACTTTTTGTAAGTAAGGAACTACAGCTCCATCCATTTCCACACCCAAATCCCCACGAGCTACCATGATACCATCAGTAGCTTCAATAATTTCATCTAAATGATCTATCGCCTCAGGCTTTTCGATCTTAGCAATCACACGAGTATTTTTACCGTATGCTTTAATTTTTTCCTTAATATCCCAGATATCAGATGCCTTACGTACAAATGATAAGGCTACCCAATCAACACCATGGTCTAAACCAAAATACAAATCGGCTTCATCTTTGGGAGTTAAGCATGGTAAAGAAACCTTCGTTCCAGGTAGGTTAATACCTTTCTTCGATTTCAAAATACCACCATATACCACTTCTGTTAAAACTTCCTTCTTTTCTTTATCGATGGCAAGTACTTTCACTTCTAAATTTCCATCATCCATCAAAATACGCTCTCCTACATTCACATCTAAATACATAGAGGTATATGTAGTTCCCACTTTCTCAGAAGTTCCAAGTAAATTTTCATCCATGGCAAAGATGAGTTGTTTCCCTGCTTCCAATACCACACCGTTATTCTCCACCATTTGAGTCCTAATTTTAGGGCCTTGCAAATCTTGAAGAATACATAAATTCAATCCTAACTCTTCACTAATCGAACGAACCGTTTTCAATCGTTCTAAATGATCTTCATGAGTTCCGTGAGAGAAATTTAAACGGAATACGTTTACTCCAGCTTTAGCTAATTGAATTAAGGATTCTCTTGATTCAGATACTGGACCTACAGTGGCTACTATTTTTGTCTTGCGTTGATACGACATATATACTTAATTATTCAATTTACCCTGCAAGTTACAGCTTAGTCATCAAAAAATTGAATAATTGTATTAAATCATGTCCAAAATTAGCTGTAATCTGACTAATCTAAAGAATAAACCAATTTATCAGACACAAAAAGTCGCAATTCGAAATCAAACTTGACAGGAGAACTGTATTTATAGCTCTTAATAACTGAGCAAAAGGTAATGGGGGCTCCCATATCACGTAAAATCTCCATGTAGGAATTTAATTGCCGTGGCGACATATGTAAATGTTCGGCAAATGAAGCTGCTGAACCTGTGGATTCATGTTGAATTAATCGATGAATTCGATGTAAACGTTCTATTTGTTTAAGACATTGCATGGTTAGAAATTTAATACCACAATTTCCAATTTTGAATGATAACTCATCACAAAGAAGTTGATAATTCCCCCTAATTATCAAGTAATTGGGCATAAAAAAAGGAGGCCAAAGCCTCCTTCTCATTAGAAAATCTTAGATTAATTTTCCCACATATCGTGTTCTAACTCTAACAACTTATATTCCAATTGCTGAGACATTAATAGACCCTCGCGATCAGAGCTATAAATATCTGTTAAGAATTTATTTTCAGCATTTCCTTTTTTGATAATTCTTGCTTGAAACATTCTCAAATCGAAGGCATCTGCCATATTCTTGTGCTGCGTTTCATTTTCAGCATTATACCAAATACAGT
Organism: Aquirufa nivalisilvae; assembly: GCF_004307455.1. Taxonomy (GTDB): domain Bacteria; phylum Bacteroidota; class Bacteroidia; order Cytophagales; family Spirosomataceae; genus Aquirufa; species Aquirufa nivalisilvae. The sequence goes on from NZ_SEWX01000008.1 coordinate 218,776, forward strand.
TAGGATTACTTCTAAATAATTTATAAACGTCTTTATAACGGAAAGAAGCTACAGGCTTATCAAATCCAGCTTTTGTTTTCGAAGCAGGAATAATCAAAGTAAGTGCTTGAATATCAAAATACAATCTTGAACGTTGACGATCAATGATAGCATCTTCTTTAATTTCTATAATGGAAAGTTCTTTCGGGAAAAAATATGAATCTAAATTCGCCACCGGCTTAGCGTCAAAATCATCTGTTTTCTTAGTGGCAGCCCCTGGTTTGGTTGTTGTTCCCCAACCATCATCCACTGCTGCTTTTTTATCTCCACCTTCAGCTCCAAAACCAGCCGCTTTTTCTGCTTCAGATAGACTCCCTTCACCTATGGAGTCATCCATGCGAAGTTTTTCTTTAAATTGAGCAGCGGTTAATTTCGTTGCTAATGAATCATTCACATAGGGAATTAAGATTCCCGCTTCTACCCATTCTACTAAGAACTTAGAAATCTCATTATTCACAGAGAAAAATGGTTGATTAATTTTTTCATTCAAATCCATTCTGCGCCATAGACGAGCTTTGTAGTGAATGTTTGCTGGATCAATGGGACGCACTGAATTCAACTTAGATTCATCTACTGGTTTCTCCTGAGCCATGGCACTAAATCCACAGATGAGAGAAACTAACAATAAAAATTGATTAACTGATTTCATATACCGGGTTTTCCTAATCACTCAAAGGGATATTTTTAACCATAGAAACGGGTATGGTTTCAATTGTTCCTTTGAAATTCTTTCTTTGAACTTCTTTTACTTCAATATAATAGCGATCTCCAGGCTGTGCTTGAGAAGCTAACTTAGCAATTGAACCTGAACCAGGTAAATTGGCTATCTCGTCAATTTTTCTTTGACCACGCACTAAAGCTACATAAACCTGAGCCACACGGTAGTTGGCATCTTCTGGATTAGTCGCTTTGAATGACTCATCTGCAATAGCTCTAGCATCTAAGGTTCTTAAACCAGAAGCGCTAGTACCTTTTTTCTCATTTAACTCTCCGCCGTTACCAAAAATGCGTACATCTGGTCTTGGAACACGGCGTACTTTAAACGTTTCTTTTCCTAATAAAGTACCTCCATTATTCACATTTAATGTAATTGTTGCTGAAGAAGGTACCACGGTTACTTTTCCTCTATTTTGGCCTGGTATAACTTCACCACCTTCGGCCGAGAACTGAGGATTCCACAAAGCGCCTAAACCTGGACTCACCACACTTAAGCGGTTAGCACATCCCAAATACAAAGCTGGTAAAGTAGCAGTTTCGATATTATAAGTAGGCTTTAAAACAAAATATTCCTTTTGAATGGATTCCGTTTTTGGACCTGCTGGGCTCATGTAAGCCACCGTAGCTGTGTAGGTCTTTTTAGAAAGTCCATTGGCATCATATCCACCTCCAGATGTTTTGAATTTAATTTGACCACGTCCGTCTACCACAGGAATAGAAGCTCCATTAAAACTCATACGAGGCGTAAAACCAGATGAAGTAGCTGCAATAAACACTTCTGCCTGGTATTCCATACCTGCTACTACGGTATTCGCATTTGCTGAAACTTGGGCAAAAACTTTATCAAACTTGATTTCTTTAGCTCCTACTTTAGATGCCAATTGGCTTAACACCTCGGTTTCATAGCGTCTGACTTCTGCTTGCTTCTGACTTAATGTTGCCAAAGCAGCAGGAACAGGTGTATGTTCAAAATTTAACTCAGCAAAATCTTTATTGGATTGAGCGGCATCGCGACTAGCCACTGGATCATCTTTGGCAGCTAAGGCTAAAGATGGGAATTTAGTACCTGGATCAGCGATAGATTGTAGTTTGGTCACATACTGATCAAACATGGGAACTAAACGATAAGCTTCTCCTTTAGAATTAGCCCCAACCATCAATTCGAATACTTTCTCTTCTTCTTTTGGATTTTTAATCGTTCCTGTTTCTGGATCAATTCCTCCTCCAGTTTCAATCACTTTTGATTTTAATCCATCGATGTGATTCACTAATTCATCTGACAATTTACGTACCTCATTGGCTTTCTTGAGAATGTCCGAATATGCAGCAGGATTAGGAAGATCTTTAATCCGATCTTCAATACCAGTAACCATACTCTTATTCTTAGAACTTGCTGATTGGTTCGCAATTTCCAAACTATTATTTAACAAGGTAAACTTCTGTAATAAAGCATCACTTACCTGTAAAGCTAACAGGGCGGTGAGTACCAAATACATCATCCCGATCATTTTCTGCCGGGGGGTCTCTTTTAAACTTGCCATATACTTATGAGATCAAAGCTAAAGTGGAAAAATTAGCCTTTCATAGCTGTTAACATACTACCATACACTTGGTTCAATGATTGAATATTAGCATTCAATTTAGCTAATTCTGCTTTGAACAATTCTGCATCCTTTTGAGTAGCTGCCATCTGTTCAACAGTCAAATTAACATTACCATAGTAACTATTAATAGCTTTCAAGTGCTTAGTCGCTTCTTGAATCTCTGTTTCATATATTGTATTCAAAGTAGATAATTGATCACCTGCTTTGGCATATTGTTGTGCATATTTAGCTGCTTCAGCAGAAGATACCGAAATGGCCCCTAGTGAACTAGCTGCTTCAGAAACAGATTTATTTAATGTTCCTAATGATTCTGAAGAAGAAGATAGCGACTTTACAAAATCTTGCGTTGCTACTGTTGCCTTGGAAATATCTTGTAAACTATTGGCTGTTTCAGTCAATCCTTTCAAACTCTTTGTCAAACCTTCAACAACCTCAGGACCTAAACCTTTCAAACTTGCTAAAGCATCTACGCCACCTGTAGAAGTAGGTCTAGCTACTGGAGCCCCACCCACTAACTCTGGATAAACCTTTTCCCAATCATAAGATTTCTCTGGTTTTGCTTGTAAGTATAAAACCCCAAACAAAATAAAAATGGCCGCTTCTGTGAACATACCAACCATTAACATTTCGTTGGCTCCATCCCAGTGGACAATTTTAAATAAGGCTCCTACAATTACTACTGCCGCACCAAAACTAGCGATGACATTGATTGATTTTTCCATGTTAAAAAGAATGTAATATAATTTTAAAAAAGAGTATAATTTAGTTTTGCTTAGGACGACCCAAATAGCGCATCATACATCTAAATCCAATATATGAACGTTTGTTTTGTTCTAACTCGTAAGCTCTGGTACCTGTTTCTAAGTAATAAGCAATATCTTTCCATGAACCACCCCGTGTTACTTTTCTTGGCTCATCCGAATCTTTATTGACCGTATTTAAATCCCAAGTCACTGCCACGGCATTATCCGCATAAGCATCTTCACACCATTCGGCTACGTTACCCGCCATATTATACAATCCGAAATCATTGGGATCATAGGCATTGGCTGGAGCAGTATAAGAATAACCATCTGCATCATAATTACCTCTGTGAGGTTTAAAATTAGCTAACAAACACCCTTTGGCATTTGAAATATATGGATTTCCCCATGGGTATTTAGCCGATGCTCTTCCCCCACGTGCTGCCCATTCCCACTCAGATTCAGATGGAAGCTCAAAACGTGGTAAAATAAACTGTCCTTGCTTTCTACGATAATCATTCATCAACTTACTTCTCCACAAACAGAAGTACTTCGATGCTACCCAGCTAACTCCTACTACAGGATATTGATCAAAAGCCGGACTAGAAAAATAATATTCAGTCATCGGATCACCATTATGATAAGTAAAATCACGCTTCCATACAGTTGTGTCTGGATAATATTCCGACATGATTTTATCTTCTCCTAAAACAGAGACTGAATCTTTCAATAAAGCATAGGTAAATTGACGATACTCATGATTGGTAATTTCCGTATCATCCATGTAAAAGGCTGCCACAGTAACTCGCTTATTAAAGTTAACACCGGCATGCGACACCTCTTCGTCTGCTTGACCCATCATATAACTCCCTGAGGGAACTAATACCATTCCGTAAGGTGTAGGTTGGGACCATCCTTTACGAGTAGTAGCTACAATCTCTCCATTCTGAACACCAGGAACCTCTTTATTAGCTTTGCCAATTCCTAAAATTCCTTTACCAGAAGAGCCTTTCTTACTACTTAGCGTCTTAGAACCACCCGAGTTTTTGGATCCACAACTGTTTAAAACAACAGCCATAGCCAAAATCGACAGTCCTACTATTAATCTCTTTTCAACAAATTGAAAATTCATAGAAGCAAATTAAAATTACTGTTTGTTAACGTAACAGGGTTCAAAAAATTGTTTTTACACATATTTACCCTACTCACACTCTTTCAAATTCCTCAAATTTAAAGCATTTTCTAGGAATATTTCAGCAAAAGTACAAAATTTTATACCTTAAATTGAAATCCTATAAAATCTTAAACCTAGGCGTTCTCACTGGAAGACCCTTAATTCCATTGGATTGAAATGAAGGCAATTGAAAACGAACAAAAATCTCATGAGTCAAAGGTGCTTTAACCACCGCTTGCACCATAGCTACATCTAAAGAATAACCAATATCTAGCTTTTGTTGTAATAAAGAGACTCCTGCCATTCCAATGGCAGCATCATTCAATCGAAATGAGCCTCCTAACCAAAATAAATCTTTGTAACCCAACCGAGTACCTAATTCAGGCAAAACTTTACCTGAATAGTAACGCACCTGAGCAAATGGCATCGCAGCCAAACTCTCTGACAAAACAATTTCGGCAGTACCATGAAGTGCTGCCACCATATTTACAGGCATATTACCTTGAGGGGTATCCATAGTAAATTTAGGTGAAGTTAGGTGGTCTGCTGATAAACCAATTTGCCAATTATCCTTCGAATAAAGTAAACCTAACCCAAGATCAAATTGATTTTGGCTAATCACTTTACCTGACAACTGGCTAGCGATAGGATCATTCTCATCTCGAATTCGATAGGCACGACCATCGAACGATTTTCCTTGTAATCCACCTCGTAATCCAAGCGATAGAATTGCTTCTCCTAAAGTATAATGATATGCTAATTGAATTTTCATGGATTGCTGCCCAACGCCCGAAGGTGTTTTATCGGACATCACCAATACACCAACACCTAAATTTAATTTGCTAAATGGTAAAGAAACACTCAGTAACTGAGTTCCTAAATTACCTGGCCCCTCGATACTAGCTTCGTACTGAGTCCATTGATTCCGGTAATGTAATTGTGCAAAGGACGTTCCTCTCAATCCTGCATTTGCCGGATTTTGATTCATGGCATTTAACTGAAACATGCTTAAACCTGGGTCTTGTTGCGCCAGCATCATATTAGGGCTCCAAAATAGCAGCCCAATGCCAAAGCACACAAAAATCCATGAGGGTAAGACTGATTGCTTTTTGAAGCGCATGTTCAATTTTTAGCTTGTTAGGCGATTTGATGGCTAAAAATAAGCATTATTTTCAAACGAGAAAACTCCGTGACAGATATTAACAAAAAAGCCCCGAATCGGGGCTTTTTGATTTAAGCATTTGCTTGCTTGATGTAATGTTCCAAAGCTCCTGTCATGGATGGCGCATTTGGCATCGGGGCTTGTATATCTAATAGTAAACCTGCGTCTGTAACCGCCTGAGCAGTAGTAGAACCGAAGGCGGCTATTCGTGTATTATTTTGCTTGAAATCTGGGAAGTTCTCAAATAAAGATGTAATTCCTGATGGGCTAAAAAATGCTAGAACATCATAGAACACCTCTTCTAAATCCGACAAATCAGCTGAAACGGTTTCGTACATAACAGCCTCCGTTAATTGAAAATCATTGGTTCCCATGTAATCTGGTAAATCCTTCTGACGCTTGTTAGAACAAGGGAATAAGAATTTCTCCGACTTATGCTTTTTGATAATTTCCAATAAATCCAACGCTGTCTTCGTTCCAGTAAACACTTTGCGCTTACGTATAACGATGTATTTCTGAAGGTAATTAGCCGTTTGCTCAGTAATACAGAAATACTTCATGTCAGAAGGCACCTCAATTTTAGCTTCCTTACAAATACGGAAGAAATGATCAATGGCATTACGGCTTGTAAAAATGATAGCCGTATGCTCTAAAATATTAATCTTCTGCTTTCGGAATTCTTTGTAGGCGATACCGCACACCTCAATAAATGGACGAAAATCCACTTTAACACCATACTTTTTCTCAATCTCAAAATAAGGAGACTTGGCATCAGTAGGCGCTGCTTGAGTAACTAAAATACTTTTAACTTTTTTTAACCGCTTGATATCCGGCGTAGCAACGTTAGCTATTTCACTCATAAATCAAATTTGTATTAACTCGACAATCTAGAATAGTCAACTTTATGTTGCAAATATACAAAAAAAAATCTTGATAAACACTCCCTTTAGTCTAGGTGTATTGTGGAAATATCAATTCACGTATTCCAAATAAAATAACGATGGCCTCTGTAATAATCAAATAAGCATATAGAGATAACCTATTGACTGATAGAACCTTATTGAAAACTTGAGTGAAATATATAAACCGAATAAGGAAATACGCATTTAATAAATAAGAAACGATTTCCATATCAATAGAATAGGCTGGACCTTGGTAAACTGCATACAATCCAATTCCTACAAAAACCAAGATAAAGAATTGAATATTAGTTTGTATCGATTTAAAGAAGTGTAGATTGGCAACTGATTTAAGTTTAAATAAATTAGCAAAAAGTTGAAAAATAAAATACTGTAAAATAAAAATAAAGTAGGCCACTAATGTTCTGGAAAAAACAAACCATAAGGATGGCATTAAGGTGCTGTAATTCTCTTCATTTACAAAAAAAGCATCACCAGAACGATACGTAATGCCATTATAAAAAGCCATTAATGATATCAAGAGGCTTAAAATAAATAGCACATATATATTGGCTAAAGAAAATGGACTTTTGACGATTGCATTATCTTTACTCTCCCAATTGACCCAATCTGTAAATCGAAAATAGACTTGAAAATATCGAGGAAATCCAGCGTATAGTAGTCCCAAAAAGGCTAGGAGTACCAAAAATCCTAATGTAAAAAAATGGGTGTAAACAGCTGGAGCTCGATTTAAGAATAATTGAACTTCCCGATTTTGAGCGATTACTTGATCAAATTTTTTTTCAATACTCAAGTCGCCAGGTAAACCCTCCAAGGTGCTACTATAAAAAGTAGCGATAACTTGCTCTTTATCATGCACTTTAAGCAGGCTATCCAATGACATCCTAACTAATTCTCCTTTCTCTAATTTACGCTGAAATGCTCCATCAATAAATAAATGATAGGTTTCTTTGGGTTTAATAGTCAAATAAGCTTGATAGTAATCTCTATTGTTGAGTTGGATAGACTTGGAATGGTAAGCATAATGTTGACTTGGTATATAAGGCAAAAAACTATTCCAAGCTGATTGATAAACTAGCCATTCCTTTTCAATGGAATGCATAGGCTTCCAGACGGCAGCCTTAGCGCTTGCTGTAAAAAAAATGAGTACCAATAAAAAAAATCTGCTCCATCGTAGCACGAGTGCGTGGAATGAAGCAGATTTTTCAATAAAAGGAATCATCCTTTAGTATTTTACTTAGCAGATAATGCTTTCAACATCGTTTCTCCAATATCAGCTGGAGAATATACTACGTGAATACCACATTCTTGCATGATTTTCATTTTTGCCTCTGCCGTATCATCTGCACCACCAATAATGGCACCTGCGTGACCCATACGACGACCTTTAGGAGCAGTTTGACCTGCAATGAAACCAACAACTGGTTTTCTATTTCCATCAGCTTTGATCCAACGTGCTGCTTCTGCTTCCATTCCACCACCAATCTCACCAATCATCACGATACCTTCTGTTTCAGGATCATTCATTAATAATTCTACCGCCTCTTTAGTAGTAGTACCAATGATAGGATCTCCTCCAATTCCAATAGCTGTGGTTTGACCCAATCCAGCTTTCGTCAATTGATCTACTGCTTCATAAGTTAAAGTACCCGATTTAGAGACAATACCCACTTTACCTTTTTGGAAAATAAAGCCTGGCATAATACCCACTTTACATTCTTCAGCTGTCATTACTCCAGGACAGTTTGGCCCAATTAAACGACATTCTTTAGTAGAAATATATTCCTTCGCTACAATCATGTCTTTGGTAGGAATACCTTCTGTGATACAAATAATCACTTTAATTCCAGCATCAGCAGCTTCCATAATGGCATCAGCAGCAAATGCAGGTGGAACAAAAATAATGGATGTATCAGCACCAGCTTTAGCTACAGCTTCAGCAACGGTATTAAAAATAGGACGATCTAAATGCGTTCCTCCTCCTTTTCCAGGAGTTACACCGCCTACTACATTGGTTCCGTAAGCGATCATTTGTTCGGCATGAAAACTACCTTCCGTACCTGTAAAACCCTGAACTATAATTTTGGAATTTTTATTTACTAAAACACTCATTTTGTCTGGTTTAATTATTCTAAGGCGAAAAATTTTTCCAAAGGTACAAATTATTGATAAATTAATTTAAAAAGCTTTAAGAGCGAGTAAATAAATATTTCAACAAATAATTTTACGTAAATTTAAGCTTCCATTTTAGATACATGCTAAGGCACTTAGAGGTTCAAAATTATGCATTGATTGACCAGCTTGATTTACATCTAGCCGAAGGTCTGACTGTCATTACAGGTGAGACTGGTGCTGGAAAATCCATCTTGTTAGGTGCCATTTCTTTACTTCTAGGACAAAGAGCTGATAGTAAAAGCTTATACGATGATCAGAAAAAATGTGTCATTGAAGGTACGTTTTCGGTAGCTGCTTATCCGCATTTGAAGGAAATTTTCCAGCAAGAGGATATTGATTTTGAAGATCCGTGTTTGATTCGTCGAGAAATTAACCCTCAAGGAAAGTCAAGAAGTTTTATCAATGATACACCCGTTACCTTAGAAAGCATGAAGCGTATTGGCCAAGAACTGGTTGATATACATTCACAGCAAGACAATGGCTGGATGGGCCATCCCGAATTTGCATTGGAACTTGTTGATGATTTTACTCAAAATCAATCCTTGAAATCTTCCTATGAAAAGGCTTATAAAGCATACCAAATAGCATTTAGTCATCAAGAACAATTAGCTCAAAAAGCCCGACAGGGAAATCAAGCTATTGATTTTCTCAATTTTCAATGGGAGGAATTAGATAAAGCTCAATTAGTCATTGGAGAATATGAGCAACTGAGTGAGCAACTACAAAAATTGCAAAATTCGGAGCAGATTTTAGAAAAATTAGCGCAATTAGCCAATCATTTAAGTTTGTCAGAATCAGCGGCTATTGAACAAATTGGACAAGCTCGACAATTAAGTCAAAGTTTATCCAAATGGGGACAATCTTTTGAACAATGGAATCAACGAATTCAATCACTTTGGATTGAATTAAAAGATCTTTCTGCTGAGGTAGAAGGTGAAGCTGAATCATTCCAATCGGATCCGATTGAGTTGGAAAAATGTCAAAAAAGACTGGATCTTTTACATCGACTTTTACAGAAATATCAAATAAAAGATATAGAAAGCTTAATCCAATTGAGAGATCAGGTGGAAGAAGAATTAGCGCAGCATGAAAATCTAGATCAGGCTTTATTGGATGCCAATCAAGCTCTTCAATTGGCTGAGAATTTTGCTCAGGAAAAAGCACTTGAATTACATCAGAATCGCGTAAATTCTTTGGATGCCATTGAGAAAACATTGCTTCAATCTCTACAACAATTGGGTATGCCGAATGCCAGTCTTGCCTGGGATATTCAAGCGACAAAACTAAGTAAATCAGGGCAGGATAAGATTCAACTTCTTTTCTCAGCAAATAAAGGTCTAGCACCTAAACCCTTTAAGCAAATAGCTTCTGGTGGAGAATTGAGTCGATTGATGTTATCTATCAAGCATTTATTAGCACAAAAAAGGGCCTTACCTACCTTGATCTTAGATGAAATAGATACGGGAGTTTCAGGTGAAATTGCTATCAAAATGGGTCAAATGTTAACTCAAATGAGTCAAAACCATCAATTGATTGCCATTACGCATTTACCTCAAATAGCAGTTACGGGCCAAACTCACTGGTTTGTGTATAAAAACCATGAAGGTGAAAAAACTGTATCTAGTATTAAAACCTTGTTAGGTGAAGAAAGAATTGATGAAATTGCTAAAATGATCGGTGGCCAATCTGGCTATGTCGATTTGAAAGAAAATGTCCGCAAACTGATGAGTAGTCACCAATCTTAATGAAATTATGATCACGAAATCCATTCCATTTTTCCATATTCTCTTACTACTAGGACTCCTAGCATCATGTAAGCAATCAGAAGAGACGGCAGTAAAGGAATTAAATGATTCTGTCATGACGTTGCATGATGAATTAATGCCGAAAACAGAGCAAATCATTCAACTTAAAGGTAGTTTGGATAGTTTGAGTAATGGCCCCGATTCTGTTCATGTTAAAAAACTGATTCAGTCCTTGGACAAAGCCGACAATGAAATGATGAATTGGATGCATCAATTTTCGATTGATTCCTTGTCGAGCATGGATTTCAAAGCTAAAATCAGCTATCTCCATGAGCAATTGAATAAATTAAAATCCGTAGAAACATTCACAGACTCAACGCTCAATGCTGCCAATCAATATAAAAAATAAGTTTGGAGGAGTATTCATTTTCTCCGTCATGCTATTGACAGGGTGTCAAGATAAGAAAACACTACCCATATTAGGGCATAAAGATACGGAAGTAAAAGGAGGGAAAGTAGACACTGTTTATCATCAAATCCCGGCCTTTCAATTTTTAAATCAAGACTCTACTTGGGTTAGTGATCAAGATTATGATGGGAAAATTTATGTAGCTGATTTTTTCTTTACTTCCTGTCCTACGATTTGTCCCAAAATGAAAACGCAGATGTTGCGCTTATATGAGCGCTATTCAAATGAAAACCAATTAGCCTTATTATCGTTTAGTATAGACCCAGACTTTGACCAACCCCATGTGTTAAAAGCTTATGCTTCAAGGTTGCATATTAAATCCCCTAAATGGAATATGGTAACAGGGGAAAAAGCTAAAATTTATGAATTAGGCCAAAAAAGTTTTATGGTGACTGCCCAAGAGGACAAAAATGAAGCGGGAGGCTTTGTTCACAGTGGAGCATTCATTTTAGTAGATAAGCAACGACATGTTCGGGGTATTTATGACGGAACAAATGAACAAGAAGTCAATCATTTAATAGAAGACATCGAATTATTATTGAAAGAAAAATAAATGAAACGCACTCCATCCATTCTAGGCTTATTGGCCATCGTTACAATACTTATTGTTCAATCGTCCTGTCAAAGCAAGGAAGAGATTTTTAGACAACAATATGTGGTCGAAGGAATGATGCTATATGAAAAACATTGCGAAAACTGCCACCAAAAAGATGGATCAGGATTAAAAGATTTGTATCCTCCCTTAGCTAAAACAGATCTTTGGAAAAGGTTAAATACTAGTCAAATAGCCTGCATCATCAAAAATGGTCAAAAAGATGCCATATTAGTGAATAAAAAAGCTTTTCAAAATTACATGCCGGGGAATAGCAAATTAGAAGCTTTGGACGTTGCGGAGCTTGTTACTTATCTTCGAGATAAATGGGGAAATGATCCACGGATTTTTTCTTTAGATAGTGCTCGAATTGCCCTGAAAAACTGTCCTTAGTCGGTCGGTAAACTCTCAACTGTCAACACTGAATTAGTCACGTGGCGCAAGGAATAATGCGTAAAATCTTGGGCAGCATCCATACCGACACCGTAGATAATTTCTTTCTTCGTCCGTATTTGAACTGGCTTTTCAGTAAAGACCCGTTTTTCTTCTGGCAACCAAGTAAATTCCTCTGTTTTTAATGTTTCTTCTTGTTGTACATTAAAGATTTGAACATTTCCCATTAGTTTATACGAATTTCTTTGCTTAAAAAAATGCGCGGAATCGCCTCTAATTTGGGAGGTAACATTTCCCATTTTATCGTAAAACCATAGTTTCACTTCTTTGGGATATACTCGATCTTCTGAATAAAGGGTTATTTGAGAAGGGGTCACCATTCGAACGACTGTTCTGGCTGAATCGGAATAGACCATATCAATATCCGTCAATTCGGATTTTGGACCTACATAAATCAGATTTTTAGCTGTTTTTTCTTCCCGGCAAGCTAGGGAAACACTGGTGAGAACTAGCAGCAAAAAGAGATTTCTCAAATCGCGCATGGGCTAAGTATTAGTTGAGTTTCACCTTTTGGAACCAAAGGTCACTTAATGTTAAGCCGATGGTAATTCGCTGGTATTGCTCTTCTAATCCATTATCTGCTAATACACCTCTTTTACCTATTTGATAAGCGATATTCAAATAAGATAGATTTCGCAAAGGTAAAGCCACTCCAAGGCTAACATACTTATCTACTGCATATTTACCATTTCCTAAGTAATCATATGGAGTTGATGAATAACTAAATCCAGCACGGTACGTTACTCTTTTGAAATAATTAGATATAGCTTCAAAATCAGGAGTATATTCACCTCCTACCGACCAGCGTGAACTAACAGGGAGTTTTGAAGAACGGCCTAAATTATTGTCTACTTTAGTCCAGTCTGTTCTAGAATAATCTATACCAATCATCCAGTTGGCTAACTTCTCTAAACTAACACCGAAATGCTGAGAAACGGGTAAGTTTTGAGCAAATGGAGTTGATTTATTTAATGTATCTGCATTGATGACGGTTATACCTGATAAATCCATGATGGCAAAACGCTTTAACTGCTTAGAACTAAGCGTTGAGCTAAGATCAAATGAAGTTCCAACATTGATAAACATGTCATTCTTAAGATGCTTACGATAGGCCAATCCTCCTCTAAATAGGAAGTCTGAATAGTCAATGCGATTTTCTAATTGAATTTTGTAGTACTGACCGTCTGAGAGATTTTGGGTAGAAACATTTCGGTTGACAGTTCCGAATAAATAATCGATACCTATACCTACATAAAAATCTTTACCAATTCGTACACCGTTATTAAATGTTAGCTTGGTTACACCACCCTTTCCTGCATAGCTATAAATTAAGCTATCCACACCTAATAAATTTAAACGACGGAATGATCGGGTTTCATACTCCACTGAGGAGTGAGGACGAAAACCGATAGAAGCAGTCCAGCGACTTGAAATCGGTAAAGTTAAATTCAACGAATGATAATTTCCTCCAAAAATTTGCTGGTGTTGACGTGTATCTTGCAGTTCTTTTAATTCAGCTTTGGCGCCAACTTCAAAAACCGTATATCTATTTCTGGCCAAAAGAGCTGGGTTAATCACATTGGCATAAATCCCGTTGGAGTTCGATACACCCAATCCACCCATCATAGCATTACTTGGGCTTCCACCTTCATCTAGTTCACCCATTCCAACATAAGAAAGAGGAGAATTCAAGATAGTTTGTGCTGAAGATTGAAAACTATTTAAGGCACTAAATAATAAGCTAAGTGCTAAAAACAAGGCACGGCTTGTTTTTAAATTAGAATTTTGGATAATCAAAGGACGAAGAATCATAAAATAATTTACCATACAGCTTAGCCTGTAAGTCTGCAAAGGTCGTACTTTTTTTTCACATTCGACTAAGTTATTCTCTATATTTGGGGGCAAAATTGATAATTCAGATGAGAGAAGCATTGGCTAATTGGTATTTATTGGAAAATTCGGCGGAGGATATATTATTTTTTGTTGGGATATTGATTATTGGCCTAGTAATGAGAAGGTTCTTTTCCAATTCCTTTTCTAAAATCATCTTTCGTTTTTTGCCAAATCAATTTATCCAGGTTCAGGATTGTATCCAATTGCTGAGAAAGCCAGTGGAGCTTTTGTTGTTTTGGATATTCCTTTATTTCAGTATTCAATATTTGCATGTTCCTATTGCTTGGCATTTCAATCCAGTTGAGAAATTTGGTTTGTTATTTTTACTTCAAAAAGCCTTTGAAACAGCCGTCATTATCACTTTTACGTGGTTAGTAGTTCGGATGTTGAAAGTGATTATTTTAATTGCTCAACAAAAGTGGCAAGGCGTTGAACAAAAATCAAAGCAGCAATTCATTCCATTCCTGAACGACTTAGGTATGGTATTTATTATTGCGGGCTCAGGATTTGTCCTATTAGGTCGGGTGTTCCAAGTAGATGTGATGGCACTCATTACTGGATTAGGTTTGGGGGGATTAGCCCTTGCCTTGGCTGCTAGAGAAACTTTAGAAAATCTATTTGCTTCATTTACTATATTTTTGGATTTACCCTTTGTGGTAGGAGATAGTATTCAGGCAGGAAGTATTTCGGGAGATGTAGAAAAAATTGGTTTTAGAAGTACTAGGTTGAGAGCCGTGGATGGCAATTTAATTATGATTCCCAATCGATTATTAACGTCTCAATCCTTGGAAAACATGAGTGAGCGTAACTTCCGAAGAGCGAAATACACCCTATCATGTTCTCTTCAAAGTAAACCAGAACAGATAAAATCCATTTTACCTCAAATTGAACAACTTATTTTGGCAGAGCCATTGTGCAAGAAAAAAGCCCCAAAAATTATTTTTGAAGGCTTTGGCACTTATTCTTTAGATATCTCTGTCACGTACTTTGTTCAAACTAGTGATTTTGGAAAATTCCAAAACGTCAAACAAGAAATCAATTTAGGTATTTTAAATTGTTTACATCAAGCAGGTATTAACTTGGTAAGTAGTGCTACTGCACCAAACATGAATTAACCTACAAGTTCTTTCAAATCCTCATCATGAATCATTTTACGCTCGTCAGCCATTAAAAGGAAACGAGTGTATAATTTATCCAATTCAGGCTTTTCTAATTCAAAGCCCAATAATTGCAAACGGTGACGTAAGGCTGCACGTCCTGAACGGGAAGTCAAAAGAATCGCTGATGATGGAACGCCAACATCTTCTGGATTCATAATTTCATAGTTTTGTGCATGTTTCAAGAAACCGTCTTGATGAATTCCTGAGGAGTGAGCAAAAGCGTTAGCACCAACCACCGCTTTATTGGCTTGAACAGGCATTCCCATCAAATTAGACACTAGATTACTGATGGGGAATAAATGCTTTGGATTAATTCCAGTGGTAAATCCTAAGTCTTTATGGACATTCAAAATCATGGCAACCTCCTCTAATGAAGTATTTCCTGCTCTTTCACCGATTCCATTAATGGTCACTTCCACTTGACGAGCTCCTGCCTGTATACCAGCTATAGTATTGGCAGTTGCTAATCCTAAATCATTGTGATTGTGCATGGAGATAGTTGCCTGATGGATATTATCTACATGTTCGAAAAGGTATGAAATACGGTGGTGCATTTGATGTGGCAACAAATAGCCCGTTGTATCGGGTAGATTTACTACGGTAGCACCTGCTTTAATAACTGCTTGAGTTAATTGGGCTAAGAATGGTAAATCCGCACGACCTGCATCTTCAGCAAAAAACTCAACATCTTCTACATATGATTTGGCATATTCAACGGCCCAAATAGCTTGCTCAATAATTTTCTCACGAGTAGAATTGAATTTATGCTTGATATGAACATCAGAAGCTCCAATTCCTGTATGTATACGAGGCTTGCGAGCAGGCTTTAATGCTTCTGCTGCGGCATCGATATCTTCTTTTCTTGCACGAGTCAACCCACAGACTGTTGCCTCCGTAATTACCTCTGCAATGGCTTTTACCGAAGCAAAATCACCAGGTGAGGAAATAGGGAAACCTGCCTCAATGATATCGACACCTAATTTTTCAAGTTCTTTTGCTACTTCAATTTTTTCCTCACGGTTTAACTGACAACCGGGTACTTGTTCTCCATCGCGTAAAGTGGTATCAAATATTTGTATACGATTATTCATAGGGTTTGTTTCTGTTAAATGGTTGGCAAAACTAGCTTTAATTACATTATTTACCAAAAAATAAAAAAGCCACGAAGGGTATTTTTTAGATTAAAAATCCGAACAAATTGAAATACTTAAACACAAATGGATTAAAAATCTAATTAAATTATCCATTCAAGACTAAATCACTTTTTTACAACTAATGCCTAGAATAAAATTTTATTAAATAAAATCAATTTTATTTTACAAAAAATGAATTCCATTGTAAGTCCCAAATTTGAAAAATAAAGATATTACCGTTAAATAAAAAGAAGGATTATCAAGAACTTGAATGTATAGAAGCAATAAAAAAGTTTTGAAAATCGTTTAACGCTCAACGCTGTCAAGGTTTGAAACCTTGACAGCGTTAGAAAAAGGTGAGCGTTTTTTGATTTTTTGGTATAAAAAAAGGGGCAATAAATTGCCCCTTTTTTATTTAACATCAATTGACTAGCTACGCTCAGGACGAAGGCTACGTACCGCAGCACCAGCTCTCCACATTTCTGATTCACGTAACTCAGTTAACTCTGCTTCTAACTTCACACGGTAATCTGGTTGTGAGTTCAAATCAATTGAACGAGCAGCCTCCGCTTGCGTTTTTACTGAATTATACAATTTCTCAAATACTGGCTTAGTAGCCTCTTTGAATGGTCTCCACCAATCCAATGCACCACGTTGTGCTGTAGTAGAACAATTGGCATACATCCAATCCATTCCGTTTTCAGCTACCAATGGCATCAATGATTGAGTCAATTCTTCTACTGTCTCATTGAAAGCTTCCGAAGGAGAGTGACCATTTTCACGTAATACTTCATACTGAGCAGCAAAAATTCCTTGGATAGCACCCATTAAAGTACCACGCTCTCCAGTTAAGTCAGACGTTACTTCTTTATAGAAATCTGTTTCAAACAAATAACCAGAACCTACTCCGATAGCCATCGCAATACATTTCTCACGAGCTTTACCCGTTGCATCTTGATATACAGCAAATGAAGAGTTCAAACCTTTACCTTCTACGAACAAACGACGAAGAGAAGTACCAGAACCTTTAGGTGCAGCTAAGAATACATCCACATCTGCTGGAGGAATAATTCCTGTTTTCTCTTTGTAAGTAATACCGAATCCATGAGAGAAGTACAATGACTTACCAGCAGTCAAATATTTCTTCACTGTTGGCCACATTTCAATTTGAGCCGCATCTGAAAGCAAATAACAGATAATCGTTCCTTTTTGAAGCGCTTCCTCAATTTCAAATAAGTTTACACCTGGAACCCAGCCGTCAGCAACAGCCTTATCATAGGTTTTTCCTTTACGTTGACCCACAATCACATTCAGACCATTGTCTTTCATGTTCAATGCTTGACCTGGACCTTGTACTCCATAACCAATAACTGCGATTGTTTGATCAGCCAATACTTGTCTAGCTTTCTCTAATGGAAACTCTTCTCTTGTTACTACATCTTCAACAACCCCACCGAAATTAATCTTTGCCATTTTCGTTTTTGTTTAATTTATATTCTTTTCTAATTAATCTATTATACTTTCAAATTTTATACAATTTCCCAGTTACCTTCCGGTAAATACTCCACTAATCCTTTTTCTGTTTTACCAACAGCTACACGGCCCGATTTGATATATTCCAATATTTCCCATTGCTTTAAATAAGCATAGAATTCATTGATTTCCTCTTCAGATCCGTTTTTTTCTACCACTACATAGTCTAAACCCCAGTGAACAACTTTAGCATTCCAATCCAAATTAATGGTTTTGACATCCAAAGCTGGTGATCCTAATGGCGTAGCTATTTTGAATAAGGCGATTTCATTGAACACAATTTCATCGTCTAAATAACCAAATACCGCCAATACATCCGTAATCTTTCGTATTTGACGAACCAATTTTTCAACAATCTCCCGATTTTCATTGCGAATAACAATGGTAAAACGAGATACTCCTTTACGCTCAGTTTCTGAAACGGTCAAACACTCTATATTCAGTCTTCTGCGCGTGAATATGATCGTGATACGATTCAATAAACCAATCGTGTTGGTGGTAAATACCGATATAGTGTAAGTTGTTAACATATAATTTCTACTCAAGCATTACTTTAGTCACACAAGCACCCGCAGGTACCATAGGAAATACATTCTCTTCTTTCTCACAAATAATCTCTAATAAATAAGGCTTTTTAGAATTCAACAAAGTATCTAAAGATTCCCCTAAATTATTCCGATCACTTACGGTATGTCCTTCTATTCCAAATCCTTTAGCGATCGTAATAAAATCAGGATTTTGTAGTTCAACAAATGAATAGCGATTATCAAAGAACATCGACTGCCACTGGCGAACCATGCCTAAAAAATTATTATTCAAAATAATGATCTTCACAGGTAAGCCACTTTGTGCAATCGTACCCAACTCTTGCAAAGTCATTTGGAATCCACCATCTCCAATTACGGCAATCACTTCACGCTCTGGAACAGCCACTTTGGCTCCAAAGGAAGCTGGCAAGGCAAAGCCCATGGTTCCAGCACCTCCACTTGTTACAATGGAATTATGCTTTTTGAAACGGTAATAACGGTTGGTAATCATCTGATGTTGACCTACATCGGTTACAACTACCGCTTCTCCTTTGGTCTTATCAGATAATAAAGCTACCGCCTCTCCCATTTTGATTTGATTACCTTCATGATATAAATCTTTCTTGGTAATCTTCTCATACTCTTCATCATCATACTTCTTAAACTCAGCTCTCCACTCAGTATGATCAGCTTTCTTTACCAAAGGTAATAAGGCTTTTAATGCTGCTTTGGCATCTCCTACAACGGGTGCATCCGCTTTCACATTCTTATCTATCTCACTAGGGTCTACCTCGATATGTACGACTTTAGCTTGTTTGGCATAGGTACTTAAATCACCCGTGATACGGTCATCAAAACGCATTCCAATGGCAATCAATACATCACAAGAATTGGTCAAGACATTGGCTCCATAATTACCATGCATACCCGGCCATCCTACAAAAAGTGGATGATCAGCATCCATGGCTGACATACCTAACAAGGTTGTTGCTACTGGAATGCCTGTTTTCTCAACAAATTCCTTTAATTCATTTTCAGCCTGAGAGATTAATACACCATGTCCAGCCAAAATATAAGGGCGTTTAGCTCCATTAATCAATTTAGCTGCCGCCTCCACATGCTCTTCTTTAGGTTCTAATCTTGGCTTGTAAGATATAATCGATTCACATTTCTGGTATTTAAATGGAATCGACATCATTTCTGCTTGAGCAGAACGTGTTATTTCAATTAATACGGGACCTGGTCTTCCTGTTTCTGCAATATAAAATGCTTTGGCAATAATTTCAGGAATCTCATTGGGATCAACAATTTGATAATTCCACTTGGTGATGGGCATGGACATACCGATGACATCACACTCTTGAAATGCGTCTGTACCTAATAGATTAGCTTTCACTTGACCTACTATACATACCAAAGGAGTAGAATCCAACATCGCATCGGCAATAGGTGTTATTAAATTAGTAGCTCCAGGGCCTGAAGTTACCAAACAAACACCTGCCTTATTTAGCATACGCGCATAACCTTGTGCAGCATGGCCAGCACCTTGTTCGTGACGCACCAAAATATGCTTCAATTGATCACGATAATCAAATAAAGCATCATAGGTAGGCATGATAGCTCCACCTGGATATCCGAAAATAGTACTCACCCCCTGCTCTACCAACGATTGCATAACCGCTTGAGCCCCAGTTTTAAAATTTGAGGATTGAGTTGTTGTGGGTTGAGTAGCTTCTATTTGGGTTTTTCCCATGATAACAGTAGGTCTTTATTTTGTTTCAGTTAAACGGTTCGACTAATTTAAGTCATACGCATTTAGAAAAAAATTGAATTGGTCATTTTTTACAAATCAGTGACACAACCTAAGCTGGCTGATGACACATTTTTGATGTATTTTCTCAAAACTCCTGAAGTATGTTCCGAAACCAATGGCTTCCACAACTTACGGCGTTCAGCCAATTCTTCATCGGATACGTGTAAGATAATCTGATTATCTACCGCATCGATCGTAATTTTATCTCCGTCCTTAACCAATCCAATATTTCCTCCTTCTTGCGCCTCTGGCGTCACGTGACCTACGACGAAACCGTGCGTTCCTCCTGAGAAACGTCCATCCGTAATCATCGCCACACTATTTCCTAAACCTGCTCCCATCAAAGCAGAAGTTGGTTTTAACATTTCTGGCATCCCAGGGCCACCTTTGGGTCCTTCATTTCGAATAACGACCACATGACCTGGCTTAATTTCTCCTTTAGAAATAAACTCGATTACCTCTTCTTCGCGCTCACACACCTTAGCTGTACCTTCAAAACGCTCTCCTTCTTTTCCTGTAATCTTAGCTACAGCACCTTCCGTAGCTAAATTGCCATATAATATTTGTAAGTGACCTGTAGCTTTTATTGGTGTAGCTACCGGATAAATAATTTTTTGTGTTTCAAAATTCAAATCTGGAGCATCAGCTAAATTCTCTGCCATGGTTTTACCAGTCACAGTCAAACACTCTCCATGTAAGAAGCCTTCTTGCCACAAATATTTCAAAATAGCTGGCATACCGCCGATAGCCAATACATCTTCCATGTAATATTTACCAGAAGGTTTCAAATCCGCTAACAATGGAGTCCTGTCCGAAATATCTTGAATATCTTTCAAGGTAAATTTAATTCCTGCTGAATGAGCAATCGCCAAATAATGTAAAACAGCATTGGTAGATCCTCCTAATGCCATCACCACTGTCATCGCATTTTCAAAGGCGTGGCGTGTCATGATATCACGTGGACAAATATTTTTCTCCAACAAGACTTTCATTGCCGCACCAATAGCTAAACATTCTTCTTTTTTGCCTTCGTGGGTAGCTGGATAAGTAGATGAATTAGGCAATACTAAACCCATTGCCTCCATAGAAGAAGCCATGGTGTTCGCTGTGTACATACCACCACAAGCACCTGGACCAGGGATAGAATTACGAATTACTCCTTCATAATCCTCATCTGAAATGTTTCCAGCAAATTTCTTACCTAATGCTTCGAAAGCTGAAACAATATCTAATTTCTCTCCTTTATATAAACCCGATTTAATGGTTCCTCCATAAACCAACATGCCTGGACGGTTCAAACGTGCCAAAGCCATCATAGCTCCAGGCATATTCTTATCACATCCAACCACAGCAATTACTCCGTCATACCACTGCGCACCCACTACATTTTCAATGGAATCAGCAATGATATCTCGAGATGGCAATGAATAGCTCATTCCATCGTTTCCATTAGTCATTCCGTCAGACACACCAATGGTATGAAAAATCAAACCCACCATGCCGTTCTCCTGAATTCCTTTTTTCACATGGACCGACAAACCATTTAAATGCATGTTACATGGGTTACCTTCATAACCTGTACTAGCAATTCCAATTTGTGCTTTTTGCATGTCCTCAGAAGTTAATCCGATTCCATACAACATAGCCTTAGCTGCAGGGTTTGTTATCTCTTGAGTAAGAGTTTTGGAGAATTTATTTAATGACATAGTCTTTTGGTATGAAATTTTTTCAAACAACAAATATACACAATCCTATTTGTTCGAAACAAAAGATTCCCAAATAATGTATGGGTAATCAAGGAATTGCAAAATTTTTTAAAGGTTTCTTACAAGCTTTCGCTGGATTTGTTTTCTCCAACTTGCTGACGCCACATGGCATAGTACAAACCTTTGCTTTCAATTAGCTGCTCATGAGAACCTTGCTCAACAATGCGTCCTTTTTCCAACACATAAATTCGGGTAGCATGCATGATGGTCGATAATCGGTGAGCAATCAAAATAGTTAAATGTTCTGCTTCTTGAGAAATGGCTCGGATAGTTTCAGATATTTCTTCTTCAGTCAAGGAATCCAATGCTGAGGTTGCTTCATCAAACACCAATAAATTGGGGTCACGTAATAAAGCCCTTGCAATACTCAAGCGTTGCTTTTCTCCTCCAGACACTTTGACCCCGCCCTCTCCAATTAAGGTATCCAAACCTTTGTCGGCCCGAGCTAACAATGTTTGGCAAGCTGCTTTTTCCAATACCTCTAGGCAATGGGCATCGGTGGCATTGGGATTAACAAACAATAAATTTTCACGAATCGAACCTGAGAACAATTGTGTATCCTGTGTCACAAATCCAATCTTCTTTCTTAATTGATCAAAATCAATGTGTTCCCCTTCCTCTCCATTGTAAAATACTTTTCCTTTTTTGGGACGATATAAACCCACCAATAATTTCACTAAGGTGGATTTTCCTGCGCCAGATGGACCTACAAAGGCGATGGTTTCTCCCCCTTTCACATCAAAACTGATGTTATTCAAAGCTTCGGAATTGGCTGATTGATGCTGGAAACTAACCTGATCAAATTGCAAAGTTTGAATCGAAGCAATGGCTTTAGGATTATCTGGCTTCTTCTCTACAGGAATATTCAAAATTTGTTCAAAATTTTGCAAAGACACTTCCGCTTCACGATAGGTATTCACCACATTACCAATCTCTTGTAATGGATTGAATAGGAAGAAAGAATAGATATTTAAAGAATAAAACTGACCAATGGTGATTTGACCTTGGTAAATCAAATAAATCAACACCACGACCATCAACATGCGTAATAAGTTCACGCATGTACCTTGAACAAAAGCCATAGAACGTACATAACGCACTTTCTTAAGCTCTAACAATAAGATTTTCTCCGTAGTGGCATTCAAATGACGTATTTCCTGGTCTGCCAACCCTAAGGATTTTACTAATTCTATGTTTCGAAGCGATTCAGTCGTGGATCCGGCTAAGGCTGTAGATTCTTTAACAATTTGAATCTGAATGGTCTTAATTTTTCTACTTAATACAGAAGAAACAAAAGCGATTAGTGGCCCTGTCAGTAAAAACAAGGGCAAAATCATCCAATGTACTGAAAAAGCATATACCGAAATGAAAATGAGCGCTATGACCGATTGGAAAAGAATATTAATACCTACTGTGATTAACTTCTCGACGTCAATACGTACTTTTTGCAATTTGCCTAAGGTTTCTCCCGACCGTTGATCTTCAAATGTTTCATATGGTAGCTCTAACGAATGTCGAATGCCATCCGAATAGAGGTTGGCACCTACCTTTTGAGTGACGGTATTGATGACATAATCTTGAAAATTTTTGGCCACTCTAGAGACGAATGCCACACCAACAGATGCCAATGCCAAAGGCCAAATAGCCTGAATAAATTGGTCCATGGTATGCGTATTCGATCGATATACAGCAGCAACATCATCAATGATTTTCCTGAAAATGTAGGGGTCCATCAAGGAAAAAATCTGATTGGTTGCAGCTAGAGCTAAAGCTCCTACTACACGCCAACGATAATGACTTAAATAGGTAAATAATAATTTCATGGGGAGTCGTCTAATGGTGAAGGTAAAATTCTTGAACGTGTTCAAGTGAATTGGGGTTCCCTAAGCCCATAAAATTGTTAAAATCTAGTTAAAGCCATACCTGCCACTGTTTTACCAATAGACAATGAAGAAGTAGCAGCTGGACTAGGTGCATTTAAAATATTGATAATTTTTGCGTCTTCAATGATGGAGAAATCATCCAATAAACCACCATTACGATCGCAAGCTTGGGCGCGCACACCTGCTCCACCTTCCACTAAATCTTGCTCTTGAATTTCAGGAATTAACACTTGTAAGGCTTTAGTAAAGGCTTCTTTAGAGAAGCTTCGGTACATTTCGCCCAAACCAGTTTCCCAATATTTAGTAGCCACTTTCTGAAAGCCTGGCCAGGTTAATGTATTCCAAAGTTCTTTGAAATCTACTCCCAATTTCTTGTACCCTTCTTTTTTAAAGGCCAAAACAGCATTAGGTCCCGCCTCCACACCTCCGCGCATCATGCGTGTGAAGTGCACACCCAAAAACGGGAAATTAGGATCCGGTACGGGGTAGATCAAGTTTTTAACTAAATACTCTTTCTCTTTTCTCAACTTGAAATATTCCCCTCTAAATGGCACAATCCGCACATCCAATGGCTCTCTTTGAGATAATTGGGCCACTTCATCCGAATATAGTCCGGCACAATTAATGATCAATTTGGTTTCATATACCCCTTTGACCGTCTCGACGATGGAATAACTAATTCCTTTAGTAATACCGATCACTTGTTCGTTTAAATGTATGGTACAACCAGCTTGTTGGATTTTTTCGGCCAATTTAGCCGCAACCACTCGGTAATCTACAATCCCAGTTTGCGGTACCCACATCCCCTCTACACCGGTCACATAAGGTTCATATTCTTGCATTTCAGCCAAAGAAAGTTTCTTTAAACCTTCCAAACCGTTTTGTTGACCTCTTTGATATAAATTTTCTAACTGACTTCTTTGTTCGTGATTACTTGCCACCACAATCTTTCCTGTCAATTCAAATGGAATGGATTCTTGCTCACAGAAAGCAATTAATTGATGATAGCCTTCAATACAGTTTTTGGCTTTTAGAGAACCTGGTTTATAATACAATCCAGAATGGATAACACCCGAGTTATTCCCAGTTTGATGTAGAGAAACCATATTTTCCTTTTCAAATAGGGCGATTTGCAAATCGGGTTTTGCTTCTAATAATCGTTGAGCTGTTGCCAAACCAACGATACCTCCTCCAACAATAATTACATCTAAAGCCATGAATGTCAAATTGTTTAAAAATGATACAAATATACGAAATCAGGTGCTGTAATTATCAATTAATTATCACTTGCCTGATAATTAATATCAAAAGGAAAGGCTGTTTTTTTGTAACTTCGCTTGAGATTTGACAACTTTTGAAAAGTTGTCAAATCTACATGTCAAATCTAAGTTCCCATGTAGACCCATTCATAGAATAACCTGCCCATCTATTTTAAACCATCCGTAGAAATTGAACCCACAAATCGCACAGCTGTATCGGATTTCCCAACAACCTAATCGTTTGATTTTAGGTTTGATGTCTGGAACTTCCTTAGATGGTTTGGATTTAGCGCTTTGTCGGTTTAGTGGTTATGGATTAAATACTCAGGTGGAACTAATCAAACACCAAACCATTCCCTATCCTGAGGATTTCAAACAGTACATTCGTGAAGTATTTGCCAAGGAACAAATCTATTTTCCGAGTTTATCTACCTTGAATGCACAAATTGGTCGATTACATGCCCAATATATTTTAGATAGTTTACAAAGCTGGGGAATTGCTCCAAATGAAGTAGATGCTATTGCCTCTCATGGTCAGACAGTAATGCATCGCCCAATCCGTTCCGGGAATTTACCCAACTCTACTTTACAAATTGGCGATGGAGATCATATTGCTCATTTGACAGGGATCATTACTTTATCCGATTTCCGACAAAAACATATCGCTGGTGGCGGCGAAGGAGCTCCTTTGGCAGTGTATGGGGATTATTTTTTATTTTCTAAAAAAGGAGAACATCGTATTTTATTGAATATTGGTGGCATAGGAAATTTCACCTATTTATCAGCCAGTCAAGATCCCAAAGATATTTTAGTAACTGACACTGGGCCAGGCAATACCTTATTGGATGCATATGTACGCCAACATTTTCCTGGATTTAATTATGATAAAGATGCTAGATTAGCTAAACAGGGTATTTTGCATCTTCCTTTGTTGGACTCCATGTTGAATTTACCGTTTTTTTATGAGGCTTTTCCAAAAAGCACAGGACCTGAATATTTCAATCTAGAATTATTAAATCAAGTTATCCAAGAAAACGCTTATTCTTTGACCCCAGTAGATACTTTGAGAACCTTGACAGAATTAACCGCTCAAAGCATCTCTCAAGCTATGCAAAGTTATATTCCCGCAATTCGTACGACAGATTGTCAATTGATTGTTAGTGGCGGAGGAAGTAAAAATCCACTATTAATGGAACGACTGGCCAAGATTAACCCCAACATGCAAGTGACCGAAAGTGATCATTTAGGGATTGCCTCGGAAGCCAAAGAAGCGGTGCTTTTTGCTTTATTAGCCAATGAGACATTGATGGATGATCAAGTAACTCCCAATAGACGACTAGGGGATTCCCCATGGTTAAGTTTAGGAAAAATTAGCCTACCGAACTAAATTTGTCTATGAAATGGAAAATAGAGGACGCTATCCTTTTCGAAAACAGCGATTTTTTTGTTATCAATAAACCCTCTGGAATTGCCACGTTGGATGAGCGCAAGGATGTGTTTGCTCCCAATATCTTACGATTGGCCAAGGCCTATTCAGATGATGCACAAGTAGGACATCGATTGGATAAAGAGACCTCTGGCGCCCTAGTGATAGCTAAAAATCCAGAGGCATATCGACATATTTCTATGCAATTTGAGCATCGGGAAACGGCAAAGCGCTACCATGCTGTGGTAGAAGGTATGCATGATTGGGATGGCATGTTGGTCAACTTACCAATTCTTCCACTGAAAGATGGAATCGTGGTGATAGACCGCGCAAAGGGCAAACATGCCGAAACTTGGTTTCAGACTTTGAAAGTGTTCAAGAATTATACTCTGGTAGAATGTATGCCTATTACAGGACGTATGCATCAGATTCGAATACATTTGGCTTGCTTAAAAGCTCCGATTGTGGCGGATGCCATGTATGGAGGCAAGGATATTTATTTGTCAGAATTAAAAAAGAAGTTTCATCTCAAACAAGATACAGAAGAGCTGCCATTGATACGTCGTGTGGCCTTACATGCTCACAGTTTGAGTTTCAATCTACTTGACGGCAGCCAAATTACCGTGGAAGCTCCCTATCCGAAAGATTTCGGAGTGCTTGTCAAACAGTTGGAGAAGTTTTCGTAATTTTGGCCCTTTGGCTCCGTAGTTCAATGGATAGAATGTAGGTTTCCGGTACCTAATATGAAGGTTCGATTCCTTCCGGGGTCACAAATTGACCAATCAGTCAAGCAATAGGACATTTCAACGAGAGATGTCCTTTTTTATGTCTAATACTTTCTGATATTGAGAAACAAAACATTCAAAAATCACCATTTCCCTACTTAAAAAGACCCAAATATGGCTATTGAACTTAATAAACCTGCATTTTAAATTCATGTAGGTTTCCGGTACCTATGATGAGTCCGGGGTCGCGTTCGACTCGATTCCTTCCGGGGGCACAAATCAAAAGGAACCTGATGGGTTCCTTTTTTAATGGTAAATGGTGAATGGCAAACGATAAATGGAATTTAAAAAAATCTAAGTTCATTTATTCAATAACGATGCTAACAATTGCTCCAAGTTATCAATACTCATTTTAAAGCCTAACTCAAATCCCATCTCAATCATCTTTTCAAAACGAGTAAGCGATTCATTCACAATGGTGATATGGACTTTAGTCATGCCATTTTGCTCACTAAAGTTATACTCCCATGCTGATCCAGGTAATTCCTGGTTTTCTTCTGCATCAGCAAAGGTATTGTACATCTTAAAATTAGTTTTTGGAGTAATAGACGTATATTCTTGTATCGACCACCTTTCTAGCCCTTCTGGACTTACCATGGCATAAAATCTACGTCCTCCAACTTCAAAGTTCATATATTTCGTTTTGGCCGACCACGGCTTGGGTGCCACCCATTGATCTAATAGCTCTTTTTTAGTGAAGGCATCCCATACCAATGGAAGTTCAGCGGCAAATTCCCTCGTGATGTAAACCGTTTTTTCAGGTTTATTGACCGTAAATTCAAATAATAAGTTCGTTTCCATTTTGTTAAATTTTTAAGCCTGCGTTTTCATTTTTTCTAACAACTCATCCAGTTGATTAAACTGGATTTCCCAGATTGCCCTAAACTGCTCCAGCCACTGATCTACCTCTTTCATTTTATATACTTCCAAAGAATAATAAATTTCTCTTCCTTGATGTTCCTGTTTAACTAATTCACATTCGCTCAGTATACGTAAATGCTTGGAAACAGCTTGCCTAGTCGTATTAAAATTTTCGGCTATTGCATTTGGTGTCATAGCCTGCAAAGCAATTAAAGTAAGAATAGCCCTTCTTGTTGGATCTGCAATTGCCTGAAAAATATCTCTTCTCATCTAACAAATTTTATTTGACACCGTTCGTTTGCAAATATATAAGCAACCGTTCGGTTTCGCAAAAAAATGATAACAATATTTATACCGAAGATTTATAAGCTTAGTAGAAACAACCTCCGAACTTAAAAACAAAAAATCCTTCGACGAAATAGTCAAAGGATGCATTACTTCTGAGTTTACTAAAACTTTTAAAGTTTTGATAAAAACATAGCTAAATTAACAATAAGCCTCGGGTAGTAAGATTTAAAGGATTCTTCTTTGTCAAAATAAATCCCATTTATATCTCCATCAAAATATATAATTACTTCATACTTTATATTCAAAAAGATAAATAAATTCTATGAAATAATGAACGATTACATATATACGTAAAAACCGTTTAATCAAAACCTTTTATCTATTGCTTTGACATTAAGACTTTTTCAATTTCTGATTTAACTAGGAGCAAATCACTTTCATTTAAGAGGAAATCGTGATCAACGTCGATAAATGACAATTGAATATGGGAAGATAAGGTATATTGATTAGCGACTTCTCTTCCTCCATAGGAATCTCTTTCTCCTTGAAATATCATCATAGGTTTTTCTACCCAAGCCAAATGCTCCGTACGAAATGCCGCATCTCCATCTTCTGGATGTTTAAATGGATACCCTAAACAAATGATATGATCAACTGCTATCTGATTGGCTATACTACTAATGACAATAGAGCCTGCTGACCTTGCTAAAACAACTAAATGAGATGTATGAGGAGCTATTCCAGCAATGTATTTTGCCACCACCCTCGTCCTAAATTCTAAACTCGAAATACGATTCATGATAAATAACAGGAAATCGACCCATTGCCGCTGAACCAAGACAACATACATAGCACGAAAAAGCGGCAGAAAAATACGATTGATCAACATATTCTCAGAACCTAGCCTTCGCATGAAAGCAAATCGAATTCGATCCATCGGATCAAAAACTACTTCAAATCCGCCTAACTGCAAATTCCCTAAAATCTCCTGATATAAATAACTATCTCTGTCCAGAGCTTCTCGACCCAACACCAATAAATATTTCTTTTTACTCTGTTTCCTCATTAAAAAACGAGTCCTGATAATTAACAGGATTCGGGTTTATAAATTTCGGGTCAATTACGGCACCCTAAACGATTATTCAGGTAGACATTTCTGCCTCAGAAAATTCTTGAAAGTAAATAAAACTTAGTAGTTATAATCTACCATTGAACGTATCGACACTTATGTAAATTTCGCAAATATATTTCAAAATTATTGTCCTGTACTGAGATAAATACAGGACCATCTTCAAAATAAGCTAGACAATTTACGACATCAGATCTTTCAAAAACTGAATACTTAATCTAATAAATTAACAAGTATTAACTATAACTATTCAAAGTCTAGCTTATCTTCAATATTTCAAATTAATTCATGTTAAGACTTGTTAATTACCTACACAATTGCGACGAAAGTTTCATTTTAATCTACGAACAACCCAGCTAGGCCCTCTCGATAATATCCAATTCCTTTACTAATAAGAACAAGATCTAATATAGCCAAATTAGATTTTCACTTTGACAACCTTTTGTTAGTCAACTTGTGAAAAATCTCTAAAAAAATTAAAATAAGGCCTTTTTATACTTTCCAAATAAGAAATCAAAGTACTTACATTCCATAAAAACCACTGGACACAATTTTAGACCTTAAGTAAATTGTTCAATTTTTCATTCCTACCTTTGCTATCCCAAAGGCACATGAGCATGACTATTATTACCATGTGTTGATCAGAATGACTGATGGAAACAGCGTAAAGAAACTGTAAAAATTAAATTAAATTTTAAATATCAAATTAGTACAAATCCAATTTTTCGTTCTCAAATGACATTTTCTTTTCTCAACAATTTCATCTTTCATCTATACATTTCCCAGCTGCGAAGAATAAAAATTCAAACCTGGAAGCCCAATGTACCTTTGCGATACATTTATTAAGAAGACAACCACCGATTAAACCCTAAATAAAATTATCAACCCATTTACTCATTGAAATTTTAAAAAATTAATACCCGTTCTACCCAGATTTTGAATTATTGCAGCCCTTCTAGGTAGACAAAACAGTTTAACAATCAACCCATGAAAAACTACATTTTAACATCCATCATTGCACTGATCTCTTTTTTCAGTTTCGCACAAGGACCTGCAGGTGCCGGCGGAAACAGTGCTCCCAATTTTAATCGTGGCCATATTTTCGGTAAGGTAGTCGATGAGCAAGGTAAACCCGTGGAATTTGCATCTGTGGTATTGCTTAAGACCGTATTAGATCCTGCTACAAAACAAAACAAAGACATTTTAGTAAAAGCTCAACAAGCTGAACTTAACGGAGATTTCAACTTCAAGGAAATTCCAGTGAATGTTCGTCTAAAATTGAAAATCAGTTTTGTTGGGTATAAAAATTACGAAGCTCCCGTTCAATTTGAAATGCCTAAAATGGATCCAAGCTCTGCTCCAAAACCTGGACAAGCACCTGATCCAGCTGTTATGGCAAAAATGATGGCCGCATTTGAAAAAGATTTAGGAAACATCAAATTATTATCTGATTCTAAAGAATTAGAAGCTGTAGTCGTTACTTCTACAAAAGCCTTGTTGGAAATGGACATTGATAAAAAGTCATTCAATGTAGGTCAAAACTTAGTAACGTCAGGTGGTACTGCGGTAGACGTAATGAGAAATATTCCATCCGTTCAAGTAGATATCGATGGAAACGTTAAAGTTAGAAATGCCAGTCCTACTTTATTTATTGATGGAAGACCTACTAGTTTAAGTATGGATCAAATCCCTGCAGACATCATTGAAAAAGTGGAAGTTATTACCAACCCATCTGCTAAATACGATGCTTCTGGTAGTATGGCGGGCATCATCAATATTATATTGAAGAAAAACAAAAAGAATGGTTACAATGGTATGTTGAATTTGAGTGCAGACCGTTTTGGTGGTTCTAGCATCATGGGTAACTTCAGTTATCAACAAAATAAATGGAGCTTGACTTTGATGGGCATGAAAATGAACATGAGAAACAATACCGAAGGAAACAGCCAAAGAAGTAGTAACATTGGTGGAGTTGAGTCAAGTGTTTACCAAGATATCAATAGTAAAAACAAAGGGTCGATGTTTTTCCCTCGTTTCAGTGTTGACTATGCTGCCACAAACAGAACTACGTTAACATTAGCTGGATTCTTTGGTGGTGGTGGAAAGTTTTCACCTACAGAAGATATCAAAATCACTAGTACAGTAAACAACTTTACCACATTTAGCAATCGTTTATCTGAATCATCTAGAGAATTTAACCCTAGTGGTTTACAACTAGGATTCAAACACACATATCCGAAAGCTGGTGAAGAATTGAGCATGGACTTCAACTATTTTGGAGGTACTAACAAAAACGATGCTACATATACTACTCACTATTTGAATAACGGTAATATCACTGGTACTCAAATTCAGAAAAACATTGGATCTGGAAGTAATAACTTCATGACTTTCCAAACGGATTATGTGAAGCCTTTGAAGAATGATGGCAATATTGAAATGGGAGTAAGAGCTCAGCTTTTTGAATTGGTAAATGAAAATAACAATACCTTGAAAGCTGTAGGTTCTGACGTGTACAAAGCCATCCCATCTGCATCTACCAATTATGAAAACAAAAACAATGTATATGCTGCTTATGTATCCGTTTCTGGAAAAACAGCTAACAAAATTTCTTATAAAATTGGTTTACGTGCAGAGAGCTCTAGTTATGATGGAAAATTGTTGAATACCAATCAAACTTTCAGCAATAGCTATCCTTTAAGCTTATTCCCTTCCATCTTCTTGAAAAAAGATTTAACTCCAACCGATCAGCTACAATTAAGTATCACCCGTCGTGTTAGCCGTCCCAATTTCTTCCAGATAATTCCATTTGTCGACTATAGCGACAGTTTAAATATCACCAGAGGAAATGCCAACCTAGTGCCAGAATTTACTACTTCGGGAGAACTTTCTTACAGCAAAACAAAAGGTTCAGCTACTTTCTTATTGTCTGGGTACTATAAGTATACAGATAACTTGATTACTCGTTATTTAAGTCAAGAAATCAACCCGATCAGTGGTAAATTGGATTTAATCAACACATTTGTAAATGCCAATTCAAGTATCAACTATGGTATTGAAGGAACTTACACGAATAAACTTCAAAACTGGTGGGACTTAACAGCCAATGTGAACATGTATAATTCTAAAATCAATACAGCTAACATTGATAAAGCTCAGGTAACAGATGGTCTTTGGACTGTATTTGGTAAAATCAACAATACCTTCCAACTTCCTAAAAAATGGTCTATCCAACTTTCGATGGATTATCAAGGAAAAACTAATATGCCAATTACACAAAACCAAGGACAAGGTGGTGGCGGTGGTGGACCTATGGGACAAGCACAAAGCTCATCTCAAGGATACATTGAACCATTCTATGGAGTTGATTTAGCTATCAAGAAAACATTCTTGAAAAACGATTTAGCTTCCTTGACCTTAGCTGCTAATGATATCTTCAGAACAAGAGGAAACACAAGATACTCTTATGGCGAAGGATTTACTCAGAAATACTATCGATTGTCTAACCCTCAAATGATTCGTCTTACTTTGTCTATCCGTTTTGGACAATTTAACATGAGCAGCATGAAGAAAAACAACAATCAGAACCAAGATGGTATGCAAATGGGTCAATAAGATTTTTGTAGGTTAATGATATTATTCACAAACGGGTCAATCTTTGATTGACCCGTTTTGCTTTTATGATAAACCACTAAGAGTTTAATTCCCTAAAGACCAAAGAATACCTTGTTCAATTAGTTGAGTAAAGGCAGGATTCGCCCATACCTCTTTGGAATGTCCCATAGAAGTATAAAAAGTCTTTCCTTTGCCAACTGTTTTATGCCAAGCTACTGGGTGATATTTTCCCATTCCAAAATTCTTATCCTTCATCCACAACATATTTCCACTAGGTAAAATCTTTTCTCCATCAATAAAATAAATTACTTGAGCATCTTTAGGTTGATTAAAAAAGACATACCATTCGTCATTTCCTTCCCAGGTAGCAAGTAACTTGGCTTTTAAACTAGAATCAACCTTTGCCTCCAAGGTTACTATTGCTTTTTGAAATTGAGGACTTAAAGGATGGTGAGAAAAAGTAGTCCCTAATAGATTATCTACATACCAATTCCAATGATGCGAATTGTCTCCTGCCCCATGAATTCCCATCAATGATCCTCCATTTTCTACATACTTTTCTAAGGCCAATTGCTGTTCATCATTCAATACCCGACCTGTCGAATTATTGAATATGACTAGTTTGAATTTAGCTAATTGCTCCTCATTAAAAACCCCTCCTTCTTCCGTTTCAAATACTGACCAATTATTTTTCTTAGCCATAGCCTGAATGATAGGTTTAGATGCATCGATGGATTCACCGTGTCGAAAACCCGTTGTTTTTGAGAACAATAAAATAGCTGGTTGATTTTCCGCTAAAGTCAAATGTGGTTTTTCTGTTTCATATGATACTGGGAAACCGTTTTGCACTTTGTACATGAACAATGCTCCTAGAGCAAAAAGGCTAATGACCAAGCCCAAAAAAGTCCAAGCAATGATTTTAAAAACTCGTTTCATAGGATATTTTTTTAATTTAAAAACACTCAGATTGGGCTCTCCATTGAGTTGAGCACAGCTAGACGGTTAATTTAATGATAATTGTCAGAATCCAGTAAATTTTCAATAAATGAATAGATATTTACAAGACACTTACATTAACACAGCCGAAATAATATTCCATCCATGTGCAAGAAACAAGTCATTCTCTGCCTAATAGCTCTATTCCTTTTTTCTTGTTCGAAAGAAACCATAGAGCATCGATTATCTGTGGTGGCTGTTCCCAACATAGGAGGAAGCGTTACACCATCTACAGGTACATTTGAGCAAGGTACAATGATCTCTCTATTGGCAAATCCTGCTCCCGAATACCTTTTCAAAGATTGGAGCGGAAGTATTTCTGGAACTTCTAATCCATATAGTCTGAATATGAATTCAGACAAAAGCATCACGGCTAATTTTGAAAAAAGAACTTACCCTTTAAGCATTGAAATAGAGGGGCAAGGAACTGTTCAAGAAACCATCATCAGTACGCAATCCTCTACACCATATTCCTCCGGCACAGTGGTTCAATTAAAAGCCAATCCCGTCGATGGTTGGGTATTTAAAGGTTGGACTGGTGATCTAAGTAGCGAGTCCAATCCCAGTTCTATTCGTGTAGATAAAGCCGTGCAAGTCAAAGCCACTTTCGTAACGGATTACCCCATTAAATTAGATCTAATTAATAAGCCTAGCAGTTTATTTGTTTCTCAAAACTACCCGATTAAGCTAGAAGTAAGCTACAAATCAGGCACAAAGAAAATAGTAGAACAAGGATTTACGAGTTCCCTCCTTGACGATGGCAGCCTGGTAGCAAAGCTAACCAATCAGAACCTCTTAGCGATTAAAAGTGGGCAAATTCAGCTGAAGATAGATCTTGAAAATCTAAGTCAGACTTATCCCATTACCATTAGTCCAGTGGAAGATGTGGCTGATTTTGATGTATTTCTAAAGACAC
The DNA here is from genome assembly GCF_004307455.1 of Aquirufa nivalisilvae. Taxonomy (GTDB): domain Bacteria; phylum Bacteroidota; class Bacteroidia; order Cytophagales; family Spirosomataceae; genus Aquirufa; species Aquirufa nivalisilvae. The sequence continues at coordinate 253,552 of NZ_SEWX01000008.1, forward strand.
CCGTAAGTTCGAGTAGCATCGTGGTTCCAGTAGTAGTCATTAGTTTTTTACCAACCAAAGACGGCATTAATCTAGATATGAATTTAGCGCCAGACGATTACTGGGAATTAAAGAATTCGACATTACAAGAAGCGAAAAATAGGTTTACAGGAGAATTAAAAATTACCAAATTTGGCATAGAGGAAGGCTCTCGATTTAGACAATACAATACCACTCAAGAGGCTAAGCCCTACGCTGGGTTTAAGGTTATTAAATTTTTCAATGTCTATGAAGTAGAATTCACGAATTATATCACTGGCCTTAAAACCTTTGATTACCATAAACTATTCCAAAAACTAGGAATGGATACCTTAGTTAACCAATACCAAGTGAAAGAGATTTGGTTCAATGCATTTGTCAAAGACAAAATCCCATCTGTGGTCAATTCACCCTATAATGACCCCAATACTTATTATAATTTCCCAGAATCCAATATGTCGAGCCCTACAACAGGTGATGTCTCGAATTCCTATTATTTCCCAAATGATTTACCTATTTACAAAAATACCTACGTCGTATACGGAAACTCTGGCCACCGTGGAGCAGATACCAATTTACACAACCGGGGTCATCAGATAGAGGCTCAAATGAATTATATTGAGAATTTAGTTCATAAGCCCGCCATTGGGAGTGCTCTATTTAAGAATTACTTTGTAGGAATCAAGCCTTCCTCTGGCCTACCGTTAAATCGAGTTGGCATGACTCATTTTCCACCCAATACTTCTGTTGATTATGACTATGATAATACAAATTTGGTCAGTAGTGATATTTTAGATTGGCAAGCCTCTGGAGGAGCAATTACCAAGGTTAATCGGGATCTCTGGAAAAACATCGTTTATCCATATTCTTTCGTAAACAAAAATTACGGTCGCAATCAGACAACGGATTATAGTCAGGATGCCCAAGTAAAGTGGCTAATTTTTTGGTGGCAGTCTATTCCAGGTTTAAACCATAATTTGACCTATAACAATCAAAAACTAACAAATTGGTGGGATCTATTTTACCATTGGGATGAGGCCATCAAAAATGGAAAAGGCTTATATGAAGTCCCAGCAGGAAAGTCGAAAGGCGTTAATTCGACAGCTCAAAATAGGACTCAAAGTAGCGATTTTGAAATTTGTACAGAAAATGAAATACCTTTGAAAAAAACATTTTCATCCCAAATTAAATAAGCGATAACATTATATGAATCCATCTTTTGGCAAGTTTCAAAGAATCATTACCAATCCCATTTTATTCAAGTTTTTTATACTCCAACGCTTATCTGCGGCTTTCTGGGCCGGATTGAATATTCAGCATTTTGATGACAAAACCTGTGTTGTTCGAGTGAAGAAATCCTGGTTTAACCAGAACCCCTTTAATTCCATGTATTTTGCAGTGGAGGCCATGGCCGCAGAAATGAGTTGTGGCATGCTGGCTTTTTCCCAGGTTTATGAAAGAAAACCCGCTATCAGCATGTTGGTTGAAAAAATAGAGGCTTCCTTTTTAAAGAAAGCCTCAGGCATTATTTTATTCACATGTGAAGACGGAGAAGCCATTCAAAACACCATTGAAGCTGCCATTCAAAGTGGAGAAGGCACCAAAATGATTTGCAAGTCGACCGCCACCAACCAAGAAGGAATCATTGTAGCTGAATTCTTATTGACTTGGTCATTTAAGGTAAAAAGCAAAACTTAAGAGCTATTTAATCAGATTACCGGTTAACCAATTCGTCATCTTCTCAACTTGTTCTGGGTAATTCCAATGTCCCGTGTCCAAGGCCAGATACAATTCTTTGGGCGCTGAAATCACATTATAAGCCGCGTACATAGAAGTAGGTGGACAAGTTTCATCGTTAAATCCCCAAGAATAAAAACCAGGAACCTTTAATCTACGAGCAAAATTGACCACGTCATAATAGGCAATAGTTTCTAATTTAGCTTTGGTTTCATTGACAGCTCGACTGTTCTTATCAAAATAATGCGGCCATCCTCCAGCTCGATTAAACAAATAACCGGTCACATCTGCTAATGCAGGATAATAGGCGCCCAAAAATTTCACCCGATTATCTAAGGCGGCAGTTACGATAGATAGAGCTCCACCCTGACTACCACCAGTAACCGCTAAATTTTGGCCATCATATTGAGGCAAAGAAGTTAAAAAATCATTGGCTCTAACACAGCCTACATAGACCCGTTTGTAGAAAAAACGGTCCTTATCATCCATGTTATAGGTTGGATATCCGTTCAAGATTCCTGCTCCTAAATCAGTATACACAGATGGGTCCATATTAACAGGAATACCATGTATGCCAATCTGAAGTGTTATCATTCCTTTTTCAGCATTGGCTATATCCCCGGCATAAGGCCTAACTCCTGCACCTGGCACATGCAACAATGCAGGATATTTCCCAATTTTTTTTGGTACACAAAGGATCCCATACAAGCGAGCCCCCAATCGATAATTTTGAATATTCACATGATAGACATTGGTTTTCTCCGTACATCTTTCTGGCATTAAAGTCATTTTAGCATCCAGAGGAATTTTAGCTAATTCTTGTTTCGCTTTATCCCAAAATGCATCAAAATCGGAAGGGTTAGCCACGGTAGCTTGTAATAAATTAGGAGAGAAACCAACCGTTGCTAGATTTCTGTATTCTTTCCCATCTACCTCGGCAATAACAATGCAACGAAGAAAACCAGCTGAAGTAAGCGTCCCTCCGTCTAATTGAGTGGAGCCATTGGCTAAAACTTGATTATCCTTTTTCCAAGGTTCTTGTTTCTCTGGTCCAATTTCGTAGCGAATTTTGACTTGAGGAATGGGGCTTCCATTTTTGGAAACTACGATAGAAAAATTTACTTTTTCTCCGGGTTTATAAAGCCAATCAGGATGATCTGCGGATACTTGAACTTTAATTTGCTTTTCTGTAGGCTGAGCTAAAGTCAGATGGACAGAAAAAAGTAAACACAAGAGAAAAAGTATTTTTTTCATTTCAATAGGTTTTGTTTAATTAAAATTCACATGATTCTAACATCATTAGAAATGCCCAAGCAGGTTCATTAATTGGTACCACCACTTCGCTTTGATTTCACTTGGCTAGGCCACTTTTGTCCAGCGGGTAATTCAGCCTTTTCGGTAGAAATCTTTTCTGGTTCCTCACAAGCCATGTACACCATAATTGCCGTCAAGATGGCATTACTCTTTACATCATCAAAAACAATTTTATCGTATGTATCTCGGTTAGTATGCCAAGTATATGCGCCATAAGACCAGCTCAAAGAGCTTAAATTGAAACCAGGTGTGCCTACAGCAACGAAAGAAGCAAAGTCAGAGCCTCCCCCACCTGGCGTACCAGGGAAATTGGTTTTAATTCTATTTTTAATTGTATCTGGAGCCGCTGCTAACCATTTACTTAAATAATCCTTTGCTTTGGCAAATCCAGATCCTCCCAAATTCACCACTCGCCCTGTGCCATTATCTTGATTGAATAAAGCTTGTAAGTTTGCCACAACTTCAGGATGGTCCTCCACAAAAGCCCTTGATCCATTTAAACCTTGTTCTTCACTTCCCCAATGTCCCACCAAAATAGTCCGTTTAGGATTTGGATATACTTTTTTCAAAATACGCATAGCCTCCAACATCACCAAGGTTCCTGTGCCATTGTCTGTGGCGCCAGTTGCTCCATCCCATGAGTCTAAATGGGCCGAAAGCATAACATATTCATTAGGCTTTTCTGTCCCTTTGATTTCAGCATGTGTATTAAATGTGGGTACCGTGCCAAGTTCTTTGGATTGGGTATTGACTGTAATTTTGGGTTGATTACCTGATTCAGTTAAACGATATAAAAGACCATAATCTTCCAAGGCCACATTGACCGTAGGAATCTTTCGAGTAAAAGCAGCAAATATTTTATTGACCCCAAACCCGTTTGACCAAGTACTGGAAACAATTCCAATAGCACCTGCTTCTTCCAAAGCTAAAGCTAATTTTGCGTTGGTAAGACCCGTCTTAGATATACGTTTTCTCCAAGCTTCCATTTGAGCCTCCCGCTCTTTCTTCATCGTTTCAAACGATTCTTTTTGAGCAAATTCTTGCCAATTATAATCAGGCCTACCTGTCATTTGAGGCATAGAAATTAAAACAAATTTACCTTTAACTTGAGGCAACCAAGCTTTAAAAGCAACAGAATCCGCTACATCAGCTAAAATGATTGTCTCCCCAGTTTTAGGTTTTTTGGTTGCAGGACTAAAGGCCAATTGGGTTCCTTCTAATGATTTGATCCAGGGCGAAACCATATCAATGGATGATATACCTCGGTCCCAGCCGCGCCAAGTTCCGTAATTTTCTCTTCGAGCATCAATTCCCCATTGTTTGTATTGTTCTATTGCCCAATCGCTCGCTTGTAGCATTTTGGTAGAACCCACTAAGCGTGGACCAATGCCATCAATTAGTTCATGTGCCATTCTCTTGAGATGAGAATTCTCTGTTGCTTCTTTGACAATGGCATTGACAGTGGATGATTGATTTTGTTGAGCCAACAAAGGTGTGGCCATTAGGCTTAAACCAAGCACAAGCTGGCTTAAACTAGAAGTTAAGTTGTTGATAGAAGTTTTCATAGCTTAATAATACAAAAGAATTTCCCTGAAGCCAAAAAATGTATTCAGACAGGCCTATAAGACCTGTTAAACAAAGCTGTGAAAATCTATAATGGAAATTTAAAAACTAACTCTTTCCTAAAAGACTCAAAACATCAGCTATTTCTGTCGGCTTTTGGGTACCAATCAACAACCTACTTCCATCTTTAAATTCCAATTGGAATCCTTGATCTCCCGAGACATTAAATGCTTTTCCTTTTCCAAACATCCCATATCTTAATCCCCATCCTCCATATTCCCAAAGTGGAGAATATTTTCTTACGTAGACTTTTTCAAGTACATCAAATGCATAAAACTTGAATGTAAAATGAAAAGGAAAGAAGCGAACATAAATTCCGTTGGCTTGTATTTGAGTTTCTAGTTTCAACATCAAGAATAATAAAACAAAAACTGCAAAAAAGACATTTGTAATCACTAAGCCTGTATTACTCATAGGATTATCCCCGAAAGTAATTCCCAGAAATAGCTGTTTGTATGTCCCCAACAAAAAAAAGGCACAAAAACCAATTAATACAACCCAAAGCCACCATTGGTTAAACTTTTGAGTCTCTGAAAATAATATCTTTTCTGTAGACATAAGGAAGAAGTTTGGAAGTAGATATTCGACTACGAATGTATCAAATTATTCATTATCAAGTTATTGGACAACATATTTAAATGCCCAATCGTTGTAACGCTGTCAAGGTTCCAAACCTTGCCAGCGTTGGGAAAAAACCTAAGCAAAGTCATACTTTTTTCAACCAATACTTGCCAAATTCGCCCATCATTTCACCATTTATTAGGTAATTTTCAGAAAATCAATTCATATGAAAAAGTTAGAAAATAAAGTTGCCATTGTTACTGGAGCCGGAGCCGGAATGGGCAAAGCCATTGTTATGCTTTTTGCCCAGCAAGGAGCTAAGGTCGTTGCGGGAGATATTAATCCAAGTCGACTTGACGAATTGGCCAAAGAAGTAAAATCTGCTGGTGGAGAAATCAACACAGTTGTTGCTAATATGAGTATTGAAGCCGATATAGACAATCTAATTAATACCGCTGTCTCCACCTATGGAACCTTAGACATTTTGGTCAATAATGCAGGCATTATGGATCATTTCCAACCCGTAGGAGAAGTAGAAAATAGTATGTTGGAAAAGGTTATGAAGGTCAATTTCGAAGGGCCATTTAAAGCCATGAGAAGTGCTGTTAAAATATTCTTAGAAAAAGGAAAGGGAAATATTATCAATGTCTGCTCCATTGGGGGCTTAAAAGGAGGAGCGGCAGGAGCAGTTTACACCTCTAGTAAACATGCTTTAGTAGGACTGACTAAAAGTACGGGGTATTTGTACAGTAAATCAGGAATTAGGTGCAATGGAATTGCACCCGGTGCCGTCAATACCAGTATCAGTGAGACCATTGACATGACTAAAATTACACCTTTAGTCAATGACCGTATTATGACTGGTCTAGCACTCAACCCGAGAGCCGGTGAAGCTTCGGAAATAGCACAAGCTGCCCTGTTCTTAGCCAGCGATGATTCTAGTTTTGTGAATGCGGAAATACTAACTGTTGATGGTGGATGGAGCGCTTATTAATTCATCAATAAAAATCAAAAAAGAGGATATTGACATCAACATCCTCTTTTTTGATTCGTATTTAAATGTGGGTTATCTCACAAGAACCTCCGCTACAAGCCATAGAAGCCAATTCTCCAATATCTTTATATTGAGGTTGATTTAAAATATCTCCAAAGTTCACCTCTCTAAATTCTCTCGTTACGGTTTCCCATTTGTGAAATAGATGAACATCTTTGATGCAATAAATCATTTGTTTTAGATCACCGTTAAAATAGTTCTTTGCAAATTTATTGGCTCGATTTAACCAATACTTTCTTAACAACACTTGTTCACGTGTACCCGTCAAGACCATCGTAGGATCCAATAAAAGATCACATGCTTGCCAAAGGTTATTGTCAAAATAATGTAATCCATCAACAATCAATCCCGAAGCAAATATGGCACCTTTTCCATATAGACTCACCAATTCGTCCAATTCCAACACAGAAGTAAATGGCGCTTGATTAAAGTCTTTATCGCCATAATCTGAGATAAAACTAACAGCAGTAAAGGCTTCTCGATGTTGCCAGATATAGGCAATAATTTCCTCCTTATTATCCATAATGACAGTACAGCTTGTATTATGATTCATGTGTGGATAGGCGCATAGTTCTCTATTGGTTCCTGCATTTACCCAATTTTCCTGAACCAATTGAATCATTTCCAAGTGCTTCACTCCTTTCATATCTTTCTTAAAAAGACCGTCTTTGGGATTCAAAATAGGAACAAAGACGACAAAATCACTTTTTGTATTGGACCAAACACTTTCTTCTAAAAGAAAAGGCATATTTTCTACCAACCAATTGGCCGTGGTACTCTCCTTATTCAATTGCATGATTCTAAAGTATTTTTCAGCATGCTCAGGATGTATCCCACTTGCCGTACCTAAAACCACCGATGCATTTCCAGAAGGTTTCACACAAGTAGTTCTAGCCGCAGGATTTATTCCAATAATATCTGCTACTACCCGATTGGTATCTTTCACCACCTGAGCTCCACGTTGCAGCATAGGGGCATTGAACAAAAATGTATTGTTCATCCAACCAGTTATACTCACTCCCAACAAAGCCTCTCGCTGAAAAATTTGTTCCGTAACGGAACCCAAATAAGGAAAAGAAGTATAGCCCGCTTGCAAAGTGCCTAAGATTGACGCATCCATACAAGCTCGATAAAACGCCTCCTCTGTTTCACATTTTTCGGCATTGATTTCACATAAATTACATCCTTGAATTCCCAATTTGTCTTGATGCTGCGCAATAAAATCGCTAAGCTCTTCATAGGCTATTTGAGAAAAATCAGTCCGCAAAAGAATGGGGATTTTAACGATCTCAAAACAAGGATTAAACATATCAAACCAACTATTGGCAAATACAAAACCAATATCATTTGCGCCATCATTAAGCGACACGATGTAGTCAAATTGCTCTTGTTGCACTTGATTTCTCAGCAAAATTACCGAATTATTGCTCCTTCCTCTTTGTGGATTCTCTTGTCGCCAATTCCCTGTTTTAGCATGAATCATCTCCACATCATTGGGATCAACAATCATGTTCAAGGCAGACCGACGAACCCCACCTGATAATACGGCATCGGAAGCATGACAAATGATATCGAAGGCCAAAATAGGACGAATTTTCTCCCCTTCTATACTGATCCATTTCTCTATCAAATCCTCTATTTTTTCCAAAGATTGCTTCAAGCCATCCGAACCTGGAGCCTTAAAACCTCCTTTGATATAGGCCCCCTTAGGTCGAATTTGGGAATAATCAAATTTCAATTCATATCCAGCAAATTCTGGGAAGGGCTGTTTATCAACAAAATAGGAAGACATCAAGGCCCCTAAGGCATCTGCCCAACCTTCAATATTATCTTCAATAACAAAAGTCTTGGTTCCTTTGATCCGCTTTTGTATCCGACTTAAGTTATCGACAAATGGAATTAGCAATCCTCCTCCAAAACCACATCCTGACAATCCTAAATAGAAAATCTCCTGAAAAATTCGATTTCTAGCAATATATCCTGACGTACAGTTATACATTCGGGTATTATGTTGCTGTATTTGATCATGACGAAATTGTAGATTTCGTTGGGAAGCTAACACTGTTTGATTCTGCATACTTTCTAATGCCGATTCCAAATACGGTTCCAACTCATCTAAACAGCTCCCGTAAGTTAAGCGGTGACCATCCATGATACTTTCACATGCCTCTTCCCAGCGCTCATAGCGACCTTGGGGTTCTAACCATTTGTAGTAATCTGAATACAATTTCAAATCACTCAGAAACTTCTTACCTTGCTGCATATCAATTCGTTAATTCTTTTTCCAATTCCAATGATTGCGGAAAAAGGACATTATTTTCCAAATGAATATGAATATGTAAATCCTCCTCAAAAGCTTGTAACATTTGAAAAAGAACTGTGTAAGTTCCACAAGCATCTTCTGGTAGAAGGTAATTTTGAGTCAGGGTACGAATATTCTCCAAATTGTGACCTACTTGCTCATGTTCCATTTCCATCATGTGAATGGGATTACGTACGGTTCCAAAATGAACAGGCGCGAGCTTTTCATTTGTCTTCTTAGCCAGAGTTAAGGCCTTAATAAAAGGAAATAAAACTTGCTCTTCTTTCATCATATGCATCGTCAATTCTTCTGCTATCTCCACCACTAACTGATATACTCGAATCAATTCAGGATGCCTATCACCGTGAACGCGCTGGACTTTTTCAGCAAAAAGTTGAATATCGGGCAAGTGTTTTCTAACATAAGTATGATGCGTATTAACAATATAATCCGCTAGAAAGTCCAAGGACCAATCTTGATAGGGCACACTTGTTTGGCGTGTGGCCGCTTTAAATTCTTCTATTTGAAATAGCATATCCAAATAGTCCAAAGACTTCTCAGTACAGGCTTGCTTCAAGGTCTTTTTACCTCCACAACAAAAATCTAAGCCCTTTTGAGAGAAAAATGAAGCTAGTCGAAAATCTTGATTCACGAATTCTCCCAATGTCAGCAAGTCTGCTGGCTTAGGCTTTTTTTGAATACGAATCAACCATTCGATAGGTCCATTTTCGATATAATCAAACGTAAATTGATTCCCTCTTTCAGCTAAAAGCTGATAATACAAAGGTTTAGGATCATGATCATTTTGGATTAAAAATGATTCTCCTTCGTCCAATTGATCAAAATGTTCAAAAATAGTGGAGTGCTTTAATCTAGGTTCTAGGTCAGGCACTACCAAGGTAAATTCTTTTATCGTAGGCATCTGTTGATTTGTTTAATGGTGAAATCTGAAAGCAAATATATAATAAAGGACAATATTATCCTTTATTATATATTTATTTATTTTCACCCATTCAAATGCTTCTCCAAAGACCTTTTTTGATGGATATTATTTACTAAATTGAGCCTTCAAAGAAAATTTATGTTTTCAAAAGCAACGGAATATGCTTTAAGAGCTGTAATTTTTATTGCTCAAAAAAGTTCGGAACAACAAAAGCTTGGTTTAGCTGAAATTGCTGATGCGATCCAATCTCCGCAATTTTTTACAGCTAAAATCTTACAAAAATTAACCGTAAATAATCAAGTCATCAGCTCCGTGAGAGGACCCAATGGAGGCTTTTTTATCACGGAGTCTGCCAAACAAAAATCAGTCAAATCGATTGTTGAAGTTATGGGAGAAGGAGAGCTATTTGACAAATGTGTCTTGGGATTAAATCGTTGTTCAGAAAAAAATCCTTGTCCAATGCACGATCAATACAAACCTATTCGAGAGAATTTCATGTATTTATTTGACCATCAAACCATTGAAGAAATGGCGCATGAAATGAATTCAGGAAGTTTTTTCATTCGAAATGACTAAGAATCTGTAAAAAATCATATTTGCTAAAACAAAGTGACATTTTAAAAAAAAGCCATATTAGTTGATTTATTCAAATTCCAAATGCAATTTTGGCCCATGTCAAACAAGAAAATGAAAATTTTTCTGATTGTTTTTGCTACGATTGTCTTAACATTCGTGGGTAAAGGCGCCTTTGCACATACGAATCCCAACTCCATAAAATCCAAATTTAGTCAAAGCCTAAGCGGCAAAGTTCAATACTTTAACGCCATAGAGGAAGAAGAAATTTCGGAAGATTTACACGAAGAGCAAGACAAGGTTTCTAGCCACCTCGCCATTCGGGTCATTTCAACTTCTACCTACGCTTCGGAAGCTGCTTCTGAAATTCCGCATCTTGATAAATTTGCTATCATCAAATCTCGATTACTCGCTTTATTCAAGCAATATAGTAATTACCGAATATAGCCAACAAGCTATCATTCAATCCCTTTAACCATTTTCTTTCCAATTTGATCGGTAAAATTCCGTTCTAACCCATTATTCCGCCATGAAAAAAACCATTATTTTATGGGTAAGCCTAATTGCCTGCTTTTCCACTTTAGCACAAAAAACACCTGATACAGAAGCACTTAAACTAAAACTAAACGAATCTGGATCTCGCTATTTTCAAGTTACATTTTTAAATCAAGCTTGGTTTAGATTCAACGACAATAATCCGGGAACAACCGTAAATGGAAGTCTTCAAAATCAATCTTTTGATATTGGTTTAAGGAGAACCCGAATGCAATTATATGGTCAAATTACAGACCGTACATTCATGTACTTTCAATTTGGTCAAAACAATTTTAATGCCCAATACAATGCAACGGGGAATCGGAAAATTGCTCCATTTTTCCATGATGCCTTAGGTGAATACCGTGTCTCATCTGGTAATCAATTGAAGATTGGAGGAGGATTGAGTATCATTTCTGGGATCTCGCGTTTCTCGCAGCCAAGTATTGGTACTATCATGACGATGGATGTACCCGTATTTGCTCAGACCACTGTGGATCAAATTGATCAATTCTCTAGAAAATTAAGTATTTATGCCCGTGGACAAATTGGGCACTGGGATTATCGATTTATTTTAAGTGATCCTTTCCCTATTACATCCAATGGACAAACCCCACCAGCCATCAGTTCTAGCTATGCTAACTTTTCTCAAAAAGGTCATTCCTTACAACAGCAGGGTTATTTGATCTATCAATTCTTTGATCAAGAAAACCACACTACACCATACATGACAGGCACCTATTTAGGTAGTAAGAAAATCGTGAATTTGGCCATTGGTGGAGCATATCAACCCAATGCTATGTGGCAAAAATCTGCTCAAGGAGATACTTTATACCAAGACATGAAACATTTCGCCATTGAAAGTTTTGTGGATATTCCCTTACAAAATCATGCAGCACTTTCAGCTTACCTAGGCTATTTCAATACCAATTATGGTACGAATTATTTAAGATACAATGGCTCAATGAATCCAGCCACGGGAACTACATTAAATGCTTCAAATTCCATCTCAGGACAAGGACCTGTCTATGGAAACAGCTATCCTATGTTTGGTACAGGGTCGGTGGTATATACCCAAATTGGCTACCTTCTTCCTTCTAGTCGAGCTGATTTATCCAATCGATTTATGCCCTATATATCTGCGACATTCGCTAAATATGACCGTTTAGGGAATAGCTCGACAACGACATTCAATGCCGGTTTAAACTATTTCATCCAAGGACATAAATCGAAATTAAGTTTGGATTTCCAAAGCAGACCCACTTATCAAGTTAATCAAGGTGATGTCAACGCTGGTAATCGTTTAAATAGCCTAACCCTACAATTTCAAGTATTTATTTAAATTGTGTACTCTTTATTACAAAAAAAAGACCCTCTTTTGGAGGGTCTTTTTATGCTCGGCCATAAAAGTTATTCTGGTATCACGCGAACAAACAGAGTATCTGCATTCACTCCCGTAAAAATACCCAGTCCATTATTGATCGTAGTTGGTGGGGTAGAAATATTTTGAGTCGTGTTCCCATTACGCTGATACAATGCCACATAATCGGGATTAAGCTTGAACAATACAATCCGATGATGTCCAAAATATTGAAAACTTTGGCTTCTAATCTCAGCTACTGTCCCTTGTATTGGTTCATTTCTAAATCGAATGTTCGGACGAACTCGGGTAGTATCTACTGGAAATTTGATGATTTCTACTGGATTAGCCTCCAAGTTTTCAACAACAGAAATAAAATAATCATTATCAGGGTTTGACCAAGTCAAGGTAATGGAGTTTTCGGACCCTCCAAAACCACCCGGACGAGTTCCATTATTGAACCCTGGAGTTAAGTTGACCGCTTGTCTTGAAATAATTGTTTTATCAGCTGTATATTGAACGGGCTTTGAAGGAATTTTAGTAATGGCACTAATCGATTTTCCATGGTAGTCAAAATTCAAGCTATAAACCCCTCCTACTTTGACAGTAAAATCTGCTGGTGCCTGATACAATCCACTACCTTTAGAAATTAAAGTAACAGAAGAATTCGGTCCTGTCAATTTTATCGCTAATCCATCAATGGGTACTTCTTTATTAGCAGTAGAATCAGCGGTATATGGAATCTCCTTATGTATTCGAATGGTCACCTGCACCCCAGGTATAAGGTAGCCTTCTACTACAGGCTTAGGATCAGTCTCTTGAACTCCATTTTCAAACTCGGCACAAGAAACAAATAAAATGGATATGAAAAATATAGATATATAACGAAGCATGACAAATTAATTTAGATGTATGGATAAAGTAATGTTGGGTGTGAAACCTAAATAGTTAACATCCGTAACTGACAGATATCGCTCTTGAGTATCTGGGTCTACCACCGTTTGGAATTTTTTATACCAAACATTATTTCGATTGTACACATTATAAATAGACATCGTTAAACTCCCGATTGGGAAATTATAGGTAGCAGCTAAATCCAAACGATGCTGTGCTGGGAATCGATTCCCGTTGGTCGTGGAAGGTTCTGTATAATCTCTCACACTTCCATCCAGCAACGTAACGGAATAGCCTCCAATGATGGATGTATAAGGTTTACCTGTGGCATATAAAAATGACCCAGAAAAATCCCATCGGTTGTATTTGTAGATTCCAACAACTTTAAATTCATGTCTTACGTCAAAATTGGATGGAAATGGGTTAGGTGAAAAAACGGGAATTAATTTATCCGATTTAGCCAACGTGTAGCCAACCCAACCTGTCAAATTCCCAAATTTCTTTTGTAGTAAAACATCAATCCCATGTACGGTTCCTGTACCATTAAAAAATGTTTCACTAGCTACTAGGCCAGCCCCAATTCTAGGAGTAAATCGCAAGGTATATCGGGTATCATTTTGTATGTCCTTATAATAGGCTTCCACATCAAAAAGATAATCCCCCTTTTCATAGCTAGCTCCCAAAATAAAATGCTTCGCTGAAGTAACGGGTAAATCAACTCCGTCCGCCAAGACCCAAAAATTCCGACTTCCACTCAAAATATCCTCTCGCTCCACTTGTTTGGCAAATTGGTAATAATTCCCCATCGCTCCTTTTAATTTAAATTGGCGATTCACAAAGTACTGAGCTGATAATCTCGGCTCTAAATAAATTTTAGAAGTCACGCCAAAATAATTTGCCCTTAACCCAGGAGTTATCTCCAATTTCTGATTCATCAAATGAATCCTATCTTGCAAATAAGCAGAGTATATGAGGCTTTTATTGACCTTGTCAATAATCTTAAGCGTGTCATTTTGGCTATAATTATATTGAATATTCAAATCAGATACTTGAATCCCAAACCCTAGTAAATGAGATTCGGTCAATTGCCCCTCTATGTCCGATTTTAAAGAGAAATCCTTCAAATCATTGTGCTCCAAGGATCCAAATTTAACAGTCTGAGTGGTTCCACTCGTTCTAACAAAATTAGATTGATTGGTATTGTCTCGATAGCTATGAAAATTCGAATAGCTTAGTAAAGTATTGCTATACCATTTTGAAGACCAGTGCCTAGACCATTTAAAAGATGCCCCAGTATTTCCCCATTGTGATAAATCTGAATTGGATAAGCCTCCGCCCCTATTCCCAAATGGCAAAGAGACATTTTGAGAATTATCCATATTATCATTTCCTAAGTAAAAACTTAGGGCCAATACATCTTTTAGGTTGGGGGTAAAGTTCACCTTGGCATTTAAATCATAAAAATAGGATGATGCAACTGCGGACGACTGAAATTGCCGTCGACCAAATCCTCCGCCTCCACCTGATCCACCAAACCCACCAGGAGTATTATTGGATGCTGTTGGTTTTAAGGCGTCAGCAATCTTAGTATACAGTGGCCCTGCCCAAGACCTTCGACCAGCTACTAGAAACGTAAATTTCTTACTTAGAGGTCCTTCTGCCATGATATTAGCCGACATAGCACTTAAATCTCCAATCAGATTTAATTTTCTGTTGTTTCCATTTTTAGAAGTAATTTCCATGACAGATGAAATTCTTCCTCCAAATTTCGATTCAAATCCTCCTTTAAATAATTGAACATCTTTGATCGGATTTGAATTAAAGGCCGAGAAAAATCCATATAAATGGTCTACATAATAAACTGTAAATCCATCATATATCACCAAATTCTGGTCTGGTGTACCTCCTCGAACATACAATCCTGAAGAGTTTTGATTCGCTGCGCTTATCCCAGGCAGTAATTGAAATGCTCTAAAAATATCTTTCTCTCCTACATTAGGCAATTTGGCTATATTCTTGGGGGTTATTTTATACATCCCAATTTGTTCATTAGCCTTCATCACCTCTGTTTTTTCACCGACCACAACCACCTCATCTAACTCCCCTGTGGCTGCATCTAACTCTACTTCTAAATTATTGAAATTCAGCCCTGGTTTTAAGAACACGACCTTGGGCCTATATCCCAAATATTTAACCAATAAACTGGAAGTATCGGATGGAACTTTGGGCAAAGTAAACAATCCATCTACATTGGCTTGAACTCCCATCCTATTGGAAATAATTTGCACCGAAGAGAATGGCAAAGGTTCTCCTGATTTGGAGTCCAAAATCTTACCCGTTATTTTAAAATTTTCTTTTTCAGGCTTTAGGTTTGATTTAGCTGCATATTTGAAATCATTCAAATTCAACTTTTGGGATTTCAATAGGATATGAATAACCCCATTATCATCCATATAGGATTTCAATGGAGTACCTTTTAAGGCTTCTTGAAATCCTTTATCTGCAGGTACGTGATCAAACCAGTATGTGATTTTTTCATTGAGAGACACTCCTTCTGCTATATCTATTTGTAATCCATACTTCGTTTTTAGTAAATCACATATTTTTTTAAGATCTGTAAAATTAAAAAACTCATCATTGATGACTTTAGCACTGGGGTTTTGAGCCCATATAGGTGTAGAAAATAAAAAGGTAATGAGTAACAATAGGGTAACTTTTCTCTTCATGGTCAAATTGGTTTGTCCCCACAAAGTACAATTTTATGTATAGGATATTTGACTAGGGTAGACCAACTAGGTAAACACGACTACCAAATACCTTTACATGCCTGAATGACAATTCTAAGTACTCATTAAAATGAAAAAAGGGCCTGAAATATGATATTTCAAGCCCTTCTGTTTATTTACTTATTTTTTCAACAACCAGATATCAAATACCTTGGAGTGCTGTCGCCAATTTAAATGAGACTCTTCTGGTTCATCAAAGGAAATCGAAATTTTTCCATCGCTGATGAATTTAGGATTAAGTTGAAATTCTTTAAATTCCTCTACCCCTTTATTGTATATAACGGGTCTAACTCGCACTCCATCCACACGCAATAAGGCATCTCCTTGTCCAGAAATTCGAATGGTATAAGATCCCTTAGGATCTAAATCTTCATATTCTAGCTTTGGGAAATTTTGGAATAACTGTGTTGATAAGCGCCGTCTGCTTAATCCATTATCCCACCAAGCCACATCGGTTGCATCTTCTGTTTTCGTTTTTACTCGAGGGCCTTTTAGCTGATCCGAAATGTTATCATAATAACTGCCTGGTCCAGGATTTTCCCAAGTGGCTATGATGTTAATTCGTTCCAACTTTGCCGCTTCATCAGCCATTTTTCGAATCTTTGCAAATTCATCTTCTAACCACCAGCGATTATTTAAAGGGTAATCAATGAAATCAAGTATCGCTCCCCTTTCGGCTCCACTAGCTTTATACTTAGCTACGCTTGTTTGTAGACCAATCGATTGATACAATGCTTCGCAATAGTCCACCACCTTTTGTCTTAACTCTGGTGCTGCAGGTCTTTGAACAGCTTGATTTACTTTCTCTAAAGCTAAACTCATCGCTTTTTCTGATCCCAATACCTTAGCTTGACTCAAAATCAAATTAGCCTCTTTCTCCAAACCTTGTTCATACATTTTTCTCCTTTTAATAAAAGTATCGTAATAGGCACGCATCACTAATTGCTGCCATCTCCAATTTCCTTTTAATTCAGGATGGTTTTTCTCTAAGTTTTGCCAAAATGCAAAGGTTGTTTCTATCCCTCCATTTTCTTCAACAGGTCCTACCCAGTTTCTTTCCAAAGCCAAAATTCCTTCAGCAGCAGCTTCAGCTACCGAATTACCAAAGAAATATCGGGCATATTCCACCATGACTTGACGAACATCCTTTTCCGTATTCCATGCCATTTGACTCCAAATTACTTTATTCACATCATCATGAACACCATCTGAATAGGATAAAAACCCATCCGTAAAAGGAGCAAATCGATTATGAATTTTAGCGTAATAGGATGGCTGAGGATTGGTCACCTCTCTACCTTCAGTTAAGGCAAATGCCTGATCCCAATTCTCCGTAGGGTACTGACAACGAACCGTATGGGTTAAATCTGGGTAATGGCGATGCTGGTATTTTTTGTCTAATCTAAAACGTGTAGATGCCAAATCAGGACTACTTGGACCTGTGACAATACCTGTAAACCAATCTGGTTTATTTTGGTCTAAATAATCATAGAAGTAATTCACTTCTTCATCGTTAAAGCCTTGCAAAGACAACCATACTCCTGCTTTGGGATGGTATTTTTTCAATTCAGCAGCTACTGCTTTTAAAAATGGCAAAACATATTTAGGATGGTTCTCTCCTGGGTCGCCGCCAGGGAAAAATACCCCATCCAATCTTGGACAATTTTTATAAAATTCAATATGCGCTTTCAGTTCTTCTTGGAATTTCTGTGGATCAGCCAAATCTACATCTGCAGGAGTCCAAACCCAGTAATCTAAGTCGTAAGCTTGACACATTTGACTCATTTTAATGTGCATTTCTTCCCGATTAATTTTCATATGCGGACTAGCTGCTCCATCTTGAAAGGGGATATTTTCAATGGCATTCGTCCCAAAAAAGGCTAAATCCCTGAAATAGCGTTCAAACTGTTTAAAATCCCAAGCGTCCCAAGAATTGGCTGTATTTCGATACCCAATTTGATGACCACGAATGGCATACATAGGCGCACTCGATTTTTCATACTTTTTATCAAATAGAATTTTTTGTTTACTTAAATCAGCGGTTCTCAAAAACTCACCAATGGCAAATAAAAGACCTCGCTGATCAGCCCCAATGAACCAGAGCAAATCTCTCCCCCCGATTTGTTGGTGCACTAAACGAAAACCTTCCTTTTGAATAGACGGTTGATCATCTTTGGTCAAAGTAGGTAATGTAAAACCATTAACTTCTTGGCTATTTTGTTGGGCCAACAATAATAAGGGCGATTTATCTTGTGGACTACTCGATAATTTAAGGTTAGTCTTGATAGCAATTTCTTCCTGCAAAACGGCTATCATTTTTTCTTTAAAGGGAGATGCTATGGTGGAAGAAGCGGCAATGCTTGCTTTGGAAAAATCAACAACTTGGGCAAGCAACCCATGATGAAGAAACAAAACAAAGGCAAATAGAAGATTTCGAAAATGAATAATTTTCATAAGGTTTATAGGTAAAAGGTTTAGATTTTATACTGTAATTCGAATTATTTAAATACTTTCTGAATTTACTTGGGTTATTTGTTCTGCTCCATGAATTAACCTAAGTTCATTCATATCTGATTGTAATTTATCGGCAAATAACAACATATCCGAACAGTGCAACATGATATTTGCTCCAGCCTTGACCCAATCTTTTTGCAAGTCCAAACTCCCTCGATAGCCTGTATGTCCACCAACGGAGACACCCAATGATTTCGCCTTTTTAATGATGGAGGTAGATAATTCCATAAATTCTGCTGAACGGTATTCTTCAGGCATTTCGTAAGACGTTGATAAATCATGTGGTCCAATCACAAAACCATCGACACCCGGTCCGTCAATGGAAGGTATTTGCGCAAAAAGCTCCAAGTTCTTAACCGCTGATTCACTTTCGATGTTCAGCAGCAAGGTATTATTACGATTGTGCTGTTGAAGGTATTGAGCTAATTCAGCTGAAGGCTTTTCTTCCCCATGTAAAATTCTAGCTAATTTTTTCCCCTTCAATGGTCGATATTTGACGGCCCCCACCAATTGTAGTACTTCCTCCTCATCTTCTACATAGGGCACTAAAATGGCGCCCGCACCAGCATCTAAAGCCTGTGTAGCTAAATAAGGACTAGGTTCTAAAATACGAACTACGGGATTGATCCCTGCGGCTTTAAAAGCACGGCACATCCAACTTAAGGTTTCAGGGTTATAGGAAACATGCTCTGCACATAAAAACACAAAGTCCAGATGTAGGCTTAGTACCACATCAAAGCTTTTGGGGGAAGTGGAAGTCAATAGAGTTCCATATATAGGACTACCTTTTCTCAAGGCATTCCGAAATTCGTGGCCGATCATTTAAATAGGTTTATTGGCCCAAAGGAAATAAAAATTGACTAATAAATGGACGATTTCTTCCTCTAAATAAAGAGAATTTTAATTTTCGGATAATAACTTTTCCATATCCTTGACACATTGCTCCGCTTCTAAGGGTAAAGTACCATTGTAGACTCCTCGAATTCTGCCATCTCGATCTACTAAAATCATATGTTCCGTATGCAAAAACTCGGAACTGTCCTTGGAATACCCCAATTCTTCTTCTGCAAAATAGGATTTCCGAGCTAAATTATAAATAACAGATTTGGAGCCAGTTAACAAGTGCCAATTGGGAGAGTCTATTTGCTTTTCTTCAGCAAATTTTCTCAAGGTTGGCACGTCATCAATCCAAGGAGTTACCGAATAGGATAATAATTCTACATCAGGATTGGCTCTGAATTTTTTCGCAACAGTCTTCATTTGGGAAATCATTTCAGGACAAATATTTCCACATCGCGTAAAAATGAATTGTGCTAAATGAATTTTTCCTTTGATATTGTCTTGAGAAATAGTTTTTCCATGTTGATCCTTCAAATAAAAATGGTCAATATGGTGTTTAATTCTAATTTTTGCCTCTGTTTTATCCAGAAAATGTGGGCTAAAATCGGGACTATTATAATAAGGAATGGTCGATACTTGATCTCTGCTTTGACAAGCAGCTAAGCTCGTAAGCAAGCTAATTACTAAAGACTTTCTCAGAAATATTTCGACAGTTTTTCGTTCCCAAAAGCCCATAGCGTCTGCCATCCAGGACCAGGTAGTTGGATCTAATTTTCCCATTATCGTAAAACATTTTTTGAGCTCCTTGCTCATGTCCTTTTTCATAATGCATTTCTCTAATTAATTGCCCTTCTATATTCCATTCCCTACAAACTCCTTGGTATTCATCATTGTCAAATTCAAATACACGCATCCGTTTCCCATTCTCCCACCAAGCTTCATAGGTGCCTGTTTTTTTACCGTAGTCATAAGCTCTAATTTCATATAATTGGCCTGATGGATAATACTTTCTCCATATTCCATCTTCTAGCCCTTGCACATAATGTTCCACACTAGCGGTATCTTTTGTATTCGGATAAATTTGAAATAGGGCCCCTGAAAAAACTTCATTGTTCAATGTCATCCTCCCTGCAACCCAAGCGACTTTCGCCTGCGTAGCATTGACCATCATTTCTTCTTTAGGTTGACAGCTTAAAAAACTACTGGCTAGGATACTACTGAGAAACAGTACCCGCACTTCCGTAAAATCCACTTCCATTGATATAGGGATCTGTACTAGTTATATGATAGTGATAAATTCCATTGGGATATTCATCAGTACTATGTGAATGACCATGATATGCATCTAGTGAAGAATTTTGCACCACTTGACCACCTTCTTCAGGACCATAAACAGGAAATCCATCTAGTAAAAACCCTAATAAGGATGACTTTGATGCTTTCACTTGAGTCAAGTATAAAGGCTCAACATGGTAATGATAAGATCCTGTTTGCTGAGGGTGGCCCCAATATTGATCAAATCCGTTTACCTCGTTAGTTAGAGGTTGACTAGGACCTGCATATTGATTAAATAGAGGAACCCCATTGAGCGCTACGCCGATAGGACCTAGTGGTGTGGCCTTGTGTGCTGCGTCTACTTGTGGATTTACAGGTATTTTAAAAGTAAATGATTGAGTAGAAATGGAATTAGGGTTTTTCGCAAAGTTATTGCCTCCAAATGTTTTCCCAGTAAACGCCTCGTACAGTGCGTTTGAACTAGCAAAATAGGCACTTTTATGGTCAGGAACACCCGTAGTTTTAATGGTAATGTAAGTCCCATCATTCGTAATGGAAGTAGCTCCATAAATTTTGGAATACACAGCTGGGACAGCTACGCTCGATGTGGGTGTAATATTTTCACTTGCATTTTTACAGGCTACCCCTAAACTGACAGCGGTAATACAAATTAGGAAAAGTCTCATAGCAGGTTTTATTTTTTGTAAAAGTATCAAGTTCAAATTGAATTAAAACCTGCTGTCATCTCCCCTTGTTGTTCGATGGTCGATTTTATCAACTTATTGATAATTCTACCAAACAAAAAACAGATGCTAACCCTTAATTATCAATGAGTTGATAATTAAACGTGCCATAAAATAATACTGAAATAAAAATCGTTTTCCCAACGCTGTCAAGGTTTGGAACCTTGCCAGCGTTAGAATTTTCCTTGAACTGTTAGATAAAAACTTCGACCATCTGATGGTAAAATTCCAGGTCCTGGATAGCCAGTGGCACGACGAGTGAAATACATGGTATTTGCCAGGTTATTGATATTCGCTTCTACTTTATAGCGACCCAATTGATAAGAAACTCCCGCATCCAAGATGTTATACGCAGGTATTAAACCCACTACTGCAGAAACCCCTCCTTCCCTGGCGTTTGTGGCTTCTGTAAATTGATCGGATAAATACGTGTATTGAAATGAAGCTTTCCATTTTTTATTCCCTACCCTTAATCCTGTTTTCATATTAACCTTGGGCACGAATTCCACTTGCTTCCCTACGATACCTGCAATCTGACTAGCCTTATACTCAGATTGAATATAGGCTATGTTAGCAAATACTACCGCACTCGCCTCCTCTTCCTCAGGAAGTGCCCAGCGTAATAGATCAATTTCACCATAAGATTCTAAGCCCATGATAACCGCCTGACCAATATTACTTCTCCTTCTCAAAACACGATTGCTAGCATCATAAAACTGCACTTCTCCAATTCGGTTATTGTAATTCAAATAAAAAGCACTGATATCAAAATTATACCTGGTTGTTTCATATGTCCTCAAACCTAAATCCACCGAATAACCTTTTTCATCTTTCATATCAGGATCTATCACGGATGAAGGATTCGCAATTCGCATGTCACTGAAGGTGATTGATCGATAATTTTGTGACACATTGCTATACCATTCCAAATGAGAACTTGGCTTATAACTAAAACCTATTCCTCCCAAAACAAAAGATCGTTCATTCGTGCGAGACTCGTTTGTTCTAGTAGCTGAAATAATATTTCCTGCTAAATCAAATTGTATATTACCATAAAATCCATCAGCGCGAGTATGAATGTATTCCCAGCGCAAACCAGGTGTAATGGAGAATTTATCACTTAAGTAAAAGATATTTTCGAAAAACAAGGACGTGTTATTATTGGGAAAACTATAATCATTAGCAATTCCTTCCTTTGAATTAATAAAGTCAAAATCCGCTGATTTACCCCGACTGCCTAGTCCTTGGACACTATGATTGAATCCATGATAAAAACGCGATCCCACCAAAAAGACAAATAATTTTTTCCCAACGTAATAACGCTTCAAATACCTGGCTTCTGCTCCCCAATTGGAAAAATCCCCCGTAATTAAATCTCTTTCTGAATTATCATCGATACTCGCAACCCGATTAGGGCGGAATCCTAAGGATTTACGATAAGCCGAAAGCCCAAAGAATCGCAGATTAAACTCATTTGTTGAATTGAACTTATGATCAAAATGAAGCGCCCATAAATTCCAATTTACCTTAAACCAATTTCGCTCTCGGTTGGTTTGGCGCGGGTTCTCCGCAAACATGGCATCTGTCAGTCCTCCTGGTTGATGTGCCAAATAATTCATGTGCGTAATATCAATTCCTATACTGGTTTTATCTGAGAATCGATAATCAACATCGGCATAAAAATTATAGCTTTCAAAATCTGAATTGGGTCTCCAACCATCTGCTCTTTTGTATTGAAAAAAAGTATAATAGGATAACTTATTTTTTGTGCCGCTTACACTTGTGAAGGCATTATAAAAACCAAATGAACCTACACTTTGTCTTGCAACCAATTCTAGTTTCCTATCAAGTACAGGTTTCTTCATCACAAAATTGATCAATCCACCAAACTGAGTACCATACTGCAAGGAAGCTGCTCCTCGAACAATTTGAATCCTTCCAACTGCTTCAATAGGTGGCGTATAATAGCTCTCAGGATATCCTAATGCATCCGCGCTGATGTCATAGCCATTTTGTCGCACATTAAAATTGGACGTACGATTTGGGTCCAAACCTCTTCCTCCAATACTTAGCTGTAAACCAGCTCCATCATTTTCCCATATATTTAATCCAGCTACCCGAGAAAAAACTTGTCGGGCATTATTCGTGGCCAAATTGGCAACTAATTGTTCGGGTAAAATAACTTCCGTCTTTTTGCCTTCATAAATTCCTAGACTTTCCACAGCGCGCATGCGTGTAAATCCAAAATCCGTTTGCTTTTGTGTAACCAACACCTCATTTAATGTGACATCCAAGGAATCCACAAACAGTTCTAGCGTGATATCTTTATTCTGAATATTAATTTCTTGTTGGATGGAATGAAAATTCGGAGATAAAGTATGAAGGACATGAGATCCTCGGGCTACATTTTTAATGATAAACTCCCCTTTCTCGTTGCTTTGAGTCATCGGATTTCCTTGATTCAAGTATACCTGACATCCAGCTAATGGAATAGCCGCTTTGCGCAAATATATCTTCCCTGAAATATTGTATTGAGCCATTAGCCCAAATCCTACTAAACAAAATGCTAATGTGTTAAAAACCTTTGATCGTATCATTGAAGGGTAATATCCATGTTTTATGAGAAAAAGAATCTTGCTCCTTGGCTAAGTCAGTATGCGGACTTATCATGGGTTTCCCCAATCGTCCATTTAAGGCTACATAAGAATCTACATATACTTGAGGAGAAGTAAAGCCCATATTGGCATAATAATCGCGCAAGTGATGAGCATACTGTAAGATCATATCGGGTTGTGTACTCATCATTTTTTCTTGCAAAGTGCTCAAATGAAGGTTATTATTGACAACGGCTTGCAGGCCATTTGTTCCCTTCACGGTAAACTGAGCATAACCCGCTTTTTCCATGAGCATAACTCGCCAAGAAAATCGATAGCCTTCTTCCGTCCAAAATAATTCGCCAGGGTAGGCCAGATATCGAAATGGGAAAGCCATTTGAAATATAAAAAACACCATAAAGCCCACATGTAGAAATCGGGGAGACTGGTAGCTCAAATTATCATGTAGCCACGTAGATGGTATTCTAAAGATTGATGTTAATCGGTCAATTACTTTTTGATGAAAGTCTGCTGAAAAAAAGATCAAAGCTGCCACCATCATGATGTGCGGAAACATCCCAATGGGAAACAATAAAGCAGTCAGCACGTGAAAAACAATAACGGCTACATATGCCCATATTCGAAACTTTTTATTCCAAAGTAAAAAAGGAATGCTCAAATCATACAGACATCCAAACCAGGAGAACAGGTAAGGAATCCAAGCATAATTAAACAAAAAACCGATAATGGGCATGTCATTTCTAGCAGGCAGCCAAATACTTAGAGGTTGCGCATGAAAAAGCCAGTCACTATTTACCTTGGCCAAACCAGCATAAAAATATAAAATGGCCATCATGAGTTTGATGGAATCAATATTCCATTGAGGAATGAATTGAGCTCGTATATGTTTGTTGCGATAAGAATCTACCGAAAAATAGACCTGAGCGGGTAGAAAAACTAAAAGCAAACAGATTAAACTGATGAAATAATAATGGTTAAGGTAGGTACTTTTATCGATTAATTCGATGTATGAAAAACTAAGAAATAGACCAATGATGGCTACTCGATAAAAAAGCCCGATAGCCACTAAAAAAGCACATAAACCACAAATCAAAAAAAGAACATAGGTATATTCTCCCCATGGTTTGACCCATTCGAAGCCATAAAAGCTAAAAAAATACGTCGGTTTTATGTACAAGGAATCTATCCAACCTTTGGCCCAAAAGCGGATTAAACTACCCATTAACATAAACCCAAAACAAATTCTAAACACAGCCAACGGGGCTGCTGAACTTGTTTTTTTGAGGTAAGAATTAATCCCCATCATTATCTGTATAAGTAATGGTAATGCTCATGGCAGAAGTCATATCCACTTTCAGCAAGCGTACCGTTTTCTGCATCTCGGTGTAAACTGTCACCATCGCCTGGTTATTAGTTTTAACTTCTTCATATAAATTAGGCTTCAATACATCTAATTTTAACTTAGTTGCTTCTAGCTGAGCATTGATGATCTCGCTTAAATTTTTACCTGTGGCACTGTCATTTGCCTTCAAAGCATCTAAATAGGTTTTAATGGATGGGCCTTCGAAACCTGTTTTCACGGCTTTTCCATTGAAAAAATCAACGTAGGCTTGATGTGCTGTTTTTGCCAAAACCAGGGAGATATCTTTTTTATAAAATGCCTCCACTTTTTCTGGAGCTACTACTCCATTTAACATGGCTCCTGAAGGAATTCCAAATTTACCTGATCGAATAAATCGCTCATAATGAAGAACGAAGCCATTAATCATTAAAGAAGTAGAAGAGGAAATATCTAAGCCCGTTTTACTTACATAGGTTTCGCGATAAGTAGTGTTCCATTCATTGATTACTTTATCCAATAATGAATTCATCCTAGTTGTTAACCTTTTGATGTAGGCAATTCGCTTGGTGCCTTCAACTGGAGTCAAATAATATGCTACAATTTCCTCATCAGTTTTAGCCACCCCATTAATTAAAAAATCCAAGGCAGGAAAGCCTTGTTGCGCATACGAAGCCGGAACTTCCAAATTAGCAGCAGGATCTGCTATATTAGACTGAATCCCGATTTCATTGGCGGGATAGATATTAAAAAAATTACGGATCGTTTGCTTTTCTGCTGGTCCAAAATCAAATAGTTCAACTTTCTGCCATTCAATGTAAGCCTCAATCCATGCTGAACGAAAAGCTTGTAAGTTGGCCGTGTTGGGCTGACTAGTAAATGCATCAGACTTGGCTAACATCGCATCTAATTTCAATTTGAAATTAGCATAGGATGGTATAATAACATGATCGGCTAAATGAATGAGAATGGCTTTTCGGTCCTTCCCATCTTCTTGTGGAGTTGGTTCATCGGTTCCCGTTCCATTGCTTCCACATGCCCAAATCAATCCTGTCAATACAATTAATAAATACTTTTTCATTCAATAATTCAGATTAATAAATGCCATGGATTAGATGAATCCATGGCATTATGGTATGTATTATAATTTAAACTTGGTACTAATGGCCTCAGAGGCCGCATTAATTTTATCATTAGTTAAGTCCCAAAAACCATTAGGCGAATTGATTAGGGCATTCAAAATATCATCAGAAAATTTGGCATCAACATTATAAGAAGAACAGAATCGCAAGGAATAAATAAAGCCTAAGCCTTCTCCAATAGCATGTGCACGCGCAGCATCGGTAGTTCCAGACTTCCATTTAGCTAAATAACCTACCGCAGCAGAAGCGATGGCCTTTTCTGATTCATTTCTAATAAAAGCGGCTTGCTTTTTCAATTCAGTTATATCATTATTCACGATAGCGGCACGCCCCTTCAAAAATGCCATGTGAAAATTGGCATAGTTGGCCTTGTTGTATTCCCAGATATAGGAACCCAAAAATGATTCTGATGTTCCACGAACAGCATCTGTAGAACCAGCTAAATAGATCGGATTCAGGGTCAATAAAGCATAGGCCTCATCCCAATTATGTTCTAAGGCAGAATACTTCTTCCCTGAAACCACAGTATAATTATCAGCACTTAAACCCGTATTTAGTAATACATTGCCAATATAATCAATCTGTAAAGCTCCAATTAAGGATTTCTGAATGATTTGGGCTGTTTCAATTCCTTTGGCATCAACTAAATAAGTTCCCAATTTACCAGCTATTCCTTTGGAGGCCGTATTCGCAAAAGAATTACTCACCGTTGCCATTTCTCCAAATAAAGCATCCAATCGAGTGCGAGCTAATTCGGCCTCACTACTGGATTTAGATGATGCTGTAATGCTTCTTAAGGATAATCCCGATGTGTTTAAATCTGTTCCAACAATTTTTAAGCTAGTAATATCTGTAAATGAATTTCCAGAATTGGCAAACATGGTTTTCATTAAATTGGCATCTAAAGCCTTGTTGTCTCGTACGGCGGCTCCAAGATAATAGTTCAATGCTTGGAACATTTTGTATCGAGTGTTTCCAGATTTAAAATCCACGGTGGTATCTCCTTTAGCATCGATGAAATACTGCTTATAAGGAGTGCTTGTAGTTAATAGACTGTAGTCCATTTTTGAACGAAGATTGGGGACCACTTCTGGACTTTTTTCACAGGAAGAAAATCCCAACAATATGGCTAAAAGCCACGCAAAATGCATTTTCAAGTTATTTTTAGGCATGTTAATTGTATTAATTTTATGTAGACTAATTATAAATAATAAACAAAGCTATTTCTTATTTAGAGTAATTCCAAATAAGAAATGGTATTATTTAGAATTATTTTAAATAAAAAATCGTATCCTACTCAAAATCAGCTAGATGGATTAGATCGACACAGGCTCGTCTTAAAAACAATTTCTGTCCTTCTTTAATTGGAAGCTTAATAGAGATTCCTAAAAGACCCATGGTTCTCCTTATAAATGGAGCCAACGGAAATCGAAGGTGATATCCTCTAGGCCATTGGAAAAAAATAGTGTGAATTTATTGGTGTCAAATTAAATTTAGACTTTACGTAACAGCATGTAAAAAACTTTACAAACAATTTCTTAAAAAATTTTAATAAATAGAATTGACCTTTTTCTTGAAAAATTTGAAGTAGCAAAAAAGCCAAACATATATACATATACGTTCAAAAATCTCCTAAGTGCCTGAAAAATGGGTATTTAGAAGCTCACATTTGCGTATAAACTGCATCATTAAAATTGTTAAATATTGTACTATTCCAATAAATTACCGCCAAATAAACCTTTCCGTTAGATAAATAAATGATTTACCACTTGCTTCAAGTAGTAAAATTTCAAAATAGTTACTATATATTTCTGCCTTAATTCCGTCGACCAATAGACCTATTGTGTCGATTAACCATTTAACCATCGTTTGTATGAAAACAAAATTTATTAGCAGTAATGCGGTTTTGCTTTTGGCATTTTTGTTGTCGATGTCATGGATTTCCATGGGTCAAGGCAAAGTGTCTACGGTAACTGGTACGGTTACTGATGAAAAAGGCGAACCGCTCATCGGTGTCAACATCATCCTCAAAGAAACAAGTAAAGGAACTACGACCAATGTTGATGGTAAGTATTCCATTAGCATTACCAACGCTCAAAGTAAATTGCTCTTTTCTTTTGTGAGTTACGAACCTAAAGAAGTAACTGTTGGAAATCAAAGTGTCATTAATGTTAGCTTAAAACCAGATGCCAAAAGTCTATCAGAAGTAGTTGTGGTGGGTTATGGTGTTCAGAAAAAAGCTACCGTTTCTGGTTCAGTTGTTTCTGTCAAAGGAAATGAACTTCAGAAATCACCGAGTGTTAACTTAAGTAACTCATTAGCTGGTAGAATGGCCGGTGTTGTTGCTGTTAACCGTAGTGGTGAGCCTGGTTACGATGGATCTTCCATCCGTATTCGTGGTGCAAACACCCTGAACAATAGTGATGCCTTAATCGTAATTGATGGTATTCCTAACAGAGCGGGTGGTTTAGATCGTATTAACCCAGCGGACATTGAGTCGGTTTCTGTCTTGAAAGATGCATCAGCTGCCATTTATGGTGCTCGTGCTGCCAATGGTGTTATTTTGATCACAACGAAAAAAGGAAAATCAGGTAAACCTGAATTATCTTACTCGTTTAACCAAGGTTTTTCTCAACCAACAGTTGTTCCAGCATTAGCTAATGCCGCACAATATGCAGGTATGTTGAATGACTTGGACATTTACCAATTGCCAGTAAGCCAATGGGCAGATGCTACTAAAGCATATAAAGAAACTGGTGTTTACAATGGCCGCAAAGCCCCTTATTCTCCTACCGACATGAAGTTGTACAACGACGGTTCTGACCCGTGGTTACATCCTAACACTGATTGGTATGGTGCTACTTTAAAAACCTGGTCTCCTCAATCTCGTCACAACCTTCAAATGAGCGGTGGCGGAGAGAACATTAAATACTTGGCTTCTTTGGGATACCAAAACCAAGATGCATTCTACAAAAATTCAGCTACAGGATATCAACAATATGACCTTCGTTTGAATTTGGATGCAAAAATTAATGAAAATGTCAACTTATCCATTGGTGTTTTGGGACGTGAAGAAAACCGTCGCTTCCCAACTAAGCCAGCCAGTGCTATTTTCCGTATGCAAATGCGTGGAAAACCAAACCAGCCAGCTTTCTGGCCAGATGGTCGCCCAGGTCCAGATATTGAAAATGGTGAAAACCCTGTAGTTATTACAACCAATCAGACTGGTTATGACCGTGATAAACAAAGTTATTTCCAAACTAATGGACAATTGGATATCAAGATTCCATTCATCAAAGGTTTGAAATTTACAGGAACAGCGGCTATTGACAAGCGTTTCAGAGATACGAAACGTTGGGAGACTCCATGGACATTATATGAAAAAGGAACAGGCTTCGAAGCGGATGGAGTAACTCCTATCTTAGTAGCTAGTAAGCGTGGTCCAGCTGAACCTCGTTTAACATTGGGTAACGAAACGCAATTAAACATCTTGTTAGGAGGTATTTTCACTTATGAGAGAAAATTCGCTGATCATGGATTAACTGTTTTAGCAGGTACTAACCGCGAAACAATTAATGGCGACAACTTCAATGCTTACCGTCGTTTCTTCATCTCAACGGCTTTAGATCAGATGTTTGCTGGTGGTGACTTGGAGAAAAACAACGGTGGTGGTGCTTATGAAAGAGCTCGTTTAAACTATTTCGGTCGTGTGGCTTATAACTACAAAGAGAAATACTTAGCTGAATTCTTATGGCGTTATGATGGTTCTGATATTTTCCCTCCAGAAACTCGTTATGGTTTCTTCCCTGGTGTTATGGCAGGATGGGTGATGTCGGAAGAGAATTTCATCAAAAACGATTTGCCTGTTATCAACTACTTGAAGTTAAGAGGTTCATGGGGACAAATGGGTAATGACCAAATTGCTACTTACCAATATTTATCTACTTACGGATTTAGATCTTACATTATCGGAAACGTTGAAACTAAGACCTTGTTTGAAACTAAAATCCCGAACAACGATATCAAATGGGAGGTTGCTACTAACTCAGATATTGGTTTAGAAGGAGCTTTATTCAACAATAAATTGACTTTTGAATTAGATTATTTCTACAACAAAAGAACCGATATCCTTTGGGTAAAAAATGCTTCTGTACCACAGTCGACAGGTTTAACTCTTCCAGCTCAAAACATTGGTGAGGTTTCTAACCAAGGATTTGACTTTACTTTGGGATACCGTGACCAAATTGGTGACTTAACATTCAATGTAGGTATAAATGGAGGTTACGCGAAGAACAAAATTTTGTTCTGGGATGAAGCTCCAGGCGCTCCAGATTGGCAAAGAACTACAGGTAAGCCTATGTACACATACCAAGCTTACATCTACGATGGAGTATTCAAAGATCAAGCGGAAATTGATGCGAACACCATCAACTACAAGGCTATCGTAAATACCTTACGTCCGGGTGACATGAAGTACAAAGATTACAATGGTGACGGAAAAATCACTCCAGATGATCAAGTGCGTAATGACTTCACTCAATTGCCTTTATTCCAAGGTGGTTTTAACTTAGGCGCTCAATACAAAGGATTTGATTTGACGGTATTGTTCCAAGGAGCAGCTGGTGCACAACAGTATGTGAGTGCTGGTGAATCTGGAAACATTGGTAACTTCTTATTGGATATTTACCAAAATCGTTGGACAGTAGAAAATCCAAGCAGCGAGCACCCTCGTATCGCTAACCGTAGTGACCAATACTATTCAGGTAACAATACCTATTGGTTACGTAGTAGCGACTACATTCGTTTGAAAAACTTAGAAATTGGATATAATATTCCGGCTTCTGCTTTGGCTAAAATAGGTTTGAAAAACTGTCGTGTTTACACAAATGGTTTGAACTTATTGACGTTTGACAAATTGAAAGTATACGATCCAGAATCAACCAATTCAACAGGACAGTATTATCCTCAGTCAAGAATCATAAACGTAGGTTTAACAGCTACTTTTTAACTCATAAACTATCGTATTCATTATGAAAAAAAGAAACATAATCATTGCACTAGCATTATTTAGTACCGTTTTAACCAGCTGCAATGACGATTTTGTTAACACAAAGCCGCTAGACCAGCTGTCAGAATCAGTTGTTTGGACTGATCCTAACTTGGCAGAAGCTTTCGTAACAGAATTGTACGGAGGTTTGGGCAACGGTGGATTTGACGAGCAAATGCTTGCTTCTCTAACGGATGAAGCATCCTTTACTCACCCGGGACGTGGTATTACTACTATCACGGAATCACGCTCTAACCCAGCTGATATTGGTTGGGTGAATGGTACACTTAGCTGGCAAAACATGTACACCCGTATTCGTGCATGTAATTTGGCCTTGGCTAACTTGAAAAAAGCAACGACCTTCCCTACAACTCTAGTGGAGCGTTTAACAGGTGAAGCTAAATTCATGCGTGCCTATTTCTATCACCAATTAGTTCGTTACTATGGTGGTGTACCTATTGTGGATAAAGCTTATGCTTTAACGGATACCGACTTCCTAACTCAAAGAAATACCATGGAAGAATGTATCAACTTTATCGTGAAAGATTGTGATGAAGCTGCTGCTTTATTAAATGGTAAATCTTTGGCGGGTGGTAGAGGAAGTAGAGCGGCTTGTTTGGCATTAAAATCACGTATCCTTTTATACGGAGCAAGTGATTTATATGATGCAACGACAGCTAAATCTAAATCAACTGCGATGGCTGCTTTTCCTACGCCAGCTCTTTTAGCTTATACTTCTGGCGATCGTGCTGCTCGTTGGACAAAAGCCAAAGATGCTGCTAAAGCGGTATTGGATTTACCTGGATTTGGTAATGCATTAAACTTATCTGCTCCTGCAGAGAAAAATGATGCAATTACGAACTACCAAAATAACTCATTAGCTAAAAATGGCGGAGAAAAAGAACTCATCTTTGCTCGTTATTTTATCAATGCTAAGCAGGAAAATGGTGGTCGTATTGGTTTGTTCAATGGTCCAAATGGCTACCATAACTGGGCTGGAAACGCTCCTATTCAAAACTTCGTAGATGATTACGAAATGATGGATGGCTCTAAATTCTCTTGGTCTAATACTAATCATGCAGCTAGTCCATATGACAATCGTGACCCACGTTTCTATGCAACTTTATTGTATGATGGAGCTAATTGGAAACCAAGAACGGCAGACGTGGCTTCTAAAGACCCATTGAATCAAATTCAAACTGGTCAATATGAACTTTCTTCTGGATCAAGTAAGGTTTCTTATTTTGGTTTAGATACACGTAAGAGTACAGTAGAAGATTGGAATGGTAGTTATACAGGATATTATTTCCGTAAGTTTACCGATCCGAACCCTTCTATTGTAGACCAAAATACTTGGCAACAAATCCCTTGGCCTTTCTTCCGCTATACAGAAGCTGTATTGAACTATGTAGAAGCGTGTATTGAATTAGGTCAAGATGCTGAAGCCCGTACTTGGTTGAACAAAATCCGTTTCCGTTCAGGTATGCCTGCTGTAACAGAAAGCGGTAATGCCTTGCGTGAGCGTTATCGTAACGAGCGTCGTGTTGAGCTTGCCTTTGAAGAACATCGCTACCATGATGCTCGTCGCTGGATGATTGCTACCAACACCCTTGGAGCTAAGGTAAAAATCATCAATGTCTTTGGTGCTTTGAAACCTGGTAAAACAGTTACCTTATATAAGTATGATCCAAGCAGCTTTGATTACTCATATAAAGTAGTTGAAATGGATCCAGGTAAAGAAAACAGAACGTGGTTAGACAAGATGTACTTCTTGCCAATCCAACGTGATGAAATGAACCGTAATAATAAATTGGTTCAAAATCCTGGATATTAATCTAGTATATTTACAAGGAAATGGTAAAGTAGAAATGCTTTACCATTTCCTTTTTTCATTATCTATCTATATTGTCTCGTGAAGAATTATTTTGCTCTCCTGCTTGTTATCATTAGCTTTTCTTGCCAAAAGGCAAAAACAGATCTAGAGAGCAATCCTGAACCTCAACTTTTTCAATTACTCAATCCCGAGCAAAGCCATGTCAATTTTGAAAATAAAATTGAAGAAGGTTTAAACACCAATGTTCTGATGTATGAATACTTCTACAATGGAGGTGGAGTAGCTACCGGGGATTTGAATGGCGATGGAAAACAAGACATTTATTTTTCCAGTAACATGGAAAACAACCATTTGTACCTCAATCAAGGTAATCTGGTTTTTAAAGAAGTAGCCGATGTAGCTGGTGTGACGGGCAGGCCAGGTCCATGGAAAACTGGCGTTTCCATGGTGGATATCAATGGCGATAATAAATTAGATATTTACCTCTGTTATTCAGGAAATTTGCCTCCTGATAAAAAACGCAATCAATTATTCATCAATCAAGGAAATGATGCAGCTGGTGTCCCATTGTTTAAAGATGAGGCCGCTGCCTATGGTTTAGATAGCCCTGCCAACAGTACACAGGCCGTTTTCTTTGACTACGATAAAGACCAAGATCTAGACATGATTTTGGTAAATCACAATCCTAAATCACTACCCATATTAGATGAATCCAGTACCGCGGATTTACTTCGACAAGAAGACCCTAACAGCGGATTAAGATTCTTTATTCAAAAACAAAAAGGTCATTTCGAAGATATGACAACTTCCCTGGGAATTACAAGTTCCTCCCTTTCCTATGGTTTAGCCGTGGGAATCTCGGATGTCAATGCCGATGGATGGTTGGATTTCTATGTTTCCAACGACTATACTATTCCAGATTATTTATACATCAATCAACAAGGTAAAAAATTCAAAAACGTCATTCAGAAAAGCATGGGACATACCTCCCACTTTTCCATGGGAAATGACATTGCCGATATCAACAATGACGGCTTGGCGGACATATTCACCTTGGATATGTTGCCAGAAGATAATATGAGGCAAAAGAATTTGATGGCTCCAGATAATTACGAGAAATTCAATTTCAATGTGGCTGTGGGTTTTGGACATCAATACATGAGAAATATGTTGCAAGTCAACCAAGGCATTGACCCAACGACACAAGAACCTAAATTTCATGAATTGGGGCAATTGGCTGGAATCTCCAATACAGATTGGAGCTGGAGCGCCCTTTTTGCAGATTACGATAATGATGGCTGGAAAGACTTATATATCACCAATGGGTATTTGAGGGATTATACCAACTTGGATTTCCTTAAATACATGGGGGATTATGTTCAAAACAACCAAGCATCCATTCAGAGGCAAAACGTATTGGAATTAGTTCAAAAAATGCCGGCTTCCAACATCAGCAATTACATGTTTAAAAACCAGCAGAATGGCACTTTTAATTCGGTGACCAAAGCCTGGGGAATGGAAAATACCTCCAATAGTAATGGTGCTGCCTATGCTGATTTGGATGGAGATGGCGACTTGGAGCTGATTGTGAATAACATCAACAAACCTGCCTTTATTTTTGAGAATAAAAGCAATGAGCTTAAAAAAGAAAATAAAAACCTTCAAATTGAACTTCGAGGAGAAGGACTTAATACCCAAGGTCTAGGTGCCAAAATCTGGATTTATCAGGGTGGAAAAAACCAATATTTCGAACAAAACCTATATCGCGGATATCAATCGAGCGTTTCACCTTTGCTTCATGTTGGTTTAGGAAGTAAGGCACCCGATTCTCTGTTCATTGTTTGGAATTCAGGTAAATCTCAAGTGATCAAAAAGGTAACAACTGCCAAAATTACCTTAAAAGAATCTGATGCGAAGACCATTGCCTTCAAAGCTAAAAATCAAGAAAGTCCATTATTTGTTCAGGCAAAAACGTTGCAAACTTTTGAAGGTTCTCCAGATGAATTCAATGATTTTAAACGACAAACCCAAATTACCATTCCTTTATCCTATGTAGGACCTTGCCAAAGTACAGGTGATGTGAATGGAGACAAATTAGAAGATCTATTTGTTGGAAATCAGGCTGGCAAAGGAGCTACTTTGTATTTACAACAAAGCTCTGGCGAATTGAAACGAACTCCTTCGGCGATGAGTCAGGACATCGGTTTTGAGGATAGTGATGCCCAGTTTTTTGATGCTGATGGAGATGGTGACCTAGATTTATGGGTAGTCAGTGGTGGCTATGGATTGATGGAAGCCAATGATGCGAAACTGGCTGATCGCTTGTACATCAATGATGGAAAAGGAAATTTCAAAAAATCGACGGTTCCTCTACCTAGTCAAGGAGTTAGCAAATCCACTATTCAAATCATTGATATCAATCAAGATCGATTACCCGATGTATTTGTAGGCGGACGAGTCATTCCTGGAAGCTATCCCGCATGTCCTAAGTCATTTGTTCTACTCAATCAAGGTGCTGGTAAATTCAAAGATATTAGCGCGCAATTTCCTGCTATACAACAGGCAGGAATGGTGACCGATGCAGCTTGGGACGATTTAAATCAAGATGGGAAAAAAGAGCTGGTGTTGGTAGGAGAATTCATGCCGATTAAAATATTTACACTGAATAATAAAGCTTTTGAAGAAAGCACAGCTACGTTCTTCGAAAACTCTCCTCAAGGTTTATGGAATACCATTCGAATTGAAGATTTGAATCGGGATGGAAAGAAAGAAATGTTGGTAGGTAATTTAGGTCTAAACAGCCAATGGAAAGCTTCTACCGAGCAGCCCATGGAATTGCACTATAAGGATTATGACCAAAATGGCTCCATCGATCCTATTTTATGTACCTATGTCAAAGGAGAGTCTGTGCCCTTCATGACACGCGATGAATTATTGGACCAAATGAGTATCATGCGTACTCGTTTCACAGATTATCAAAGTTTTGCTGAGGCCAAATTGTCGGACATTATTACGGAAGAAGAGCAAAAAGGAGAGCAAGTTTGGAAAGCTACTGAATTAAAAACCTCCCTCTTTCAATTGAATTCTAAAGGTCAATTTGAATCAGTCAAATTACCTTGGGAAGTACAAGCCTCGCCTATTTCAGCTATTGCTATACTAGACATTGATGGCCAGCATGATCTGGATATTGTGTTAGCTGGCAATATGCATCATGCCAAATTAAGGATTGGTAAAATGGATGCCAATTCAGGTTTAATCTTAACATCCAAAGGAAACTTAAGCTATGAGGCTGTTTCTCCTCAAAAAGCAGGACTTTGGTTACAAGGCGATGTTCGGTCTATGCAGGTCTTGGGAAATCAATTGTTCATCGGGATTAACCAACGAGGTACCTTCCCATTTAAAGCGGCAAAACGATGAAAAAAATCATCCTCCTTTTATCCTTTTTGGCTTGTTGGGCTTGTCAATCTGAGTCTAAGAAAATCCAATTTTCAGGAACTGAAATAGATAAAGTAGTCCAAGAAATGACAGAAATGATGATTCATGATGTCAGCAATCCTCCCTTGGCTATGCGCTTTTTCTCTTATGCCTGTTTAGCTGGCTATCAGGTCATGACGGAAGCGGATTCTAGCCTGAATGCATTTCAATATCAATTCAATGGCTATCCTTCCTTCACAAAAGATAAACCTGTGGAAGCACCCGAGTTCACAGCTATATTGGCTATGATGGAAGTATCTCAAAAAATGCAACCTTCGGGAGGCCGAATGAAAGAATTTGAAGCGCGTTACATTGATTCTTGTCGTCAACTAGGCTTATCGGATCAAGTCATTGAAACTTCTACCCAAAAAGCCCAAGCAGTAGCCAAAGGAATTTTAGCCTATGCCAAAGCAGATGGATATAATAAGTTGAGCAATTTCCCGAAGTACACTCCCAAGAAAACAACTGGCTCATGGTACAGCACGCCTCCTGGGTATTTTCCGGCAGTTGAACCCTATTTTTACCGCATCCGAAGTTTTAGTTTAGACACAAATAAGATTGAAGAAATCCCAGCACCTGCTCCTTATTCAGAATCCAATTCCTCTAACTTCTATGCTTTAAGTAAAGCGGTTTATGAGGCAAACAAATCGGAGGCTAATTTAAAGATTGCGGCCTTTTGGGATTGTAATCCCTTTGCGCTGAATGACCAAGGCCACTTATTGATTGGCATGAAAAAAATATCCCCCGGAGCCCATTGGATGGGAATTGCAGGAATAGCAAGTGCCAAAAACAATACAAGCTTTGGGAAAAGTCTAGAAATCAGAACGGCTTTAGCCACCAGTTTGATGGATGCCTTTTGGTTATGCTGGAGAGAAAAATACCACAGTCACCGAATCCGTCCAGAAACCGCCATTCGCAAATTAATTGACCCTACTTGGAAACCCTTTTTACAAACTCCGCCATTTCCGGAATATCCAAGTGGACATTCCACAGTATCAACGACAGCGGCCATTGTTTTAACGCATTTTTTTGGCCCTCATTTTGCCTATACAGATACCGTAGAAAAACGCTATGGGATTGATGATCGTTCTTTTACTTCCTTTGAAGCAGCCGCCGAGGAGGCCAGTATTTCCCGTTTTTACGGCGGTATTCATTACATGGACGGCATACAAGCCGGACAAACCCAAGGCCGAATTTTAGGCAAACATTTTTTAACCTTATTGAAACATGAAAATTAAATTATTGCTACTTCTAAGCATCTTCGCTTTTCAATCACAAGCACAAAACGCTTCCAAGGAAGCTTGGGAATCCATGTTTAATGGTAAAGATTTGACAAATTGGACACCTAAAATCCGCAATTCTCCTACCGGAGTCAACTATGGTAATACCTTCCGCGTGGAGGATGGAAAATTGGTTGTACGCTATGATTCTGCTGCCTATCCCAATTTCGATGAGCGATTTGGTCACCTATTTTACAAGAAAAAGTTTGGCTATTACCGCATCCGTTTGAATTATCGTTTTGTAGGAGAACAGGCCATCAAAGGACCAGGTTGGGCTATCAGAAATAGTGGGATTATGGTGCATGGACAAACGGCTGAAAGCATGGGTTTGAAGCAAGACTTTCCAGTATCCATCGAGGTGCAATTATTGGGAGGAAACGGTAAGGATAAAAGAACGACCTGTAATTTGTGTACTCCGGGGACTAATGTAGAAATGAATGGCAAGTTATTTACGCCACATTGCATCAATTCCCAGTCGGAAACCTTTCATGGCGATCAGTGGGTACAAGCGGAGGTACTCGTTTTAGGAGATTCTTTGATTCGTCATTATTCCAATGGAAAAGAAGTTTTAGCTTATCAGAGACCACAAGTAGGTGGCGGAAATGTGAGTGGACAAGATGTGATTTTCGGAAAATCAGGTGAGCTTATCAAAGAAGGAAGTATTTCATTACAAAGTGAAAGCCATCCGGTGGAATTCAAGAACATTGAAATCCTAAATTTGGAAGGTTGCATGAATCCGGAGGCATTGAATTACAAGACTTATTTTGTTAAATCGAAACCAGAAGATTGTCTTTTCAAAAAGAAAAAGAAAAAATAAGCACACTAATTGACCTTTAAATAAGAAAAAAGCCTGCCCTATGGTATCATTTTAAGGAAAAATGAAGATATTGAAAAACCATTAGCGTTTATTCTAAGCCATTTAGCGAACATATAAAAAAAGTACTATTGTTGAAATTCCCAATCGGTAATTTAATACCAGTAAACTTGGTAAAATAAATGAAATTTGGGTAATTTGGCTATTTGGAAAATCACCTTCCAATAGCCTAAAGTAAAATAATTCAATTATAAATTTTATATCGCATGTGTGGAATCGTAGCATATATAGGTCATCAAGCAGCCTATCCGATCATATTAAAAGGTTTAAAAAGATTAGAATATAGGGGCTACGATAGTTCTGGAATTGCCTTATATGGTAATCAAATCGAATCCTACAAAAAGAAGGGCCGAGTAAGTGAGTTAGAAACCTGGAATGCCCCTATTTTGCAAGAAGCACATGCTGGAATTGGTCATACGCGTTGGGCAACCCACGGAGAACCCACCGATGCCAATGCCCATCCACATCAATCCAATAGTGGTAAAATCACTTTGGTGCACAATGGAATAATTGAAAACTATGCCTCATTAAAGGCTGAATTAATCCAAAAAGGCTATACGTTTAAAAGTGAAACAGACACCGAAGTATTGGTTAATTTCATTGAAGACATCCAAATCAACAACCATTCTACCTTAGAAGAGGCCATGCGCATTGCCTTGAAAAGGGTAGTTGGGGCCTATGTCATTATTGTCTTAGAAGAAGGTTATCCAGACAGATTAATTGCTGCCCGAAAAGGTAGTCCTTTGGTGATTGGTGTAGGAGAAGGAGAACACTTTTTAGCTTCGGACGCCTCGCCCATCATTGAATATACCAAGAGCGTTATTTATGTCAATGATTATGAATTGGCTATTATTTCTAAAGATGACATCATCTTAAAAAATCTAGGTAATGAGCCTGTAACACCTTATATCCAACAATTGGATATGGAGTTGGCTCAAATAGAAAAAGGAGGTTTTGATCATTTCATGTTGAAAGAAATCTTTGATCAGCCAGCCAGTTTAACGGATTGTTTACGAGGTAGACTGGATGTTGCGAGCTTAAGTTTAACCTTAGCTGGTGTAGACCAACATTTATCGGTGTTCACCCAAGCGAAACGCATCATCATTGTGGCCTGCGGAACCAGTTGGCATGCTGGCCTGATTGCCGAATACATGATCGAAACGATTTGTCGGATTCCTGTAGAGGTAGAATATGCTTCTGAGTTCCGATACCGGAACCCCATCATACATTCTGGGGATGTGATTATAGCGATCTCCCAAAGTGGTGAAACAGCTGATACATTGGTGGCGATCGAACGAGCCAAGGAACAAGGAGCCTTTATTTTTGGGGTAGTCAATGCAGTGGGGTCATCTATTGCAAGACTTTCTCATGCAGGAGCTTACACTCATGCAGGACCGGAGATTGGGGTAGCCAGTACCAAAGCCTTTACGGCACAATTAACCGTGTTGGCCATGATGGCCTTGAAAATTGGTAAAGCCAAGCAAACATTAACTGATGCCGATTACAAGCATTATTTAGTGGAACTATCTCAAATCCCAGAGAAAGTTCAGGTGATTTTATCCTCTCATGAATTGATAAAAGAAGTCGCTCAAGTTTATGCCGAAGCAAACAACTTCTTATTTTTAGGGAGAGGCTATAATTTCCCGGTAGCCTTGGAGGCAGCCTTGAAATTGAAAGAGGTGAGTTATATCCCATGTTCGGGATACCCATCGGGAGAGGTAAAACATGGCCCTATCGCCTTGGTGGACGAGACCTTACCGACTTTATTCATTGCTACCAAAGACAAATATTACGATAAGATTGTCAGCAACATTCAGGAAATCAAAGCCCGCAAAGGCAAAGTGATAGCCATCATCAATCCGGACGACACGGCCATCCGAGGCGTATCGGATCATGTGATGGAAGTCCCTGAAACCGATGAATTATTGGCGCCATTATTAACAGTCATTCCTACCCAATTAATGTCGTACTACATTGGCGTATTACGCGGATTGGATGTCGATAAGCCAAGAAATTTGGCTAAGAGTGTGACGGTGGAGTAGATCGGGAAGGGTTGACTTCGAGAGCCTCAGCCAACGTTTTTTAGCTTAAATGCTGTTCGACATGTTCCGAAGGGGCATGTAGGACGACAGATATATTCAATTAACTTTATCAGACGTCATTGAGATATAAGTCTGTCTGTATTATTGAGCGCTTTTATTGAGGTTCTGCTACAATCATAAACTCGTCTGCTGGTTCACCATATTGTGTCCATTCATTAACAAGAGAAGGTATCCGATTAATAACTTCTCTGCCAAAAATTACTTCTGTAACTAAACCCATATGCATTGAATCAATGAGTCTACATAGATATGAACGGCCACAAGTCCACCATGTGTAATAATCATCAACTACCAAATAGTGTTTGATTTCACGTCCAAGATTCGTTTTTGCTTCCCAAAGTTCCCAGCCATCCAATTGTGTTTCGTATACACCATCAGCAACCCTACTTCCAAAAGTAGTTGTATAGTAATACTCTTTTATTTCCCAAATTGCTCTT
Source organism: Aquirufa nivalisilvae (assembly GCF_004307455.1). Lineage (GTDB taxonomy): Bacteria > Bacteroidota > Bacteroidia > Cytophagales > Spirosomataceae > Aquirufa > Aquirufa nivalisilvae. Next base: position 294,767 of record NZ_SEWX01000008.1, read on the forward strand.
GGATCTTTGATACATGGAAAAGCACCATCTACACGTCTTGATAAAGTTCGAACAGGGAAGTCGTCAACAGTTATAGCAGTAAGTTCTCTTGGGTCATAATCGCATTGAAATGTTCCTTTGTTCGTTTCAATTAACATATTAACTAAGCCTGTTAAGAATGCATAATCTTTTTTTTCACCTGTCTGCTTGTTAAACGGCAATGGACAAGTTGGATTAAGCTTAGCCTTTTGGGAATTAAAAAGTTCTCTTGCTTCATCCTTGTTCATTAGATTGGGTTCAACGTGGTTTATTAGTAATTCGCCACGAAAGCGCATATAATCTAAAATTAATTCCCCCAATGGAGTAAGAGTTTCACCTTGAACTAATCTTGAAACATTCAACCCTTCTGAAATAAAGGTTTCAATAATTTGCTCTTTAGTCGGAATTACAAATCCTGGGCTCGGATTAACTTTTGATTTTCTCTCTGTATAACCAAGTCTTTGATTCAATAATTTAATATTTGCCCAAAACTCTAAGCCTAGGTGCATATATCGTTCATTTGGTCGCATTTAATTTTTTTTCAAATTCATTTATAAAATCCACTAGAGAAACACCTAAGCATTCAACAATCATTTTGAGTTCGATGAGATCTACTCTTCGTTCACCACTTTCAATTTTGCTAATAAATGATTGAGGCACACTTAATTTTTCAGCTAAGTGTGATTGTAGCAAATTATTTCCAACCCTTAAGCTATAAAGGGTTTCAAGTAAAATTTTATACTCTTTTGTATGAATGCTCTTTTTCACGGGATGAAAGTATATCCCAATTTAGGATAACCCAAAATAGGATATTGACATAATTGTTCTTAAGTTCGTCCAAAATTATGAATATGCAATTAACGATTGATTCTAAGTTTGCAACTTTCACGCCGCCTAAATCTCAATTATTAAAGTGGGTTGGGAATAAACAAAAGTTTGCCGGTGAGATTTCTAAGTGCTTTCCTGCTGACTTCAAAACTTTTTATGAGCCATTTCTCGGAAGTGGGGCAGTGATGGCCACTGTTGCTCCGCAAAGAGGTGTTGGTTCTGATATTTTCCAGCCGCTTGTAGAGATTTGGAAAAAGCTTAAGGAAAACCCTAACGAATTAATTGAATGGTATGCTCAAAGAAGAAATCGCATCGAAACCGAAAATCCAGTAAATGTCTATGAGGATGTTAAGGCCTCATTTAATAAAGAACACAATGGCGCAGATTTTTTATATCTAACTAGAACTTGTTATGGTGGAATAGTTAGGTTCAGAAAATCTGATGGATATATGAGCACACCCTGTGGAATTCATACCCCTATACCTGTAACTACATTTGAGAAGCGAGTTCATGAATGGAAAAATAGAATGAAAAATGTAAGTTTCATTCATGCAGATTACAGAGAGGTTTTTAGCCTTGCAAAAAAAGGCGATTTGATTTATTGTGACCCCCCATACTCTCATAGCCAAAGTATACTATACGGTGCACAAGATTTTAAATTAGATGAACTATTTATTGAAATTGATAAGGCAAAATCAAAGGGCGTTCGTGTCGCATTAAGTATTGATGGTAGCAAAAAATCTGGAAATTATTTGTGCGATCTTCCTATACCAGACAAATTATTTGAAGAAGAAATGTTCATATCATTAGGTCGATCTATGCTAAGGAGATTTCAGCTAGAGGGTCAAACACTAGAGTCAGAGTTAGTGTCTGATAGATTGCTGTTAAACTATTCCTTATAAGTTTTGGCGTCTAAATCAGTTGACCACTAAAGTTCCCTCGCTTGGCAAAGTGACAGGCAGATTACGTGGCATAAAAATATCAATACCTCATAAAATCTATTCGAAGTAGAATGATCAATTAACTGAGTCACCCGCGATTTAACCAAACACCCGTTTTAGGCTAGCATAGGCATATTAGATATGTATTCAAATCTGATTTAATTCAAACGCATATTCATAACTGATTACTTTTTTTTCTTTTTCATTTTTCTTCCAAGCTTCTTCCAAATGACTTAATTTGATAATGTCGTTAGTGTTTGTTTCTTTAAATACGCTTGCTACTTTTTCTAAAGTTTCCAATTCAATTTCTGTAAATAGATCCGCATTAAAATTTCGTTCTTTTCTTGCTTTGAACTGTTCTCCTGAGTAACCATTAGGAAATTCTGTAGTAAGAATATCTATTTCATCTTCGTTGGCTAAATACTCAAATATACTTTGAAAATTATTTGGCACAGGCCCCATATCAATGGCTTTGTAACGCACTCCACTAATGGAAAAACAACTTTGTTTAAACATTAAAAAATCGGCATAGAACAAGAGTTTGTTCATCTTGGTTTTAAATGGCGATAGTCTTTCGGAAAAATAAACCACCATTTCAGTAAACTTTTCAAAGTTAGGATTTCTGTATCCTGAATAAATATCTGCCATATGATTGCCTAATAAATATTCTTTGAAATTCAAATTGAAAATGTTTCGTTTTTTGTCGTCTGCCAGTAATTGTGCTTTCTGAATTAATCTGGTTTTGACTTTTTCATCTAACGTGCCACACAATTCCATCATATCAATAAATCTCTTTGGTTCGTCCACCATCTGAATCAATTTGGCATTTGCAACACTGGGCATTTCGCCTGCTTCATATTGACGATAACTGTTTACCCCAAAACCTAAAATCTCCGACATCTTGGCTGCTGATAAACCATACTTCTCCCTAATTCTAATTATTTCGTCTGGAAAGGGAATATTGAATTTGTCCCGATATTGGTTATATACCTGATTCATATTCACTTCATCTATTGATGTGGTGGTAAATTGTTCTCCGCTGTCCTCGCATTTATAATAATGAAAAACAATTTCAAATGTTTCCTTTCTGAAATCCATCGACCTACGTTCCTTAATCAATTTCATTTCATTACCTGTGATTGGACTTTTCATGTTGTTCTATTTTAAAGGATAGTACATTTTGTGCAGTGCCAAGTGAAAGGAAATACAGATAACATTACTACCCACTGCTCCCAATGTAACTTTTATATATACTTCCTTATTCTTGATGGTTTTGCCAAACACCCACATATAAGCACCTCCGTATAGTTTTTCTTCTAATGGGCCTTCGCTGTAATCTTTGGTTTCAAGTGCTTCCAGAATGGCTTTTCGGTCTATGGGTCGAAGTTCTAAATCTACTAGCGCTTGGGCATTTTTGCCTCTCTCGTCACGAAAGAGCACATCCCAAATCTTCATCTTTTCTTTGAAGTCTTTTAAAAAGGATGCTACTTCCGTTTCTGTGATCATACATTGGTTTGGGACTTCAAATTTACAGCTAAATTTCTAATTAAAAACTATAAAGTTGTAATTTTAAATATATTTGTGCTATATATGCAACTATAAAGTGTCTATCTAATCTACTTAAACGAACTCCCAATATTTGTTTGGAGCAAATATTACTATTTTGAAATTTCAGTTCTTTTACACTTGCCCCTAATGCACTTACCCATCCAATTTTACATAAATCAACTAGGCTTTATTTCGTTTTACAAATTCTGAAATTATACAATTTAATTTACAAATAATCCAATAGATAGATTATTTGATGAACGGTTTTGATAGCCAATTGCACAGAATTCCCACCAACGCTGTCAAGGTTTAAAACCTTGACAGCGTTAGGTGCAAACCTAGCATTTTTCAATCAAAAACAAGGGTGTCTCCCTGCAGATTATCAGTAGATCGATATTTTTTTAGCCTTTTGTAGATGCTTGGAATCTTCCTATCTTTAATTCCATAAATCTTCCCTATGAAATCATTTTTCCTGTTCGCTAGTTTAGCGTTGTTTGGCTTTTTTGCCCAAGCCCAAGTCAGTAAAGCTCCTGCCTATCCGCTCATCACCCATGACCCATACTTCAGTGTTTGGTCTTTTACAGACCAATTAAATCAATCTGTTACGCGGCATTGGACTGGCTCTGATCAATCTTTAGTGGGCCTATTGGAAGTAGACGGGAAAACCTATCAATTTCTAGGTGCCTTGCAATATCCCTCCACGGGCATTGTTGCCCATGCCGAAAATAATCAGCCGATCGAGGTGCAATACACGGAAACCAAACCGGCCGAGGATTGGATGACTTCCAACTTCAATGATACCTATTGGAATAAAGGTAAACTGCCTTTTGGCAAAGGCTGGGACAATAAATGGAATACGCCTTGGAACACCAAAAACATTTGGGTAAGACGTGCCTTTGATTTACAAGACATCGACATTGATCAATTAATCCTTCAGCTGCGCCATGATGATGACGTGGAAGTTTACCTAAACGGATATTCTGTTTATTCTTGCGAAAACTGCCATACCAAGCAATTGAAAGATTATCCACTTAGTGATATCATTAAAAGCAAGTTGAAAAAAGGCAAAAACATCTTGGCCATTCATTGCATGAATCCCGTAGGAAATTCTTGGCTGGATGCCGGTTTTGCTAATCAAACACGCTCCACTCAGTCGAACCTAGCGATACAAAACTCCGTTCAAATCACCGCTACACAGACGAGCTACCAGTTCACCTGTGGAACTGTTAAATTACAAGTAAATTTCCTTTCTCCGCTCTTAGCATCCAACCTAGATTTACTTTCAAGACCTGTTTCTTACATCAATTTTGGCATACAATCCACAGATAATAAAACGCATAAAACCAAAATCACTTTTGGCATGTCTTCGGATATAGCTAAAAATGAAAAGGAACAAATGGTCCAAGTAAGCACGGGCAAAAAAGGCAATGTTCGCTATTTGAAAACGGGGCTCAGTCAACAAAAAGTACTCAATAAAGTGGGCGACGATGTTCGAATCGACTGGGGATATGCCTATTTAGCGACTAATCAAGCTAAGCAGCAATTAAAGACGCTTTCTCAATCTCAATTGATGAGCCTTGCCGATGGCAAAAAACCTTCCAGCGAATCGGGCAGTACAGATTATCTGGTTGCCTCATGGGATGTAAACGCCACTAAATCCAATCAAAATTCGAGCATCATGCTGGCTTATGATGATTTGTATTCCATCCAGTATTTCCAGAAAAATTTACAAGCATGGTGGAAAAAGAACTTTGCCAGCATGGATGATTTGCTAGTAAGAGCTGCGCAAGAATATCCGAGTATTCTGAGTCAATGTAAAAACTTCGACAAACAGTTATATCAAGAAGCGCTTCAAGCTGGAGGAAAAGAATATGCGGAACTATGTGTAGCTGCCTACCGACAATCCCTGGCGGCACATAAATTAGTTCGAGGAGAAAAAAATGAGGTACTTTTTCCTCAAAAAGAAAACTTCAGTAATGGTTCTATTTGGACGGTGGACGTCACCTATCCTTCTGCCCCTTTGAGCCTTATCTACAATACCAAATTACTGCGTGGTATGGTGGAGCCTTTGATTTATTACAGTGAAAGTGGCCAATGGAAAAAACCTTTCCCGGCACATGACATTGGTACCTATCCTTTGGCGAATGGACAAACCTATCCGGAAGATATGCCAGTGGAAGAAGCTGGAAATATGATTCTGTTGACTGCGGCCATTTGTAAGGAAGAAAACAGCACTCAAATCGCCAAAGCACATTGGCCTACCCTAACCCGCTGGGTGGATTTTTTAGTTAAAGACGGATTAGATCCTGCCAATCAATTATGTACGGATGATTTTGCTGGACATTTGGACCGCAATGCGAATCTATCCATCAAAGCGATAGTAGGTATCGGGTCTTATGCTCAGATGGCCCGACAAATGGGTTTGAAAAGCACTGCTGACTCCATGCAAAGTATTGCTAAAAAATATGCATTAAAATGGATGGAAATGGCAGAAGAAGGAGATCATTATGCCTTGACATTCAACAAAAACAATACGTGGAGTCAAAAGTATAACCTTGTTTGGGACAAATTATTAGGACTCAATCTATTTCCGAGATATGTGTACGAAAAAGAAATGGCCTACTATTTGAAAAAACAAAACACCTATGGTTTGCCTTTGGACAGTAGAAAAACCTATACCAAAAGTGATTGGATTATGTGGACGGCCACCCTCTCAGACAAACCTGCAGAATTCAAGGCTTTGGTACATCCTATCTATCAATTCATGTTAGAAAGTCCATCGCGCGTACCTTTAAGTGACTGGCATGAAACAACTAATGGGAAACAAGTTGGTTTCCAAGCTAGAAGTGTGGTGGGTGGCTATTTCATTAAAATGTTAGAACAGCGTTGGGCCAAACATAAAAAGAAATAATAGCTATGCAAGAACTTGTTTGTACCACTCCATTTGAATGGAAATACCAAGAATCGGAAAGTCCCAAATTGAAAGATGGCATGGCTATTCTTAAGATTAAACAAGTGGGCATTTGTGGAACAGATTTGCATGCCTTTGAGGGAACACAACCTTTTTTTTCCTACCCTCGCATCTTAGGACATGAATTTGTAGGCGAAATTGTGGAAATTAGTTCTGGTTCAAAAATTCCCATTGGAGCCATCGTCAGTGTCATTCCATACTATTCTTGTGGAAAATGCGTGGCATGTCGACAAGGCAAAACCAATTGCTGTCAGACACTTAGTGTATTGGGAGTACATGAAGATGGCGCTATGAGAGAATATTTGCAAGTTCCTATTGACGCTTTGATCTATGACGAACAACTCAGCCTAGACGAATATACCTTATTAGAACCTTTGTCGATCGGTGCCCATGGGGTTCGACGAGCAGAAATAAAAAAGAATGATTGGGTCTTGGTGGTAGGAGCTGGACCTATTGGATTAGGAGTGATGGAAATGGCGCGCATTGCGGGCGGACAAGTGATAGCTTTAGACGTGAATGCGAGCAGATTAGAATTCAGTAGAAATGTTCTGGGCATTTCACAAACAATACAAGTGGGTCAAGAGGATGTGATGGCGCGTTTGCAAGAAATCACCCAGGGAGATATGCCGCAAGTCATCATTGATGCAACAGGAAATAAAAAAGCCATTGATCATAGTTTTCAGTACATGGCTCACGGAGGTAAATACATTTTGGTAGGTTTACAATTAGACCATGTTCAATTCTCCCATCCAGAATTCCACAAGCGAGAGGGAACATTAATGAGTAGTAGAAATGCCACTCGAAGCGATTTTGAATGGGTAATGGATTGTATGAAAAAAGGATTAATACATACCAAAGACTTCATTACGCACCGTACTAAATTTAAAGATGTATCTACTCATTTTGAATCCTTTTTAGATCCTGCGCAAGCGGTAATCAAGGCGGTTGTTGAGTTTAATTCTTAAAACAATATAAAGGGAATGCTAGTTAGAAAAGCATATTCCATCCTACATGCCTGAGTCCGTCATATCCATACAACACCTTTCCAAAAGCTTTGGCTCATTTCAGGCAGTTAAAGATGTTAGCTTTCAGGTCTTCCAAGGGGATGTTTTTGGATTTCTCGGACCCAATGGGGCAGGAAAAAGTACCAGCATGCGTTGCATGCTTTCTTTGATAAATGCCGACTCTGGAGATATTCGTTTATTTGGTTTGCCAATCAAAGACCATCGGGAGGACATTTTACGCAGGACAGGCAGCATTGTCGAAAAACCTGATTTTTATAAATACCTAAGTGCTTTTCGAAATCTGGATATTTTCGCCCGAATTTCAGGAACCAATTCCAGCAAAAAAGAAATTTATGCTATGTTGGATTTTGTGGGATTGAATGGCCGAGAACACGACAAAGTGGGCGGTTTTTCACATGGGATGAAGCAAAGGCTGGGGATTGCTCAAACGTTGTTACATAATCCCGATTTGATCGTCTTGGATGAACCAACCACCGGACTGGATCCCCAAGGAATCATTGATATTAGAAACTTGATTTTAAGGTTAAAAGATGAACATCAAAAAACCATCTTACTTTCTTCGCATGATTTAAGTGAGATTGAAATGATTGCTAATCGGATGGTCATCATCAACAAAGGTAAATCCATGGTGGAAGGTTCGGTGAAAGAACTCATGTCGACAGAAAACCTCTTCATTCGTTTGGAAGTAGCGCCACAAGAAAAAACCATGATAGTCCTGAAAAATGCTTTTCCAGAGATTCAGATACAAGCAAAAGGAGAAAATCAATTAGAATTTCATTTGAGCCGGAATCAAGTGCCAAACATCAGTCAGCTCTTGAATTCACATGAAATTGCTATTTACTCCTTAGAGTCCAAACGCAGTTTGGAAGATTATTTTATCAAAATCGTACAGCAAGATGCTATTTAAAAGCGTATATAATGAGTTTATCAAGATTGCTGCCAAACCTAGAAGTTACCTAGGGATTGGGGCTATTACGCTGCTGGTGGGGGTGATTTTGTTCGCATTAAAATCGGATGGATTGTCGATTTTATCATTTGTCACTTCCTCATTTGAACAAACCTTAAGTTTTGAAGGCAATTTGCTCAATGGAAATCTGATAGCATTCATCATCTTACAAATGCTTTTGGTTCAAATCCCCTTATTGGTGGCCTTGGTGACTGGCGACTTGATCTCCGGAGAATTTGCCATGGGAACCATCCGTATGGTGATGACTAAACCCATTTCACGAACCACACTCCTACTCTCCAAATTCATTGCAGGAGCCGTTTATACAGCCTGCATCATTATTTGGTTAGGCATCATGGCCATGATCTTTGGAAGAATCTTTTTTGGAACGGGAGATTTGATTGTGTTGAATACTGATGGCTTGGTGATTTTACAGGAGCATGATGTATTATGGAGGTATCTCAGCGGATTTGCTGTGGCATTTTTAGCCCTATTAACAGTGGCATCTTTGTCAATATGCTTGTCCTGTTTTTCTGAAAACTCCATTGGGCCCATCGTAGCAACCATGTCCATTATTATCCTTTTCACCATCATTGGTACCTTGGAAGTTTCTGTTTTTGACTCCATTCGGCCCTATTTATTTACGACCCACATGGCTTCTTGGAGAAACTTTTTTGAAGAACCATTACCTAAAACCGAAATTATCAAATCAGTCATTATTTTGGTGGCGCATATTTTACTCTTCCTAGGCATTTCCATTTATACATTCAACAAAAAAGACATCAGCGCTTAATGAAAATCCTCTTAACCATCAGTCTTTTTATCTGCACGCTTTTCCAAGTAATAGGACAAGATGCGCAAAAAACCATCCAGGCACTTCAGCAAAAATGGAGCCTAGTCAAGGATTATGCGGTAGACCTGAATATTAAATCGAATATCCCTTTGATCAAAATACTTCCAGTAAATGCTACTTTGTATTTTAAGCAAAAAGATCAATTTCATTTGAAATCAAAGGGCATCGCTATTTTACCCAAAAAAGGCTTTGGTGATTTGGCACAATTGTTGGCTCATCAAGATCAATTCAACGCCATCAGTACAGGCAAAGAATTGATCAAAAACAAGGAAACGGAAATCATCACCTTGTTACCTAATGGAGATAGCGAAGATGTTATTTTGGCCAAATTGTGGATAGATAAAAGCAATAACTTGGTACTGAAATCTCAGATTACTTCCAGAAGCAATGGTACGGTTAGCACCGATTATGTCTACGGATCTGAGGCCAAATGGGGTTTACCTGAGCAGCTTATTTTTACGGTGGATGTCAAAAAATTTAAAGTTCCTAAAGGCGTCGTGGTAGATATCAATAAAACCCAAACGGTAGATACGCAAAAACAAGTAGCTAAAACAGGTGATATCACAGTAAAGTTTTCTAATTACAAGATCAACCAAGGAATAGCCTCCACCATTTTCAAAAATTAAATGCATGATAGCTACTCTATCCGACATCGAATCGATGGATAAATCGTTTCGAACGAATTTGATCAACCATTTAAGTGGAGCAAAAGCGGTTCATTTAATGGGAACTTATGATGAGCAGCATCAATCCAATTTAGCCATTTTTAGTAATGTAATCCACATTGGTGCTAATCCAGCCATGTTGGGCGTCTTGTTTCGACCTGTTGGCGCTGATAGTCATAGCTATAAAAACATTCAGGCCAACAAGCGATTTACACTTAATCAAATTCCCCTTTCCATGGTTCAGCAGGCCCATCAGACCTCTGCTAGATATCCATTGCGTACATCTGAATTTGAAGCATGTGGCATAGAAGAAGAGAGAATCTCTGAATTTGATGGGCCTTTTGTTAAGAATAGTTTAGTCAAAATAGGATTAACATGGGAAGAAGAACATTTGATTAAATCAAACCAAACCATTTTAATAGTCGGCAAAATCCAATATATTTCCATTCAAGATTCCATTCTTCTCCCCGATGGCCATATTGATTTGGATGTCGCCCAAAGTGTAAGTGCAGGAGGATTGGACACTTATTATCAAGTAAAGAAATTGGCTCAATTCCCTTATGCCAAGGTTTTGGCAGATGCATCCCATGAACCTAGAAGAAATTCGTGATTACGCGCTGAGTCTACCACAGACAGAAGAAAGCCTCCCATTCGGACCGGATAATTTGGTTTTCAAGGTCAACAATAAAATGTTTTTGTTGCTCTCCTTGGATGAAATCCCTGTGAGATTTAATGTTAAATGTGACCCAGATCGGGCAATTGAACTAAGAGAAGAATTTCCAGATAGTGTTCTTCCAGGTTATCATATGAACAAAAAGCATTGGAATACCATTGTAGTCAATGGCCAACTAACTTTCGCCACCTTGAAAGAAATGATTTCGGATTCTTACTCCTTGGTTTTGAAAAAATAATCCTTCGCTCCGGCCTAACGCTGGCAAGGTTTGGAACCTTGACAGCGTTGCGCATCACAGAGCGAACGATTTAAAAAGTGATTTGTTGTCCAACAAATTGATAACTATCCTAAGGCTTTTCTCAGTAATTCAACACTTTTTCTAACTCCAGAATAGGCATTTTCTTTACCTTCAAATTCAATGGAAATATAGCCTTGGTAATTCACCTTCTTTAAAATATTGACAATACGCTTGTAATCTAATTCCAAGGAATACCATTCGCCTCCTCCGTAATAGGTTTTAGCCTGAACAAAGCTAGCTTTAGGAGCTATTTTCTCAAGTTTATCATAAGGATCTTCCAAGAAGTTTCCTGTATCCATCAATAATCCCAACCAAGGAGAATTTACGGTATCATGAATTCGAAGCATTCCTTCGGGAGTAGAACCTAATCCCCAGTGGTTTTCAAGAGCCAACAACACCCCGCATTCCTCTGCCTTAGCCAAACATCTTTGAATCCCTTCCACACACCATTTGTAGCCATCATCTTCTGTATAACCTGGCAAAATAGGCTCAACTCCTCTGTTTTTCATTAAATCATCAAATGATTTAATCGTATTCCACCGACCAGTATTTAAACGTAAACAAGGAATCCCCATTTTGTAAGCCAACTCAATGCAATGAATCGTATGATCTACGTGTTTTTTCAACTCTTCTTTATCTGGAGTCACAAAACCTTGATGGATGGATAAACAGGTCAATGCAATTCCATTCAAAAATGCATGTTTCTTGATTTTCTGTAAATAAGCATTGTCTTCACTTTCCATTTGTCGGTGCAACACATCGATTCCTTCCAAACCCAAAGCTGCCGCATCATCTATCACCTTTTCAATCGGAAATTTATCGCCCTTAAAATGCCAGTAAGAATAACTGGAAACACTTAACTTAATTTTTGGCTGTAATTTAGGTGCCAAAATTTTATCTTGAATTGAGGGCATGCCCGTGGCTAAGCCTGTCAATAAGGAGGATTGTAAAAAATCTCGTCTTTCCATTTTTATGTTTATAGGTATGATAACCCAATTTAAAATTTTCCTTTGATCAAATGCATGAATTCATTAGAAATTTACGGTCAATGCTGACCTGTAGGCTTCTTTGACAAGAAGCATTCGGTAATAATTTGCCGAAAATTACCTTTTAATATACGTTTCAACAGGCATTTTAGTAAATTTAAACTCTCACCATACTACATGAATCTACTTTATAAAATCCCTACTTATCTTTTTGGACTGTCCATCTATCTTTGTTCCCTTATTTCTTTGGGACAAAATAAAAGCACAAATACTTGGCAAATAACTAATTTCACCAAGCAAGATGCAGTGAATCCCATCCTAAAACCTGACTTAAAACAGCAGTTCTTTTGCCCCGTTCAAGGCAAAACAGTTGGCTGGGAAAATAAAAATGTACTCAATCCTACAGCTTTAATAAAAGATGGAAAAGTGCATTTACTTTACAGAGCCCAAGATTCTTTAGGTACTTCCCGCATCGGCTTAGCCATTAGTGATGATGGTATTCATTTCAAAAAAATGCCTCAACCCATTCTTTTCCCAGAACAAGATGCATTTAAAAAATACGAATGGCCGGGAGGAATTGAAGATCCGCGTATTGTTCAAACAGAAGAGGGAAGCTATCTAATTACCTATACTTCTTATGACGGAAAAACAGCCCGTTTATGCTTTGCCACTTCGACTGATTTAATCCATTGGAAAAAAATGGGCCCCATGTTGAAAGATCCTAAATACATTGACCTTTGGTCGAAATCTGGCGCCATCGTTGTCAAACAAGTAGGCTCAAAAATGATTGCCACGAAAATAAATGGCTCCTACTGGATGTACTTTGGTGATACCGATTTATTCATGGCTCAATCCAAAGACCTGATTCATTGGTCTGTTTTAGAGGATGCCGAAAACAAACAAAGAATTTCAGTGCTTCAACCTAGAAAAGGCTATTTCGATAGTCGACTAGTAGAACCTGGCCCTTACGCATTAGTTAGAAAGTCGGGCATTTTATTGATTTACAACAGCAGTAATGCGGCTAATTTCAATGATTCCAATTTCCCAAAATTCACTTATAGTGCTGCTCAAGCATTATTTAATCTAGATAAACCTTATCAGCTAATCCATCGATCTAACCAACCTTTCATTTGGCCTAATAAGGAGTATGAAAAAATTGGTGAAGTGAATGAGGTCTGTTTTGTGGAGGGTTTAGTTCCGTTTAAATCTCGCTGGTTTTTATATTATGGTACCGCCGATTCAAAAATTGCTGTTGCCACTAGTCCCCAATAAAGATGCTCAACAAAATCCCGCTTTTAGGCATTCATCATGTGGCCATTATCTGCTCCAATTATGCCCTATCCAAACAGTTTTATACCGAAATGTTAGGATTTGACATTATCCGAGAAGTATATCGTCAAGAAAGAGATTCTTATAAGCTAGACCTTAGCTTTCAAGGTGTCTATTACATCGAATTGTTTTCATTTCCAGAAACTCCTGCCCGAGTGTCTAGACCGGAAGCATGCGGACTAAGACATTTAGCCTTTGAGGTATCTAATTTGGATGAAACAATAGCTATTTTACAACAAAAAGGCCTTACTTGTGAAGCAATCCGAATCGATGAATTTACAGAAAAGCGCTTTACTTTCACAAGTGATCCTGATCATTTACCCATAGAATTTTACGAGAGATGAATCGAATAGAAAAGAAACCCATAGCCCATTTAGGCTTCGAATTTGTCAGCAAAAACTACTTGAAAGAGGGTGAAAGCGAATTCGATCTCCGCAATAAAAATATTAAACTCTCTGACTACAGACTTCTGTCTGCACGAGAAATTGAAATCTTAGAAGCCAATTTCAATGAAGCAGAGAATTGGAAAGATATTCAAGTTAAACCTGGCTTTAACCCGCACCTTATTAAAAATTGTCGGTTTTTTGGTATCATCCGAATCGGTATTTTAGAACATGTCTATTTGGAATTCAAAAACCTTAGAATGCCTGTTGGCATTTACAATAGCACCATTATTAGTAGTGATATTGGCGATAATGTGAGCATAGACCGAGTGAATTTACTGTCCAATTATCAAATTGGAAATGAAGTCATGATACTGCAAGTCAATGAATTAGCCACTACTCCAACCGCCAAATTTGGAAATGGTATCGTGAAGGAAGGAGAAGAAGAACGTATTCGAATTTGGCTAGAATTAGGTAATGAAAATGGAGGAAGAAAAGTCATTCCATTTGTGGGAATGCGTCCTGCTGATGCCTATTTATGGACCCAAGACCGAGATGACGACTTGCTTCAAGCCCAATACAAGGCACTTACACAAGCGGAATTTTCTACCAAAAGAGGATATTATGGTCAAATTGGCGACCGAACTGTGATTAAAAACACAGGGATTATCAAGGATGTCAACATGGGTTCAGACACCTACATCAAAGGGGCCAATAAATTAAAAAACTTAACGATTATTTCATACCCAGAAGCCAATACGCAAATCGGGGAAGGTTGTGAAATAGTGAATGGTATTATTCATGAAGGTTGTCGGATTTTTTACGGAGTAAAAGCTGTCCGTTTTATTTTAGCAGCCCATTCGCAGCTGAAATATGGAGCTCGCCTAATTAACTCCTTTCTTGGAAGTAATTCGACCATTTCTTGCTGTGAAGTATTGAATGCGCTTATTTTTCCAGCCCATGAACAACACCACAACAATTCCTTTCTTTGTGCCGCCATCATCAAAGGACAAAGCAACATGGCTGCAGGTGCTACGCTGGGCTCCAACCATAACAGTCGGGGTGCAGATGGCGAATTACAAGCAGGAAGAGGTTTTTGGCCAGGCCTTTCCATTAGCTTAAAACACAATTCTAAATTTGCCAGCTTCAATTTAATTTCCAAAGGGAATTATCCAGCGGAAATTCAAAATCCTCTTCCCTTTTCATTGATTGGAAATGATGAAGCTTCTGGAGGCTTATTAATCATTGCGGCATATTGGTTTCAGTATAATTTGTATGCTTTGGCAAGAAATGCATGGAAGTTTGCGAATCGTGATCAGAGGATCAACAAGAATATGCTTTTGGAATATGATTTTCTGGCGCCTGATACCATAGAGGAAATACTGAATGCCTTAACCTTATTAGAAACTTGGGTGGGCGATTCACTTCCAGAAAAGACGCAAGAAGCAGGTAAAAAATGGCTAGAAAATCCAGCCAATGAAAACGTCAGCTTAGATGTTTGGGCCACAGGTATTGAAAACTCTAAACGCAAGAGCAAAATCGCTAAAAGTTATCGTGCTTACCATATTTTCAAGGATTTAATCTATTACCATGCCTTCCAAGAATGGCTTGGGGCTCATGAAAGAAATCCCAACCTAAGCACATTGGATTTATTGAAAAATGCTTCGAAGCAAAGGATTTCACATTGGGAAAATCTAGGAGGGCAATTAGTCCCTTCAGAAGCTGTGGAAGGACTAAAGACCAATATCCGTACTGGTCAAATTACTTCATGGAATCAAGTTCATCAGTTTTATCAAGAACAAGCTGAGCTATATCCTGATCTTAAATTTCAAAATGCCCTAGCTGCTTTAAAAATCATTCAAACATCCGATTTAGGAGATCCAACTTTCATGCAGCAATGGAAAAATAAGGCCATTGAAATTTCGGCGTTCATTGCCAAAGGGATTGAACGTTCGCGTGCCAAAGATTTCCAAGATCCGTTCCGACAAGCCATGTTTCACAACCAAAAGGAAATGGAAAACGTGATTGGTGATTGGAAAGAAAATGATTTTATCCTACAAGCTCAAAAGACCCATGAAGCGTTTGTCCAGAAAATTATAAATTTTGGATTATAGATGATGAATTATTCTTAATTCTACATTTTTCATTCTACATTCCAAATGAAAAGATTAATGAAAGAAAAAATGGTCAATACTTGAATCCGACCAACCTTTTTCATGCATTGACATATTGATAACACATCAAAAAAATAGCCTCAAATGATATTTGAGGCTATTTTCATATTTATAAAGCTTTTATGGTTTGTTAGAATCCACTGGTAAGCGTTGTTCTCTGTTAGAAATTTCCCAAGCCATGTAGAAAACTAATCGACCTACTTTTTGAATTTGGTCAAATTCAATTTTCTCTACATCATCACCTGGTTGGTGATAATCTTCATGAACGCCATTGAAGAAGAATGCCACAGGAATTTTATGCTTAGCAAAGTTGTAATGATCAGAACGGTAATAGAAACGGTTCGGATCATTGGGATCATTGTATTTATAGTCCAATTCTAAACCAATGTGTTTCTTATTTTGCTCTTCTAATACAGCGCGCAACTGAGAAGACAATTTATCAGAACCAATTTCATAGATATAATCTGGCTTACCAATATGCTCATCATCGTAGCGACCCACCATGTCGATGTTCAAATCACAAACGGTATTCTCCAATGGGAACAAAGGATGATTCGAGTAATACTCAGAGCCTAACAATCCTTTTTCTTCGCCCGTTACTGTCATAAACAAGATACTTCTACGTGGACGATGTCCTTCAGCAGCAGCCTTTCCAAAAGCCTGCGCTAATTCCATCACTGTTACGGTACCTGATCCATCGTCATTAGCCCCATTGTTGATTCGTCCATCTGCCGAAACACCGATGTGATCATAGTGAGCAGTAATGACAACCACTTCTGATTTTTTATCGGTTCCTTCCAAAAATCCAACGACATTGTAGGTGTCTACTGGGCTTTCTGTATTTTCAATTTTCAGTTCAATGATACCCGCTTTGAATTTACTGGCTACTGATTTTTTCTCCGTTGAAACTTTAGTTTTGAATGCTTCAATAGCTGCTACATCTGTTCCTAATAATTGAGCAGCCATCGCAGATGAAATTAATATTACTGGAAATTCAGCATCTTTATTCTGAGTTTCATCTTTCAATACCATACGCTCATTGCCAAAACGCTTCATCATAACCTGACGCTGATTTAATTGAGCACTAAACGATTTCTCATCTTTATCCGTAATGACAATTAAACCAGTAGCTCCGGCAGCTTTGGCTAATTTCATTTTTTCTCTCCAGCCTGTTGCCTTACCAAATGCCGAAGGATCTTTCGAACCAGAAAGCACATAGTTTCCAGCCTGATCTTTGGCTTCACCGTCTATCACCACAACCATGGCACCTTTGGCTTTCAGCTTATCAAAATCAGTAAAAGCACCCTGCTGCACACCATAACCAGCAAAAACGGTCGGAGCTTTTGTTCCAGCTGCCACAGGCGCCAGAGCATAAGCCATAAAATCCGACAAATAGCCATAGGATTTACCCTTAATTTGAGCGGCTACGTTGGTCCATGAACGATTGACTAAATCAACCTTTTGAAAATAACTGCCTTGAACTGGAGCTAGCCCCACAGCTTTAAAATGGTTAGCAATGTAGTTCGCTGCAACTTTTTGTTCAGCTGAACCTGTATTTCTACCTTTCAAGCTATCGGAAGCAATAAAAGTCAAATGTTTTTTCAAATCTTCCGCCTTAATCGTATAGGCATAAGGGACTGGATTTGATTGAGCGACAAGGCTCAATGGGATAAGTTTTGCAACTAAAAAAAGTGCTAAAACCGAATAGTAAGTCTTTTTCATTTTGTTGAGGAAAAATTTAAGTTCGCAAGATAAGAATTGAAAAATAAATCCCATAAAAAGATTAATTTTACAACGTTTTTTCACACAAATTTCGCCTTCATCCTATGATCCCCAATTTCAAATACAGGGAAGATTTTTCATTGCGTCACAACAATTCAAATCCAACTGATATCGCGGCTATGTTAAAAACCATAGGCGTAGATAGTCTGACTACTTTAATTCAACAAACTGTTCCTCAACCTATACGCTTACCGCAAGGTCTACGATTACCGAATCCCAAAACAGAGTTTGAATTTTTACGTGATTTCAAACAAATTATGGGGCAAAATAAAATATTCAAAAGCCATATTGGTTTAGGATATTACGATACCATCGTGCCTTCTGTTATTCTACGAAATATCTTAGAAAATCCATCTTGGTATACTGCTTATACGCCTTACCAAGCGGAAATTGCCCAAGGGCGTTTGGAAATGTTATTAAATTACCAAACCATGATCATCGATTTGACTGGTATGGAATTGGCCAATGCATCGCTTTTAGATGAAGGAACCGCTGCAGCAGAGGCAATGACAATGTTGCACGGACAAAGACCTGCTGAGAGAAATCAAGCGGAATCTATTTTTGTATCTGAACTATGTTTACCGCAAACCATCGATGTGCTTAAAACGAGAGCTGAACCTCTTGGAATCAATGTGGTGGTTGGGAATCATTTGAACATTGATGTTACAGATGCTCAATATTATGCTATCGTTTTACAATACCCTGCCAGCAATGGTGAGGTTTTTGACTATACAGCCCTAATTGAATCAGCCAAAGAAAATGGCCTTCAAGTGGTGGTCGCTGCAGATTTATTAGCTCTAACCATCTTAACTCCTCCAGGTGAAATGGGAGCCGATGTGGTGGTTGGAAGTTCACAGCGTTTCGGTGTACCTATGGGATTTGGTGGACCTCATGCCGCTTTCTTTGCTACCAAAGAAAAGTACAAAAGAAATATACCAGGCCGAATCATTGGAGTATCCATTGATGCCGAAGGAAATAGAGCTTTACGTATGGCGCTTCAAACACGCGAACAACATATCCGTAGAGAAAAAGCGACTTCCAATATTTGTACGGCTCAAGTATTATTATCCATCATGGCAGCGGCTTATGCCATTTACCACGGGCCTGAAGAATTAAAAAACAAAGCCACCAAAATTTATGGACTGACGGAATTATTAGCCGCAGGACTTCAAAAATTGGGCTTTAGCTTAGAAAATACACATCATTTTGATACCATTACTGTTATCACTGGGGAATATACCGAAGAAATTAGAGAATTGGCGGAAGATTCCGAGCGCAATTTCCGCTATTTCAGAAATGATAGCAGTAAATTAAGTATCTCTTTAGATGAAACGACACAAGAAGAAGATGTAGTTGAAATACTTGGTTTCTTCCAACGCGTTAAAATGGAAGGAATCGGAGGAGAAGAAATGAGTATTACTTGGAGAATTCCAGCTAAATTAACTCGTCAATCTGCCTTTTTAAGCCATGAGGTTTTTAACCGTTATCATTCCGAGCATGGCATGTTACGCTATTTAAAATCTTTGGAATCCAAAGATTTATCCATGGTGCATTCCATGATTTCATTAGGTTCTTGTACCATGAAATTAAATGCTACGACAGAGATGATTCCAGTAACGTGGCCTGAACTTGGAAAAATTCACCCATTTGCACCAGCAAGTCAGACACGTGGTTATCAACGATTAATCATGGAATTAAATGATTGGTTATGTGAAATCACAGGATTTGCAGCCATGTCGATGCAGCCTAATTCTGGTGCACAAGGAGAATATGCAGGTTTAATGGTTATTCGTGCTTACCACGCTTCTCGTGGAGATTCGCACCGTAATGTAGCCTTAATTCCTTCTTCTGCTCATGGAACTAATCCTGCTTCAGCGGTGATGGCTGGCATGAAAGTGATTGTTACGGGATGTGATGCCAACGGTAATATTGATGTAGAACAATTACGTGCCAAAGCCATTGAACACAAAGATGATTTGGCTTGCTTGATGGTAACTTACCCTAGTACCCACGGAGTTTTTGAAGAGTCCATCAAAGAAATTTGCAAAATCATCCATGAGAATGGGGGTCAAGTTTATATGGATGGTGCCAATATGAATGCACAAGTAGGATTAACTTCTCCTGCGACAATCGGAGCGGATGTTTGTCACTTGAATTTACATAAGACATTCTGTATTCCTCACGGTGGTGGTGGCCCAGGCATGGGACCCATTGGTGTAGCGAAGCAATTAGTGCCGTTTTTACCTGGGCACGTGATGACAGACTCCGTAGAGGCAAGCAGTCATGGAGCGGTATCAGCGGGTCCAGTAGGTTCAGCCAGTATCTTAGCCATTTCTTATGCCTACATTGCTATGATGGGAGGAGAAGGATTAACTCGTGCTACAGAAACCGCAATCCTAAATGCCAATTATATTAAAGCAAGATTGGAGACTAAGTTTCCAATTCTTTACACAGGTTCACAGGGTCGTTGCGCACACGAAATGATTGTGGATTGCCGACCGTTCAAAGCTAGTGTAGGAATAGAAGCTGAAGACATAGCTAAGCGATTAATGGATTATGGATTCCATGCTCCTACCCTTTCATTTCCTGTTGCTGGAACCTTGATGATCGAGCCAACTGAATCTGAGAACAAAGAAGAGTTAGATCGTTTTTGTGATGCCTTATTGAGTATTCGTGCAGAAATCCAAGAGATTGAAGATGGACAAGCTGACAAGCTAAATAATGTATTGAAAAACGCTCCACATACGCAAAGTGTCGTATTGATTGGAGAATGGAATCGCCCATACAGTAGAGAAAAGGCTGTTTTCCCATTAGCCTATGTGAAGGCAAATAAATTTTGGCCAAGCGTATCTCGCATTGATTCGGCCTATGGTGATCGCAACTTAGTCTGTGCTTGCGAGCCTATTACCAGTTATATGGAGCAATAATATTTTTATTTTTCGTTAACCTCGACAGCGTTTAAAACGCTGTCGAGGTTTAGCGGAAGGATGGATTATTTTATCAAAAAAAATTAGTATGCTTGCATAACATTTCAAAATTTAATTAACTTTACGCGCTTACGTTTTTAATTAAAAACATCATTCTAATGAATCGTTCGATCAAAAAAGTTGCCATTTTAGGTTCAGGCATCATGGGTTCACGAATTGCATGTCACTTTGCCAATATTGGCGTTGATGTATTGCTACTGG
The DNA here is from genome assembly GCF_004307455.1 of Aquirufa nivalisilvae. GTDB lineage: Bacteria > Bacteroidota > Bacteroidia > Cytophagales > Spirosomataceae > Aquirufa > Aquirufa nivalisilvae. The sequence goes on from NZ_SEWX01000008.1 coordinate 315,375, forward strand.
ACATTGCCCCTAAAGAACTAACAGCTGAAGAAACAGCCAAAGGCCTGAGTTTGACACATCCACTGGTGAAAAACCGAATTGTCAATCTAGCATTTCAACAAACGCTAAAATCAAAGCCTGCTTCATTATACGTTAGTGATTTTGCCAAACGCATCAAACTAGGAAATTTTGATGATAACTTACAAGATATTGCTTCGGCAGATTGGATCATGGAAGTTATTGTGGAGAATTTGGACATCAAAAAATCCTTATTCGAAAAAGTAGATGCTATTCGTACCAAGGGAACTTTAATTAGCTCTAATACTTCAGGAATTCCAATTCATTTAATGGCTGAAGGTAGAAGTGATGATTTCCAAAAACATTTTTGTGGAACGCACTTTTTTAATCCTCCTCGTTATTTGCGTTTATTGGAAATCATTCCTACTCCACAAACCTCTCCTGATGTCATTCAATTTTTGTTGAGATTTGGTCAAACTAACCTAGGAAAAACTACCGTTTTATGTAAAGACACTCCCGCATTTATTGCCAACCGCATTGGTGTATATTCCATGATGCAAACCATGAAAGTGGTAGAGGAATTAGGTCTTACGGTAGAGCAAGTGGACAAACTAACCTCTAAAGTAGTAGGTCGTCCAAAATCAGGTACTTTCCGTTTATCAGATGTCGTTGGATTAGACACTACAGTTCATGTGGCAAATAATTTGTACAAAGCTGTCGCTAATGATGAGAGTAAAGACATCTTTATCTTACCTAAGATGCTCCAGAAACTGATGGAGAATAAGTGGTTGGGGGATAAGACGGGACAAGGCTTTTACAAAAAGACTAAAAATGCACAAGGTAAAACGGAGATTCTAAGTCTTGATTTACAAACATTTGAATATAGAGCTGCTCAAAAAGTTTCCTTCGAAACTTTAGACCGTTCCAAAGCGATCGATTCATTACCAAAGCGATTTGAAATTCTTTTAGCTGGAAAAGATTTGGCAGGAGAATTTTATCGCAGAACCATTTTAGATGGGTTCCGTTATGCCTCTCATCGTATTCCTGAAATTGCGGATGATTTGGTGAAAATTGATCAAGCTATCTGTGCAGGATTTGGTTGGGAAATGGGCATTTTCGAAACTTGGGATGCCTTAGGTGTACAAAAGGGGCTTGACTTGATGCATGAAAATGGCATGGAAGCAGCAGCTTGGGTAGTAGAAATGGTACAAAAAGGGTTCACTAGTTTCTATAAAAATGAAGGCGGGAAACGACTGTACTATGATTTAACTTCAAAAAATTACCGTGCGATTGAGGGAATTGAAAATCAAATTTTCCTTTCCAGCTTAAAACCGGATAAAATAGTTTACCAAAACGACGATGCTACCATCGTTGATTTAGGGGATGATATCATTTGCTTAGAATTTCACTCCAAAATGAATACCATGGGTCAAGGCGTTTTGGAAGGAATTCAAAAAGCCATTGACTTAGCTGAGAAAAATTATCGAGGATTGGTCATCGGAAATGAAGGTGTAGAAGCTTTCTCTGCTGGAGCTAATTTGGGCATGCTATTCATGTTTGCGGCAAATCAAGAGTTTGATGAAGTCAATAATATGATTGCGGTATTCCAAAATACTATGATGCGTGTTCGTTATTCATCCATTCCAGTAGTTGTGGCACCTCATACCCTTGCCCTAGGCGGTGGTTGCGAAATCAGTTTACACGCAGATAGATTAGTGGCACATGCAGAAACCTACATGGGCTTAGTGGAAGTTGGTGTTGGTTTGATTCCAGCTGGAGGAGGAACCAAAGAGATGGCCATGCGTATGGGTGATGCTCGTCAATCAGGCGATGTGGAGTTAAATCGACTTCAACAAGCCTTTATGAATATTGCAACGGCAAAAGTAAGTACATCAGCCTACGAGGCCAAAGAGATGAATTACATTCGTCCTTTTGACCGAATCGTGTTGAACCGTAGCCAACTGATTGCCGAAGCTAAAAGAGAAGCTTTAGCTTTAGCTGATGCTGGATATGTACAAAAACAACTGCGTTCAGATGTTTGGGTAGAGGGGAAACAAGGTTTAGCTCTGTTTAAAGCTGGAATATTCAGCATGAAAATGGGTAATTATATCTCAGAACACGATTCTTTAATTGCCAATAAACTAGCTTATGCTATTTGTGGTGGTGATTTGGACAGCCCTCAAATGGTAACGGAACAGTACTTATTGGATCTAGAAAGAGAAGCATTCTTATCTCTTTCTGGAGAGAAGAAAACATTGGAACGTATCAGTAGTCTTTTAAACGGTGGCAAACCACCAAGAAATTAATCTATTCAAAATCAATTGATTATGAACGCATATATCATTGCTGGTTACAGAACAGCTGTAGCCAAAGCCAATAGAGGAGGTTTTCGTACTGTTCGCCCTGATACGTTAGCAGCCGAAGTTATCAAACATTTGGTGGCTCAAGTTCCCACACTAGACCCTAGTCGTGTAGACGACCTCATTGTAGGAAATGCTATTCCTGAAGCGGAGCAAGGAATGCAAATGGCCAGATACATTTCTCTTTTATCATTGCCTAAAAATGTTCCAGGTTTTATTATCAATCGCTATTGTGGCTCAGGCTTAGAGGCTATTGCTTTAGCTTCGGCTAAAGTGAGCTCAGGTATGGCCGACTGTGTGATTGCTGGTGGAACGGAATCCATGACGATGTTACCTATGCTGGGACATAAGACAGTCTTGAATTATGACTTAGCTTCAGAGCATCCCGACTATTACATTGGTATGGGATTAACGGCTGAGGCTGTAAGTAAAAAATATGAAGTTACACGTGAGGAACAAGATAACTTCGCTTATCAATCTCATGTTAAAGCACTTGCTGCTATCAAAGAAGGGAAATTTGCCTCTGAAATAGTACCTGTTTCTGTAACTGAGAATTATTTTGATGCTAAAGAAGGAAAGAAAAAAACACGTACCTCCATTATTAGTCAAGATGAAGGTCCAAGAGCTGATACTACATTGGAAGCATTGGCTAAACTAAAACCTGTATTTGCTTTGGGAGGTACAGTAACTGCAGGAAATGCCTCTCAAACATCAGATGGTGCGGCTTTTGTGATGGTTGTTTCTGAAAAATTCTTGAAAGAATTGAATGTGCAGCCGATTGCAAGGATGGTAAGTTATGCCACAGCTGGGGTAGAACCTAGTTTAATGGGTATTGGTCCAGTAGAGGCTATTCCAATTGCTTTGAAAAAAGCAGGATTAGTTTTGGATAATATTGATCAAATCGAACTAAACGAGGCCTTTGCAGCACAATCTTTAGCTGTAATTAAAACATTGGGAATAGATCCTAGCCGAGTGAATGTCAATGGTGGAGCCATTGCCTTGGGTCATCCACTGGGATGTTCTGGAGCTAAATTATCCATTCAATTATTCAATGAAATGCGTCGTAGGAATCAAAAATACGGGATGGTCACAGCCTGTGTTGGTGGTGGACAGGGAGTTGCAGGAATTTATGAACTGCTATAAATCCAAATAATTGATTAAGATTATCAAGGTTCAGGTTCCATTTTAGCGAATAAAATGGAACCTTTGTTTTTAAAACAATATGATTTGATATTCTGGTTTGCTATACAGATTTGCTATACAGATTTGACAACTTTTAAAAAGTTGTCAAATCTAAGTTGTCAAATCTAAATTGCCGAATCCAAGTCGTCAAATACAAGCAAATACCAACCAAATTCAAGCCAAGCAAGGACAATCAAAACCACCCCAAATTAACGATAAGCATATTTCGCCATGACCAGCCAAGAATTCATTGAACTAGAAGATAAATACGGCGCCCACAATTATCATCCAATTCCCGTTGTTTTAGAAAAAGGCCAAGGGGCCATCGTTTGGGATGTGGATGGAAAAGAATACCTCGATTTCTTATCTGCTTATAGTGCTGTTAACCAAGGACATTGCCATTCTAGGTTACTAGAAGTCATGATAAAACAAGCGCAACAATTAACCTTAAGTTCCAGAGCTTTTCATAATAACCAACTGGGTTTAGCCGAAAAAAAACTGGCCGACAAATTTGGATACGATAAGGTCTTATTCATGAATACGGGTGTTGAAGCCGGAGAATCTGCCATCAAGTTGACCCGTAAATGGGGCTATGAAATAAAAGGTATTCCAAGTAATCAAGCTCATATTATTGTGGCAGAAGGGAATTTTTGGGGTAGAACCCTAGCAGCCATCTCAGCATCCAATGATCCACAAAGCTATACCAACTTTGGGCCATTTTTACCCGGATTTATCAAAATCCCTTACAATGATCTAGCTGCATTGGAATCCGCTCTAAAAAATCCCAATGTAGCAGGTTTTATGGTGGAACCCATTCAAGGAGAAGCAGGTGTCATATTACCTGATTCTAACTATTTAAAAAAGGCCATCGAACTTTGTCAAGCTGCCCAAGTTTTGTTCATTGCCGACGAAATCCAAACTGGTTTAGGCAGAACAGGTGCTTGGCTAGCCTGTGATCATGAGAACGTTAAACCTGACATTTTACTATTAGGGAAAGCTCTTTCAGCTGGATTCATGCCTGTTTCAGCCGTGCTTTGTCGAGATGAGATCATGCTAACCCTAAAACCAGGAGAGCATGGATCAACCTTTGGAGGAAATCCCCTCGCTTGCGCCATTGCCTCCGAAGCTATCGATATATTGGAGGATGAAAATTTAATTGAAAATGCCCAAATTAGAGGAAATCAATTACTGAGTTTTTTACATGATTTGGCAAAAAAATGTCCACTCATAAGAGAAGTGAGAGGCAAAGGTCTTCTTTGTGCGATTGAAATAAATACAGATGAAGAGAGTCCAATAGCTTGGGAAATCTGCTTATCCATGATGAAATCTGGTTTATTAGCAAAACCTACTCATGGCAATAAAATTCGCTTGGCTCCTCCTCTTTGTATTTCGGAAAATGACATAAAAAAAGCCTGCCAAATAATTGAACAGACTTTCGCAAACTGGAAATCGTAATACTTATTTTATCTCAAAACAACGCATGGAAATACCTCCATAAACCAGCTCATCATAGGTATAATGAACCTCTTCTCCCTTTCTAGCTAAAGCCAAAGCGTATAACATAGGAATATAATGATCGGGGGTAGGAACTGATTCCATTCCTCCCGGTGCTCCTTCGTAGTTAATCAAAGCACTCAAATCCTTATCTTGAATTTTTTGACTTGACCATACATCAAACTCTTGTGCCCAATCATAACCAAATGCCTCTCGACCATTTCCTAAATTGGCCATACTAGCACGTAAGTTGTGAACAATATTACCACTTCCTAAAATCAAAACACCTCTTTCTCGCAAAAACTGTAATTCCTGAGCCAAGCTGACATGATATTCCAAAGGCTGGCCATAATCAATGGAAACCTCAAAACAAGGTAGTTCTGCTTTAGGGAACAAATGACATAACACTGTCCATGCCCCGTGATCCAATCCCCACTCGGTTGTGGCATGAATCTTTGCACTATGAGATGCTAACAAATTGGCATCCTCCGAATCGCCAACTGCTGGATAGGGAAACGTATGTAATGCTGGCGGAAATCCCCCAAAATCATAAATTATCTTAGGCTTCGCACTTGCTTGAACAAAAGTTCCTCGAGTCAACCAATGGGCAGAAATAATTAAGACCGCCTTGGGGCTATTATGCTCCAAAACGGTCTTACCTAATTGATTTAAATGCTGCGTAAAAGGATTATCTGCCAAAGCATTCATGGGACTACCATGACCTACAAACCATACCGGTTGTATGCTATTGGTTTTCTCCAAAGAGAATAATTCCTTAGGCAATATGCTCATCTTATCGATTCATCGATACCAAGAACTCTTCATTGGTTCTAGTACCTTTCATTTGTTGTTGCAAGAACTCCATGGCTTCTACCGAATTCATATCGGACATATGCTTGCGCAATATCCAAACTCGTTGCAATACCGCCGGATCCATTAATAAATCCTCACGACGAGTACCCGATGCTGTAACGTCAATAGACGGATAAATACGACGGTTAGACAATTTACGATCCAACTGTAATTCCATATTACCCGTTCCTTTAAATTCTTCAAAAATCACCTCATCCATTTTTGATCCTGTCTCAATTAATGCTGTAGCAATGATGGTCAAAGAACCTCCATTCTCCACATTGCGAGCCGCACCAAAGAAACGTTTTGGTTTATGCAAAGCATTAGCATCCACACCCCCTGATAAAATCTTACCCGAAGATGGAACCACAGTATTATAAGCACGAGCCAAACGTGTGATAGAATCCAATAAAATAACAACATCATGGCCACATTCAACCATACGTTTTGCTTTTTCCAAAACAATGCTAGCCACTTTCACGTGACGCTCTGCCTGCTCATCAAAGGTCGAAGAAATTACCTCCGCACGAACTGAACGCTGCATATCCGTTACCTCTTCTGGACGTTCATCGATTAACAAAATAATCAAATAAACCTCTGGATGATTCCGAGAAATAGCATTGGCTATATCTTTCAATAAAACCGTCTTACCTGTTTTAGGCTGTGCCACAATCATACCACGCTGACCCTTACCAATTGGGGCAAAAAGATCTAAAATACGTGTGGAATAATTATCCGCCGAAGTAGATAAGTTCAATTTCTCCTCAGGAAATAAAGGTGTCAAGTATTCAAAATTAATACGGTCACGAATCTCATCCGTGGTTTTACCATTCACCGTTTCAATTTTCAATAAAGCAAAGTACTTCTCTCCTTCTTTCGGAGGACGAATTGTTCCTTTAATGGTATCTCCAGTTTTCAAACCAAACATTTTGATTTGTGAAGGTGATACATAAATATCATCTGGTGACGCTAAATAATTATAATCAGAAGAACGCATGAAACCATATCCTCCCTCTTGCATAATCTCTAAAACACCTTCATTTTCAATCAAACCATCCAATTCTTTGATAACTTGATTGTAATTAGAACGTTTGAAATGTGGCTGTGGAGTAACTGGCGCCTCTTCTTTGGGTAATTTCTTTAAGTCCTCTGGACTACCTTGAGCCGAACGAGCTTCCGCACCATTCTCCTCCCCTGTAACAAATGACGTATCTACCAAAAATTCATCCGCTGGAATGATGGCATCGTATTCAATAGGTTCTTCAACCTGGGTGGCAACAGGTGTTGAAGTTGGTTCTTGCTGAACTTGAACAACAGGAGCGGCTTCATCTAGTTGAAAACTAGGTGTTGAAGGATCTTGATCTTCTCCAGTTTTTTTAATTCTTTGCCTTTTCGGGCGCTCAGTAGCAGGTAAATCTTCTTGTACTTTTTTTACTCTCCTGATCGGTTTCTCTTCCATAAAATGGGAAATGATGAATCTTAAATGAATAACAGTCCCGATTCCTTTTCAAAAGGATTTTGTGAAATGCCCAAAAGCAAATTATCTACAAAATTGTGAAACTAACAATAGATGGAATGGAATCTGGAATATTGAATAGAGCGCTTACGATATTGAAGCACAGTGCAATACTACGTTACAACACTGAATTTGTCAAGCCTTTTCTAAGTTTTTTACTCGTTTAATCAATATTTTGGACAAAATTGGGGGATATCTGTAGTATTTCCCCGCTACGGCTCATTATTTTTGTACTTTTATGGCCTGAATATCATGAGCAAGATCCAACAATATTTAGTCGATCAATTGGAAATCCGTCGGAAAGATGGCCTTTTACGGAGCCTACAACACGTGGATCATTTCATCGATTTTTGCTCCAATGACTACCTAGGTTTAGCCAAAAATCAAGAACTAAACCGGTTGATTACCAAAGATTTTGAAAATTGGTTAGCACAAAACAATGGGCAAATTCCCATCAATGGGGCAACGGGTTCTCGACTAATTTCAGGCAATAATTCTTTGGTTGAAAATTTCGAAATAGCTTGTGCACAAATACACCATGCTGAAGCAGCCCTTCTCTTTGGCTCGGGCTTTGAAGCAAATCTAGGCTTACTCTCTTCCATCAGTCAAGCAGATCATGTTGTCTTTTGTGATCAACTCCTTCATGCTAGCATCATTGATGGCATTCGTTTAGGGAAAGGCAAAAAAGTTATATTTAAGCATAATGATTGGGAAGCTCTGTCCACTGAATTGGCCAAATATCCCCATCAAACCAAATGGGTAGTCGTAGAATCCATTTATTCCATGGATGGAGATCAAGCGCCTCTTCAAAAATACATAGAACTCAAACAACTATACGATTTCGAATTAATTGTAGATGAAGCCCATTCTGGTGGAGTACACGGGTTTAAAGGTGCTGGCTTAGTTCAAGAGCTAGGGCTTGTTGATCAAGTATTTGCTCGAGTGATCACTTTTGGAAAAGCATGGGGCAATGCTGGTGCTGTGGTATTAGGCTCTCAAGCTTTGAGACAATACCTTATCAATTTTGCACGTTCCTTCATCTATTCTACAGGTCCTACTCCCGCCCACATATGTGCCTTATTAACCACATTACATTACATACAGATTCAAGATGAACTGCGAGAAAAATTAAAGAAAAACATCACGTTTTTTCAAGAACATAGCTCCCACCCAAATTGGGGAAAAAGCCAAAGTGCCATTCAAACGTTCATAGTTCCAGGCAATCAAGAAGTTAGACGTATCGCCCAACTAGCCCAAGAAAAAGGCTTTGGCTTAAAACCTATTGTTTACCCAACCGTTCCCAAAGGAGAAGAACGCATTCGAATTACCTTAAGTGCCTTGACCCAACAACAAGACATGCTTGATTTAATTCAATTATTAGAATCAAATATATGAGTCAGACCATCATTGTGGCTGGAATTGGAACAGAAATTGGAAAGACTGTTGTTTCAGCAATTCTTACAAAGGCTCTAGAAGCCGACTATTGGAAACCCATTCAATCAGGCGATTTGGACCAAGGGGATGCCTATTGGATTCAGCAATGGGTAAAACACCCTAATCTAACTATTTGGCCTTCTACCTACCGACTAAGCCAACCGCTTTCTCCTCATACTGCTGCTGAATTAGATGGAATAAGCATTGAATTGAATCAATTTCAAAAACCAGCAAGTTCACAACCTTTAGTGATTGAATTAGCCGGTGGCCTAATGGTTCCCATCAATGATCAGCAAACCAATATAGACTTAATACAATCCTTAGATGCTCCCGTAATTTTAGTGAGCAAAAATTACCTAGGAAGTATTAATCATACCTTACTGAGTTTTGAAATGCTAAAACAAAGAGGCATATCCATCTTAGGTATTATTTTTAACGGTCCAGAAAATCCATCTGGAGAAAAATTTATTCTCAATTACACCCAATTGCCCTTACTTTTGCGTGTTAATGAAGAGCAAAAAATAGATGATAGCATCATAGATCATTATGCCCAACAAGTCCATTTATAATTCTTACGTCCAAAGGGATGCTGCCGTTATTTGGCATCCTTTTACACAACACCAGATTGAACCCTTTTCTATCCCCATTACTAAAGGAGAAGGTTGCTGGTTATATGGAGAAAATGAAGAAAAGTACTTAGACGCCATTAGTTCTTGGTGGGTGAATATCCACGGTCATGGGCATCCATATATGGCGCAAAAGATCTATGAACAAGCTCTTAAAATTGAGCAGGTTATTTTTGCTGGCTTCACCCATGAACCTGCTATTACTTTGTCGGAAAGGCTTTTAGCACATTTGCCAAATCATTTCCAAAAAGTATTTTTCTCAGATAATGGTAGTACGGCTGTAGAAGTAGGCGTGAAAATGGCCTTACAATATTTCCATAATCAAGGAATTACTCAAAAGAGGAAAATCCTTGCCTTACAAGACGCCTACCATGGTGATACTTTTGGTGCCATGAGTCTAGGAGCTCCCAGCTCTTTCAATGCACCGTTTCAAGACATGTTGTTTGAGGTAGAGTTCATCTCCCAGCCCAACAATCCTGAAGCATGTATTCAGGACATGAAATCTCGTTTAGCCTCAGCCCCAGATGAATATGCTGCCTTTATTTTTGAACCATTGGTTCAAGGGGCAGGTGGAATGCTGATGTACGAAGCAAGCACATTAGATACCTTAATTCAATTGGCACATGAGCATGGTTTATTATGTATTGCAGATGAAATCATGACGGGTTTTGGCAGGACTGGAAAATGGTTTGCCATGGATTATTTGCATGAAAAACCAGATATCGTTTGTTTGTCAAAAGGACTTACAGGAGGCATGATGGCCATGGGAGTAACTTGTTGTTCCAATGAATTATTCGATAGTTTTTTGTCCAATGACCGTAAAAAGACCTTGTTTCACTCCCATTCATTCACTGCCAATCCACTGGCATGTGCTGCAGCCAATGCAAGTTTGGATTTAATGGAAAAAGAAGAAACTTGGATCAATATTGAACGTATCATGCTCGAGCATCAACAATGGGCAGAATCTCAAAAAAATCACCCTATACTACAAAATATTCGTCAACAGGGTACCATCTTAGCCTTGGATTTGCAAGTAGGTGAAGCCACTGGATACATGCACCCGCTTCGTGATATTGCTTACCAATATTTCATAAAAAAAGGGATCTTATTAAGACCCCTTGGAAATACTCTGTATATTTTGGCTCCATATTGCATCAAAAATGAGGAATTAACACTCATTTATCAGGCGTTAGAAGCATTCGCAGAAGAACTGCGAATTACTTATTGATCTTTAAAGATTGCCAAGAAACCATTTGCCAACGGCCATTCTCAAAAATAAAAACGTCTGTAAATTTTAAACGATTAACAGGCAAAAAGGCTCCATCCTTTTTATTGGTCACATTCACAATACCCGTATTGATACCAATATTACCATAAATTCGCTGAGTAAATTCTTCTGGCTCTATAATCGCATAAATGGTTTTCTGAGAAACGATGGATTCAATGTAAGACGCTTTGGTGTCTTGAGTGCCCGAAGAGTGAATATACACTAAGTCTTTGTGTAAAACTTTGTCTAATCCAGCACCGTCTTGTGCTACCATGATTTTAAATCGATTCAATTCCGCCTCTCTCAGAGAGTTCACATCCGCTTTCTGTGCCATAAGGTAAAAGGTCGTGCAAAAGCACGCTAGTGTTAATAATAGGTTTTTCATAATTCGTTTTTTAAACATAAAAACAATATTCATCATTTTCTTACTCAAAATCAAAATCTAAGATCAAATCCGCTGCTTTTTCAGCAATAGCCATTACCGCAGCGTTGGTATTCCCAGCCACCAATTCCGGCATGACAGAAGCATCTGCTACACGTAATCCTTTCAAGCCACGTACTCTCATATCCGATGGATCTACCACGGCATCTCGACCTATTCCCATGCTACAAGTACCCACTGGATGGTACACACATTCCAAGGCTTCCTGTATGTGATTCAAAATAAATTCCTCAGACCAATCTGATCCTGCAGGATAATTAACTTGATCATTCAATCGCAAAGGCTCAAAAGCCGAGGATAACATAATTTCTTTGGCCAACTTAACTCCCCGAACCAGCGTTGCCAAATCTTCTCCTCCTACATCTGTTAAAAATTGAGGATCAATCAAAGGTGCATCCCAAGGGTTAGATGACCTCAACCCCACATATCCTCTACTTTTGGGTTTCAACAAGGTAGGTAATACTGTATAACCATCGGATAAGGGCAAATTATTCTTATCATACAAGTCGTAGGCCCAAGCAGAAGAAAAATGAAATTGCAAATCTGGACGTTCTGATTGATGAACCGAATCAAAAAAGGCACAAGCCTCTAAAGGACTAGACGATAGTGGCCCTTGATGACTCATGAGATAAGTCGCAAAATTCTTCAAATTCAAGGCCATATTATAGGATTCCCCTTGTGTATTGGCCCTTGTATTCATATTAATAAACACATGATCTGAAAGATTTTGACCTACTTTTGATAAGTTATGTCGACAAGCTATTCCAAAAGATCGTAAATAGGATTCATCTCCAATTCCCGACAAAAGCATAATTTGTGGGCTTTGAAAAGAGCCTGCTGACAAAATCACATCTTTATTAGCCCGATATTCCGACAGATTTTTAGAACCTCGATAATATCCCTGAACCCCCAAGACCTTTTCTCCTTCCATCACTAAAGAGGCTACATGAAATTGGCTAATAATTTTCAAATTGCTGCGTTTCAATGCTGGTGCAATAAAACCTTTAGCTGCTGAGCTCCGAACTCCATCTTGAATAGTAAATTGAAAATAGCCCGCCCCAACCTGCTTTTCTCCGTTAAAATCCCTATTCTCTGGAATCCCAACTTCTTGACAAGCCTCCACAAATGCTTGACCGAATGGACTAATATGTACGGCATTACTTATTGTAATGGGACCATCATGTCCATGGTAATCGTTAGAAAAGAAAGTATTTCTTTCAGATCTTTTAAAATAGGGCAATAAATCTTGGTATGCCCAACCCTTACATCCAGCAGCAGCCCAATCATCAAAATCAGCTGAGTTTCCTCGGATATAGGCCATGCAATTAATCGCGCTGCTTCCTCCTATGGTCTTCCCTCTCGGCTGATATATTTTTCGCCCATTTAGCATAGCTTGTGGTTCCGTATAAAAGTTCCAATCTAAATGGCTTTTTTGCAGTAAGGAATAAGCAGAGGGCATTTCCACACGAGGATCTTGGTTATTTATTCCTGCCTCCACCAACAATACAGAAATGTTGGGGTTAGAAGATAGTCGATTCGCTAAGACGCATCCTGCTGTTCCGGCCCCCACAATGATGTAATCAAAACTAGACATATTTAAATAGGTCGATTTGCTTTATTTTCCTGAATTTCAATAATTTTACACAAAAACCACATAATAATGACCTATTTTAATACCTATTTAACTCTTGGCTTACAACATATTTTAAATATTCAAGCTTTAGATCATTTACTATTTATACTGTCTCTTACATGTATTTACCGATTCTCAGATAGTAAAAACCTATTCTTTCTAATAACAGCTTTTACTTTAGGGCATTCATTAACACTGGCATTAGCTACACTGGGTTGGATTCAAGTTTCCATGCATTGGATTGAATTCTTGATCCCATGCACCATCTTAATATCAGCCATTGGAAATTTTACTTTTAAAGACTCAGGTCTAAAAAAACAAGAAAACTCCATACTAAAATATATTTTGGTTGGTATCTTTGGTCTAATCCATGGCTTGGGTTTTTCGAATTACCTACAAAGTTTATTAGGTAAAGAAAGCTCCATCGTTGGCCCTTTATTTGCTTTCAATGTTGGCTTAGAAATAGGTCAAATTGTGGTAGTAATCAGTATTTTGATTATTTCGAGCTTATTGATTCGATTAATAAAAATCAAAATGACTTCTTGGGTGCTCGTCATCTCAGGTATTGTGATTGGCCTAGTCATCCCCATGATAGTAGAGAGATGGTAAAAAAAAAGCCTCTCAAAATTGAGAGGCTTTTCAATATCGATTATCGATCTACTAAAAGTCTTCGTCTAAACTGAACGACATGGTATCCTTGTCAGACATTACTCCTGATTTTTGATATTCAGCCACACGCTTTTCAAAGAAATTTGTCTTACCCTGTAAGGAAATCATTTCCATGAAATCAAATGGGTTAGACGCATTGTAAAACTTCTTGCATCCTAAGGAAACCAATAAACGGTCAGCAACAAACTCAATGTATTGACACATCAAATCAGCATTCATTCCAATCAAGGAAACAGGTAATGCTACGGTCACAAATTCTTTTTCAATCTCCACCGCATTCGTGATAATTTCATATACACGTTCTTGAGATACTTTATTTTTGATGTGATCTGTATATAACAAACATGCAAAATCACAGTGCAAACCTTCGTCGCGAGAAATCAACTCATTGGAGAAAGATAAACCTGGCATTAATCCACGTTTCTTTAACCAGAAAATAGAACAGAATGATCCTGAGAAAAAGATCCCCTCTACCGCTGCAAATGAAATCAAACGCTCGACAAAACTTTCACTCTCGATCCATTTCAATGCCCACTCCGCTTTTTTCTTAACGCAATCAATGGTTTCGATGGCTCTCAACAAACGATCTTTCTCTTTAGGTTCTTGAATGTAGGTATCTATCAACAAGGAATATGTTTCCGAGTGAATGTTTTCCATCATGATTTGAAAACCATAAAAACATTTAGCCTCTGCATATTGAACCTCTTTCAAAAAGTTATTGGCTAAATTCTCGTTAACAATTCCATCCGAAGCAGCGAAAAACGCCAAAACATGAGAAATAAAATGACGCTCTCCGTCATTCATTTTCTTCCAATCGGCTAAATCTTGTTGTAAATCAATTTCCTCTGCAGTCCAAAAAGAAGCTTCCGCTTGTTTATAAAACTTCCAAATATCGTTGTGTTTAATTGGGAAAAGTACGAATCGGTTGGGGTCTTCCACCAAAAGAGGTTCAGTCATTGTCAGGTTAGATGATTAGGGTAAAACATTATTTCGAAATTAAGCATTTATGCGTGAAAAAAATGGAGAAGTCTCATTAAAAAAATGAAAATTATCAGAATCTCATAGCATGAGCTAATTCTAGCTTATATACCCTAAAATCTTACAATTGTTTTGAAAATTAAAAGAAAAACCCGCCTACTTGAACCACTAATGCAGAGCCATAGGGAGATACTTTACCTGAGGAGGAGCTATAATTTAGATCATACATCACAGATAAATTAATTCCAAGCTTGGATCCAATACCTATACCCACTAATACGGGATTAGAATATCCATAATAGTTACTGGCATTACTGTCCGACAAATTGGAATAATTTTCCACTTGACCCACTAAATAACTCTGACCCAGCAAGGCTGTTAAAGTAGGAATGTACTGTCGAATAAAAATACGCTCGCCTAGTAGATTACTGGTTAACTTTCCAATATTTCCTCCATAATTAACAGAATAATACTGGTAAGTTAATCCTACACCAGCTATGGTATTATTAGCCAATTGATAACCTGCCATGGGAGAAACACCAATACTTGTGGGATTTCCGAAACTCAACCCCGAAAGTCCTCCACCAAAATGCAAGCGTTGGCGAAAGGTTAACTCGCTCACATCGGGTTCTACATCCAAATCTCCTTTGGCCCCCTCTTCTTTAATAACTACTGGTTCCTGGGCCTTAGATTCAAAAATCACACCACAACTGATTAAAAAACAAAGTAAGAATATATGTTTCATGAATATTTTTTTGAGTAAAAACGAAAAAATTGGTGGATTATGATGTTGAAAATACGATTAACAAAATTAAAGGATAATTTTGTTATATGAATCATCCGAATTCGAGTTTGGTAAGCAATCAGGGAATAGAAAATTTAGACCCTAGAACACACATCATCATCAAAGGTGCCCGTGTCCATAATTTAAAAAATTTGGATGTCGCCATTCCACGTAATCAATTAGTCGTTATAACAGGTTTATCTGGCTCAGGTAAATCCTCATTAGCTTTCGACACACTTTTTGCTGAAGGCCAACGTATGTACGTTGAAAGTCTCAATAGCTATGCCCGTCAATTTCTTGGTCGTATGGAAAAACCTGCCGTAGATTATATTCGGGGCGTTTCTCCTGCTATAGCCATTGAGCAAAAAGTCAATACAAAAAACCCTAGATCAACCGTAGGTACTACTACCGAAATATATGATTACCTCAAATTACTTTTTGCCCGAATCGGAAAAACGTATTCCCCCATTTCAGGTGTAGAAGTAAAAAAAGATTCAGTTTCAGTGATTGTGGACTGGATTATGCAATTCCCACAAAAGAAAGTCATCATTCTAGCTCCCCTACTCCGACATGAAGGTCGAGGTCTAAAGAATGAATGTCAATTATTAATTCAAAAAGGATACACACGTTTAAAATTAGGAGATGATATTTTGAATTTGGAGGAGTTAGTGGAGGATGATGCATTATTGAAAAAAATAGATAAAAACTCAGCTGACTTGGCCATTTTGGTTGATCGCCTAATCAGTAAAGCGGACGACGAGGAAACTCAATTTCGCCTAGGGGATTCAGTCCAAACAGCTTATTTTGAAGGTGAAGGAATTTGTTGGGTTGAATTAGAGGGTCAAAAAAGAAAAATCTTCTCTGATAAATTTGAGTTAGATGGAATCTCTTTTGAAGAACCCAGCTTAAATCTGTTCTCTTTCAATAATCCGTATGGTGCTTGTAAAAATTGTGAAGGTTATGGAAAGGTATTAGGTTTAGACCCTGATTTAGTTTTTCCTGATACCGAGCTTTCGGTATACGAAGGGGCGATTGCTCCATGGAGAAGTGAACGCATGAGCGAATGGCTTTATCCATTGATTCGTAATGGAGTTAGCTTTGATTTTCCCATACATCGACCATATAAAGACCTGACAGTTCAAGAGAAGCAATTACTTTGGACTGGAAATAAATATTTTGCTGGATTGACTCAATTCTTTGAGCATCTTGAAAAAGAAACCTACAAAATCCAATACCGTGTTTTGCTTTCTCGCTACCGAGGTAAAACGAATTGCCCAGAATGTTTAGGTTCAAGATTGAGAAAAGATGCAGCTTATGTTAAAATTCAGGAACATTCCATCATTGACATGGTGCTTTGGCCAATCTCCAAAGTCAAAAGCTTTTTTGATAATTTAGAATTGAATGAAGCAGACCAACAAGTTTCTCGTCGAATATTAATCGAAATCAAAAATAGATTGGATTATATGAACCGAGTAGGTTTGGGTTATTTGACATTAAACCGACTTAGTTCAACACTTTCAGGAGGGGAATTCCAACGCATTAAATTGGCTACATCTTTAGGTAGTGCCTTGGTAGGTTCCATGTATATTTTAGATGAGCCCAGCATAGGTCTACATCCAAGAGATACGGAAAGACTTATCTCTGTATTGTTGATGCTCAAGCAAATGGGCAATACCGTGATCGTGGTAGAACATGAGGAAGATATCATGCGTGCAGCAGATCAAATCATTGATATTGGACCAGAAGCTGGTCGACATGGTGGAGAGCTCATGTTCCAAGGAAATTTAGAGGAAGCTTTGAGCCGACATGACCTGACTAGCCATACGATGCAGTTTTTGCAAGGAATAGATAGAATCGAAATTCCTTCCTTCCGCAGAAAGAGTTTGGCTCATATTGAAATCATTGGAGCTAGTGAGAATAATTTAAGAAATGTCTCTGTTAAGATTCCATTAGGAATATTGACAGTAGTTACGGGTGTCAGTGGATCAGGGAAATCAACTTTGATTCGTAAAATATTATATCCTGCACTTTTACGTCAATTACAATTAGGAACCGAAGAAACTGGGAAATTCAAAGAATTAAAAGGGAGTGTTTCTCAGATTGCTAGTGTGGAAATGGTAGATCAACAACCTATTGGTAAGTCTTCCCGTTCTAACCCGGTCACCTATATTAAAGCCTATGACGCCATTCGTGCTTTATATGCTGAATTACCATTAGCCAAAACCAGAGGTTATAAACCATCTCACTTCTCTTTCAATGTAGAAGGAGGCCGTTGCGAAACTTGCCAAGGAGAAGGAGAAATCACCATTGAAATGCAATTCATGGCGGATATTAAATTAGTCTGTGAATCATGTCAAGGAAGTAGATTCAAGCAAGAAATATTGGATATTAAATTTCAAGACAAAAATATTGCTGAAATACTGGACATGACGGTGGAAGAAGGTGTGGCATTTTTCAAAAGTAAAACACCGAAAATTGCCGAAAAGATTGATCCACTATTTCAAGTTGGACTTGGCTATATCAAATTAGGACAGTCATCCAATTCGCTTTCAGGCGGAGAAGCACAACGAGTGAAATTAGCTAGCTTCTTAGGTAAAGGAAACCCCAACAAGGGAAAGACCTTATTTATTTTTGATGAACCGACCACTGGTTTACACTTTCATGATATCAAAAAACTGTTGAAAGCCTTAAATGATTTGGTAGAGCAGGGAGACAGTGTTATCATCATTGAGCATAATATGGAAGTGATTAAATGCGCTGATCATATTATCGATTTAGGACCCGATGGTGGAGAAGCGGGAGGGCAAATCTGTTTTGAGGGCAGTCCTGAAGAAATGGTTAAATTGGAGAATAATCCCACGGCGCACTATTTAAGTCAAAAAATACTAGGCAAAAAACTGTAAGTTTACAATATGTTTTCTCCAGAAATACTTCAATCCTTACCTCAGAAGCTAGATGGAATTAGCCAAGGACTTTCCTTGATGATTCCTGAATTACTTCTTTGCATTTGGATTTTGGTTGGAATATTTGCCGAGTTATTTTTACATGGGAGATCCATTAAATTCTCTACCTCTTGGCGTTATTTCATTACTCAAATTGGCTTATTATTAGCCTTTGTGTTAGCCATACAACGTATGACTACGAGTATGACAGGATTTGCTTCATTTTCCCTATTTTGGATTAATTCGGGTAGTAATTCCATCAATGCCTTACTTTTATTTTTGGCGATAGTTTTAATTCTAGTCAATCAAGCTCAACAAAAAAGTTTCCAGTTTGAAGAGAAAATGGGTTTTTTGTCCATTTTGGGTGGTGCTCTTTTGGTTTCCATAAGTAGCCATTGGTTAAGTATATTTTTAAGCATCGAATGGATGTCTTTGGGGACTTATTTATTAGTAGGTATACGAAAAGACGCGGAAGGGTCTAGAGCGATATTACCCTATGTGTTATTCGGTTTGGCTAGTACGGCATTTTTACTATATGGAATTTCCTTCGTATATGGTATTACGGGAACGATGCATATCACCAATCCGGCGTTTAGCAGAGGTTTATCAACGGCCGACCCCTATTTAGTTGGCCTTGCGCTCACTTTAATCGCCAGTTCCCTTTTATTTAAATTGGCTTGGGCCCCATTTCACCCATGGAGTCCTGATGTGATCGAAAGTTTACCTGCCTCTTGGATGACATGGATCTCAACGGCTCCCAAAATAGCCATTACATTTTTGGGTATTCGATTACTCCATTTTATTCCAATTTCATTAGAAGTCCCAATTGCTTTTTTAGCTATTTTGACCTTATTGGTAGGTAATTTGGGAGCATTAGGACAAAGGAATTCGAAGCGACTCCTTGCTTATTCAGGTATTGCACATGGAGGTTTCATGGCTATGGCTTGGTTATTTCCTAGCCAGCAAGCTACGGAAGTACTCTTATTTTATTCATTAATCTACGGCTTGAGCTCGCTATTAGTATTTTATTTAATTGATGAGGCTCCTTCTGGACCTTATAAATCCCAAGATTTAGAAAATTGGAGTGGATTGGCAAAAAGTCGACCGCTGGCTTCCTTATTTTTATTAATCGGAATGGTGGCTTTGGCCGGTTTACCTCCAGCGGGGAGCTTCATTGCGAAGGTTACTTATTTTTCTTTTTTATGGGAAAAATATCAAAACAGTTCTCAAATTTTAACCTTGGTTTTATTAGTAACGGCTATTTTAACAACAGCTTTAGGAATTTTCTATTATTTAAAGATTCCGTACCAAATTTATTTCAAGAAAAATACGCAAGAAGAAGGCGTAGTTATTTGGAACGAAAATGGAAATATGTGGGTTTATGCGGTATTGGTGGTATTTATTTTGGGAAGCTTCTTAGCCCCTACAGCTATTTGGGATTTCTTAAAATAAGGAAATAAATAATGTACATTTCCGTTGAGCCATCATTTTAATTACTTAGTTTTGTATTCGATTTTGAGTAAAAACCTCTTCTGAAACGCATACCAAATGTCTGATTCAATAAAGCACGAATGTGGAATTGCCCTTATTCGATTGCGCAAGCCCTTTCAGTATTATCTGGATAAGTATAAAACGCCGACCTATGGCCTGAGCAAATTGTACTTGATGATGGAAAAACAAGTCAATCGAGGTCAAGATGGAGCAGGGGTCGCCAATATCAAAATCAATGTTAATCCAGGAAACCGATATATCAGCCGGTACCGCTCAGTAGAGCCACAAGCAGTAGCCGATATCTTCGGAAAAATCAACAAGAAATTCAGGAAAGCACAAAAATTAGCCAAAGATGTGAAGCGTGAAACGGGCATTGACCCGAGTCATGATGCGGCGTGGTGGCAAGAAAATGTAGCCTTTACTGGAGAAGTATTGTTAGGGCACTTACGCTATGGTACACATGGACAAAATGAAATAGAAAACTGTCACCCGATGTTACGTCAAAGTAACTGGAGAAGTCGCAATTTAGTGATGGCAGGTAATTTCAACATGACCAATGTGGATGACTTATTTGACAAATTAGTTTCCTTAGGTCAACACCCGAAGGAAAAAGTAGATACGGTCACTGTCATGGAGAAAATTGGTCACTTTTTGGATGAAGAAAACCAAAGACAATTTTTGAAATATCGAGACCAATATGAAAACCCAGAGCTATCTGATATTCTAGCTGAGCAAATCGATTTAGTTCGTGTATTGGAGCGTTCATGTAAAGATTTTGATGGCGGCTACGCTATGGTCGGTTTAACAGGATATGGCGCATCCTTTGTGGCTCGTGATCCTGCGGGTATTCGTCCTGCATACTATTACATGGATGAAGAAGTTGTGGTGGTAGCGTCTGAGAAGCAAGCTATCAAAACCAGCTTCAATTGCGCTTATGACCAAATTCAAGAAATCACTCCTGGTTCTGCCTTAGTTATTGACATGGATGGCTCCGTAAAAGAAGCTCCATTCATCGATCGTTTAGAGCAAAAATCATGTTCTTTTGAGCGTATTTATTTCTCAAGAGGTTCAGATCCAGATATCTATTCAGAGCGTAAAAAATTAGGTCGATTATTAATCCCTCAAATTCTCGAGGAAGTAAACAATGACCTTAAAAATACCGTATTCTCTTACATTCCCAACACAGCAGAAACTGCATTTTTGGGCATGATTGATGGCTTAGAAGACCATTTAGCTAAAGAGAGAAAACAGGCTATCATGGGAGGTATTCTTTTTGAAAAAGAATTGGAAGAAATGTTGACCTTCCGCCCAAGGGTAGAGAAATTGATTTCCAAAGATGTGAAGGTTCGTACGTTTATTACGAGCGACGAGCAAAGGGACGACATGGTTTCTCATGTGTATGATACTACCTATGAGGTAATCAATAAAGGAGTTGATTCCGTTGTTTTAATTGATGATTCCATTGTTCGCGGAACGACCTTAGAGAAGAGTATTTTAAGTCTATTAGACAAATTGTCTCCAAAGAAAATAGTCATTGTTTCTTCTGCTCCACAAATCCGATATCCTGATTGTTATGGTATCGACATGTCGAAGATGAAGGAATTTGTTGCCTTTAGAGCTGCACTTGCCCTTTTAAAAGAAAGAGGATTAGAAAGTATATTGGATGAAGTTAACTTAAAATGCCTAGTTGCCTTAGAAAATGGTACGGCTCATACCGAAAACTTCGTTAAAGCAATATATGCACCGTTTACCGACCAAGAAATCTCCAATAAAATAGCAGATATTGTTCGTCCTAAGCACATTAAGGCTGAAGTTGCAGTCATTTACCAAACCGTTGACAATTTAAATGTAGCTTGCCCGAATCATTTAGGTGATTGGTATTTTACAGGTAATTTCCCTACCTCAGGAGGAAATCAAGTAGTTAATAAAGCATTTGTCAATTTCATGAAAGGAATTGAGGTAAGAGCTTATTAAAATTTTGTGTAAAAATCCTTAACGCTGTCAAGGTTTTGAACCTTGACAGCGTTGTTTTTTTCAAGCATTTTGAAAAAGAACGAATGAGATTTCGTTCATATTGTCTCCATAAAATCTTTATCAATTAACTGATTTAATACGCCACAACAACAGCTCCACGTAAGGTCATAACACCTTTTTCTGGGAAGTTTTCGGGAGTCGATTGATATTGAATTACCCATGCATAGGTATCTGGAGGAACTAATTGTCCATTGAATTTCCCATCCCAAGATAATTCTGCCGAATTAGAACTCTGCTTAGAAAAAAGCATTTCTCCCCAGCGATTAAATATTTGAACATTGACAATCTGGGTTCTAGCAGGGTTCTTAGGAATCGGATTGAAGGTATCATTTTTCCCATCCCCATTGGGAGTAAATATCGATGGAGCAAAAACCAAAGGTTCGCATTTATCCGGCACCTCATATGTACTAGATGTGATACAACCATCAGCATCTTTAATTTCTACTTGATAAGTACCATTTCGATTAATTTTGGCATAGTTCAAATTCAAGGCACTGACTATGGCTGAATTAGGTGACCAAGCAAAGGTAAAATCTCGACTATTTCCTGCTATTTGTAATATAGCTTGTGGAGTTACTTCATCCATACAAATGAAATAATCCTTTTTAGGAAAGAAATATTCATTGGTTAAGAAATTAACCTGTGTTTTTTTAGTGACAGAACAACCTGTTGCGGTATCAGTCACCACTACTTCATAAGCACCTCCTGGCTTTGGAACAACTATCTCCGGAGTCTTATCTTTTGAACTCCATTCAAAAGTCAAGGTCTTTTGAGGAGGAAGCTTATCTAATTTAACTTTGGCATTATCCTTGCAGATGCTATTATACTCCTCTTTTAAACTAAGAGGCTCCATGATTTGAATATCAAATTCCTGCGCATCCAAAAGAAAATCCTTCACACAAACATTGGAAATAGCTGCTGTAATGACATATTTTCCCGCATCCTTAAATTTGTGTTTCATGACATCCCCTTCATAAGAATAATAAAGCGTTCCTTCTGGATTTAAGGGAACCGTTAAACCTGTATTTGTGGGAAAAGGACTCAGAGTTGTCTTATATATTTTCCATACAATTTTGTCATTGTTCATGGGGTCGCATAGTTTTTTATCGACCTTATAGCTAAAGGTAGTTCCCTCACATGATTGCTTGATGCTCGGCGGGCTACTTGGATTTGGAGGAGAGGGAATGGATGGGGGAAGTCCCAACTGGCTGGTCACATTGGTAGGAAAGGTAACTGCATTCGGTTCATACTTCGCTCGCTTAAGTGAGTCGGCATTACTTATTAAATCATTGGTCTTAGTAATTTTTCCTAAAGTTGAACTTCCTTCAATTGCCACAAAGATGATCGTATTATACACGGGATCAATCTGCAATGCCCCTATTTTAGCTAAAGTATCTAACAATACCCTTTTAGATGCCAAAATGGTATCTGCATTATTTTTGGATATATTAAACTGCAAAATTTGAGAATTGATAGTCTTCCCATCTCCTTGCATCGATACGTAAAGCACTTTTTTATCTTGAGAATATTCCACCCCATAAATGGTAGGTGGCGAAGCTCCTAAATCTAATGTGGTTAAATATGTTGGTTTACCTTTACCAGAAGCATCATAATCAAACAAATCCAACTTGTTGGTTGGAGGTCCAGGAATTACTACAGCCATCTTACTCCAATCGGTTGAAATTTTGGTATAACCAGCTGAACTAGTTAAGCTGGTAGACCCAGAAGGGCTGGTAATAGTTGGAGCAGAAATACCTGCATCAGATACCTTGAAAGTGCGTATGGTATTGCTATTAGCATCTTGAGAAATCAACCAATAAAAACCAGAACCTCCCTGTGAGGCGACTAAACGTTCGGTACTTGGGACAGGACTCAATAATTGATTGATAACAGATAATCCCCCTTTCCCTTTGTTCAGCTTCATATCCACAATACTGTAATAAATCTGATTTTCATTCGCTGCATTTTTCTTCAATGTGAAAATATAATACTCCGATTGGCAGCCTTTACAGGAAGTTTTAGGCATAGTTGTCACCCCTTGAGAATTACTAATATCGCCATTGATTAAAGCAGCAGGATCTTTGGTGTAAGTAATGGGATTATTATTGCGGTCAAAGACTTTTTGACCATCCGTGTAATAGATGATACTGTTAGTTTGATCTGTCATAACAGCCACACCATTAGGCACATTAATTCGGCCAGTGGTGGGAGTTGGGTTATCTGGATTTTCAAATTTCACTCCAGCACTGCTTCCAAAATACCAAGCTGGAGGAGCTTTCAATAATACTTGATTGGGATCTCTCTCCCCACAAATATCAATCTGCATTTTGGCTTCGGCAGAACAACCCGACTGAGGTTCGGTTATTTTCACGGAATAACAGCCTGATTCTCTTACTTTGATGGTATCTGTCGTTTGCCCCTTAGGATACCACAACACCTCAATGGGATAAGACGGCCTCCCCACTTTTTGAAAGGCATTCAAAACCAATTCTTGCCCTAAACAAATCGTTTTTTTTACTTCAGATGTATCTTTTCCCAAATATATGTAAGGCAATTTTCCAATGATTACTTTTTCAGTTAAAACCACAGGAGGAGTATTTGCTACTGGACTTTGGATAGCCACCTTAACCGTATAAGTACCTGGCATGCAATACTGATGTACACCCGTTGCCGAGCTTTTTTTATCACCTGGAGCAGATGGTTCACCAAAATCCCATGAAAAAGTAGTACCTGTTGGAAAATGTTCTGTCAATTCAAAGACAGTTGCCATATCAGGATTAACCCCTTTTTCACAGTTGGCGCATTGAGTAATACAATTGTTGCGAAAAACAATTTTGGGATCCGAAAATGCTCGGAAAGAAACAAGCCAAACCAGAAAAAGAAATAGATACTTTTTAATCATTCAAGAGGTAGGCAAGTACATGGATTAAGCACAAAATAACGTAAAATATTGGTTTTTGAAAAGCTAAGTACTAAATTGCTTGGCTATGCGACGTAAACTCGGATCATACCGTATTGTTTTTTTCTTTTTTGGCGCATTTCTGATGGG
Source organism: Aquirufa nivalisilvae (assembly GCF_004307455.1). Classification (GTDB taxonomy): domain Bacteria; phylum Bacteroidota; class Bacteroidia; order Cytophagales; family Spirosomataceae; genus Aquirufa; species Aquirufa nivalisilvae. Next base: position 340,125 of record NZ_SEWX01000008.1, read on the forward strand.
TCCATTAAAAGTACTTGCACAAGACCCTCAGCTTTCGCAATTCTATTCAGCTCCGCTTTTAATTTCACCAGCTTTTGCTGGAATTAATAATACATCTAAGATTAATTTCAATCATCGAAATCAATGGCCCAATCTTAGTTCAAGTTATCAATTTTCTTCCTTAACGGCTGATATCAATTTCTCTCATATAAATAGTGGTGTGGGATTGGTGATGACTACGGATAAACAATTTTCCAATTTACAAACGACATCCATTGGTTTACAGTATGCCTATCACATCAATTTAGCGGAAGAAAGTTCTATTTCCGTAGGTATACAAAGTTCCTATGTCAACCGAGGATTAGATTATTCGAATTTGATTTTTGGAGATCAATTTAACACGAACAATGGGAGTATCAATCAAAACAGTGATGACCCTATTCTGAAAAATTGGGAGAAAAATGGGGCTTCTACTAATTACACGGACTTTTCAACAGGAGCTATGTTGAATCTAAGAAACTCATGGGTAGGATTATCTGTACATCATTTAAACACACCAAATCAATCATTATCGAGTAGAACATCCACTATTATTTCACCTGTGGCGATGAAATTTAGTATTCAATTGGGTACAAAGATTATGCTAGAAGACAGTTATTTCGAACAAAATTCTTATCGGGCCCGAAATACTGAAAAAAGCATCAGTCCTGTTTTAAATTACAAACATCAAGGAACATTTGACCAATTGGATTTAGGGGCATATTTGACGCTTTCACCCATTGTTTTAGGGGCTTGGTACCGAGGTGTTCCCATTAAAAAAAGCAGTGATGGAATCATGAATAGTCGAGAATCCATTGTAGCTTTAGTGGGTTACCGACTAGATAATTTCTCGGTTGGCTATTCCTATGATTTAACTATTTCAAACCTAGGTTTACCTTCTGGAGGAGCCCATGAAATTTCGATTGCCTATTTATTTGATTGGGACATATCCTTGAAAAAACCGTATTTAAAGATAAAACGAACTTTGGCTTGTCCTAAATTTTAATTCGAGCCCCCTTTAAGTAAATAATAAATAATAAGCACCTTCAGTAATAAAAAAGGCTTAATTTTGTATAAATACAGTAGTTCATTTCCTTAGTCTATGAGATTTTTCAAAAAAACACAGCATACATATCGCCTCTTCATATTACTATTAGTATGCCTAGTTAGCCTTGCATCATTTGCTCAAACTACGACACAAAGCAAAAAAAATGTAGATGATTTGACAGAAGATGAAGTCGCACAGTTTTATCAAAAAGCTGTGGACAGTGGCATGTCAGAAATGCAAATCGAAAAAGCTGCAAAAGCACAAGGTTACACTGCAGCTGATATTGCAAAAATGAGAGATAAACTTAACAAGCTCACAACTACCCCAAAATCTGGGAATAAAATTGAATCTTCCGAAAACGCAGGAAATAGAGTTACCAATGGAAAATTGAGTAAACCTAAAAAAGATGAAAATTCTACTGAAACTAAAAATGCCAATTCAGTTGAAAATCCTAACACTCCTAATAATCCTAAATTAAAAAAGTCCTTAGACGAACAAATTTTCACACCAGAAGAAAGAATATTTTTAGCACAACCGTTAAACGTGTATAATGATAGTTTAGTTAAAGTCTATAAAGAGTTACAATTAAGAAGATCAAGTGCATTAGAAAAAGTAATATACGGAGCTGATTTGTTTGACACTGAAACCTTAAACTTCGAGCCAGACCTCAAAATTGCCACACCAAGCAATTATCTATTAGGTCCTGAAGATGAACTTAATATTGACATATTTGGAGATGTCCTCGATAATTTCAAAGTGAAAGTCAGTACAGAAGGTACTGTCAAAATCCTCAATTTAAGCCCTATTTATGTAAATGGTTTGAGTATAGATGCCGCATCAAATAGAATTATTGGAAGACTTCGACAATTATATCAGGGATTAAATAAACCAGGAAGTGGTTCATCTGCTCAAGTTACTTTAGGAAATGTACGAAGCATTAGAGTCACATTAACTGGTGAAGTAAAGTTTCCCGGAAGTTATACTGTTTCATCTCTTGCGACCATATTTAATGCGCTATATTTAGCAGGTGGACCCAGTTCAAGTGGATCTTATCGAAATATCCGATTAATTCGAGGGAATAAAACAATTAGAACCTTAGACTTATATGATTTTCTCTTAAAAGCAGATCAAAAAGATAATATTCATTTACAAGATCAGGATATCATTCGAATATCTGATTATGAAACGAGAGTCGAATTAATTGGTGAAGTTAAACGACCAATGATCTTTGAAACAATCAAAGGAGAAACATTAAAAGATGTATTGCGCTTTGCTGGAGGATTTACCAATAAAGCTTATACTTATTCTATTCCAGTTACAAGAAATACTTCAAGAGAATTGAAGCTTATGAATGTAACTCAAGACGAGGTATCTAATTTTTTACCCCAAAATGGAGATAAATATGTCATTGGTGCTATCATTGAAAGGTTTGAAAATAGAGTAGAAATTGAAGGAGCGGTATTTAGGCCGGGTATGTATGCCTTAGAAAACGGAGTAAATACAGTTAAAGAGTTAATTAAACGAGCTGAAGGTGCAAGAGAAGATGCCTTCCTTAATAGGGTTACCATTACTCGCAGACAAGAAAATTTTGAACCTCAAATCATCTCCATTGATTTAGGGAAAATTTTACGCGGGGAAGTAGCTGACATTCCATTACAAAGAGAAGATGTCATCAAAGTATTCAGTATTTCCAATTTAAAAGAGAAAAGAATTGTCAGTATTTTCGGAGAAGTTAACCAAGAGGGTGAGTTTGAATATAAGGAGGGGATGAAGGTTGGAGATTTGATTTTATTGGCTAAAGGTTTCAAAGATGGAGCAAGTTTTTCCAAATTAGAATTAGCTAGAAGAGTTGTAACTCATGGATTAGGCTCTATTTCAGATGATAAAATTGAAATCAAAACATTTAACATTGATGGAAACCTTCAACTATCCAATGAAGGAAATCAATATATATTAACTCCATTTGATATACTATCGATACGTCGATCACCTGATTATGAGGATCAAAGATATATTTCTATTCAAGGAATGGTGAACTATCCTGGGGTTTATGCACTTAAAAATAATCAGAAAAAAATATCAGATTTTATCGAATTATCAGGTGGACTCAAAGCAGGAGCATTTTTAGAAGGAGCTCAATTATACAGACATTCGGAAATTGTTGGGATCAATATTGAAGAAATTATTGCTAATCCAAATTCTAAAGACAACATGTATTTGATGGCTTTAGATTCGGTATATGTTCCAAGAATTGATCAAACAGTTAAACTTTCGGGTGCTCTTCAGAACCCAATTTCTGTAACCTATAAGCCTTACTTTAAATTGAGCGATTATATTTCTGAAGCGGGAGGATTTTCTCCTAATGCGATTAAAAGTCATGTTTATGTAAAAAATCCTAATGGAATTTCTAGTAGGACCAAGAAGTTTCTCTTTTTCAAGAGTTACCCCAAGGTTTTACCAGGTTCAGAAATTATTGTTGATGGAATTCCACTTGGTGCAAAGAAAGGTCTAACTACAGCAGAAATTATGGGTTTAACAACTAGCTTAACCTCATTCTCATTAACCTTGGTTTACTTAATTAATCAATTAGCCAAATAAGCTTCATTAATGTCCAAAGATAGCATACATAATAGTCCAATTGAACAAGAGGATATCTCTATTAACATAGCTGAAATCTTTCAAGCCATCAAATCTCATTTTATTTTAATTGTAGCTATATCGGTAACCTTTGCGGCTTTAGGGGCTGTTTATTCATTAACCATTCCTAATGAATATCAATCCAATGTGAAATTATTACCAGAAATTGATGCTAAATCTAGTGGGAGCAATTTAGGAGGACTTAAATCATTGGCCGGTTTGGCTGGGGTTGATATAGGTGGAGGGTCAGGTGTAGATGTTGTTAGACCAGAAATATATCCAAGTGTATTACAAAGTACTCCGTTTCTTCGAGAAGCATTAAAGAGCAAGGTGTTTGTTCAAAAAAGAAAAAAATGGATGACTGTATTTGATTACATTGTTACTTCCCCAGAACTGCCCCCAATCCAAATCTTCTCCAAAGATAAATCTAAGCGAAAACAAGAAGAGGCTTTAACTATTCCAAAAGAAGGCTTATCACCTGAATTAATCAATCTAAGTCGGTTGGAATTAATAGGAATTACCAATTTAAGAAATAGAATTTCTGCTGAAACGGATAAAAAAAATGGGATGGTAACAATTACTGTCAAATTAACTGATCCTATTGCTACAGCCATGCTTATTAATTTCACTCAGAATTACTTGACAAAATATGTTTCAAGTTATCGAACAGAAAAAGCAAGAAAAGAATTGAAATTTTTACAAGATCGACATGCTGAATCTAGAAAAACGTACGACAATGCTTTAAGTAGATTATCCACTTACAAAGACCAACATCGAAATACTTTCTTACAAGTAGCCAAAGATCAAGAAAAGAAACTCCAATATGAGGTTGATTTGGCATTCAATATCTATTCCAGTATCAGTACTCAAATGGCCGATGCAGCAGTTAAAATACAAAGAGAAACCCCTGTATTTAAAGTATTAGAACCAGCACAAGTTGCCCTTGAAAAATCTGAACCAAAACGAAGTCTAATTACCATTGGATTCCTATTTTTCGGAGTATTTATATCTCTCGTAATTGTATTTTTTAGGACAGTTAATTTGAAACAATTATTAGATAAATAAAACTACTTCCTTTCTATCACAAAAAAGGCCGATTCTTTCGAATCGGCCTTTTTATATTTAATACCTTAAAATCTATTTTAAGGTACGTTTTACTTCCTTCATTTCATAACACTCAATGGTGTCTCCAACTTCTAAATCATTGAAGTTCTTAACAGACAATCCACATTCATATCCAAATTTAACTTCGGCTACATCATCTTTGAAACGTTTCAAGGCTGAAATTTCACCTTCATGAACCACCACAAAGTCACGAATTACACGAATCTTATTGGCACGTTTAACCGTTCCATCCAATACATAACAACCCGCTACTGTACCAATTTTTGAAATTTTGAATACATCACGCACTTCAATATTCGAAGTAATAACTTCTTCAAATGTTGGAGCCAACATACCTTCCATAGCCGCCTTGATTTCATCGATTGCTTGGTAGATAATAGAATAGTTTCTAATTTCAATCTGCTCAGCTTCAGCCAATTTACGGGCATTCACAGAAGGACGAACTTGGAAAGCAATAATTACTGCATCTGAAGTAGAAGCCAAAGCTACATCAGATTCTGAAACCTGACCTACTCCTTTGTGAATAATTCTCACCTGAACTTCTTCAGTAGATAGCTTTAATAAGGAATCAGACAAAGCTTCTACGGAACCATCCACGTCACCTTTCACAATCACATTCAATTCACGGAAGGTCCCGATTGCCTTACGGCGACCAATCTCTTCTAAAGTAATGTGTTTTCTAGTACGTAATGATTGCTCACGTAAAATTTGCTCACGCTTATTAGCAATTTCACGAGCTTCACGCTCATTCTCTAAACAAAGTAATTTATCACCTGCTTGAGGAGCTCCATTTAAACCTAATACTTGAACAGGTGTAGATGGACCCGCTTTTTTAATTTTATTTCCGTGGTGATCAAACATAGCCTTTACACGACCATAGTTATCTCCAGCCAACATCATATCTCCAATGTTCAAAGTACCAGCTTGAATTAAAAGCGTAGTCACATAACCACGGCCTTTGTCTAATTCTGCTTCAATGACAGAACCGATAGCTTTCTTATTTGGATTGGCTTTTAAATCTAGCAATTCTGCCTCCAACAATACCTTTTCCAATAAATCATCAATACCTAATCCTGACTTAGAAGAAATTTCTTGACATTGGTATTTACCACCCCAATCTTCCACTAACATATTCATGGCAGCTAACTCCTCACGAACTTTGTCTGGATTTGCACCATCTTTATCTACTTTAGAAAAAGCAAATACAATAGGTACACCAGCCACCATAGCATGGTTAATAGCCTCTTTGGTTTGTGGCATCACAGAATCATCCGCCGCAATTACAATGATTACAACGTCTGTAATTTTAGCACCCCTTGCACGCATCGCTGTAAAGGCTTCGTGACCAGGCGTATCTAAGAATGTTACTTTCTTACCCGATTCTGTTTGAACCGAATAAGCTCCAATATGTTGAGTAATACCTCCAGCTTCACCTGCAGCTACTTTGGCACGACGAATATAATCCAACAAGGATGTTTTACCGTGGTCAACGTGACCCATGATGGTCACAATTGGTGCTCTTGGAACTAAATCAGCCGGATCATCTTCAATTTCTACTTCAACAGCATCGATTTCTTCTTCTGCTGAAATAAAACTCACTTCAAATCCAAACTCATCTGCAATAATGGTAATCGCTTCGGCATCCAAACGCTGATTGATCGAAACGAACATACCCAAACTCATACAAGTAGAAATTACTTCATTGACAGATACATCCATCAAAGAAGCTAAATCGCTCGCTGAAATAAATTCGGTTACTTTTAAGATTTTTGATTCTTCATCCTCAGCTAATTGACGAGCCTCATCTGCTTCTGCACGCTCTCTACGCTTAACACGTCGCTTATCCGCCCCAAAGCTTTGCTTGTTGGTTGCACCTTGCAAGCGAGCCATCGTTGCTTTAATCTGCTCTTGAATATCTTTATCAGAAAGTTCTTCCTTAGGTCCTCCTGGTTTAGCACCTGGAGCAGCTGGTTTCTTTCCGAAATCCTTTTTCTTGAAGTCGCCTCCTCCTCCAGCTGGTGCCGGACGATTCGAAGTATCATTAGAAACAGGTCTCTTTTCTTCTTTAATAATACGCTTTCTCTTGTGCTTTTTGTCACCCGAGCGATCACTTGGTGTAGGTAATTCAATTTTACCTAATACCGTTAAACCTTTTAGGGTCTCCCCTTTCGCTTCAATCAACTCAATATCTGGTGTGGTTGACTCCACTACTGGAGGAACAACAGGTGCTACTGGAGCTACAGGTTTTGGTTCTTCCTTAACAGGCTCAACCGCTTCTTTAACTGGCTCTACTTGAGCTTCAGGCACAACGGGCACTACCGGCTCAACTACTTTTTCTTCTACTACTTTCGGCGCCTCCACTTGTTTCTCAACTGGCTTTGGCGCAATAGGATGGCCTTTTTTGTCTAAATCGATTCTACCCAAAACTTTTAAACCCATAGGTCTTGGTTCCTCTTCTTGTACTGGTTCAGGTTTTGCAACCTCCACTACGGGAACTTCAACAACTTTAACAGGTTCCGGAGCTGGAGCTACAACCTCTACAACAGGGACTGGCTCAGGTTTTTTCTCCTCGACCGCAACAACAGGTTCTGGCACAACTACTTCTTCAACAGCTTTTTTAGGCGCTTCAGAAGCTTCCAGAATATGATTCGCATCATATTCTCTAGCCAATAAGCTAAGCTGCTCAAAATTTAATTTGGCATTTGGGTTATTATCAATTTTGTGACCCTTAGCAGAAAGAAACTGAAGGATCGTAGACGTCCCCACGTTTATTTGTTTTGCTACAAGGCTCAATCGCATTGTCTTTTCTTCTGCCATAAAAATTACAAAATACTATAATTCATTCAATGTGTTACAACTTACTCAAATTCAGCACGAAGAATCGATAAGATATCTTCGATCGTCTCCTCTTCCAACTCTGTTCTGCGCTCTAATTCTTCTTTAGATAAAGCTAAAACCTGCTTGGCTGTATCCAAACCAATCTTATGTAGCTCATCCAAAATCCAAGCGTCAATGTCGTCAGAGAATTCATTCAATTCTACATCCTCCTCGTCCAATTCATCCTTAGGAACATCACGGAAGACGTCAATTTCATATCCAACTAACTTACCTGCCAACTTAATGTTTTGACCTCCACGACCAATAGCCATAGACACTTGATCCGAGTTTAAGAATACCGAAATACGCTTACGCTCTTTATCAATTGTCATCGAGTTCAATTTCGCTGGACTTAATGTTCTAGCAACTAATAACTCTAAATTATCAGTGAAGTTAATCACGTCAATATTTTCATTCTGTAATTCACGAACGATTCCATGAATACGAGATCCTTTCATACCCACACAAGCTCCAACTGGATCAATACGATCATCGTACGATTCTACAGCTACTTTGGCACGCTCACCTGGTTCACGAACAATCTTACGAATCGTGATAGTCCCATCATATATTTCTGGAATCTCTTGCTCAAACAATCGCTCCAAAAATACGGGTGAAATACGTGAAAGAATAATACGTGGAGTACCATTCGCCATTTCTACCTTATGGATAATTGCTTTAATTGTTTCTCCCTTCTTGAAACGATCCTTAGGAATCATTTCCGTTTTTGGTAAAATCAATTCATTGTCTTCACTATCCAATAAGATCAATTCGCGACCTAAAATTTGGTATACCTCAGAGCTTACTAATTCACCAACTAAGTCCTTATATTTATCATAAAGACTTTCTTTTTCTATATCCTTAATCTTCTGGATCAAGGTCTGACGAGCTGTTTGAACCACACGACGACCGAAATCCTCTAGTTTAATCAATTCAGCTACTTCTTCTCCAATCTCAAAATCGGGCTCGATTAATTTCGCTTCAGACAAAGGAATTTTATCAAAATCCCAAATATCTTCCGAATTATCGTCCACGATTTCACGTGTACGCCACATCTCTAAATCGCCACTCTCGGGATTAATAATCACATTGAAGTTTTCATCGGAACCAAATTTCTTGCGAATCATGGTACGAAACACATCCTCCAAAACCGCAATCATGGACGGTTTATCAATGTTCTTTTCCCGAGCAAACTCTGCAAATGACGAAATTAATTCAACACTGTTCATTGCTATCTCTCTTTTTTTATTGAAATGACACTTGTACTTTAATTTTATCTATTTCTGCCAAAGGAAACCACGTGGATTCTTTTGCCACAATCACGCGATGTTTCAGCGTTTTTTCTGTTAATATTTCAATCGAATCTTCCTTATAAGCTAACAGCACACCTTCTACTTGACCTTCTTTTTTCATCCAAACTTTAACCTTGCGACCAATGTTCTTTTGAAACTGCCAACCCTGCGTTAAAGGAAAATCTAAACCAGGAGAAGAAACTTCTAAATTATACGCTTCCTCAATCCACAAATTCTCTTCGATGTGGTGAGCCAACTTACGGCTCAACAATGCACATTCATCAATGGATATGCCTTCTAAGGTGTCAACCAATATGGTTACTAGACTACGCTTGGCGCCTTGAGAAACCTGCAAATCCACTAAAAAAATAGGACCCTCTCCCACATAAGCCAACAACCACTCCCTAATTTTTTCTGATAAATCACCCATGCTTTTTCAATTGAAAACAAAAAGAGGGATTAAAAACCCCTCTTCATTTCTTAAATTTCCTCTGCAATTTACGCATAATTTTCTAAATAACAACCCATTCAGCAAATAGAATGGTATTTGAGATAGATAAATCCATTCTATTCTGAGAAAAAATTCGTTACTTTGGAGGCAAAATCACAAAATTTCAATCGATCTAGATCGCTTCTTATGGCATATCAATTACTAAAAGGAAAAAGAGGTATTATTTCTGGCGCATTAAACGAAGATTCCATTGCCTGGAAAATTGCAGAAAGAGCTCACGAAGAGGGAGCCACTTTCACCTTGACCAATGCACCACTCGCTATGCGTATGGGCGAAATCAATCACCTAGCTGAAAAATGCGGCGCTAAAGTAATTGGTGCTGATGCCACGTCGATTGAAGACTTAGAAAAATTATACGATGAGTCCATTGAATTTTTAGGTGGACCAATTGATTTTGTACTACACTCCATTGGAATGAGTACTAATATTCGTAAAGGGCGTGAGTATGGAGATTTGAACTACGAATGGTTTTTAAAATCATTGGATGTATCTGCGCTTTCATTTCACAAAATGCTACAAGTAGCTCAGAAAAAAGATGCAATTGCTCAAGGAGGTTCTGTTGTAGCACTTTCTTACATTGCAGCTCAGCGTTCATTCCCTGATTATACGGACATGGCTCAAGCAAAAGCCATGCTAGAATCAATTGCAAGATCTTATGGCTACCATTATGGTAAAGCTAAAGGTGTTCGTATCAATACCGTTTCTCAATCGCCTACCAAAACTACGGCGGGAACAGGTATCAGTGGCTTCAATGCATTTTATGAATATGCTAATCAAATGTCTCCTTTAGGCAATGCTACTGCCGATGAATGCGCCGATTATGTCATCACCTTATTTTCTGATTTAACTCGCAAAGTAACTATGCAAAACTTATTTCACGATGGTGGATTTTCTTGCGTAGGTATTTCTGAGGAAATTGTTGAAAAGATGGAAAAACAATAATCATTTTTTTATTTCATTCTAGGAATTACATTGAATCTACCGTCTGCTTTTATTCGCATTTTTATGTGTCTAGTATGGGGAACAATCCCTGTATTAGCCACAGGTGAAATATTCCCAAATCCACCTGAAAGTGCCATTCGTTTATTCTACATCCAACGGAGCTCTAATTCAAATGTGGTGGTTTATGATGCGAATTTAACAGCCAATAAAGCCCTTCATACCAAAAATCCCGTACACACCTATTGGATTCGATATGCAGAAAAAGGCCAACAAGAAGAGCTGTCTTCCATACAAAAGACCTTGGCCTATGGGCTATATACTAATAAAATAACGAGTGAAATAGAACCTTCCTATGAAGGTTATTTCTTAGCATATCGTAAAAGAAAATTTGTTGTTAAACTCGATCCTAAAGGGGTGCCTATTGCCCTTTTTCCCATCAATGGGAGACTACAAGTATTGAAACGTATCTTTGTTAGTGTGGATGAAAGTAAATTCATGCCTTCCGTTAATTACATAGAATTATTCGGGAAAGACCCTATCTCTGGGAAAGATGTCTATGAGCGGTTTAAACCGTAAAATCATTAACGCTGTCAAGGTTCTAAACCTTGACAGCGTTGGTAAAACTGCCCATTTTTTCTTAAAAAATCCAACGACTTATTGATATTTAATTTAAAAAATCAATGTCTTGATATTAATAAAGTAATATCAATTTTTGGTCGACTTTAAAAGCTGGAAAAAGATAATTTTGCCTAACGCTGGCAAGGTTTAGAACCTTGACAGCGTTGAAAAAAAGGCAATTACCACTGATACTTGAATGCCAGTAATAAATTCATTGGCTGTGTCGAATATCCATATGATTCGACAAAAGCTTGATTGTACAAATTCTTGATTAAGAGATTAAATTGTACATGCTTATTCACCTGATAACTACTTTGGATTTCTGCCCAAACATAAGGTTTCAATTCCTTTGAAACGACACTAAATAATGCCTCATCATATACAAAATCTATCCTTCTTGCTTGCCCATGGTGCAATAACGACACTTGCCATTTAGCATTAATTTGATATCCTAAATTTAACACCAAAGCATGTGCAGGTCGCCTAATCAATGATGAATACGTACTATCTTTCCCAGCAAATTTATTCGTCAAGTTTCCATCCAAAAATGTATAGTTCAAAGTAGAATTAAAGCTACCCTTACGATACCCCCCTTCTACTTCTATTCCTTGCGTATTTTGTTTTGAGACATTAACATATTGACCGTATGGATCTACATTCTTTGATTGAAATACAATCCCATCCTTAACAGAGTTTTGAAATCCTACGATCCTTGCCGACCAAGCTGGCTTAGCAATAGATAATCCAAATTCCAAGGTTGTTCCTAATTCAGGTTTCAATACACTATTACCATAAGGAGAATATAATTGGTACAAAGAAGGCACCTTAAATCCTGAATTGACATTTGCGAACAACTTCCAGCTTTTCGTTAAAAACACATATGGATTGATGGTAAAAGTGGTGAAATCACCAAAATTGGACGACTTATTCCAACGAGTACCCACCTCAATTCCGCCCATATCCCAATTCTTTTGAACTGTGGCATATGTAGCCCAAATAGATTGATTCGCTTTTTCAGGAGCTAATGATGGTGAATCATATCGACCATAAGCACTAATGGAATAGTCGGATTGTAAGGTATTTTGATATCGATACTCAGTACCAGCTAACAATACAAATTCCCTCCCCAATGACCACTTGCCATACCATTCAAGACCTTGACTTTTGCCTTCATAGGTTGAATGTGAAAAATTGGTCCAAGCATTGGCAGCTATAAAAGTAGAGTCATTCGTAAATTCTCGATGAATAACTTCATGGAAAGCACGCAAATACCAGGTAAGATAGTCCCCTTTGTACTGATATTGCATACGTAATGAACTAGAATTTGCTTTGGCTGTATAATCTTTTTCATCTGCATATGGACCAGCATCTAAATTACTTTTATTCGCATTCCATTGGTAATAAACATCCAACCAGGACTTTTCACCAATTGGTCTCGACCAACCCACATGTACCTGCTGTTGGCGAAATCCATCTTTCTCAAATGTTCCCATTGTATCTTTTGCAGCTGAATAACCTTGGCTGATAAAATCTCGAACTTGAATATTCCATAAATTTTTTGCTATTGAACCACGAACTTGAGCCGTCGTATTCAATTCACCTATACTTCCAGCTTGAATTTGAACTTTACCTTGGACCTGCTTTGAACTAGGCTTTTGCGTCACCAAATTAATAACTCCTGCCATGGCATCAGAGCCATACAAAGTAGACTGGCCTCCTTTCAAAATTTCAATTCGCTCCAATGAACTAATATCCAATAAATTCCAATCCATTACTTGCGAAATATGTGACGGATCATTCACAGGAAAGCCATCAATCAATAATAATACGTGTCCTGTGTTAGCACCACGAACATAGATTTCTTGATTAGATCCTGGAGCACTTCTAGCCCCATTAACAGAAATTCCCACTTGACTTTGTAGAACTTCAGCCAAGCTTTTACCTGTCATTTGGTCTAGTTGGGCTCGACTAATTATACTTACTACTTTCCCTGTTTGGTTTAATTTTTGGGGAAACTTAGGCGCAGCAACTTGTACCTCTGACAACAATTGTGAGTCAGCAGATTGCTGAGCAAAAACCACGGCGCTAGGGAATAAGATTACCCCCAATGCCAAGCATTGCGATTTAAAATGAAACATGATGTTTAGCCTCTCGGCTATAAAATTGAAAAAATACTCGAACGCTCAATATCGTCTCATCCTCCGTAATGCGACATCAAGAATCGAAAAAGGCAGGTCTCCTGACTCGTTTTCATCATTTATCTGCCTTCCCAGAAAATCCAGTGGCCTTGATTTGACAAATGTTTTACAAAAACTTACAGTTGCGAGGACAGTTTTGGCTTTTACCAAATTCCCTATTAAGTGAAAATCTTTAAGAAAAAATCACACACCTTAATCTAATGCCAAAGGTAAAAATTATTTTGAAAGAATTGGTTCTACCACTCCTTAGAATTCTGAATTTGTGAATTTATCAGTTTTTAACAAGGCAAATCCCCATAAATTCACTTGCTTGCAACCTAATTGAATGATATGACGAATCAAACTCGATGCGCATGGGTTTCTTCTGACCCTCTCTATATCGCCTACCATGATACTGAATGGGGCAAACCTCTTCATGATGAAAAAAAGCTGTTTGAACTTTTAATCCTAGAAGGTTTTCAATCTGGATTGAGCTGGATTACCATACTTCGTAAAAGAGAAGATTTCAGAGAAGCTTTCAATCAGTTTGATTATCAAGAAATTGCTCAATGGAAGGATGAAAAATTAGAGGAATGTCTCAAAAATCCAAAAATTATTCGAAATCGATTAAAAATCAATGCTGTTAAAATGAATGCGCAAGCATTTATCAAAATTCAGGAAAAATTTGGTAGCTTTGACCGCTACATTTGGGAATTTGTAGGGTTTAGCCCCATACAAAACCACTTCTTCAGCCATCAAGAATTACCTAGCAGTACGGTGCTCTCACTAGCCATGAGCAAATCCCTGAAGAAACACGGTTTCAAATTCGTAGGCCCTACCATTTGCTATTCGTTTATGCAAGCTGCAGGCCTAGTTAATGACCACATTACTGAATGTTTTTGCTACCAAAAAAATTAAATTTATGAATTCGAGGATTGTCATCATCCCGACCTATAATGAAATTGAAAATATCCAAGCCATTATCGAAAAGGTAATGAGCCTAGATCCTTTATTCGATTTACTCATTGTTGACGATGGCTCACCTGATGGTACTGCACAGGTAGTAAAACAGCTACAAACAACTTTTACAGATCGACTTCACATAATCGAACGTCAGGGTAAATTAGGATTAGGAACCGCCTATATTGCTGGATTTAACTATTGTATTGAAAGACAATACGATTATATCTTTGAAATGGATGCTGATTTCTCCCATAATCCCGATGATTTAGTTCGGTTGTATCAAGCATGTGAACAAGGTGCTGACATGTCCATTGGTTCAAGATATATCAATGGAGTTAATGTGGTTAATTGGCCAATAGGAAGAGTATTAATGTCCTATTTTGCTGGATTTTACGTTCGTTCCATTACCGGAATGCCCATCCAAGATGCTACAGCAGGATTTGTTTGTTATCGAAGAAAAGTACTTGAAACAATACCCCTTCACGAAATCAAATTCATCGGCTATGCATTCCAAGTTGAAATGAAATTCACAACTTGGAAATATGGATTCAAAATTATCGAAGTTCCCATCATATTCACCGATCGAACGAAAGGAGAAAGTAAAATGTCTGCCAATATTTTCAAAGAAGCTATCTTTGGGGTTATACAACTAAAAGTCAATAGTTTTTTCAAACGCTACCAAAGACCATGATCTATCCAATTATAAAATCACTGCACATTATTTTTGTGGTAAGTTGGTTTGCTGGATTGTTCTATTTGCCCCGTCTATTGGTATATCACGCAGAATCTCAGGATAAATCGGAACCCGAACGCAGCATTCTTTCTACGCAATTCGAAAAAATGCAGAAGGTATTATTCAATGCCATCATGATTCCCGCCATGTTTTTGACTTGGTTAACAGGTTTGAGCTTGATTTACCTCCAATGGTGGGATGGATTTGGACAACATACTTGGTTACACCTAAAGCTCGGCTTTGTCGTTGGAATAACCATTTACCATTTTTATTGTCGCTATATAATCTTACAATTTCGCCAAAAGAATTTTATTTTCTCTGGCCCCAAACTTCGCCTTTTCAATGAGATTGCGACTATTTTATTGGTTTCAGTCGTATTTTTAGTTGTCGGGAAAAACAGCCTAGATTGGCTTTATGGATTGCTGGGATTCACCCTATTCGGAATACTCATTATGGCAGCTGTAAAGATTGCTAAGCGTTTTAGAAACAAAGCTTAGGTTAATTGCCTAGCCATTTCGCGTTTGACATCCTTCTCCTTGATATCTTCACGCTTATCGAAACTCTTTTTACCTTTGGCTAATGCTATGTTTAATTTGGCATAACCTTTGTCCGAAATAAATAAACGCGTAGGAATGATGGTCAAACCCACATTCTTTAATTCCTTTTGAAGCTTCTTTAGCTCTCTTTTTGACAGTAATAATTTCCGATCTCGAAGCGGTGTATGATTGAAATGCGTCCCTTCCTCATAGGTGGAAATATGCATATTTCTCACATACAATTCATCTTGCATAAAAAGACAATAGGCATCCGTTAGATTAGCTTTCCCTTGACGGATCGATTTAATCTCCGTACCAGTCAATACCAATCCTGCTGTCCAAGTTTCTAAAAATGCATATTCAAAAGAAGCCCTTCTATTCTGGATTTCAACTTTCTTTTGAATTTTTTCTCTTGCCATAATGCTCCAAATAAAAAAGCCACACAGATTCACTGCGTGGCTTTTTCGAGTTTAAAAGATTACTTACCTGTTTTCTTGGCAGCGTATTCTTTGTTCAAACCTTCAATCATTTTTTGAGTCACATCTACAGATGCATCGGCAAATAAAATACCGCCACCTAATTTAGAATAACCCAAAACGAATTCGTATTTGTTCTCTTTATTCACTTTAGTGATATATTCACGAATGTTATTGTATAACTCTTCGTTTTTCTTTGCTTGTTCTTGACCAAGCTCAGCTTGCTTTTGCTGGCTATATTGTTGCAACTCCGCTCCTTTCTTTTTCAAAGTCATGTCAGCTGCTTGTAATTCTGCTTGAGTCATAGCAGAAGCACGTTGTTGAATCGCTTGCAATTCTCCTTGAAGTGCACGTTCTTTTTGACCTAAATCAACTTGTAAACGATATCCTTTATTTTCAAACTCTTTTTGAGCGTCTTTGTAGAATTGGTAATTGTTCAACAGGGAATCAGAATTAACAAAAACGATTCTCTTTCCGTCAGTGGTAGTCGCACCAATTCCTGCAGATGATCCTGATGGTTTAAAGTACAAATAGGCAATGGCAAAAGTTAAAACTACTAACCAAGCATAATGAAGATTTTTCACGGGGTATAATGTTTAAAAATGACTAGGACGTAAAGATACAAGGTCTTATTCAGTTGTCCTAAAAAATTACAATTTTCAATGAGTTCCTCTCAATTTTGAGCCTGCCCAAGACCATAAAGCTCCTGTTAAGCCACCAAATACTCCTGTTACCAAGTATAAAATGACTACACTTCCACCAACTGGTAAAATTTGTGCCATGCGTGAAGGTAAGGTACTAGGGAATTGACTGTCCATCCATACTGCCGCTAATGCCCATAAAACAAAACCCGAAGCCAAGCCAATTAAAAAGGCTGATTTACTAGGTAAAGCTAAAAAGAAGGAAATGATCCCAAAGGCAATCCCCATGGAATACCAAGGTAAATAAGTTTGAACTAATCCTCCCACAATGACCATGATGAGCACCACTGTGAGGGCAAAAGATGTATTCATTTTACGTTGTGCCATAATTACTTAGTTAATATCATTTTTTTACGAATTCGATTGGTTTTTTGGTCAGGCTGATTCAAAAACAAGAGTGGTCTCAACTCTCCTTTTGCCCAAGTATCGATTAAATCATCATAATGGGAGCTACCCGGATTTCCTGATTGTCCACCAGGATATACACCATAGGCATTCGGGTTACCTGATTTGGACAATTCCACCACTAATCTCCAAGAAGGGCCTGTTTTCGTTGTAGAGGCATTCACAATAGACCCGCCTCCACCTATTGGAATATTGAGTCGACTCAATGCATCCATACCTGGTATTAAATGGCGAACCCCAGTTTGCTTATGTTTATACCAAACCCAATCTGCCCCCAATGGACCATGTAGCTTGGTTAAGCTATCGATATTCGCTTGAAAAGACGTACGAATGATATCAGCCATACTTTCCTTTTTATTTTTTGTTTTCACATTGTCCCACCAAATAGCTGTAGGTTCTTCAATAATTAATTTCAACGTTCTATCAACAGTCGGAATATTCATTGGGGCCTTTTCATCTGCATTGAATTCATCATCCCAAAGAGAAGACTGCAATAGAATCACCCAGTTTTCAAAGATGGTTGCTCCAATGGACTCTTTGGAATTTTGCAAATTCCATTTTTTAAGTACATCTAATGCGGCTGCCATTTGAGGGTTGGGATTATTTACAAGTGGCAATAATAATGGCAATAATCGACGTGCTCGAATGTTGAAATTATCGTTTTGCAATCCTCGTAAAGAATCAACAGTTGCTTTACTCATGGCTGTCAAACGCTCATTAATTCTTCTTCCACGTTCGGATGGGGCAAATTGCCATCCCAAGTAATAAGGATAGCTCTTATCCACTGAAAACTGGTTAGCTGAGCTCACAAATCCTCTTGGAGGATTTTTTACATGCGGATCATGATCATGTGGAATATAACCCTTCCAATCTGCTGCTGGATCAGTACCATCGAGTAAATATTTACCCTGTAAATTCGATTTCAAAGGAAATTTGCCATTGACCCAAAGTGCTATATCTCCTTGATTACTAGCAAATACGAAGTTTTGAGCAGGAGCCGAAAAATGGGTAATGGCGGCTTTGTATTCCTCATAATTCGCTGCGCGATTCAACTGATAAAAAGCCGAAACTTCGCTCGATTTTTCCAAGGCAATCCACTTTAAAGCATGACCAACAGGAATATTTGATCGAAAAGGTTTTTCGTGGCTCAAATAAACCACAGGTCCATGGTGAGTAAAAAATACAGTATCTACAAAATCATCTTCTCCTCTTACTTTAAATCGCTCAATCCGCATGGTGGTTTTCTTCCATTTTCCATCGTGCCAATACTCCCGCTTAGATGCATCCTTGAATTTTATTTGATACCAATCCATCACATCAGAACCCACATTGGTAACTCCCCAAGCGATGTTCTTATTAAAACCGGCAATGACATTGGGCGATCCAGGCATCGTGGAACCATACACGTTAATTCCTGGTGCAACCAATTGCATTTGATACCAGATAGAAGGCAACGATAGGGTCAAATGCGGATCATTAGCCAAAATAGGCATGCCTGAAATGGTCTTATTTCCTGCTACCGCCCAGTTATTAGAACCCGTATTAGGGTCTTTTTCTGGAGTTCTCATAGTACTTCCTTGGCCAATAAAATCAGCCGGGGCTGCTGGAATAGGTAGTGGTTTGAAATCCAATGGTGTACCTTCTGGAATGATTGGACTTTCCTCAAAAGGATAATTGGGAAATAAGTGTTCGGCTACTTCCCGACCGTATTTTCTCAAAATATTGGTCATTTTTAAATCATCTGTACCCGAAGCCAAAACAAATGACATATTCTTTAAAAATAGCGCACTTTTTAATGGTTCCCATTTCTCTGGACGATAATTCAACAATTTATATTCCAAAGGTAATGTTCGATCATTTAAGCTTTCTATGTAGGCATTTACCCCATCAGTATAAGCCTCTAATGACGCTTTTGCCAGGGGATCTTCTACCATTCCTTTTAAGGATTGTTCTGCCCCGTAGACAGCACCCATTCTTCGTTGAAATTGATCCGAAGCCATTCCTTTGGACCCCACAATTTCCGATATTCTTCCTCCTGCAAAATGGGTTTGAAATTCCATTTGCCACAAACGGTCTTTGGCAGTCAGATAACCTTGTGCTAAATATAAATCATGGTCATTTTTGGCAAAAACATGGGGTATCGCCATTTCATCATACAAGACCTGAACGGGTTCCAACAAACCTGGAATTTGCAGATTTTCTTCCGTTTGTTCGGAGGCATCTGCTTTTTCTGCATTGACCCAAAATCCATGAAAAGGACTTAGTAATTTACCCATCGGAGGTAAGGTCCCCCAATTGGTATGCAGCGCATAAGTCCAGATTAAGGTAACGATTAAAGGGAAAAAGGATTTAAATTGTCTCATTGATACGTTGGGCACGAATTTGAAGATGAAAATTCAAAGATTTTTTTTTACTTTGGAAAGACAATTTTACACATTTGTTATTCAATCAACAAACAAAATTATTTCTTACGAGGGCGTGGCCATAAAATTTGAATGAAAAGAAGATCATTTTTACAAACTACTGGAATATTGGGACTAGCAAGTCCAGCATTATTAGAACAAAATACGAGCGTCCCAGAACCCATCATCATTGCTACCTGGAAAAATGAAAAAGGTACCCTAGCAGGTTATCAAAAAATCATGGAGACGGGTAAAGCATTAGATGGTGTAGAAGCAGGAGCTTTGGTACCAGAAGCAGACCCCAATGAGACCACGGTGGGTTATGGAGGCTATCCTGATCGTGATGGACATGTCACATTAGATGCTTGCATCATGGATCACCTTGGCAATGCGGGATCCGTCACTTTCTTGGAACATATCATGCACCCCATATCAGTTGCTAGAGCTGTGATGGAAAAAACGCCACATGTGATGCTATCTGGTGAAGGAGCCTTGGAGTTTGCTTTATCACAAGGTTTTAAGAAGCAAAATCTATTGACCGAGAAATCTAAACAAGCATGGCTTGAATGGAAAAAGAAAGCCAAATACGAACCAAAAGTAAACATTGAACGCCATGACACCATAGGATTATTAGCTTTAGGTAAGGCTGGGGAAATCGCTGGTGCCTGTTCTACCAGCGGCATGGCCTTTAAAATGCATGGACGTGTAGGAGACTCCCCGATTATCGGTGGAGCCGTATTTTGCGACGATGAAGTAGGTGGTGCTTGCGCCACTGGTTTAGGGGAATTTGTCATGAAAACCTTGGGGTCTTTTTTAATTGTGGAATTCATGCGACAAGGTAAAAGTCCACAACAAGCTTGTGAAGAGGCGATTATGAGAATTGTCAAACGATATAAATACCAAGAATTTCAAGTTGGCTATCTAGCCATGAATAAAAAAGGGGAATATGGCGCTTATTCTATCCAAAAAGGCTTTAATTTCACTATTACCAAGAATGGTAAAACGGAAGTAATAGAAAGTGCCTCTTACATGTCTTAAATCATTTTCACTATGACGAACGAAGTTAAAACAAGAAAGCCCGTAGTTAAAAAGAAATTCTTAGTCGAAGTAGCTTGGGAAACATGTAATCAAGTTGGTGGAATTTATACAGTTATTCGCACCAAGGTCCCTTCCATGGTTGAAAAATGGGGAGATGATTATGCTTTATTAGGGCCTTATTTCCCCCAAACAGCTGCAGCTGAATTCGAAGCTTTACCTGTAGGAGAAGATACTCCCATGGAAAGAGCCATATTATGGATGAGAGAGCAAGGTTACCAAGTTCATTATGGCAATTGGCTCATTACCGGTAAGCCTAAAATCATCTTATTCGACATAGCTTCCATTTATGATCAAATCAATGCCATTAAAGGTCGAATTTGGGAGAACCATAAAATCTCTACCTTAGGCGTAGAAGAATTAGTGAATCAGACCATTGCATTAGGGGAATTAATCCGTCTATTCATTGGTAAATGGGCCCAGGAAAATCAAAATAAAAAAGACCTAATTGTTCATTTTCATGAATGGATGGCCTCCACTTGTTTACCCGATTTAAAGAAAGAAAAAGTAAAAATCTCGACTGTATTTACCACGCATGCTACCATGCTTGGGCGATATTTGGCAGGAAACGTTCCTAATTTCTATGATGTCATTGATACCTTTGACTGGTACAAAGAAGCTGTCAATTATGGTATTGAAGCGCAAGCTAGTTTTGAAAGACAAGCCGCCCAAAAGGCAGATGTGCTAACTACGGTCAGTGATATCACAGCTAAAGAATGTCAATATTTCCTAGGTCGAATACCAGAGCTCATCTTGCCAAATGGATTAAATATCCAACGCTTTGCGGCTTTGCATGAACACCAAAATTTGCACTCCAAATACAAACAGAATCTTTCTGAATTTGTCATGGGGCATTTTTTCCAAAGTCAAGCTTTTGACCTAGATCAAACCTTATACTTATTTACATCGGGGAGATTTGAATATAGCAATAAAGGTTACGATTTAACACTTGACGCCCTTGCCTTGTTAAATCAAAAAATGAAAGAAATTGGTTCCAAAAAAACAGTAGTGATGTTTTTTGTCACCAAACAGCCTTACCATTCCATTGATCCAGAAGTGTTACACTCCAGAGCTGTCTTGGATGAAATCAGAGAAAACTGCTCAGCCATTGAAAAAGAAGTAGGAGAAAAATTGTTTTTGGCAGCGGCATCTTCCAACAACTTACAACTTCCTGATTTAAATAATTTTGTGGATGAATACTGGCGACTTCGTCTAAGAAGAACGGTTCAAACTTGGAAGTCTACTTCTAGACCCAAAGTGGTGACTCACTTGTTGAAACAAGAAGATGATATCATCCGAAACCTACACCGTACTAATTTATTGAATAACCCTGAAGATAAAGTTAAGATTGTTTACCATCCCGATTTTATCGTTTCTACCAATCCTTTGTTTGGATTGGATTATAGTCAATTTGTTCGTGGATGCCATTTAGGAGTCTTCCCTAGTTATTATGAACCGTGGGGATATACTCCGTTAGAATGTATGGCTAGAGGAGTGCCTACCGTTACTTCGGATCTTTCTGGTTTCGGAGATTATATCATGCAAATCATGCGTGATTATGAACAGTGGGGTGTCAGCGTAGTCAATCGTAAATCTCAAACTTATCAAGAGTCGGTCGAGCAATTGGCTAATAATTTATTCAAATTTACGCAACAGTCTCAAAGAGAAAGAATTACGCAAAGAAACCGAGTTGAGAGTATTTCAGATACTTTTGATTGGTCCAACCTTCGTAGTTATTATGATACTGCTCACGAATTAGCCTTGATGAAAAAAAGGAATAAGGCTTAAGTCATGTTGGATTTTACTTTCAAAAGCCTTGTCGGACTTCAATAGCTCGACAAGGCTTTTTTTATAAGTGTTTGAGTGCTTCTCGCCTACTCAAAGGTGCCAATTCGTGAGATAAAACAAAATCCTTGACCCAAACACCATCCACGCGAGCATATTGCCTTAATGACCAGCCGATGGCTTTCTGGATAAAAAACTCTTTCTCCTTGGATAAGTCTTGAATTAAAACGGACAGCAATATCACATCAGTCTTCAGCTTGTAGGTCAATTGAAATAATAAGCAAACACGCTGCAACCAAAAATTACCAGAGGTCATCCACCGCTGAATCCAATAATCACGTTGATCGGGATGTTTCATCAAATATATTCCCATTACATGAGGACTCAAGACATCCACCACATCCCACCAAGACTGATCTCCTATCCAATCTTCTACCAATTGAGGAATGCGTTCATCCCAGTTCTTTTTCTCTAAAAGCAAATAATCCAAAGCGATGTATTGATATTCCCTTTCTTTCAGTCGAAATAGTTCATTGGCCACTAGAAACCAGTCCAAACCTTTTCCTTCATGTACATACCATTCTTTCAATATCTGATGCCTTTGCGGTTTCTTTATCCCCAAAAAGGGAAACTGATCCCGCATGTATTTCTTCATCCAATGAGCATTCTCCTCATGACGATGAGCTTGCAAAATTTGAACTAAATGTGCTACTGAGTCTATCATCGATTACTTAAATATAGTTTTCCCTGAAGTCCACTATCTGTAATAGGCCAATTAGAAGCATCAAAAGGATTATATCGAATATCCACAAAATTAATTTCATAAAAATTCTTCCATTTGCCCCCCTCTTTATCCAATTGGCGGATTCGATTGGCAGAAACGTTCGTTACTTCTAATTCGATGTGATTTTCTTCCTTCAATATTCCTGCAGGAATCTTTAATTGGAAGGGAATTGACCAAACAATACCTAAATCTTTGCCATTCAATTTTACTTTAACCCAGTCCCGCACTTGGTCAAAATGTAACACTTTAGCTGACTTCAGCTCTTCAGCATTTAACGCAAAATCAAATGTATACTTCGCTGATCCACTGAACTGATGAGTTGAGGTTTCCTTGGTCCAATAATTCAAGTCGTCCATTTGCTGCGAAGGAGGTAAAGTGGGTGCACCATGTACAAAATCCACTTGAATTTTACCCATTGGCTTAATTGCTACTTCACTCTTTTCTATTAATGCCGGAATTTCTCCCCCCTTAAATGTATTTGCAACTCGAATTATTCGGCTTTCACCTGGAGCTAATGCAAGTGGAAGTAACTTTGATTTCGGCAATTTAATTTTCTTTACTTCCTGGGTCAAAGGATTCAGTATTTCTATACTCGCACTAAATTTAGCCAATGAAATATTGCCTTCAGCAAACTGATTTGACAAATTGGTAACAAAATAAGCAAATCCATTTTCTGTTCTTTTCCTAATAAACGAAAGCCCTTGTTCAGCCATCGTCTCCTTGCTCACCGCATGACGAGTCAGCACATCTGCTGGATCAGATAACACCCTTAAAAGAAAACTTTCTCTAGCCTTATTCCAACGCTCCTTTTGTTCATCCGTATAATTCCAAGTACTTGCCACCGAAGGAATATGTTCCAAAAAATAAACAGGCATTCCCTGTTTCACCCAATTAGCCAGAAGCTCCATGGTTTCTAAAGACAGGTGTGTACTTGGCGGAATCAGCAACATTTTATAGGTATTGCCAGAAGGAGCTTTCCACTTTTTAGGAGCAACCACTTGCAAGGTGGTTAACAGATAATCTGACACGTAATCCACTTGAAAGCCTCGATTTTGTAAAGCATTGGACCATTTCCCAAAAGGAGTCTGAATCATCCAATCTCGACTATTGGCATGTAAATCAAGTGCATGTGTTTTACCTGGTGTATTTCTTTGATGCCAAATATCTTCCATGGGAAAATACAACAACAAGTCAGAATCTGTAGGATACTTCTGCAACATGCTTTGACATGTTTCGATGTATTTATTCAATTCTGGCAACGCACCCCAGAAATGACTTTGAGGATTAAAATTGGTACTGGCATAAAACAACCACCCTGGCCAAGCCACTTCAGGTGGAGAATAAGTCGCTCCATGATAAAATACGTGGTTCACCCCTCCTACAAAAACTTCGTCGATGATGGGTTTTACTTGGGCTAAAGAAACCTTAAAGTGATTTCCCAACCATGTAGCAGTTTCACAAGAAACCAGCTTTTTACCCATGATATCAGCTGCTGATGAGGCTAATTTGATATTTCTCAAATCGGGTATACCAAATCGAACACTATCATAATCTGGATCTATTCGATACCCAGGAATGGTGTAAGGCTTACTTCCAAAAAATTCAGTTTCTGGAATATCCACCGAGGCATATAAATCCATCAAATTACCAGGAGAACCATGTGCCTGATCTCGACTTAAAAACCCTTGGCTTTTAATCCATTTGGACCATGGTTTGGTAAATTGATTGAGTAACATATCAGCCAAAGTCCTGTGATAATCTGCCCACACTTGATTTTGAAATTCCCCCTCTGCTTTAGCCTCGGCCAATGCAGGTAAATAATGACGAAGATCGTATCCATTTATCCGTTTAAATTCATCAAATAGTCGAGGACTAAAATTGGCTCCATAAACTTCATATGAATCCGTATAGATAGCTCTTAATGGAGCATGAGATTTTTTTAATACTGCGGCAAAAGGTAGTTTATATGCATCCCAAGCTTCTTGGGAAAAATGATCCATCACCCATCCCTCTCCACCAGGTGCTGCACGTTTGACTTTTTGTTGGGTTAATGTCTGATAAAACAAATAAATAACGGTATTCGGTGTTTTTGCTCTCCAATTTGCCAATTTCCCTTGCTGAAAAATAGGCCATAAATCTTCTTGAAAATGGTTGCCCTGATACGATGTAATCGATATTAATTGGGAGTTGGGAGATTTGTCTAAAGTTGACGAGATAGGAGCTAATTTTTCTCCTTCGGCCAAAGTCATCTGTTGAATTTTGTATGACTTCGCCGCTTCGCTTACTCCAATTTGCGGACCACCATAAGGCCATCCAGTACCTAAGGTTAAATCAATTCCCAGATGTAACCTTTTGGCTTCCTTCAAGACAAAGGCCAATTTAGCATTCCACTCAGGGCTCAAATAATTTAAAAATTGTTTTTCATAACCCTTGGCTCCATAAATAGGAATGATATGCAAACCTCCAAAACCTGCTTTGGAAAAGGCTTCTAAATTATGAGTAATCCCTTTCTCTGAAACAGCACTTCCTGGCCACCACCAATAAGCCCAGGGTTTGGCACTTGAAAAAAGAGCAGGGTCTTTCGGCCCTGCTGCTTGTACATTGCTGTAAATCAACAGCAATAGAAAGAGTATTTTTTTCATTATGTTAGACAAATCTGCCCAATAAATTTTCTAAATATTCTTGTTTACCTGATATCAATGCTGGCTCACCAATTTCAGTGGCAATTTGATATAAGTCTTCTAATTTCAATTTGCCTTGCTCGAATTCAGCACCTTTACCTGAATCAAAACTAGCATAACGCGCTGCTTTCAATCGATCCATTTCTCCATGGGTCAGAATCTTATCAGCAATCAATAAAGCACGAGCAATGGTATCCATGCCACCTACGTGAGCATAGAATAAATCAGCTGCATCCGTCGAATTTCTACGACGTTTTGCATCAAAGTTAATTCCTCCACCAGCTAATCCACCTTGACGTAAAACAATAGCCATGGCTTCAGCCCATTCATAAATATCCGTCGGGAACTGATCTGTATCCCAACCATTTTGATAGTCGCCACGATTTGCATCCAAAGAAGCTAACATACCATTATCTGAAGCCACTTGGCATTCATGGGCAAAAGTGTGACCCGCTAAAGTAGCGTGGTTAACTTCTAGATTTAGGCCAAATTCTGACAATAAACCAAACTCTCTCAAGAATCCAATTACGGTTGCAGAATCATAATCGTATTGATGCTTTGTTGGCTCACATGGTTTTGGCTCAATAAAGAATTTACCAGTAAATCCATTTCTACGCGCATATTCTACACAGGTATGTAACATACGAGCAAAATGCTCACGCTCACGCTTCATGTCCGTATTTAATAATGACATATATCCTTCTCTACCTCCCCAGAAAACATAACCACGACCACCTAATTTGATGGTAGCATCAATGGCTGATTTCAATTGTGCTCCAGCATGTGCCACTACTTCAAAATTGGGATTAGTAGATGCCCCATTCATGTAGCGTTCATTAGAAAACAAATTGGCTGTTCCCCAAAGTAATTGCACGCCACTTTCTGCTTGCTTCTTAGCAAAGATATCAGAGATAAATTCAACTCGACTAGTGAATTCTTTAGGATCAGTAGATTGATCAATAGCATCCACATCATGGAAACAATAAAATGGAGCTCCCATTTTAGTAATAAATTCAAAAGCGGCATCAGCCTTATCAGCAGCACGTTGACGTGGATCAGATGCTACATCCCATGGATAATGATGTGTCCCAGGTCCAAACGGATCAGAACCGTCTCCACAGAATGAGTGCCAATAAGCAATAGCAAAACGAAGGTGCTCCTTCATGGTTTTACCCGCTACTATTCTATTTTCATCATAGTAACGAAATGCTAAAGGATTGTCCGAATCTGCTCCTTCAAATTTAATTTTTTCGATGCCTTTGAAATATTCTTTTTGGCCTATAATCACACTCATGGTTCAACAGTTTAATTTATATCTATAAGCTTCAAAACTACAAAATCTACCCAAGACTAAAATAGCTATCTGTCTTTTTTTTTAGTCTATCCTGCCTAATAATAAACGAAGGCTTTCGAATAGATGAATAAAGAGTAAAATCTTTTTTCTATTTTTGAAAAAAAAGAGCTCATCAATGACAAAAAAACTATTTTTCTTCCTCCTACTTGGACTTTTTGCTAGTCCCATTTTGGGTCAATCTCCCTCTGGAACTTACAATGCCAACAATCGATTCGAACAATTAGAATCTATTCTACCTACGCCAAATAGTTATCGTACTGCCAGTGGTTCACCTGGTAAAGATTATTGGCAACAACGTGCAGATTACGATATCAAAGTAGAATTAGACGATATCAATAGAAAAATCACAGGTTCTGAAACCATTACGTATTTCAATAATTCGCCAGATGAATTACCCTATTTATGGTTGCAATTAGACCAAAATCTATTTGAAAAAGGAGCTGCGGGAAGTACTACAAAAACAGGAGATATCAAAAATGGTATTTCAGCTTCTGCGTTTAAAGAGCTGACTGATCCTAAAAGTTATGGCTATAAAATTACTGCCGTAAAAGATATTAAGGGAAATGCGTTGCGCTATACAATTAATCAAACCATGATGCGTATCGACTTACCTACTCCGGTTAAATCGGGTGCTAGCGTAAGTTTTGCCATTGATTGGAATTACCTAATTACTGAATATTACGGTCGTTCAGGATATGAGTTTTTTGCCAAAGATGGTAATGCCAATTATTTCATCGCTCACTGGTTCCCTAGAATGGCCGTGTATAACGATGTTTACGGCTGGCAACACAAGCAGTTTTTAGGACAAGGTGAGTTTACATTAAACTTTGGAAACTATAAAGTAGCTATCACAGCACCTAATGATATGGTCGTAGGTGCAGGTGGAGAATTATTGAATCCTAACCAAGTGATGACAGCGACCCAATTAAAACGTTGGGATAAGGCCAAAACAGCCACTCGTCCGATTGAAATTGTCAATCAAGAAGAAGCTGAATCTGCTGAAAAAGGAAAACCAACGGGTAAGAAAACCTGGATTTACAAGGCAGACAATGTACGTGATTTTGCATTCACGGCTTCACGTAAATTCATTTGGGACGCTATGCAAGTGGATGTAGAAGGTAAAAAAGTTTGGGCGATGTCCTATTATTCTAAAGAGGGAAATCCGCTTTGGGGTAAATATTCTACGATGGTAGTGGCACATACTTTACGCTCGTATTCTAAAAGAACCGTTGCATATCCATATCCGGTAGCTATTTCATGTCATGCTACATTAGGCGGCGGTATGGAATACCCAATGATCTCCTTCAATGGCGGTCGTCCTGAAACCGATGGTACTTATTCAGAAAATGTAAAGAATGGTATGATTGGGGTTATTATTCACGAAGTTGGGCATAATTTCTTCCCAATGATCATCAATTCAGATGAGAGACAATGGTCATGGATGGATGAGGGTTTAAATACGTTCTGCCAATATTTAGCTGAACAGGAATGGGATCGTAATTTCCCAGCGAGAAGAGGAGAAGCACAAAGCATTGTTCCTTACATGCGTTTGGATTCCAAAAATCAGGTACCTGTCATGGCGAACTCTGAAAACATCATGGATTTTGGAAACAATGCCTACGCTAAACCTGCTGCGGCTTTGAACATATTGCGCGAAACCGTGATGGGTCGTGAATTGTTTGATTATGCCTTCAAAGAATATGCTCGTCGCTGGGCATTCAAACAACCTTATCCAGCTGATTTCTTCCGTACCTTAGAAGATGCTTCTGGAGTAGATTTAGATTGGTTCTGGAGAGGTTGGTTCTATGGAACCGAGCCAGTAAATCAGTCGATTGAAACGGTGGATTGGTATGGCATCGATAACCAAGATCCTATAGCCAAAAAAGCGAAAGACAAAGCAGATTTTACGGCTAAAAGAGAAACTATTTCGAATATCCGCAATAAAACAGATATCAAAGAAACGGTGGTGGAAAAAGAACCTGATATGAAGGACTTTTACAACAGTTATGACCGTTTTGCTACTTCGGATGCAGAAAAGAAAAAATACCAAGATTACTTAGCTTCATTATCCGATGATGAGCGCAAATTGGTAGCTGAAGGAAAGAATTTCTACGTCGTTAATTTCAAAAATAAAGGAGGATTACCGATGCCAGTTATCGTAAAATTAACCTTTGAAGATGGAACGGAAGAAGTTCTTCGTTTCCCAGCAGAAATCTGGCGTTTGAATGATGTACAAGCGAAGAAAATCATCCCTACAAGTAAAAAGGTAGCGAAATGGACACTTGATCCTTACTATGAAATCGCTGATATTGATACAGATGATAATGCATTCCCACGTGAACCTGTTCAACCTACACGTGTTCAGCTGTTCAAAGCTCAGCCAAGAAGCTATGGTGCTGGTCAAGCTAACCCGATGCAAGAGGCACAAAATGCCAAAAAAGCAGCTGGAGCAGTTACAGGATCTAAAAACTAATTTTCCCTGTGGATCAATAAAAAATGTCAACCTCGAAAGGTTGACATTTTTGTTAATAAGCAATTCTCCTTGAGATTTAAACTAAGCCACATTTCATTTTAATAAATATCAACAACTTCTCTCGATCGGGAACACGAACGCGTTCAGCCTTGATTTGTTCAAGAGGTGCCCGTTTAATTCTTTCGAATAATTTGGTATAATATAAATAAGCTAAAAGCACCCCTTTTCTCGCTTCCAAAGGTAGTCGATTTATTCCCCTCAAACCCGCATCAAAATCCAATTGAATATCGGCCTCTATCTCTTTTTTATCTTTTTCCGTCATGTTCAAATAATCGATTCCTGGGAAATACACCCTTCCTCGCTCATCAAAATCAGACTTAATATCACGTAAAAAATTAATTTTTTGAAAGGCTGACCCTAATGCACATGCATCCGACTTCAAGGCATTGTATTGGGATTTATCTCCTTGACAAAAAACATGTAAACACATCAATCCCACCACTTCTGCTGAACCATATATATACCGTTTATAGCCTGCTTCATCATAGTGAGTTTCAAACAAATCAAGCTCCATGGAATACAAAAAGGCATCCACTAACTCTTGCTCCATTTCAAATTCATGATAAACACGTTGGAATGATTCCAAAATTGGATTTAAACTGATTTTTTCCTCTAAAGCCCAATAGGTATCCTGTTTAAATCTATCAAATAGAACCTTTTTATCGTGCTGATGAAACGTATCGACAATTTCATCCGCCAAACGAACAAATCCATAAATCGCATATATTGGATCATGAAACCGACTAGACAAGGTCTTAATTCCAGATGAAAAAGAAGTAGAATAGGCATTGGTCAGCAATTTGGAACATGCCAAAGAAACGCGCTGATATAAATCTATCTGGGTCATGCTATTTTCTTAGGGATTTATCTACTTCATTGGCAACCACCAATCCTGAAATTAAGGATGGGGGTACTCCTGGACCAGGTACAGTCAACTGGCCTGTATAATATAAATTATCTAGTTTTTTATTTTTCAAACTAGGCTTTAAAATAGCAGTTTGGAATAAAGTATTGGCTAATCCATAGGCATTCCCTTTAAATGCATGGTAATCCGACATAAAATCTTGATGGGCATAAGAGCGCTTATACACAATAAAATCCCGAATATTTTCGCCACAATAAGCTTCCAAGCGATCCATTAACTGATGAAAATACTTTTCTCTTTGAGCATCGGTATCTTCTAAATCAGGGGCCACAGGTATCAACAAAAAGACATTTTCACAGCCTTCTGGCGCGACAGATGGGTCTGTTACAGATGGTGCGCTGGCATAAAACAAGGGGTCTGAAGGCCAAGAAGGATCGGTATAAATTTCATGTGAATGAACTGAAAAATCTCGGTCAAAAAATAAGTTATGATGTTTTAGCTTAGGTAAACGCTTGGATATCCCTAAATAAAACAACAAAGAGGAAGGAGCCATGACACGTTTATCCCAATATTCCTCGGAATAATTTCTAAAGTCATCTCCTAATAATTGCTCAACCCAATGGTAATCCGCGCTAGCAACCACCATATCCGCCTCAATTAATCCTTTTGCAGTCTTGACTGCCCGCACATGTTTATTGACAATCTCAAAACCTGTCACCTCGGTGTTATAGGTAAACTTCACATGCTTTTCTTCGGCCAAAGCCACCATGCCATTCACAATTTGATGCATCCCTCCCATGGGATACCATGTTCCCATGGTTATTTCAGCAAAATTCATCAGGCTATACATAGCAGGTGTATTTTGCGAAATAGCTCCCAAAAATAGAATTGGGAATTCCATTAACTTTAACAGGGTACTTGACTTAAAAAACTTACGAATATGCTTGTAAAAAGAAGAAAAGACATCCATTCTTATGGCATCAATCAACAATTTTACGCTTAAAAACTCCGTAATTTTAACAGAAGGACGCCAAACAAAATCCTGAATACCTACGCGGTATTTATAAGCTGCTTGTTTTAAAAACTTATCCAATTGACTGGAAGCACCTTCCTCATAAGATTCAAACAGTGTTTTAATTCCCTCCAAATCTGCAGGAATATCAATGACTTCTGATTCTGATAATATGACGGAATAAGATGGATCTAAACGTTTCAGCTCATAATAATCGGAAGGTTTTTTACCAAATTTACCGAAATAGGTTTCAAAAACATCTGGCATCCAGTACCAGCTTGGCCCCATATCAAAAACAAATCCACCTTCTCTGAAAACGCGAGCTCTACCACCAGGTTCCGCATTTTTTTCCAACACATGAACATCATATCCCTTTTCGGCTAATGCAGTAGCTGCAGAAATTCCTGAAAATCCAGCACCTATAACAATCACCTTTTTCTTTTTCATTCTATCCATTGATTCGAACCTAAACAAATATAACCATCTTTTGAAAGAGCTTAGCAGACTAAAAGAAAAAGCCAGACAAAATCTGACTTTTTACTTGTTTCTTCTGTTAACCAAAAAACTAATCAATTCTGAAATTTTAAGCGTACATGTGTAATTTTTTCTTTAACTCTTTACGAGCAATGTGAATTCGGTTTTTCACAGTTCCAATGGGTAGATCCAATTCTTCCGAAATCTCGTGGTACTTAAATCCGCGAAAATACATCAAGAAAGGTAATCGATACATTTCGTCTGTTTGGTCTAAAGCTTTTTCCAAATCTTCTCGAACAAACTCGCTCAATGCTCCATTGAATTGTAAAGATTCTTGTGAGTTGATGAAGTGTAAATTATCAGTGGTGTCGATAAATGTATTTCTACGAACCATACGCTGATATTGCGTGATGAACGTGTTTTTCATGATGGTAAACAACCAAGCTTTTAAATTGGTCCCTTCTGCATACTTTTCACGATTGGAATATGCCTTCACCAAAGTATCCTGAACTAAATCATTGGCATCATCCATGTCTTTTGTTAAACGTAATGCAAAGGGTTTCAAAAACTTAGAAAAGCTTCCAACCTGATACGTAAATTCAAGAGCTGTCATAAACGTTGTGTTTGTTTTGTTTAACAAATTTATAAAAAGATTAAACAAAACAAATTATTATTTAAAAAAATTATCGTTGCAACACTCGAAGTGGTCGTCCGAAAAAGCTCAATCATCGGTTATCTGTTGATACAATTGGGCAAAAAAATAAATTGAGTGTATATTTAAATCCCCATCTGAAATAGATGGCATTCGCATGAAATTAAAATCCCAGATATTATTTTTCTTCCTGCTGCTACTTTTTCACGAATCTTATTCGCAGAAAAACTGCTTTTGTACCCTGCAAGGAAAAGTATCCTCGATGGAAAACCGCGAAAAAATCAAAGGTGCTTATGTCTATCTTAAAGGCACCAATTTTGCAGTGCAAACAGACTCTCTTGGCTTTTTCTCTCTCAAAAAAATATGCCCAGGCTCTTACACATTAGTATGTGAGATGAGCAGTTATGACCCCGTAGAAATCAAGGTTAACCTCAGCAATCAACACGAAGAAAACATCGCTCTGCACGTACATGATGAACATTTGCAAGAAGTTGTAGTCAGCGGCAAAAGAAATGAAACCAGCGCTCAGATGCGTGGTTCCCTGAGTGCCGAAGAAAGAAAAGAAAGAGATGGTTTGAACCTAGGTGAAATGTTAAAAGGTATTTCTGGAGTTCAGAGTTTACAAACAGGCAGTACCATTTCCAAACCTGTCATCCATGGCATGCACTCAAGTCGAGTAATCATTCTAAATCAAGGTGTACGCCAAGAGGGGCAAAACTGGGGAAGTGAACACGCTCCCGAAGTAGATCCATTCGTTAGCAAAAATATTCAAGTCATCAAAGGGCCGGCAGGATTGCGCTATGGGGGTGATGCTATCGGAGGTATTGTCATGCTAGAGCCGAATGCACTCCCAGACACCAATGGAATAAAAGGAGAACTACAAAGTATATACTTTACCAATGGACGCCAATGGGTAGGCTCTGGAAGTGTAGAAGGAGGATTTAAAGGGGGCAAAGGTTGGGGATGGCGAGTTCAAGGAACCTTAAAAAATGGTGGAAATATTCATTCAGCCAACTATTATTTAGCCAACACGGGAGTTCAAGAACAAAATTTTTCAACGCAAATTGGATACAAATCTCGTCAATTCGGGGCCGATTTATTCTACAGTAGATTCCATACAGTTATAGGTATATTTTTGGGCTCACATATTGGAAATGTAAATGATTTAGAAAGATCCATTGCCTTATCAAGGCCATTAGAACAATTCACCCCCAATGAATTTATTCGAGATATTGATCGCCCTAACCAGGATGTAAATCATGATATGTTGAAATTTAAGAGTTTTTATCAAGTTTCATCGCAGTATAACTTACGAATGACTTTAGCACACCAAACGGATGAACGTTTAGAATTGGATGTGTTGCGAGCTGGTAAAAACATCAACACCTTAAGTTTTCAATTAAGTACATGGAATGGCGAACTCTTATTAGACGGGGCTAACTCCAGTCAATTATGGAAAGGCCAATTTGGTTTAACTTTCTCCCTTCAAGATAATATCACGTCAGGAAATCGCGTAAATTCTCCCACGTTAGTAACGAGCTTATTGCCCAATTATGAGCAAAATAATGTCGGATTATTCGCCATTGAAAGAATGGTCAAAGAAAAATGGGAATTGGAATTAGGCCTTCGTTTGGACCAAAAACAAATCATCACGCACCGTCCCATTAAAAACTATTCCTTCATCATTGATCGAGACGAAAAAAGTTTCACTGGTGTATCAGGAAGTGCTGGCCTAAAATACCATTGGTTAGATAATCTAGAAAGTCACTTTATTCTAGCCAGAGCATTTAGGGCGCCTGGAGCCAATGAATTATTTTCTAATGGGGTACACCATGGT
This sequence comes from Aquirufa nivalisilvae, assembly GCF_004307455.1. Classification (GTDB taxonomy): domain Bacteria; phylum Bacteroidota; class Bacteroidia; order Cytophagales; family Spirosomataceae; genus Aquirufa; species Aquirufa nivalisilvae. Next base: position 374,658 of record NZ_SEWX01000008.1, read on the forward strand.
GCCGCTGCTTATGAAATTGGACAACCCAATTTGAAAGGAGAAACAGCCACCAACCTTAGTCTAAATACCCAATATAATGTAGACAAGTGGGATATTGAATTAGGTTTGTACAGCAATCATATACAAGATTTCATCTATTTACGTCCCATGGTCAATAATGGCCAAGCAGTTTATATTGTAACCCTCCGAGGTATTTTTCCAGGATTTACGTATGAGCAAATCAATGCTCGATTCAATGGATTGGATGGTCAAATATCCTACCATATCAATCCTAAAATTTCCTTACAGCAAAAAACAAGTATCGTTAGAGCATTCAATACGAAAAACATGGAATATATGGTCAATATTCCTGCCGACCGATTTGAATATTTAATCCGATACCAATTCAATCATAATAAACAATATGTGAGTGCTGGTGTTACTCAGGTTTCCCGCCAAAGTCGTGTTGAGCCAGGTTCTGACTATGCCGTTCCTCCGGCAGGATATCAATTAGTCCAACTAAATTGGGGCTATCAATTCAAAAATTTAGATGTAGGAATCAGGATTACCAACGCCTTGAATGAATCTTACCGAGACTACTTGAATAGATTTAGGTATTATACGGATGATCAAGGACGTAATATCCAATTGCGAGTAGCCTATAAATTCAGTTAATTACCTTCTTAACCATTGCTCTGGATTCTGGCGAATGGTGTTTTTCCAAACTTGAAAATTTATTTCAGCAGTACCATCATCATCTGATGCTACGCTTCCAATGCGTTGCCCAGTCCGAACTCGCTGTCCTGTTGATACAGAAACATTATCCAACTTACTGTATACAGTAAAGTAATCTCCATGCTGAATGGCAACTACCATATTAATACCTGGAATATTCACCACAGATTGAACAATACCTTCATATACCGAATGTACAGGAGAACCAGGTGCTGTTTGAATATCAATCCCATTGTTGTTAATCATCACACCTTTTAATATGGGATGCTTATGAACCCCAAAGTGATCTGAAATAAAACCTGAAGGAACAGGGAAAGGCATTCTACCTCGTAAAGCTCCAAATGAACTAGCCAATTTAGCCTCCTCCGCATTCATGTAATAAATATTCTTTTCCAATGGCTCTGCTTTAGCCTCTTCTACTTTCTCTGCCACCTTTGCTTTAGCTACCTCTTTTTTATCTTCAGCTGCTTCAATTCTTGTATCAGATTTTGCATCATCCTTACTTGATTTTTCACTAAACTTAGGCAATGTTCCATCGCCCTTTAAAGTAGGTAAGGCAGGTTTATTAACTTCTAATTTCCGAGCTTGTTGAGCTAAACGTAAACGTCGCTCTCTTTCCTGACTTTTTTGAATCTCTCTGGCCACAATTCCCGCAATCAAATTATCCAGTTTACGAATCGCCAGTTTTTTCCGCTCTAATTCGATGCGCAATTTCTTTTCTTGCTGAGTCAAGACCGTGACAACTTTGTCCTCTTTGGTTTTCAATACTTCCAGGTTCTTCTTCTCCTTTTCCTTCTCCACCAATACCTTTTTTTCTTCTGTTTTCTTAAAAATCACTTGCTGTTCTTTAGACATCAAATCCTGACGGGTTTGAAATATCTTATGAGCCTGAGCTTTTCGGTTATTGGTAAACTGCCTCAAATAGTCGAAACGACGAGTAAATTCTCCTAAATTAGAAGAGAGTAACAAAAAACTGAGCTTATTATAAACGGTTGAGGTCTTTTGAGCTTCAAATAACATTTGAGCATACATCCGTTTTAGCTTTTTCAATTTGGCAGCCAAGATGTCGCTTTCCTGACGGAGTTTATTGGCTTCTTGAGCAAGTAATTTTTGGTTTTCACTTAATATGCCAATTTGCTTTTTCTGAACCCCAATCTGCTCCTTCAATACATTTAATTTTCCCAAGGAAACCTTCTTCTTTTTAGATGTTCGGGAAATAATGCTGTTTAACTCTTTAATCTTAGCTAAATTTTCCTTCTTTTGACGCTCCAATTGCTCCCGCTTATCCACTTGTGCATCCAGGGAAAAAGCAAACAATAAACAGAATATAAAAACAATATATTTCAAGGTATTAGGATTTATTTTTTCAGGTATTTAGCTGGAACTTTAAAGGGGAATTCCAAAGGAGTTTCCAATAATTCTACTTTAGAATACTTAATACTAATGAGTGTTTTAACCAATTTATTGTCCTTGTCTTTTACATCCAAGGTAATTTGACTTGAAAAAGGGAATAAAAACTGATTAATCGCTGCAAAATCTTCGTAATCTAGTGTCAGTTTGTTTTCCGTTGGTCCGTCATTGACAAGTAATTTCTTCAGCTTTCTATTCGGTCCTACGTAATTGTCAATTTGAATTCGGCCTTCATCTTGCTTGAGAATATAATTTTCATTTTCACGAATGACCCGAGAATGATTCTTCTTAAATGGCTGATTACCAACAATCAATGATTGCAATATCTCATAGGTAACCTTAAAGCCCATTTTAGTACTTAGGCTATCGTATGTCAAATTAAAATACTCATTGTTAATTTTATGAAAAAACTGAACTCGTTCCTTTGTAAAAAGACCTGTGGCACCTGTAATCATAGAAACAGAGATATTCATCCAGATTAAACTGTCTTTCTTCATCCGAATATCTACTGTATATGTATCTGAGTTGGAATTAGTCTTCCAAAGTACTTTTGATTTGGCCTTTAAATAATTAAAATTCAAATCTTCTGTAGCTACTTTAGGCTCCTCTTCTACAGGCTGCACTTGTACGATATCTGGCTTTTTTTCTACTAACAAAGTAGTGTCTTTTACTACAATCGTATCACTAACTACAACTGCTTCAACAGGAGGAATACTCACCTTTTTCCCACATGATTGGAATAGGATGACGAGTAAAATGAATAACAGATTCTTCCCTTGACTTAAATTTGGCATGCATTTATTTTTACGGCACAAAATTATCTCAATTTTCGATAATTTGCCTCTTCTCAATCTTTTTAAATAAATTAGGACTAGCTCCTTCTAAGCTTTTTGCTTTTTCCCAAGCCTTCACAGCTTCTTCTGATTTCCCAAGGCGAAACAAAATATCTCCATAATGTTCCCACACAGTAGAACTATTTTGTTTTTCATCCTTCAAGGCTAATTCCAAATATTGTAAAGCTTTAGTATAGTCCTTTTGTTGATATAAAACCCAGGCATATGTATCCAAATAAGTCCCATTTTTAGGGAATTTATCGGTCAACATTTTAGCCATTTTTGAAGCCTTATCTAGTTTTTCTTTTCTTAACGATAAATAGTAGCTGTAATTATTTAGTACATGCTCTTCTTCAGGGCTTTTAGTCAATACCTTTTCGAAACTCATATCCGAATCTCGATAATTCCCCAAAGCGTGGTAAGCGTCTCCCATCAAAGCATATAATTGAACATACCAAGAATCCTTCTCTTGAACATAGGGATTGGCTGATTCAAAAGAAGCTAACGCCTCCTTGCTTTTACCTTGCATGTATTGTGCAAATCCCATTTGAAACCATAAAAAACCTTGATTGGGATACGCTTCTAAAGCCTCATGGGCATGAACAATCACACTGTCCAAGGCATTCATTTCAAAATCTAATTGAATAATTCTGGTCCAAACCTCAAACTTCCCTCCCCCATTTCTAGCTGCTTTTAAATAGGCCTTTTGCCCTTCTTGAAACTTGGATACACTCATCCACAAATCTCCCTGCATGGCTACAAAACGAGGTTCTTTAGGAAATGCCGCCACCGCTTTTTGTAGAAAAGCATAGGCTTTATCCCAATCTCCTTGACCCGACATTAACTCAAATGTTTGTAAGCTAACTTGACTGAACAACTCAATGTGCATATCTGAATCAGCCAAACAACGCTCTAAAAAAGATAATGACTCGCTAAAATTCTTTTCATGAACACGGACATTCGCATTCAATAAAGCCACTTGCCCGTCGTTAGGAAAATCAGCCGACAATTGTTCCAAAGCAGATTTTGCTCCTTTCCAGGTACTTAAATGCCACCAATATTCCATTTGTTCCCATGCAAACAATGGCTCTTCGGGATTATTCGCAACAAAATTCACCCCTTCCTGAATGGCCTCTTCCCACTGCTCGTTCTTTAAATAAATGTATTGTTTCGTTCGAATGATCTCAGGAAAATCCCCTATCCATGGTTCTGCTGATTTCAATGCCTTTAAAGCTTCATCCCCTTGATTATTCCAAAGATAAGCTTGAGCTAATCGCAGATTCACATCAGGTTGCATGGAATCATATTGAATCAATTTCAAAAAACAAGCAATGGCTTCTTTCGATTTACGTTCTTGCAAAAGCAGATCACCATACAGCAAACCATAATCCAAAGAATAAGGTGAAAGCTCATTCGCCTTTTGAGCGTATTTAAGAGCATTAATGGTCTTGCCTTGTGCTAAATAAGACTTAGCTAAATAAAATGAAATAGATGCTTCCAGAGGCATTTCCGCTAACAATTGCTCCCATACTAAAATAGCTTCATCATAATCCTCCTTCAAGTAATGGCGCATGCCTTCAGCCATCCATTCTTCTGCACGAGCAGGAGAAAAAGCGGAGCTTTCTTTCTTGACTTTTTTCCCATTATCCTGTGCTAACAGAGTATTGGAAAGCAAGCATACAAATAGTAATAGATAGAGGTATTTCATAAAAGTTCGAATATACCGAAATACACTGAATCCTTTTCAAAATTTCCTATGAAATGCGCTGTATTTGAGCAGAATTGAATAGATTCGTTAAAATAATTCAAATGATGAAACACCTATTGTTCTGCGCATTACTAACAAGTAGCCCTTTATTCGCACAAGAAAAGACCATGAGTTTTGAAGAATATGATCCCGTTTCAACGTTAAAGGTACCAGAACATCAGATTAAACAAGCCAAATATCCGTTTATTGATATCCATAATCACCAATTCAATATGCCGAATCAAGACTTGGCCTATTTATTGAAGCAAATGGATAGCCTTAACATGAAGGTCATGGTTAACCTCAGTGGCAAAGGCTCTCAAAGAGGGGCTGATATAGCAGCAGGAACGGCCTATTTAGCAGAGTCTGCTCGTGCAGGCCGCGAAAAAACCAATAATCGGGTGGTCGTATTTACCAATTTAAGTTTCGCCAATATTGATAGTCCAGACTGGACAGCTAAAACAGTAGCCGCCTTAGAAGCCGAAGTGAAAGCTGGAGCTATGGGTTTAAAGATTTACAAAGACCTGGGCTTAGAAGTTAAAGATTCAAAAGGTAACAGATTAGCCACCAACGATCCTCGATTAGATCCTGTCTGGGCAAAATGTGGAGAATTAAATATCCCCGTTTTAATTCATACAGGAGAGCCTATCTCATTCTTTGATGTACATGATAAAACCAACGAACGCTGGTTAGAATTAAAACAATTCCCGGGAAGAGCAAGGCCTTCTTCTAAATATCCCTCTTGGCAAGTGGTGATGGATGAATTAACAGATATCATCCGCAAACACCCTAAAACCAAATTCATTGCAGCTCACTTAGCTTGGCGAGGCAATGATTTAGCTGAATTGGGCCGTTTATTAGATACCTATCCCAATATGTATACTGAAATTGGTGCTGTTATTCATGAGCTGGGAAGACAGCCAAAAAATGCCCGTAAATTCATGATTCAATATCAAGACCGCGTTTTATTCGGAAAAGACATTTGGGCAACCTCAGAGTATTACACGTATTTCAGATTACTAGAAACGGATGATGAATATTTTCCATACTACCGTAAAAGACATGCATTTTGGCGCATTTATGGACTAGCACTACCCGATGAGGTATTGAAAAAGGTCTATTATAAAAATGCGTTGAACTTACTTCCTAAACTAGATAAAAGCCAGTTTCCTAAATAACTAAGGTAATTTCTCAAGCACTTGATTGAATTCATTCAACCAAATTTGGGCACCTCGTAAGTTCCAATGTGAATCTGATTGATAAAAATTAAGTGCAGCATTTTGTTTCAAAGCCAAACTAGGGTCAATAATCTTGATTCCTAAATTGGGGTGTTTTCTAATTTTCTCCAGCGCTAAATTGGTAGATCCCACTTCAGTTTCTAATACAGCAACAGGATTAGGTATCAAAGAGAATAGGACTTGATCATATCCATGCGACAGATAATAGGTTTCCATCTCCTGAAGATGACGAACCATTAAATCGACTTCGTCCTTCCCGATAGGCCTAAAAGAAGAACCTCTTTTTTGAACATTGATCGTTTCTTCCAAATAAAGAAATTGACCATCTTGTGAAACTTGGACATCAGGATTAGTCCTACCCAAAACCTTCCATGTAAAATCCGCTTTAAGTTCTTTAATCCTTCCTAACAAACCCATACTAAATAGCACAAAATCTAAATTAGACTCCAAGGTAGGATGATAAATGGCACTTTTAACTCCCGCATCAAATCGGTCCAATTGATTCAATAAGATTTCCTTGGTCGACTTATCCATTTCTTTTTCCTCCTTGGCTGCTTGGAAATCTAATCGCCGTCTGGCATCCGACAAATTCATTCGGTCCCACATATTTCTTTCTACACATTCTATTAGCAATACTTTTTTCCTGCTGGAATTAGTTGATATTAGGTGCTGTAGACTATCTGACCAACGAAACATCTGTACAGAATTTACCCGACTGAAATAGGCGGGATTATTCTGAAAGGATCCATATAAATAACTGTCTCCCAAAATGGTTAGATCATAATCTTGGGAGATCAATTTAGATGGTGAAGGAAGTGCCAATAAATGAGTATCCTTGACAATTCGAAAATCAGACAAATAAGAGATTCCATATAAATCCCCGAAACGATATTTATCTGCCCCCCAGGCATCATTTCTCGCATAGCGGACTTGGGTAATCCAATGCATTCCCTTTTCTGAACTACTGATAGCCAGTATAGCGAAAAAGAAAAGAAAGATGAAAAGAGCTATTATTCGACGCATATTAAAACTGGAAGTAGATAAATTGTTTCAAACTAAATACTCCTAAAAAATAAATCGCTATCAATAAAAAACTAAACTGCCATACAAATGTGGCCGCACTGGCTAGTTTTAAAATCCTTTGTCGATACTCCCACCAACTTAAAGAGATAATTAATACCAAAGACAATATGATTTCATTCATGTTCATGGCGATTGCTAAACTATTCCCGCTGCCATGAATTAAGGTTTGGAAAAACTGTTCTACCTCCGTAAAATGCTTCAGCCTAAAAAAGACCCAAGCAAAAGTCACCAAGATGAATGTCAATAAACGATATAACCACTGTACCCAAGCCTGCTTTTGCGCCTCTGAGGCCAAACTTGGAAATACTCGGTTGATACTTAAACCTATGACTTGAAAAATACCGTGTAATGCTCCCCAAATCACAAAATTCCAACTTGCACCATGCCATATCCCCGATAACACAAATACAACCATGATATTGAAATACCATTTTGGAACAGAAACACGGTTTCCCCCTAAGGTAAAATATACATAATCTTTAAACCAAGTAGAAAGCGAGATATGCCAGCGGCGCCAAAATTCAGGCAAGGATTTAGCAAAATATGGAGCGTTAAAATTATCCATTAGTTTAAAACCCATAACACGCGCCGCACCGATAGCCACATCCGAATATCCTGAAAAGTCACAGTAAATTTGAAAAGAATAAAAAACAGCTGCTAAAGCTAATGTTCCACTCGATTGATCCTGGAGGTGCTCATAAGTAGGGTCTACTAATAAAGCTAAACGATCAGCTATCACTACTTTCTTGAAAATACCTGCAGCCATTTGCAATAGCCCTGATTTTACTCGATTCCAATCCCAGCTATGTACTTCATAAAATTGGTGCAACAGATTTTGAGGGCGTTCAATTGGACCTGCCACTAATTGCGGGTAAAACATCACATATAAGCTGTAAATCCCAAAATTCCTCTCCGCTTTCTGATGTCCACGATATACCTCTATCGTATAGCTCATGGCTTGAAAGGTATGAAACGACAAACCTATGGGCAGAATCATTTCCAAAACAGGAAGCTGCACGTGCGTCCCCAATTGCTCAGATAACCAAACAATATTTTGATCAATGAAATGATAGTATTTGAAAATTGCCAAAACTCCAATATTGGCCGCCAAACTTAACGCTAAGAATAGCTTTTTCTGAACACCCTGAAAGCGTTCTAGGTATATTCCGGCAAAATAATCGATGATGATGGTGAAGCCCAGAATTCCCAAATACATGGGCACAAAAGCCATGTAAAAGTAACAGGAGGCTACTAAAAGAAGAAACCAACGAAACTTAGGATGTAATAAAAAATAAGCACTGGTTATAATTCCAAAGAAGACTAAAAACTGCAAGGAATTGAATACCATAGCTTCTTATTTATGAACCGTCACCTTGACCGATAAAGTTGTATCATCCATGGAAATGTCGGATGCTTGATCTATTGAATCTTTCCAATTGATGCTCAATGCCTGAACTTCCTGACAGATATAAGCACCAAATTCTTGAATACTTTCTTCCCAAGCAACATCCCCCTTCAACACATCGATATTAATTTTATCTACCACATCAAATCCAGAATCCTTTCTAAGATTTTGAATTCGATTGACAAATTCACGAGCCATACCCTCTCTTACTAATGAAGGACTCAATTGACTATCCAGAGCAATGGTTAGTCCAGATTCACTAGCCGTTAAATAGCCTGGCATATCCTCCGTTAAAATCTCTACATCGGCCAATTCGATGGAGAAACTTCCTAGCAAAATTGTTCCTTGGGCTTCCAATGCTTGCAGATCTTCTGCAGTCATGGAACTAATCGCCTCGGCTACCGCCTTCATATCTTTACCAAATTTAGGGCCCAATGCCTTGAAATTAGGTTTTACTTTTTTACTCAATACTCCAGCAGCATCGTCCAAATAATTGACTTGCTTCACATTGACTTCTGATTTAATCAAATCTTCCACACGTCGAATTTGGTCACGAACCTGCTCTTGTAAAACAGGTACCAATACCTGTACCAAAGGCTGACGTACTTTTAATTTATGTACTTTACGAATGGAGTGAACTAAAGAACAAATACGTTGGGCTAAGTCCATCGAGGCTTCCAAATCTGGATTTACCCAAGCAGGATTCACTTGGACAAAATCAGTTAAATGTACTGATTCCTTATTACTTAAGTTCTTAAATAGCCAATCTCCGTAAAATGGCGCAATGGGTGACATCAATTGGGCCACTGTTTCTAAGCAAGTGTATAATGTTTGGTAAGCGGCTTGTTTATCAGGGTTTATTCCTTTCTCCGTTGACTCTGGATTCCAGAATCTTCTTCTTGATAAACGAACGTACCAGTTCGACAAATGGTCACACACAAAATCTTGAATAGCGCGTCCAGCCTTCGTAGGTTCATACGTGGCATAGGCATCATCTACTTCCTGAATCAAATGCATTAATTTTGACAATACCCAACGATCTAATTCTGTTAAATTAGCATCCTCTAGTGGATTTTCCTTAGGGTCAAAACCGTCTAAATTAGCGTATAAAGCAAAGAAATTATACGTATTAGTTAAGGTGCCAAAAAACTTATTTCTCACCTCAGTAATACCTGCTAGATCAAATTTCAAGTTATCCCAAGGTTGAGCATTGGTAATCATATACCAACGTGTTGGATCAGCTCCATACTTTTTCAAGGTTTCAAATGGGTCAATGGCATTGCCCAATCGCTTGGACATTTTATTCCCATTTTTATCCAAGACTAAACCGGTAGAAACAACATTTTTAAAGGCCACAGATTCTTCCACCATGCTGGATATAGCATGTAAGGTGAAAAACCAACCACGAGTTTGATCCACCCCCTCGGAAATAAAGTCAGCGGGGTAAGATTCCTTAAATACTTCTTGATTCTCAAATGGATAATGCCATTGAGCAAAAGGCATGGCTCCTGAATCAAACCACACATCAATCAAATCCAATTCACGTGATAATACAGCCCCTGAAGCACTTAATAAATATACTTGATCCACAAATGGGCGATGAAGGTCAGCCGTACCAGCCTGTATGGCAGTTAAAAAATCTTGATTCCCTTTAGCTTGTTCGGCTGTTAATTTTCCTGAAGCTAAAGCCTTTTCCAATTCAGATGTCAATTGCTCCAAAGAACCAATACATATCTCTTCAGAACCATCTTCTGTTCTCCAAATCGGCAAAGGTGTCCCCCAATAGCGCGAACGAGATAAATTCCAATCCACCAAGTTCTCTAACCAATTACCAAAGCGACCTGTTCCTGTAGATTCAGGTTTCCATTGAATGGTTTGATTCAACGCAATCAATTTATCTTTTACAGCCGTAGTTTTGATAAACCAAGAATCTAATGGATAATATAGCACAGGCTTATCCGTTCTCCAGCAATGTGGATAAGGGTGGTCAAATTTCTGTACATTAAATGCCTTATTTTCCGTTTTCAACTGAATGGCAATGCGCTCATCCACCGACAAATACTTATCTCTTCCTTGTTTGATTCTTGCCTGTTCCTTCTCATCATCTGACAAGTAAGCTTCCTTTACAGGCTCCAATGCATAATCACTCACTTCTTGAACAAATTGACCCTGACGATTGACCAAAGGTACTTCTTTACCATTGGCATCAAGGACCATGATGGCAGGAATGCCATTTTGCTGGGCTACTCGGAAGTCATCCGCTCCAAAAGTTGGAGCCGTATGTACAATTCCTGTTCCATCTTCGGTTGTTACGAAATCTCCTAATATAACTCGAAATGCCGGTGTAGCAGGTTGCACATAGGGCATTAATTGTTCGTATTCAATTCCTTCCAAATCCGAACCTTTACATTCTCCTACAATTTGATAAGGAATGGCTTGAGGTTTTTTATCAGCAACTACATAAGCATCAAAATCTCCATTTTCTGCGGTGGCAGTAAAATAGTTCTTTACTAAATCCTTAGCCAGTACTACATGTACAGGAAGAAATGTATATGGATTAAATGTCTTAACTACAACATAAGTAATTCCTTTCCCTGCTGTTAAGGCTGAGTTGGATGGCAAAGTCCAAGGAGTAGTAGTCCATGCCAATAAATAGACAGGATTCCCTTGACTCAATTCAAACAAAAATTGAGATTTTTCGTTTTTAATGGCCTTAAACTGAGCCGTTAAAGAAGTGTCTTTCACATCACGGTAGCAACCAGGTTGATTCAATTCATGAGAAGACAAACCTGTACCTGCAGCAGGCGAATAAGGCTGAATCGTATATCCTTTATATAACAATCCTTTGTCGTAAAGGCGCTTCAATAAATTCCAGACACTCTCAATATAAGGTGTTTGATAGGTTACATAAGGGTTTTCTAAATCAACCCAATATCCCATCTTTTCAGTCAAATCATTCCATTGTCCCGTGAATTTCATGACCGTTTCACGGCACTTTTGGTTGTATTCTTCTACACTGATTTTCTTACCTATATCTTCTTTGGTAATGCCCAACTCTTTCTCTACTTGCAATTCCACCGGCAAACCATGCGTATCCCAGCCTCCTTTGCGTTTTACTTGTTTCCCTTTAAGTGTTTGGTATCGACAAAAAATATCTTTGATGGCGCGCGCCATGACATGGTGAATCCCAGGAGTACCATTTGCTGAAGGCGGACCTTCGTAAAAAGTAAAGCTCGGATGACCAGCACGTGTGGAAATCGATTTCTCAAAAATCTGTTCTTGATTCCAGAAATTTAAAATTTCATCGGCAACTTGCGCGTAATCTAAATTTTTGTATTCCTTGAATTTCACGTATAAAGGGGATTTAATAGTATATGCTAGGCAAAATTGAGGCAAAAATAGTAAAATTTGGGCTGAAATCGTAATATCATCTTCATCTCAAGTCAATTAATCCTATTTAGTTCAACGGATTAATTTCTTTTGATTTTACGCCATTAAAATCCTAATTTGATTCATCTTCGAACTATGAAAAAGAGTGAAATAAGAAATAAGCATCTTGCCCTTCGTAAAACCTGGACAAAGGAAGAATGGGATCTACGTAATTCCCTCATGCAAGATAACTTATATACCTACCTTAGTAACCTTCCAAAAGGCGCCTTGGTGCTCAGTTTTCAATCCATTCTAAGTAAGAGAGAAGTGGATACAAAAACCATCCATGACACCCTACTTCTTCCTCCTTTTAAATTTCAATTGGCTTTCCCTAGAGTCGAGGGTGAAGGGAAGATGTCGGCCTATATAGTGAATGAGAAAACCTCTTGGATTACTTCAAATTGGGGCATTCAAGAACCCGATCCAGATACTTCAGAAAAAATAGAACCTGCGGAAATCCATGTCGTACTTGTCCCATTGATTGGATTTGATTTACAAGGCCATCGAGTAGGTTTTGGTAAGGGTTTTTATGATCGTTTCTTATCAAAATGCCAGCCAGCTTGTTTAAAAATTGGACTGAGCTTAGAGAGTCCAGTTAAGCAGATTGATGACCTTCATGCATTTGATATTCCCTTGGATGTTATAATCAGTTCAGAAGGACTTTATACCTTTCATTGAATTAGTCCAAAAAATCCTTTCTAGTTCAAGATATAAGCCCTAATTTTGCGTTTCCTTAAACATTTTTCTGTGAAAATCAGGCTATTAATGTTGGTTTCCATATGCTTCATGTCCCTACGTTTATTGGGCCAAGAAGAAGTTAAAACTAAATTATACCCCATTGAGCAGATTGAAGGAGGTTGGAGTAAAAAGTTCTCCTACAAAAGGCAAATTATAGAAAGCCCATTGGCCTTACAGATTCCATTATTGGAAGCAAAAGATTCGGAAGTAAGCTATGAATTTTTGACTTATAAACGTCAGAAAAAAAGTGCAGAAATCATTTCGGCTTTTACCACGGGATTTTCTGTTTATACTTTTTTGAGTAAAGGACAGGTATCTGATGGCTTTTATTGGACAGTTGTAGGAAGTGCTGCCGTATTGAATTTATACTTAGGTACGGTGAGTATTAAGCATTTCAAAAAAGCTTTGAAACGCTACAATGAATTAGCGCAAACAGATAGTAAAATCAGTTTGCAAATCAATTCCCATGGGAGCTCTGGAGCTTCTTTGGGACTGGCATGGAATTATCAATTTTAACGATTATACAATGAAAGTTGCAGTAGTGGGCGCCACAGGTTTAGTTGGCGGCGAAATCTTGAAAGTATTAGCGGAAAGAAATTTCCCAGTTAGCGAATTAATTCCCGTAGCTTCGGAACGCTCAATTGGTAAAAAAGTTAGTTTTAAAGGCAAAGAGTATGATGTAGTAGGTTATGACACGGCTATTGCCATGAAACCGAATGTAGCAATTTTCTCTGCAGGAGGAGGAACATCCCTAGCTATCGCTCCTAAATTTGCTGAAGCTGGTATTACTGTGGTAGATAATTCTTCTGCTTGGAGAATGGATCCCACCAAGAAATTAGTTGTTCCGGAAATCAATGCCTCTACATTGACTCCAGAAGACAAAATTATTGCCAATCCTAATTGCTCCACCATACAAATGGTGGTGGTTATGAATCCATTGCACAAAAAATATAAAATTAAACGTGTGGTGGTATCAACTTACCAATCTGTTACTGGTACTGGTAAAGCTGCAGTGGACCAATTATTCAATGAGCGTGCTGGTAAAACAGAATATGACAAAGTTTATCCACATAAAATAGACTTAAACGTGTTGCCACATATTGATGTGTTTTTGGATAATGGCTACACCAAAGAAGAGATGAAAATGGTCAATGAGACCAAAAAAATCATGATGGATGATTCCATTCAGGTTACGGCTACAACAGTACGTATCCCTACGATTGGTGGTCACTCGGAAGCAGTTAATATTGAATTCGAAAATGATTTTGATTTAGAAGAAGTAAGAAATTTATTGGCTCAAGAAGAGGGAGTGATTGTTCAAGATGATCCAAAGAACTTCTTATATCCAATGCCTATCACGGCTCATGGAAAAGATGAGGTATTTGTAGGGCGTATTCGTCGAGATGAAACTCAGCCTAATACCTTAAATCTGTGGATTGTAGCCGACAATTTAAGAAAAGGGGCTGCTACCAATGCCGTACAGATTGCGGAATATTTGGCCAAGCATCAATTAATTTAAAAAAACGGCCGGTTTATCCGGCCTTTTTTATGATATGACAAGACTCAGCGTAAATATTAATAAAATAGCTACCCTTAGAAATTCTCGTGGGGGAAATAATCCAGATTTGATTCAAGTAGCTTTAGACTGCGAACGATTTGGAGCAGAAGGAATTACCGTGCATCCTAGACCCGATGAAAGGCACATTCGATATTCTGATGTTTATGCCTTAAAGAAAGTTATCCAAACGGAATTCAATATTGAAGGTAACCCATTGGAAGAGAAGTTTGTGGAATTAGTATTAGATGTAAAGCCTGAACAAGTTACCTTAGTACCCGATGCACTAGGTCAAATTACATCCAACCATGGCTGGGATACGATAAAACATCAAGATTTATTGATTCGATTAATTGCCACTTTCAAAGCGGCTGGTATTCGAACATCCATATTTGTAGATCCGATCTTAGAAATGGTAGAGGCAGCTAAATCTACTGGTGCTGATCGAATTGAATTATATACGGAACCTTTTGCAGAAGAATTCCCTAATGACCCTACTCATTCGGTTGCCGCCTATCGAAAAGCAGCTTTTCGTGCTCATCAAATAGGCCTAGGAGTTAATGCAGGTCATGATTTAAGTTTGGAAAATTTAGCTTTTTTTAATGCGAATGTTCAACCGTTGGATGAAGTATCAATTGGGCATGCCTTGATATGTGACGCATTATATTATGGATTAGAAAACACCATTCAGCTGTATAAAAGGCAATTGATTTAGGATATTTCTGTTATTTAAAGCGTCCCTTAAACAACAAAAACATCCAACAAAATGATTGAACCCAAAAAATTCATCATTCTAGATTAAAAGCGGTTAGGCATTCGAAAGAACACCTAGCTAATCATCAGCTAATCAGCCTTTGCTGATTTCCTGTTCCTTGTAATGCAAAATTGGGGATATTTAAAACAAATCATCTTGCGATAAATCAAGAAATAAAATTGCTGCGCATCAACTTCTCAAAAAAAATAAAAACAAATAATTCATTATCAACACATTAATTCAAACAACCTATTGAATAATTTATCAGAAATTAGATAATAAAAAAGGGGCAATCTTTCGATTGCCCCTTTTAACGAATAATACGTTTCTGTTAATCTCTTTGGCCTGTCAAAACTACAGCACCACCAGCTACAGACAATTTAATTGCAGCTACTTTTCCATCTGTTCTAGAGAAAATAATATCTGCATCGTATCCTTGAATAGTTGCTGTGTAAACATCAGCATCTTTAGATGGCTTTAATTCAGCTGGCTCAGCACTACCAGCATCAGAAGTTAAGAAAAGCTTGCCTTCTTTAGTGGCAATTAAAATTTTCTTTACATATTCATTCTCTGCCATTTTAAATGACCCAGCATATTCATCTGTAGCTGACTTGGCAGCTTCCTTTTGACCCGCTAAAACTTGTCCTTGAGCATCAATTTTAATCACACTCACTTGACCGTTTACTCGTTCAAAAGTGATGGTTGCGCCCATACTTTCCATGATAAATTCATCTGCTTTCTTACCAGCAGCTAGTTCTGTATCTGGGAAACCCTCTGCAGACATCACTAATTTTCCATCTTTGGGAGTCAATTTAACTGACTTCACGTAAGGATTATCTTGTAATTTATAATTACCAGCATAATCTGTTACAGCTGTCTGCGCATTAGCCGTAAAAGCAAAAAATGCCAATGATAGTCCAATGGCAATATTTCTAAATTTTTTCATTGGGTGTTAATTTTGGTTTGTTTGACAAATCTAATAAAAAAATGATGCTTGCATAACTCTTTCAAGCTTGAAATGACAAAAAAAAATATTAAAAATTTTATATCAATTATGAATAAGCATTTTGATTTATAAAAGTTTTATTTACTTTTGAACCGAAATCAATTCGCCAACCAAACAATAGGAGACCCTGCATGAGATAAAACTCTACGTTAACAATTTTGAATTTTTATGATCAAAAATCAAGTTAACGATGCAGCGTTGGTATCAGCGTACATCCAAGGTGACGACCAAGCGTTTGAAACGTTGGTTAAAAGAAGCAAATCCAAAGTTTACACAACTCTTTATTTAATTGTCAAGGATCGCTATATAGCTGAAGATCTTTTACAAGAAACTTATATTAAAGCTATCGACGTATTGAAGTCGGGTCGCTACAATGAAGAGGGAAAATTTCTGCCTTGGGTTGTTAGAATAGCCCATAATTTGGCCATTGATTATTTCAGAAGAGACAAGCGATATCCTACTATTGTCTTGGAAGATGGATCAAAAGTATTCAACAGTTTTGAATTTGCAGAAGATTCTGCGGAGGAGATACAATTAAAAGAGGATCAAATCGTTAATATCAGAGAATTAATTAAAAAACTGCCTGATGAACAACGAGAGGTCCTTGTGATGCGTCATTACGAAGAATTAAGTTTCCAAGAAATAGCGGCACAAACTCAAGTTAGCATCAATACGGCCTTAGGTAGAATGCGATATGCATTGATCAACCTAAGAAAAATGCTAGAAAAACAAGAGAATGCCTATGACGCAAAGCTTTACCCCAAATGACCTAGTCAAAAACTTGTATGAACCCGAACAAGGGTTTTCAACCGTTTTAAGCTTGGAAGACCAATCGGAATTGGCTTCCCTCCAAAAGGTCAAATTGTCATTAGACAATGCCCTACTAGAACCGCCTAGTAGAACGATTGAGGCCATATTAGCCTACTCAAAGCATCAGATGCCCATTCAATCCTAATGGATGGGCATGCTGGCTTGAAATTTTTCTTACCTTTGTAGAAATCCTTTTTCATGCAAAGAAAAGAACGATTTCAAGCATTTGTAGATCATTTTTCCAGCTCTTTTCCAGAAGCCGAAACGGAATTGCATTATAGCAATCCATATGAATTATTGGTGGCTGTGGTTTTGTCGGCTCAATGTACTGACAAAAGGATCAATCAAGTTACCCCTGCTCTTTTCAGACGCTATCCAAGTCCCAAAGACTTAGCGGAATCTAGTGTAGATGAAATATTTAGCTACATTCGATCCGTCTCATATCCCAATAACAAAGCCAAGCATTTATTAGGTCTAGGTCAAAAATTGATGGATAACTTTCATGGTGAGGTTCCTGAATCCTTAGATGATTTACAAACTCTCCCTGGTGTTGGAAGAAAAACTGCCAATGTTATCGCTTCTGTTATTTACAATCAACCGGCTATGGCAGTAGATACTCATGTCTATCGCGTATCAAGAAGATTAGGTTTAGTTCCTCAAACAGCTACAACTCCACTAAAAGTAGAACAACTATTGGTCAAAAATTTACCTAATGAGGTGATCGCTCGGGCGCATCATTGGTTAATCTTACACGGTCGATATATCTGTTTGGCTCGAAATCCCCAATGTTCCACTTGTCAGATTAGTCATTTTTGTGCTTACTTTGAGAAAAATAAGCTCAAAGCATGATTGTTTCATGGATTAAAGAAAACATTTGGGAGTTTAGTGGGATCATTTGTTCTTTATTGGGGGTTTATTTTTCCATTCAACAGCATTTGGCTGCTTGGATCTGGAACATCTTAGCATCCCTATTATTTGGTATATTATTTTATCAACATGGCCTGTATTCCGACATGGAATTACAAGGCTTTTTCATTGCCATGGGAATTTATGGCTTCTATCAATGGAGAAAAGAAGAGAAAAATTGGAAGGCTGAAAAAAGCACTCGGTTATCCCTCATCTTGGGAATCACATGCTCACTAGCTTATGGATTAATCGCTGGATACCTTCATACTCGATTAACGCATCTGGTATCCTTTGCTTATGTCGATGCAACCTTAACCGGACTAAGTATTTTTGGAACTTGGTTAGCCATTCATAAAAAAATAGAGAATTGGATACTTTGGATTATGGTGGATATCGTCTACGTGATCATGTATATTCAGAAAGCTTTATGGGGAACTAGTTTGCTATATGTACTGTTTATCTTTCTGGCTATCAAAGGACTACACCATTGGAAACAAAATCTTAGGTCATAAAAATTTAAATTCAATTTTGTGTAATAATTATCTATTTCGAATAGATAAATTTATATTTGTGCTACCATTATTAGAATCGAAACTAAATCATTGATTAACAAATACTTGCAAGAGCAAAATATTTATTCAACATTCAGATTAAGCATTATTTAGAACATGGGAAACGAAGAAAAGCAAAGGTATTCAGCAGAAGAATTAAAAGAATTTGAAGATATCATTCTTAAGAAACTAGAAGAAACAAAAGCCGAATTAACGTATTTAAGAGAAACGTTAAGTAAGAAAAATGATCCTGGAACAGATGATACTGCAGGCAATTCCAAAGTAATGGAAGATGGTGCAGATACTGCAGAAAAGGAGAACATGAATCAATTGGCAGTTCGTCAGCAAAAATTTGCTGGAAACTTAGAAAAAGCACTTATGCGAATTAAAAATGGCACCTACGGTGTTTGCGTAGAAAGTGGCAAATTAATTTCTAAAGAGAGATTGCGTTTAGTACCTCATACACAACATTCTATTGAGGCAAAACTTAAACAAAAATAAATGGGCTTATTCGATAACAATAGGTTAGTCGATCTCTTGAGTAATTACCTCAAGACTCAGTTCGAATTGGTGAAGCTAGACATCCAAGAACGAATCGAAGAACTATTGACTCGAATTTTCACCTTTTTCTTAACTGCGTTTGCCGTCTTAATTACTTTATTTTTTGCTCTGATGGCATTAGCAAACTTTTTAAATGCCTACTTAGAAAGTACCTATTTAGGTTACCTGATTGTAGCAGGAATGAGTGCTATTATTAGTTTAATCTTGGTAAGTAATCTGAAAAAACAGGAAAAAAAAGTTGAAGTAGAAGAAAGCAATTCCCTTGAAACTGAAGAAGATATCGAATCATGAGCCGATCAAAAAGCAAGAAAGAAGACCTAATCGCCCAAGCGGAAATATACGAAAAAGAACTTTCCGAAGAAGTTGGTGAAATCAAACAGCAAATCAAAGAAAAAGGCAGTCAAGCTTTATTGATTGGAGGAGTTTTATTAGGCTCTTATTTGCTTTATACACTTGTTTCGGGTTCTGATAAAAAGCCTAAATCAGAGGCAAAGGAAGGTGGTTCATTCATTGGCGGGGCCATAAAATCGTATGCCATCGCTTTAGCGCTATCATTAGCAAAAGATAAACTAGTTGAATTTCTTCAACAGCTTGAAGAAAATAATCAAGAAGTTAAATCAGAAAAATAAAAGGAAATAAGTAGGTTTGACAACAAGATTTGACAACTTTTGAAAAGTTGTCAAATCTATTCAAATCAAAACAAAATCAGATCAAAATACACGACCCCTGATCGTTAATTCCCCATCAAATACGCTTTAATAAAGTCATTGATTTCCCCATCAAGTACAGCATCTGTATTCGACGTTTGATGATTCGTTCGATGATCTTTCACCCTTCTATCATCCAATACATAACTGCGAATCTGGGAACCCCATTCAATTTTTTTCTTTCCTGCTTCTACCTCTGCCCTTGCCGCATTTCGCTTGTCAATCTCAATTTGATATAATTTAGATTTCAATAAACGCAATGCCACTTCCTTATTTTGCAATTGTGATCTTTCTTGCTGACAAGCAATTATAATACCAGACGGCCTGTGGGTTAAACGCACTGCTGTTTCCACCTTATTGACATTTTGCCCACCTGCGCCACCTGATCGAAACGTGTCCCAATCAATATCAGCTGGATTCACATCAATCTCAATCGAATCATCGGCAAGAGGATATACATATACGGAGGCAAATGAAGTATGTCGACGAGCATTGGAATCAAATGGTGAAATACGAACCAAACGATGAACGCCATTTTCGGACCTTAAATTTCCATAGGCAAACTCTCCTTCGATTTCGATAGTCACGGATTTCAACCCAGCCACATCTCCATCATTGGAATCTACCAGTCTAACTTTAAAGCCATTTTTTTCGGCCCACATCGTATACATACGCAACAGCATACTTGCCCAGTCTTGCGACTCTGTTCCGCCAGCTCCCGCATTAATCTCCAAGACTGCGCTCATTTGATCGCCTTCTTCCGACATCATTTTACGAAACTCCAAAGCTTCTAGCTTCTCTTCTAATTTTGCTCCCTCCTGATCTACTTCTATCTCAGAGGCGTCTCCTGACTCATAGAATTCCCAAATGGTTTCCAAATCTTCCATTGAGGAATTAAGTTTATCGAAACCTTCCGTCCAAAACTTCAAGCCACGCATCTCGCGCATGGTGCTTTCTGCTTTCTCTGGATTATTCCAAAACTCGGGATCCAAAGTCACTGTTTCCAATTCGGAAATCAAATATTTTTTGTGATCGTAGTCAAAGATACCTCCTTAAAGCCTCTATTCTGGCTTTCAGGTCATTGAACCTGTCTTTTGTCATACCTAAATGTGTAATTAAGCTACAAATATACCCGCTTTTGTGCTAAATTGCGGACAAATTCATTTAATTCAAGCAATACAATGGCGCAACAATACGATTTAATCGTGGTAGGATCAGGCCCGGGAGGGTATGTAGCCGCGATACGAGCTTCTCAATTAGGCTTAAAATGTGCAGTCGTGGAAAAAGAATCTCTAGGCGGAATCTGTCTAAACTGGGGTTGTATTCCAACGAAAGCTCTTTTAAAATCAGCTCAGGTTTTTGAATACATCAAACATGCTGCTGATTATGGAATTACCGTAAAAGGAGCTGAAGCGGACTTTAACGCAGTTATTCAACGCTCCCGTGGAGTTGCAGATAGCATGAGTAAAGGCGTTCAGTTCTTGATGAAAAAGAACAAAATCGATGTAATCATGGGTTTTGGAAAAATCAAGCCTGGTAAGAAAGTAGAGGTAACTGATGCCGAAGGTAAATCAAGCATCTATGAAGCTAAAAACATCATGATTGCCACAGGGGCACGTGCTAGAGCCTTACCTAACATCCCCATTGATGGAGAAAAAGTGATTGAATACCGCAAAGCTATGAGCTTAAGCAAAAAACCTGATTCTATGGTGATTATCGGATCAGGAGCTATCGGTGTTGAATTTGCCTATGTATATGCTGCCATGGGAACGAAAGTTACCATTGTAGAATTTCTTCCCAATGTAGTTCCTGTAGAAGATGAGGATGTATCCAAAGAATTGGCCAAACAATACAAGAAAATGGGCATCGACATCTTAACTAATTCAAGTGTAGAAAAAGTTGATACCAAAGGAAAAGGTTGTAAAGTTTCCATCAAAACCCCAACAGGAAATCAGGAAATCGAATGTGATATCGTACTATCCGCAGCCGGTGTTATTTCAAACTTAGAAAACATTGGTTTAGAAGAAGTGGGTATCATCGTTGACAAAGGTAAAATCCCTGTGAATGCATGGTATGAAACCAATATGCCAGGCTATTTTGCCATTGGTGATGTTACTCCTGGTCCAGCTTTAGCTCACGTAGCTTCTGCAGAAGGTATCATTTGTGTAGAAAAAATTGCTGGTCATAAAACCGAGGCCTTAGACTATACCAATATTCCAGGATGTACTTATTGTACTCCAGAAATTGCTTCAGTAGGTATGACTGAAAAGAAAGCAAAGGAAGCTGGCTACGATATCAAAGTAGGAAAATTCCCATTCGTAGCTTCAGGAAAAGCCACCGCAGCTGGTGCTCGCGATGGCTTTGTCAAAGTAATCTATGATGCTAAATACGGCGAATTGCTTGGCGCTCACATGATTGGTTACAACGTAACTGAAATGATTGCCGAAGCGGTAGTCGTGCGTAAATTAGAAAGTACTGCTTATGAAATCATGAAGTCAGTACATCCTCACCCGACCATTTCTGAAGCATTTAAAGGTGCTACAGAAGCGGCCTACGGTGAAGCAGTTGATTTATAGTAGTCGAACTTTAATCGACTTATACATTACTTTAGATTTGGGATCATGTGCTTGTATAGCAATGGTCCCATTTTTTATTAATCGCAATTCCTGACCTTTATTTCTTAAAGGACTAGCTGGTTGAGTATAATCCACTACCGTGATTCCATTGATTTTAGTCACGATACGGTTTCCTTTAACGGTAACCAACATATCATACCATTCGTTATCCTTTACGTACACTTCGGCACAATCCACGACATTGTACAAACTAGCTGATCTTCTCCAATCCGTGTGGGAATTATTTACCTGAATCTCATAACCTTGTTTTGGCCAATCTCCTGGTAAAAAATCGGTATGTACATACAATCCTGAGTTTGCTCCTGGGAATGTCATAATACGAGCTTGAACCTCAAAATCTTTAAAATCATGGTTATTAAATGCGCCATCATAGTATAAATGAGCACGCTGTCCTTCTACCACTAAATTTCCATCTTCTACACGAAAGGATTCAGGTCTTTCACTGGCTTTCCAACCATCTAAGGTTTTACCATCAAATAATTCTACCCATTTTCCTTTTTGAGAGAATCCTAAGTTACAAGCCAACAGGCCTATCATTACGGTCAATACAATCTTTTTCATAAACATCTGTTAAATTTTTATACCCCAAGTTTTGTTCAATTTTCTTCCTAATAAAGCGTTTGCTTCGGCATCATTGAATTTTTCCGTCTTCGGATTCCATTCCAATGATTTATTCACCGCATATGCAATGTTACCAATATTACATACTGATGCTGTCCTATGACCAACTTCCACATCACATATCGGCATGGTTCTATTACGAATAGCTTGAATGAAATCTATATAATGATTTTCGCTTTTATACACATGCTTTTCATTCGGTCCAATAACTCGATCTTTCAGTTCTGGTTTAGAAGTTTCTAGTTTCTTTCTTGCACTCCGTAATGTTCCTTCTGTTCCCACAAATTCCACACCACTATTCCATTCCCATGGTTGATGGGTCATGGTTATTCCATTCGCATAGGTATATGTTAAATATGGTTGATCTTTTCCTTGTGGGGCACTTACTTTCACTGGACCTGATTGATCCATATCCAATGCCCATTGAACAATATCAAACATATGAGCCCCCCAATCCGTCATGCCGCCTCCGCCAAATTCTTTGTATTTTCTCCAATTAGGAAATACATCTTGAGAAATGGGTGGAGCTAATTCCGAATTAAATGCTACCGCCTCATTGGGTCCCAACCATTTTTCAAAATCCAATCCTTCGGGAATAGCTTGAGCTGGTAATTGATACGCTTCTGGCGGTGGACCTACATTGACTTTAATGGATTTCACTTCTCCAATATATCCATTACGGATCAGTTCTACTGCCTGACGAAACTCGGGCCAAGAACGTTGCATACTTCCGGTTTGAAATACACGCTTATGTTTGCGAGCGGCATTCACCATAGCTCTACCTTCCCTAACCGTTAATGACAACGGTTTTTCACAATATATATCTTTACCTGCTTCTGCAGCTCTAACGGCCATGGCTGCATGCCAATGATCTGGCGTAGCAATAACAACAGCATCTACATTTTTAGAAGCTAATAATTCGCGATAATCTT
Organism: Aquirufa nivalisilvae; assembly: GCF_004307455.1. Classification (GTDB taxonomy): domain Bacteria; phylum Bacteroidota; class Bacteroidia; order Cytophagales; family Spirosomataceae; genus Aquirufa; species Aquirufa nivalisilvae. The sequence goes on from NZ_SEWX01000008.1 coordinate 398,294, forward strand.
GGAAAACGGGAATAGCAGCATAGCTCCCCCAAGAAGGGTTCTTGGCATAATTTTCTTTGACACGGTCCAAGAATAAATTAGCCTTTGCTTGGTAAACCTCACTGATCGCACTGATTCTTACCTGACCTGTTGATAAAAAGGAGTTTGACAATCCTCGTCCTTGTTTACCAGTTCCAATAAATCCCAAATTAAGTACATCACTAGGAGCAAGATATGAACTTCCATCAGGACGCTTACCTCCTAGCACATGCCTTGGAACAATCATGATTGATCCAAAGGCCAAACTGGCTTTCGAAAGAAAATCCCTCCGATTTAAGCCATCGTTACGCTTATTTTTCATTTTCAAATAGGTTATTTAATTGGCATAAATGTAAACGAATTTCACCAAATAAAAAACCTTATTTGTCTGCTCTCAAATCGATTAACGGTTCGACTTCGCCGATCTTACATAATGACGTTTTTTCAAAGCCGAATGATAAATCAATGGGAATACCAAAAGTATAAAAAGCGTAGCTGTAACTAAACCACCGATGATAACTACTGCCAAAGGTTTTTGACTTTCTGATCCAATCCCCGTACTTAATGCCGCTGGCAATAAACCTATCGCGGCCATCAAAGCGGTCATCACCACTGGGCGAGTACGTGCACGGACAGATTGCTGAATAGCTAAAGCTAAATCAGGAAGCTCCTTGGCTTGTTGATTGATTTCTGAAATTAGAATTACCCCATTTTGGATACAAATACCAAACAATGCGATAAAGCCCACACCTGCCGAAATACCAAAATTAATTCCTGTAATATGCAGGGCAAAAATTCCACCAATAACTGCAAAAGGCACATTAATCAACACATAGCCTGCATCTTTAGCATTACCAAACATGATAAACAACAAGACAAAAATCAAAATCAAACTGATAGGAACAACTTGTCCTAATCGAGTTGTGGCACGCACTTGATTTTCAAATTCTCCCGCCCATCCAATGGTGTATCCAGCTGGTAATGTAACAGATGCGTTAACTATTTTCTGTGCCTCCGCTATTGTACTCCCCAAATCACGATCACGCACGGAAAACTTAACTCCAATAAATCGTTTTGTATTATCTCGATAAATAAAAGCTGGCCCTGTGAGTTCTTCAAATTCTGCAATTTCTTTTAATGGAATCTTGGTTCCTTTGATGGTAGGAATCATCAATTTCATAATATCTCGCTCGTCCTTACGGTACTCTTTAGCTAGTCGAATACGAATATCAAACTTTCTTTCTCCCTCGTATTTAATTGATGCTGTTTTACCTCCAATGGACATTTCAATAACGGCTTGAGCATCCTCTTTTGTAACACCGTAAATGGCCATTTTTTCTTCATTCAGCAAAATATTGAATTGCGGTTGTCCAATATTTCGAATGATCCCAACATCTTTTACTCCATCAACATTCTTGATATTTTTAATGACATTGTTGGCTATATCGTCTAATTTATCCAAATCAGGTCCATAAATTTTAACCGCATTTGATGCTTTGAAACCTGCCACTGCCTCCGCCACATTGTCAATTACTGGTTGAGAATAATTGTAGGTAATCCCTTGGTAATTTTTGAGTTTAGAGTCCATCTCATTGACCAATTGATCCACGGTAATTTTCCGACCCCATTCTTCTTTAGGCTTTAAATCTACTTGAAACTGCAAGAAGTTATAACCATTGGGATCTGTTCCATCATTACTTCTTCCTGTTTGAGACAAAATATCATTAACCTCCGGAAATTTCTTTAATTCCTTCCTAATCACTTTGGCCATATTCAAACTATTCGGCAGTGACATACTCATGGGTAATTCGGCAGTAACCCAAAGAGCTCCTTCATTTAAAGGAGGCAAAAATTCTGACCCTAACCATTTTGTTGAAAAAATGGAACAGACAAACAATATACCAGAAATAAGTAATGTGATTTTCTTGTGCGAAAATGTCCAATTAAAGGCATTAGCCACACGTAGATTAATAAAATCAATAAAGAAATTATGCTTTTCTTTGACATTTTTGTTCAACAACACCGAGCTTAAAACGGGTACTAAAGTCAATGTGAAAATCAATGCTCCTAATAAGGCAAATCCTAAGGTATATGCTAATGGGGAAAACATTTTTCCTTCCACTTTTTGGAAAGCAAAAATGGGCAATAAGGCAGAAATAATGATCAGTTTAGAAAAGAAAATAGCCTTTCCTAACTCCGTTCCTGTTTTTTTAATCAAACTCATTTTAGCTAGTCGATTAAAAGCGGGCATTCCTATTTTCTGCGCTCGATGATCTAAAGCAACAAATAGTCCCTCAACCATCACTACCGCCCCATCAATGATAATACCAAAATCGACCGCTCCTAAGGACAAAAGGTTGGCACTCATTCCTTTTAGTTTTAGACAAAAGAAGGCAAACAATAGTGCTAAAGGAATGATGATGGATACGATGACTGTTGTTCGCCAATCTGCCATAAAAATGAAGACGATAACGGTCACTAAAATGATACCTTCCAACAAATTATGCATCACGGTTTTGGTGCAATAGGCCATTAAATTATCACGATCATAAAAAGTGACCATTTTTACATCTGAAGGCAAAATGCTCGTATTCAACTCATCAATTTTCGTTTTTAATCGAGCCAATACTTCCGAAGGATTCTCCCCTTTTCTCATGACAACGATTCCCTCTACCACATCATCGTTATCATTTAAACCTACTTGACCCACTCGAGGCATATTACTTTCTATCACCGAGGCCACATTTTTCACTAGAAGTGGATTACCATTGTTATTATCTACAATCGTATTTTCAATGTCAGAGGAAGTCTTAACCAATCCTATACCTCTAACCACAAATGCTTGACCATTTTTTTCAATAACATCTCCTCCTACATTCAAGTTGGATTTAGATACGGCATTAAATAACTGCAATGGCGTCAAATCATATTTTTGTAATTTGACAGGATCGATAGCTATTTCATACGTCTTCTCCCGACCTCCAAAAGCTACAATATCCGCAACACCGGGCACAGCTCTTAATTGCCGATCAATAGTCCAATTTTGAATCGTTAATAATTCTCTTGAATCTCTTTCTTTGCTATCTAAGGTATATCGAAAAATCTCACCAGTAGGGCCATAGGGTGGCTGAACATCTGGCTCAACCCCATCCGGTAAACTAATGGTTCTCAAGAGGTTGTTGACTTGCTGTCTAGCAAAAAAATCATCCACATCATCTTCAAAAATGATTTTGATTACGGACAAACCAAACATGGTGATACTTCTCACATTGGTCTTTCTTTGAACACTGTTCATGGAAATTTCAATGGGTGTAGTCACAAATCGCTCAACCTCTTCGGCACTTCGTCCATTCCACTGAGTCACCACCACAATTTGCGTATTCGTCACATCGGGAAATGCTTCAATGGGGATATTCAAATAAGAAATAACTCCACCTAGAGTCAAAAGACTCACCCAGAAAAATGTGAAAAAGCGATTCTTTAAAGAGAATGCTAATATATTTTTAATGAACTTATTCATAAAGCTTATTAATTAAAATTCTGTATGTACGCGAAGCCCCCAAACTGTCAGTGGTCCTCGATCAATATTATATCCTGGGTTTATCACCCATTGAAAATCTGGAGAAAGTGTAAATGGACTAGCGGGAACTTGAAAGCTATAAAAAGCTTCTAAAATAGATTCTTGTCCATAAGTAAGATTCCCATCACCAATCATAAAACCATTACCTCCCAACTGTTGATATTTCTGATGTGAAGATGATAGTCCATTGGTTACCCAAGCAATTCCAGCAAAATCCTGTTTTCTATTCCATGATTTTCCCCAAAAATGAACACCCACCGAAATTGATTCATCAATTTCCGTAAAGGCCCAAGTTTCGTTTTTACCATCACTCCAACCATAACGGGCAAATAAGCCCAATACATCAGAATAGCTTAACTCTGCATTTAAGCCATAACCGTATTTCGTCCTGTATGGACTTCTAGTGGATGTAATATCGGGTATTCCTTGAGCCCTATTGGCCAAATCATAGTTTCCCATGGCCGCCTGATTCCGGTAGGCGAGTACTCGAAAAAATCCAGACCAAGATGCATTTACCTGAAATGGTTTGGTCAATTCCAGATTAATCCCATTTGCCTTGTCATAATTATAATCTAAGTCTGGACCATTAGCAGAAGTTGGTACAGCAGAAAAAGACCCTCTTACTTCTGCTTGAGGTGTTTTATACTCCATGTATAAGCCAGAAGTATAACCACGTGTATTGGCAGCATAGTCCCAGCTTCCTTGATTCATCAGAGACCAATTCATAAAATGGGCTCTAGGGTCATGCGAATACGCATTAAAATCAAAGTAATCTGACAAGCCATATTTACCTATCACCAATTTCAAATTTCGATGATGCGAAAGCTCAAAATTTTGTTCCAAAAGTAAGCGTGCCACATAAACCACTGGCTCTGGGTTACCAATTCTAAATGTTTCCCCATTCGTAAAACCTCCCAAACCTTTTGCTTGAGAAAGGCCTTTACCTCCTGATAATTCAGGGTTAAATGTAAAATTGGCTCCTTTCCACAAGGGCGCATCAAAAAACAACGTCGATGTCAGCGACATAGCTCCCTCCTCTTTGTTGATCAAACTATTATCCCCAGAATAGAGCGCATCAAAAGCTCCATGATACTGATACACCGCTGTTTGTTGAAAATGAAAACTCATCTTCCTTTGCGTAGTATCCGACTGAGCCATTAAGCGTATTCCAGTAAATAAAACCAATAAAATGATGCTGTTAAACCGCATTTCTTTTTTGAAATTTATTAATCGTTCAATGCATCATAAATGAGCATTCCATTCTTAGAAATCACTTTTTCGCCCTTTTGCAAGCCGTGCTGGATGTAAGTAACATTTCCCAATTGACGATATACTTCCACTTGTCTAGTTTCAATATTCGCACGATCTTTAAAAATCATGACCCAATTTTTACTCTTATCAAATATGACAGAAGATGATGGTACAGCAATCATTTGGCTATGCTCAGAAAAGCGTACATCCACCATGGCATTCATCTCTGGTTTCAATTTATAATTGGCGTTCGGGATTCTAACACGCACTTTCATAGCTTTTGTTTCTGGATCAATGGCAGAGAAAATTTTATCAATTTTACCTTGATATACCTCATCTGGATAACTCAATGTTCTGACATCTGCCTCATAGCCCACTTGAACTTTAGGGATATCACTCTCATTGACATTAGCCATTGCCCACACTTCATTGATTTCAGCAATAGAAAATAAAGCATCTGATTTGTCTGGACGAATCTGCTCGTTGGGGCTTATTTCTTTTTGAACAATAAAGCCGCTCATAGAAGCCGTCACATTGTAAATGGACCCTTTTTTCAAGTTATAAATGCTAAAAACTTCATTGATACGGGCTAACTCCGCTTTTTGACGATCCAATTCCCGATCTGCAGCTACTACATCTTTTTCAGAGGATAATTTACTTTTATATAAATCGCGAGCTACTTGAAGGTTTTTTTCTGCCACAGCTACATCGCCTAATGCATCCAAGCGATCTCTTTCATATCCGGCTACTTCCCCACTTCGAATAACCGCCAAGACTTGACCTTTCTTTACATAATCTCCTAATTCGGCATTAATCTTAATGACGTTCCCTCCTACGATGGAATAGATCTGGGCGAGTTTATTATTATCTGCCTGAATTTTACCAAACAAACGAATCTCATTTTTAACCTCTTGTAAATCAGCTGAATAAAATTCACAACGGGCCATCATGGTATCACTTAAACGAAATGCCACTGCTTTATCCGATTCTGTATTTTCCTTGTTACAAGAAAGCATCAGAAATGTGGCTGCAAAAGCCATCAATACTACATTTTTCATATCTAGAATAGTTCTTTACCTGTACTTAATTTTATTTGTTCTGCAGAAGTTGCCAATTGAATTTTTATCCTGGAAATCTCCGAAAGGGCATTATTATAGGATTCAAAAAAGTCCACAAATTCAATCAAACTAACATTGCCCTTTTGGAAGTTCTCCGTCATACCTTTTAAGGTTACCTCAAAATCTTCGTCATACAATTTATTGTTTTTCAAAAATTCAGAAACCGTTTGTTTGTATTGCAAATAAGTACTTTGAACCTCTGCAATAACTTGGCTCTTAAGACCATCTACAAACAATTGCTTCACTTTAATCTGAGTCTCTGCGGATTTGATATTTCCTTGATTCCTATTCCAAAACATCAAAGGAATAGCAACACCTACATTCACTTGACGTAGAAAAGCTCCACCTCGTTGATCATAAGAAGAAAACAACGTGATATCAGGTTTAGCCAATTTCTTTTGAAGGGAAAAATACTGTTCAGCAAAAACGGCATCCTTCTTTCCCAACAATAAATCAGGTCTATTCTCCAATGCTTGATCAATTAATAATTGAACATCAAAAGGTTGAATGAAACTTTGAATTTCTGCGTCAGAAACTTTAGGAACTACCATACTTTTGGTTTGCAACAATGTCTGCACTTTAGATAGTTGCTGAAAATAATCTCCAAAAATGGCTGCTCTCTCATTGCTCAGATTTAAATAAACCCCCTTTAAGCGAACCACATCTTTTAATGGGATATTCCCTTTATGTGCCTGAATTTCATAGGTGCTAAGAATATTGTCCACCATGGCCATTTGTTTGGTGTACTTCCCAATCAGAATTTGTTGTTGATTCAATAAATAAAGCCCTGTATGAAGTTCAAATTTTAATTGACGAATCAAATCCTGAAAAGCTAACTCTGCCATTTCCACATTGGTCTTCGCTAAATCTATTTGGGCTTTTCTTTTACCGCCCAACAAAATCAGTTGCTCCAACTGAACACTTTGCTGACCCGTATTTCCTAAATGGAAAATTTTACTATTCTCTGGATCAATGGCATTCATGTCCACAGTCAAAACTGGATTAGGATACAAAGAAGCTTGTAGCACTTGAGCCTTTTGAACATCGATGTTCAATGAGGTGGCCAACAATTGATAATTCGTACTTAAAAAGACCTTATCTGCCTGAGCTATCGTGATCGATAAAGTATCGGATTGTGCCTTACTGCCAAAAGCCAGCAAAAGCATCAAAAAAAGGCTGCAAATTTTAAAGTAGGACATAGCTAATCTTTTATGTCCACAAAACTGGGAAGATTAGACTTAAAATGAACTTAAAATAGAATTTAATTTATTATCGCACTATAAATCAACAACTTACCATTATGATTTACTAGGAAAATGAAGGGTAAAAACATTACGAATATTCGAATCCACTTGATAATCTATTTTACCTCCGTGTAGCTGAACAATTTTATTCACCAAAACGAGGCCTAATCCAAAACCCCTTTTACCTTGACTATTGGATCCTCTAAAAAAGTGCTGAAACAAGTAAGGTACTTCAGAGGCTGAGATGGAAGGTCCCTCATTGGAGAAAAATATTTTTAATTCTCCATACTGAAATTGAAACATAATTTCGGCCCTTTTCGTGGTAGAATAATGAATACAATTCAACAATAAATTTTGAACGGCCATTTGAATTAGTCGGATGTTGCCATCAATCACTAATTTATCCTCTTGTTCTATATTGGGATGAATTTTTATATCAAATTTGAATTTTGGGTACAATTTTTTGGCTTCAGAACAAGCATCAAAAACGATTTCGTCTAAACGAATCCGTTGAAAACTCAAATTAGCATGAGTTTCTACTTTGGCTATTTCAAGTAAGGCATTAATCATATCCCCTAATAACAGGGTGTCTTCCTTCTGATTTTGAATGCCTTTTACCAATTGAATAGGATCCTTTTCCTTTTCTAAATTCTCCAAATTACTTACTAATATGGCAATCGGCGTTTTCAATTCATGGGAAATATGATGTACGGCATGCTTTTGAAAGGCAAATGAATTCTGTAAACGAGTCATCAATTCATTAAATCGCTGTGCCAACAAATAGATTTCGTCTTTATTTTCAGGAATAGGTAAGAAACTGTGAGGGGTTTCCATATTAATAACTTTCAATGCCGATGCCATTTGTATAATAGGCTGGGTAATCTGCTTAGAAAGAATAAACGAGCTTAATAAGATGAGTGCTGAAATCAAAACAAAAAATACCCAAAGGATATTTTTCAAAAAGTCTAGCTTGGAATGCCCAAACTTATCATAGGCTTTAGATATGCCATAAAATTGTTTCCCTCGAATCCGAAATGTCACCGCAACGACATCTAAATCCCCTTCTTCTGTTTCAATGATTGAACGATCTTGGTTCAATTCTTTTAACAGTTCTGTTGAAAACTCTATTTTCGTATCATCAATACTGGAATAAATCAATTTTTTTTGAGAATCAAATAACAAGGTCTTTTCTCTAAATAATTTATTGACCGTCAACTCCCCCATGGATTGGATGATATCTTGATCCAGTTCTCTCACTTCCGCCAATATCCCCATGGTGGAGAAAATATGATCCTTTATTCTTTGTTGAAAATCTTCCTTTCGATAATTTTTAAATACAGTAAACAACAACAAAAATGTCACACCTACCACCGAGATAGACAAGACAGAAAAGTAAATCAATATACGTTGTCTAATGCTCATGAGAACTTAGGTAATAACCAAAACCTACTTTGGTCCTGATTAAGTTAGAGGCAAATGGTTTATCTATTTTTTTCCGAAGAAAGTTAATATACACCTCAATCGTATTGTTATTTTCATCTAAAGATCCTCCCCAAATATCCCGATTCAACTCTCTCTTAGTAACTAATTTACCTTTGGCATTGGCCAATTTAAGTAATAAATTAAATTCTCTTGGAGTTAAACTAATCGGAGTCTTTCCTCTACTGACCGATTGAGTACTTAAATCAATCAATAAATCTTCCATACGTAGTATATTCTCTGCTTCAGGGACTGGTTGGTTTTTTGAGCGCTTTAATAATGCTTTCACTCGTGCCATGACCTCCCGCATAAAAAAGGGTTTAGTCAAATAATCATCCGCTCCAACCTCAAATCCATGCATTTTATCATCCAAATCGTCAAATGCTGTTAGCATTAAAATGGGCGTATGTGTATTGTATTGCCTAAATTCTTTACATAAAGTCAAACCATCTTTGTAAGGCAAATTGATATCCAATACAATAATGTCATATTTCTTTTCTTCCATCATTTTTTGAGCAGCCAATCCTTCTCTAGCAATTTCTACTAGAAAGCCTTCCTGAAAAAAATAATCATGAATATTCTGACATATCCTAGGGTCATCTTCTACCAACAATATTCTAACTTGACTCTTCATAGGCAATGCATTGAAAATAACATGCAAATCTAATTTCCTAATTCTTCTTCATATAATCAGCAATTTGCTGTTCATGGCTCAAAGTGCTTTGCGATAAAGCTTGAGCAATTTGTTCTTGCTCTTTTTTTGATCTATTCTGACTTATTTTCTTCTTGGCTTGAATTTCAGAAATTACAACTTCAAATGCTACAATTCCTTGTATCATGTTCGATTTATATGCCTCAGATAGCCCATCCCACTGGGTTTTATACTCCTTTTCGAAAAATTCAATACTTTCTTCCAGAATACCTTGAGCTTCCTCTTGGGTTTGAACGAATCTGGCCTTTCCATAAAGATGCACGGATATATAATTCCAAGTAGGCACATTTTGCTCTTTTTCATAATGCCTTGGAGAAATATAGGCATGGGGTTCTTGAAAAATAAATAAGTTTTCTTGATCTACAATTTGCTTCCATTGTTCATTGGCTTTGGCAAAATGGGCTCTCAAAATAATTTTATTATCCACCAACTGGGAAACAAAAGGCAATTGCGTCGCCACAGGTTTACCATGAACCAAGGTGATGATGGTTCCAAAACTATATTTCTGAATGAATTGGATAATTTCAGCTAAATCTGTCAATTGGTTGATGGCGGGAATGTACATTGCTCAGCGGATTTATGTGAACAAATGTATTGAATTCATTCGGAGCCTGATTATCCAAAAACAAAAAAAAGACAAATCTAAGATAGATTTGTCTTTGGAGCAGAGGGGAAGGGATTCGAACCCTCGATAAGCTTGAGACCTATACACACTTTCCAGGCGTGCTCCTTCAACCACTCGGACACCCCTCTGTTTGGGAGGGCAAAACTAATCAATTCTTTTGAAGAATGGAAACTGCCATTCACATCCTTTTACTTTTATTAGAATTTCAAGCTAATTCCTCATTAGTCCATACCTTGATTACCTAAAAATGGCCTATACAAATATAAGTTGTGGAAAATCCTTTACATCTACAATTTGAATTGCATTGAAATAATCGTTCTATTTCAAAGATTACTGGGTAAAAGTTTTTTACATTCGAATGAAAAATCCTTGGTCGAATAGCGTTGAATTTGTAATTTTGCTTAAAATCTATATATTATATAGAGTATATAAGATTAAAAATACGCCATTATGCAAAGCTTCCGCTCAGAAATAGAAAATCCTATAGTAGAAAAAGACATCATTGATCTTGCCAATAAAATTGCTCAATTCAGAGCAGGTGAGATACATGAAGAGAAATTCCGTAGCCTTCGATTGGCTCGTGGTGTTTATGGCCAGAGACAACAAGGCGTACAAATGGTTCGCATTAAACTTCCTTATGGAAAAATTAAGTTCAACCAATGGCGCCGAATTGCAGCTATTTCAGATGAATACTCGACAGGAAATTTGCATTTAACGACGCGTCAAGATATTCAAATTCACTTCGTTTCTTTGGATCGTACGCCTGAGTTATGGGCTAAATTAGAACAAGACGATATTACATTACGTGAAGCTTGTGGAAATACTGTTAGAAATATCACAGCCTCTCCTACTTCTGGGATTGATCCTTTGGAATTATTTGATGTAAGTGCCCATGCAGATACCGCTTTCCGATATTTATTGAGAAATCCGATTTGCCAAGAAATGGGAAGAAAAGTAAAAATATCATTTTCTAATACAGACGAAGATACATCCCTTGCTTATTTACATGATATGGGCTTTATTCCCAAAATTCAACAAGGTATTAAAGGGTTTAAAGTAGTGGTAGGTGGAGGCTTGGGTGCACAACCCATGTTAGCTTACACGGCCTATGAGTTCTTAGCTGAGAATAAAATTATTCCATTTATGGAAGCTGTTTTACGTGTTTTTGACCGTCATGGAGAAAGAAACTCCCGTCATAAAGCTCGTATGAAGTTCTTAATTCAGAAAATTGGATTTGAGGCGTTTATGGATTTGGTCAATGCTGAAACCAAAGCTTTAAAAAATCAGGTGGTAGAAATTCCTAGCGATGGTGCTTGGGAGGTTTCTATACCTACTAAACTATCCAACATCATTTCGGATGGTTCTGAAGCATACCAAACTTGGTTAAGTTCAAATACTTTTGAGCAAAAACAAGTAGGTTATTTTGGGGTATATGTACGTATTTTGAACGGAAATATTTCCAGTGATACCTCTAGAAGTATCATGCAGGCTTTAGAAGGATATATTGGAGATGATGTTCGTATCACCATTAACCAAGGTTTGTTGTTCAAATTTGTCCCACAACAAAATTTAGCCTATGTATATCAAGTCTTAAAAGACCATGATTTAGCTTCACCTGGCGCCAATTCTGTGGCGAATATCACGGCTTGCCCAGGTACAGATACTTGTAATTTGGCTATTTCTGATTCCACCAATATTACATCGAAATTAGAAGAGGTCATTTCACAAGATTTTCCTGAGTTAATTCATGACAGCCAAATGAAAATCAAAATTTCGGGATGTATGAATGCCTGTGGACAACACAGCATGGCCAGCATAGGCTTTCATGGATCATCTTTGAAAGCTCCAGATAAGCGAGTTCTTCCGGCACTACAAGTTCTTTTAGGAGGAGCCACACTTGGAAATGGGGAAGGAAAAATTGCAGACAAAGTGATTAAGGTTCCATCTAAAAGAGGTCCTGAAGTTTTGCGAGTAGTTTTAAATAACTATGAAGAAAATGCTTTAGAAGGAGAATATTTCCACCAGTACTATGACCGTCAAGGAGAAAAATATTTTTATACTCTATTGAAGCCGATTGCTGATTTACAAACATTGGTGGATGATGATTTTATTGACTGGGGAGCCGCGGAGTCCTTTCATACGGAAATTGGAGTGGGTGAATGTGCCAGTGTCATCATCGATTTAGTAGCTACATTGCTATTCGAATCCGAAGAAAAATATGATTGGTGCAAAGGTGCCTTAGAAGATAAACGCTGGGCAGATGCTATCTATCACGCTTACAGCGTATTCGTTTCTGCTGCTAAAGCTTTATTATTAGATAAGAGTGTACAAGTATCTACTCAGAATGCCGTGATTACGAAATTCGATGAGCAATATTTACAAACCGGTGATTTTGATTTACAAGCCGAAAGCTTTTCTGCTTTAGTTCTTCAAATCAATCAACATGAGCCTAGCGAAGCTTTCGCAAAAGCTTATGCTCAGCAAGCATTGAGTTTCTTAGAAACCGCTAGTTTATTCCGCCAATCTATTGCCAGTAATTAAGATGATCCAACAATTAAGTCGATTTAAATCATTAGAACCTCAACCGAAACTTAGTGTGGTTGGTGCTGGGCCTGGTGATCCTGAATTGATCACTTTAAAAGCCATCAAGGCTTTGCAAAGTGCTCAAGTCGTTTTATTTGATGCCTTGGTGGATGTCAGCTTACTTGGTCATTGCTCTGATCATTGCGAAAAAATATTTGTTGGGAAAAAGGCGGGGGAAAGCCATTCACAACATGCGATCAATGAGCTCATTGTAAAGAAAGCCTATGAATTAGGTCATGTCGTTCGACTAAAAGGAGGAGATCCTTTTGTCTTTGGAAGAGGTCAAGAAGAAATTGAATATGCCAAACAATTTGGTCTATTGACTGCCTATATCCCTGGTATCAGTTCGTCATATGCTGCAGCAGGTGCAGCGGATATCCCATTGACTATCAGAGGAGTAAACGAAAGCTTTTGGGTCATGACGGGCACAAAATCAGATGGCTCTTTAAGTAGTGATTTACAACTTGGATTACAATCTACTGCCACGATCATTATCTTGATGGGAATGCATCGATTAGCCGAGATCTCTAAAATTTGTCAGGATGCAGGAAAAGCCAATTTATCTGCAGCTATTATTCAGAATGGGACAATGTCCCAACAAAAAGTGGGCTTAGGTATCGCAGGTGAACTTGAAAATTTGGCTAAAATTGAAGACCTTCGCAATCCCGCAGTTATTATCATAGGCGAAGTAGTTCGTCATGCTAAAAAGGACGTTTGGGAAAAAATATCTCACTTAATTAATAAAAATGAGCAATAGAATTTCAATATCAAGTGGCTCTCCATTTGAAGATGTATTTGGATACTGCCGTGCAGTAAAAACAGGAAATTTACTGGAAATCTCAGGAACAGTAGCCCTTATTGATGGCGATAAAGTAAAAGAGGATGATTTATATGCTCAAACTTACAACATCATTGAGCGCATTGCCTTGGTGTTAGAAGAAGCTGGATCTTCCATCAATGATGTCGTTAGAACACGAATTTTCACGACTGACATTTCCAAAAACTTAGATATTGCTAAAGCCCATGCTCACTTCTTTGGAGCAGTTAAGCCAACCACTGGTATCTATGAAATTTCAGCATTGATAGCTCCTCAGTACAAAGTGGAGATAGAATTCACAGCTTGGGTTAAGGAATAGCTTATCAGTTTCTTGATACAATAATTCAAAAATTGGTCCGTTAGACAAACGCTGTCAAGGTTTGGAACCTTGCCAGCGTTGTAAAAAACAACTTTACATCAAGTGGCTTTCGGCCTCTTTTTTCAACAATTCTTTATCAATAGGAACTACACCTAGCGACTCACAAACTAAGCCTCCGCCTAAATTGGCTAATGAAGCAATATGGCGTGCAGGTAAACCCAATGCCAGCGCACAAGCTGCAATGGAAATTACGGTATCTCCTGCCCCTGAAACATCCGCTATCTGCCTAACATGTGCAGGAATTCGAACCTGCTCTTTCCCCAAATCCATCAATACTCCTTTTTCTGATAAGGTCACAAATACTCCATCAAAACCTTGGTTTTCTTTAAATTGATGAACTGTCTCCAATAATTTTTGGCCTTCAAGATCTTCGGGAAACAATCCTAATCCATCTCGCAATTCATGCAAATTAGGTTTAAATAAAGTGGCTCCACGGTAACTAAAAAAGTTGCGCTTTTTAGGATCAACTACAGTCGGAATCCCATGTTTTCTAGCCAAAGTGATTACTTCTTGAATCAATTGCTCATTTAAAACACCTTTATCGTAATCTTCAAAAATGATAACATCTACTTCCTTTATGCAGGCTTTCACCTTTTCCAAAAGGGCCGCTGAACTTGCATGCTGAATCAACTTATCTGTTTCAGAATCAACTCGCAACAACTGTTGAGAACCCGCAATTATCCTTTCTTTAATAGAAGTTATTCTTCCTTTTTCCTCCACAATTCCGCTCAAGGAAATCCCTTCTTTCTCCAATAAACTCTTAAGTTGCAACCCAGCCTCATCATCCCCAACCACAGAAACAACCCATGGTTTAGCGCCTAAACTAGCTATATTCATGACTACATTACCTGCACCTCCTAATCTAGCTTCTTTCTTAATAACTTGAACTACAGGCACTGGAGCTTCTGGAGAAATGCGACTCACCTTTCCCCAAGTGTAAGCATCGATCATTAAATCACCAATGACCAACACCTGCAATTGATCAAAACCTTTGAAAATATCGTTTACTGTTTTCATAACTAACCCCCAATACTCGTCATAGACTCGTTTATAATTCCTTTTCTATTTTTTTCTGCCTCAAAACCATCTTTGGGTCTATTCCCAAATAAAGTAATGAAAGTTTGTCTAATTTCTTCATCGCTAACACCTTGTCGAATAAATGATTTCAAATCAAATACACCATCATCATATAAACAAGTCTTAACTTCCCCCAAAGCTGTCAATCGAATTCGATTACAGGTTCCACAAAAAGTCCGACTAAAAGCCGCAATCACACCAACATCTCCTTTGAATCCAGGAATTTGATATCTCATGGCAGTCTCTCCATAGCTAAGATCCATGGGCTGCATATTCCCAAAATGTGCTTTCAAATGATCTAGAATTTTAATAAAATCCCAGTTTAAATTAGCGGCACCATTACCTGAACCATTAAAAGGCATTTCTTCAATGAAACGAACAGAAATAGGATATTGCTCCGTTAATTGTGCCAAAGCTAAAATATCTTGCTCATTCTTCCCATCCATTACTACCGCATTGATTTTAACTTTAAAATCTGCCTCTATCAAGCCTAACATGGCCGAATAAACCACATCAAAATCATTTCGTCTTGTAATTTGATAAAAACGTTGTTTGTCTAATGAATCAAGACTCAAGTTGATCGACCTAACTCCCAATTGAATTAATTTAGGAATCTGTTTTTCTAACAAGACTCCGTTACTCGTCAAACAAATTTCTAATCCTTCCAAGCGACTTAACTCCTCAAGGAATTCCATGATGCCGTTGCGTAACAAGGGCTCCCCACCTGTGATTCTAACTTTTTTTAATCCTAATACATGCAATTGCTGCACTATTCGTAACATTTCCTCCCAGGTCAACAATTGTTTCTCTGGCAAATAATGTATTCCCTCTTCAGGCATACAATAAAAACATCTCAAATTACATCGATCCGTGACAGCTAATCGCAGATATGTCATTTCTCTACCATGATTATCATAGAGAATGGGACGAGAAGAAGGTAAGCTTTGAGAAATATCCAATATATTTGTATTATATACAAAGGTACAAAATCGCCCCCAAACGAATGCCAAACTATCGAATTCTACTTTTTGGTTTAACAAGAGATTTGCTTCAAAATAAGGAAATTGTGTTGCGTTCCGAGAAAATATTAACAGCAGCTCAGCTTTTGCAAGAACTAAAAACGAGCTATCCACCTTTGGCCAAGCTTCCCTCCCTACGAATTGCAGCGGAACATCATTTTCCAGAAGCTGATTTTATCTTGAATGAAGGCATGGAAATTGCCCTAATTCCACCAGTCAGTGGCGGTTAAACAACAAAGAACTGTATATTTGTACATTAAACTCGTGTAACCCGATGGGCTTAACCCCCTTATTTATTGGCCTCCTCCTTTTCCCCTGGATTTCGGCTATGCTCATCGCACTTTGCTTTAAAATTCCCAAGAACTTATTAGCTACTTTTTCTAGCTTTTTATCTTGCATCCAATTAATCGGATTAGCTTATTTTATTTACCAAGTAAATGGTCATGAAATTGCTATTCATAACCCATGGTTTACTCTGGGAGATTCCGAATTTAGAGCTAGCTTCATTGCCACATCTTCTGCTCAAATGGTAGCTTTACTCGTGGCTATTGTAGCTTTTTTTGTTCAAGTTTTCTCAAGTTCATATCTTCAAGATGAGCCTCATTTAGCTAAATACTACCTGTATTTAAACCTCTTTGCGGCAGCCATGTATGCCCTACTATTTGCCGATCAAATTTGGATTTTCTACGCTTCTTGGGAAATGGTGGGAGCCTGTTCCTATCTTTTAATCAGTTTTTGGTATCAAAAAAAAGTTGCCATCCAAGCTGCCAAAAAAGCCTTTCTATTAAATCGTTTAGGCGATATTGGACTACTAATTGGCTTAATTGGCTTGTCCATCCATTTTAACGCCATGGAGTTTTCTGCCATGCACATAGGATCTGTTGGGCCAGCACCCATTGCCATTGGCATTGCATTACTAGCAGGTGCCATAGGGAAATCTGCTCAATTTCCACTCATGTCTTGGCTACCAGATGCCATGGAAGGACCAACTCCTGCATCTGCCCTAATCCATGCAGCTACCATGGTAGCCGCTGGTGTCTACCTTGGCATTAAAATACACCCCATTACTGGCGAAGACACTCATTTATTCATGGCAGCTATTGGTGCCATTTCGCTGCTTTGCGGGGCTGTATTTGCCTTATTTCAACAAGATATCAAAAAAGCATTAGCCTATTCAACCATATCCCAATTAGGTCTTATGTGGATGGGAATGGGTTCTGACGCCTCATTATTACATTTAGTGGTACATGGTATTTTCAAAGCAGGTCTATTCCTTTCGGCTGGCTCTGTCATTCATTATTTACACCATCAAAAAGCTAGTCATCACCTAGATCCTCAAAGCTTACATCAGATGGGGGGACTTAGAAAGCAGCTACCTTGGACTGCACTCGGCTATGGTATTTTTGCAGCAGGCTTAATGGGTTTACCATTGACTAATGGCTTTTTTAGCAAAGAAAACCTAGCAGGCTTACTTTGGGAAAATGCACAAAACAGCCCATTTTACCCTATTTATTGGACCTTACTTGCTTGTTTAGGTATAGGTATGTTATTAAGTAATTGGTATATCAGTCGACAGTTCTACTTAATTTTCATGGGGAAAAACCGAAAAAATTTAACCTTAGAAAAACCATCGTGGAATTTACCTCAGTATGTCCCCGTGCTTATTTTAGCACTTTTCAGCTTATTTTTCTGGACGAGTACCCAAGTATTACATATCCATCCTTCATTGCTTTTAAATAAATTTCAACTAAAAACCTGGGAAGTTCCTACAATCTGGCTTCTCATAACAGCATTCAGTTGGGTACTAGGTTTAGGTTTAACTTGGATAAGCCGCCAGTGGATCCCTCAAGATAATTACCGTTTTTGGCCTTCATTTTGGCCAGCCATTTTTCAATTGACAAATGGTAAAGCACGTTGGGTACATATTATTGATAATGTATTCCTAGATCGATTCTTAATTTGGTTAGCCCAATTACAGGTAGTAACTGGACATATATTAGCCTGGTTAGATCAATTTATCGTTGATGGCATTCTAGTTGGATTTAGTACAAAAATCAGTCAAATTTCTGGTCACTTCTTAAGTAGATGGCAGTCAGGAAAAGTTCAGCAGTATTGGATATTGGTATTTTTAACATTTGGTCTATTTTTACTTTACGTTTGGTTGTAAATAGTCCTTTTAAAATGAAATAATGGGTTTACCGCTACTATCATTTATTATTCTTTTACCATTAATAGGCTCCATAGTGGCTGCACTTGTGAAATGGGAAAATGGAATTAAACATTGGGCTACAGGGATTTCTGTCATTCAATTATTAGCTCTTGCATATGCAGGAACAGCATTTGACCCATCGTCAACTTCTTTTCAATGGAAAGAAGAACTTCAATGGATTCAATTACCTCTAGGTTCATTAGGAGAGTTTGTCATCAAATATTCCTTAGGTCTTGATGGTTTAAGCTTTTTATTAATTGCATTAACGGGCTTTATATCCTTTTTGGCCGTCATCAATTCGCATACAATTCAAGAGAAAAAAGGTGCCTATTATTCTTTGGTACTATTATTAAATGCCGCCTTAATGGGTTGCTTTTTGTCCCGTGATTTATTCCTTTTTTACGTTTTCTTTGAATTCATGCTCTTACCCATGTATTTCCTTATTGGTATTTGGGGAGGGCCTCGCAAAAACTATGCTTCCATTAAATTCTTCCTATATACATTAATAGGCTCACTTTTTATACTCATTGTGATGTTAGGAATCAGCTTGGCCTATATTGATCCCTATGAAACAGCTAAACATATTGGCTTGATTCAAGAGGGTCAAAGTTTTGATTTAGCTGCTTTAAAAAATATTCAAACGGCAATAGCTAACAAGGAAATTGCCAACTTTGATTTGGTCCATAGCTTTGATATGCAGGCTTTAAGCGATGTAAATAATTGCCAAACCAACAGTATTTTACATCCAAATTCAGGATGGTTACTGAATGGCCTTAGTGCGAGAATGTGGGGGTTTTGGCTTTTATTTATTGGGTTTGCGATCAAACTACCCATGGTCCCTTTACACACTTGGCTACCCGATGCCCACGTAGAAGCTCCCACCCCAATTTCTGTCCTTCTGGCTGGGGTACTCTTGAAAATTGGGGCATACGGTTGGTTAAGAACAGCTATTCCTTTCTTTCCAAAAGAAGCCTTGGAGTCGGCCAATATCATGGCGGCTTTGGGAGCGATTTCCATCATTTACGGAGCATACAATGCCCTTGCTATGAGTGATTTGAAAAAACTAGTAGCCTACTCCTCTGTTTCACATATGGGTTTTGTCCTACTAGGAATTGCTTCCTTTCATGCTGAGGGTTGGCAAGGAGCTATTTACCAATTAGTTTCTCACGGAATTCTTTCTGCTTTATTGTTTTTAGTGGTGGGAGTTTTATATGAAAGAACTCACGATCGACAAATCGATCACTACTCCGGCATTGCTAGCTTGATGCCACGATTTACCTTAATTTCAGGTATCGCCATTTTTGCATCATTAGGGTTACCTGGATTTTCAGGATTTATTGGAGAATTTTTTAGTCTTTTGGGTGCATTCACTAGTCCATATATCCACCCAGCATGGGCGGTATTGGGTGCATTTGGTATTTTATTAGGAGCTGGTTATTTCCTTTGGACCTTCCAAAAAATCTATTTAGGTAAAACTTATCTATTCGATTCCCAGTGGAAATTGCCTGATTTAAATCGCCTAGAAATATTTAGTTTGTTCTGTCTTGGTATATTAAGCATCATTTTCGGTATATTTCCACAATTAATCTTGGATTGGTCCAAATACTTTGTGTCCAACTTCTTGACAACCCTACATTAATATCAGGCTTATGAACCCTAGATTTTTGCCCTTAATTTCACAATTAGAAATGGAGGAAATGATTGCCGTGAAACAAAAATTGCATGACTTAAGTGATAGTCAACAAGAGCAATTTTTAGGTATTTACCTAGCTAGAAGAAGAGATACATTATTAATTCTATTGTGTACGCTCATGGGTTTTGTAGGATTTGCAGGTATTCAGCGATTTGTCACTAATCGAATTGGATTAGGACTTCTCTATTTTTTTACTGGAGGATTTCTGTTGATTGGTACGATTATCGATTTAGTCAAATACAAAAAAATTGCCTTGAAATATAATTTAAAAGTATTGGAAGAAACCGGTATGTTAATTGGAACTTGGCAAGGTTAATACTATTTAATTAAGAAAAACCATTACGATGAAAACTACATTTACAAGAAGAGATGTCATAAAAAGCTCCGCAGGATTGGCGGGGCTAGGTTTCTTAGGTAATTCCATGGAACACCGATTTAAGGAAGCAGACACCCAAGCAGGAATTGATTTAAAAGGCAAAGTCAACCACTCAGCTTGCCGCTGGTGCTATCAGGCTATTCCTTTTGAGGAATTAGTTATAAATGCCAAAAAAATTGGTTTGCAATCCATTGAGCTAACTGGGCCAGAAGAGTGGGATATTTTGAAAAAACACGACATGACCGCTGCCATTGGCTGGGGTAAATATCCAGAAGGAATGGGCTTGACTAATTTTTTCAATAAGATAAAAAACCACGATCAATTGGTGGCTTTTTATGAAGATTTAATTCCAAGAGCCGCTAAAGTGGGCGTTAAAAACTTAATTACTTTTTCTGGTAATAGAGATGGAATGAGTGATGAACAAGGCTTATTAAATTGTAAAAAGGGGCTACAACGCATCATGAAAACGGCTGAAAGACATGATGTAACTATTTCCATGGAATTATTAAACTCCAAAGTAAATCACAAAGATTACCAATGTGACCATACGGAGTGGGGAGCAGTTTTGTGTGAAATGGTAGGTTCTGATAAATTCAAATTACTTTACGATATCTACCATATGCAAATCATGGAAGGAGATGTAATTGCCACGATTAAAAAGCATAACCAATATATTTCTCATTACCATACAGGTGGAGTACCTGGTAGAAATGAAATTGATGAAAGTCAAGAGTTAAATTATTCCGCTATCATCAAAGCTATTTATGATACAGGTTATAAAGGTTTTATCGGACAGGAATTCATACCAGCTCGTGCTGATAAAATGGCTTCTTTAGAGCAAGCTGTTAAGATCTGCGACATCTAATTACCAGAACCCTGATATTTACGCAAGCTGTTGACATACAATAGCTTGCGTATTTTTTTTACCAAGTAATTCATTATTCCCATTTCAAAGCCCCACTCGGCTATTTAGGTTCAGCATTTATTTTCTGATTTGAACTCACATTCTTTGAGTTCAAAATGAAAAAGCTCCTAATTCATTTACTAATATTGATCATAAGTAGGGAAACCCTTGGCCAGTGCCCTACTATTCTGACTCAGCCCATTTCTCAATCAGATTGTGATGGAAACAGCATCAGAATGATCGTGAAAGCTGATGGTAGTACATTTCAATGGGAAAAGAAACGACCCAATGACAGTCAATTCAGCGCTGTTTCAGGAGCTACCAATGCCCAGTATCAAATTTATCCTAGTGGAGGAACACTCCATCCCTCTGGCACTTTATATCGAGTTAAGGTTAGCAAAAACTCCTGTCAAGTATATTCCCAAGAGGCAAGTATTACCTTACATAGTATTACTTCCATTGTCAACCCAAGCATTTGTGAAAGAGGAATCGGAACTTTAACACCACAGATCCCTAGTTCTTCTTTAGCACAAGTACAGAATTACCAATGGACGCGTTCTGTGAATGGAGGGCCGTTTGAAGATATGGTGGATGATGCTAATTTCAGCGGTACTAAAAACAAAGAATTGGTTATTTCTAATGCAATGATGACCTTGAATAGTCAAAAAATTAAAGTGCGAATTAATTTTTCCATTAGTCCCAATAATGATAATGAAGGTTCTTTGACCAATGAAAATCAGTCTAGCACTTGTCCAAGAACATCCACTGAAGTTAGTTTACAAATTAAAAATGCCCCTGTTCCTACTCATGCTTCCAATCTTTATAAAGGATGTGTAGACAGCCCAATATCAATCAACTCAACAGGTTGTTCTCCATACAGTACCTATTGGTACAATGAACAAGAACAAAAAATTGGAGAAGGAGCCCGAATGAACATCAGTTTACCTGATGCTTCACCACATTTGTTCAAAGCTACTTGTTTTAAAAATGGATGCGAAAGTCTTCCTTCCTTAGGTACTTATGCACAAGGATTCCCTGTCCCCGAGGCTCCTAGCAACAGCGGTACGCCAACACAGGTTTGTAGCGGTGCCATCATTACCTTCAAAGCCTCTGGAGGAAGTAATAATTTGTGGTATCTCAATGCTACTGATAAAAATACAGTTAGTACTGCCACATCCATTCAGGTATCACAAACAACCAATACTGGGCAAGATAATCTTGAAATTACCCGATGGGTATCTCAAAAAATAAATGAATGTGAAAGTCCTAAAACAGCCCTCCGAGTTACTGTAGCTCCTTCTCTTTTGGCAGATGCTGGTGAAAATAAACAACTTAAAGGAGATGATTTGTATGATGCTAATTTATTTACCACTGCCATTAGAGGGGTTCCTCCCTATAGTTTCACATGGTCAACGAGTAATAATACACCCATTAGTGCAAATCAAGTGAGTAACCCAATCATAGGCCCCTTTCGTTCTTCTGCATATATCAAAGTTCAAGTCAAAGATCAATTGAATTGTATAGCCAAAGACTCGGTATTTATTCAATGGGAAAACCAAGTCATCAACATCCCTCAAGATAGCATCATTGTACCTGAAATCCCCCGTGATAGCACGGTTGTAACCATCCCTGATATTGGCCAAGAGGATGACGACATCAGTATACCTATTGATGAAGAGGAGCCATCTGTCAACCCTAGTCCACCTTGGCATGAAATTACATATACGATGGAAGCATTATGTCAACAAGACGCCTATAAAATACAAGTTCAAGGCTGCCCAGGAAATGTCATGTATTTTAATCAGTATGGTCCAGAGCAATTGAGATCCCAAGGTGCTGAATGGATAGTAGATGCTAGCTATGAATTATTCGTCCAAATTCGATGCTCTGATTCTAACAGCAATACGATTAACCTAAGGATTCCTGTATTGAAAAAACCAAAGATTCCGATTATTAAAAATTTTGAACAAGATGTATGTCAAGGTCAAATTGCCCAAATTGAAATAGATCATGTATTCAAAGATCAATTTATAGGTTGGGAAAAAGATGGCCATTTTTTCTCTGAGGCATTTATTTTACATCAAGAATTAGAGGCTGGACAATATCAAGCGATTATTCAACAAGGTACCTGTTTCTATCGAAGTGAGGTATTAGAGCTTATAATTCGGACACCTCCACCAGCGGCAACAATTATTGCCTCAAAAACTTCTCTTTGCTTGAAAGACACTAGCCTTATAGCTACAACACAATTCTATCCATACGTCAAATGGAAAAATGGTGAAACAGCCCTTAATGTCAAGTTCCTGGCACAACAAGTTGGCGTATTTGAATTCCAAGTTCAAGTAAGTCAAGACAATCAATGCTGGTCAGATTGGTCAAATTCCTATTCTATTCAAGTACATGAAAATCCTATTCCACCAAGTATAACAGCTTCGCCAGCCTTGGGATTTTGTCAAGGGGATTCCATTCTTCTAAAAGCACCCAGTGAATACATCAGCTATCTATGGAATACAAGAATTACGACTCCAAATAATAACGTGAAAAGCCCAGGATGGTATTGGCTCAAAGTGCAAAATCAATTTGGCTGCTGGTCTGTTTCGAGTGATTCAGTTCAAACTTATCATTATCCTGAGGAACCAATTCCCATTATTGAGGCTATTCCTTCCAAACAATTTTGTACAGGTGAAAGCATTGAATTACAAGCTAGTCATGCCCATGCCTATTTATGGAAAAATGACTCGACTGAAGAACGAATTAAAATTACTGACTCCGGGACTTATTGGCTAAAGACTCGCAATTTATATGGATGCTGGTCAAAGAGAAGCGAAGAAGTTAGCATTTATCGACGAGAAAATCCCTTACTGCCTGCCATTAAAAAATCTGGAGTATATTTTCTAGAGGCGATTAGTTTAGATCAGCCAGATCAATATGAATGGAAAAAAGATCATCAACGATTGAATGATCAAGAAGCCTTAATAAAGGCCAAGGAAGTTGGGATATACGAAGTTCGATCTTTAAAACAATATGACTTGTATCCATTGAAAAGCTTGATTTGCTATTCTCCCTATCAGAAAATAAGCATGTCGATACCTGAAAACATGCAAGGAATGTCCATTTTTCCCAATCCTAATAAAAATGGCATGTTACAACTAGAGCTTTTAGATGACATTCCACTAGCAGAAGCAAAAATATTTGACTTCTTAGGCAATGAAATTATTCAATACAATTTACCTAGTAGTACACAACCCATCAAATTACAATTACCTCAAATCCCTGCGGGAACATATATTTTAAAGATCATTGCTCCTAATTATAGTAAAGAGAAAATGATCATTATTAGCCCATAAAAATCCAAGTCAAACTTGAAGTACAGAAATTAAACTATCACTAAACACACATGGCCCCGATGGGGCCATGTGTAAACTACATTTCCATGTGAGAATTACTCATATATTCCTTTAGCTACTTTCTCACTTAACGATTTCGGCATTAACCACGCCAAGGTCGCTCCTAATTTATTTATAAATCCAGTAATGACTTCTGGTTTATGAGCAAACATACCTTCCACAGCTAATCTAGCAACCTCTTTAGGAGTCATCACTACTTTTTCAGCAGCCTTTCTTGCCTTATCTTGCAAATTAGCACGGTCATTGAAATTAGTTGAGGTGGCCCCAGGACTAATCACGGTTACTTGAATTCCTTTTGGTTTCCATTCGTGATATAAACCACGAGAAAAATTCAACACAAACACTTTACTTGCGGCATATAAACTCATCAAAGGAATTGCCTGGTAAGCAGTGGAACTTGCTATATTTAATACGTAAGCCTGCCCCTTACCTTGCAGTAGCGGGAAAAAACGATAACAAGCTTCTGTCAATGCATGCATGTTTACTTGCATCATTTGTTGGTTTTCCTCCCAAGAATATGACTCAAATGCCCCTACCAATCCATATCCAGCATTATTCACCAAAATTCTCACATCCACCTGTTTTTCCACAACCCATTCATATAACTGAGTTACTGCCCCTAACTGGGATAGATCTAGTGGTAAATAATCAACTTCTAATGCAAAGTGCGATTTGATTTCATCGCTTACTTGATGTAATTCTTGGGCATTGCGTGCTACTAGAAGCAAATTATATCCCCTGGCTGCTAATTCCAAAGCTATTTCCTTTCCTATTCCTTTACTAGCACCTGTAACGATAGCGTATGACATGATGGTATCTAAATTGAGTGATCGATTTAAAAATAAAAAGCTGCATGAAGCAGCTTTTTATTCAATTTATTTCTTTGGAGCCGCAGCTGGTGCAGCTGGAGCAGGATTGAAGTAAGCTTTGATATCTGGATCATCTGGCTTAATCTCCTGAGCTTTAGTAAATAATTCTTTTACTTTGGCTTCATCCTTGGTAACCGATAAATGATATCCACCTAAGAATTTAAGTGCCTCAAATAATTGGTTTTTATCTTCTTTATATTGAGTGCTTTTTTCTGCTTTTTGCTGTTCCACAGAAGCCAAGAACTTCTCATAATAAGGAGCTCCTAACCATTTTGTTCCTGTATAATCAATGAAGTTATTAGCACGAGCACGGTTAATGTAGAATGGAGGCCATTTGTCATTAATCTCAATCGCCTTAGCAAACATAGAATCAGCTCTCATAGCCATGGCAGGACGACCTAAGGTGTCAGCACGATCCATGTAAGCAGAAGTTAAATAATAGTCCATCGCAACTTTGAAATAATCACCAGAGCCTACTGTTTGGCTTTTCTTCTTTTTCCATTCAATACTACCTAAACCTGCTTTAGCTGCATCAGCATATCTTTTTTGCTTGTAACGAACATCATGAATGATGGAATACACATTGTTATTCGTATCTAAAGGAGCAGCTCTTTCTAAATAGATTAAAGCGACAGAGTCTTTACCCAAACCTTGATACCCTTTTCCAAAGTACAAATCGTCCATGAAATAAGGCTTAACACCTTTTTTCACCATACCGTCTAGGTTTTCAATACCTTGTTGGAAATTACCCATTTCCACATTGGCATATCCACGCATACGATAGATATCATTATCTTTAACACCTTTCTTATCTGCCTCATCTGTGAACTTCATTGCTCCTTCATAGTCTTTAGACAAGAACAATAATTTGGCAGTTTCTAAAGTAACTTCAGGAGTAGCTTCTGCTTTCTCTAAATACTTTCTAAAATAACGTGCTGCATTTTTGTATTGGTTACCTACGATTAGGTATTCACCGTAACGACGGTGAGCTGGTGCATAGTTTGAATCTAAGTCAATAGCTTCTTTGTAACGAGCTTGTGTTTCTTTGTAGTTCTTTCCACGTAAATACACAATACCAATTTTAACTTTAGCTTTTACATTCTTAGGATCTTGCAATAAGGCCTGCTCATAAGCAGTTACAGCATTACCACCATCATTCTTGATTAAGTAAGCATCACCTTTAACAATGTACTGAGCCGCATTGGGAACCTTCTTTGTTTTTTCTTGAATCAAATCAATCAAACGAATGGCTTCTCCCGGATCATTATTGTTAGCATTGAAGCTTTCTTCTTTTCCTAAAACATAAAACATCTCATAAGCCTCAGCAATACGGTGCAAAACGTCAGGATTTTTTTCTTTTGTCTCTTTAATAATGCGATCGAATTCAGCTTTTGCTGCTGACACATTATTTTGTCCTACTAAAATAGACGCTAAACCAACTTGATTCAAGTAGTTCTTAGGATCAGCTGCTTTACCTTTTTCGAAAGCGGCTTTCGCATTATCCCAATCACGAAGATTCAAGTAATAATAGCCAAGGAAATAGTAATTCTCTCCAGTAGGAGCTGATGCTACTAAAGATTCAAACACTTGTTTGGCTCTACTTGGCTGATGACGATCTAAAAAATGCAAACCATCTTGGATTGTTTGCCCGAAGGCCACATTGGATACTAATAATCCCAAACCCAGTATCCACGATTTCATTTTCTTCATTGTTAATTTAAATTAATTGCGATTCTTAATAATTCTCAGGCCTTAAATTGAAATAATTCAATAAAATATCGTAAAAGTTTACTTTTTTACGAACTACAAAATTAATTATAATTCTTCAATATTTTATTAGACAATGTCAATTAAATATGCTCTATTGGCTAATTTGATACTGTCTAATCGTGATAGGGCGGGTCAGAGGAATTAATCCAGCCTTCAATACTATCAACTGTCCCATATCGCCACACACATAATTAACGAATCCAGTGCCTAATCCCATGTGTGATTCTTTTAAAATTATCTTAACATCCCTACGTAATGGATATTTTTTCAACGCCAAATTATAACCGAATGGTTGATAAAAATCGCCAGCAGTGCTACTACTTTTCTCACTGACAGACATGACATGAACAGAACGAATAAAACCTAAAGATGTTGGATTATCTCCATCACTAATCCAATTGGAGCCGATGATTCCGAGGGCATTGGGATGAGATTTTACATATTCAATTACAGCCTTATTAGAACCTGCAGCGAATATGGGAAGAGGTTTATTGGTATCGAGTCCAAATTTATCGACCAAAAACTTAATATTGCTGGAATTAGCTTTATCAACAACTAAGGCTACCTCACCACGAGCGCCCTTTGCCCCTAAAGATTCCCAGGTTATTTTCTCTCCGGTTAACAATGATTTTAAAGCAGGAAGCGATATTAATGTATCCACATTTTGAGGATGTACCAAAAGAGCTAGACCATCTGCCGCGAAATTATAACTGCGGTAGGTTACTTTTTCTCGTGTAAAAATTTCTTTTTCTTTTTCTGTCAAATCTCTCGTAACTACAACAGCACGAACTTTCTCATTCAACAAATCTGCGACAGCTTCATTTTCTGCATGGAAATCAAAATTGATTTTAGCAAAGTGGTAATTATTTTCAAAGGCGGTTTTTTCAGCTATTAACAAAGGCTGAAAAGATTCATCAACAGCTACTGAGATTTCTCCTTGCGCTGGACCATCAGAAAATTTACTTTCCTTGGATTTATTACAAGAAAATATACTGGCTATAACTAACAAGCTAAGCCCTAGTGATTTAATCTTCATAATTGCCATAATCTGGATCTTTTGTTTCACTAACATATAAAAAAGCACGCCAAATACGAAATATGCCATACAACATAAACAATATTCCCAACCAAAAAGTGGTGGGCATGTCCAGTAAAACCCCTAATTGGAATTCTGACCAGAATCCAATGTAATAGCCTAAAAAGAAATAAGCTAAAGCGGCGAAAAAGCGAAAAAAAACATTAATCCAAACTGCTGCTGGGCGTGCCATAGTCAAAACAGAAAAATTGTTAAACAATCAGACCTGCCAAATAAGAAATTTAGCAGGTCTGAAAAATGAATGGGAAATCGATTATTCGGAAAGTACGAAAGTAATCGGCTGAGTGAATCGAGAACGTACCGCACGACCTGACTGCTTTCCAGGAGTCCATCTAGGTACCAACTTAATTACACGTTCAGCTTCTTCATCGCAACCGAATCCTACAGATTTCAAAATTTTAACATCTTGTATAGAACCGTCTGTATTAACAACAAACTGAACATATACTTTACCACCTACGTTTGCACGTTGAGCAGCTGATGGGTATTTTAAATTTTTCTGCAAGAAACGTCCGAAAGCTGCAGGTCCACCAGGGAATTCTGCTTGTTGCTCTACCGCTGTGAAGATTTCCTCTTCAGCAGGTTTTGGTGGCTCAACTGGCTCTTCTTTTCCTTTAGCATCTGGATCCACTGGAGGTTCG
Organism: Aquirufa nivalisilvae; assembly: GCF_004307455.1. Classification (GTDB taxonomy): domain Bacteria; phylum Bacteroidota; class Bacteroidia; order Cytophagales; family Spirosomataceae; genus Aquirufa; species Aquirufa nivalisilvae. The sequence continues at coordinate 427,161 of NZ_SEWX01000008.1, forward strand.
TAATTCTCCGTTTCACCTTTAACTGTTTCACTAGCTGTATTACCACGTACCTCTTCTGGCGGTGGTTCAGGCTTAGTCACCTCTTCATCATGTTTGATTTCAGGAGGTAAGAATTTAGTTGTCGTCACCTTAGGAATTTCTTTCGGTGGTGGCGGCGGTGGTGGCGGTGGCAACTCTACCTTCTTCTGTGGAGGAGGAGTGTCCAATTTCATTACTTCGGCTGTCACCTCTGTTTTCTCAGTATTAGAGGCAGTTAACTGTTTCCAGAACGCTGCCAATAACAATGCACCAACAAAAAGTGCTGAGCCTAGTAATACAGACCGCTTGATGACCTTAGGATACGTTGTCCTTAAAAGAAAAGCACCATACTCTCGGTTCTTATCTTTAAAGATAATGTCATCTAATGTAGCATCTTGGCTTATTACTTGTGACATAGTTTATGTTATTTAAAAATTAATTTAAAAGGCTTTTGACCAAATTACTTTCCTGAACGTTTGATTAAGGCTTCAGTATCTGGATCAATTTCTAATAAGGCATAACGCTTGTTATTAGTAATTGCACATTCATCCAACATATCTACCATATTACGGTATTTTGCTTTTTTTGTTGGCTTAATTACCAGAGTAAAGTTGCTACCAACTTTAGCCTTTAAATCCGCGATTACTTTGCGAATTCCCGTGTCAGAATAATCGGTCACCTCTAACTTGGTGCCTGCTTCAGTTGGGATACCTTGGTAATAATACACCTTATTCTCATCTGGACACACAGTAAGTGTTTCAGACAATTTTACGGGTGATGTTTCCTTAGTATCCGTTTTATCAGGCATGTTTAATTGCATGGTAACGGGCTTTGCTAACGTAGTCGTTAACATAAAGAAAGTGATAAGAAGAAAGCCTAAGTCCACCATTGGTGTCATGTCAATTTTGGTTGACATTTTTTTACTTCGCTTCTTCCCGCCTTTCTTACCCCCACCGGAGCTATCTATTTCTGCCATTTCTTTTTCGAATTAGAATGTAAATTATTTTGGTTTATTCTCAGGAGCAGTAATCAACTGGAAGATATTAATGTTCTGAGCTTGTAATGTACCGATAATATCAGCAAATACTTTATAGCTAGAATTTTGATCTCCTTTGATCGCAACCTTCAACTCAGGATTTGATAATTTCGCGTATCCAACCCAGTAAGACAGCTCATTATTTGCTGAATCAATAGGTATACCCTTAATAAATCCTTTATCCTTAGCTTCAGAAGGTTTCATATTCAACACCTGACGCATCGCACCAGCTGGGTATCCGACGATTTCTGAACTCATGTAGTTCTTCTTCATTTCGCCTGTCAAAGCAACTCCATAGCGATTAGCCATGCGCTCTAACATAAATTCCCTAGCCATTTGATCATCAGTTGCCAAATAAACCCCTCCCTCATTGGAAACACTGATGGTTAACATACCATCTTTCGTATTCAGAGCTTTCTCTGAAATAGATGATGGTGGTGTAATCGTAACTGCCTCTTCTGGACGGAACTTCGCGGTTAACATGAAGAACGTAAGCAGAAGAAAAGCCACGTCACACATCGCTGTCATATCGAGTGAAACACTTTGTCGTTTGGCTTTAACTTTTGGCATAACAATTTTTATTTTGAACGGTGAAAAAAATGATAAATCGGAACAAAAAATTCACTCCGAATTGGTTCAAATATTAATTGTGATGCGTAGCATAGTTTTGGTTAACGCTCAAACCGATCTCATCAATGCTATAAGTTAACTCATCAATTTTAGATGTGAAAACGTTGTAAGCGATGATACAGATAGCTGAAGTACCAATACCTAATGCTGTATTTACAAGAGCCTCAGAGATACCATTTGCCAAAGCAGATGCATCTGTAGATCCTCCTGAGTTACCTAATGCAGAGAACGCCTTGATCATACCAACTACCGTTCCTAATAGACCCAATAAAGTTGATACAGACGCTAAAGTTGCAATGATAGTTAAGTTTTTCTCCAACATTGGTAATTCCAATGAAGTAGCTTCTTCCACTTCTTTGCTTAATGCAGCTAATTTTTGTTCTTTATCTAAAGAACCATCAGAAATCAATTGCTTATACTTTTTAACAGCAGAAAGAGTTACATTTCCTACTGAACCTTTTTGCTTTTCGCAAGCCTTCAAAGCGCCTTCAACATCATCTTTGTCTAAAGCAGCTTGGATACCACGAACGAATGCATTAACATCACCAGTTCCTTTTGCTTTACCAATTGTAACTAAACGCTCAATTGAGAATGTTAAAGCTGTCAAGAAACAAGTCATTAACACGGGCACAATCACACCACCTTTGTACACGATACCAAAGTAATCGCCTGGAATTGGGTGTCCTTCATTGGTTCCACCTTCGAAGTGAGAGCCATCACCCATAATGAATTGGAAAATCAATAATGCAATGACAAATAGGATGACAAGAATTAAACCTGCAGGAATTCCGCCAGATTTTTTTTGGGGTGCAGCTGGCTTAGCAGCTGGCTTTGGTTGTTGTGTACTCATTAGTTTGGTAATTTGGGGTTAAAGAATTATTTAAAAATAAAACTCGCGAAAATACAACGTAGCAGTTTTCATAGATTTCTAAGCGTCCGCTGTTTTTTTCAGTAAAGGCAAAAGTAATGCAATTCTTAATTAATTTTTACACGGGTTTATCTAAAAAGTTCTCATTTTTTTCATATCACTTAGGGGCCTATTGTACTATCCTGATATTTTAAACTAAATATGTCGCTTTATTGGGTACTTTTTCGAGAATTAAAAAATTAAAAAAAAATGAAAAAAAATTAATTTAAACCGTTAAATCGGCAAAAGTCCCCTGTAAAAATTCTAACTTTAAACACCAAAACAACCTTTTATCACATGGATTCTCCCTTTTATCCAAAACGCATCAAACCCTCCACTCGCAAAGAATCTAGCCATTCTTTAAAGGAGGTGATTGAGTCCATGCTCAAGATTTATCAAATACAAGGGAAATACGAAGAAACATTTGTGAGTGCTCATTGGGAAGAAATCATGGGAAAACCCATTGCCGCTCGAACCCAAAAAGTGTATGTCCACCAACAAAAACTATTTGTACAAATCAATTCTGCTCCCCTCAAAAAAGAGCTCATGATGGCCAAACAAAAGATGATTGACCTCATCAATAAACATGCTAAATCTGATTTAATTAAGGATGTTGTATTCCTTTAGGTTCTTGCTTGATTAAATCCCAAGCAATTGATAGCCAAACTAGCAATAAGGGTAAAATCATCAATCCCAATGGATTAATCCATTCATTTCTAAGCCATTTAGGAAATAAATCGGTTGGAGAAAAACTAGAAATCAATAAAGTAATCACTAACAATGCCCACCGGGCTCTCGTTTTCTCCCCTAATACAAACCAAATCCCTACACCAGGAAAGGCCATGATCAAGGTTGGTGACTCCGTTCCCGTACTTGCCAACATCAAATAAATGCTTACAAAAGCCAACATGCGAAGCTGAAACGACAAATCTTTCCATTTACCTTTTTGGAAAAAGACATACACATTCAATAACATAGATGGTATTAAAAACCATAAATTAGATAAAGTGCCATCGCCAGTCAATCGACGAAACATTCCCATCACGCATACATCTGTACGTAAGTTTTGAATATCTACATTTAATTCGTTTTTGTGCGACAATACCTCTCTCCATCCCAAATAAGTCGATATTCCATAATCCCAACCTCCTAATAGCATTGGAATAATTAAAATAAGCACCATCCAAAAAATCAAATAGCCCGCTAAGCGCAGTGGTTTTTTAGAAAAAAAGAAAAAGGCTAGTCCAACAATTCCATAAAGTTTAATGAAAATACCCAATACAATCCAAAGTGCCGCCCAAGCATCTTGCCCCCGATGAATGCAGATATAGCTCCATAATATCAAGGCAATACATAATGGATGAAATTGAGTGTTCAATAGTGCCGTCATGGTCGAATTCAACATAATCCATGAAATGGCAACTCGCTTCGTTTGATCCAATGGCAAATTCCAAACCGCTAAAAAAAGGACCAAGGCATTTACCACATTCCAAACAGTCACACTGATGCCTGTTGGCAACCAAGCAAATGGGGCCATCAAAATAGCAAAAATGGGCCCGTACAAGTATAAATCGAAATATTCCTTTGGGTATTCAAAGTACAAAGGCATTCTATGTAAGAAGTGACCGTAACTCGACTTGAATATGACAAAATTATTGATGTGCGAATTAAGCTCCCCTAGGTTATATTGTTTAATCCCTGTAAAAAGACCCGCCAACAACCAAAGGCCCAATAAAAACTCATAGCGAGCATAAAATGCAGGTTTATTTTCCATTTTCTAATTGCTTGACAAAATTTTCCATCGTCATAAACTCCCCCATTCCCTCTTCTTGAAAATACCTAATCAAGGATTTTAATTTTGATACTAACTCTCCTTTTGAGCCGCGACTCACATGTGCTGGCAATGGATATTTCGATAAATCTGCAAATTCCCATGGGTGAAAGTACAAATTAAGAAAGCCATGCTTTTTTAAGGTGTCTTTACAAAATTGCTTAAAAATGACCAGTGGGAAGTTTTTGAAAGCCAACCAAAACAAAGGTATTCTGAAATTTGGGGTAACTGATGCAGGTATATTCCAAAGTCCTTTTTCAAAAAAAGGCAGCTTTGATGCTTTCAAATGATTATATCGACCCGGAATCCAAGTTGGATTCAATGAAGAATGATACGTGTAGCCTGCTTGCAAGATATCCGCCTCCTCGACATGCTGCATTCTTGCCATTCTAAAACCCACTACTTTTCTGCCACTGAGTTCTTCCAATAATAATCGGGAAGACAACAAATCTGTTTTGGGGTCAAACTTACTATGGTAAAATCCATGAGATGCCAATTCATGCTTTGAATCAAGATCTTTTATCCATGCAACGTTATGTTGGGCATAAACTCCAGTACAGAATATGGTACAAGGAACTTGCGCTTCCGAAATAACCTTCATGAATTGCTCCAAGCCCTTTCTTGATTGATCTAACTGCTCTTCCAAATCTATGTTATATCCATATTCCAAAGGGATATCACATTCTTCAACATCAATTGTCAAAATAATGGCTGGAGCTGATTTCATTTTGAAAAGAATCCTCGGATTAAAATAGAAGCAAAATTGAATAATTCTGTCAAAATAGTTCTAGGCTTCATGGTTGAAAAATGTATCCCCTCTCGTACCTGAACATAAATCCATTCCATCTGAATATCCTTTTGTTTGGAAACTAATACCAAAAACTCCATATCAAAAAGAAATGCAGAGATTGTCGTTTTCAAAAAAAGCGCTTTGCCTTTGGCATTAAATCCTTTCAACCCTGATTGGGTATCCTTTACTTTTAAACCGGGGAAAAATAAATAATTCATCAATTTGAGCGAAAGAGAAAAGATCTTCCGTCGAAATGGTAATTGATCGTAATATTGTTCATCTCGAACTCCCACCACTACATCCGCATTTCCCACGGCCAATCTTTGGTACATTTCCCATGCATTTTCCATCTTGTAAGGATAATCTGCATCCGTGTAAATAACCAAATCACCTTGGCTCTGGCGGATTGCATGTCTCAATGCTCCCCCCTTTCCTAAATTTTGACTTAATGGAATAAAAGTAAAATGTGGAATTGATTGCTGTAATTGATCAATATCCTCCGAATGAACCCCATGTTTGCTCCCATCATCCACAACATACACATGAACTACTACATCCGTTGGTATCCGAGACATGAATAAGGTATAATGGCGAATCAAATCCTCCGCCCAACCCGGATGTGGGTTGTAACATGGATGAACCAAGTCTAGACTTTTATTTGTCTTTGGAGTAGTCAAACAGGGATAATTTTTTGCAATAATACGAAAATTAAGCCTTGGGTTAAAGGGAAAAATAATTCATATTTGTCTACCATTCTATTAAACATGAAAACTCCTCCTCTATTACGTCCGGGTGACGAAGTGATTTTGCTATCTCCAGCATCCCATCCAAAGAGTGATCAATGGAGGCAAGGCGTGGAAGTATTGGAATCCTGGGGTTTGAAGGTTCGTCTTGCTCCACATGCCTTATCGCATTATTTTGGTTTTGGAGGAAGTGATGAAGAACGGCTAAGTGATTTTCAATTGGCCTTGGATGATCCTGCAATCAAAGCCATATTCCCCATTCGAGGTGGGTATGGATCCAGTCGAATTTTGGATCAATTAAACTTTGAAACATTCATCAAACAGCCAAAATGGATTATTGGATTTTCTGACATTACGGCCATTTTAAATCATGTGGCGAACTTAGGAATTGCTAGTATACATGGGCCAATGCCACATAATTTCTGCCAGGTAGGTGGCGATGAAGCATTGGAAATGCTAAGAAACTTGCTTTTTGAAGGTAAAACCCACATTGAGATTGAAGCTGACTCAGATAATCGATTAGGTAAAGCCGAATCAATCTTGGTAGGAGGAAATTTGTCGCTGATTGTGCATCTGATTGGGAGTAAGAGTCTACCAGATTTTAGGGGTAAGATTTTACTATTGGAAGATGTGGGTGAAAACTTATACCATATTGATCGAATGGTTTTACAACTAAAAAGAGCAGGAATACTGGACCAATTAGCAGGTTTAATTGTGGGTGGATTTAGTGACTGTAAAGAAGCAGGCCTTAGTGTGGGTAAAAATGTGAATCAAATTATGCTAGAACATACATTTGGAAGTCAATATCCAATTGCCTTTGAATTTCCATCAGGACATATTGCACAAAATTTCCCCTTGGTTTTTGGTAAAAATATCAAGCTATTGGTAAATGCTGACAAAGTCCAACTAACTGATTAAGTCCTATTGCCATTCCTGCTAATTTGCCTAACAAAAAACAATGTTAGCCAAAACGTATGGATGTGCCGTATTTGGGGTGTCTGCCAACCTCATCACCATTGAAACCCATGTTGGGCAAGGTAGTAAATGCTATTTAGTTGGACTTCCTGACTCCACCATTAAAGAATCTATTCAACGAGTTGAATCAGCTTTAAAGAATACTGGATTTTTTTTCCCAAGGAGAAAGGTCATCATTAATCTAGCACCTGCTGATATCAGGAAAGAAGGCTCAGCCTATGATTTACCTATCGCTCTATCTATATTAGAAGCATCAGAACAGGTTGAATTAAAAGGGCTTGACGAATATGTCATTATGGGGGAATTGGCCCTAGATGGAACGATTCGCCCTATCAAAGGGGCTTTACCTATTGCCTTAGAAGCTAAAAATAGAGGAATCACAAAGCTAATTTTACCAGAAGAAAATGCCATAGAAGCAGCTATGGTAGAAGGGATAGAGGTATTTGGATTAAGTCATCTTCGAGAAACCATTCAGTTTATTCGCAATAAAATAACCATAGCCCCTACTTATGTGGATGTACACGCTTTATTCGGTGAATCCCATGACTCATTTGATGTAGATTTTTCACAAGTACAAGGTCAGGAAGCTGTCAAAAGAGCTTTTGAAATTGCGGCAGCTGGTGGTCATAACTTGATAATGATTGGTCCTCCAGGTGCTGGAAAAACCATGTTGGCTAAACGATTACCAACCATACTTCCCCCATTTTCCTTACCAGAGGCTCTGGAAGTAACTAAGATTCATTCTGTGGCTGGAAAATTAATGGGAAAGCATGCTTTATTGACGCATCGCCCCTTTAGAAGTCCACATCATACTATTTCCAATGCTGCCTTGGTTGGCGGAGGTTCGTTTCCTCAACCAGGAGAGATTTCCCTTGCCCATCATGGCGTTCTATTTCTAGATGAGCTACCTGAATTCAATCGAAATGCTTTGGAAGTTATGCGTCAACCCCTAGAAGATCGAAATGTATTTATTTCCCGAGCTAAATGGTCATTAGAATTTCCCGCTAATTTTATGTTGGTAGCTAGCATGAACCCTTGTCCTTGTGGCTACTACAATCATCCTAATAAAGACTGTGTTTGTGGTCCCGGACAAGTACAGCGCTATTTAAATCGAATTTCAGGTCCTTTACTGGATCGAATCGACATGCATATAGAAATTGTGCCTGTTCAATTTGAAGAAATGAGTACTGGGCGAGCAGCAGAATCAAGTGAATTTGTCCGCAATAGAGTCATGGAAGCTCGGCGAATTCAGCAAAATCGATTCATCCCATTCCCCAAAATCCATTCCAACGCCATGATGTCGAGTCAGCAAGTCAATGAATTTTGCCATCTTGACCAAGCATCCCAGCAATTACTTTCCGTTGCAATGGACAAATTACAATTATCTGCGAGGGCTTTTGATAAAATTCGAAAAGTGGCGCGCACCATTGCTGATTTAGCAAAATCATCTCATATTCAATCGGAACATATCGCAGAAGCGATTACCTACCGAAATTTAGATAGAGAAAATTGGGCAGGATGATGTATTTTTGAGAAAAAATATCTTCTATGCGTCTATCCTTTTTGATACTTTTCAGTTTTCTGAGCTTTCTACAACCGTCTAAGGCACAAAAAATTGACCAAAATAAATCTTTCAGACCCTTCATAGCCCTGGATGAAATATTTAAAAAAGCTGAAAAGGAAAATAAACCGATCTTTTTTGAGGCATTTTTACCCACTTGTTCTCATTGCATCGCATATGATAAAACCTTGAGCCTTCCAGCCATTAAAACTTACCTTGATAAAAATTATCATGCGTATCAGTTGGACCTAAGCAAGCGTGAAAACAATGCATTTTTACGTTCTCGTAAAATCTTTATCCCATCCACTCCTTCGTTTATTGTATTTTCCCCAAAGGGAAAAGTTTGGAATATTGAACCAGTAGGTGAAGCTACTAACTCAGTAGCGGGTATCATTAAATTATTGGATGCAGCCAAAAACCCGCAGCAAAACCAAGCCCAATTATTAGAACGATATAGTGCAGGTGAAAGGAATAAAGAAAATATGATTTCTGCCGCTTATTTCACTCGTTTAAGTTTGGATACATTGAAAAATGTGGCTTTAGTCAATGACCTAGTTCAATTGATTAAACCCGAAGAATTTGAAGGAGAAACTAGTTTTTTGCTTATTCAAAAAGTCATGATGGATGACAACAATGCGCTATTCCAACATTTCATCACACATATCAAAAACTACGAAAGCAAGTTTGATAGTTTGGAAGTTAAGCAAACAGCCGAAAATACGATTATGACTAGTTTGTATAGTGGCCGAGCAAGAACCTATAGCCCTGAACGACTTCAGCGACTGAAAGACGGATTACAGGCCATTGGTTTAAAACCTCAACAAATTGCTGCCCGATTTATCTACTTAGAAGTCTTAATTGATTTGGATAAAAAATTAGTTGACCAAGCGGTAACTAGGGTCAAAAATTATTATGGAGGAAAAGCGATTCCTGAAAAAGAAAAGGAGTTTTGGTGTAAACTTTTGAAAAAGTCAGGAAGTAATGAGTGCTTACTTCCCTAAATAGGAATTTCACTAAAAACCTATTCGTGCTAATTGGTATTTTGATCAAAAAAAAGTAAATTTCTGAATCGTAAGCCTTCATCCTATTTAAACTAATCCATGAAGAGAAGTATATTATCCATCTTGATCTTTGTTTTCTTAATCACTTCTTCGGGTTTCGGTCCATCCATTGGAGGTGAAGAAAGTTTAGAGTCAGCATTTAAGCGAATCAAAGATGAAGTAGATCAAAATTCATTGGCTTATTCTTCCTTAGGTACTGCCTGTCAAACCTTAGGTCATCGCCTTACAGGTAGTGAAAAAGGTAAAAAAGCAGAAGAATTCGCTTTTAACCTTTTTAAAAAATATGGATTCCGTGATACAAAGTTTCAAGGTTTTCAGGTAGAGGCTTGGGCTAGAGATACGGTAACCCTTTCGATTGCACCTCCTAAATCAGATGATTTCAGAGAAGTCCCTGTAGTTTCTTTAGCTATGACACCCGTAGAAGCCAATATTACGGGCACAATGGTGGATATGGGAAATGGACTCGATGTGGATTTTGAGGCAAAAAAAGAGCAAATCAAAGGTAAAGTAGCCGTGATGAATATAGGTTTGGTTGACCCTAAACCAGGTCAAAAAAACTTGCACCGCTCGGAAAAAACAGCTTTAGCCATTCAATATGGAGCCATTGGCGTCATCTTTGTTAACACAGTGAAAGGGCAAGTATTATTAACTGGTACTGCTTCTGTCACTGGAAATTTAATTTCAATTCCTGCTGTTTGTATCAGTTGGGAGAGTGGTGTTGAAATCCGCAAATGGTTGTTGGAACAGCCTGGATTGTTGAGTTTAATCGAAATGCATAATGTGAGTAAACCTATCAAAGCTCGCAATGTGGTGGCTACTTTGAAAGGGGATAACAAAAAATACCGTAAAGAGAAAATCATTATTGGTGGTCATTTAGATTCTTGGGATTTATCCACTGGTGCTATCGACAATGGCATTGGTTCGTTTTCGGTCATAGATATCGCTAGAACATTTAAAGCATTGGGACTTAAAAATAAAAGGACCATTGAATTTGTCGCATTCATGGGCGAGGAAGAAGGTTTACTTGGCTCTAAAGCTTATATTGAAAGAGCCAAAAAGACGGGAGAAATTGATGAAATCGTATACATGATTAATCTGGATATGACCAACAATGTATCTGGTTTCAATGCAGGAGGTAGAGACGAGTTAGTCGCATTGTTAAAAGAAATTGGCAATAAAATTAAGTCGATTGACCCTGCTTTTGGAAATGAGATTAGCAATAGTGCAGGATTACATTCCGATCATCAATCATTTTTATTGGAAGGGATTCCAGCTAGTGCACCCATCGGTCGCTTAGAAAAGCGGGTATTAGATTGTTATCATGCCAATTGTGACTCTTTTGATTTGGTCAACAAAAAAGAATTAGAAAATACGGTAAAATACACAGCGATGCTGTTATATGGTGTGGCGAATGCCAACTCGATTCCAGCAAAAAAACTAGATTTTTATTCGACTCGAGATTTCTTCATTAAACAAAATTTGAGAAGAGATTTAGAGTTAGGTAATGAATGGCGCTGGGGTAAAGATTAAACAGCGCATTCGATTAGATTTTATTAAATTAGATTATTCCCTAAAAGCATATTTATATTATGAATAACCAGAACCCTTCCTTTTTCGATCATAAAATGGAAATTGTTCCTGAATCATCCTTCAAATCCATCATCAAAGTTATTGGTATAGGTGGTGGTGGCTCCAATGCGGTTCGCCACATGGATAACATGAAGATCAAAGGAGCGGATTTGATTATTTGCAATACAGATTCTCAAGCTTTGGCATCGAATCCTGTTAAGACCAAAATCAAATTAGGAGAGCAAGGGCTTGGTGCTGGAACGGATCCAGAAGTTGGAAAATTAGCTGCATTAGATAGTATTGATAAAATTAATGCGGTGTTGACAAATGGCACAGAAATGCTTTTCATTACTGCAGGTATGGGGGGAGGAACAGGTACAGGTGCTGCCCCAGTTGTGGCTGAAATTGCGAGAAAAAGAGGTTTACTAACAGTAGCCGTAGTTACTGCTCCTTATGCATGGGAAGGTCGTGAAAAAATCCAATATGCTTTAACGGGTATTCAAGAATTAAAAACATATTGTGATACCGTACTAGTCGTAATGAACGATAAGTTGGCGCAAATTTACGAGAAACTAGCAGTGAAGGATGCCTTCGCTAAAGCGGACGATGTGTTAGCCAAAGCAGTAAAAAGTGTGGTTGACGTCATTGCAAAACCTGGAGATATCAATACGGACTTCATGGACGTAAAAAAGGTATTGAAAAATGCGGGTCAAGCCATGATGAGCTCTGCACTAGGTAAAGGAGAAGATCGTGCTTTTCAAGCTATTGCAGAAGCCCTTGAATCCCCACTTTTAAACTCCCAAGAAATTAAAGGAGCCAAACGTATTTTAGTTACAGTTTCTACAAGTTCAGAACATGCTTTAGTCATGAGCGAACAAAATATCATCATTGAGTACCTAAATGGCCGTATCAATGATCAAGCTGACATGGTGAAATTTGGTTTCTCTACAGATGATGAATTGGGAGAGGATTTATATTTAACTGTGATTGCTGCAGGCTTTGAGCATGAGCAAAACGCACTTGACGATTTCTTGTTTAGTGACACGAAACATTATAGTACGGCCAATAAACCAGCCTCATTAATCTCAGGTGCAACCGTAGAATTTGATGAGTTTGGAACCACCAGCTCGGCTCCTACGGAAAGTGAAGAAGTTCGATTCCAAAAAATGGTAGATCACTACAAAAAAGGTGGACCAGATGAAAGCGACTTTGCCATTCCTACTTATCAAAGAAATCAAATCCCATTGTATGATTTAAGTCGAATCCCTCAAGATGAGTGGATTGAAACTCCATTATACGAAGATTAACAATTTCTGATTTTCTGAACAGCCTCGCGAATAATTTCTTGACTCGAATAAGCAACTTCGAATTCTGAGATTTCGGCAACACCACCCATGGAAATACCAGGTCTTCGATAAATCATGTCAGACTCTCTCGTTGTTCTTGCGCTAAGATGAACTGCATCCACGCCTGCATCCACGAGTTGAAGACAATTTTGCGGATTTACTCCACTACCTGCCATGATTTGAATTCGACCTTGTGCTGCTTCGACCATCGTTGATATTGCCTCAATTCCTTCCATGGCTTTATTCTTTTGACCTGATGTCAAAATTCGATCAAAGCCTAGATCAATTAAAGCTTCCATCACTTCCAATGGTTCCCTAGAAACATCGATAGCACGGTGGCAAGTAAGTTCAGCGGATTCCCCAACAATGTATTTAACCTCTTTTAGAAAATTAATATCTAAGTCACCCTGTGGAGTTAAGGCTCCAATGACCATCCCATGAACACCCATGGAAAGAAACTGATTAATCTCGGCTAACATCGTTTTCTTCTCAAAAGCATCATAGCAGAAGTCGCCTCCTCGAGCTCTTACCATGACATGAATTCCTAAAGAAGTCTGAGATAATGTTTCAAAAACTAGACCTGCAGATGGACTTGTACCTCCTTCCCAAGGAGAGGCACATAATTCGACACGATCTGCACCAGCTTGGTCTGCTGCGATACTGGAAAATAAGGAATAACTACAAACTTCAACCGAGATAGTACGGGATTTTAACATAAAAAACAGGGCTCTATAAGCGTTAAAACGGGTTTATTTTTATTTATTCAAAATTTAAAAAATAAATCTTTCATAAATATTTTTTTATTTTACTTTTGCAGTCCGATAAATCTTTGATTCTTAAGAATCTAAAAGAGAAAAGGACAAAAATTTGAATCTTTAAGAATTAAAATTAAACATATGTACTGGACACTAGAACTTGCCTCCTATTTAGAAGATGCACCATGGCCTGCTTCAAAAGATGAATTAATTGACTACGCAATTCGTACAGGATCTCCATTAGAAGTAGTAGAGAACTTGCAAGAATTAGAGGATGATGGACAACCTTTTGAAAGCATTGAAGAAATTTGGCCTGATTACCCAACCAAAGATGATTTCTTCTTCAATGAAGACGAATATTAATGAAAGGAGGCAAAAGCCTCTTTTTTTATGTCCATGATCAATTGCCCTTTTGCCTGATCTCGCAAGCTAATCCCCCAACGGCGATATAGAATATCTTCCCAACATTCTGCCATTTCATAATTCTTCAAATAATTCAGTTCCCCTTGCAAATAAGGTAATGAGCTATGGATTAACTCCAATCCTCCCTTTTCTCGTTCACAATGTTCCAATACATTCAGTGCCGTAAAACCATATATTTCACGCAAATGATTAGCACTTAATTCACTAATATGTAGGGCTTTGATTCGTTGACTCCAAAGTGTCTCATCCATTTTATTTCCTCCAAAAAGCACATAATCTTTGGTACGACAACTTTGCTTGTGGCGGTGCAAAACCTCTTCCTCTACGACATTCATAGTATCCTCCGCCATAACCCGGTAAGTAGTCCATTTACCTCCCATGATGCTCACCAACTTACTACGTTGGTCAACTTCCACTTCATGGTCACGCACTAATGACTTAGTATCAGATTGCATAGCATCAGAAAGACCTACTTGAAGTAAAGGTCTTTGTCCCACAAAACCTGAACTTACATCTTGCTTACTCGCTTTTATTAATGCAAAACGATTAAAATAGTCTAATAAATAATCTTCCTCCTCCGCTCGGATAGCCGGATCCTCTTTCAACTCATCAGGTTCATCTGTAGTTCCAACAAGTACATAATCTCTCCAGGGAATGATGAATACTACCCGACCGTCGTCTGTTTTTGGAATCAATAAAGCCGTTTCCCCCGACCAAAAAGTTTTAGGCAAAACAATATGCGCGCCACGAGAAACCTTCATTCTAGGTTTCAATTTGAGATTGGCCAATTGGCGGATATGATCAGTAAAAGGCCCCGTGGCATTCACTACCACTTTACAACTTACTTCATGCTCCTCTCCCGATATTAAATCCTTGAAATGTATCTTTTTGATTTTAAGACTTTTAGGACTTAATCCAAAGTGGCTTAATTCACAGTAATTTAAAATGGCAGCCCCCTCCTTTTCTGCCGACTGCAAAATAGCTAAAGCATAACGTGCGTCATTGAGCTGACCATCATAATAAAGAATACCACCAGACATCCCTTTCACTTGAAGATTGGGTACTAGTCGCTCCATTTGTTGGTTGCCTAAACCTTGGCTGTTTTTCAAATTGGTCACTCCAGAAATACGATCATATAGCCACATGCCTATGCCATAATATACTCGGTCCCACCAAGAATAACAGGGTGTCAATAAAGCGAGAGGATGAGCTAAGTGCGGAGCATTTTGCAACATCACTTTACGTTCATGTAAAGCTTTGTACACCATTTTAAACTGTTGCCAATCAACGTTCCTGACGGCTTGCTCTAAATAACGAACACCACCATGTACTAATTTGGTGGATTTAGAGGAGGTTTGTCCAGCAAAATCTCCTTTTTCAATCAATAAAACTTTATAACCACGCAAAACCGCATCCAAGGCCACACCAGCTCCTGTTGCTCCACCACCTATGATACAAATATCATATTCAGATTCATTTGCTTTAATTTTTTGAAATTGATCAATCCGGGAAAATGCCATGAACTAAATTTATGCTTGTAAAATCCGCAATCCGACGAATTTACTAAAGAATCAGGAAAATAAAACCGAAAAGATTCCATTAATATTGATATAAATGAAAGAGATTTTATAATTTTGCAAACCTTTGATGAGTCTGTACTCATTTAATGAAAGGTCAATACAATTAGACTCCTGAAATAAGGACGTAATATGGCAAAGAAAGAAACTAAAGAAACGATTGAAATTATTGAAAGCCCAGAGGCGCTACAACAAGAATTAACTAAAGTCACTGGATTTTTTGAAAAAAATAAAACCTCCGTATTTGGATTAGGAGCCATCATCGTGGCCTTAGTGGTAGGAACTTTGGGTTATAAGTGGTACACACAAACTCAAGATGAAGAGGGTGAGAAGAAATTATTCAAAGCTGTTTACGCATTTGAAGCTGATTCTTTATCAAAAGCCACCAAAGAATTGAACAAAGTTTCAGACGAATTTGGAGGAAACACTCAAAATTTAGCTGATCTATATCAAGGTATCGCCTTATTAAAACAAGGTAAATTTGATCAATCGATTGAAAAATTGAAAAACTTCAGCAGTGGTGATTTATTAGTACAAGCTAGAGCATATTCCTTAATTGGAGATGCTTATGTAGAAAAGAAATCATATAGTGAAGCGATTGATTACTACAAAAAAGCCGCTGATTATAAGCCTAACAAATTCTTTACTCCTACTTACCTTTTGAAATTAGCTACAGCATATGAAGCGAACAAACAAGGAAAAGAGGCATTAGCTGCTTACACTGATATCACAGAAAAATTTCCTGAGTCGGCAGAAGCTGTACCTGCTAAGAAATATAAAGCTCAATTAGAAAGCTCTATCTCTGAATAATTAGATAAATTTTTATATCAGGAAGGGATAAGAGCAACAGCTTTTATCCCTTATTGTTTTAATCCATTCAAGATGTCATCCCAACATAAAAATTTAAGCGATTTTTCGACGGAAAGCCTTCCTGCTATTCAGGATAAGCAATTTGCCGTAGTAGTTTCGGAGTGGAACACAGAAGTGACAGAAGCCTTGTATCAAGGCTGTGTAGAAACCTTATTGGCCCACGGTGCCCAAGCTGAATACATTCACCGAGTACAAGTTCCGGGAAGTTTTGAATTAAGCTTAGGTGCTCAAAAATTGGCACAAAAACCGGAAATTGATGCCGTCATTTGTTTAGGTTGTGTGATTCAAGGAGAAACCCGTCATTTTGATTTTATCTGTGACGCAGTGGCCAAAGGAATTACAGATGTAAGTTTAAAATACGACAAGCCTGTCATTTTTGGAGTATTAACTCCGAATAGTCAGGAACAAGCGATGGATCGTGCGGGAGGAAAACATGGAAACAAGGGCGATGAAGCGGCCATAACGGCTATCAAAATGCTAGCAATATAAACCCATAATTTAACCCATATGCAAGTTTGGAAATTTGGAGGTACCTCCGTTGGAAAACCAGAAAGAATGAAGTCGATCCGTCAATTGATTACGGAAGATGGAAAAACCAAAATCGTGGTATTATCAGCACTTTCAGGAAGTACCAATTCCTTGTTATCTATTTCAGAATCACTCTTAGCTGGCCTAATTGCTGAAGCTCAAACAAAAGCTCAAGCATTGCGCGATCACTATGATGTTTTTTTATCCGAATTATACCAAACAGAACAAGGTTTAGCTAAAGGTAAATCCATTGTTAATAAGGAATTTGCTTTTATTGATGAATTGATTGCAACGAGCCCATATGGCACGAAGCAAGAAAAGGAAATGGTCGCTCTAGGTGAGTTATTATCGACCCAAATATTTGAAGCTTATCTACAAGAAGAGGGAGTTAATTCTTTATTACTTCCAGCTTTGGATTTCATGGTAATAGATGAAGATAATGAACCCATCTTAAAGAAAATTGAAGAGAATCTAGGAGCCATTTTGGCTAAGGAACCAGGTAAGCAAATTTATATTACCCAAGGTTTTATATGCCGTAATCCGCAAGGAGAGGTAGATAACTTGAAACGTGGTGGTTCAGACTATACGGCTTCATTAATTGGAGGTGCTATTGCTGCTGAGGAAGTTCAAATCTGGACAGATATTGACGGTATGCACAACAATGACCCACGTATCGTGAAGAATACCTTCCCTATTCGAGAATTATCTTTTGCCGAAGCGGCAGAATTGGCATATTTTGGTGCAAAAATTTTACATCCAAGTACCATCACTCCTGCTAAATTGAAAGGTGTCCCGGTACGTTTGAAAAACACCATGGAGCCAAGTGCTTATGGTACTTTGATCTCTGAGAAATCAACCGATGTGGAAATTAAGGCCATCGCTGCCAAAGATAATATTACAGCCATTTACATCCATTCAACTCGTATGTTGAATGCTTACGGTTTCTTAAAACGCGTATTTGAGGTATTTGAGAAATATAAAACTCCGGTGGATATGATCACCACGTCAGAAGTTTCTGTTTCGGTTACCATAGACCAAACCATGCATTTAGATTCCATCATGAGCGAATTGAGGGAATTTGCAGAGTTGGAAGATCCAGATAAAGACCAAGTGATTATATGTATCGTTGGTAATTTCTGGGCAGATAAAGAAGGAATAGCTATCAAAGTATTGAATGCCATGAAAAACATTCCGATTCGCATGATTTCTTATGGTGCATCTGAGCACAATATCTCCCTTTTGGTGGATGCCAAACATAAAAATGAGTCATTAAATGCCTTAAACGAAGGTTTATTCTTCTAAATTTGATCATATGCTAACGCTTGCTTTTATCCGTGCGAATACCGAAGTAACCATTCAAGGTTTACAGAAAAAACGTTTTTTTGAAGCTGAAAAGGTAGTCGAGCAATTGATTTCCTTGGACGATAAGCGTAAAACATTGTTGCAGCAAGCTGAGCAAGTTTTAGAGAAATCCAATGCCGCAGCAAAGGAAATTGGGGCTCTTATGAAAAATGGCCAAGCTGATTTAGCTGAATCGAAAAAAGCGGAAACAGCAGTTTTAAAAGCTAGTATTAAAGAGTTGGGAGATGCTGCTAAAAATGCAGAACAAGAAGTATATGAATTATTAGTTACCCTTCCTAACTTACCCCATAGCTCGGTTCCTGAAGGCAAAACTGCCGAAGACAATGAAGTGGTTTTAAGCTGGGGCTCTATTCCCGATTTAGGTGATGCAGCTCAGCCTCACTGGGACTTGATTAAGAAATATGACATCATCGACTTTGATTTAGGAAACAAAATCACAGGGGCGGGTTTTCCTGTTTATAAAGGTAAAGGGGCTCGTTTACAGCGTGCGTTGATTAATTTCTTCTTAGATGAAGCTATTAAAGCAGGTTATTATGAGATTCAGCCTCCCATTTTAATCAATGAAGATTCAGGTTTTGGTACAGGTCAATTGCCTGATAAAGAGGGGCAAATGTATGTCACCAAAGAAGAAGGTCTTTATTTAATTCCAACGGCTGAGGTACCTATTACCAATTTGTACCGTGATGTCATTGTCAACGAAAAAGAATTGCCCATCAAAAACGTAGGTCATACTCCTTGTTTCCGTCGTGAAGCGGGTTCTTGGGGTGCCCATGTGCGTGGCTTGAATCGCTTGCACCAATTTGATAAAATTGAGATTGTTCAGATTCATAAATCTGAAACTTCTTATCAAGCATTAGAGGAAATGTCACAGCATGTTCAAGGACTTTTACAAAAGATGGAATTACCATACCGTGTATTACGTCTTTGTGGTGGCGACATGGGTTTTGCTTCGGCTTTGACTTATGACATGGAAGTTTGGTCAGCTGCACAAGGCCGTTGGTTGGAAGTAAGTTCGGTATCCAACTTTGAAACATTTCAGGCAAATCGCTTGAAATTACGTACCAAGGTGGACGGGAAATCCATCCTTTGCCATACCTTAAATGGATCAGCTTTAGCACTTCCACGTATCGTAGCGGCTATTTTAGAAAATAATCAGGGCCCAGATGGAATCAAGATCCCTCAGGTGCTCGTGCCATATTGTGGCTTTGAATACATTAACTAAGCCCTTCAACACTTAATCGAAAACCTTCGCCGTGCAGATTCATTAGCTGCACGCGGGGGTCTTCTTTCAGCATTTTCCGCAGTTTGGTCATATATACATCCATGCTTCGTGCATTAAAATAGGTATCATCTCCCCAAATCAATTTTAAAGCATAACTCCTACTTACAGGTCTACCCAAATTTTCACATAGAAGTTTCATTAAGTCATTTTCTTTAGGCGTGAATTTTTGTTCTGTTTGCCCCAAAATCAATTTCATTTTTTGAGGTACATATACAAAATCCCCCAAGTTAACCTCATCTGCTAAGCTTGGTACTGATTTGCCCGAATGCGTTCTTCTCAATACAGCTTCAATCCGTGCGACTAATACATCCATCGAAAATGGCTTGGTCAAATAATCATCTGCCCCTACTTTAAAACCTTGTAAGGTATCCTCTTCCATGGATTTGGCGGTCAAGAAAATAATGGGAACATCTAAGTGTGTCGCACGTATATCCTTGGCTAAGGAAAAGCCATCCTTCTTAGGCATCATGACATCCAATAGGCAAATATCAAATGAATCCTTGACAAACATATCCAAGGCTTCATCACCATTTTGAGCCCACTGGACTTCGTATCCTTTCTTTTTTAAAAATTCAGACAACAATAATCCCAAATTCGGATCATCTTCGGCTAATAAAATAGATGGATGACTATTTTCCATTTGTGTTGATATTAAACTGTTGGGTGAAAAGGTAAATTAATCTCAAACGTACTTCCGATTTGTGGTAAGCTAGAAACTTGAACGGTACCACCATGTGCTTCAACAATTTTTTTCACATAGCTCAATCCTAAGCCAAAGCCTTTCACATTATGTACATTTCCTGTTGGAACTCGATAAAACGGCTCAAACACAGAACCGAGTACCTCCTTGGCCATGCCAATGCCTTGGTCAGAAATACGAATACTCAGTGATGTAGGACTCGCATTGGTGCTAATAGTTATTTCAGGTTTCTCTTTACTGTATTTAATCGCATTGTCGAGTAAGTTAAAAAGTACATTGGAAATATGTACTTCATCTACTTCTATTTGAGCATTGGTAGCATCTAATAATAAATTCAAATGTCCTCCTTGTGATTGAATCAAAGGCCCATTCATATCCGCTACTTGTTGAATTAAGGTGTTCAAATTAATTTCTTTCTTTTTCAACACGATATTTTCCTTTTCCATTTGGGCCGTTTGCAAGACCCGCTCCACTTGACGGCCTAGTCGAATATTTTCTTCTTTAATGATGCCAATATATCGATTGATGGAATCATTTTTTAGGCCGTTTGACTCTTCTTGAATTAATTGAGCTGCTAAGGAAATGGTTGAAATAGGCGTTTTGAATTCATGAGTCATGTTATTGATAAAATCATTTTTAACTTCTGCCAACTTCTTTTGTTTTAAGATGGTAGTTACTGCTATGTAAAAACAGCCTAACATGATTAATAATAATAGGGCTGAGCCTAAAAAACTAAAGCTCATGGCCTCCCAAACCAAAGCTTCTTGATTGGGGAAATATATTTGCAAATACTGGCCACTTGGGCGTAAGTCATTGGGGAACAAAGGCGTTAAAAATGAAGCTGATTGTGCCCTTGGCGTTTTCATTAAACCTGCTGAGGTATATACCCAGTTATCTTTTGCTGTCTCTTTGGGTCCGATCCCAAAAACATAGGGCATTGAAATACCTTTTTCTGCTAATTCTTGCTTGATTAAACTATCAATATGCTTGGTAGATACACGTTGTGTTATTGGTCTTTCTTTGAAAAGGAAATCGGCAAAGACTTCTTTCGCCATTTCTGTCTTTTTTAATACTTTTTGAAGTTCCGCCTTTTCTTCTTTAAGCTTTTCGGCGTCTATCGTGAGCGCATTGATTTTTCTTGTTTTTTGTTGATCCTCTTGATGCAACTGAGCCAAAAATTTAGGCTGCATACGGTTCAAATCACTAAGCCGCTTTGCTTCTCTTGCTCTCGCCCGATTAATTTCTTTGATTCGATTAAGCTCTTGTAAGACACGAGGTTTGACAGCACCCATCATCTCATTCAGTTGCTTTTCTTCTCGCAATCGACGATTTATTCCTTTGAGATCAGCATTAATTTGATATTCTTCTGTTACTTCTGCAATCTGGCCGTTGGGAAGCATAAATGACTTTCGAACATATAAAATATCATTAGGCATTTCATTTTGCTGGAATCTTTTTAAGGCTTGAAGCTCAGCTTGGTTAAATTTAAATTCATGGGAAATATCTTCCGTGATGAGTTCCATAGGGTCATGCTGGGTCAAAAAAGCTGGATCCTTAGATTGAGGAGGATGAGGTGGATGAGGAATTGCTTTTGAGGCTAACTTTTTTTCTAAAGCTGCAATCTCTTTTTGTTGACCTTCATATTCTCTTTGTTTTTGGGATAAGACATATAATTCTTGTCTTTCCAGCTTACGAACAACTTTCTCCATCCCATCTCGGATATCCGCTGCTAATTGTTCTTTCTTGGTTTCCAACATAAAACCAAGCCAATAAGATTGAAAGGAAATTAAGCCAATCAATGCCAAAGTCATCAAACCTATTATGAGTCGTATTTTCTTTTGGGTCATATCTTTTCAAACCAATGAATTACAAAATTAAATGATTTATTGGTCCATTTTTCGATTCAAAGGCCACTTAACATTCTTTAACAGTCAAGTATTGAATGCTTTATCTAAGTTTGTGCCATCACAAAAATTAAACTTGTATGAAAACATTCATTTTATCGGCCCTACTGGGAACGATGGGAACATTGACCTTGGCACAAGATACGCCAAAATCGGAATCTACGATTAAGATAGTTGTAGATGAAAACGGCAAACAGAGAGTCATTGAGAGGACATTTGCTAATCCAGACTTGGCAGAAACTGGAATGAAACAATTGAATGACTCATTGAATAAGGAAATTGGGAAATCTGATGGGAAAACTAAAATCATCACCATGGATATCCGTAAGCGAGGAGGAAACAGAATGCAAATAGATGCGATGGGTCCTATGCAATTTGATAAAAAAGCAATGGCTAGAGTCGAAAAACGCATGAGGAAATTCAAAAATCAGCTAGACAACAATCAAGTTCGTATTTTCCGTCACGGACCAGACGATATGGAAATTCATATGGAAGATATGCCAGGAGGAAAAAATTTCAAATTTGATTTTGATGAAAATGGCCCTGAATTCCGTGGATTAAGAAGACTTCAAGAAGAAGGATTCCCAATGGGTGGTCAAAATTTGGCTTGGGGACAAGCATCTAGTACAATCAAAGGGCTTTTTGCTAACCCAAATCATCCTTTTAATGGGAAATTAAATATTCGTTTCCATGCTCCAGAAAATGGAAATGTAGCAATTACAGTAAGAGATGTGAATGGCAAGGAAGTCGCTTCTGAAACGGTCAAAGATTTCCAAGGCCGTTATTTAGGTCAAGTTGATTTAAAGAAAGCAGCAGCGGGCGTATATTTTGTACAAGTTTCTCAGGGAAATGATGGAGCTGTCATTCGAGTTAAAATAGATTAATATTCAATCCGCTTAATAGAAAAACGCCTAGTTTCAACAACGCTGTCAAGGTTTAAAACCTTGCCAGCGTTAGGCAAATTTACATTCTTTCTAATCTCCAATCAGTTTAAAAAACTGATAAAATATAGATAAAATCAATGAATTGATTTTATCTATCGATTACCAAGAAACTACTTCTTTTTGCAAATAAAAAAGAGGACTTTTACCAACGCTGTCAAGGTTTAAAACCTTGACAGCGTTACGTAAAAAATGCAAAATTAAAACAAAGACCCCGTTTGAGACCTTGGTTCTATACCGACATGTCGATACGCTTTTTCGGTAGCCTCTCTTCCTCTGGAAGTTCTTTTTAAAAAGCCTTCTTGAATCAAAAACGGCTCATAAACTTCTTCTATTGTTTCCGCTTCTTCTCCGCAGGCCGTTGCAATGGTCGTTAGACCCACTGGCCCTCCTTTGAATTTTTCAATAATAGTTAACAAGATGCGATTATCCATTTCATCCAAACCATTCATATCCACATCCAAGGCCTCCAAAGCAAATTTGGCTATCTCCACATCAATACTTCCTGTACCTTTGATTTGAGCAAAATCCCTTGTTCTCCTCAATAAATTATTGGCTATACGAGGCGTACCTCTACTCCTTCTGGCAATTTCAAAAGCCCCCGTTTCATCGATGGGCATATTCAAAATAGTTGCGGAACGCTTCACGATGGTCGTTAATAATTTAGCATCATAATACTCCAATCTAGCATTAATACCAAATCGCGCTCTTAATGGCGAGGTAAGTAGTCCAGCTCGAGTTGTGGCCCCAATTAATGTAAATGGATTCAAACCAATCTGAATACTTCTGGCATTCGGGCCCGAATCCAACATGATATCTATTTTATAATCCTCCATGGCCGAATATAAATACTCCTCGACAATCGGATTCAAACGATGTATTTCGTCAATAAATAACACATCATAGGGCTGTAAATTGGTTAATAAACCAGCTAAATCGGAAGGTTTATCCAACACTGGTCCTGAAGAAATTTTCAAAGTGGACCCTAATTCATTCGCAATAATATGAGAAAGCGTAGTCTTACCTAAGCCTGGAGGGCCATGCAACAATACATGATCCAAAGCCTCCTCTCTGGCCTTTGCCGCACCTACAAATATCTTCAAGTTTTCAACGATCTTTCCTTGACCCGTGAAATCAAAGAAACTCAAAGGACGTAAGGCCTTATCTATTTCTTTTTCCTGCTGAGGTAATGACTCAGAATCTCCCTTCAAATAGTCTTCACGCATAAAACTTAAAAATTTACAATCGTTAATCAAAGATAAATTTAAGCCTGCAATAAATGGCCATCACAAGCAAAATTAAATTCGTAAAATATCTCTTAGACTCTAAAAAAAAGCCTATTTATTATAGATAAATTTCATATTTTTGAAGGTATTTAAACCTTATACAATGAGTTCTATTTTTATTGGAGAATTAGCGGGAACAGCCACTTTACTTTATTTAGGTAATGGTGTAGTTGCCAATGTTTTATTAAAAGGCACGAAAGGCCATCAAACAGGATTACTTGCCATTGCGGCTGCTTGGGCATTTGCTGTTACCATCGGGATATTTGTTTCTACCTATTTTGGTAGTCCTGGAGCCCATTTAAATCCCATCGTTACTATTGCAGGATGTACCAAAACGGGTGATTGGTCACTTTTTACTACCTACGTAGGCGGTCAATTACTTGGTGCTATGTTGGGACAATTATTGGTTTGGATACATTATCAACCTCATTATCAAGTAACTGAGGATCCCGGTGCCATTAAGGCTACTTTTTGTACGGATCCAGCTATCAAATCATGGCCATATAATTTCATCTCTGAAGCATTTGCCTCCGCCTTAATCATCGTAGCTTTAGGCACATTTTCTACCATCGAACATGGCCTAGGCCCCTTCTTAGTAGGTATTCTTGTATGGGCAGTTGGTTTAGCCTTAGGAGGAACTACAGGATATGCTGTTAATCCTGCTAGAGATTTAGGTCCTCGCATCATGCATTTCATTCTACCTATCCCCAACAAAGGCAAAAGCGACTGGGAATATGCTTGGATTCCCGTTTTAGGCCCTTCGGCTGGTGCTTTAATTGGTGCCTATTTATTGACATTAAACTAAAGATTCATCATGTATATCGGATCCATTGACCAAGGAACAACAAGTTCTAGATTTATCATCTTTAACAAAGGAGGTGAAATCATCTCCATGGGCCAGAAAGAACACGAGCAGATCTATCCACAAGCAGGTTGGGTAGAACACAATGCGGAAGAAATCTGGCAAAATGTCCAAGAGGTAATTGGTCTAGCTCTTGGAAAAGCGGGTTTATCTGCCCGAGATATTGCAGCGGTTGGAATTACAAATCAACGAGAAACTACCGTTGTTTGGAATAAAAAAACTGGGAAACCATATCACAATGCCCTCGTTTGGCAAGACACCCGCGTTGGCTCAGAATTAGCTGAACTAGCCCAAGATGGAGGTATGGACCGTTTCAGAGCTAAAACAGGATTACCATTAGCTACCTATTTCAGCGGATTAAAACTACGCTGGTTACTCAATCATGTTCCTGGTTTAAGGGAGGATGCCCTGAATGGCGAAGCGCTATTTGGCACAATGGATACCTATATTTCTTGGCAATTAACTGGGGGAACCGAAGGAGGAATCCACATCACTGATGTCACCAATGCCAGTAGAACACAATTAATGGACTTAGCCACTTGCGCTTGGGATGATGAAATATTACAAGTTTTAAGTATCCCAAAAGCCATGCTTCCTGAGATTAAAGCTAGCTCACAAGTCTATGGAAACTCAAAAGGTGTCTTAGAAGGTGTTCCTTTGGCAGGAATCTTAGGCGATCAACAAGCCGCTCTAGTTGGTCAAACCTGTTTTGACCCAGGTCAAGGAAAAAATACCTATGGAACAGGATGTTTTCTGCTAATGAATACAGGGAAACAAGCCATTCCTTCCCAATTTGGTTTATTAACTACTGTAGCCTATCAATTGGGAAATGAACCTGTACATTATGCCCTGGAGGGTTCCGTGGCAATTGCTGGCTCTCTCGTACAATGGTTACGTGATAATTTAGGCCTCATTCAAAACAGCCCTGACATAGAAAATTTAGCTAAAGAAGTAGAAGATAATGGAGGCTGTTATTTCGTGCCTGCTTTCTCTGGATTATACGCCCCATATTGGAAACAGGATGCTCGTGGAGTATTAGTCGGTCTAACCAGCTATGTCAATAAAAGCCACATTGCCCGTGCAGCTTTGGAAGCCACCGCATTTCAAACTTGGGAAGTTTTAGAAGCTATGGAAAAAGACGCCGGTATCTCCATTTCATCTTTACGAGTAGATGGGGGTATGGTAGTCAATGAATTATTGATGCAATTTCAGTCAGATATAT
This sequence comes from Aquirufa nivalisilvae, assembly GCF_004307455.1. Classification (GTDB taxonomy): domain Bacteria; phylum Bacteroidota; class Bacteroidia; order Cytophagales; family Spirosomataceae; genus Aquirufa; species Aquirufa nivalisilvae. The sequence goes on from NZ_SEWX01000008.1 coordinate 453,340, forward strand.
TGGGACAAGAGGTCATTTGTCCAAAAATCATCGAAACAACTGCGCTAGGCGCTGCCTATGCCGCAGGTTTGGCAGTAGGATATTGGGAAAACTTAGAAGATCTGAAGAAAAATTGGGCTATCCAACACCGTTGGAATTCCCAAATGGATGACAGCAAACGTTCCCATATGAAAAAACAATGGAAGAAAGCTGTCTCGAAAAGCTTTAACTGGGAGGATTAACCTCGCTTTACTTTAGGGGCATCAGCACGGGTAGTACCGTAAGCTGGACAATTGGTATTTTGTGAACATGCAGCACAAACAAAAGTGGCAAGCAACACGATGGCCAATACTTTTTTCATATAATTAGTTTTAAACAGATGCTAATTTAGTTTTTGATTTAATTTCAAGCTCAATTTTCGCTTTCAAATCCTCCTCCTGTTGAATGGATACGGGTTGATTATACCCTAAAATATTCAACATCGAACTACTATTTTGCTCCTCAGAAAACAAGCGAGTTGTCACGGTTCCATCCTCTAAACGATCAATGATCACGTGTTTAGGGGCAGGAATCAAACAATGTTGAATACCTCCATAACCACCTAATGACTCCTGATAGGCTCCCGTATGAAAGAATCCAACGTACTGTCTTTCAGTTGCTTCCTCAAAAATAGGCAAATATAAGTCAGAACTATGCGCTTCCGTATTATAAAAATCCATGGAATCGCAAGTTAGTCCTCCCAAATTCACCTTTTGATAGGGCGAGCCCCAATTATTCACAGGTAACATGATGTACTTTTGGTTCATTCCCCATGAATCCGGTAATTGAGTGATGAATGACCCATCAATCATATACCAAAGCTCCTTATCGTTTTGTAATTTTTGATCAATAATCTCATACAAAACAGCTCCACTCTCACCTACTGAATAAGAACCAAATTCAGTAAAAATATTAGGAACAGGAACGTTATTTTTATTACAAATCCAAGAGATAGATTCTACAATCTCATCCACCATGGCTTGATAATCATAATTAAATTGCAACGAAGTCTGAATAGGCAAGCCTCCTCCCAAATCAATCGAATCCAATTCCGGACAGATTTTTTTGATCTCACAATATTTGTAAATAAATCGACTTAATTCCGACCAATAATAAGCACTATCCTTAATTCCTGTATTGATGAAGAAATGCAACATCTTCAAATTAAAACGAGGATTAGGCTTGATTTTCTCCAAATACAAGGAATTTACATCAGAATATCGAACACCTAAACGAGAGGTATAAAAAGCAAAATCTGGTTCCTCATCCGTAGCAATACGAATGGCTAAGTTCACTTTATCGGCAGTTACTGACTTTTCATAAAAATCAATTTCCTTCAAATTATCCAAAATAGGAATACAATTGAAGCCTTCATTGATAAACTCAGATATATATTGTGTATACAATGGCTGCTTATAACCATTGCACAAAATATAGGTCGACTTAGAAATTTTCCCACGTTCATACATATCCCGAATGATCGGTATATCAAAAGCACTACTAGTTTCTAAATGCACATGCTGCTTAATTACTTCATCCAACACAAAAGAAAAATGGGAGGATTTAGTACAATAACAATAGGTGTAATTCCCCTTGTAATTGTATTTCTTAATGGCATTTCTAAACAATAATTTGGCATTATCGATATGCTCCCCAATCTTGGGTAAATAGGATAATTTTAATGGTGTACCATACTGTTTAATAATCTCCATCAAAGGCACATTATTAAACAATAACTCATTGTTCTCATTGATATTAAATTCCCGGGTAGGAAATTCAATGGTTTGATCAATTAGATCGATGTAATTTTTCATGGATACTTACCAAATTAAAAAACGAGTACTCTCGAATTGTGGAAAAACGTGCAAAACTGCAATAAAAGTATGTACTTTGCAAACTATTCTATACAATGTTACATGCCAAAAATTCATTTTATCGCTATAGGTGGTGCGGCGATGCATAATTTAGCCTTAGCTCTTCAGCTTCAAGGATATCATATTTCAGGTTCTGATGATGAAATCTATGAACCTTCAAAAAGCTTACTAGCTAAACACGGTATTTTACCCGATAGTTTTGGATGGTTTCCAGAAAAAATCACGAGCGATTTAGATTGTGTCATTGTAGGTATGCATGCGCGTGCCGATAACCCTGAATTAATAAAGGCACAAGAATTGGGCATTCGTATAGAATCTTATCCTTCTTTCTTATACGAACATAGTAAAAATAAACAGCGTATTGTCATTGCTGGTAGTCATGGTAAAACCAGTATCACTTCCATGGTGCTTCATGTGCTGAAGACTCTCAACAAAAAATTTGATTACTTGGTTGGCGCTAAAATTGAAGGTTTCGACTTAATGGCATCTTTATCCGATGCACCTATCATTGTTATTGAAGGGGATGAATATTTGGCTTCGCCTATTGACAAAAGAGCCAAATTTTTATTGTACCAAGCACATATCGCCTTGATTTCAGGAATTGCATGGGACCACATTAATGTATATCCAACTTTTGAATCATACACGGCTTCATTTGAAGAATTGATTAAGTCCATGCCAAAAGCGGGTAGTTTATTTTACGACCAAACGGATAAAATTCTGAATCAATTAACAGACTCTTGCCCGGATCATACAGAAAAAACGGGTTATGAAGCGCATCCCTCTTTCATTAAAAATGGACAAACCATTTTAAAGGGATTAGATGGCAAAGAATATGAGATCCAGATTTTTGGTGAACATAGTTTGAAAAACCTAAACGGGGCGCGTTTGCTATGCGAACAAGTAGGAGTTTCTTCCAGCGATTTTTATCAAGCCATTCAATCATTCAAAGGAGCTGCCAAACGATTAGAATTAGTAGGAAAGTCTGACTCATGTCTATTCTACAAAGATTTTGCCCATGCTCCTTCGAAAGTTAAAGCAACAACCTTAGCTGTTAAGAGTCAATATCCACAAAGAACTCTCGTTGCTTGCCTTGAATTACACACCTTTAGTAGTCTAAATCCTGCTTTTTTACCGCATTATGCCAAAACGTTGGATGCAGCCGATTTTGCTGTCATTTATTTAAGTGAGCATGCGCGTGAAATTAAACGAATGGACCGTATAGAAGATAATCAGGTGCAGCAATATTTTGAGCATCCGAACTTAATCATTCTGAGAAATCCAGCTGATTTGTCGGCTTATCTACTGCAAAAATCGTGGTCCAATAGTAACCTGTTGATGATGTCTTCAGGTACATTTGATGGGCTAGATTTTATAGATATAGCCCATCAAATGGGATTAAGCGTTGAGTAATTGATCTAACTCTGCTTTAAAACCTGTCAATAGAATTTCCTTCATACTGATTTTACGCTTTTGCGTATTGATCTTACTCTGTATGGGTTTTTCTTCCATTTGACGATCCTGTTCAGCCTGCGCTATAAAGCTTTCCAATTCACTGCGCTCTTTTTTAGTCATGTAATCCATTTGATTAATCATGATTTTCAATTGCTCAATTCTTGGCTTATCATTTAAGGCTGGGTGACGATATGAAATAACTCGTAACAAGTAATTCATTTCAAAAATCTTATCGCAAATGGTTCTGAAACGTTCCGCCAAACTACGATCCAAAGATTTCATTTGAGCAGTAATTTCTTTCCATTTAACTAAATAGGCCTTCGCTTTATCCGCAATTGCTGGCATGTTAATCTGGTCGGTCAACTTAGACTCTAATTCTTGGGTCATCGCCACTAACTCCTGCATGCGAGGGTCAATGCGCGGTTTAACTTCAATACCTTTAATTCGGTTGTATTTTTCAAAAAACATATCGTTTGCCTTTTTGAAATTCTTCCAAAGCATCGATTGTTTTTTAGGAGGTAAACCTAATACCGTTTTCCACTCCTTTTGTAATTCTTTAACCTTACCTACCGAATCATCAATATCGGGTGCTTTTCTCAATTGATGCACTCCATCAATAAATCCTTGAAGTTTGGCTATTTTCTCATCTATAATTCGATTCTTTTCTTCAAAATACACCCTTCTACGTAAGAAAAATGCCTCTAGAATAGCTTGAAAAGTATCTGTTAATTCATCTTGAAATTGTCGATCTACGGGACCCGTTTTAACCCATTTGGATTTAATTTCGACCAATTGCTCTGTAGCTAATAATACATCATCTCCATGAGCAGCATTTTTAGCATCTTCAATTAAGGCGCGCTTAATTTCTAAATTCTTAACCTGATTTTGTTGAATCAAAGAGCGCAAATACTCTTCAATTTTTTCCAATTCATCAAACAAAGGCTTAAAATCCCCCAGTCCATCAAACTCCGCCAAATAGGCTTTCATTTGAACAACTTTGGTCAAAAATGAACCTTTATTTTGAACTTCCTTTACTTCATGAGAAAGGTCAGCCACTTTTTTCTTGGCTAATTCAAATCGGTTGACAAAATACTGCAGTGCTTCTTGTTCGGTATTACGAACAAACCCTATTTCACGCTCGGGAAAATTGAGAAATGCTTTGATATAAACTTTGCCGTCACGACAAAATCCGTATTCATTGGAGGTGGTTGCTTCCATCTTTTGATCTGAGAGAGCTTCAGGCAAATGCCCTGGCTCAAAAATTAGGTGTGGTTTAAATAATCTTAATTACAAAGCCCTAAATTATTTAAATTTTAATAAATCTCTAAACATTTTGAATTAATAATCTTTTTAAAAATATAGGTAAACCAAAAATAATCAAGAAACTGTTTCCAGCTTTTTCCGATATTTGTAGCTTATTAAAATTCCAAACCCCGCATGAGCAACGAAACTATCATATTTTCGATGGAAAGGGTCTCCAAGACCATCCCTCCTCAGAAAACCATTTTAAAAAATATTTACCTGTCTTTCTTTTACGGAGCCAAAATTGGAGTCCTAGGTCTCAATGGTTCAGGTAAGTCTACCTTGCTTCGCATTATCGCTGGTATCGACAAATCCTATACCGGTGAAGTCGTTTTTTCACCAGGCTATTCCGTTGGTTTATTAGAACAAGAACCCCAATTAGACCCCAATAAAACGGTATTAGATGTAGTAGAAGAAGGGGTGATCGAAATCAAAAACCTACTAAAAGAGTTTGATGAAATCAATGAAGCCTTTGGTGAACCAGATGCTGACTTTGACAAATTGCTTTCTCGCCAAGGCGAAGTGCAAGAAAAATTAGATCATTTCAATGCTTGGGAGCTAGATAACCGCTTGGAAAAAGCTATGGATGCCTTGCGTTGTCCTCCATCGGATGCCCTAATTAGTACGTTATCTGGAGGAGAAAAAAGACGTGTGGCCTTATGCCGACTGTTACTACAAGAACCGGATGTATTATTACTAGATGAGCCAACCAACCACTTGGATGCTGAATCTGTTTGGTGGTTAGAAGAGCATTTACGTCAATACAAAGGAACGGTCATTGCCGTAACCCACGATCGTTATTTCTTGGATAATGTGGCTGGTTGGATTTTGGAACTTGACCGTGGTGAAGGTATCCCTTGGAAAGGTAATTACTCATCTTGGTTAGAACAAAAACAAAACCGTTTGGCGCAAGAGGAAAAAACAGAGTCTCGTCGTCAGAAGACTTTACAACGTGAATTGGAATGGGTGAGAATGGCTCCTAAGGCGCGTCAAGCTAAATCGAAAGCACGTATCGGCGCTTATGAAAAGCTCCTTTCCGAAGAAAACAAACAGAAAGAAGATAAATTAGAAATCTATATCCCAGCAGGTCCACGCTTAGGAAATAAGGTCATTGAAGTACAAGGTGTTTCCAAAACATATGGCGACAAACTCTTATTTGAAAACTTAAGCTTTTCTTTGCCACCAGCAGGAATCGTGGGTATTATTGGGCCCAATGGTGCTGGTAAAACCACTTTATTTAAATTAATAACGGGACAAGTTCAACCCGATTCTGGAAGCTTTGAAGTGGGTGAAACCGTGCAATTAGCTTATGTAGATCAGGAACATCATCAATTAAAAGCTGAAAAATCCGTATTTGAGACCATTTCTGATGGAAATGATTGGGTCATGTTAGGCGGTAAACAAAGTAATGCCCGTGCCTATGTGAGCAAATTTAATTTCAACGGAGCTGATCAGGAGAAAAAAATTGGGAACCTATCTGGAGGAGAACGTAACCGTGTCCATCTATCCATGATGTTAAAAGAAGGTGCTAACGTATTACTTCTGGATGAGCCTACCAACGATTTGGATGTGAATACACTTCGTGCTCTAGAAGAAGGTTTAGAGAATTTCGCAGGATGTGCTGTCGTTATTTCCCACGATAGATGGTTCCTTGATCGTATTGCAACGCATATTTTAGCTTTTGAAGGTGACTCGCAGGTAACTTGGTTTGAAGGCAATTATTCAGAATATGAAGAAGCTAGAAAAAAACGCTTGGGTAATGACATCATTCCTAAACGTATCCGTTACAAGAAATTAAGCTAATGAAAAGCATTATCACCATTGCTTTGCTTGTATTATCCAATGTCTTTATGACCTTGGCTTGGTATGGGCATTTACAATGGAAAGAAAGTTCCTGGCTGAAGCATGCTGGCATTTGGACCATCATACTTTTCAGCTGGGGGCTCGCTTTTTTTGAATATGTCATGCAAGTGCCCGCCAACCGGCTCGGATTTAAAGAAAATGGAGGGCCATTCTCCTTTTTTGAATTAAAAACCATTCAAGAAGCCATTTCCCTAATAGTCTTCACCCTTTTTCTTATTTTCGTGGTGAAGTCTGAAAAACTAGCTTGGAATCATTTCTTAGGATTTGGCCTAATACTTCTGGCAGTTTATGTTATTTTTAAAAAATGGTAAGCTCCGAAGGGATAATAAAATATTGATACGATGGATTCTAGAGAAAAAATAAATGCCCTTTTAAATGAAATGAGTCAGGTAGTGGTGGGCCAAGAAAGGTTGATTAATCGACTTTTAGTAGGCTTATTTACTGGCGGACACGTGCTATTAGAAGGCGTACCTGGACTAGCAAAAACATTGACAATCAATACATTAGCTAAAATACTTGATCTCAATTTTCACCGTATACAGTTTACTCCGGATTTATTACCTGCCGACTTGGTAGGAACCATGATTTACAATCCCTTAAAAAATGAGTTTGAAGTAAAAAAGGGACCCATTTTTGCTCAAATCATCTTAGCTGATGAGATAAACCGTGCCCCTGCTAAAGTACAATCTGCTTTATTGGAGGCCATGGCAGAAAAGCAAGTAACCATTGGTGATACAACCTATCCATTAGACAAGCCCTTTTTGGTACTGGCTACTCAAAACCCTGTGGAACAAGAAGGTACATTCCCTCTACCAGAAGCGCAAGTAGATCGCTTTATGCTAAAAGTATTCCTGAATTATCTTGATAAAGAACAGGAATTGGAGGTGATGAGAAAAATGTCGAATATGGATTTCCAATATGAGGTAAAGACCATTATGAATTTGGAAGATATTCAGAAAATCAGAAAGGAAATCAACCAAATTACCATCAGTGAAACCTTAGAAAAATACATTATTGAACTCATTTTTGCTACTCGAAATCCAGCCGAGTACGGGTTAGTTCAAGAAGCCAATTACATTCAATTTGGCGCTTCTCCACGTGCCAGTATACACCTCAATTTAGCTGCTAAAGTTATGGCCTACTTAGAAGGCCGTGATTACGTTTTGCCAGAAGACATAAAAGAAATGGCTCCAGACGTCTTAAATCACCGCATCATCCTAAATTATGTGGCAGAAGCAGATGGTATTAGTACCCTTCAGATCATCCAATCTATTTTAAGTAGTGTTGCGATTAATCGCTAAGTAAACGGGTAAATTTCTTTGTCGGTATTCTTTTAAAGACAATGAAACCCCTGTTTATGAAATCTCGCATACTATTCCTTTTTTTAAGTCTTGCACTTTTTAGTTTCCAAGCCTCAGAACCTTTGCGGGTTTTTCTCATTGGGGATTCCACGATGGCCGACAAAGTCTCTGCCGACTATCCCGAAACGGGCTGGGGAATGCCGTTTGCACATTTATTCAATGAGGCCGTTGAGGTTCAAAATCATGCTTACAATGGTCGAAGCACCAAAAGCTTCCGTCGTGAAGGAAGATGGGCTAAAGTATTTCAACAAATCAAAAAAGGAGATTATGTATTCATCCAATTTGGCCATAATGACGCCAAAATTTCAGATACTAGTCGATACGCTCCAGCACAAACCGATTACCGTGAAAACCTAAATCGCTACATAAAAGAAACCCGTTCCAAAGGCGGGATTCCCGTATTATTAACCTCAATACAAAGAAGGAAATTTGACTCAACAGGTATATTTGTGGACCAACATGGCGAATATCCGCAAGTAGTTAGGGAAGTAGCTAAGCAGGAAAAAGTGCTATTGATCGACTTAGAAAAAATCAGTCGGGCACAGATTGAAAAACTGGGTCCTGAGCTCTCCAAAAAAATATACTTACACTACCCCGCAGGAATCTTCAAAAAGTTCATGAAAGGAGTTACAGATGACACTCACTTTTCTGTTTACGGCGCATCTTGGATGGCGCAGGCTGTAGCCTCTGCCATTTTCGACTCCAACGAAGCACTGAGAAGCTTCCTTAAAAAATCTACTTTCAGTCAAAAGTACCAATATGAATTACCTCTGGTAGCAGGAACTGCATTTAAAAAAGACACCTTTTCGATCGTTTCCTATGGGGCCACATCTTCCCCCACCTTCTTAAATACTAGTGCAATCCAACAGGCCATTGATCTCTGTTCTGCCCAAGGAGGAGGTGTGGTCAGCATTCCTGCTGGATTTTGGCTAAGTGGACCAATAAGTTTAAAATCGAATGTCAATTTACAACTTGAAGCAGGGGCATTATTGCAATTTAGTCATCACAGTAAAGACTATCCATTAGTTAGCACATTTTGGGAGGGTGTAGAAGCCATCCGAGCGCAATCCCCCATTTCGGCCTATAAGGCCATTAATATAGCCATCAGTGGAACAGGTATCATTGATGGAGCTGGTGAAGCCTGGCGACCAGTCAAAAAAGGTAAATTAACATCTGGGGAATGGTCCACTTTAGTGAAATCTGGTGGCATATTAAATGAATCAAAGGATACTTGGTACCCAACGGCTGGTGCATTAAAAGCTGCCAATTTAGACCGCCCAGGAGTAGTTGCCGCTGGTTGGAATATTAATAATGCCCAAGAAATCAAGGAGTTTTTAAGGCCTAATATGATTAGCTTGATTGAATGCGAGCAGATTTTATTGGAGGGTGTAACTTTCCAAAATTCACCCGCATGGAACATTCACCCATTACTATGCAAACACCTGACAGTGAACCAAATAAAAGTAAAAAACCCATGGTTTGCACAAAATGGCGATGGCATAGACATTGAATCTTGCGAATATGTCTTGGTTAAAAATAGCAGTTTTGATGTAGGAGATGATGGGATTTGTCTCAAATCCGGAAAAGATGAGGAAGGTCGAAAAAGAGCTAGACCAAGTGCTCATATCTGGATTGATCAGTGCCAAGTCTTTCATGGACATGGCGGTGTAGTAGTTGGAAGCGAAATGTCGGGGGGAGTACATGATTTATTTGTTTCCAATTGCCAGTTTTTAGGTACAGATGTAGGCCTTCGCTTTAAAACAGCTAGAGGCCGTGGTGGTATCGTAGAAAATGTATTCATTAGCGATATTCTCATGAAAAATATAGCCGGAGAAGCTATTCTTTTTGACATGTATTACCAAGGTAAAGATCCATTGAGCACCTTTGGTAACGGAGAAGAAAAACCCGTAATCGCAACCATGCCAGTCAATGAGGGGACACCTCAATTTAGATCTATTTGGGTGGAGAAGGTAAGAGTCAAAGGTGCAGCTACAGGTTTACTCATTCGGGGTTTACCTGAAATGCCCATTAAGCAAATCAAATTGCAAGATATTCAAATTGAGTGTGAGCAAGCCTATCGAGCAATCGAAGCGGAGGACATTGATTTAGAACAAGTTATATTCACGAAAACCAAGGAGATAAAAAGTGAACTTTATCATGTGAAGCATTGGAAATTTACGGGTAAAGAGCTAACATTAGGACTATAAAACCCTAATTATGCCATTTCCATCCATTTTTGAATCTGAAACAAGTCACCAATTATTTACCCGAATCGACGCCTTGCATCCAGATTCATCTGCCCTTTGGGGAAAAATGAACGTAGCTCAAATGCTTGCACATCTTTGTGTTCCTTATGAGCAAATCAAGGGAGAAAATACGCAACCAGTACCTTGGCATTTGAAACTGATTTTGAAATTGTTTGTTAAGAAGTCTTTGACCAATGAAGTTCCGTATCAAAAGAACTTACCCACAGCTCCATCTTTTCTCAAAGTCAATCCGCATGATTTTGAGAAAGAGAAGACCCGCTTAAAAAACTACATTCAGGATATAGAAAAAATGGGGGCAGAAAATCTTTGTCAGCGTCCTTCCCTTAGTTTAGGGATTCTCAATGAAGCTGAGTGGAATAATATGTTGTACAAGCACCTCGATCACCATTTAAAACAGTTTGGGGTTTAATTAAAAGGCCCTAACTGCTAACACGCGCATATTCAGGCGCTTGAAATAGTTTGTTTGCATACCTGTATTCAGATTATGCGTCACGGCATGTTCTTGATCTATTTCTGTAGAGGTCCAATACCAGGCTGATTTGAATACATTATTGGACTTCATTTTTTTGAGATTAAGCTTTTGATGGATTAATTCAAACTCCTCTTGCGTGGGTAATCTCCAATCATCGAAGCCATTTAAACTAAGATTTTCACATGCTATCAGTGCATTGGGGTAGTCAAACTGTCCAATATCTTTGGTGGTTGCAATTAGACCATGATTATCTTTTTCAAAAATCACATATCCTCCCAATTTTTCTTGAGGAGCCTTGACATTAGCCCTTTGACCCAAAGAAAAAAAGGCTCCACTAAAAACGAACAATAAGATGATAAAAAATTTCACTAGCATAAATTGATTATTCCATTTCAAAGTTCTGAAATAATTCCTACAATCATTTCATCTGTATTCGAATTTGGATGTAATTATTGAATATAATTCTCCGACAAAATAATCTTGACTATGCTAAATTTAGGCCCATTGGTCTATTCATCTTGCAATTAAGGCCAAAAAGCTGTATTTTGAAGTAATTTTACTTTGAACTTAACAAAAACCAAAATAACCATTGCTAAGATTTATCCTACTCTCTGAAATTTAGGTTAGGAATTGATGGTAATTAGATGAATTTTCTAAATACCTTGTTATCTATGGTCATGTCATCAAGCCTAGAAAATTGAAATTTTCGCTAGGATATGATAGAAGTGAAAATTTCAAAGAAAATATGTGATAGATGCCGTCGTTTTATTAGATAAAGCGCAATAACAAGCTCCTAGCATTTATTTGTTAGCCAGATTAATTATGTCAGCAAATTTAGAAGAACTTACTACTTTAGATGAAATCGTATTTCAACATAGAAATCAAGCATATGGCGCATTTCAATTAAGAAACAGTTATCCTTCTACACTAAATAAATCAGCTCTAAAAGGGTCAGCTATATTTACTATCGCTATTGTTTTGATGTTTTGTGTGCACCTTTGGTTAGATGCCCGTTCCGTAAAAACAGATGCGAGTAAAGAAGTAACAGCCGAAGTCATGCGTTTGGCCCCTCCTCCCCCTGTGAAAAAACGAGATGAATTAGCACCTCCCCCTCCTAAAGAGATTCCCAAAGTTACCACAACCAAGTTTTTACCCCCAGAAATCAGGCCAGATGATGATCCTGAACCTGTAGTTAGGCCGCCTGAACAGGACAAAATCAAGGGAAATCCCGGTAGAGTGGATGCCATTGGTGATGTTAACGAAGGACAAGCTGACGGTCCAGAAATAGAAGCTGAGCCACCCGTCATTGCTTTTCCATTAAACAATGGTATATGGGAATGGCCAAGTGGCAAAAGCCTTCAAAGTCTAATTCCAAGTGGTTCAACGGCATGCTCTATTGACTTTAAAGTCAAAATTAAAGCTGATGGAACAGTAAAAGAAATTCAAGCCAACAGCGATTGTGAAAGTAATGTGGAGGGAATACTAACTAATTATTTTAAAAACCATCGTTTTGTTCTGCAAAACACCAAAAAAGTGGGTTCTGGAATAGCAGTCACTTCAAAAAAAGATTACATTTTGAATTAATGCGCAATACTCAATTGAAAATTGACATGATGACGGCAAATAAAACAGCCTTTTTTTACACACCTATTTACCTATTTTTCTTCATCATTGGAGTGGGAATCTTGATGCCCCATCAAGTTATGTCACAAGACTCCAACATCAACAAAAGTCCAGCCGAACAATTTAGAGTAGCTAAAGATTATTACAACGCAGCCAACTATGCGGCAGCAAGAATGGAATTTTCCCTATTCTTAGAAAAAAATGCAAAAGACTTTGATCGTAATTCCAATGAAATAGTTGACGCTGAGTTTTTTATCGTTTTATGTGACTTTTACATCAATACTACTCGAGCCAAAGTAGCTGTAGAACGATTCATTGCCAATCATCCCTCTAGTTTAAAAACATCTATCCTTGTTAAAGAAATTGGAAGCTTTCTCTATAAAGCGGGTGAGTACCAAGATGCTATTCAATACATCGAACAGCGAGTTTCCATTTTAGATCCAGAAATTCGTTTTCAGTTAGCCATTTGCTACTTACAAGTTGGCCTAAATACCAAAGCTCTTAGCTTGTTTGAGTTATTAAGCAACGACGATAATGAATCGGTGGCCTATGCGGCCTCATACTATTCAGGCCTATTAAAACTGAACTTAAAGCAATATTCTGCTGCCATTTTTGATCTAAAAAAAGCAGATGAAGCACCATTTCAATTAGCCCAAGTACCTCTTTCTGATTCTGTCTGGGTGAGAATCAAACGACAAATACCCACCATGATTACTCAGGCTTATTACCAAATGGGGCCTGATAAGTATGCTGATTTAATTGCCTATGCTGAGCCCATTATCCTGAATGACAAGCGAGCAGTGGAGAAATCTGATATAGCACGACTTTTGGGAGATATCTACTTTAATCAAGGGAAATTCAGCAAATCGGCTGAAATTTATGCCCAATACTTATTGATCAATGAAAGCAAAAGGGCTGTGTTCCAAAGTGATACGGAAGGCATTCCGCTTAAACAAGCATTCTCCTTGTTTAAATCTGGACAATATCAGGAAAGTGAAATCTTATTGAGTAAACTAATAAATAAAGAAACCCTAAGCGATTCATTAAGTCAATTAGTACATTACCAAATTGGTATGTCTCAATTTCATCTCAAAAATTATGACGCGGCAGGTACTTCTCTAGAAAAAGCCATCCTAATTAATTGGGATAAATCTTTGTCTGAAGATGCCTATTTCAACCAACTTGTTGCATTAGAAAACCGAGGTTCATTTGATATATTATTGTCTAAAACAAAAGACTTCTTGCGTCAATATCCGCGTAGTAAACACCTTACTCAACTGAACAACATCATTGTTCACGCCATCAGTGAAAGTAGCATTCAATCCACAGGCATTCACCAAGTCAAAGAATTTTTCACGTACAATTATCTAGCAACGGAAGAATTCAAAAAAGCCTATCAAGAAAGAGCCTATGCTCTAGCCATAGAACTTTTTGATCGGCCCGATAATCTGGTTCATGTAGATCAAATACTGGGTTTAATTGAAGAAATAAAAGCATATCCTATCAATCCCCAATTAGTCTTTTTAGCCAAGGTGTTACAAGGAGAGACTTATGGCTTTTTAGCCAAGGCATACCAACAAAAGAAAAAAGGTGCCTTAAATAAAGAGGAAGAAAAAGTTCATCGGTATTATTTGAATCAAATCATTCAAATCTATACTTCGATACATCAAATCTCCATTCCGAGAAATCCAGGAAGAGAATTAGCAATTGATAGTTCGGCTTTAAAATTTCAAATAAAATCAGCCCTTTTGAATACGTTGATTGACCTAAACCAACAGAGACCTGTTCAGTTGGCTTTGTCCACCTATTTATTTCACTCGCCACTGGCTGATGCGGCAACACGCAAAAAGGTCATTGAAGTTTGGAAATACAATTCTACCAAGGAAGCCACTGAATACCAAGAAAACAACATTCTAGCTCAAACTATCGGTCTATTAGATACGGCCTACAACAAAGGTGGTGCCCAAGAAAAAGAAAATTATTTGTGGGATAAAATTAAGATTCTGGAGAAGCTCCGTCGCTATGATGATGTCAGCGATTTATATGGAAAATTCTTGAAAGAATTCCCCAATTCTCCGAACAGAGAAATTGCTACGTTGAACCAATGGATCAGTTTATATCAAAAAGGAGGGCGAGAAAATTTAGTTCAAGCCATTCAAGGTTTCACCGATATTTTGAAAAAGAATCCTAAAACGGCTGTTAATTATAAAAGAGCATTGGATTTTAGATCTCAGACTTATGAGAAACTTTCCATTCTTTCTCAAGGTGACGATCAAATGTCCTTTGGAAGGTTAGCCATCCAAGATAAAGAAGAACAACTAGGTAGTAGCCAAGGTGATACGATTCGAGTAAGTGTGGTCAATAAACTTAAAAACCTATACAAGAGGTTGAATTTAGAGGTAGAATGGGTGAAAAAACATTACCAAGAATATGGTAGCGAAGAGAAGTTTTGGGAAGATTGTATGGAACTATATCAAAGTAAGCGTTGGGATGTAGCCCGTATTACCTTGTTAGAATTCCAGAAAATTTATCCCAATTCAAGCAATAATAATGTCCTATTAAAAAATTTAGCGGCAAGTTCGGATAGCTTACATGATTACCCCAAGGCGATTGAATTTTATCAGCAAATTGTTAACAAAAAAGATAAATTCAAATCTGCCGAAGTTATCAGTGCAGCCAGAAGAACGGCGGAATTAGCACTAGAAAATAACCAAATGGATGTAGCTATCAGCTCCTATCAATTTATCAAATCATACACTAAAGTCAGTCGTTATCAAAAGTTGGCCAATGAGAATTTAGTCAATATCTATCTACAATCGAAGCAATTGGATTCGTTGTATAACTTAACCTCAACTTGGGATGATTTATATGAAGTGGATGAGAAAAATGAATTCTATCAAAAATATCTCCAGATTTCTGAAGAAGCCCAACAAACTGAGTTAGTAAAAAAATGGTTGCAAAAAATCAGCATCAATAACCACTTGAGTCCAGTGGTTCAACAGATTGTTATTGGAGCTGAGGCAGAATTAAAATACGCCCAACTCTTATTCCAAGAAAAGAAACACATCGAATTAGACGAGTTATTAGATAAAACCTTGATTCGCAAAATTGTTCCCACGAACATTCGAACTAAAAAAACCTATTTCAGAGGATTGTTATTGTATGCTGACAATTTAATGGCCCTTGATCAAAAAGATAAAGCCATGGGATATTATACTGCTTTAGCTCAAAATATGGCCAAAGAGAATGATGTGAGAAATTTAGCCAAAAGTCGATTAAAATAGAGAGAACACTGCATGAGAAATTCATACTTACTATATCTTCTTCTTTCCATTGGCTTTATTTTTAAAGCCGAATTGGCTATGTCATTTGTCCCCCAGACAGCAGACACCATTCGCATTAATCGGGAAGTTAATTTAGGCGAATTAAAACTTTCACAAGAGAAGATCAAATTACCCACTTTTCAAGATAAAAAAAGTAACCAAAAGCCTGTTGAAGTTCCGTTGAATTGGAGTAGCCAAGAGGAGCATCCCTTGAAATGGTCAAAAATCAATCCAAGAGATGGTGAGGTTTTTGGTCTAGATTCATTGAACAATAACATCATTCGAGTTGGTGCAGGAAGCTTTGGCTATACTTACTTAAATTTAAACTTGAATAAAGCTGATCAACGTTTAGGTTTTTATTTATCCCATGATGCTTATGCGGAAGGTCCAGTAGCAGATATCTTCTCTCAGAAAAAACTGAATAATATCAAAGTTTGGAGCCGCTCCAGAGCCGATAGTAAATTAGAATTAGAAACACATGTAGCTTATTCTCAATTGGGCACAAACTACTACGGGTTTGAACCAGGACAAAAAATTCCCAGCTTCCGAGATCAACGTTTAGTGTATGACACTTACAATTTTTTTGGAAAATTTGGTACCAATATCCCTCGATCAACTTTTGATTTTAACGCCAGTATTGATGTTTCAAGAATCAGTAATTTAAGTGGCATCAGTGAATTAACAAGTAATGGCTCTTTCTATTCCAAGATTAAATTGAAGTCTAACTCTTTCATCAATTTAAGTGGTGAAATGATCCTTTCAGAATATAAAACGCCTGCGATGACCTTGACTAGGAGCTTTTCTAGACTTAGGCCCTTTTATACATTCTCCAACTATTTTGTGACAGTATCGGCAGGTGCCCATTTCTTACAAGAAACAAGTGATGGTCCAGAACCTGCAAAAACCAGCTTTTTCCCTCAATTTTTGATCGACTTTTCTAGCCTAGACTATATTCATTTCTTTGCAGGATTAGGCGGAGATGTCCAATTCAACACTTATGCGAATTTTGTGAAACAAAACCCTTGGGTTGCACCTAACATCTTGTTGAAAAACTCCTCGCAAGTTGGGAATCTATATGCTGGAATTAAAGGAACCAACCGAACGGATAAAGATAAAGCTGGCGACATTGATTTCGAATTAAAAATAGCCTATTCAGAATATACCGATTTACCCATAATCACCAATTCAACCATTGATCCAACTCAATTTGTCCTAAGTTATGTAGGGGGATTAAAAAAGGTTCAGGTAACTACATTTTCAGGGAATTTTGACTTACAAGTCAGTAGATCCATTAAAAGTGCCGTTCGATTTAATTATGACAGCTATGAATCTTTGGGAGATTTAGAAAAAGCATTCCATAGGCCTGCTTGGAAAGTGAATTGGAACGGTACCATTCTATTGGGCAATAAACTCTCTGTCATTCCTACCATTGAATACATCAATGGTTTATATGCTTGGAGTCCCACCGAATTAAAGGTGAAAGCCATGGACGAGATTTTTGATTTAAATTGCCATATCAATTTTAACTTTAATGAAAAAGTTGCTTTGGGGGTAAATTTGAATAATTTATTAAATAGAAATTTCCAACGGTACCTGAATTACCCTAGCCTAGGTTATAATTTCGGAGGAGTACTTACTTATTCTTTCTAAACTAAACTCATTCCAGCTTTTTAAATTAATTTTGTGCTATGAGTCAAATCGAGGAACTAAAGAAAAAAATCCCTACCCACATCACGGTATTGGGAGGTGGAAGTTGGGCAACTGCTCTAGTCAAAATATTGTCTGAAAATCAAGTCAAAATCAAGTGGTGGATTCGAAGAAAATCGGATGTTGACTTTATCAGAAAATACAACCATAATCCTAGTTATTTAACCGATGTGGCCATTAATCCACGTAAAGTAAAGACATACCACAAAATGTCAGATGCGTTACATGGGGTAGAATACATCATTTTAGCGGTTCCAGCAGCTTTTATTCCTAGTACCTTAAAAGACCTGAATAAAAAGCATTTTGAAGGCAAAAAAGTAGTCTCCGCCATCAAAGGCATGATTCCGGATGAAAACATGTTGGTTACCGATTGGATTGAACGAGAATTCAATCTACCCCTGGGTCAAACTTGTGTTATTGCCGGACCTTGTCATGCGGAAGAAGTTGCTTTAGAGAAACAGTCTTACCTAACCATTGCATCACCCAACTTGGCATTGGCACAGTCTTTTTCAAACCTTTTGAATAGTCGTTTCTTACAATCTCACGCCATTGAAGATTTATATGGGGTGGAGTATTGCGCCGTAATCAAAAACATCATTGCCATGGCCTGTGGTATCACCCGTGGCTTAGGTTTTGGGGACAACTTCCAAGCTGTACTAGTAAGTAATGCCATGCAAGAAATTAAACTTTTCTTGGATGCTGTTTATCCAGAAACCAACCGTGACCTAAATAGCTCAGGGTACTTAGGTGACTTATTGGTAACTGCCTATTCTCAGTTTTCAAGAAATAGAACTTTTGGAAATATGATTGGTCGGGGTTACTCCGTTAAATCAGCTCAGATTGAGATGAATATGATTGCAGAAGGATATTATGCTGTGAGAAGTATTTACCATATTTCTAGACAACATAAAATCCAACTACCTATTATCGAAGCGGTATATGCGATTGTTTATGAGAAAGCCAATCCTCAGTTGGAAATGAACAAACTGAAGGGCTTCCTTAAGTAATTACAAAAAAGAACGAATCAATTCTGCTGTTTTTGCCAATGATTCCTGACTAACCTGCAATTTTGCTTGAGTAAAATTTAAGTCGTTGGCGGTATTCATAGGCACTAAATGCACATGAGCATGAGGTACCTCTAGACCAATCACAGCTACACCTATACGTTTGCAAGGAATAGCTTTTCTGATAGCTGGCGCAACAGATTGAGCAAATTTCATCAGGTTTCCCAATGTTTCAGGCTCTATATCAAATATGTAATCTATCTCTTGCTTGGGAACCACCAACACATGGCCTTCCACTAAAGGCATCACATCCAAGAAAGCAAGAAATTGCTCATTCTCAGCAATTTTGTGACAAGGGATTTCACCTGAAATTATTTTGCTAAATATTGTGCTCATATTAATCTACGCGTCTCAAATTACATCTAGAAATAGGCTTGATAATCAGGGGTACTTTCTCCAATTTTACCGCATCACTATCTAAACCAAACCACTTATCTTCTGAATTCATGAACTGTTTTAAGAAGAAATAAAACTTCATGACCAGTCGATCCATCAGAGGTAATTCATTATCAAATGATAAGAATTTCTCTAAGACAACAAATCGAAAATCCCCAATTACATTTTGCTCATTCAAGGACTTATACCGAGATGTAATATCTACCTCACCACGGGCAACCATTTCTTCCACGACTTTTCTAAAGTACAAGTTGATTCTTTGCTCCACCCGGAAACCTAATTTAAAATTCACTTTGATAATATCATCTGGCTCTATCACGGTCACCTTATAATCCATAGTATAGGGCTCATCCAAGGTATCTACATGGACAAACCAATAAATATCTGCCCGCTTAGGTCTACGTTGGAAGATGGAATAAATAATCTTAGATTCAATATCAGAAACACGTCCAGCATTCGACATAAATACCAAGTGTGTCGCATACTTAGGGATGGTTTCATCACGACTAAGCTCTTTTAAAGGCTCCACATAATCAGCCAGTTTTTCGTATTCCGTCAAGTCTTTCTTAATGCGTGTAGCTCTAAACCATACATACATAACCAATAAAATGACGCCTGCAATAAACAAGGAAACATAACCCCCATGTGAGAATTTCTGCAAATTAGCCACTAAAAACGCCCCTTCTAAGGAAATGTATACGACTAAAAATAAGAGTATCCACCACATGTCAATCTTCTTAATGTGCAAGTAATAAGCCATCAATGATGTTGTCATTAACATAGTCAGCGTAATGGCCAAACCATAGGCTGCTTCCATGTTGGAAGATTCTTTGAACCAAAGCACAACACCCACACAACCTAACCATAAAAAGATATTGATGGAAGGAACATACAACTGACCTTTTTGATCAGATGGATAGATCAAACGCACCTTTGGCCAAAAGTTCAAACGAATAGCCTCAGAAATTAAAGTGAATGATCCTGAAATCAAGGCCTGACTTGCAATCACAGCAGCAGCTGTTGCAATACAAATACCCGTAAATAAGAATTCTCTTGGTAATAATTCGAAAATAGGTTTTCTGCCGTCAAGCAACATCCCTTGATGATGCAATAACCATGCACCTTGACCAAAGTATTGAAGTAATAAGGCTATTTTAACAAAAATCCAGCTGATACGTATATTATCTCGACCGCAATGTCCTAAGTCGGAATACAATGCCTCCGCTCCTGTGGTACATAAAAATACAGCACCCAAAGTCCAAAAACCAGCCGTGCCAGCTTGATGGGATGTTAATAGTGCCCAGGCATAATGTGGAGATACAGCTCTCAATATACTCCAGTCATGTTCTATCCATAACAAACCCGTGATGGCTAACATACTAAACCAAAGTAACATGATAGGACCAAATAACTTCCCAACGACCTTGGTTCCTAATATTTGAAAGATAAAAAGTCCAGTCAGAATAACTAAAACAATAGGGACAGTATCCGTAACATATGGTAGACCTTCTTTCGTTTTCAGCATTTTTAATCCTTCTACGGCAGAAGAAACAGAAATGGGTGGTGTTATAATACCATCAGCTAATAAGGTTGCCCCACCAATGATGGCAGGTAAGGTTAACCATTTGGCATGTCGACGAACCAATGCGAAAAGAGCAAAAATCCCCCCTTCACCTTTATTATCGGCACGAAGTATTAAAACAACATATTTGAGGGTGGTTTGAAGGGTTAATGTCCAAAAAATACAAGACAATCCTCCCAATATCATCAGTTCATTAATCGGATCATTTCCAATGATGGCCTGCATAACATACAAAGGAGATGTCCCAATATCTCCGTAGATGATACCCATGGCAACGAGCAGTCCAGCTGCAGTAGCCGTGTTTTTGTGTTTGTGTTCCATTATAATGTGTGGGAGCGTAAAATTATTACCAAGCGAATCTGTTTATCGAAAGAATGCAAAAATTGCAAAAAATTGTACTATTATTGGTTAATTTCTTGAAATATTTCAAGAAACGGCAGCAAATATACCTTCAATTTTGATATAAAAAACAGCTATTTTCTATTTTCTTAAAATTGATGTAAAAAATTGATTTACAGCTCCTAATTCCCACATTTTCAGAACAAATAATTTTAACTTATTGAAACCTAAGAGAAAATAAAGCTCCAATTAACTTCTTTGACCATTTGAAATATACGCGAAAAAAAAGGGAAGCTTTTTGCTTCCCTCATTTATGACTATTTCAATGTCTGGTCAAATAATCCCATGGTTCTTGTCCAAGCCAGTTTTGCCACTTCGGCATTGTAGCGTGCTGGTGAAGAATCATTGTTAAAGGCATGTTGCGCTCCTTCATATACGAAAATTTGATAATCCTTCTTATTGGCCTTTAAAGCCTCCTCAAATGCAGGAATCCCGGCATTGATCCGCTCATCTAAACCAGCATATTGAAGCATCAATTTCGCTTTGATTTTAGGCACATCAGCTACTTCCGCTTGTCTTCCATAATAAGCCACAGCAGCAGTTAACTCAGGATCCATCACTGCCATGGAATTAACCATGCCTCCACCCCAACAGAATCCAACTACTCCAGTTTTCTTATTACTGTTTTTCAATCCACGTAAATAATCTAAGCCACTTTTTATGTTTTCCAAGTTTTGAACGGCGTCCAATTTGGCAAACAAGGCACGACCTTCATCTTCATTGACAGGCGTACCCCCAAAAGGAGAAAGCGCGTCAATTCCTAAAGCAATGTAACCTGCTTTGGCAATTCGACGTGTTACGTCCTTGATGTGTGGAGTCAATCCTCTGTTTTCATGAATGACCAATACAGCACCCAATTTTCCTTTGGATAATTTAGGCTGTACTAAATAACCTTTCATGGTACAATTTTTGGAAGGATAAGAAACATCCTCCATCAATAAATCAGCATCTTGAACCGATACTTGATTAGCCATGGCATAATTACCTTCTAACAAGGGCAAAATTGCTAAGGCTGCGGCTGTCCCTCCAGTTAATTTGCTCAACTTAGCTAAAAACACTTCTCTTTTTAATGGTTTGTGGGTGTACTCATCAAACAGATTAATAATTTTCTGATCCATCTTTTTTTTATTTAAGCATGTGAGTGAATGTATTTATAGAGCTCTGTTTTAAAGTGCATAGTAATATCCAAATATAATATTCATTTCATCTTCGGAAGTTAAGCCAAAGCGGATAATGCGATTCGTATTGTTATCATAGGTGACCACTGATGTTAATCCTTCTCCAGCCTTTAACTCAATCACTTTGGAGAAATTAATAACAGTCGGGTGCGCCCAATCTGTACTTTCATAGATAACTTCACCGTTTCTGGCACCTCCTTTAATTTTAATCTGAAATAATTTACCCCATTGATGGGTATGAGAGGTTAATGAAACGATGGCCACAGCCTTATCAAAAATAAAGTCCTTTGAAATGACCGTTTTTTGGTTGGCTGGTATCGTCAAATTTGTATTATTGAAATCAATCATTTGGACCACCTTTTTCACCTGGTCGGCTTTAACAGTGTATAGATTGACATAATTTTCGCCAAATATTACTTCATTCGTTTTATTAAAATAATGTGGGTTCAAATCAATGGAACTGTTGGCAGGAAGCAATAATGCTGTTCCTTCTGGAAAAGAATAATCCGAGTTAGGGTCAGTTCCCCCTCCTAAGAATATGTGATTTTGCATTTGCAAAAAGGTAAAAACATTGATGCTATTATCACTGTTTCGTAAATCCCTCACTTCATTCAAATTGGGTAAGGTTTGTTTATTTTCAAAATCATATAAAACCATGTGGTGGCTATTGGGCCTTGATTTCAATTTAATACGAGATACATATATTGGTGTTGAATTATTTAGAGGCTTCCTTACAAAAAGCTCTCGCTCAAAATTTGGGGCAACAGAAAACTTATCCACTTTCAATTGTAATCCTTCTTTTCCTTCAGCCGAAGGTTCATTTAAAGGGCTAAAATCCGAACTAACAGCATAGCTAGGAGTAGTATCATCTAATAATTTAGCATCAGCCACTTCTCCTTTTTCTGGAGCTCCAGCTTCAATCCAGTTCTGGATAAATTTCAACTGCCCGACCGAAAGCGGTTTGCCTCCTAAAGGCATAGGAACACCATAATCTATACTGGAATGATGAGCCACATCCCAATTTAATTTGTGATATAATAAACTTTGAGTGGATTGAAATTTAGTCACTCGTAAAATTTTATTGATAACAGCATTTGGATTTTTAGCGGCTACACCTACTAGTTGGGAATAAGCTGTAGACTTCGCCAGCACCAAGCCATGCTGAGCAAAAGACGCGTCAGTTGTAGCTAGATGACATCCGGAGGTGGCACAGGAGGGCGTGAAAATTTTGTCTTGAATTAAATCAAATGAAGAAGTAACAGAACTAACAGGTTTCATGGAATTATCAGGTTCCACTGCTTGCTTGGTGCAAGCAGAAAAAAGCAAGTTTAAAGCAACAATTACCCAAAAACTGTTTTTCATCGTAAGGTGTAAATATCGTATACTTCGCCTGGCAATATGCGTAATACTCTTGCCAAAACCAATAGAACTAATTTTCGAGAAGCTAGCCAAATAGGTAAAGATTGCTTCTCTGCAAACAAAGCTAATGTAATCTGTTGATTTTCATGCAAATACTCCATTAACCATTTTTCAGATGGTCCAAAATTAAATTGTATCCCCTCTTCATGTTCCCTTCTCAATATTTGTTTCATTTCTTTACTCGCCTGAACGGTTCTGTCCTTGATTCGCACATAACATTTAGGTTGAGGTTCGTCAGCTAATTGAACTAAATGCGGCTTATCGATACTTGGAAATATATGATATACCAAAATAGCCCTTTGAGAATCTATTTCTACTCGATAATTGGTGTAGGAAAAAACTGGAAAACAATACTTCTCAATGGCCCGGTCCAACAAAAATTGTTCTTCATCTACAAACTTTACTCCCTGAACTAGCCCCTCATCACTGACGCCAACTAGAAGTATACCTCCATCGGTATTAGCAAAGGCCACCATTTCTTTGATAATTTTCTCTGGGAACTTGACCTTCATTTTGAACTCCAAACGCTGGCCTTCACCTTGCTTAACTAAGGTTTTTATAGCCTTCAAGTCCAAAAATGGAGATTTGTCCTCCTCCATTCCCTCATTCCACCAGATCTCTGAGCCTTGATGCATCCTACTATGTTTATCGTTATGAATTTACAAAAGATTTATTTCCTTCATGTGAAGTCTTGTAAATCTTTTTAAAATCAAGTATAGTAATTCAATAGACATTATGTATTTTTGTGAAAATTTTAAGAGTATGGATATTTCAACCATTGAAAAAACCTTATTAAATCTTTCCCTAGAAGAACGATTGCAGGTATTAACTCAATTATTCCCTCAGGAGAAAATTGTATTTTCGACTTCTTTTGGTCAAGAAGATCAGGCAATTTTATATGCCATAGCTAGCCAATCTCATCCCATTCAAATATTCACTTTAGATACTGGCCGTCAGTTTCAAGAATCCTATGAATTAATGGATTTGACAACTAGAAAGTATCAAATTACCATTGACACATTTTTCCCAAAAACGGAATCGGTAGAGAAACTAGTGAAAGAAAAGGGATTCAATTCATTTTACAGTTCGGTAGAAAACAGAAAAGAATGCTGTTTCATTCGAAAAATGGAGCCTTTATCCCGAGCTTTGCAAGGTGCAAAAGTTTGGATTACTGGCTTACGAGCCGAACAATCTGAAAATAGAGCGAATATACCCATTGTGGAATGGGATGAACAAAGACAATTATTCAAAATAAATCCATTGATTGATTGGACATTTGATGAATTAAATCAATATTTAGTAGACCATAAAATACCGCAAAACCCCTTGCACAAAAAAGGTTTTATCTCCATTGGTTGCGCACCTTGTACACGTGCCATTGCTGAAGGAGAGCATCCAAGAGCAGGCAGGTGGTGGTGGGAAAACTCCCAAAAGGAATGTGGATTACACGCCTAATTTATTATCCATTTTATGACAAATTCAACCATTAAAGACAAAATAGGACAGTTTCCAAGAAAATTGGAAGATGAATCTATTTATATCATGCGTGAAGTTGCCGCCCAATTTGAGCGTCCAGCTTTACTGTTTTCTGGAGGTAAAGATTCGATTACCTTAGTAAGATTAGCTCAAAAAGCATTTTTTCCTGGGAAAATCCCTTTCCCATTGGTACACATTGATACAGGACATAACTTCCCTGAAACCATTGAGTTTAGAGATTGGTTAGCCAAAGAAACTGGGGCAGAACTCATCGTTCGTTATGTACAAGACTCCATTGACCAAGGAAAAGCTAAAGAAGAAACGGGTAAATATGCCTCTCGCAACATACTTCAAACCGTAACTTTATTAGACACCATCGAAGAATTCAAATTTGATGCTTGTATTGGTGGAGCGAGAAGAGATGAAGAAAAAGCCCGAGCAAAAGAACGTATTTTCTCTGTCCGTGATGATTTTGGGCAATGGGATGCCAAAAGACAAAGACCCGAGTTATTTGATATGCTAAATGGCCGTATAGCTGTTGGTGAAAATGTACGTGTTTTTCCTATTTCCAATTGGACTGAATTAGATGTTTGGAATTACATTAAGGAAGAAAAAATGGAAATCCCAAGCATTTATTTTTCTCACCAGCGCCAAGTTATTGAACGCGATGGTATGCTTTGGGCCGATTCAGAATACTTGAATAAAGAAGCTGATGAAATCCCATTTGAAGCTACCGTTCGCTTTAGAACGGTTGGAGATATGACTTGTACTGCGGCTGTTGAATCAGATGCCGTGGAAATTGACATCATCATTGAAGAAATTTTATCTGCTGAAATCTCAGAACGTGGTGCTCGTATCGACGATAAACGCTCCGAAGCCGCCATGGAAAAAAGAAAGCAACAAGGATATTTTTAACAGGAGAGAGAAAGGAATATGGATATTTTACGCATAGCTACTGCAGGTTCTGTAGACGACGGAAAAAGTACATTGATTGGTCGATTATTATATGAAACCAATTCAATTACCAAAGATAAAATTGAAGCATTAGAAAGTGCTTCTAAAAGAAAAGGTCTAGACTTTTTGGACCTTTCACTTCTAACTGATGGATTAATTGCGGAGAGAGAGCAAGGCATCACCATTGATGTGGCGCACATTTATTTCTCCACTCCTACACGTAAATACATTATTGCAGATACCCCTGGTCACGTGGAATATACCCGTAACATGGTTACTGGTGCTTCTAATGCCAAAGTCTCCTTGATTTTGGTGGATGCTCGCCAAGGTGTCGTAGAACAAACTGCCAGACATCTATCCATTGCGGCATTACTCCGCATTCCCAAAGTCATCATTTGTGTGAATAAAATGGATTTGGTTCAATACGATGAAGCCAAGTTTGAAGCCATCAAAGATAGTTTAAGTTCTTTGGTCGCTCAAACCACATTTGAAGGTCAAGAAATAAGCTTTTTACCAATTTCTTCTTTATTTGGACAAAACATCACCCAAGCGGCTGATAAAATGCCTTGGTATCAAGGTAATACCTTATTAGGCGAATTAGAAGCATTTGAATTTGCTGAAAGTTTAGCTCATGCACCCGCACGTTTTCCTGTTCAATGGGTTATTCGCCCTAAAACAGAAGAGTACCACGACTACCGTGGCTATGCTGGAAAAATTAGTTCTGGTACATTTCAAGTTGGGGATGTCATCAAAGCTTTACCCACTGGCCAAGAAAGCACCATAGCTTCTATTGAAAAATTTGGGGAGCAATTAGAGCGTGCTGTAGCTGGAGATTCTGTTGTGATAACGCTAACTACCGACGTGGACATTTCACGTGGAAATTCATTGGTATTGGCTTCTGATACTCAAGCTCCTCAATTAAAAGATTTTGCTGCCCACATTTGCTGGTTAGATCATCAAGCTTTAAGTCCTGGAAAAACGTACCTTTTACAGCATGGTGTCAACTTAACCAAAGCTAAAATTTCACAAATTACCGAGAGGTTGGATGTGGTAGCTCAAACGTCAAGTCAAGACGTAGACTCTCTAAAACTCAATGAAATTGGAGGAATACAATTGCGTACAGCGCAACCCATCATGGCTGATGTTTATGCAGAAAATCCATCGAATGGAGCATTTATCTTAATTGATGAGTTTTCTAACTCAACAGTAGGTGTAGGTTTCGTCAAATAAACCTATTCATATTTTTTGGGGGCGTACAAGAAACCGAAAGCTTCTGCGCCCTCTTTTTCATGCACTTCATGGTGTACATAATGTGCTTTAATCAAGCGCTTTAAATAGGTATTTTTTGTCTTAAACTTGACCTTGATTCTTCGATGTACGATGATATCATGAAAGATAAAATAACATAGGCCATAGCTCGCAATCCCTAAACCAATCCACAATAAGGGCCGATAAGCCTCGATTTCAGCACCTATGATGATGGTTAGGGTGGATAGGACCCCAAATACCACCGAAAACAAATCATTTTTTTCTAATGCATTTTTATGGTGGACATGGTGCGACTCATGCCAATTCCACATTACTCCATGCATGATGTATTTATGAGTAAACCAGGCTATACCTTCCATGAGTAAAAAAGTACCCAGCCACATTAATATTTCCATGATTTCCTTTTTCAATTTCAACCGAAATTACATCGAATTGTTTTAAAATTCCACCTTCCTCTTTGAGCTAAATCAATTATCTTTGTAGGCTATAATGAAACCGTTCTAAGAATACGGTAAGAACCTTCCTTTATGATTGACAAAAATTACGCCCCGCAAGAGATTGAGCAAAAATGGTATGCCTTTTGGTTGGAAAATAAGCTTTTTGCTTCTAAACCTGATCCAAATAAAGAAGCATATACCATCGTCATCCCTCCTCCCAATGTAACGGGAGTATTGCATATGGGGCATATGTTAAATAATACCATCCAAGATGTATTAATTAGAAAAGCTCGGATGGAAGGAAAAGAGGCTTGCTGGGTGCCAGGAACAGATCATGCATCCATTGCCACAGAAGCCAAAGTGGTAGCGATGTTGAAAGAAAAAGGCATCGAAAAAAAGGATATTAGTCGGGAAGAATTTCTGAAATATGCTTTTGAATGGAAGGATAAATATGGCGGAATTATCTTAGATCAATTAAAAAAATTAGGCGCTTCCTGTGATTGGGATCGTACTCGCTTCACCATGGAGCCTTCATTATATGAGGCAGTAATTGATACCTTTGTTCGTTTGTACAACAAAGGGTTAATTTACCGAGGTGTTAGAATGGTCAATTGGGATCCTCAAGGTAAAACAGCCTTGTCTGACGAAGAAGTAATTTACAAAGATGTTCAAGCCAAATTATACCATATCCAATATCCATTGGTAGATGGTTCAGGACATGTAACCATAGCGACTACTCGCCCAGAAACCATCATGGCCGATGCTGCTATTTGCGTCAATCCAACAGATGAGCGTTACCTTTCTTTGCATGGAAAAAAGGTTTTTATTCCTCTAATCAATCGTGAAATCAGCATTATTCCTGACGAATATGTAAGTACCGACTTTGGAACTGGATGCTTAAAAGTTACTCCTGCCCATGATTTAAATGACTATGAACTAGGCATTAAACATAAATTACCTGTTATTGATATCATTGACGACAATGGTGCATTAAATGAAAAGGCGGTTTTATTTGTAGGTGTAGACCGTTTTGAAGCC
Source organism: Aquirufa nivalisilvae (assembly GCF_004307455.1). GTDB lineage: Bacteria > Bacteroidota > Bacteroidia > Cytophagales > Spirosomataceae > Aquirufa > Aquirufa nivalisilvae. The sequence continues at coordinate 481,817 of NZ_SEWX01000008.1, forward strand.
CGAAAGCGAATTGTCAAACAATTAACGGAAGAAGGATATTTAATTCAAACCGAAGAATATAAATCCACCATTGGTACTTCTGAACGTACAGGAGCCGTTATTGAACCTAAGCTTTCATTGCAATGGTTCTTAAAAATGGAAGAAATGGCAAAACCTGCTTTGAAAAATGTCATGAATGACAACATCCAATTACATCCTGCCAAATTCAAAAATACCTATCGTTCTTGGATGGAAAATGTACATGATTGGTGTATTTCGCGTCAATTGTGGTGGGGGCAACAAATTCCCGCTTTTTACCTGCAAGATGGAACGCTAATTGTGGCAAAAGACAAGAAAGAAGCGTTGCGCATTGCTCGAGATAAATACCAGTTATTTGCTTTGGTAGAAGATGACTTAACGCAAGATCCAGATGTATTGGATACTTGGTTCTCTTCTTGGTTATGGCCTATCTCTGTTTTTGATGGTATTGAAAACCCAAATAATGAAGAAATTAATTACTATTACCCTACCAATGATTTAGTTACGGGACCCGATATTCTATTCTTTTGGGTTGCTCGGATGATCATGGCTGGGTATGAGTGGAGAGGTGAATTACCTTTCAGAAATGTGTATTTGACGGGTATTGTCCGCGACAAGCAAGGCAGAAAAATGTCTAAGTCCTTAGGCAATTCTCCTGATCCATTGGAATTAATTGAGAAATTTGGAGCGGATGGAGTTCGTTCGGGTTTATTGTTCTCAGCACCTGCAGGAAACGATTTATTATTTGATGATAAATTATGCGAACAAGGTAGAAACTTCTCCAATAAAATCTGGAATGCGTTCCGATTATTAAAGGGCTTGGAGGTTCAGGAAGGCCAATCTTTGCCAGAACATGTGTTGGCTACAGAATGGTTTGAATCTAAATTATCTCAAACGATCCTAGATGTACAGGATCATTTCCAAAAATTCCGAATTTCAGATGCCTTATTGAGTATTTATAATTTGGTTTGGGATGATTATTGTGCCAAATATTTGGAGATCATCAAACCTCCATACCAAAGCCCCATTGCATCAGAAACCTTAGCTACGGCCCTGGGTTTATTTGATCAATTAATGCGTTTATTGCATCCATATATGCCATTTATTACAGAAGAAATTTGGCAGAACATGGAAGAAAGAAAAGCAGGCATTAGTATTTGTAAAGCTGAATTTCCAAAAGCAAAACCCGTACAAGCTTCCATCATTGCCCAATTCGATTCCTTGTTTGAGATTGTAACTAAAATCCGTGAGATTAGAAATACCAAACAAATTTCTCCTAAAGTTGCTTTGAGTCTATGTATCAAATCGGAGCAGCCACAAGCCTATACTTCTCTTGAAGCTATTCTCATTAAATTGGCGAATTTAGATTCGGTCACTTTCATTCAAGAATCAATTTCAGAAGCACAAACTTTTGTGGTGAAGTCTGATCAGTTTTTTGTTCCTTTAGCGAATGATGAAGATCCAGCCGTTTTAAAAGAAGAATCTGAAAAAGAATTAGTTTATTTAGAAGGTTTTAAAAAATCGGTAGAGGCAAAATTAGCCAACGAAAAATTCGTTCAAAATGCGAAAGCTGATTTAGTAGAAAGAGAAAGACAAAAGCTTTCGGATGCTGAAAATAAAATCAAATCGTTGAAAGAATTAATAGCCCGTTTAAGCTAAATGAAAATCACTAAGCGCTACGTAGGATTTTTTTGGTTGATGATTGCACCTATGATCTTGGGGTCTTGTGGAAGTACAGAAGACAAAAAGGAAATCAAGGAAAAAGTTTCAACCATTCAATTGGATATACAGCGTTTAGATCAGGCTATTGCGAACAGTAAGAATGAACAACAAATCGATAGCATACTTCTCAAACACCCTGAAGTCTTACATGCATATTTTTCTGTTGGGGCAAATAGATCGAAAGAATTAGCTAAAAACTTATTTGCGCTCTTCCAAAATCCAGCTTTACGTAAGTTTTACGAACAAAGTCAACAAGATGTATTTTTTGGAGGCCAGGTATTAGAAAAGGAATTACAAACTGCCTTCCAAGAAATAAAAAATGAATTTCCTCAAGCTAAAATCCCAAAAATCAGAACCGTATTTACAGGTTTTGGGGCCATTGGGAATTTTAAAACGGAACATCTAGTAGTGAGTGATAGCCTAATTATCATTGGCTTGGATTATTTCATGGGGAAAAAAGGAATGTACCTGCCTCAAAATGTGTACGATTATCAATTAAGGAGACTAGAACCCAGAGCACTTGTGGGGCAAATTCTATTATTATATTCAGGCTATTTCAACAAGCATATGGCAGAAAATGCTACCATGCTGAGTGATATGATTTGGTATGGAAAAAGCTATGCATTTGCCAAGAAAATGGCTCCAGCCTTAGCGGATAGTTTATTGTTTGGATATACACAGAAGGAATTAACTGAATCAGATATGTTTCAGCAGGAAATTTGGGAACATTTTATTGACCAGTCATTGTTGTACAAACAAGATGAATTCACCAAAGCCAAATACTTAGGAGAAAGACCCAAAACAGTAGAGATTGGTCCCGCATGTCCGGGATCTATTGGACGGTGGTTAGGTTGGAAAATCATTGACGCGTATCAGACAAATCACCCACAAGAACGATTGGCAGAAGTAATGGCAAAGCCAGATGCTAATCAACTATTCCAGGCCTCAGGATATAGAGGTAAAGCGAAAGAATAAGCATATGGCTAAGAGACACGAGAAATTTGGAGAAGGTGCAGATCCTAAAGATGCCAGAAAAGTTAATAAAGAAGGAATTCGCAAAGCGTTACGCATTTACAAATTCATTTTACCGTATAAATGGACATTCATAGCAGGAATGTTCTTTTTGTTTTTTTCCAATTTAACTACATTAAGTTTTCCATTATTGATTGGTGAAATGACTAAAGTGATGGAAGGGAAATCTCAATTCACCATCAACCAAGTAACCATTTTCTTCTTTTCGATCTTAGTTATTCAGGCTGTATTATCCTTTTTTAGGATTTACACCTTTGCACAAGTTTCGGAAAAAGCAATGAAAGATGTTCGCCAACATCTTTACACGAAAATTATTACGCTTCCCATATTCCAATTTGAAAAACGGCGTGTCGGAGAAATGATGAGTCGAATTACCTCAGATATTACCCAACTACAAGATGTGCTTTCAATCACATTAGCTGAATTTTTTAGACAAATATTCACACTAATTGGAGGAATCGCTTTGATTACCTACATATCGTGGAAACTAACATTATTTATGTTGGCCACGTTTCCTGTATTGGTTATTGCGGCCTTAGTCTTTGGAAGATACATTCGCAAAGTATCTAAAAAATCTCAAGATGAGCTGGCATCTACCAATATCATTGTAGAGGAAACCTTTCAATCTATTCAAGCAGTCAAGTCATTTACCAATGAAAAATGGGAAGTTAATCGCTATACTCAATCTTTAAATTTAGTTGTCGAACAAGCCTTAAAAGCAGCTACTTTCCGCGGAGGATTTGTCAGCTTTATCATCTTTGCCCTCTTTGGAGGCATTGTTGGAGTTGTTTGGTACGGAGCACAATTAGTTTCATCTGGTGATTTGATCTTAGCAGAATTATTAACCTTTATCTTTTATACAGCCTTCATTGGTGGATCTGTAGGAGGACTTGGTGATATCTATGCCCAATTACAAAAAACGATTGGGGCATCTGAGAGAATCTTAGAAATATTGGACGACCATTCAGAAATCAATATTGAAAAAGAATCCACAGAAGAAATTCCATTTGGAAGAATTGAAGTAAGAGATTTACATTTTACGTATCCAGGAAGGCCAAATGTGCCTATTTTAAAAGGGATAAATTTCAATATTGAGCCAGGCGAGAAGGTTGCCATTGTGGGTAGCTCAGGAACAGGGAAATCAACCTTGGCTCAATTGTTCATGCGCTTTTACGAACCCAATTCTGGTAAAATATGCTTAGGAGAACAAGATATCCAGGCATTCAATGTAAGTGATTGGAGGAAATTAGTAGCCTTAGTGCCACAAGAAGTATTGTTGTTTGGAGGAAGCATCCGAGAAAACATTGCCTATGGAAAGCCTGATGCTACTATAGAAGAAATAGAAAAAGCGGCTGAACAAGCCTTTGCCAAACAATTCATTGAATCCTTTCCTGAAAAGTGGGACACTTTAGTAGGAGAAAGAGGGGTAAAATTGTCAGGGGGACAAAGACAGCGAATTGCTATCGCTAGAGCCATATTGAAAAACCCCAAATTTCTATTGTTAGATGAAGCCACCAGTGCATTAGATTCGGAGTCAGAAAAATGGGTTCAATCTGCATTGGAAGAATTAATGAAAAACCGTACTAGTTTAATCATTGCTCACCGTTTATCGACCATTCGCTCTGCTGACAAAATCATAGTTATGCAAGAAGGTCAAATTGTGGAAACAGGAAATCATGAGGAATTGATGACCATAAAGGATGGAATTTATCAAAAAATGGTCAAATTGCAGTCTGATCATATCTAACAAGATGGAGCATAAAGTACTTAGTTTATCCGATTTTGACCTTCGACCAACTCCTTGTAGAATTGAAGTATTGGGTTTATTGCAATCTCATGAATATGCTTTAAGTCAGGGTGATATCGAACAAGAATTAAGTAATCAATTTGATCGAGTAACTGTTTACCGAACACTTAAATCATTCTTAAGTCAAGGTCTTATCCATAAGGTTCTTGATGACATTGGAGGTATTAAATACGCACTTTGTAAGGAACTGTGTCACCAAGGTGGACATGCACATCAACATGACCATGTTCATTTCAAATGTGACCAATGTGGTCAAACTACTTGCCTGGAATTAGTTCATATTCCTAGCATCAATTTACCAGCGAATTTTACTAAAAAAGAAAGCAATTTGTTAATTCAGGGGATTTGTAATCTTTGTAATCAACCTTAAATAGAAACTTTCCTTCGAAGTAATTCGAGGCAATTAGGATTGATTTTATAACGCTTTTGTCGCCTGTCCTCATCTGAGTTCTCCCGAATGATGCTATTCTTTTCCCCTGTCAATAAAGTAAGCGTTTGATTCACTTGATTGATGATAGCACTTCGGCGATAACGTTGAGTATCAAAAGCTAAATTTTCTAAATCTAAAATGTGATTTACCTCTTCGATGGCCAATCCACCTTGATTTTGATTGTCAATAATAGATTTTAATAAGCGCAAAGAAGTTGGATCTATGTCTAATTTCACTTCCTGCATGAGGGTTAAATTCACAGCTTTTTTAGTACGAATTGGTTTAATACTTTTCATGACAAAAATGAGTACCACTACTAATAGAACTAAAATTAAGCCATAAAACCAATCCGTTTTATACCATGGTAAATCTGTCAACAAACCAATAAAAGTTGCATTTTTAGCTAAATCATCGAAATTAATGAGCAAAACACTATCAGAAGAATTAGGATTAGGATTTTGTAATACGGTTAAAAGCCATGGACCATTTTTGAAAATACTAGAATTTAAAGGTTGAGATGCACCCAGTGCTATTCGTGCATATCTAAGTTCTAGATCATTATATTCAAAGATTTCAAGAGTCCGTGGATTAACAAAATAATACTTATGTATTCCATTTTTATTACTAGAAGGTTCAAAAACAAAATACTTACCGGTGTAGAATAAATGATGCCTATTCTCATAGGTGTATTCCTCTAAAATTTGTTTGAAAATAGGATGAGTAATTTCTCCTATTTTTTCCCATGTTTTAGTAAAAAAAGAAAATTGATAAATGGATTGATCCAAAGTTAATCTACCATAATCTTGACTAACATCCGTACTATAATTAGAGAAGGATACAAGCATATCTCTCTCAGGAAGATATGAAACAAAGCCATGGTACATTCCTTCTGGTGCTTGACCTTTTGAATTAGTCGCTTCCCATTCCTTTGTTTTTTTATCAAAATAAATCAAGTGATTATTAGATCTCCAAAAACCATATCCACCGATTGAAAATACAACGTCACCACGAAAGAATCGATAAGCTGAACAATTATCACCGCGGTAATAAGTATCATCCTTTCTCTCCAATTGAAAACTTGTTAGATCAACAACATACATTTGGTTCGTACATTCTTGAAATATGTGGATTCGATTGGTATTTTTCTTTTGTAAGACAGTGAATTCTGCTGTCTTCATAAAATCGGGACGATAAGTAGAATCCGTTGTTAAGCGATGATAAAATACCCAATTTGAATTAGAATCTAATCGGGCTATTTCTTTCTTGGCTAAATCAATGCGATAGGGCTTGTGATCTGTATTATTAAGAAAATAGGCAAATTGATTAGCCCAAATGTAGCTAGGGAAAATAAAAAGCAACAATAAGAGGCAATAATGCTTCATGTTGTAAATGTATTAAATAAATAAAATATGACTCTAATTGAATGGATTAAATGGTAAGGTATTTAAAAATATAGACCAGAGGAAAGGGAATGGTAAATGGTGAATTATAAATTGTAAATGATAAATTATAAATGGAATAATTCTACATTCTTCATTCTACATTTCCCTTATAACTAAACCCTAATCCTTATTCAAAAGGTTAATCCTACGAAAGATGAGAACGCAGCATGAGCGAAGCAACAGAAAGAAAATTATAAATTGTGAATGATAAATTATAAATGGAAGAGTTCCATTCTACATTCTTCATTCTTCATTCCCCTAATAACAAAAAAAAGCCCACTAGAGACTAGCGGGCTTGATAATAATAACTTGGAGCTTACTTACTTTCCCGGGTTTGATCCCAGTATCATCAGCGGTGCGGGGCTTAACTTCTCTGTTCGAGATGGGAAGAGGTGAACACCCGTCCTATCGGCTCCATAAATCTTGCAAGGTCTTAGCCTTTTTCCATATTGTGAGATAAAATAAACAGTCGTTGCATTTTTTTTATAAAAGTAAGCTTTCGGGTAATTAGTACTACTCGACTTTGACATTACTGCCTTTACATCTGTAGCCTATCGACCGTGTCGTCTACACGGACCCTTCATGGAATACTCATCTTCAGGTCAGTTTCGCACTTAGATGCTTTCAGCGCTTATCTGGTCCCGACGTGGCTACTCAGCTATGCCCTTGGCAGAACAACTGATATACCAGCGGTCAGTCCAACTCGGTCCTCTCGTACTAAAGTCAGAACCTGTCAATATTCCTACGCCCACAACAGATAGGGACCGAACTGTCTCACGACGTTCTGAACCCAGCTCGCGTGCCACTTTAATCGGCGAACAGCCGAACCCTTGGGACCTTCTCCAGCCCCAGGATGTGACGAGCCGACATCGAGGTGCCAAACCTCCCCGTCGATGTGAGCTCTTGGGGGAGATCAGCCTGTTATCCCCAGAGTACCTTTTATCCTTTGAGCGATGGCTGTTCCATACTAAACCACCGGATCACTATATCCTACTTTCGTACCTGATCGACTTGTCGGTCTCACAGTCAAGCTCCCTTTTGCTATTGCACTCTACGCACGGTTACCAAGCGTGCTGAGGGAACCTTTGAAAGCCTCCGTTACTCTTTTGGAGGCGACCACCCCAGTCAAACTACCCACCAAGCAATGTCTCCCATCTAGGGATTAGAATTCCAGTACAAGAAGGGTGGTATTTCAACGTTGGCTCCCCGATGCCTAGCGACACCGGCTCACAGCCTCCCACCTATCCTACACATCCAGTACCAAAACTCAATGCTAAGCTATAGTAAAGGTTCATGGGGTCTTTCCGTCCCGTTGCGGGTAAACGGCATCTTCACCGTTACTACAATTTCACCGAGCTCACGGCTGAGACAGTGCCCAGATCGTTACACCATTCGTGCAGGTCGGAACTTACCCGACAAGGAATTTCGCTACCTTAGGACCGTTATAGTTACGGCCGCCGTTTACTGGGGCTTCAGTTCAATGCTTCGCCTTGCAGCTAACATCCCCCCTTAACCTTCCAGCACCGGGCAGGTGTCAGGCCTTATACGTCATCTTTCGATTTTGCAAAGCCATGTGTTTTTGTTAAACAGTCGCCTGGGCCATTTCTCTGCGGCCTCGATTACTCGAGGCTCCCTTTATCCCGAAGTTACAGGGTTAATTTGCCGAGTTCCTTAGCCGTGATTCACTCGAGCGCCTTAGAATATTCTTCTCGACCACCTGTGTCGGTTTACGGTACGGGTTACTTATTAGTTATACACGCCTAGACTTTTCTTGGAAGATCACTCGCTACACTCGTTTTGGCATTGCTGCCGCCTCTCAAAGACACTATTCCGTCAGTATCTGGTAACCCATTCTCTCCGTCATCTATTTGCCCAATAAGTAAGTACAGGAATATTAACCTGTTGTGCATTAGGTTGTCGCTCTCGCTAGACCCTTAGCCCCCGACTAACCCTCAGTTGATTAGCATAGCTGAGGAAACCTTAGTCTTTCGGCGTGAGGGTTTCTCGCCCTCATTATCGTTACTCATGCCTACATTTGCTTTTCTGATCGCTCCAGCCAAGCTTGTCGCTCAACCTTCGCCGCAATCAGAATGCTCCCCTACCAGTATATAAATATAATCCAAAGCTTCGGTACTTTACTTGATGCCCGTTTATTATCGATGCCCGCCTCGCTCGACCAGTGAGCTGTTACGCACTCTTTAAATGAATAGCTGCTTCCAAGCTAACATCCTGGCTGTCACTGCAATCAGACTTCCTTAGTTCAACTTAGTAAAGATTTTGGGACCTTAGCTGTTGGTCTGGGTTCTTTCCCTCTCGGATTGGGACCTTAGCACCCCAACCCTCACTCCCGGGTATATTTTAAGCCATTCAGAGTTCGTCAGGATTTGGTAGGATTTGACTCCCCCTAGTCCTATCGGTAGCTTTACCTGCTTAAAACTTGACCCCGAGGCTGTTCCTAAAAACATTTCGGGGAGTACGAGCTATTTCTCAGTTTGATTGGCCTTTCACCCCTACCCACAAGTCATCCAAATACTTTTCAACGTAAACTGGTTCGGTCCTCCACTCCGTTTTACCGGAGCTTCAACCTGCTCATGGGTAGATCACAAAGTTTCGCGTCTACTCCCACTGACTAAGCGCCCTATTCAGACTCGCTTTCGCTCCGGCTGCTCACATCTATGTGATTAACCTCGCCAGTGAAAGTAACTCGTAGGCTCATTATGCAAAAGGCACGCCGTCACCCCACGAAAGGGCTCCGACCGCTTGTAAGCGTATGGTTTCAGGGTCTTTTCACCCCCTTACTCAGGGTACTTTTCACCTTTCCTTCACAGTACTCGTTCACTATCGGTCTCTTGGTAGTATTTAGCCTTACCGGATGGTGCCGGCAGATTCAAAGGGGATTTCTCCAGTCCCCCCCTACTCAGGATACTCCTACAATGAAATAAACTTACCAATACAGGGCTCTCACCTTCTACGGCCCGCCTTCCCAGACAGTTCTCGTTCATTTATATCATCGATATCGAAGTCCTACAACCCCAGTCTTGCCGCAACAACACTGGTTTGGGCTAATCCGCGTTCGCTCGCCACTACTTACGGAATCACTTTTGTTTTCTCTTCCTCTGCTTACTTAGATGTTTCAGTTCAGCAGGTTTGCCTTCTATTATATAGAATACTAGATCTTCAATCTAGTGGGTTGCCCCATTCGGAAATCTTCGGATTAATGGTCTTGTGCACCTCCCCGAAGCTTATCGCAGCTTAACACGTCCTTCTTCGCCTCCAAGAGCCTAGGCATCCCCCATACGCCCTTATTTCACTTACTCTCTAATATCTTCATGCCCGAAGGCAATCGCTATCTATTTTTGCTCTTACTCTTTACTTTATTCTCACAATATGTCAAAGAACCTTGTGTAAAAAC
>NZ_SEWX01000002.1 GCF_004307455.1 Aquirufa nivalisilvae
CACCTCTTCCCATCTCGAACAGAGAAGTTAAGCCCCGCACCGCTGATGATACTGGGATCAAACCCGGGAAAGTAAGTAAGCTCCAAGTTATTATTATCAAGCCCGCTAGTCTCTAGTGGGCTTTTTTATTTACTAGGGATTAGTGTTTAAGTTATTAGGGGAATGTAGAATGAAGAATGTAGAATGATTCCATTTATAATTTATCATTCACCATTTACCATTAATTAGTGTAGCATTGTTGGAATAAACCTTTTCATGGTCTTTCTTTTTTTCATAAAAAAAGAAACAAAAAAAACAGAAGAAATACGGTTAATCCAAAACGAATTCCGCATGCGCGGAACCGATGTTCACTCCGCATACGGCTTTAATCTTTGACGCCAACGCACACAGCCTATGCGCATGGTCAAATATCCGCCTTTCGCTTCGCTCATGCTGCGTTCTCATCTTTCGTAGGATTAACCTTTTAAAAAGGGATTAGGGTTTAGTTATAAGGGAAATGTAGAATGTAGAATTATTCCATTTATAATTTATCATTTACAATTTATAATTCACCATTTACCATTCCCTTCCTGCTGCGTTCTCATCTTTCGTAGGATTAACCTTTTGAATAAGGATTAGGGTTTAGTTATAAGGGAAATGTAGAATGAAGAATGTAGAATTATTCCATTTACAATTTATTATTGCAACAGTGTTGCAATAATAAATTCTCTTTGTATATTTGCAATAGTATTGCAAAAGATAATCTCATGAAAAGCAAATTCTTACTAGCGTTGTTTATTGGCCTAGCCCTTTTTTCTTGTAAAAAAGACCCCGTAGTAGAACCCACTGATGATAATGAATTAATTACTACCGTTGAATTACAATTCACTGATAGCAAAAACGTAACTAAAACATTTGCCTTTCAGGATCTTGATGCCAATTCTATTACGCCTCCTGATAAATTTGAATCCATCGTTTTAGATGCAAATGAAAATTATGAAATGGAAGTGAAAGTATATGATGAATCTAGAAAACCACGCGTCGATGTGACAAAGAAAATTGAAGAAGATGCAGAAGCTCATTTATTTGTCTTTAAAGTTACACCCGCCTCTCTTTTTTCATTAAAAGCGAAAGATAAAGATAAAAATAACCTACCTGTTGGACTTAAGAATACAGGTAAAACCCAAGGTAAAGGTGTAGGTAAACTGCATGTTATACTCAAACACCAACCTCCAGCTAATGGGAAAAGAGTAAAAAATGGCGATGAAGAAATTGGATCAACTGATATTGATTTGGATTTCAAATTAGAAATTAAGTAATTATTTAACTATCTAAATAATGAAAAGATACAAACATTTATTAGTCATGGAAAAAATGGGCTTATTTTTTTCTATTGCATGTGCTATCCATTGCATGACATTGCCTATCTTTTTGTTTTTCGCACCTTACATAGCAAGTAGTTTTGCTTTTACTTCCACTTTCGAATGGTTTTTAGTTTCAACTAGCTTTTTGCTTGCTTTTATTCTTCTTTTCCAAGACTTTAAAAGACACCGTAAACCTTTACCTATGGTTTACCTCGGACTGGCTGTATTGGTTAAGTTAATAGAAGTAGTTTTGGGTAATAATAGCTTCGATTGGGCTTTTGGTTTATTACTTGGAATATTTATTTCCGTAGGATATTGGGTGAATTATAAGCATAAAGTAGCCTGCACTTGTAAAATCAAGCGTCAAGCCTAGCTTTCCTATCCTTTTTTGTATCTTTACAGACTATTGATGATCTAATTTTTTCAAATCTGTGAGTACATTTCAATCTACTATTTATCAACCAGTTATCGGACTTGAAATCCATGCACAATTGCAAACGGATTCCAAGATATTTGCGAGTGATGCAGTCCGCTTTGGTAGAGATGCTAATACGTTAATTTCCCCCATTAGTTTAGGTCATCCAGGTACTCTACCTTTTTTGAATAAGAAAGTAGTGGAGTATGCCATTAAAATGGGAATTGCTATTGGTTCTGAAATTAATGAATGGCAGTATTTTGATCGTAAAAATTATTTTTATCCGGATCTTCCTAAAGGGTATCAAATTACTCAAGATAAAACGCCCATTTGCATTGGAGGAAAAATAAAAGTTAAATTAAAAGCAGAAGAAAAATACATTTCCTTTCATCATATACATTTGGAGGAAGATGCAGGGAAATCCTTGCATGAAGGCGATAATCCGTTTAGTTTTATTGATTACAATCGAGCTGGAACACCATTGATTGAAATGGTTACAGATCCTACCTTACATTCATCTGAAGAAGCATTTGCTTTAGTTTCCGAAGTTCGAAAATTAGTTCGCTACTTAGGAATATGTGATGGTAATATGGAAGAAGGATCTTTACGTGCTGATGTTAACATTTCGTTAAGACCTATCGGTTCAACTAAACTAGGCACCAAAGTGGAAATCAAAAATATGAATTCCATTCGCAATATTCAGCGTGCCATAGAATTTGAATGTACAAGACAAGCGGCTATGCTAGATGCAGGAGAAACCATCATTCAAGAAACACGTACTTTTGATGCACATTCTGGAAGAACTTCGAGTATGCGTGTCAAGGAAACCATGAATGATTATCGCTATTTTCCAGAACCCGATTTAGCCCCTTTACATATAAGTCAAGAATGGATAAATGAAGTGAAATCTACCATGCCTTTATTACCTTGGGAGCAAGAGCAAGAATTAATGGATCAGTTTGGGCTACCCGTTTATGATGCTCATTTTTTAGCTGATACCAAGGAAATGGCTTTGTATTTCAAAGAAGCGGCAGCTCATTCTAAATCATATAAGGCCATATCTAATTGGTTAATGGGACCCGTAAAATCCCACATGAATGAAAGCTTATTGCACATTCAAGATTTAGAAATTAGCCCTAAAAATTTAGCTGAAATTGTCGATTTAGTTGAACAAGGGGTGGTTACACATAATTTAGCGGCACATCAATTATTTCCACTTTGCTTACAGGAAACAGCAAAGAGTCCCAAACAATTGGTCGAGGAAAATGGCTGGGGTTTGGCAGATAACAATGATGAGCTGATTAATTTCGTTCAAGAAGTAATTCAGGCCTTTCCTGATAAAGTAAAAGAATACCATAAAGGTAAAAAAGGCTTAATCGCCCTGTTTATAGGAGAAGTAATGAAAAAATCGAAAGGTAAAGCAGATCCCAAACTCGTAAATCAGTTAGTCCAAGAAGCTTTGGCACAATAATCCATAACTATGAATCGAATTTGCGCACTCGCTTTCATCTTACTTTCATTTGCCTTGAAGGCTCAAGAATTTACCATTCAAGTCAAGGTGAAGCAATTGGTTCCTCAAAGGAAGATTTATTTAGAATTCCTGAATGCTCGTGGTCAAGCCATCAAGATTGATTCTTTAAGTCCTGATCAAAATAATAGTGGTGTCTTTCGCGGCAAGGTATTGGATAATGGAGGCTTTTATCTGATTAATTTTTATGATATAGCCAATCCTCAGAAGGTCATGGTCATCCTAGAGGGGAGTGAAAAGGTAATGGTAGAAGCAGATGGAGTTAATTTGCCCGATAAACCAGGTTCTTACAGTGTTACGGGGGAGTCAATTAATATTAAAATGATGAACCAAGTTATGGCCATATCCAAAGGTCTTGAAAAAAAAGTCATTGCTTGGAATGCCGAAATTCAAAAAACTCCAGCCTCTCAAACACGGATACAGAAGGAATTTGAAGCAGCTCAAAATCTAGCTTTAAGTCAAATAAAAGCACTTATTCCTCAAATGGGGTCTAATTTAGTAGCACTTTGGACGACCAATTTCTTACCAGTAGAAACGGAAATGGCGACTTTGGAAATGATTGCTGAAAAATTTAAGGCAGAAAGACCTAATCATGTTCAGATAAAACCATTTTTGGAAAATTTGAAACGCTTGAAGGGTGTTAGCGTAGGCTCTGAAGCTCCAGAAATCAGCTTACCTTCTCCTTCTGGAGAAAAAGTAGCTCTATCTTCATTGAGAGGGAAATATGTATTGATTGATTTTTGGGCTAGTTGGTGTGGTCCATGCCGACGAGAAAACCCCAATGTCATTAAAACATATGCCCGTTTTAAAGATAAAGGTTTTGAGATTTTTGGAGTAAGTTTAGATCAAGACAAAAGCGCATGGTTGAAGGCCATTGAAACAGATCAGTTAACATGGAAGCATGTGTCAGACTTACAATACTGGAATTCTGTTGCAGCTCAAGCCTATCAAGTTTCGGCCATACCTATGACCTTCATGTTGGATAAAGAAGGAAAAGTTATGGCAAAAGGCCTCAGAGGGGCTAGTTTAGATCAATTTTTGGAAAATCTATTTAAAGGTAAATAACATATGAAAATTGCAATCATAGGTTGTGGAAATATGGGAATGGCTTTCGCCAATTCATTTATTCAGTATAATTTGGTCAAGAAAGAAGACTTGTTATTGATTGAAAAAAATAAGGAAAGAGGGGATATTCTTCAAGAGCAGAAAGCAGGGGTGGTAGTCGATACTATTTCAGAAAAAATATCCTCTGTTAATTTAGTTATCCTATCCGTAAAGCCTCAGGACTACCCTTCGGTTTCGGATGAGTTAAAACAATATTTACGTCCTGGGCAATTGGTTCTTTCCATTATGGCGGGTATTCCAATTAAAAAGATCCAGGAAAGTCTGTCTTATCCATTAATTATTCGTGCTATGCCCAATACACCAGCCTTATTGGGTATGGGTATGACTGCATTTGCATCTGCGCCAGAAGTTGGTTTATCCGACATTCGTTTGGCAGAGAATTTAATCAACTCCACTGGTCGGGCAGTATTCCTAGAAGAGGAAAGTCTACTTGATGCCGTTACGGGATTAAGTGGTAGTGGACCAGCTTATTTCTTTTATTTGATTAAAAACATGATTGATGCAGGTATAGCTATGGGGTTTGACCCATCCATGTCTGCATTATTAGTTAAACAAACCATGCTAGGTTCTTACCACCTCATGCAGACCAGTGATAAATCCTTGGACGAATTAATTCAGGCGGTTGCTTCTAAAGGAGGAACCACTGAAGCCGCTTTAAAGACCTTTGGTGAAAAAGAAGTTGGACAAGGATTACAAAAAGGTATTTTTGCAGCGAGAGATCGTGCTGTGGAATTGGCTAAATAAATACTATTTAACGGTTATTTCAAGAATTTATTCAAGTGATATTATTCTAAAGGATGATTAATTTAAAAAATTAAGCTTTCTTTATTGCTTAATTTTAAAATTGAAGGGTACTTTTTTATTTCAATAAGTTCTATGAGGGTTGTAAAGTACCACATAAAAAAACAAGATATTGACATTCAATCAGACTTGTTTTCGGGCATTTATACTATTTTAACACATACCATTGGGCCAAATCTCACATTAGATGAAGCATTAGGTGGATCGTTTTGTTATCCAGTTCCTGATGAAGTTTTTATCTGGAGTTTTATGGTTAAAGATAAAATGGTTGGATTCTGCTATTTTACCATTTTAACGCATGAAGATTTAGTTATTATCCGACTTACCTTATCGGTAGAGAGAAATTATCGACATATCGTTAAAATGCCATATCATGATTTCCTTTGGGAAATGATATTCATTAAATTGAAGAACTTGTCGAAAAAGGTTGTCTTCTATTCCAATCCTATCAATCCGATTATTTATTCTGTTATCAGGGAGTATACTAAAAACTTCTTGCGTTATGAGAATAATGTACCGGGCCAGACAGCAACCATAAACAAGATTTATGATCTATTTGAAATTGAAAGGTATAGCCGTGTCAGAAAGACTCCATTTAAGATGGAAGAGACAAGTTTGAATTTTGAGACATTACGACATAAAAATAAGTATGTCAATGATTTTTTAAACCAAAATCCAGACTTTAAACAAGGGACTGGTTTGATTACTATGGTGCCTGCTACGGTAGCCAATATGATTTATGCTGTGGTAAAAATGGCAAAGAAGCAATTCAATCCATCGAAATCAAAATACAAAAAATAGTATTTTAGTTAAGTAAATCGATAATTTCTTGTGCATGTAAAGCACGACTAATTTGTTCTCCATTGGGAGAAGAATTAGGATTGCTGCTGGCAAATAATTGTTCGACCAAGGCATTCATTTCCTCAGAAGTCAATTTTTTCTGTTGGTAACGTATAGCTGATCGATTAGCCATGGCCTGTGCTATTTTTTCATTCCTATGTTTACTTAAATCACTAGCTTCATGTTTTACTTGTTCCAATATCCCTTCCAATAGTGATTGACCATCTTCCTCTCCTAAGCCTGCAGGTATTCCCTTGACCCAATATTTGGCTCCATCTTCTAAAGCTAGCTGGAAACCTAAGTACAAAAGGTCCTCTTTGATTTCTTCTAATATCAATTGGTCTGCAGGACTGATGTGCAATAATTTAGGGAAAAGTAATTGCTGAGATGCTCCATTTTTGCGCTGCAAATGATCCATAAACTGATCATATAAAATACGTTGATAGGCTCTTTTTTGGTCGATCAAAATAAGACCATTTGACCAGCTTAGTGCCAGGTATTTTTGTAAGATTTGAATGACTTGGAAATTCGAGGAATTGAACTCCGTATTTTCTCTTTGGTTGGCCCGACTCTGAATGATGGTTTCTGAACTAGTTGTATGTTGATCAAATAGCGCTGGCTTTACAGTAATTGGGGCTTGTTGTTCAAATGCTTGTATATTATCTTGTAATCCTTCGTATAGTTTTTTCCATGCATCTTGTACATTTCTGTTGGAAGAGCTATTGGTGTTGGGAGAAAAATGACTCGATCTACTTTGAGAGGATTCTCCTGAAGGATGATGAGGAATGTTAAAATTGACATTGGTATCAAAATCCAAGGAAGGGATTAAATTATGAATACTCAATGTCTTTCTAACGGCAGCTTGAACAATGGCGTAAATAGACCTTTCGTCGTCGAATTTGATCTCCGTTTTGGTTGGATGAACATTGATGTCGATATGGCTAGGATCGATGCTTAGAAACAAGACATAGAAAGGAAAGGAGCCTTCAGGTAATAAGCGTTCATATGCGCTCATTACGGCATGGTTTAAATAAGCATTTTTTATGAAGCGGTCATTTACGAAGAAAAACTGTTCTCCTCGAGTTTTTTTGGCATGTTCAGGTTTACCTACATAGCCTTTAATGCTGACATAGGAAGTATCTTCTTCACAAGAAGCCAATTGTTCTCGGTAGCCTTTCCCAAATAGATCGACAATCCGTTTACCCAATTTTTCGGCAGGAAGTTGATATGTCTCTTGTTCATTCTGAACAAAGGAAAATCGGATATGAGGATGGGCTAGGGCCATGTGTTGAAACTCATCAAGGATATGTCGGATTTCAACGGGGTTCGACTTGAGGAAATTTCTACGAGCAGGGATATTATAGAATAGGTTTTTGACGGTAATAGAAGTTCCAATGGGATGATGTATGCTTTCTTGAGCTTTTAGTACAGAGGCTTCAATTCTAACTAAAGAGCCTAATTCATCCTGTTCTCTTCGGGTTTTTAATTCTACTTGGGCTACAGAAGCAATGGAGGCCATCGCCTCTCCACGAAAGCCCATCGTTTTGATACTGAATAAATCTTCTGCTTTTCTGATTTTGGAGGTAGCATGTCTTTCAAAACACATTCTTGCATCTGTTTCAGACATTCCTGTTCCATTATCAATGACTTGAATAATTCCTTTGCCGGCATCTTTAATGATGAGTTGGACATAGGTAGCTTTGGCATCGATAGCATTTTCCATGAGCTCTTTTACCACAGAAGCGGGTCTTTGTACTACTTCTCCAGCAGCAATTTGGTTTGCTATAGCATCGGGAAGTAGTTGGATCAAATCACGCATGTGTCTTGTTTTAGGTAAAAGGCAATTAGAATTCAAATAAAGCAAAAAAAAGGGAATGTTGCCATCCCCTTTTTTTTAAAAAATCAGTGTGTGAATTATTTCAATTCAACTTCAGCACCAGCTTCTTCTAAAGATTTTTTCAAACCTTCAGCTTCGTCTTTAGATACACCTTCTTTAACAGCTTTCGGTGCAGCATCAACTACATCTTTCGCTTCTTTCAAACCTAAACCAGTTAAGTCTTTTACTAATTTAACGATAGCTAATTTGTTAGGACCAGCAGCTTTCAAGACAACATCGAAAGATGTTTTCTCTGCAGGAGCATCAGCACCGTCACCAGCACCAGCAGCAGGACCTGCAACTACAACAGCACCAGCAGCAGCTGGCTCAATACCGTACTCATCCTTAAGGATAGCAGCTAATTCATTTACTTCTTTTACAGTTAAGTTCACTAATTGTTCAGCGAACGCTTTTAAATCTGCCATTTTTTGAAAATTTAATTGTTAAGAATTAATTATTTTGTGGGGTTATACCCCGGTAATATCAGGTAATTATTCAGGACGCTCTCCTAAAGTCTTAACGATACCAGCTAATTTCTTCTCACCGCTTGTAAGAGCAGAGATAACGTTTTTAGCAGGCGATTGCAATAGGCCAATAACCTCTCCAATCATCTCGTTTTTCGACTTGATATTCTCAAGTGCTGTTAATTGGTCTTCACCAATATATAAACCACCTTCAATAGAAGCGCCTTTGAATGCAATTTTATCCTTTCCTGCTTCTTTACGGAAGTCTTTGATCAATTTAGCTGGAACTTTAGCATTTTCTGGGGAGAAAATGATTCCAGACATACCTTTCAATACACCTTCGTTGAATGCAGAATAGTCATTTCCCGTTTTTTCTAATGCTTTTGCGATCAAGGTATTTTTGAATACTTTGTATTCTAAACCTCTTGAAAAACACATTCTACGGAATTCTGTAGCTTGAGCTACTGTTAAACCGGCTGTACTTGCAATGTAGAAGTACGGAGTTACCGCGAACTTTTCGCTCAACTCATCAATAATCTGATTTTTTTCTTCTCTTGTCATGATTACAATCCAGTTACTGTCGCCTTATCAATAACAATGCCCGGAGACATAGTAGAAGATATATTGATCGATTTAACATATGTACCTTTTGCAGAAGATGGCTTCAATTTGATCAAGGTATTGATCACTTCTTGCGCATTTTCAGCAATTTTGCTAGCGTCAAATGAAACCTTACCGATAGAGGTATGGATAATACCTGTTTTATCAACTTTAAAGTCAATTTTACCGGCTTTCACTTCATTTACTGCTTTTCCTACTTCCAAAGTAACTGTACCAGACTTTGGATTAGGCATAAGTCCACGTGGACCTAACACACGACCCAAGCGACCTAATTTGGCCATAACCGTAGGCATTGTGATGATTACATCGATATCGGTCCAACCTCCTTCGATTTTTGAAATATAATCATCTAATCCTACATGGTCAGCACCGGCTGCTTTTGCTTCCTCTACTTTATCAGGAGTACACAATACGAGAACTCGTACGTCTTTTCCTGTTCCATGAGGTAGGGCAACCACGCCACGAACCATTTGGTCGGCTTTGCGGGGATCTACTCCTAAGCGAACATCAATGTCCACAGAGGCGTCGAATTTTGTATAGGAAATTTCCTTCAAAATTTCAGCTGCTTTGTTTAGAGAATACTCTAACGTCGCATCATATTTAGAAAGGGCTTCCTTTTTTTTCTTCGTAAGTTTTGCCATTACCTTTTTATTAAAATGTTAAATTCTGATTATTACAATCAGAACGGTTTCTCTCCAGAAACAGTAATACCCATTGATCGTGCCGTTCCAGCAATCATACTCATTGCTGCTTCAATTGTAAAACAGTTTAAATCTGGCATCTTAGTCTCAGCGATAACTCGCACTTGATCCCAAGAAACAGATCCTACTTTTTTCAAGTTTGGTTGAGCCGAACCTGATTTTACCTTGGCTGCTTCCAATAACAAAATTGGTGCAGGAGGAGTTTTTACAACGAAATCAAACGATTTGTCTGCGTAATAAGTAATTAGGACCGGCAATACTACGCCGTTTTTATCTTGAGTTCTAGCATTGAACTGCTTACAGAACTCCATGATATTTAATCCTTTCGAACCTAATGCAGGACCGATGGGCGGTGAAGGATTGGCTTGGCCACCTTTGCATTGAAGCTTAACGTAACCAGCTATTTCTTTTGCCATATTAAAACATCGTTTTTAAGTGAATTATTGAGCTTTATCTGCCAATAAGGGTGGAAGCTTCCTTATCTGATGCAACTCGTTTTGATCTTCCAGCGTAACAAACCTTCCAATCCATTCATCCGTTTGATAATCAATCGAATAGAATGCCGCTTTTTAAACGGACTGCAAAATTAGGAGATTTATTTGATAAAGCAAAGCTAATTGACAATAATTCAAATTAATATTCCCAAGCGTGTCTAAGTTCTAGGTAGCCATTGCTTAAACGCTGCCATGGATGTCTTAAAATCAATATGCGGATTTGGTTGTAGGTTAAAATGGGTGTAGCAACGATAAGGGCTCCCCCAATTGTACTAGGTAGATCCCTTTGGAATACAAGCGCTGCGATGAACCCAATCGCGAGCTTTAGAATCATTACTAATTGGGCAATAAGGTAGTGGGCAATTTCTTTTTCTTTAAGGTCAAAGTATAGATGCCTGCCTTCAGGTACATCTAGGGAAAATCGGGAGGAAGGATATAGGAAGATATTGAATCGATACCTTATTTCAATGATATGATTGCCAGGCGGCAAATGAAATTGTCTTGTTTTTCCAGGTTATTGCAAATGATTTCCTGAGTTCGTGCGTTTTTAATGGTAAGATGCTGAAAACGAAGCAGTGCACCTTCGTAGGTAAATGTGATATCTGGCATGTGTTTAGTGGTTAGCAGATAATATTATCTGTTTTTTATCACAAATAAATCAAATGGGAGTGAAATAAAAAACCCTAACCTTCTTTGGTTAGGGTTTTTCAATCCAAAATGGACGAGTGTTTATTTTTCTACTTGAGAATAATTTAATTCCAAAGGAGTATTTCTTCCAAAGATTTTTACCATCACAGATAATTTCTTGCTGTTTTCGTGAATCTCTTCCACCGTTCCTTCAAAGGTTGCAAATGGTCCATCAATAACACGTACCGTTTCACCTTTGATGAAGGATACCGAAGCAAAGTCTTCTACCGCAGCTGATTCATCTACTTTACCTAAAATACGATTTACCTCAGATTGACTTAATGGCATTGGTTTTTTTACAACCACTTTTACCTTTTTCGTCTTTCCGCCTTCAATTTTAGTTTCTTCTACTTCTTCATTCATGGTTTGAAGAAAACCAATGACACCCGGTGTAGAAGTTAAAATGTGACTCACTTCACCTGCCAAATCCGCCTCAATCATGATATAGCCAGGAAATAGATTCTTCTCGCGAATGACCTTTTTCCCTTTTCTAATTTCATAAATCTTTTCGGTAGGAATCAATATTTGGGGAACGGCATCAGCCACGCCTTGGCGTGCGATTTCATTCTCCATATACGTTTTCACTTTTTTTTCTTGTCCAGAGATTGCTCTCAAAACATACCATTTAGTCTCTGCCATGGCTATTTTTCGTGTTAAGGATCGGGTTAAGCCCTATTAAAATGAACTATAAAATAAATCCAATCCAGATTTGAATGCCAAGTCAACTAATCCTACCAAGATGGCAAAAATTAGAGAGGCCACTAAAACCAATATAGAACTTGCTTGAAGTTCGGAAAATTTAGGCCAAGTAACATGTTCTGTTACTTCTACCCAAGATTCCTTAATTAATGATGTAAAGTTGCTCATATTTTCACCGATTATTCGGCTTTAAAAATTATTACATGGCACGGGCACAAGGATTCGAACCCTGACCAAAGGTTTTGGAGACCTGCATACTACCATTATACTATGCCCGTAGAAGGACTGCAAATTTAGGCAAATTTTCCTAATTCGCAAACCTCCGATTAATTAAAAGCAATTACCATTGAGAATATGCTGTTGGTTCCAAGAAACGGCGGACCGTTCTGGAGTGACTATTGGCATATTTAGGGTCATTGGAAATGCGTTTCCATTCTGGATCTGCTGAAAATTTTGCCCAATTTTTATCACGCTCAGCCATATTTTCAAAGCTAACCATGTAAGTTAAGCAAGGTGTATTCTCACCTGCTAAGACCTCTCCAAAGAAAACACGATGTAATCCCACGTTTTCAAATACTTGAAGTTCTGAATCATCAAACATGGCAATTTTTCTACGTAAAGCATCTTCGTTATACGACTCATAAGTCCTCCATTCGTAAATACGACCTTCATTTTTGGTAGGCAAGGTTAGAGCTGGATGTCCTTTAAAGCCTTTAGCTAAATAAGTAGATATTTTTTCGAATAGAGGTTTGTCCAAGCCAACCATATCAAAGTAGGCCTTGCTAGCTTGTAAATAAGCTTCATCCTTTTCTAATGCAGCTTTGTATCCAGCATAAGACTCAAGTGATGAAAAGGGGATAGTAACTACTAAAATTGCGGGTTCTGGCTTTCCTAAATCTTTGAAAACGCCCACTTTAGAGACTCCATATTTGTTTAATGCAGGGATTAAAGCATTGGAAATGTATTTTTCAACTACTCCCAAATTACCTCTGAATTTCATTTGGTAGGTTCTTACTTCATAGTATTCTTGGCTGATGGCCAAGTGGCTTAATAAGATAAGTGATAATAACGCAAGGATCTTTTTCATAGGATAATTTATTTCAAGGTTCATTCGTTTCTATTTTGTTCTAATAGATTTCTTATAGATTTCTTATAGATTTGACAACTTTTTGAAAGTTGTCAAATCTTAAAATTTTGAGCAAAAAAAAAGAGCGGGATAAGCCGCTCTTTTTCTATATCAACTAATAAATTAGTCTAAGATTTCAGTTACCTGACCAGCACCTACAGTACGACCTCCTTCACGAATCGCGAAACGAAGACCTTTATCCATAGCTACAGGGTTCAATAATGTAACTTCAATTGTCAAGTTATCACCTGGCATACACATCTCCACACCAGCTGGCAACATGATTTCTCCTGTTACGTCTGTTGTACGGAAATAGAACTGTGGACGGTATTTGTTAAAGAATGGAGTGTGACGACCACCTTCCTCTTTTGACAAGATATAAACCTCAGCTTTGAATTTAGTGTGAGGCTTAACAGAACCTGGCTTACAGATAACCATACCACGACGGATATCTGTTTTCTCAATACCACGTAACAATAAACCTACGTTATCACCAGCTTCACCACGATCCAAAATCTTACGGAACATCTCAACACCAGTTACTACTGATTTCAAGTTTTCAGCTCCCATACCTAAGATATCTACACCTTCACCTGAGTTGATAACACCTGTCTCAATACGACCTGTTGCTACTGTACCACGACCTGTGATCGAGAATACGTCTTCAACTGGCATCAAGAATGGCTTGTCTACATCACGCTTAGGAAGAGGAATCCAGCTATCTACAGCATCCATTAATGCATCGATAGTAGCTACCCACTTAGCATCTCCATTCAAACCTCCCAAAGCAGAACCTTGGATTACTGGAATGTTATCGCCATCAAATTCGTAGAATGAAAGAAGCTCGCGGATCTCCATTTCTACTAATTCTAATAATTCTGGATCATCTACCATGTCCACTTTGTTCATGAAAACAACCAATTGAGGTACACCAACTTGGCGTGCCAATAGGATGTGCTCACGAGTTTGTGGCATTGGTCCGTCAGTAGCAGCAACTACTAAGATAGCACCGTCCATTTGGGCAGCACCTGTAACCATGTTTTTCACGTAGTCAGCGTGACCTGGACAGTCAACGTGAGCATAGTGACGGTTAGCTGTTGAATACTCAACGTGAGCAGTGTTGATTGTGATACCACGCTCTTTCTCTTCTGGAGCAGAGTCAATGGAAGAGAAATCTTTCTTCTCAGCTAGACCTTTTTCAGAAAGAACTTTTGTGATAGCAGCAGTCAAGGTAGTTTTACCGTGGTCAACGTGGCCAATAGTACCAATGTTTACGTGGGGTTTACTTCGGTCAAAATTCTCTTTTGCCATGATTATTTAGTTCTTAATTTAGTTATAAAAAGTTTCAAAATGTGCTAATCGAAGCTACTCTTGCGAGTAATTTTGGTATTTTAGAGCCTTTGAGCAGGATTGAACTGCCGACCTCTTCCTTACCAAGGAAGTGCTCTACCACTGAGCTACAAAGGCCTTTACCCAAGGGCCAGTAGTAGGTCTTCTGGGCCCTACCAAATATAAAAGTCGTCTATGAGCTTCCTCATAGAACGACAATTACTGAGCGGGAGACGGGGCTCGAACCCGCCACCTATAGCTTGGAAGGCTATCGCTCTACCAAATGAGCTACTCCCGCTGGTACTTTCAACACAAAAACTTGGTCATTTCCGTGTGCGAATGGTGGGGACAGATGGATTCGAACCACCGTAGGCATTCGCCAGCAGATTTACAGTCTGCCCCATTTGGCCGCTCTGGTATATCCCCCTCTTTCTTATTTCAGTCAAACGTTTTACTGAAATAGTTCGCAAAAGTAGCTCAAATTTTGGTATCCACAAACACCTTGGTGAAAAAATTATAAATTAATTTTATAATAGTCGTATTCCGAAGCTAAATGCCTGTACCTCGGGTCCCTTTCCTTTCTCAAATAATGGACTTAAATCATATGAGAAAAATAAATCTGGGAAATGTTTCAAGGCAAACTCAGCTCGTACACCATAGCGAACTTGATTTACAAAAAGGTTAGAGGTCGTTTTATGTAAATTATCCGTCTTGTCTTCAATCGCTTTCGTATAACTATCCAATCGATAAGAAACATAGCCACCTAGCCCTATCATTTGCACTGCCGATTCTTTGGAATAAGTCCAATGAGGCATAATTGGTAAGGTTATATAACTAACAGTCATTTTGTTTTTAGAAAGTACTGTCTCGCCTCCATTAGCATCTAGGATTGGTTGGAAAATAACAGCATCCGTTCCTTTTTGAATGATTCGATTGTGGTCAAACATGAAATTGTACCAATCAAACTGTATCCCATACCCTAAATTGAACCTAGATTTATCTCCAGAACTAAGTCGGATAGATCTAGATATTTCTAGTCCAACATATCTTGATCCCAAAGGTTTTAAGGCAAAATCTGTGGACAATAGCGGGGCAGGAAATTGCGCTATACTCATGGCAGGTAAATTCCCAGAAGTCCCATTCAAGCCTAAATACAGGTTTAAGCCTCTTCTTTGATAGAAATTTCGATCTTTAACCTGGATTTTTGTGGAATCTTTACCCCAGATAACCCGAGTGACTTCGTTTCCTTCTTTGACCTGTACCCCATTCCAGCCCACATGGACTTCTTCATTTCCTTCCTTAACATGAATTCCCTTCAATCCGACTTCCACTTGCTTGTCGTTAGAACCAGATGATCCAGCTGAAATTGTTTTAGTAGAGGAAAAGCTTTTTGTCCCATTAAATCCACTTTGATGTAATTTAATATTGACATTTTTCCCACCTAAGCTGACCACAATCGAGGTGTCTTTTTCGTTATCTGCTTGTACAGCCTTACGGATACTTTGCCACAAGCTGTCTTCCATCACTATGCCATTTTTTGCAAAAATAGCTTGTAATTCTTCTTTCAATGATTTTTTCGAATTACTCGGATTGCCAATGATTTCCTGATTACGCTTATCAATTTTTAATAATAAGGAATCTTGATTTGGTCTAGCCAATAGGCTAGTGCTAATTAGGATGAATCCTAAGATGAATAAATTTTTCATATACTTAAAATTGAAATGTTCTTTGTACTACTTGTTCGGTTTTGATATATGTATTCGCCACCTGGTGAATACTGTTTTCAAGTTTGGGGTCTCCCTGCTTTAAAGTTTGCCAATCCACAGGTTCTCCATCGATGGCCTGTCTTAATTGTTTCACTACACGCGCAAACAAGGAATGTCTTTTTTTGCTAGGCTCCGGAACATAGCTATTTTCTTTTTCTTGGTTGTTCGCTTGGCTTGGTTGAATGTCAATTAACAATTCGACGCTTTCTTCTTTCGCCAATAAAGCGGGTTTTTCTTTTTCCAATGACCGATTATCTGCTAAAATAATTGGGTTACTATTGGTGTTATTTTCATCTATTGTAGAAATAGATGTTGGAGTATTTCTTGTTTCTTGTATGGAAGCCGAATGGGAAGTATGGCTCACTACTTGCACCATACGATTTGCCCTATTTGGATTAGTCGAACTGATTTTTTCTACTATTTCAGGTGTATTGGTATCCGGCAAATTTTGAACAGGGGCATTGTTCTCTGTTTGAATGTGCTGGGCTATTTTTGAATCGTCCACTAAAGCATCTGGATTGGATAATTGCCACCAGCCTAAGCCAAAGGAAATCAATAATATAGCAGCCCAAGACCATTGTCTACGATGAATGATGAATGGAACAGCCTTTCCTTTTTTCTCTTCAAGCTTTTTCTCAATTTGATTCCAAATAGCAGCTGGAACTTCCTCTTCGTGAGAGTCTAGTTTTTCCCGCCAGTTTTTTTCAAGGGAATCCCAATTGTCAACCGATGATTTTTTCATGCTTGTAATTCCTTTAGTTTACTCTGTAATATTTGTCGTGCTCGTGAAAGCTGCGACTTTGATGTACCTTCTGATATTTGTAACATATCGCCAATTTCAACATGTGAATAACCTTCTATGGCATATAGGTTAAATATCGTTCGGTAGCCAGGAGGTAATTCCAAAATTAAGTTTTGAATTTCCTCCACTCCCAAATGCATTAAGGCATCCTCGGGATGAGCTACATCATATGTTTCATCAATGTCTTGGTCATAGCGGTTAGCTGTTTTCCGAATTTTCATAAGTGACTCATTTACCATGATTTTTCGAATCCAGCCTTCAAAACTTCCTTGGCCTTGAAAGTTGTCTATTTTACTAAAGACTTTCATGAAACCTTCCATCAATGCATCTTCCGCATCGGGGCCTACTCCTAAATAGCGCTTACACACTGCCATCATCTTTCCAGCGTTTACCTGGTAGACAATTTGTTGAGCTCTTCGGTCTTGTTTTTGGCAAGCCTGAATTAACTCTTGTTCGCTCTTGAAGGGTAGTAAAGTTTTACTCAATGATTATAGAACTTATTTGAACGTAAAGATGTGCATTAAACATAAATGGTTGCATGGGTTTGAAAAGATTTTCAAAATTCCTTTCTTTACGCAGATTTAATATATATGCCAAACGCTGCACCCATTGGGATTTTTGATAGTGGAATAGGAGGATTAACTCTAGCCCACGCTATTACAGAACTGATTCCACAAGAACCTATTATTTATTTTGGGGATACTGCTCACTTACCATACGGGGATAAATCAGCTACGGCCATTCAAGCTTATTCTGTAAAAATTTGTAATTTATTATTAGAGAAAAATTGCAAGTTGATTTTAATTGCTTGTAATTCAGCTTCAGCGGCGGCCTATGATTTAGTGAAAACATATGTTGGAACAAAGGCTGTGGTAGTAAATGTCATCGATCCTGTCATTCAATATTTGGATCAACATTGGGCCGGCAAAACCTTGGGTTTGATTGGAACGAAACAAACAGTTAATTCTGGGATTTATGCTCGTAAGGCAGAGGCCTTAGGGAAAGATATTCATATTCAATCTCTGGCTACGCCTTTACTTGCCCCCATGATTGAGGAAGGTTTTTTTAATAATACGATTTCGGAACAAATTATTCGAGAATATTTGGAACAGGATGTATTAAAAAATATTGAAGGTTTGATTTTAGCCTGTACACACTATCCTTTGATTAAATCTCAAATTGAGCAATTTTATCAAGGTCAAATTCCTGTTATCGATACATCGCAAATTGTGGCTCAGGAAATTAAGCGCATATTAGAGCAATATGATTTGTCTATACAAGAAGAGGCAACAGGATCTCGACAATTTTTTGTCTCGGATTATACAGACTCCTTTGAAAAGTCTACTCAACTATTTTTTGGGGAGACTATTAAATTAACCCAATATCCTATTTGGGATTAGTTTATTGGCCTAATATTTGACTAACTTTTTGTCTGATTCTTAATTTAGCAATACGATCTTGTTGCTCTTTTTTACTTTGACGGAACCATAAAAATGCAATAGCACCCACTAATAAATAAGGGGCCGTAAGTAAATATAAAATTCCAGTATTTAAACCTGTTGCGATATTGGAACGACCATTGGAAATGGTACTTTCCACCGTTGTACGACACATAGCGCATTGAGCTGAGCTATCAAACTGCACAAGTAAGAAAAACAAAAAGATGAAAAATAGTAATTTCTTAGACATAATATGGGGCAATTAATAAATAAACCAATACACCCGTAATACTGACATATAGCCAAATGGGGAACGCCCATTTAACTAATTTTTTATGAGACTCAATTTGATCTGTTAAGGCAAAATAGATGGCCTTTAAAACCAAGCGAACTACTCCTATGGAAAGTAGTATATGCGAAAACAATAATATGTAATAAGTAGGTCTTAGCCATCCTGTTCCTCCAAACCTTGTAGGTTCATTCGAAATGTGATAACATACATAAGATACTAAGAAAAGACTTCCTAAAACGAATGCAACACCCATTAATTTACGGTGTAAATCGATGTTCTTATTTTTAATGGCGATAAATCCTAGAACCAAAATGATGGAACAGGTGGCATTTAAAACACCGTTTATATGAGGAAGAATTTTAGTCCATGCACCTAAAGGAAACTTAGTTTGTATCGCATTCAACATAGCAACTGCTATGGGAATCGCTAGCGATAAAACATTGATAATTTGATTATTCTTAGGGGTATTTTCAATTTTATATGCAGCCATCTTATTTTTCGCTATCATAAATGCGTTTTAATACTTTTATCTCCATCATAAGTCGATCTACTTCTTTCTTATCAGTACCATTGTAGAAGCCTCTGATGTGTTTTTCTTTATCTATCAGTATTAACCTTTCAGAGTGTATAAATGTTTCATCCGGATTTTTTATTGCCTGATCATATTCAGACGCATCGGCTAAAGGAACATGAAAACCTTTTAAGGCTAAGGGATATATGGTTTTTTTATCGCCGGTTAAAAAATACCATTTACCTGGTTTCGCGTCAAATCGATGGGCATATTGAGCGAGTTTTTCAGGTGTATCAAATTTAGGATCTACTGAAATAGAGATTAGTTTGATATCATCCTCTCTGCTGAATACATCTTGGAGACGACTTACTTGTGAGGTAATTTTGGGGCAAATGGTCGTACAGCGAGTAAAGAAAAAGCTCGCTACATAAATCTGATTATCTAATATTTGGGAAGAAAATGGAACCCCTTTCTGATCTGTTAATTGAAAAGGGGGGATTCGAAAGAATACGGTATCCATATCAGATTCATTCCAACGAGGATTGATTCTTTTTTCCATCTTGACTTCACCAGTAGTGGAATCAATTTCTGGAATGTATCGAGGTAATTGAAAATGATTATTACCAAATTCGTGCAAGCCTAAATATAAAAAGACAGGCACTATTAAAATGGTTAATAAAATGCCTGTCTTTTTAGTCATGCGCCAATAAGAGATTAAGATCTACTAATACAAATGTCCACCTTCGTAGATCAAAGCTACTAGTAACCAAACAACGAATACGGTAGGGATTAAAACAGCCCAGATAAGGGTTTTTACTTCATGCTTTAAGTGCATGAATTCACCTACGATGTAAAATGCTTTAACGATAGTCATTCCTGAAAAGATAGCAACACGCAAAGTGTTAGCTGGCAATGTAAAGGCAATAACGAATTCGATTGCTGTAAGAATTAAAAGAATCCAAAAAGTTTTCCAAATAGCGCCTGTTTGTGGAGCAGGAATTTCTTTTTCTGAGGTTTCGTGTGCAGTAACGTGCGAAGCCATATGTTAAGAGAATTAAATATTAAACAAGATAAAAGAAGGTAAATACGAATACCCAAACAAGGTCTACAAAGTGCCAGTATAAACCAACTTTCTCAACCATTTCATAATGACCTCTGCGCTCATATACTCCAGTAGCTGCATTGAAGAAAATCAAAATGTTAAGGATAACTCCTGAAAATACGTGTGTTCCGTGGAAACCTGTAATAAAGAAGAATAAGTCTGCAAAGGCAGGAGGGCCATATGGGTTACGTACTAAATTAGCTCCTTCAATAGGGGTCATGACACCATCTACTAATTGTTTAGCTGCTAATGACAAATCTTCAGGTCCGTGAATAAAGTGACTCCATTCCCAAGCTTGCGAGCCCAAGAAAGTGAATCCACCTACGATGGTCCAAAGCATCCATTTTTCAACATCCTTGCGATCGCCGCGGTGCCCAGCTTCAACAGCTAATACCATGGTTACTGAAGATGCAATCAAAATGAACGTCATGATACCTACAAACACCAAGGGTAATGACACTCCGTGTAAGAATGGAACTGCCTCAAACACTTTTTCTGGGATAGGCCAGTGTTGTGTTGAAAAATAGAAATCACTAGGACTTCCTTTCCAAGCTGGTTGACTGAAACGAATCATTCCATAAGTCACTAAAAGTGCCGAGAATGTAAAGGTGTCAGAAAGTAGGAAAAACCACATCATTAGTTTTCCATAACTAGCTTTAAGAGGTTCAGAACCACCTGTCCAGGTTAAGTTTTCAGGAACAGAAGGGGCAGCGTGTGCAACTGACATGAGGTAATAGCTTAATTGTTAAACACTAAAAATAAAAATAAATAAATCCACAAAGCATCTAAAAAATGCCAATAGGTGGAGCAAATTTTAATTTGAGTTAGGGCTTTGGCATTGATTTTCATACGGAATGCAGCTATTAAGGCTACAATCAAAACAATTAATCCAGAGATTAAATGCAGACCGTGAAGACCAGATAAAACATAGACAAATGACCCTGATGGATTACCAACGAAATAAACGTTCATTTCGACTAATTGTACCCATCCGAAATATTGTAATACTAAAAACAATAATCCGAGCACAAAAGTAATAGAAATACTTATTCTTAACGCATTAAATTGGTCTTTTTTTGCTGCTAATAATGCAAAATGCATGGAGGCACTGCTGAGTAATAAAACTACTGTACTAATCCAAAATAGATTCGGCAACTGAAACTCTACCCAGTTCCCTTCTGCTTTACGTACTAGGTAAGCACTGGTAAAGGCAGCAAAGAGCATAATAATAGATACAATGAACAACCACATGGTGAATATTTTAGGATTCACGGAACGAGTTGCTTTGGCTTCTATAGAATTGGTTTCTGCGTTCATGTTATGAAATTTTATCAAATAAAAAGGCAATTTGTACTACAAGTAAATAGAAAAAAGATCCAAACATCATCCATCGAGCGGCCTTATCTGTCGGGCGCATCATCAGGTAAAAAGTTTGGCAAAGGAATAAAGTACCTGCTATTACAGCAATAATAGCGGATTGAATTCCTGTCATATGCAATAAATAGGGGACAAGCCCCAAGGGTACTAAAAAGATGGTATATATCATGATGGTGAAAGCCGTTTTCATGTCTTTCTTTCCATCATTAGGAAGCATTTTAAATCCTGCTTTTTTATAATCAGCATCAGCAACCCAGGCAATCGCCCAAAAGTGTGGGAATTGCCAGAAGAACTGAATGGCAAATAATATACCGGGTTCCCAGCCAAATTCATTGGTGGCCGCTAGCCATCCAATCATGGGAGGAAAGGCTCCAGGAATAGCACCAACAAATACCGAGATTGGTCCAACACGTTTTAATGGGGTGTAAACAAAGCCGTACAATAAATAGGAAATGAATCCAATGATGGCTGCTTTCCAAGACAGATAACTCAGTAAGCCCATGGAGACCATTAAAATGATTATTCCATAAATTTTAGCTTGCTGCGGTTGTAAAACTTCTGTTGGTAATGGTCTTTTTGCCGTTCGTTTCATCAACTTATCAAAATCAATTTCTTTCAATTGATTGACAATGTTAGCTGCTCCTGTAAGCAAGTATCCAGCTAATGAAATAATAACAATATGTAGTGTCGTATGTTCAATAGGGGCCAATAAATAGCCAAATGTTCCAGAGAAGGCTACCGTAATGGATAGTCTGGATTTTAGTAATGCTATATATGGCTTAATGGATGACATCTTATGTGTTTGTGCTTGTTTTAATCCATGTGTTCATGTGTAATCCTAGGATGACGAGCGATATGGTTAAATGAATGGCTTGACTACCCAAAGGTAAGTCGACATACGCCATTAATATTCCCGTTAGCAAGGATATACTTAGAAAAACTAATAAGTAGCTACTATAGTTTTTTAATGAACTAAAATTTGATTTTTTTATTTTATTCCAGAGAATTAAGTGGCTAATCACAAGTACCCAAGAAAATGTTCGATGAATGATGTAGATCATTCCTAAATGGCTAACCCATTCAGATTTTGCGTTTTCTCCATATTGAACAATGACGTGATCCATTTCTTCTCTTACCTGAGTACCTAAGATAATTTGAATCACACAGATTAGTAGATTTAATAGTATCCACGATCGTATGTTAGAGCTAGTTTCAATGGTGCTTTGCTTGACATGTAAAGCCTTGAATAGCAGAAACAAGACTCCTATGCTCAATAGCATGTGAATGGTGACAACACCTGGCAAAAGAAATGAATCTACTACATACTTACCTAAAACTGCATTACCTAATACAAGTAATAAGGCAAGAAAGGAAAGTATAAATTCTTTTTTCCCTGTTTTGTAGGCTAATAGGGTCGTTATTAAAACAAATAACCCTGTTAATGCTCCAATTAGACGATTGATGTATTCAATCCACGTTTTAGTTGGGTTGAAAATTACTTCACCATGTAATTTCTCCTTGTAGGTAATTTCATAATGAAGGGGTAATTCGGATGCTTTGGTTGGAGGAATAAATCTACCAAAACATTTAGGCCAATCTGGACATCCCATTCCCGATCCCGTACTTCGAACAATTCCTCCAGCTAAAATGAGAAGGTAAATACAGAGTAAAGTAACAAAGCCAAATTTTTGGAATGTCATGGTTGTGGGGAGAAAAAAAAAGATGCATCCAAATGAGAATCATTTCGATGCATCTTTTAGGTTATTGGTTTTTATCGGTTGTAACTCTCGTTCTGAGCCGCTAATAAACTTTCAATTTCCTTTTCTTTTGCAATCTCATCATTCTCTTCAGGAAGATTTGATTCAGGAGTTGCAGAATGAGGTACAGTTTGAGGAATAAAATCTGCCTCAGAACCTGGCTTGCTATAATCATATGGCCAACGGTATACGGCAGGAATTTCTCCTTCCCAGTTTCCGTGTCCTGGTACGATAGGAGCTGTCCACTCTAACGTATTCGATTTCCAAGGGTTCTGTGTAGAACGCTTTCCTTTGAAGATTGAATAGAAGAAGTTAAAGAAGAAAATAGCTTGAGCAGAAAAGGTAATAATTGCTGCAATCGATATGAAAGCATTCAAATCCGTGAAAGCTGATTCACCATCATTTCCTAAAGCTGTAAATGAATAGTAACGTCTAGGGAAACCAGCAATACCTGTATAGTGCATTGGGAAGAATACTAAGTAAACACCCACAAATGTTAACCAGAAGTGGATATATCCAGCTGTCTTATTCATCATACGACCAAACATCTTAGGGAACCAGTGGTAAACACCAGCCATCAAGCCAAAGAATGAAGCTGCACCCATTACTAAGTGGAAGTGGGCAACTACGAAATAGGTATCGTGTAAGTTAATGTCCAATGCCGAGTTACCTAAAATGATACCTGTAACACCACCTGAAATAAATAGGGATACAAGACCAATGGAGAATAACATAGCTGGAGTAAATACGATATTACCTTTCCAAAGCGTAGTAATGTAGTTAAACCCTTTTACTGCTGATGGAACAGCAATGATTAAGGTTAAGAACATAAATACGGATCCTAGGAATGGATTCATACCAGTAACGAACATGTGGTGAGCCCAAACGATGAAGGCAAGTACGGTGATACCCATCATTGAACCAATCATAGCACGGTATCCAAAAATTGGCTTACGTGAATTCGTTGCAATAACCTCAGAAGTCATACCTAAAGCAGGTAATAATACGATGTATACCTCTGGGTGACCTAAGAACCAGAATAAGTGTTGGTACAAGATTGGGCTACCTCCCATGTTTGGAAGCGCTTGACCTTGAATATAAATCTCAGATAAATAGAAAGATGTACCAAAGCTACGGTCAAAAATCAACAATAAAGCCGCTGATAATAATACTGGGAACGATAATAAACCTAATACCGCTGTAAAGAAGAATGACCAGATAGTTAGTGGCATTTTTGTAAATGTCATACCACGGGTTCTCAAGTTGATGATCGTACAGATGTAATTGATACCACCCATTAATTGAGAAACAATAAACAAGGCCATACTGGTTAACCACAAGGTCATACCTAATCCAGAACCTGGCATAGCTTGTGGCAATGCACTTAGAGGAGGGTAAATAACCCAACCACCTGAAGCTGGACCTGTTTCAATGAACAATGAAGAGAACATGATCACAGAAGACAAGGCAAAGAACCAATAGGATAACATGTTAATGAATCCAGAAGCCATATCACGGGCTCCAATTTGTAATGGAATCAAGAAGTTTGAGAAAGTACCCGATAGACCAGCTGTTAATACAAAGAATACCATGATGGTTCCGTGCATCGTTACCAAGGCTAAGTAGAATTCTTTATCTAATTTACCTGACTCATCAATCCACTCACCTAAAATAGGTCTTAACCATTCTAAGCTCATATCAGGGAAACCTAATTGCAAACGGAAGATGATCGATAATGATCCACCGATAAATGCCCAAAGGATACCTGAGATTAAATATTGTTTTGCAATCGTCTTATGATCTTCTGAAAAGATGTACTTACGGATAAAACCAAGTTCATGATGTTCATGCTCGTGATCATGACCATGATCGTGTCCATGAGCGTGTACTTCTTCAGTAGTTGATACGGCTGTTGACATAGGTATTATTTTTTCTAAATTCTTTCTAATTATTTGACACTAACAGCTTCTGTAGCAGTACTATCTGCTGCGATAGGCTCAGCTGGAATATATTTACTTGCTTTCGCTTTTAAATTCTCTGGTACTTTAGACAAGTACGCAGGATTCATGGTTAAGAATGGTTTTTGTTCCGATACCCATTTTTTGTAATCAGCCGGTTCATCCACGAAAACAGTAATGGCCATACCAAAGTGACCACGGCCACAAATCTCAGTACAGTTTAACTTAAAGTTAAAATCCTTCTTACCTAGCTTAGCACGCATTTCGTCTGTCGAAATCGTTGGGGTAAACCAAAACTTAGTTGGCATACCTGGAACGGCATCCATTTTAACACGTTGGAAAGGAAGATATACCGAGTGTAAAACGTCTTGAGCTCTGATTTTCAACAAGACAGGCACACCTTTAGGAAGATGCAATTCATTGGCAGTAAAATCATCAAATGAATTTTTATCTGTAAAGTCTAGACCAAGGCTATTCGTTTCATCAATCAATTTATAATTAATGTTACCTAATTGGCTATCATCATTACCTGCATAACGTACATACCAACCAAATTGGTGACCAGTTACTTCAATTACTACCGCGTTACTAGGTGCTTGAGAAGTAATATCTCTCCAAGTTCTCCAACCTGTGAAAACTAAAATCGCCATAACAATAGCTGGAATAATTGTCCAGATAATTTCAAGCTTATGGTTGACAGGGTAGAAAGTCGCCTTTCTGTTTTTATCATTGCGATATTGGAATGCAAAAAAGAACAATAATGAGTTCGTAATGAAAAAAGCAAATGTTACGACAGCCATGGAAATCCAAAACATAGAATCTGTCTTTACTCCGTGTTCTGAAGCAGCTACAGGAAGAAAATCAGGCTTAGAATGTAAGAATGACCATACTCCTGCAATTGTTCCAAATAGCCAGAATAGTAAGAATCCAAAAGCATTGGTATTATTATGTGAATCTAGAGCAGAATCTGACTCATTTTCACCACTAAGGTTTTTGTTAAGCTTCAAGCTTTTGCTGATTACAGTAATCGCTAAGATGAAGAATACAACGGATAAAAGACCAACTAGGTAATTCATATGTTTTATTTGTTAGAATCGTAATTTAAATACTAAATATCGTGATGAACCGCTTCTGGTAAGAATGGGTGGTTTTTCGCTATTAAAGAAGCTTTTGTTAATTCATCACTAATAATGTAAATAAAAGCAGAAGCAAAAACAGTAACCATTCCAAACTCAACTAAACCGTAACCTGCATGACCTCCTAAAACGCCAGGCATAATCATTTGGTAAAAATCAATGTAGTGTCCAACGATGATAAAGAATGCCGCAATTTTCAAGAAAATACGCGTTCTTTTTGCATCACGTGTCATAAGAACTAGGAAAGGGAAGAAGAAGTTTAAGAAAACCATCAAAATTTCTGAAGTTTTATAAATCTTGTTGTGTCCTTCCCAACGCTCTAAGAAATAAATGATTTCCTCAGGCATGTTGGCATAATAAATCAATAAGAATTGCTCAAACCAAACGTATGTCCAGAAGATAGAGAATGCAAACATCAACTTTCCTAAATCATGTAAGTGGTTTTCGTTCACATAGGCCATATAACCTTTGTCTTTCAACAATAAGATGGTCAATGTAATAACGGCTAAACCCGTAACATGCCAAGATGAGAACATGTACCAGCCAAACATGGTTGAGAACCAGTGAGTATCAATGGACATAACCCAATCCCAAGCAAACATAGAACTTGATGCTCCAAAAATGACAATAAATGCAGTAGAGATACGAACTAATTGAGTGAATAAATCTGTTCCTCCAATTAAATCTTCTTCAAGTGATTTTTTACGTAATACTAACCATAAACCAATCCATAGAGCAAAGAAACCAACTAGGCGAACCAAGAAGAATGTCTTGTTCAAATAGCCTGATTTACCAGCTATGATTTTATCATAGTTTTCATTTCCTACTTCAGTTACACCATGGTGCATCCAGTGGAAGATCGCATCTCCTTTAAAGAAGAATACTAATAGTAAAATAGGTAGGGTAATGTATAAGAATTTAGGGAATGCCTCTGGTACACGCTTCATCACAGATGACCAACCTGATTTAGTCAGGTATTGTAATGAAACGAAGAACATACCAATGATGGCAATACCAGTAAAGAATACGGCATTTAACCAAACGTTGGCCCAAATGCGATTGGTCCAATCATAATGTTCTTCAGCTGCAGGTTGGTGGGATACCGCTCCGCCTGAAAGGTGTTCTGAGGCAGCTTCATGACCCGCTTTTACAGCTTCATGTCCTGCGTTGGCAACTTCGTGGCCACCAGCCTCACCTTTGGATAAAAGATATATTCCAAGCACTAAAGCTACTATTCCGGCAATGAAAGCATAAATAACTCTTTTTTTGCCTTCAGAAGTGAATTCAAAATGCTCTTCAACGTTTGCTGGGGAAAAATGTGAGTGTCCCGCCATTTTATCTGGTATTTTAATTTTTAATTAATTGAACTATTGTTTTTGCAATTCATGTACATAAAGTACAATTTTCCAACGATTGGCTGAAGTGATTTGTGAGCCATGAGGCCACATTCTTCCTTTACCATGTGTAATCACGTGGTAAATATGACCATCGTTCAAGGCTTTTAATGCGTCACTAGAATATACAGGAACCCCTTTATACATTTTAGCAACCAAACCATCTCCTTTACCTGTTTCACCGTGGCAGTGCTGGCAATATCTTTCATATTGTAATTTTCCAGCTTCGATATTTTCAGGTGTAGCAGCTAATGGGTTTTTCAAAGCTGCCGCTGAATAGGTAATGCTATCGTTTGGAATAGTTCTTGAAATCAAATCTTGATGTAAGAATTCTTTTTGTAAGGAATCACTTCCTGCATATTTGCTTCTTGCTACTGTTCCTGCTACTGGCTGACGCATGTTCATTCCGAGAGGATTGATGGTATTGGTATCGCCATCGGTTTGAGTCATTGGCTCATAAGCAACGGAATGGTACATGTTTGGAGCAAATTCTGTTCCTGTATCATTGTGGTCGTCACTACAAGAGGACAATAAGCCTAGGGCTAAACCAGCAAATAAAACGAATTGGTATCTTGGATTCAACATTTTGTTATGCTTCTTCGTGAACAATTGTTCTTGGTTAATTATTTAACATTTACTTCAATCGCACCTGAATCTTTCAAGGCTTTCTTGATATCATCGGCACTTACTTTTTTGTTTTTGTCAACATTGATTGCCATAACAAATTTATCGTCCGTGATTCTAAGATCTAATAGGTCTGGTTGGTTACCTGGATATAGGTTATTGGAAATACAAAATGTAATGACCAATCCAAATGCTGTAAACAATACCGTTCCTTCAAAGCTTACAGGGATCCAGTTAGGTAATGCAAAGAAATCTTTACCTCCAATAATCATAGGCCAATCAAAAACCATGGTGTAGCTGATTAATGATAAAGCACAGGTTAATCCCAATACACCAAACATGAAGGCTGCAATAGGTAAGCGGGTACGCTCATGCCCTACAGCGCGATCCAATCCGTGAATCGGAAATGGAGTGAATACGTCTTCAATTTTGATGCCTTTAGATTTTACCTCGCTAACTGCGTGTAACACCTCATCCTCATCATCGTATACACCTAAAATGTAGTTAGTTGTCGAACTCATATTGTTTTAATTTCGAATTGCTAATAAATTATTCTTCGGTTTTTTTAGTTGCTTTTTTCTTTTCAGGGAAATTGCTTGATACACCTTTCATGACTGATTTCACCTCGGCCATATTAACTACTGGTAAATATTTAGCGAACAAGAAGAATAGTGTAAAGAATAAACCAAAAGAGAAAATGTAATCACCAATATCATACATCGTTGGAGAGAACATAGCCCATGAAGATGGTAAGTAATCTCTATGTAATGATGTTACGATAATCACAAAACGCTCAAACCACATACCTACGTTTACTACGATAGATAAGAAGAAGCTCACCATTAAATTAGTACGGATTGCTTTAGACCAGAATAATTGTGGAGAGATTACGTTACATGTCATCATCATCCAATATGCCCACCAATATGGTCCCGTTGCACGGTTAATGAAAGCATAGCTTTCATATTCCACTCCTGAATACCAAGCGATGAAGAATTCAGTTAAATAAGCAATACCTACAACTGAACCTGTTACCGTGATAACGATGTTCATCATTTCAATATGCTCAATCGTAATGTAATCTTCTAATTTGAAAACGACACGTGTGATCAACAATAATGTTTGCACCATCGCAAAACCGGAGAAAATCGCACCCGCCACGAAATACGGAGGGAAGATTGTTGTATGCCATCCTGGAATAACTGAAGTGGCAAAGTCCATGGATACAATCGTGTGTACCGAAAGTACTAGGGGAGTAGAGATACCTGCTAAGATTAATGACATGTACTCATATCGAGCCCAAGTCTTGGATGACCCTGTCCAACCTAAGCTGAACAAACCATACCAAAATTTACGTCCTTTCGTAGTAGCACGGTCACGGATAGAAGCCAAATCAGGCACTAAACCCATGTACCAGAATAATAAAGAAACGGATAAATACGTCGAGATAGCAAATACGTCCCAAACTAATGGAGAGTTAAAGTTAACCCATAAAGAACCGAAAGCATTTGGAAGTGGTAAAGCCCAATGAGCTAACCAAGGACGGCCCATGTGAGCCAAGATGAAAGATGCTGCACAAAGTACGGCAAAAATTGTCATCGCTTCCGCTGAACGGTTGATAGAGGTTCTCCATTTTTGACGGAATAATAACAATACGGCAGAAATCAATGTACCAGCGTGACCAATACCAACCCACCATACGAAGTTGGTAATATCCCATGCCCAACCTACTGTTTTATTTAAACCCCAAACACCAATACCTTGCCACCAGGTATAGAATAGGCAGTAAGCTCCATAGATAAATACAATAGAAGATATACCGAAGGCCCATTTCCATTCTTTGGTGGGTTCCCCTTCTACCTGCTTGCAAATATCGTGGGTAACATCGGAATAAGATTTGCCACCAGTAACTAGTTTCTCTCTTATGGGTGATACAACGTGCGACATATTTTTATTTACTTTTTAATACGATTGAATAATTATGCTTCTTTTTTAACGTCCTTGTTACGAACCTTCATTAAGTAAGAGATGTTTGGCTTCACGTTAATCTCTTCGATTACTCCGTAAGCTCTACCTTCTTTCTCAACAGCTAATAATTTAGAAATTTCAGAAGCAGGATCGTTCATGTCACCAAATGTGATGGCATTGGTAGGACAAGATTGAGCACAAGCTACTTGTATCTCTCCATCGACTGGTCTTCTTTTTTCTTTCTTCGCAGTCAACTTGCCTTCTTGAATACGTTGAACGCACATCGAACATTTTTCCATAACCCCACGTGAACGAACCGTTACGTCTGGGTTAATCACCATACGACCTAAGTCATTGTTGAAGTGGAAATCATATTCATCAGTTTGGTAGTAACGGAACCAGTTGAAACGACGAACTTTATATGGACAGTTGTTAGCACAGTAACGAGTACCAATACAACGGTTATATGTCATTTGATTTAGACCCTCTGTCGAGTGAGTCGTAGCTAATACCGGACAAACAGTCTCGCAAGGAGCATTGTTACAGTGTTGGCAAAGCATTGGTTGGAATACAACCTCAGGATTGTCTGATGCTACTTCTAATCCTTTCAAATCTTCTACCTCAGCATCAGAAGAATAATAACGGTCAATACGCATCCAGTGCATTTCACGACGGTTAATGACCTCTTGGCGACCAACCACTGGAACGTTGTTTTCAGCTGAACATGAAACCACGCAAGCAGAACATCCTGTACAAGTGTTTAAGTCAATCACCATACCCCAAGCGTGGTTGTTGTATTGGTGACCATTCCAAAGTGTTAAATCAGTTGCGTCTTTCTTTCCTTCTGATGTTGCAACCGTTGGATTGAAACGTCCTGATTGTGGATTTTTAACAAATTCACCAAGAACAGTTTCTTGAACAACTGCCTGACGAGCCATCACTGTGTGGTGAGTTTGTGTCTGAGCAATGTCTTTTGTATCTCCAGTTGGGCTTACCGATACTCCTTGAGTACAAGTACCTACGCAAGCACCATTGATTTCTGAAATAAATGGATAAGCATTAACACCTACTCCATCCGCTGATTTTCCAGCCTTTGTTCTTCCGTATCCAATCGCGATAGCTACTGTATCTTGTGCTTGACCAGGTTGAACTAAGACAGGTAATGTAACTTCATATCCCTTAGCGGACACTTTCACTAAATCACCTTGTTTCAAGTTTAACTTAGTTGCAGTAGGCTGCGAAATAGATGCATAATTGTCCCAACATGCTTTTGATACTGGCTCAGGGAATTCCTGCAACCATGGGTTGTTTGCCTGAGAGCCTGTACCTAAACCTACTTTTTCGTATACTGAAATTTCTAATCCAGTTGAATTAGCTGTATATGCTTTTGAAATTGCAGCAGCAGCAGCATTAGCATCTACGGATGGTACAGCTGTAGAAATACTTACTGCATTTGGTTGGAATACACCATCATGCAATGCATTTTTCCATTGTACTGCACCTGCTTTCAAGATATTGGATTCCCAATTACGCTCTAAGTAAGTTGCATAATCGCCATTCAAACCTGCCCAAGTTAATAAACTGGATTGAGCTTGACGAGTTTTGAAAATTGTCGAGATTGTAGGCTGAGTTAATGAGTAGAAACCTGTTTTTGGTTCTGCGTCATTCCACGATTCTAAGTAATGAGAATCTGGAGCTATGAACTGGCACAATGAAGCTGTTTCATCGGCACGTTCGTTGGTAGCTAAACTAACTTCCACTTTTGGTAATGCAGCTGCTAAAGCTGCTCCCATTGGGTGATTATAAACAGGGTTGGCATTGTAGAAAATAACTGCAGCAATTTTTCCAGCTCCAGCTTCTTTAATGAAATTAGCCATAGCCATATCATTACCTTGACGGTAATTAACGGCTACTCCTGTGTTAATAGTTGAACCATAAGCACCAACTAAGGCATTGATAGCAACTACTACTTTTTGTACTTCTGGGTCATTCGAACCAGCTACGACAATCGATGCTCCTTTAGAAGCAACTAAATCTTTCGCAGCTTTGTCTAAGTGATCTAATTTAACAGCTGCTCCAGCTAATGCTGCTGCGCCTGTTAATTTGGCAACAGCGTTGTATAAGCTTACTACAACTAAACCTTCTTGAGAGGGTTTGTAAGCAGAACGGTAATCTGCATTAGCTCCTGTATTGGACAAGATAGTCTCAAACTGATAATGACGAGACATGTCTTTTTTACCATCTTTAGCTGATCCTACACGACGAGTTTCAGCCCATTGTGCTGCAAACTCAGTAGGAGCAACCCAAGTACCTAAGAAATCTGCACCTACAGAAACAATTGTTTTTGCTTTGCTGAAATCGATACTAGGTAGGATGCCACCGTGCGCTTGAGTTAAACCATAAGCTGGGTTGGCATCATATACCACATGTTGCGTGGTTGGATATTTTGCTGTGAATTCAGCGATTACTTTTTTCGTGCTTGGAGAAAGAATGGTATTAGATACAATTCTGATTTGTCCTCCTTTAGCTGCAGCCGCAGCTAATTTAGCTGTGAATTCTTTATCTAATTGAGCCCAATCAGCAGCTTTAGCGCCAATTTGAGGACCTTTTAATTTCTCGTTGTCATAAAGACTTAATACGGAAGCATGTGCTCTACCAGAAAGAACTCCTTTAGAAACTGCAGAAAGTTTATTTCCTTCAATTTTGATAGGACGACCTTCTCTTGTTTTAACTAAGATAGAAGCGTATTCACCTCCATCTGTATACGTTGAAGCATACCAGTTAGCAATGGTAGGTTCTACATCTACTGGTTTGTTCAAGTAAGGAATGGTTTTCTTTATTGGAGCCTCGCAAGCAGCTAATGATACTGCTGCTACACCGAATCCCAACATTTTAAGAAAATCACGACGATGAGTTCCTGAACCATCCACAAGGGCTTCCCCTTTAGAATCGCTCTCCGATGGCATATTGCCAAATTCGTTGTGGATATTTTTTACAAACGATGGTTCATTGGTTAACTCCTCAATCCCTTTCCAATACCTCTTGTTCGAATTTTCCATATAATCTTTCTTATTCAGACTAAAATTGAATCTTTTATAACGCGTATACTATTAATAGTGGCACTTAGAACACTCTAAACCGCCAATGTTTTGTACTTTAAGGGGAGTCTTGCTATCCTTATTGTGAACTTCAACCAATTTATCATAATAGGCATTGCCTTTTGCATTGACGTCCGTATTACGGTGACAATCAATACACCATCCCATGGTTAAAGAAGAACGTTGTTCTACTACTTCCATTTTCTCAATATCTCCGTGGCAGTTCTTACATTCCAAATTACCCACATTGGTATGTTGTGAGTGATTGAAATAAGCTAAATCAGGAAGGTTGTGTACACGAACCCATTGAATTGGTTCGTCCTTTTCTAATGCTTGGTAAATTTTTTGAATTTCTGGAGACTCTCTTTTGATAGCATTATGACAGTTCATACAAATGTTAGCAGAAGGGACATTAGCGCCTTTTCCTTCGTATACACCTGTATGACAATAGTTACAGTTGATCTGATATTGACCTGCATGCAGCTTGTGAGAGAATTTAATCGGCTGCTCTGGAGCATATCCTTGGTGAATACCTACACCATATGCTGCATCAATCGTTGCTTTACCACCTAACAATAAGGCGAAGATGATGATACCTGTTTTTACAGCGGAATTAGCGGCTAATTTTTTAGCATTTTCAGCAATTCTTTTCATCAATGGAGCTTCTGAATCAGCTTCTCCAGCACTTAATTTACTTAAAGTACTTACGATAGATAATAAGGCGATCAATACAAAAACCATGATCACTAATAATCCAACTAATAATACTTCCATCATTCCACCTGAGCTAGCAGCGGCAGCTGGCGCGGCAGCACCTGCTGGAGCAGCACCGGCTGCAGGGGCGGCAGGAGCAGCATTAGAAGCGTCAATATAAGCGATAATGCTTTTAATTTGA
Source organism: Aquirufa nivalisilvae (assembly GCF_004307455.1). Classification (GTDB taxonomy): domain Bacteria; phylum Bacteroidota; class Bacteroidia; order Cytophagales; family Spirosomataceae; genus Aquirufa; species Aquirufa nivalisilvae. Next base: position 34,169 of record NZ_SEWX01000002.1, read on the forward strand.
CCTTCTGAGAAGTTTGGATATGGAGTCATGGCAGCCTTATTGAACTTATTGTAAAGTTCATTGGCATATTTGTCGCCAGATGCAATAACTGCCTGTGGGTTATGGACCCATTTAACGATCCATTCGATGGGTCTACGTTCTCCAACACCTTTTAAACCAGGTCCTACGAGTACTTCATCCGTACTACTATGACAAGCAGCACAGTTGTTTTTAAACAATGTTTCCCCCTCCGCAGCGTCTTGCGCTAAAGTTGCATATGTTGATGCAAACAAAAACAGAAATGAGAAAAGGAATTTAACGAGCGTAAAATTTTTGCGATTCATGTTTGAAAATCTCCTATTTATTCAGTCCGCAAAACTACAATTCGAATTTTTAGGAAACAATTTATTTGCCATTCAATTTCAGGAATTTTTAAGCTTTACCCTTCTATTTAGAATTTTTCAAAATAAGCTAAACCTTAAATTTCAATATTTTGATAATAAATTGTACCTAAATTATTTTGCATAAAAAAACCTCCCAGATTGGGAGGTTTTTGGGAGGTTTCGAGCGGATTCGAACCGCTGTAGAAGGTTTTGCAGACCTCTGCCTAGCCACTCGGCCACGAAACCATCGTTTTGGGGACACAAAATTAGGTCATTTTTGTTAAAATGCCAAGTGTTTTTTAATTGTTAAAGATAGAGATTGGAATAAAAAACAGTTTTACTACCCCAATAATCGTTCCAACCTAAGTTTTTAGGTCATTCAATTAATAACACTTCGCTCATTTACCGCACTTTGATTTCATTCCATTTAGGATGAAATCATTTTCTTATCCTCTAGTTAAAGTAAATACAGAAATTTCAGGAGGCATTCCTACTCGGCCAGGATAACCAATGTATCCAAAACCACGATTTACATACAATTGTTGTTTTCCTTCTTGGTACAAACCTGCCCATTGTTTGTAAACGTACTGCGCAGGTGACCATTTGAAATCGCCAATTTTTACGCCAAACTGTGTCCCATGGGTGTGGCCAGCAAAAGCCACATCAATATCTTGATATTTTTGAGTTACTTCTGCATTCCAATGCGTTGGATCATGAGATAATAACAATTTGGTACTAGCTTCCTCTGTTCCTTGATAAGCCTTGGCTAAATTACCATACCAAGGAAAACGGCCTACACCAATGTTCTGAACCCCAATCAAAGCCAATTTTTCTCCTGATTCTTCGATGATTTTATTTTCATCCATCATGAGATTCCAGCCCATTAATTCATGTGCCTTCATTAAATCTTGTAGATTTTGTTTTTTAGCCTGTGGCGATTTCCACTTTACATAATCTCCATAATCATGATTCCCTAAGGTGCTGTAGACCCCCATTGGAGCATGTAACTTGGAAAACATTTGGAAATAATCTTCTACTTCTGTTGCCTCATTGTTCACTAAATCACCCGTGAAAAACAGCAAGTCAGCCTTTTCTTTCATCACCATATCCACTCCACCTTGTACCGCTCTTTTATTGTAAAAACTGCCTGAATGTATATCAGAAAGCTGTGCAATGCGTAGACCATCAAATGCCTTAGGTAGGTTGGGTATTTTTAAACTAATCTTTTCCACGCGGTAATCATGTGCTCCAGAAAGTATCCCAAAAGTAAAAGTAGCCGCAGGGACTGCTCCTACAACCAAGGCTGTTTTGGATAAAAACTCACTTCTACTGATCTGTCCTGGCGCAGGCTCTCCCGGAATGATGTCTAAGTTTTTGTTGGTAAATGCCCAACGAATGATGCGTGTGATATCTTCAATGAACAAGAATATAACGACAAATAGTTTGGAAATAACCGTAATCATAACACTGGCCATGAAGAAGGTTCGAATCGTTTTGTTCCAATAAGTCAATGGAAGAAAGTTATATCCAATAATTCCAAATATGATACTCGCAGATATTGCCCAATATACCCATCGAATGATTTGTTGGGTCGACTGACTTTGTTGTTGAAAGCCTGTTTTGAATGCTTGCCATACATAATAATCAATGGCAAGAATTAGCAAACTCATGATTGGTATAAATAATAATTTATTCATGGCTTAAATTAGAGTGGCAAATAGGGGCAATCCAAGGAAATATCAAAAATAATCTGGATAAACGGTATTTATCCCAGGATAATCCTAGTTAAATTGCTGACTTAACGGCTAATGGGGATATTTTGTTCCCTCTTTTACATTTATGTTTGATATTTCTATTTTAGGAGGAGGTTGGATAGGTGTTCCTTTGGCGGAAAAATTATCACAAAAGGGTTATTCCGTACAAATAAGTCAATCATCGCAAACTAAAACAATCCAAAATCCTACTATTAAATTAGTCCAGTGGAGGGCGGAAGTCAATTCGCCCAACGAAGCTTGGGAATCAATTTTGGATGCCAAAACGATTATTTGGACTATTCCTCCTCGTCGAAAAGAAAATGGAGATCATTTTTACCTGGATGTGTTACAAGATTTTGTTCGCTTATTGAACCAAAAAACGTACCAACAAGTAATTTTCCTTTCTTCTACTTCAATATACCAAGCTGAAAATAGTTTGGTCAATGAAGAATCTGCTCTGGAAAACAATTTAATGTGTCAGGCTGAGGAAATTTTACATGGGGTTCAATGCCCTCTACTCTTGTTAAGGTTGGGCGGATTAATGGGAGGAGAACGCTTTGTAGCCAAATATTATTCGGGTAAGAAAGTACCGGCAGCTAACCATCCTGTCAATTATGTGCATCGGGCAGATGTCCTTGAAATAATTGCTCAAAGTATTAAAAGTCAGCTTAATGGTACCTTTAATGTGATAGCACCTCAGCATCCTATTAAATCTGAACTGGTTAAATTGGAGTGCGAACGACGAGGATTGGTTTTACCAGTAGAATACCTCGAAGACAAGGATGCGACTAAAGTGATTACTTCAGACAAATTAATCCAGGCATTGAATTATTCGTTTCAATACCCAGATCCATTATTATTTCCGATCGAAAATTAAGCGATGCTTAGCTCTTGAATGGCCAACCAAGCCATAAGTCCAGGCCCCACATTCAGGGCTTTCTCGTCAATATTGAAATTGGGAGTATGCACACCATTGATAATTCCTTTGTCATCGTTTCTTGTTCCCAAACGATAAAAACAAGCGTCTACATGGTGGGTATAAAAGGCGAAATCTTCTGCTGCCATCCAAATGTCTAGGTCGATCACGTTGTCAGCACCCATATATGCTATGGCTGCTTCTTTCATGCGACGAGTTAACTCGGGATTATTTTTTAGGAAAGGATAGCCTTTCAAAACAAAGAAATCACAAGAGCCACCCATGGATTCAGCCATACCTTCAGCCAATTTTTTCATTTTAGCCAAACCATCCGCTCTCCATTCTTCATCCATGGCTCGGAAAGTCCCTTCAATCTTCACTTCATTGGGAATAACATTGGTGGCTCCTTCTGCAATGAATTTACCAAAACTAAGTACCGAAGGAAGTCTAGGGTTTTTATTTCTAGAAATGATTTGTTGCATCGCAATAATAATATGAGAGGCAATCACAATGGGGTCGATGCATTGATCAGGCATGGCGCCATGCCCACCTTTTCCTTTTACGGTTAAATACAATTCATCGGCACTTGCCATGTACATGCCTTCTCTAAATCCTACTTTCCCAACCGGGATGTTGGTGGCCACATGTTGGCCTAGTATGCCAGCGGGGCTAGGGCTTTGTAATGCCCCTTCTTGAATCATGATACTAGCTCCACCTGGAGCTTTTTCTTCTGCAGGTTGAAATAGTAATTTGACTGTACCTTCGAATTCATCTTTAACAGATTGTAAGATCCGGGCTGTTCCTAATAAAGAGGAAGTATGCACATCATGCCCACAAGCATGCATTACACCTGGATTTTGGGATTTATAAGGGACATTATTGGTTTCTTGGATGGGTAAGGCATCCATGTCGGCCCGTAAAGCCACTACTTTTTTACTAGGGTTTTTACCTTCAATGATGGCAATCACTCCGGTATTGGCGATACGCTGAGTTGGAATGCCTAGATCATGCAATTGCTTTTCCACAAAAGCCTGCGTCTCGAATTCATGAAAGGAGAGTTCGGGGTGAGCGTGTAAATGACGGCGTGTGTCAATATTCGCACTGGCCTGTTGCTCAGCTAGTTCCTGTATCTTTTTAAGAAGACTCGACATAATAAAATTTAATTTTTTACAAATCTACAAAATATTGCTTCAAAGAGTTTTTTTCTTAACTTTAAAGACAAGGGATGTGTAGGAGAGTATTCACCTTTAATCTTTTGTCCTATGAGTCGGAAAGTTTTAGTTTTAAACCAAGATTATAGTGCATTAACCATCTGTTCCATGCCGAAGGCCTTTCTGTTGGTCTACCTTAATAAGGCGGAATTGGTGGCCGAGTCGACCACTGAAAAACTTCATTCAATTACACAAACATTTCCTTTTCCTTCCGTGATTCGATTGAATCGATATGTGTATTTTCCATATAAAGGGGTGGTGTTAAGTCGGCAAAATATTTTTAAGCGGGATGATAACATGTGTCAATATTGTGGCTCTAAAGATCATTTAACCTTAGATCATGTGATGCCAAAATCAAGACAAGGGCGAACTTCTTGGGATAATTTAACTACTGCTTGCAAATATTGTAATTCGAAAAAGGGAGATCATACTCCTGAAGAAGTGGGAATGTCTTTAAAGAGACGGCCATTTAAACCTTCCTTTGTTATGTTTTTGCGGAATTTTTCAGGAATTTTGGATCAACAATGGATTCCATTTGTAGGATCTAAAATGGAACAAATCGTTTAAACATGAATATTTCTTTTATTGGTTCTGGTCATGTGGCCTGGCATTTATCGCAGGCTTTAGAAAATGCAGGACATAGTGTTCAAGAAGTTTTTAGTCGAGATCCCGCCAAAGCGAAAGATTTAGTTAGTTATTTATACAATGCTAAAGTGCAGGAGCATTTGGATTTTTCAGAGTCTAAATCTACTGTATTCTTCTTTTGTGTTCCAGACATTGCTTATTCAACAGTTTTAAAAGAATTAATTCTTCCGAAATATGCCACTTTATTGTTGGTTTCTGGAACGGTACTCTTGTCGGAGGCTTCTATTTGGTATGATCCTGCCAGAGAAAGTACCAATCAAATAGCTATATTTTTCCCAGTGCAACATTTGCAAAGTGGGAGAAAAATCAATTTGGGTCACATGCCTATTTGCTTAGAAGTGATGGTGGAAGAGACAGAACAAGTGCTAGTTCAATTGGCCCGTGATATTACCGATGCCATGTATTTGGTCAATGGAGAAGAAAGAAAGAAGATTTATCTATCCATGCTTTTAGCAGGAATATTTACTCAGCAACTTTGGGCAGAGGCAAGTCGATTATTGCATTCCATTGAATTGGATACTTCTCTGCTTCAAGGCTTGATTCAAAACTATGTTCAGTCGTATTTCAAAAATTTGCCTGTTTCCAATCAAATTGAGGCTAATGCTTTTCAAGATGGACGCTTGATGTTTGAACAACAAGGTTTTTTGTCGACAGTGGAACTGCAAGAGGTATACCGAAATATGGTTCAGCAGATTTTAAAGACTACTTAATTAAAGGTTTATCAATGTTCATGACTATTTGAGATTTGCTGAATCCCAATAAAATCACGTCTTGCTTTTTGTTGATAAAGATATAATAAAGACTATCCCCAGTCGTATTTTTTTGGATACTAGGAGGTACTTCTTGTTTTATGGATTGACTGTAATCTAAGGCATCCAACACTTCTTGAATTTTTTGATCCTTGTTTCGTTGTTTTAAGGTAATCGCTTTGCCAGATTGTATGCTGATTTGAAATTGCTTAGAGATACTATCTAAACTTAATTTATTTGTTGGGTTTTCTATGATAGCTTGGATTTCCTGCCCCCATGTATCGGCTTTATTGGTAATGTCCTGAGGAAGAATTCGCTTCACTTGTCGGTTTTTCATTTCCTTCACGGCAGCAGTAGTATCTATGCGCTTAGAGAAATCACATGAATGAAGCGAAAGGATGCTTGAAGCAAGGCAAGTAAAAAGAAGTGATTTTTTCATGAGATGAATTTGTTCTACAAAGGTATTCCTTCCAAGCAGAAAGGGCAATGAATTTAATTGTTATCTTTGCGGGGAATTTTAAAAATATTATACGAGTATGTTGGAGCAGCTGGAGGCTATTAGGGAAAGATTTTTAGAGGTAGAGCAACAAATTGCCATGCCTGAAATCGTTTCTGATTTAAAGAAATTCAAAACTTTAAGTAAAGAATACAAGGATTTACAGAAGATTGTAGATCAATATATGGCCTATCAAAATTTATTAAAATCCATTGAAGAGGCAAAAGACGTTATTGCTACGGAAAAGGATGAGGATTTTAGAGATATGGCCAAAGCGGAATTAGAGACTTTGGTTCCTCAAGAAAAAGAAATGCAAGAGGAGTTGAAGGAAATGTTAATTCCGAAGGATCCGAATGATTCGAAGGACTGTATTCTGGAAATTCGTGGTGGTACAGGTGGGGATGAGGCATCTATTTTTGCTGGTGATTTGTTTCGTATGTATCAGCGATATGCAGAGAAGATGGGTTGGACCTTTCAAATCATGGATTTTACCGAAGGTACAGCGGGAGGTTTTAAAGAGATTATCGTTTCGGTTCAAGGAGAAGATGTATATGCTAAATTGAAGTTTGAATCAGGAGTACATCGTGTACAACGTGTTCCTGCCACAGAATCTGCAGGTAGGATTCATACATCAGCTGCTACAGTGGCTGTGATGCCAGAAGCAGATGAGGTGGATGTTCAGATTAATATGAATGATATTCGTAAAGATACTTTCTGTTCTTCTGGTGCTGGTGGTCAGTCGGTAAATACGACCTATTCAGCGGTACGTGTGACGCACATTCCTTCAGGCTTAGTGGTGCAATGCCAAGATGAAAGATCTCAGATTAAGAACTTCGACAAGGCCATGACGGTGTTGCGTTCTAGGTTATATGAGATTGAGTTAGAGAAAAGGAATGCGGAAATAGCAGGAAACAGAAAATCCATGGTTGGATCGGGCGATCGATCAGATAAAATCAGAACATACAATTATCCTCAGGGTCGTGTAACGGATCACCGCATTGGTTTGACGGTGTATAATTTACCTGTGGTGATGGATGGCGAAATTGCTGAATTTATTGAGCAATTGCGTATTGCAGAAAATGCCGAGCGTTTGAAAGAGGGTTCGATGTAATAAAATTTGATGATGATGTTGAAGCAGGCTTAGGTTTAAACCTAAGCCTGCTTTTTTTATCAAGTAACTGATTGAAAAATAGAAACAAAAGGGGAGAGAAAATTGTTAAACCGCCAACGCTGTCAAGGTTTTAAACCTTGACAGCGTTAAGATTTTTTCAAGCCTTTTCCAACTTAAATTGAAAGGATGTTCCTTTATCTATTTTTGAGAATACCGCAATCTTACTATTGTGGGCTTGGATAATGTGTTTCACAATCGACAAGCCTAAACCTGATCCTCCACTCATTTTTGCTCTACTTTTATCTACTCGATAAAATCGTTCGAATAGGCGAGGTAGATGTTCTGCAGGCACCCCAGGTCCATTATCCTTGACCATCACTAAAAAAGCTTTTTTCTTTTCCTCTAATTGGACAGTAACCTTGCCATCCTGATGCCCATATTTAATGCCATTATCTATTAAATTAACCAATACTTGACTAATTCGCTGATAGTCGGCTTTAACAAGCACCGGACCATTGTGGCCAATCAATTTTAGTTCAATGTTTTTAGCTTTGGCTTTAGCCTCCAATTGTTCAAAGATTTCAATAACTAAAGGCTTTAAATCAAGGGCCTTTTTATCAATTTTGATGGCGCCTGTTTCAATTTGAGAAACGGTCAATAAATCCTTCACCAAAATGTCTAACCCATCTAGACTTTTAGCGGCTTTTTCCAAAAATCTTTTTCTGATTTCCGGGTCTTCTTCTGGATTATCAAGTAGTGTATGAACAAAACCTTGGGCAGCAAAAATTGGGGTTTTCAATTCGTGAGATACATCAGCCAAAAACTCCTGACGGTATTTTGCCGCCTTTTTCAATTCCTTAACCTCATCTTCCTTGGTGGTTACATAGGAATTCAGCTCCTCTTTTAACAACTCAATTGGGTTTTCTTTCTCAATCAGCTGTTTTCGAGGAATAACAGAAAAATTCTTCTTTTTAATCTGTTTGATACGGTCATATAATTTATTGACCTCCTTGAAAACTAAATTATCTAAGGCAAAATAAATGACAGCACTTCCAAAGATGAAGGAACTGATAAAGCAAACAAAGAGTATGGTGAAATCAGTGTTAGGTAAAAAGGAAAGGAAAGAGGTACAAACCCCAGCAATCACAAAGGCCAATAATAGAGAGAGGTATCTAGGGCTCAACATGCTGTTTTTTTGTTTTCAAGTTACGATTTAAATTTCTTTTGGGGAATCATGTGCCCAATTGTTTTAGTATAATCAGGTTTTACGCACATTTTCGTACCTTTGCGCTTTACAAAAAATACCATGGAATTAAATCGCTTAAGTGCCATCTCTCCCGTTGATGGTCGTTACCGAAAACAAACGGAAGTCTTATCTCCTTATTTTTCTGAATTTGGATTAATTCAATACCGTGTTCGAGTGGAAATCGAATATTTCATTGCTTTATGCGAAATTCCTTTGGCTCCCCTAGTAAGCTTTCCATCGGCAGCCATTCCTGCTTTGCGTAGTTTATACCAAAACTTTTCCGAGCAAGATGCACTTTGGATCAAAGAAAAAGAAAAAGAAACCAATCACGATGTAAAGGCAGTTGAATACTTCATTAAAGATAAAATTGAAGGTTTTACTCAATTTGGGGATTTAAGCGAATATTTAGAGTTTATTCACTTTGGTTTAACTTCTCAAGATATTAATAATACCGCCATTCCTGTTTCCATATTGGAAGCTCATCGTGCAATAATTTGGCCAACATATATACAAGTTAAAGAACAGTTGGCGGCTTTAGCGGCTGATTGGAAAGAAATTCCCATGTTGGCGCATACCCACGGACAGCCTGCTTCTCCAACTCGTTTAGGAAAAGAAATCCAGGTGTTTGTAGAGCGTCTAGATAGACAATTGGAACTTTTGGGTCAAGTTCCTTTTACTGGAAAATTTGGTGGAGCAACAGGTAATTTCAATGCCCATCATGTTGCGTTTCCAATGATTAATTGGCCCGAATTTGGAGCTAATTTGTTGGAAAGTAAATTAGGAATTCAACGCAGCAAATACACCACTCAAATTGAACATTACGATAATTTAGCGGCCTATTTTGATGGCTTAAAACGATTGAATACAATCTTAGTGGATTTGGCTCGTGATATTTGGTCTTATGTTTCCATGGGCTATTTCAAACAAAAGATTAAGGCTGGAGAAATCGGTTCTTCGGCGATGCCACATAAAGTGAATCCTATCGATTTTGAAAATGCGGAGGGAAATCTTGCCATTGCAAATGCCTTACTTGAGTTTTTGTCAGCCAAGCTTCCAATTTCTCGTTTGCAGCGAGATTTGACCGATTCTACGGTTCTTAGAAATGTCGGAACTCCATTGGCACACATCCTTATTTCCTTGACTTCACTTCAAAGGGGATTAGGCAAATTGGAATTGAATGAATCCAAAATACACCAAGATTTGGAGGAAAACTGGGTGGTGATTGCGGAGGCGATACAAACCGTATTGCGCCGAGAGTCTTATCCAAAACCATACGAAGCTTTGAAGGAATTAACGCGTCATCATGGCAAGATTGATCAAGCGGTATTTCAGCGATTTATTCAAGGATTAGCGGTTTCAGATGCCATCAAGGCTGAATTGTTATTGATTTCACCATTTAATTTCGTGGGAAGAGACGAAAACTAAGCTGATGAATCAAAGAATAGCTCAAATTTCATTGGTCGTTGATGATTACGATGAAGCCATCGCTTTTTATACGCAAAAGCTGGGTTTTGACTTAGTAGAGGATACTGTATTGAGCCCTACGAAACGCTGGGTGATTGTCAAACCAGTGGGAGAAGGTTCTTGTCAATTGTTGTTGGCAAAAGCAGCTAATGAAGAACAAAAAAGCCGTGTTGGAAATCAAACAGGTGGACGAGTTTTCATGTTTTTACATACGGAAGATTTTGATCGAGATTATCAAAATTTATTGCAAAATGACATTGAAATAATTCGAGAAGCCAGTGTAGAAGAATATGGTAAAGTGGCCGTTTTTGCAGATTTATATGGTAATTTATGGGATTTAGTGGAAAAGAAAGCCTAGTTTTTTTATCTTGAAATTTTGATTTACCATATTTCAGATTACATTTGCATCAAATTATTATAGAAATGACTAAAACAACATACAACAAAAACTGGTGGCAAGGCTAAAATTTCCTTGAACAGTTTTGCTGTGTGTATATGATATGTTTTACTCAAGGCTTGCTGTTCCCAGTAAGCCTTTTTATTTTAATTTTGCCGATAGCCTCATGTCCAGTTCAAATAAATTTACCATCCATACCACTAGGAAGACCTTGTTAGCTGATACGCTAACGCCCATTGGTATTTTCTTGAAAATCAGAAAAAATTATAAAAATTCTGTTATCCTTGAAAGTGCTGATTATCACGGTCGTGAACATGGTTTTTCTCATATTGCTTTTGATCCAGTAGCTAGTTTTGTTTTGGATCAGCAGCTTGTTACACAGACTTTCCCCGACGGAACGGTTGAAACTTTCCGATTAGAAAATCCAAAAGATGCCGTGAAGGTATTACAAGATTTTTCATCTCGTTTTACTTACCAAAAAGAAGTAGGTGATTCACCAATGTCCAACGGACTTTTTGGTCATATCAGCTATGATGCGGTTACTTATTTTGAAGATATTCAAATACAAGATAAAAATCCAGAAACAGCCATACCTTCGATTCGTTATTATGTGTATCGCTATGTGGTCGCATTGAATCATTTCAATAACCAAATGACATGGTATGCCCATAGTTATTTGGATGGTGAAACACCTAGTTTGGATGCTGTGGCCTACCATTTAGAAATGCCACATTATACGTTGGAGGCATTTAAGCGTGTCGGTGATGAACAAAGTAATTTAACGGAGGAGCAGACAGAAGAGATCGTAAAGACTTGCATTAAGCATTGTTTACGTGGTGATGTATTTCAGATAGTACCTTCCAGAAGGTTCAGTCAAAATTTTACAGGAGATGATTTTCAGGTTTATCGAGCCTTACGCTCAGTTAACCCATCGCCCTATTTGTTCTTTTTTGATTATGAGCAATATCGCATCTTTGGAGCCTCACCTGAGAAACAAATCAAAATAGATCATGATTTGGCAGAAATTCATCCAATTGCTGGTACATTTCGTCGGACTGGGGATGATGCCCGCGATGCAGAATTAGCTCAGGCATTGATTGCAGACCCTAAAGAATCAGCAGAACATGTGATGTTAGTGGATTTGGCCAGAAACGATTTAAGTAGAAGTGCTGATAATGTGAAGGTGGAGACTTTTAAAGAAGTACAATTCTTTTCTCACGTGATACATTTAGTCTCTAAGGTGACAGGAACCTTACAAAAAGGAGTGAATCCTTTACAAATGGTGGCCGATACCTTTCCTGCTGGAACCTTAAGCGGTGCACCTAAGCATAATGCTATGACGATTATTAATCGTTTGGAACCGACCAACCGCCATATTTATGGAGGTGCTATCGGGTTTATGGATTTTGAAGGCAACTTCAACCACGCCATTGCTATTCGAACCTTTTTGAGTAAAGGGAATACCTTGTTTTATCAAGCCGGGATGGGTGTTGTGGCTAAATCTATAGTAGCCAGTGAAATGCAAGAAATTCATAACAAATTAGCTGCGCTGAAAAAGGCCTTGGATGTAGCAGAAAATTTAGCATAAGAAGCCATGAAAGTATTAGTAATTGATAACTATGATTCATTCGTATACAATTTGGTATACCTATTGAAAGAGATTGGGGCGGAGGTAGACGTGTTTAGAAATGATAAAATTGCCTTAGAAGAAGTGAAGGCATATGACCATATTTTACTATCGCCGGGTCCTGGGATTCCATCCGAAGCAGGAATTATGTTGGACTTATTGAAGGAATATGCATCGACAAAGCGGATTTTAGGTGTATGCTTAGGACATCAAGCGATTGCCGAATCTTTTGGTTCAAAATTGCAAAATATGGGAGAGGTTTTGCATGGTGTTACGACCGAATGTGTTGTTACGGATCCTACAGAAAGATTATTTCAAGGAATTCCTGCCCGATTTGAGGTTTGTCGCTACCATTCTTGGACAGTGATTCCAGATAGCATGCCTACTGATTTGAAAATTACAGCCGTAGATGATAAAGGATATGTGATGGCAGAGGCACATCAAACATACGATGTGCGTGGAGTGCAGTTTCATCCCGAGGCTTATTTAACGCAACATGGATTGCAAATGATTAAAAATTGGATTCAATAAAACATGAAAGATATATTAAGTAAACGAGTTCAAGGATACTCCTTAACAGAAGTAGAAGCTAAAGATGTATTGTTGCGCGTAGGTCAAGGAGGAATTAATCCAAGTCAAATTGCAGCATTTTTAGCAAGTTATTGGTATACCCCTATCCAAGTTCAAGAATTAAAGGGATTTGTTTCAGCCATGATGGAATTGGCCGTGACTATTGATTTGACAGAGTTTGATGCCATGGATGTCTGTGGAACTGGGGGTGATGGAAAAGATACCTTTAATGTTAGTACTACGTCCTCTTTTGTAGTAGTAGGTGCAGGTCAAAAGATTGCTAAACATGGAAATCATGGTGTTTCTTCAGCTGTTGGTTCTTCAACCGTATTGGAGTTTTTAGGGGTTAAGTTCAGTAATGATCCGAGTTATTTAAAACGTAAGATGGAATCATCGGGAATCTGTTTTTTACATGCTCCCTTATTTCATCCTGCCATGCGTCACGTAGGGCCCATTCGTAAGGAATTAGGGATGAAAACTTTTTTCAACTTATTGGGACCTTTGATGAATCCTGCTTTGGTAAGTAAGCAACTAACTGGGGTTTATGCCAAAGAGGTATACGACTTGTTTGTCCAATTTTACGAGTCGGGAAGTAAGAAATTTGGTATCGTTTTTGGTGAAGATGGATACGATGAAATTTCCTTAACGAGTTCCTTTCTATTAACAACTAAAGAAGGAGAAAAGCGATATTTACCAGGCGATTTTGGTTGCGAAACATTTCAATCTCAGGATTTAAGTGGAGGCATTAATGTGGAGCAGTCGGCCGATATGTTATATAAGATATTACAAAGACAAGGTACTCCAGCTCAAACCCAAGTGGTTTTAGCCAATGCCGGTGCTGCTTTATTAGTAGCGGAGAAGGTAAGTAATATGTCGGATGGTTATTTGATGGCCAAAGAGTCTCTGGAAAGTGGAAGAGCTTTCCAAGTTTTCAAGAAATTTATCATGGATTAAGATGAGTATTTTAGCTACAATTTTAGAATCCAAAAGGAAAGAAGTTGCGGAAAGGAAATCGCGCATATCCATTCATGCATTGGAGAAAACGGGTTTTTTTGCTCGAAATTGCCATTCCTTATCGATGTCATTAACTCAACCAGCTTCTACAGGAATTATTGCTGAATTTAAGCGTAAATCACCCTCTAAGGGAGTTATAAATGATCGTTTAACGGTGAAAGAAGTAACGCAAGCCTATGCTGCTGCAGGCGCTGCTTGTTTGTCGGTATTAACAGATACTCCTTTTTTTGGCGGAACTGATCAGGATTTTGAAGAGGCTCGTCGGGCTAATCCCCATACGCCCATGCTACGTAAAGACTTTATGGTAGATGAGTACCAAATTGTAGAGGCAAAAGCGATGGGGGCAGATGTGATTTTGTTGATTGCAGCGGCATTGAGTCCTCAGGAAATTAAGCAATTAGGGAGTTTGGCGCGATCATTAGGGATGGAAACTTTGCTAGAAGTGCACGATGAAGAAGAGTTGAGTCGAAGTTTAGGAGATTATATATCTGTGGTTGGTGTGAATAATCGCAATCTGAAGAATTTTGCAGAGCAGAATGTGGAGGCATCTAAGCGTTTGGCAGAAAAAATACCTGCCAGATGTATTAAGGTGTCAGAAAGCTGTATTTCAGGACCTTCCATCATACAAGAATTGCGGGGATATGGATATAAGGGTTTTTTGATTGGAGAAAGTTTTATGAAAACGGATGCTCCAGGTAAAGCTTTATTGGATTTTTTAAATCAGGATTAAGATGAAATGGAAGGTTTGCGGCATGCGAGAAATGGATAATATCCTGCAAGTGGCCAAGGCTAAACCAGATTATATGGGATTTATTTGGGCAGAAGCTTCACCCAGGTATGTGGGAGAGGACTTTGTTATTCCTAAAGATGTACTAGGTAAAACTATAGCAGTGGGTGTATTTGTGAATCGAGCTGTAGATAGCATCATTGCCTTATCTAAAAAAGCTGGATTTAATTGGGTTCAGCTGCATGGAGAGGAAAAGGATGAAGAGATTTTGGTATTGAAAAAAGCAGGTTTAACTGTGATAAAAGCCATATCGGTTGCAGATATACAGGATGTGAAAGGCTTGAGTTTAGCACCTGATTTCTATTTGTTTGATACCAAAAAAGGAAAGCAAACGGGCGGCACAGGTCAACGATTTGATTGGAATATATTAGCAGCATATACGCTAGATAAACCTTTTCTATTGGCGGGGGGCTTATCCAAGGAGAATTTGGATGAAGCCATTGATTTAGGTAAAAAGTATCCGATTCACGCCTTTGATTTTAATAGTAAAGTTGAAATCAAAGCTGGATTAAAAGATGTACAAGAAGTACTAGAAATATCGAAAAGATTAGCAGAAAATTAGAGCTATGGCAATGACTTATCAAGTTGACGAAAAAGGTTATTATGGGGAATTTGGAGGAGCATTTATCCCTGAGATGCTTTATCCCAATGTGGAGGAGTTAAGGACTCATTACTTGGATATCATTAACGATTCTTCATTTCAAAAGGAGTTTCACGATTTATTGAAAGATTATGTAGGAAGACCTACTCCTTTGTTTGAAGCAAAGAGATTATCCGAAAAATATCAAACTCAAATATATTTAAAACGGGAAGATCTTTGTCACACCGGAGCTCATAAGGTCAATAATACGATTGGGCAAATTTTAGTAGCTAAGAAATTAGGGAAAAATAAAATTGTGGCGGAGACGGGCGCAGGCCAGCATGGAGTAGCTACCGCAACCGTTTGTGCTTTGATGGGACTGGAATGCATTGTTTACATGGGGGCCATTGACATAGAACGTCAGGCGCCTAATGTGGCTAGAATGAGGATGTTAGGGGCTAAAGTAGTAGCGGCACAGTCGGGCTCTAAAACGTTGAAAGACGCGACCAATGAAGCTATGCGCCATTGGATTAATAATCCCGTTGATACGCATTATATCATAGGATCTGTGGTGGGACCTCATCCATATCCTGATATGGTGGCAAGATTTCAATCAGTAATTTCGGAGGAAATCAAGGCCCAATTAACGGAGAAGTTGGGAAGAAATTACCCAGATTATGTTTTGGCTTGTGTTGGAGGAGGATCTAATGCAGCAGGAGCATTTTATCATTTCTTAGACGAAGCAAGAACGCAGTTAATTGCTGCAGAGGCTGCAGGTCAAGGAGTGGGTTCGGGTCATTCTGCAGCAACAACATTTTTAGGGAAGTCAGGTGTATTGCATGGAAGTAAGAGTTTGTTGATGCAAACAGAGGATGGACAGGTGATTGAACCATATTCTATTTCTGCTGGATTAGATTACCCTGGAATTGGTCCCATGCATGCCCATCTATTTAAAACAGGGAGGGCCCATTTCTATGATATTACGGATGAAGAAGCCTTAGCTTCAGCTTTGGAACTAAGTCAATTGGAAGGAATTATTCCAGCATTAGAATCAGCGCATGCCTTAGCGGTATTGCCTAAATTGCAAGCTAAACCTCATGAAGTAGTGGTCATTAATTTGTCTGGAAGAGGGGATAAGGATTTGGCTACATACCAACAAAGATTAAATTTATTATAAATGAATCGAATATCTGCAGTTTTTGAAGCGGCGAAAGGCCCTATTTTAAATGTATATGCTACGGCGGGTTTCCCGAATTTTGGAGATACGATGACCGTATTGGAGGCACTTCAAGAAGGAGGTGCGGATATTATTGAGATTGGAATGCCTTATTCTGACCCTGTGGCGGATGGAGAAACCATTCAGCAGTCGAATCAGGTGTCCTTGGATCAAGGAATGACAGTCGCCCATTTATTTGAGCAATTGAAAGACATGAGAGCGAAGGTTCAAGTACCTGTTTTATTGATGGGCTATATTAATCCTGTGTTACAATTTGGGGTAGAGAGGTTTTGTCAAAAATGCCAAGAAGTAGGTGTTGATGGCTTGATTTTGCCGGATTTGCCAATGGCAGAATATGAATCGGAATATCAATCAATATTTGAGCGCTATGGGTTATTTAATATTTTCTTGATTACTCCGCAAACTGCTGACGAGCGTATTCGTCGAATTGATTCGGTAAGTCAAGGCTTTATTTATATGGTTTCTTCGGCTAGTACGACGGGGGCTAAAACGGGGATTAGCTCGGAGCAGGAGTTGTATTTTGAAAGAATCAATCGAATGAATTTGAAAAATCCGAGATTGATTGGTTTTGGAATTTCAGACAGAGAAAGCTTTTTGAAAGCCTCAGCATCAGCTTCAGGAGCAATTATTGGCAGTGCCTTTGTGAAGTTATTGGCCCAATCGAGTGATTTACGAGGCGATATAGTAACCTTTGTTCGGGGAATTAAAGGGGTGAAATAATTCACAATTTTTTGAGTAACAGTTTTTTAGAAAAAATAAATTTTCTATCTTTGCAACCCAAATCAGTGAGGCTTATGTACGATTGGACCGCTAAGCACTGATAATCACCAAAGTTTGAACAATTATTAAGATGAGTGATTTAATTAAATTAGTTGAAGCAGAAAATGCAGCTCGTAGAGCAGATCATCCTGAATTTGCAGCAGGAGATACGATTAATGTTCACGTAAAGATTCGTGAAGGTAACAAGGAGCGTATCCAGGTATTCCAAGGATTGGTTATTCAGCGCAAGAATTCGGGTGCTGGCGAATCATTTACCGTTCGTAAAATTTCTAATGGAATTGGTGTTGAGCGTATTTTCCCAATCTTGTCTCCTAACATTGACAAAATTGAAGTATTACGTCGTGGTAAAGTACGTAGAGCTCGTTTATACTACATGAGAGGTAAGCAAGGTAAAGCTGCTCGTGTTAAAGAGAAGAAAAAATAAGAGGTTTGAATTCTTTGAAATAGAAAGAGCTGCTCCGAAAGGGCAGCTCTTTTGTTTTAGGGTACTAGTGGTTAGATGTATACTTGTTTAAGATTTTTATACCTGTCTTGTGGTTTTACAAATGAGGAGTTTTTAGGCTCCTCTTTTGTATTATAAATTATTAGTGATTAGGTGATTAACAAGAGAGATAAGGTATTAAACTTTGTTTGAAACAAGTAAATATTACTTGTTTCGAATGGGGTTAAAATTTGGTCGCTTTTACTTCCTGTTTTAACTTTTAATTTAGAACACAGATTGTAATGTTTTTCTCTTGTTAATCGATAACGTTATAATTCTCATAGAAAACTAGAAGAATTTGTTACGATTATTACTGTACAAAATTCGGGATTATTAACTGAAATATTCTTGCGAAAAATCAATAAATAAAGTTGATAAAACGCAAGATTAGTCGATTAGCGAGCCATTTTCCATGATTTTTCGTCTTACTCGACTTAATTCAGAGGGACTCATATTGAGAAATGAAGCTTTGTATTTGTCGGGCACTTGTTCATCCATATCTTTAAAAGATTTACGAAATGCCTCATATCTAATTTGGGTATTTCTTATGTGTAAGAACGAAGTGATGCGTTCGTGTTGAACGAGTGTTTCTTGTAATATGATTCTGCAAATTGTATTGGAATGAGGAATTTCTATGTAGGCCCTTTCCAAATCCTCTTTTTCCATATAGAAAACTTCCGACTTTTTTAGGGCATCTAGGGTTATTTCACTTGGTCTCTGATGAAAAAAGCTTTCAGCAGAAATCCCAAATTTTCCTGGTAATGTGAACCATCTCGAAATGGGTTCTGGCATGTCTAATTGATCAACCCAAGAATATTCGCGTAATAGTCCGGAAGCTAGAAAATAAAATTTACTATTAATTTCTCCTTCCGCAATGATGATTTGATTCTTTTGAAAGACAGCTGGTTTAAAGTATCCAGCTAATTGCTTCGTCTCAGCAGGGTTCAGTAAATTAAATGTTTTAAGGTAAGCTTCTAAGCTTGCAATAGTGGTCATATAGATATAGAATGATATATAAAGATTAGAGAAATTAAAATGTAGACGGATACATTCACTTTGGAAATCCTGTAAGATTTGCAAAGGTTTAGACAGAGATTCAGAAAAGTAGAATTCGAAATCGTCAAAGAGTATACATTTAGAACGATTCAAAGATATAAATCCATTGGTAGATAGCCAATTAAGATGGAAGTAAAGCTGTTCTGGAATTTAATTTCTTGCGTTATATCAAGAAAAAAGCTTGATCTAGGGCAAAAAAAATCCTGAAATACGTATTGAATTGTATTTCAGGATTTCAAAATGATAAGTCTAAACTACTTAATTACTTTTCTAACGTTTTGATTGATGGTGTCAGATTCAATGAGACCATCTCTTAAACGGATAATCCGATGGGCATATTGAGCGATATCATCCTCATGGGTAACCATCACTATCGTATTCCCCTTTTTATGAAGTTGGTCAAAAAGGTCCATAATTTCATAGGAGGTTTTCGTGTCCAAGTTTCCTGTTGGTTCATCCGCAAGTAAAATAGATGGTTCATTGACCAATGCTCGAGCTACGGCAACACGCTGTCTTTGACCTCCAGATAACTCATTAGGCTTGTGGCTAGCTCGGTTGTCAAGTCCTACGCCTCTCAAGGTTTCCATGGCAATTTCATTTCTTTCTTTTTTGGAATAACCCGCATAAATCAAAGGCAGCGCTACATTATCTAAAGCAGATTGTCGAGGTAATAAATTGAATGTTTGAAACACGAAACCAATTTCTTTATTTCGAACAGCGGCTAATTCATTTTCCGACATTTCGCTGACATCATGACCATTTAATATGTATTTGCCTGTACTGGGTGTATCTAGGCAACCTACGATGTTCATTAATGTGGACTTACCTGAACCAGACGGCCCCATAAATGCAACATATTCACCTTTATTCACTGAAATGCTAATGTTTTTTAAGGCATCAATTACCTCTTCTCCCATCACATAGCGTTTGGAAATATTTCTCGTTTCAATAATTTTGGTCATAATCTCAGGAATAAAATATCTTAAAAATACATCCAATACCTGAAAGAAGTTTCACTTTTCTACAAAAGATACGCAGCATGGATAAAGTAGCGCTAGCAAGGATAAGAGGTTTATTGCTTAATATGTTTTAGCTTTGTTGGCTGTAGAATTAAGTGATGAAATACATACCAGCTTTGGATGGCATTAGGGCCATCGCAATCTTATTAGTGTTGATTTTTCATTGGTTTCCCATGAATCATTGGATTAATACCTTACCCAATGGTCCAGTTGGAGTGACGCTTTTCTTCGTATTGAGTGGCTATTTGATTACTTCCATTTTGTTAAGCCAGCGAGAGAAATCCTCATTTGCAAAATCATTTGGCAATTTTGTAGCGCGGAGAGCATTACGTATTTTTCCTATATATTATGCAGTATTGGCTTCATTATTGGTGTTAAAACAGGTTGGAATTCAGATTGTTAGTGATTTTTACCTTCATCCAATTTATTATTGGTCGTATTTATATAACCATTGGTTAGAGCAAAGTCAAAATTGGTCAGACATGCTTTCCCCATATTGGTCATTATCTGTAGAAGAGCAGTTTTATATTATATGGCCCATATTAATTTTAGGGATTTCTTCGAATAAAAGTTTGAAGTTTCTACTTTGGACAACAACTATACTTGGTCTTCTTGCAAGATATGTCTTGATTCATCAATATGCTGGAATTGGGGTTTATATGGTTACCTGTGTAGATACTTTCGCTTGGGGAGGCTTACTGGCTTATTATTTAAGAGAAGGAAAGGAAGAGCAGATAAGAGCTTTGTCAAATTGGGTGCTTCCTTTGGTAGGAATCGGATTTTTAACAACGACTTTGTTCTTATCGGATGGAGATTTGTGGAAGCAGTTGTTTTTTCGAACATTCACTTCGATTCTTTCTGCGGGTTTAATTTTAGGGGCCTTGAAGCCTGGTTATTTAGCTCAAATTTTATCCATTCGACCTTTTAGAGAAATAGGTAAAGTGAGTTATGGATTGTATTTATATCATATGTTAATTCCTGATTTGTTTTATCAATTGACGAATCGACTTCATATAACCATCTATGATCCATTCCATATTTATGGAATACTAGTCTTATTTGCGTTTAGCTTTATTTCTTACCATGTATTCGAAAAACCAATCCAATCACTTAAGCGATATTTTGCATAGGTGAATAGTTGATTATCAGTTTGCTGGAGGGGAAATGTATGGGAATTTGGTATTTTTGCCTAACGCTGTCAAGGTTTAAAACCTTGACAGCGTTGAATTTTTTCAATGGAATTTTTCATTTTTGGAAAGCATTTCGATGATTTTTTCCATTCTCTTTTTTCTTGTTTCCAGTTTTTTTGCCGACTGAAGTCTGAAGTAGATGGCAAATAAATTGGCTCGATTGAGGGATTGGAAAAACTGTTCGGCCGATTTGTTTTTACTAAGTTCCATTAAGAAATCATCGGGAATAACCATTTGACTTTGGGCATCATAGGCTTGTTCCCATCGCCCATCATCCTTAGCTTCTTGAACTGCCAATATCCCAGCTGGCATCATTTTGCCTTCTAGGGTCAATCTCTCAATATGCTGAATATTTATTTTTGACCAAGTACTTTTTGGTTTTCTTTTGCTGAATTTTTGCAGCCAGAAATGTTCGTTGTAGGGTAGTTTTTGGCCATCGATCCAACCAAAGCAAAGGGCTTCATTCAAGGCTAATTGGTACGAAATAGTTTGCTCTGGAGATTTGATTTTTGAGATTTTAAGGCATATGCTCGGGGAACTTGCATGATGTAATTCCAGCCATTCTCTCCATTCTTGACTTGTTTTGAAAGAAATTATTTCTGAAGTATTATTTGTCATTCACATGATTTTGAATAAATATATTAATGAAATTGGAGAATTCTTAGGATTGATACATAAAAAAAGCCCTCGAATTTCGAGGGCTTTCCATTAGCATAGGCTAGTATTATAATCCTTTTGCTTTCTTTACTACTTCGTCAGCAATGTTTTGCGGAACAAATTCATAGTGAGAGAAAGTTAAAGATGCTGTAGCACGTCCTGAAGACATAGTACGTAAATCCGTAACATATCCGAATAATTCAGACAAAGGTACATCTGCTTTTAAGATAACGGCACCTTGACGAGAATCCATACCTTTCATGATACCACGACGACGGTTTAAGTCACCTGTGATAGGTCCTGTATACTCATCTGGAGTCACTACGTCAACTGCCATGATTGGTTCCATTAATTTAGCACCAGCACTTTTCGCAGCATCTTTGTAACCCATACGAGCGGCTAATTCAAAAGATAATGAATCTGAATCGACATCATGGTAAGAACCGTGGAACAAACGTACTTTCATGGAATCCATTGGATATCCAGCTAAAGCACCTGTTTTCATGGCTTCTTCAAAACCTTTTTGAACCGCAGGGATAAATTCACGAGGAATAACACCACCCACAATATTGTTAACAAATTCTAAACCTGGTTTGTCGTCTTCTCTTGGTCCGATTTCAAATACGATATCAGCAAACTTACCACGACCACCTGATTGTTTTTTGTATACCTCACGGTGCTCAGTTGTCTTAGTTAAAGACTCTTTGTAAGCTACTTGAGGAGCACCTTGGTTTACTTCTACTTTAAACTCACGACGCATACGATCAATGATGATCTCTAAGTGAAGCTCTCCCATTCCTTTGATGATGGTTTGACCAGTCTCTTCGTTAGACTCAACTTGTAAAGTTGGATCTTCTTCGATCAATTTAGTGATGGCTTTTGAGAAGTTATCGGCATCTGCTGTTTTCTTAGGCTCAATAGCGTACCCAATTACTGGCTCTGGGAAATCCATTGCTTCTAAAATGATAGGGTGTTTCTCATCCGATAAAGTATCACCTGTTTTGATGTCTTTAAATCCAACTACTGCACCAATATCACCAGCACCTAAGCGCTCAATTGAGTTTTGCTTGTTAGCGTGCATTTGGAAGATACGAGAGATACGCTCCTTATTTCCTGAACGGTTGTTCAATACATAAGAACCAGAATCCAATCCACCTGAATAAGCACGAATAAAACATAAACGACCTACGTAAGGGTCAGTTGCAATTTTAAATGCTAATGCCGCAAATGGCTCAGACTCAGATGGCTTTCTAAGGATTTCTTCTCCTGTATCAGGATTTGTTCCTTTAACACCTTCTTTGTCCATCGGTGAAGGCAAGATAGCCATCACATAATCCAACATAGTTTGAACTCCTTTGTTTTTGAAAGAAGAACCACAAAGCATTGGAACGATTTTCATAGAAATAGTAGCAGCACGTAAGGCAGCTAAAATTTCATCTTCTGTGATTGAGTTAGGATCTTCGAAGTATTTCTCCATCAAAGTATCATCAAACTCAGCTACTGCTTCTAATAATTTTTCACGGTATTCAGTCGCCTCTTCTAACATATCATCTGGGATAGGCACCTCAGTGAAAGTCATTCCTTTATCTGCCTCGTTCCACTTGATACCACGGAAGTTAACTAAGTCAACTACTCCTTCAAAATGCTCTTCAGCACCGATAGGCAATTGCAATGGTACTGCGTAGCTACCTAACATTTCTTTCACTTGCTTGCACACGTTTAAGAAATCTGCACCAGAACGGTCCATTTTGTTTACGAAACCAATACGAGCAACGTTGTAATTGTTCGCTAAACGCCAGTTAGTTTCTGACTGTGGCTCAACACCATCTACCGCAGAAAACAAGAAAACTAGACCATCCAATACACGTAGGGAACGGTTTACCTCTACAGTAAAGTCAACGTGACCTGGTGTATCAATGATGTTAACATGGTAATCTTCGTTACGGTATTTCCAGTTTACAGTAGTTGCTGCAGAAGTGATCGTGATTCCACGCTCCTGCTCTTGCTCCATCCAGTCCATGGTTGCCGCACCATCGTGTACCTCACCAATTTTGTGACTCACACCTGCGTAATACAGGATACGTTCCGTCGTGGTGGTTTTACCAGCGTCAATGTGCGCAGCAATACCGATGTTTCTAGTGAATTTTAAATCGCGTGCCATTTTTAAAGGTTAATTATGATATAAGTGTTTTTACTCTTCGCTAAGATTATCAAGAACTTGAACTACATGGTTTTAACATGTAAAATTTAGGTTCTTATT
Source organism: Aquirufa nivalisilvae (assembly GCF_004307455.1). Lineage (GTDB taxonomy): Bacteria > Bacteroidota > Bacteroidia > Cytophagales > Spirosomataceae > Aquirufa > Aquirufa nivalisilvae. The sequence continues at coordinate 57,778 of NZ_SEWX01000002.1, forward strand.
TAGGGGTGCAAAATTACTGAATCTTAATTAAATACAAAACTTTTTTCAAATGTTTAAGCGCATTTTACAATTGCTTTATCCGGAAGTCTGTTTTGCGTGTTCCAATACCCTTTTGGAATCCGAAGGTTTACTCTGTACTAGGTGTCGATTAGAGCTTCCAAGGCCAGGTTTATTCCTTCCCAGGCCTAATTGGCTCAGTCTGAAATTTGATGGTTGGTTGGAATATCAAGACGTACATTGTTTCTTTTTATTTTCAAAAGGTGGTCGAGTTCAGCACCTCATGCATCAAATTAAATACAAAGGAGCTCAAGATTTGGGACTATTTCTTGGTATTTGGTGTGGAGCAGAATTGAATAAGTACAATTGGCCGGATGAATATGAGCTTATCCTTCCCATTCCGATGCATCAACAACGAATACAAGAGCGAGGATATAATCAAGCTATATGCATCGCCGAAGGGATAGCCTTAAGTACTCATCTCCCGATCTTATCGGATGGGATAGAAAGAATTAAGAATAGTCAAACCTTGATTCATCAAAATCGACAAGAACGTTTTCATGTTTTGGAAGATGTATATCAAGTATCAGATTCATCTTCCTTTCTAGGGAAGCATGTGCTAATCGTGGATGATACGTTGACTACGGGAGCTACGATGTTAGCTTTGGGACAAAAAATAAAAGCCGCCGGAGCTAGACAAGTGTCTTTTTTAGCTCTGGCGGCTTTACAATAAGAAGGGAAACTATTTGTTTGTCCCTGCGGAAATCATAGCACAACGGAAACCGATGGTTGCCGTTGCAGAATCTTCATCTAAATAACGACGAGTCCCTGGGGCTAACCAATAAGCCACATCTGACCAAGAGCCGCCTTTATAAACGCGAACCTTGTTGTCAATTAAGGAATTATTGTTTTTGCTGTCGTAACGACTTGCCTTATCTAATTTTTCGTTTCTACGAACTGGGTTCAAGTCATTGAAATCTTGGAATGAAAGTGGACGATACAAATCCTGCACCCATTCATTTACGTTACCTGCCATTTGGTATAAACCAAAATCATTGGGTGGATATTTGTAAACCTCAGTCGTAATAATAGCTCCGTCATTGGATTTGCCAGCGATACCAGCATAGTCACCACGACCACGCTTGAAGTTAGCTAACATCGTTCCTCTAGCTTTACCTTGTGATTGACGTAAAGATGGACCATCCCAAGGATAAATACGTTGGTTGATTTGGTTCTCATCTTCTTGCTGGGTTCCAATCATCGCTTTAGCCGCATATTCCCATTCCGCTTCAGTAGGAAGGCGATACGAAGGCAATACTCGGCCAGATTCGATGGTTAAGCGAGCCGTTGTATTGGTACGAGTAGTAGCAGCTGTGGCAGCAGTTCCAGCCGTAGTAGCACCTTTTTTAGGTTTTTTTTCTTTGACTTTATCTGCGCCTGCTAATTGTTGATTAACTGCGGCTGTTCTCCAAACACAATAGTCGTTTACTTGTTTCCAAGAAATACCCACTACTGGATACATGCGGAATCCAGGGAAACGCAAATACTGCTCCACATATGGGTCATTAAATGCTAAATCATTTTTCCAAACAGTGGTATCAGGTAAAGCAGATTCATAAAAATCTTGCGTAGAATCTTTTTGAACGGAATATAAATATTCTAAATAGTGTACGTTGGCAATTTCCGTTTCATCCATATAAAATGATTGAACGGAAACGGTTCTTTCTACGTTGTCATGAATGCCTAATACATCCTCTTCTAAAGAACCCATCGTGAAACGGCCACCCTCAATAAATACTAAATTAGGGCCAGTTAATTGGCCACTGAATTTTTTATCTACTTGAAATCCACCCTTTTGATTGTAGGCAATGCCTGTAGCTGAGGATTTAGAACCGATATTTACACTGCTAGGTTTTACGCCAGATTTGATTCCACTAGGACATGATGTCAAGAGGAACACACTAGCACAAATCCCCATTACAATTTTCAATTTAGCAATCATTGATATCTTTTATCGTAAGAATTTGAAAAGCAAAGGTATAAAATTCAATTAATAAGCTCAAAACTAGCCTAAAATATCCACTAAAATAGTATTTAATTCTTCAATACTGCTGATTCGGTCAACTTGAAGAATCAATTTGTTCGCTTTTTCTCTAAGTTGACACTGTCCTTTTCGAGTATTGACAAAGTTGATGACCTTCAAAACAATGGAACTAGCATGTTTTTGATGTGTCTCAGATGAAACGAAATGAAGTTTAAGGATATTGTTTTTTAAGAGAATTTTTTCAATTCCTAAAACTTGAGCTTTCCATCGGCATTTTACCAATTCAATCATATCACTTACTTCTTGAGGCAATTTCCCAAATCGGTCTTCTATTTCTTGAATGAATTTTTGAAGTTCCTCCTCATGGTCTATTTCATCCAATCGAGTATATAAGGCTAAACGCTCCGAAATACTTTGCACATAGGTATCAGGAATTAATACCCTTAAATCTGTTTCGATTTGACAATCTACTTTCAGGGTCTCTGCTACTTCAGTTAAATCAGCTTCAAATAGGGCTTTAAATTCATTTTCCTTCAATTCTTGAACGGCTTCATCTAAGATTTTATGGTACATATCGTAACCTAAATCATTGATAAACCCACTTTGCTCAGCACCCAACAAGTTTCCTGCCCCCCGAATATCTAAATCTCGCATGGCCACTTTGATCCCATCCCCTAAGTCGGAAAATTCCTCTAATGCACTCAATCTTTTACGCGCATCACTCGTCAAATTCGCCAAAGATGGTGTTACTAAATAGCAGTAGGCTTTTTTATTGGACCTACCCACACGCCCTCTCATTTGATGTAAATCCGATAATCCAAAATTATTGGCATTGATGATAAAAATGGTGTTGGCATTTGGGATATCCAAACCTGATTCAATGATATTAGTGGCTACTAAAACGTCGTAATGTCCCTCAATGAACCCCAACATGATTTTTTCTAGTTTGTCACCATCCATTTGTCCGTGGGCCACGGCAATTTTGGCATCTGGCACCAAACGTAAAATACGATTGGCAATACTTTCTAATTCTCCAATTCGATTATAAACCACAAAAACTTGACCATTTCTGGAGAGTTCTTCTCTAATCCCATCACGTAAAAGTTCGTCGTTTAATACGACCAATTTAGTTTCCACTGGTTGGCGATTAGGCGGAGGAGTGGCAATGATGGATAAATCTCGGGCTCCCATCAAGGAAAAATGCAGGGTTCTAGGAATTGGTGTAGCTGTCAGTGTCAAGACATCCACATCGACACGCATTTCTTTCAATCGATCTTTCACTTTCACCCCAAATTTTTGCTCCTCATCAATGATCATCAAGCCCAAATTTTTGAAAACAACATCTTTGTTCACCAAGCGATGGGTTCCTATTAAAATATCGGTGACACCTTTAGCTACTCGCTCCAAGGTTTCCTTGATTTGTTTGGGCGACTTAAATCGATTGATGTATTCGACCTTACAAGGAAATGCAGCTAAGCGGTCATGAAAGGTTCTGAAATGTTGCATGGCCAAAACCGTGGTTGGAACTAAAACGGCTACCTGCTTGGAGTCAGCCACTGCTTTAAATGCAGCTCTAACAGCAATTTCTGTCTTTCCAAATCCCACATCTCCGCAAACCAAACGATCCATAGGATGGGGCTTTTCCATGTCAGCTTTTACATCCTGTGTGGCTTTAGCTTGGTCAGGAGTATCTTCATATAAAAAGGAAGACTCTAATTCGGCTTGTAAATACGTATCAGGCGAGAATGAAAATCCAGGAGCAGATTTACGTTTGGCATACAAGGAAATTAATTCCTTGGCAATATCTTTTACTTGTTTTTTGACTCTCGATTTCTTGTTATCCCAATCAGGAGAACCTAATTTGGACATACTCGGAGGAGCACCTTCCTTCCCTGAATATTTGGAGATTTTGTGTAATGCATGAATGGATACAGAAAGCACGTCATCATCCCGATAAATCAAGCGTATCACTTCCTGCTCCCCATTCGAGGTTTCAATTAAATTTAGACCTGCAAATCGACCGATACCGTAATCAATATGTGTTACGAAATCACCTACTTGAAGGCTTCGCAGCTCCTTTAATGTGAGCGCTTTATTCTTGGAGAATTTGTTTTTCTCTTTGAATCGATGGAATCGATCAAATAATTGATGATCTGGGTAAAAAGCTATTTTTGTTTGCTCATCAATGAAACCTTCTCGCAAGGAAATTTGCAGGTTTTTAAATTGAATCGATGTATTTAATTCATTGAAAATGACTTCCAAGCGTTCAAGCTGTCGGGAAGATTCAGAACAAATGATATTTTGATAACCTTGAGTTTGATTGTCTAGCAACGCTCCGGCTAAGCGTTCAAAATCTTTATGAAATGCTCCTGGGTTTTTTGATGCATAGGTGATAGTATCTGCATTTTTCAGGTGATTTCTTTTCCCAAATTCAACCTGCGTGAATTGATTTAGGGATTTTAAAAAATCTTTTTTATTCTCCCAGCGTTCTGAAGGGTCTGACATGATTTGGATATCACCACCCCGACTTTTCAGTTCTTTGAAAGTATCATGTGTTTTTTGGAAGTAGTTTTGAACGATTTCTAAGAGCATCTCTTGATCTTTAATCCAAATGATGCTGTTTTCTGGGAAGAAACTTAAAAAGCTTTCTCGACTTTCTTGAATAAGCTTAGTTTGTACATCTGGGATAAGATGCATAGCTGAAACCGATTGGATGGAAAGTTGGGTTTCAGGATGGAAAGTCCGAATGCTATCAACCTCATTCCCAAAGAAATCCAAGCGATAAGGGAATTCTGTGGCGTAAGAAAATACATCTAAGATTCCTCCGCGAACCGAATATTGTCCAGCTTCATAGACAAAATCTGTTCGCTCAAAATCATATTCGTTGAGTGTTTCTGCAACAAAATTGGGATCAATTTTATCTCCAACACGGATGGATAGCGTGTTTTTTACTAATGATTTTCGATTGATTACCTTTTCACTTAATGCCTCAGGGTAAGTGACGATAAACAGGTCTTTGTTAGGTAGATTGCTGAGTACATTGAGCACCTCAGCACGCATCAATACATTGGCATTATCTATTTCTTCCCATTCATACGGTTTTTTGTGGGACATGGGAAATAGTAAAACTTCCGCATCAGCCATTAAGGCTTGTAAGTCATTTAGCAAATAATGGGCTTCCTCTTTTTCTTGGCAAATCAGTAAATAAGGCCTTTTCTCTTGCTTAGTGGCGGCCATAAGGATGGCGTCTAGGGAGCCAGATAAGCCTTTTATGTGATATTTACTTCCTTTTGGGGCATGATGAATCTGCGAGGAAAGAGTTTGAATTATTCCATCGTGTTGGTAGTGGGCAATAAAATCTTTTACAATCATAATCTACCGAATCAGGGCAGCCAATTTTTTCTTAGGGCTTGCAAAGGTAGGAATTTTTGTATCTTTGTGCATCCACAAAAAGGGGTGCCCAATATTTTGGGCTGAGATTATACCCATTGAACCTGATTCGGTTAGTACCGGCGAAGGGATTTTGTCGAGTTTTTAGCGCTGAAAACTCAAAAAAATCATCGATGTAAGGGTTAATATGTTAAATCAGACAGGATTTGACTCCTTTACCTGTTGTTAAACTTTTCAAAATGAAAAAGATAACGACACAGATTATTTTAGTAGTAATGATTGCCATGATGGCTGTGCCTGTATGGGCTCAGAAAACCTTCCGTTGGGAAGGGATGGTCGTAGACCAAGAAAATTCCCAAGCTCTTTGGGGAGCAAGTATCAAGTTAAAAGATAGCCAGCGTGGTACTGTGACCGACAGTAAAGGGCACTTTGTGCTAACAAGTACTCAATCTTCTTTAAGTATTTCGATTCATTTTGTTGGTTATGAAACCCAAATCAGAGAATTAAATTCTTCTGAAAAATCGATCACTATAAAGCTGACAAAATCTTCATTTTTAAATGATGAAGTAGTTGTTAAGGCTACACGTGCCGATGAGAATTCAGCCATGGCTTATACAAATGTTGGTGCAAAGGAATTAGGGAAGTCAAATTTGGGTCAAGATATGCCTGTATTGCTCAATTTCACCCCATCCATTGTCACGACATCTGATGCGGGAGCTGGTGTAGGCTATACGGGTATTCGTATCCGTGGTTCTGATGCTACTCGAGTGAATGTGACGATCAATGGAATTCCAGTCAATGATTCCGAATCTCAAGGAACATATTGGGTTAATATGCCCGATTTTGCTAGTTCTGTGGCTTCTGTGCAGATCCAACGAGGAGTGGGAACATCCACGAATGGTGCTGGAGCTTTTGGAGGGTCGGTGAATATGCAGACCAATAGTTTTGAGAAAGATCAATATGCAGAATTGAATGCATCTGGAGGTTCATTTGGTACATTAAAAAGTACCTTGAAACTTGGAACAGGGTTATTGGGAGGAAAATGGACGATTGATGGACGATTATCTCGTGTGGTTTCCAATGGGTACTTGGATAGAGCATCCTCCAATTTACAATCCGCGTATTTGTCTGCTGCCTATTTTGGTAAGAAATCCTTTTTTCGATTGAATTATTTTATTGGAAAGGAAAAGACTTTTCAATCTTGGTATGGAACTCCAGAAAGTCGAGTAAATAATGATGTAGCTGGAATGAATGCTTATATCGAGCGAAATTGGTTGAGTGAAGCGGAAGCCAAGAATCTATTAGAGAGTGGAAGGACATATAATTACTATACCTATCCTAATCAAACAGATAATTATGCTCAAGATCATTACCAATTCTTATCCCATCATAGTTTAGGAGTTTATTGGAATTTGGATGTAAATGGACATTATACATATGGCCGAGGTTATTATGAAGAGTATAAAGCTGATGCGAGTTTGTCTAAGTATGGTCTAGATCCTATTCAAATGGGCTCAAATACATTGACTAGTACCAATTTAGTGCGAAGAAAATGGCTGGATAATGATTTTTATGGAAGCACTTTTGCATTGAATTATGATGCGAATCAAGGTTTTAAATTCACATTTGGAGGTGCTTGGAACCGTTATGTAGGTCGCCACTTCGGGGAAGTTATTTCTGGTGATAATTTGCCTAGTTCTTACTTGGGTCATCGTTGGTATCAAAGTAGATCACAGAAGACAGATTTGAATTTGTTTGTCAAAATGAATTATGCCTTGTCGACTAAGTGGCAAAGTTATTTGGACTTACAGTACCGTACTGTGGGATACAAAATGCAAGGTACCGCAGATAAAATGCAGGATATTAGCCAAATTTGGACCTATGACTTCTTTAATCCTAAATTTGGCTTGACGCATCAACTTTCTGAATCAAGTAAAATTTATGGTTCATTGGCTGTTGGTAGTAAGGAGCCTAGTCGTCAGGATTTTATTGATAACCCAGGTACGACTCCGCGATCTGAGTTTTTGACCGATTATGAATTGGGATTTGAAAGAGCGGCATCTAACTATTCATTTCAGTTGAATGCATATCGAATGCAATATCGTGATCAATTGGTATTGACAGGTGCTGTCAATAGCGTGGGAGAAGCTATTCGTACCAATGTGCCTGATAGTTATCGAATGGGAATTGAGGCAAGTTTGAACTACCGCTTATCTCGTCATTTTACGTGGCAGGCTAATGTAACTTTAAGTCAAAACAAGGTCTTGAATTTTGTTGAAAGTATTCCTGATTATGATACTTATGGCGTCAAAATCGTGAATCATGGAACTACTGATATCGCCTATTCACCATCGACCATTGCAGGCAGTCAACTGACCTATTCTTGGAAGGGTTTAGAGACAAGTTTGTTAACTAAATATGTGGGTCAACAGTATTTGGACAATACCTCGGATGAAAATAGGAAATTGAAAGCCTATTGGACACAAGATATTCGTTTGACCTATCCGATAAAGACGAGTTGGACAAAGAATTTACAAGCTAGTTTGTTGTTAAATAATGTAGCGAATACGTTGTACTCATCTAATGGATACACTTATAGTTATGTGTATGAACAAAAAGTGATTACGGAGAATTTTCAGTACCCTCAGGCAGGATTTAACTTCTTAGTTGGTCTTTCTATTCGATTGTAAGGTAATTAAACAAAAATCCCCTGCCGATTGGGTAGGGGATTTTTTATTGAGTACAGGAATTTTACTTTCCCATTAAGTCCCAAGTCCAGCCCATCTTCGCTAGACGGTAGCGTAAGGAATACCATAAAACTCCAAATCCATAGATGGAACTCCGTTTAAAATTGATGGAAGATGCTTCCTCAAAATATTTGGTCGGGCAAGTCACTTCTCCAACTTCAAAGTTTTTCCAAAATAATTGGAGCACCATTTGATTGTCGAAAATGAAATCATCGTCGCATGCTTGGAAAGGAACTGCTTCTAAAGCTTCTCTAGAAAAAGCTCGATATCCAGTATGGTATTCTGATAATTTTTGACCGATAAGAATATTTTGGTACAAGGTCAAGATACGGTTGGCGATGTATTTATATATAGGCATGCCTCCTTTTAAGGCACCTTTCCCTAAAATTCTAGAAGCAAAAACCACTGGGTACAAACCATTGCCAATGATACTAATCATTGCTTTAAGCAGCAAGGGAGTATATTGGTAGTCTGGGTGAAGCATGATGACAATGTCACCCTTTAGTTCCAAAGCTTTTGTATAACAAGTTTTTTGATTGCCCCCGTAACCCTTGTTTTTGTCGTGGCGAATCACGTGTTGGATGCCAATTTGTTTAGCGACTTCCACGGTATTGTCAGGACTGTGGTCATCGACTAAAATGACTTCATCCACCCAATCATGAGGAATTTCGTTATACGTTTTTTCGAGAGTGAGTGCGGCTTTATAGGCAGGCATCACAACAATTACCTTTTTTCCTTCGTACATAAAATGTGTGCCAAAGATTTGCGAACTTTGGACTTTGGTGCAAAATTAGATATTTATGAGCGAAACTTTGTTTTTTATTCTGTTTTCAGTGGGAGTCTTGGCAGTGATGTTGGTAGATTTAGGTGTATTTAAGACTGGGCCACAGTCAGAAGTAACATTTCGAGAGGCAGGGTTTTGGAGCGGCGCTTGGGTAGTTTTGGCCTTATTATTTTATCTTTTTTTGAGGTTTAATGGTGGGATGGTACATGGTATTCATGATGTGCCAAGTTTACAAGTTGTTCAAGAATTGTATGCTAAGCAAATTAACTTAGGTACAGGTTCATATTTGGATCAACTGGCAGTATTTCAAGAAAATATGTCTTTGGAGTTTATCACTGGATATTTGGTGGAATACTCTTTGTCTGCAGATAATGTCTTTGTCTTTATTTTGATTTTTAATTCCTTCGGGGTTCAAAAGCGCTATTATAAAAAGATCTTGGTTTGGGGTGTATTGGGAGCTATCGTATTGCGACTGATTTTTATCTTTTTAGGTGCGGCGCTTTTACAGAAGTTTGATTGGATCATTTATTTGTTTGGAGCGTTTTTGGTATACACGGGTATTAGTATCATTGTTAAAAAAGACAGTGAAGAGGAAATGGTACCAGGGCATCATCCAGTAGTAAAGATTTTGTCTAAGTATTTTAATGTATATAAACGAAATGTGATTGGCCGCTTTTTCATTCGTATGAAAACAGGCAAATTATATATAACACCCATTTTTGTGGTGGTGGTAGTTATTGCCTTTACCGATATTTTATTTGCAGTGGATTCTATTCCTGCTATTTTTTCTATTTCAAAAGACCCATACATTGTTTTCTTTTCCAATGTATTTGCCGTCATGGGATTGCGGTCTTTATTTTTCTTCTTGTCAAACTTAATGGGCCTATTCCGTTTTTTACCAATGGGTTTAGGCGTGCTATTGAGTTTTGTTGGAATCAAGATGTTAGCTCATCATTATTTGGAGCAGATAGGTTTTGGAACCTTGGCTTCTTTAGGAGTTATTATTGGAATATTGACGGTGAGTATCGTATTAAGTATGCTTTTCCCGGAGAAGAAATAATCAGTTTTTTATCAGTTTGTTGATGGGGTAATTGGAGGGAAATTGTGAAATTTGCCCAACGCTGTCAAGGTTTAAAACCTTGACAGCGTTAAAGGATTTTGGCACTTTACTGATGCCACTCTAAGGTCAATTTTCGATATTGCAGTGGAGGCATTTTCATCCATTGTTTAAACTGCTTATTGAAGTGAGAAAGGTTTCCAAAACCACTTTCAAAACAGATTTCTATCATGGGTTTCGACGTGCTTTTGAGTAGTTGACAAGCATGTTTAATTCGGAATTCAGTAACTAATTCTACAAAGGTTTTATTGGTAACTTTCTTGAAATATCGACAAAATGCGGTTTCGGTCATGTTAGCTAAATGAGCCACTTCATCCAAATGCACCTCATGGGTATAGTTGGCTATAACATAAGCATATACTCGATTAATTCTTTCTAAATCAACAGTTGATAAAGTATAACTACTTTCAATGGATTCAATAGGTTGAAGATCCGCAGTTTGAGTGCTTAAGGTATGAAGTATTTGCAGGAAGTTTAACAATCTAGGAAAAGGGGCTAAGCCTTTTAATAGGAGCATTTCTCTAGCAATTTTATCTTGAGTACTTCCTTGAATTGAAAAACCCATCTTTGCTTTCTCCAATAAAGATTTTATAGCGCTACTTTCTTTTTTATTCATAAAAGCCTCTCCCAAAAAATCAGTTGAAAAATGAATTACAAGGGCTTGAGCTGCATCTTCTTCTAAATCTTCTGTTAGCCAATCTTTTCGGTGATTTTGCCAGCAATGGGGCAAGTTTGATCCTAATAGAACCAAATCTCCTGGACTAAAGTCGCTGATTTGGTTGCCAATAAACCGTTTGCCTTCACCTGAAATAATCAGAGTTAGTTCTAGTTCGGGGTGGAAATGATAAGGAGCATCAAAACGAGCTTGCTTTACTTCCTTAATTTCAAAGGATAAAGCTTCGGTTCCTTTAACTAAATGCTCCAAACTTGCTTTCATCTTATTTTTAAATTATCAGATTGGTTGGCAAAAATATTAATCAATGGTAAAATTGCATTAATTTTTACAAATTTCACGGTAGAGTGTCGGATTCTTTTTTAGGAACTTTGAATTAAAATTTAGCTAGATGCTTAATCAGGCTTACATACTTAAGAACACAGACAAAACCTATTTTAATATGAATGGACACGTCTTTTTACCAGACGTGTTAAGTGCCGATGATCTGCAACCCTATCGGGAAGCAATCAATCGCTGGGCTAAGGATTTTCGCGTGAAGCAAAAGTCCTTAGCTGAACGCGATACTTATGGTAAGGCCTTTTTGCAGATGATGAATTTGTGGGAAGAAGATACTAAAATCAAAGAATTTACTTTAGCTAAACGTTTTGCTCAGATTGCAGCCGATTTGTTGGGTGTTGAACGGGTTAGATTGTACCATGACCAAGCTTTATTCAAAGAGCCTAAAGGTGGACTAACTCCTTGGCATCAAGATCAATATTATTGGCCTTTAAATACCAAAAATACCGTTACGATGTGGATGCCTTTAGTGGACATCGACGAAGAGATGGGAATGCTTACTTTTGCCTCTGGGACTCAAGATGTTAACTTGCCTTTGGTGAATATTTCTGATGAATCAGAGCAAATGATTAGTCAATTTGTCAAAGAAAAGAATTTCCCGATTGTCGCTGAAAAAGCAATGAAAGCTGGAGATGCAACTTTTCATAAAGGTTGGACTTTGCATTCCGCACCAGGCAATCATTCGAATAAAATGCGGGAAATAATGACCATCATTTTTATGGATGCGGACGCTAAAATCATTGAGCCTCAAAATGTTAATCAAGAAGCTGATCGTCAGCGTTGGTTACAAGGCTTAGCACCAGGGCAATATGCAGCATCAGCCTTGAATCCTATCTTGGGTTAAGGCTAAGGGCAAAATGAAAAATGCGTGTTATAGCTTTGGACAATCGCAGCCTTTTTTCTTCTTTTTGAAAAGTCCCCAAAGAAAACCTTTCTTTTTGCGATATTTAGCAGCTTTCTTTTGACTGGAACTAGAATAACTCAATTCTATTTTTGAATCTGCAACTGCGCTATGAGCTGGTAGGCTGAAAGAAAATAAGCAAAATAGAATGAGGTATTTCATTGCTTCGACAATTAATAGATTACAAACATAAGGTTTTTGACCGAAATCTCCTGCAGGTATACTTTGATTGGTTTTTAGTCAAGGTATTTTTTGAGAAGCGTGAAATAAATTCCATACTTGTAACATATTTTAGCTTTCTAAACCTTCCATACATGTGCGATACTTTTTATAGCCCTTCTCATCGGAATGTATATGGGAACTCTATCTTGGCTAAAAATTCTGATCGTGAGCCAAATGAAGCTCAACAAATCGTTCGATTTCCTGCTCAGAGCCGATTTGAAAAACGAGTGCAGGCAACTTTTATTGCCGTGGATTGCCCAGAACAAGTTCATGAAGTGATTCTTTCTAAACCTTTTCATATGTGGGGAGCAGAAATGGGAGTCAATGAACATGGAGTGGCCATAGGGAATGAGGCTGTTTTTACCAAAATTAAGTTGGCCCGAAAAAACGATGGTTTGACTGGGATGGATCTTTTGCGATTAGCTTTGGAGCAATCGAAAACGGCCAAATTGGCTTTGGAAATGATCCTTGAATACCTCGGGAAATATGGACAAGATGCTTGTGGAGGCTATCAAGATAAAGGGATGTATTATAGCAATAGCTTTTTGATAGCGGATACCCATTCTGCCTATGTATTAGAAACGGCTGGACCATTTTGGGCATATAAACAAATTCAATCATTTCATGCGATTTCCAATTTATTGACCATTGGGACGGATTTTGATCAAATACACCCAGATGCAAAAGTGTTCGCTTATCAAAAATCTTGGATAAAGGAGGACGTGCCTTTTGACTTTCAAAAGGCTTTTTCTGAACCATTCATGACCTTGATGGGGCGAGGGGCATCTAGAAAACAGCAATGTGAACTTCATGTACCCTTATCAACTACTAATAAATGGAGCATTCAAGACACTTTCAGGATTTTGAGAAGTCACCGGATCAAAGATAATTTTGAGCCTAGTCGAGGTGATATGGGTAACATTTGCTTACATGCGCAAGGGATTTTGACTCCCTCACAAACCACGGGAAGTATGGTGGTGGAGCTGCGAGATGAAGCTAATTCCAGTGTGTGGCTTACAGGATCATCGGCCCCTTGTTTATCGGTTTTTAAACCTTTTTACTTTGGGACTAATACCTTGAATACGGATATGTTTCCACAGGCTAGTCAGCGTATTGATCATTCATTTTGGTGGCAATGGGAAAAAATACATCGGAAGGCATTGACGAATTATAAATCCATTCATGCAGTTATTCAGTCATTTCAACAAGAGAAAGAGAATGAATGGTTAGAAGAAGATCAATTATTGTCAGTAAGTAAGGATGTGAAAAAGAGAGAAGAGTTAAGTCAGAAGTCCATTAAGGAATGCCTTCAGTTGGTTGAAAAATTGGAACAACAAAAAAAGAATAGCACCTTTAACATAAGGTCGTTAGCATATTCCTTGTATTGGAAATGGCAAAATAGGGTAATGAAACATGAAAGAAATTAAAACAGACATTTTGATTGTTGGAGCAGGTTATGCGGGAATTGCCGCGGCAAAAAAAATGCATGCTGCTGGAAAAGATTTCATCATCATGGAAGCTAGAGATCGGATAGGAGGTAGAACGCTGACCGAGGATTTAGCGTCAGGAGTGACGGTAGATATGGGTGCAAAGTGGGTTGGACCTACGCAACATTTGGTTTGGGAATGGATTAAGGAAACCCAAACGGATACATATGATACCTATGACCAAGGAAAGAATCTATTGAAATTTAAAGATAAAATCAGTTCATATACGGGTACAATTCCTAAAATCGATCCGATTTCATTGATTGATTTAGGAATTGCAATTAGTAAAATGAATAAGCTTTCAGAGCAAATATCCATTTCAGATCCTTGGAATCACCCAAGAGCTAAGGAATATGATGCCATGACTTTGGCGACTTGGATGGAGAAACATATTTGGACTGCCAAGGCCAAGCATTTATTTGAAATTGGAATACAAACCGTTTTTGCGGCAGAAGCTTCGGAAATTTCGCTCCTGTTTGCCTTATTTTATTTTAAATCTGGGGACAACATGGACACCTTGATATCCATTAAAAATGGAGCTCAACAAAGCATACTGAAAGGAGGCACTCAGGGTTTAGTCAAGAAAATAGCAGTCTCGTTTATGGATAAAATTCACTTAAATGAACCACTGCTAAAGTTGATCCAAAATGAAGGAGGAGTACTAGCAGAATCCCCTAATTTGAGGATTAGGGCGCAAAAATGTATTCTAGCCATACCTCCTGTATTGATCAATTCCATCGTATTTGAGCCACCTTTACCTCAACAGAAAGCTCAATTGTATCAACGTATGCCTATGGGGGCAGCCATGAAAGTGTATTTAATTTACCCGACACCTTTTTGGAGAGAATTGGGTTTTAGTGGGCAAATTGTAAGTGATGAATACCCATTAAAAGTGACCTTTGATGTGGGACATGCTGATGCAGATCAAGGTGTATTATTGGTTTTTGTGGAAGGAAATGATGCTCGAAATTTCATCGACTTAGCAGAAGATATTCGTAAGAAAATGATCATCGAACGAGTAGAGAAAATTTTTGGTCATCAGGCTTCAACGCCCATGCAATACATCGATAAATGTTGGACAGAGGAAGTTTATTCCCGTGGTTGTTATACGGGTTTAATGGGTCCTAATACCTTAACTCAATTTGGACATCAAATCAGAACGCCCTTTCAGCATGTGCATTTTGCTGGAACTGAAACCGCAGAAAAATGGAGTGGTTATTTAGATGGGGCTATCTCATCAGGATATCGGGCAGCTTCTGAAGTGTTGAAATAAATGGCTCAAGAAGCTGCCCAATAATGTTATTTTATTCTTTCTTTGAAGAAAGCTATGGCCATATTCCAAGCTTCTACTGTTGATTTTTTGTCAAAAGCTGGATTAGAAGGATTGGCAAAAGCATGTTCAGCATCAAAGCTTTTTACTTGTAGTTTTTTGCCAGCAGCTTTCATGTTGTCTTCAAATTCTGCTACCACTTTGGGAGAAATCCATTGTTCTTTACCTGCAAAAAGTCCTAGCACATCCGTATTTAAAGCTTTTAATTCATTGATATCTTTTACCGGCATTCCATAATACATCACGCAAGCAACTCCCTGTTTCCCGGCTAATATGGAAGCTTTTAAGGATAGTCCACCTCCAAAACACCAACCTACGGTAGCAATTTTAGCCTTAGGCCCTACATGTTGAATGGCCCCTTTAATAATGGCTTCTAGTCGGGCTGGATTAGCTTCTCCCATGTATTTGCCTGCATCTTCTCGAGTAGTAGCTACTTTTCCATCATACATATCAATAGCTAATACATTGACATTGCCTAAGGTGCTGTAAAAATGTTCTGCTTCCCTTTTAATGTGGTCATTTAGGCCCCACCATTCTTGAAATACGAACAAGGTATTGGTGGTGGGTTTAGCTGCTTTAATGTAAAAAGCATGGGCTTTTTGGCCATCTGGCGTGCTGAATTCAATCATTTCACCTCCAGCTTTGGAGATGTGTACATAGGGTTTTGGTAATTTATGCGAGCGTTGAAAGGCTTTATTGGAAGCCATTAATTGCATATCATCTTTTTTTAGAAAGCAGCAGGATTGTGCACTTAGTTCTTGAAAACCAGCGAGTAAGGCGAGTAAAATGGCGATTTTTTTCATGGTATTATTTGAATAAAAATTTTGAATAATTTAATCGAAAATGATGCATTTAAATTAACTTTACCTATTCTTTAAGACTGAAATATAATATGAAACACAAATTCTTCGGCTCTGTCCGAATCATGGCTAGCATCTGTCTTGCCTGCTTATTTTCGTTGTCACTTGTAGCACAAGATAAAAACGTACTCAAAGGTAAAAAGGTTTTGGTTTTTTCATCAACCAAAGGTTTTCGTCATAGTTCCATTGAACCAGGCAAAGTGGCCTTTTTGAAAATGGCTGCTGAAAAAGGCTTTTCGGTGGATACTACGGAAAATGCAGCTGCTTTTACCGAAAATAATTTAAAGAAGTACCGTGTCGTGGTATTTTTAAATACGACAGGAAATGTCTTGAATGATCCACAGCAAAACGCGTTTGAACGTTTTATTCAAGCAGGTGGGGGATATTTAGGAATCCATGCGGCTACCGATACGGAATACGATTGGCCTTGGTATGGTAAATTATCTGGAGGTTATTTTGCCTCTCATCCTGGTCGTCCGAATGTACAAGAAGGAAAGATGAATGTAGTTGATGGAAGCCATATTTCTACTTCACATATGCCAGCTAGTTTCATTCGTAAGGATGAATTTTATGACATCAAAGAATTTAATAAAGATGTTAAAGTACTAGTAACTGTAGATGAGAAAACTTACAAGGATGGTAAAATGGGTGATTTTCACCCGATGGCTTGGTACCATGAATATGATGGTGGCCGTGCATTTTATACCAACTGGGGACATACACATGAAACATTTTCAGAAGACCTAGTATTGAAACACATTTGGGGAGGATTGCAGTGGGTGGCTTCTGGGGCTGATATCAATTACAATAAAAAATTACGTACAGGAGTTCTTCCAGAAGAAAATAGGTTTACTAAGATTACCTTAGATCGTAATTTAGATGAGCCAACTGAATTGGCCGTGACGAATCAAGGGAAAATCTTTTTTGCTGAGCGTAAAGGTAAATTGAAAATGTACGATCCTAAGAAAGGTAAAACAAAGGTGGTAGCCAACTTGGATGTTTTCAATAAGTTTGAATACGGATTAATGGGGATGAATATTGATCCTAATTATGATCAAAATAAGTGGATTTATTTATTTTATTCTCCACAAACAGGTCAACCCGATACAGCACAGCATTTATCTCGTTTTACCTACGACGATTTGAAAGATACCTTATTATTGAATACAGAGAAGGTATTGCTACGTGTTCCAGTTAAGCGCACAGGATGTTGTCATACAGGAGGTTCCATTGCTTGGGATAAAGCAGGAAACTTGTTTTTATCTACAGGTGATGACACCAATCCGTTTGAGTCCAATGGATATGGTCCCATCGATAATCGTCCAGGAAGAGCTGGTTGGGATGCTCGTTCTACAAGTTCGAACACCAATGATTTAAGAGGAAAGATTATGCGTATTAAGCCTACTGCTGATGGTTCATATACTATTCCTAAGGGTAATTTGTTCCCAGAGAAAACGCCACATGCCAAAGCGGAGATCTATGTAATGGGTAACCGTAATCCTTACCGCATAGCTGTGGATCAACGTACAGGCTTTTTGTATTGGGGAGAAGTAGGTCCAGATGCAGGTGAAAATTCGCCTAAATATGGTTCAAGAGGATATGATGAGGTGAATCAAGCACGTGAAGCAGGTTATTTTGGCTGGCCTTTATTTGTAGGAAATAATCAAACATACAACCAAAGAGATTTTGTGAAAGACAGTACTTGGGCTAAGTTTAGTGTAGAGGCTCCGATCAACAATTCTCCGCACAACACGGGTTTTGCTCATTTGCCTACACCTCAAAAAGCCTTTATTTTCTATCCATACGTGGACTCTCCAGACTTTGGTCCGGTTATAGGAAAAGGATCTAGAAATGCCATGGCAGGGCCTGTGTATTATTCTGAAGATTTTCCAGCCAATTCTAAAACTAAGTTCCCTTCATATTATGATGGAAAATTGTTTGCCTATGATTGGGCTAGAGATATCATTTACACGGTAAGTATGAAGCAAAATGGAGATTTTGATTCCATGGAGCGCTTCCTACCTTCGGTGAAGTTTTCTCACCCGATTGACATGCAATTTGCCCAAGATGGTACATTCTATGGTTTAGAATATGGTCCAAACTGGTTTGCTCAAAATGAGGAGGCAACTTTATACAAAATTGAATATAACGGCGGGAATCGCCCTCCTAAAGTGGAAATTGCGGCAGATAAAAAAGTAGGAGCATCTCCATTGAAGGTGAAATTCTCATCAGAAGGTACTTTGGATTATGACGGTGATGCTGTTAAATATGCTTGGTCATTTGGTGATGGACAAACTAGTACCTTGGCTAATCCTACCATTACTTACACTAAATCAGGTGTATTTAAAGCGGTATTGAAGGTTAAAGATGCAAAAGGTAATGTCAGTTCAGCTGAGACGATCATTAAGGTTGGAAATGAAATTCCAAAAGTGGATGTGAGTATTGAAGGTAATAAATCATTCTATTGGAATGACAAACCCGTAAAATACCAAGTGAAGGTAGAAGATAAGGAAGATGGTTCTTTAAGCAACAAGAAAATTGCAGAAGAGGACGTGGTTTTGAATATCAACTACTTACAAGGATTTGATAAAACCTTAATTGAGCAAGGACACCAAAGCAATACTTCTTTCTCTAATGGAAAGCGTTTGATCGAATTATCTGATTGTAAAACTTGTCATGCTGTTGAGAAGAAGTCCATTGGACCATCTTATACTGAAGTAAGCAAGAAATACCGCGCTTCTACAGCTAATATTGATATGTTAGCGAAGAAAGTTATCAGTGGTGGTGGAGGAGTTTGGGGAGAACAAGTAATGGCTGCTCACCCACAAATAAAATCAGATGACGCTAAAGAAATGGTTCGTTATATCTTAAGTTTATCTGATACCAAGAAAACATCTAAACCATTGAAAGGGGAATATGTGACCAATGATAGTGGTAAACCAGGTACGTTCTTGTTTGTAGCAAGCTATACAGATAAAGGAGGTTCTAAAGTAGGTTCGGCTACAGGCCAACAAGTGATTACTTTGCGTAATTCACGTGTGGCGGCTGCTTCAGCTGACCAAACTTCTAAAACCATGAAATATAAAATTGATGGGGTTGGCGAGTTATTGGTAGCTACAGCTGATAAAGGTTATGCCAATTTTGGTGTGATTGATTTAACAGGAATTAAGTCGATCCAAGTTTCTTCTTTTGTGATGCCAGGTCAAACAGCTGGTGGTAAATTAGAATTGAGATCAGGAAGTCCAACTGGTACGCTTTTAGGTTCGATCGATATTAATACGACAGGACAAGCTAGTATGCCAGTGAATGTATCGGGTTCTCAGAACTTATATTTTGTCTTCTCTAATCCTAATGCAGGTGATAAACCATTGTATGGATTGAAGGAAATCTATTTTGAGAATTAGGATAGTATCATCCATAAAAAAGGCTCCGAAAGGAGCCTTTTTTATTACCATTTAGTACGAATGTAGAGGTTTTCTACTTTTTGTCGGGCCCAAGGAGTTTTTCTCAAAAAAGTCAATGAAGATTTGATGCTTGGATTGATGGCAAAGCAATTAATGCGAATTCTTCGTGCCAGTTCATCCCAGCCATAACGCTCCACCAATTGCTCCATGATGAAGGCTAAGGTTTTGCCATGCAAAGGGTCATTGGATACTTGTTCTTCGCTCATTGTGGATGATTTAAGCGCGTTCGGATAATTCCAGCCAACGCATTTCTTTTTCCTCTAAACTATTCTTTAATCGCTCAATTTCCGCTGCCCAAGCCGTTAAGTCTTGAAAGTCGTCTGAACCTTTACTTAGGCGCTCAATCAGTGCTTCTTTTTGCCCTTCCATCACGGCCATTTCTTTTTCTATTTCTTCCAATTCTTTCGCTTCTTTAAAACTTAGTTTCGCTCCTTTGGAAGCAGGTTTATTTTCTACTGCTACTACAGGATTTTTTTTCTCCGCAACAGGTTCTTTTTCTTTATTTTCAAGAGCTATTCGATAATCTGTATAGTTACCATTGAAAAAATTAACTTCACCTTCACCTTCCACTAAAATTAGTTGATCGACTAAATTATCCATGAAGTAACGGTCGTGGGAAACGAGTAACAAACAACCTTGGAACTCACTTAAGAAGTCTTCTAATAGCTGTAAGGTATCTAAATCCAAATCATTGGTAGGCTCATCCAGAATCAAGAAATTCGGATTCTTGACCAATACTTGCATGAGTTGTAGCCTTTTTTTCTCTCCTCCTGATAGTTTTTCTACGGGAGTATATTGTTGGGCGGTAGGAAATAAAAACTTGCTTAAGAACTGACTAGGTGTCAAAGATTCATTTTTTCCATAAGGAATCACTTCGGCAATTTCTGTAATGGTATCAATGACGCGTTGTTCTGGCTTAAATTCAAAAGGTAATTGGGTATAATAGCCAATTACTAGCGTTTCTCCGGGATCGATTGTGCCCGCATCTGGTTGTTCTAACCCAGTTAATAATTGAAGGAAGGTAGTTTTTCCTGCCCCGTTTTTCCCAACGATACCAATACGATCTTTTTTCTTGAAGGTATAGGTGAAATCATTGACAATTTTTTTCTCTCCCCAGGCTTTCTTTAAGTGATTGATTTCAATGATTTTATTGCCCAAGCGTGACATCTGGATGTTTAATTCCAGTTTGCTGTCATCTGTTTTACGATGAGCTACTTCTTCCGTCTCTGCAAAAGCATCAATACGTGATTGGGCTTTGGTACCACGAGCTTTAGGCTGTCTTCTCATCCACTCTAGTTCCTTGCGATACAAGTTTTTAGCTTTGGAAATGGTACTTGCTTCGGAAGCTTCACGTTCTGCTTTTTTCTCTAGGAAATAAGCATAATTGCCTTCATAGGTATAGATGGAGCCATTGCTTAACTCCAACATTTTATTACATACTTTATCTAAGAAATATCGATCGTGAGATACCACTAATACCGTGACGTTCGGACCCGAAAGAATGCCTTCTAGCCACTCAATGGTTTCTATATCCAAGTGGTTGGTAGGCTCATCCAGAATCATGATATCTGGACTTTCTATCAATAATTTGGCCAAAGAAAGGCGTTTCTTTTGACCACCAGAAAGCGTACTTACTTTTTGGTCTCCGTCGGGAATTCCAAGTCGAGTAATGATTTGTTTAGCTCTAGCTTCATAATCCCAGGCATTGTTAGCTTCCATGAGCGCAAAAGAATCTTCTAGCTCTTTAGCATCTCCTGAAATCATCGCCTTTTCATAGGCTTTGATGGCTTGTGCACTGGGGAGATCATCTGAAAAAAGGTAGTTCAGTACCTCCTCATTTTCCTGAAAAATCGGATTTTGAGGAAGATATCCCACACGTATGCCTTTGCGGATAGTTACTTTACCTTCATCTGGGCTTTGGAGACCCATGAGGGTTTCCATGAGGGTAGTTTTACCCGTACCATTTTTTCCAATGAGGGATACTTTCTCTCCTTTTTGTAGGCCAAAGAACAGGTTTTTAAAGACCCATCTTTCACCCAAATTGCGAGAAATATTTTCCGCGGATAGGTAATTCATGTTTGCTAATTAGGAATTCGATTCGAGCGCTTCTTCTCTCATTTTTCTGCGCAATACTCTTCCTGAAACGATGATACTGATTTCATAGAGGCCAAAGAGAGGGAAGGCCACCAATAATTGAGAAATCACATCGGGGGAAGGGGTGATGATAGCCGCAACTAACAAAATCACGATTAATGCATGTTTTCTGTATTCTCTCATGAAAGAAGGCGTTAAAATGCCTACTTGAGAAAGCACAAAAGCAATCATCGGTAATTGGAAAGTAAGGCCGCAAGCCAAAGTCAACATGGACAATAAGGAGATGTAGTCGTTAATGTCAAATTGATTTTGGATACTAGGATCTAATTTGAAATTTGCCAAGAAATTGATGGCCATGGGTGCAACCACAAAATAGCCAAATGATACCCCAATAAAAAACAAAAGTGAAACCCAGAATACGGCTCCACGAGCTGCTTTTTGTTCTTTTTCTTTCAAGCCTGGACGAATAAATCTCCAGATTTCATAAAAGGCATAAGGAAAGGCAAATAAAAGACCGACAATGATTGACTGGGTTAATGCCATCATGAACTGACCTGATACTTCTCTACTTTGAAGGATGAAATCAGCTGCCTGCATACACAAGCTGGTCATTCCGGTTAATTCGGCTAAACGACATAGGACTTGATTGGTGTAGAAATCTACTTTGGTTGGCCCCATAATGATGATACCAAAGATTTCATTTCTGAAAATCCATGCCATGATGGTGAATATCACAATAGAAGCTAAGGAGCGAATGATGTGCCACCTTAATTCTTCTAAATGATCCATAAACGACATTTCCGTGCCGTCCTTATCTTCATCCTGGTCCTCGTCGTCCCAATCCTGATCTAATGCCATGTTTTTCTTTTATAAATAAAGTGGGAATTGCTTCATCCACTGATTTACTTCTGTTTTTACTTGAGCCAATACAGTCTCATTTTCGTGGTTCATCAAAGCGCGATCAACTAAATCTACGATTTGTTCCATCTCTGTTTCTTTCAAACCACGTGTTGTCATAGCGGCTGTTCCCACACGCATACCTGAAGTGACAAATGGGGATTTATCATCAAACGGAACCATGTTTTTATTGATGGTAATGTCGGACTTAATCAAGGTGTTTTCTGCTAACTTACCAGTTAATCCTTTAGGACGTAAGTCGATCAACATCAAGTGATTATCTGTACCTCCTGAAATGATATCATATCCTTTAGCTAAAAAGGCTTTTGCCATCGCTTGAGCATTGCTTTGCACTTGTTTTGCGTATGTTTCAAATGTTGGAGTCAAAGCTTCACCAAATGCGATTGCTTTAGCCGCAATGACATGTTCTAATGGACCACCCTGAGTTCCAGGGAAAACAGCTCCGTCCAAACATGCTGACATTGTTTTAAGGTCTCCTTTCAATGTTTTGAATCCAAAAGGGTTTTCAAAATCATTTCCCATCATGATCAAACCTCCACGTGGTCCACGCAAGGTTTTGTGGGTGGTAGTAGTAACAATATGGCAATGTTGCATCGGGTTATTCAATAAACCTTTAGCAATCAATGCAGATGGGTGTGAAATATCAGCTAATAAGATAGCACCAACTTGGTCCGCAATAGCTCTTAAGCGAGCGTAATCCCAATCACGAGAATATGCAGAGGCACCACAAATGATTAATCTTGGTTTTTCTTTGGCAGCAGTAGCTTCTACTTTATCCCAATCAATTAAACCCGTTTCTTTTTCTACTCCGTAAAAAAATGCTTGAAAGTATTTTCCAGAAAAGTTAACTGGCGAACCATGGGATAAGTGACCACCATGCGATAGGTCAAAACCTAAAATCTTGTCGCCAGGATTTAAAAATGATAAAAATACGGCTGCATTTGCTTGTGCACCTGAGTGAGGTTGTACGTTAGCCCAAGCTGCTCCAAATAATTTTTTGGCACGCTCAATAGCTAAAGTTTCTACTTCATCTACTACCTCGCAACCACCATAATAACGTTTTCCAGGAAGTCCTTCTGCATATTTGTTCGTCAAAACGCTACCTTGAGCCTCCATAACTTGAGGAGACGTGAAGTTTTCAGATGCGATTAACTCGATACCGAATTCCTGACGGTGTGCTTCTTGACTAATCAATGAAAAAATTTCGTTATCGCGCTGTTGTGGGAATGTGCTTGCAGCCATGGATATGTATTGTTCGTATTTACGTGAGAATGGGCACAAAATTACGTTTTTTTATCCGAATAGAAAAACCAATTGATCGCCTTTTCCGTTCTATAGATTTGTCATAGATATCCACTAAATTGTTTAATTTTGAAAATTAATTCACTCCCACGAACTAGTTGTATACCAAACAGCGTTTGGTAATGAAAATATTGAAATATGAAATATAAATTACTCATCTTAAGCTTCTTCCTTTTTGTGCTTAGTCCGGTGCTTGCGCAGAAGTTGACACCTGCCAAATGGTCTTGGGCATTAGAACCAGCGAAACCCGCGGTAGGCCAAGAAGCAGAAATTGTATTTCAAGTGAAAATTGAAAAAGGTTGGTACTTATATTCCTCCGATTTTGATAAAGATTTAGGACCTGTGGTAACCACCGTTACTATTAAAAATCCAGTTGGTTTTGAATTAGTGGGAGGATTAAAGGCGATTAATCCGCATTCCAAATTCGACAAAGAGATTTGGAACGGAACATATACCTACTTCACAGAAAAGGGAGAGTTCAGACAAAAAATCAAAATAACAGCTGAAAATTGGAAGATTGAAGGAAATTATGATTCTCAAACTTGTTCCAATGAAAGTGGACTTTGTGTTCCCATCAAGGGACCCTTCGTGATAGCCAGTTCTGCTAGCGCCTCGGATGTATTGACAGACGAAGCAAAAAAAAAAATCCCTGAATCAGTAGTTACTACTAGTGCATCTCCAGTTGCACCTAATGAATCGTTATGGCAATTTTTTTGGATAGCCATGGGTGCTGGGCTTTTAGCTTTATTGACACCTTGTGTTTATCCACTGATTCCTATGACGGTGAGTTTTTTCACCAAACAAAAAGGAGGGAAAGGTTTAGCCTTTTTATATGGTTCCTTCATTGTATTGATTTACGTGTTCTTTGGGACTCTGTTAGCCTTTTTTGCAGGAGCAAGTTTTGCCAATTTTTTAAGTACACACTGGATTCCTAATCTCTTATTTTTTGTCATATTCATCTTTTTTGGGATATCTTTTTTAGGGGCATTCGAAATCGTATTACCTTCTGGAATAGTTAATTCTGTGGATGCGAAATCGGATAAAGGAGGGATTATTGGTGTGTTTTTTATGGCCTTTACCTTAGTATTGGTATCGTTTTCATGTACCGGACCATTGGCTGGGAGTATATTGATTGCGGCCTCTCAAGGTGCTTTTGTAAAGCCTATCATTGGAATGTTGGGTTTTTCTTTAGCCTTTGCTATTCCTTTTACCTTATTTGCTATTTTCCCAGGATTCATGCAGAAATTGCCTAAGTCAGGTAATTGGATGAATGAAGTGAAAGTGGTTTTAGGATTTTTAGAAATAGCCTTAGCCTTTAAATTTTTAAGTGTAGCAGATCAAGTGTATCACTGGCATTTATTAGACAGAGAAATATTCTTGGCGATTTGGATTGCTATTTTTAGTGCTTTAACCTTGTATTTATTTGGTAAAATTTCTTTGCCACATGACGGGCCTGCTGGGAAGTTATCTATTCCGAGAACCTTATTTGCCACGGCTATTTTGGCATTTGTTGTCTACTTAATTCCAGGAATGTTTGGGGCCCCACTGAAAGGTTTATCTGGATGGTTGCCACCCATGAGTAGTCAAGATTTTAAAGGAAACTCAGGTGAAGTTAGTATTAAACCAGGCTCTACAGGCGTGGTTAAATATGGCGATTTTTTAGAGTTGCCTTTGGGACTTACAGGCTTTTTTGATTACCAAGAAGCTAAGGCTTATGCAGTTCAAGTAGGGAAACCTTTGTTCATAGATTTTACAGGCCATGGATGTGTGAACTGTCGGAAGATGGAGGAATATGTTTGGTCAGACCCTAAAGTCTTGAAACGCTTGCAAGAGGAATACGTGATTGTAGCTTTGTATTGTGATGACAAGACTGAGTTGCCAGCAGATCAATGGTATGTTTCTAAAGTAGATGGGCAGGAAAAGAAAACGCTAGGAGACCAAAATTTGGATTTTCAGATTAGTCGATTTAACTCCAATGCTCAGCCACATTATGTTTTATTGGATCCTCGTAAAGAGGGTGCACCTATGGTAACTCCAGTGGCATTTGATGCCAATGTCGATCATTTTGTAGCGTTTTTGGATAAAGGTGTACGTCAATATAAATTGAACTAAAGATGGATTGGTCTTCATATTCGGCTGTTATGGCCGCTACTGCCATCAAGTTCATTGCTGGTCCTATTACAGGTTTCAGTTTAGGTCTAAGTTGGATGGAAACGATACTTTTCACCTGGTTAGGCATGATGATTACCGTCAGTTTCATGATTAGCCTAGGTCAATGGTTGGTCAAGTACATCGCTCAGTGGCGTCATCAAAAACCATTGGTATTTAGTAAACGTGCTCGAATGGCGGTCAAAATATGGACGAAATTCGGCATTAAAGGTATTGCAGCTTGTACCCCCTTATTTTTAACACCGATTGGCGGAAGTTTATTGGCCCTTTCTTTTAAAGTGCCACTTCCCCGAATTTTGTTTTTTATGGCTATTTCTGCCTTTTTATGGGCAAGTATCTATACTGCCTTGATTTACCAATTAGATTTTATTCGCGATTATTTCATGGATAAATAAAAAGCCCCCAAATTTTGGAGGCTTTAATATCATTGAATAGAGAGTTAAACTCGATTATTTTTTGGCGCTGTATAATTTAGCACGTAGCTCATTGGCTTTAACTTCTAACTCAGGTTTAGCTGTGTAAGTTTGTTTCGTTTGAGCAGCAGCACTATCCGGATGAACACCGTATACATAGGTATCGCCTTGACGAACATCTTTTTGTTTAATTCGATTGTTTTTTTGGTAATCGCATGAGCTCGCTAAAGCAACAACAAGAAGGGCAGGCAATAAACTTTTCAATTTCATATAGTTGTGTAAAAAATCCGATGCAAAAATAAGTCCAAAATTGGTACAAAAAAAATTTCTTTAAATAAGCAGCTTAGCTTTCTTCTAAATTTTTGATTTTTTCAGCTAAAAAGCTCATTAATTCAGCAATGTAGGCTTTGCTAAAATTGAATTCAATGCCAGCCGCAGCATAAATCGTTTTCATAGGTTCTGTATAGCCTAATTCCAGCGCTTGTAAATATTGCTCCAATGCTTGTTTAGGTTGACGGCAATAATTTCTCCAAACGGCTAATGCACCCAATTGAGCGATGGCATATTCGATGTAGTAAAAAGGTACTTCAAATAAGTGTAATTGCTTTTGCCAGATATTGGTTTTAATCTCTTCTAAACCAGACCAGTCTGTGATTTTGTCGGAGAAGCGGGCAATAATTTCCAACCAGGCAGCATCTCGTTCAGCTTGGCTATGAGTTGGGTTTTCATAAATCCAGTGTTGAAAGGCATCGATAGTCGCCACCCAAGGTAACGTTTCTAAAATGTCCTCTAAGTGCTTGATTTTAGCTCTTTTTGCTTCTTCTGGATTTGGGAAATAGATATCCCAATGATCAATGGTGAGCAGTTCCATACTCATTGAGGCCAATTCGGCTACTTCTGAAGGAACATTTCTAAAAGCATTTAAAGCTAAATCTTTCGTTACAATGGAATGTACGGCATGTCCGCCTTCATGTAATAAGGTGACCATATCCCGCACTTGACCTGCGGCATTCATGAAAATAAAAGGGAATCCGCTTTCTTCCAGTGGGTAATTATATCCACCTGGGTTTTTCCCTTTTCTAGAATCTAAATCAAAACGGTTCAATTTGACCATTTCTTTTAGACAATTTCCTAAGAATGGGTCTAATTCATCAAATACTTGGATGGTTTTAGTCAATAAGTCATCCGCCGTAGTAAATGGCACTAGAGGTTTTCTTCCCCATGGATCCACAGCTTTATCCCAAGGTTTTAGGGCATCAATTTGAAGAACCTCTTTTCTTTTGGTAGCTTGCTGGTTGACCATGGGCACTACGGTTTGAGCCACAGCTTCATGAAATTCAAAACAATCTGCAGCGGTATAATCAAAACGGCCTAAGCTTGCAAAAGAGTAATCTCTAAAATTATCAAACCCAGCATTTTGAGCCACTTGATGCCTACGTTCAATTAATTTGTTGAATAGTTCGTTCAATTCATTTTTAATGCTCAGTCGTTTATTGGCAACCAGTAAATAGACCTCTTGGCGCTTATTTCGATCGGTCGATTCCAAATAGGCATTGGCCTGCTGAAGCGTTTTTTCTTGCCCGTCAATTTCCACCATCAATCCGCCAGTTAATGCACCGTATTCAGTGGATAAATTGGATAGCTCAGTATAAAGTGGAATGTTTTCTTCCCGAAATATTTCAATGGCTTTTTTCATGCCACGAAGCATAATGCCATATCCATGTGCAGGTAATTGATCGGTATAACCTGATTCAACTACTTTTTTATTCCAAGCATCTTCATAAATAGACGCGTTGGGCATGATATCGTTGACAAACTGCTGGTAACTTTTTTGAAGCTCTTCATTTTGATTGTCGCATGACATTTTGATATATCTCCAAGCAAAATTCTCGGATAAATAACTTTCAAGTTCAGAGCGACTGATACAAAATTGTTGTAATTCTTCTAGGTTTTGAATGCTCAAAGAGCTTAGCTTTTCAAAATAGGGTAATACACTTTCCCAAGTACTTAATTGGAAATCAGAAGGAAGGAAACTTCTTTTGGGCGCTTCTACGCTGATCTTTCTACTCATGCGATTAATTTTTTACAAAAATACACAAGGTAATTGGCTTTTGCAGATGAAAAAATAGGTTTCTTGATTGTAAGAAATCAAATGCTTGATAAAATGGGCTACATTTTTGAATTGATTTTTTTTAGATTTGTCAACTTTTCAAAAGTTGACAAATCTAAGCGGGGCGGGGGGTATGAAAAGAGGGAGTTTCAACTCAATTTTTCAACTAACTCATAATCCATAGTACAATTCACGAGAATTTAATAAACATGAACATACCTTTTGTAACATTGAATAATGGCATTCAAATGCCGCAACTAGGCTTAGGTTTGTATGCACCGAAACAGCAAGATGAGGTCAAACAATCTGTTCTAGATGCCTTGGATTTGGGTATACGCTTGATTGATTCAGCGGCTATTTATGCCAATGAGAAGGAAGTTGGGCAAGGAATAATAGAATCAGGTGTGACAAGAAAGGATTTGTTCGTCACTAGTAAAGTGTGGATGGAAGACATGGGGTATGATTCTACTTTGCGAGCATTTGATAAAACCTTGAGTGATTTGGGCTTAGAATATTTGGATTTGTATTTAATTCATTGGCCTAAGGATACCGCAAGAAAAGAAACTTGGAAGGCTTTGGAAACTTTATATGATCAGAAATTATGTCGATCCATAGGGGTGTCTAATTATTATAAAAAACACCTAGAAGAGCTGTTTCTTCATGCTAATATATGTCCTGCCGTTAATCAGTTTGAATTAAGTCCATTTTGTTACATGCCGGACGAATTCGCATTTAATCAGGAAAATGATATTCAAGTGGAAGGATATGCTCCACTAGTTCGTGGTTGGAAAAAAGATGATGAGGTTTTGAACGAAATAGCTGCTCATTATGGAAAAAGCACGTATCAATTATTAGTTCGTTGGAACATTGAATTAGGAGCTGTAACCATACCAAAATCTGTCAAACGAGCGAGAATTCAGGAAAATATGGAGGTGTTTGATTTCTGTATTTCACCTGAGGATATGCAAAAACTAAGTCTGCTATATGATAATACTCGAGTAGCTTGGGATCCAAGAGATTTTTGAGGCAAAATTTAAACCTTGACAGCGTTCCAAACGCTGTCAAGGTTAACGAATAAACGATTATTTTATTGAATCAAGTAATTGATATTCTAATCTAAATCAATCACCACACCACTAGATAATGGGTG
Source organism: Aquirufa nivalisilvae (assembly GCF_004307455.1). Taxonomy (GTDB): domain Bacteria; phylum Bacteroidota; class Bacteroidia; order Cytophagales; family Spirosomataceae; genus Aquirufa; species Aquirufa nivalisilvae. The sequence goes on from NZ_SEWX01000002.1 coordinate 87,289, forward strand.
TGCAACACAAGTAAGGACATATCCTTTTTTGATTTCATTGTCTGTCAATCCGTCTTCTTCATCCATCATCACTTTTCCACTTTTGCATAAGCCCATACATGCCGTGCACATACCAGCTTGACATGAATAAGGCATATCGACATCAGCTGATAAGGCCGCTTCTAAGATAGTCTCATGGGGTTTCACCGTAACTCGGTGTTCCTTTCCTTCGTAAATAATGGTAATCTCTTGCTCTTTCAAGCTGCCATCATCCTCCGTGATTTCTTCTGTCTGGGGATTGCTATGAAATAATTCTCGGTGTATATGTTCTGTAGGTACATCAAACATAGCCAAAGCTTCTTGGATCTCATCCATCATGCCAGCAGGGCCGCAAAGGTAATAATGCGCCAAAGAGATATTCAAGCCAAACTCTTGTTTCAGGTAATATATAGTAGAAGCCTTGTTAATACGTCCTTTTAGTCCAGGCCAATTGGCCGCAGGTTTACTAATAACATGTAAAACTTGAAAACGTCCTACATTTGTCAGCTCTAATTGCTCTAATTCTTTCTTGAAAATAATTTGATCTTCATGTCTTGACCCATAAATCAAATGAATTTTGGATTGAGGCTCAGACTTAAGCAAGGTTTTAATCATGGAAATCAATGGCGTAATGCCAGATCCCGCACCCATGAAAACATAGGTTTTGCTAGCATTTGCCTCAGGCTCAATAAAGAAGTTACCCATAGGTTCAATGACCTCCAAACTATCTCCCACCTTGATCTGGTCACATAAATAATTTGAAACGGCTCCTCCAGCAATGCGTTTGACCGTAATCGCTGGGGAATGGTCAATCAATGGAGAAGATGATAAAGAATAACTACGACGTACCTTTTTTCCATCAATTTCAGGAATCACAGTTAAAAACTGTCCTGAATGATAGCTTAATGCCTCATGTATTGGATGCCAAAAATGGATCGTTTTGGTATCATTCGTTTCTTCAGTAATTTCTTTAACAGATAAATGCAAGAATTTCATGTTCATCAATTTATTCAACTACGTTTGGAACTATCCACTGTATAGTTCCTGGAATAGATTCATTATGTAATCGGTCCAAAGCTGTAACAACAAATCCTGTACCAGATTTGATCCACTTAGGGTCAATTATTATTTGTTTGCTACTTCCTTTATAAATAATATTATCTCCCTTATCCAAAGGTTCAATTTCATCTTTTTGAATCCGATACACAACGTAATAATGTGCTGGATCATTATCCAAGCTAGGCTCCCCTTCTTTCCATCGCAATATCCACTGGTCTTTTTGCTTAGTTAAGCTCACTTGATGGGGTGCCGTGGGGGCTATGCTATCTAACCATAACATGGGCGGGATTAATGCAATATGCTCAAAATGCTTGCTTCGTAAACTATCTCTCCAACCTTTCGTATTTTGACTAATTTGACGAGAGCTGAAATAAATAGCACCTTGAACCTTAGGTAAATTTCTTGAAATGTTTAATTGTTTCGTCAACTCACTGGGAGCCCATATATCACTCAAATGGTAAGCCGCATGGCCGATGTAAATAGGCCGATCAAAACTATGTTCATTCCACCAGGTGGCGAGAGCCTTGTAAGGTGCCACGCGATGCGTTGTTCCCCAATATAATTGAGGGGCCAAATAATCTACCCAACCTTTTCTAATCCATAATTCCGTGTCCGCAAATAAATCATCGTAGGACTGTAAGCCTGCGCGGGTAGGAGAGCCGTCTTCTTGATCAATACTTTGATGCCGCCAAATTCCGAAAGGACTAATGCCAAATTTTACTTTGGGTTTGGTTGATTTAACAGTTTCAGCGATTTCTTGAATGAGCATGTTCACATTTCTCCTTCTCCAATCGGCTAAGCTTTCCTCCGGAAATTTGTATTGCTGATATGTTTTTTCATCTGGAATTGTGGCTCCCTTGACAGGGTAAGGGTAAAAGTAATCATCAAAATGGACTCCATCTACATCGTAATTTTTAACCAAATTTTTGACTAACTCAGCAATGTAATGTCGAACTTGAGGTATACCAAAGTTTAATATCAATTGACCATTATATGAAAACAACCATTCTGGATGGCGTCGTGCCAAATGATCGGAACTCAAAATGGTTTTGGAAGACATGGTTGCCCGATTTAAATTTAACCAAGCATGAAATTCCATTCCTCGTTCATGACTTTCCTCAATCATGAATTCCATGGGATCATAGTAAGGACTAGGTGCCTGGCCTTGAAAACCAGATAAATAGGCAGACCAAGGTTCTGTACTTTTGGCATAAAGTGCATCGGCAGCACAGCGAACTTGTACAAATATGGCATTCATGCCTGTTCGATGATGGGAATCAATCAGGTCAATAAACTCCTCTCGTTGCTTTAGACTATTGTAATTTCTGGCAGAAGGCCAATCGATGTTTTGGACAGTTGCTACCCAAACTCCACGCAATTCCCGCTTAGGGCTTTGTGCCGCCAAGGAATGGATCAAAAAAAATAGTGCTAGAATTAAATAAGAACCCCTCATTGAGGGCGCAATTTACCTATAAATGATGGAAATTTTCTATGCTTAGTTCTTTTCGATCGAAAATAAATAACCAACACCCTTTAATGTTTTGATGTAATATTCCGGAATTTTCTCCCTCAATTTACGAATATGAACGTCGATCGTTCTTTCTACCACATACACATCAGAACCCCAAACTTTCTCTAATAATTCATCTCGGTTAAAGACCTTATTCGGGTTTTTAGCTAAGAAAGAAAGTAATTCGAATTCTTTCTTGGGCAAAACCAATGCTTTTCCTTCAAAGGTAGCGGCGTATTGTGTACGATTGATTTGTAATCCACCGATTTCAATAACATCTTGGTTATCTTCCATCGTTTCACGCTTTAGCATCGCTTTGATACGACTTACCAGAGCTCTTGGCTTGATGGGTTTGATGATGTAATCATGTGCCCCAGCATCAAATGCCGCCACTTCGGTATACTCTTCTCCGCGAGCCGTTAAAAATAGAATGAGCGCATCTTTTAATTCGGGCATGGATTTCATGCGACGTGCCGTTTCGATACCGTCCATCGCTGGCATCATCACATCCAAAATCACCAACTGAGGTTTGAATTCTTGGGCTATCGAAATGGCTTCTTTTCCATCGGACGCTTTTGCTAACAAAAAACCTTCTTTTGCTAAATTATATTCCAATAATTCTAAAATATCAGGATCATCATCTACCAGAAGAATTTTTATCGAATTGGCTGTTGCCTGGCTCATAAGATGAAATTTGTGAAGTGCCTATAAAACTTGCTGCAAATATAGAGAGGGCTATGTTACCAAATTATTAATTTTTTTCGACTAAATTTAATCATTAGCTTTGGTTTATGGCGAAAGAATCTTCCTACATTGTCCGTTTAGCCTCTGTTTTAATTTCCATTTCCATCTTGGTTTTGGGCTTATATCTATTGCAGGATTTATTGATCCTCTTGGCCGCTGCTTTAATATTGGCTATGCTTTTGCTACCATTGGCCGCCTGGTTAGAAAGAAAAGGTCTTCCTCGTTCTGTTTCCATTGCCATTTGCCTCATCATTACGGTGGCTGCTATAGCTGGAGTATTAGCTATTTTGACGGTTCAAATGGTTGAATTTGCGTCAGATTGGCCTATTTTCATTAAAAAAGCCGAATCCTATATTTCTAGTTTACAGAGTTTCTTGTCTAGAAATCTCAATATCTCTCGGAAAAAACAAATGGTGGAAATCAGTAACCAAACCATCAACTTGTTGAAGAATTCAGGAACAATCCTAACGACCACTTTCGGGACCATCATTCATTCCATCACTACCATTATTTTAATCCCAATTTTCGTATTCTTTTTCTTGTATTACAGAAGCTTTTTTGCTCAATTTTTAGAAATGGTTTTTCCTAATACGGAATCTCACATATTGAAAGGAATTATGAGTAAAACTGGTCAAGTGGTACAAGGATACTTGGTCGGATTGATGGTTGTCATGCTGATTGTTTCCATCTTAAATACCATAGGTTTTTGGTGGATTGGTGTTGATTATCCCTACTTTTTTGGCATTTTGACTGGCTTATTATTGCTAATTCCCTACATCGGTATCTGGATGGGTGCTAGTGGTCCTATTGTACTTAGCTTAATTGTGTTGAGCCCTTCCCATGCCCTAGCTGTTATCGCTTGGGTCGCAGCAGTACAGTTTATCGAAGCTAATTTTATCACCCCTGTGGTGATAGGATCTAAAGTAAGTGTGAACCCTATGGTGGCTATGCTGGCCTTATTATTGGGGGAAATGCTTTGGGGGATTCCAGGGTTGATTTTGGCATTGCCCTTGACAGCCATAGTCAAAGTGATATTTGACTATGTGCCATCATTGCAAGCTTATGGATATATATTGGGCGAAGCCCCTTCTCGTAAAAAGAAAGAAGAAATAGTGGAAACAGAAGAGAAATTAGAGGGAAAGTAGCTCCTTGAAACGAATCGACTGTCTTCTTGAAATCTCGATTTTCTCACCTTTTCCTTGTAATGTCACTTGCAGTCCTCCCGAAAACCAAGGTTCAATTTTTTCAATAAAATTGAGGTTGATAATGTGTTTTCTATTGGCTCTGAAAAAGACCTTAGGATCTAAACGATCTTCCAAGGCATTCAAGGATTTCAATACTAAAGGTTTTTGATCATCAAAAAATAAACGGACATAATTGCCCATCGATTCACATAAACGGACTTTATCCAATCGCACAAACCAGCACTTTTCTCCATCTTTGACAAATATTTGATCCTGCGCACTCAAAAAGTGCTGAGGAGAAACAGAAACTTGCTCAGGATGAGTTTTGGTTTTATTAGCTAATTGTTTTTCCAATTTTTGTACGCTTTCGCTTAAACGAGAAAGTTCAATTGGCTTAAGGACGTAATCAAGGGCATTGACTTCAAAAGCCTTTAAAGCATATTCATCAAATGCTGTGGTGAAAATTACTTCAGGTAAATATCCATCCCATTCTTCCAACCACTCAAATCCTGTTTTGCCAGGCATTTGAATATCCAAGAAAATGACATCAGGGTGTAATTCTTCAATTAAGGCCCCAGCTTCATCTGTATTAGCTGCTTCTCCTATAACTTGGATATGTGGGAAATTCTCTAATAATCGTTTTAGTTCATTTCTTGCTAAACGTTCGTCGTCGATGATAATAGCGTTCATAATAGGGTTTTTATAAAAACACAGGAATTAAGGTACAAGATAAGGTATTATTAATTCGGCAATCACTTGGTTTTTGTCGAATGGTTTTAGTCTTAGTTGAGCGGTCTCTCCAAACAATATTTTCAAACGGGAGATGGAGTTTTTCATCCCAACCCCAGTTTCACTTTCTTTGGTTTTAATGGTGCCAGGGTTAATGACATAGGCATGTAATAAATTCCCTATTTTGTGTGCTTGGATAATAATGGTGCCGCCTTTAACCGAATGAGAGATTCCGTGTTTGATGGCATTCTCAACCAAGGTTTGTAAAATCATGGGGGGCACTTCTGCTTTCACATGTTCTTTGGGGATCTGAACTTCCCAGAATAGTCGATCTTCGTACCTGATTTTTTCCAAGGAAAGATAATCCACGATTGTCTCAATTTCTTCTGATAGAGGAATGGTTTTTTTTCTTTCGGTTAACAATGAGCTGCGCAGCAGTTTTGATAATTGGTTAATCCCTTTTTTAGCTTTATTCGGATCTTCTGTGATCAATGCCCGAATACTGTTGAGCGCATTGAACACAAAGTGTGGATTCATTTGAGCGCGTAAGACCTTACCTTCTGTTTCCTGAATGGTTCTTTCCAGTTGGTCGTTTTGTCTTTCAATTTCTAATTTCCTTTGGGAGTATTGGAAGAAGAAATAAATCAACTGCCAAATGGCCAAAGGTTTCATAAAGTTGAAAAGGTATTGCAGGATAATGAAGGTATTTAATTTTACTTCATAGTTTTCTTGCAATAGGGCAAAATCCAAAGGTAAATTAAAGGCCAACAGGATAGTTGACATAGCCAAAAGGGCCTGTAAATTTCTCCTCAATAATTTAAAGAGGGGATAATTTTGCCATTGATATTTTTGGGTAATCTGTTTGTATTGATGGGTCAATAAAATGGCTAAAGAAATATTGCCCACAAAGGCATAAAGCCAAGCCCATCGCCAGCCGTATTGCATGGTGTACAATAAAGCCTCATTGAGCGTCCAAGCAAACCAGCCTGAAAATTGTAATACCCAATAAAGCTTTTGTCTCTTCATATTTACATGGAATCAGGCAAGTGCTTCAGGTGTTCTGTCAATGGACCTTTCACCAATTTAAAAGCACGGTCTGGGTAAGAGTATTGCAAATGGTATAAACAGAGATTGCTGTGTGCAAAATCATCCATTTTGTGTAAAGGTTGTTCAAACAAATGTGTCAATAAAACTCGCATAGCTCTACCGTGCATAGCAATCAAAATAGCTTGCTCTTCAGGTCTAGATAGGATTAAATCTACCACGGGTTTTTGTCTTTCCAAAACCTGTACAGGGCTCTCACCCTCCTCCGAAGGTACATCAATGTTCCCTTCTCGCCAAGTTCTGGTCAAATTTTTATAGTAAAGGTCGTCATCCGTGTTGGGCGACTTTCCTTCCTTGTTTCCCCACGAAATTTCATTCAATCCAGGGTGTTGTTCCCAGGCAATTCCTTTCTTGATAAAGCCATCTACCGACTGGTGTGTGCGAACTAAAGCCGAAGTGTAAATCTTATCTATGTACAAGTCTTGATAATGATCAAAAAATGCTTGGGCTTGTTGACGGCCTAATTCATTCAAATGAGCGTCAATGCCGCTTCCTTGTACCACCCCCATTCTATTATAATCTGTTTCTCCGTGGCGAATAAGGTAAATGTCTTTGATAGGGTGCATAAAAAAGGCGAATTGAGGTTGGAATTAGTAAATTATTGCGAATTTTAGGCACAAAAATACGAAATATATGTTTAATACATCCATCACTTCAGAACAACTAAATAGCTTCAGTAAAGGCAACATGATTGAGCATCTAGGAATCGAATTTCTAGAAGTTCACCCCGAGTATTTCACTGCCCGTATGCCAGTAGATCATCGGACCAAACAACCGTTCGGGCTGTTGCATGGAGGCGCATCGGTGGTTTTGGCTGAAACCATGGGGAGTATCGCGACTATGCTTGTTGCCAAAGATCCTGAGACCATGAAAGCCGTAGGAGTAGAGATTAATGCCAATCACCTAAAAGCTGTTCGCGAAGGATGGGTAATTGGGACTTGTTCGCCGATTCGAATTGGTAGAACCATGCATGTGTATGACATCAAGATTCACAATGAACAGGGGGATTTAGTCTGTGTAAGTCGATTGACCGTGGCGATTTTGTCGGCATAAAATTTCAATATTTGTCCTATAATTTAGATGAAGACGAACAAGTATTTATTGTTTTGTATTTCAATTCTTGCTTTCAATATCCTGATCTCTTGTAGTCAACATGCTTCTCGGGCTATTGTAGGGACTTGGGAAATAGCGCATTTAAAAATCACCATGCCCAGCTATAAGAATTCAGATAGTACGCAAAACATCGAGGTGCTAGGTAAGGATTGGGAGACCAAAATGAAAGTGAAAAATATCCAAACCACCTATGCTGCAGATGGAACCTATCATTCTTTGCACCGTAACCTTCAAGGAAAAACCACCTATGATCCAGCTGGAAGATGGCAGATTATTCAAGATACCATAATCATCCAGGATACCATTCCGAAGCGTATCACCTATAAGTTTAGATTCAAAATCAAGAAAAATCAAATCGAATATTGGGGAGTGGAAGATTTTGATCTAGATGGAAAAGTGGATGATCAGTATTATAGTAGGCAGGTGAAATTATAAGTGCTGCAAGGGAACATATTTTCAAGAAGTGTAGTTTTAATTTCTTTATCCTAAAGGAATTTCATGCCTAACATCCCCATATCTGTATTAGAACTAGCCCCCATTCCACAAGGAGGAACCGCCGCTACGGCCATTGAAAGAACCGTGGAAATAGCGCAGCATGCGGAGGCTTTGGGTTTTAACCGAATCTGGCTGGCAGAACATCATAATATGGAGTTTATTGCCAGTTCTGCCACCTCCGTTTTGATAGGTCATGTCGCAGGAAAAACATCCCAAATTCGAGTAGGTTCAGGCGGTATCATGTTGCCGAATCATAGTCCTTTAGTTATAGCCGAACAGTTTGGTACTTTGGCGTCCATGTACCCTAATCGGATCGACTTAGGACTGGGTCGTGCTCCGGGTACAGACCAACAAACCGCTCGGGTGTTGAGAAGGGATAATATGGATACGGCCTACCATTTCCCTAAGGATGTAGAGCAATTGCAATTGTATTTTAGCGAAGAAAATAGCATGGCTCAAGTGAGAGCTTTTCCTGCTGAAGGCATCGATGTGCCCATTTGGATTTTAGGATCCAGTACTGATTCCGCTTATTTGGCTGCTAAAATGGGCTTGCCTTATGCCTTTGCCGCCCATTTTGCTCCTGCTCAATTTCGTGCCGCAATAGATATATATCGCAAGAATTTTATCCCATCCTCACAATTGGATAAGCCCTACGTGATGGCCTGTGTGAATGTAGTAGGAGCAGATACAGATGAGGAGGCTGCTTTTCTTCGTAGTAGTTTAATCCGCATGTTTGTAGGAATTATCACCAACCGACGTGTACCTTTAGCTCCTCCAGGGCCATTACCAGAAGCTTACCAAATTCCTGAAATCAGAGCTATGGCAGATAAAATGTTAGCTTGTAGTTTTTATGGTAGCCAGGAAACACTTCAACATCATTTAGGCGATTTTATTGAAGAAACAGGTATAGATGAATTAATGGTGGCTACCTATATATTTGATGGGGAAAAGAAAAAGAAGTCGTATTCGATTTTGAAACAAGCGCTTTCTTCCTAGTAAAATGGATGCCTCAACGGCAGCATGATACAGGTTTTATATTAGTATATGTCATTGATGAAAAAGAAAATTCTAGCCATTGTTGGGAGTGCCAGCGAGAATTCATCCAATTTAAAGTTGGTTCAGCATATCAGTAATCTGATTTCCGACGAAGTGGAGATAGAAATTTTTGATCAATTAGCTCAATTACCGCATTTTAATTCAGAACAGTCGCAAGATAATCCGCCAGCGTTAATCTCGAAAATTCGTCAAGCTATTTTGGCAGCCGATGGAATACTCATTAGTAGTCCTGAGTATGTTTTTAGTATTCCCAGTGGATTAAAGAACTTACTTGAATGGTGTGTAGCCACAACGGTATTTACCCAAAAGCCAGCCTGCCTTATAACGGCTTCAGCCAGTGGAAAAATGGGACATGCGGAGTTGAAACTTATCATGAAAACACTTGATGCTAAGATTTCTGAAAATACTTGTTTGTTGATTTCTGGAGTAAAAGGGAAACTTGATGCTGATGGAAAGCCCTTGGATGAGGACTTGACAGTGGCGCTATTGAATTTAATCAGGCATTTTGAAATGGAACTTTGAAAATGACATAAAAAAGTCCTTAGTAAACATTCATCTCTAATTGCTAATTTTTAACTTTGGTCATTCTTATTTTAAACATGCCTAATACGCTTCCTCATACATTAACCTCTTTGCTCGATTGGGAACAGTTGTGGCAGCATACGCAACAAAAGCGCGGAGGCATGGCTGTGTGGAGATTACCCAAAAGTGATAAACGCTATTTTTTAGTAGATTCTACTGGTGGAGAGAGGTTAGGTTCTTTGGATTTGGAAACTTTCCCAGCCGGATTTTTAGTGGCTCCCTTCATTGGTCTTCCTTATTTCTTAAAAGCAGAGACTTTATTGGAAGAGTCCATTGTTCAAGAAGAAGTAGTTGGATCCTCTTTGTTGAAACCCTTGCACAATGTCGAAGAAAACGAAGAGAAGCACCAGCATTTTACGCATTGGGTAAGTGAATCAATTAAAGAAATTCAGTCAGGGCATTTTCAAAAAGTAGTACTTTCTAGAACCGACGAAGTTGAATTCCCAGGTGATTTTTCGACACTCAAGGCATTTGGGCAATTATGTCAAGCTTATCCTAATGCCTTTGTTTGCGCTTTATATATTCCTGAACTAGGAAGTACTTGGTTATGTGCTACACCAGAAACCTTAGTAGAACAAAATGCACAAGGGATTTTTCGTACCATAGCTTTGGCGGGAACCCAATCTGCCATAGATCCGCTAGGAGAGATTATTCTTCCACAAAATGCACGTTGGTCGCAAAAAGAAATTGAAGAACAAGCATACGTTTGTCGCTATATCATAGAGTGTTTTAAGAAAATTCGTTTAAGGGAATACCAAGAGATTGGTCCAAAGACGATTTTGGCAGGAAATTTATTGCATCTTAAAACGGAGTTTACGGTGGATACCCAAGCGTTAAATTTCTCTCAATTGCCCGGTATTTTATTATCTCTGTTACATCCAACTTCAGCCGTTTGCGGGACACCTAAAGAAGAAGCCATTGCATGGATTGCCAAAGCTGAAAAGCATGCGCGTGAATTGTATTCGGGTTATTTAGGGCCTGTCAATTTAGGGGATGAGATTCATCTATTTGTTAACCTACGAACCGTAAAAGTAGATCAAAGTGAAGGAACATGTCGCGCGACTTATTTTGCAGGATGTGGTATCACAGAAGATTCTGATCCAGAAAAAGAATGGCAAGAAACCGTAATGAAATGCCAAACACTTCAACGGGTTCTAGAAAATTAATGTTTAATTTTTGATTCTTCCTTAGGAGAAATTTTACCTACGATTGTCATTTTGACGGTATCAATTCTGGCATCGGTAGAGGTCAAAATTTGAAATTGAAAAGGGGCTAACGTGATGATTTCATTGGCTTTTGGAATATCTTCATATAAGCTGATCAACATGCCACCCAATGTTTCATAGTCTCCCTCAGGGAAATTCCAATCGTATTTTTCATTGAGGTAATCAATCTCATGTCGACCAGATAATAGATACGCATTCTCATCTAATTTCTTTTCCACCCAGTCTTCCGAATCATCGTATTCATCTTGGATTTCACCAAAAATCTTTTCCATCACATCTTCCATACTTACTAGCCCGGAAGTACTACCAAATTCGTCCACCACTAAAGCCAAAGATTTTCTGTCTTTAGAGAATTTAAGCATCAAATCATTCGCTGGCATAGCCTCTGGAACTATTAATATGCTTGTCAAAATGGACTGAATATCCTTGGGTTTTTTGAATAGGGCTAAGGAATGGCAATAACCTAATACATCCTCTAAGCTTTCTTTATATACTAAAACCTTGGAATGGCCAGATTCAATAAACACTTGTTTCAAGCCCTCAATACCTTCTTCCAAATCAATAGCAGTGATTTCCGTTCTAGGAATCATGCAGTCTCGTACCTTTACTTGCTTGAATTCTAATGCATTATGGAAGATTTTAGTATCTACTTCCGCCTCTTCTTCCGTAGAGACTTTGCGATTCAAATTTTGCAAATAATTATTGAGGTCAGTTAATCCAAAAGCGGGTTTTTCTTCCGAGTAATTAAGTCGGAGTACTTTCGTGATAAACCATTTAGACAAGCCCACAGTCACCCAAACAAGCGGGAACATGAGCGCATAGACAATCCAGATAAGGATGGCCAAGAATTCTAAAATAACATCAGGGTTGATTAAGAATATACTTTTTGGCGTAAACTCTGAGGTAATTAAAATCAAAATGGTGGCTACGATAGAAGCTAACAAACGAGCCAGTATTTCATTTTGAAGAAAGGGAATGTATTGTAGAATTTGATGATGCAAAAATTCTTCCATGAAAATACCATAGGCCACTAGGGATAAGGTATTTCCAATCAACATGGTTCCGATAAATCGAGAGGGAGATTGGTTGAAGTTGGAAATGATTTTGGCACTCAGGATATTTTGCTTCGCCTTAAGCTCAAAATACAATTTATTACAGGAAACGAAGGCCATTTCTACGCCAGAAAAGAAGGCTGAGAATATCATGGAAATGATGATTCCTGCAACTTGAGTGGTATATAATCCGGGATCTGGGTCCATTTAACTTAGTTTTTGCGCTTGTTACTTTTCATAGCTCGGCTACGGATATCTTGTTTGGGCTCTCCTGCTTTTTTTTCTTCTTCCTTGATGCGCAAGTTCTTGGAATATTGAAAGTAAAGGAGTGAACCTAGACCAAACATAAGCCAAACATAATGAAAGTAAATTTCTAACCAAAAATTTCCTTGGATTTCAACGGGAGTAGGAGCATTTAAATCAATGATCCAAATAATCAAAAAGCCAATTCCAGCTGATAATATAATGATTTCTTTCCTAGTCATGTGATTAAGCAGCTTTGGGTTGTTGCAATCTACGGTACATGGCCACAAACAGTCCCATAAATATCAAAATAGAACCTACCCATACCAAATTAATGTAGGGCTTTTCCAATGCTTTGATAATAATTAAATCTTGTTGGGTTGTATTAACCGCAAAACTAAATTGTTGAGTTTTAGGATTAATGGCTGTGAATTTAATTTTGATACCTGTTTCTTCACTTTCAAACGCTGGCATGGCTACCATGCCTCCTTTGATGATGAAAAGTGGGGCAAGCGAGAATTGTTGGAAATTTTTACCAAGAACTTGGAATTGCGCTTTCACGGCGGCATCATTGGGCCCTAAAGTCATATCTTCTACCGAATTCACGCGGGATACATCTTGTAAAATAGCCACAAAATCATTTAGGAATAAAGTGTCTCCAATACTCACCGTCGAGTTCACTGTTTGGCTCCATTGTTTTTCTTCTCCTGCTTCAGCAGCCAAACGAGGGTCTAGCGAAACATAGGTATAGATGTCGTGGCTCCAAGCATGTTTGACGTCCGGAGAAATGGCTGTGCCCATTTTAGGATTTACTTGCCAACGAGGATATAAAGAAACAGATTTCCCTTCGGCATTTTTAAATTCTAATTCATAATAGGTATTTTCAGGTTCTACTGTTAAGGTATCCCCTTTTTTAGCAATCAATTGACCGTCTTTTTCCACATTGCGTAATGCTACTGCATGGAAATCACCTTCAATTACTTCAAAATCTTTTCTAGGATAATAACCAGGCTTACCGCGCAATTCTATCATTCGGCCTTTATAAGTCACCAAATAATCTTGCATTTGAGCTCCTTGACCTAACCATAGTGGAAGATTCTCTTTATTTTCTTTGTTGTCATCTTTGGTAAACTGCTCCACTTTATTGGAAATAGCAAAACCAGAGCGGTTTAATGAAACTACTTTGGAATAACCAGATGAAAACAAGATTCCAATAAGCATAACCGCCAGTCCTACGTGGGCCATGGCTCCACCTACCAAATTAAATCGCTGACGAATTAAGAATATCAGGATATTGAAATTGGCAATGACGGAGAATAAACTAGTCCATAATAATAAGATATATGAAATGGTATAAACCTTGCCTAAGTTGACAAAAAGTACAGTAAATAGCGTAGCAACTAAAGCCGAGTTGGTTAGTGGTTTAAAAGAAGTAGATTCTTTTAATTTCCCCCACCAAATGTATTGCCCAACTGCACTTAATGCAGCAATGGCCAAGAAAATCCAAATTTGAATTTTGCTGTAGTGTTCAACTTGGTCAGCAGGTAAAGCAATGTTAGATACGATACCAAAGGCCTCCGCGATTTTATTATAAACGGGAATGGAGGTTGTGAAAATTAATTGGAAGGCAGATAATCCCAAAATTGAGGCCCCAACAAAAATCCAGAACTCACGTGAGTAGATACCTAATTCTTTTTTATCTACTGGTAATTGTTTCCATCTTTTTACTGCAAAAAATATGGCCACAAATAAGAAAGTTAGCATATAAATAAGCAACTGTCCGGATAGACCTAAATCCGTAAATGAGTGAACAGAAGCATTCCCAAGGATTCCTGAACGATTTAGGAAAGTAGAATATAAGACCAAAATAAAGGTGGCAATCACCAAGATGATGGAAGTCTTTAAGGCAGCGCTGGAATGCTTGTAGGCAATCATGGTGTGGATAGCACCGATGAGCACAAGCCATGGAACAAAAGAGGCATTTTCAACAGGATCCCAGTTCCAATATCCACCAAAGTTCAATGTTTCATAGGCCCAATAGGCACCCATCATAATACCAATACCAAGGATTCCAGCTCCAAATAGAGCCCATGGTAAAGCAGGCTTTATCCATTCGGTTAATTGGTTTTTCCAAAGACCAGCAATTAAATAAGCGAATGGAACTAAGGTTAACGCAAATCCTAAGAATAAGGTAGGAGGGTGAATGACCATCCAATAGTTTTGCAATAATGGGTTTAGTCCTCGCCCGTCTTTAGGAATAAAGTTAGGCTGTAAACTCCAAACTGGCAGATCTGGCTGTGCTTCACGCAATAATAAGAAAGGAGATGAACCAATTTTTAAATCGATGTAAGGAAGAATAACCCCCAAAATCATGGAAGTTAAAAAAGTTTGAACCAAGGCAAAAACGGTCATGACAGGTGCTTCCCATTTCGGGTTTTTGATCATCAAAATCACACCTAGGATGGCTTGCCAGAATATCCATAGTAAGAAACTCCCTTCTTGGCCTTCCCAATAGCATGAAATCATGAAAGCCATGGGTAATGCTTTGGAGGAGTGGGAGAAGGCGTAATGGTATTCGAAATAGTGATTGTATATAATAACAAATAAGCTAGATGCTACACCAATCACAGCTATCAGGTGAACGATGAAAATACCTCTGGCTAATTTCACCCAATCTTTAGCAGCTAGTTCGTCGGCCGTTTGAGTGGCTTTGAAATAGGAGAATGTTGCCAATAGGGCCGTTACAAAGGATATAATGACTAATAGGTGACCAACTGATCCGATTGTCTCGTGTATCATAATTGTTTTTTTGCTTCATATGTGGCTGTTGAATCAGCCGAAATTTTACCTTCCTGATATTTGGAAGGGCATTTCAATAAAATTTTATCGCAATAGAAAACCTTATCCTGCTTCATGCTACCTACCAACACGATTTTTTCTGAGCGTTCAAAATCCTGAGGCTTAGGCGCAGCATACACCACTTGATTTTCTCTACCTAGGCTGTCCTGAACAATGAATTCCAAGCGATTGGCATCCACGGCAGGATCAAAATGCATGCCGACAATCTTGCCTTGGGCATCCTTTTTTAATTTACCTACTACATGGACTTTTTGATTGGGGTCATTTTGAGATATACGCTCAGCCTCATCAAAACCTACATAGGTACTGGCATCTCCGGTAGTAATCAAAATAATTCCAATAGCTACAGCAATTAGAATCAGACCAATGATATGCGTCTTTTTCATATGTTTATTTTTTGAGTTCTTTTTCAAGAGCACTTACCTTTTTGTCGAGACTAATAAGGTAAATGAATAGTCCAGTAAGAATTACGAGTACCACAGCAATGACCACATAGATTTTGCCGTCAGCGCGGAATTTATCCGCCATTTCAATTTCGCTTTGAGCTAAACCTAAAAAGCAAGTAAAACTGAGCAATAAGGTTAAGATATATTTTTTCATGCTTGTTCTTTTTCTTCTAATAAAACTTCAATTTTTCTAATGCGTATGCGTAACTGGGCATACCAAAAACCTAAGGACATCCAGCCTAAAATGGCAGGATAAAATACCATGCGCATGCGGTTATCTAAATCCATGGAATTGAAACCCGGATTACCTCCGTTTCCTGGATGTAAGGAATCTGTCATGCGGGGTAAAATCCAGATAAGTACCATGAATATGATAAATGCAAAAATATTATAAACCGATGATATTCTGGCTTTTTGCTGTTCATCTGGCAAGGAAGAACGAACTAATCCATAAGCTAAATAAATGAGCATGCCGATGGCCACGGAATTTAGTTTGGGGTCATTTGTCCACCAATCTCCCCAGGTGAATTTGGCCCAAATGCTGCCTGTTAATAAACCTAGGGTAGCAAATACCAAACCGGTTATCACATAGGCATTGGATTTCAAATCATCCATAGGGTCGGATTTGCGCAAGTATTGAATGGAATGATACACCGATACACCTAATAAGGCGATCATGCTAAACCACATGGTCACGTGGAAGTATAGGTTCCGAACCGTCTCATTCAAAATGGCTTGTCGGGGCACCTGCCCTGCAAAACCCATGTACATGGTGTAAACTAGCAAAACGATGCCAGCCCATTTCCAATAATATTTTTTTAATGTCTCCATATATAAGGGAAAAGTATACCAGATAAAACTACGACAATTACGTCAAGAGAGGCTAAAACAGCTATTTCATCCCAGTTTTCAGCAATCGAAATACCATCAAGGGCACTTTTAGATAGTTTTAACAAGAATAGTAATAAAGGAATAATGATGGGGAAGCTTAATACTGCCATCAAGGTTGACGTATTTTCTGCTTGTGCAGCAATTCCTCCTACCAAAGATAAGGTAGATGCGAAGCCTATGGACCCTAAAATCAGGGCAATGACATACAGTGACATGTTGCCAACTGGGTTTCCCATCACCCATGAATACATGAAAATTCCAACCAAGGAAATACCGATCATTAAGACGGAATTATACAAGATTTTGGAATAAATAACCGATTCTGGCCTAACTAAGGTATAGTAAAATAATCCTCGTTGAGATGATTCTTGAGTAAAGCTTTTACCAATAGCATTGATGGCAATAAAGAGCAAGATAATCCAAAATAGGACATTCCAAGTAATAGGATTAATGGATTCTTGCTTGGCTTTAAAGGATAAATAACAAACGAAAATGGTAGAGGCAAGGTAAAGCAACAAACCGTGAACGGCATATTTTTGTCGCCATTCCATTTGTAATTCTTTTTGAAACAAAACCTTGATCTCCTGAAGCATTATCAATGTCAAATTAGTAAAGGACCTGCAATTTACGACAGAAAGTTGGCTTTGATGAATATTCCTCAGAGTATTTTGGGGAATTAAAATCAAATTATCCAAAACTAAGAATTATCATTTTTTAGCTCGGAAATACTTAGTACATTTGTGCCTAATTTTGAATTATTCTAAATAAGAACAGAGGATTGAATATGCTAACACTGGCGGATTTACGGATAGGAGAACATGGCGAAATAACAGGGTTTACGGACGAAATACTCTCACTAAAGCTTTTAGAAATGGGCTGTTTGCCTGGTACCGAAGTGATATTAACGCATCATGCTCCTTTTGGGGATCCCATTGCTTTGAAAGTTTCTGGTTATACTTTAACCATGAGAAGAGAGGAAGCGGCAACTATTCAAATCAAACGAAAATAAATTAAACATTGGCTAACGTAACCAGAATAGCGCTTATTGGTAATCCAAATGCTGGGAAATCTTCCTTGTTCAATACATTGACAGGAATGAACCAAAAAACAGGAAACTTCCCAGGGGTAACCATGGATAAGTTGACAGGTATTTGGGAATTGGAACCAGGCAGAAATATTGAAATTCTGGATTTACCGGGTATCTATAGTATATATCCCAAATCAATCGACGAAGAGTTAGTCATTAATATTTTGGGCAATCCCAAGCATCCTGATTATCCAGATATGGCGATTGTGGTGGCGGATGCCTCCAATTTAAAACGTAATTTATTGCTCTTTTCTCAAGTTCGAGATTTAGGAATTCCGACGGTTTTGGCTTTGAATATGATTGATGTAGCTGAAAATCAGGGATTTGTGATTAATTCCTTGAAGTTGGCTCGTGAGTTGAATGTAGAGGTTGCCGAAATCAATGCCAAAAAGGGAATTGGCGTAGGTGGTTTGAAGTTAGCTGTCATCAAGACTTTGAAACATCGTTATGCATCCAACGATGCCTTGCCTTTGCCCGTAGCAGATGAATTGATTGACGATGTGCAAAAGCAATTTGGAGAAGCAGATCCATATCGTTCTCTTTTATGGTTAATGGAACATGATCGCATGAAAATGTTTGATCAACCGCAGCGCGAGTCCTTTGATCATTTGATGGAGAAGCACCATTTTGAGTCGAAGAAATATAAATCAGCCGAAACAGTAAAACGTTATGAGCAGATTTCAGAAGTTGTAGAGCGCTGTGTCATCAATTTGAATCGTCAATGGGATGCTGAGCCAGTAAAAACCTGGACAGACCGATTGGACAAAGTGTTTATCCACTCTTTCTGGGGTTATGTGATTTTCTTGGCCATCTTATTTGTGATGTTCCAAGCGGTATTTACTTGGGCAACCTATCCCATGGATTTGATTGATGGAGGTGTGGCTCAGTTAAATGATTGGTTGAAAGGCATATTGCCTGACTCTCCTTTGACAGGTTTGTTGACTGACGGTCTAATAGCCGGTGTAGGTGGTGTATTGATATTTGTGCCTCAAATTGCCTTTTTATTCTTCTTCATTTCCATGTTGGAAGAAACAGGATATATGTCGCGCGTGATGTTCATCATGGACAAAATGATGAGACGCTTTGGATTGAATGGTAAATCTGTGGTACCCTTGATTTCGGGGATTGCTTGTGCCGTGCCAGCCATTATGAGTACTCGTTCCATTGGATCTTGGAAAGATCGTTTGATTACCATCTTGGTAACCCCATTAATGTCTTGCTCTGCTCGATTACCCATTTATACGGTATTAATTGCTTTGGTCGTGCCAGAAAAAAATACGCTTTTTGGTGTGTTTAATTTACAAGGGGTAGCTCTTTTTGGATTGTATCTCTTAGGTTTTTTTATGGCTTTGCTTTCAGCCTGGGTATTGAAAAAAATATTGAGAGCTAAGGAAAGAAGCTATTTTATTATGGAATTGCCGACTTATAAAGGTCCTCGTTTCAAGCACGTTGCCATTTCTATTTACAATTCAGTACGAGCATTTATTTTTGAAGCAGGAAAGATCATTGTCGCTATATCCATTGTCTTATGGGTATTTGCTAGTTATGGACCAGGGGATAGTATGGCTAAGATTGAAGAGCAAGTGAGATTGAAAAACCCTACTTTAACTGGAGTAGACTTAAGTAACAAAATAGCATCAGAGAAACTAGAGAATTCTTATGCAGGCCATTTTGGTAAACTAATTGAACCTGCCATCAAGCCTTTGGGATATGATTGGAAAATTGGGATCGCTTTGATTACCTCTTTTGCTGCTCGTGAAGTTTTCGTGGGGACCATGTCCACCATTTATAGCTTGGGAGGTGAAGTGGACAACGAAAATGCGACCATCAAGAATCGTATGCGGGCAGAAATAAATCCTGATACAGGAAAACCTATGTACGATGCCGCCTTAGGATTCTCTCTATTGATATTCTATGCCTTTGCGATGCAATGCATGAGTACCTTAGCGACAACTTACCGCGAGACAAAATCTTGGAAATATCCGTTAATCCAATTTGGGTATATGACTACCTTGGCTTATTTAGCCGCGTTCTTGGTCTACCAAATATTATCTTAATTACATTTTAAAGGGGATGGATGTCGCCGCCAGGTTGCTAGAACCTTTGGCTAGTAATTTGCCATCTGCATTGTACATTTTAGCTTCTACATTGGCTACTTTTTTACCAACTCGGAATACTTCTGAAACGACGGTAATTTTTTCTCCAGCCTTAGCTCCGTAAAGAAAATCAATACTCAAGTTGATCGTAACATATAAATGTTCGATATCACAAGTGATGAGCGTTGTTCCCATCATCTCATCCAAAAGCATAGATATTACGCCTCCATGCAATACGCCAGCATGGTTACATTGATCTTCTCTAACTTCAAATTCGGCGGTCATGGACCCTGCAGAAACAGATTTTAAAATACCATCCAAATAACGAGTGATTGGATTCGGATTTTCATGGGCCATTTTTTTACCAATATATTGGGACAAAAATGCGATGGCTTTATCGTTTGCTTTCATGTTGATGTATGTGTAGGCGGTGTTAAAATATTATTGTGGACGCGTCCAAGTGCTAGTTCTTCCAAACATAGCTACCCCCACAAATCCTCTAATATCGAGTGTCTTATTATTATTTTTTACTTTTAGTATGCAATCGTAGGTCTTTCCAGAATGGGGGTCATAAATAGTTCCTTTTTCCCAAGCGGATCCAGTGAAGGTGAAATCCTTTAATATAACAGCTCCTAATAAATCTCGACTTCTAAGAGCTTCATTTGGATTTTTTACATCTTTTTTACCTGGGGTTTTACTCCAAGATATTTTCCCGAAATATTTATCCCCTTGTTTATATACCGTTATTTTCCCGTCTTTATCTTGGGAAATCCAATCCCCTAAAATGATATCACTTGGGGGTTCTGCCATGTTCATGGAGATAAAAAGGCCACTAAACAATAAAAGTAAAAACGCGTTTTTCATGTCTAATTTTTTTTACAAATATACAAAAGGATATCTTCTTTTGAGCTTTCATGAGAATTGGATTATAGGAGGTTTGGCTCAATCAGATGTAATGCTTATTTTTGTAGGATAGCAGGAAAATAAAAGTCAACAAATAACCTAATGCTTGTTTCTATATGAACTATAATTTATCGCAAATACCTGAAAGATTTGAAAAGCCGCGTCAGAAGGGCTTGACCATGGTCATGGACAAAGGGCTTAGCCTTCGACAAGTTGAAGATTTTTTAGAGGTCGCGGGAAGTTATACGGATTTAGTAAAATTAGGCTGGGCAACTTCTTATGTAACTCCAAATTTAAAGGAGAAATTAGCTATTTATAAGTCGGCAGGTATCCCTGTATATTTTGGAGGAACCTTATTTGAGGCATTTTATATCCGTGGTGAAGTAGATGAGTACCGCCGTGTATTAGACCAATATGGCATGGAATATGCGGAGATTTCAGATGGTTCTGTCGAAATGAACTCCGAAGTGAAATGTGAATATATTCGTCAATTATCCCAACAAGTGACTGTATTATCTGAAGTGGGTTCTAAAGATGAGGCAAAAATTATACCTCCCTATAAGTGGATTAAATTGATGCGCATGGAATTGGAAGCAGGTGCATGGAAAGTAATCGGAGAAGCTAGAGAAGGTGGGAATGTGGGACTATTCCGTTCATCAGGAGAAGTTCGTCAAGGTTTAGTAGAAGAAATTTTAACAGAAATTCCAGAAGAAAGTATCATTTGGGAAGCGCCACAAAAATCACAACAAGTATGGTTCGTGAAATTAGTTGGGGCTAATGTCAACGTAGGAAATATTGCTCCTAATGAAGTGATTTCATTAGAAACGATCCGACTAGGTCTACGAGGAGACACCTTTGATCATTTCTTAACCAAATAAGTTAAGCCCCGAAGTATCGGGGTTTTTTATGTTACCTAATTGAAACCTATATGATACAGCAAGCCTTAGATCTTTTAAAAGATCCATTGCATTTCTTAACGGAGTTTATCGCAGCACATGGTTCATTGACTTATGCCTTGCTCTTTGCCATCGTATTTATGGAAACGGGCTTGGTTGTAACTCCATTATTGCCAGGTGATTCACTCCTGTTTTCAGTGGGTTTAATTGCCGCAGCAAGTGGTCAATTATCCATTTCCATTGTGATTCCTATGTTGATTTTCGCAGCTTTAAGTGGAGATCAGGTGAACTATTTTATGGGTAAATATTTCAGTGCTTACGTGCGTTCTAAAGATAAAATCTTGTTTTTAAAGCGCTCGCATTTCGAGGAAACGGAGAAATTTTATGAAAAATATGGGGTAAAAACGGTGATTATTGCTCGTTTTGTGCCTATTGTACGTACCGTTGCCCCTTTTGTCGCCGGTGCCGGTCGAATGTCCTATTCAGTGTATTTGTTATTTGGTTTTCTAGGTGCCTGTCTTTGGGTTACTAGCATTACCTTGGCAGGATATTTTTTGGGAGATAATGAATGGGTTAAATCCAACTTTGAAAAAGTTGTTTTAGGTATTGTTGGCGTTTCGGTTTTACCGATCTTATTGGGTATTCTTAAGCAAAAATTCTCTTCGAAGTAATATGTCTATTTCCCATCTATATGGCTTGCTTGGATACCCATTAGGTCATTCTTTTTCTAAAAAGTACTTTACGGAGAAGTTTGAAAACTTAGGATTATCTGAAGGTCATTGTTATGAGCAATTCGAAATTCCTCAAATCGAAGATTTTTTGACTCTAAAATCAGCACAAAAAGATGTATTGAAAGGTTTAAACGTAACAATTCCTTATAAGCAGCAAATTATGCCCTTGTTGGATGAAATTGATCCAGCCGCGGCTAAGATTGGAGCAGTCAATACCATTAAAATTTACCCGGATGGGAAGACTAAAGGTTTTAATACCGACTATTGGGGTTTTCGTCAAACCATTGAAACGTGGGAGGCTTTTCCCGAATTTAAATTGAAGAAAGCCGTTGTTTTAGGACAAGGAGGAGCAGCGAAAGCGATCATTGCGGCATTAGAAGACTTAGGACTGGAAGTATGGAAAGTATCAAGAACGCCTGAAGAAGGACAGATTTCTTATGAAGATTTAGCGGCAGCTATGGATGAAGTAGGATTGATCGTGAATTCGACTCCATTGGGCATGTATCCTAAAATAGATACTTTCCCTCCAATCGATTACAGTTTATTGACTAGTCAACATTATTTATACGATATAGTTTACAATCCTTTGCGTACGGCTTTTCTAGAGAAAGGGATTGCTCAAGGGGTAGGAGGGATTTATGAAGGCCTTGAAATGCTACATGGTCAGGCCGACAAAGCTTGGGAAATTTGGAATGCCTAACGTAGGTAAACGCCTAATTTAGTTTTGTCAGATAAAACGACTTCCACATGTTCGGATAGTGTGGTCGACATTTGGTAGCCTATATAATCTGCCGAAATGGGAAATTTTCGGTAATTACGGTCTACGACTACTGCCACTTGTATTTTTTTCACGTGCATACTTAAGAATGGGGCCAAACTATAGGAGAATGTTCTTCCTGTATTAAGCACATCATCCACGACAATAATGACCTTATCCTCAAAAATACTTTTGTCACAATCAAACTGAACAGGACTTTCGTAAGGAACGTCCTTATTTAATTGAATAGCTACAGCTTGGGCCTTGATGGAGGAAATTTCCAAGATATTTTGACACAACAGTTGGGCTAAAGAAAAGCCTTCACCCACTATACCAGCAATGATGATTTCTTTTTCTTCAAAATTGTTTTCAAAAATTTGAAAGGCAATCCGACGAATTTTTTGAAGTAAAGCTGGACCGTCAAGTATTTGTTTGGAATTCATGCTAATGGGATTCATTCAAAATAGCCTCTGAAATTACCAAAAAGTATTCAAATTTTGTACCTTTGCGACTTATTTAGCGATTAAAATAATAGATATATGGCCAAAATGTATGGGGCTCAGCAGCGAGTTCAGCAAGCTCCCAGTAACCCTTTAGCAATTAAGACGAAGAAATTTTCTCTTGAAAAGAATAAATACATCGGCTTGTGTATGCGTCAACTCTTCTCTAATCAGTGGAAATGGTCTTTTTTGCCTTTAGCCTTGATTATTGGAAACGTGGCATTAAACCTTACAGCCGTTTATAAAAACTACTGGATTTATATTTTCATCGTGGTAGGTGTGATTGGTTATGTCTTGTTTTGGTTGATCCAATTTACAGGAATAACGCAACTAGCCCAGTACAAACAATTGTTTGATAAGTATCGTTACGAAATTGATAGCCGTCAGATTTTCATGAAAATCTCAGATAAAGAGGGAGGTATGATCAAGTGGGATATGATTACTAGTGCATATAAGGATAAAGATGCTTATGTATTTACGATGGGTAAATATCAATTCATTCATCTTCCATTCAATGTGTTGACAAGTGATAACGATCGTAAATTATTGGATAAGATTTTACGCGACAAAGGTTTATTGTCATAACAGGATTCTTAGGAATCATCCAACATGGGAAGAATACTGGCAATTGACTATGGCTTAAAGCGTACGGGAATTGCCGTGACTGATCCTTTGCAAATTATTGCGAATGGATTAGAGACTGTTCCTTCTCATCAGTTATTAACTTTTTTAGCTAATTATATGGCTAAGGAAGAGGTGGATGAAATGGTCATTGGTATGCCCAAGAATTTGGATAATACAGATACGGATTCTACTCAAGCTGTCAGGAATATAGTCAAGCAAATTCAAAAGAAGTTTCCTGCTGTTCCTTTGCGCTTGCATGATGAACGATTTACTTCGCAAATGGCCATGAAGGCTATGATTGCAGGGGGAATGTCGAAAAAAGACCGACGGGTGAAAGCGACAGTGGATCGGGTCTCAGCGACCATCATATTGCAGTCGTATATGGAATCTAAATGACATAAAAAAGCCCTCGATAGAGGGCTTTTTGTTTATTTCTGAACTACTTTCGCAAAGCGATGGTAGAATGGTGTTTTACTATTTTCTGATTTAGGTTTGAACTTACCTGTGATAATCGGAACGTACATAACACGTCTGCGGGATTTCTCTCCATAGTTGGGAGAAACCTCCACCCGGTGCCACAAACGGCCATCGTGAATAGTTAAGTCGCCACGCTCAATTTCGAATGCCACTTCACGTGGATCTGGACGGTGATCGATGAATTGTTTCTTACCAAACAATAATTTAAGGACACTTTGATTTTGAGTTCCAGGAATCACACGTAAACCTCCGTTAGCAGATGGACAATTATCCAAATGTATTCCTACGTTTAACATGGGTAAAATCTTTTGACCTAAAAACAAATCTCTAGGGCTATCTGTGTGCCAGCCCATTTGAGTGAATTTGGAATTGGGTTGATTGACATAGTGGTTAAACACCAAACCATCTTTTTCATCTTCACTGAGACGCCCCTCATAGGGAGCTAAGAATTCAGTTAATAACTGAAAACGAGGATCTTTCAAGAATTCACCTAAAACAGGGCTGTATTTATTGGTAAAACACATCCGTTGAATCATGTCATTACCTTGTGGATCTTTACCAAATTTCAATGGAATTCCATTGATTTTCTCCACCTTATCATCTAGCCATTTTTTCTCTATTTGAGCTAATTCTTGGATAAATAATTCGGCTGTTTCATCGGTAATGAAACCCTTAAACTGAATAACTCCAAATTTGGTAAAGTAGTCTTTCTGCTCCTGGGTTATCTCACTACCTAAAGTAAATGTCTTGTATTCAAACTTTGGTGATGATTTTTTCATATTATATGGCCAATTTTGCGCGTTTTGTTTCTCGCTTAGTATTGGTACTCTAATTCTAAATTTGAACTCGCAAGTTACGTCAATGTTACTAAAATTTGATTATTAAAACCTAATTTTCTGATGAAAATCATGATATTTTAAGCATACTTTGTAGAAAAAATAGCAGCTTTGTATTCTTTTTTGCACCTAAGGAATTCGTATCTCATTTTATTATTATTTAATATTTCCGTTCATGCCTAAGTCCATCCTATTCTTTCTTTTTTTTATCCCAATTTTTGCATCAGCGCAATCCGATTATTTACATCGGAAAGGAACTTTCTTTGTTTTTTGGGGCTATAATAGATCAGCTTACCCTACTTCTGACATTCGCTTTCAAGGTCCAGGTTACGACTTCACTCTAGCTGCTGTGCAAGCAAGTGATGCCCCAACTCCCTTTGATGGTTTTCAAACGTACTTTAACCCTTCCTTATTTTCCATTCCTCAGTTCAATTTACATGGAGGCTACTTTATCAATGATAGCTGGTCAATAAGCTTAGGTTGGGACCACATGAAATACGTGATGAACCCCGATCAAGCCTCTCACATTACAGGTCACATCGATCCTTTGGTCTCAAGCCCTCAGATCCCTGTTAATCCAGCTTATGTGGGTAATTATACCAATAGTCCCTTTGTGATTCAATCAAAAGATTTTTTGCAATATGAACATACCGACGGCTACAATTATGCAGCCGTTGAAATTGAGAATTACCATCCAATTTGGAAGAAAGAAAAATCTAATTTTCAATTGGATTGGGTGAACGGATTAGGTGTTGGTGTGGTGGTGCCTAGATCAGATGTTCGCTTGTTTACCGTCGGAACAAACAATTTTTGGAATTTAGCTGGAGCAGGAGCTTCTGCCAAATCTGGTTTGAGATTGAACTTAACGAAGCTCTTATTTTTTGAAGCCATGTTCAAAGGAGGCTATACTAATTTGTGGGAAGTTCATACCACAGGGAGGTCAGTCGATCATGCTTCTCAGACCATTTGGTTTGGCGAATTTTATGGAGCCCTAGGTTTTTCTATAGGAAAGGCTAAATAAATTTTTAGTTTAACCTAAAAATTTGTAAACTCGCATTATGTTGCGAGCTAAATACATCTATATCTTATTTTTTCTGTCCAGTTTTTCCCTTTTTGCCCAGCAAGAAGGTCGAATAGAGACGGACCGTCCAGATCAAACCGAATGCCCTTTTATTGTTAAAAAGGGCTATATTCAAATGGAATGGGGTTTTAATCGACAGATTGAATCGGGCGAGATGACTTTAACCTATCCAACATCCCTAATGAAAATTGGATTAGGTAAACGATGGGAAGCACGTTATACTTCGGTCTGGGGACAAGAAGGAGGGCGATCTACCTACCAGTCGGATGCCGTAGGTTTTAAATATGCCATTTTATTTCCTGAAAAATCTTTTGCTCGTGTTTCCTTAATTGCGCATTACCGGGTTAACGACCAAAAGAGGGATGAAAGTGAGCGAAATAATGAGCGACACTCGGTCGGGGATTTTGTCTTTACCATTCAGCATGATTTTCCAAAGGGTTTTGGATTAGGATATAATGTAGGTGCGGAAGTTCACAGCAATGGTACCGTGGAGGCTATTTACCGTTTTGCTCCTAATATGAATATTGGAAAGCGAGGATATGCCTACGTGGAAGTTTTTGGCAGGATGCCGTCTTCCAGTCAAACGGATCAATGGGTAGATGGTGGTCTGGCTTATTACATCAACGATGATATCAAATTAGATATTTCCGCTGGCAAAAGTCTGCAGATTGAAAATACTTGGTATGCCGCATTGGGATTATCATTTCGTTTCAAAGTTTTTTAGGAACTAGCCTTTAGAGCTTAGGACAATTGCTTAAATTGCCGGAATGAATTCACGGAATGCCTTTTGGGGCTTATTTCTTTATTTTATTTTAGGGTTCCAAACTTTGTTAGCTCAAAACAAAGTTGATTTTTCTATTCAAATCGGGTCAAAGAACATCACTCAGGATGAAACCTTTGTGATATCTATTACCGTGCCTACCAATGGAACCACTTCGGAATCTGTTATTTATAAATTTCCAGAATTAGCTAATTTTCAAAAGCTGGGGATCAGTAGAGGGAAGTCTTCTAATTATTTGAATGGACAAATAGAACAAAGAATCATCTATTCGCAACATTATCAAGCACTTGGAGTAGGCCAATTTTATATACCTTCAGAGGAGGTTATGGTCAATCAGCAATCTCAAAAGTTTGACCCTTTTTATATATCTGTTAGTCCAAGTAATGGTAATTCCACAGACATCAATCCCAATGAAGTTTCCATTTCAGATGAGGTTTTGGCCAAAGCCAACCAGCCTTTTTTATTGGTTTCAAGTAGTCATGTTCGACCTTTTGTAGGGCAAGGATTTACGTTAAAGTTTTCTTTATTTGTTCCAGAAAATAATACGCAAGAGCTGGAATTTGACAGAAATGATATTCAAATACCTAAGTTAATTCAGCAATTAAGACCGAGGAATTGTTGGGAAGAGAGTTTTGGCTTGCAAGTAGAAAAAGTTTCTCAAGTAGAAGTTAATCAAAAGAAATATACCGAATATCGGTTTTTTCAAGCTACCTATTTTGCCCTGAATAATCGACCTATTCAAATTCCATCGCTCAGTTTACAGATATTGAAAAAAGAAAAAGTGGGCGTAGATGCAAAATCTGTACCCATTGTGTTCAAATCGCCTGCGTTATTGATTCAACCAAGGTCATTGCCCAATCATCCGCTGGCAAGTAAAGTCCCTGTGGGGATTTATGAATTGAAGGAATCTATTTCCAAAATTAAAGCTAAAACGGGAGAGCAATTATTGTATAGTTCCAGTGTCATCGGAGATGGGAACGGCATATTATGGGATTCCAAAGGACTAGAGTCAGATTATTTTATTGATTTTAATCGACTGTCTACTCAAAGTTCAGTGTATCCATCTATGGATAAAATGTTGGGGAATAAAACAGAAATTATACAGATTATTCCTAAACAACCGGGTAAATTTGCATTAAAGCAGTATTTTTACTGGATTTATTTTAACACACGTACAGAAAAGTTTGATACGTTGAGATCTAAGATCGATGTAGAGATTCAAGGGCAACCATCGGATTCACGACTTAATACAAGTAGAGAAATGGATGGCTTATACCGTGGAATCGAAAACTTAAATTCAGACGAAGTCGTGTGGAACAGGTGGGTAAATTGGAGACAATTAGCCAATTTGACCATTTTTTCAATTTTTGTAGTCTTGGTTTTCCTGGTTTGGAAAACAAAAAAATAAAGTGATATGGGGAGTATTTACGGGAAAATATTTCAGATTAGTACCTTCGGGGAGTCTCATGGTGCGGCAGTTGGTGTCGTGGTTCAAGGTTGTCCTGCTGGAATTTCATTTGATTTAGAATTTATTCAGTCGGAATTAGACAGAAGAAAGCCTGGCCAATCCAGAATAACTACCCAAAGAAAAGAGGCGGATAGTATCGAGGTTGTTTCTGGTGTGTTTGAAGGCAAAACGACAGGGACTCCCATTGCCATGTTAGTATGGAATGGCGACCAGCGATCTAAAGATTATTCACATATTGCTGATCAATTTAGACCTTCGCATGCGGATTACACCTATTTTGCTAAATATGGTTTAAGGGATTATCGTGGAGGTGGTCGTAGTTCTGCTAGGGAAACAGTAGCCCGAGTAGCTGCAGGAGCATTAGCTAAATTGGTCTTGTCTCAATTGGGGGTAAAAATAACGGCATATGTTTCTCAAGTAGGTACTTTGAAGCTTAGTACCCCAGTAGAGCAATTGGACTTGAGTTTGACTGAATCCAATGCTGTTCGTTGTCCAGATCCAGTTTTAGCGGATCAAATGTTTCAATACATTGATGATATACGTAAGCAAGGAGATTCCGTTGGAGGAGTTGTTTCAGCATATATCACAGGTTGCCCTGTGGGTTTAGGCGAACCCGTATTTGATAAATTACATGCTGAATTAGGCAAAGCCATGTTAAGTATTAATGCCGTTAAAGGTTTTGAATACGGTAGTGGTTTTGATGGGGTAGAAAAGAAAGGTTCGGAACACAATGATGTTATTGTGAAAGAAGCAGATGGTACAGTGCGTACTTTGACCAATCATTCGGGAGGAATACAAGGTGGAATATCCAATGGTGAACCTATTTATTTCCGAGTTGGATTTAAGCCAGTAGCTACTATCATGCAAGACCAAGATAGTATCAATGAGAAGGGCGACAAGATTACAGTTTCAGGTAAAGGTCGTCATGACCCATGTGTTGTACCTAGAGCAGTACCTATTGTGGAAGCCATGGCTGCCATCGTCATTTTAGATTTTTACTTGAGAAATCGGGTGATTCAAATGCCATCTTAATGTTTAGTCAGGAAGATGAATATTACATGGGCTTGGCATTAATGCAAGCTCAAAAAGCCTTGGAAGAAGAAGAGATTCCAGTAGGTGCAGTAGTGGTTTGTCAAGGTAGAATTGTAGCCAAAGCTTACAATCAAACTGAAGTTTTAACGGATGTGACAGCACATGCGGAAATGATTGCGATTACCTCTGCTGCTCAAACCATTGGTGCTAAATATTTGAAAGATTGCACTATGTATGTGACATTAGAGCCTTGCCTCATGTGTGCAGGTGCACTTTATTGGTCGCAACTGGGAAGATTAGTTTATGGGGCAAAAGAAGAAAAACGTGGCTTTGAGCGAGTTGGGCAGTCGGTCTTGCATCCTAAAACAGATATTCTTGGAGGAGTAAGGGCTGAAGAGTCTGAATCCTTACTAAAAGAGTTTTTTTCGATGCGTCGTTGAACCGAAATGTAGGTTTACTTGTTTAAGACCTATGCATCCTATCTAATTAGGATTAAAATTTTAGATAACATTTACATATTAATAAAACCTATATTATGGCTTTTGAACTAGCACCCCTACCTTATGCAAACAATGCTTTAGAACCGCATTTTGATGCATTAACCATGGAAATCCACCATGACCGTCACCACAATGCTTACGTGACCAATTTGAATGCTGCTGTAGCTGGTAGCCCATCTGAAGGAAAATCTTTAGAGGAGTTATTTAGCCACATTTCAAGCTTAAGCCCTGCGATTCGTAACAATGGAGGTGGACATTATAACCACGATTTGTTTTGGAATATTTTATCACCTAACGGTGGTGGTGCTCCAGTAGGAACATTGGCAAAAGCTATTGATGCTAAATTTGGTTCATTTGATGCCTTCAAAGAAGAATTCAAAAAAGCAGGAATTACTCGTTTTGGATCAGGTTGGGCATGGTTAGTAGCTCAAAAAGATGGCTCTGTTGCTGTATCTTCAACACCAAATCAAGATAATCCATTGATGGATGTTGCTGATGTAAAAGGCTTCCCAGTGATTGGTTTAGACGTTTGGGAGCATGCGTATTATTTGAAATTTCAAAATAAGCGCCCAGATTACGTGGATGCATTTTGGAATGTAATCGATTGGAATGCAGCTGAAAAAAGATATTTAGCAGCTCAGAAATAAATGCTAGGGGATAAAATTTCGGTTTTATCCCCATTTTTTTTCACTTCGGATTTGCGATGTACCTTGATTTGTGTATTTTTGCAATCCCAAATGGCGGTTGTAGCTCACTCGGTTAGAGCACTGGTTTGTGGTACCAGGGGTAGTGGGTTCGAATCCCATCATCCGCCCAAAAAGTCTCAGTATTCTTACTGGGACTTTTTTTGTTGCTATATTTTTCCAAATAAATTAATGTAGAATGTAGAATTAGGAATGTAGAATTAAGAATGGCACCACATCAAATCACCATTAACAATTCTCTTTCCGACTGTCGCTTCGTTCCAATCTTTCATAGGAATAAACCTCATTTTTGTTAGATATTTGGAATACGAATTAAGAATGGCACGACATCCAATCACCATTTACAATTTATAATTTACAATTTACTTCAAGTATTTCGATGCAAATTCAATGAAGTTCGGCCAATTGGGGCCAGTTACATGGCCCTTGTCATGCATACGAAAAGCAATTTCACCTTGGGTTTTAGCTTCATTGATCCGAGGGGCGCTGTCTGAAACCAAGCCTTTTTTGCCTAGTAATTCAT
This sequence comes from Aquirufa nivalisilvae, assembly GCF_004307455.1. GTDB lineage: Bacteria > Bacteroidota > Bacteroidia > Cytophagales > Spirosomataceae > Aquirufa > Aquirufa nivalisilvae. Next base: position 118,596 of record NZ_SEWX01000002.1, read on the forward strand.
AAACTGGGCTAGCTTCTTTGCCTGCTAAATACATCCCATAAGGATCTGCCCAGCTGTCGCCATTACCACCCACACCAATATATATGGGCCTAGGTGCACAAAGTGCAATTAATTCATGTGCATCAATAGGTAAATCATTCCATTGAAGAGGACCTGCATATTTTAGAAAATTCCCTGCCATCCAATGGTATTCATTTTTTGCGGCTACGTTTTCGATTAATTCTCCATAATTTCTTCGATACAATTTTAGACCACCTGCTCCTGATGAACAGATATATCCGATGGCAAAGCGCGAATCAAATGCCATAGCTACGGCAGCGGCTTTACCATACCGAGAATGTCCCGTTATGCCTACATGGGTATATTTGATTTGAGGCATGGTTTCTAGGTAATCCAACACTTTACTTGCTCCCCAAGCCCAGGCTCGTAGAGATCCCCAATCATCAGCTTTTCTATATTCTCCTCGATTCATCAATCCAATAATACCTGATTTAAGCCCAGCTCCGTGATCAGCTTGTACTGTGGTTGGGTTTAATTGAATAAATGCCCAGCCTTTAGCAATGACTTGTTCTGTCCAAGGGATTTCATTGGCTGGTGCTGTAGGTCGATTCATTCCTGGAGGAAACACCCAGGCTAGTTCCATCATAGCGGGCATGGCTTTTTTGATGTCTTTTCTAAAACCAATGGTCACTTCCATTTGGACAGAGATGGAAGGGAATCGTTTATTGTCGACTGTACCTACTAATTTTTGAACTTCAACCGGAAACCCGGCCATCATTTTATTTTCTGTTGAAATAATTTTCCAGGAAATGGGAGGGATGTTATCCGGGATACGTCCATAAATTTCTCTTTCAAAATCTTCTACAATCTCAGGTTTCCGATGGTAGTTCCAAGCTCTTTTGGAATCCACTTTTTTGCCGTTATTTAATTGTAAAAGGGTTGGAATGTTAGGGTAAATATTGGCTTTTGATTCATCATAATTGGCGGCATTAGGAGCTTGGGGATTACTTCCATTGACACCCGGTCGAATGCTTTGGATGTTAAGTTGCTCCAACATTTGTTGGTAGTCAGCCTGAGTTTTTCGATTTCGTTCAGCTAAAATACTATCTTGTTCAGCGGTTCTAGCTATTTGAGCCCAACTTCCAAAGGGAAGAAGAGAAGAAACAAAGAGGGTAATGGATAAATAGTACTTCATCGTTAAATAATTTATTCAACGATATTAATCAATAATTTGGTTTAATTATCTATGTGGCAGGATAGCACAGAAAAAGTAAATGCCCCACCTGGGTGGGGCATCATTCCAAAGATGCTATCTTTGGAGAAGTTCTTGCACAAAGATACAATTCATTGAAGAAAAAAGTTCATGAAGGATAAAAAATATCGAGTTAAAGCATACATCGATGGTTCCAATTTGTATTTTGGAATGATTGATGCCGGTTTTAGAAATTGTAAGTGGTTGAATGTAGAAAAGCTTATTCGTAGTTTTTTACGCTCTAATCAAGAACTTGTTGAGATTAAATATTTTACGAGTAGGATTACCCATAATCCACCCAAACAAAAGCGTCAAACGACTTATTTGGAGGCCTTGGAAACCACTGGTGTGAATATTATATATGGCTCTTATCAAGCTAAATTTACAGATTGTAGAAAATGTGGTAATAGCTGGATTATTCCGAATGAGAAAATGACGGACGTTAATTTGGCAACTCATTTATTAATGGACGCGTTTCAAGATCAATACGATATTGCCATTGTTGTTTCTGGGGATAGTGATTTTGTTCCCTGCATACAGGGTGTTAATGAGCATTTTTTGGATAAATCAGTGGTGGTTTTCTTTCCTCCTTTGAGAAGAAATGAGTCTGTTGTTGCTGTTGCTAGAGCATTTCAAATGATAGGAAGAAAAAAATTAGTAGAAAATCAATTTCCTTTGCATGTTCGTAAAGAAGATGGGTTTGTTTTGGAGAGACCCGATGAATGGGCTTAGTATTTTTATATTGAATATTGTGATATGTCAGGAGTATATTTAAAAAGGTTTCTCATTGTATTGTATGCGGCAGGGTTAGTGGGTATGAATTTGCCTGCTACTCAGGAATTATTTATTTCCTTGGTGCCATTAACCCTTTGGTTTACAGGTTTTATCTGCTTGTTTTATTTTCCTAAGCCAAGTATGTCGGCTTATTTAACCTTAGGGGGAATTGTGGTGGCAGCATGGTTTTTGGAGGTAGTAGGGGTGAGAACTGGAAAGATTTTTGGGGTGTATCATTATGGAGAGACCTTAGGTTTTAAGGTCATGGATGTACCCATTACTATCGGCATTAATTGGCTTATTTTGTTATTAGGATCGAGTGCGGTTGTGGAAGAATGGAATGTTGGAGGGAAAATAGGACGCGCGGCTTTAGGAGCAGGATTGATGACAGCTTTGGATTTATTGATTGAGCCTGTGGCCATTCATTTTGATTTTTGGCAATGGTCTGGTGGGCAAGTACCTATTCAAAATTTTGGAGCTTGGTGGCTAGTAAGTTTCTTTTTTCATTGGGTATTTCAATCGGGAGAGTTCACTAGTAAATCCTCTTTATTTCGTTGGGTACTACTTTTACAATTCATGTTTTTCTTGGGACATTGGATTTTTTTACAAGCATAATCCATCACATGAAAACAATTTTTAGTCTTATTAGGTTAGTCTTATAATAGATAAACTACGCATGAGTATTTATTCAATTAAAGATTTAGAACATCTTAGTGGCATAAAGGCTCATACCTTAAGGATTTGGGAGCAACGGTATGGTATTTTGAATCCAGATCGGACAGATACGAATATTCGTACTTACGGCGATGAAGAATTAAAGTTGGTTTTAAATATTGCTATTTTACAAAGTCGTGGGGACTTTAAAATCTCTGAAATAGCTAGAATGAGTGATAGTGAGCGATCTGCTAACTTGCTCCGTTTATCAGAAGGAAATCTTCATTTTCCAGATCAGATTCAGGCCTTAACGATTTCCATGTTGGAATTAAACGAGGCTATGTTTCAACAATTGACTAAAAACATTGTTCAAAAACATGGATTCGAAGATTATTTGATTCAAATTATCCATCCTTTTATGTTGCGCTTAGGAACCTTGTGGTTGTCAGGTTCAGTAGGTCCAGCCCAAGAGCATTTTATTAGTCATTTGATTAGACAAAAGGTAATTGCGGCGATAGACCAGTTGGATTTAAGTCACAAGCCCAACGCCAAGAAGTTTCTTTTGTATTTGCCTGAAGGGGAGTTACATGAAATAGGGCTGCTATTTGCCAATTATCTATTAAGAATTCGCAAACATCAAGTTGTTTATTTAGGACAATCTTTACCTTTTGAAGAATTAGTTCTTGCTCATGAAATTCATCAGCCTGACTATATTTTGAGCGTATTTACTTCTCAACCTAATCCAGATGAAATGCCTGGATATTTGGAACAACTAGTGGAAAAAATGCCTAACACGATTTTTTTATTGACTGGATACCAATTATTAGCCTTGGGGCAAAGTATACCCCAACCAATTCAAGTTTTACGAAATTTTCAGGATTTGATTGATTTAGCTAATTCTAACTAAATTTAGGATCTCGAGCAGTAGCTTCTTCCACAAATTTCTTTACCTCCTGTTCTTGGTCTTTTGGGCAAATCATCAATGCATTGCCATGTTCTGCTACAATGAAACCTTTCAGTCCTTGGATGACAACTAATTTTTCCGACGGAGTTTTAATGATGCAGTTTTTTGTATCATAAATCATCACATTGCCTTCAATGACGTTATGATTGGAGTCTTTTTCATTGATTTCATACAATGATTGCCAAGTACCTAAATCAGACCAACCGATGTCAGAAAGAATTACTTTGACTTCTTGAGCTTTTTCCATGATGCCTACATCCATGGAGATGTTTTTACAAACACCATATACCTTTTTGATGAATGTGTCTTCTTCTTTGGTATAATAATGGGTTAATCCCTCTTCAAATTGCTCAGCCATTCTCGACTGATGTTTTTCTAATTCTTTTTTGAAAGTAGGAAGTTTGAATACAAAGATTCCTGCATTCCAAACATAATCTCCGCTTTCTAAAAAAGCTTGGGCTAATTCTAGATTTGGTTTTTCTGTAAAGGTCTTAACTTTTTGAGCTTTGTTCTCATTAGGAACATATTGAATGTATCCGTAACCGGTATCAGGTCGAGTAGGAATGATGCCTAAGGTTACAAAAACATCTTCCTCTGCAACCTCTAAAGCTGTTCGGATATTTTCTTGGAAAACCTGTTCTTTTAAAATGACATGGTCAGCAGGGGCCACGACGAATTTCGCTTTTTTATTTTTTTTGGAGATTTTGTAGGTAGCATAAGCAATACAAGGTGCCGTATTTTTACGTTGAGGCTCTTTTAATATTTGCTCTTTGCTCAAAAAAGGTAATTGTTCTTCTACTAATCCCGCAAATTCATCACTAGTGACTACATAAATATTTTCTTGAGGAATGATGCCTTGAAAACGTTCGGCAGTTTGCTGGAGCATGGTTTTGCCTACCCCTAAAACATCGTGAAACTGCTTTGGATTTGCACTTCTGCTAATAGGCCAAAAGCGAGTGCCTATTCCGCCAGCCATGATGATGAGGTAATTGTCTTTCATAAATTTTAATACGTTCAATTCATTTGAACGAATGCTTCTGAGAATTTTTATCCAAGATTGATCAGAAAATTCAATAAAGCATTATGCTCATTCCATTAAGAAATCAAGAACTATACCTTGTTATCTGGGAATTACAATTCAAAGCTAACAAGAATTTCAATGGATTTAAAGTTCTTTTGAGATGACCTAAATCAAGGAATAATACTTAAACGTTAATATTTAAGTATTTATTGAAAAACTAGTAATTTTTTAATAAAATGAGTGCGCAATTCTATTTTCTTCCTTAGATTTGTTTGTGGTCTAGTGCCATATTTAAAATGTTATCTAAATTTATCAACATGAAAAGACTATCTCCCAAATTCCTACCCGCTATTTTAGTAATGTTTTTGATGAGTTTTTCTGTACTTGCTCAAACGAAAGTGGGAGGTCAAGTTTCAGATGCTGCTTCCAAAGAGGCCTTAATTGGTGTTAGTATTGCCGTTAAGGGTAAAGTAATTGGAACAATTACAGATGCTAAAGGAAATTTCTCATTGAGCACTTCGACTCCCGCACCATTCACCATTGTGGTTTCTATGGTTGGATACGAAAGACAAGAAATTAGTATCTCTGGAAATAAAACAGATTTAAAAATAAACTTAAAAGAGCAATCAGTACTAGGTCAGGACGTGGTCGTTTCTGCTAGTAGGGTAGAAGAAAGTGTCATGAAATCACCTGTTTCGGTGGAGAAAATGGATATTAGAAGCATCAGAGAAACACCTTCAGCTTCTTTTTATGATGCCCTTCGTAATTTGAAAGGAGTGGAAATGGTAACCCAATCGGTTTCTTTTTCTTCCATTAACATGAGAGGTTTTGGTAGTAATGGTAACGTTCGTGTGGTTCAAATGATTGACGGTATGGATAACCAAGCACCAGGTTTGAACTTTTCAGTAGGTAATATTGTCGGAATTTCAGAATTAGATTTAGAGAATGTGGAAGTATTGCCAGGTGCATCTTCCGCATTATATGGCCCGAATGCCATGAATGGTATCGTATTAATGAACTCAAAGAGCCCATTTTTATACCAAGGCTTGAGTGCTCAAATCAAGGGAGGATTTATGGATGCTCCTAATCGTACAGTACAAAATACACCTTACAGTGATATTTCAATTCGTTATGCGAAAGCATTCAACAACAAAGTCGCTTTCAAGTTAAATTTTAATACGTTAAGCGCGGAAGATTGGCAAGCATCTGATTACCGTGATCAAAGTTTATTGAATGGTACAACTCTTGGTTTAGGTGGACGTTCAACCAATTTAGCTTATAATGGAGTTAACTTATATGGAGATGAGACTAACGTGAATATGTTGAGTTCATTGACTCCATTACTAAAAGATCCTACTAGTCCTTTGACTGCAGGAATCAATCAGATTTCAAAAGCTACCGGAGGTTTATTGACTCCAGCAGCTATTTTGGGATACATTGTTCCCAATGTCAATATTTCTCGTGAAGGTTATGCTGAACGCGATTTGGCATCCTATGCAAACCGTAACATGAAATTTAATGCGGCTTTACATTATCGATTTAATGATAAAGTGGAGTTGATTTTGCAAGGTTCATATGGACAAGGTACAACCGTATACACAGGTGCTGATCGTTACTCGATCAAAAACTTTAGCATGGGTCAATACAAAGCAGAATTAAAGGGATCTAATTTCTTCTTAAGAGCTTACACGACTCAAGAGAATTCGGGTGATGCCTATGCAACGGGTACTTTAGGTCAATTAGTGAATGAAGCAGCAAAACCAAGTACAACTTGGTACCCACAATATTTCTCGACATTTGCGGGCCAGGCATTAAATAATTTTGGAACAGTATTGGCTACTACCTTAGCTCAAACTGGTAATCCAACTTTAGCTGTAGGAAATGCCATTGCTACAACACAGGCAGCCTTTCCTACTTATCACAACAACGCTCGTGCAACGGCTGATGTGGGTCGCTTGATTCCGGGAACAGCTGGCTTTACAACAGCAGTTGAAGCCATTAAAGGCAAACCACTTCCTCAAGGAGCTCGTTTCTTAGATAAGTCAGCATTATATCACTATGAAGGTATGTATAACTTCAGTGAGCTGTTGAATGATAAATTTGAAATGTTAGTAGGTGCTAACTACCGTGTTTATGCTTTGAACTCAGAAGGTACATTATTTGCTCGTCAAGATAATGGACAAGAATTCTCTATCAATGAATTCGGTGGATATTTACAGTTGGCTAAGAAGATGTTCCAAGATAAGTTTAAGTTGACAGGTTCGATGCGTTATGATAAAAATGAAAACTTTGAAGGTCAATATAGCCCAAGATTATCAGGGGTATACACGGTTGGTCAATCGAATTTCAGAGCGTCATATCAAACAGGTTTCCGCATTCCAACTACACAAGATCAATACATTGATTTAAATACTCCATCGGCTAGATTATTGGGAGGTTTGCCAGTAGTTCAAGATCGTTATAAATTATCAGGAAACTCATATACTTTACAATCTGTATTAGCAGGGAAGCCTGAAGTTTACACAGCTAAAGCTTGGAAGCCAGAGCAGGTTCGTACATTTGAAGTGGGTTATAAAGGAAATTTAGGAAGTAACTTATTAGCTGATTTTTATTACTACCAAAGTACTTTCACTAATTTCTCTGCAGGTCAAGTGGTGTTACAGCCTTCTACGACTATCGTTGGTTCATATAATTATTTCTCTTTCCCATCTAACGTAGACAATCAAGTTAAAACAAGTGGTTGGGGTTTAAGCTTAGATTATAGATTAGCTTCTAATTGGACCTTGGGTGGAAACATTTCATACAATACGGTGAATGATAATGGTGGATTGAGCAATTATCAATTAGCTTATAATACGCCAGCTTATCGCACCAACATCACCTTAGGCAACCGCAATATTGGTGGTTCAGGATGGGGCTTTAGCACGGTTTGGAGATATCAAGATGAATATGTTTGGCAATCTAGTTTTGTTAACCAGTTAGTTAACCAAACTCAACAAAGTGTTATTCCTTCTTTCAGTACCTTGGATGCACAGATTAGCAAGAAATTATCTAGTATTAAATCCATTGTAAAAGTAGGTGCTTCTAACTTATTAGGTACAGCTTACACTACAGGATGGGGTAATCCAACAGTAGGTAGCATTTACTATGTGAGTATTACATTTGATGAGTTATTAAATAAATAATCCTTCAAATTTTTATTGAGGCTGTCCTATTCGGGCAGCCTCTTTTTTTGTACCTTTGTGGATTGATTTGTAGCAAAATATGCAGCCACCTAAAGATTTAACAGGGTTTTCTCACATTGAAGTTTTAGGTGCTCGTGAGCATAATTTAAAGAACATCGACGTTCAAATTCCTAGGAATCAATTAGTCGTTATTACAGGAATTTCAGGTTCTGGGAAGTCTAGCTTAGCTTTTGATACGATTTATGCCGAAGGCCAAAGACGTTACATGGAAAGTTTTTCAGCTTATGCCAGAAGCTTTTTGGGTAATATGGAACGCCCGGATGTAGACAAGATAGAAGGTCTTTCTCCTGTTATTTCGATTGAACAAAAAACAACTTCCAAAAATCCTCGGTCAACCGTGGGAACTACCACCGAGATTTACGATTTTTTGCGTTTGCTTTTTGCTCGAGCATCGGAGGCCTTTAGTTATCTTTCTGGTGAAAAAATGGTCAAGCAATCGGTTGACCAAATTATCAATACTCTTTTACAGCAATTCCAAGGTGGCAAGGTCCAGTTATTAGCTCCAGTTGTAAAAGGAAGAAAGGGACATTATCGTGAGTTATTTGTACAAATAGCTAAATGGGGTTATACCAAGGTGCGAGTGGATGGGGAGATTGTGGAATTGGAGCCAAAAATGCAAGTTGATCGATTCAAAGTGCATGATATAGAGATCGTGGTGGATCGGTTGGTGGTGAAAGAGGACGACCGTTTTCGCATTTCGCAGAGTTTACAAACGGCCATGAATTTAGGTAAAGGGCAAGTGTTTATTTTGGATGAGAAAGGGAAGCTTCATTATTTTTCGCAGACATTAATGGACCCTAAAACGGGTTTGTCTTATGATGAACCTGCACCCAATACATTTTCATTTAATAGTCCTTACGGGGCTTGTCCTAGCTGCAATGGTTTAGGTCAAATCGAAGAAATTACGGAAGAATCGGTCATCCCAGATCCAGAGTTAAGTATTATTCGTGGAGCAATTGCCCCCATCGGTGAATACCGTGATTTATGGATATTTAAACAGTTAGAAGTTTTGTTGAAACCCTACCAAGTAGGTTTATCGACTCCCATTGCTAAGTTTCCAAGGAAGGCCGTAGAAATGATGTTATATGGTACTGATGAACCCGTACCAGTTCCATCCAAGAAATATGTGGGAACAGAATGGACGACCAAATATGATGGAATTATCCATTTTTTGAAAAGACAACAGGAAAGTGGATCGGAGAAAACTCAGGATTGGTTAAAAGACTTTTTGGAAGTAAAAACTTGCCCAGATTGTCATGGCTATCGATTGAAAAAAGAAGCGCTTTGTTTCAAGATAGACGGTAAACATATTGGAGAGTTAGCCCAAATGGATATTTTGGACTTGGAGAACTGGTTCGAAGGTTTGTTTTTACGACTATCAGATAGACAGCAACAAATAGGAGTTGAGGTTTTGAAGGAAATTCAAAAGCGCATTGGATTCTTGACTCAAATCGGGTTGAATTATTTAACCTTAGATAGGCCCATGAAAAGCTTATCGGGTGGAGAAGCGCAGCGGATTCGTTTGGCAACTCAAATTGGTACGCAGTTGGTGGGAGTTTTATATATCATGGATGAACCAAGTATTGGTCTACATCAGCGAGATAATGAAAAGTTAATTCATGCCTTAAAGGATTTGCGGGATTTAGGAAATAGTGTGTTGGTGGTGGAGCATGATAAAGACATGATGTTGGAGTCCGACTATTTGCTGGATATAGGACCAGGTGCAGGTAGACATGGAGGACATATTGTTGGGCAAGGTACACCTGCTGAGTTTTTGAAGTTACAAACCCCTACGGCACAATACTTAAATGGCCAATTAGCCATTGAAATTCCTGAGAAGCGCAGAAAAGGAACTGATAAGGTAATTAAATTAATTGGAGCCTCAGGAAATAACTTAAAGCATGTGACTGTCAGTATTCCTTTGGGAAAAATGATCTCAGTAACAGGGGTTTCTGGATCGGGTAAATCTACGTTGATTCACGACACATTGGTGCTTAAATTGAAGCAGCATTTTGATCGAACTAAAAGAGATCCGAAGGATTTTAAAGGTATTGAAGGATTAGAATTGATTGATAAAGTTATCGAAGTAGATCAATCGCCCATTGGAAGAACGCCTCGTTCTAACCCAGCCACCTATACCAATATGTATAGCGATATTAGAACATTGTACTGTGAATTGCCTGAATCTAAAATTCGTGGTTATAAAGCAGGGCGGTTTAGTTTTAATGTCAAAGGTGGTCGATGTGAAAGCTGCGAAGGTGCTGGTAGAAAGAAAATTGAAATGGAATTTCTGCCGGATGTTTTGGTTGAATGTGAGTCATGCAAAGGCAAGAGATTTAATCGTGAGACCTTAGAAGTTCGCTTTAAAGGCAAGTCGATATCCGATGTATTAGATATGACCGTGGAGCAAGCATTGGAGTTTTTTGAGCATCAACCTAAGATTTACCGTAAAGTAAAAACCTTATTGGAGGTAGGTTTAGGCTATATTACTTTAGGTCAACATGCCACGACATTATCTGGAGGGGAGGCACAGCGAGTAAAATTGGCGGAGGAGTTGTCGAAAAAAGACACAGGTAAAACCTTGTATGTGTTGGATGAGCCTACTACGGGTTTGCACTTTCAGGATGTAAAATTATTGTTGGAGGTACTTCAGAAATTAGTGGATCGAGGTAATACGGTGTTGATTATTGAACATAACTTAGATGTTATCAAAGTTTCGGATCACGTGATTGATTTAGGTCCTGAAGGCGGGCTTGCAGGAGGGCAAATTGTGGCCGAGGGTACTCCAGAAGAAGTGGCTAAAGTAAAGAAAAGTCACACAGGAAGGTTTTTATTGAAAGAGCTAAATTTGGCTTGATTTTCCTTAACGCTGGCAAGGTTCGAAACCTTGACAGCGTTGCGAAAACGAATGGATTTTCAATTTATTCTAACAGTAAACTGATTATGTTTTTCTCATCCAATTCGATGGAGTGAAATTGTCGAAATTCATCTAATCCTCCGAAATAATCTAATACCGATTTTTTATCGATAAAGCTCTTTTTCATCGTTGAAATGTCATAATAGGAAGAGTTTTTGTATTGTTTAAAATCATGTACGATGCCATGGTTTTCTGGGTTGAAATGAAGGTATTTGATCAGTTGCGTAAAATAAATATCATCATCTACTTGTATTCTCCTGAATGGATTTTCAAATAATCCCCCAGTTCGATCATTGGTTTTATTAAATGCCTGTGCATAGCAATTAAATAGCGTGCCAAATTGCGTTGCAATTAATCTCGAAAGGTCAACATGTTCCCTCTGTTCTGTTTTTATTTTTTTAAATTCAAAAATTTCGTTGGCAGATTTTATTCTTAGCAGAAAATGAAAATGATTGCCTAATAAACAATAGGCATAGGTGTCTGCAATAGGACATATGTACTTTTGGTATTTTCTTAGAAAGAACCTGTAATTCCTGTATTCTTTGAAAATTTTAGTTCTGTTTATTCCACGATTATATACATGGTATAATTGATCTGGAATCATTGGGGCTATATTTTTTTTCATGATTAGTGGTGGATAAATGAAATGAAACAAATGTTACAAATTTCATAGAAATGTAATCTTAAAAAATTGGTAAAAAATATCAGAAATGTGATGAAAAATTCGAGTAAAAAAAGGTAGCTTTATTGGCATTTCAACAACGCTGTCAAGGTTTTAAACCTTGACAGCGTTAAGGGAAAAAGATTCAGCAAAACACTCATCAATCATGCATATTTTTCTCCAAGTACTTTTTATTTTAGTACTATTCGGTCTGGGTTATTTGGTAACGCAACGTTTTAAGCTTATCATCTCCACGATTCAGTTAGCTAAAGCAGTTGAATTGAATGATCGTCCTAGTGAAAGATGGAAACGAGTTTTCTTATTAGCATTTGGGCAGAAAAAAATGTTTCAAAAACCTTTGGTAGGAGTTTTTCATTTTTTGATTTACCTAGGTTTCGTTTTAATAAATGTTGAGATTCTGGAAATTGTCATTGATGGGATATTAGGAACTCACCGAATTTTTGCTCCTCTCTTGGGAAGTATCTATCCTGTATTACTTAACTTCTTCGAATTACTTTCTTTAGGTGTCTTTGTGGCTTGTGTTGTGTTTTTTCTTCGAAGGGGAGTGATTCATGTGCAGCGATTGCAGTCTGGCGCGCATCGAGAATTGAAAGGTTTTCCGATACGAGATGCTTATACCATTTTGGCCATTGAATGTATTTTAATGCTAGCTCTGTGGACCATGAATGCGAGTGATGCCATCCTTCAAGAACGACAAGTGGAACATTTTGAACCTGTAGGAGCATTTGTCGTTTCTCAGCATTTCATGCCTATTTTGTCGAGTCTTTCTACTCCTATCTTATTGATTTTAGAACGAGTAGCGTGGTGGTTTCACATCCTTGGTATTTTAGGATTTGCCTTCTATGTGACCTATTCTAAACACTTACATATTTTCTTCGCTTTTCCCGCAGCTTATTTTTCAAGCCTTGAACCTTCCAGTAAAATGGGTAATATGCCCTCCGTCACTCATGAAGTAAAATTGATGTTAGGACAACCCGTTGAACCTAATACGGCCACTCCGGATCAAATGCGATTTGGGGCGAAAGATGTCATGGATTTAACCTGGAAAAATGCCCTAGACGCTTATTCATGTACCGAATGTGGCCGCTGTACGGAACAGTGTCCTGCCAATCAAACTGGTAGAGCTTTGTCACCACGAAAGATTATGATGGACACCCGCGATCGATTAGAAGAGGTTGGGAAAGGTCTGGCAAAAAATAAAGGAAAATGGGTGGAAGATGGGAAATCACTCTTAGGCGATTATATTTCAGCTGAAGAATTGAGAGCATGTACTACCTGTCAGGCCTGTGTCGAAGCTTGTCCCATGGAACTGTCTCCATTGAATATCATATTGGCATTGCGCCGCTACCAAATCATGGAACAATCTGATGCTCCAGCCGCTTGGAATAGCATGTTTTCCAATATTGAAACAAATCAAGCTCCTTGGAAATTTAATCCATCCGATCGTTTAAACTGGGCCAAATCATAAACACATGAAAAAAGTTTTTATACCAGTCATCATTGGACTAATCTTGTTTTTTACGCTTGGACCTAGTCCTCAAGCTCCTACCTTAGACCGAGGCGTTACTTGGAAAAATATTCCAGATTCTCTTCCTGCCTTATCTAAGTATTTACAAAATAAAGAAGCTTCATTCCCTCAAATTAAGCCCAATAACGAGGCGAAAATAGTTTGGGCAGATTCTCTAAATCCTCAAAAAACGAAATGGGTATTCATGTATGTCCATGGTTTTTCGGCGTCTCAAATGGAAGGGAATCCTGTGCATCGACAAATCGCTAAAACATTTGGAGCCAATTTACTCTTAACTCGAGTAGCAGGGCATGGTTTTGCTACCTCGGATAGCGTGTTGCAGCATGTCACAGCAGACGATTATTACGAAAGTGTAGAAAATCAATTGGCCTTGGCCAAAAAAATGGGTGAGAATGTCATCGTGTTGGCCACCTCATTTGGTGGAGCCTTGTCTTTGTCTCTAGCTTCCCGTCATCCAGAAATTAAAGCATTATTGTTGTATAGCCCATGCATTGCTATTGCAGATCCAGCTGCCGTTTTGATGGACAATCCTTGGGGGCTTCAATTGGCTAGAAAGGTAGTTGGGGGCGATCACCGAGATATTCCAGCTCAAAATTCAGCTCATAATCAATATTGGAACTTGCATTATCGCTTAGAGGGTGCGGTAGAATTACAGAATTTCCTTACCAATCAAATGACCGACGAGGTTTTTGAACAAGTAAAATGCCCCGTTTTTATGGGCTATTATTACAAAGATGATGCTCATCAAGATCCTGTTGTGTCGGTTAAAGCAATGCGTCATATGTTCCCTTATTTAGGTACAAGTCCTGCTCAGAAAAAAGAAATGGCTTTCCCTTTAGCTGATAACCATGTCATTACTTCGGATATATTAGCCAAAAGAACAGATTTACCCTTGAAGGCTAGCATTCAATTTTTGAAAGAAATAGTTCATCTTCCATAAATTATGACGCCTAATTTAATTCTTTATGCAGTTCCTTTCTTTTTGATTACGGTCATCTTGGAATCGTATGTCGTGTTCAAACAACATCGTGATTTTGTCGAGACAAAAGATTCTTTGACTTCCATTGGATTGGGCCTAGGGAATCTTTTTATAGGATTATTGACCAAATCAGTCATCTATGTCAGCTATTTTTATGTATATGATCATTGGCGACTATTTGATCTTTCCATAGCATGGTGGTGGGTATGGGTCTTTGCCTTTTTTGCCGATGATTTTACCTATTATTGGTTTCATCGGATATCCCATGAAGTACGCTATTTTTGGGCTTCTCACATGGTGCATCATTCTTCACCGAAGTACAATTTAGCTGCGGCATTACGACAAACTTGGACGGGGAATTTATCGGGAGCATTTTTATTTTATATCTGGATATTGTTACTAGGGGTACATCCATTTATCGTATTCTTTTTCCAACAAATTAGCCTGTTATATCAATATTGGATTCACACGGAATTGATTAAAAAAATGCCAGCTTGGTTTGAATATATCTTCAATACACCTTCACACCATCGGGTCCATCATGGAACGGACTTGGACTATTTGGATACGAATTACGCAGGGATTTTGATCATTTGGGATCGGATGTTTGGTTCATTTCAACAAGAAAATCAAAGGCCAAATTATGGATTGACGAAGCAAATTGAAAGTTATAATCCTGCCAAAATTGCCTTTTTTGAATGGTTACAAATTGTCAAAGATATCTTTCATTCAAAAAGCCTTTCAGCTGCTTGGAAATATGTCATAGGCCCTCCAGGTTGGAGTCCAGATGGTTCTAGATTAACCGTAGAACAAATGCGTCAACAAAATAAGTTTAAAAAAGATGAGCAAGGAACTGAAGATTAGTACCATGGCCGAATGGGCCGCTAAAGGAGAAAGCCCAGCGTTTTTGTTTTGGGTAGGATGTGCAGGTTCATTTGATGATCGTCATAAGAAAGTAACTAGGGCTTTTTGTGAAATTTTACAAAGCCTAGAAATTTCATTTGCCGTACTCGGAACAGAGGAATCCTGTACAGGTGATCCTGCTCGAAGGAGTGGAAATGAGTTTTTATTCCAAATGCAGGCCATGTCCAACATTGAGGTACTGAATATGTATGGCGTGAAGAAAATAGTGACGGCTTGTCCGCATTGTTTCAATACATTGAAAAATGAGTACCCTGAATTAGGAGGAAATTACGAGGTTATACACCATAGTCAATTACTTGCTGAATTATTAGCTGAGGGTAAAATTCAATTGAAGGAAGAAGAAAAAGAAGCTGTAGCTTTTCATGATTCATGCTATCTTGGACGTGGAAATGGGATATATGAAGCACCTCGAGAAATAATTCTAGGACTGAAAAAGGAACTAAAAGAGCTAAAAAGTTGTAGAACCAAAGGTTTGTGTTGTGGAGCTGGTGGTGCTCAAGTATTTAAAGAGCCCGAAGAAGGGAGTATTGACATTCAAACCAAAAGATCCCAAGAAATCATTGATTCAGGGGTACAGAAGGTAGCTTTAGCTTGTCCGTTTTGTATGGTTATGATTCAAGATGGATTGAACAAACACGGAAAAGATAAAGAAATACAAGTAGTAGATTTGGCTGAGTTAGTTCAGCAAACCATGATATAAATATATGTACGTAGAATTTCAACAATTACCTGCCCATGCTCGAGTTTGGATATATCAAGCCAACAGAGCATTTAATGAACAAGAAAGTACTTTTGTTCAATCTTATTTGAAACAAGCAGTTCAAGATTGGAATGCCCATGGAGTTCCTTTAGCAGGTTCATTCCAAATCCGATATAATCAGATTATTGTTATTGCTGTGGATGAGCATCACCATGCGGCATCGGGCTGCTCCATTGATGCCTCAACAGGCTGGTTTAAGGATTTAGCATTTCAGATGGGAATGGATTTTTTTGATCGTTCAGTGGCTTTGGTTCAAGAAGATAACCTTATTTTATTTCCACTTTTAGGAGTAAAACAAGTGATCAACGAGGGACATATCAATGCAGATTCCTTAATCGCCATTCCACAAGTCAAAGATTTGGGAGATTATAGAGCCAATTGGCCAGCCAAAGCAAAAGACTCTTGGCTTAAAAAATATTTTGTAGCTGCATCCGTATAGTTTATGGCAGAAGATTTACAGATAGTGGAAGGAAGTAGAGCAGATAAATACCAAGCTCTTATTCCTCAAGTGGCGGCACTCATTCAAGGAGAGACAGATTTATATGCCAATCTAGCAAATATTGCAGCTGCTATTCATGAATATTTTGGATTCTTTTGGGTAGGCTTTTATCTAAACAAACAAGACCAGCTGGTTCTCGGACCTTTTCAAGGACCAGTAGCTTGTACACGTATTCCTTACCACAAAGGTGTTTGTGGTCATGCTTACAGAACCCAACAAAGCATTATTGTCCCCAATGTAGATGAATTTCCAGGTCATATCGCCTGCGCATCTGCATCCAAATCAGAAATTGTATTACCTGTGATGGATTCCGCTGGCGAAGTGCTAATGGTCTTGGATGTTGATTCTGATCAATTAAATGATTTCAGCGAGATAGACCGAGAGGGCTTGCAAGCTATTATTGATTTGATTGAAAAAAATCACACCTCTTGGTCCTAAATCTTTTATGCTAAAGGTTTCATGCCCATAGCTAGCCACTCTTCCTTGGAAGGCCCATACATGCCAGGAACACTTAGGCCTTCTTGACGAATCAATACGCTCAACTGCCCTCTGTGATGGGTTTGGTGGCGAATGAGAATACTTAAAACAGCTCCTCTTTCCCAATGATCACCATACATAGGAACTTTCTCTCCTAGCATCTCATCAGTCCATTGATTTTTTAATGCCAAAACTAAGGATTCAGAGGATTTTTGATATTCTGCAATAAGTTTGTTCAAGTCATTTTTTTCTTGACTAGCATCCACTATGCCATCTACTTCCTTTAATCCAGCATGGTGCAATAACTCGGCGATAGATTCCGTGATGTGCCACGATAATCGAGCCATACTTCTGAAATTTTCGCTAGGGTTATCTTTGAAATGACCGGCTTGTATGGCCTGAAACATTTTGATAGTGCTTTCAGATTCGTAAGCCCAAGCTCGATAAAAATCAGTTAATTGTCTAAACATGGCTGTTGGTTTTTGATAAAATTAAGCCATTGGAAGTAATCTTCCTAGTTAGAATCATGCCAAAATGATGAATGGCTATTGTGCAAGTCGTGCAATGACCGTTTCTCCTCCAACGGGCTTGTCGTCTAATTTAACACAGATTTCAGCATCTAAAGGAAGATAAATATCAATGCGACTACCAAATTTAATGAAGCCAAACTCAGTTCCTTGAACAACAGCATCTCCTTCTTTGGCATACCAACAAATCCGTTTAGCTAATGCTCCAGCAATCTGACGAAATAAGACCTCTGTGCCATTTTCATGCTTCACTACATAAGTAGTACGCTCATTTTCTGTGCTAGATTTTGGATGCCAAGCCACCAAATATTTACCAGGATGGTATTTGAAATATGATACGATTCCTGAAATTGGATTAAAATTGATGTGCACATTGATAGGTGACATGAAAATGGAAACCTGTCTGCGTTTATCTTTGAAATATTCAGTTTCCACCGCCTCTTCAATCACTACAACCTTGCCATCTGCAGGCGCAATGATATCCTTTGAGTTGATGTTAGTTACGCGTTTAGGAACACGGAAAAACTGCACCAAAAGCAAATAAAATATAGCAGTAATTACCACCACAGCTTCACGAACATAAACTTGCTCTGGTAGAAAATAAGCCACTAAGGCATTTATAGCTAATACTATGACAATAGCTGTCAATAAAATGGTTTTTCCTTCTCTGTGTAGGGTCATAAGCGATTTTTATGGTTTAATCCAGGGTATGGATTAAACTTTAATCCGTAAAATTAGCCAATTTTGTTGAAAAATTGGGCATAGCTCTTCAATCTATTCCTAATAATTTGACAATTTTGCTTGAAAAAATTGCATTTTTATTACCTATTAGAACTAAATCATGCGCCTAGGCTATTACATTTTATCACTGTTTTTACTGATTCACGTAAATGTCCAAGCTCATAGCATCGAATGGTTTAGTACTAGCACGGGGTACTTTTATAAAATTGATTTTGAGAATAGTCAGCTTTCTAGAACGAAGAACGGCCTTCCCTGGATGAATTTAGGGGAATTGACTTTTGAAAATGTAAAAAATGAAGATTTGATTTCAGCTAATTATGCTGTAAAAGAATTTAAAATAGAGCATTCAGATTGGTCCTATCTGTTAATACCTTGTACCAACCAAGTCTACCAAATCAATAAAAAGCAATTGATATTAAAGCGAATTGACGCAACCTATTTTAGGGGTGCCAATTGTTCGAGTAGTATTTTTTATCGAAATGGAATTCTATACTCTTTTGGAGGATATGGCTTTGGGACTTCCTCCAATATTTTAACGAAATACAATGCGGAGGGCAAGGAATGGTTGAATATTCAAGCGAAAGGGGATGTGCCTCCAGCAATTTCAATGGGCCTGACAGCCTATGTATCCAGTCAGGATAAGTTTATCACCATGGGAAACCATCAGATAAATGAAACAGATTTGAATCGCTTAGATGTGTTGGATTGGAATATGTATGAATATAATTTCGAGAAAAGTGAATTTACAAGTCTTGGAAAAATTGAATTAGAAGAAATTAAATCCTTTTTATCGAAAGATTTAATCCGTTATTATTTATTCAATGGGCGCTATTTCTTTTTATTGGACAAATCTGGTCGTAAGAAAAATTTCGATACGATGTATATCATTGATGTTTTGGATGATTTCAAAACATATTGCTGGAAAAACAATAATCGGTTAGTAGTTGAAGGACCCTACAGTGGGAATTTTGATAAAGCTTTTCATGTCAATGGAGATACGTTAATTTGGACAAATTTATCCAATCAATCTACTCCTAGCACAGTTAAAAATCACCGAATGATGGTGAATGATTTACTTCGAGAATCGGAATATGTGGGAAAACTTGGCCAAATACCTTGGTATCAATCTGTTCTGGAAGGGTCCGTTATCTTAGTTTCTTTGGGTTTTCTAGTCATAGCCTTCTTTTTGTATCAAAAATGGAAAAAGCGGAGATTGGCAAAAAACCTTAAAATTATATTGGGTGAAAATGAAAAAATGCTCCTTGATTTCCTGATTTTAAATTATACGACAGGAAATATTTCAGGACATCAAATCATCGCTTTCTTTGGTAAACACAAAAGTTCACCCGAATCACAGCGACAATTTAGGGCAAAAATGTTTGAGAATTTGACCAAATCCTTGCGCTTATTACTTGGTAAAGAGCAAATTTTAGATGTCCATCCTGACGAGAAAGATCAACGGATGTTTACTTACCGCCTAAACGCAGAAGTTTATCAAATTCTCAAATCATTATAAATTCTTTAGAAGGAAGTTGGTCATCATTTGATACAAATGATATCGGGTATTTCCTCCTGTAATGCTATGATTTTTATTGGGATAATAGAAACTTTGAAATTGTTTATTAGCCTTGATTAACGCTTCTTGTAAAGCCACTGCATTTTGAAAATGGACATTGTCATCACCGGTTCCGTGAACCAACAATAAATTACCTTTCAATTTACTAACATGGTTTACGGGTGAATTTTCATCATACCCCTTCGCATTTTCTTGTGGTGTTCTTTGATAACGCTCTGTATAAATACTATCATAGAAACGCCAATTAGTCACTGGCGCTACTGAAATGGCCGTTTTGAATACATCTGCACCTTGCATTAAGCAATTGGACGACATAAATCCGCCGTAGCTCCATCCCCAAATTCCTATGCGGGAAGCGTCAACATAAGGTAATTTCGCTAGATATTGGGCAGAATAAATTTGATCTTGAACTTCAATTTTACCTAAGTTTTGGTAAGTGATTTTTTTGAAATCCACTCCGCGAGCACCTGTACCCCGATTATCGACGCAATAAATTATGTAGCCTTTGTCCAAAAGGGTTTGATACCAATAAAAATCGTTGCTTACTGGATATGCATCCAATACTTGTTGACTTCCAGGGCCACCATATACATGCATTAAAACAGGGTATTTTTTGTTTGGATCAAAGTTTTTAGGTTTAATGGTATAAGCGTTTAAATTTTCACCATTGGCTAAGGGGATTTGGAAGAATTCACGGGTAGAAATCGCATAGTCTTTGAGCTGTTGCTTTAATTTGGTATTATCTTCTAACACACGAATTAAAGTACCTTGACTGCTCTTTAGGCTGATTTGTAAAGGCTCTTTAGCTGAGCTGAAATACAACATATAAAAGGAGAAGTCGGGGCTAAAGTTGGCTGTATTCGTGCCAGCATGCTGAGAAATCATTTGGAAGTTGGAACCATCTAATTGAATTTTATACACTTCTCTTTGTATCGCTGATTTCGCTGCGGCATTGAAATAAAGTGTTTGGCTTTTTTCATCAAAGCCATAAAAATCATCCACTTCCCAGTTTCCTTTTGAGATTGGATCTACTTTTCCTGTGGCAATTTCAGCAACATATAAATGCTTAAATCCTGACTTTTCAGAAGAGAAAATAAACCGCTTTTGATCAGCTAAATAGGTGATATCATTGCCAACAGATTCAATTTCCAAGGAAGTATTACTTCTCTCCTCATAAATAACTTTGGAGTTTCCATCCTTTGCCGATGCATGTAGGATTTCCATGTGATTTTGTAAGCGATTTAAGCGAATGAAAGAAACCCAATCAGAGCTAGCTGTCCATTTCATTCTTGGGATGTATTGATCCTTATCTTTTCCAACTTGAATTGGAATGCTTTTTTGACTTGTCAAAGAATAAACGCTAAGGCTTACAATGGAATTGGCTTCACCTGCTTTAGGGTATTTAAAACGGTAATCTTTCGGATACAATTCCCCCCACATTTGCATGTTGTATTCAGGAACCTTTGTTTCATCAAAGGTATAATAGGCTATCTTTTTGCTATCTGGAGACCATTGAAAAGCTTTAGCAAAGGAAAATTCCTCTTCATATACCCAATCGCAAGCGCCATGAATAATATGGTTAAATTTGCCAGAGGTAGTAATAGCTTTTTCTTTTCCAGAAATTAAATCCACCAAGAAAAGGTTGTTTTCTCGTACAAAAGCCACTTTTTTCCCATCGGGAGAAAAGCTAGCATGCATTTGTTTTCCTGCTTTAGATAAAGGAGTAATGGATTTGTTTTGACGGTCAAAAATGAAATTGTTTTCCTTTGAGCTGCGTCGGTAGATTTGTTCAGACTCCGTGGAAATCAAGATTTTTAATTCGTCAGATGAAAGACTAAAGGACTCTACTTTTATCTTTTTACCTGCTACTCGCTGAATTTCTTCATCAAAAAGCACTTCTGAGTTTTTGGGATCGACAACAGAATATTTGATGATTTTCCCCTCTTTTAACTCGGTATAATGTTGGCCGTCTTTTGTCCAATTAAGGTTTTGAATGCTTCTTTGGCGGAAAGTATAATTTTGCCAAACATCTTCTAAACTAACACTTTTTTGGGCCATGCTCACATGAGCCAATAGAAAAATTACAGCGAAGCTGAGGGTGCGAAAAAAACGTAGAATCATAAGGATATTTAGTCTTGAAAAATCACGATAGGACTTGTCTCAATCGTGTTGCTTTGATGAAATGCTTTGTCTTTAATGGAAATACGGAATGCTAATGTGTCGTTCTTCTCGGTAAAATCCGGAGAATAACCTTTATAAAAGGCATACACAAATTGAGTGGAATAGGATATGTACCCTTCAATTGGCCCTGGTTTTTGATCGGGTTTAAAAGGGAAATTCATTAATCCACCAAGTTTGGGGCTGAAAGTCACGGGTATGAATTTGCCGTTCTTTTTAAATAATACATCTACCTCAAAATTACGGTAGTCTTTGTATTTAGGGTCTGAATTTTTTTCCGCTGTAGTAATGCCTAAATCTCCATCTCCATCTTGAAACTTGATGGTCATCACCACGGAATCAATTTTGGCTTTACCTCCAAAACCGTCATTACTGATTTTCGTGATTTTTTTAATGGATTCAAATTCAATGCTAGGCGTGGTGCTATAATCAGGTTCTTGTACACAGGCAATGAATGCCCAAGCGCACAATGCAATGATGGTGATGAGACTACCTAGTTTAATCATGAAGATTCGGTGGTAATTAGAAGCGTAAAGTTAATGATTTGCATTAATTTTGTGCATAATTTCAAAAAAAGCTATGCAGAGTGAAAACGAAGATTGGGAAAGCCTTTCTTTGAGTTTGAAGAATCGAGTGGGTCAGATGCAAGATGCTGATTTTGAAACCTTGGCTTTGGACGTTTTTCGCTTTCAAGCAAGCCATAATCCATTGTATCATTTATACCTAGGATTATTGGGAGTAGAAGTTAACAGCATTGCTTCGATTGACCAAATTCCTTTTTTGCCAATTGAGTTATTTAAAAACCACCTCGTTCAATCGGGCTTTGCGCCTATTTTATTTCAGTTTGAAAGTTCGGGAACAACTGGCCAAATTCCTTCCAAGCACATTGTTTGTGATCCTGCTTTTTATCAAAGTCAAGCCAAGAGAATTTTTGAATCGAATTATGGCTCATTAAATGACTACCATATTTTTGCTCTTTTGCCGTCCTACTTGGAAAGAAGCACATCTTCCTTGGTCTTCATGATGGATTATTTTATCAAAGAGTCTCAATCCGAGCTCGCTGGTTTTTATTTAAATCAATATGATGCTTTAGTTGAAAATTTGAAGGCCGCTTTGCTGACCGACAGAAAGATCTGGTTGATGGGTGTTACTTTTGGCTTATTGGATTGGGTAGATTCTGGACAAGATTTTTCTTTTTGGAAAGAAGCCGTAGCGGCAGGTCGAGTTATGGTGATGGAAACGGGTGGGATGAAAGGCCGACGCGCCGAGTGGTTGCGAGAGGAGGTTCATGCCTTTCTACAAGAAAAAATGCATTTGCCTCAAGTTGCCTCCGAATATGGCATGACGGAATTATTTTCTCAAGCTTATGCTGATCAAGCAGGTGTTTTTACACCTGGAGTAAGTATGCGGGTTTTGTTGAGGGAGGTCAATGATCCCTTTGGACAAGTTACACAAGCAGGCCGAGTGGGGGGAATCAAAGTGATTGATCTCGCCAATATTGATTCTTGTTCCTTTATTGAAACCAAAGATTTAGGCTCGCTAGAACCTGACGGCATTCGATTTAAGGTGTTAGGTCGCTTTGATAATTCGGAACAAAGAGGATGTAATTTGATGCTAGCTCAAGGATGGGGAACCAACCAAGAGGAACCATCTTCATAAAATTCATTTTTCCAGATAGGTACTTCTTCTTTCAAGCGATCAATCAACCATTGGCAAGCTTTAAATGCTTCTGCACGATGTACGCAAGTAACTCCAATTAGTACGGCGATATCTCCAATTTGTAAAGGGCCTGTTCGGTGAGCCATGACCACTTTTTGAATGGGCCATGTTGCTCCAGCTTGATCTATTAACAGGTTTATTTGTTTCACAGCCATAGGAGGATAAGCTTCCATGTCGAGTGATTTCACTTCTTTGTTTTGATTTTTATTTCGAATGGTGCCGATAAACAAGCAAATTCCGCCTGCAACATCGTCTTGCAGAAATGGGTAAAAATCATCCAATTGGATGGCTTGTTCCAATAAAGCCACTTTTCTTTCCATGTTATCGAATTCTTTGGTAAGTTAAAAAACTATATTGGTACGGGTTCTTTTCATCGGTAATACCTCTTTCTGTTTGAATAATTTCCCATTCTTGACTAGGCATTTCTGGGAAGAAAGCATCTCCATCAAAATAGTCGTGCAATCGTGTGAGGATAACTTGGTCGGCTATTTCCAAAGCTTGTTTATATATCTCGGCTCCACCAATGATGAAGATATCATCTCTGGATAGACTTTTAGCTTTCAAAATAGCTTCTTCCAAAGAGTGACAAAGAATTATCCCATCAGCAAGGATCTGGTTTTGTCGACTGACCACCAAGTTATTTCGATTAGGTAAAGCTTTGCCAATGGAATCAAAGGTTTTTCTCCCCATGATAATGGAATGTCCTGTGGTCAAATTTTTGAAATGTTTCAGGTCAGCTGGTAGGTGCCAAATGAGTTGATTGTTTTTGCCAATGACGTTTTTTTCGTCACAAGCCACGATTATCTTGATCACGGGATTTTTATTTTTATCAAAATTACGGGAAATAATGGGACGAAAAGAAATCAAATTGTGGAAAAGGTGTTTGTGATTAAAATTCCTGATTTTTATTTTCAATAACGTTTCCCAATTCGGGCTTCAACGACTAACTTTGTACAATTTTTGAGCCTAAGTGTAAAGGTCTGAAAATTTGTTTTCTATTGATACAAAATAAATTAATACCGTGCCAAAAGATTTATCTATCCGTTCCGTTCTGATTATCGGTTCTGGTCCTATTGTAATTGGTCAAGCCTGTGAGTTTGATTATTCTGGTTCTCAAGCAGCTCGTTCATTGCGAGAAGAAGGAATCGAAGTGATTCTGATCAATTCCAACCCTGCCACCATCATGACGGATCCTATGAATGCCGATCATGTCTATTTGAAGCCATTAGATAGAGCTTCTATCATTCATATTTTGGAAAGACACCAAGTGGATGCTGTGTTGCCAACGATGGGTGGACAAACAGCCTTAAACTTGGCTATTGATTGTGAAGAAGCTGGAGTTTGGCAAAAATATGGTGTAAAGATTATTGGGGTTGATATCAAAGCCATTGAGACAACAGAAGATCGCGAGAAATTCCGTTTGAAAATGTTGGAATTGGGTGTGGGGGTTTGTAAAGGAAGAACCGCTCGTTCTTTCCTAGAAGGAAAAGAAATTGCCCAAGAAACAGGTTTCCCGCTAGTAATTCGCCCTTCTTTCACATTGGGAGGTACAGGAGGAGGCTTCGTGAATGACCCTAAGGACTTTGATGCAGCTTTGAATAAAGGTTTGCATGCATCGCCTACTCATGAGGTGTTAGTTGAACAGTCTATCATGGGCTGGAAAGAATATGAATTGGAGTTGTTACGTGATAATTTAGGTAACGTTATCATCATTTGCTCCATTGAGAATTTTGACCCAATGGGTATACATACAGGAGATTCCATCACGGTGGCTCCCGCTATGACATTGCCAGATACAATTTACCAACGCATGCGTGATATGGCCATTATGATGATGAATGCCATCGGTAAATTTGCAGGAGGATGTAATGTGCAGTTTGCACTGAATCCTGAAACAGACGACATTATTGCCATTGAAATCAATCCTCGTGTTTCTCGTTCATCTGCTTTGGCTTCCAAAGCAACGGGTTATCCAATTGCAAAAATCGCTGCCAAAATGGCGATTGGTTATAACTTAGATGAGTTAACCAATGCAATTACGGGAACTACTTCAGCGTATTTTGAACCAGCTTTAGACTATGTGATTGTGAAGGTTCCTCGTTGGAACTTTGATAAATTCAAAGGTGCAGATCGCTCTTTAGGCCTTCAAATGAAATCTGTTGGAGAGACTATGGGAATCGGTCGTAATTTCCAAGAAGCTTTACAAAAGGCTTGTCAATCTTTGGAAATCAAGCGTAACGGTTTAGGTGCAGATGGAAAAGAATTGAGAGATCAAGATGCTATTATGCATTCATTGGCTAATCCATCTTGGAACCGTTTGTTCCACGTTTATGATGCCTTTAAAATGGGTATATCTTTCAAAACGATTCAACAATTGACTAAAATCGACAAATGGTTCTTATACCAAATTGAAGATTTAGTTCGGGTTGAAAAGGAAATTGAGCGATATACTTTAGCTACTATTCCAACCGATTTATTAGAAGAAGCGAAACATAAAGGTTTTGCTGATCGCCAGATTGCCCATGCCATGCGATGCCTGGAGTCAGAGGTGTACGATAAGCGTAATAGTTTAGGAATCAAGCGTTTGTATAAGTGTGTAGATACTTGTGCAGCGGAATTTGAAGCAAAAACACCTTATTACTACTCAACTTTTGGACAGAGTACTGCTTCCATGGACAATGAGTCTAAATCATCTGACCGTAAAAAAGTAGTTGTCTTAGGTTCGGGGCCTAACCGTATTGGTCAAGGTATTGAATTTGATTATTCTTGTGTACATGGTGTCTTAGCGGCTAAGGAAGCAGGTTATGAAACCATCATGATTAATTCAAATCCTGAAACAGTCTCTACGGATTTTGATATTGCAGATAAGCTATACTTTGAGCCTGTTTTCTGGGAGCATGTATACGATATCATTCAACATGAAAAACCAGAAGGTGTCATCGTGCAATTGGGTGGTCAAACAGCTTTGAAATTAGCAGAGAAATTATCTAAATATGGTATTAAAATCTTAGGTACTTCATTTGAAGCCTTGGATTTGGCAGAAGACCGCGGAGCATTCTCAAGCCTTTTGAAAGACTTGGATATTCCTTATCCTAAATTTGGAGTTTGCGAAGATGCCGACAATGCCGTGCTTTTAGGTCGTGAATTAGGGTATCCCTTATTAGTTCGTCCAAGTTATGTATTGGGTGGTCAATCGATGAAGATTGTAATCAATGAGCAAGAGTTGGAGCAACATGTGGTGGATATTTTACGGGATATTCCTGGAAATAAAATTCTACTTGATCACTTCCTTGAAAATGCAATAGAGGCGGAGGCTGATGCCATTTGTGATGGAGAAGATGTGTATATTATTGGAGTAATGGAGCATATTGAGCCTGCTGGAATCCACTCAGGAGATTCACACTCGGTATTACCTCCATTTGATTTATCTGAAAACGTGATCAAGCAAATCGAGGATCATACGAAGAAAATCGCAGTCGCATTGAAAACAAAAGGTTTGTTGAATATTCAATTCGCAGTTAAAAATGAAGTGGTGTACATCATTGAAGCTAATCCTAGAGCTTCTAGAACGGTGCCATTCATCTGTAAAGCATATCAAGAACCTTATGTTAATTATGCTACTAAAGTGATGCTAGGAGATAAAAAGGTAAAAGATTTTAACTTCCAGCCCGTTAAGAAAGGATACGCGATAAAGATTCCTGTATTTTCTTTCAACAAATTTCCGAATGTCAACATGGAATTAGGTCCCGAGATGAAATCCACCGGAGAAGCCATTTATTTCATTGATGATTTAAAAGATGAGTTTTTTAGAAAGGTGTATGGGGAACGAAATTTATATTTAAGTCGTTAATAGACAAAAAATAAAAATATGTTAAAGATTCTCGGTCTTATTTTCTTGTTTATATACGTCATTAGGCCTTTGTTCAAATTGCTGTTTAAGAGTTATATTATTACTCAGGTACATAGACAGCAATCTGAACAGGCTTATCGACAAAAAGAGACAAAAAGAGAAGGAAGTATAGATGTGGACTATGTCCCGCCTCAAGCTAAATCAAAGCCTCGGTCTACCAAAGTAGATGATGGCGATTATGTGCCTTTTGAAGAGATTAAAGAATAATATTATTTAGTATTTTAAAACGATTTTGTGGTTTTTCGGTTTAATATAGCATACCTTTCTTAAACCAATTGTACTTTTTTTGCCTAAATGAGGAATTTATTAACGTGGTGTTTTTTCTTGCTTGCCGTCTTGATGATCAACGACAGCTTGATTTTGAGCACGATTAAAAATACTCAAGAAGCATCAAAAGTTTGGGTAGATCAGTTCTCTGACATCAATTCAGAAGGTCAATCTTCTGATGAAGCGCAAGACATGGAAGAAGAAGGATTTGTATTTCTACTTCAGCCCGCATCCCATTTTCAGTTATTTCAAGTGAATCAACCTGAATTAGTCGTTCAGCTAAAGACTAATCCTTATCAGGATATCTCTTTGGACATGATTTGTCCTCCTCCTCAATTGTCGGTCTAACCCCGAACAATTAGAAACAAAACAATACAAAAACATTTCTTGTATCAGGTGAGTGGGGCTTTTAGCTTTCACACATCTATTAATTTGAATTATATGAAATATTTCATGCTATTCTTATGTGTTTTCTGTGCACACATAGGGATTAGCCAAGTACCGGCTAATTATAAAGCCCAGATAAATAAAAATATTAAATCCGAAGCTAAAGTTATTCAAGTGATCAATAAAGGGTATTCTAAACAAGTAAGTAAAGAGACTCCTAAGTATCAAAAAAGAGAAACCTTAATTGAACAAAACGTAGAAGTTAGCCAAGGATTAGAACGAAGTTCTTATAAACAACAGGCAATTGCCCAACCTAAATAAAGTAAAATGAATCGAGCGTCTAAGCTAGTGTTATGTATGGGAATTATCCTTTTGCAAGCATGCGGTACTAAAAATGAATCCAATAGTCAGGAAATATCCAGTCTAGAAGTCAGTGTACCTATCCAAATGGATACAACTATATCTCAGGAGTTTGTGGCAGATATACATGCCATCAACAACGTAGAAATACGAGCCCGAGTAAAAGGGTATTTGGATAAAATACATGTGGATGAAGGAAAGGCAGTTCGTAAAGGACAAGTTTTATTCACCATTAATAATTTGGAGTATTTGGCTGAGGTCATGCGAGCCAAATCGGTGTTAAACCAAACCATGGCTGATATTAAAGCGGAGGAATTGGAGTTAATTAATACCCGATTACTGGTAGATCGAAATGTCATTGCGAAAAACCAATTATCCATAGCATTAGCTAAAATAGAAGGATTAAAGGCGAAAAAAGAGGAAGCAGAAGCTCACGTAAAAGCGGCTCAATTACGCGTTGAATATTCTTCTATTCGGGCGCCATTTGATGGGGTAGTGGATCGGCTCCCCTTCAAATCGGGTAGCTTAGTCGACGAAGGCACTTTATTAACCACCTTATCGGATACCAAAAACGTATTTGCCTATTTTAATGTTTCTGAAAAGGAATATTTGGCATTTGCAGAATTGGGAGAAGGTTTTAAAAACAATACCGCTGTCACGTTATTATTGGCCAACGGTGATTTGTACCCACATTCTGGTAAGGTGGAAACAATTGAAGGTGAGTTTGATAAGAATACAGGTAATATTGCCTTTCGGGCAAGATTTGATAATCCAGAAAAACTGTTGAAACATGGATCATCTGGTCGCGTTCAAATGCCCAAAAAGGTGAATGGTTACTGGTTAATTCCACAAAAGGCGGTATTCGAAATTCAGGAAAAAAACTATGTTTTTGTCAAAGACAAGACGGGTATGTTGAAGATGAAAAGCCTAGTACCTGAGATTCGGATGCCGCACTTTTATTTAGTTAAAGGGTTCAATTCTGCCGATACCCTATTAGTTGAAGGTATTCAACTGGTGAAACAGGGACAAAAGATCAAAGGAGAGTATATTCCAATGCGTCGCATTTTGGAAAAATCTAAAACACTTTAAGCTAGAACCATGGTACAAAAATTTATAACCCGACCGGTTCTGGCAATTGTTGTTTCCCTCTTTATTGTGATTTTGGGAGTTATTTCTATGCAGCAACTGCCCATTACACAGTTTCCAGATATTGTTCCTCCGGCGGTGACAGTTACAACGAAATATACTGGAGCTAATGCAGAAGTATGTGCAAAAGCTGTGGTGACACCTTTGGAACGGGCCATCAACGGAGTGCCCGGCATGACCTACATGACATCTGTTTCTGGAAATGATGGAACTAGTATCATTCAAGTTTATTTTGAAGTAGGCACTGATCCAGATGTAGCGGCGGTCAATGTACAAACCAGAGTTCAAACGGTTTTGGATGAATTGCCAGAAGAGGTAATTAAGGCAGGTGTGGTGACAGAGAAGGAAGTGAATAGTATGTTGCTGTATGTGAACTTATTAAGTTCGGATTCAAGCATTGATGAAAAGTTTATTTACAATTTTGCTGATATCAACGTATTGCCTGAATTGAAGCGTATCAATGGGGTGGGTTTTGCGGATATTATGGGTTCAAGAGAGTATGCCATGCGTGTGTGGTTACACCCTGACCGCTTATTTGCGTACAAACTTTCAGCCGATGACGTAGTGGCGGCTCTAAGGAGTCAAAATGTGGAAGCCGCACCTGGTAAAATTGGCGAGAGTTCAGGTAAAAGAGCCCAAGCATTGCAATATGTGCTTCGATATACGGGGAAGTTTACCCAAGTGGCAGAGTATGAAAATCTCATCATCAAGTCCACGGAATCGGGTCAATTATTGCGATTAAAAGATGTAGCAGATATCGAGTTTGGATCATTAGATTATGATGTATTATCTAAGGAAAATGGGAAACCTTCAGCAGCCATATTACTAAAACAAAGACCAGGGTCTAATGCGGCAGAAGTGATTGCCACGGTGAAAAAACGTTTAGAAGAATTAAAAGTTAGCACCTTTCCTCCGGGTATGGGTTATACCATTAGTTATGATGTTTCCCGCTTTTTAGATGCATCTATCCATGAGGTAATCAAGACATTATTGGAAGCTTTTTTATTGGTGGCTTTAGTGGTGTTCTTATTCTTACAGGATTGGAGAGCGACCTTGGTGCCTATTATCGCCGTTCCAGTTTCTTTGGTCGGAACTTTTAGTTTCATGCTCTTTTTTGGTTTTTCGATCAACTTATTAACCTTGTTCTCTTTGGTCTTGGCCATTGGTATTGTGGTCGATGATGCCATTGTGGTGGTGGAGGCAGTCCATGCTAAAATGGAAGAAAAGCATATGTCAGTACTAGCAGCTACCAAAGAAGCCATGTTTGAAATTTCAGGTGCAATCATGGCCATTACCTTAGTGATGGTTTCGGTTTTCGTACCAGTTGCTTTTTTATCTGGACCTGTGGGAGTATTCTTTAGGCAGTTTTCGGTAACTATGGCTATATCCATTGCCTTATCAGGATTAACGGCATTAACGCTAACACCTGCACTTTGTGTCTTGTTATTGAAAAAGCCTCATTTGGATGATAAAAATATATTGGGTCGATTCTTTATTGCTTTCAACCATCGCTATGACAAGATTGCCAATAAGTATCTTGGGGTAGTGCAGTTTATCATTCATCGTAGAACCATCATGTGGGGAACCTTAGGGATTTTCACGTTAGCTACCGTGTTTTTGGTTCGTCAAGTACCTACAGGATTTATTCCAACAGAAGATCAAGGAACGTTATATGTGAACGTAACAACTCCATCTGGGGCGACATTAGAAAGAACAGAAAAAGTGATGGATGATGTGTACCAACAAATTAAAAGTGTGTCGGCCATAGAATCCTTTTCTAGTTTGGCAGGCTTTAGTTTATTAACAGATGGAAGCGGGGCTTCTTTTGGAATGGGTATTGTGACCTTAAAACCATGGGATGTGCGCGATAAAAACCTCGATGAGGTGATTGAGGAAGTTCGTGAAAAAACAAAGGAAATTAAAGATGCAAGCATTCAGCTTATTCCTCCTCCTGCTGTGCCTGGTTTTGGAAATGCCTCTGGATTTGAATTTCGAGTGCAGGATAGAACAGGTAGTGGAGATTTACAAAAATTATCTGCCGTAACATTGGAGTTTGCTAAAAAGCTGAATGAATCAGCAGCCATCCAAAATACTTTTTCCAGTTTTGACCCTACGTTTCCTCAGTATATGTTGGAAGTGGATCAATCAGCTGCTGCCCAAAAAGGAGTGAATGTGTTAACGGCCATGGATAATTTGCAAACCTTACTAGGTAGTTTTTATGCAACGAACTTTATCCGATTTGGACAGATGTACAAAGTCATGGTGCAAGTGGACCCTAGTTATCGTATTCATCCAGATGATGTCATGAAGTTTTATGCCAAAAATAAAGATGGAGAAATGGTGCCCTATTCCTCATTCATGAAAATGAGGAGAGTGTATGGTCCAGAGCAACTGACACGATTTAATATGTTTACTTCCGCCATGGTGAATGGTGAACCAGCTCCAGGATTTAGTACAGGTGAGGCCTTGAAAGAGATACAAACTCAAGCGGCTAAAAACCTGCCGAGAGGTTATACCATTGAATGGTCAGGCATGACAAGGGAGGAGTTTTTAGCGGGGAATCAAGCTATTTTCATTTTTATCGTTTGTTTGGTATTTGTGTACTTATTGCTCTCTGCTCAGTATGAATCATTTTTAATGCCATTCCCTGTGTTGATCTTTTTACCGATGGGGGCCTTTGGGGTATATTTATTCTTGCAGGTTTTTGGACTTCAAAACAACATTTATGCACAAGTAGCCATGGTTATGTTGATTGGTTTGTTGGGCAAAAATGCCATTTTGATTGTCGAGTTTGCCTTAGCGCAAATGAAACAAGGTGCCAGCATTATGGATGCGGCTAAACAGGGAGCCTTTGCTCGATTGAGACCTATTTTGATGACATCTTTTGCCTTTGTGGCGGGATTGATTCCCTTGATGATTTCAAGTGGAGCAGGTGCGATTGGTAATAGAACCATTGGTACAGCCTCTGCAGGTGGTATGATTATGGGAACGATAGGAGGATTAATTCTTATTCCTGGATTGTTTGTTGTCTTTGCTAGTATATCTGCTAAATTTTCTAAACCCAAGGTTTAATATGCGTCTAATTATCATAATAAGTATATTTTCCATGAGCTTGCTGTCTTGTCAGCAAGCCATTTTCCGAGACGCCCGAAAGATTGATGCGGAATTAGAATCTTATCGGATGAAAGATTTGGGACAGTCTGTTTCTAGCATTGAAGCCTGTTGGAAGAAAGACAGTTTATTAGTGCAATTGATTGATTCTGTCTTGATCCGCAGCAATGATATTAAAATTGGATTCCTAAATCTGGCCATTAGTCGTGCTCAATATACATTTGACCGAGGTGCTATGAAGCCAACAGTTTCAGGTGTTATTCAACCTAGTTTGAGAAAATTCAGTAAATACACCATGGATGGTGTAGGGAATTATGATACTAAGTTTTCGCCCAATATTTCCCAAGATCAAATTATCCCGGAGCATTTGCCCGATGTGATGATAGGCTTGCAGGCTTCTTGGGAAGTGGATATTTGGGGCAAGCTTTCTAAACGTAAAAAGGCGAGTGCATTGCGGTATTTAGCTACGGAATCAGGTCAACAATGGTACATTACTTCCTTGGTTTCTGAAGTAGCAGGCATGTATGGTCAGTTAGTCGCATTAGATCAAGAGTTAGATATTCTGAAAACCAATATTGGGATTCAATACAGTGCATTGAATTTGGTTAAAATTCAGAAAGAAGCTGGTGTGGTGAATGAGTCTGCTGTCCAGCAATTGGAGGCACAGTGGTTGAATTCTCGAGCTCAGGAAGGTCTGGTTTTACAACAGATTATCGAATTAGAAAATCAGCTTAGGTATTGGTTAAATCAGCCTAATAAAAAGATAGCACGATCTCAATATCCTTTCAATTGTTCATTGGACAGCTCTATGTATGCGCAAATCCAGATTGATCAATTGGAAAGAAGACCAGACGTTCGTCAAGCTAGATTAGAATTGGAGGCACAATTGTTAAATAAGCAAAGTGCCGACTTGGCGTTGAAACCATCGGTTGTATTATCAGGCATGTTAGGTGTTCAAGGTTTTCAGCCAGCTTATTTGTTTCAATTGCCCGCTTCCATGGCTTATCAATTAATTGGAGGAATTACAGCACCTTGGTTAAACCGTTCCGCATTGTATTCTCAAATTGGTCGGGAAAATGCTCGATGGAAGGCCTTAGATTTAACCTATCAAAATGCACTTTTAAAAGGTTTTTTGGAATGGGATACTCAGGTGAAATCCTTAGCTTATTTGCAGCGAATGGATCAGCTTAAGGAGCGAGAAGTGATGTTGACAAAATCAGCCATCGCTACTGTGGGAACACTATTTACCACCGCTAAGGCAAACTATTTAGAAGTACTTACTGCCCAACAAAATGCTTTACGTTCGGAATTGGAATTGCTTGAAATTTCAAGAAAACGTTGGATACATGCCATTCAGCTCTACCGAGTATTGGGAGGAGGCTGGTAATTAATTTGATTGCTCAATTAGTTTTTCAATCACTGCTGGGAAATCACGGTGTTCGAGAACTTGGCCTTTTCTGGCGACATCCTCTGGGCTGTCGCCAGGATCAATGCTGAATGAACTTTGATGAATGATGGCCCCTTCATCGTATTTTTCATTCACAAAATGTATGGTAATACCTGATTCCTTTTCTCCTGCTTCAATGACGGCTTCATGTACAAAATGACCATACATGCCTTTTCCTCCAAACTTAGGTAACAGGGCAGGATGTAAGTTGACAATGCGTTGAGGATATGCTTGAACAAAACTACTTGGTATCAGCCATAAGAATCCAGCTAATACAATCCAATCCGTATGCAAAGCTTGAATTTCGCTCAATACAACCCCATTTTTATACTCTTCACGGGAGAAAACTCGACAAGGGATATTTAGTCGTTTGGCACGTTCTATAACGCCCGCTTCGGGATTGTTGCAGTAAATACTACTTACTTGGGCCAAGAGGGAGCCTTGTAAATGTTGAATGATTTTTTCCGCATTGGAACCTGATCCTGAAGCAAAAATGACGATGTTTTTCAAGCCTAAACGATTATTTTCTTACAAATTTAGGCCATATTGCGGAACCTTTAGGCAAAATTTCAAGTTTTGTTTCTTCAGGTCAAAATCGGAACATGAAAATAGGAATCATTTGTTATCCAACGTATGGAGGAAGTGGGGTTGTGGCAACCGAGTTAGGAAAAGCCCTTGCCTCGGTTGGCCATGAGGTGCATTTTATCACATATACCCAACCCCCTCGATTGGATTTCTTTTCCGAGAATATTTTTTATCATGAGGTGAGTGTGGCATCTTATCCTTTGTTTCAATATTTACCTTATGAATCTGCTTTAGCCAGTAAAATGGTGGATGTGACCATCAATGAAAAGTTGGATTTATTGCATGTGCATTATGCTATTCCTCATGCTTCTGCAGCATATTTAGCGAAGCAAATTTTAAAGTATAAAGGAATCCACGTGCCGGTAATTACAACCTTGCACGGAACAGATATAACTTTGGTAGGAAGGGATCCTTCTTTTGAGCCCGTTGTTACTTTTTCCATCAATGAGTCTGACGGAGTTACAGCAGTATCTGAAAGTCTTAGAAATGATACCTATGCCGAATTTGAGATTTTAAGTGCAATTGAAGTTATCCCAAATTTCATTGACCTCAAGCGCTTTAAAAAACAAGCCAAAGAGCATTTCAAGATAGCTATTTGCCCACATGGAGAAAAGCTGTTGATGCATACCTCCAATTTCAGGAAAGTAAAAAGAATTGAAGATATCATTCATGTATTTGAAAAAGTCCGTAAAGTAATTCCTTCCAAATTGTTGTTAGTGGGTGATGGACCAGAACGTTCTGCCATTGAAGCGCTTTGTAGGGATTTAGGCGTTCAAGGAGATGTTCGTTTTTTAGGCAAATTGGATACCATTGAAGAAGCCCTTTCTTTAGCAGATGTCTTCTTTTTAACATCAGAAAAAGAGAGTTTTGGTTTGGCAGCTTTAGAAGCTATGGCCTGTGAAGTGCCCGTGATTTCATCCAATGCTGGAGGAATTACGGAAGTTAATATTCATGGAGAAACGGGCTTTGTGAGTGAAATTGGTGATATTGAAGATATGGCCAAAAATACCATTAAACTACTTTCAGACGAAGCATTATTGACGCAAATGAAGAAGAATTCATTGGAAAGAGCCCAATTATTCGACATTGAGAAAATATTGCCACTCTACGAAAATTACTATCAAAGAGTTATAAGTCAAAGTTGGAAATTCCCTACTCAGAATCTTTTGGATAGCGAATAGTTTCTATTATTTTTGTATCTATTGCCTAAGTCTACTAACAATTCAATTCCGATTTTTTTCTAAAAATTCGAAATATGGAAAAACAAAACATACGTCCGAAGCATTCGGGTTCCAAACAATTATTTGAAAATCCTTTTTTGGAGAGGTTGTCAAGAACTCATATTGCTATACCAGTAACTTTATTTTTTTTAACGGGCATGGTGCTTTTGTACTTTGCATTTACATATGCGGTATTGGATAATATGGTGATTTTAAGCCTATTTTTAATCGGATTTTTCGGATTTACATTCATTGAATATTGGGTGCATCGAAGCATTTATCACATTGAGCCCACCACCGAAGCGCGTTCCAAATTTCAGTACATTGCTCATGGTGTGCACCATGAATATCCAAAAGATAAATCTCGCTTGGCGATGCCACCAGTGATTGCTGTATTAGTCGTAGGAATGCTTTTTTCTATATCCTATTTTGCCTTAAACAATTATGCTTTTGCTTTCTTTCCTGGATTCATCTGGGGTTATGCATCTTACTTATTAGTGCATTATTGTGTACATGCTTATCCTCCTCCCAAAAACTATTTCAAATTGCTTTGGGTTAATCATGCTGTTCACCATTATAAAGATGGAAATGCTGTATTTGGTGTTTCTTCTCCTATTTGGGATTATGTGTTTGGTACGATGGATACCATGGATAAAGCAAAGGTTCAGGAAAACTTATAATGACAGTTTCGTGACTTCTGAACTATCTGGACATTCGGATTCGATTGTGCTCATGTTCTTTTTCAATACAGGATGTATAAATGCTGAGGCTATTTCTGCCAAAGGAATTAATACAAATTTTCTTTGAGGTAAAAAGGGGTGAGGGATTTGTAAATTACTTTCTTGGACAATTTGATCTCCATAAAATAGAATGTCCAAATCAATGATTCTTGCTTCCCACTGTTGTTTTCTTACTCGACCTAACTCTGATTCAATAGCTAATAATTCAGCGATTAATTCTTGTGGAGGGAGTTCGGTCAGTAATTCTAAAACTTGGTTTAAAAAATCTGCTTGATTCGTATTTCCCCATGCTTTGGTTTGATAAATGGATGAAAATTGAAGTATTGGCCCTATTTTTTTTTCAAGAATTGGATAGACATTTTTAAAAATTTCGAGGGTATTTCCTAGATTGCCTCCTAAAGAGAGGTAAATGTTGGTGGCCATGGTCAATTTCATTTCTAACAAACTTACAAATTTCTTTTTTATGCCTAAGAAAAATGCTCCATTGGAATTAAAACCAGGTATGCTATTGGTTTCGGAACCATTTTTGGAGGATCCCTCTTTTCATCGTTCCGTGGTATTATTATGTGAACATTCATCCTCTCATTCCTTTGGATTGGTGTTAAATCAACGACAAGAAATTGTGTTGGATTCTTACATGGATGAAAAGGTTATGGAAGATGTGCCGCTTTATTCGGGTGGGCCAGTTGACCCCACTATCATGCAATTTATTCACCGTAGGCCTGATTTAATACCCGATGGAATTGAGATTGGAGAAGGAATATTTTGGTCAGGTGATTTCGAAAGAGCCATCGAATTAGTGGTAGGAGGAGAAATTAATTTTGAAGAAATTAAATTTTTTATTGGTTACTCAGGCTGGGGTGCTGGTCAGTTGGATCGAGAAGTGAAATCCAATGCTTGGATGCTACATCCAGCCAAGGCGGAATATGTTTTTGATGAACCAACTATGAATTTGTGGAGGAAAGTCTTGTTTGATAAAGGAGGAGATTATCGGGTGCTATCTACTTATCCAGATGACCCAAATTTAAACTAAAGAGTCTCTTAGCTTATTTTAGCCCAGTTAGTCGTGTCTCTTCGTTGATGTGCAACCTGTTCACGAATCATCTGATGATTAGGATGTGTTAGTTGAGGATCTTCATCCAATATTTTCTGAGCAGTTTCTCTAGCAACTTTTAAGATTTCGCCGTCTTTGGCAAGATCAGCAATCATCAGATCAATAGCACCACTTTGACGCGTACCTCCTAAATCGCCGGGTCCTCTCAATTGTAAATCTACTTCGGCAATCTCAAAACCATTGTTGGTTCTAACCATGGTTTCTATCCTTTTTTTGGTATCGGCACTTAACTTATAATTGGTCATTAAAATACAGTAACTCTGTTCAGCCCCACGACCTACACGGCCTCTAAGCTGATGCAGTTGTGCCAATCCAAATCTTTCAGCACTTTCAATGATCATAATACTGGCATTAGGGACATTGACGCCTACCTCAATAACGGTAGTGGCTACCATGATTTTGGTTTCATTTTTGACAAAGCGAGCCATTTCAAAATCTTTATCGGCCGACTTCATTTTACCATGAAGAATACCCAAAGGCACTTCGGGAAAGGCTCTGGAAATACTTTCAAAGCCATCCATTAAATCTTTGAAATCCATTTTTTCGGATTCTTCAATCAGAGGATAGACAATATATACTTGTCGACCTTTGCTCAATTCATTTTGAATAAAGCCAAATACTTGTAGCCGATGACTATCATAACGATTGATCGTTTGAATGGCTTTTCTTCCTGCTGGCATTTCATCAATGATGGAAATGTCTAAATCCCCATACAAGGTCATAGCTAAAGTACGCGGGATCGGTGTGGCCGTCATCACCATCACATGCGGGTGGGTCTGTTTGTTTTTATCCCAAAGTTTAGCTCGTTGGGCTACGCCAAAACGATGTTGTTCATCAATGATGCATAGTCCCAAATTATGAAATTGGACTACATCTTCAAATATGGCATGGGTTCCCACTAAAATATGCAGTTTTCCCGAGGCTAAATCCTCATGCAAAACTTGTCGATCTTTCTTTTTAGTTGACCCAGTTAATTTTGCGATTCGGATATCCAATAAATCAGCAAATTTCTTTAAACCTTGGTAATGCTGATCGGCTAGAATTTCGGTAGGAGCCATTAGGCAGGCTTGTGTGCCATTATCAATAGCCAAAAGCATGGCTATAAAAGCAACAATCGTTTTGCCAGATCCTACATCGCCTTGGAGGAGTCGGTTCATTTGTTGGCCCGACTTCATATCCTGAAAAATTTCTCGAATCACTTTTTTCTGCGCATTGGTTAGCTCAAAGGGCATGTGATTCTGATAGAAATTGGTTAGTAGGGCAGCCGAAGAAAAGACCTGTCCCGGAAACGCGGTTTTCCTGACTAAATTTTGTTTGATTAATCGGAGTTGGTTATAAAAGAGCTCTTCAAATTTCAAACGTCTTTTGGCTTGATGCAACCAATTCTCGGATTGGGGTAAATGAATATGGTATAGGGCTTCCTGCTTAGAAATGAGTTTAAATTGTTGAATAATTTCAGCGGGTAGCGTTTCTCGAATGTAAGGGAAGGCCACTTGCAAGACATTTTTTTGCAATTGAGCAATCACTTTACTGTCGATGTATTTTTTTCTTAATTTATCAGTTAAGGAATAAACTGGATGAAAATAGGTGTCATTTTGTGCTTTACCCTTGTATACTTCCATTTCTGGATGCGTAATTTGCATTTGCCCATTGAAGCTAGTGGGCTTGCCATAAAATAAATAATCCACCCCAGGCGTTAAGGTTTTTTCAAGCCATTTAATGCCTTGAAACCAGACGAGTTCAATGCAGCCAGATTCGTCGCAACATTGGGCAACGAGCCTTTGCTTGGGTCCCTGACCTATTTTTTCTTTGTAACGAATGCGTCCTACAAATTGAGCATGCTCCATTTGTTCCGTAATTTGGTCAATGGAATAAATGGCTGTTCGGTCTTCGTAGCGAAAGGGGAAATATTGAATTAAGTCGCCATAGGTAAAAAGACCTAACTCCGTTTGAAGCAAACTAAGCCTTGCGGGAGTGATACCGCGTAATAGAGCTAAATCTGTTTCAAAAAAATGGGTCATGGGCATTCCTTAAAAATTTTGTGAATTTAGGTATATTTACAAAACCTTAGGGAGAATTTTTTAAGCTTTATGTTTTTAACAAACACTTTATTAATTTCTAGATTAACATACCCTTCTTTAACTCGTGTAAAGTCATTCTTGTTACTCGTTTTTTTATTGGGAACTTATGTGTCTTCATGGGCTCAATGTCCGGTTTGGGTAGCTACTGAAAAAAAAGTAGTGGTGTTTTCTCCCAATCGCCTTATAGGTGAACCTTACCCTAGTCCTATTCCTATTCCTGTCAATGGTGCTCAGAATGCGGATATTAAATGGACATGGACATTAGCAGGTACAAATCGAGGGCAAGAGATTGGCGTAACGGATTCTACTAGATTAAATACGACCTTCGATATTCAGAAAATCATCCAGAGTCATCAGGATTTAGAAGGGACCAGTTTTACTTTAACTTATTTTATTACGGGAGTCGGTAAAGACGCCACTACGGGTCAACCATGTCAAAGTTTTGCGACCATTGACGTCGTTGTTTTAGTTAAGATACATCCATACAATGCCATTACTCCCAATTCGGATGATACCAATGATGAATGGTTTATTGACTATT
The DNA here is from genome assembly GCF_004307455.1 of Aquirufa nivalisilvae. Lineage (GTDB taxonomy): Bacteria > Bacteroidota > Bacteroidia > Cytophagales > Spirosomataceae > Aquirufa > Aquirufa nivalisilvae. Next base: position 158,922 of record NZ_SEWX01000002.1, read on the forward strand.
TATACAATTATCCTGATGCCAACATTGTGATATTTGACAGATGGGGGCAGCCTGTTTTTGAAAGTACGGGGTATCAATATGAAGAAAAACCCTTCAAGGGGAAGTTTAATGGGAAGGATTTGCCCTCTGGAACATACATGTACCGCATTACACCTAGTGAGGAATATGGGACTATTTATGGTAACTTGACCATTGTAAGATAATATATGAAAAGCTTATTAGATCAACAGTTTCAGTCGGAAGGATTTGTCATTAGCCAAGTAGAGGATTTGCTCAACTGGGCTCGAGCGAGTTCTTTGTGGCCTATGAGCTTTGGTTTAGCTTGCTGTGCGATCGAAATGATGCAGGCATTTGCCTCAGGATATGATTTGGATCGTTTTGGAGTATTTCCTCGTCCTTCCCCTCGTCAGTCGGATGTCATGATCGTGGCTGGAACGGTTACTTTCAAAATGGCAGATCGGATTCGTCGTTTGTATGAGCAAATGCCTGAGCCGAGGTATGTGATATCTATGGGTTCTTGTTCTAACTGTGGTGGTCCCTATTGGGATCATGGATATCACGTAGTGAAAGGAGTGGATCGAATTATTCCCGTGGATGTGTATGTACCAGGCTGTCCGCCTAGGCCAGAAGCCTTATTGGGAGGGATTATTAAATTGCAGGAGAAAATTCAAAAGGAAAGTTTGGTCGTTCCTGCTCGTATTTTGGAAGCCATAGCATAAAAAGACTCAGATGAATACGGTGCTACACATAAAGGAATTGATAGAGCAAAATTTAGGCAAAAGCCTACATTGGGATGAAGCAAATGCACGTATTACATTAGAAGTAGAAGATTTAGTAGCTGTTTGTGATTTGTTATGGAGAAGTCCTGAGGCATATTTTGATTCATTGTCTTGTTTGACGGCCATCGATAATGGTCCCGAGAAAGGTGATTTGGAATTGATATATACCTTGTATTCCATTCCCAATCATTTGACATTTCATCTTCGAGTGGTCGTGCCACGTGAATTGCCTAATGGATCTTTACCTGAGGTGCCAACGGTTTCTCACATTTGGAAAACAGCCGATTGGCATGAAAGAGAGGCTTTTGATTTGGTAGGTGTGAAATTTACTGGCCACCCTGATTTAAGAAGAATCTTATTGCCAGAAGATTGGAGTGGACATCCTTTGAGAAAAGATTATGAAGAACCTGATACCTATCACGGGATTCAAGTAAAATATTAGTCGAATGAAAATAGCAGGCTTTACTTTCATTCGGAATGCAATCAAAAATGATTACGCCATTGTAGAGGCAATAACTTCCATTTTGCCAATTTGCGATGAATTTGTGGTAGCTGTTGGCCAGTCGGAAGATGATACCTTGGCATTGATTCAAGCGATACCTTCTGAAAAAATTAAAATTGTAGAAACGGTTTGGGATGACACGCAGCGAGAAGGTGGTCGCACCTTTGCTTTAGAAACAGACAAAGCATACGCAGCCATTTCACCCGATACAGATTGGGCTTTTTATATTCAAGGAGATGAATGTGTCCATGAAAATGATTTGCCCATCATTAAGCAATCCATGCAGCAGTATTTGTCAGATTCGGCTGTGGAAGGGTTATTGTTTCATTACCGTCATTTTTATGGGTCTTACAATCACGTGGCGGTGTCGCGGAGATGGTATCGTCGGGAAATTAGAGTGGTAAAATTTCATCCTAATGTACACTCTTACAAGGACGCACAAGGATTTAGAAAAGCGGGAAGAAAGATTCAGGTTAAGCTGATTCCTGCTCATATTTTCCATTATGGATGGGTTAAGCCTCCTCAAGGGCTCAATAATAAAGTGAGAAACTTTACACAATTTTACCATGACGACGCTTGGCTGGAAGCGAATGTTCCGCAGGATTATCAGTTTGATTATGGAAATGCGGAGCGTTTGACACTTTTTGAAGGGACACATCCCCGGGTCATGCAGGCAAGAGTAGCACAGCAGAATTGGCCATTTCAAGTGGACTCTAAGGAACTGAGAAAACGTATGAGTCTCAGAAGAAAAGTATTACAGCAAATAGAAGATTGGACAGGTAGGCGCATAGGAGAGTATAAAAACTACCGAATGATCTAATGATGGAAGAGAAAATTTCCTATTTCCCACAGCAAGTTTCGGAGAGCAAGCCCTTTTTTTCTATCCTGATTCCTACATGGAATAATTTGGCATTTCTTCAAAATTGTATCAGAAGTATACGCCAACATTCTACTACTTCCTATCAGTTGGTGGTACATCTCAATGAAGGGACAGATGGTTCTTTGGAATGGATAAAAGAACAAGGGGATATCGCTTATTCCCACAGTGAAGAAAATGTGGGGGTTTGTTATGCCATGAATGCAATGCGTAGCTTGGCTACGGCGGATTATTTATTGTATCTCAATGACGACATGTATGTATTACCCAATTGGGATGGGATTTTACAAGAGGAAGTGTTGGCTTGTCCAGATAATTATTTCTTTATTTCTGCTACCATGATTGAGCCAAGAGCTCAAAGTAATTGTTCCATTGAACAGGCTTATGGCTATAATTTAGAGACTTTTGAGGAAGAGCGATTATTGAAAGAATGGAATACTTGGGAGAAAGAGGATTGGCAGGGGAGTACTTGGCCGCCCAATGTAGTACATAAAGATCTTTGGGATCAGGTAGGAGGTTATAGCGTGGAGTTTTCTCCTGGCATGTATTCAGATCCAGATTTTTCCATGAAATTATGGCAGGCAGGTGTTCGCTTATTTAAAGGTGTAGCACGTAGTCGTGTGTATCATTTTGGTTCTATTTCCGTCAAAAGGGTCAAGCAAAATAAAGGGTACTATCAATTTATACGTACTTGGGGTATGAGTTCTGGGACTTTCTCCAAATACTATTTACAAAGGGGAAAGCCTTTTACAGGTCCTCTCAAAAAGCGAATAATCCCTTTTTGGGTACATCTCAAAAATTGGTATTATCGACTAAGCCTACATTTTAAAGCTTAGTAAATAGTGAAAAGTAGTTTAAATGGATATAGCCATTTACTCAAGGCCCCTTTTTTCTTATAGGCCAACATCGCATCACGGTATTTCATGACTAGGCAAGTTCTCCTGATTCTATGGAAGATTCCAGAGGAACTAAAATCATGTGCTAATTGCCGAAGTAACTTTTTTTCCAGGATTTTTTCAGGGGGACAAAGTTCAGCCAAGAGTTGAACGCGCTGCTGTATACGTAGGTCTCGTTGTTTTCTAGTTGTATAATGTTTGGGTGCTTTTTTTAAGTTGGCCCCTATGGCATTTTGATCATGTTGACGGTAATGCACCAAAACTTCGGGCAAATAAGTAACCCCTTGAAAGCAGGTTGCAAGAAAGCCAATGTAGTAGTCGTGGGAAACAAATCTTGGAAAAGGAAAAGCATGTTTCAATATGGATTTTTGAAACAACATACTATGACCTGGGGCCCAAGCACCAAACGTGTACATGAGAGGAGAGGTATAGGGAATTTGATTTTTTAGGTCAGACATTCTTTGAGGAAGCTCATGTCCATTGTCGTCAATGAGTTGAGAATCAGCATAAATCAGCGAATGTGCCCCGAAGGATTGGTATAAGCGACTTAATTTTTGTTTTTCCCAAATATCATCTTGGTCGGATAGGGCAATCCATTCACCTTGAGCTAATTGAATTGCTTTTTCAAAACTTCCTACATAGCCTAAATTTTTCTCGTTTTGGTAGAGTTTAATTCTCGCATCTTGTTGTGCCATTTTTTGAAGAATGGACCAAGTAGTATCGGTGGAAGCATCATCCAAATAGACAAACTCAAGATGTGGATAATCTTGGTTTAAGTGGCTGAGAATTTGTTCTTCCACAAATTTCTCTCCCTGGTAACAAGCCATGACGATTGAAATTAAGGGAGGATTCCGTTTGTTATTCTGTATTGAGGGCATTGAAAGGGTATAAATTCTAAAGTAGTTTATTAAAATTGTAGTAATTTGGCCTAAATTTAAGAAAGATTCTCATTGAAAACCTATCTCCGACTACTTAGCTACGCCGTTTCCATTCGGAAGTATATATTTCCTTATTTCGGATTTTCATTATTGGCGAGCTTATTTGGAATCTTAAATTTCACTTTGTTGATTCCACTATTGAATGTGCTTTTCAATCAGGCTGCAACATCTAACATTGAATTATACCGAAATCTTCCTGAATTCAGCTTTTCTCCCAATTATTTTTCTTTTGCTTTTAATCATTATTTCTATGGTGCATTAGAGCAATACGGTAGAATTGGCGCTTTGCAGTATGCCTGTGGAGCAATCATGATTTCCGTGATTTTGTCTAATATCTTTCGTTATTTTTCACAGCGAGTATTAAAAACGGTGGAGGCTGACACCATTGCTTCATTGAGGCAAGCCGTATTCGAACAAGCTATTCGTTTGGATTTGAGTTATTTCAGTGAGCGCAAGAAGGGGAATTTGATGTCTCGCTTGACCACGGACGTACAGGAGGTGGAAAATAGTATCGGCAGGGCCTTTACCGCTACTTTCAAAGAGATTTTTTCTTTAGTCTTGTTTTTTGTCTTTTTAGCTAGTATGTCTGGCAAATTGACTTTATTCTCTCTTATGATACTTCCCCTTTCAGGAGGAGTTATTGCTACCATTACTCGAAGATTACGTCGTGCAGCTGGAGAAGTGCAGCAGCATTTAAGTGGCTTGATTAGCTTATTGGACGAGACTTTTGGAGCCATGCGTGTGGTGAAGGCATTTCGAGCAGAGCCAATGATGGATCAACGATTTCAGCAAGAAAATGGGAAATACCGACATTCCTTGTTGAAGATGGTATTCAGACAAGAATTGACTTCACCTGTCTCGGAAAGTTTGGGAGTATTGGTGGTTACAGGAATATTGTTGTATGGAGGAACATTAGTGATTTCTGGAGATGGAGAATTAAGTGCGTCTACCTTCATTGCTTTTATAGCAACTTTTTCACAGGTAATGCGACCTGCCAAGGCAATAGCAGATGCATTCAGTGGTATTCAACGCGGAGTGGCAAGTGCTGACCGGATTATAGAAATCTTAGATACCCAGCCTAGTATTGTAGCAGAGGAGCCAATTATTCCAAAGAAAGAATTGGTTCATACCATCGTTTTTGATCAGGTGAATTTTGCTTATCAAAAGGATAAATTGGTATTAGATCAAGTCAGTTTTGAGATTCCAAAAGGGAAGACCATCGCTTTGGTTGGGCCGTCAGGTGGTGGTAAATCCACTTTAGCGGATTTGTTGCCCCGTTTTTATGATCCTAATTCAGGTCAAATTTTGATTGATGATGTGCCAATTAAGCAAGTGCCTCTAGAAGATTTGCGCTCCTTGATGGGTATCGTAACTCAAGAATCAGTTTTGTTTAATGACACTATATTCAACAACATTGCCTTTGGTACGGAAGCTAGTCAAGAAGAAGTAGAAGAAGCTGCTAAAATCGCCAATGCACATGATTTTATTATGGCCAATCCGGAGGGATATCAGGCTTATATTGGGGACCGAGGTTCAAAATTGTCTGGTGGGCAACGTCAGCGAATATCCATTGCGAGAGCTGTATTGAAAAATCCACCTATTTTGATTTTAGATGAAGCAACTAGTGCGCTAGACAATGAATCGGAGAAATTAGTTCAGGCAGCTTTAACGAATCTGATGAAGAATAGAACGGTGTTGGTAATCGCTCATCGTTTAAGTACCATACAGCATGCGGATCAGATATTGGTCGTACAAAAAGGAAAGATTATGGAAAGGGGAACGCATGAGGAATTAATGCGTGATTCGAAGGGACTTTATGCTAAATTAAGTCATTCCAAATAATCAGACCATTTGATAGATACACGAATCGATTTATCAAGAAATGATTAGTTATTCCATTTAGAAAAGGGTAATTTTGCGTTCGAATTGTAAATTAGCTTTGATTATCTACTATGTCATCATCATTATTAGCACAACGAATTCAAGCTTTAGAAGAGTCTTCCACTTTAGGAATGACTAAAAAAGCTCGTGAATTAGCCGCCCAAGGTCATAAAGTAATAAGTTTATCGGTTGGAGAGCCAGATTTTAAAACTCCAGCTCACATCTGTGAAGCAGCAAAGAAGGCCATCGATGATGGTTTTCACGGATATTCTCCGGTAGCAGGTTATCCAGATTTGCGTATGGCAATTGCCAACAAATTGAAACGTGATAATGGATTAGAGTGGGCTTCTGAAAACATTGTTGTTTCTACAGGAGCTAAGCATTCACTAGCTAATGCCATTGCTGCATTAATCGATCCAGGTGATGAGGTAATCATTTTCTCTCCTTACTGGGTTTCTTATTCAGAAATGGTCAAATTAGCTGAAGGTACTTCCGTGATTGTTCAAGGTTCTTTTGAGAATAATTTCAAAGTAACAGCTGAGCAATTTGAAGCGGCAATTACACCTAAGACTAAAATGGTGATGTTTGCATCGCCAAATAATCCTACAGGTTCTGTTTACACAGAATCAGAATTACGTGATATTGCCAATGTTGTAGCTCGTCATGAGCGCATCTTTGTTTTGGCAGATGAAATATATGAGTACATCAATTTTACTCAAGGAGGTCATTTTTCAATTGGTTCAATTCCTGAGATTAAAGACCGTGTTATCACAGTAAATGGTGTTGCTAAAGGTCATGCCATGACTGGTTGGAGAATTGGATTCATTGCTGCAGCCAAATGGATTGCTGATGGTGTAGAGAAATTACAAGGTCAAGTAACATCAGGTACGAACTCCATCGCTCAAAAAGCAGCCGTTGCAGCATTTAACGGAACCTTGGATCATGCTTATGAAATGAAAGCCGCTTATGACCGCCGTCGTAAATTGGTAGTAGGTAAATTACGTGAGATCGAAGGATTTAAAGTGAATATGCCAGATGGTGCATTTTATGCATTCCCTGATATTTCTTATTTCTATGGTAAATCTGATGGAAAAACGACCATCAATGATTCGGATGATTTCTGTAACTGGTTGTTACAAGAAGCTTATGTAGCCACTGTAGCAGGTTCTGGTTTTGGAGCTCCTAATTGTATGCGTATTTCTACCGCAGCTGCTGATGAGCAATTAGAAGAAGCTTGCGAGCGTATTAAAAATGCGGTTGCTAAATTGAAATAAACGAATTTTAATATATATAAAAAAGGTTAGCTGTTCATTCAGCTAACCTTTTTTTATGCCTAGTGATTATACTTGTTTAGGTTTCAGACTATTACTTTTTCAAGGTCTTGCTTAGCATACTAAATCCAATAATGGCAGAAACCAAGGAGGCTAATAAAATGCTGAACTTAGAGACGTCTACAATGGATTCTTGATTGAATGATAAGTTGGTGATGAAAATAGACATGGTAAATCCAATTCCTCCCAAAAATCCTACGCCAACAATGGATGCCCATGATAAATCTTTGGGTATTTTACTGATACCCAAGCTGGAAGCAATAAAACAAAATAAGAATATACCAATGGGCTTACCTAGACTCAGTCCAGTGAATATGCCCAAACTGTATGTTTCAAGTAGTTTGCTAGTGGTATCCGTATTTAGGATGATAGCAGTGTTAGCCAAGGCAAATATGGGTAATATTCCGAAGCTGACTGGCTTATGTAAAAAGTGCTGAATTTTAGTAGATATGGATTGTTGGTCCCCCTGATCAAATGGAATGGCAAATGCTAATAATACCCCCGTAATAGTAGGGTGGACACCAGATTTTCCCATAAAATACCACATGGCTACACCTCCAATTAGATACAAGGGTATGGAGCGGACTTTAGCAAAATTCAGTCCACCTAACAAAGCGAATGTGCCTAATGATAAAAATAAATTGGTCCAGTCTAAGCCACTAGAATAAAATGTTCCAATGATGACTATAGCCCCTAGGTCGTCAATTACTGCCAAAGCGGTTAAAAAAATCTTAAGCGATAAGGGCACTTTATTTCCTAAAAGGGACAAGATTCCTAAAGCAAATGCGATATCGGTCGACATAGGAATGGCACTTCCAGAAATGGTGCTCGTGCCATAATTGAAAATAGTATAGATAATGACAGGAACAACCATGCCTCCTAATGCCCCTATGATAGGGAAAGAGGCTTCCTTGATTCTGGAAAGTTCGCCAATGTAAATTTCTCTTTCTAATTCTAAACCCACCAATAGGAAAAAGATGGTCATTAATCCATCATTGATCCAATGTTCTAAAGCATGGCCTAAAATTTCGCTTCTCCATAGGTGATGGTATGCATTTCCCCATTCAGAGTTGGTGATATAGAGAGATAGAAGGGTACAAAAAATCAGAATGATACCACTTGATTTTTCACTTTCAAAAAACTCTTTGAACAATTTACTAGTCTTCATAGAATGGGTGAAAGAATTTTAGAAATGGTAACTAAAGCTAGCTGCATAATAATTGGGAGCAATTCTTGGTTCCCATTGAAAGGCTTGCTTTTGGGAAAAATGCTGTTTCAATTTAGGATAAATACAATAGGCTAATTCTGCCGAAGCGATTCCAATTCCAGCTCCTACTAAGACGTCACTTACCCAATGTTCATGGTTAGCTAGTCGTAAGTAACCCGTTCCTGCAGCTAAAGTATATCCTGTAACAGCTAACCAAGGATAATCCTTGCCCAGTTCTTTTGCCAAAACGGTCGCTCCAAAAAATGCTGTGGCGGTGTGACCAGAAGGGAAGGAATGTTCGGTGCCGTTGGGGCGTGTTTCATTAACAATGCGCTTCAAGCCTTGAGTGCTAATGGCATAAATACCTGTTCCTAAAAGAAATAAGCCTAACTGATCCTTGGTTTTATGTACTGCATTAGCACCTAATAATCGGGCACCGATTTGAATCAAAGTTGGGCTATATTGTAAAAAATCATCTGCCGAAGTCTGAAAGTTGGGGTAGTTCTCTTGATGCCAAGTAAGCTGTTTATCTCGAGCACTTTGGTTGTAAAAAACCAATCCCCCAATCCCTAAACTTAGAGGAGCTATCCAGGGCTTCAGCTTAGTACTTTTTTTTTCTTGTCCGTATGATTCATTTATTCCTAGAATCAGCAAGCAAACCAGAGCCCAATATTTGTAAGACGGCATTATTTTTCTTTTAATAGGTTTTGGATAGTTTTTTCAAATTCTTGAACCCAATCCGTATAGTATAAACCTGTTCCTGGTCCTGAGAAGCCCGTGTGAATTTCTCTTACTTTTCCTTTTTTATCGATGACGAAAGTGGTTGGATAGCCGTAGAATTTATTCAACATAGGGAAAACTTGAGCTATGGTGTCATCATTGGGAACGCCCCCAAAAACTAAAGGATATTCGATGCCTATTTTCTTTTTGAAATTTTCAATTTTAGGACCAGAAACTGCCATATCCGGGGAGTATTCGAAAGAAACGCCAATGACTTCCACCCCTTTTGCTTTGTTTTTAGCATAAAATGGAGCTAAAAAACGGGCTTCATCAATACAATTCGGGCACCAAGACCCCATGATTTCTACGATGACCACTTTATCTTTGAAGCGCTCATCTTGCAGGCTAATTGTTTCCCCTTTAGGAGTAGGTAAGCTGAAATTTAAACGATCGTATCCAGGTTTTAAGAAAGTTAATTTTTTCAAGTCAGGTAAGCTTGCCTTCGGATCTAAGCGCCCCTTAAACTCTTTCTTGGTAGCAAAACCAGAAAACAAGGTTCCTTGGATTTCTTTAGCCGTTACTTTGGTTTTGAAAAGCAGGACAAAGCTTCCATCAAAATAACTCACCAATAGGCTGTCGCCAGACACATTTCCTTGTAAAAAGCGATAATCACCTGAGGTTTGTAAAATAGAACCCGTTACTTTATTCCCAACTTGTTTGAAAATACCAACGCTGGGAGTATGCTTATCATTGACAGAAATATCCACGTCCCAAGTTCCACTGACATTGACTGTTGGCGGTTTTAATGCTGTGAATCTTTCTTTGGATCCATATTGAGCTGAAAAGGGTAGTTGGTTAACAAATTTCCCATTTCTTTTTTTGATCCAATAGCCTGACATTTTTTTTGAGCCATCTACATGTGCTACAATTTCTGAATCATATAGGTCAAATGGTATTACCAAAGAATCGCCTCGAAAATAGGATTCGCCTAAATGAAAACTTTCTGAGCCATTAATGACTTTAATTAAATAAGTATCTTTCTTTTTGCCTGGAGCAACACTAAGGTTAACTGGAAGTCCACCTCCTTGAGAACGAAGCTCTGCTCTCCAAGGGCCTAATTGTAGGTTTTTACTCGTTTGGGCAATTACATTGGCAGTCAAAAAGAAAGCAATGAACCCTAAAAATAAATGTCGTTTAGTCATGTTAATTAAATGCTTGTTCGCAAAGATAGGACAAAGCAAGGCGGCTTTAAAAAAAATGCCGACAATTTCGAAAATTGCTGAAATGACCGCAGGATAATTTGTAATTTTGTTTTGAATAGACCCTATGATCGAGAACCCATACCATACCTCCGTTTTATTGCATGAATGCGTTGATGGATTAGCCATTAAGCCAGCTGGCATTTATGTAGATGTTACTTTTGGAGGAGGAGGTCATTCTCGTGCGATTTTGGAAAAATTAGGTCCAGATGGGCGTTTATTTGCCTTTGATCAAGATCCTGATGCATGGCGACAAGCTGAAAAAATTGACGATGATCGCTTGGAATTGATTACAGCCAATTTTCGGCATATTCAGAAATATTTACGGATACACGGGATCAAACAGGTAGATGGAATCATGGCTGATTTTGGAGTGTCATCTTTTCAGTTGGACGCAGCAGAGCGTGGTTTTTCAACTCGTTTTGATGGCCCTTTGGATATGCGGATGGGACCTTCTGCATCTACTGATGCTGCAGAAGTTCTAAATTCATATTCGGCTGAGAATCTGCAAAAGATTTTTGGGATGTATGGGGAGATCAAAAATGCGCGTACTTTGGCTCAAGCAGTAGTCCAAGCCAGAACGCAAAAAGCCCTAAAAACGACATCGGAATTCAAAGAAATATTGGCTAAATTAGCTCCAAGATCTCGCGAGTTTAAGTACTTTGCTCAAGCGTTTCAAGCGGTGCGTATTGAAGTAAATCAAGAATTAGCAGTTATAGAAGAGTTTTTAGATCAAGCGGCTAATTTATTAGCTCCTGAAGGCAGATTGGTGGTATTATCCTTTCATTCTTTGGAAGATCGCTTGGTGAAAAATTTCATTCGTACAGGGGATTGTCAAGGTAAGGAAGATAAAGATTTGTTTGGGGTAGTTCATAAACCCCTAGAGTCAATTATCCGTAAACCTATTACGGCCTCCGAAGAAGAGTTAAAAAGAAATCCACGGTCACGAAGTGCAAAATTGAGAATCGCAGCTAAAATTTAATATGGCGAAACAAGTGTCTGATACTGAACAAGCTCCAAAAACTTCCGTTCCTCAAGAAGGGATATTGGATCTTTTGTTCAATATGGATCCCTTAACAGGGGGCGAGTTGCCTTTTAAGTTGGTAAAAAGAATCGCTTTCATTGCATTTTTAATCATTGTATATATTTATTATTCGATGTTGGCCGATGGGAAAATTCATCAAATAGCTAAAACCAAAGCAGAATTGGAAGAGATTCGAGCGGATTATACGACACAAAAAGCCGAATTCATGAAGATTGGAAAGCAAAGCTATTTGGCCGTAGCCATGAAGAAATATGCCTTGGAATTAAGTTTAACTCCGCCTACTAAAGTCGTTTTTGATCAATCTAAAGAAGCTAAAAACAACGACTAGCGTATGGCAAAGGTAAAAAGACAAAACATACGAGAGATTATCACCAAGCGATTCATCGCCTTTTTTATCGTGGTGATTTTGTTGTTTGTTGTCTTGGTGGTGAACTTATATAAAATAGTTTTTATCAACGGAGAAACTCTACGCAATGATGTGTTTAATACCTACATCAAAGAAAGAAGCGTAGACGCTACTCGTGGGAATATTTATTCGGATGATGGTAGTTTATTAGCAACTTCTTTGCCCAAATATAGATTGGGTTTGGACCCTTCCGTATATAATCGAAATGCTACTTCAGAAAAAAAGTTTAAGGAACATATTGATGAATTAGCCAATGCATTAGCTGATTTTTTCCAAGATCATTCAGCGGAAGAATACAAGAATAAAATAGTTTCGGCGAAGAAGAACGGCAAAAATTATTTATTGCTAAACAATCGATTGCTGGATTTTCAGGAACGGAAAAAGGTAGCCAAATTTCCTCTATTCAATTTAGGGGAAGCTACCAAGACGGGGATTGTATTCGATAAAGTGAATGTTCGCTATGCTCCTTTTGGACAGATGGCTTATCGTACTGTTGGATATTTGAAAGATAAGGTAGCCGTAGGTATCGAAGGGAGTTTCAATTCAGAATTAAAGGGGACTCCTGGGAAGGGATTATTTGAGAAAATGGATAAAAATACTTGGAGACCAGTAGAAGGAGGAGAAGAGTCTGTTCCTAAGCCTGGCCTAGATATTTATACCACTTTAGATATTAACATTCAAGATATTGTAGAGTCGGCTTTGATGAAAGCCATGACAACCTATGAGGGCGATTACGGAGTGGTTATTGTGATGGAAACAGCTACTGGAGAAATCAAAGCCATTTCCAATTTGTCTAAAAATGCAAATTCTCCAACTGGATATTCAGAGAGCTTTAATTATGCGATTCGAGAGGCTAGAGACCCAGGGTCCGTATTTAAATTACCTTCCATGATGGCCATGCTTGAGGAGGCTGATTTGCCATTGGATATGCCTGTATCAACAGGAAATGGTAAGTATCACCATTACAATGGGACTATGTCTGACTCCCACCCTATGGGGACCATTTCGGTAGCTCAAGTTATCGAAAGCTCTTCCAATGTAGGAACCATGGTGCTTATGAAAAAGGTCTTTGCATCTAAGCCTGCTAAATTTTATGATTATCTGAAAAAGTACCATTTAATTGAATCATTGCATTTTCAAATCCAACCCAACCCGAGGCCTAATTTCCCTGTTCCTGCCAAATGGGATGCTTTTCAGTTGCTTTGGTCTTCCGTGGGATATTCAACGCAATACTCTCCATTGCAATTGATTTCATTTTATAATGCGATTGCGAATAATGGTTATTGGGTTCAGCCTATTATTGTCAGTAAAGCTACACGAGCTGATGAGGTGGTGATTGATTATCGGGCTAAGCAGCTAAGAGATCAAGCTCCTTTATGTTCCCCTAAGACCTTAGAAAAAATTAAAACGATGCTTGAAGGGGTTGTAACCAAAGGGACAGCCAATAATATCAAAGGAACAAGCTATGGAATAGCGGGGAAAACAGGTACAGCTCAGCGAATTATTAATGGGCGCTATATTCCAGGGAAATACTATACTTCGTTTATTGGGTACTTTCCAGTGAAAAAACCTAAGTACACCATTTTAGTATCAATCGATAATCCTCAAGGACATGCTGAAGCTACTTATGCCAGACAAGTAACGGCACCCGTATTTAAGGAAATTTCAGATAATATTTACTTAAGGGACATGAAGCTTCACCGAAAGTTAACGGGGACCTTACCTGATTCTTTAAACAAAGCGTCTCTGTCTCATACAGTACATCCCATGGATCAGACTATCTTGTATTCCAATTTTGGTTTACCTAAAGTGGAAGAAGATGGAAGTTGGCTTCAGTTTAAAATGGATAAACAATTGGTTCAAAATACACCTTTGAGTTTTCCTGCCAAGACGGTACCCAATGTGGTAGGGATGAATTTAAGGGACGCTTTATTTACCTTAGAAAATAGAGGACTCAAAGTAAAGGCCAATGGCTTAGGAACAGTGGTGAGTCAATCCATTCCTCCAGGCAGTCCAACCCGAAAAAATCTTTTATTACAAATTCAACTACAGTAATATGGCATCTGTTCAGACCCTATTTCAATCGATACCTGTTGTACAAATAACAGGTCAAGATCAATCGGTTGAGATGTTGTGTTTTGATTCAAGAAAAGCAAAGGAAGGTGCTTTGTTTTTTGCCATGCGTGGAACCCAAGTGGATGGACATCAATTTTTGCCACAAGTATATGCTCAAGGATGTAGAGCTTGGGTAGTAGAGCAATTACCCAAAGATATTCCTTTCGACGTGATTTGTGTCCAAGTGAAGGATAGTAATGAAGCGCTGGCTTTAGCTGCAGCAGAATTTTATGGACATCCTTCCAAAGAGTTGAAATTAGTAGGAATTACAGGAACTAACGGAAAAACGACCTCTGTCACCTTGTTATTTGAGCTATTTAGAAAATTAGGTCACCGCTGTGGTTTGATTTCTACAGTTCAAAATAAGATTGAAGATCGGGTTATTCCTGCTACACATACCACACCAGACGCGTTAAGCTTACAAGCATTATTGAGAGAGATGAAGAAGGAGGGTTGTAGCCATGTGTTCATGGAGGTAAGCTCTCATGCAGTTGTTCAAAAGCGTATTTTTGGGGTTCAATTTTGTGGAGCCATATTCTCCAATATTACTCGAGATCATTTAGATTTTCATGAGACATTTGATGCTTACATTGCCGCTAAAAAAGGTTTTTTCGATGCCCTTCAGGCTTCTGCCTTTGCGCTGACCAATGTAGATGATAAGCGAGGCATGGTGATGTTGCAAAATACCAAAGCCAAGAAATATACTTATGGATTATTGAATGCAGCTGATTTTAAAGCCAAGATTATCAGCAATGGTTTGTCGGGCTTACAATTGGAAATGAATGGGCAGCATTTGCATGCTCAATTGATTGGCACATTCAATGCGTATAATTTATTAGCCATTTATTCGACTGCTATTATTTTAGGGGAGGATGCTCTGGAAGTTTTGATTCAATTGTCGAGCTTAAAAACAGCCCCGGGTAGATTTGAACAAATGGCAGGGAGTCAACATAAAATGGCCATTGTGGATTATGCTCATACGCCAGATGCATTAGAAAATGTGCTGAAAACCATTCAAGCTATTCGATCTAAAAATCAAAAAATCATTACGGTAGTAGGTTGTGGAGGTAATCGCGATTCGGGTAAAAGACCTATTATGGCAGCATTAGCAGCTAAATATTCAGATGCATTTGTCCTAACTTCAGATAATCCCAGAAAAGAAGATCCTGAATTTATTTTGGATCAAATGGAGGCTGGATTGAGTGGAGAAGATAAAGTGAAAATGACGAGGTTAGTTGATCGCAAAGAGGGGATATTTTATGCCATCCGTCAATTGGCGGGTGCTGGAGATATTATTTTAGTAGCTGGAAAAGGGCATGAAACCTATCAGGATATCCAAGGCGTGAAATATGATTTTGATGATAAACAGGTCATTCAGGAAGCTTTTGACGCTTTGAATTAATTTGTACATCGCTATAAAATTTTGCATTTTTGTTTTTAATATCTAATCCAAATTTCAGGAATATGTTGTATTACCTTTTTGATTACCTAGACAAGCAATGGAACATTCCGGGAGCAGGGGTATTTCAATATATTTCATTTCGCGTTTTTATGGCTATCATCACTTCCTTAGGAATTGCGGCCATCTGGGGTAAAGCGGTTATTTATCGCCTGCAACGACTTCAAATTGGAGAAGAAATACGTGATTTAGGTTTGGAAGGTCAAATGCAAAAGAAAGGAACACCTACCATGGGTGGATTTATTATCCTTTTATCATTGATTATACCTACCTTGCTTTTTGCTAAGATCACTAACGTATATATCGTATTGTTACTAACCTCCGCTATTTGGTTGGGTGCTGTGGGTTTCGCAGATGATTATATCAAAGTATTTAAAAAGAATAAAGACGGTCTATCTGGTCGTTTTAAAATAGTGGGTCAGATTGGCCTTGGGGTCATCGTTGGTTTGACCATGTATTTCAATGAGCATATCAAAGTTAGGTTGTTTTCTAAAGTAAGTGTTTTAGCGGATGGTACAGCTTTACAGACATACACGGATCATAAATCTTTGATGACAACGGTGCCTTTTTTGAAGAATAACCAGTTCGACTACAACATGCTTTTGCCTGATTTTATACCGGACCATTATGTATGGGTGGTGTATGTTTTGGTAGTTATATTTATCATCACAGCCGTTTCCAATGGAGCCAATATTACGGATGGTTTGGATGGATTAGCGGCGGGTACTTCGGTAATAATCGGTTTGACTTTGGCTATTTTGGCCTATGTATCAGGAAATAAAGTATTTTCTCAATATTTGAACGTCATGTTTATTCCTAATTCGGGAGAACTGGCTATTTTTTGTGCCGCTTTCGTGGGAGCTTGTATTGGATTTTTGTGGTACAATGCCTATCCTGCCCAAGTGTTTATGGGAGATACAGGTAGTTTAATGTTGGGTGGAGTAATTGCCACGCTGGCCATTGTTATTCGTAAAGAGATGTTGATTCCCGTTTTATGCGGAATCTTTTTGGTAGAAAACCTATCAGTCATCATTCAAGTGGCTTATTTTAAGTATACCAAACGAAAGTATGGAGAAGGCAGGAGGGTCTTTTTGATGTCACCTTTGCACCACCATTTTCAAAAGAAAAATTACCATGAGGCTAAAATTGTTATCCGCTTTCTAATTGTGGGCATTATTTTAGCAGTTATTTCACTTGTCACCTTAAAATTGCGCTAAGCGCTACCAAGTTTTGAGTCAAATTCGCCTATTCCCAAGAAACAAATCTTTTCAAGAAATTATACCATTACCGGCTTCTAAGTCGGAAAGCAATCGTGCTTTGATTATCAATGCTCTAGCAGGAGGAGCATTATCCAACGTCTCTAATTTGGCAGAAGCAAGAGATACCCAAACCATGATTCGCTTGTTGTCAGAAGATGGAGAGGTAGCAGATGTATTAGATGCAGGCACAACGATGCGTTTTTTGACGGCCTATTATGCCATTAAGGGACAAAAGAAAAAAATGACGGGTACGCCACGAATGTGTGAACGACCTATTGGTATTTTGGTTGATGCGCTTAGAACTTTAGGAGCAGATATCACTTATCTGAATAAAGAGGGTTATCCACCCATGCAATTGAATGGTTTTACCTTTGCAGGGAATAGAAATTTGTCCATTCGTGGAGATGTAAGTTCTCAATTTATATCGGCTATTTTGATGTTGGCACCCTTGTTGCCTGAAGGTTTGGAATTAACTATAACGGGTTCTTTAGGTTCAAAACCATACGTAGAAATGACCTTGGCTCAAATGAAACATTTTGGTATTCAGGCCGAGGCAGATTGGAATAGGGCAGTGATTAATATCCCAGCACAACGTTATCAAGTGAATCCCTTTGCAGTGGAGTCGGATTGGTCTGGAGCCAGTTATTGGTATTCCATGGTAGCTTTATCTCCTTATGAGGATGCTTCCTTAGAGTTATTGGGTTTAAAAGAGAATTCATTACAAGGAGATTCCGCTATTCAGTATATCATGGCTGAAATGGGGGTTAAAAGTACGTATACAGGTCGAGGGTTTTTACTGACCAAATGTGAAGCAAAATCAAGCTTAGCTTGGGATTTTACGGATTGCCCAGATTTGGCTCAAACCATTTGTGTGGTAGCCACAGCTAAAAATATCCATTTGACACTTACAGGAATTGAGTCATTGAAGGTAAAAGAGACGGATCGTGTTTTTGCTTTGCAACAAGAACTTAAGAAGATTGGTGGAAATTTAGTTGAGGTAGAATCATGTTTGAAATACGAATTATCTGGTTCCTTGACATTAAATGAGCAAGCGGTTCCTGAATTTGAAACCTACGATGATCACCGTATGGCCATGGCTTTTGCTCCGCTAGGTTTATTAGCAGAAATTGTTATTCATGAGCCAGGTGTAGTGGCAAAATCATATCCAAGTTTTTGGTCTCATATCGATAAAATATTGGATTCTAAGGAATAAGTAAATTGGATTTATTACAGTAGTATGTAGATATGTCTTGATTTTCACTTAGATTTGACAACCTTTGGAAGGTTGTCAAATCTACGCTCGACAAGGGTGCAATTGTTAAATCAACATCCTATGAAAAAAATCCTACTTATTCTATTGTGGGCGGTTCAGCCTATTTTAGCTCAAAAAACCATCATTCATTGCGGTAATTTAATTGATGTGAAAACATTGAAGGTCTTACCCAATATGTCCATTACAGTTCAAGGGAAAAAGATTGTCGGTGTTTCATCGGGTTATATCAATCCTGAAAAGGGAGATATACTAATTAATCTGAAAAATAGAACCGTGATGCCAGGCTTAATCGACATGCACGTTCATTTGCGGAGTGAGACTAATCCCAATGCGTATTTAGATCGTTTTGTGAAAAATCCAGGAGATCAAGCCTATCAGGCACTAGTTTTTGGAAAGAAAAACCTAATGGCTGGATTTACCACTGTTCGTGATTTGGGAGGACTGATCAGCATAAGTTTAAGGAATGCCATCAATAGTGGTTTGGTGGAAGGACCAAGGATTTTTGCTGCCGGAGTTGCTATTTCCACTACCGGTGGGCATATGGACGGTACTAATGGGGTAAACCAATATTATACCAAAGATTTAGGGCCGGAAGAAGGCATTATCAATGGTGTAGATGATGCTCGCAAAGCAGTTAGACAACGTTATAAAGAAGGTTCTGATGTCATTAAAATTGCTTCAACGGGTGGGGTTTTGAGCTATGCCAAGGATGGTATGGGTGCTCAGTTTACGGTCGAGGAGGTTCAGGCTATCGTGCAAACGGCTAAGGATTATGGATTTAAAGTTGCAGCTCACGCCCATGGTGCAGAAGGAATTAAACGTGCTGTTTTAGGAGGAGTTAGCTCCATTGAACATGGAACCTATATGACGGAGGAGATTATGGAATTGATGAAAAAGCATGGCACTTATTATGTGCCAACAGTTATTGCAGGTAGATCAACAGCTGACTCAGCCAAAATTCCCAATTATTATCCAGAAGTGGTTCGTTTAAAAGCTTTGGCCATTGGTCCAATGATTCAATCTACTTTTGGTAAAGCGTATAAAGCAGGCGTTAAAATAGCCTTTGGAACAGATGCAGGAGTATTTGGCCATGGCAAAAATGCCCGAGAATTTGAGCTGATGCATGAAGCAGGCATGCCTGCACTAGAAACGATACAGTCTGCCACCGTTAATGCAGCTGATTTATTAGGTCAAAGTGATATGCTAGGTTCAATCGAGCCAGGCAAATGGGCTGATATCATTGCCGTAGAAGGAAATCCAGCGGAAACCATCCAGTCGATGAGTCGAGTGAAATTTGTGATGAAAGAAGGTAAAGTTTACAAAAACGAATAAGATTTTCCAGCATGGGCTGGCTATTCGTGTTAGCCCATGCTTAACGTAAAGCGGGAACTTGTTTTTTTAGTAATTCAAATCCCCCAAAGAAAATACCTGAAAATAGGAATTGACTTACCAAGCTATTTTTCAAGAAAGGTAAGCCCATGGCGTAACATTGCATTAATCCATTCCAGTCTTTCGTGTACACTAATTCGTCACCTACAATTGCCGTACCTAGGCTAGGAAGGTTTAACCAAACTGCAAAATTGGAAAGTAAAAAGAAACCAATAACGGCTGCTAAATTAGATGCAAGGAAGTTTAATGCCGTAATCTTGTTTTTCAACATGTAGGTACCTAATAAAGAAATCCCCACAAATAGTGACATGTGTATTGGAGCGAAACCAAATGAAAATCCTTCGTAGTATTGTGGGTAAACTAGGTTGTTTAAGACTAAATTAGCCAACCAGATACTTAAAATAGTCCAAGAAATGGATTGGGATTTACTGCTAAAGTAGGCTCCAGCAAATAAGGCCATCGAAGTAATTGGAGAAAAATTAGCCCAAGCGGGTCCAGCCAATATTAAAAGTCGGCTAGCAACGGCTAGCAATAAAATGCAAATGAGAGTAAGCGTTCTTTTCGACATTATCTTAAAATTTGAAAGAATCTATTTTGGACTAGGAAAATAATTTCCAAAGGTAAAACAAAAGCCGTAATTTTATCCATTCGAATGGAATTTATGTATCAGGATTTGCCAAAAATTGGATTATTAGGGGGAGGACAGTTAGGACGCATGCTTTTACAAGCAGGCATTGATTTGGATTTTCAAATTTCTTGCCTAGATCCAGACCCAGAAGCACCCTGTCATCGCTTGGCATACGAATTTACACAAGGGTCTTTTCAAGACTTTGATACCGTATATCAATTTGGCCAAGCACATGATTTGATCAGTATTGAGATTGAACATGTCAATATTGATGCTTTAGAGAAATTAGCCTCTGAAGGGAAGCAGGTGTACCCGCAGCCTCATTTGCTCCGAATGATTCAGGATAAAAGAACTCAAAAGCAGTTTTTTCAGCAGTATGGATTTCCTACGGCCGACTTCCGATTGATTGAGTCGCGAGAAGAAATAAATCAACATCTAGATTTTTTACCAGCCTATCAAAAGTTGGGAAAAGGGGGATATGATGGCAAAGGCGTTCAGCTTATTGCTGATGCGTCTCAAATCGTTGAGGGATTTGATGCACCTGGCCTATTAGAAAAAGCAGTGGATTTCGATAAGGAATTGGCCGTCATTGTTGCGAGAAATATACATGGGGAAGTTAAGGCCTTTCCAGCTGTGGAAATGGTTTTTCATCCAGTTCAGAATTTAGTTGAGTTTTTAATTTCGCCAGCCGCTATTTCAGATGAAATCGAAGCACAAGCAGTCGACATTGCAACTCGATTGATTCAAGAAATGAAAATGGTGGGTCTTTTGGCCGTAGAAATGTTTTTGACCAAAGACGGGCAGGTACTAATCAATGAAATTGCTCCTCGTCCACATAATTCAGGTCATCAAACGATTCGAGCAAATACCACTTCTCAATATGAGCAGCATTTAAGAGCCATCGCAGGCTTGCCTTTGGGAGATACCTCCACGACTGTTTTCGCGGGAATGTTAAATCTTTTAGGCGAGGCTGGGTATACTGGAAAAGTAAAATATGAAGGATTGGAGGAAGCATTAGCCATTCCAGGTGTTTTTCCATTTTTATACGGAAAAAAAATAACGAAACCCTTTCGCAAAATGGGGCACGTGAGTATTATTGGTGAGAGTAGAGAGGAAGTAGAGGAGAAAGCAAATCAAATTAAAAAAATCATTCGTGTTATTAGTTAAGCAGCAATAGATATGGTAGGAATCATCATGGGAAGTAGTTCAGATCTTTCGGTCATGCAAGATGCGATCGAAATCTGTAAGGAATTTGGAGTAGCTTATGAGGTAGATATTGTATCTGCTCATCGTACTCCTGTTAAAATGCTCCAGTATGCACAAACAGCAAAAGAGCGGGGTGTCCAAGTAATCATTGCAGGTGCAGGTGGTGCAGCTCATTTGCCAGGTATGGTAGCTTCAGCTACGATTTTACCAGTCATTGGAGTTCCAGTGAAATCATCTAATTCCATTGATGGTTGGGATTCTGTTTTGTCTATTTTACAAATGCCCAATGGTGTTCCAGTGGCAACAGTTGCATTGAATGCTTCCAAAAATGCTGGAATCTTAGCGATACAAATGTTAGCTATTTCGGATCAAGCATTATCTCAAAAATTATTGGCTTATAAGCAAGATTTAATTGAAAAAGTGGCTGAGATGAGCAAAAAAACAAAATCAAATTTGTCATAATTCATGAAAAATCCTTTTTCATTCATTAAAGATAGTTCTACAGCCAAACTGCCTATTATCACCTTGCTGATATTATTGGCTACCTTATTGGGGCTGATGATGGTGGGTTATGAACATTTTTTGAGCCCGAAATCTGAAGAATTAGTCAAGGCAGAAAAGCTGAAAATGGAGGAGGATGAAACATTGTTGGATGATCCAACACCTATCATCATTGATTCTACAGAAGATTTGGAACCTGCTACTACTTCTTCAAATCAGGATGATTCTGCTGCTGCAGCACAACAAGCATTGGAAGAGCAGAAAAAAGAAGCTGAAGCAGAAAAAGTGCCTGAGTCAGAATCCCTAAAAAATGTTGGAGGTAAAAGTCATGCCTATACGGTGGAAAAAGGAGAGACATTCTTTGGTATAGCCAATCGTTTTGGATTAAAGCCTGATCAATTAAAAGCACTCAATCCAGGAGTTGATCCCAATGGAATTAAAGTGGGAGTAACGAAATTGAATGTTAAAATCCAAACTATTCATACGGTAGGCCCAGGAGATGTGCTTCGGGTAGTAGCTGCCAAATATGGTGTTTCCAAAAAATCTTTGATGGAGGTAAATCATAAAGATCAAGATATTACCTTACGCGGCGAGCAGCTGATTATCCCTTTACATTAATTTCTATTTCATGCGGAAAGCGCTAATACTCGTATTTCTGAGCATTATTTGCCACGCGGCTTATTCGCAATCTGTTATAAGAACCTGTCAAACTAGTCGATTGGATAGTCTTCAATGGAAGGATTTGGTATGGATGTTTGCTCAACAAGACAGTCTTTCTACGCTTGAACCGTTTCCCAATTTGACGCTTATTTTGGAAGACGCGCAAGGTTTGCGTACAGAAAAGATCTTTCAATCGGATAGCACTTTTCGGAAGAATGATTCGGTAGACGAATATCTAGCTCAACGAATACTGATAGATAAACCAGATCTCACGGCTTTTTGGGCTTTGGAATTAGCAGATGATATTAACCAATTTAATTCCTTGAAGGATAGTTTACAAGCTAAATTCAAGTTCAAATATTATTCCATGCGCTATTCGTCGGAATCGCGCTCTTTGAAACAACAATTATCCTTACAAAAACGAGGAAAATCTAAGATAGCCTTATCGATGCATAATTTTAGTTTAGCTGCAGATGTAGCTATTTATCGCAAAAGACGCTATTTGAAACGTGGATTGATGTATGATAAAATGGGCACTATAGCAAAAGACTTAGGCTTGTTTTGGGGAGGAGATTTTGTTGGATTCCCTGACTTAGGGCATATTCAGGCTTTCAAAAATTCGGCAGAGCTACTCCGTCAACATCCCAATTTGGCATTTGAATTTGAGCATTTTAAAAGTAATTATGAACAAATTTATGTTCAAAAAACCAGTATTGGGAGGGAAGACTTAGTTCAGGATACCAAAGACCTGTTGGAAGCTATGAATGAATTTCGCTTGCAGCAACCATGTCTTTGTGAGAGAGCTCAAACCATACCAGAAAATGCACAAGCTTGGTTGAAAATCTATCAGGAAAATCCTAAACCTAGGATTCACATTAATTTAAAGGAGCAATGGGCTTATGTGCAGCGAGGGAGCAATGGATATTTTTTCCCGCTTGGTTTTTGGCAGCGACAATCTACCATGTGAAAGAGTAACCTCTTAGAAATTCAGCTATTTTCATGCGTTTTTTCCCTTCCATCTGCCATTCCAAAATCTGAATGTAGCCATCAGCACATCCTACCCTTAGGTAAGTTTTTTGATCCGAATCCCACACTCCAATACCTAAATCGGGTATGATTTCCGGATGAAATTCAACTTGAATGAGCTTACAGTTTTTTCCTTGAAACTGCGTGTGTGATCCAGGGAATGGATGCATACCACGAACTAAATTGACAATCTCTTGTCCCGACTTTGACCAATGTACTTCTCCTGTTGCCCGATGTAATTTTGGGGCAGGTTTCATGTCACCATTTAGTTGCTGAGGAGTAGGATGGATATTCTTCTCTTGAATGGCTTGTGCTGTTTTAACGACCAATTTGGCGCCTTTTTTCATCAAACGCTCATAGAGTTGACCGGTGGTATCCGTCGGAGAGATAGATTCTTTTTCTTGAAATAATAAATCTCCTGTATCGATTTCGTGCTGCAAGAAAAAGGTGGTTACACCTGTTTCGGTTTCCCCATTAATCACGGCCCAGTGGATAGGGGCTGCACCTCGGTAATTGGGCAAAAGTGAAGCATGTAGGTTGAAAGTGCCTAAAGGGGGCATGTTCCAAACTGCTTCTGGTAGCATACGAAATGCGACAATCACTTGTAAGTCAGCTTGGTATGATTTTAATTCATCTAAAAAGGCAGGGTCTTTTAACTTGAGTGGTTGTAAAACGGGTAAGTTTTTACTTTCGGCAAAAACTTTCACAGGTGAAGCTTGAATTTGTTGGCCTCTACCTGCAGGTTTATCAGGGGCTGTAACTACGGCTACAACCGAAAAATTAGCTTCAATTAAAGCTTCAAGGCTAGCAACAGCAAAATCAGGAGTACCAAAAAAGACAATGCGCATATAGAAATGATCAATAATTCGGATATTCGAAATGATTTGGGAATCTCTCAGCTTTTTAATTACCTTTGCAGGGCAAAATAAACCGAATTACGTGTTATTTATAAAATATTTATTTTAGGAACGAATCCGAAGCAAAACTACGAATAAATTAAGTAGAACGGTCGGAGGCCGTTCTATTTTGTTTTTATCACCCTTTATAATTAATAAAGCATATGGCAAAGTTACAATATTACACCGCAGAGGCCCTAGATAAGTTAAAGGCGGAATTGCATCACCTAAAGATTCAAGGTAGATCAGATATGGCTAAGCAAATTGCAGAAGCGCGTGATAAAGGTGATTTAAGTGAAAATGCTGAATACGATGCAGCTAAAGATGCTCAAGGACTTTTAGAATTGAAAATTTCTAAAATGGAAGAAATTGTGGCCAACGCTCGTGTTTTAGATGAATCAACCATCGATTTGTCCAAAGTGTCTATTTATTCTATTGTACAAATTAAGAATACAAAATCAGGTGCTGTCGTTACTTACACCATTGTGTCTGAAGAAGAGGCTGATTTGCGTTCAGGTAAAATATCAGCTTCATCTCCATTTGGAAAGGGATTGTTAGGTAAGAAGGTGGGAGATTTGGCAGAAATCCAAGCTCCAGCAGGTAAATTGGAATTCGAAATTATATCTCTTACTCGTTAATATTATCACATTCAAATCTTGAAATCCCAATCAAGCGATTGGGATTTTTTGTATTTTAGAGGATATGAATATTCATTTTGCCCATCCCATGTATTTATGGGCTTTATTGGGATTAGCCATACCCCTTTGGATGCATTTTTATCACAAAAAAGCAGCCAAAGTGCTATATTATTCTGATTTAAGTTGGCTTGAAAAGATTCATCAAGAAGGCAAAGGTTTAAAACAGGTGCAGAAAATCTGGCTTTTAATAGCTAGACTACTCAGTCTGATATTTTTGATTTTAGGATTTGCCAATCCTCTTGGACCTATGTCTATCGGTCAAGGTTCTCATACTCAATTGGTGCTTTATGTTGATAATAGTCCAGCTCAAGTAATAGGAGCAAGAAAAGCATATTTAGAGAAATCCCAAAGCCTTCCTTCTAGCCCCAATGGGCAAGCTCAATTGTTTTTCAATGATTTTGAAAGTCAAGATTTTGAGCCTAAAGCATGGCCTCAAATCAGGGAACAATGGAATCAACGTGGGCCAGGAATGGATCTTGTGAAGAATGCACAAGTATTGGCTCATGCCCAACAAATCGCTGAAGAAAATAATCAAGATCCCTTGTTGTATTGGTTTTCCGATTTTTCAAAGAATAAAGCCTTACCTCAGTTTCCTTCAAAAGGGAATTATGTCATACATCCATTGAAAGGGATTGATTCTGATAATATATATGTGGATAGCCTACGTTTATCCACTAAATTTATTCGTCCTAATACCAGTTATGAATTGATTGTACGGTTGAAAAATGGCGGAACCAAATCTGCTAAAAACAGGCAAATGTCTTTGTATTTGAATGATTTCAAGATGGCTACCCAATCTGTTACCTTAGAGTCTGAAGAAGTGACCGAATTGCGTTTTCCATTTTCTTTGGCCAAATCGGGTCTTTATAAAGCAAAATTAATGTCGGATGATCCCGTGGCATTTGATAACAGCTTTTACTTCATGTTACAAAGTTCTGCGCCACGTAAAATTGACGTAGTTGGTAATCCCCAAAATCTGGAAATGGTATTTGAGCAAGAGGAGTTTTTTGAATTCAAAGCTATTTCCGCGGCGGAAATATTGCCTTCACATTTGCCTGATGATGCATTTGTGTGTTTGGTGGGTGTAGAGGGAAGATCAGCTTCCGATTGGAAAGCATTAAATGCTTGGGTTGCTCAAGGACATACTTTGGCCATTATTCCTGATCAAGGTCCCAATGAGGCCGTTTTGCAAGATATCAATCGTTTTTTATCTGGAACAGGAAAGCAAATTGAAACTACCTCTCAATCCGAATTACCAGTTCAACAGGTTTCTACTCGGCAATCTTTTTTTCAAGAAATATTAGCTAAAAAATTGTTGAATAATGCTGCTAAATTATGGACTTCCAAACCGCTTTGGGAGTGGAATCCAGGGAATGAAGTCTTGATTTCTTGGATGAATGGGAAGCCTTTTTTAGAAAAAATTAAGGTAGGTCAAGGAGCTGTATTTTTGTTTTCATCCCATGTACTTAGTCAGCAAGATGGATTTAATAAACACGGCTTATTTTTACCTGTTTGGCATGAAATGGTCTTATCCAGTGCTTTGAGTCCAGTTTTACATCAACGGATATCTTCCAAAGGAATAGAAATCAAGGCTAGCCCAGATTTTGTATATGAATCTGCGGAGAAAAGTTTATTGAGCTGGAATAAGCAAGGTCAAAACTTTATTCCAGAACAAAATTGGCTGGGGAAATCATGGCTATGTCGTATTCCACTAAGTATGATGCAGGATATAAGATCTGGGGCAAATGGTTTTATTGAGGCCCAAGTAGGTGGAAAAACAATGAGTATACTAGCTCTTAATTACCCGAAAGAGTTCAGTCAATTGGCTACCTATTCTGTTAAAGAATTAGAAGCGAATTATCAAGGTCAAAAACAGGTAAGTATTAGTCAACAAGTTCCCTTGGACTTAGGGGAAGACAATCCTCAGGCAAGCTGGGCTATGCATTGTTTTGGATTGGCCCTATTTTTCTTTTTGGTAGAAATGGCACTGGTTATTTGGAATAGTTGATTCTCAGGAACGAGCACCATAAATCGCTGATCCCACACGAACCATGGTTGAACCTAGCTTGGCGGCTATAAGGAAATCTCCCGACATACCCATGGACAATTCTTTCCATTCCACTAGGCCAGTCGAGTATCCTGTTTTATTAGTTTGAAGTTCGATAAATATATCATGTAAGGAGCTAAATTCGGCTACTATTTGTGCTTCATTTTCAGTAAAACTAGCCATTCCCATCAGACCGATGATTTTAATATGTTGCAATTCCGCAAACTCGGAACTGGATAATATGCTCAATAATTCATTTTGATCTAGGCCAAATTTACTTTCTTCTTGAGCAATGTACATTTGAAACAGGCATGGAATGATACGCCCCAGTTTTTTCCCTTGTGCATTAATTTCCTTTAAGAGTTTAAAGGAGTCAACTGAATGAATCAAATGAACAAAAGGAGCAATATATTTTACTTTATTCGTTTGTAAATGACCAATCTGATGCCACCTGATGTCAAGAGGAAGTTGACTTTGTTTTTCTACCATTTCTTGTACTCGGTTTTCTCCAAAGTCTAGAATACCAGCTTCATACGTAGATTTCAATTCCTCAATACTTCGGGTTTTGGTCACGGCGATGAGTTTCGCAGAACTGGATTTCAATTGTGACTGTATCGTTGAAATATGTTGAGCGATGGACATGGTTGAAATTTGTAAAAGATTGAATGAAGAAAAAAATAAAAGTAAAATTAATTTATTATTTTTGATTCTAGGAGTATGATATACGTCGGCTCTTACAAGAAAAATTTGAACATGGAGTCAGATACTATGAGTTCCAAAGAGAAAAGTCAGCAGCGGGTTATTGGAGTGCTTTCTTTGCTTCTTCTATTAATGAGCGGGCTTTGGGTGTGTGAACATTATCAAATTCAACTTTTTTCCTTAGGTAAAACGGAGGGGAAGTTTGCGGAGAGTGCCAGTGAGCAACTGGATTCTATCTCGAAGCAATTGCAATTGCGCATGATTCAAATCAAGAAATTAGGTGGACGAGTGAGTGAGTTGGAAATTGCTCGTGAACAAATTTTGGGGGATAAAAAGGAATTAGCTGAAAATCCTAAAATGAATGAGGCTGATTTTAAGCATAAATTGGCTTATTATCTGCGTTTATTGGGGTTGAAAGATCAGGAAATTAAGAAATTAAGAAAGGAAAATACCTTTTTGTTAGCAAGAAACGATTCCTTAAGTCGTGAGGCAAAATTATTGCAAGATGGTTTATCCAATGTTCAGAAAGCCTTGAAAGATTCCTCAGAAACATTCGGTTTAAAGCAAAGAGAGTTAAATGAGCGATCCAGGATTTTGGAAGTAAGAAATCAAGAGCTGGTAGAAAAGGTATCTGTTGCCGCAGCATTGCGAGCAGAGGGAGTGAATGTGTATGCTATTTCATCCCGAGGAAAAGAAGTTGGGATTCATAAATCGAAAAAAATAGATAAGATTCGAGTTATTTTCCACTTGCAGGAAAATCCATTGGCTTCTAAGGAAGTAAAAACGATTTATTTGCGCATTATTGAACCGACGGGGCAGACATTGTCGGATTATTCATTGGGTTCAGGAACTTTAAGTTTTAAGGGAAAGGAGCTTTCATATACTGCCAAGCAGCGTATATTTTATGAAAACAATCACCAGTCTGTAGAATTTATTTATGCTAGATCAGTCCCTTACCGAGAGGGGAAGCATGAAATTGAGTTATATGCAGAAGGTTTCCTGATTGGCCTTGGTTCTTTCGAAGTTAAATAAGCAATTATTTCTTACAAGTTTTTGATTGTGAAGTATTTTTGATACTTTTGCAGTCCAATTTTAATTTTTTACTAACAACAATTTTTTATGGAATTAAAAAACTATGAGACGGTGTTCATTTTAACTCCCGTTTTGTCTGAGCAACAGACAAAGGACGCCGTTGAAAAATTCAAGAAAGTGTTGGTAGATAACGGTGCACAAATTGTTCACGAAGATGCATGGGGCTTACGTAAGTTGGCATATCCAATCCAGAACAAGCACACAGGTTATTACCAGATTTTTGAATTTTTAGCGGCACCAGCATTAATTGCTAAGCTTGAACTTGAGTACAAGCGTGATGAGAAGGTTATTCGCTTCTTAACATTAGCCCTTGACAAGCACGCAGTTGCGTATAATGAGAAAAAGAGAAAAGGTTTAGTAGGTAGAAAACCAGAAAAAACAGAAGCATAAGATGACACTTGTAAACGAACCTGTAGATAAAAATAGTAATCGTAAGAAATATTGCCGATTTAAGAAGTCGGGTATTAAATACATTGATTTCAAAAATCCAGATTACTTATTAAAGTTAGTGAACGAGCAAGGAAAAATCTTGCCTCGTCGTATTACTGGTACTTCGTTGAAATTTCAACGTAAAGTTGCGCAAGCAGTAAAAAGATCTCGTCACTTGGCCTTAATGCCATATGTAGCTGACGGTTTAAAATAGACCAGATACATCCTAATAACATTTGATTTTATACAAAAATGGAAATAATATTAAAAACGGATATTGCTGGATTAGGCTACAAGAACGATGTCGTGGTTGTGAAACCAGGTTATGGTCGTAACTACCTAATTCCACAAGGTTTTGCTATGATGGCAACACCGTCCAACCGCAAAGTCTTGGCTGAAAACATCAAGCAAGCGGCACATAAAGTGGAAAAAATTCGTCAAGATGCTGCTGATTTAGCTGCTGCTATTGGTGACTTGAATTTAACGATTGTTGCTAAAACTGGTGATAGCGGTAAAATCTTTGGTCGCGTAACTAGTCTTCAAATCTCAGAAATGTTGAAAGAAAAAGGATTCGATGTAGATCGTAAGAAAATCTCATTCGATAGCGAAGTAAAAACCATTGGTGATTACGCTGCAACTTTGGATTTACACAAAGAAGTGAAGCACAAAGTAACTTTCTCTGTTGTTTCAGAATAAGAGATAATTAGAAATTGATAGGAAGTCGTATCGGAGCTAATCTGGTACGACTTTTTTGTTTTAGAGTGATTTGTAATTGCTGATTAGATTTCGTCAACTATTGCTTGGATGTCTTCAGCTAGCTTTTTGAGGTCTTTACTTTATCTATGATAGTCCAAACTATTTGAAAGTCTATCCCCATATAATCGTGAACAATTCGGTTTCTGAATCCACGAATTCGGAACCAATTAATACCTTCGTTCGAATCCTTGAACTCTTCAGGAAGTCTATTGGCTGCTTCTCCAATGATTTCGAAGTTTCTTATGACAGCGTCACGTGTTTTGGAGTCTTCAAGAAATGTGTCAAATGTATGTTCTGAAGTGTATAATTGAATTTTTTCTATAGAAGCTAAAATATCCAATAGAAGTAATTTGGGTTCTCTTTTAGACATAATTCAAATCCGACTCAATTAGTTTGTAGTAGTCAGGTTTTACACCATTTTTTGAAACCAAATCAACCTTAATTCTTAGAAGGAGTTCTAATTCTTCCGCTAAATCGATAAACTCAATTCCGATAGGTCTGTTAAAGTCGACCAAAATATCGATATCACTATCATTCGTCTGCTGACCACGACCATAACTTCCAAAAATGGCAATGTTGCTTAATCCATACTTACTAGAAAGTCTAGATTTATGGCTTTTGAGCGTTTCTTGTATGTCCAATAATGTAGTCATGGAACAAATATATGAAATGAAATCAATTGTTTATTAAAACGTCACGATGGTTTCCAGCTGGATGACTGGTATATATTTTAAATGAATATGACACATTATTGTTATAGGAGCATGTCGCAACCTGCTTTTGTAAGCCGATTGTTTTATTCATTTTTTCTTTGTTTCAGTTTTTCTGATAGCGAATAATTTATATCCTGGTATCCCTCGGGAATGATTAATTCAATTTCAGCTTTGCAATGGGGAAGTTTAACCACATAAAAAAACACCCAAAAAGTTAGACAACTTTTTGGGTGCAGTACAATATTTAATCTGCTTATAATTAACTAATAAGAAGAATTATTTTCCTAAAGCCGCTTTTAAATTTTCATCTAAAGCTGTCAAGAATTCTTCTGTATATAAGTAATGTTCGCCATGTTGAACTTTGTTTCCATGGATACATACCGCTAAATCTTTTGTCATTTTTCCAGACTCAACCGTTTCAACGCACACTTTTTCTAAAGTCTGGCAGAAATTAATCAAGGCCTGGTTGT
Source organism: Aquirufa nivalisilvae (assembly GCF_004307455.1). Lineage (GTDB taxonomy): Bacteria > Bacteroidota > Bacteroidia > Cytophagales > Spirosomataceae > Aquirufa > Aquirufa nivalisilvae. Next base: position 190,079 of record NZ_SEWX01000002.1, read on the forward strand.
TATCCAATTTACCACGGAATTCTAAACCACGAGTCCATGCAAAGATCGAAGCGATTGGGTTCGTAGAAGTAGGCTTTCCTGCTTGGTGATCGCGGTAGTGACGAGTCACCGTTCCGTGAGCAGCTTCAGCTTCCATCACTTTTCCATCTGGTGTAATCAACACAGAGGTCATTAATCCTAATGAACCAAAACCTTGTGCTACAGTATCCGACTGAACGTCACCATCGTAGTTTTTACAAGCCCAAACAAAATTACCATTCCATTTTAAGGCAGAAGCCACCATATCATCAATTAGGCGGTGCTCATATACAATACCTTTTGCATCGAATTGAGCTTTGTAATCTGCTTGGAAGATTTCTTCGAAGATATCTTTGAAACGACCATCGTATTTTTTCAAGATGGTATTTTTCGTAGATAAGTAAAGAGGCCATCCTTTGCTCAAAGCCATGTTAAAGCATGAGTGAGCAAAACCGCGGATAGACTCATCCGTGTTGTACATCGTTAAAGCTACACCATCACCTTTAAAGTTATATACTTCAAAAGTCTGAGCATCACCACCATCTTCAGGAGTGAAAGTAACTGTTAATTTACCTTTTCCTTTGGTTACAAAGTCAGTTGCACGGTATTGATCTCCAAAAGCGTGACGACCAATCATGATTGGAGCTGTCCAGTTAGGTACTAAACGAGGAACGTTAGCACAAACGATAGGCTCTCTAAATACTGTTCCATCCAAGATGTTGCGGATAGTACCGTTAGGAGACTTCCACATTTGTTTTAAATCAAATTCCGTTACACGAGCTTCATCAGGAGTGATGGTTGCACATTTGATACCTACACCATATTTCTTGATTGCCTCAGCAGCCTCAATCGTTACTTGGTCATTGGTTTCATCACGGTATTCTACACCTAGGTCATAGTACTTAATATCTACATCTAAATAAGGTAAGATCAATTTATCCTTGATGAATTTCCAAATGATTCGGGTCATTTCATCGCCGTCCAGTTCTACGACAGGGTTAGCTACTTTAATTTTTTCCATTGTTTTATACAAGTAAATGATGTTACGTTCACAAAATTACCAGACCACGTCTTGATAATCTTGCAAAGGTAAAGACTAAATCTTTTTTACTCCATTATTTCAGGCTAAATTTGAAGAATTTACGAATAAATTTTTCATGGAGACGATTATTAAAATTGCATGTAAGGATGAGAAGGGTTTGGTTCATAAAATCACGGGTATCTTATTTGAACAATTAGTCAACGTGACACGAACCAATGAGTTTGTGGATGAGGAGTCGGATCGTTTCTTTATGCGTATTTCCTTTACGGGTCTTTGTGATTTGGCTTTAGTTCAAGATCAATTGTTCTCTATTTTACCTAAGCAAGCTGAAGTGGAAATTATTCCACCTAAGCAAAAGCGGGTTTTAATTTTAGTAACCAAAGAGCATCACTGTTTGGGCGAATTATTGATTAAGTACCAATACCAAGATCTGAATTTTAAAGTGGATGCTGTTATTGGGAATCATGAAGATTTAGCCCCTTTGTGTCAACAATTTCATATACCCTTTCATTTTATTTCAGCGGAAGGATTGGATAGAGAGGCTCATGAGGGATTAGTCAATCAGCAAATTGCTTATTATCAGCCTGATTTAATTGTATTGGCTAAATACATGCGGATTCTAACGCCTCAATTCTCTTTGAAATATATAGGTAAGTTAATCAATATACATCATTCCTTTTTGCCAGCTTTCATTGGGGCTAGACCATATCAACAAGCCTTTAATCGGGGAGTAAAGATCATTGGTGCTACGGCCCATTTTGTGACGGACGATTTAGATGAGGGCCCAATAATTTGTCAGGAAATTGTCCCAGTCAACCATACTTATTCAGCTAAGGATATGTCCAAGGCGGGGAAAGATGTAGAAAAAATTGTCTTAGCCAAGGCTTTACGTTTGGTTTTGGAGGATCGAGTGTTTATTCATCAAAACAAGACCATACTTTTTGAATAATTTTTGCTTGAAAAAGCGTAAATTGCATTCCCTTTTTTTAATCGATTCAAAATTATGTTTGAGAATTTAAGTTCGAAGTTAAACTCTGCCATGCGTACCCTGAAGGGGAATGGCCGAATTACTGATGTCAATGTAGCGGCAACTGTGAAGGAAATTAGAAGAGCCTTGATGGATGCCGACGTGAACTATAAAGTTGCCAAAGAAATAACTGATCGGATTAAGGAGCAGGCTTTGGGGCAAAAGATTTTGATTTCGGTAGAGCCTGGTCAATTGTTGGTGAAGATTGTACATGAGGAGTTGACTCAATTAATGGGAGGGCAAAAACAAGAAATCAATCTAAAGGGTGATCCTTCGGTGGTATTGATTGCTGGTCTTCAAGGTTCGGGTAAGACTACTTTTTCCGGAAAATTAGCTCAATACATTAAAAAAGGAGGGCGTCAAGTTTTATTGGTAGCCTGTGATATTTACCGTCCTGCGGCGATTGATCAGTTGAAAGTATTAGGTGAGCAAGTTGGGGTAGAGGTGTATGCGGAACCTGAGAATAAAAATGCCGTTAGCATTGCTGAGAATGCATTGTCTTATGCCCGTAAGATGGGTAAGAAAGTCGTGATTGTGGATACCGCCGGTCGTTTGGCCGTGGATGAAGCCATGATGAATGAAATTGCGGCTGTAAAAGCAGCCATTAAGCCAACGGAGATTTTGTTTGTGGTAGACTCCATGACAGGTCAAGATGCGGTAAATACAGCTAAAACCTTCAATGATCGTTTGGATTTTGATGGGGTGGTATTGACCAAATTGGATGGGGATTCACGAGGTGGGGCGGCATTATCTATCCGTCAGGTGGTAGAAAAGCCTATCAAGTTTATCTCTACCGGCGAAAAGATGGAAGCACTGGATCAGTTTTATCCTGATCGTATGGCTAACCGTATTTTGGGTATGGGTGACGTGCTTTCCTTAGTAGAAAGAGCACAGCAGGCATTTGATGAGGATGAGGCCGCTCGATTGAACAAGAAGATTCGTCAGAATAATTTCTCATTTGAAGATTTTTATGCACAGTTGCAGCAAATCAAGAAGATGGGAAATATCAAGGATTTGATGGGCATGGTACCTGGCATGGGACAAGCTGTGAAGGATGTGGATATTTCCAATGATTCATTCAAGCCTATTGAAGCCATTATTCAATCCATGACCTTGAAAGAGCGTCAAAATCCAGATATATTGAACCCTTCTCGTAAAAATCGTATTGCTGTGGGTTCGGGAACTTCGATTCAACAAGTGAATAATCTGTTGAAGCAATTTGAAGATATGCGTAAGATGATGCGTATGATGAATAAGGTGCAGGATGGCAAGATGAAAATGCCAAACATGGCCAATATGATGAAGCGATAAGCTTTACCATGATGATATAGAGAAAGGGAGCTTAGGCTCCCTTTTTTTGTTGGTTTATCTTGAAGGTGGATTAGTTTCTTGGATTTCGACAAGATGTGTTAACGTATCCAACATGTAGGTAATAGGTGAAATAATTAGAAATGCGTAGGCCATGACTTTGGAATTGATTTTATAAACTAATGGAAAACTTACGGCCATCATACTTAATGTAAAACGAGGAATTTTATACCGAATTAATACCACTTTCAAATGTATGAAAGGTTTATTTGCTGATATTATTAAAGCCTTTGATTTGATTAGTCCAAAGAAAACCAATCGTAATTTGTAATGGCCATAGCCTTTGGATATGCTCCACAAGTAAATTTCATCTTGTAATGGGAAGATAACACCATCAACTTCCAATTTGGTTGGAATGATATGGGTAAAGTACGCTGGTACTTTATGTAAATAAAGAATCGTATTCAATGTATTAGTGGTTAATGTATTATAAAGAATTCCTATGCTTACGCAAGGGGCTTATTCACTATGCCAAAATATGGATTTTATAGAAGGAACAATAGGGGGATAAATAAATTATAAGTTTACTGATAAATTTTTATCAGTAAACTTATAATTTAAAACGAATGGAATTTGGAATTACTTCCGAATGATAGCTCCTAATTCCTTCTCAAAACGTTGGATGAATCGCTCCATGGTGGAATCAATCACCTTGTCGGTCAAGGTTTGGTTTTCATCTTGCAAGATGAAACTGATGGAATAAGATTTCTTGCCTTCACCTAGATTTTTGCCTTCATAGACATCAAATAAGGCCACTTGTTTCAAGATATTTTTTTCGGTTTGTTCGGCTACTCGTTGGATCGCTTGGAAACTCACTTCTTTATTAATGACCAAGGATAAATCACGACGCACCTCGGGGAACTTAGCTATTTCTTGGTAGACAAAATCTGTTTTCTCTTGTTTTACCCAATAATCCCAGTCGAAATCCGCCATGAATACATCTTGTTTGACATCAAATTTCTCTGCTAAATTCGGATGTATCATACCTAATTCTAGGCAAGTTTTCTTTTGAACAGAGATGCGTAATCCATAGGCAAAAACGGATGATCCTTCAATAACTTCCGTATCAAAAGGTTTGTTGCCTAAGTGTTGCATCACAGCTTTACACACTTGAAACAAATGATATAATTGCGTTTTTTGTGGAGCTTGATCCCATGTTTCACCTTGCCATAAACCTGTGGCATATAGAGCGGCATGGCGCTTTTCAATGTATTTAGCGCCTTTTTTATGGTAAGTTTTACCAAACTCCACTAATTTTAAATCCTTCTGACGGCGGTTGATATTATGTGCTAAAGCCTCTAATCCATGGAAAACCATGTGCTGGCGCATCACGCCTAAATCCTCAGAAAGTTTATTTAAAATCTCAACTGATTCAAAGCTAATATCTTTTTCGATCCAAGTATGAAATTCAGCTTTAGTTAGGGAGTTGCTAATGATTTCTTGAAATCCTTTGGCTGCCAATTGATAAGCAATCGTTTGTTGGACTTTCTCTTTGTCCAATGCTGGAAATTCAGAGATGAAATGTGCACTTAAATGTTCGGATAATGGGATATTATCCAAGCCATGAATTCTCAAAATTTCTTCGATGACATCTGCTTCCCTAGTTACATCCACTCGATAGGCAGGAGCAATCGCCGTGAAACCTGTGGAACTTGAATTCTTTAATTCAAAATCTAAGGCAACTAAAATTTCTTGGATACGCTCAGGCGCTAATTCAATTCCCATGATGGCATGAATACGCTCATAGGTCATGTCGATATGTGCCAACTCAGGTTGATTTGGGTAGTAGTCAACTAATTGAGAAGCTACTTGCCCACCTGCTAATTCTTGAATCAAGATCGTGGCATATTGTAAAGCCAATAATTTAGCTTCTACGTCAGTACCACGTTCAAAACGAAATGATGCATCTGTTTTTAGGCTATGGACTTGTGACGATTTACGGATGCGTTCAGGTCTAAAATGTGCTACTTCCAAAAATACTCGAGTTGTATTTTCTTGTATGCTAGAGTTTGAGCCACCCATGATTCCTGCTAAGCCTATTGGGCCAGATGCATCACAAATCATGATTTCTTCCCCATCTAATTTACGTTCAGTACCATCTAAAGTAGTAAAGGTAGTTCCGGCGGCTAAAGACTTAACAATTAATTGTTGACCATTAATTTGTTCCCAGTCATAGGCATGCATAGGTTGACCTAAACCATGGCAAATAAAATTGGTGATATCGACAATGTTATTAATTGGACGTAAACCAATCGCTTGTAAGCGATCTTTCAGCCATTCAGGAGATGGGCCAACCTTGACTTGATCTATACTAATACCGCAAAAACGAGTACAACCTTCGTCTTCAATTTGAACTTGAATGGGGAAAGTGTTGGTGCCCTCTTGGAAGGAACTAACATCAGGTAACTGGATGTTCAATCCACTGACAGCATGAATATCTCTTGCTACACCCCAGTGAGAAGCGGCATCTGCTCGGTTAGGAGTAAGGCCAATTTCTAGTACTAAATCTGATTGAATATTGAAATAGGTGGTAGCTGGAGTACCATTGGCTAGATTGGTTTCTAATACTAAAATGCCATCATGCGAATCGCCAATGCCTATTTCATCTTCGGCACAAATCATCCCTTCAGAGACTTGACCGTATACTTTTCTCTTTTCAATGGTAAAAACGGGCTTAGCTTCTTTGTCATATAAAGTAGTACCAGGTGTGGCAACGATAACTTTTTGACCTTGAGCTACATTAGCCGCACCACAAACAATTTGAAGTAATTCATCTTGTCCTACATCAACTGTAGTTGCACTCAATATTTTTTCTTTGACTTGGAATTTTTCACAGCTGATGACTTCGCCTACTACAAATCCTTTTAAGCCACCAGGAATTTGATCGTGCGCTTCAATACCTTCTACTTCTAATCCTGTATTGGTTAATAAGACATCCAGTTCTTCTGGACTACCTTGTTGAGGAAGTTGTGATAAGTCTATAAAATCGTTAAGCCAAGTTGTTGAAATCTTCATATTCGATTACCTAGGGAATTTCATTTTATAATCCACAGAAACCTTTCCGCGGGTGATATCCGTTAATTTATTTTTGATGAGGCGTTTTTTAACCACATTTAAATGGTCAGTGAAAAGGATGCCTTCAATATGATCATATTCATGTTGAATGATTCGAGCAGCTAAGCCTTCAAATACTTCTTCTTTTTCCTCCCAATGCTCCGTATAATAGTGAATTTTGACGTATTCTGGTCGCCATACTTCTCCTCTAATGCCTGGGATAGATAAGCAACCTTCTTCGAATCCCCATTCCTCACCTGTTTCATCAATGATGGTAGGGTTGACAAATACCTTTTTGAAATCGATGAGTGAAGTATCAATATCTTCCTCTTCTTCTCCTTCATTCATAGGGCGTCCATCTACCACGAATAAACGGATGTCTTTACCGATTTGTGGAGCAGCCAAACCTACGCCACTGGCAGCATACATGGTTTCAAACATGTCGTCTGTTAAGGTAATTAAATCGATACTGCTAGGTTCGATGTCTTTAGCTACCTTTCTTAGGACTGGGTCACCGTAAGGTATGATGGGATATATCATGTTCAATGCAATTCAAACTACGAATTTAACTAAATTAAATGGAATGCCCGCTAAACCTTTATGCTTTGGAATGTCTAAACAGGACTGATTTCAGCATATTTTTTGTAATTTTGTAGGATTAAAACCTGAGTAGCAATTTAACCCAGAAAAAATAACATGAATAGAAACTTCTTTAAGGCGCATCCATGGCACGGAATTCAAATTGGTGATCAAATGCCAGAATTAGTGACGGCTTTTATTGAAATTGTACCGACGGATACCGTTAAATATGAAATTGACAAACAAACAGGCTATTTGAAGATTGATCGTCCTCAAAAGTTTTCTAATATAGTTCCAGCCTTATATGGCTTTTTACCTCAAACGTATTGTGCTGAAGGGATTGCTGAATTAGCGAGAAAATATTCTGGAAAAGATATTTTACAAGGAGATGGAGATCCATTAGATATTTGTGTGTTATCCGAAAGAGCAATCACACATGGTGATATTTTATGTCAGGCGATACCTATTGGAGGAATCCGTATGATAGATAAAGGAGAGGCTGATGATAAAATTATAGCTGTTTTAAAGGATGACCCTATTTACGGTAAATGGAGAGATATTTCAGATGCTCCCAAGGATATCGTTCAGCGATTGAGACATTATTTTTGGACTTACAAAATGTTGCCAGGAGAGACCAGTTCTTTAGCGGTGGATATTGATGATGTTTATGGTAGAGAAGTGGCACATGAAGTGATTCGTCAATCAAGAGAAGATTATCGTAAAAACTTCGGATAGTCATATCTCCGTTGTTTGTTAGATTTTTCCTTTGAACATATTTTGTGATGGATTGTTATGTAATGACATCAAATTCGCAAAAAAATAAATAGATATGTGGCAATTTGTTAAATACACCCTGGCGACGATTGTAGGAATGTTTTTGTTCCTGCTTGTTAGCATCATCCTACTAGTTGGAATAGGATCAGCCATGAGTTCATCTGACTCAGAATATGAGGTTAAGGAAAATTCTATTTTGAAATTGGATTTGAATCGACCTATGGCAGAAAATGCTTCTAACGAAGACAATCCTTTTGCAGAATTTCCGAATCCGTTTTTCTCTAGTACAGAGAAAGTTGGGCTTATTCAAATTCTTTCAGCCCTGGAACGGGCTCGAGTAGATGATAAAATCAAAGGAGTTTATTTAGATGTAAGTATCCCCTTCGCGGGATATGCGCAATTGTCTGAGATACGTGATGCCCTAGAGAAATTCAAAAAATCAGGAAAGTTCGTTTATGCCTATTCTAATTCATACTCCGAAAAGGCCTATTATTTAGCTTCTGTTTCTAATCAATTATACTTAAATCCGGCGGGTTTATTAGACTTTAATGGAATTTCGGTTCAATACATGTTTTATAAAAAAGCATTTGACAAGTTGGAAATAGAACCTTTGGTATTTCGAGTAGGTACATATAAATCAGCTGTTGAGCCATTTATCCGAGAGGATATGAGTCCTGAAAGCAAGGAGCAAAGTTTATCCTTTATCCGCTCCATTAATCAGGTGGTATTCAATAAAATATCTCAGAGCAAAGGGATTTCTGTTCCTCGATTAGATCGAATTGCTGATAGCTTACAAGCGATGAACCCTAATAAGGCAGAAAAATTAGGCATGTTGAAGTTGAGCTATTGGGACCAATTTGAATCAATGTTGAAGAAGTCTGTAAAAATTGGGGAAAAGGATAAGTTGACCTTTGTTAAATTATCAGACTATTTGCATGCTAAAAATCCAATTCCAGAAGTAGAGGGAACAAAGAAGATTGCTGTTTTAGTGGCAGAAGGAGAGATTGTTGGAACAAGGGGAGGAGAAGGGTCCATTGGGTCGGATGATTTCGTGAAGGAACTGCGCAAATTGAGAGATAATACATCAGTAAAAGCTATTGTATTGCGAATTGATTCACCTGGAGGATCATCATTGGCATCTGATATCATGTGGAGGGAAATTTTATTGGCAAAGAAGGTGAAGCCAGTCATAGCATCTATGTCGAATTATGCAGCATCTGGTGGATATTATATGGCAATGGGAGCTGATGCTATTGTAGCGCAGCCAACAACCATTACTGGATCTATTGGGATATTTGCGCAATGGTTGAATTTGGAAAATTTCTTTAAAAATAAATTGGGCATTACACAAGATCATGTTAATACCCATGAGCATTCTCATTTTATGAATTCGGCCGGAACATTGACCGCTTTTGAGAAATCAATTATTCAAAATATGGTGAATGAAGGATATGAAAGCTTTACAAGTAAAGCTGCATCAGGCAGGAAAATGTCTTTAGATAAATTGAAATCCATTGCTGGCGGTCGTGTTTGGACAGGAGAACAAGCCAAAAAGATTGGATTAGTGGATGAATTAGGAGGGTTGGACAAAGCGATTTCTTTAGCAGCTCAAAAGTCTAAGTTGAAAGATGGTGAATACAAAGTTGCTGTTTATCCCAAGGCTAAATCTTTTTTTGAATCTGTTTTAGAATCAGCTACTTCTTCGGAAGCAATGGAGCTGCGTTGGGCAAAATCTAATTTACCATGGGCTAAATCGGTATTCGAATTAGATCGTTTGAAAAAACGCGAAGGCTTTTTAGCGATGATGCCTTACATGATGGAATTGGAATAGAGTTTCGTGTTAAAAGATTTTCAAAGTATCTTTGAATAAAATTTGAATTATGATTCGTAATAATTGGACCCGTGCCGAAGTGGAGGCCATTTTTAATCAGCCATTTTTAGACTTAGTTTATCAAGCTGCCACTATTCATCGCCAATTTCATGACCCCAATGAAGTGCAGATAAGTACTTTATTATCTATAAAAACAGGAGGATGTCCAGAGGATTGTTCTTATTGTTCTCAAGCAGCACGATATCATACTAATGTAAAAGTTCAAAAGTTGTTGCCTTATAATGAGGTAATTGAAGCGGCATTACGTGCTAAGGAAAATGGGAGTTCTCGTTTTTGCATGGGAGCTGCTTGGAGAGAGGTAAGGGACAATTCTGATTTTGATAAAGTAATAGATATGGTGAAGGGAGTTAATTCCCTAGGCATGGAAGTTTGTTGCACCTTGGGTATGCTGAGCGAGCAGCAAGCTGAGCGCTTGAAAGAAGCAGGATTATATGCATATAATCATAATATTGATACCAGCGAAGAATATTACGAAGATGTGATTTCTACACGTACTTATGATGATCGTTTAGAGACTCTAGGAAATGTACGTAAAGCAAAAATTTCTGTTTGTTCAGGTGGTATCATTGGTATGGGTGAAAGTGTGGATGATCGTATAGGTATGTTGTTAACATTAGCTAACTTACCTGAGCACCCTGAATCAGTTCCAGTTAATAATTTAGTTCCTGTAGAAGGTACGCCATTTGAGAACCAAAAGACGGCTTCTGTTTGGGAATTGGTACGAGTAATTGCCACGGCTAGAATTATGATGCCTAAATCAGCTGTTCGATTATCTGCAGGAAGGTTGGAGTTAAATTATGAAGGTCAGGCTTTCTGTTTTATGGCAGGAGCAAATTCTATATTTTCTGGGGATGTGTTATTGACAACACCTAATCCAGATGCTAAGTCGGACGCTGAATTATTTCAGATTTTGAGTATCAAACCTAAAGAGGCTTTTAAAGATGCTAAGAAGCTTGGTATTGAGTTTAATCAAATACCAAGTGCTCAAGGGTTAGAGCATATTCATTAAGAATTTCTTATGTTAATGGGAGGGCCGGGATTTAAATCCCGGCCTTTTTTATTTATTATCCATGGATTTAAATCCATGGATATCATGTTGAAATTTAATGTACTCATAGACCTTATTCAAAGCCAATTTTGAGACTGAAAAGGCAGCATAACCAATTTGCCATTCAAGTTTATTGGGAAGAGAGTATTGTAAATTAATATACCTTGAACTGCTCCCTTTAATCTGTTTGATAATGAATGAAATCGATTTGGTTGAACAAATTGAAAATAAACAATGAATGCGATTTGGCATGGAATTGATGATGATAAGTTGACAATTCATCTTTTCTAATTCCGCTTGAATATGTTTAAATAGAGGATCTTTCAATTCAGGTAGGATGAATGGCTCTCTATTTTTTGTTGTCCATACGGCGTGGACATAAATTTGAATTAGTGAGTCCGACATATTCATGAAATTATCATTAGTTCAATTTCATGAATGCAGAAATAGTTTACAATCTACTTTTTGATAAATTGAAACAGAGGAATCAATTTTTAGATGTAATATCAATTAACTGAAATTTCAGATATGGATTTATTGGGGGAATCAAATAGCTTTTGAGAAAACTATTTGCTTAGAAAACCTTCTTCATTGTGTAATGTTGTATTTCCCCAAATAAGAGATACGATTCTTTTTCTATCTGATAGCCTAAGCTTTTATAAAATGGAACTGCATTTTCTCGAGCCTCCAGAATAATTTCTTGCCAAAGGTTTTCTTTAGCTTTTTGTTCTAGGTATTTCATAATCAATCTACCTATACCTTTCCCCTGTTGAGAATGATCTACTGCCACACAGCGAACCTGTCCCTGCAGAGGACTTGATTCATGCATTCGAGCAACTCCTAATACATGGTTATTCTCTATAGCTAATACATGAATAGCATTTTGATCATCTGGGAGATGCTCTGAACCAGCTGCTTGATTCCACGGTTCTCGTAAAACCTTGAAACGAAGCTGAAAATAAGCTTCCCATTCATCTGGATTATTTGGGCTACGAATTTCCATGAAATAAAGAAAATGGGGTGAAAATGTAACGCTGTCAAGGTTTAGAACCTTGACAGCGTTGGATAAAACTACTCGAATTCAATCGATAAACCAATCAGAAAATTGATATTTCAATCAAATAATCAAAAACTCAATAATTATTTAGCAAAATTCACAGCGCGCATTTCACGAATAACCGTGACTTTAATTTGTCCTGGATATTGCATCTCCTTCTCTATTTTTTGAGAAATGTCAAATGACAAATTCGATGCTTTCTCATCACTTACATTTTCCGAATCTACCATGATTCTTAACTCACGACCAGCTTGTATTGCATAGCATTTTTGAACTCCATCAAAGGAGGTGGCCAAAGCTTCTAAATCACGTAAACGCTTCATGTAAGACTCCATCATTTCACGACGGGCTCCTGGTCTAGAACCAGATATCGCGTCACAAACTTGAATGATGGGTGAAATCATCGATGTCATTTCGATTTCATCGTGGTGAGCACCAATGGCATTACAAACCTCAGGATGTTCCTTGTATTTCTGTGCCAATTCCATACCTAGCAAGGCGTGAGGTAACTCTGGCTCTTCATGCCAAACTTTACCAATATCATGTAGTAAACCTGCCCGTTTGGCCAACTTAGCATTTAAACCTAATTCCGCAGCCATAGTAGCACATAACTTAGCTACTTCACGCGAGTGTTGCAATAGATTTTGACCATAAGAAGAACGGAAACGCATACGGCCAATCATTTTGATTAACTCAGGATGCAATCCATGAATACCTAAATCAATCACTGTTTTTTCTCCAATTTCAATGATCTCATCTTCAATATTCTTTTTAGTCTTATTGACTACTTCCTCAATACGTGCCGGGTGAATACGTCCATCTTGTACCAAACGATGTAAAGATAAACGCGCAATCTCTCTACGTACAGGATCAAAGCCTGAAATGATGATTGCTTCTGGAGTATCATCAACGATGAATTCCACACCTGTAGCCGCCTCTAAAGCACGAATATTTCTACCTTCTCTACCAATGATTTTTCCTTTAACATCATCCGACTCAATGTTGAAAACAGATACACAGTTTTCGATAGCATTTTCAGCGGCGGTACGTTGGATTGTTTCAATAACCACCTTTTTGGCTTCTTTCGTAGCCGTTAATTTAGCCTCTTCAATAGCCTGTTTTACCAATGAACTTGCCTTACTTTCAGCTTCCGCTTTCAACGCATCCATGATTTGCTGGCGTGCCTCATCAGCAGATAAACCTGCAATTTTTTCCAATTGACTAATTTGATTAGCCAACATAGCTTCTGCCTCTAATCGCTTTTTCTCAACATCCTCTAACTTCTTACGGTAATTTTCCTCTTTCGATTGTAAGCTCTGCTTTTGAGATTGAAGCTCCTGATCAGCTTGCCTTTGTTGCTCTTGTTGCTGCGTCAATTGACGCTCTTTTTCACGTAGTTTTTGCTCATTTTCAACTAAAATGCCCTTTTTGTTTTGAGTATCTTCTTCAAATTCAGCTCTTAAGCGAAGGAAATTTTCCTTTGCTTCCAACATACGGTCTTTCTTAAGATTTTCTGCAGAGATCTCTGCGTTTTTAAGGATATCTTCCGCCTTTCTTTTGGCATCATCCTCTATGTTTTTATTCACTTTAGAAAAGAAAACTTTTCCAGTAAATACACCACCTGCTAAAAAAACGATGGCTACAACTATTTCTATTATCATGGAACCTGTGGGTTTATTTACATTGGCTCCGTCCTTACTGAATCAAGAAAAAGGGGATTAATTATATGGCGTAAATTTCAGTCAATTCTAACAATTGCTTGTTTTCATTCAGTATGTTGGATTCTAATGAACGATGCTGTTCATCAAACTTGATGCCACACATGGCTAAATCCAAAGCGACCAAAGCCATGACAGCACTTGGATCTGAACTATTTGTCTGTTGTTCATAGTATTTGACCAATCTATTAACCAAATTAGCTGCATTTCTCACATATGCTTCCTCTTGTGGATCAACCTTCATCGCGATGGTTTGAATGCCCAATATTAGGTTACATGGTAGGTTTTGGCTCATGGTTGACGCAATTGCTCAATACACTGATCTATTTTTACGATATATTCGTCTAACTTTTCCTTCAGTTCAGCAGTCGGTACCGCTGTGTTATCTGTATTAACTACAATTTTAACAATTTTATCTGATTTTTTAAAGTTTTTCTCCAATTCTTTTAAACGTCTTTGCGACCGATTTAGCTCCTCAATTTTAAGATCTAGCCTTTCTTGAGCCCATTGCAATTGCTGCGATAATTCACGAATTGTGCCTTCATTTTCTTGCAAACGTGTGACCATCTGACTAATTTTTAGTCGGAGGCTCAAGTATTGCATTTTAATGTCTTGCTTCATGAATCGAAGAAAATTACCTGTTTTTTATTTGGGGTTTCCAGCCTTTCCACTGAAATTCTTTACCTAAGAGAAAGGTTAAAATTACTAATAATCCTGCATTTTGGGTGAAGAACATAGGGATAGGAATTTGACCTAAGTAATTACCAGAATAAATGGCCAAAGCGCCCATACCTATATAGATCAATGCCTCCTTCCAGCGATAAGGTGTAGGGTCATATATTTGGCCTCCAACATAACACATCAATGTCATAATGACACTGGATAAAAGAAATGACCAAGCACAAGCCATGTATCCAAAGGTAGGTATCCAATATATATTGCCTAAGATAGTAACCGCTAGACCTACCAACGTGATAATTGTTCCCATGTAGGTTTTATTCGTCTGCTTAAACCAAACGGATTGTGTATAATATATTCCCAAAAATAAATTAGCCAACAATAAAATAGGAACCACACCGATGCCCTCCCAATAAATGGCCTTTTTCAAAAATAATTGTTGTATCCAAAATAAATTGGAAGATACCCCAACCCACAACAAGGTACAAACAATCACAAACCAATGCGTGACTAAAGCTAAATTCTCTTTATTGTTGGCATTGTTTTTCTTACCCAAGAAAAATGGCTCAGCAGAATATTTAAATGCCTGAATTGCCAAACTCATAAAGACAGAAAGTTTATAGCAATTCCCATAAATCCCCAAAGCATCTTGGGATGTTTGTCCCGGATAAAACCCTTCCGGTAAATATTCCTCAAGTAATAATCGATCAAACATGACATTGAACATAGCTGCCAAGCTCATGAACATGATGGGGTATGAGTAAATCCACAGGGATTTAAATTCTTTCCAATCCCATTCCCAGCGATAGGCCCTAAACTCTGTCCCTAACCAATAAAACAAGCTGGCATTGGCAATTAAATTTGCCACGAAAATATATCCAGCCCCAATCGATGGATCATATAAATCACGTAAAAAATGAGGCCAAGAATCCCCCCAAACTCCATCATGTAATGGCTTTAGACCCACTAAAAAAATCAAGTTTAAGCTAACATTGATTAAAATGGAAATAATCTTAGCTAATACAAATTTCTTAATCTTTTGTTCCAGACGCAGTCGAGCAAAGGGAATAGCCGTAATGGCATCAATGGCTAAAATTAAAGCAAGCCATTTCAGAAATACGCCTTTACCTGCATACCCTAATTGAGCCATCAAAGGGTCAGAAAAGAGGAATAATATCAGTGTAAATAATCCCGAAGTGACAATTATCGCTGACAAAATCAGATTGTAATATTTTTGAGGAGCCTCTTTTGCAAAGCGAAAGTAGGCGGTTTCCATGCCATATGTATAGACAATATTGGCGATGGCCATATATCCATAAAGCTTGACATTGATGCCTAATTCAGCTGGAAGAAATGCCCATGTATGGACAAATACAAGTAAAAAATTGAGCGACCGACCTAAAATGGTACTGAATCCGTAAGAAAGGGTCTCGCCAGCTAATTTTTTAAGTATTGACATAGGTTGATGTTACCAAAAACCAAAGTTACATTTTTTACTGAGGAATGAAGGATGCCTGCTTGAGAATTAACGAATACCTTTGGGCCTCCTTACTGTTTTTGATATCCAATCGTTTGATAGAAATGTTCCGCATAGTTTTCACTCAAAGGAATGTGATTTTCTCCAATCTTGATTTTTTGGTTGCGGATGGATTCCACTTTTTTTAAGGAAACAATGAACGATTTATGAATTCGAAGGAAATCAGTGGATGGTAGTTTCTCTTCTATAGATTTCATGGTCATTCGACAAACCACAGGAAATTTCTGGGTCTTTAAATGGATTTTAATATAGTCTTTTAAGCCCTCAATGTATAAAATATCATCTAGCATAATTTTCATTAACGAATAATCTGCATGGATAAAGATGTATTCCAATTTGGTATTATCCGTGATATGCTGACCAGATGACTTCTTGCTTTTAAAGAAATCCAAGGCTTTATTGGTGGCTTTTAGAAAACGTTCAAACGATATAGGTTTTAACACATAATCTACCACATCCAAGTTAAAACCTTCAATGGCATATTGTTGATATGCCGTCACAAAGATCACCATGGGTTTCTGAGTTAAGCCTTCCAAAAATTGCACTCCTGTTAAACCAGGCATTTGAATGTCCAAAAAGATTAAATCAACAGGTGATTTTTGAAGGTATTCCATGGCCTCAAAGGCATTTCTGCAACGAGCTTCCAGTTTCAGAAAAGGAATTTTCGCAATATTGTCTTCTAATAAATCCAGAGCCAAACTCTCATCATCCACTGCAATACATCGAAGGATGGTAGATGATACTTCCGTGAATTTTTCGTTTGAGACCTCTTCTGACATAATTAAATGTGTTGAATTTCTAATTCAATATGATAGTATTCCCCTTCCTCTGTGATTTTTAATTGATGCTCATTCGGATAAAGTAACTCCAATCTACGTTTAACATTGGTTAATCCAATACCTGAGCTATCATCTTTTTTCTCACTAATTTGAGAACTCACCTTGTTTCGAACGCCAAAATACAATTTTTCACGGTCATCCAACAAGGTAATTTCAATGATAGGATTCATGACCATGCCAACTCCATGTTTGAAAGCATTTTCTACAAATGGAATCAACAACATAGGTTCAATGGAATTGGGAACATCTGCCAATTTATGATTGAAAGTTATTTCAATATCATTGCCAAAACGAATTTTTTGCAACTCGATGTAATTTTCAAGATAAACCATCTCCTTACTAATCGCAACTTTTGCATCAGTCGTTTCATAAATCATGTAGCGCATTAACTCCGATAATTTAATGACTACTGATTCGACCATTTCGGGTCTTCTTCTAGATAAAGAGACAATGCTGTTCAATACATTGAACATAAAATGAGGACTAATTTGAGATCTTAAAAAAGACAATTCCGATTTCAATCGTTCATTTTCTTCTTCTTTTTGAATCTCTTTTTCTTTTAAATTATCTGATAAGAATCGATAAGAAACACCAATGGCAATGATAAACAATAATTGGAAAATTGTGCCCATAAACGGCCCTCTTCTGAATCCGCCTCCGCCTCCTCGTCCTTTAACATGATCTGAAATAATAATAAACTCTTGCAATTCATAATACACCCAAATCATGCCAGGGATAGCAATCGAGAGTAAAATCAAGTATAGTACAATCCCTTTTTTCTTTAAGATTTTAGGAATTAGAATTTCTGTATTTAAATAAAAGAAAGGGATGTTACTGAAAGCAAAGGCAATGAAAAATAATGTCCAAGAATTGTAACGTTGTAATGCCTGTGGATCAGTTGAATTGGGGCTAGGTCTCATCCAATATGGCAAGGCCATGAAACATGCCCAGAATATGACATGTAGTAAAATGGGTTTGAATCTAAAAATTTTATTTGGCATCGTTTTTAGGGTACATCGAATTCAAATTAACTTAATAATTCTTATATTTCTCATAAATTTTCTACCATATTCCCAATTGTGCCGATGAAGTAGCCAATTGATTTTTCGGTAGAATTGAATTTAAACCCAAGATTACCCAAACCTAATTGTAAAAAATGAAAAAACTTTTCCTCTTTCTGCTATTGCCCTGTGTATCATGGGCCCAGCAGGAGATACCTCTGAACGACCTTCGAGCGTTTGATCAACCAAGTAATAATTGGACCATCGAACAAGCAGTTAAGGCCAATTACACAGATACCTCTTTTCAAGTTAGTCCAGGTAATGGCATCTTAGTCAATACCTTAAGGAATGGTAAATACAAACGTTCCGATGATTTAAAATTCAAATTGAATCATGGAGATATCCGTTTGATTCTTGATTTTATGCTTCCTAAAGGTGCCAATTCTGGTATCTATTTGCAAGGTCGATATGAAGTGCAATTACTGGATTCTTATGGAAAGAAACAGCGTATGAAATATGGCGACTGTGGAGGAATATATGAAAGATGGGATGATGCTAGAGGTAAAGGAAATGAAGGATACGAAGGATATGCTCCACGACAAAATGCGTGCAAGGCGCCAGGCTTATGGCAAACCATTGAAATCGATTTTCAGGCACCGCGATTTGATGCTAGCGGAAAAAAAATCAAAAATGCTATTTTCAAAAAAGTGATTTTGAACGGAATTTTGGTTCAAGAGAACATCGAAGTTTCAGGGATGACACGTGGTGCTCTGTTTGATAAAGAAGCTCCCATGGGTCCAATTACCATCCAAGGAGATCATGGTCCAGTGGCATTTAAAAACTTACGGTATGAAACATACGAAAAGCCAACAATTAGCCTGGGCGACTTGAACTACGCTTATTATGAAGGAGCATTTGCCAATTTACAAGCGAATAATGCTACTCCTTTGTTGAAAGGTAAAACCACTGAAATTACAGGCAAGACCATCAAGGTTCAAAAGGACTTCTTATTAGTTTATGAGGGAGAATTAAATGTGCCAGAGGCAGATACATATGAATTCATTACACATTGGACAGGTAAAGGTCGATTGGAAGTAGATGGACAAACCTTGAACCAAGGTGATTATTGGTATTCAGACCGTGTCAGTCATTCCAAAGTGTTAAGTGCAGGAAAACATGCATTCAAATTAAGCTTCAGCAAAGATTTCTCTTGGGGAAATAGAGCCTTGGGCTTATTCGTCAAACGCATAGGTTCACCCTTAGTAGCACTGCATGCCAGAACTTCGCTGCCTGATCCAGAGGCCGTTGGCCTTATTGAAGTAAAGGCAGAAGTAGAACCCGTTTATCAGCGTTCATTTGCTTTTCATCAAGGGACTAAAAAGACTCATGTGATTCATTTAGGTGATCCCTCCGGTGTACATTATTCATATGATTTAAATCAAGGAGCTCTATTGCAGGTTTGGAGAGGTAAATTTCTTAATGCCACTCAAATGTGGGAAAGTAGAGGAGAGCCGCAGACTGCCGAACCGTTGGGCCTAAATCAGGTGATGGATGGCAAGTTTCCTTTAGTACCAAGTGGTCAAGCTCAACCTGATTCAGTTAATAATGGTCAATGGATGTATAAGGGATATAGAATTCAACATGGTAGACCTGTTTATTTATACCAGTGGAATAATGTGTTGTTAGAAGACAATTTAGTTCCTAATTCGGCTGGAACAGGTTGGACAAGAACCCTGAGTTGGAAGCCTACCCAAGGAACAAATCCTTCATTTGATTTAATCTTAGGAACAAGTGCTTCCGTGGTGAAAGTGCAGCCTGGTTTAATTTCATTGGATGGGAATCAATATTTCATTCAGTGGAGTGGCGGTTCAGAATCGGTGCAAAGTCTAGCTAATGGGAAGCAGCAAGTACGCATTCCTATATCAGGAAATAGTATTTCATATCAAGTGATTTGGTAAACCTTATTTTAACATGAAACACAACTTAAGTATCTTATTATTATTCATATCGACCTTTGTCATGGCCCAAAGCCCATCTACGAAAACTGAAAAGGATTTTTATGAAATAAAAACGTTACCCATTCCTCAAGATATCTACTTGGAAATTGGTGGAATTGCCACCATGCCTGATGGTCGCTTAGGCGTTAGTACTCGTCGTGGGGAAATTTGGATAATTGAGAATCCTTATCAAAAGGATAGTCATCAAACTTATTACCGTCGTTTTGCAAGTGGAATGCACGAGATTTTAGGTTTAGCCTATAAAGACGGGGCATTTTATTGTTCGCAACGTGGCGAATTAACCAAAGTTTCTGACACGGATCGAGATGGCGTGGCAGATCGATATGAGCCCATTTATCAATTTCAACTTTCGGGAAATTATCACGAATATACCTATGGACCTGTTTTTGATAAAAATGGAGATATGTGGGTAACACTCAATTTAGCTTGGGTAGGTTATGGAGAAGGTAAATTTTCCAAATGGAGGGGTTGGTTAGTGAAGATTAGCCCAGATGGAAAATTGGAGCCATTTGCTGCTGGTTTACGTTCGCCTGCTGGTTATAGCATCAACCAAGAAGGAGATATTTTTTATGGAGAAAATCAAGGTGACTGGGTTGGGTCGGGTCGTGTGACTCATTTAGCCAAAGGTGATTTTGCTGGTAATCCTGGTGGATTAAAATGGGCCAAAGAACCGAATAGTCCTTTTAAGTTGACTTTGGAAGAAATTCCTGACAATGGGTCTCCCATGTTTGAGGCAGCCAAAAAAGTGAAAAACTTGAAGCTTCCTGCTGTTTGGTTTCCACATGCCATCATGGGTATTTCTACCTCAGATATTTTACAAGATACTACAGGTGGGAAATTTAGCCCATTCCCTGGACAGTATTTTGTGGCGGACCAAGGACAATCCAAAGTAATGCGGATGGGCTTAGAGAAAGTAAATGGTGTCTATCAAGGATTCTGCATTAATTACCGTGAAGGATTTCAATCTGGGATTTTGAGAGAGCGTTTTGGATTGGATGGAAGTATGTTTGTAGGGATGACTTCCAGAGGATGGGGCTCAACAGGTAAAGATAATTTTGGCTTACAACGTTTGGTTTGGAATGGTTTGATGCCATTTGAAATTAATATGATTGAGGCTCGTTCAGATGGATTTGAAATTAGCTTTACTCAAGCAGTGGATGTGAATTCGGTGAAAAAGGCTGCATCTTATGCCTTGAGATCCTATATCTATAAATATCATCACCAATACGGTAGCCCGATTGTCGATGTGAAAGATTTAGCCATTAAAGGCATTGTGGTTTCTTCCGATAAGAAGAAAGTACGTATTGTGTTGGATCAAGTTCGTCAATATTTCATCCACGAGTTTAAACTTACTGGTGTGAAAAATGAAGCAGGAGAGCCCTTGTTGCATGAAACAGCTTACTATACGTTGAATCAAATTCCTTCAGGAGACAAAGTGGTATTAAACGCGTCGACTAGTCCAATTATAGAGAAAGTGGCAGTAGAGAAAAAAGTATCGAAAGTAGATAATGCGAAGGCGACTACTGTAATTTCAGATAATGAAGCCATGGCATTATTAAAGAAGCATACTTGTGTGGCTTGCCATGCTAGAGAAGAGAAATTGATTGGTCCTTCATTTACTGACATTTCTAAACGGAAATATAGCGACAAGCAAATTTTGGCTTTAGTCTATAAGCCGAATCCTAAAAACTGGCCAGACTTTGCTACAGAAATGGCTCCGATGTCGCATGTGCCAGCCAAAGATGTACTCAAAATAGCGTCTTGGATTAATGGACTTACCCAGAAGAAAGCGAATGATGCTTTAATTAATCGAGATTAATATTAGTGTATAAAAAAAGTCTCCTTGAAAAAGGAGACTTTTTTATTTGAGATAAAAACAGTCTTAAGCTTTTGGCTTAACTGAACCAGAAATCATCAAAATGATTTGAGATGTAGAACCATTATTTATCACTGTAATCGTTTTGCTAAAGTTTCCAGGTCTACCTGTTGAGTTGTATGACGCAGTTACTTTTCCTGTTTTACCTGGCATAATCGGTTCTCTAGTCCAATCTGGAGTAGTGCAACCACAAGAAGGCTGAACATTTGAAATGACCACGGGCGCATTACCTGTGTTAGTGAATTCAAAGCTGTATGTTGCTTGAACTCCTTCGGCAATCGTACCGAAATCGTGCTTTTCCTTTTTGAATTTAAGAGCTCCTTGGGCGTTGGATTGAAATGCAAAACCTACTAGCAAAGCCAAAATACCAATTAATTTTTTCATGCTTTTTCGTTTGAAATTTTTCAATGTATGTATAGCAAAGCTATAACAAAGCAAAGATTCAGCAAAAGAATTTGCTTATTTTTTATCGAAGAATTGAAGGACTCAGTATTTGGCTCACGATTATTTTATCGTATTTTTACCTCGTAAATTTTAACAAATCTCCTTTGATTCTACCAAAGCCAACCCAATTTTCACGTGTTGAGATTGAATTCAATCCAGACAAAGTGTTGGAAGATTACCGTTTGGCAGTCATCAGCAGGCAATGTAGCCTTCTGGTTCGTAAAGAAGTTTTTTCTGGTCGAGCTAAATTTGGTATCTATGGCGATGGTAAAGAATTGTGCCAAATAGCCCTTGCGCGTTCCATGCGACTGGGTGATTATATTTCAGGTTATTATCGGGATCAAACCATTGGAGTGGCGATTGGGGACTTAACTTGGCCGCAATATTTTGCTCAACTGTATGGTCACCCAGATCGACAATTCGATCCTCATTCGGCTGGTCGACAAATGAATAATCACCATGCTACACGTTGGTTGGATGATCAAGGAGAATGGTTGGATCAAACCAATCAATACAATTCTGTGGCAGGAGTTTCCTCTACTGCCATGCAGATCCCTCGATCATTGGGCATCGCTTATGCTTCCAAAATGTATCAGTTTAGGGAAGATTTAGCTCCTTTGAAAGAACTTTTTTCTAAGGATGGGAAAGAAGTATGTTATACGACCATCGGAGATGCATCTACCTCTGAGGGAATGTTTTTTGAGTGCATCAATGCGGCTGGAGTTTTGCAAATTCCTATAGTATTTTCTGTTTGGGATGATGGATATGGTATTTCAGTACCCATTGAATATCAAACCACCAAGTCGTCGATATCCAAGGTTTTAGCGGGCTTTCAAAGGAACGAAAAAGAAAAAGGATTGGAGATCATTCAAGTGAGAGCTTGGGATTATCCAGGTTTGATTCAGGCTTACCAAAAGGCGGCTAAATTAGCACGTGAAGAATTTGTACCATGTTTAGTTCATGTGATTGAGTGTACACAGCCACAAGGTCACTCGGCTTCCGGTTCTCATGAACGATACAAATCTGCCGAGCGATTGGCTTGGGAGCATGATGTGGACTGTAATGTTTTGTTTCGTCAATGGGTCTTGGATCAAGGATTTGCCAATGAGGAGGCATTAAAAGAAATAGAAGAAGCAGCGGTTTTAGAAGCAAGGAAGTACCAGAAGGAAGCTTTTGCGGCTTATATGGCTTCTATCGAACCAGATAAAAAAGCATTTTTAAGGGTAGCTCAAAATTTAATGGAATCTACCAACGAAGGGAATTTATTATCCCCCATTTTGGAAGAGTTAAAACAGCTGCCTTATCCCATATTTAGTGATTTAGTTCGAGCAGGTAGAAAGACTTTGAGAGCATTTCGAGTGTATCAAGGACCTGCAGTTAAATTATTGAGAAAGTGGCTAAGTGAATTAGAAGAAAGAAATCGTCTGAGATTCAGTTCACATCAAATTAGTCAATCTCAGCATTCACCTTTGTTAGTAAATCCGGTAAAACCGATTTATCCCAAAGAGGCAACTTTTGTTGATGGCCGTGAGATTTTAAATAAGAGCTTTGCTCATTTTTTAGAAGATCCCAAGGTGTTTATTTTAGGAGAGGACGTTGGTAAAATAGGGGATGTTAATCAAACATTAGCAGGCCTACAAGAAGTATTCGGAGATTTGAAAATCACGGATACAGGAATTCGGGAGATTAGTATTGTGGGTCAAGGTATTGGAGCATCCATGCGAGGTTTGCGACCAATTGTTGAAATACAATATTTGGATTATATCTTTTATCCATTCCCAGTCTTGGCGGATGATTTGGCATGCTTACATTACCGAACAGCTGGAGGACAAAAGGCGCCAATGATTTTACGAACACGTGGGCATCGATTAGAAGGGATTTGGCATTCAGGAAGTCCCATGGCAGTCTTGATTAATGGATTACGAGGAATTCATTTCTGTGTTCCAAGAAACATGACTCAGGCTGCAGGTATGTACAGAACCCTACTAAAAGGAGATGACCCAGGTATTGTAGTGGAATGCTTAAATGGGTATCGCTTGAAGGAAGCTTTGCCAGAAAACTTAGATGAAATTACTGTTCCCTTGGGCATACCAGAAGTTCTGCGTGAAGGTACAGATATTACGATTGTCACTTATGGATCCATGTGTCGCATTGTGATGGAAGCATCAGAAACCCTAGCTACAATGGGTATTTCTGTCGAGGTGATTGATGTTCAGACTTTGTTGCCATTTGACCGAACTCAAAGTATTGCAGCTTCGATTCAAAAGACACATCGGGTGCTTTTTGCAGATGAAGATATGCCTGGAGGAACTACGGCATACATGATGCAAGAAGTTTTAGACAAACAAGGCGCTTTTGCATGGTTAGACACACCGGCACGTTGTTTAGCAGCACCACCTCATCGTCCGGCTTACAGTTCGGATGGGGATTATTTCTCGAAGCCCAATGTCGAGAATGTGGTAGATACCATTTATGAAATGATGAGAGAGTCTGACCCTGGACTTTTCCCCGCAATCTATTTCTAATCATGTCGGCTATCGCTCTTTATTTCCAAAACATTAAATCCGCTATCACAAGTACGCGGAAGGGCTTGGCTTTAACTTGGAAGCATGCTTGGAATGCAAGGAAACAAAGAACAATTCAGAACGTCCAAGATCCTGATTATTTTAAGTCGAACGACGGTGTTTTTACCTTACAATACCCACATCAAGAAATCCCAGCACCTGTCAATGGGCGATATCAGTTGCATAATGAAATGGACGATTGTATTGTCTGTGATAAATGCGTGAAGGTCTGTCCCGTGGATTGCATTGAGATTGAACCCATTAAAGCTACGGGTTTGGTTGGTTATACTTCAGATGGCTCCCCGATACGTTTGTATGCAGCTAAATTCGATATTGATATGTCGAAATGCTGTTTTTGTGGGCTTTGCACTACAGTTTGTCCGACCGAATGCTTAACCATGACATCAGAATATGATTTTTCGGTATTTGATGTCAAAGAACACAATTTTTCTTTTGCTAATCTAAGTCCTGAGCAAGCAGCAGAAAAGAAACAGTTGTATGAGCAGTTTGTGGCAGAGAAAGAAGCCATGAAACAAGCAGCTAGCCAAGGGGAGCTAAAAACAGAGGAAGTAAAACAAGCGGCTAAGCCAGCTTTCAAACCTAGTTTTAAACCTAAGGCAGAAGCAAGTGTGGAGGAGCCCAAGGACGAAGTAAAACCAGCGGCTAAGCCAGTTTTCAAGCCTAGCTTTAAACCTAAGACAGAAACTAGTGCAGAGGAATCCAAGGAAGAAGAAATAAAACCAGTGGCTAAGCCAGCTTTCAAGCCTAGCTTTAAACCTAAGGCAGAAATTAATGCGGAGGAGTCCAAGGAAGAAGAAATAAAACCAGTGGCTAAACCTGCTTTCAAGCCTAGCTTTAAACCTAAGGCAGAAACTAATGCGGAGGAGCCTAAGGAGGAAGAAATAAAACCAGTGGCTAAGCCAGCTTTCAAACCTAGTTTTAAACCTAAGGCAGAAGCAAGTGTGGAGGAGCCCAAGGACGAAGTAAAACCAGCGGCTAAGCCAGCATTTAAGCCAAGCTTTAAACCTAAGACAGAAGCAAGTGCGGAGGAGCCTAAGGAAGAAGAAATAAAACCAGTGGCTAAGCCAGCTTTCAAGCCTAGCTTTAAACCAAAGGCAGAAGCAAGTGCGGAGGAGCCTAAGGAAGAAGAAGTAAAACCGGTGGCTAAGCCAGCATTTAAGCCAAGCTTTAAACCTAAGACAGAAGCTAGTTCAGAGGAGCCTAAGGAAGAAGAAATAAAACCAGCGGCCAAGCCTGTATTTAAACCAAGTTTTAAACCAAAGCCGCCAACCACAGAATCATGAATCCAATGATAGTCTCTTTTTTGGTATTGGCAGGATTGACTAGCGCAAGTGCTTTGGCTATGGTATGGACAAAAAATCTATTGCATGCTGCTTTAGCCATGTTTATGTGTATGTTAGGCTTGGCAGGTTTATATGTGATGGCTTATGCCGATGTGATGGCAGTAGCACATTTACTCATTTACGTAGGAGGGGTGTTGATCTTAATTCTCTTTGGTATTATGTTAACCCAAAATCCTATAGCCAATGTATCCGAGACTCAAAATGATTTATGGACAAAACAATCAGGGAGATTTTGGGCATTATCTATTAGTCTGTCTATTTTTCTCGGTTTAATCGTTATCTTAACTAGGTCCATGTCATCTTTTAGTATCGCATCGGGGGAGATACAACGTTCATCAAAATTGACACATTTAGGTTTGGCGTTATTGACCGAATATTCCTTTGCATTTGAATTGGCGGGAGTATTTCTTTTGATAGCTTTAGTGGGGGCAACTTATATAGCGAAACACCATGAATGATATTCCTTTAAGCTATTTTTTGATTGTCAGTGCCTTACTGTTTTCGTTAGGTTTAGGCATCATGTTGCTTAAGCGCAATATGATATTTGTCTTGATGGGAATTGAATTGATGCTGAATGCTGCTAATTTAAATTTGATTGCTTTTTCAAGACAAGATGATCAGATGCAAGGAATGGTCTTTTCAGTATTTGTTTTGGTGATTGGTGTATGTGAAATGACCATAGCATTGGCTATCATTTTACAAGTATATCGTCAATTCAAGAACATTGATTTAGGAGCAGAAAAATCCAGATTTTAATCAACCCAATTTTTGATTTGATTTTTCAGGCTTAAGGCCTTCATTTTTCCCAATACTTTTTCTAATTCTTCCATAGGAGCCTCATCGATATTTTTTATCGTGCCAAATTTTTTCAAAAGTTTTTGGGCGGTCAATTTTCCGATTCCATCTAGTTCTTCTAATTGGCTCACGATAAAATTTTTGCTGCGTTTATTTCGATGAGCAGTAATGCCAAATCGGTGAGCTTCATCTCGAAGCTGCTGAATAAGTTTAAGTGATTCGGATTTTTTGTCGATGTATAAAGGAAGGCTGTCTTCTGGAAAATAGATTTCTTCTAATCTCTTTGCTATGCCAATGATGGGAATCTGTCCATATATTCCAATAGCTTTTAGCGCATCACAAGCAGCGCTCAACTGGCCTTTTCCTCCATCAATAATTATTAGGTCTGGCAGTTCAGCTTCTTCTTCCAATAAGCGGGAATACCTTCGGCCAACGACCTCTGTCATTGTAGCGAAGTCGTTAGGTCCTTCTACGGTTTTAGGCGTGAAGAGTCGGTATTCTTTTTTGGCAGGCACACCTTGCAAAAAGCAGACCATGGCTGAGACGGGATTGGTGCCTTGAAGATTGGAGTTGTCAAAGCATTCAATTCTCTGAGGTAATTTACTTAGATGAAGATCATTTTTGAGTGTTAGAAGGATACGCATTTTTCGGTCTCCTCCACTTTCTTCCGCAGCTTTTCGGTCAGCTTTTTCTTTCCTAAAGTACAAGACATT
The DNA here is from genome assembly GCF_004307455.1 of Aquirufa nivalisilvae. Lineage (GTDB taxonomy): Bacteria > Bacteroidota > Bacteroidia > Cytophagales > Spirosomataceae > Aquirufa > Aquirufa nivalisilvae. The sequence continues at coordinate 217,484 of NZ_SEWX01000002.1, forward strand.
TTTTAATGACATGTCGAGCAACTTTCTTTTATCTCCCATTTGAGGAAGAGTATTTTTAACTCCTTGGAATTCAATTGCCATGGGAATATTGGAAATGATTTCTTTGGCACTGCTATGGAATTCATCTCGTTTTTCCCAGATTAACATGGTCAGGACATCGGCCTCTTCTTCGTTTAATTTTTTCTTAACTTCCCAAGTTTGCGACTGCGTGATGGTTCCATTAGTTACTTTCATGAAATTGATGTACGAAAGTTGTTCATCTGAAACAATAGAAAATACGTCGACATCATGAATGGCAGGATTAACCACGGTCGATTTAGCTTGGAAATTTTCGAGCAGTTGCCATTTTTCTTTCCATTCTTGAGCTTGTTCGAAGGCCAATTTTTCTGCGGCAGCTTGCATTTTCTCTACAAAAAACTGCTTAGGTTTTTGGTAGTGACCTTTCAGGATTTGGGAGATTTGTTCAATGTATTGTAAATAGTCTTCTTCGCTTTGCAAATTTTCGCAAGGTCCTTTACAATTACCAATGTGGTATTCTAGACATACTTTAAATTTCCCGTCATCAATAGCACTTTGTTTTAAAGTCAAAGAACATGTCCTGAGTGGAAAGAGTTGATGCAACATTTCCAATAAGGCATTCATGGATTTGGGGTTGGCAAAGGGACCGTAATAGGTACCCATTTTATGATCGATTCTCCTGGCAGTTAAAAGGCGGGGGAAACGTTCATGGCTCAAGCAAATAAAGGGATAGGTTTTGTCATCCCTCAGTAGAATATTGTATTTAGGTTGAAATTGCTTGATTAGGGTGTTTTCTAATAGAAGGGCGTCAAATTCAGAGTGAACGATGGTGAATTCTAATCGGCAGATTTGTTGGACTAGCCTTCTCGTTTTTGTATCGTGGTTTTTAGGATTGACGAAATAGCTACTAATTCTATTTTTAAGGTTTTTGGCTTTCCCTATGTAGATGATTGTATCATGTACATCAAAATACCGATATACACCAGGTTCTTCTGGAAGTGTAGGCAAAATGCTTTTGGGGTCGAAGCTATTCATTGGTCAAATTTAGCAAATTCATTTTGAATATTGACTTAATTGGATTTTTCTAAGAATTATTGTTTTGGTATGGTTATTTATTTGCTTTTTTAGTTTATTTTTTTGCTACAAAAGTTAAGGCACTTGTGCCATTAACTCATAATCATAATATAATGGAAACTTAACACAGTGCTATTGTATCACTGTAATATAATATATTGCCTTTTTAGGCTGTATACCTATAAATAATACTTTACCACTAAAAAATTGCATTTAATATTTGCAGATAAGTATTGAATTATACATATTTGGGAGTATCCTGCACCATAGGACAGTGTAGGATAGTTGAGTTCTTAGAAGAATTATATCTAAAGTAAAGGCAAATGGCATGCATTTGAATTCTGACTTCTGGTATTTTTTAAAGAATATGTCCCAGTTCTACAAATTGTTTAAATACTTTAAAATGAAAGGAGGTCTGATGGTTTAAAAAATGGCGATTATTCAAACGCATAATTTTAAATAAATAATTAATCAACTATTACTTATGAAACACAATTATTATCAAATTTTCAAAAGCTTCTTATTGCTTGCCATTATGGTGCTTGGGAGCTTTGCGTCATTTGCTCAAGACCGTAAGGTTTCGGGAAAAGTGGTTGGTACTGATTTACAAGGTATCCCGGGCGTGAGTATATTGGTAAAAGGAACCAATACAGGAACCACTACTGATGTGAATGGTGCATTCTCGGTTTCAGTTAAATCTGGAAACGCAGTAATATCCATTTCTGCAGTAGGTTACAAAACAAAAGAAGTTACTGTAGGTTCACAAGCCTCTATTTCGGTTACATTAGATGAAGATGTAAGCCAATTGAGCGAAGTTATCGTAACAGGTTATTCAGTAACCAACAAAAAAGAATCCACTGCTGCAGCATCTATTGTTAAAGCAAAAGATTTACAAATTGCCCCTTCAGGAAACGTTGAACAACAATTACAAGGTCGTGTAGCCGGTGTTACATTGATTACAAATGGTCAGCCAGGAACTAACAGTATCATTCGTGTACGTGGTTTTGGTGCATTCGGTGGTAACGAACCATTGTACATTGTTGATGGAGTACCCGTAGGATCTACGGATTTCTTATCACCAGATGATATTGAAAGTACTACAGTTTTGAAAGATGCGGCTGCAGCTTCTATCTATGGAGCTCGTGCTGCTAATGGTGTAATCGTTTATACTACTAAGCGTGGTCATAAAGGAAAAAAACCTTTGCAAATTACTTATGATGGATTGTACGGTGGTACAGATCCTAACGTAGGAGGAGCTCCAAAAATGTTAACTCCACAAGAGCAAGCTGATTGGACTCACGTAGCATACCGTAACAATGCGGCTGCTAACGGAACGGCAGTTTCTTATTCTCACCCTCAATACGGTTCATCAGCACAAGCTACTTTACCAACATATTTGCACTTTAATGGACAAAATGGAGTTAGAGGTGCTGTAGATATGGCTGCTGCACAAGCGGCATATGCTGCTAGCCCAGGAACAACATTTGTGATTCGTCCTAACTTAGCTGGTACTAACTGGTATGATGAGATTACTCGTTTTGGTAGTACTCAACGTCACTCTTTAGGATTCAGCGGTGGAACAGACAATGGTCGTTTCTACATTGGTTTATCAGCTCAAGAGCAACAAGGTATCTTGTTGGAGAATGATTTCCGTCGTTATTCAGCTCGTTTCAACTCTGAGTTTGACTTAGGAAAGCATGTTAGAATTGGAGAGAACTTACAGTTCACTTACCGTTCAGTGAGAGGTCAATCAGGTGGTAATGGTGGTTTAGGTATTGCTGGTGATGAGTCAGTAATCTTATCTGCTTACCGTATGCCAACAGTTATTCCTGTTTATGATGATTTTGGTAGTTTTGCTTCGACAAAAGCTGCTGGTTTCAACAACCCACGTAACCCAGTTCGTTCATTGTTGACTAACCAAATTAATGACCAAAACTACAATGCTAACGCAGTAGGTAATGTTTATGTTGAGGTTGAGCCAATCAAGGATTTAGTTATCAAATCAAGTATTGGAGGTCAATACAACAATTCATACTTTGTAGATTATAACTATAAGTACTTAGGAGACTCAGAGCCAGAAGCTTCTGACAGTTTTTCTGAAGGTTCAGGTTATTCATTTGCATGGGTATTCTCTAATACAGTAGCTTACAAATATCAGTGGAGAAAGCACGGTATCAAAGCTTTAGCTGGTTTAGAATCATTGAATACAGGTCGTGGTCGTAGTATTTCGGGAAGAGGTATCAACCCATTCTCGATGGACTTAGACTTCGTTACATTGAACGCTGTTCAATCTCCAACAGTTAACTCAGGTTTATTTAGCGGTGTTAACTTTTACTCATTATTCGGTAAAGCTGATTATAACTTCAACGAGAAGTATTATTTAACAGCAGTTGTTCGTCGTGACGGTTCATCTCGTTTCGGAGCTCAAAACCGTTATGGTGTGTTCCCTGCATTCTCTGCAGCTTGGCGTGTGACTTCAGAAGAATTCATGAAGGATCTTCCTGCAATCACGGATTTGAAAATTCGTGGAGGTTGGGGTGAAATGGGTAACTCAAATAACGTAAACCCAGCTAACCAATATTCATTATATGCTGCTAGCCGTGATCTTTCTTACTATCCAATCGATGGTCAGAGCTCAGGTGCTAACGAAGGATATATCCGTTCACGTATTGGTAACCCAGCTGCTAAGTGGGAGACTTCAGAAACAACTAACATCGGTTTTGATGCTACTTTCTTAAATGGTAAGTGGGAAGTTGTATTTGATATCTGGAGAAAAGATACGCGTGATTTGTTATTCAACGTACCACTTCCTGCGGTTGTTGGAACTAACGCTTCAGCTCCATCAGTTAACGTAGCTAAAATGCGTAACGAAGGTATCGACTTCCAGGTGATCAACCGTGGTAACATTACGAATGAGTTGAAATACGAATTGACTTTCAATAACTCATTCTTGAAAAACGAAATCGTAGCATTTGCTCCGGGTATTACTAACTTAACAGGTGGTGGTTTCCGTGGAATTACTCCAATCCGTATGGAAGTGGGACGTTCATTGTCTTCTTTCTATGGTTATAAAGTAATCGGATATTTCAATTCAGCTGCTGAGGTGACAAGTGCTCCTTCTCAATCAGGTGCAGGTGTTGGTCGTTTCCGTTATGCTGATATGAATGGTGATGGTAAAATCACTCCAGAGGATCGTACTTATTTAGGTTCTCCAGTACCAACTTATACTGGTGGTATCAACGTAGGTTTAACTTACCGTGCATTTGAATTGAACATGTATGTTTATGCTTCTGCAGGTAACAAAATCTGGAACCAATCTAAATGGTTTACTGATTTCTTCGGAACATTTGAAGGTTCAGGTAAAGGAGAGCGCGCTAAGCAATCTTGGACTCCAGCTTTAGGAAATAGTGCAGAGGCTCCAATTTGGGAATCAGCATCTAATATTTCTACCAGTGGTGCTGAGAACTCTTGGTACGTAGAAGACGGTGACTACATCCGTTTCCAGAATATCTCATTAGGATATAACATTCCTTCTAAATATTCTTCTAAGCTTGGTATCAAGCGTGCTAAGTTGACTCTTTCTGCTAATAACTTGTTGACTTTCACTAAATACAAAGGTTTAGATCCTGGTGTAGGTGGTGCAGCCGATACTAGTTTTGGTATTGACGTAGGTAACTATCCAGTTACTCGTTCATTCAACGCTGCTATCAACTTGTCATTTTAATCCGCGAAAGCCAATTTAAATTAAAATAAAATGAAAAAATATCATATTTTAAAACGATTAGCCTTAGTAAGTGCATCTGCATTTACCTTGACATTCGCTTGTAAAGATCAGTTTTTAGAGGTTTTGCCTACAGGTTCATTGGCTCAGGCACAATTAACTTCTAAGGCTGGTGTTGAGGGTGCTTTGATTGGAGCATACTCTTCTTTAGCTGCAAAAAACTTTACACAAGTAGCAGCATCTAATAACTGGTTATGGGGTTCGATTCTAGGTGGAGAGAACAACAAAGGAACGGATGCGGGTGACTTTACAGCGATTAACCCAATTCAACGTTACGAGTCATCTCCTGTATCTGGTGATATTAATGGTACATGGCAAGCAAAATACGAAGGTATTGCGCGTGCAAATGGAACTATTAATCTAGCGAATGATTCTAAAGCTCTTTCTGCTGCAGATAAAACTCGTATCATAGCGGAAGCTCGTTTCTTACGCGGTCACTTTTACTTTGAGTTGAAGCGTTTATTCAACTCAGTTCCATATGTTGATGAAACAATGGATTATGGTAAAGGCATTGAGAAAGTTGGAAACTCTCCTGATATCTGGGGTAAAATTGACGCAGATTTCAAATTTGCATATGACAACCTACCTGAAACTCAGTCTTCAGCTGGTCGTGCAAATAAATGGGCAGCAGGTGCTTACTTAGGTAAGTCTTTGTTATACCAAGGAAAATTTGCTGAAGCAAAAGCTATCTTCACTACAGTTGTAGCTAGTGGTAAAACTACCAATGGCAAGAAATACGGCTTGGTGCCAAGATTCCAAGATGTATTCAATGCTGAGAATGATAACAACGAAGAAGCAGTATTTGCAATTCAGTCTTCTATGAATTCAGGTAGTGTAACTAACTCAAATGCTTTCGACGTATTGAACTACCCTTATAACACGGGTACTGATGGTCCAGGTAACTGCTGCGGATTCTTCCAGCCTTCATTCTCTTTGGCTAACTCATACCGTACTAAGGATGGTTTACCATTGTTGACTGAAACGAATGGAGCTCCTGCTTATAATGCACCTGAAAATGCAGTAAAGCATGACTATAAAGTAGCTTCAAGTGATCCATTTACTGAAGATAACGGTCCTTTGGATCCACGTATTGACCACACTATCGGTCGCCGTGGTATTCAATACTTAGACTGGATCGAGCACCCTGGTAAAAACTGGATTCGTGACCAAACTTATGCTGGTCCATATTCTCCTAAGAAATATGTATACTACAAATCTCAGGAAAATACATTGACTGATGGTTCTGGTTGGACACGTGGTTATGCTACTCTTAACTACAACATCATTCGTTATGCGGATGTATTGTTAATGGCTGCTGAAGCTGAAATCAAAGGTGGTGGAAGCTTAGCAACTGCTTTAGGTTATATCAACCAAGTTCGTAATCGTGCTGCTAACCCTGCAAGTTTTGTGAAAAACTTGAAAACAGGTGCTTTAGAAGCCAATTACGTCATTGCTCCTTATACAGCATTTGCTAGTGCAGATGAGGCAATGAAAGCACTTAAAATGGAGCGTATGTTGGAATTAGCTACAGAAGGTCACCGTTTCTTCGACTTAGTTCGTTGGGGTGATGCACCTAAAGTATTACAAGCTTACTTAGATTACGAAGGTAAAACTTTAGTAACTATGTTTGGTGGAGCTAAATTCACTACAGGTAAGGAATATCTTCCTATCCCACAAGCTCAAATTGATATCCAAGGATCTACTTTATTGAAGCAAAATCCTGGTTATTAATCGTTTGATTTAATTCTTGAAAAGGTGGGAACTTGTTCCCACCTTTTTTAATTTTAGCCTAGCAATTATAAAATGATGAATTCTCGACAACTACTTTATTTAAGTGTACTTTTTTTAGGAATTATTTCTTGTAAAAGTAAAACTACCTTCGAACTACTGCCTAGTGATCAAACAGGCATTCATTTTTCCAATCAAATTGTCGAAAACGACACGTTGAGTATCTTGAAGTATGAATACCTCTACAATGGAAGTGGGGTTGGAATGGGTGATTTTAATAATGATGGTTTATTGGATTTGTTCTTTTCAGGCAATCAAGCCAATGGAACTTTGTACCTCAATAAAGGAGAGATGAAGTTTGAAGACGTATCTAAGAAAGCTGGAATAGATACTAAGAACCGTTGGTGTGCGGGTGTAAGTGTGGTTGATATCAATGGAGATGGATTGCTGGATGTGTATGTTTCTGTGACCTTAAAAAATGCTGACAAAGACCGGGAAAATATGCTTTTTGTTAACCAAGGCATTAAAGATGGGATTCCTACATTTAAAGAAATGGCCGTAGAATATGGCATCAATGATTCTGGACATAGTCAACACGCTGCATTTTTTGATTATGATAAAGATGGAGATTTAGATTTATATGTATTAACGGATAAAATCACCGAATTCCCATCGCTTTTTCGTCCAAAAGTTACAGATGGTTCTTATCCTAATACGGATCGTTTGTACCGAAATGATTGGTCAGATACAATGAAACACCCTGTTTTTACCAATGTATCGAAAGAAGCCGGAATTACCTTGGAAGGTTTTGGTTTGGGAATCAATATCTGTGATATTAATCAAGATAATTGGCCAGATATCTATGTGACGAATGATTATGTATCTGATGATATTTTATATATCAATAATCAGAATGGGACTTTTACGGATCAATCTAAGGTGTATTTTAAACATACCAGTTTAAGTGCCATGGGGAATGATGTGGCCGATATTAATAATGATGGACTGGCCGATATAATTGCCTTGGATATGCTTCCTAAAAGTAATGACCGTAAAAAACAATTAGCTCCAGGAAATCATTATCAAACATATTTGAATAGCGATACCTATGGTTATACCTACCAATATATGCGGAATACTTTGCAATTGAATGCAGGGAAACAAGCCAACGGTCAACCTTATCCATTCCAAGAAATAGGTTTGATGGCAGGTGTGGCTGAAACAGAATGGAGCTGGTGCCCATCTTTAGCTGATTTTGATAATGATGGTTACCGAGATTTATTGATCACCAATGGATTTCCTAAGGATGTTACGGACCGAGATTTCATGTCTTATCAGGCGGAATCTAAACGTTTGACATCAGAATCTATCATGTTAGAAAAATTACCAGTCATTAAAATCAATAATTATGCCTTTAAAAATATGGGAGGCCTGAAATTTGATGATGTTAGTGCTAATTGGGGAATTAATGTAGCCTCATTTTCCAATGGAGCTGTTTATGGCGACTTAGACAATGATGGTGATTTAGATTATGTCGTTAATAATATTAATGACGAGGCATTTGTCTATAAAAATAATACGATTGATCAAGACAAAGAAAAAGCACAGTTTTTACGAGTTAAGTTTGAAGGAAAAGGTAAAAATGTGTGGGGAATAGGGGCTAAAATTGAAGGTGTTTTTGCCGATGGTTCTCGCTTTTATTATGAAAATACACCTTATCGTGGGTATCTATCGAGTGTAGAGACTGTAGCGCATATTGGTCTAGGTTCAAAATACGCGATAAAAGAAATGCGGATTTTCTGGCCAAATGATTCGATGCAAGTGATTAAAAATCCGGGTAAAAATAAAGTATTGACTGTCAAAATCGGGGATGCTAAATTGCCAATTCAATCGATGTTTGACCAAGAAAAACCTCTATTAGAAGATATAAGTGCCAGTTTGAATGTAACGGATGTACATAATGAATACGATTTCGTTGATTTTAACTTTCAAATATTGACTCCTTTTAAACTATCTCAATTAGGGCCAGGCTGTTCGGTGGGAGATGTTAATGGGGATGGACTAGAAGACTTTTTTGTTGGAGGGGCTAAGTTTTATTCAGGACAATTCTATTTGCAACAAGCCAATGGCAAATTTGTATCTAAAACTTTGGATGGCGCTATCGACCAACCCAAAAAGATGGGAGAAGATTTAGGTTCTTTACTCGCGGATTTTGATCGTGATGGAGATTTAGATCTATATATTACTCGAGGGGGAGCAGAAGATAAGGCTAATTCACCAAGTTTTCAGGATGTTCTATATAAGAATGATGGTAAAGGAAATTTCACCCTGGATACTCAGGCATTGCCTACTTTCTTAGAGAGTAATTCTGCCGTGAGATCCATTGACTTTGATCGGGATGGGGACTTAGATTTATTTGTTAGTGGACGAAATGTTCCATTTGAATATCCGAAAGGTACCATTTCTCGATTATTACGTAATGATTCTAAACCTGGTCAAATTAAATTTATTGATCAAACGGCAAATTGGGCTCCTGAACTTTTGAATGAGTCATTAATTTGTGATGCCATTTGGTCAGATGTGAATCAAGATGGTTGGGTGGATTTGGTATTAGCTGGGGAGTATTTACCCATTCAAATATTTGAAAACCAGAAAGCTAAATTGAAAAAATTGAGTGAAACTGGATTAGAGAAATATACAGGCTTGTGGGCATCTATCACTAGTGCGGATTTTGATCAAGATGGGGATATGGATTTCATTGCTGGGAATATGGGTAAAAACACCATTTTACGAGCGAATAGCAAACAGCCAGTGGAAATTGTCCATGGGGATCTAGACGGAAATGGAGTATATGATATCTTTCCATTTGTGTATTTCCAAGGTCCCAAAGGTTTGTACGAATCTTATCCTTTGTTTGGTAAGGATGATACACATAAGCAGTTGAATGCCACAAGGGCACGTTATGTGTATTACAAAGACTTTGGTAAAGCCAAACAGGAGAACCTATTTACAGATGCAGAAAAGAAGAAATCATCTAAATTATCCTTTATCGAGAATGCTTCCGTTTACATCGAGAATTTAGGAAAAGGAAAATTTGCAGTACATGAGCTTCCAGCTATGGCCCAAGTTTCAGCCATGAATGGTATGCAAGTGATCGATATCAATCAAGATGGATATCTAGATGTATTATTTGTTGGAAATAATTTTGGAAATGAAGTTTCAACTGGGAGATACGATGCCTCGAATGGTGGAGTTTTATTAGGAGATGGAAAAGGTAAGTTTAAATATCAGCAGAATGCGGGCCTTTTTGTGCCAAGCGATGCCAAATCATTGGTTAGTATTCGCTTGGGTAAAGATCAGTTAGGTTTCATTGCTTTACAAAATAGAGGAGCAATGCACGTCTTTAAGCCTGTTAAAAGTTTTGTTCCTTTAGCAAAAGAAGCAAAGGATTTTACCTACCAATTCTTGGGTAAGAAACAAAAAGTAAACTGGAGCTATGGTTCTTCTTACTTGAGCCAAAGTGCTTCAGCTCAGGGTTTTGTGCCGAAAGGAGCCAGTTTAGCGAATTAAGTTTTTGAAATAGGTCAGTTGAAGTCCAGGAGTCAATTTGGTTCCTGGTTTCACTGCACCGAATTGGTAATTACCTAAAACGATGTCGATGTCTCCATCTTTATCTACATCTCCCGCATCCATACAGATGTAATGCCCTCCATTTCCGATATTTAAATTACTGACTTGGAAGGTCATATTTCCTTGGTTTTGAAAATATAGAAAGTTTTCATTGTGTCCTTTATCGTTTTCTGCAAAGAAGGCAATCATCGCCAAATCTAAATCTCCGTCTTGGTCAAAGTCCCTTGCTACCGTTTTAGATGCGCCATAAGATGGGTAAAAATAGCCTTCTTTGAAGTTGTTTCTACCATCGTTTAAGTATACATGGACTCCATGAAAAGCCTTTTTTGATCGAGAGTAATCTGCGTTATCTCCATTGGAAACAATGATGTCATCATAACCATCTTTGTTCATATCAGCCACTTCCATATAGCTGCTTCCAAAAACTGAGTCAAATTGAAGTAAGGGTTTTTCTACGAAAATACCTTGGCCTTTATTGATAAATAAAGATACACCTTCACGCGATTGTGCCATTAATACCAACAAATCGGGTTTTCCATCGCCTGTATAATCTTTAATGACCACATTGCGTGCACCAGCTTGTGCTTTTAAGAGATGTTTACTTTTATTCTTGCCATCAATCCAGGTTAATTGACCACGTTCAAAACCATATTCGCAAATCACAAAGTCCTGTACCCCATCACTATTGAAATCACTAATTTGAACATCCACTGGACGTTTTAATGAGTCAATCACAGCTTCCATTTTGCCTTGTGGATTGATTCCATACATGGTTCCAATTTTCTCATCATTGGGATACATTTTACCAATGGCCAATAGGTAGGGATTACCTGCTAAAATTTGAGTAAGAGCAACTGGACTCTGTGTTTCAATGGTATTTTTTATCTGTTTATTGGCATCTAAAACCCATAAAGAACGGTTACGGGTTCCTGCCCAAACTTCCGGTTTATCGGGATGAATTCGAAGAGAAATAACAACTCCAAACGGGTCTTTTTTAGAAATATATGACTCTTCTTTAAAATGCAGAGTAGAGGTACTGATTGGGCTTCTTTGTTTTTGCGGAAGTGGCTTCTCTGGGGCATTTTTAACATAATAATCTACAATGGATTGCCAATCTTCTTCACTGATTTTGGGATCTAGTGGGTAGATATCCATGGCTAAGGCACTTTGGTATTGCTCCTCGGATATTCGAGTCATTAATTGGAAGCGGTCTCCAATGCCAAGTCGATAGCCCATTTCAGGTAATACTCCCTCTTTCCAAGTTTTTTTATCCAATAAAGAAGGATCTGGAAATTTATGGCAGGAAGAACAAGTCTCTTTAGCTAGAGCTTCACTTTTTTCTTCAGCACTTTGTCGACAAGAAATAAATGCAGAAGAGAAAAGAAATAAGGCGGCAATTAATCGCATGTTATTGGACATTGGTATTTGGGACAGCGGTAGAATCTATGCCTACTTTACCACTACAAGTGAAATCGAATACAAATTTTTCAGGCTTAAGGAAAGGCATTTTTCGATACCCTTCAATGGCTAATGTTTGATCGGAATAAACTTTTTCCATGAATTTGGCATAGGCTGGCATGGCCATTTTGGCACCTTGGCCTAGCGCTAATGATCTAAAGTGGATGCTTCGGTCATCTCCACCAACCCATACACCTGCCACTAGTTTCTGAGTAACACCCATGAACCAGCCATCCGAGAAGTTGGAAGTCGTTCCCGTTTTGGCACCAATTTCATTTCCTGATACAATGGACGTTCTTTTTAATCCTTCTGCTGTTCCACCAGGTTCTTGCACGGCACCTTGTAACATGTAGGTCATGAGATAGGCCGTTTCAGGTTTAATGGCAGCTTTAGCTGTTGGAGAGAATTCACGAAGTACATTACCTACTTTATCGGTGATTTTTAATATTAAGATAGGCTCAATTCGCTCTCCACCATTGGCAAATGTACTGTAGGCAGATACTTGTTCATATACAGAAACTTCAGAGGCTCCTAAGCAAAGGGATGGGCCTTCATATAAAGGACTAGAAATTCCAGCTTTATGAGCAAATTCAGCAATTTTTTGAGGCCCCATTTCTTTCATTAATTTGGCAGAAATGGTATTGATGGATAAGGCCATAGCTCTTCTTAATTTTAGCTTTTCATAGCTATATTTTCCATCGGAATTTTGAGGCGTCCATGTTCCATTGGTTAAGCCATCTTCCTCTCCGAATGTCACAGGCTCATCAATTAACTCATCGCATGGAGTAGCAATCTCATTTTCAATGGCAGCACCATAAACAAAGGGCTTGAAAGTTGAACCCGGTTGTCTTTTACTTTGGGTAATGTGATCAAACTTAAAGTACTTATAATTGATTCCTCCAATCCAAGCCTTCACGTGGCCGTTGGTGGGATCCATAGCCATAAAACCACAATTCAATATACGCTTGTAGTAATTCAGAGAATCCATGGAGCTCATCGTGGTATCAATATCCCCTTGATATGAGAATACCGTCATTTTTACTTTACGATTGAGCTCTTCCCAAACTTTAAATTCATCGTTATTATAAGCAGCCATCAACTCGCGGTAACGGTCTGTGCGTTTCATAGCATCTTTTAGGAAACCTTTAATTTCCTTCATTTCTTCGTTCACCCAAGGATTTCTACCTTTCCAATGGGAATAGAATAAGCTTTGTTCTGCTTTCATATGCTCCTGAATGGACTCTTCGGCATATTTTTGCATGCGGGAATCGATGCTGGTATAGATGCGTAATCCTGAAGTATACAAGTTAATTTGCTGATCTTCAGGACGATCGGCATTGATTTCTTTGATAACCGATAAAATCTGCTTTCTAATGCTTTCTCTGAAATAGGGTGCGGCGCCTGTATTTTGATTTTCTACCTTAAACTTTAGGTTCAAAGGATTTTCCATCATTGTTCGTGCTTCATCTTCGAGGACATAATCGTACTTGGCCAATTGCCCTAGCACAACATTTCTTCTTTCTAGGGTCTTTTCAGGTCTGATCCTCGGGTCATATAATGATGGGTTTTGGAGTAAACCAATTAGGGTAGCGGCTTCTGGTAAGCTAACTGTTTTTACATCTTTTTGGAAATAGGTCCGACAAGCCACTTGTATACCATAGGCATTATTGCCAAAGCTTACCTCATTAAGGTACATCGCCATGATTTCTTGTTTGGTATAGCGTCTTTCTAATTTGATGGCTAATATCCATTCCTTGACTTTAGCAATGGCCGTTTTTAAACCTCCAATCTTCATGAGTAGACCCATGTAAAGTGGGTCATCTTCCCCAAACTCCACAGAACGGGTATGGAATAAGTTTTTGGCTAATTGTTGTGAAATGGTACTACCGCCGCCAGATGTCCCCAGACTTAAAACCACACGCATCATGGATCGCATGTCGATACCCGAGTGCGTTGTAAATCGGGCATCTTCAGTGGCCATTAAGGTGTTGATAATGGTAGGAGACAGATCTTCAAACTCCACAGGATTACGATTTTCCCTAAAGTATTTACCTATTTCTTGTCCATCTTCTGAAATGAGTAAGGAAGCTTCCTGACTTTTTGGGTTCTCTAATTCATAGAGACTAGGCATTCCGCCAAATAACCAAAGGAAATTGAAATTGACGGCAGTGATAAATAAGACTATAAACAGCGTTGAGCCTAATAGAAATTTATACGTAAATCGAATCAGTTTTAGATATTTTCCCTCTTCAAATTCGAACATGTTAGTTTTTATTTTTGGTATAGGCTTTCAATAAAGCTTCTGCCTCTGTTGTTAATGGGCTTTTCGGGAAAGCCAGAATGAAGTTTTTTAAATTATCTTGGTAGCTAGTGAATTCTTTTAACCCACCATAGCAAAGCGCTTTTAAAAATACGACTTTATCTTCTAAGTTACTACCCGGGAATTGTTGTAAAATTTGCTGGCATTGTCGGGAAGCTTCGGAATAATTATTGGCTTTGAATTGTCCATAGGCTAACTCATAGGCTTTTTGTGCCGCCAGCTCATTTGTTTCTGTTAAACTTCCATTTTCAATTTTCAAAATCAATTGCTTGAAATAGGCCGTAGGGAAGCGGTCAAATAATTGGCTTCTATAGTTTTTTTGTGCGGGAGAATCTTTGTCGCTACTTAAATATAACAGATATAGAGCCTCGGCTTCATGACTAGTACCTGGGTAATTCGTCAATAATTTTTTTAATAAAATGCTGGCTTGTTCTTTTTCTCCTAATTCAAGTCGAACAAATTTTCCAAGCTCAAATAAGGCATCTTCTTCCCGTTTTTTCACTTGAGAAACTTGGGCAGGACTTTTTGGAATGGTATTTAACCAAATTTGTAAGGAATCACTTAAAACTGGAATGTCGTTGGAAGCTTTTATGTTTTCAGACGAAGCATTACTCGTATTTTGAGTTAAATCTACAATTCGATTCGTCAGATTATTGTTTTTATTCTTACGATTCCAAAAATCTTCTAAAGTTCTTAATCCCCATTTATTGCTAAATTCTTGTTGACCTTGAATCCTAGCTTGGTCATTGTTAAAGTAAAAACTTTGTTGTTCTGGACTAGCAGGTCTACGAGTAAAAATAACCGTGTTTTGTACGGGTATATTTTTAGTCAATATGGAATCCGCTTTTCTCTGTTGTTTTTTTTGTGTCTTTTGGTACATGTCAGTTAATTCTGCTAGAGACATGTTGCTTAATTTCAACAAAGAGTCTTCTTGACTAACTGCTTTACTTAATTGTAAATAAGTAGACCATGTTGTTTTTAGTTTCTGCGTACTTGCGTAAGCTGCATGGTTGGGACTCATGTAAGTAGCAGCACTATCATAGTATTTGGCGGCATCATCAAAGCGTTTTAATTGTTTCGCAAAGAGATTTCCCAACTGTAAATAAAGTTCTCCTCGATCGCTACCACTTTTACCTCCTTTGGTCCAATATTCTTTAGCTTTATCGAATTCCTTATTCTTAAAATAGATTTCTCCCAAGGCAGCGTATAAGGCAGGGACATGGTCCTCATTTTTAGGTTCCCGAATCATTTTTTCCAATTCTTCAGGCGCATTGTTTAACTGATGTACGGCTAAAGTCGCATGGAATTGTAATTCATAGCTAGCCTTTGATTTTTTTACTTTGGCATAACTTTCCAAAGCCAATTGGTTCTTGCCTTGCGACTCAAATAGTTGACCTAAAATGTAGTAAAGTCGAGCTTTTTCTTCTCCAGATGAAAGCGAAGGAATGATTTCTTCCAATAGAGCAATGGTCGGAATCAGTTCTTTTTTACTCTGGTGGTAATATGCCCTAGAAAGTAAATAATTGTTTTTCTGCGTTTGACTAAGGTCCAAACTTTGAATGAATTCACCTACTTTTTCTGCGGAAGTGAAATCATGTTGATGGATATAAATTTGGTATAGATGAATCAAAGACGTGCTTTGAGAACGTGGGTCATTGTCAATGGAGTTAACAAATTTGAAAGTCTCTAACGCATTTTTATAGTCTTTTTTGATGTAGCGACCCCAACCTATCAGTGTGTAGGCATCATCTACAAAATGGGAATTTTGGTGACGGTCAATCACCAATGAAGCTTTCTTGATGACTAAATCGATATCAGTTGCATGTTGTTGGCCAAAGGTGGAATCAATGGCAGGTATGATAGGAAGCATTGATTTATAATCCTCTTTATGCTCTTCCCAAAACTTCTTTTGTAAGGATTTTTTCAAGCGGTCAGCTTGCCAAATAGCATTATATTTGGCATTCAGGTTATGAAAGGCAACGGCAGCTGGCTTTGTGCTTTGTTGAGAACAAGCACTCACTAGGGCTAATAAACCAAGAAGCCAATATCGTTTAATCATGTAGGAAACCAAAATTGTTCAAATTTACAATTTATCTCAACGAAAAAGGGATAAATTTAGCGTGGCTTTACGATTAATTTAATTCAAACGGATGAACTCTTACCAAAAATACATTGGAGCGGCATTTCAAATGTTGGTGACCATCTTATTGGGTGTTTGGTTGGGGAGGTATTTAGATGGATTTTTTCATATGGAAAAGCCTTGGTTGACCATCGTTTTCTCTTTAGGCTCTATTGTTATTTCCATGGTGGGATTGATTCGTAGTTTGCCAAAATAATTGCGAATTAGCGCGATTTATAAGCCGATATATTTCTGTAAATTGCTGAGATTTTCCATATTAACTCAATTTTTCCGTGTTCGAGGGTCGCAGACAAATTCTTTTGTTGTTCTTTATCATCATTGGATTGGTGTTTTTGGGGAAGCTATTTTTCCTTCAAGTGATTGATGATAGTTACGAAAAGGCGGCAGACAACAATGCCATCCGTAAAATCATTCAAATACCCTTTCGTGGTGAAGTCTATGATCGCCATCATAAACTGATTGTTTACAATACACCCGTGTACGATTTGTACATTACTCCTCGTAAAGCACATGTGCGAGATACCTTACAATTTTGTCAGCTTTTCGGAATTACTAGGTCTTATTTTGATTCTACTTGTAAGCAAGCTAGAGCTTATTCTCGAGTAAAGCCATTTCTGTTCTTGAAGCATTTATCGAAAGAGGATTTTGCTCGAGTTCAAGATGCCATGGTTGATTTTCCTGGGTTTACCTTTACTACGACAGCTTTCAGAACATATCAATCTAAGGCTTTTTCGAACGCATTAGGTTATGTGGCAGAGATCAATCCCAATTCCTTGCAGAATCAAAAAGACGATTATTATCGCCAGGGAGATTATGTGGGAGTTTCTGGGATAGAAAGTTTTTATGAGGAAGATTTGCGGGGCCAAAGGGGCGTAAAGTATCGAATGGTTAATAGTAATGGAGTAGAAAAGGGAGATTTCAAAGAGGGGCGTTTGGACATCCAACCTATTGCGGGTAAAAATTTATATACAGGGGTTGATATCCGATTACAGGAATATGCTGATAGTTTAATGCAACATAAAGTCGGTTCAGTTGTGGCCATTGAGCCTTCCACGGGAGAAATCCTGACCATGGTTTCAGCACCTTCCTATGATCCAAGTTTATTGGCCGGTCGAAATTTTTCTAAATATTATCGAGATCTGGCTTTGGATCCCATGAAGCCTTTGTTGAATCGTCCACCTTCTGCGTATTATCGACCGGGTTCTACCTTTAAATTGATTCAAGCTTTAGTGGGTTTGCAATTAGGTATCATCACACCAGCTAGTGTATTTACGCATGCAGGCGCTCCAGTTAAATGCCACTCACATAATACGTCGCACAATGATTTGCATAATGCCATTCAGTGGTCTTGTAACCCGTATTTTTATCATGCATTTCGAAAAATTTTGTATGAGGATACTCAAGGTAATACCTACGAGCGATCGGCTCAAGGTTTGCAGCGGTGGTCGGAATTAGTGGCTAATTTTGGGTTTGGGAGGAAGTTGGGTGTTGACTTAGGAAATGAGAAAAAGGGTATTTTGCCCAATGTTGAATATTACAATCGAGTGTACAAGGGAGAAAATACTTGGAAGTTTTCCAATATTTATTCTTTGAGTATCGGTGAGGGAGAATTGGTCGTAAATCCTTTAAAAATGGCCAATGTCGCTGCCATTATTGCCAATCGTGGCTGGTACATTCCTCCGCATTTAGTGAAGGCGATCGGAGATAAAAAAGTGGTTGATCCATTTTATAAAACACCTGTTTCTGTGGGAATTGATGCCAAGCATTTTGGGGTAGTGATTGAAGGAATGAAAGATGCCGTGTTGCATGGAACGGTGGGGGGTGACGGTAAAATTCCGGATATTGTGATGTGTGGAAAAACAGGAACATCACAAAATGCTAAAGGCGAAGATCACTCCGTGTTTATTGCTTTTGCCCCAAAGGATAATCCCAAAATTGCCATTGCTGTTTTTGTAGAAAATGCTGGTTTTGGTGGTTTTGCGGCAGCACCTATCGCATCGCTAATTATTGAGAAATATTTGAAAGGTAAAGTTGATAGAAAGGCGGTGGAAGAGAAATTCATGAATAAAAGCTATCTTCCAAATGTGTTATCTGTTACAGGCCCTAGACCTCAGAAAACTAAAAAAGATACGTTAAAATGAGTAATCAAAACCAATTAGTGAGTAAAGTTGATTGGATTACCATATCCCTTTATGCATTATTTGTGTTAGCGGGCTGGATGAATATTTATTCGGCCGTATATAATCCTGAGACGCATATCTCGATTTTTGATGCTGCGTTTTATGATTCCAATGCGGGAAAACAATTGATTTGGATTGGTACAAGTTTGATTCTCATC
The DNA here is from genome assembly GCF_004307455.1 of Aquirufa nivalisilvae. Taxonomy (GTDB): domain Bacteria; phylum Bacteroidota; class Bacteroidia; order Cytophagales; family Spirosomataceae; genus Aquirufa; species Aquirufa nivalisilvae. The sequence goes on from NZ_SEWX01000002.1 coordinate 235,971, forward strand.
ATTTGTATTTTTGCCATTGATTTTCGGTTTTTTGAGGCCTTTGCCCCCATCATATATGCCAGTTTTATTGGTCTGCTAATTCTAGTGCCATTTTTAGGAGTCACTGTAAATGGATCTCATTCTTGGTTTAAATTTGGTTTTATCACTATTCAGCCTGCTGAATTTGCTAAGACGGCGACGGCTTTATTGTTGGCTAAATACATCAATGAACCTCAAGTGAATTTATCTAAATGGAAAAATCAATGGGTTGCAGCAGCCATCATTGGATTACCCATGATTTTAATTATTGCCTCCAATGAAACGGGTTCAGCATTGGTATTTGCCTCCTTTTTGATTTTACTTTATCGGGAAGGTTTACCAGGAGAATATCCCGGTTTATTCATTGGGTCAGTCACGATTTTTGTGTCAGCTTTGCTGCTGAGTCCCTGGACTATTTTAGCCTCTTTAATTGTCATTGCTGGAGGTATCATTGGTCTTTCTCCCATTTATATTCAGCGCTTAAAGCAAACCTATATTAAAGCAGCTTTATTTATTGTAGGGATTATGTTCATGGTTTTTTTGGTTGACTTTGCCGTGAATAAGGTCTTAAAAGAACATCAGCGGAATCGAATAAAAGTGTTGATAGACCCATCATTTGATCCTAGAGGTTTGGGATATCAGCTAACCCAATCCAAAATTGCTATTGGTTCGGGAGGTTTTTGGGGCAAGGGTTACCTTCAAGGGACTCAAACTAAATTTGATTTTGTGCCAGCGCAAAGTTCGGACTTCATTTTTTGTACGATTGGAGAGGAGCAAGGATTTTTTGGTGTACTGGTGGTGATCGTCTTGTTTATGGTGTTTTTATGGCGGCTGATGTATTTAGCTGATCAGCAGCGGTCCCGATTTGCGCGAGCCTATGGATATGGAGTTGTTGGAATATTGTTTTTCCACTTTTTGGTCAATATTGGTATGACCATTGGCTTAATGCCCATCATTGGTATTCCTTTACCTTTTTTTAGTTATGGAGGCTCATCTCTTTGGTCATTTACTATACTATTGTTTATATTTCTAAAATTAGATTCGCATCGTTCGGATATGCTTTCTCGTTAATTACCTAAACCTATGATAGAAGAAAAACTAAGTTCTAAAGCTAAACTCTTAATAGCTGTGGCAGCCCTAGGCTATTTTGTAGATGTATATGATTTAATTCTATTTTCAGTAGTTCGAAATCCCAGTTTAAAAAGTTTAGGTCTTGTAGGGCCTGAATTATTGAATCAAGGTTTAAACCTGATGAATATTCAAATGGGAGGGATGTTATTAGGAGGTATTTTGTGGGGGATTTATGGAGACAAAAAAGGTAGGAAATCGGTCTTATTTGGTTCTATTTTATTGTATTCCGTGGCAAATGCCTTCAATGGAATGGTTCATGATTTAGATACTTATGCCTGGTTGAGGTTTCTAGCAGGAATTGGTTTGGCAGGGGAATTGGGAGCAGGAATAACCTTGGTTAATGAAACTTTACCACCTTCCAAACGCGGAATAGGAACTTTGATTATTGCCGGAGTGGGTGCATCAGGGGCCATTTTTGCGCCTATTGTTTCCAATTTCAGTTCGGATCCTGAATGGTGGAGAACATGTTATTTTATTGGAGGAGGCATGGGATTAGCTTTGTTGCTTTTACGTTTAGGGACTTTTGAGTCGGGCATGTTTTTGGAGTTAGAAAAGGATGTTAAGCGAGGAAATTTCTTCCAATTGTTTTCTCATAGAAATATTTTTAAAAAATACTTGTATTGTATTTTAATGGGGCTTCCAATTTGGTATATCATCGGTATTTTAGTTTTTTCTTCTCCTGAACTATTACAAGGTATGGGTTTAAAAGGTGTTATAACGGGGGGAGATGCGATCATGTATTGTTATGTAGGCTTATCGGTGGGGGATTTTGCTAGTGGCTACTTAAGTCAGGTATTAAAAAGTCGAAATAAAGCTGTTATGACCTATTTAATCATTGCGTGGATTTTGACTATCTATTTCCTATATGCGATGTCAGACATTTCTGTAGTCTATGGAAATATCATGATTACTTTATTGGGATTCTTTGGAGGCTATTGGGCTGTATTTTTGACAAGTTCTTCGGAGCAATTCGGAACTAATTTACGGATGACAGTGACTACCACTGTCCCTAATTTTGTTCGTGGAGCTTTGATTCCGATTAGCTTATTGTTTAAGTTTTTGATACCTAATGTTGGCATGGTGAATTCAGCGGCAATCGTGGGAGCTTTATGTTTCGGATTGTCGATTTGGTCTGTAAGTCAATTGAAAGAGACTTTTGGTAAATCGTTGGATTTTATAGAAGAATAATGGCATTAATATCTAGGAAGAAAAACCTGTATCGGATAAATAATCAGCTAAGGCGCTACTTACATAAGTATGGTCGCGAGCATGCAATGAATATTAGCTACCAGGATTTACTTCGCTATGATAACGCCATCACTTTATATGATAAAAATGGTCATGATACCTTATGGGAAACTGTTTTTTATTCTCCAGCGGATCAAGAAGAAGTACATGAATCTCTAAAAAATATTTATGCAGATTTAAAGACGGATGGTAATGAGGGAGTCATTAAGCACTTGGTGATCGATCGGGTCGACTATTGTACTTATGGGAATACGCATCCATTTCGGATACGTATCGTTAATAAGGTCAATGATATTTTTGATTATTTCTACATCAAAGTGGCTGATGCTTCTCGGGTATATGGTTTGGAACTAGAGCATATTCTTTCTCCCAACCGGATTAATTACGTGACTTATGACAATACCTTGGTGGAGGAGCATATCGCTGGTGTTCCTGGGGATGTTTTTTTGAAGCAAGACTTGGAGAATGACTTAGAGTCGCCCATTCGTTTGGCCAAGGAATTTGTCAAGTTCAATGAGCGCTGTTTGGTACAGCTTTTAGGGGATATGCACAGTACGAATTATGTGGTGATAACGACCCCAGATTTTGATGATATCTATTATCGAATTAGACCAATCGATTTTGATCAACAATGTTATGAGGGAAAGCGATCCGTGTATTTGCCACAGTATTTTAAACAAAATAATCGCCTTGTTGAATTGGGAATGAAGTTTATGACACCCGAATCTGTTTGGCAATACCAAATTGAAGAAAGGTCGATGATTGCAAGTCGACTGAAATCGGAAAGTCAACGGGTTTATGATTTGATGACAGTGATGGCCAAGGATGATATTGCGCCTGTTGAAAATATGGAGCAATTACGTTTGGAATTAGCGCGACATTATAATGATGATCGTTTTTTGAACTGTAAAACGATGGGTGAAATTGTTTGGAGTAGTTTAGAGCTGGTGATGCGTCATTAAGCTTTTTGGTAGGCTGCCATGGCCATACAAGAAAATCCTAAAATCAAGGCAAGCCCGCCGATAGGGGCTACAGCTCCCCACATGTTCTGTTGGGTGATGCATATCAAATACAAAGCACCTGGGAAAATAATACTTCCAGCTAACAGGAGATAAGAGGCTAATTTCAAAAAGCGATTTCCAGAATTGATTTGCCATATACCCAATAGCAATAAAGCTAGCGCTCCGTACATTTGATATTTAGAGGCTGTTTCAAAGGTATCTAAACGTTGTGTGGATAATAAATAGGCTTTCCAAGCATGAGCACCAAAGGCACCAATGGCTACGGAAAGTGTAGCTAAAATAGATCCAGACAATAAGCAAAAACGTTTCATGGGAAAAGGATAAAAAAAGCCTTGATGAACAAGGCTTTTAAATTATGAGGCGAAAGAAACTTTTAAATCATTTAGTTTCCTTCGGATAGAATCATCTACTTGTTTGTCTCCTACGCGCAAGATAAATCCTCCGATTAAGGATTCATCAATGGATTCGTGTAATTGAACATCTTTGCCAGAATATTCTTTTACAATGGCAATTACTTGATTGCGTTGCTCTTCTGTTAAAGTAGATGAGGTTACGACATCAGCCTTTTGAATTCCTTTGTACGAAGTATATAATTCAATGAATTGTTTCGCGATAGCAGGTAAGAATTGTTCTCTGTTTTTACGCGTGATAATTTCAAAGATAGAATAGGAAACAGCATGAAACTTATCTTTGAATAATTTACTCAAGATAGTCATTTTAGTGCCGTGCTTGATAATAGGGCTTTTAAACGCTAGAACCAATTCCTTACTGTTTTGGCAGGTTTCTTGGAAGCTCACCATATCTCGGTAAACATCTTCCACCACCTTTTTTTCAATGGCTAAATCAAGCAAAGATTTAGCGTAACGGTGGGCAACAATTAACTCAGACATTTGATCAAATTTAAGGTGTTGCTTCTTATTTTAATGTGACATCTGCAATCCACTCAGAAACTAATTTTTCTTGAGCTGCTTTGTCTTTCAATTGGCTTTTTAATACTTTCTCAGCTAGGTCAAGTGATAAACTAGCTGCTTCTTTACGAATAGAGGCTACAGCGGCTACTTTTTCTTGTTCAAATGCTACGCGAGCTTTTTCAATTTCTTGATTAGCGGCAGTTTGAGCATCTAATTTAGCTTGAGAAATCATGGCATCAGCAGCTTCTTTTGCTTGTTTGATTAAAGCATCACGCTCAGCACGTGCAGAAACTAACAATTGCTCGTTTCCAGCTTTAAGCTCAGCCATTTCTTTCTTAGTTTCCTCAGAAAGTTTGATCGCTTGGTCGATTGACTCTTCACGCTCATGTAATGATTGAATGATGGGCTTCCAAGCAAATTTTGCTAGAAGAAAAAACAAAATTCCGAATACGAGAATTTGCCAAAAGATAAGTCCAAAATCTGGGGTAATTAACTCCATACTTGTGTATAATTAAGATGTTAGAATCTTCTTAAAAACGCAATTTGGTGCCTAGTGCGACCAAATTGCGTTTGAAATTTTTGAGTCATTTGCCAAGGCTAACCCGAGGCATGACCTGGTGTTGAATTACTTTAAAGTAACCAACAAACAAATTACAGCAGCGAAAAGAGCAACCGCCTCAACGAAAGCAGCTACGATTAACATCGCACCTTGGATTTTTCCAGAAGCTTCTGGTTGACGAGCGATAGATTCCATAGCAGAACCACCGATGTTACCGATACCTAAACCAGCACCAACTGCAGCTAAACCAGCTCCAACACCTGCAAGACCAGTTCCTACAGAAACTTCCAATAAAATTGATAAAAGAGACATACTAATTGGGTTTATGAATAAAAATTAAAATACAAATTCTAGTGATGGTGTTCTTCAATTGCCGCTCCAATGTAGGTAGAAACCAACATGGTGAAAATAAAGGCTTGAATGAAGGCCACAATCAATTCAATCACGTTCATGAATAAAGAGAACGGCACTACAGCGATTCCTAAAGCAGAATTCTCAAAAATAAAGATCAAGGAAACTAAACTCAATAAAATAATGTGACCGGCTGTCATGTTAGCAAACAAACGCACCATTAAAGAGAAAGGCTTCATGAATACACCCACAATTTCCACGGGAGTCATAATCAATAACATCCATTTAGGTACACCTGGCATAGCAAATACGTGTGTCCAGTAAGTAGCTTTACCATTTAAGTTAGTTACAAAAAAGGCAATGATAGCTAAAACGGCCGTTACAGCGATGTTACCAGTTACGTTGGCTCCACCAGGAATCAAGCCCAACATATTGTTGAACCAAATAAAGAAAAACACCGTCAATAAATAAGGCATAAAACGACGGTAGTGTTTTTCGCCAATATTGTTTTTCGCGATTTCATCGCGAACAAAAATGATGATAGGCTCAAATAGGGATTGAATTCCTTTAGGTGCACGGTGAGGGTTTTCTTTGTAAGTTTTACCGATACCAATGAAAATGCTTAGTAATAATACGGCTGAAAGTAATAATGAAGCTACATTTTTGGTGATAGATATATCATAAACCTGCTCTCCATTTTCAGCATGGATTTTTCCATGTTCTAATTTTAAACCTTGGTAAGGAACTTCTTCATGATGTTCGTTTTTGAAATTAGATGAAGAAAATACCTGCAAACCAGCTGATTCAGTGTATACGATACAAGGAAGAGGTACAGTGGCATGAAAATGACCAATTGTGAAGAAATGCCACTCATGCTCATCAGCAATGTGGTGTAAGATCATTTTTCCAGCATCGAATTTCTCTTCTTGTTGAGGAGCATGTTCGGTGGCTTCAGCAGCAACAGGCTCGTTGGCCCATGCGGTGAAACTGAAAAGGGAAATGAATAATCCGAGGATTATATTTGAAAAATACACTTTTTTGAAAATGGACTTACCCGACATCTTAATGCTCGCTTTTACTTTAATTTCTTTGATTAATATAGCTAATTCGTTGATTAGCTGGATGTAGAAAAGGATTTTTACGACTTTTGGCCTTGGCCTTTTCTAAAAACGTCGCAAGTTACGAAGCAAACCAATTATTTCAAAATTTGTACTACATAAATAGAGTACAAAAAAATTCCCAACGAATAAGATCATTTCTGGAGTTCCGATGTAGCCAAAAACACCGATAAAAATGAGGCTAGCAATGAAGCGGATGGCGAGAGAAGCCATATGGAAAGGGATGAATTTTTCACGATCATTTTTCCAGCCTATTTGATGTAAGGCATGACTTAAATAGGCTAAAAAGAAAAAGAAGGCCCAGATGAATTTAACATCTTGATGTAACCAGCTGGCCAAGCTACTTTGATGAAGTCCCCAAAGTACTAATCCCAATCCTCCATAAAAGCTGACTAATTTGAGCATGGTGCAAATATCTGAATTAAGTCGTAGAATTTTTTCCATCCTTGACTAAATAATTATTTTGCCAATAGCTAGGTAATAATTATCAACTCAGATTTGTCAACTCAGATTTGTCAACTTTTCAAAAGTTGACAAATCTCCCCGACCTCCCCAATTCAGCAATATTTTTGGAATTCTTCCATTTCATCCTTTACTTTGTAATCCCAAGTCAATCGCACAAGCAGCATTGATTTATAAAGAAGAAGGGAGAGACTAGGCTCAATGAACTTCTGGCAACCAGTTGAAAAACTAAGGTGCTAACTCCTACCCCAGGCAAATGCCTGTTTAGGGAAATATAAACGAATTGTACATGCAAGCTGAGTTTAATCATTTTAATTCCTCGTCTACTTTTGCCCTAGAAATGGGTGGACAACTTCCATCGATTCAATTGGCCTATGAAACCATGGGTAAATTGAATACCCAAAAAGACAATGTCGTTTGGGTATGCCACGCTTTTACAGGGAGTCATGAAGTGTCTGATTGGTGGCAAGGATTGGTGGGCTCTGGTAAATTGTTTAATCCTGAAAACCATTTTATAGTCTGTTGCAACATTTTAGGTTCTCATTATGGTTCCACAGGCCCACTTTCTATAAATCCATCGACAGGAGAGCCTTTTTATCATGGATTTCCAACCGTCACCATTCGAGATGTGGTCAATAGCTTTGAATTACTGAGAAAGCATTTGGGGATAGAACGTATCAAAACCTGCATTGGAGGCTCCTTGGGTGGCCAGCAAGCATTAGAGTGGTCCATCATCCAACCCGATTTAATTGAAAACCTGATTTTGATTGCCACCAATGCGGTTCATTCGCCGTGGGGTATCGCTTTTAATGAATCACAACGAATGTCCATAGAAGTGGATCCTACTTGGAAGGAATCTCAACCAAGAGCTGGTATAGAAGGAATGAAAGCAGCACGAGCAACTGCGTTAATCTCCTACCGAAATTACGAAACTTATCAAATTACGCAGGCTCGTCAGGAAAATACCACAGGGGAGTCGCTGCGTGCTATCTCATACCAGCGCTACCAAGGAGAAAAATTAGCCGGCAGGTTTAACGCCTATTCCTATTATATTTTATCTAAGATGATGGACTCCCAAGATGTGGGGAGAAATAGAGGAGGTGTTGTAAAAGCCTTGAAGTCCGTGAAGTCCAAAACCCTAGTTATTGGTATTAAGTCGGATGCTTTGTTTCCTATTGTAGAACAAGAATACTTAGCTAAACATATTCCAGGGGCATCTTTTCAAGTGATAGATTCCCTTTACGGTCATGATGGTTTTTTAATTGAAAGTGGTTTGATGACCAAGGCGATCCGCCTATGGCAAAAGCTACTTCGTTTGGAAGTGAATCCTATGGCCGATTTTTTCAAAGAATTAGAAATTAGACATATTTCTTACGCTTCTTAATCATGAAATTTACCGATCAAGTAGTTTGGATCACCGGTGCTTCTTCAGGCATAGGTGAAGCTTTAGCGCAGGCCTTTGCTCAAGAAGGAGCACATCTCGTTTTATCTGCTCGGAGGGAAGAAGAATTACAACGCGTAGCTAGTCTTTGCCAAGTCCATGGTCATTCCGTTTTGGTTTTACCCTTTGATATGACGCAATTGGATCAGCATGATTTGATGCTAGAAAATGTCATGGCTACCTATGGGCGCATCGATGTCATGGTATTGAATGCAGGAGTAAGTCAACGATCATTTGTAGAGGATACCCAATTGGAAGTATATCGGAAATTATTTGAAATCAATTTCTTTTCCATTGTGGCATTGACCCAAAAATTATTGCCCATATTTAAAAAACAAGGCTCAGGCACATTTGTGCCTATTGCTTCGGTCGCAGGAAGAATTTCAACTCCGAGAAGAGGAGCTTATGGGGCATCCAAGCACGCATTAATCGGGTTTTTTGACTCGGTTCGGGCCGAAGTTTACGACAAAGGAATTGAGGTGTGCACTGTTTTGCCAGGGTATATCAAGACAAATATTTCCTTGAATGCGATGAATGAGCATGGGCAAGCCTACGGGAAAATGGACCCCAATCAGGCCAAGGGTTTAGATCCAATGCTCACAGCTCAGGGAATTGTCCAGGCTGTTTTTGCCCGAAAGAAGGAATACTTTATTGGAGGTAAACTGGAGGCGCTCGGTTTGCTAGTCAAGCGCCTCAGTCCATCTTTATTGATTTGGATGATGAGAAAAATCAAAAATACTTAAGCCGCAACTTCTTTTTTCTCACTGAAGAAAAGTATAAACAAGACTAATACTAAGCCTGCAATTGCAGCAGGAACCATCCATACCGCTTGCCAATCATGGATTCCATTGACAGTATAATGGTCTAATACGATTCCCGATAATTTGGAACCAATCCCCATACCAACTCCATAAGTGGCTAAGGTAATTAATCCTTGAGCCGCATTTTTTACTTTTTCACCTGCTTTTTGATCTGTGTAAATTTGACCCGTCACAAAGAAGAAATCATAGCAAACTCCATGAAGTATGATACCTATAAAAAGAATCCATTCAGTACTGATTCCATCTCCGTAACCAAAGCAAAGGAATCGAATGACCCAGGCTACCAGTCCTACAATTAACATTTTCTTCACTCCTAAGCGCGTAAAAGCAAGCGGAATCAATAACATAAAAATGACTTCTGAAGCTTGCCCAAATGACATTTTATTTTCTACATTTTGCATGTGCGAATCAGTTAAGGACGGATTGGCCATAGCATAGTAAAACGATAGTGGAATACAGATTAAAATGGAGGAAACAAAGAAGATAAGGAAGGACCGATCTTTGAAAAGTTTTAATGCATCTAAACCAATAATCTGTCCAATGGATGAGTCTTTATCAGCTTTTGGAGGTGTGTCTGGAAGGAAGAAAGCATAAATTCCTAAAATGAAGGAACTAACCATGGAAATTTGGAATATAGCGACTTGGTCACCCAAAGCTAAGAAGCCGATGATGTTGGTTACTACTATCCAAGCAACAGTTCCCGTTACCCTAATGCTTGGAAATTCCTTTTCCGGATTATTCATTTGGTTCATCGCGATGGAATTTGACAAAGCTAAGTTGGGCGCGAAGCAAAGCGTATAAGCCAGGATATACCAAAAGAAAGTTTCAGGGTCTTTATTTTGACTCAAGAAAAACAAAATAATACCTCCTAAAATGTTCAAAACACCCATCACCTTTTGAGCGGAGAAAAATCGATCGGCGATTAATCCAACAAAAAATGGAGCGGCAATACAGGCAATGGAGAATGTGGTGTATGCATTTCCTACTTGATCTCCAGTAGCATGTAACGTCGTTAAAAGGTATTTACTCATTTGACCGTACCACGATCCCCATGAAAAGAACATAAGGAACATCATGACCATCAATTGAATTCGAGTACTGTTTTTCATTTTAGCATATATTGAGTGAACCAAAAATACAAATTTGAATGAATTTTACTTCTTTTAGAAAATAATTTTTAGACTCATTCGATGATAAATTTGAACTCTTTAATTGGTGTTTTCGATTTTTTTTGAATTCATCACCAAAATTTTAAACCTGAAAAGATGAAATGTGTCAAAATATTTCATAAAACAGCACAAATGAGGATTATAGACATTGCAATGGCGATGTCTTAAGTATTTGATTTTCAGCGATATTTGTTGTTAGTTTGGCCAAAATTCGAGGTTTTAACAGTCTATTTGTTTACTAATTACATGGAATTGAATTTCATCTTTTTGATTTCGGCTAGGCCTACAGGCAATTTTCAAGGCTCCACGGCCTTGTTCATGGCTTTGTTTGCCATCATTGCTTTGGTGCTGTTAGGAGTAGGGGGTAGGTTATATCAAAAACGTAAAGCTTGGATTGAACATAGTAAATTAACCTACGGAAAGGTTGTTGAGATTTCTCGTCGATATGCTCGTGGAGATCATGCTGGTCGTTTTCCAATCTATTTTCCCATTGTCTCTTATCATGTAAATGGACTAGAATTTCGTCGAGAAGCGGAAAGAGGCTTGATGAAAAATTATGAGATTGGTCAGGAAATCCCAGTACGTTATTTATCTGAAAAACCCTATGAGGCTTCATTAAATGACCAATCTGTGCCTGTCTTGAGCCCAAATGTGTTTTTTATTCTTGGTTTACTGATGTTAATCAGCGCGATTATTTTATCAGTTATACATCCCTAATTTTTATTTTTAAAATCTTAGTTTGTAATTTGTGTTTCAAATTATTTAAATGAGCATGGAAACTACTATTGCCAAGGAAAAAACTGAATTTAGAAATTACGAGCAAGGAGATATCACAGCTGCTGTAAAAGAGCATTATAGAAAGATGCGTTCGCGTCAGACCTATGATTATGTTCAAAGGATGAAGAAAAAGTATTTGACTTTTGAGCGCCCGATGGACTTATGGGATATGATGGAGCGTTTAAATGCCTTAGTGGATGTCAGTGATCCCGATTTAAATCTTCCTAACGTAATCCATTTGTTACAAACCGCTGAAGGTCTTCGTGCCGAGGGTCGTCCGGATTGGATGCAATTAGTTGGATTGATTCACGATTTAGGCAAAGCCATGTATTTGTTTGGTAGTGATGAAGATGGTACTTCTCAAGCAGAGCAGTGGGGATTGGTTGGAGATGTCTTTGCCGTTGGATGTAAATTTCCAGACTCTTGCGTTTATCCTGAATTCAATGCTTTGAATCCTGATTCATTGGTTGATCTTTACAATACAGATTTAGGAGTTTATGCACCAGGATGTGGTTTAGATAATTTGGAATTGGCTTGGGGGCATGATGAATACTTGTACCAAGTGTTAAAAAATCACAAAGACAATAAAATTCCTCATGCTGGTATGGTGATGGTTCGTTATCACTCATTTTACCCTTGGCATACAGGTGGTGCATACAAACAGTTTATGACTGCGGAAGATGAGCAATACTTAGATTGGATTAAGGATTTCAACAAGTATGATTTATATACCAAATCACCTAAAGTACCTGATTATAACGAATTGAAGCCATATTATGAGCCGATCGTAGAAAAGTATTTAGGAAAAGGACCTATCTATTGGTAGTTTCTTTGTTGATACAAATAAAAAAGGTCTGAATATTTTCAGACCTTTTTTTATGGAGTAAATGTTCTCTTACCAGCCATCATCTTTTTTAGGTTTTACTACTTTCTTGTTCGTAGCAGCTGGTGTTTTAGCGGCAGCTAAACTAGCAGAACCCTTTATTTGAACGTCGTTATCTACTCGACTAAAAACACGACAAACAATTTTCCATTCATCATTGACCTTAAGTAAACTCAATAAATCAATGTATTTGAAATCCTGAAATTCTAGTTCAACGGTGGCAGTAGCAGAAACTCCAGCATAGGAATAGCCGACTAATTTGGTTGTAGCCTTCGCTCCACCTACAGGCGTATTGCGAATAAAGTTTCTAACTGGGAAATCTTGGATTTTACCAGTGCTAGCATTGAAGGTTCGTAAAATGGCTGTTGGATGAAATGCTTTTCCTAATAAAGCGGTATCACCTTTGGTTATTCCATCTAAATAAGCATTGACTGTACTTTTAATGGCATCGTCATCTTGTGCCCAGGCCAATGTACTGAAACAAAGGCAAGCTAAACAAGTGATTAAAGTAGTTTTGATTTTCATGATTTTGTTGAATTTAATTAAATGCCTCCGGTAAATTCCATCGGAAGAGCTTCCCCTTTCATAAACAGTGCAGTCTTTTCAGGGTATAAAATAGATTGAACAATATTGACTTTTCCTAAAGAATGGTTGGCCATATTTCCTAAAATGATGATGGCTGAATTGTCTTTAGCATTGTGTAAATAATAATTTTTAAATCCATGCCACCAACCAGTGTGGTAAGTTAGCCACTCACCATTGTCTAATTGGGTTAATCTCCACCCAAATCCATAGTTTTTAGGTAATACATTAGGTGTTCGGTGCTGTGGAGAAAAGGCTTCTTCCAAGGTATTTAATTTAACGATGGATTCATCATTTAAAGCCATATCCCAGTGATGCATATCATCTACCGTTGAATAGATGCCTTTGTCACCTACCACACCATCCAAATGATCAAATCCTACCACAGCTGGTTGTCCTCTTCGAGGGGAATAACCTGTAGCAGCCGTTTTTAACATTTCAGGATGCATGGGGTCATAGACAAAAGTATTGTGCATGCCTGCAGGTTCGAAAATGTGTTTCTTTAAGTATCCACGAAAATCTTCTCCGCTTAAACGCTCTACAATATACGCTAAGAGTAAATAATTGGTATTGTTATAGCTGAACTTGGCATTGGGACGATAATCGATTCGGGGTTTTAGTCGAATCATCATGTCAACTACCATTTTATTGGTCAACGGACTTTTCTTGTCGTAAAACTTATCCAAGCAGTAGGCATAATTGGGCAAACCTGAGCGGTGGGTCAATAAACTACGGATGGTTAAGCTGGAATCGTATGGAAAGCCTGGAATATGTTTATAAATAGGATCGTCGTAATTCAGTTGATTTTTTTCCTTCAGTTGCATGATGGCTACCGCTGTAAACTGTTTGGAAACGGAAGCTAGCTGAAAATGTGTTTGGGTAGTTAAAGGATTTTTAGTGAAATAATTCGCAAAGCCAAATGCCTTTTTATAAATGATTTTACCATACTGCGAAACTAAGACAACTCCATTGAATCCAGTTTTGGAATGAAGTTTCTGGAAAAACGTATCCAGCTTTACTGCCTTTTGTTGAGCAACGGTTGGATTATACAAGGAAGCAATACTATCATTTCTTTTTTCTGTCGCAGAACTGAATTCAAAAAGGTGTCCTGGTTGATGTGAACAAGACAGAATCCCGATAAATGCACTTAGGGAGAATAAAAAGATGGATTTGGGGAGATTCAATTTCATGAATAGTTGGGTCTTTTTACGCTTCACAATATAGTAGAAATGTACAGTTATTTCAACTCAATTGCCGTAAAAACGAATAAAATAGATTAAAAAGACTTATTTTGGGAAGTCATTCATCAAAATGAGAATATTTTCCAATCTCGTAAGGCATTTTATGTTATTGCTACTTCGGCTTTACCAAGGAATGATTTCCCCATTTTTACCTAATGCTTGTCGATATAATCCCACTTGTTCAGAGTATGCTAAACAGGCTTTGATCAAGCATGGAATCTGGAAGGGAAGTAAGCTAGCTGCCAAGCGTATTGCTCGCTGCCATCCTTGGGGAGGAAGCGGGTATGATCCTGTACCTGAGGATTGAAAATCTCCGACATATAGTATATACCGAAAGCGCTTTTGTTTAAATTTTTACCAAAAAATGGATAAAATTTAACAATATTTTAGTCCTGTTTTTTAAAAAGAGTATTTAAAATTGGTATTTGTATTGGGGCCTTGTTTTGGGCTTTTATCATCCATAAACGCCTAAAATTGGCCTTCTAGCTCCGATTTTAGCTGCATTACAATTTCAGTACAAGGGGCAATTTCTATCTTTTAAGTCCTATTTTTTTGTCGAATTATTCTACCTTTTACCGTTTAATCATTTTTTTTCTCATTTATTCTTAGTTTTTTTGTGAAAACTTAGAAACAACACGAACCATTATTGTAAGCTTATTCTGGCGTTTACATATTCCAAATTAAACCCAATAATCTCTTACTTGTTCTAGGTTACCCAATCATTTATCATTTTAAACCCTTAATTATTCACCTATGATGCATTCTTACAAAAGAGTGGGTCGCCTTGTGCGATCAGGTGCATGCAAACTTGGCCTGTTACAGGTTTTTGGTATTGCATTTGCACTATTAATGTCCTTGAGTTCTTACGCTCAGGATGCAGTTTCAGGGAAAGTGACCGATGCTAGTGATGGCTCGGGTATTCCTGGTGTGTCTGTTTTGATTAAAGGTACCACCAAAGGTGCTCAAACAGATGTTAACGGTAACTTCAAAATTAATGCTGCGTCCAATGCGACTTTGGTATTTTCTTTTGTTGGTTATTCTTCCAAAGAGGTTTCTGTAGCAGGAAAATCAGTTTTAGAGGTTAAGCTTTCACAAGAGGCTAGATCTTTGGAAGAGGTTGTTGTTGTAGGTTACGGTACTCAAAAAAGAAAAGAAATTTCTGGAACAGTAACTAGCTTAGGAGCTAGAGATTTTAATGCTGGGGTTGTAACAAACCCATTAGCAGCTGCTCAAGGTAAAGTGGCAGGTTTGGTGATTACTCAATCGAGTGGTGATCCTAATGCTCGTCCAACGGTACGTTTGAGAGGTACAGGTTCATTGAACGCTGGTTCTGAGCCTTTGTACGTTATTGATGGTGTGATTGGAGCACCTATCGAAAACATTGCTCCAGAAGATATCGCTTCGATGGACGTGTTACGTGATGCATCTGCGGCGGCCATTTATGGTTCTCGTGGTGCTAATGGTGTTATCTTGATCAATACAAAACGCGGTAAATCAGGTATTCCTACAGTAGATTATTCTACCTATGTAGGTAGCGAATCAATTTCACAACGTCCACAATTGTTGAACGGTGCTGAATTCCGTGCTGCGGCAAAGAAATACAATCAAAACTTTGACGACCGTGGAGCAAATACTGATTGGTTAGAAGTGATTACTCGTAATGCTGTTTCTCAAAACCACAACTTAGGTGTTTCTGGTGGATCAGAAAATTTAGCATACCGTGCTTCTGTAGGTTATTTAGATCAAATCGGTACCTTGATTGGTTCAGGTAAAAAGCGTTTAACAGGTCGTTTGAACTTAGATGCGAAAGCGATTGACGGAAAGTTGAACATGAAGTTCAATATGTCAGCTTCGCAAACGGATGGTCAATTTACTGACAACCGTGCGATTGGTTTTGCGATGAACATGCGTCCAACTGATCCCGTGTACAACGCAGATGGTACTTATTTCCAGATTCCTGGAACATTTGCCAACTTCAATCCATTAGCAACTTTAGAAAACAGATCTAACAAGCAACGTTTGCATGACTTTTTATTCAATGCACAAGCTGGTTACAACATTACACCTGATTTAGTTTTCAAAGTTTCAGGAACATTACGTACTCAAACAGCTGATAACTCAGCTTACTCTCGTTCTACTCCTGGTAACTTATTGTTGACCGTAGGTGGTAACTCTGCGCAAAGATTCTTGAACTCCGTGACAGATCAGCAATTAGAAGCAACTTTGAACTACACGAAAAAATTGAATGATGTTTCTAACTTAGTTGTTTTAGCTGGTTATACATACCAAGATGTAGTGAATGATGGTTTTGGTGCATCGAACAATAATTTCTTAACGGATGCTTTTGAAGCTAATAATTTAGGTGCTGGTCTTGGTATTCGTTCTAATCCGAACTTATTAGGATCTTACAAGAATGAGTACAAATTGGTTTCTTTCTTAGCTCGTGCTCAATATAGTTTGTTGAACAAATATTTCGCTACCGTAAATATGCGTCGTGATGGTTCTACTAAATTCGGAGACAACAATAAATGGGGTCTTTTCCCATCTATTTCTGTGGGTTGGGCTATCAGCGAAGAAGATTTCTTGAAAGGCTCTTCTACATTGGATAACATGAAAATTCGTGCTAGCTGGGGTAGAACTGGTAACTCAGAAGGTATTCGTCCATTGTTATCTAAATCATTCTACGGAGCTTCTGGTTCTTATTATGATGGAGCTGCTGACGACTTCTTGCCAGCTTACGCTATTCAATCTAACCCAAATCCTAACTTGAAATGGGAAGTGAACGAAAACTACGGTGCAGGTATTGACTTCTCTGTTTACAAAGGAAAGTTAACGGGTTCAATTGACTGGTATACGCGTCAAACAAAAGATATGTTGTACACAGTTAACGTGCCACAAGAGCAAGGTTATGTGTATCCATCGATGTTGGCAAATATTGGAACGATGCAAAACCGTGGGGTTGAGTTAACATTAACTTACCAGTGGATAGATAAAGGAGATTGGTCAGTGTATTCAACTTTAGCAGGATCATTCAATCAGAATGAAATTGTTAGCTTGAGAAATGATCAGTTTGCTGCGCCAGATCAGGTATTCTTATCTACTTCATTAGGTAGCTTTATCCGTGGTACATCAGCTGTTAACTTCTCTGTGTTACAAGCAGGTCACCCAGTAGGAGAGTTCTACGGAGCTAAGATTGCTAGAATTGAAAACGGTAAATACATATTCCAAGACTTAAATGGTGACGGAGTGGTAGATCCAAACGCAAAAGATAGAACGTATTTAGGAAATCCTAACCCAACTTTTGTGGGTGGTATTACAACCAATGTTCGTTACAAAGCGTTTGACTTCCAATTCCAAGTAACAAGCCAATTAGGTGCGAAAATCGTTAATACAAACGCCTTATTGTTAGGTCGTCAAGACGGACGTATTGCTGAATCTGGTGCATTGAAATCAGCTCTTACTTCAGTAATCAATGATGAGCGTACCATCCCAATGGATTATTACGTAGAGTCTGGAAATTTCTTCCGTATTAACAATGCTTCTTTAGGTTATACTTTACCTGTGAAAGGAGTATTCAAGAGAGCACGTATTTATGTAGCAGGTAATAATTTAGCTGTATTCACTAGTTATACTGGTGTAGATCCTGAGGTAAGTCAAGCATTAACGATTGGTTCTGCGGCTCCAGGAATTGATGTTCGTGAGACATATTACAAAACCCGTGCATTAACTGCGGGTATTAATCTTACGTTCTAGACATACAAATAGATTAGTTATAGACATTAATTAATATCATTGAAATATGAAAAAATACATATATAAAGTACTTTCAGTAGGTGTAATTTCATCGTTAGCCCTATCGTCTTGTACAGATTTAACTGAGCCAGTGTATGATGCAATTCCAGCAGATCAATTCTTGAAAACGGATGCGCAGATTGCAGCGGCACTTGGACCTGCTTATGGAGGTTTGAGAGGTATTACTTGGGATTGGTTTAATCCAAGTGAAGCTTCTTCTGATGAGTTAATTGTACCAACCCGTGGTGGAGACTGGTACGATGGTGGAGATTGGTTGGCTTATTCTCGTCATACTTGGACTCCACAACATGGTCCAATCAACGGTATGTGGGGATTTATTTTTGGTAACATTTCTCAGGTAAATCAATTGATCCCAGTAGTGAAAACAAATCAGAAGGCAGTGGATGAGCTTCGTGCTATCCGTGCATTCTATTATTTCATGGCGATTGATGCATTTGGTAATGTGCCAATTATCACTGATCCAACTTCTAAAAGTGATACTAAGCCACGTGCTGAAGTGTATGCTTTCATCAAATCGGAGTTAGAATCTTCTATTCCTAACTTAGTGGCTGGTAAGGCATATTCTCGTATGACGAAGGATGCTGCTACTATGTTGTTAGCGAAGTTAAAGTTGAACGCTGCCGTTTATTCTGGAACTGCCGATTGGCAAGGAGCCTACAATGCGGCTGATGCGGTCATCAAATCTGCGAATAACTACAGTTTGTCTTCCTCTACAGTTTCTAACTTCATTGTTCAGAACCAAGGATCAGGAGAAAACATTTGGACTATTCCTTTCGATAGCTTCAAAGCAGGTGGTATGAACTTCCAAATGAGAACCTTACACTATGCTAATCAGCAGACATACGGTTTAGGTAACTCACCTTGGAATGGTTTCTGTACTTTAGCTGATTTTTATAACTCATTTGAATCTAAAGACTTACGTCAGTCGATGTGGATCAAAGGTCAGCAATTTGCTGCTTCTGGAGCTCCATTAACAGATGCCAAAGGTAATCCATTGGCTTTCGTGGCAGATTTCCAAAAAGATCAAATGACAGACGCAGATCCTGAATTCCAAATCGCAGGTATTCGTTCTCAGAAATATGAGATCCAACGCAATAACCCTAATGGAGATCAGTCAAATGACTACGTTGTTTTCCGTTTGGCAGATGCTATCATGATGCGTGCTGAAGCTGCTTTCCGTTTAGGAAATACGGCTCAAGCATTAGCTGACTTGAACACGATCAGAACTCGTTCTGGTGTGGATGCATTAACGTCTATTACGGCTGCAGATATTTTAGCTGAGCGTGGACGTGAGTTTGCTTGGGAAGGATGGAGACGTAACGATATGATTCGTTTCGGAACTTTCTCTCAAGTACGTAAATTCATGAAAGTAACTGATAAATCGCGTGAATTATTCCCAATACCTCAACCACGTATTGACGCGAACCCATTGTTGAAACAAAACCCTGGGTATTAATTTTTAATTTGATGATAAAAAGGCAGAGCCCCTGGTTCTGCCTTTTTATTTTATTCTGTCCATTCCCTTTGTAATTTGTAGCCTTAATTAGAAATTTATAAGCATGAAGCAGTTTTTCCTGTTTTTTTCTTTCTCTATCGTCTTGTTTTCTTGCAAGACAAAAGAAGACACACTTTTCGAAGAACTACCTGCTTCTGAGACAGGGATTGATTTTGTGAATCGAAGTTTGGATAGAAAAGACTTCAATATATTCAATTACCGAAATTTTTATAATGGCGGTGGCGTTGCCATTGGGGATGTTAATAACGATGGATTGTCTGATCTATTTATTACATCTAATTTTGAAGAGAATAAATTATACCTCAACAAAGGCAGTATGCATTTTGAGGATATTTCGCAGCAAGCAGGAATCACAGGGAAAAAGTTTTGGTCTACGGGTGTAACTTTTGCCGATATCAATGGCGATGGCTTGATGGACATTTACGTATGTAATTCAGGTTCAAGAGATCAACGGGGAAATCAACTTTATTTGAATCAAGGTATTAAGGCAGGGATTCCACAATATAAAGAGATTGCCAAAGAAGCAGGACTGGAAGACGGTGGGTTTTCTACCCATGCGGCATTTTTTGATTACGATCGAGATGGGGACTTAGATATGTATTTGCTCAACAATAGCTTTACACCCATTGGCAAATTAGGTTATTTGAATTTGCGTGAACAGCGCGATAAATTAGGAGGAGATAAACTATTTAGAAATGATAGTGACGGTCAGATCAAATTCACTGATGTTTCAGAAAAAGCAGGCATTTATGGAAGTTTGATTGGTTTTGGATTAGGAATTACAATCGGCGATGTTAATAATGACAATTGGCCCGATATTTATATATCCAATGATTTCTACGAAAGGGATTATTTGTACATCAATCAACACGATGGCACTTTCAAAGAAGAGTTGGAAAAGGCGATGCCTCACATAAGCTTAAGCTCCATGGGGGCAGATATTGCTGATATCAATGATGACGGGAACCTAGATATTTTCGTGACGGATATGTTACCTGGCGACGATCGTCGTTTGAAAACCACCAGTATTTTTGAAGGTTATAATCTCATGGAGCTAAAGCTGAAACAAGGTTTTTGGCATCAATACATGAGAAATAACTTACACTTAAATAATGGCGATGGCACCTTTAGTGAAATAGGACAATTGTCGGGGATACATGCTACCGATTGGAGCTGGGGAGCTTTGATTTTTGACATGGACAATGATGGTAAAAAAGACATCTTTGTTGCCAATGGAATCGCCAAAGATTTAACCGATCAGGATTTTGTCGACTTTCTTGGAGACCGAAATACCATGCAACAAATGCTGAATGGAAAGAAATTTGACTATAAAGAATTTACGGATAAAATCTCATCAGTACCTATCCCTAATTATGCTTATCAAAATCAAGGAGACTTTAAATTTACCAATCAAGTCAAAGCTTGGGGCCTTGAAGGACCTGGTTTTTCCAATGGTTCTGCCTATGGAGATTTAGATAATGACGGCGATTTAGATTTGGTTGTGAATAATGTCAATGCTCCTTTGTCTGTCTTTAAAAATAAGTCAACAGAAAAGTTGAAGCACCATTTTTTACGTGTTGCTCTTAAAGGCAAGGCAAAAAACTTGAATGGAATCGGCTCGACCGTGACAGTTTACCAGCAAGGCCATGCTAAAATATTGCAGCAAATGCCTAATCGTGGATTTCAATCGTCCAGTGACCATCAAATGGTATTTGGTTTAGGAGATCGTTCAAAGATTGATTCGTTAAAGATTGTTTGGCCAGATGATTCTTATCAAGTGATTCAACAAGTGAAAGTGGATCAATTAATTGTCTTGGATCAATCAGCAGCGAAGAATAAGTGGGTCAATAAGGCAGCCAATCCTCGTTTGCTTTTTGCTGATGTAACTTCAGGAAAACTGAATTATGTTCATCAAGAAAGCATTTTCAATGATTACGACCGAGATGTTTTATTGAAACAAAAGTTTTCTACCATGGGACCAGCCATGGCAGTGGGGGATGTTAATGGAGATGGTTTAGACGATATTTATTTAGGTGGTGCGGCAGGACAAGATAAAAAACTATTTATTCAACAAGCTTCTGGTGTTTTTAAAGAATCTCCACAAGCAGATTTCGCCTTTGATAAAACCACAGAAAATACGGATGCCCTGTTTTTTGATGCTGATAAGGATGGTGACCTCGACTTATTTGTGGTTACTGGAAGTAATGAATTTGAAATCAATGCACCAGAATTACATGATTTATTGTACTTAAACGATGGCAAAGGCCAGTTCAAACGAGATACTCGTTTTCCTGCCATTAATGAAAATGGCTCCACAGTAGCTGCAGGAGATTTTGATCATGATGGTGATCTCGATTTGTTTGTCGGTTCTCGCATGATTTCTTCTAAATACGGATTAAACCCAGTGAGTAATTTGTATATCAATGATGGCACGGGTGGTTTCAAAAACCAAAGCAAACGATTTATGCCTCAATTATCTGAGTTGGGTATGGTGACTGATGCTGAATGGGTGGATGTGGATGGAGATCGATATGTAGATTTAGTCGTAGCACAAGATTGGGGACCCATCAAAATATTTAAAAATGAACGAGGCAGACAACTCACCCTGATGGAAGATATGAAGGGATCTGAAGGCTTATGGAGTTCTATGAAGGTAGCAGATATTGACGGAGATGGAGATATGGATTTGATTCTGGGAAATTTGGGATTGAACTCAAAAATTAGGGCCACAGTAGAGAAACCTGCTTATTTGCATGTCAATGATTTTGACAAAAATGGAAGCTTTGAACAAATCATTTCTTGCATCACCGAAGACGGAAATACCTACCCTATGGTGCTGAAAGGAGAGATTCAGCGTGCCTTGCCTATGATTAAAAAGAAGTTTATCAAGTATAAAGATTATGCCAATAAGACCATTGATGAATTGTTTGATGAAGATCAACGACAAGATATGGTGACTAAACAAATAACCACGACTTCATCCTCATTCATGATCAATAATGGGAAAGGCCACTTTAGTTTGGTGCCCATGCCCGTGGAAGCGCAGTTTTCTCCGGTTAAGGCTATTGAAACGGGTGACTTTAACCAAGATGGTAAATTGGACATACTTTTAGCTGGTAATTTCTTTGATACTCTTCCTGAATGGGGAAGGTTTGATGCCAACTATGGCCTACTTTTAGTCGGTAAAGGCCAAGGAAAATTTGATGTAATTAAATCCAAAGATTCTGGATTTAAAACCCTAGGCCAGGTTCGCAATATGGCCAAAATTAAATCGGCAAAACAAGGAATCCTTCTTGTTTTAGCCAAAAACAATGAAGCCGCTCAGTTGTTTCAATGGATTAAATGATCTGTTTTTTTACATGAAAGTAGTGAATAAAGCCCTAGTAGCCCTTTTCTTATCTAGTATGATGTTTGCCTGTCAGACGAATGATTCTGACGTGGTTTTATTTGAGAAATTAGATTCAAAACATACAAAAATTGATTTTATCAATCAGATTACCGAAACCAAAGATTTTAATATTTTAGACTACCTCTATTTCTACAATGGGGGTGGAGTGTCATCTGGTGACATCAATAATGATGGATTGGTGGACTTGTTTTTTGTTTCCAATCAAGGGAAAAATAAGTTGTATTTGAACAAAGGCAATATGCAGTTTGAGGATATTTCTCAAAAAGCAGGCATAGAAGGATTTTCTGATTGGAAAACTGGTGTAACCATGGCTGATGTGAACGGGGATGGATTGCTGGATATCTATGTTTGTGCTGTGGGTAATTTCAAAGGAATGGAAGGTTCCAATGAATTGTATATCAATAATGGCGACTTAACATTTACAGAAAAAGCGAATCAATTTGGTTTAGATTTTACTGGGTTTTCTACTCAAGCAGCATTTTTTGACTACGATAAAGACGGCGATTTAGATTGTTATTTGTTGAATCACGCCGTTCACAATACCCGCTCATATGACCGAGTGAATACGCGGATGTTGAAAGATAATGAAGCTGGAGATTATCTCTATCGTAATGATGGAGGACGTTTTGTGGATGTATCCAAAGAAGCTGGGATTTATCAAGCAGCCATGGGATATGGTTTGGGAATATCCGTTGCTGATTTGAATAATGATGGTTGGATGGATATTTACGTAAGTAATGATTTTCACGAAGATGATTATTACTACATCAACCAGAAAAATGGCACGTTTCATGAGGGTATTAAAGAGCACTTTAAGCACCTAAGTCGCTTTTCCATGGGTTCAGACATTGCGGATATCAACAACGACGGATACCAAGATATCATGACGTTGGATATGTATCCGGAGGATGAAAAAGTGGAAAAATCTTCCGTGGGAGAAGACCCTTTGGATATCTATTTATACAAATTGCAGTTTGGGTATTTCAATCAGTACAGTCGCAACTGCTTACAGCTGAACATGGGAGGGGAGAAATTTAGCGATGTCGCTGTTTCTTCTGGCGTGGCTGCCACCGACTGGTCATGGAGCACTTTGATGGCTGATTACGATGGGGATGGCATCAAAGACATCTTTGTTTCCAATGGTATTTTACGTCGACCGAATGACCTGGATTATTTAAAATTTGTCATAGGAGATTCCTTGCATTATGGTTTACCTACTTCACATCAATTGGATCAAAAAGCCATTGATTTGATGCCTAGCGGTAAGTGGCATAATTACCTTTTTCAAGGGTCCAAAGATTTACGTTTTAAGGATAAATCTCAGGCTTGGGGTTTTGAGGCCGCAGGAATATCCAATGGTAGTTCCTATGCGGATTTAGATAATGATGGAGACTTAGACTTAATTACGAATAACCTAAATGAAGCTGCTGGAATCTATCAAAATAATGCGCGTCAGTTGTTAAAGCATAATTACATTAAAATCAAATTCAAGGGCTCGGATAAAAACACCTTTGGGATTGGAGCTAAAGTGATTCTAAAAACCAAGGATGGGCAGCAATTACAACAATTAGTGCCTACTCGCGGATTCATGAGTTCAGTTGAGCCCAGTTTGTTGTTTGGTATAGGAAAACAAAGCCAGATAGATTCGGTCTTGGTGATTTGGGAAAATGAAAAGATGCAAATCTTGACGAAGCCAACTATCAATACGACACTGACGGTAGAACAGAAAAATGCTTCAATCCTAGTGAAAGATTTTTCATTTGTTACTAAGCCTAAGCCTTTGTTTGAAGAAGTAAGCAAAGCGGTAAATATTCCTTATAAGCATCAGGAAAACACCTATTTCGACTTTAATCGTGAATTGTTAATTCCATTTAAGGTGTCGATTGAGGGTCCTAAATTGGCTGTTGGTGATGTGAATGGCGATGGACTAGAAGACTTTTATGTGGGAGGTGCAAAATACCAAGCTGGGCAATTATACCTACAAAAAAGTACGGGATTTGTTTTATCCAAGCAAGCCGCATTTTTAGCTGATTCTTTGCAAGAGGATGTGGATGCTTTATTTTTTGATGCTGATGGAGATAAAGATCAGGATTTATATGTGGTCAGTGGGGGAAATGAGTTCTACGACAATATGCCAGAACAATTTGATCGATTGTACATCAATGATGGGAAAG
Source organism: Aquirufa nivalisilvae (assembly GCF_004307455.1). GTDB lineage: Bacteria > Bacteroidota > Bacteroidia > Cytophagales > Spirosomataceae > Aquirufa > Aquirufa nivalisilvae. The sequence goes on from NZ_SEWX01000002.1 coordinate 260,617, forward strand.
GGAACTTTACTCGAAATCCAAAGGCTCTTCCACCGATGTATGACAATAAATCGGTTGTTCGACCGGTCGACTTTGATCGAGACGGAGATACCGATTTGTTTGTAGGAGGTAGGGTTTTGGCCTATCAATATGGGCTTTCGCCTAAATCCTATTTATTGATCAATGATGGTAAAGGTAAATTTAGCGATCAAACGCAGCAAAGGGCACCAGGGTTGAGAGAAGCGGGTATGATTAGTGATGCTGTTTGGGTTGACTTGGATCAAGACAAAGATCTGGATTTGGTTGTTATTGGCGATTGGATGCCCATCAAAATGTTCTATTATGATCAAGGGAAATTGACTTTACAAGAAAATGAATTGTCAGAGTTAAGCGGTTTTTGGGCAGGATTAAGTGTCGGAGATTTTGACAAAGACGGCGACATGGATTTAGTGGTGGGCAATTTAGGAACCAACACCAAGCTTCGTAGAGATCCAGGCGGAGAGTTGAAAATGTTGATCAAAGACATTGATCACAACGATACCAAAGAACATATTGTAGCCTATAACCGTGCAGGTAAGGATACGTGGTATCCCATCAACAGTAAGGATGAAATGGGCAAACAGATACCAAGTATTATCAATAAACGATTTACGGATTATAAGAAATTTGCTGGTTTGAGCATTGATGAGTTATTTGAAAAGGAGGAATTGGAAGGAGCCATTGAAAAACGAATCAATACGTTCGAATCCATTTACGTGGAAAACCTGGGTGGAGGGAAATTTAAAAGAAAGGATTTACCGAGCTTAGCTCAAGTCTCCAAAATCATGGTCATCAAGACAGAAGACGTCAATATGGACGGAAATTTAGATGTGATTATTGGGGGTAATTTTAATGGAGCCTCCATGTATCAAGCGCGATATGATGCTTTCTTTGGACTTATTTTGGCTGGAAATGGTCGAGGCGATTTTAAAGCGTTGATTCCTACAGATACGGGTTTACTCTTAGAAGGGGATATTCGAGATATCAAGCAAATCAAAACGGCTAAAGGGATTTTATATCTGGTTAGTCGAAATAATGATCAGTTACAAGTCTTTAAAAAACTGAAATAAGCTATGGGGCTAAACCATGGGAAGCTTCGAGTTCATCCATATTCACCCCAAGGTGTGCAAGTCTTTCTATGGTTGGCAGTTCTGAGTATATCTTTACTCACTTGGAATTGTCAAGATACTCAAGTAGCCGAAGGAAAGGCCTTGGCACAACAACATTGTGCTACTTGTCATGCTTTACCGAGCCCAGATTTACTACCTAATAATGTTTGGAAGTACAGTACATTGCCTTACATGGGAACACTCATGGGGGTTCAGAAAGAAATCGATCAATTACAGAAACCATTATCGGATTACGCCATATTAAAATCTCCCCAAGCTCTTATTTCCGACGATGATTGGGAAAAGATCAAGGCATATTATTTAGCAGAGTCTCCATCAAAATTTCCAGAAACAAAAGTAAGTTCGATTGCCCCAATAGAAAAGTTATTTGGTGTGGAGGATTTGCCACTGAAAATAGAAGGAGGTACTTTCCCTAATTTTACCGCCATTAAAATAGATGAAGGAAATAGGCAAATCATTGCAGGAGATCAGTCGAATCGGATCATTTGGTTATTAGATAAGCAGGGGAAAGCTATTCAGCAATGGAAAGATCAAAATGCTCTAACACATGTGGAGGGGAGTGCTGGAAAATACCGTTTTACATATATTGGTACTACTACTCAGGCTAATCCAGATGTGAATGGAGTTAGTCAATTAGTGAATTTTACAAAAGAAAGCACCCCATTCATTCAACAGGATTTAAAAAACTTAAATCGGCCCTTGCAAGTGAGTTCTGCCAATATGGATGAAGATGCTGGAGATGAGTTGATTTCATGTGAATTTGGTTTTCAAGTAGGGGGATTATCCATTTGGAAAAAAGGAAAAACAGGTTCTTGGGTTCAACATGTGGTGGAGGCACAAACAGGGGCAACTCGGGTAATCATTAAAGATTTTAATCAAGATGGAAAGCAAGATATGTTGGCTCTATTTGCGCAAGGAGATGAGCGAATTATCCTGTATTTGAACCAAGGAAAGCTAAAGTTTAGTCAAAAAATCCTCTTGCGTTTTCCTCCCATTTACGGAACAAGCTCTTTTGATATAGCGGATTTGGATCAGGATGGAGATTGGGATATAGTCTGTACAGCGGGCGACAATGCAGATTTTTCAACTGTTTTAAAACCTTATCATGGTGTTTATGTATTCACGAATGAAGGAGACTTTACTTTCAAACAACGCGCATTTTTTCCTCAAAATGGAGCCACTAAAGTTTTAGCAGCTGATTTTGATTTAGATGGAGATCAAGATTTGGTTTCCATTGCCCTTTTTCCTGATGTACAAAAACGGGGAGCAGAGGGATTTTTGTATCTGGAAAACACAGGTAAATTTTTCCAAACAAAGAGTTTGCCGATACAGCATCTTGGCCGCTGGTCCGTGATGGATGTAGGTGATCTCGATGGTGATGGAGATCTGGATATCGCTTTGGGCAGTCATGCCGTAGCAAAATTCCCTGAGGGGAGCTTTGACCCTGCCTGGAAGCAAGCAAAAGGAGTATTAATTTTACGCAATCTGAAGCGATGAAACAGGTTTTGCTTCTGTGTTGTTTCCTATTGTCCTTCGCCATGTTGGGTCAAAAAAAAGGCAATTTTGTTTTTTCAGGAACCATCCATGATATAGAAACAAAGGCACCTATTGAAGGAGCTTCAATCTTTTTTTCGGGTCTTTCCATTGGAGCAAGAACAGATTCTTCTGGGCATTTTTCATTATCACTTCCCGCCCGTTCCTACGGAGCCGTTTTTCGCAGCCTTGGTTATAAATATAAAACAGCTAAAATTGACTTAAAAGAAAATATCCAGATATCCATTTATTTAGAGAAGTCGGAACAAATTTTAGATGAAGTAGTCATTTCGGAGGAGAAGTCTGATGCCAATGTGAGCAGAACTATCATGGGGGTGGAAAAGATGTCGTCAAATACGCTGAAAAAATTACCCAATTTGATGGGAGAGGCAGATGTGATTCGTAGCATCATGTTGCTTCCTGGTGTCTCAACCGTAGGAGAAGGTGCTTCTGGCTTTAATGTGCGGGGTGGTAATGTAGATCAAAATTTGGTCTTGCTGGATGGCGTGCCTTTGTTCAGTACTTCCCATTTATTCGGTTTTTTTACAAGTTTCAACGCCGACATGGTGCAGGATTTGAGTTTGTACAAAGGAGGAATTCCGAGTAAGTATGGTGGTCGCGCATCGTCAGTGTTGGATGTGCGCATGAAAGAAGGGAATTTTGAAAAATGGCAATTCCAAGGAGGAATTAGTCCCATATCCAGCCGGCTGTTGATAGATGGGCCCTTGGTTAAAGGCAAAACGTCTTTAATTATGGGTGTTAGAGGATCACTTTCAGATTTTTATTTGGGGTATTTCCCTAATCCGGCACTTCAAAAAAGTAAAGCCGATTTTTACGATGTGAATTTCAAATTGACGCACCGAATCGGTAAAAACCAGCGCATTTCCTTATCCGCTTATGCTAGTTATGATGGCTTCAAATTTGCCGCAGATACCATGTATGCTTGGCAAACCAAGACCATCAGCCTCCAACACTTTGCCTTATGGCGAGATTGGTCACATCATTTTACGGCATTTGCAAGTGAATATGCCTACGGTATTGAGGGCTTGAAATCCGGCTATGAGTTTATTTGGCGACCGTCGATTACCCAAAAGACCCTTCGGGAAGATTTAAGCCTGGATTTAAAACAATGGGGACGGAGTGATTTTGGAGTAGAATTTACGAGTTACCGAAATGACGCGGGAACCTTTCGACCAAGTACAATGAATTCTGTGGTGAATACCTTTCCCATGCAAACTGAATATTCACGTGAAATGTCTGTATATATTGGGCATAGTATGCCAATATATAAGCGGATGAGTCTTGATGTTGGCTTAAGGTACGCCTATTATCAATTACGGGGTCCTCAACAATTTTATCGCTTTAAACCAGGAATACCTCGTGCCATTAATACGATTACAGACACGTTACTCTTTCAATCTGGCGATGTGGTTCAATCATACGGAGGCTTTGAACCTCGCTTGTCATTGGCCATAAAACTGGATACGAATACCTCCATTAAAATAGGCTTTAACCGTATGCAGCAGTTTATGCATTTGTTGTCCAATACGATGGCCGTATCACCTGTGGATATTTGGAAAAATTCAAATCCATATTTGCCGCAGCAAGTAGCTGATCAATATTCAATCGGGATTTTTCGGAATTTTAGCAATGCACAAAATGCCGTTTTTGAGGCATCTGCCGAAGTATATTACAAGCGATTAAGTAATGTAATTGATTACATAGATGGGGCAGCTCTTTATTTGAATCCAACCGTTGAGACTGATTTGTTGGTTGGTGAGGGCCGAGCCTTTGGGGCTGAGTTTTTTTTGAAAAAGGCACGGGGGAAACGTCTGACAGGCTGGGTTTCTTATACCTATGCACGTTCGTTCCGGATGATTGAAGCCAATGGAAGTCAAATGTCGGCCAATTTTGGGAAGGAATTTCCGGCCAACTTTGACATGCCGCACAATTTTAAATTTGTGTTGAATCATCGTTTATCCAAACGAATCACTTTTAATGCGAATTTTACCTATACTTCTGGTCGGCCGATTACCTACCCGAATGCCCGTTATAAGGTTTATGCGTTCAATGATTTATATGATTATGGATATGCGAATGGGATTTTTCCTCGGCAGGGCTTGACTCCTGTTACTGGAGGTTCAAGCTATACCTATTTGACGGGGACAAACATACAGCCCTTATTGGACGGATACTCAAGTCCAAGTTTCACCTTGCGTAACCAAGAACGTATACCTTATTACATGCGCTTGGATATTGGGTTCACGATCGAACCGAAGGAAGGTAAACGCTGGCAGGGTAGTTGGAATTTTTCCATCTACAACCTTTTTGCTCGTGAAAATGCCTATTCCATTTTCTTTAGGTCATCAACAGGTTTGATTAACCAAGCGCGTACATATCAATTGTCTGTGTTAGGAGCAGCCATTCCGTCCTTGACATATAATTTTAAATTCTGATGAAGAGATTCTTGGTTTTGGTCAGCTTATTAGGTTTGTTCTCTTGTGAGACTGAAATAACGGATTTCAAGACAGAAAACTTGAGTGACGCCTTTGTTGTATATGGAGAGATGTCAAATATGGCTGGGCCTTACACCGTTCGACTAAACTATACTTCAGCTTACTCACCATTTGATCCTACACAATTCCAAGGTCAGCCGGTTCCAGGTGCAGCTATTCGGATTGTGGATGAGACTGGGTCAATCGCTGCACTCAAAGAGATTCAAAAAGGCATGTATCAAACGCCTGCCACATTTCAAGGTCAGGTAGGTAAAAAATACCGCTTAGAAATTAGGACAGCCGATGGTCTTGATATTGTATCGGATTGGCAGCAACTATCGATGCCCCTTGGATTGAAGTCATTTACGTCCACCTATAAGGATGCGGACAAGGTAGAGAACATGTATTTTAAATTGCAGGCAAGTGTACAAGATTCGCGCGGAACGGAGGATTATTATTTTGTTAAGCGTCAAGATTTCATTCAGTTTTTGACTACTTGTCCTAACCCTCCACCACCACCTGCTCCGGTACCCATTTGTTACAATAAATGCTGGCAGGCAAATCAAAATACCCAGCCCATATTAGCAGATGATAGTTTTTTGGATGGACGGGAAATAGATATACCCTTGTTAACAATCCCCTACGATGATTTTACGGAATGGGTTGTACAGCTGGAGGTTTACCATGTAGATAAAGCGACGCATCAGTACTGGAAACGCCAAGAAGCCCAGCGCATCTTGGATGGTGGGATTTTTGATAAGGTACCTGCGCAAATCATTGGAAATATGACTTGTTTGAACAAGCCAGACCGACAAGTATTAGGCTATTTTATGGTGGCTGGCAAGTCGAAAGAACGCATGCTGGTGGATCGCTATCATGGGATTCCGGCTGAATCGTATCAAAAACTTGTTAATTTTATTGAGTTTAACAAATTGAGATATCAAAATTCCCCCTTGTGGGATTGCCGTCAAGCTGCATGGATTCCATACAATGTTGGATTGACCTTACCTGTGTACTGATAAATAATTTTTTTATTCATTTTTCCCTTTATTTCCGCAATCCATAAAGGTTGTTAGAATCAGCCCATTGAAACGCAAACTAGTATGCTTGCATAATATATTTTTTTTCTGCATTTTTGGATTTCTAATTTGTAGATCGATATGGCAAAAGAATATGATCGTCGGAATCTCGACTTTATTTTAAAAGAAGTGTTGGACTTCGGTTCCTTATGTTCTCACCCTTATTTTGCGGATTATACGCCCGATATGTTTGACATGGTATTAGACTCTGCTGATTCCATCGCTGAGAAATACTTACGTCCTCATTTTGTGGATACTGATAGACATCCCGCTGAATTAATTGATGGGACAGTTCATGTACATCCATCTACGGAGGCTTATGTGAAAGAAATGGGAGAATCAGGTATGATTGGGTCTACTTTCTCATATGAAAAAGGAGGACAGCAATTACCTAGCACGGTAGGAGGAGCGCACGAGTTTATCCGTGGAGCGGCAAGTAATTCCATTGTGATGTTTACTGGTTTGACCAACGGTGCAGCTCATTTGATTGCATCTTTTGGTTCAGAGGAATTGAAAGCAGCCTATGTGCCTAATATGTTGAATGGACGTTGGACTGGAACCATGTGTTTGACTGAACCACAGGCAGGTAGCTCACTGAATGATGTGTCTACTCAAGCCAAGGATCTAGGCAATGGAACATATTCCATTAAAGGACAAAAGATATTTATTTCTGGAGGAGATAATCAATTTTCAGAAAATATTATTCATTTGGTGTTAGCACGATTGGAAGGGGCTCCTAAAGGGACCAAAGGGATTTCGTTATTTGTGGTTCCCAAGCGCAGAAATGAAAATGGTCAATTGGTTTCTAATGAAGTGATTTCTCTAGGACTTTACCATAAAATGGGCCAGAAAGGAACACCAGCTTTGCATTTATCTTTTGGGGATAAAGGTGATTCCATCGGTTATTTAGTAGGAGAGCCTAATAAAGGATTATCCTACATGTTTCAAATGATGAATGAAGCTCGTTTAGGAGTAGGAATGGGAGGAGCTTACATCGCCTCTGCGGCTTATCATTTCTCGAAGCAATATGCCAATGAACGTTCGCAAGGAAGAAAGTTGAGTAATAAAGATCCAGAAACACCTCCAACTTTGATTAAAAACCATCCAGATGTTCAACGCATGTTGTACTTCCAGAAGGCGATTGTAGAAGGAGCCATGGGCTTATTATTCCAGTGTTTTATGTGGGAAGATTATTCCAAATGCTTGACTGGAGAAGAGGCAGAGAACTTCCATACCTTATTGAATTTGATGACACCCGTAGCTAAGACTTATCCTGCCGAGATGGGCTTGCAAGCGGTAAATCAAGGCGTTCAGGTTTTGGGAGGGTATGGATATACCGAAGATTTTCCTTTGGAGCAAATGGCTCGCGATGTGCGGATTATGTCCATTTATGAAGGAACAACCGGAATTCATGGATTAACTTTATTAGGAAGGGAAATTCCAGCGAATCAAGGAAAGGCATTGAAGTTATTGTTGAATCTAATTCAAAAAGATATTGAGGAGGCTAAAAAGCAAACCAATATTCAGCGTTATGCAGAAGAGTTAGAGCAAGAAGTGGCCAAATTAGGTCAAGTAACAATGCATAAGTTGAAAATCGCAGCGGAAGGAAAACCAGAATTATTCTTAGCGGATTCAACTTTATACATGGAATTATTTGGCTTGATCGTAGTGGCATGGCAGTGGATAAAGCAAGGGACGGTGGCCAGTAAATCATTAGAAAACAGTACTTCTGCGACGGAAAAAGAGTTTTATCAGGATAAGTTACATACCATGAAATTCTTCTATCACTATGAAGTGCCGAAGGCTTTGGGTTTAAATAAACGTTTACTAGATACGGAGAATTTAACTGTATTTGAATCATAAATTATGAATTGTATGAAAAGAATAGTAGCATACGCTTGCCTTATATTGATTTGTACGTTGACCGCAAATGCTCAAACAAAGTCGGCATATAGCGCATATGAATTATTTCATCCTCTATGGAATTACCAATCCAACTCGCCGTATCGTTCTGGTTCTGGAATACCTGGACCATCTTATTGGCAAAACTCCGCTGACTATAAAATTCAGGTGAGTTTGGATGAAGAAGCTCGAAAAATTTCAGGAGATGTAGAGATTACCTATAAAAACAATTCTCCTGATAAGCTAGGCTTCTTATGGTTGCAATTGGATCAAAACTCCTTTAATACGCAATCCAGAGGAGGTAAAACGACCCCAATTTCAGGTGGCCGCTTTGGTAATGTGGGTTTTGATGGTGGATATAAAATAGAGAGCGTATTAGTGGATGGTAAAGCCACTCCTTTCATCGTGGAAGATACTCGGATGCAGATTCGTTTGGCACAACCTTTGGCTGAAAAGTTAGGACAGGCTAAAATCAAGATTGTTTATTCATTTACTTCTCCGCAAAATGGCTCAGATCGCATGGGTTTGCAGGATACTAAAAATGGGATGATTTTTCAGGTGGCTCAATGGTTTCCACGCATGTGTGTGTACGATGATATTGAGGGCTGGAACGTACTACCTTATTTAGGAGCAGGTGAATTTTATTTGGAATATGGCAATTTTGAATATGCCATCAATGTTCCTGCATCGCATATCGTAGTAGGTTCAGGAGAATTACAAAACCCATCTGAAGTATTTACTGCTGAGCAATTAAAACGCTGGAACGCAGCTGCGAATTCTGAAACTACGGTTATGATTCGTGGTGAAGATGAAGTGAAAAATCCTGCATCTCGACCAGCCAAGGATCGATTGACTTGGAAATTTAAATGTCAAAATGCCCGTGATGTGGCTTTTGCGACATCGAAGTCGTTCATTATGGATGCGGCAAGAATCAATTTGCCAAGTGGAAAGAAATCCATGGCTATATCCGTTTATCCAGAGGAATCCAATGGTAAAAATGCCTGGGGAAGATCGACCGAATATGTAAAAGCTTCCATTGAATACTATTCCAAATGGTTGTATGAGTATACCTATCCTACCGCAACTAATGTGGCTGGTATTGTGTCAGGAATGGAATATCCAGGTATTATTTTCTGCGGATTTCGTGATCAAACAGCGGCTTTATGGGGCGTAACAGACCATGAATTTGGCCATAACTGGTTCCCAATGATTGTGGGTACCAATGAACGTAAGTTTCCTTGGATGGATGAAGGATTCAACACCTTTATCAATTTTTATTCCACAGATGCGTTCAATGATGGGGAATATAAGAACCGTAAGTTTGACATGCACCAAATCGCTAAACCGATGTTTAGAGAAAATGCTGACCCAATCATGTCGATTCCCGATGTAGTACAGCCAAGAAACTTAGGTTGGGAAGCCTACAATAAACCAGGTTTTGGATTGAAGATATTGCGTGAGCAAATTTTAGGAGCTGATCGTTTTGATTATGCCTTTAAGAATTATATCAAAAATTGGGCATTTAAACACCCGACTCCTTATGACTTTTTCCATGCCATGGAAGATGGAGCAGGAGAGGATCTAACCTGGTTCTGGAGACAATGGTTTTTTGAATTGTGGAAGTTAGATCAAACGGTAAGTGATGTGGTGTATGTGGATCAAAATCCTGCCAATGGAGCCATCGTGACCATCAAGAATTTAGATAAAATGATTATGCCAGGAATCGTCGAGGTAGAATTATCTGATGGTAAAAAAGAACGTTATACTTTCCCAGTAGAGATTTGGCAGCGTGGAGGCAGTTGGGATTTCAAGACCAATACAAGCTTGCCAATTAAGTCAGTAACCATAGATCCAGATCATGTATTCCCTGATTTGAATCCTCAAAATAATACTTGGAAGCCTTATTCATATCGAGCACCTAAGTCGAACTAGTAAGGATTTCCAAGATAATAAACCTTTGTTCTACCCCATTATCAATTATGCTTTCATCAGCAAAACTAACATGCTCCAGACGTCGCAAGAAGTCTGGAGCTTATATTTTATTTACGGTTTAGAATCCGACCAATATCATTGGCTTTAGCTAACTCCTCTTTGAGTTTATCATAACTACCGGATAGCATCAAACCTTTGTATTTCAAAAGGGTATTGATGTATTCATCCAACACATCCATCAAGTTTTCTTGATTTTGGTGAAAGATTTGAATCCAAGTTTCGGGGGACGACTTGGCTAAACGAACCGTAGATTCAAAACCGGTAGATGCCAGTTCGAAAATACGTTTTTCATCTTTTTCCTTTTCCAAAACGGTATTAGCTAAGGCAAAAGAGCAGATGTGGGATATATGAGAAATATAGGCCGTATGGACATCATGGCTGATGGAATCCATATAAATCAAGTTCATGTGTAAGCCATCTTGGTAGAGACTCTCAATGGTCTTTTCAGCATCTGGATCACTTAATTCTTGGTCACAAATGACACAACGTTTCCCTTCAAAAAGTCCATCGATAGCCGCTTCTGGTCCAGAAAATTCAGTACCTGCCATGGGGTGAGTAGAGACAAATTGTTTTCTTCTAGGATGGTTTTTAAGTGCTTCATAAATGGGGCTTTTGGTCGATCCAACTTCTATTACGATTTGTTTTTCATTGAATTGGTCCAAAATTTTGGGTAATTGCTCGACCAAATTATCAACTGGGGTAGCAATAATCAGTACATCGATTACTTGCAATGCTTCATCCAAAGGTAAAAGACGATCAATTAGACCTAATTCCAAGGCTCTTTTTTGGTTAGGGCGATTAGTATCGATACCAATGCATTCTTTCGCCCATCCGCTTTTACGTAATCCAAGCGCCATGGAACCACCAATTAAACCTATTCCTAAAATTCCAACGACTTTATTAGATTCCATTCGACTGTGTTTTTATTCGGTTAATAGCTGTTTCAAAAAGGGTAATGGGGGCACATAACGATATTCGAATGTAGTTATTCCCTTGACTGCCAAATATGCCTCCAGGTGTAATGAAAACGGCATTCTCACTTAAAATCTTATCAGAAAGTTCATATCCACTGGCAAAATCAGCAGGTATTTTAGCCCAAACAAACATACCACTTTGCTTAGGATCATACGTGCATTTTAGTAAATCCATTAATTGGAAAACTACTTTCTGGCGAGAAGAATAAATCTCATTTTGTTGTTTAAACCATGAGGAATCTGCTTTTAACGCTTCTACGGCTGCTTCTTGCAGAGGTAAAAACATGCCAGAGTCCATGTTAGATTTAAAAGTCAAAATAGGGGCTAAGAATTCTTGTTTTCCCATGACAGCGCCAATTCTCCAACCAGCCATGTTGTGGGATTTGGAAAGTGAATTCAATTCCAATGCCACATCTTTCATCCCAGGGATACTTAACATACTAATAGGTTCATCATTTAAGATGAAGCTATAGGGATTGTCATTGACCAATAATATAGAATGGGCTATGGCAAAATCACGTAGTTTTTCAAAAAATGCTTTGTCGGCCTTAGCGCCTGTTGGCATATGGGGATAATTGACCCACATGATTTTTACTTGGGATAAATCACGTTTGGCCAAGGCATCCAAATCGGGCAGCCAGCCATTGGCTTCTGACAACTCATAACTTTGAACTTCTGCCCCTGTTAAGGCGCAAGCAGCTTGGTAAGTTGGGTAACCAGGGTTCGGAATTAAAGTAATATCGCCTTTTTCTAAATAGGCCATAGCAATGTGCATGATGCCCTCTTTAGATCCCATTAAAGGTAATATTTCCGAATTTGGATTAAGTTCTACTTGATATTGTTTATGGTAAAATTGAGCAAATGCTTCACGCAAGGCTGGTATACCTTGATAACCTTGATAAGCATGATTTTCTTTTTTTTGGGCGCTAGTAATCAATGCCTGAATCGTGGCATCTGAAGGAGCTAGGTCAGGGCTACCAATACCAAGATTTAGCACAGGGATACCTGAAGCTTTCAAGGCTGCAATTTGTTTTAGCTTGGTAGAAAAGTAGTATTCTTGTACGACTTGTAACCTAGAAGCTGGAGAAATGGTGAAGCTCATAAAACAAAAAAACCGACTTTGGGCCGGCTCATAATAAGTTTAAATTAAATCTATACCTACAATAGCCTATTGGCAGGATGGATATCCTGCGTAATAATAAGCATAGTAATAAGTAGTTGAATGCATAATCATGTGCCAAAGGTATAAAAAAAATGTTTTTATGCAAACTCATTCGTTGAGATGCCTAAAGTAGACATTCCAAATTGAGAACAAATCTTCTTGCCAATTAATTGGATTCATAAAAGTGATTTTCTAGTTTAGTGTCGCCTAATGGCAATCTAACCACTAAATTATATACCATGTGTTCTTCAATCAACCCTCCTAGGGCATCTATTTTTGATGCCATATTGGCTTATTTCCCAGCTAGATTTGGCTTGTTTTATAAACAATTCATTCTTCATCAAGATGAATTTGGACCACAGCGTTTTGTGATTCAAAAGTCTATTCTATTGGCGATTTTTTATTTGAAGAAATAGCTTTCTTGAAAAAGCAATCGTCTAGGTATTTAGGAGACTGAGCTCTTACATACTAACCCAATTATCTGCTTATTTTTCATTCTATTTTTTGGAATCAAAGTGAAAACTTTGATTTTCTAACCACTATGTATACCACTAATACCTTAAGAATTCCTTATTCTTTTAGAAAGAGGGCAATTCTGTCTAGTCTATTTTTTTTGACCATATTTTTTATTTCTGAGAATATATATTCTTCAAGTAATATTAAAATTAATGAATTTAAGAAGCCTGTTCATTTTCAAACACCTTCAAAAAGCCAAACGGCCGTTCAATTAAGGTTGTCTTCTTCCATTACTACCCTTGAAGCAGGTGGTAAATTGTATGTTGATATTGAAGCAATCGATTCACAAGGACAAGTCGATATTGGGTATCAAGGCTTCAAACAAGTATTATTTTCTATTCTTGAAAATCAATTATTAGATTATCCTGCTTTAGTTAATAGTTCCATTATAAGTGTGCCCACACCCACATACTTTGTCAAGGGGAAGGCTCAAGTCGTAATGGAAATATTTACATCAGGATTAACATCCATTCAAGCTGATGAAAGCGGAATGATATCTAATACCCTTTCTATTCAGATTAAAAATAGTGCGTGGAGTAGCTTTAAAATTAGATTAGAATCAAATTTTAAAAATCAAGTACCCATAAGTGGAGTTAATCAAATTTCGGCTATTGATGGTTTTGGTAATGTTATTTTAGATTTTGATGCAAGTAAAAATCCTGTGACTCTCACAAGTGCTGCACTAAACGGAGTTATTAGAGGATTAGGGTCAAATGGTAATAATGTATTGAATCAATCTACAGATTTTGTAGCTGGAGTGGCTGATCTTACAGCCCTAGGTTTTACTTATACTGGATTGTATTTTGATTTTGACGTCTTTGCAGCATCATCTGAGAATGGATATTATGTAGAAAGTGACATGGTAGAAATTATTCCTAACGATTTAGAGGCTACTTATTTTGAATTAGTGGGAGGTAATTCATCTAAAGCAGGTAATATATACTCATTGAAAATAGTAGCTAAAAATGTAGTTGGTCAGACTGATTTTAATTATTCAGGGGTTAAAAAGCTTGAGTTCGCAGGGGCAAGTGTAATTGGGCTGTTTGCCGCAACAGCCAATGGAATTAATTTTGGAAATCAGATTGATGTTAGTTTTACCAAGGGTGTTGCACAGGTTAATTTGGTCTTTAAGAAAGTCGAACAAGCCAATATTTCGTTGAGTGATGGGGTTATTTCAACAACTTCCCCATTATCTATTCAAGTTAATGCTAGTTCAGCAACGCATTTTGAAATCAATGGTAGTTCGAGTCAACAAGCAGGAGCAAAGCAGACATTGAGTATCAAAGCTCTTGATATTTATGGAAATGTAGATAAGGGTTATATGGGAGGCCTTTCAGATGCTAGTTTGGTTTTTACAGGAGCAAATACATCTGTTAACCCCGAGCAGAATCCCCTTGTTCAAGGCAGATATCAAACAGGCATATTTAATCAAGGTTTACTTGTGTTATTTACTCAAGGAGAAGCATCAGTAGACTTAACATTGTACAAAGCCGAACAAGCATCCATTTCAGTAAGCAATGGAATGCTTTCATCGAATTCCTTCTCCATTCAAGTAAATGCTAATCCAGCAACACATTTTGAAATCATAGGTCAGTCGAGTCAACAAGCAGGAGTTTCACAAACATTGAATATTCACGCAGAAGATGCTTATGGTAATGTAGATGATCAATATTTTGGAACAAAAACCTTAACCTTTATAGGAGCTAGTCCTACAATAAACCCAGTAAGAAATCCAAGTGTATCAGGCGTAGATTTTGGTCAACCTGTTCAGGTTGATTTTGTGAATGGCAAAGCTCAAGTAGATCTAACAATATATAAAGCAGAACAAATAGACATATTGGTTAGTTATGGAGTTATTTCTTCCAAGGCCTTAACCATTCAAGTAAATGCTGGTCCGGCGATTCAATTTGAAATTAGTGGCAATTTAATTCAGCAAGCAGGAGCATCAAAAACGTTGAATATTCATGCGGTAGATACCTTTGGCAATATGGATAATCAATATACTGGCACGAAAACATTGATTTTTTCGGGAGCAGGCTCAACGACTAATCCATTAAGAAATCCTACAGTTTCAGGAGTATCCTTTGGTCAGCCTGTTCAGGTACTATTTACGAATGGAATAGCCCAAGTAGATATGATCTTATACCAAGTGGAAATGGCTAATATTCAGGTAAGTGATGGTAGCCTATCTGCGAAATCAGCGTTTTCGATTCAGGTAAAATCCAATCCAGCTACCCATTTTGTCATCAGTGGGAATGCGATCCAACAAGCGGGAATTACCCAGACTTTGAGCATTAAAGCGGTAGATGCCTATGGGAATGAAGTAATTGAATTTACAGGAACAAAAACCTTAACTTTTACAGGAGCCAATCCAGCGACAAACCCAACTCGAAACCCTACCATTTCAGGTGTGGAATTTGGTCAGCCTGTTCAAGTGGAATTTGTGAATGGGATTGCGCAGGTAGATTTAATGTTATATAAAACAGAGTTGGCATCTATTTCATCAGGCGATGGAACGATTGCATCGAATTCCTTCTCCATTCAAGTAAATGCTAATCCAGCAACACATTTTGAAATCATAGGTCAGTCGAGTCAACAAGCAGGAGTTTCACAAACATTGAATATTCATGCAGTTGATGCCTATGGAAATGTAGATAATCAATATTTTGGAACAAAAACCTTAACCTTTATAGGAGCTAGTCCTACAATAAACCCAGTAAGAAATCCAAGTGTATCAGGTGTAGATTTTGGTCAACCTGTTCAGGTTGATTTTGTGAATGGCAAAGCTCAAGTAGATCTAACAATATATAAAGCAGAACAAATAGACATATTAGTCAGTGATGGAGTTATTTCTTCCAAGGCCTTAACCATTCAAGTAAATGCTGGTCCAGCGATTCAATTTGAAATTAGTGGCAATTTAATTCAGCAAGCAGGAGCTTCAAAAACGTTGAATATTCATGCGGTAGATACCTTTGGCAATATGGATAATCAATATACTGGCACGAAAACATTGATTTTTTCGGGAGCTGGCTCAACGACTAATCCATTAAGAAATCCTGCAGTTTCAGGAGTGTCCTTTGGTCAGCCTGTTCAGGTACTATTTACGAATGGTATTGCTCTAGTAGACTTGATGTTATTCAAAGCGGAGCAAGCCACCATTTCGGCAAGTGATGGAACGATTGCATCGAATTCCTTCTCCATTCAAGTAAATGCTGGTTCAGCTACACATTTTGAAATTAGAGGAAATGCTACCCAGCAAGCGGGCTCGATTCAGACATTGACAGTTAAGACCTTGGATGAATATGGAAATGTAGATACCAATTATAAGTTTGGTTTTGCAGACGTTAATCTTACATTCTCAGGAGCGAATGCATCAATTAATCCCGTATTGGATCCATTAATAAAAGGTCGGTATGTCACAGGATTGATGAATAAAGGTTTAGTGGTATTGTTTAATCAAGGAGTTGCTACAGTTGATTTAACATTGTACAAGGCAGAAAAGGCATCCATTGTTGTATCCGATGGGATATTATCAAGTAGTCCATGGGAGATTCAAGTTAGTGCAACGCCAATCAATAATCTAAGTCTAGTATTACAGAATGAGCTTCAAATAAATGAAGTTATCGGAGAAAATAATCAATTAATTGCCAAGGATGCATACGGGAATGTGGCAACTAGTTTTAATCCTGCCTTAGATCCAATAAAAGTAAGCACAGATCTTCAAGGGACCGTCGTTGGAAAGGATGGGAATTCTTCCTTAGTCATTGACCAATCAACACAATTTATCCAAGGTATAGCTAATCTGAAAACGATAGGATTTAAATATTTGGGAGAACCGGGAGATGGAACATTTACTTTTTCAACAGCTTCTGGTATCAAAGTGAAGAGTGCTTTGGTGGTTGTTTATCCAACTAAACAAAATAAATATAGGTTTAAAATATTAGGGGAATCAAATCAAATAGCGGGAAGGAGTCAAGTGCTCAATATTGCCATCCTTGACACCTTGGGATCTCCTATAAATTCATTTAATGGATTTATGGAAGTAATATTTTCTGGAGCCAATACTTCTCTTGCTCAAAATGGGAGTCCAATTGTTTATAATAATTTGAATTTACCTATTCCATTCGGAACTCGGACAGCATTGTATTTTGAGCAAGGTATCGCTCGTGCTCAGTTGACATTATATCGATCAGAACTGGCAACTATTGGTGCTGTAGAAATGGGAACCAATGTTATACCACAAGACCAAGACAAATTATTGATACAAGTTAAAGCAGCAGATTTATATCAATTAGTTCCTGCATTGACCAGTCCGCAATATACGAGGCAAATATTTTCAGGAACCAATACCTTAACTGCCAAGGATGAATATGGGAATGTTTGTTTGGAATTTAATGCGGCAAACAATCCAATATCACTTTCATTGACAAGTGAAGATAACATTGGTTTAAAGAGTTTAGGAGATACCAAGATCCTGTCTCGCCCAACTGATTTTACTCAAGGTGTTGCCAATTTAAGTCAATTAGGACTCTATATTTCGAGTTTGGAAGGGAATAAGCAAATTATTTTCACTTCCAAAACGGGAATAAGTGTAACAAGTAATTCAGTCCAAATAGTCAAGTCGGCCCAATCTGTTTTTTTACATATTTCAGGTCATACCAGCCAATTGGCAGGAGAATCTCAATGGTTTCAAATTCAAGCTCTTGATGCTAATGATCAACCGGTAACTGATTATGAAGGGGCTAAATCACTCTTGTTTTATGGAGCAGGACAAGCTATTTCTAGTCAATATGTGTCGACTATTCAGGATTCATTGAGTAAGATTCAAGGGGATTTTGGTAAACCAATACTAATTAATTTTACTAGAGGCAGAGCCTTTGTAAAGCTGAATTTGTATTTGGCAGAAAAAGCATTTTTAACAACCCGTGAGTCCATAAATACAGGGGCCATTGCAGGAGATTCATGGACGATTCAAGTGGAGGCTAATAAAGTAGCACAAATAGTGTCTAGCATAAGTAGTCCTCAAACCAATGGCCATCCGTTTGTAGGAGTAAATACCTTAACTGTAAAAGATGCCTATGGAAATGTGTGCCTCAATTTTGATGCATCAAAAACACCTGTAACTGTATCCACATCGACTAATGCCAATATTTTAGGATTGGGTTTGGAGAAAGAAAATAGACTAAATCAATCGACCGATTTCGTGAATGGTGTGGCTGATTTAACAGCTTTGAGTATCCTGTATTATAGCTCATCCATTGCATCAAAAAGTTCTAATAAATGGGTCAATTCTACGAAACAGGTTCAAGCGGCTCAGAACAGTCAAGTAGATCCATATAACCCTAGTTTTATTTTTTCCTTAATTTTTGAATCTAGTTTGATTAGTACCACCTTTTCAGGAGTCCAAATAGCCGGTCAAGAAGAGCGATTGATTATTTCGGGGTCTAATTTACAGTTTGCTGGGAGAAGTCAATATATTAAAATTCAAGCGAAAGATGCCCAAGGGGTTTTAGTTAGAACATACTCAGGAATTAAAAATTTACAATTTTCAGAATCTGCATCTTTGGGCATTTCGGGCACCCAAGCTACTGCCAATGGAATTCCTTTTGGTAGTAATACCCCAATTCAGTTTTTTGAGGGCTCTGCTACCATCAAAATGATTTTGTACAATTTGTCGCTAAAAGATACCATTGCAGTTCATGATGGGACTATTGGGAGTGATTTGACAACGGATAAATTAATTGTTCAGGTATCAGATGGAAATTTCAGTAGCCCAACAAGCGGGAATCAGTACGAACTGACTGAAGACATTTACTTTGCTTTTGATGCTAGACAAATTCCTGTTTGGAGTATTCAAGGCAGAAATGTGGTATTACGAATTGATAAGACAAAAATCACCAATGATCAATTGGCGGATGTTACTACATTGGCCAAAATGGTGGAGCGCACAGATGCTCTGTATGAATTTTATAAAAATACCTTAGGCTATGAACCTCCTGGAGGTAATCCCAATTTTGGCTATAAAACCAGTGTGTTTTTTGGTGTTCCATCCTGTGGAGCAGGTTGTGGTTTAGTTGGGGCCAAGGGGATTGAAGTCAGTGGTTTTGAAAATATTTTTTATAACCTAAAAACTAATTCCAACATTAACCGTGATGTGATTTTGGCCTACGAATTCGGAAGGAATTTCTTTGATTTTAGTAGTAAAGTCCTATTCCCATATGCCCCTTATTCCAATGAAAAAAATGGGGGTATGGCTGAGGCTTTTGCCAGTTTATTTACAGCTTATGCCTTTGATCATATAATAACTGACCCCAACCAGCGATTGTATAATGAGGCTCTGACAAATATTTCATGGTTTAAAGAGAACTTTATTGGCTATATCAATGATTTAGAGGCTAATCCTTATAATGTTTGGGCCAAATGGGATCGTGTAGGGTATAATGATTACAATCGAGGAACTGGTACCAATACAGACGATGAACCCGCCTGGAAAGCAGTTGGGCTATTGCAAGGGATATTTGATACTTTTGGAAGGTCTATTTTATTCCCTAAATTCTTTTTGGAATTAAGAAAAATGCCACAAGTGAATAGCATTGAAGACGCACTCAGTAATATCGCTCAAGCCGCGGCTAATTGTACCCAAACCAATTTGGTGCCATTTTTTAAAAATGTAGTCAAATTTAATTTAAATGCCTCCACTGAAGCGGCTATGAATGCCTTGCCCGTACATGCGGACCGACTCATTCGCTATGAAAATCTACTATGGTTTTTATCCCCATTTCATACTGTTCGAATCAATATTCGAAGTATCAATTATTTAAATAATCAGCATTGGTATGTGATAAAAAAAGGGAATATCATTATTTCATCAAGCCAACACGGAAACAATGAGATTCCTTATTCCATACTAGGTAATCAAAACGAGGTTAATTTGACCATCGAGATGCAGGATGCCAATCATCAAGTGTTGGATTCATATCCCATTACGTTAAAGAAAAGACATCAAATAGACTTATTGGATTACCCAGAGGATTTGCATGCAGCTAGCGTAGTTTCAAAAATATACCAAGAATCAGGTAAAGTTGTGATTGAAAATGAAAGCCCCAATCTCTACGATCATGGACATTTGGTACGCTCATTTAGAATTGTGAAAGATCGAACGATGCTTTTAACGAGTACCTTGAGAAGAATTGGTCCAAATTATCAATTTGGGATCTTTTCAAATTTCGCTACCATTTTTACCAAAGGGACATTTTATGGAACTAGTTCATTGCGATTGGGCTATGATATTGGTCAAAACAACACAAGCAGTGATTTTACATTAAATCAGTATGCATATTCTCGAAATATGTTGAAAACGGGAGCCGAATTGAGTGTAATAAGTGTCGGAGTAGAGTCCATTGGTGTTGGACAAAAGACCTATTTTTCCAAATTATTGTATCGTGATGTGACAGATACCGATGGTGATGGAGTTATTGATTTTGAAGATAATTGCCCAAGCACCTATAACCCTAATCAATTAGATACAGATAACGATGGCTTAGGGAATGTTTGTGATGATGACCTAGACAATGATGGGAATCCGAATGGCACAGATCCTAATCCTTTGATTGCCTTAGTCAATGATGATGTCATCCAGCAAGATTTTAATGCTGGGCCCATAACACTGAATATATTACAGAATGATGATTTCTTGCCAAGTTCAAATTTAAGTATTAGTAAAATTTCAGGGACAGCCCTCGGAAACTTAAATTTCCAAGTTTCCACAGGTAATATGGTTTACACTCCTGCTGCAATGGATGCAGATTCTGTGTCATTTACGTATCAAGTTTGTTATCTCCCAACGGGAGTTTGCTCTACTGCCCAAGTAACTATATTAAATACTTGGCAGGCTTCTAAATTTGTGATAAGTGGAAGTTCAAGTCAAGTAGCTGGAACGAGTCAAACAGTGACCATTCGAGCAACTACTAAAAATGGAACAATCGTAACGGATTATACAGGAAACAAGCAATTGCAATTTTCAGGGACGAATTCTTCTTCAGCACCTACTTATAAATCTCAAGCGAATGGAGTTAATTTTGGACAAGTAACACCAGTTCATTTTGTTAATGGTATTGCCCAAGTTGATTTGGTGATTTACAAATCAGGTTTGGATTCTATTAGTGCCCAAGATGTGTATATTCAGACCCTTGGATTAGACAGGTTAGGAGTGGATGTTTCTGCCAAATCATTTCAAAAGTTGGCCGTACAGTTACAAAGTCCTCAAGTTAATCAAACGCCTTTTTATGGTTTCAATAAACTGTTGGTAGAAGATGAATATGACAATCCTGTAAGTTCATTCAACGCCACGTTAAATCCGATCACTATCACAACGAGTCAAGGTGCTTTGATTTCAGGCTTATCAGGAGGAAATCGATTAGTTAGTTCCAGTGATTTTCAGCAGGGCATGGCTAATTTAACCCAATTGGGCATAACTTATACAGGTGCTATTGGCTTAGATACCTTGATTTTTCAACCAGCCATAGGATTGGGAACTAAGGCGAGGATTGAAATTTTGTCTGAACTTATTAAACCTACTCAGCTACGCTTATTGGGAGATTCCGTTCAAGTAGCAGGAAGCTCACAGCTTATTAGCCTTCATGTATTGAATGATTTAGGAGAAAAAGTTGATACTTATACAGGAACCAAAACAGTGTTGTTTTCAGGAGCACAAAATTCGATCAACCCCATTCTTCAACCTCAAGTACTTGATAATCAATCGCAAGTAAGAAGTTTCGGTTCTGCAACGAGCATTGATTTTGTTGGTGGGATCGCTCAGGTTTCCATGAAGCTATTCCATGCTTCATTGGCCCAAATCCAGGTTCATATATTGGAAGATACCTTGGTATCTAGCATGTTGCATGTAACTGTAAAAGCGGGGCCATTGGCTAAGTTTAGTTTACAAATGACTAGTCCGCAAACAACAGAAACGCCTTTTGTTGGAGTTAATACATTGAGTGCTTTGGATGCTTATGGAAATCGAGTGCTTGATTTTAACGCGGCGTTAAATCCCATTCAGGTAACTAGTACTTTGCCTGGTTTTATTTCTGGCCTTTCTGGTGGAGATCAATTAAATAGTGCGGGCGACTTTGTCCAAGGCATTGTCAATTTGAGTCAAAAGGGAATGACGTATTTAGGCCCAGAAGGCAAAGGCTATTTTATGTTCAAAAGTAGTACAGGTGTTCAAATTACCAGTAATCTGATTGAAATATTGATGGCTGATTTTGATGGCGATGGAATCCCCAATTCCATGGAATGCTATCAAACCTTTACGTTACTAGGGAACTGTCAGGATTTTGATGGCGATGGAATTCCGAATTCGTATGATTTGGATTCAGATGGAGATGGTATTCCAGATGCTCGTGAAATGAATCGTGATTCGGATGGAGACCGCCATGCAGATTACCTGGATCTAGATTCAGATAACGATGGAATTTTAGATTCCATAGAAGGGGAATTTGATCCTGATGGTGATGGCATTCCTAATTACTTGGATTTGGACTCTGATAATGATGGTATTTTAGATGCTTGGGAAGCCACAGATAATAAGCGAGGCGTAATAGATGATAATTACGATGGGCGAGTGGATAAGAATGGCTTATTACCTGATACGAATGGAAATGGCTTGGCTGATTTTCTAGAAACAGGTTTTGGAGGTAGCCCAGCGCCAGTACTTGATACAGACCATGATGGCAAGGCAGACTATGTAGATGTGGACTCAGACAATGACGGAATCTTGGATAGCATGGAAGGAACGAAAGATGTAGACGGTGACAGCTTTCCAAATTACCGAGATTTAGATTCAGATGGAGATTGGCTGGGAGATCAGGATGAAAGGAATGTAGATAATGATTTGGATGGTATTCCCAATTACTTGGATTTGGATTCAGATGACGATGGTATTCCGGATGCATGGGAAGGGAAAAATAAGTGTGCCACGTGTCAACAAATGAAAGATGATTTAGATGACGGTTGGGATGACCGAGGGCAATATGTCAAAGTCATTGATACAGATTCAGATGGTACTTCTGATTTTCTAGATTTGGATTCAGATAATGATTGCATCCCTGATCGAATCGAATTAGGTGCTGATGGTGATGGGGATGAAATTCCTAACTTTAGAGATTTGGATTCGGATAATGATGGAATATTGGATAGTCAAGAAGCTGGCGACTGCCAAGATCCATGGGATACAGATTTAGATGGTTTATTTGATTTTGAAGATGCAGATTCTGATAATGATGGTATTCCAGATGCAATAGAAGTAGGTGCCAATCCGACCAAACCTGTGGATACGGATGGAGATGGGAAGCCTGATTATTTAGATGTAGATTCAGATAATGATGGAATTCCAGATGCCGTGGAGGCAGGATCAAATCCCAGCCAACCTGTGGATACAGATGGAGATGGGAAGCCCGATTATTTAGATCTTGATTCTGACAATGACGGAATACCAGACGCAGTAGAGGCTGGTGCGAACCCGAGCCAACCAGTGGATAGTGATGGAGATGGGAAAACAGATTATGTGGATGTGGATTCCGACAATGATGGTATGTTAGATTCTTTAGAAGCAGGTTTAAATCCTAATAAACCTTTGGATACGGATGCTGATGGTTTAGAGGATTTTAGAGATTTGGATTCAGATAGTGATGGTATACCTGATTCAGTAGAGGCAGGAGATTTTCTTCACCCTTTTGATACAGACTTAGATGGTAAACCCGACTATCGCGATGTGGATTCGGATAATGATGGGATCCCAGATGTTGTGGAAGCAGGACCAGAACCAAGAATGCCTTTGGATTCTGATGAGGATGGACATGCCGATTTTCGAGATATAGATTCCGACAATGATGGTATACTGGATGGTTTAGAGGCAGGTAAAGATTTGACTAAGCCGATTGATACAGATCTTGATGGCAAACCTGATTACCGAGATACAGATTCGGATAATGATGGTATTCCAGATGCCGTGGAGGCAGGCAAAGATGCTAGTCATCCACTGGACTCGGATGGAGATGGGAAAGAGGATTTTCGAGATGTGGATTCGGATAATGATACCATACCTGATTCGGTGGAAGCGGGAGTTGATCCTCAAATTCCTGTAGATACTGATGGGGATGGTTTGGCGGATTATCGAGATGTGGATTCTGATAATGATACGATTCCCGATTCAGTGGAAGCTGGCCCAACGCCAATAATGCCAGTGGATACGGATCTAGATTTGAAGCCAGACTACCAAGATGCGGATTCAGATAATGATACCATACCTGATATAATCGAAGTTGGTCCAGATGTCTATCACCCTTTGGATACGGACTTAGATGGAAAAGTGGATTTCCGTGATGTTGATTCGGATAATGATGGGATCCCCGATGCGATAGAAGTGGGTCCGAATGTCAATGTGCCGCTAGATTCGGATGGAGATGGCCTAGCGGATTACCGCGATGTAGATTCAGATAATAACGGAATCAGCGATACAGTTGAAGCTGGGTCCGACCCATTACATCCTTTGGATACGGATTCAGACAGTATTCCAGATTACCGTGATTCAGATGATGACAATGATGGGATAATTGATGTCTATGAAAATGATATCAATTATGGAGGCATGCTAGATTGTGATCAAGATGGAATAGACAATCGGGTGGATGCGGATATTTGTGAGGTTTTTGCACCTCAAGCTATTTCTCCCAACCAAGACGGAATCAACGATGTTCTCGTGATACCTGGCATTTTTAGAATGCAACCGAATCGATTCGTCATCGTGAATCGATGGGGAGATGTGGTTTATGAAACCAATAATTACCAAAATAATTGGGGAGGTTTGACAGATAAGACAATTGGTCTTTTGACTAATGATGGAAGGTTACCTGATGGGACTTATTACTATTATGTGGATTTCTTTGGCAAATATCCTAACATCAGAACCTTTGTTTATATCAACCGATTAGCCAAATAGCGTGATAGGATTTGAGCTTTTTTAATTGAGCTGTTGAATGTACAGGGAAATTAAATCGGGCTCAAATCCTTTTCTCATGGCATATTGGTAGCATTTCTGCTTTTTTGCCCAATCATTGAGATCTTTTAGGTGCTTGAATTTTTCATTCAGCATGGATTCCAAGGTGGATTCATAGGGGAGTTCGCGTAATTCACTTAAGGCTGTTTGAACTAAAGCATCAGAAACTTGTAGTCTTTTCAGCTCAAACTTGATTTTATTTCTGCCCCAAGATTTTTGGTTGAATTTAGACCTGACAAATAGCCTTGCGAATCGCTCTTGATTGAGGTAGTTGTTGTCTTCCAGCCAATCCAAATAGGCTTGTTGGTCCTCAGGTAATACCAAAAAAGAGTCCATTTTTACTTGAATTTCCCATTTACAGCGTTCCTGATAGGCGCAGTAGCGAGCCAGTTTCTGTAACACCTCCGATTTCATGGAAAATTATTGGATAGGAGAGCTTGAATCAACCTCCTCGTATGCCTCCAAATTGAACAAATCATTCAACGCATCCACCATACTATCTGATTCGCCTCGTTTACAAGCGGCTTTTAAATGGATGATCGGCTGTTTGATAATTTTTTGAACTAAACTAGCCGTAATTTTCTCCAATTTCTCAGCCTCTTGAGGATTTAAGCCTTTTAGATGGCGATTGATTTCTTCTTTACGGATTTGCTCTAGTGCATTTTTTAATTTATGAATAGTCGGTGAAACTTCCATTTCTTTAGACCAATCATTGAAACTAATCACAGACTCATCAATGATCCGACGAACATCGGGTACAGAGGCCATCCGAATACGCAATGCTTCGTCGGCTCGTTCTTTCAATGAATCAATGTTATAGAGTAATACACCCGATATTTTTTCGATACCATCTTCAATACTTCTTGGTACCGAAAGATCAATGAAATATTTGAAAGTCAATATCGATAGTTTCTTTAATTCTGCTTGAGTGATAATTGGATCTTGGTTGCGTACTGAGGAGATAATGATATCTGCTTGCGCAATTTCCTTCCACAAATCTTCAATTGGTGCCACACGGAAAGGTTTATCGTGGGCTATTTTTTCCGCCTTTTCTAAGGTACGGTTCATGATGGTGATCTCTGCGAAATCTTTATCCTCCATGTTTTTACACACATCCAAGCCAATTTCCCCCAAACCTAAAATCAATACTTTGGGTTGAGTAATGGCCTGAGACAATTCTTCCGCTAAGGCGACAGTCGCATATGACACTGAAGCCGCACCATCACGGAACGAGGTTTCTTGTGCTACTCGCTTATTAGCATAGAAAATCGTATGCATTAAGCGGTGCAAATATGGACCAGCTAAATTTAAATCGGCAGATTGTTGATATGCCTTTTTGATTTGATTGGGAATCTGTAAATCTCCAACCACTTTAGATTGTAATCCAGTAGCTACTTCGAATAAGTGTCTTAAAGATGCTTCTGCATCTGATTCATGATGGAAATAAGGGGTGTATTCTTGCGTTTGATGCAAGCCCTTTTCAATCAATAAACTCTTAACTAAATCGTGGGAAATATCTTCTGGGGTATTGTAATACACCTCTGTACGATTGCAGGTAGATACAATCAACATTTCTTGTAATCCAAAAAGATCTTTACATTTAATAGCAAAGGCTCTACTTTCTTCCTCATTTAATGCCACTTGCTCACGAATCGTGAGAGGAGCAGAGCGATGAGAGATACTAATAGACTTAAACGGAATTGACATTCGGTGGTTTTGAAAAATAATTAACAAAAGTACAAACCAAAATTTATTTTATGTACTGTCTTGACAAGAAAATAGTAAATTAGACAAAGTTTAAATAACACAAGATGGACTTCAGCAACAAGACAGTTTTTATTACCGGTGCTTCAAGAGGTATCGGATTTGAAATTGCAAAAAAAATGGCTTCCGTGGGCGCAAACGTAGTTATTGCTGCTAAAACAGCCACCCCACACCCCAAATTACCAGGCACCGTTTTTTCTGCAGCCGAGGAAATTGAGCGTTTGGGCGGCCGAGCTTTACCATTAGTCTTGGATATTCGTGATGAAAATCATGTTTTTGAAGCGGTAGAAAAAGCGGTTGAGACCTTTGGAGGCATTGATATCTTAGTTAATAATGCTTCCGCCATTTCTTTGACTGGGACCTTGTGGACCGACATGAAAAAGTACGACTTAATGCATCAAGTCAATGCCCGAGGAACTTTTTTGACATCCAAAGCCTGCTTGCCTCATTTGTTGAAAGCGGAAAACCCTCATGTATTAACGCTTTCTCCTCCTTTAAATATAGAAGCGCGTTGGTTTGAAAACCATGTGGCCTATTCTATGGCCAAATTCGGTATGTCGCTTTGTACCCTGGGTATGGCAGCTGAGTTTAAAAATAAAGTAGCCTTTAATTCACTTTGGCCTAAAACCATTATAGCCACGGCCGCTATTGAATTTGCCGTTGGGAATTCAGATATGCTAGATCGGTCTAGAAAGCCAAGTATTATGGCAGATGCAGCCTATGAAATATTTAAACAAGACCACGTTACCTCTACAGGACAGTTTTTTATAGATGAAGAAGTCTTACGAGCTGCTAATTATACCGACTTTGATGTATACAAAGTCAACCCGAAGTGGGGTGATCATGAATTAATTCCTGACTTTTTTATTTAATGCCTTGCCTTTAATTCAATCAGTTCCCACTTATCGACCTCCTTTTTGGTTACCCGAAGGACATACCCAAAGTATGTTCACCGCCTTATTTCGAAAAATAAATAACCTAGCACCTAATCGGGAGAGGTTGATATTAAGCGATCAAGATTTTGTAGATCTAGATTGGTACATCGATGCACCTTTGTCTGAAAAACCATTACTTATTATTTCCCATGGTTTAGAAGGGAGTAGTCAGGCGCAATACGTTAAAGGTTTGGCCAAAACCATGATAGGACAAGGTTTCAATGTGCTTGCTTGGAACTTTCGATCTTGCTCTGGGGAGATGAATCTTAAATTAAGATTTTACCATAGTGGTGCCACCGAGGATTTGGAAGAGGTGATTCAAACCTGTATTCAGCGAGGAGCGAATCGCATTTATTTGGCAGGTTTTAGTTTAGGAGGAAATCTTACCTTAAAATGGTTAGGGGAACAAGGGCAAAATCATCCAAATTTGATTCGAAAAGCTGTGGCATTTTCCGTACCTTTGCACCTTTCAAGTAGTAGCCGAAAGTTGGCACGACGAGAAAATGGACTCTACACTCATCGATTTTTACAAACTCTTCTATCTAAAGCAAAAGAAAAAGCCGTGCTATTTCCCACGGCTGTCGATGTGGCTATTCTTAAACGAATTAAAACATTGAGGGAGTTTGATGATGTGATTACGGGTCCATTGCACGGTTTTAAAGATGCAGAAGACTATTACGAACAAAATAGCTCGCTGTATTTTTTAGATAAAATTCAGGTTCCTACCCTGGTAGTGAATGCCCAAAACGATCCATTTTTATCGCCCGAATGCCTTCCGGCATCTCTGGCATCAAACTGGGAAAATGTCTTTTTGGAATTACCCACTCAAGGTGGGCATTGTGGATTCTATCCTTCAGATTATCGAGGA
This sequence comes from Aquirufa nivalisilvae, assembly GCF_004307455.1. GTDB lineage: Bacteria > Bacteroidota > Bacteroidia > Cytophagales > Spirosomataceae > Aquirufa > Aquirufa nivalisilvae. The sequence goes on from NZ_SEWX01000002.1 coordinate 289,040, forward strand.
ACCTTGTGGTCGGAACAACGGGCAATGAATTGGTTTTTGAATAAAGAAACGATTAATTATGTCGAATAAACAGTTGGAGCCATTGCACATTGTGATTGATTTTGATAGCACTTTTACCAAAGTAGAAGGGCTAGATGAGTTGGCGAATATCGCCTTACAAGGAAACCCGAAACAAAAGGAGATTGTCTCCAAGATTCGGGAAATTACCGAAAAAGGGATGTCAGGGTCCTATTCATTTGCTGATTCGTTGCGCGATCGCGTTGCTCTTTTATCAGCCAATCGGGGTCATGTAGACCAATTGATTGCTTTTTTGAAAGGTAAAATATCAGATTCATTCAATAGAAATAAGGAGTTTATCCAAGAACATGCAGAGCAAATTCTAATTGTTTCTAGCGGCTTCAAGGATTTCATTGTTCCTGTAGTACAAGAATTAGGCATTCCGGCCGAAAATGTTTTTGCCAATACCTTTAACTATGATGCCGAAGGTAATATTACGGGATATGATCACGATAATTTATTGTCCAAAGACCGCGGTAAAGTAAGCCTCTTGCAATCATTGCAATTGGAAGGAGAAGTGTATGTTATTGGAGATGGGTATACCGACTATGAATTGCGTGAGGCAGGTTTAGCCAATAAGTTTTTTGCTTTTACTGAAAATGTATCTCGCAAAGTGGTGGTGGAGAAAGCAGATCATGTGGTGCCATCTTTAGACGAGTTTTTATACATCAATGGATTGAGCCGTGCTCAGTCTTATCCTAAATCTAGGATTAAAGTTCTTCTTTTGGAAAACGTTCATCCACATGCCGTTCAAGCATTTAAGAAAGAAGGTTTCCAAGTTGAATTATTGAAAGGAGCCTTGGATGAAGCAGAATTGATTGAAAAAATCAAAGATGTGTCCATTCTTGGTTTGCGTTCCAAAACCAATTTGACTAAAAAAGTATTGGAACATCCCAATGCCGCTCGTTTAATGTGCGTTGGTGCTTTTTGTATTGGAACCAACCAAATTGATTTAGCGGAATGCGAAAATCGGGGAATTGCAGTTTTCAATGCGCCTTATTCCAATACCCGTTCTGTCGTGGAATTGTCCATTGGCTTAATGGTTATGCTAACACGTAATATCTTCGAGAAGTCGACCCGCATGCATGCCGGAGTTTGGGATAAATCAGCTACCAACTCCTACGAGATTCGTGGAAAAAAATTAGGCTTAATCGGTTATGGAAATATTGGAACTCAAATTTCTGTGATTGCGGAGGCCCTAGGTATGGAAGTGTATTTCTATGATACCGTTGATAAGTTGGCCTTAGGGAATGCCAAAAAATGTTCAAGTTTGAAAGAATTGTTGAACTTGGCTGATTTTGTGAGTTTGCACGTGGATGGTAGAAAGGTAAATACTAACATCATTGGGAAGCAAGAATTCTCTTGGATGAAGGATAATGTGATTTTCTTGAATCTTTCAAGAGGTCATGTGGTGGAAATTCCAGCTTTGGTAGAGGCGATTAAATCAGGTAAAGTGTGGGGAGCAGCAATCGATGTATTCCCGTATGAGCCTAAGACCAATGACGAAGAATTCATTAATGAGTTAAGAGGTTTGCCAAATGTTATTTTGACTCCACATATTGGAGGATCTACAGAAGAGGCACAAGCCAATATTGGGGAGTTTGTTCCGGCAAAATTGTTGCAGTTTATGAACAATGGTAGTACTTATGGTTCAGTAAACTTCCCTGAATTACAATTGCCTCCATTGGAAAATGCCCATCGTTTATTACATATCCACCAGAATGTACCAGGTATTTTGGCACAAATCAATAATGTATTTGCCAAGTATCACGTTAACATCATTGGTCAATACTTGAAAACAACGGAGAAAACAGGTTATGTAATCACAGATGTGGCCAAAGAATATTCCGAAGAAATCGTCAATGAATTGAAATTGATCGATAATACCATTAAGTTTAGAATGCTTTACTAATTATATGATGCAGCCCGTATTTTTTACCCCTGGCCCAGCGGCACTTTATCCTACTGTTCAAGGACATTATGAGGAGGCTTTTCGCTTGTCCATTGGTTCCATTTCGCATCGTTCAGCCCAGTTTAGGAAGATATACCAACATGCCGATGAGCAATTGAGGACGTTGTTTAATTTACCTAAACAAAACAATGCCATCCTTTTTACGGGGTCTGCTACAGAAATTTGGGAACGTATCATCATGAATACGGTGGAGCATGAGTGTTTCCACTTAGTGAATGGTTCTTTTTCAAGGAAGTTTTTTGATTTTGCTCAAGAGTTGCACAAATATGCCCATGCAGCGCATAAGCCATTTGGTGAGGGTTTTGATGCTTCTGATGTGGATGTACCTGAGTATGCCGAGTTGATTTGTGCTACTGCCAATGAAACCAGTTCCGGTGTGCAAATGCGTTCACAAGAAATACATAAATTAAAGAAAGCGAATAAGGATAAGTTTTTGGCCGTAGATATGGTTTCTTCAGCTCCTTATACTAACCTCGACTTTAATTTAGTAGATACTGCATTTTTCTCTGTTCAAAAGGCCTTTGGTATGCCCGCTGGATTAGGTGTTTGGATTGCCAATGAAGCCATGCTCGAGAAAGCAGAAAGAATGAAAAAACACGAAGGTGTGATTGGAACCTACCATTCATTACCAAGTCTTTGGGAGAATTATAAGAAGTTTGAAACGCCTGAAACTCCCAATGTGATGGGGATTTATGTCTTAGGTAAAGTGGCAGAAGATTTCAACCGAATTGGTGTGGATCAAATCCGTAAAGAAACGGACCGTAAGGCGAAAGCACTCTATGATTTTGCTAAGAAATCGGATCGTTTTGAGGCCTTTGTTGAGAATGAATCACATCGTTCACAAACCGTAGTTGTTTTGAATTGCCAAGAAGCAGCTGGGACTGTCATTCAAAAAGTGAAAAATGCCTCAGGCATGATAGTGGGTGCAGGATATGGCAAAATGAAAGAAACACAAATAAGAATTGCTAATTTCCCTGCCGTTTCAAGTGAACAGGTAGAGGCATTGATACAAACCTTGAACTCTATTTAATTAGAAGAAAATGATTAATCCTGGAAATTCCATTCGTTGGGGCATACTTGCCTGCGGAAAAATCGCACGTAAATTTGCCGATGATTTAGCTTTTGTGTCAGATGCTCAACTGACTGCTGTGTCCTCTAGAGATATCCATCGTGCGGAAGAATTCGCGTCACACTATCCAGGTTCAAAGGCATTTGGTTCTTATGAAGAAATGCTTTCCAGTGGCCTGATTGATGTGGTTTATGTGGCATCGCCCCATGGTTTACATCATGCGCATACTTTATTGTGTCTAGAAGCTGGAATACCTGTTTTATGCGAAAAGGCATTTGCAGTGAATGGCCGACAAGTCTCAGAAATGATACAAAAAGCAAAGGAAAAGAACTTGTTTTTAATGGAGGCATTATGGACAAGATTTCATCCATCTGTAGCAAAAGTATTAGACATTATCGAGTCGGGGAAGATTGGTCAAATTCGTCATGTGGCGGCTGACTTTGGCTTTAAAGCAGAATACGATGTGGAAAGTCGTTTATTCAACCCCGTTTTAACTGGAGGTTCTTTGATGGATATTGGGATATACCCCTTATTTATTTCCAAATTGTTGTTAGGACAACCTAAAACGTTGCTAGCCACAGGTACTATGGCACCTACGGGAGTCGACATGAATTGTGCCATTGCGACAAGTTATGAAAGTGGTGCTACGGCAACTTTGTTTTCTACTTTAGCAGCTCAAACTGATACCACTTGTACAATTTACGGTAGTCAAGGTAAAATAATGATGCATTCTCGTTTTCATGAAACCTTTGGAATTACAGTAACTTTAGAGTCAGGTGAAGTAGAAGAGTTTGAATGCGAACGCAAAGGATGGGGTTATTCTTATGAGGCAGAAGCAGTGCAAGCTGATTTACGAGCAGGCCGATTAGAAAACAAATGGATGACACACCAGTTTAGTCAAGAGTTAATGGGATTATTAGATGAAATTAGAAAACAGATAGGCTTAGTCTATCCTAACGAATAAGTATGAAAAAACACTTATTACTAGGTTTGTTGCTGTTATCCAGCACAGGCCTTTGGGCACAAATCGACAAATTTGAAAAGGAAATTAAGGCATATGAATCACAAGATTCACTTGCTATGCCAGCAAAAAATCTTCGATTATTTTTCGGGAGTTCCAGTTTTCGCCTTTGGAAAAGTTTCAACCAAGATATGGCGGCATATCCGTCCATTAATCGGGGATTTGGCGGTTCTACCTTAGAGGAAGCCTTATATTATTTTGATCGTATGGTACTTAAATACCAACCAGCTTGGGTATTTATGTATGAAGGAGATAATGATTTGGCCAAAGGACAAAGTCCCGAGTTTATTGCCCAAGAGTTTGTGGTGTTTTCCAAGCGTTTGAAAGAAAAATTACCTAACACAAAATTGGTGTTTATAGCTGCTAGACCTAGTTTAGCTCGTATTGCCATGTTAGATAAGCAAAAAGATTTAAACGGTCGTATTCAGCAAATTATAGCCAAAGAAAAAGGAAGATTTTATATTGATATGCAAAGCCCTTTTTTCCGTGCTGATGGCAGTTTAATGGACGATATATTTGTTGCGGATCGCTTGCATTTGAATGAAAAGGGATACCAACTATTTGTGAAGCAAATTCATGAATTTATTCAAAAGCATCCCTAAATAGTAGGTTTATGGTGAAAAATTATTCAGGAGCTAATTGGTTGCCTCATATTTCAGTGGATTGCGTGATCTTTGGATTTCACGAAAATCAATTGAAGGTACTTTTATTGAAATTTAAAAATACGACGGTTTGGTCACTCTCAGGAGGATTTGTTAAATCCAGTGAAGACATTGACCAGGCTGCTAGCCGAGTATTGTTTGAAAGAACAGGCTTGAAAGATATTTATCTGGAGCAGTTTTATACTTTTGGCGATGTTAAAAGGAATCAAGATGCCATCAAGCAGCATGAGAAGATTCAAGAACAAATTGGAGAAACTCGGGTAGATACTTCATTCCTTTCAGACCGATATATTTCGATTGGCTATTATGCCTTGGTGGACTTCTCTAAAGTTAATGTCAATTTAGACCAAATGTCGGATCAATTCTCTTGGGCCGATATTCATGATATTCCTTCTATGTTTTTGGACCATCGGGCTATTATTGATAAAGCCTTAGAAAGGTTGCGTTGGTCTTTGGATCAAAAATTATTAGCCTTTAATCTATTGGCAGAGACATTTACCATGTCGGAATTGCAACAAGTCTATGAGACTATTTTGGGTAAAAAATTGGTACGCACGAATTTCCAAAGGAAGATTTTAAGTATGGATATTTTGGTCCGCTTAGAAAAGCGCTACCTAGGAGGAGCCCATAAAGCACCCTATTTATATCGATTTGATGAGAAGAAAGCAAAAGCTTATCTTTCTGAATCTGATTTTTAATTTAAACGGTTACCTAACTATTTAAATTTATTATACCAGATTTCCTGTTCTGCTACTTGGATGCCATGCTGCGTATCATCATCGTATGACTTTTGTGTGCTATTCATCCAGCGGTAAGCATCCAAAAACCACCATTGCAGCTCGCTTTCATACCAAAGAGGTCTTAATTTCTTTTGTTGGATTTGTTCCTTAAATAGATTGGCAGCTTTTTGGGTAATATTGAAATGGGTTGACTCGTGGTCAAGGGCCCTATCTGGAAGATTTTCTTTTTTCCAAGAAGATGAGCGAAGCATATACACCTTTACTTGTATAGGGAGATAAAGAATACCTCGCTCTATGCGAGGAGCTGCATGGTATTCAAAATTGCTAAATATTTGTGCGGCAAACCGAGAACCAGGATATGGTTTGGCCACAAAGTCGCTCCAATCCAATTTCTTTTGGCCGTAGAATAGGGTATCTAGATCCAACTTCTTGGGGACATAATCAGGTAAAAATTCTACCCTTACTTCTTGGATTAAATGAGGGTCTTTATCCCAATTGTTTTTCCACCAAGTGGCAAATTGTGATTGTAGACTTTGAGAGCTTAATTTCGCCATTTCTTCCCAATGAGCTGATTTGCTTTTAAATCCTTGGGTTTTGAAACTGATTTTATAGGTATACAGTAATTGAGGGCCTATGATGGAGTCTCGATCTACATATATTTCGGCTTGAAATTGGAACGTTTCCTTCGAAGAGAAATCAAATTCTTTTACCTGAACATGTAGTTGAAAGTCAGCAGTAGCACTATGGCTTAAAAGCTGCTTTTGAAAATACAGTTGAGCTGTCGGATTGACACCCCTTATTTTTTTAAATTGATAACTTGGAATCTGCCCGGATAGGGTGAATGATGAGAACAAATAAAAAGCACCTATCACTAGGTGCTTTTTAATGCTTGGTTTAACCCATATTGTGGTAAACGTTTTGAACATCATCATCTTCTTCCAATCGTTCAATCAATTTTTCAACGTCCGCCACTTGTTCGTCTGTTAACTCTTTGGTCTCATTAGGTATCCGCTCAAAATCGGCCCCTAATAATTCATACCCTTTTTCTTCTAAGTACTTTTGAATAGCGCCAAATGCGGTAAACTCTCCATAAATATTAATTTGATTGGTTTCTGTATCTAAAAACACCTCATCTCCTCCTAAATCAATCAATTCAAACTCGAGCTCTTCCAAATCGATCTCAGGCTTAGCTGCAATCTTGAAAGCCGATTTGCGGGTAAATATAAAATCCAACATTCCTTGAGTACCCAAGCTACCTCCGCATTTAGTAAACGAAGAGCGAATATTAGCTACTGTACGATTGATGTTATCCGTTGTGGTTTCCACTAATATAGCAATACCATGTTGGGCATATCCTTCATAAACAATTTCCTTATAATCCTCTTGATCCTTAGAAACGGCTCTTTTGATGGCACGTTCAACATTATCTTTTGGCATATTAACTGCCTTGGCATTCTGAATGATGGCCCTTAGACGAGAGTTTCCAGTAGGATCTGCTCCACCTGCTTTTACAGCAATAACAATGTCTTTACCGATTTTTGTAAACGTTTTGGCCATTTGACCCCAGCGTTTAAACTTTCTTGCCTTTCTAAATTCAAAAGCTCTTCCCATAATTCGTTGCGATAATTAATACTAGCTACAAAAATAAAACAAGCAAAAGGATTTTTGTCGATTGAAATAAAAAAACTCTAGAATTATTTACATCATCTTCAAGGCCTTGCCCTACAAGACCTACCTAAGCTTCCGTTTAATTTGGCTAAATTGCAGTTAATTGATTCACGACAACCATTTTTATGAAGCGACTTCTTCTCTTATTATTTACGCTTACTACATTTTCATCTCTAGCTCAAACAGCCAAACGAAACGAAATTTTTCAAATGCTTATTAAGCCTGCCAAAGGTTCCCTTAAAATGGATGGTAAGCTCGATGAAGCAGCCTGGTTAGAGGCCGCCAAGGTAAGTGATTTTGTTATGTGTAATCCTACTGATACACTTTGTTCCAATGTCCGTACGGACGTTCGAATGACCTATGATGATAAATACCTCTATATTTCAGCCGAATGTTTCCTGAAAGATCAATCACGTTATGTGGTGGAATCCTTGAAGCGAGATTTCAGTTTTGGTATTAATGATAATTTCCTTGTTTTCATCGATACTTTCGATGATAAAACCACCGGTTTTTCTTTTGGGGCTAATGCTGCTGGTGCACAGTGGGACGGACAGATGTCGGAAGGGGCCAAAGTAAACCTAAACTGGGATAATAAATGGGAGTCTTCCACTTCCTACAATAAAGAATCTTGGATCTGGGAAGCAGCTATTCCATTTAAGTCCATTCGTTACAAAAACAATAGCACTCGGTGGGGAATTAATTTTAGTCGATTGGACTTGCAAGCGAAAGAAAAATCGGCTTGGGCGCCGGTACCAAGACAATTCCCTACGGCCTCTTTAGCCTATTCTGGGGTTTTATTATGGGAAACGCCACCTCCAACTCCTAAGCAAAATATTTCGGTTATTCCTTATGTTTTATCAGGTGTAACTAGCAATTATGAAGCCCAAGATCCCACTAGTTTTAGAAAGCAGATTGGAGGGGATATCAAAGTAGCTTTAAGTTCAAGTATGAACATGGACCTGACCATTAATCCCGATTTCTCTCAAGTGGATGTGGATCGTCAGCAAACCAACCTAGATCGTTTTGAATTATTTTATCCTGAGAAACGTCAGTTTTTTATTGAAAACTCGGATTTATTTGACGGCTTTGGAACGGAAACCATTCGTCCATTTTTCTCTCGCCGGATTGGTTTAGCATTAAATAACAGAACAGGGATTTATGAACAAACACCTATCACTTACGGAGCTCGAGTGAGTGGTAAATTAACCAATGACTGGAGAATTGGTTTGTTGAATGTACAATCTCAGCGAATTGATGATAAGGGCGTACCCACCCAAAATTATTCCATGGTGGCCCTGCAAAGAAAATTATTTGCTCGCTCCAATATCGGTATTTTTATGATCAACAAGCAGTCGTTCATTGATACCGAATTACAACGTCAAAATGGCTTTGCCGAATTCAATAGAAATATTGGGGTGGAATATAATTTAGCCTCTTCCAACAATTTCTGGACAGGAAAAGTATTCTACTATCAATCGATTAGTCCAGATGCCAAAGCTAATAATTTTGCTCATGCAGCCTCATTGGCTTATAAAGACAATCATTGGATCGTGAGTTGGAAGCATCAGTGGGTAGGAGATAGTTATAATCCAGAAGTAGGGTATGTACCTCGTGTTAATTATACTAATATTAACCCAGAAGTAGGAAAAATCTTTTATCCAAAGAGTAAAACCAGTAAGTTATTTTATGCTCAAATTCGTTTGAATAGCTTAAGCTTTTGGAATAATTCAGGAGGTTTGACAGATAATACCACCTATATAGCTTTAGAAGGAAAAATGAAAGATCAGGCGAGCTTCTCAGCTTTTCATGGCTATGATTATGTTCGTTTATTATATGATTTCGACCCAACGCGTATGGGAAATATTCCTGAGAAAAAGGGGTCTGAACATACTTGGCGTTCAGTAGGTTTGGGTTACACATCCTCTCCAATCAAATTGTTTACTTATTCTGTCACTTCTCGTTTTGGAGGATATTATGGTAATGGAAATAGAACTGGTATTACGGGAGAATTGGGTTATCGTTTTCAACCGCATGTGGGGATTTCCATGGCAGTGGATTACAATAATATCTGGGGTGTGGAAGTGCCCGTTACACAGGCAGATGGAAGTACGACTAAAATTATTTCAGCATCTGAATTTTGGATTATTAGACCAAAAGTGGACATCACCTTTACCAATAAATTGTTTTTCACAACCTTCTTTCAGTTGAATCAACAAACCAAGAACATGAATCTTAACGCTCGTTTACAATGGCGTTACAAGCCAGCTTCGGATTTCTTCTTGGTTTATACCGACAATTATTTACCAGAGAATTTTCATATAAGAAACCGTTCCATAGTGTTAAAATTGAATTATTGGCTTAATTTGTAGGTCTAAAAATTAACAAACACAACCATGAAAAAACTTCTTGTTATTCTTTCTTGTATTTTAAGTTTTGGAGCTTTAGCTCAAAGCCCCGCTTCCCCTCCAGCAGTAGCCTCTCAAAAAGTGGGTACTACTCAGGTTTTGATTAAATATGCTAAACCATCTGTTAAAGGACGCTTGGTATTCGGAACCAAAGAACAAAAAGCCTTAGTGCCATATGGTGAGGTTTGGAGAACGGGAGCTAATGAAGCTACAACCATTGAATTTTCGAAGGATGTCGTAGTTCAAGGCAAGCCTTTAGCCAAAGGTGTATATTCTTTGTTATCCATTCCAGGTCCAACGGAGTGGACCATTATTTTCAATAAAGAGTCAAAAATGTGGGGAGCTTACACCTATAAAGCAGATCAAGATGCTTTACGAGTTACAGCTAAACCAAGTGAGCATGCTATGACCGAGCAATTTAACATCGGTGTTACAGAGACAGGCCAAGTGACTTTAGAATGGGATAAAACTTCTGTTTCCTTCTACGTGAAATAGGGTAAATGAATTAAAATTTAAGCGAACCAAACAGGTTCGCTTTTTTTATGTCAAAAATTCATTTGAATTCCTCAATGCTTTGGTTATTTTTACCCCATTATGGGCATGTGCCCCTAAGCCATTTTAACAAGATTGTGTTATGAAAAAAGTATTGATTGCAGAGGATAGTTCGGTCATTCAAAATTTAGCTAGAAAGATATTAGAGTTTCAAAACTTTGAAATTCATGCAGTAAAGAATGGACAACAAGTGTTAGACGAATTAGCCAAAGCTGATTTTGATATCATTCTTTTGGATATTAACATGCCTGTCATGGATGGAATGGAATGTGCAAGAGCGGTTCGTGCTTTAGCAGATTCAGCTAAATCCAACATTCCTATGATTGCTATCACAGGTAATGCAAGAAATTACAGCATGGAGGATTTCAAGGAAGCAGGGTTCAATGATTTTTTAGCTAAGCCTTTGAATTTTGATGCACTTGTATCTCAAGTTAAAGCATTAACAGAATAACGGCATGTCGCCGATCTCGGTAGAATTTTTGGGTACGGGTACCTCACAGGGGATACCCATGATAGCCTGTTCTTGCGAAGTTTGTACTTCCTCTGATCAACATGATCAGCGTTTGCGAGTTTCTATGCACATTCAAACCCAAGGAAAAAGTTTTATCATTGATACGGGCCCTGATTTTAGGCAGCAAATGTTACGGGCAAGTATAAAGCACGTGGATGCCGTGATTTATACCCATGAACATAAAGACCATACGGCCGGTATGGATGATTTACGGGGATTTAATTATGTTCAAAAATCCAGTATTCCCTTGTATGCTCAGGTAAATGTGATTGACCAGCTTAAAAGGGAATTTGCCTATGCCTTCGGAGATAATAAATACCCAGGAGTTCCTGAAATAGAAACATTCCCCATCACGAATCAGGTATTTGAAATTCAAGGGGTAAAAATCCAACCTATTTTAGTCCGCCATTACATGTTGGATGTGTTCGGTTTTCGTTTCGGAGATTTCACCTACATCACAGATGCCAATTATATTTCTGAAGAGGAATTGGAAAAAGTAAAAGGTTCACAAGTACTGGTCATTAATGCTCTCAAGAAAACGTCCCATATTTCTCATTTTACCTTGGATGAAGCTTTGGAGGTAATAGAGAAAGTAAAGCCTGAGCGCGCTTATATTACCCATATCAGTCATCAGATGGGTCTGCATGCAGAAGTACAAAAAGAATTACCCCCACATGTTTTTTTGGCCTATGATGGCCTTCAATTAAGTTTATCATAATGCCTGTAGAAGCTGTTTTACTAGATATGGATGGAGTGGTGGTAGATAATTTACCTTACCACGTGGATGCTTGGTTGTTGTTTTGCGAGCAACATGGTATTCCATTAACTCGTGAAGTATTTTATCAAGAGCTCAATGGGATGAATTCCAAAGATACATTTGAGTGGTTTTATGGTCGCGAGATGTCTTTGGAGGAGATCGAACATTTAGAGCAAAAAAAGGAAGCAATTTATCGGGAATTTTATGCCGCACATCGCAAGGCTGCCCCAGGTTTAATTTCCTTTTTGGAAGGATTGCAGCAGCAAGGTATTGCTTGTGCTTTGGCTACTTCAGCAGGCCAAGGAAATATTGATTTTATTGTAGATGGTCTAGGGATTCGTCATTTTTTTCAGGCGATAGTAGGAGGGGCGGAAGTGAAAAAAGGGAAGCCTGATCCCGAAATTTATTTGAAAGCCGCTGATTTATTAGGAGTAGCATATGCCAACTGCTGGGTGGTAGAAGATTCCCTTCAAGGAATTCAAGCTGGCTTATCTGCTGGCATGCAAGTAGTTGGTATGACCACATCCCATACTGCAGCAGAACTGGCTCATACCCAAATCCAAGTACCTAATTTCGAGGGACTTCTGGATTTGATTCAAACCAAATAATAATTCTCTTTTTTTAGATTAATCTAAATTTTCTTGGGTAAAATTAGGATATTTCCTAATTTTCAAAACCTTTACGTTCGTAAATGGTTAATCATCATTGTTCCTTATTTTAATAATTAATTCATCAAAAACGTTACCTTATGAAAAGAAAATTATTATTCAGCCTTGGATTGGTGCTGTTCTGGATAGTTCCAGTGCTTGCCCAAGACCAAGTTATTTCTGGAAAGGTTAGCTCATCGGAAGATGGAGCAAGCTTGCCAGGAGTGAGCGTTTCCATCAAAGGAAGCTCACGTGGAATTACCACAGGTAGTGATGGTAGCTACCGTCTTTCCGTTCCTGGAAAGAATGCCGTTTTATCCTTCAGTTTTGTGGGTTTTGCAAGACAAGATGTACCTGTAGGCAACAAGTCGGTTATTAATGTATCCTTGGTGCCAGAATCAGCCAGCCTAGATGAGGTTGTTGTCATCGGTTATGGTACAGCTAAAAAGCAAAATTTAACTGGAGCTCAGGTGAATGTATCTTCCAAGGCATTGGAAAATAAGCCAGTGACCAGCTTTGAAAATTTATTGCAAGGAAAAGCTGCTGGTGTTCAAGTAACCGCTCAAAATGGTCGCCCAGGTGCGCCTGCGTTTATACGTATCCGTGGGGAAGGAACCTTAACAGCCGGTGCTCAACCTTTAGTGGTGATTGATGGTGTGCCAACTGCTAATAGCGAAGGGGTTATTGGAAGCGTGAACGTATTAAGTTCATTGAATCCGAATGACATCGAGGATATTTCCATTTTAAAAGATGCCTCTTCTGCTGCTATTTATGGTTCACGTGGAGCCAATGGGGTTATTTTAGTGACAACCAAAAGAGGTAAAAAAGGAAATGCCAAAGTGACTGTTTCAACTTCTTATGGTATCAACGAGAAGACACCAGACAATTTCCAAATGATGAACATGCGTCAAAAATTGGAATATGAAAGGGACTTAGATTATGCCAATGAATATGTTGATGCTGCAGGAATTACTAGTCCGGCAAGTGCCACACAAGCTGAGTTGGATAAAGTTTGGGCGACGTTGGAATCTAAAAAAACAGATTGGTTCAATACCTTGTTGCGTCGTGGAATGAACCAAGTGACACGCGTAGGTGTGAGTGGGGCAAGTGATATGTTTACCTATAATTTATCCTTAGAAAATCAGATCAATGAAGGTATCTTCAAATTAGCATCTGATTTATGGAGAAAGCAAGGTCGTGTAAACGTGGAATTCAAGCCGAATAATTGGGCTAAGATTGGAACGAATATCAATTTTTCTAATATTAAGACCAATGAAATTCGTGACCGTTACAATGCACAGAACCCGGCATTCGCTCTTTATGCATATAACGCTTATGAGCCTGAACGTTTAGATGATGGGACTTATAATCTAACTCATCAAGGTTTCCCAATTTCAGAAGCTTTGGAAAATAACCCGGAAAGCTTAACAACTAACACAGGTATTTCCAGCGCTTATATATCCTTAACTCCAGTGAAAAACTTTGAGTTTAGATCACAAGCTGGGGTAACTTGGGTAGATTATTATCGTGAGTCTTACATCAAGCCAAACTCCGTTTTAGATCAGTACGTGGGAGACCCTGCTGCTCGCGGCTCTAAATCAGATAATGGTTATCAGTCATTCAACTACGTATTTTCTAACACGATTAATTATACGAATACCTTTGCTGATAAACACAGCGTTCGTGCTTTAGCAGGTGTTGAGTATACCAATGACAATTACCGTTCCTTCTCTTTTAGTACCAAAGGTTTTCCTAATGGTAAAGTAAGCACTCAGGACAATGCCTCTACTCCAGTTTCAGCTACGTCAGCTAGGACAGATTGGACATTGTTCTCTTTATTTGGACGTGTGGGTTATGATTACAATCAACGCTATTTCTTAGATGCTTCGATTCGTCGCGATGGTTCCTCTCGTTTTGGAGTTGATAATCGTTACGGCTTGTTTGGATCAGTAAGTGCTGGTTGGGAAATCTCTAAAGAAGCGTTCATGGAAGACTTAACTTTCGTGAATCAACTGAAATTACGTGCTAGTTATGGTACTTCAGGTAATGATCGTATTGGTAACTATACTTCCTTAGGATTGTATCGTTATTCCAGTTATGGTACTACCTCAGCTACTTTTCCTTCTCAATTACCTAACTCAAATTTAACGTGGGAAAAATCAGCTTCTGCTAACATCGGAATTGATTTTGCATTGTTGAAAAACAAGTTGACAGGTTCTGTGGATTACTACCAAAAGAAAACGTCTAACTTATTATTTGATCGTCCAGTTTCTTCTACAACGGGTTTTTCTAGTAGAACTGAAAATGTGGGAGCTGTTGAAAATGCAGGTTTGGAATTGACGTTAAATTATAAGATTATCCAAACCAAAGACTTGTATTGGGATATCTCGGCGAACTTTACCAACAACAATAACAAGGTGGTGGAGTTGACAGAAGATAACTTAAACCGTTCTGGTAGTGTTTCTAAATTGAAAATTGGTGAGCCTATTGATGTATATTATCTAAACCGATATGTAGGTGTTAACAAAGAAACAGGCGCACCTATTTATTTAGATAAAAATGGATCAAGCACAGAAACTTGGAGTGCTGGAGATGCTGTTATTTTAAGTGGTAAATCTCGTCAAATCAAGTATTTCGGAGGTTTAGGTACTACGGTGACGTACAAAGGAGTTACTTTATCTGCTGATGCGGTGTATCAAGGTGGTCATTATATCATGAACTTCAGATGGCAAGATTTGACATCTGATGGAGAGAATGTATATCAAAATCAGGCAGTAGATGCATTGAATTATTGGAAAAAGGCAGGAGATGTAAATGTTTTGCCTGATCCACGTAAATTGTATCAATCTTTCTCTTCTGATCGCTTCTTACAAAAAGGAGATTATATCCGTCTACGTAACGTAACCTTAGCCTACAATTTACCTAGCAACTGGGTAAAGAAAGCCAAAATGCAGTCGGTACGAGTGTATGCTCAAGCGCAAAACTGGTTCTATTGGGCTCCAGAGTTTAAGGGAGATCCAGAAGTTGGGTTTGGTCAAGCAGAGAGTACTGGAGGAACAGTTCAAGGTTTATTTGCGGCTTATTCTTATCCGCAAACTAGAACGGTCAATGTAGGTTTAGATATCACATTTTAATTAGTAGAGACATGAAAATGAAAAAATTCATTCTAGCGATATGCAGTGTTTGCCTAGTGGGACTAGGCTCTTGTGAAAAAGGATTGGAACTGGGACCATATAACTCAGCAACCATCGCACAAGCTTTTGAATCGGATTCTGATTTTGCCAACGCAGTCAGAGGTATGTATGCCTCAGCTTTAGGAGGCTCTTATTTTGGAGGTTCCATGATAAGTTTACCGGATATTTTATCAGATAATGTTGTAGTAGCCCGTACGGGTCGTTTATCCAATCTTTCTTTTTACGAATGGCGGTATACAGCTGATGGAACTTGGGGATTGTTTGCTACAGCTTACACAGGTATTCGTCGCGCCAATGCCATATTGGAAAATATTGATCGTTTACCTGCGGGAGCATCCAAAGAGAATTACAAAGCTGAGGCGCTAGCTTTCCGCGCTATGGCTCACTTTGATTTGGTTCGTTTGTATGGAAAAGCTTATACTCAAGCATCAGATACAGACTTAGGAGTTCCTTACGTGACATCAACCGATGCAACATTGAAGCCAAGTAGAGAATCTGTTAAAACCAATTTCAGTAAGATTGAAACAGATTTGAAAGCCGCTGAGGCAGCTATTGGTTCAGCTAATGGTATCTATCGATTCAACAAGGCAGCCGTTTCAGCTCTATTATCTCGTGTTTACCTCTATGAAGGTAAATGGCAGGAATCAGCGGATGCTGCTACTCGTTCATTAGCTCTAAGCTCAAACCCTGGTGGTTTGGCTGATTATGCTAGAATTTGGACAGATGCGGTGAATACGGGCGTATTGCTAAAATTGCAGATTGTTGATAAAGACCGTATCACTCCGGGTGTAGAATACAGCCAAAGTTCAGCTTCTGGTGTTCGTAATGAATATGTCGTGGATCATTTATTCTTACAATCTTTCAAAGCCAATGATGTGAGAACGGCAGCTTCTGTTCGTTTGACGACCTTCAATGGCCAGCCTTACAATTCCGTGGCAAAATGGTTTGGAAGAGCTACGGGTAATGCCAACGTAATAGATTCTAAAGTGATTCGCGTAGCGGAGGTTTGGTTAAATTTAGCTGAGTCATTGGCTAATCTAGGTAAAAATGCTGAAGCCTTGACTGCTTTGAATAACTTACGTAAAAATCGTTACACGGATTTTGATGCAGGTAATTTTTCAGAATCTGGTAATGCCTTGAAAACGGCCATCGATTTAGAACGTCGTTTGGAATTCGCTTTCGAAGGTCATCGTTTGTTTGATTTGAAACGTAAAGGAAATGGAATTTCTCGTTCTTCTCGAGGTGATAAAGCGGATGGTACAGGTACTCCTGCACGTTTCTTGTCTTTAGCTGCTACGGATTACCGTTTGCAATTACCACTACCAAGCAATGAATTACGTGTTAACTCTAATATTCAACAAAATCCGAATTATTAATCGACGTATTTTGTGTGTTAATCGAAAAAGTCCCCATCAGTGGGACTTTTTTGATTAATATATTAGCAGAACATCTTTATATTTAGGAATTAATACCACTTATGAAGAAATTTCTTTACATCATATTAGGAGTGCTGGGTAGCTGGCAATTAGGTTATTCTCAACATCATGAAATGGATATCATTCCAGGTAAAATGATTGATGAATATACTCCTGAATTCACTAAAATCAAGCGTGAACTTCCTGAGGGCTATACCCAAGAGATGCAAGACTGGGTTAGAAAAAAGAATATTGAAAGTAAAAGTACTCAAAATAGAACTTCTGCCAGTGCGGCTAAATTCACCTTAAGTTTTGAAACTCCACCTCCTGCTGATGTGAGAGCCGTTTTTGAAAAAGCTGCCGAATCATGGGCTTCCATATTAAATTCGGATGTTGAAGTGAAGGTGCTTTGTCGCTGGAGAAGCTTAGCAACCAATGTATTGGGAAGTGCAGGTGCAACAGCCAACGTTCGCAATTTCCCTGGAGCGGCCAAAGTGAACACTTATTATCCCATTGCTTTAGCGGAGAAAATGGCTCATAAAAACCTGAATGGGACAGATTTTGATATCGTAGCTAATTTTAATGCGGATTATGCCAACTGGTACAAAGGATTGGATGGAGTCCCTACCATCAATCAGATTGATTTATACTCAGTAGTTTTACATGAATTTGGTCATGGTCTAGGATTTATTGGTCAAGTGGCGGTAGATAATACAACAGCCTATTACATTTATCCAGGTATTTTTGATCAATTTATGGTTAATAGTACGGGGCTTAGTTTGACAGATACCCTTAATTTTAAAAATGATTCTCCCGAATTAAAAGCGCAATTAACATCGGGAAATTTGTTCTTAAGCACAACCAAATTATTGGCAGCGAATAATAAAGAGAAAGCAAAATTATATGCGCCTAATACCTATACTCAGGGGTCTTCTATCTATCACGTCGATGCCTCAAAATACCGCCCTAAGGATCCTAATGCCTTAATGACCCCTAGTATTGCTAAGGGAGAAATAACTCGTGAGTTAGGAACTATCGTACCTGCCGCATTCAATGATTTTGGGTGGTATTCTTCCAGTATTGTACCCACTGCCGATTTATTTACCGATACGGAGGATGTTACCAAGGATTATGTATTTACAGTTAATGTATATTCGGACACCATCGTGAAAGCCAATTCGCTGAAATTGATGCTTTCTACCGACGGTACTATTCAAAATGCGACTTCTCGTCCATTAACCTTGTCTGGATCGAGCTATTCCTATACTTTGCCTAAAGACACCAAATTAAGAACCATCGCATATTATTGGTCAGCTGAAGAAGCAAGTGGAAAGAAATTTACCACACCTGCACAAGCCCCACTGATTGCTGGTACTACCACCTCAAGTTATTATAAATTTACGATTGGACAGGATACCGTAAAGCCAGTAGCGATTTATTCTAATCCACTGAAATATATTTTTTCCAATCAAACCAAAATCAATTTACCAACCTTATTGGCCAACGATAATATTGGTATAGATACGGTGTATATGGAATATAGCATCGGTTCGGGCGCTGTGATTAAATCAGGATTTATTCGCTCTACGGCAGATGCATTCAGTTATAATGGAGCGTTTAACTTTGCGACCGGCCAGATTAAGGCTGGAGATATCATTAAATATCGAGTGGTTGTGAAAGACAAGGCTAAAATTGCCAATTATGTCTATTTCCCCGCTACAGGTAACTATGAGTTTGTGGTATTGACCTCCATGGATGCTGTCAATACGTATAAAACGGATTTTGAAAATAAACCGACAGCTGATTTTTATTTGAAAGGTTTTGCTATCAATCAACCTGCTAATTTTACTTCTCTAGGTTTGAATAGTGAACATCCATATGCCAATGGTTCAGAAGAATCCTACGATAATTCTGGAGGTTCAGATAAATTCACGAATAATGATGCCATTTTATTGAAACCGATTATCGTTCGTGCTGATACCGCTCGAATTACATTTGATGAGGTAGTTTTGGTGGAAACGGCTGAGACAACTGGTACCTCATTCTTAAATGCCGATGGTACGGTAAATCGTTCTTTTTATGATTATGTGATTGTTCAAGGTTCAAAGGATGGTGGCCTTACTTGGAATAATTTACGTGATGGATGGGATTCCAATGATTATTCGGAATGGCAAAAAGCTTGGACAGGAACGAATGTAGATAAAAACGGGAACTCCACGCTCAAAGGAACGGCTACCTTATTTCAGAAAAGAGAAATTGATATATTAGGTTCAGGGAAATTTAATCCAGGGGATAAGGTTTTATTGAGATTCCGCTTACATTCCGACATCGGCGCCTACGGATGGGGATGGGCCATTGATAATTTAAATATCCAAGGTGCTCAGGCGGTCACACCACCTAAATTGGTTCTGGCAGTAGAAAATGGTACTGAAGCTACTGGATTACTTATTCGACCAAATCCAAGTCAAGGTTTATTTAGAGTGCAGTTGCCTTTAGAACAAATGGGTCAAACCGTGGAATTACATGTGGTTGATTTACAAGGAAGAGTTGTATATCAAGATCGAGTAAACGTAGGCGGTTCTATGTTAGATAGGGAGATAGAGGCAGGAAATTGGCCAACGGGGACTTATTTTTGCATTGTTAAGACCGAAAAACAACAATGGGTGAAACGAGTATTTTTGTTGAAATAAACATCTAAATAGGGAATTAGTTTTCCATGCCACCTCTTTTTAATTATCTTTGCAGTCCTTTATAAAAAAGAAAATATGTCTTGGTTTACCAGAAAAGATAAGGGAATTCAAACTCCTACCGAATTCAAAAGAGAAGCTCCAGATGGTTTATGGTATCAATGTCCTTCCTGTAAGAAGGCCATCCATACAAGAGAACATCGTTTATTTGCTTATACTTGTTCCAATTGCAATTACCACGAGAAAATAGGTTCTCAAGATTACTTTGAATTACTATTTGATCAAACCCGTTATACCGAATTAGATGCTCTAATGAGTTCAGGTGATCCATTGAATTTTGTGGATACGAAGAATTATCCTGATCGAGTAAAAGCTACTGAGTTAAAGACGGGTTTAAAAGATGCTGTTCGTTCTGCTTATGGAGAGATGAATGGCATGCCTATCACTGTAGCGGCTATGGATTTTAGTTTTATTGGAGGATCAATGGGTTCTGTTGTAGGGGAGAAGATAGCTAGAGCCATTGATTATTCTTTGGAACACAAGCAGCCTTTCTTGATGATTTCACGTTCAGGTGGTGCTCGTATGATGGAAGCTGGTTTTTCTTTAATGCAAATGGCCAAAACTTCGGCTCGTTTGGCATTGCTAGATGAAGCGAAGATTCCTTATATCTCTTTGTTGACCGATCCTACTACAGGTGGTGTAACAGCATCCTTCGCTATGCTAGGTGACTTTAATATTGCAGAACCAGGAGCATTAATTGGTTTTGCGGGACCGCGTGTGATTCGTGAGACTATTGGTAAGGATTTGCCGAAGGGTTTCCAAAGTGCTGATTTTGTATTAGAGCACGGATTCTTGGATTTCATCGTAGATCGTAAAGACCTAAAAGATAAATTGACTTCTTTGTTGGGCATGCTGCAGAAGTAATCCCAATTCAATCATCATAAAAAAAGTCTCCCGAAATTTTCGGGAGACTTTTTTATTTATTCAGCAGCTGGAGCTGGAGCAGCAGGTGCGGCAGCCGCTGCCTTGCTACGGCTTTTCTTTTCTTTCTCTGGAGGAGGAATAACATCTTCCACTCCGGCAAAAACACGACCACAGTGTTCACACACGATGATTTTCTTTTTGTCTTTGATGTCGGTTTGTCTTTGTGGAGGTACAGAACTAAAACATCCACCACAAGCACCACGCTTCACCATCACCACGGCTAAACCGTTGCGAGCGTTATCGCGTAATTTCTCGTAAGACTTAAATAAACGTGGGTCAACTAGTTTCAAAGCTTTCTCACGATCTTTCATCGCCTTTTGCTCATCTTCTTCACTTTCGTTGATGATCACTTCTAATTCTTTTTGCTTTTGCTCTAAATCTTTTTTGCGTTCAAACAAAGTAGATTCAACAGAAGCGATTTCGTCATTTTTGTTCAAAACTTTGAAATCAATTTCTTTGATACGCTTATCAGCGATCTCCATTTCTAATCCTTGAAGTTCAATTTCTTTCGAAATAGCTTCAAATTCACGGTTGTTACGCACGTTCATTTGTTGCTCTTTGTACTTCACAATTAACTTGTCAGAATCCTTTTTAGAATTTTTGTAGTTAGAAATTTGCTCTTCAAAAGACGCGATTTCTTGTTGGAATTTAGACAAACGAGTCTCTAAACCCATGATCTCATCCTCTAAATCACGTACTTCTTCGGGTAAATCACCTCTAACTTTCTTGATATTATCTAAGGCTGAATCAATGGTCTGAAGCTTTAATAATGCTTCTAACTTTTGGGCAATCGTAGTTTCGGTAGCTGTAGCCATTATTATTGTTACGTTTGAAAGTGTCTAACTCTCTTAATTCTTATGCATACCTGACCGGATTGGTCAAGGTCTCGCTTTTCAGAACGGCAAAATTACTAAAAATATTTGATAAATAAGTATGGATGGCATCCTTTATCATAACTTCGGATTCATAATGCCCTATATCACAAAGTATGCAGCTATTTTCCCCATCAAAGAACTCATGATATTTTAAATCACCCGTCAAGAATGCATCGGCACCTTGTCGTTTCGCCTCAGCAATCAAAAAGCTGCCAGCTCCCCCGCAAAGTGCAACTTTTTTGATTTTCTTACTCAATAATGGGGTATGCCTTATAGCCGTTAAATCCAACGATTTCTTTACCCATTGAATAAAGTCCTCACCCGACATAGCCTTGTCTAATTCACCTATAAATCCTGCACCCACTTCATTCCAGCGGTTGGATAAGGAATGAATAAAATATGCCACCTCTTCATATGGATGTGCTTTTTTCAATGCATGTAGTATTGTAGATTCTAGATGAGTTGGGAAAATCATATCCACTTTCACTTCTTTCACTTCAGTTGCTATGCTTCGTTGGCCTATTACCGGATTTGCCTCATTCGATGGGGTAAATCTTCCTATACCTTCCGAGGCAAAACTACAAGCCGAATATTCTCCAATATTTCCAGCACCCGCAGCGTGAAGAGCCTCGCGTACAGATTCCTGATTTTCTACTGGAACATAATAGCTGATTTGTTTTAGTGCATTTTCAGCTGGTAAAAGGACCTTGCCAGCCAAGCCTAATTTTTGAGCTAAATGATACGAAACCCCCTTTGGAGCATGATCTAAATTGGTATGAGATGCATAAAGTGCTACTGAATGTTGAATGGCTTTAATGACAGTCCTTTCCACATAATTTTTACCTGTCAAAGATTTTAAACCTTTGAACACAATGGGGTGGTGGGATATAATCACATTACAGCCTTTTTGGATGGCTTCTTCGACCACCTCTTCGGTACAATCTAGGCTTATTAATACGCCTTTTACCTCCATAGTAGGGTCTCCTACCAATAATCCTGCATTATCATAGGATTCTTGCCAAGCCAAAGGGGCCCACTCTTCCATACTCCGGCAAACGTCTGCAAGCTTCATATTCTTTTTTTAGTATACCAAAGGTAAAATTCTTTCGGGAGCTTTGAAAAAAATGGCTATATTTAAGCAGATGAACCCTATCTAATTGATTTAAACGTATGCGATGTAGACCAGCCATAGTGATCATAGAAAATGATCATGTATTATTAATGCGATACCAATTTGGCTCAGGAATGGTGTATAATTTTCCAGGTGGAAATCCAGATCCAGGAGAAATTTTCCCAGAAACCATTATTAGAGAGTGTCGAGAAGAATTAGCCGTAGAAGTAGAAGTTGGTAAGCTGCTTTTAATGGGAGAAATACCAGGTAAAGAAGATAAAAAAAGTGCCTTACACATATTATTTGAAGGGAGTATTGTTTCTGGAATTCCCATATTGCAAGCTCATGAAACAACGGCTCAAGAAATATGTTGGATTCCTATCTCCCAGCTAGCAAGTCTTCATTTATACCCGAACGTTGGGGTGGCTTTACAAGATTTGATTTTCTTGCAAAAGAAAGGGGAATATGTAGGGGCTATTCAGCAGCCTTGGGTGGATTAGGCCATACATAAGTTCCAAGGAGTAATCCAAACAAACTCGCTGCTAGACCTGGCCAAATGGAAGGAATTTCAGAGGGAGCTATAAACTGAAAATACCCCCAAACTCCTAGTCCCAAGATCATACTCAGGTGGCTACCCATTGAACTGGCTTTTTTCCACCATAATCCTGCATTGAGCGGGATGAAAAGGGAAACCAAACCAAATGCAGAAGATTCTCCTACTAATTCAAAAATATTTTGCCTTTTGACGGCCATGTAAATACAAGAGAAAGTAACCAATACGACAGATAGTCTTATGATTTGTAAGACCTTTCTGTCGGAAGGATGCTTCATCATCGGTTTGATTAAATTTTCTCCTAATACGGAAGCGGGGGCCAAAATAGCTCCACTGGTGGTACTTAATAAAGCTGAAAGCAATGCTCCCAGAAATAAAATTTGTACTCCCGTTGGCGTGAATTTCATAACCAAATGGGGAATTAAAAGCATGTCGTCCGACAATAGACTCGGGTATAAACTCACCCCCAAAAAGGCAATCAGTAAAGGGAGCATAGCGACACTTAAATACATGATTCCTGCAGAAAAACTAGCTATCCCTGCTACATGAGCTGATTTGGCTGACATCACTCGTTGGAATATATCCTGCTGAGGAATAGACCCTAAACCGATGGTAATCCAAGCGGCTAGATAAGTAAGCCAAGAAGTGGCATCTTGTTTTTGAGGAGTGAATTGGAAGAAATTATCATTTTGACGCTCAATAATGGCACCTACATCGGGTGTTTTTTGATATAGTAGAAAAGCCAAAAATGCCAATCCAATGATGAGGATGATGTTATGTAGAAAGTCAGTAATAGAAATAGACCACATGCCTCCCAGCAATGTATAGGTCATGACTAAGAGTGCACCGAATACGATTCCCCATTCCGTACTGATAGGTAAAAGCAAATGCAAGGTCAATCCCAAAGCCACTAGCTGCGCCGATATCCAACCAAAATAGGAAGGAACCATCACGATGGCAGAAAGCTTTTCAGAGAAATGGCCAAACCTTTGTCGGAAATAATCACTAAAAGTCAACACTTTTAGTGGGTATAATTTTCGGGCATAAATTGTTCCCACAATAACCAAACCCAAGGCTGCACCAAAAGGCTCTTCAATGATCGATAAAACTCCCCCATGTACGAATTCCCTAGGCGCACCTAATATGGTCTCAGATCCAAACCAAGTAGCAAAGGTGACCATGGTAGCTAATGCAAAGGGAAGGTTTCTACCGGCCAAGACAAAATCTTGGGTAGTATGTACTTTTTTACTCGCCCACCAGCCCACTGCCAAGTTCAATGCCAGATAAAAAAGTACAAATGCGATTAACATGTTGAATAGAATGAGCTTAAAAATACGTAATTTTCTTTACGCTTTTCCAATTTCAATAGTCGTATCTATATAGAATGAACCGTAAATACCCCGCTTACTTATTGTTTTTCCTTGCTTGCTTGTTTTTAAGTTCTTGTCAATCGGTCAAGATGAAAAAGGCTTTTGTACATTCAGGACTCCATCAATTACATACAGGTATTCTCATTCAAGAACAGTCGGGTAAGGTAGTATTTTCCCAACAGGCGGATCAGTATTTTATGCCTGCTTCTAATGCCAAATTATTGACATTACTCTTAGCCAAAACGATTTTGCCGGATTCTGTGCCTGCTTTTGCCTATCAGGAACAAGGCGATAGCTTGTATTTTTGGGGAACGGGTGATCCGTCGACCTTACATGCCAAATTAAGGAATAGGTCTTTGTTGAATTTTTTACAAGCTTCTAACAAAAGTTTGGTCTATGCAGATGGCGCCAAATTAGCACTTCCGCAAGGTGCGGGTTGGGCATGGGATGATTATCAAGATTATTATGCGGCTGAAATTTCATCTTTGCCACTTTATGAGAATTTAGCACATTTTACGAATCTGGGGAATGCGTGGAAAGTTCATCCCTTGCGTTTTCAATCTAGTGTAAGTATCACATTGGACAAAGATGCTTCACGGGATCGATTGAGTAATCAATTTCATCTTCCTGCCCCAGAAGCCAAAACTTCTCCCAAAAGTATCACCATTCCATACCTAACTTCACCTGAGCTTACTGCAAGATTGTTGTCTGATACCTTGCATAAACCTGTTTATTACCGAGCTATCCAACGCAATCCACATCAATCGAAATTGGTTTATGCTGCCCAATTAGATAGTTTGTTAGTCCCTTTGCTTCATAACAGCGATAATATGATTGGGGAGCAATTGATTTATTTGATGGCAGCTCAAAGAGGATGGAATGGCCCAACGAGCCAAATCATCAGTAAATTGGTACAGGAGCCAGGATTTGAGTTTTTAAAGCATGTGAAATGGGTAGATGGTTCAGGTCTTTCTCGGTACAATTTATTTCGTCCGAAAGATTTGATCCTCATTTTACAGCATTTGCAGGAAAAATTAAATGAATCAGAATGGAAGTCTCTTTTACCAGAATTGGGTAAATCAGGGACCTTAAAATCGATGAAATTGACTAATCCTCAATCCCATGCTTGGGCTAAATCGGGATCCTTTGGTAATACGTATAACTTGTCGGGCTATTACCAAAACGCTCAAGGTAAGCTGTATTTGTTTACTATTATGACCAATTTGGCCAATCAATCAGTGAGTGTCAATAAAAAACAAATTTTGGAGTTTTTAAATGTCTTGAACTAAAAGATAGTCGTCCTTTTTTGGTTAAACCTGATATTTATTTAATCATTGTTTTCAGATAGAATCATATGGATTGCATAGGCCTGTAATCCCAATATTTTGGCCATTTCACCCAGTTGAGAAATTTCTACGTGTAGACTTTCTTTATAATCGGCAAGGCAATATTTGTAGATAGCTTGTTCGATTGGATTGCTAATAAACTTACCGGCATTGGCCAATACACCATGGATAATGATGGTTTTGGGATTTAACAAATGAACTGCGATGGCAAGCACCTTTCCCATTTCATGCCCCATGTCCTGTAATAAATCAATGGCTAATTCATCACCGCGGTTGGCCGCATCAATGACCATTTCAATGTCTATTTTTTCGAAATTCTCATTAGCTAATAATGAAACATGGCCTTCTTGAATAAGTTCTTTGATTCTCTTAACTAAATAGGAAGCTTTAGTAACGGTGTCTAAGCATCCAACTTTACCACAATAGCATAATTCACCCTGTGGTCTCACTTGTATGTGAGCTAACTCTCCGGCAAATCCAGATTCACCCAGTACCACTTGACCATTCACCAATAATCCAAAGCCCACGCCATTCCAATCCATGTTAACCGTGATTGCATGTTCGATATTTTGGGCAAGGCCAAAATAATGTTCCCCTAAGGTGATTGCTTTCGTGTCATGATTAACATACGTGTTAACATTTAGTAACTTTTCAAGTTCATTAGGTAGGCTTTTACCCTCCTTGCAAAGATTGGGATAGGTATAATTAATGCCCGTTTTAGGATTGATAAGGCCGGGCATAGAAATACTGATGGCTTCAAGGTCTGTAATTTGACAAGAAGCAGATTGAAGAACCTTTAGTATTTCCTTGGTTAAGGATTCTGTAATGGGTTTATTTTCGATGACAACGGCGATTTTTTGACTAAAGATCACCTCGTTTTGTAAGTTTAGTATATAAGCTTTACTCGCATAGGTATTCATATCAATCGCCAAAACATACCTTTCGTGGGGATTGAGTCGATATAAAGCAGGTTTTCGGCCAAGCTGAACTTCAGCAGGACCTATTTCTACTAGCCATTTTTCTTTGATTAATTCTTCAATTAAACTGGTTACAGACGGAACACTCGTGTGTAAGTGTTTGGACAATTGAGCTATAGTAAAGCTACCATGCGTGTAAAGATGTTGAAGAAGCTTTCTTTTAAGTTTACTCTTTTTTAGGTCAACAACAGATTCTTTTTCTTCATGATCACTTTCAGAAATTGATTTCGACAAATCTGACATAGTTTTAGGCGTATAAATGGATTGAACAACAGCTTAATAGATCTTTTTCTAGAAAATTATGTTTAAAGTTTAACTAAATATAAACAATTCATAGAAATCTGGTATAAAACTTATGAAAATCAATCGGTTAAGTCATGAATGAAATGGAATCGAGTCTATAAATTCCCATATTTTGGCACTAAAAATCTGATTTATTGGATTGAAATAAATTCCGAAATAAAATATAGGTACCCGCAATGAAAAGGAGTACATAAATTCCACTAGTGGGGTTTTGAATCAATGTCCCCATTAAAAATAGTACGGAAATGAATAATAATAAGCTAGGGACATATGGGTATGCCCAAGCCTGATAAGGTCGATGTAATTGGGGTTCGGCTTGACGTAATTTTATCAAAGAAGAAAAGCCAGAAATATAACTTGCTACGAAGAAAAAGGTAGCGATATCCGACAAGCGTTCGTTTAAATTTTTTCCCATCAATAAGAGCAAACAGGACATTCCCACCGTTAAATGTGTCGCAAAACTTGGGCTACCTACGCTATTTACTTCACTTGCTTTTTTCCAAAATAAGCCATCCCGACTCATCGAATAGAGCACTCGAGGAGCAAACATCACTTGTGTATTTAATATGCCAAATATGCTAATTGCTAAAAAGGCTGTAATCCATTTGCCAGTACTGGCTCCAAAAAGCCAAGTGATGGCATCTGCTGCTGCTAATTTAGAATGACGTACATCTTCTAAGGGAAGGACATATAAAATGGAGATGTTAATGAATAAGTAAATCAAAGCCACTGAAATAACCCCGATGTACATGGACTTGGGCATACTTTTAACGGGGTCTGCATTTTCTTCCGTGAAATAAGCAGCTGTATGCCAACCATCAAAAGCATAAAAAATTGACAGTAAAGCCGTCATGATACCCGACCAAAGAGGAAGTCCTCTAGGGCTTGCACTGGGTTCATGCCACATGCCACCTGAACCAAATGCAAAGCATAGGATTATAAATCCAAGTAATGCTAAAGCTTTGATTCCTGAGAGCCATTCCTGGGATTTACCAGCCATAACCACCCCCAATTGATGGAAAAACCAAAGTAGCGCTAATGTCCCTACCGCAACATAATTTTCCTGATGTTCAAAATAGGGGAATAAAATGCCCACATATTCACTGAATGTATAAGAACCAAATGCCAAGGCTGTTATTGTCCCTAACCAAGAACTAATCCCCACTAAAAAACCAATGTATCTGCCAAAAGCCCTTTCGGCATATCCATACCATGCCCCAGCTTTGGGAATAGACAAACTAAGTTCTAATACAGTACTGATACCTAAAAGCGCATAAGCAGCCACCAAAATCCATAATCCGACAATTAAATATGGATTGACCAATTGATCAGCAATAGGACCAGGCTTGCGAAGTATACCTGTGCCCACCGTGCCCCCCAAGGTGACTGCCACCCCAAAGCCAGTACCTAGTACTTTCCAAAGTTGATTTGTTGTCTTATTTTTTGACATAATTGAACAAAAATAAATATATTTAGCTTCTTGCAAGGCTTACCACGAAATGAATGAAAAAACTGATTTTCATTAAGCTGTGTGTTCTATTACTAATTTCTACCGCTCTTTATGCTCAAAAGCCCAAAGCAGTGAAGGAAGAGTATATTAATTTTCATTGGAAGAAAACCAAAAAGACCGTTTATATACCTTTTGATTTGTATTCTAATTTGGTGATTATTCCCATGGTCATCAATGGTTCAGACACGCTCAAGTTTATTTTAGATACGGGAGTAGGAACCACAATTTTATCGGATCCCGAAATCGCCAAAAAATTGAACCTTAAATCCGTTCGCAAAATTCGAGTGAATGGAGTGGGAATGGGGGAGTCTATTACGGCTAATATTGTCATTGATGTCCGAATGAGCATTGGAGAGGCGCAAGCCAACCGACAAAGCATTATTTTTTTGGATTCGGACGTGCTGGATTTATCCAGCTTTG
The DNA here is from genome assembly GCF_004307455.1 of Aquirufa nivalisilvae. Lineage (GTDB taxonomy): Bacteria > Bacteroidota > Bacteroidia > Cytophagales > Spirosomataceae > Aquirufa > Aquirufa nivalisilvae. The sequence continues at coordinate 317,846 of NZ_SEWX01000002.1, forward strand.
TTGGAACTAAAATCCATGGGATTATCGGGGCTGATTTATTCAATAATTTAGTTGTGACCATCGATTATTTAAATCGAAAAATAGAACTACGTTATCCCAATAATTATAAGTATCGCCCCAATAAAGGTCTTAAGTTTCCTATTACGATTTTGGATAATAAGCCCTATATCCAAGGAGTCAATTTGACCAATAAACGAAGCACCACTTCCGATTTGCTTTTGTTGGACTCAGGTGCAGGTCATGCTTTTTCCATCGAAGGACAAACAGGAGATACGACCAAATTTCATTTGTCGAAATACCAATTCCAACTTGGAAAAGGATTAAATGGTGTGATTTTAGGGCATTTGGGCAGAATTAAACAAGTGGGACTAGGTCCTTGGAAATGGAATGAAGTAGTCAGTTCTTTCCCTGATTCTTTATCGTATCAGGTTAAACAAATGAAGGGGATTTCTCCTGTATCAGGAAGTATTGGGGGAGAGTTTTTGCGAAGATTCAAATTAACCTTTCATTACCTGGATAACTATGTGGTATTTAAACCTATTGCTTCTCGATTGAATCGACCTTTTGAAGAAGGGCTTTCAGGGCTTACTTTGGTGGCTATTGCTCCAGAATTTAGACGCTTTAAAGTGGAATCAGTACAAGATGGTTCACCGGCAGATGATGTGGATTTTAGGGCTGGGGATGAAATCTGGATGGTGAATAATCGTAAAGCTACCGAATACAGGTTGGACGAGTTGAATCGACTTCTGCAAACCAAAGCTGGAGATAAGGTGATGTTTTTGATCAAAAGAGGTACTGAAGTGCATTTAAAAGAAATCACCTTAAAAAAACTATTCTAGTTTTTCTTAATCACGTAGCTCGCTACAATAGGGAAATGATCAGAATAGGTGATTTTTCGCAAGGTTGTAAATTGTAAAATTTCAAATTCTTTCGAGAAAAATTGGTTGTCGATCCTGACCATATACGGACTCCGATTCAAGGTAAATCCAAATCCTCGCCCTGCACTCTCGAAGGCATTGTCCATTCTTTCCCGGAGAGTACCATAGGCCCAGCCATATGGAGTTTCGTTTAAATCACCCATCACCAAGACAGGGTAGGGGCTTTGCTGAATGATTCGATTGATTTGGCTGATTTCTTCTTTGTGACGAATGAAGCCTTTTTTCAAGGAAGCTATAATGCCTCGTCCTTCTTTCTTGGCATCTTCATAATCTTGATCTCTGATTTTCCCTGTAACTTTTCCTACGCGAATTCCCATGGACCAAAGCTGTAAGTTGATGACACGAATGGTATCTTTATCCTTTACTAAATCCACAAATAGAAATCCGTTGGCAGAATTTTTAAACTGTTCTCCTTCTTGATGTATGATAGGATACTTGGAGAAAATGGCTAGACCCATCTTTTCTCTAGAATCAAAAATCTCTTTTTTTAGGGGTTGTATGGCATAATGCGGATATTGTTGCTTCATCATGCTGATACTTTTATAGGCTGGACGGTCAGCATTAGAATAGAATTCCTGAAAACATTTGATGTCCGCTTCATAGTCCAGCATGAATTTTTTTAATTTTTCCACATTGGCTTCGTTGCTTTCATAGGCATTGGAATACATACCATACACATTGTAATTCAATACTTTTATGGGCTTCTCTAGGCTTTCTTTGGGGTTATGGATGGCAATGCTACGCTGGATGAAACTGTAGCCTAAAATCAATACAGTAAGGGGTAATAAAGCCCTTTTGGCACGTTGAAATATCCAATAAATCAGTGAAATGAAACAGAGAATCTGAGCCACGGGCATACTCATCATGATGAATCCTGCCAACCAATGGTCAATGATTAAAGAATAACTTAGTAGATAGGTCAATAAGGTGTATAAACACAAGGGTAAAGTTCCTAACCAGATGATGGAGGAGATAATTTTCTTAGGAAGAGATTCGGAGGTTTTACGCTTACCCATTCTCAAAGATAACAATTGAATGATTATGGGAGAGATATTTTATAAATTTTAGAAAGAGGATTGCAATTTTATAAAATAATGAGTACTTTTGCCATCCGATTTGATAACAAATATAATTCAAGAGCGAGTCTCAAATAAAAAGCAAATATTATGGCAAAGGTTTGTCAACTAACTGGAAAAAGAACAAGAGTTGGAAACAATGTTTCTCACGCTAACAATAAGACAAAGCGTAAGTTTTTCCCAAATTTACAGACAAAGAAATTCTTTTTAGAGTCTGAAGGTGTTTGGGTACGTATGAAAGTAAGCGCTAAGGCGATTCGTACCATCAATAAGAATGGTTTCGAAAAGACTTTAATTGCTTCTGCACGTAAAGGAACTTTATCTGTATAGATTGTAAAATTTTTACGAAATTAGAGCCTCTTTGATTTTCAAAGAGGCTTTTTTTGTTTCTCATGCTTTCATCTGAAGATTATATACGCTACCAAAAACAGCTCAAAATGGCTGATTGGGGAGAAGAACAGCAGCTAAGCTTAGCTCAGGCTAAGGTATTGGTAGTAGGTGCAGGTGGATTAGCCAGCGGAGCTTTACCTTATTTAGCAGCCGCCGGTATTGGAAACATCACGATTATTGATGGAGATACCGTAGATCTATCCAATCTAGGTCGACAAGTCATTTATCAACAAGCTGATTTAGGGGAGTTTAAGGCGCAAAAAGCCGAAGCTTATCTCCAGGCTTTAAATCCGAGTATTCAAGTTCAAGGGATTGCTCAAAAATTGACAGAAGAAAATGCGGAAAATCTTATTCAGTCGGTGGATTTGGTGATCGATTGTACCGATAATTTTAAGACCCGTTATTTAATTAATGACCACTGCGTAGCCTCGGGAAAACCTTTTATTTATGCAGCTATTCATACCTGGGAAGGACATTTAAGTGTGTGTAATATGCGGATGGCATCGGGTAAAATGAGCCCAACCTACCGTTGTTTCTTTCCGAATGAACCAGGGCCCAATGAAATACCTACCTGTGATGAAGCGGGTGTTTTAGGTTTTTTGCCAGGTATTTTAGGCATCATGCAAGCCAAAGAAGTTATTTTTTGTTTGGCAGGTATGCCTTCTCCCGCTCAAGGCGCCTTGATGACCTGGGATGCACAAGAAATGCGGAGCCACTTTTTTGCTTTAGAAAGAGATCCATTGGCCGAAGAAAAGATTTTTCCTCAAACGGAAGATAGTGGGAAAGTTAGGGAATTAAGTCCAGAGGAGGCTTTTGCTCAATGGCAAGCTGGTCAGATCGACTATCTTTTAGATGTACGTGAAGAAGATGAATGGGATTTTGCTCGGATCGAAGGTGCCATCCACATTCCTATGAATGAGATTCCATCTAAGCTAGCCATGTTGCCCAAAGGCTCCAAAGGATTAGTGCTTTGCCACCATGGCATGCGCTCTGCTCAAGTTATTGTCTACTTACAGCAGCAAGCAAGCTTCAAACATGTGTATAATCTAGCTGGTGGTATCGACGCCTGGTCTAGGCGCATAGATCCGGATATTCCTCGTTATTAAGAAACGATCGTACCGTATAAATCAAACTCTTCAGCACGGTCAATTTTGACTTGAACAAAATCTCCCAAACGGGCATATTGTTCTGCGGGAATTAATACTTCATTATCGACTTCAGGAGAATCAAATTCGGTACGACCAACAAAATAACCACTCTCTTTGCGGTCGACCATCACTTTGTAGGTGTTCCCTACGCGAGCTTGGTTTAGCTCTTCCGAAATGCCTTGTTGCAAGGCCATGATGTCGTCCGAACGCTCTTGCTTCACTTCTTCGGGTACATCATCTTGAACAGAGAAAGCGTGGGTGTTTTCCTCATGACTGTAATTGAAAATCCCCAAACGATCAAAACGCATACGTTCTACGAAGGAATAGGTTTCTTCATAATCTTCTTCGGTTTCACCCGGATAACCTGAAATCAGTGTAGTTCTCAAAGCAATATTAGGCACTGTTCCACGGATGGTTTCAATCAAAGCCTCTGTTTTTTCTCGGGTGATACCACGGCGCATACGCTTCAAAACAGCGTCTGAGCCACTTTGTAATGGCATATCCAAGTATTTACAAATGTTCTCTCTTTCTGCCATGGTCTGCAAAATTTCTACTGGGAATCCTGCAGGGTAAGCATATTGCAAACGGATCCATTCAATGCCATTGACATCGGAAAGACGCTCTAATAATTCTTTTAATTTTCTACCACTTGGGCTTCCTGCTTCTTTGAAATCCAAACCATAAAAGGTCAAATCTTGGGCAATCAGGATGAGTTCTTTGGTGCCCTTCTTAGCAAGCGAACTTGCCTCTTTCACCAATTCATCCATCGGGCGAGAAACGTGGTTACCACGCATCAAGGGGATGGCACAAAAGGAGCAAGGGCGGTCGCAACCTTCAGCGATTTTCAAATAAGCATAATGCGCAGGTGTAGTCAATAAGCGTTCACCCACTAATTCGTGTTTATAATCTGCTTTTAAGGCTTTCAGTAAGCGAGGTAATTCATTGGTTCCAAAGAAGGAATCCACCAGTGGGATTTCTCTTTCTAAGTCATCTTTGTAGCGATGGGAAAGGCAGCCCGTTACGTAAAGCTTATCTATTTTGCCAGCTTCTTTGGCATCAGCATAGCGTAGAATGGTATCGATGGATTCTTGTTTGGCATTATCAATAAAGCCGCAAGTATTTATGACAACGATGTTAGCCTTATCTTTTTTGGCTTCATGGGTTACTTCCAAACCATTCCCTTTTAATTGGGTAAATAGCACTTCCGAGTCGACCAGGTTTTTGGAACAACCTAGGGTGATGATATTGATGGAAGGTTTGGCGACAACTTTAGTTTTCATGAAGCATGATTAAATGAACGTGCAATTTACGAAGAAAGAACGAAACCTCGATTTTTACCTTTTTTGTGTAATTTTTTCTTTTCGGGATACAAATTTTAGATTCTTTTTATAGTATTGCAGTTCACAAAATCTAAATGATAATATGAAGAAATTTATTTTAACTTGCTCTTTGATGGCCATGGGGATTGTTACCTTGGCTCAGAAAGCTAATACATTGACTAGCAAGGAGAAGAAAGAAGGTTATCAGTTGTTGTTTGACGGAACTACGTTAAAAGGATGGCATGCTTACAATAAACCAGGAACCATAGGGACCTCATGGTCTGTAACGGATGGAGAGATTGGATTTGATGTGACCAAAAAAGATGGTGGGGATTTAACCACAGATCAGGAGTTTGAAAACTATGATTTTTCAGTAGATTGGAAAATTTCACCTAAAGGAAATAGCGGTATTATTTTCAATGTAACGGAAGATCCAAAATACCATAGTTCTTATAATACTGGTCCAGAAATGCAGGTTTTGGATAGTGACGGACACCCAGATGGAAAGATTTTTAATCACCGTGCAGGAGATTTATACGATTTAATTCATTCATCGAAGGAGACTGCTAAGCCAGTTGGCGAGTGGAATACAGCACGTATTGTGAATAACCGCGGTTTATTGCAGTTATATTTAAATGGAGAGAAAGTAGTGGAAACTCGTTATGACGATGAGAACTGGAAAAAGATGATTGCTGGTTCTAAATTCAAAAACATGCCAGGTTTTGGTGTGAACATGAAAGGCCGTATTTCATTGCAGGACCATGGCAATCCAGTATGGTTTAGAAATATCAAGATTAAGAAATTGTAGTTGAAATAGATTGATGATAAAGGCCTGGGATAGATCTCAGGCTTTTTTTGTGGGTTGGATATGAGTTTGTTGATAATGATTTGAACCTGAGTGGGATTGTAAATCCTTTGAATCTGTTTTCTAAATAGCATATGTCGAACAGCTGGTTTTTTTGTTTCTTTTTATGAAAAAAAAGAAATACCAAAGTAATCAATGCTCAATCAAGTTCTTGTTATAGAAAATCTCATATGACCCTGAGGAACATGTCCTTTAGCTTTTACTTATTTCAGTAAAATATCAACTTTAAATTTCAAATGTCCCCCAAGTCCTTCATGGATGATTCTCATTAAGGTGGAAAGTCGGATGTCACTGGCATTATTTTCTATTCGAGAAATGTAAGTTTTGGTCGTACCACATTTAAGAGCCAATTGTTCTTGTGTCAATCCTTGTTCTTTACGGAGATCTTGCAACATGGCCCCAAGTTTGAAAGCTTCAAATCCCTCTTCATATTCTTCACGAATGATTGTGCCTCTTTGACCGTATTGTTGGTCTAAGTGACTTTTAAATGAAGTGAGATGTTTATGTTCCTTTTTCATCTAAATAATTTTTTTTAAGTCTTTCAGCTATTTCTATTTCTTTTTTGGGAGTTCTCTGAGTTTTCTTTTGAAATCCATTGATTAAAATCACTAGATTTCCTTTATCGAAGAAGCTGAAAACTCTAAAAATATCAGACCCAAATTCAACTCGTATTTCATATAGCCCCGTTGTACCGCTTACATGTTTAAAATATTTTTCAGGGACACGATTTACCGTAGAAATTAATTGTAATGTCCAGTTGAATTTTTTCTTAACTTCTGGTCTAAGTTCTGAGAAGAAGTCGAGATAAAATTTTTTGTAATAGAAAACCTCCCTAATAAAAGTTTTTTCTTGCATCAAAGTTAGCTAATTAGGTAACATTTTGCAATCGCAGAGTTAGAATATTTATGGTAATATTCATTAAGCTTTTGCATCATGGGGAGTATGAACACTAATGCGCAAATTTAATGAAGAGGTATAAATGAATATGTTAATTACTGATAATCTGCGTATTGAGCAATTGGTTTCTAAATCATAAAAAAGGCTTGAGAATTATCTCAAGCCTTCTATTTATGAATTCATTTTGAATTAATTCCGATCAAGCATGGCACGGATGCTATCTCGTTGGGTCGGATTGACTTGGGTCATTTCTGCAAACTCATTCCACTTTTTCACGAATTGATGGATTTGGTCAATAATGTCAGTAGCATGTTTAATGTTCATGGATTTTGCCACGATTTCCAAATCATGTTTCTTTATTTCATCTCTTTTTCCATTGACACTTAAGGAATGTTGGCTCACCCATTGGCTATCAGGGCGGTATGCAAAGCAAACATCATAGGCAGGACTCAATTCCCAGCTATGATCTTTTTGTAATCGAAAGGCAAAGTTTTTGGTATGATCATCGCAATTTTTGGCCAATACATTCAATACCATCCGCCTAAAGAGTTGTTCCGCTGCTGGATAGGGTAATCGAAGTTGCCGCATGGTTTGGAAGAGTTGCTCATAACTAAAGCTGGTGATTTGGTTGAAATCAGCATGTTGCATCGCACAAAATGTTTGAATGTGATGCTTTTGATTTCCTTCCCCTCGATCAAATCTTTTGGTCATAAAATGTGCTCTACCATGCTCTTCCATTAACCTAGACTCCATCATCTCTATTCCACAGGCTTTCGCTAAATAGTAATAAGCCATTTCTATTCGACCATAGCCTGTACTTTCGCCGAATTGCACATCACTTACCGTGTCAAGTTTAATTAACCAATGCTCAAATCCCGCTGGAGCTATACTTTGTCCTGATTTCACTTGTCCGGTTTTGGGATTATATGCGATGATGGCCTTAGGTCTGGCTCCGCCAGCAGATGTTCCAATTTTCAAAATATCCATCATGGCTTTTTCCTCATCTTGGTTTAGATTGGTTTCAAAGCCTTCTTTTTTATGGACTATTTTCTGTATAGTTTTCAGTAAACTGTCTATTTCAATGTCATTAGCCCCTTTCATGTGGGAGTATGAACTAGGTTCAAATTCCAAAGCTCCCATTCCTCTGGATCCAATAAAACATAATAGCTCAACAGGATTCATGCTGTTTTCTGCGCGCCCATGTTGGGCAAGCCAGCTATTGATTAATTGATTTCCATAGTCGTCAGGCAACACATCTGCCAATAGTCCAGGTAAGCCTTTGAATGTCTTGCTTGCTCTTAATTCAGGAAAGGAAAATATGCGGCCCTTGCTAGCTGCAATGGGCATTTTGATTGGAGATAAATCCCAGTTTTTTTCAGTGAATTTTGGGGTAAATTCAAAATCCGCGATTCCTTCCTCTTCGTTCCATGCCACAGCACCTACGACCTCATTCCATATCTTGATGATGGCTGTATTTACCATGATGAATCGCTTTGAAGTTGTTTATTTATGGGACTGCGTGCCCTTTGCTTCTTCTTTTTGGCTAGTTTAGCCAATATCAATGGACTGATTTTTTCTTTGCTTGAAAAGGTGTCCCACAAATGCAATATGTCCAGCGCCCGCATGATTTGAATCAAGGATACTAAGGAAATGGCTTCCCCTTTTTCAATTTGGGTTACGGTCCAGCGATTTAATCCAGCCTCTTGAGCTAATTGAGCCTGCGTTTTATTGATATCCAGTCGCCTTTGTTTTAAATAAACACCAATGGATTCCACGATAGATTGATCGCTTTTAATTGACCAATTTGTGTTGGTATTTTCCATCTTAATAATCAATTTAATTGTATAATGTTAGTATATACAAACAAATGTAATGATAATTTTAAGTATACGTATGAATGATTCGTTAATTTGTGAGTAAAAATCATCTTTATATCAAATTTATTATACTAATGTTGGATTTTACTATCAATAAATTGATAATTCAAAAGGGCAACTAAGAGAAAAACTTGAGAATTCCCCCAAGCCTTTTCTGTATCATTATTTATGAAGTATTTACCAAATGGCATTTTCTTCCACGGAAATACCTAAATTAGTTAGTAAACTCTAATTTACCTGTTCGGAGGGTATAAAAAGCTCCTACCATTTTTATTTCCCCTTTTGCTTCCATCTCTTTAAGCATTGGACTCCTTTTTCTAATTTGATCCAAGGCATTTCTCACATTATTCTGTGCAACCAATTTCACAAAAGCTTCATTTTTGGAAGTTTTTTCTCCCGCAAAACTTTGACTCATAGCCACAGCGGGTTTGATGTTGGACAACATGGCGGTGATGTTTCCGAGCTGTACGTCATCTATAGCTCCTTTCACTGCACCACAATGCTGATGTCCCATAACTATGATGAGTTTTGCACCAGCCACTTTGCAGGCAAATTCCATACTTCCTACTAAGTCGGTATTGACAAAATTACCTGCAACCCGACCGACAAAAACATCTCCAATACCTTGATCGAATACATCTTCCACGGGAACCCGACTATCCAAACAGCTTAACACCATGGCTTTAGGGAATTGGCCGCCAGTAGCCGCTTTTCTAATTGCTTCGGAATGTTCCCGACGCGTGGTGTTTCCTGCGTTAAATCGTTCGTTCCCTTCTTTGAATTCTTGTAAAACTTGATCAGGTGTTAATGCATCTTGTTCAGCTTTTGTCAAAACATGTGTTGGAATATGCGAAGCCAAAGAAGAATATGAATCTTTTTCAACATTTTTATTCTGATTACTAGCATTACAAGCAATGAAGAGTTGAACAGTAGTCAGCAATAGTGTGATTTGGATCAATACTTGTTTCATGTTTTTTTGTTTTATGTTTTTCGACACAAAATAAAAACACACATTCCATTAATTTTTATTTAATATTTATATGAAATTCATAAAATATATTTATGAATTTTTTTTATTGAAAATAGGAGGGATGATCAGAAACTGGGCGCTATGATTTAACATGGAGATTGCAAATCTCTAGTCATTTGTTGTTCCATATGACCCTGCAGAACATGTCTAACAGCGGTTTGTACTTTAGTAGGACACAACGAAAATCTTTGATGTTGATTTATTCTTTAAACTTCTTACTATTTAAGGTTTTCTGTTTTATCCATTGAATTGAAATGTCAAATGGTGCCTTATCACGGTCATCAGATACCGTATTGTGGCCTAATTTTGAAAACAAGGTGTATTCAAAAGGTTTGCCTTGAACTTTAAATGTATTTAATTGCTCCATACACAACTTGACAGGAATTTGGATGTCTTTCTCGCCAAAAAGCCAAAGCCCAGGAATGGAAAGATTATTTAGAGAAGTTTTAGGGTCAGTCGCTACGAATTGATACTTGTCTGGGTCATTTTTAGTATGTTCACGAGCATCTTCTTCGGTATGATTTTCCCAAAAGTGATTGTTTCCATTGGTATAAAATTGAAATCGAAGCTGTTCTAGCGTGGTAATGGTAGGACAACTAAATAAAACCATAAATGCTATATGGGGATTTTTGCTGGCAGCTATTGGAATTATCCATCCAGCTTGACTGAAGCCAACTAATCCAATGGGCATTTTTTTACCTTTCAAATAGGTTCGAAACGTATTGACTGCTGAATTAGCATCGTGAGATAACAAATTAAGATTAGTGGTGTCAATATTATTCGTGCCAACAGTTGGTCCTACATATATACCACCAGATTCTCCAACTCCTCGTTTATCATATGTTAATACGGCAATACCTGCTTTTGCAAGTCGCTTTGCAAATTCCATTTCTCTTTTTACAGGGTCAGAACCGTGAACAATGACTACGGCTGCAAATGGATTATTAGGTAGCAAAACTGAGCCTGCAAGGGTGATGCCCTGACTTTCAAACTTGATGTCTTGAATGACCAAGTCAGTCGATTGTGAAAATACTGAAAGAGGTAAGCAAATTAATAATATCCCAATACAGATGTTTGAGCAAAATTTGATTTTCATAATGAGGTCAAACGAATGGAGAAGAAAAGCTGGGACTATTTATAATATGGCTTTGTTAAATTTACGACATGCGGATTACAAATCCCATTTATTTATCATTCGACATGCCCATTCAGAACATGTTGAAAAGTGGGAATTTACTTACTACAAGTGGATTACAAATGCATTTTATTTGTCATTCGACATGACCATTTGGAACATGTTGAAAAGTGGAAATTTACTTACTACAAGTGGATTACAAATCCATTTTATTTGTCATTCGACATGACCCTTTGGAACATGTCGAACAGCGGGAACTGCAGGACCATTCACCATTTACAATTCACAATTTACCATTCCCCTTCCCCATCTATCATCTATAACTTATAATTTATAATTTCCTCACCACCCCATTCCTTTCGTCTTCGTTCTAACTCTCAATAAATTCATATCTGCTGTAATGAATAGGGTAGAACCATCTTCTCCAAAAGCAACGTTGGCTGTAGCACTGCCCGCCTCAATTCTCCCCAATAGTTTACCTGCTGGACTAATGATTAACACGCCTCCTGGTCCTGTGGCCCATAAGTTGCCTGCTTTGTCAATTTTAAATCCATCAGGTGCTCCTTGCCAACCTTTTTTAGCTAATTCCGCTCCATCAAAGAAGATTTTACCTTCGCCTAAGTTTCCGTCCTTATCGACCGGGAATGCCTTCCAGATTAATCCTTTCGGATCTGATTGGCCTACGTACAAGATTTTTTCATCCGGACTAAAAGCCAATCCATTTGGACGGGTCATGTCTTTCACTTGTAAGCTCAATTCACCCTTTTTATTTAATCGATACACGCCTTGAAAGGGTAATTCTTTAGCAGGTTCGTCCTTACCTCTGCCCGGTAATCCATAAGGAGGGTCGGTGAAGTAATAATCCCCCGAGCTGTGTTGAACCAAATCATTGGGACTATTTAATTTTTTCCCTTCAAATAAATGTGCCAAGGTTTTCTTTTTGGCAGGATTGTCCAAAGGCATTTCAGCAAGCCTTCTGTCGCCATGTTCACATGAAACCAAGTTGCCTTTTTTGTTGATAATCAATCCATTGGCACCAGGCTCTTCCGAATAAGGAACGGTGCCCGTATAGCCAGATGGTTTTAAAAACACTTCCACTTCTTTGCCTGGAGCCCATTTATGAATGACATTTTCGGGGACATCCGAGAAAAGTAAATATTTCCCTTTTTTCACCCATACCGGTCCTTCCGACCAAGTATAGCCAGTTCCCAAAATTTCAATGGGTGAATTAACATCCAATAATTGGTCCAAGGCAGAGTCCAATCGATGAATCTTACCAATGGTCGGATAGCTTTTTTCCTGTGCATTCATGCTAAAAAGGCTGCCTGTTAAACAGCAAAAGAGGTAAAAGATGGTTTTTTTCATGGTCTTGAGAAAAAAAATGTGGGCTGGTTTGGCCCACATTTCATTGAAAAAATCAACTTATATATTATGTTTCTTCATTTCTTTTACGGCAAAATCGGCCGCACGGGCTGTTAATGCCATATAAGTTAAGGAAGGATTTACGCAAGATGCCGAAGTCATTGAGGCACCATCGGTCACAAAGACATTTTTAACTCCATGAACTTGGTTGTTGGCATTCAATACCGAAGTCTTAGGATCACGACCCATACGTGCCGTTCCCATTTCGTGAATGGCCATACCTGGATAAGAACCATTATCAAATGCTCTTACGTTTTTCAAGCCAGCGCTTTCCAACATTTCACGGGCATCTTCCATAATGTCTTTACGCATTTTCTTTTCGTTTTCCTTGAATTCTGCGTCAAATACCACAACTGGTAAACCCCACTTATCTTTGGTAGTCGGATCTAAATACATTTTGTTTTCATGGTATGGCAAAGTCTCCCCAAAACCACTTAAGCCCATCATCCATGGACCTGGTTTAGTCATCGACTCTTTGTAGTCGATACCGAAGTTCAAATCACCTACACCACGATTCCAGCCTTGACGAGAACCACTGCCTTGGTATCCAAATCCACGTAAATAATCACGCTTATCGTTGCCAATGTTACGGTAACGAGGAATGTAGATACCATTAGCTCTACGACCGATGTAGTATTTATCTTCATCGCCTTCCCAAACTCCACTCGCACCAATTTTGAAGTGGTGATCCATCAAGTTGTGTCCTAATTCTCCTGAATCATTACCGAAACCGTTCGGGTAGCGGCGAGATTTAGAGTTCAATAATAGGGCTGTTGTACTTACCGTTGATCCACAAACAAAAATGATTTTGGCGTAATATTCACGTACATCTTTGGTGACTGTATCAATCACACGTACACCTTTAGCTTTTTGTTTTTGCTCATCGTAAAGAATCTCCGATACCAAAGAATCTGGGCGAAGCGTCATTAAACCTGTCTTAGCCGCAGGAGGCAAGGTACAAGATTGAGAACTAAAGTAGGCACCATAAGGGCAACCTAAACGGCACTTGTTCCGGTATTGGCAAGCACTACGTCCAATACCTAATTGTGCTTGTTTCGCTTCGGATAAGTTAGCCACACGACCTATCGTCATGTTACGCCCTGGGAAGTTTTTCTCAATACGTTTTCTTACTTCTTTTTCTACGCAATACATGTCCATCGGTTTTAAAAATTCCGAATCGGGCAATTGAGGTAGGCCCAAAGCTTCACCCGAAATGCCGACGTGTTTTTCTACGTAAGAATACCAAGGAGCAATGTCTTTGTAACGAATGGGCCAATCTACAGCAATACCATCTTTTAAGTTGGCCTCAAAATCGATATCACTTAAACGATAGGTTTGGCGTCCCCACATGATGGATTTTCCCCCTACGATATTCGGACGGAACCAGTCGAAACGTTTTTCTTCTTTGTACATGGAGTCGGAATCATTGAACCAATAGGTTTCCGTCATCTCATTGTAGGGATAATCACGCGCTAATTTTGGGTGAGTAGCCTTTTGTTCGTTGGTTAATAAACCATTGTATTTAAAGTCCCAAGGATCTTTGTAGCTAGGGGTATAACCAGTTACGTGCTCCATTTGACGACCGCGGTCTAGGACTAATACGCGCAAACCTTTCTCGGTTAATTCTTTGGCAGCAAATCCACCCGATACTCCTGATCCTACGATGATGGCATCGTATGTTTGATTTTTTATTGAATCTATATTTAAGTTCATTGTTATTCTAGTCTTGACATGAAAATTAAAGAGCCCACGTTTTTTGTCCTGGTGCTAATGGCATACAGCCATCGAATTTACCTGGGATTGGAAGGTATTCCAACGCCTTGGTAGCACCAATTTCAGAAGTGAAATAACCAGTAGTGGTTAATTCTTTCATCATGAAAAAGAAAGGAGTAGGAGCTTTTTTTCCTTTATTGGCAGTTCTTTCCGAATCAGATTCCAGCATGATACCAGTAAGTGCTTCTTTCTTTTCTACGGCACTAGCTTGTGCAAAAGATTTGCCTGATTTGGCCTGACAATTGGCTTCTAATTTCGCTAAACCAGCATAAAAATGCTCTTGTTCTTCTTTAGGATAGCAATCACGTACCACACGAACAATGAATTTTTCTACACCAGTAGCTTTAGCGCCTGGAGTACCACTGTTTGGGATGATTACATCGGCAACTTCTGCTAATAAAGACTCTTGATCAGCCGTCACACTGACAAATGCCCCATGGTTTAACTTTTCTCCACGCAGTCCAGCCATGGCAGGGGCAGAAACAACACCACCCATTAACATGACCACACGCTGTACAGCTTCTCTACGGTTAATGTTCATATTCAAATTAATTTATAAGGATTCAAGGTTAATGCATTGAAATAGTTCAATTTTTTCCATACGGATTTCAAATATATACAATTATAGCAAAAATACTAGTGGGTATTGGAGGTCATTTCTAAAAAAAATATTACGTAATTTGTGCCTATAATTCATGTATATGCCCATTTTAGCCGCTGATTTAGTTCGTCAAGTTCAGTCAGCCATTCAATCCTTATATTCACCTCAAGAAGTAGATGCTATAGCCTATTTGATGGTGGAGATGAGCACAGGTGCTTCAAGAATGGATTGTTTGATGGGAAAAGAAGTAGATGAAGTCCCGAATTGGGAAAGTTCCTTAGCTAGATTAGCACAGCATGAACCATTGCAATATGTATTGGGTAAAGGCTGGTTTCGAGATCGTATTTTTGGATTAAATCCACATACTTTGATTCCAAGGCCAGAGACAGAGGAATTGGTGGAACTGGTTTTGGGAAAAATACCTCATGAAAATATGCCATGTAGGCTATTGGATGTAGGTACGGGTTCTGGTTGCATTGCGATTTCCATAGCGTTGGAGGCACCTCAAGTCCAGGTTTCTGCTTGGGAAATTTCTCCAGATGCCCAAAGACAGGCAATACAGAATGCAAAATCACTTGATGCCCATGTGACCATCGAACTACAAGATGTATTTCAATGGTCTACGCGTAACGATTCTGAAACTTGGGATATCATAGTGTCCAATCCGCCTTATGTGATGTTTCAAGAAGCAGCACAAATGGAAAAACATGTAACTGCATTTGAACCTGGACTTGCGCTTTTTGTCCCAGATGCTAATCCCCTAATTTTTTATCAGGTGCTTGAAAGCATGGCATCCAAGCATCTTCGAGGGGGTGGTTGGATCATGTTAGAAATTAACCAAGCACTCGGAAAAGAAACAAAAGCTCTTTTTTCGACGAAACGTTGGAAAAATGTGGAATTGAAACAAGATTTTCATGGGAAAGATCGTTTTGTTATAGCTCAGAAGGACATTTAAATAAGGAATCTTACATTTGTCAGGGAATTGGAACATTTATCCTTTAAAAAGCATTTTAATGGAAATTTGCTTAGGACAGATAGTAATTTGTATACCTTTGCAGAGCAAAAATTTTAAAACAATATCAACAATGAACAGAAAACTTTGGATTGCTTTGGGCGTCATTGCTCTCGTGATTTTTTGGGGAGTCGGAGTACGTAATGGATTGGCTACTAGTGACCAAGAAGTAAAAGGATCTTGGGCCAATGTACAATCGGCTTATCAGCGTCGTGCTGATTTGATTCCAAACCTAGTTAAAACGGTACAAGGAGTTGCCAATTTTGAGAAATCAACGTTAACTGCGGTGATTGAAGCACGTGCAAGTGCTACCCAAATGAAATTGGATGCCAAGGATTTAAGTCCTGAAAATATGCAAAAATATCAAGCGGCTCAATCATCTTTGGGTGGAGCATTATCTCGTTTGATGGTGGTTGCAGAAAATTATCCTCAGTTGAAAGCCACAGAAAATTTTTCGGAATTGCAGGCTCAATTGGAAGGAACAGAAAACCGCATTAAAGAAGAGAGAGATCGTTTCAACGAATCGGTTAAATCTTATAATAGTAAAGTGGTTACTTTTCCGAATAACCTAATTGCTTCATTCTCTGGATTTACGGAGAAAGGATATTTCGAAGCAGAAGCTGGTTCTGATAAAGCTCCAGAAGTTAATTTCGACGAGAAGAAATAAAGATGCACATTAGCCAGGAACAACAAGCTGAAATTTTACAAGCCATTAAAGAAGCTGAATTAGGAACTTCTGGTGAAATTCGTGTGCATATAGAGAGTCATTGTGAAGGGCACCCGATCGAGCGATCGAAGGTGCTCTTTTTTCAATTAGGCATGAATCAAACTGATTTGCAAAATGGTGTTTTGGTTTATCTAGCCATTAAAGATCGTAAATATGCCATTATTGGGGACAAAGGGATTGATGCCCATGTAAGCCCCGAATTTTGGGAAACAATACGAGATGAAATGAGGCCATATTTGGCCAAGAATGAAATAGGAGCAGGATTAGCTTGGGGTGTTCGTCGGATTGGCGAAGTGCTCACCATGTATTTTCCTTATCAAAAAGACGATATCAATGAGCTCACGGATGAGTTGTCCTTTGGGGCTTAAAATTATACGCTTATTCATATTAAGCATGGCTTTCATAAGCCTGTCTGTGCCCTTACTTTTGGCTCAATCAGGAATTCCTGAAAAGCCGAGTGGTTATGTGGTCGATTTGTCCAATAAATTAAGCCCTGAAGAAAAACAAAATTTAGAACAGAAATTGAGGGGCTATGCGGATAGCACATCCACTCAATTGGAAATTGTCATTGTGCCTACAACCGGTAATACTGATCCGTATGATTATGCCATGGAAATTGGAAAATCATGGGGTGTGGGCCAAAAGGATAAAAACAATGGATTGGTTCTGTTGATCACTTCGGAAACCCGCAAGATTAGGATAGTTACAGGAAGAGGTTTAGAATCAGTTTTACCTGATGCTATTTGTAAACGGATAATCAATCGAATTTTAAAACCAGCCTTAAAACAAGGAGATTATTTCGGTGGTATAGATGCCGCCACGACTGAAATGATGCAGCGGGCAAGTGGGACCTTTCAATCGGATGGAGAAGGTGAGCAACAAGATGGAATACCTTTGGTATTCATCATTTTAGTATTCTTTATTATCATCACGATCATTCGTGCCATCAAGAATCGAGGTGGGGGTTCTGGTCCAGGTTCAACTGGTGGAGGCATGTTTTTTCCACCAATCTTTATGGGTGGAGGTAACTCAGGAAGAGGTTTTGGTGGAAATGGTGGAGGAGGCGGTTTTGACTTCGGTGGTTTTGGTGGAGGCGATTTTGGTGGTGGAGGAGCAGGAGGAGATTTTTAACAGATGTAAATAACATGGTACAACAATTAATTCAAAATTCATTAGCGGAGTCTCAATCGGTTTTAGACCGATTTGTCAATAATCCCAAACAAATACAAGCCATTGAAGCTGCTGCACAAGTATTGGTGGAGGCACTAAAGAATGGCCATAAAATCATTTCATGTGGCAATGGTGGTAGTCATTGTGACGCCATGCATTTTGCGGAGGAGTTATCAGGTCGTTATCGGGAAAATCGCCCAGCTTTAGCAGCTATGGCTATTTCAGATCCCTCTCATATCACTTGTGTGAGCAATGATTTTGGATATAATTTTGTTTTTTCTCGTTTCATTGAAGGATTAGGACAAGAAGGAGATGTATTAGTAGGCATTTCAACGAGTGGAAATTCAGCTAGTATCATAGAGGCGGTATCAGCAGCGAAGCAAAAAGGCATGAAAGTGATTTTGCTAACTGGGAAAGATGGAGGTAAATTAGCCAATTTAGGAGATGCCGAAATTCGTGTGGAACATGAAGGTTTTGCAGATCGTATCCAAGAGATTCACATTAAGGTAATTCATATCATGATTCAATTGGTGGAGTACCATATTTTCGGTCGAAAATAGTCAAGGTGCCAACTTTATTCAAATGCCTTAGATATCGATCTAAGGCATTTTTTATTCCATCCAGAAAATGAATCTCATGAAAAAGCCCCTGAGATATCAGAGGCTTTTTGTATTTATTTGAAAAAAATCTAGTATTCTCCTTCCGCTTCATTACTACCCATGAGCACATCCACTACGCGGGAGAAAATATTTTTAATACCTGGTTTATCATTTCCACCTTTTCCGGATTCCTTTTGACTATCTCCAATCGTAGCTGGTTCATGGTCCTCTGCTGGTATAGCTTGGTCTAATTGTTCGTAGTAGACTTGAACTAAACCAATAGCAGTAGCAAAGGAAGGATCATGTATTTCTTCTGACGCATGAGAGTTTTGAACGACCATAGGAACACCAATTCGGCATTCTAAATCAGTTACTTTTTGGAATAACTCTGCAATATCAGGTAATTGAGCTCCTCCACCGCATAGCACGATACCACTTTTGAAGGTTTGTGGTTCTCCTACTTTACTGATTTCAGCGACAATTTTAGCGGCTAATTCTTTTAGGCGCTCTTCTAAAATAATGGCTAAGTTTTTAACAGATATCGGAGTAGGTTTACGACCTGCAATACCAGGAATCATGACTACTTCATTGATGTCAATCAATTTACTAACCGCAGAACCAAAGGTTGTTTTTAATGCTTCGGCATTTTCTAAGGAAACATTTAAACCGATTCTAATATCTTCCGTCAAACGGTCGCCTCCCCAATTTAAGATGCTTGCTTGAACCAATCTTTTATTTTGATAGACACTGATTTCCGTAGTACCACTACCAATATCCACTAGAACTACGCCTTCTTCTTTTTCTTCAGGACTTAATACGGCAGTAGATGCGGCAATCGGGCTGAAATAAACATTGCCTTTTTTGATATGGTCAGACTCGGCAGCTACCAAGCATTGAACCAATAAGCCATATTTATCTGGATTAGCCGTTACAACCATGAAATCGGCTTGTATTTTTTGACCAATCTGTCCAACTGGATCTAAAGTGGTTGGTAAATTGTCAACTTTAAAACCAATGGGTAAAGTATGTAAAATGCAAGGATTTTTCTCTGCAATGGGTTTTTTAGCTTCGTCAATTAAAGCGTAAACCTCTTGAAGTGAAACTGCTTCACGCGGGTTTTTACGAATTTTAGTGCTCGAATAAGGTTGCACATTGATGTGACTACCTGATAGATTGGAGGCAAAGTAATAATCAGTATTTTTACCTTCCAATGCTCCAGAAATCTTTTTTAAAGCTTCTGCAATGGCAGCAGTTGTTTTATGGATATTGACAATTTCTCCTTGTAGAATATTTCCAATGGTATTGGCTTTACCAGATGCAATGATCTCTAATTTTCCAGAAGCATTTTGTCTGCCAGCTACAGCCCTAACGAAGGAGCTACCAATGTCCAATCCGATGATTAAATCGTTCCGCATAATTTGTTATTGAAGATTACTCTAGCCTACAAGGAAGCCATAAAGGGTTAAAAATAGCTATTTTGACTAATAATCGCAAATAACCTGATTCTTATATTTTAAGCGTACCCAACGATAGGTATTCCAACCTTTATTGGGGATTATTTTCTTATAAAAAAGGGCAAGTTTTTTGAATTTTGTATCAATGTTGATCGGTAAACCGAAGTCGACCCGAGTAATTCCTAAGGTAGGAATCATCACAACGCCACCATCCTCAGCTACCTCTAATTGGGATATTTGAGCTCTCCAGAATTCATTATTGTTGATGAATTCAAAGAGCTGAATCAAGTGTTTTCCTTTAGTGTCACTTAGGTTTTTTCGGTTCTTTTTGAAAAATGGTCCAGATACAACCAATATCCTTGGAGTAAAGAGAGGGCTTGTTCCAATGAACTTACCATCTTGAGTCACGTATTGGTCGCTTAGATTAGAATCATTGAGGGTATTTCTCAGGATACGTGCAATGGGACTATACTCTTTGACAGAAATGATGATTTTACCAGAAAAATCAAAATGTGCTTCACAGGATTTTACCAAATGAATTCGCTTGACGCGCTCTTCCATCTGGTGTAAAGAAATATTTTGAAGGTATTTGCCTACATAATACCGCGTTCCTTGTTCGGTAACAACATTATTGATGTCTTTTTTCCCCAGTAAGGGTCTCTCGTTTTCGGAATCTAACTTAACAACGATCCCTGTACATTTAATGTCATTGTACGCCAAATCGGAATAGATAACGGCAGCAACGCCCATGCTCAACAAGATGATTAAGCTGATTAATCGTTTGATTAGTGCCCACTTACTTGTATTTAATAGAGCCATGTAATGTTATATTTTATTGTAAAGAGCTTTTCAAATCGGATAAAAGAAGGTCAATATCTCCTGCCCCCATGGTTACTAATAATCGTGGTTTTTTGTCTTGAATAGCTCGTTTTAAATCATCTTTGCTAATGCATTGCTTCTTGTCTAATTGGACTTTTTCTAAGAGCTTTTCTGAATTTACACCAGGGATAGGAAGTTCCCTTGCCGGATAAATATCCAGCAAATATAATTCATCAGCAAGTGATAGGCTTTGAGCAAAATCATCTAAAAAATCCCTAGTTCTAGAAAATAAATGTGGCTGGAAAACAGCTACAATTTCTTCATTGGGATATAATGCTCTCACCGAATTTAGGCAAGCAGCAATTTCCGTAGGATGATGCGCATAATCATCAATCATGACATGCTCATCCGATTCTACGTGGTATTCAAATCTTCTTTTCACTCCTTTAAAGCTGGCAATTCCTGCTTTGATTTCATCCCCTGATAAACCAACTTGCATGGCTAAAGCCGCCGCAGCAAGTGCATTTTCAATGTTATGAAAACCAGGAATTCGCATCGGGATATCCATAATTTCTCCACCTGGATACTTCATATCAAATACCATTCGATGGTCTTGGATTCGGATATTAACCGCCTGGAAATCACCAGATTCTATGCCAAATGTGGCATTTTTCT
Organism: Aquirufa nivalisilvae; assembly: GCF_004307455.1. Classification (GTDB taxonomy): domain Bacteria; phylum Bacteroidota; class Bacteroidia; order Cytophagales; family Spirosomataceae; genus Aquirufa; species Aquirufa nivalisilvae. Next base: position 338,773 of record NZ_SEWX01000002.1, read on the forward strand.
GGTTAGATGTTAAATCTAAACCTACTTTTTGAATGAAAAAACCTTGGTCTTGAATTTGGCTAACAAATAACTGAAAGGATTCCACAACTTGTTCGGAAGCACCATATATATCCAAATGATCTGCATCCGTGGAAGTTACTACCGCAGCATATGGATGTAAGGTTAAGAAAGAGCGATCATATTCATCGGCTTCTACCACACAAATGATATTGTCTTTGTCCTTGTTTGGGATAAAGTTAGTGCCATAATTTTGTGTAATACCTCCTAAAAAAGCAGTTACATTTTTGTTGGCATGTATTAATAAATGCGTCAATAGGGATGATGTAGTGGTTTTTCCATGGGTTCCAGCTACAGCTAAGGTAGGGATTTGTTGGGTAATCCAACCTAGTATTTCAGATCGTTTATATAGGGGTATTCCAAAGTTTAACAGGTAGTTTTTCTCTACATGATCCGCTGGGATGGCTGGCGTGTAAATGAATAAGCTATGTTCCGTATCTGCCAATATTTCGGCAGGAATGCAAGCAATATCATCGGTATAATGGATTTGCATACCTTCCTGACTTAAGGTTTTTGTCAGTGGACTTTCGGTTTTATCATAACCAGCCACAGGAAATCCATTGTGTAAAAACCATCGAGCAATAGCCGACATTCCTATTCCTCCTATACCAAGGAAATACACATATTTTAAATCTTTTAATTGAATATTACTTTTCATTCGGGGTCAACAAGGATAAAATGTTGGTAGCTATATCGTGTGCGGCCGTAGGTTTGGCCATGGATTTACTTTGTTTTTCTATTTGTGCTATAAGCGCTTTGTTTTGAAGACTAGCAATGGCCTCTGAAATGAGCGTATGTTTAGCCTCTACATCTTTGACTAAAATAGCGGCTCCTTGCGTTACTAGACTTTGTGCATTTTGCGTTTGGTGGTCCTCTGCTGCACTAGGAAGAGGAACTAAAATACTGGCTTTCCCTACCAAACAGATTTCGGAAACAGACAAGGCGCCAGCTCTAGAAATCACTAAATCAGCTGCCGCATAGGCCAAATCCATTTCGTAAATAAAGGCTGAAACATAGGCATGTAAGTCCGCTTGATTTTGCACAGAGGCTTGTGCTTCTTTTTCAAATGGAATGCCTGTTTGCCAAATAATTTGCACTTGAGAACTGGCTAACTGTTCTAAACCTGCTTGAATAGCTAAATTGATGGTTCTTGCTCCTTGGCTGCCACCAATAATTAATATGCAGGGTTTGTCGGTCTGTAAACCAAAATGAGCAATAGCTTTCTCTTTTTTACCTACTTGATCAATAAGATCCTTGCGTACTGGATTTCCCAAATAATGAATTTTCTCCTTTGGGAAGAATTTTTCCATGTTGGGATAGGCTACAAATATTCGCTGGGCTTTGGAAGCTAAGAACTTATTGGTAATACCTGCAAATGAATTTTGTTCTTGAATAACATAGGGAACGCCTTTTACCCAAGCTGCTAATAACATGGGTCCAGAGGCATAACCACCCACGCCAATGGCCATATCAGGCTTAAATTCATTTAAAATAGCAAAGGCTCTCGAAAGACTTTTGATTAATTTGAAAGGAAATAACAAGTTTTTCATCATGTGCTGACGATTAATTCCCACGATGGGTAAGCCCACAATGTTAAAACCTGCTTTAGGTACTTTTTCCATCTCCATTTTTCCTTCTGCACCTACAAATAGAAATTCACTGTTTGGAGCAATTTCCTTTATGGCGGAAGCAATAGCTATCGCTGGATATATATGTCCACCGGTTCCACCTCCTGAAATGATGATTCTATTTGGATTCACTAAATAATGGTTTTAAGATCTTTGGTTTCTTGTTCTTTATCTCGACTGACTGATAAGATGAGCCCAATACTAATGGCTGTAAATATCAAAGAAGTACCCCCTGCAGATACCATGGGCATGGGTTGACCTGTTACTGGGCCAGCACCTACGGCCACTAGCATATTGATAAATGCTTGAAATACGATAGAAAAGGTGAGGCCTGCCGATAGTAATCCTCCAAAAGGTTTACCACTATGTCGGACGGCATTAGCCCCTCGATACATCAGCCAAAGGAAAAAGAGTGGGATGAAAATGGCTACCACAATTCCGTATTCTTCTACAATGATAGCATAAACAAAGTCCGATTCTGCTTGAGATAGAAAGTAACGTTGTTGGCTACGCCCAGGACCTTTGGGACTTAATGCGCCAGTGGCAATGGCATAATAACTGCGGTAAAGTTGATAGTCCTCATCTTTTTTATCAACGGACTTACTATCTTTTTTACCTACACGATTGCTAAAGTTAGCAATCCTTGCTTTTACAGTTTTAGCTCTTTGTCCAATTTCAAGTGTGACTACCAAGCTAGCTAAAATAGCGACAGAGGCTATGATATAACCAATTTGTTTCCATGGCACTCGACCAAAAATCATTAGAATGATGCTGGTTAAGAAGATCAAAATGCTGGTGGAAAAGTTGGAAAGCATGATGAGAAAGCAGGTGATTCCAATTTTAATTAATAACCAAAGGAAAAACTGCCAATTATATGCCTCGGGGTTAGATTGACGCGTGGAAAAATCTTTAGACAGGCTACCAATCAAGCACAATTTAGCCATGTCAGATGGCATGAAGGAGATGGGTCCAATTTCTAGCCAACGGCTAGCACCACCTTTACTTTCTCCAAAAATAAATGCAAATAAGATGAGCATCCAAGAAAAAATCAAGGCGATATGACTGTATTGAGCAAATTTCAAATAGTTCTGTCGAGAGAACCAAGACATCATAATAAATGAAAATGTTAATATCACTAAGGACTTAATAAAACTTAAAATGGGGTCCATTGGATTCATCATGACCATCCTTCCTTTGGCAGAAAACTGAATGAGTAAACCAAAGGCATTTAAGACAAAGACGATGAACCATATTTGGTAATCACCAGCTAATTTGGACTTGATGAATTCAGAGATTCTATTTTCCATCGTTGAGCATTTTTACCATAGCTTTAAATTGATTTCCACGATCTTCATAGTTTTTGAATAAATCAAAACTTGCGCAGGCAGGAGAAAGAAGCACTATATCGCCTGATTGCCCCCATTCAATGCTTTTTTGAACGGCAGTTTGTAGATTATCTGTTGAAAATATGGAAGTACCAATAGGCCCAAAATGGGATTCTAATTTTTGATTATCGATTCCAAGACAAATGATGCCCTTCACTTTTTCTTTGACTAAATCATCCAATACCTCGTATTCGTTTCCTTTATCAACTCCTCCAATTATTAAAATGATGGGCTGTTTGAAGCTATTTAGGGCATAAAATACGGCATCAACATTGGTAGCTTTGGAGTCGTTGATAAATTGAACCCCCTTCCATGTCCCGCAAGGTTCTAGTCGATGTGGCGCATTTTCAAAAGTTTTTAAAGCCAAATGTATCGATTCTGCACTGATTCCAACAGCTTCTGCTGCTAGGATGGCTGCCGACATATTAATGGCATTATGAGGGCCTTTTAGAGGTGCATCCGCTAGGTTTAATTGGAATTGGGAAGAGCCTTTCAATTGATCGTTTTGGATCAACATGTTGGCATTTGAATCATCAAAGCTGATGGTTTTAATCTTGGCTTGATTCGGTAAAGAGCTTGCATGCGATTGAAGTACAGGATCGCCTGACCAAAAGATGCAGGTTGTATTTGCTTGGGCATTTTGGAAAATGCGGAATTTTGATTGAATATAATTTTCAAATTGGTATTCGTACCTATCTAAATGATCCGGTGTGATGTTTAATAAAACAGCTACATCTGGGGCAAAATGAAAGCAACGATCTAACTGAAAGGAAGAAATTTCCAGTACATAATACTCATGTTGCTTTTCCATGACCTGTTTAGCAAAACTATGGCCAATATTTCCTGCTAGACCGACCTTTAATCCCGCTTCTTTCAATAAATGATAGGTAAGGAGCGTGGTTGTGGTCTTTCCATTACTTCCTGTAATAGCAATGATTTTGGCCTGGGTATATCGAGAAGCAAATTCTATTTCTGAAACTAAGGAGATGTTTTTTTGCTTGATTTCTTTTACTATTGGGCTTTTTTCTGGTATACCTGGACTGATGATAATCTCCTGAGCTTCCAGTATTTTGTCCATGGAATGCGCACCTTGCTCAAAAGGAATCTGAGCATCCAATAAACTTTGTTGATATTCTGGTTTTAATTGCCCCTGATCAGATAAAAATACGTCGAAGCCTTCATGTTTGACCAACAGGGCAGCCCCCACGCCACTCTCACCTCCGCCTAGGACTACGATTTTTGACATTTGCTTTAAAAAGTAAGGAAAACTAAAGATATAAACTTACTACAAGTTAGAAAATGTCTTGGACTAATGAAAATGCATGAGTAGACTTCTGGGTTAAAAATTGTCATTTTTTTTCATGGGGTCAGCCTATGAAATGGACAAATTTGCTGGATATATACCATGTAGGATAATACAGCATTGAATGAGGATAGGGGACAAAAAAAGACCAGCTAATTGCTGGTCTCTTTTGATATTTCGATTGGTTTTGGAATTAAGCCAAAGCCACACGTTTGAAAGTTGAGATAGTCAAACCTTTTTGAGTTTGCTCTAACAACTGACGAATGTTGATCGAAGAATCTTTTACGAATTGTTGGTTCAATAGAGTAGATTCTTTGTAGAATTTCTCCAATTTACCTACGGCAATTTTTTCTAACATCGCTTCAGGCTTACCTTCTTGACGAGCTTGGTCTTTTCCGATTTCGATTTCGCGTTGAATTGTTTCCGCATCTACACCATCTTTATCTAAAGCTACAGGCTTCATCGCAGTGATTTGCATCGCGATATCTTTACCAACTTCTGTTACGTCTGTTCCTTCAACACCTTCGAATGCTACTAAAACACCGATTTTGTTGTTTGAGTGGATGTAAGATACCACTTTCTCAGCATCAATGTTTTCATAAGCAGCTAAAGTGATTTTTTCACCAATTTTACCTGTTAATTCAATGATGTGACCTTCTACTGAACGACCATCTGAAAGAGGCTCAGCTAAAAGAGCAGAAGCACTAGGAGCGTGTGATTTCACAGCAACTTCTAAAATGCTTTGAGCTAAGTTATTGAAATCGGCTACTTTTGAAACTGGTTCAGTCTCACAAGCAAGTGCGATTAATTTACCATTAGAATGATCGGCTGAAAGAGCTACGAGTACTACTCCCTCGTTGGTTGCATTTTCAGCACGTTTTGCGGCTACCTTTTGACCAGCTTTGCGAAGTATATCGATAGCTGCTTCGAAATCGCCATCGGCTTCAGTCAAAGCTTTTTTGCAATCCATCATTCCGGCGCCAGTCATTTGGCGTAATTTATTAACGTCTGCGGCTGTAATTGACATTTTATGAATATGTTTATTCTTGTTCTGCTTCTTTTTCGTACTTAGCGGCTACTTTAGCTGCTTCTTGTGATTCCTCATCAGCAATACGCTTTGATTCCTCTTCTTCAGCTAAACGAGCGTCATCTTTATCTTGTTTTCTTTCAGCTAAACCTTCTTCGATGGCCTTACTAATAGCAGCTGTAATAACTGCAATAGATTTGTAAGCATCATCGTTTGCTGGGATAGGGAAATCAACTAAATCTGGGTTTGAGTTGGTATCGCACATAGCAAAAACTGGGATACCCAATTTTTTAGCTTCTTCTACTGCGATGTGCTCACGCTTTACGTCAACAACAAAAAGAGCAGCTGGAAGACGAGTTAATTCAGTGATACCACCTAATACACGCTTCAATTTCTCTTCTTCACGAGTCATCATTAAACGCTCACGCTTAGCAAGAGTTTTGACGATTACTTCGTCTTTTAACATTTTGTCGATGCTTGACATTTTCTTGATGGACTTACGTACCGTCGCGAAGTTTGTCAACATACCACCTAACCAACGATCGGTTACGTAAGGCATTTTTAATTTTTCTGCTTCAGCAGATACCACTTCTTGAGCTTGCTTTTTAGTAGCAACGAACATGATCTTACGACCAGAACGAACGATAGCACGCATTGCTGCAGTAGCTTCGTCTAAACAAGAAAGAGTTTTATTAAGATCGATGATGTGAATCCCGTTCTTCTCCATGAAGATGTAAGGAGCCATTTTAGGGTCCCACTTACGGGTAAGGTGTCCAAAGTGTACACCTGCATCTAATAATTCATTGTAGCTTAATTGTGCCATTTTTTGAGTTTAAGAATGAGGAAAAATAAAAATGTGGAAAAGGCATCGGCAACAGACAAGCCCTTTCCACGCAATTTGGGATTAACGCTTAGAGAATTGGAATCTCTTACGCGCCTTTCTTCTACCTGGTTTCTTACGTTCAACCATACGCGGATCACGCGTTAGGAAACCTTCTTTTTTCAAAGGTGAACGTAATTCCGAGTCTTGCGTTTGCAATGCACGAGAAATAGCTAAGCGTAAAGCTTCAGCTTGTCCTTTGATTCCACCACCATCTACGTTAGCGGTTACGTCAAAAGAACCTAATGTGTTGGTTAATGCGAAAGGCTGATTAACGACAATCTGAAGAATTTCAGATGGGAAGTAATCAGTCATCGTACGGCCGTTGATTTTAATCTGGCCTTTACCAGGGGTCATTGAAATACGGGCGATTGCCGTCTTTCTTCTACCGATTTTGCTTGTTAATTCTGCCATTTGATTGAGGATTGACCTATTTTTGGGTCATATTGTCCGTTAAAACTTTATTTCTTTTGGTTGTTGAGCTGCATGTGGGTGCTCGGTACCAGCATATACAAATAGGTTAGTGAACAATTCACGACCTAAACGATTTTTTGGTAACATACCTTTCACCGCAGATTCTATCACACCGCGTGGGTTCTTAACTAACACCTCACGTGGAGTAGCAAAACGCTGTCCACCTGGATATCCTGTGTGACGGATGTACACCTTGTCAGTCATTTTCTTTCCTGTCAAGCGAACTTTCTCCGCATTGATCACAATGACATTATCACCACAATCTACGTGTGGAGTAAATGAAGGCTTGTGCTTGCCACGAATAATTTTTGCGATTTCAGAACATAAACGTCCTAAAACTTGATTTTCAGCATCTACCACCACCCAGTCTTTCTGTACTGTAGCCTTATTGGCGGAGATGGTTTTGTAACTTAAAGTATCCACTATAGTATTGTTTAACTGTTGAATCGCACCATCAAGACCACGGAATTTGTCTTAAGGATTTGATTATGACCTATTTTGCAACTAAACGGGCATTCAATCGAAAAATGGGAGTGCAAATTTAGAAATTCAAAGACTAATATCCAAGCGACGTACTAAAAAATAAAAATATATGTTCATAAACAAAAAAGGAGGCGCTTGCCTCCTTCTTTGAATGATGATATAAGCTTTTATAAATTACTTAAATCAAAGGTGTCCATAAAGGCTGTGGTGAATTTACCTGATTGAAAACCAGGGTCATCCATCAATTTGATATGGAATGGAATGGTTGTTTTAATACCTTCAATAACAAATTCTTGAAGCGCGCGTTTCATGCGTAATAAAACTTCCTCTCTACTCTGACCACTAACAATAACCTTTGCAATCATGGAGTCATAGTTGGGAGGAATCGTATAGCCTGAGTAAACATGGGAGTCAATACGCACGCCATGTCCGCCAGGCAAATGCAAATTGGTGATTTTGCCTGGAGATGGGCGGAATCCATTGGATGGATCCTCAGCATTAATACGGCATTCCAAAGCGTATAATTTAGGGAAATAATTTTGTCCCGAAATCGCAATTCCAGCAGCTACTTTAATTTGTTCCTTGATCAAGTCAAAGTCCGTAACTTCTTCTGTAATTGGATGTTCTACCTGAATACGTGTATTCATTTCCATGAAATAGAAGTCACCATTTTTGTCTACCAAAAACTCAATGGTTCCAGCACCTTCATATCTAATAGCCGCAGCTCCCGATACGGCGGCAGCTCCCATGCGGTTACGTAAATCGTCTGTTAATGCAGGAGAAGGAGTTTCTTCACATAATTTTTGGTGACGGCGCTGAATAGAACAATCACGTTCTGATAAGTGACAAACCGTACCAAATTTATCTCCAACTACTTGAATTTCAATATGACGAGGTTCTTCCACAAATTTCTCCATGTACATACCATCATTACCAAATGCTGCAGCCGCTTCCATTTTGGCATCATCCCAAAGCTTGGCAAATTCAGATTCTTCTCTAATGATACGCATACCACGTCCTCCACCTCCAGCCGTAGCTTTGATGATGACAGGGTATTTAATTATTTTAGCTAATGCAATAGCTTCTTCAACCGTATCCAATAAACCATCTGAACCAGGAATGACAGGAACACCTGCTTTTTTCATGGTATCCTTGGCCGTGGCCTTGTCTCCCATGGAATTAATCATCTCAGCTGACGCACCGATGAACTTGATTCCATGCTCTTCACAGATGCGAGAAAATTCAGCATTTTCAGACAAAAATCCATAACCTGGATGAATAGCATCTGCGCCAGTCACTTCAGCAGCTGATATAATAGCTGGAATACTTAAGTAAGATTGCTTGCTAGGAGGGGGGCCAATACAAACCGCCTCATCCGCAAAACGAACATGCAAGCTGTCGCGATCTGCTGTGGAAAATACGGCAACCGTTTTGATGCCCATTTCCTTGCAAGTACGAATAATACGAAGGGCTATCTCCCCACGATTCGCAATGAGTATTTTTTTAAACATAGTAATTCTTATTTGGCGCTCTATACCATTGGAAATCGAGCGTTTATTATGCTTTTTCTACTAGGAAAAGGGGTTGGTCAAATTCAACAGGTGTGGCGTTATCCACCAAAATTTTCACGATTTTACCCGATACTTCTGCATCGATCTCGTTGAATAATTTCATTGCTTCAATCATACAAACCGTTTTACCTGGTTCGATGCTTGATCCAACTTCTACATAATTACCTTTTTCTGGCCCAGGGGCTAAATAAATGGTTCCAATCATCGGTGATTTGACCGTATATAAATTGTCTGCTACTGGCGCTGGAGCTGCAGGTGCTGCTGGAGCCGCCGCAGCTACTGCTGCCACTGGTGCCGCTGCAGGTGCAGGCGTATGTACAACCTGTACACTTGGAGCCGCTTCTCCATGTTTTTTAACAGAAACTTTTAATCCTTCAGTTTCGATACTAACCTCTGCAAGAGGTGATTTTGCGATATAATCCAGTAATCGCTGTATTTCTTTGGTGTCCATTCTTGATAGTATTAGGTTTACCTGCTTGTATTGTGGTACAAATGTAATAAAAATGAGATAAGCTGTTTATTTTACTCGCTCCGCATAAGCGTAGGTACGTGTATCGACTTTGATCACTTCGTCTTGTTCAATAAAAATAGGTACGGTAATTGTGGCACCAGTCTCTACGGTCGCGGGTTTTTTAGGGGAGTTAGCCGTATCTCCACGAACACCTGGTTCTGTGTAAGTTACTTTTAATTCAACGAATGGAGGTAATTCACATGAAATAGCCTCATCATTCTCTGTATTAATTAATATTTCAACCTCTTGTCCTTCTTTCATCAAATCTGCCATAACCACCAAGTTGTCGTTTAACAAGATTTGCTCAAAAGATTCATTGTCCATGAAGTTATAACCATATTCATCTTTATAAATGAATTGGAATTTTCTTCTTTCCACTCGAACGGGGTAAATACTTACTCCTGAGTTGAAGGTATTATCAATCACTTTACCCGAGGTTAAAGATCTTAATTTCGTACGAACGAAAGCTGGACCTTTACCAGGTTTAACGTGTAAAAATTCGACAATGGAAAATAGGTCATCATTGTATTTGATTACCATTCCATTTTTAATGTCTGCTGTAGTTGCCATGTATATAATGAAAAATTATTTCGGATTATAAGCCCACTTTACATAAGCTGATGCCCAAGTAAAGCCTCCACCGAAAGCTGCTAAAATTAAATTATCTCCTTTTTTCAATTGGTTTTCATAATCCCAAAGACATAATGGAATAGTGGCCGCTGTGGTATTACCATAGCGATGAATATTCAACATCACCTTATCTTCTCCAATGTTCATGCGATTGGCTGTGGCATCAATGATACGCTTATTAGCCTGATGAGGCACCAAATAAGCGATATCATCACCAGTCAAATGATTTCTCTCCATGATTTCAGCAGAAATATCGGCCATACGAGTCACGGCAAATTTGAAAACAGATTGACCTTCTTGACGAATGTAATGTAGTTTTTGATCAATGGTTTCATGCGTCGGCGGGAAAGCACTTCCTCCTCCTTTTTGCATCAAACTTTCACATCCTTCACCATCCGATTTCAAAATAAAATCCTGAACTCCTGTTCCGTCTTCTGTCGGTTCCAACATCACAGCTCCAGCTCCATCTCCAAAAAGAATGCAAGTGGTGCGGTCAGCATAATCAACAATGGCAGACATTTTATCAGCTCCTACTATAACGACTTTCTTGTAACGACCAGATTCGATAAATGCGGTACCAGTTCCTAAGGCATTTAAAAAGCCAGAACAAGCCGCAGCTAAATCGAAAGAAGCAGTTTCGCGGATTCCCACTGATTTGCAAATCAGGTTGGCGCAAGATGGAAAGAAATAATCGGGAGTGACGGTGGCACAAATCAATAAATCAACTTCCTCAGGTTTCGTGTTCGTTTTCTTCAATAAGTCGGTAACCGCTTTGGCTCCCATATATGAAGTACCTAAGCCTTCGCCTTTTAGAATTCTACGTTCTTTGATTCCTGTACGAGTGGTGATCCATTCGTCGTTAGTTTCTACTAACTTTTCTAATTCTTCGTTGGTCAGCACATAGTCCGGCACATATCCTGCTACTCCGGTAATAGCTGCGTTTATTTTATGGGTCATGTTTCTTTAACCTAAACTATTTTTTATTTGTTCTCGATAATGTCTTTGATTTTCTCGCAGACTTTCGATTCCACTACGGACTTACAAAGTCCAATCATATTTTTGATAGCAACGGGGCTCGAAGCGCCGTGTGCAATGATGACATTGCCATTGATTCCAATGATAGGGCTACCGCCGTATTTTTCGTAATTGGTGTTTTCAACAAAATCATTGGTCATTCCTTGGTCCTTCATGATGTTATAGATGGATTCACCCATTTTTAACATAATGTTTCCCGTAAAGCCATCCGTCACAATAACGTCAGCTTTTCCCTTGAAGAAATCTTTTCCTTCAATATTGCCTATAAAATTAATTTTAGAATTTGCTTTTAATAAAGCATGTGTAGCCTGAGCTAAAATAGAACCTTTTTGTTCCTCTTCACCAATATTGATGAGACCTACACGGGGAGATTTGATACCTGTAGTGGCTTCGAAATAAACTGAGCCAAGTAAGGCAAATTGTTCGAGCATTTCAGGCTTACAATCCGCATTGGCACCAATGTCCAACATGACGGCGTATTTGCCATCCGTTTGAGGAACAAAACCTGCGATGGCTGGTCTTTGAATGCCTTCAATGGTTTTAACGGAGAATAATGATCCAACCATCATCGCACCGGTATTACCTGCTGAAGCAAAGACATCAGCTTTGCCTTCCTTTAAAAGACCAAACCCAATTCCGATGGAGGAATTGGGTTTTTGGGATAAAGCTCGAGTAGGGTGCTCACCCATTTCAATCACTTGATCTGCGTGAATGATTTGTATTTGCGTTCCCGAATATTGATGTTCATCCAATATAGATTGGATCGTATCACGGGGACCTACGGCTAGAATTATTTCATTATTGGAAAGACTGGGAAGAGCTAAAAGAATACCCTCTATTACTGCTTTTGGAGCAAAATCTCCACCCATCACGTCGACCGCTATTTTCATCTAATTATGTTTAATTACTAAAGCTTGGGGCAAAAATAGTATTAAATTTAGTCAAAAAATAGCATTTTAACGGGATATTTTCGCTTGTCGCAAAAATAAGTTCTTTTCCTTGATAAAGAGAAATAAGACTAAGAAGAATAACCTTCTACAATCATCTTTCCTTTATAGAATAAGTTTCCTTCGTGAACGTGTGCACGGTGGAATAAATGAGTTTCTCCTGTTTGGCTATCCACAGATAATTGTCTTGGAGTGCTAAAATCGTGAGAACGTCTTTTGTCACGGCGTGTGGTTGAAATCTTTCTTTTAGGATGTGCCATTGTATGTAAATTGAATTAATTTCTAATTATTATCTGTTAATTTTTTTAATGCTGCCCAGCGTGGATCTATACTTTCTTCCTCTGTTTTGGGGATATCGGTATCCTTAGCTGTGGTATATAAAAATTCGTTTTCAGCTGATTCATCTTCTGGTTTAACAAACCTAGGATGTAATTTTTTCATAGGTACTTGTAAAGCTATGAAATCATATAAATCCTGCGATAAATCAAGTTTTGGCTCTTTTCTGTCGATTAAAAACAAATTGTCGCCCAAGTCCTCAAAATGATCCCCGTATTTGTAAATTAACTTTTCCTGAATGTCCAAAGGGAATTCAAATTCCTCGTTGGATCGATCACAAATTAAATTCAAATGGCCTTTGATCTTCATCAAAACCTGAATCATTGTAGCAGATTTATTTAACTCTATCTCTGCCTGAAACTTGCCTTTTTGTACCCATTCTTGCTCAAAAGCCTTAAAAAAATCATCTCCGCCCTCAAAGCTATATCGGTACGATTTGTCTTCTAGGGAAATGATGGGTATCTGATAGGCATCCAATACTTTCATTGTCTCTCGGGTAAAAAGGATTGCAAAATTAGTCATTTTTTTGGAAACAGCAAGGCTATGCTGGAACAATTTGATAAAATCTTACGACCTTTGAGCTCATGAATCAATTACCCGCCTCCATTCGATCATTTATCCGGACTTGGCTGTTCTTCGAAGTCATTGTTTGGATATACTCCTTAGCCTTTCATCGCTTTGATCAAGTGCGCTGGATCAATGAGTGTCATCAACCCATATTAGATCACATATTTCGTTTTTTCACCAGTTTAGCAGAAGTTTTTCTCCCATTACTTTTTGCTGTATTTCTATATTTCAAACAAAGGAAATGGGTGTTGCCTTATTTAGGTTCTTACTTGCTATCTACCCTCATCACACAGGGGCTTAAGCATTTTGTTTTTGAAGGTAGCTTGAGGCCTTTTGCTTATTTTAGGAATGAAACTTATGCATGGTATACTGTTCCAGGTGTATTTATCAATGAATTTAATAGTATGCCTTCTGGTCACACAGCTGCGGCCTGGTTTATGTTTTTCTGGATGGCTTTAGCTGCTAAATCAGCCCGCTGGGGTGTTTTTATGGCTTGCATGGCCTCAGGGGTAGCGCTATCACGTGTTTATCTTTTTCAGCATTTTCCTATCGATACTGCAGTTGGGGCCATCATCGGTGTACTGAGTTCAGCTATCTTATATTATTTGACCATCTTTAAAAAATTGGCTAATGAATCCAATCCTTCTGCGTAAGCCTTATCTTTTTTGGGCCCTTATCGGCGCTTTGGTTTACATACCTTTTCTTGGAGCGAGCCATTTATTTGATTGGGATGAAATCAATTTTGCCGAGTCGGCAAGAGAAATGATTAAAACGGGCGACTACCTTAGTGTGCAGATTAATTTTATGCCTTTTTGGGAGAAACCTCCTTTATTTATTTGGTTGCAAGCTTTAAGTTTTCAATTCTTTGGGACATTTACGGAAAAGGCTTGGACCAGTATGGAATTTGCCGCTCGCTTTCCCAATGCCTTGATAGGTATAGCCACCTTGCTAACATTGTACCGCATTGGAGCCAAGCATTTTTCACCTAAAATGGGGCATTTGTGGGCATTTTCCTATTTGGCTGCCATTACGCCCCATGTTTACGCCAGTTCAGGAATCATTGATCCTCTGTTCAATTTGTTGATTTTCTTGGGTGTATATCAGTTGATCCTATCTTTTTGGAAAAATTTTGCCACTAAAGAGCTAATCATTTCATCCATTTTCATCGGTTTAGCCTTATTAACGAAAGGCCCCGTAGCCTTATTGATTTGGGGACTAACTGCTGTTATTTATGTACTATTGAATCGGACGGAGTGGGGCCGACTACTAGCTTGGTTGAAAGCTTTGACTTGGGTAAGTATCATTGCGATTTTCTTCTTTGCTTCTTGGTATGGAATCATTGCCATGAAATTCGGAACAGGAATCATTGCTGATTTTTTTGCTTATCAAATTCGCTTATTAACCACGGGTGATGCCGGACATGGTCAGCCTTTTTATTACCATGCTTTGGTGTTATTGTTGGGTTGTTTTCCTATATCCATTTGGGCCATCAGCCCATTGATATCAAAGAAATCTGATGTGAATCTAGCGACGCAGGAAGAGCGCAATCTTAGTGTTTGGTTTCGAATCCTATTTTGGGTAGTCTTGATTTTATTCAGTTTGGTTAAAACCAAAATTGTGCATTATTCATCCATGTGCTGGATTCCATTGAGCTTTTTTTCAGCACGTGTTTTATGTGATTGGGAATCGGGCTTCAGTTCCTGGAAGAAGAGTCACAGTATAGGCCTGCTGATCATTGGTTTATTATTTTCATTGATCTTATCCTTAGTGCCTTATATTGGCTCACATTCTTTTGAGATAATACCTTTGATTCAAGATAAGTTTGTTCAGGGAAATCTACAAGCGCCAGTCTACTGGTCAGGCTTTGAAATCCTGATCGGAGTCGCTTTTGCTTTGGCGATCATTTATTGGATTGCTCAAAAGGGTGTATTAGTACCTAAGCGTATCTATGGTTTGATGATTACAGGAATTGCCATCATTATGATGTACATGGCTCAGGTAGTCCCTAAAATAGAAGGATATACTCAAGCTACTGTTATTGATTTTTATGAATCTAAAGTAGGTCAAAAGGTGTATATAGAAACTGTCGGTTTTAAATCCTTTGCCCACCTCTTATATTTTCAAAAAGGAAGCGCCTCTCCAGATGGAGAAACCCTCTTAGGTATGAAAACCGTGGATAGACCTACCTATTTCGTCATGAAAAACGATGTGGATGATATCATGAAATATCATCCACATATTACCTTCATGAAAGAAGAGAATGGTTTCTTATTTTATAAACACAAATAACTAGGCTAATTCTTTTTCAGTAAAGAAAAACGCACCTTCAATAGCTGCATTTTCATCTGAATCGGAACCATGGATGGCATTGGATTCCAATGACCTGGCAAATTGCTTGCGAATGGTGCCTTCTGCAGCTTGGGCAGGGTTGGTAGCCCCTATTAGCGTGCGGAAATCTTCCACCGCATTTTCTTTTTCTAGCACCATAGGAATGATAGCACCCGAACACATGTAATCACACAAACTTTGGAAGAAAGGGCGCTCCGCATGAACGGCATAAAATTTACCTGCTTCTTCACTACTTAATTGTATTTTTTTAAGAGCAATGATTTTAAATCCAGCAGCTTCAATTTGCTGAATGATAGGCCCTGTGAATCCATCTGCAACAGCATCTGGCTTAATCATGGTAAAGGTGCGATTTGTAGGCATAGTAAAATTTTTATTCAAATTTATCTTTAACTTTGCGAACGCCCAAATTTATTATGGCGCATTATCAATTTTATGTCTTCCATTTCGGCGCTTCAAGCACAATTAAACTCTGGTACTAAGGCAGTCATCACGACGCACTTTAACCCTGATTCAGATGCCATCGGTTCATCTTTAGCCTGGCAAAATTATTTGACCCAGCGTGGTTTGGATGTAAGTGTTATTGTACCATCAGCAGTTTCGGCTAATTTAAAATGGATGCCGGGATCTGAGAATATTCTCAATTTTGAAGATACCTTACACAAGGTTCAAATTGAGGCCCTGTTGAAAGATGCCGAATTTATTTTTTGTTTGGACTTTTCAGGTATGCAACGTTTGCAT
Source organism: Aquirufa nivalisilvae (assembly GCF_004307455.1). Classification (GTDB taxonomy): domain Bacteria; phylum Bacteroidota; class Bacteroidia; order Cytophagales; family Spirosomataceae; genus Aquirufa; species Aquirufa nivalisilvae. Next base: position 354,694 of record NZ_SEWX01000002.1, read on the forward strand.
GGCTTAAGCCATTCCATCAAAGCAGCACGAGGAACCAAAGTGGTGATAGATCATCATTTGAATCCAGAAGATTTTGCGGATTATTATTATCATCGAACAACAGCTGCGTCTACTTGCGAGCTAATTTTTGATTTGATTCAAGAATGGGGAGATGATGCACTGATTGATGAAGCCATGGGTTCTTGCTTGTATTCAGGTATTATGACCGATACAGGTTCTTTCCGCCATCCAAATACCACAGCCCATGTACATGAGGTAGTAGCTCAGCTCATTCAAAAAGGCGTTAATACAAATGCTGTACATCGTAAAATATTTGATTCTGCGAGCTTAGATCGATTACGTTTTTTAGGGCATGTGCTAGCGAATCGACTGGATTATTTGCCTGAATATCATTTGGCATTGATGTGGATTACAGAAGAGGATCAAAAACAATTTAATTCACAAGCGGGAGATACGGAGGGAATCGTGAATTATGGTCTACAAATTGCGGGAGCAATATGGGCTATCTTATTAATACAGCGTCCTGATGGAATCAAATTATCGTTTCGTTCTATTGAGCCATTTGCTGTGAATGAATTTGCATCGACTTATTTTGAAGGTGGTGGTCATAAAAATGCCTCAGGTGGTCGATTTTCTTCGAGCTCTATTGAAGGAGCGAAGGAAAAATTGCAAGAAGTGTTACCTTTGTATCTTTCTGAAATAAATCGAGTTAAAAATTTATAAACGAATCAATCTAAAACAATCCATAACAGACTTCGGTCTCAACAAAACAATCATGCGTAAACAACTCATTGGTCTTTTATCAGCAGTCGTATTTTTGTCTGCATGTAATCAAAACAAAGTCGAGGTGATCGATGGCGTAAAAATTCAATTTCACAGTCATGATGACAAAGCCAAAAAGCTGAAAGATGGAGACATCATTACTTTTGGATTAGTGATTAAAAATTCAACAGATTCTGTTTTACAGGATACATATAAAGAGGGAAAACCAGGTAAAGGAATGATCCAAGCTCCTAATAATGCTCCAGGTTCATTCAAAGGTACATTTGAAAACGGTTTACGTTTATTGGCATTAGGAGATAGTGCCACTATTTTGGTTCCTATTGATAGCTTAACAAAAAATATTCAAGCGCCACTTCCTCCATTCTTGAAGCCAGGTTCTGATTTGAAATACACAGTGAAGGTATTGAAAGTACAATCTCGTGCTGAATTTGAAAAGGAAATGGAAAAAGAAGCTGCCGTGAATAAGCAAGCTGCAGCAGGTAAATTAGCTCAAGAGCCAAAAGTGATTGCTGACTATATTGCCAAATCAGGTAAAACTTTCCAGAAATCTGCTTCAGGTTTGTATTATTCTATTCTAAGCCCAGGTGCTGGTGTAGCTGCTAAAATGGGAGATACTTGGACCGTAAATTACCGTGGTTCTTTCGTAGATGGAAAGGAATTTGATAAAGGTAGTGCTGCAGAAATGCCATTGGGTCAAATGATCCCAGGTTTTAATGAAGCCTTAACTTTATTGAAAAAAGGTGGAAAAGGTGTTTTCGTGATTCCTTCAGCTTTAGGTTATGGAGATCAAGAGCGCGGACCTATTCCTGCGAACTCTGTTTTAGTATTTGAAGTAGAGTTATTGAACAAAAAATAAATTTTTAAGGGGATTTCGGTCCCCTTTCTTCTTTATTCCATACGAATCCGAAACCTTATTCGTTTAGGATGGAATAAAATGAGTGAATTAGTGAATGTATATGATGATGGTCAATCGAATGTTTGTTAGAATTAGTGCTTTTTTGGCTTTGACTTTGGGTTTGGGGGCTTGCTTAAGCAATGTTGAATTGGTGGATGAGATTAGAGCGAAAGAAAACCAAGCTCAGATTGCTACTTATTTTTCAAAATTGGGACAAAGTCCTGTTGCCATGGAAAACGGGGCCTACTACGTCGTTACGAATGCTAATTCGGCTGGTGAGTTAGCGACCAAAGGCGATACGCTTTCAGTGCATTATGAATTTGCAAATTTGCTAACAGGTCAGGTTTTAGATAGTACCGATCGTAAGTTAAATACACCTTACATTTATCGCTATGGTTTTACCAACCCTGTTTTTAGTCGTTTGATGGCATTTATTCGAGAAGGGGAGCAAGCAATCATGGCTTTACCTGGAACAGCTCAGGAATTTCCTGGTCTTCCTGCCTACACCCCTATGAAAGTGACCATTAAGTCATATAAAGTTCGTAGCCAAGAAGATAATATTAAAGAATTTATTGCCAAAAAAGGCTTTAACGTGACAGAAACTACCACGGAAGGTTTACGATTTATCCAATTGGTTAAAGGAACAGGTGATTTACCTGCATCAGGGAAAATTGTCAAGATTAAATACACAGGAAGATTCTTAAATGGATATGCTTTTGACGGTAATATGTTGAAAACAGATAGTTTATCAGTCACCATTGGAGGAACTCAGACGGTACAAGGTTTCCAAAAAGGAATAGAAAAAATGCGTTTAGGTGAGAAAGCCATTTTAGTGTTTCCATCCACTTTAGGGTATGGACAAGCAGGTTCAGGGAGTATTCCTGGTTTTACACCTTTGATGTTCGAAGTATATTTAGCCAAAATTAACGAGTAGTTACCATGACCAGAAGTACATTTTACCTAAGTTTTGTTTTAATATTTACGCTTTTCGGATTATCAAGTTGTGATTTTAATGCCATTGATCAGCAGGTAGAAAACAACGAAAAAGATATTCAAAAATACATTGCAGATAATAAATTAAATGTTCAGAAATCACCTGAAGGGATGTATTATTCCATCTTATCAGCAGGAACTTCTGGCAAGCAAGCTGCTTATACAGATTTAGTCAAGTATCACTATGTGATGACTTTATTAAATGGATCTAAAGTTGATTCCACCTCCCGATTATTGAAACAGCCACGTGGCTATGTAACAGGAAGTTTCGAGAGTGTGTTTACGCTTCCTTTGCGTTACATGAAGGAAGGTGATAAAGGGGTATTTATTTTACCAGCTAGTTTAGCCTTTGGAGGGAGTTCATACGGGAATGGTTTAATCCCAGCCTATTCTGTTATTAAAATTGATATCGAATTGATTTCCGTTCAAACAGAAAATCAAGTAATCGAAGAAATGAAGAAAACCTACAATGTCAATAATCCTGAAGTGACAAGTACTGGTTTGATCTTTCAAAAAACGATTTCTAATCCTACAGGAAAAGCATTGATACCTACTCAATCTTATTTGGTGAATTATACGGGTCGTTTAGGTTTTAGTTATTTAAAATTGGATGCAGCTGGCAAAGTTGTATATGATCCTATTTTTGATTCCCGCACTGGTGCTTCCATGTTAGTAGGCGCTGGTCAACTCATTCCAGGTTTTGATGAAGGAATCATGAAGTTAAAAATGGGTGAAAAAGCGATTGTTATATTACCATCCAAATTGGGATATGGTGCTAATAATCAAGGATCTATTCCAGCCAACTCTCCTTTGTGTTTTGAAATAGAAGTTCCTGTTCAATAATTTCATGCTACCTATATTGTACTTAGCAACGCAAAATCTTCACAAAGTAGAAGAGATTAAGGCCTTATTGCATGGTCAATTTGAGGTTAGAACAGTACAAGATTTAGGGCTAGAAGAGGAGATTCCAGAAACAGGTTCAACGTTGGAAGAGAATTCCATGTTGAAGGCAAAATTCATTGCAGATCGTTACCATGTGACTTGTTTATCAGATGATTCAGGCTTAGAAGTAAAAGCCCTACACGGTGCTCCTGGGGTTTATTCAGCCAGATATGCAGGGGAGCCTAAAAATGACCTGAACAACCTAAATTTGTTATTGCAGAACCTTCATCATGAAGTAAATAGAAGAGCAAGATTCGTGACAATTTTAACATTTCATGAAAATGGGAAATTTGTTCAGTTTGAGGGAGAAATAGTAGGGAATATTATCCAAGAAGCTAGAGGAAATGCTGGATTTGGCTATGATCCTGTTTTTCAACCAGAGGGATTAACAAGGACATTTGCTGAAATGACCTTGTCAGAAAAAAATCAAATGGCACATCGTGCCCGTGCTTTACAAAAATTTAAAGTATTTGTCGACGAAAATCGAAAATCTCACGACAAATAGTGGGATTGTTCCAATCAATCTGTATTTTTGTTACAGTATCTAATAAGCTTTAACCTTGTTTAATGGTAGATTAATGAATTGGAAAAGTCGTATTTTTTTGGCTCTACTGATTCTTTTGGTGGGTGTACATTGGGCTTCTGCGCAATATGTGATCAAGGGAAGAGTGACAGATGCTTCTAATGGAGACCCTGTGCCCTTTGCATCGGTTGGTTTAGTGGGTCTTAATCTGGGTACTACCACCAATTTTCAAGGAGAATATACCTTTCATTCCAAAGTATTAACAGATTCCCTCTTTGTATCCTTCGTTGGATATAAAAAGCGGGTCAAATTCATCGATAAAAAGAAGGCAGTTCAAGAAGTTGATTTCCAAATGGAACCTGCTCAAAAGGCCTTGCAAGAGGTTATCGTTTATTCAGGAGAGAATCCCGCCTTTAAGATATTGCGCCAAGTGGTCAAACAACGAGACCTGCATGATCGGAATAAATTATCCGCTTACGAATATGATTCTTACACCAAAATGGAACTGGATGTAGATAATATTTCGGAGAAATTGAGGAATACGAAAATCATGCGAGAAATTGAATCTTCCATTAAGAAGTTTGAGAAAGAAGCCGGTGAAGATGGAAAGCCTGTAATTCCGACATATATCTCTGAATCTATCAGTAAATTCTATTATCGAGAGTCTCCGAGACGAAAGAAGGAAAAGATTATTAAAACCAACATTAAGGGGGTAGGAGTGCAAGATGGGGGCTTTATTTCCCAATTGGTGGGCGGAAACTTGATTGCGAATTATAATTTTTATCAAAATTATGTTCCTTTTTTTGGCAAAGACTTTGCAAGCCCCATTGGAGATAATTGGAAGGGAAACTATAAATATTTTTTAGGTGATACGGTCAATGTTGACGGTCATGTGTGTTTTCAATTGGATTTTGACCCTAAAAATCCTCTAGACCTCGTTTTCACAGGTCAAATGTGGATTGATACTACCAGCTTTGCTTTGGTTCAAATTGATGCCGCTATTGATAAACAGGCGAATTTGAATTTCATCGATAAGATTAAAATTTCTCAAGAGTTAGAGCAAGTTGCCGATGGAGCATGGTTACCTTCTCGAACCCGTTTTTTGATTGATATTGAAGAGTTGACCAAAGGTTCTGCTGGGATGCTATTGAAGATGTATATTTCCAATAAAGGTTTTATCGTCAATAAGCCCAAAGCTGTAGAGTTTTATGATTTGACATCTGAGGTGGCAGAAGATGCGAAAGAGCCTGATCCAGAATATTGGAAACATGCTAGATATGAGCCATTGAGTCGACAAGATCTAACAGCCTTTGCTTTGATCGATTCTGTGAAGAATTTACCCATCGTTCGAACTTATGTTGAAATTGCTGAGATAGCTTTGAGTGGCTATAAGAAGTTTAACGACATTGAAGTGGGGCCTTATTTGAGCAGTATAGCGGTCAATAGACTGGAGGGAGCTCGATTTAGGTTAGGATTTAGAACCAATTCTAATTTCGACAAGCATTGGATTTTACGTGGAAATGTAGGATTTGGTACCAGAGATTTAGTGCCCAAATATTCGATTGAAGTCAATTATCTATTCTCGAAGGCCAAATGGACCATTGCTGGTTTGCGACATTCTTATGATATAGAACGAGTCGGTTTAACGCCTGAATTGATTGGAGATAATCGACTGTTTTATGCATTCACCCGTTGGGGAGCTTTTTCTGGAGCTTTTTTCAGGAGAGAAAGTGAAGCATTTTTTAGCACAGAAGTTACCAAAGGCTTGAGTTTTACGGCTCAAATGAACACGCGTTCTTTTGATCCATTATTTAGATTTCAATATCGTTTAAATCCAGAGTTAGGTAATGCCTCACCTGTGCAAGATTATTATCAGGAGTCATTCGTTACATTAGAAGCTAGATTTGCCAAAGGAGAGACCTTCATTATGAATGGTAATGAACGCATCACCTTAGCCACCAAGCGTATTCCTGTCGTTACTTTCCGCTACCAGCGAGGATTTAAAGGATTTTTAGGTGGAGATTTTGATTATGAACGTTTTACCTTGAAGGCATACCAGACTTTTAGGGTTGGAACATTTGGTCGATCTGATTATACGCTATCTATGGGATATACTCCTTCCAATTTGCCTGCGCCTTTATTATTCCCTCATTTAGGGAATGAGACGCTGTTTTTTGTGCGCAGTGCTTATTCTACCATGAATTATTTTGAGTTTGTCAGTGACCAGTTTATTTCCTTACAATACAATCATAATTTTGAAGGTTTATTGTTCAATCGAATTCCTCTAATTAAGAAATTGAAATGGAGATTTATTGCCAGTGGAAATTTATTGTGGGGTAGCCAAAGAAAAGAAAATAGAGACATCATGAAGGATGTGAATAATCCGTTGAAGTCAAAGTTTTTAGACATGTATTCTTTCGATTCGTTAAATCCTAATGTACCCTATGCGGAAGTAGGTTATGGGATCGATAATATTTTTAAGTTATTTAGGATTCAGGCCTTTCATCGACTGTCATATATGGATCACGGTTCGCCGAAAGCTTTTCGCTTGATGGCCTCCGTTAATTTCTCATTTTAGGCTTTTTTGGTATATTATGAAGATGAAAATTTAAACATTTCAAGAATGTTTTTAATCTTCTTGATTTTGGCTTTTAGCCCCCCTATATTTGGGTTCAGCGCCTTTCTATATTATGGTGACCTTTAATATTATTATGATTTTAATTCTCATTGGGCTTTGTTTGTTGAGCTATATTTTAGGCTCAATTCCAACAGCCATTTGGTATGGTGAAGCCTATCATGGGGTGGACATACGTACCTTGGGAAGTGGGAATGCTGGAGCAACCAATACCTTTCGTGTATTGGGTAAAAAGGCAGGAAGCATCGTGTTATTTGTGGATGCTTTTAAAGGTTTTTTAGCAACGTCACTTTCTACATTTCTATTTTATCTTCATTTAATTGATTGGCAAACCTGCGTATCCCTAAAGATTGTATTTGGGTTTTTAGCTGTATTGGGTCATTTATTACCAGTTTTTTGTGATTTTAAAGGTGGAAAAGGGGTAGCTACATTGATGGGGATGGTTTTAGCCTTACATCCTGAGGCTGCTTTGGTCAGTATAGCCGTTTTTTTATTGGTATTTTACTTATCAAATTTCGTCTCTTTAGGATCGATGGTGGCTTCACTCATGTTTCCATTTTTGATGGTATTTAAAGTCTTTGGAGATGAATTTCCAATTTTGATTTATTTCGGTTTTATCGTTGCCTTCTTAGTGATATTTATGCACCGTAAAAATATTGCCCGCATTCTTCAGGGCACTGAAAATCGAATGTATCTAATCCCTCGAAAGAAACAATCCTAAGTCGTTTTTTTTTATCTTTGTGCGTGAATGATTTAATCCCATTCGCCTCTCAATATGAAAAAAACACAAGCTTATATTCAAGCTAATCAACCACGTTTTTTAGAAGAATTACTCGATTTATTACGTATTCCTTCCATTTCTGCGGATCCTGCTTATGCAGGTGATGTACGAAGAGCGGCGGAATTCATAGCTAATAATTTACGTCAATCTGGAGCTGAGCAGGTTCGCCTCGAAGAAACGGCTGGTTTTCCTGTGGTTTATGGAGAGAAGATTATTGATCCAAAAGCTCCTACGGTGTTGGTATATGGACATTATGATGTTCAACCAGCCGATCCTTTGGAATTATGGGAAAGTCCGCCATTTGAGCCTGTCATCAAAGATGAAATAATTTATGCCCGTGGATCATGTGACGACAAAGGTCAGGTTTTCATGCATATAAAGGCCTTTGAAGCCATGTTGGCTACCAACAGCTTACCTTGTAATATCAAGTTTATGATAGAAGGGGAAGAAGAGATCGGGTCCAATAACTTGGCCATATTTGTGGCTAATAACAAAGACTTACTCCAAGCCGATGTTATTTTGATTTCAGATACAGCCATTATAGCCAATGATATCCCGTCTATCGATGTGGGATTAAGAGGCTTAAGTTATTTGGAAGTTACGGTACAGGGACCAAATCGTGATTTGCATTCTGGGGTATACGGAGGAGCAGTGGCTAATCCCATCAATATATTGTGTGAGATGATTGCCTCGATGCACGATGAATTTAATCAAATTACCATACCTGGATTTTATGAGGCTGTTCAAGAGTTAAGTGCCTCTGACAGGGCGGCTATGGCTCAGACCCCTTTTGATTTAGATGCCTACCAAAAGGACTTGGGCATCGCCTCGGTACATGGAGAAAAAGGATATTCAACCTTAGAACGTGCTTCTATACGTCCGACTTTGGATGTTAACGGTATTTGGGGTGGCTATATTGGAGAAGGAGCTAAAACGGTATTGCCATCTTTGGCTCATGCCAAGATTTCTATGCGTTTGGTACCGAATCAAAGTTCAGAGAAGATTACCCAATTATTTACGGATCATTTTAAGTCCATTGCACCTAAAGGAGTTAAAGTAACTATAACACCGCATCATGGAGGTGAGGCATATGTGATGCCAACAGATACGATTGCCTATCAAGCGGCATCGAAAGCCTTGGCAGAGACATTTGGGAAAGAGCCTGTACCTACTAGAGGAGGAGGAAGTATTCCTGTACCTACTGTTTTTGAAAAAGAATTGGGAATTAAATCGGTTTTGATGGGTTTTGGTTTAGATTCGGATGCTATTCATTCGCCCAATGAACATTTTGGATTGTTTAATTTTTATAAAGGGATTGAAACGATACCTCATTTTTTTAAGCACTTTTACGCACTTTCTACAAAATAATGGCAGAGAATTTAAGTAAGCTAGCAACTGAGTCTGACTCTAATTATTTGGATTTGGATAAACAGTCCGTGGAAACGATTCTACGACAAATCAATGCTGAAGATAAAACTGTTCCATATTCGGTGGAAAAGGTAATTCCTCAAATTGAAAAATTGGTTGGGCAAATTGTGTCCCGCATGGAAAAGGGGGGAAGGCTATTTTATATTGGTGCTGGAACTAGTGGTAGATTGGGCGTGGTAGATGCTTCTGAGTGTCCGCCTACATATGGTGTACCTCATAACTGGGTAATAGGATTAATTGCAGGAGGAGATGGAGCCATTCGTAAGGCTGTGGAAAATGCGGAAGATGATGAACAGCAGGCTTGGTTGGATATGAAGGCCTATGATATTGATCAAAATGATGTGGTGATAGGTATTGCAGCATCAGGTAGAACACCCTACGTTATTGGAGGTTTGCGTGATGCTAATGCGCATGGTGTTTTAACAGGCTGTATTGTTTGTAATGAAGGAAGTGCTATTGCCCAAGTGGCCCAATATCCAATTGAAGTGGTGGTAGGTCCTGAATATGTCACTGGTAGTACCCGAATGAAATCTGGAACGGCGCAGAAATTAGTGTTGAATATGATTTCTACTGCTGTGATGATTCGCCTGGGACGAGTTCGAGGAAATAAAATGGTGGATATGGCGTTAAGTAACCACAAATTGGTTTTAAGAGCAATCCGTATGGTGAAGGAAGCCACGGGAGTTTCAGAAGAAAAAGCTTCGGAATTATTGGATCAACATGGAAGTGTAAGAGCAGCTGTGGATGCATTTCATGCTTCTATTTAATAAAAAGGGAGAAATATGCGCAAGAGCATATAGAAAATAACGTATTAATCCCTTATTTTGTGAACAATTAAACATTCAATCAAAATGAAAAAAATATCAAAATTTATTTTGGCTGTAACTTTAGGAACATTTGCATTTGGATTTCAGGCCAATGCGGAAGATTTTCCTGCTGATATTAAGCCATTAATGCAAAAATATACTTGCTTTGCTTGCCATAAGGTAGATGCTCGTTTAGTGGGTCCGGCTTATACGGATGTTGCTAAGAAAAAGTATAGCAATGCAAAAATTGTAGAATTAATTGCGAATCCAAAGCCTGAGAACTGGCCTGGTTACCCACCAATGATGGCATTGAAAAATGTGCCAAAGGCGGATGCCATGAAGATTGCTTCTTGGATCAACTCTTTGAAATAAATAAAAAAATCCCGAATTAATCGGGATTTTTTTATGTCATTATTTGTGAAGCGACTTATTTAGTCGCTTTTGCTTTTTTGGGAGCTTTCGCTGCTTTTTCTTCTGTTGCTTCTTTTACTTCTTTAGCAGCTTTGGGTGCTTTCGCCACTTTTTCCGCTTTCGGTTCTTCGGCGGCTGGAGCTGTTTGGAACATGTCAGGAGTATTAGTTACCAAGATCAAATACCAAGAAAGGATTTTTTTGATATCGGAAGCATAAACTCGATCAGAGTCATAATTGGGAACAATACTTGCTAATAATCCAAATAATTCAGCATCACTTGCCTTTTTAGGTTCAATGTTCAAAGAACCTTGACAAACAGAGTGAATCAATTGAAATAAATCACCTAAAGGCAATGTGCTGTCTTGATGATCGTCTAGATAAAGGGAAATATCCTTTAAAACCGAGATACGTGTTTGACCGCTAACAACAGATTTTTGCTTTAGAGCATCTAATGTTTCTACTATAACCCCAGTACGAGTCGGTTTCAACACTCTAAATAATCCGCTTTTGCCTGATATGTGGGCAATTTCATTTAATAATTCCATGTGTGATGTTTAATTCGGTCGCAAAAATATTAAGATTTCCTTGATTTATAGGGAGATGTGTCAATTAATTCCTGAATACTGGCTAAGATTTCTTCCCTACCTTGATGTTTTTCAGCAGAAGTGATGAACATTTTCGGTAATGCTTCCCAAGATTGCAACAAGAAGTCTTGGTAATGTTTGAAATTGTCATCCACTTGTTTTTGAGATAATTTATCAGCCTTAGTGAACACAAGGTAAAAAGGAATTTGTTCTTCCGCCATTCTTTCCATGAAAGCAATATCCACTGATTGAGGTTTTAAACGTAGATCGACCAATAAGAACAAACAGGTTAGACTTTTACGATTGATTAGGTAATCCAAAATCATTTTTTCGAATTCCTTTCTCTTTTCTTTGCTTACTTGGGCATAACCATAGCCTGGTAAATCCACTAAATACCAGTTGTCGTTAATTAAAAAGTGATTGATTAACTGTGTTTTACCTGGAGTTTGAGAGGTCTTTGCTAATTTTTTATGAAAGGTAATGGAGTTGATCAAAGAAGATTTACCCACATTAGAACGACCAATGAAGGCAAATTCAGGGAATTTGTCCGGTGGACATTTTAAGTAATCGGTATTACTGGTGATGAATTGTGCACTAATTACTTGCATAGGGTAAATATTAAAGGATTACAAAGATACGAGGATATTAGTTATTAGATGTAAGTGATTAGGTATTAGTGGGGTAGAGAGTAGAAAGTAGAATGAAAAATTATTAGAAACTGGTCAACTCTAATCAGGGAAGTACAAACACCGTCGGTCAGCACGAGCGAAAGATGATGAACGCAGCGGTAGACGAGGTTTTGACGCTAGCAAAGGCGATGCGTGTCGGCGTCAAAAATATAGGCGATAGCGGAGTGAATCACGGTTCCGCGCAGCGGAATTCGCCTTTGCTGAACGACAAAAAAGAAGTTTTTTTGTTTCTTTTTTTGAAAAAAAAAGAAAATCCATGTGAATTGATGAAACGAAAAGTATTTTAAACTCTTTTGAATTCATCACTTTTTCTTGAGCTTAACTTTCTTTGGCATTTCTTTTTTTCAAAAAAAAAGAAACAAAAAAAACGGAAGAAATACGGTTAATCCTAAGACGAATTCCGCTGCTCGGAACCGATTGTCACTCCGCATACGGCTTTAATCTTTGAAGCTTAGCTTTAGCCTACGCACGAGGTCAAAGATGCGCCTGCCGCTTCGCTCATGCTGCGTTCCCATCTTTCGTTGGGATTAACCGTTCAATGTAGAATTTAAAATGAACAATGTAGAATTCGAAAATTGATAAACCGGTCAACTTTAATCAGGGAAGTACATTTTAAATTGGTGGTAACAACTCTCAAACAGAAATAAGTTTCTTTTTTCATTTACCATATACCATTCACAATTTATCATTTCTTGACTACCTTTGTGGCTTGAATAAGCATATGGAAGTATTACAAAATGATCGCCTGATTAGGGCAGCAAAAGGATTACCTGTTGATCGAATCCCTGTTTGGGTGATGCGTCAAGCAGGAAGAATTTTACCGGAATACCGAGAAGTAAGAGCTAAAGCAGGTTCGTTCATTGGATTGGCGACACATCCTGAATGGGCAGCCGAAGTGACTATTCAGCCTGTGGATCGTTTCGATGTAGATGCAGCCATCATTTTTTCAGATATTTTGGTAGTTCCAGAAGCCATGGGTCTTCCTTATGTCATGGAAGAGCAAAAAGGACCTCTTTTTCCTCAGGTTATTCGTTCCCAACAGGATGTTGATGCTTTGAAAACAGCAGTTCCCGAGGAGGATTTAGCCTATGTTTTAGATGCTATCAAAATAGTGAAGCGTGATTTGTCAGGTAAAATTCCATTGATTGGTTTTGCAGGAGCGCCATTTACTATCTTCTGCTATATGGTAGAGGGGAAGGGATCTAAAACTTTTTCTCAAGCGAAGAAAATGCTTTATGCGGAACCAGTATTGGCTCATGCATTATTGCAAAAAATTACGGATTCAACTATAGCTTATTTGAAGGCACAAGTGGCTGTAGGAGCCAACCTGATTCAAGTATTTGATTCTTGGGCAGGCATATTGTCGCCAGCACAGTACAGTGCTTTTTCTACTCCTTACCTCAAGCAAATTTGCGATGCTCTAACAGAGGTTCCTGTTACTTTATTTGCTAAAGGAGCATTTTTTGCGAGAGAAGAGATGGCTCAATTAAACTGTGCCACCATAGGATTGGATTGGAATATGGATATTCAAGAATCCAGGCGTTTGGTTGGTTCAAATAGAACCCTTCAAGGTAACTTAGATCCTTGTGCGCTTTATGGAGATTTTAAAACGGTAGAGGCAGAGACTAAGAAGATGATTGATCAATTCGGTACTCAGCGCTACATTGCCAATCTAGGTCATGGGGTTTATCCTGATATTCACCCAGATAAAGTAAAGTGTTTCGTGGATACGGTACATAATTATCCTGTTTAAAACTTATTACAATATTAAAGCTCAAACCAGCTACCCATTGGTGTAGCATATTAGTAATATCAAACAAAAAGCTCAGGGTTTAAACCCTGAGCTTTTTTGATTATCAATTTCTTGGACAATACATCCAAATTCTCATTCGTTTTTGCAACGCTGGCAAGGTTTCAAACCTTGACAGCGTTTAAGCAAAATGGTATTTTTACTTAGCACTATAGTTAGGTGCCTCCTTTGAAATACTAACATCGTGTGGATGACTTTCTTTCACACCTGCAGAAGTGATTTTTACAAATTTAGCTTGTTGCATATCGCTAATAGTTCCTGCTCCACAATAGCCCATTCCGGCTTTCAAACCACCCACCATTTGGTATAAAATTTCTGTCACAGAACCTTTAAATGGTACACGTCCAACGATTCCTTCAGGAACTAATTTTTTGATATCATCTTCCGCATCTTGGAAATAGCGATCCTTTGACCCATCTTCCATCGCTTCTAATGATCCCATTCCACGGTATGATTTGAATTTACGTCCTTCTAAAATAATCATTTCACCTGGCGCCTCATCGGTTCCTGCTAATAATGAGCCAATCATCACCGTGCTAGCACCTCCTGCAATGGCTTTGGCAATATCACCTGAAAAACGAATTCCACCGTCGGCAATTAACGGAACATTGTAAGGTTCTAAGGCCTTAGCTGCTTCATAAACGGCCGTTAATTGTGGCATTCCTACTCCCGCAATGATACGGGTAGTACAAATACTTCCAGGTCCTACACCTACTTTTACGGCATCAGCTCCTGCTTCAGCTAAGGCCTTGGCAGCTTCTCCTGTAGCAATGTTTCCAACAATCACATCTAAAGTTGGGTAAGATGCTTTGACCGTTTTTAAAGCATCAATAACGCCTTTGGAATGTCCGTGTGCTGTATCAATACTAATGACGTCTACACCCACTTGAACTAAAGCTTGTACACGGTCTAATAAATCATGTGTAACTCCTACAGCAGCACCTACACGTAAGCGCCCTAAAGAATCTTTGGATGCTAATGGATGGCTTTTGCGTTTTAAAATATCTTTATAAGTAATTAATCCAATCAATCGGCCATTTTTGTCGATGATGGGTAATTTCTCAATTTTATGCTCTTGTAGTATACTCTCTGCTGCCTCCATGCTGATTCCTTCATTGGCAGTAATCAAGTTTACCTTTGTCATGATTTCATGCACCGGTCTAGCTGTTTCTTTTTGGAAACGTAAATCACGGTTAGTCAAAATACCCACTAAAATTCCTTGAGTATCAATGACTGGAATACCTCCAATTTTGAATTCTTTCATGATGCGCTGAGCATCACCTAAAGTTTGCGTATCATGTAATGTTATTGGATCAATGATCATTCCTGATTCAGAGCGCTTTACTTTACGAACTTGTGCCGCTTGCTGCTGAATAGTCATGTTTTTATGGATGATTCCAATACCTCCTTCTTGTGCTAAGGCAATGGCTAAATCAGCTTCAGTAACTGTATCCATAGCAGCAGAAACAATGGGAATATTCAAACTGATGTTTTTCGTCAGTCGAGTTTGAGTCTTTACATCACGAGGTAAGACTTCAGAATACGCAGGAAGCAATAGTACGTCGTCGTAGGTAAGAGCTTCGAAAAGAAATTTGGATGAATCAAGCATGGCAAATAGTTTGAACGGGAATTGGATTTATCGGATGAAGGCGAACCATACCCTTATTTGCGAGACAAAGTTACAATTTTTTTTGTAATATTTGAAAGATGAACAAAAAATCACTCTTAGTCACGGCCTACGTTATTTGTTGTAGCTTTTTGACTCAAGCCCAATGGATCAAATATCGATTTGAAACAGCCAGAATGGGATCTCCATTTCGCATCATCGTTTCTACTCAAGATTCGGTAGGCTTGTCGAATACAATTAAAAAAGCTCAGACATTGGCAGAAAACTTAGAAATGCAATTGAGCGATTACCAGCCAATTTCAGATTTAAGCCAAGTGAATCAAAGAGCTGGAACTGGTCAGTTTTATCCTATTCAAGAGCCATTTAAGGCTATATTGAAAGAATCTTTGTTGGCATATCAATACAGCCAAGGGAATCTAACCATTTTCATAGGCAAATTAGTGGCTGCCTGGAGAAATGCTAGAAAAACGAAAGAGCTTCCTGCTTCTCATATGCTTCAAGATTGGGTTAAGGCATTGCAATCACCCTGTTTGGAATTTAATGCAGACAGTAGTGCCATTCGATTAACAAATTCAGCTTGCCAATTGGATGTAGGGTCAATAGGTAAGGGCTTTGTGGCTCAAAGGGTATTGGATTTTTTAGTGAAATCAGGATATCCATATGCTTTGGTGGATGCAGGAGGAAAAATTAGTGCCAGCCAAGTGAATCCTCAGGGAGATGCTTGGAAGGTAGGCCTTGAATTGCCAAATTCTAAAAAAATCTCGACTGATTTTTTAGAAATCAAAAATCAGTCAATTGCTAGTTCGGGAAAAACATACCAACAAGTAGAAATTGCGGGGAAAAGTTATTCCCATGTTATCAATCCTAAAACGGGTTTGGGATTGGAACACGCACGATCGGCTACTGCCATTGCTCCTGATGGAGCTCAGGCAGATTGGATAGCAACTGCCGCTACTATCATGGAAATAGAGGATATAAAAATCATGCTTCAGCGATTTCCAAGGGTGCAGGTGCTTGTATGGGAATACCAAAATGGGGAATTGGAAATATTATTGAATCATGGTATCTTGAAAGTCGATTAGAATTAATTTAAGAATGAATAGAAAAATACGTGTAATAGTACTGGCCTTGAGCGTTGGGATTTGTCAAATAGGAATAGGTCAACAATTGAAATCATACCGACAAATCATTCCTAATTCTACCGTGGCTTTTGATATGCAGGCTATTCCTGCGGGTAATTTAGTATTAGGTAGTCCAAGTACAGAGGTTGGGAGGAATACTGATGAAGGGCCGCAACAAAAATTGAGCATGGAAGCATTTTGGATGGGAAAGACCGAAGTGACGTATGATGAATACCAATTGTTTTTTGAAGAGGATCGTGATCCGGCGCCAAAACCAGCCAAGGAAGGGCCAGATGCCATTACACGTCCAAGTCCACCTTACATTGATTTTACATTAGGTATGGGAAAAGTTGGTGGGTTTCCAGCGAACTCCATGCAGCATTTTGCTGCGCTCATGTATTGTAAATGGTTATATGCCAAAACCCAAATATTTTACCGTTTGCCTACGGAGGCAGAATGGGAATATGCTTGTCGAGCTGGTGGAAAAGGAGCTTATTCTTCCCTCAGTGCCAATGAGAAATTAGAAGATTATGCTTGGATTGCTTCCAATTCTGGAGATAAGTATCATTTAGTAGCTCAGAAAAAGCCCAATGCTTGGGGATTACATGATATGATTGGGAATGTGCATGAATGGGTATTGGATCATTATGAACCAGCTTATTCTGCTAATAAGAAAGCTCATCAAGCAATATTCAAAGATAAGTATGCGGATGCAATCGTGAGAGGAGGAAGTTATCGTGATGAGGCTAGCTTGGCCCGAAGTGCCAGTAGGTTGGCGGCGGATCCTGTTTGGAACAGAAGAGATCCTCAAGAACCTAAGAGTAAATGGTGGAATGCGGATGCTCCGTTTGTGGGTTTTCGTATCATGCGACCAGCCAAGCAGCCAAGCCCTGAAGAAGTGCGGGCATTTTTTGATCAGTATTTAAAAGATTATTAACCTTCAAAATATATACCTAATTAACATGAAAAATTCACGTAGAGAATTCATTGTTCAGTCTAGTCTGGGAGCTGGAGCTTTGTTAGCGGCACCGCTAGTGGCTCAGGCTAATCCAGGGGTAAGTTTTAGCCAAAGTTTGGTAGGAGACACCTTAAAAGTAGCTTTAATTGGTTGTGGTGGTCGAGGTACAGGAGCTATCATTCAGGCTTTGAGTACAAAAGAAAATATTCAGTTGGTAGCTATGGCAGATGCCTTTAAAGATCGATTGGATGATTGTTATAAGAGTGTGATGAATTCCCGTGCCAAAGATACTTCGGCTAAAGCTGTGCCCGTGAATCAGAAAGTTAATGTTCCTGAAGATCATAAATTCGTGGGTTTTGATGCCTATAAGCAAGCAATGGCCTTGGCAGATGTGGTGATTTTGACGACTCCTCCAGGTTTTCGTCCCTACCATTTCGAGGAGGCTGTTCGTTTAGGAAAGCAAATTTTCATGGAAAAACCGGTGGCAACTGACCCAGCGGGTATCCAACGTGTTTTGGCAGCAGCTAAAATAGCCAAAGAGAAGAAATTAAACGTGGTAGTGGGTTTACAGCGTCATTATCAAAATTCATACCGTGATTTGATGAAACGTGTGCAGGACGGACAAATCGGCGATGTTGTTTCAGCTTCTTGTTGGTGGAATAATGACGGTGTTTGGGTTAAACCACGTAAGGATGGACAGACCGAGATGGAATACCAAATGAGAAACTGGTATTATTTCAATTGGATTTGTGGCGATCATATTACCGAGCAACATATTCACAATATTGATGTAATCAACTGGGCGAAAAACGGTTATCCTGTTAGAGCAAGAGGAACGGGTGGAAGAGAAGTGAGAAAAGGGAAAGATTATGGTGAAATCTTTGATCACCATATCGTAGAATTTGAATATGCTGATGGAACTATTTTGAATAGCCAATGCCGTCATATTCCTGGTACCTGGACTAAAGTCGACGAACATTTGATTGGAACGAAAGGAAAAGTGCTTTTTGATTCTGCCAAAATTTTGGATTTGAAGGGAAATGTGAATTATGCTTTTGACAAAAAGACAAAAGAGAATAATCCATATCAAACCGAGCATGATGAATTGTGGGCCACAGTAGCAGCGGGAGAATACAAATTTGCGGATGCTGAAAATGGGGCATATTCCACCATGACTTCTATTTTAGGAAGGATGGCTACCTATTCAGGACAGATTATCGAATGGGACAAAGCCATTAACTCTGGGATCAATATTGCACCAAGTCGCTTTGCTTGGGATGCAGATATGCCCTTGAAGCCAGATGCGAATGGTTTGTACCCAGTAGCAGTGCCAGGAAAAACCAAGTATTTTTAATAAAATAATCTTCAAAATTAGATTTTAGTGAGTAAATTGCCGCTTCAAATTTAGCGAAGTACAAGATGAACTATCAACCTCAAGATTTTTTACCCATTTTCGTTCAATTAGCAGCGGCATTGGCTTTTATCGTATTGGTCATGGTCTTGACACATGCTTTAGGTCCCAAACGCCATTCTGCGAAAAAGGATGATTCTTTTGAGTGCGGTATTGAGTCCATTGGAGATGCCCGTACACCGATTTCGGTGAAGTACTTCTTGGTTGCCATATTGTTCGTTTTGTTTGATTTGGAGATTGTATTTATGTACCCTTGGGCAGTGAATTTTAAGCAATTAGCATGGAATGGATTTTATGAAATGATCGTATTCATGGGCTTATTATTAGCTGGATTTATCTACGTAATTAAAAAAGGTATTTTAACCTGGGAAAAATAAACATTTAGCTTTTTGCTGGGTTTATTTTTAATAGAAAAGAAGATTATATATGAGTGATGCAAAAATTAATATCGTAGAAGCGCCGGCAGGTTTAGAGGGTCAGGGATTTTTTGCTACCAGTTTAGATTCATTAGTAGGGATGGCTAGAGCGAATTCGCTCTGGCCTTTGCCTTTTGCTACATCTTGCTGCGGTATTGAATTCATGTCTACTATGGCTTCTCACTATGACATTGGTCGTTTTGGTGCAGAGCGTTTGAGTTTTTCTGCGCGACAAGCTGACGTGTTGATGGTGATGGGAACGATAGCTAAGAAAATGGCTCCTGTGGTAAAACAAGTGTATTTGCAAATGGCAGAACCTCGTTGGGTTTTATCGGTTGGAGCTTGTGCTTGTTCTGGAGGTATTTTTGATACTTACTCGGTATTACAGGGGATTGACCGTATTATTCCGGTTGACGTATACGTACCAGGTTGTCCTCCTCGTCCAGAGCAAATTTTAGATGGTTTTATGCAAATCCAAGAGTTAGCAAAAAATGAGTCTATTCGTCGTAGAAACCAACCAGAGTATAAAGCTTTGTTGGAATCATATGGTATTGAATAAGTAAATCGAGCATGGAAAACGTGAGTAATCAACAAATTATAGATGCCTTGCAAGGGCAATTCGGTGAGGAAGCCATTTATGGAATCGCTGAATCCCATGGAATCTTACAAGTAACTACAGAAGTAGAACACATCGTTCCGATGCTTCATTTTCTTTATCAACATCCGGTATTGAAGTTTCAGTTTTTGACAGATTTGGCGGGAATTCATTTTCCTGAGGCAAAAGGACAAGAATTGGGGGTTATATACCATTTGCACAGCTTAGAGAATAACGTGCGTTTGTGGATCAAGATTTATGTGCCGATTGAAAAACCGGAAGTTCCTACCGTGACAGGCTTATTTGCTACTGCCAACTGGATGGAGCGTGAAGCCTTTGATTTTTACGGCATTATTTTTGAAGGTCACCCGAATTTGATTCGTATTTTGAACGTAGAGGATATGGATTACCATCCGATGCGCAAGGAATATCCATTGGAGGATGCCACCCGTCACGATAAAATAGATGAATTATTTGGTAGATAATCTACCTTCAACGAGCGAAACATGTCTGAAGTAGCATTAGTAAATAACCCCAACGTAGGTCTAGATAAGACGCCTAAAAGCGGACCTTATGTAAACGAGTTGACAACCCTAAATTTAGGGCCTACCCACCCAGCCACTCACGGTATTTTTCAAAATATCTTGACGATGGATGGGGAAACAATCGTGGATGCCGAACAAACGGTGGGATATATTCACCGTGCATTTGAAAAAATTGCAGAACGTCGTCCATTCTATCAAATAACGACCTTAACAGACCGCATGAATTACTGTTCAGCACCTATCAATAATATGGGCTGGCACATGACGGTAGAGAAATTATTAGGAATCGAAGTTCCTAAGCGCGCGCAATACATTCGTGTCATCATGATGGAATTGGCTCGTTTAGCAGATCATATTATTTGTAACTCCATTTTGGCCGTAGATACGGGAGCCTTGACTGGTTTCTTGTATGTATACCAATGGAGAGAGTTTATTTATGAGATTTACGAGGAGCTTTGCGGAGCTCGTTTAACGACAAACATGGGTCGTTTTGGTGGTATGGAAAGGGATTTGAGCCCAGTTGCCATTGAGAAAATCAAAAAAATATTGGCGGAGTTGCCAGCTGCTTTGAAGGAATTCGAGAGTATGGTGGTTCGCAATCGTATCTTCATGGATCGTACTCAAAACGTGGGTGCTATTTCAGCGGAACGTGCGTTAAACTATGGTTTTACAGGCCCTAATTTACGTGCTGCGGGTGTGGATTATGACGTTCGTTCATTGAATCCTTACTCGTCGTATGAAGATTTTGATTTTGAAATTCCTGTAGGAACTAAAGGTGATACCTACGATCGTTTCTTAGTACGTGAAGAGGAAATGTGGCAGAGTTTACGCATCATTCAGCAGGCAATGGATAATTTGCCAGAAGGACCTTACCATGCAGATGCACCGCATTATTATTTGCCTCCCAAGCAAGAGGTTTACCGTAACATGGAAGCATTGATTTACCATTTCAAAATTGTGATGGGAGAAATTGATGCACCTGTTGGAGAGGTTTATCATTCTGTAGAGGGTGGTAATGGAGAATTGGGATTCTATTTGGTTTCGGATGGAGGACGTACCCCATATCGTTTGAAGTTCCGTAGACCTGGATATATATATTACCAAGCATTCCCAGAGATGATTAAAGGTTCGACTTTATCTGATGCCATTGTGACGATGTCATCGATGAACGTGATTGCAGGTGAGTTAGATACATAATACATGGAAGGTAAGAATAACATCGTTTTCCCAGCAGAAACGCTGGAATTAGTGAAAAAAATCATTGCTCGTTACCCAGAAGGGAAACAGAAATCAGCACTTTTGCCCATTTTGCATTTGGCACAAGCTGAGTGGAGATGGTGTAGTCCAGAAGTGATGGATTATGTGGCTTCTTTGTTGTCCATCAAACCTATTGAGGTGTACGAAGTGGCAAGTTTTTATACCATGTTTCATTTGGAACCAGTAGGAGAACATGTCATTGAGTATTGTCGCACAGGTCCTTGTTGCCTAATGGGTGGTGTAGAAGTATATGACCACTTGAAAAAGCGTTTAGGTGTTGAGACCGGTGGAACATCGGCCGATGGAAAGTTTACTGTAAAAGAAGTAGAGTGTTTGGCAGCTTGTGGCTGGGGACCTGTATTTCAGATTCGCGAGAAGTTTTACATGCACTTGACGAAGGAGAAGGTAGATCAAATCATTGATGAATTAGGAAAATAAGCGAGGATGAAGATATTAACCGAACATATTGAGGTACCAGGAATAGAAACGATCGATGTATTTCGTAAGCATGGTGGGTACCAAGCGGTAGAAAAAGCATTGAAAAAAATGACTCCTGATGAAGTTACTGAAGAAGTAAAAAAATCAGGATTGCGTGGTCGTGGTGGGGCAGGATTCCCCGTGGGAATGAAGTGGTCATTTTTGGCTAAACCAGAGGGTGTCCCTCGTTATTTAGTTTGTAATGCCGATGAATCAGAGCCAGGTACTTTCAAAGATCATTATTTGATGTGGAAATCTCCTCATACCTTGATTGAAGGTATGATCGTTTCCAGTTTTGCTTTGGGAGCTAATACATCTTATATCTACGTTCGTGGAGAGTTGATGTATGTGATTCATATTTTAGAAAAAGCCATCCAAGAAGCCTATGATAAAGGTTTATTGGGTAAAAATATTTTAGGCTCAGGCTATGATTTGGACTTGTATGTTCAGTCGGGAGGCGGTGCTTATATTTGCGGTGAGGAAACAGCCTTATTGGAGTCTTTGGAAGGGAAACGTGGTAATCCTCGTAATAAGCCTCCATTTCCAGCAGTAAAAGGATTGTGGCAATGCCCAACCGTGGTAAACAATGTAGAGTCTATTGCAGCAACTTCATGGATTGTGAACAACGGTGGTGATGCTTATGCACAGATTGGGGTAGGAAGAAGCACAGGGACTAAATTGATTTCGGCATCAGGACATATCCGCAAGCCAGGAGTATATGAAATTCCATTGGGAATTACGGTGGAGGATTTTATCTATTCAGATGAATGGTGCGGTGGTATTCGTGATGGACATAAGTTAAAGGCTGTAGTTGCTGGAGGTTCTTCAGTGCCTATTTTACCAGCAGAAATGATCTTAACGACAGCAACTGGTGAGAAGCGATTAATGACGTATGAGTCATTGTCTGACGGTGGTTTTGCTACAGGAACGATGTTAGGTTCAGGAGGATTTATTGTGATGGATGAAACGACTTGTATCGTTCATAATACATTGACCTTTGCTCGTTTTTATCATCATGAGTCTTGTGGACAATGTTCGCCATGTAGAGAAGGTACGGGTTGGATGGATAAAGTGATTAAGCGTATTGAATTAGGCCAAGGCCGAAAAGAAGATATTGATTTGTTAGTAGATGTTGCTAAGAAAATTGAAGGAAATACGATTTGTCCATTGGGAGATGCGGCCGCTTGGCCAGTATCTGCCGCGATTCGTCATTTTAGAGATGAGTTTGAATGGCATATTGAACATCCTGAATTAGCGACACAACCTGGAGCTGTTTATATGCGACCAGGAGCTAGCTGGTCTAATTAAAGATGGGGGCCAAAATTCTTTTTGTTGGGCATGACGCTAACCGTGCGGGAGCACAATTGGTTCTATTGCATTGGCTTAAGGAAAATGCGGCAAATGGCCATAAGGGTTATTTATTATTAGAAAAAGGAGGGGATTTATTAGCGACTTACCGGAAATATGCGGAAGTCTGGATTTGGAGGAGAGAGCACAATAAGTCGAGAAATATATTTAAAAAAATACCTTTTCTCAAAAGAGAGGAAAGTTCACCAGATCGGGAACCCAATAAAGCTGAAATCCAAGCCATGTTGAGCGATTTTCGCCAGCAAAAGTTTGATTTAATTTTAGGAAATACGGTAGCATCTTTATCCTTGATGCAACAGCTGACTTCCTTAAAAATAGCTTTTGGCGCTTATGTCCATGAATTGAAATTTTCTTGCGAGACGTATGCCTCGGAAAAAGATATGCAGTTTTTGGCGCAAAAAGTGAAGCATGTATATGCTGTTTCAGAGCAAGTGAAAGTATTGTTGAAGGAGAAATATGAGATTCCCTTTGAGAAATTGGATCTACTTCCTCCGGTAGCTGAATTGGCAAAAGCCAAATCTAGTTCATCTGAGCAGGTAAGAGAACAATTGAATATCCCAGCTTCTAGCCCTTTGGTCTTGGGTTGCGGATTAGCCGAATGGAGAAAAGGAACGGATGTCTTTATCCGTGTAGCTAGACAAGTGATTCGCTTAAAACCCGAAGTTCATTTTGTTTGGTTAGGCATGGGAGATAATCTGTATTCAGCGGAACTCATAGAGGAAAAAGAGAAATGGGATATCAGTGCACAAGTGCATTTAATTCCTGCCAAAGCAGATACTAGAGCCTATTTTGAGGCTATGGATTTGTTTTTCTTGTCTTCTCGGGAGGATCCATTTCCTTTGGTAATGTTAGAAGCTGGCCACCAAGGTAAACCTGTGTTAGGGTTTAAGGAAAGTGGAGGCATTGCAGACTTCACACAGGGACTAGAGGGTTTATTGGTAGATTATATGGATGAAGGTCAAATGGCGGATTTAATTGTACATTGGCTGAATACCTCGGAAATAGATCGATCAACGATAGGTGAAAAATTGAAAATTAGATCAACCCAATATACCGTAAAAGCCTTTATGGAGCGGTGGGCTGAATTAGAAAAAGATCTTTAATTGAACATGGATCAAGGGTCAAAACCCTTAAAAATAAAAAATGAAAGTAACAATTGATAACATCACTTTAGAGGTAGAACCAGGTACTACCATCATGCAGGCAGCAAGGATGATTGGTCCGGAGATTGCTCCGCCTGCTATGTGTTACTATGAACCTTTGAAAGGAACGGGTGGGAAATGCCGTGGTTGCTTAGTGAAAGTAACTGCTGGTTCTGAAAAAGACCCTCGTCCTATGCCTAAATTAGTTCCTTCTTGTATCACTACGGTTCAAGATGGGATGATCGTTGAAAATACCATCAATGAGCAGGTATTGGAAACGAGAAAAGGTATTGTGGAGTTTTTATTGTTAAATCACCCCTTGGATTGCCCAGTTTGTGATCAAGCAGGAGAATGTCATTTACAGGATTTCTCCTTTGAGCATGGCGTTTCAGCTACGCGTACTGTTGAAGATAGAAATACCTTTGATCCGGTAGATTTAGGCCCTTACATTAAACTAAACATGAATCGTTGTATTCTATGTTACCGTTGTGTATATGCCGCTGATCAGTTGACCGAAGGCCGTGTTCATGGTGTTATGCACCGTGGTGACCACGCCGAAATTAGTACCTACATTGAGAAAGCAATTGATAATGATTTCTCTGGTAATGTAATTGACGTTTGTCCAGTAGGAGCATTAACTGATAGAACCTACCGATTCAAAAGCCGTGTTTGGTTCTCTAAACCAGAAGATGCGCATTGCGACTGTGACAAATGCTCTGGAAATGTGACTTTATGGTATCGTGGAGATGAAGTTATCCGAGTAACTGGACGTAAAAATGAATGGGGCGAAGTGAAAGAATTCATTTGCAATACTTGTCGTTTTGAGCGTAAGAAGACATCGGATTGGGTGATTGAAGGACCAACCAAAATAGCCCGTCATTCGGTTATTTCAGCCAATAAATATGGAGCTAATTTGATTCAACCTTCCTTTCCAATCAAGCAAGCAGCTTTGGAATATAAGTTGATTGACGATGATCGTGATCGTAGTTTTTTACCTGCTAGAAAGAGTCTTCCCAGTTCAGAAAAGAAATAATAATTATGGAATTACTTAATACCGTTTTTATAGCAAAAGCCATCATCGTAGGAGTCGTATTTGCGATTACACTAGGGGTTGCTGCTTATTCAACTTATTTTGAACGAAAGATTGCGGCGTTCATGCAGGACCGTATTGGTCCAGATCGTGCAGGTCCATTTGGTATATTGCAGCCATTGGCAGATGCTGTGAAAATGTTCATGAAAGAGGATTTTATTCCTGCCAATTCCAATAAATGGTTGTTCATAGCTGGACCATGCTTGTCTATGTTGACGGCATTGATGACTTCAGCAGTTGTTCCTTTTGGTGACTCAGTGACTATTGGAGGGGCTACATTTGATTTACAAGGTATTGATGTGAACATCGGTATTTTGTGGGTATTCGGGATTGTATCCTTGGGTGTTTATGGCATCATGATTGGTGGTTGGGCATCTAACAATAAATTTGCTCTTTTAGGAGCTATTCGTGCGGCTTCTCAAAACATTTCGTATGAATTGGCGATGGGTATGGCCATCATCACCATTTTGATGATCACGGGTTCCTTGTCCACAAAAGAGATTGTAGAAGTGCAACAAAACGGACATTGGAATATATTCTATCAGCCTTTGGGATTCATTATTTTCATTATTTGTGCTTTTGCTGAATGTAATCGTACACCATTTGATTTACCAGAATGTGAGACAGAGTTAATTGGTGGTTACCACACGGAGTATTCTTCCATGAAGTTGGGTTTTTACCTATTTGCTGAATACATCAATATGTTTATTTCGGGTGCGGTAATGGCTACTTTATATTTTGGTGGTTATGATTATCCAGGCGTTGAATTTGTTACCCAACAATTTGGTAGTAATGTAGCTAGCTTTGTAGGTGTAGGAGCTTTGATAGGTAAATCATTAGGCTTTGTATTCGTATTCATGTGGGTACGTTGGACCATCCCAAGATTCCGTTATGACCAATTGATGAATTTAGGTTGGACGGGTTTAATTCCTTTGGCCATGTATAATGTGGTTGTCACTGGATTCGGCATTTTGATTGGTAAACCATTCATGGTTTCTATTGCAGGATTGGTACTTTTAATCGCGGCATTGTTCGTGTATGATCAACTATTAGTTAAGAAAAAAATCGCTTAGGTATATGAAATTAAGCAATAAAACCAAGGTGTTGGAGCAAGGGGAAATGACCCTAGCTGAGCGCATGTACTTACCTGCCATTGTAGGTGGTATGGCCACTACCTTAAAACACTTCTTTTCGAAGCCCGTTACCATTCGTTATCCTGAGCAAACAAGGTATTTAGGTCCAGTTTATCGTGGCCAACATATTTTGAAGCGTGATGAGGCTGGAGCAGAGCGTTGTACAGCCTGTGGACTTTGTGCGGTAGCATGTCCAGCGGAAGCTATTTCCATGGTGGCGGAAGAAAGAAAAGCAGGAGAGGAAACGATGTACCGTGAAGAGAAATATGCGAAGGTTTATGAAATCAACATGTTACGTTGTATTTTCTGTGGATTATGTGAAGAAGCTTGCCCTAAAGAGGCTATATTTTTGCAGCACGATAAAATGGTGCCTGTATTCCACCAACGTGATGAAGTGATTTGGGGTAAGGATAAATTAGTTGAAAAAATGGATCATCGCTATTTGCGCGATGGTTGGAAATAAATTGATGTATGGAGATTTCTAATATTTGGTACTTTTTATCGGCCTTGACTTTATTGAGTGCTCTGATGGTGATTATTTCTAAAAATCCCATTCACAGTGTCTTGTATTTGGTATTTACTTTTTTCTGTATTTCAGCGCATTATGTGTTGTTGAATGCACAGTTTTTGATGGCGGTAAACATCATCGTTTATGCTGGAGCAATTATGGTATTGTTCTTGTTTGTGATCATGATGTTTGATCTAAAGAAAAACATACCTGAATCAAAGAGTTCATTAACCAAATTGGCGGGCTCTGTGGTAGCAGGAACTCTATTAGTCATACTTATTGCGATTATTCGTAAAAATACGATTCCTGCGCCGGCTGTAGAGAAGTTTAATTCCCAAACTGGTATGGTGGAAAACCTAGGCCAAGTTCTTTATGGAGAGTTTTTATTACCTTTTGAATTGGTATCTATCTTGTTCTTTGTGGCGATGGTAGGTGCGGTTTTATTAGGTAAAAGAGAAGCTGGAGAAAGAAATTTCTAAAAATATTCTTATTTGTAAATGGGCTGATAGGGATTCTATCAGCCTTTTTTTGTTTAAGCCAATTCAATTTTAATCTTCACCTCCAAATCTAAAATTTAGGCCAAAATTGATGGATATTCCTCCTAAATTGGGGCCATGTGCATTATATAATGTTATATTAGATGCTTCCACTAACAGGGATATTTTTTCGATAACCTTAGCTTCAAGTCCAATACCAGTACTATAGCCCAACATATTGGCAATTTCTGTTTGAGTGACAGAAGAATAAGAATGTATAGGTGTTTTTATTTCACTGACGGCATAGCCTAGTCCAATGAAAATGTAGGGGTTGATGGGCATGGTCACCGGTTGTAAAAACGTATGGATGAATCGACCGCCCATAATAGTAGTTTTTAGATTTTGATCGTTTTCAATGGGACCAGCAAAAGCTTCTACTTGTGAACCTGGGGATACTTTCATCCGGAAAGCGATTCCTTGACATAAGGTGGAGTAACGATAGCCAATCGTATGTTTGGGAAGTTTATTGTATTCTTGACTAAAGGAGTGGAATTAATTCAATAAACAAAAGAACATTCCTATTGCACCAATTTTTACAAGTGCTCTCATGATTTCAAGTAATTATATTGAATAATGTATAAATACCTTAGTGGTTACACCTATGAAATACAGATTACTTGTTGCTAATGTATATACAAATGAATGGAATTCTATGAGTTCAACGAGTATATTACCGTTAAATCAACTGTTGTTTAGAGTGACCTAAAAATAAAAAGGCGAACCAATTGGTTCGCCTTTTCCGTATTACAGAGAGCAGATATTATTTCTTACTAATCTTTTGATTAAAGAATCCCACTTTTAAACCAATCTGACCTGAAAGTCCCGAAAGCTCAGGTAGTTCATCATTTCCTACGGCTAAACGATAATTAGCCCCAGCGAATAAACGAATGTATTTGTGGACATTTAATTCCGCATTGATACCTGGTTGTATACCAAAGGCATTACGACCATTTCTCCAATAAAAATTATCAAATCGTCCACCTGGGCCAGGCATACTTGCCAAAATAGCATCGTCTTGATAACGAATAACTCCAATCATCAAGGGGAAACTTAGGTGAACTAATTTATTGGCATTGGGTGTATAAGCTAATGATAAAGCAGAGAAATTTTGTCTCAAATCATTGGAATAAATTTCATTTCTGTGGCGCATACTACCTAAAAAGCTTGCACCAATTTCCCATTTATTGTTAAGATGCAAGGCTAAAATTCCACCTTGCTGAGGACCTAATTGTCCAAATTGAACTATTGGAGCAAAAGATAAACCAAAACTTTTGATTTTGGGAGAAACTCCTCCTTTAAACAAAGTTTTGGTTTCTGATGCATCTTTGCTTTCTTTTCTATCTTGGGCTGATAGTGTAGTTTGAGCAAAGCTACTTGTTGATATAAACACGGATAAGCAGCATATTAAAAAGGGGCGGATTGAATAAAGTTTCATAACATGGTGGTTTGAATTGACAGAACGAAAATAGAAAGCAATTTTGATCTATATTTTTATATTCGATTAGCCTAGATGAAAGGAGGATATATACCCCTATTTTGTCGATAAGAATGGAAATATTTAATGGAAGTCGAAATTTGCTCATTCGTCGATGCATTTTGCTGAGTAGAAGAGTGGATTTCTAATTTGATACAGATTGGCTAGCTTTGTAAGGATTATATAGCGATTATGTGGAAAGCTTTATTACAACCTAAATCTCAGCGCACTTTTAAGATACTCTTCAACCTTATTTTATGGGGCTTGTGGATCGGTTTACCTTTATTAAGTCCTGTACATCAGTCGCACTCCAACGATCACCCTCATCCACATCAAAACCCTGAGTTTACTGAGCATATTTGGCTTGAGATTTGCACCGTAGTTCCTCTGTTCTATACCATCACCTTAGTGCTAATTCCTATTGTATTCCGCCAAGGAGGAGTTTTATCTTACATTGTTTCCGTTATTTTATTGGTAGTTTCCTTTTGGTTCATCCAGTATTTTGTGATGGCTTATGTATTGCCATTTGATGAAAGAGCCTTAGAATGGCCCACATTGAAGGGCTTTTTCCCCTTAATCATGATTACGGGAATCGCTTCCACCTATGGTTTGTTGCTCGAATTTATCACGATTGAAGCCAGAAATGAGGAATCAAAAAATGAGCAAATGAAATCGGAATTATCCTTTCTGCGTTCACAAATTTCACCGCATTTTATCTTCAATGTACTGAACAGTATTGTGTATTTGATTCGTACCAAAGCGGATAAGCAAGCGGAAGATGTTACCATTCGTTTATCGAATTTAATGCGTTATATGCTGTATGATTCGGATCAATCCATGATTCCATTAAATAAGGAATTAGAATATTTGAAGAATTACATTGATTTGCAAAAAATGCGTTTTGATGATGATGTAAAAATTGAATTTGAAGTTATTGGCAAAGTAAATAATTGCATCATTGAACCTATGTTATTAATTCCATTTGTAGAAAATGCTTTTAAGCATGGGGTAGGATTTGTAATAGATCCCGTTATCAAAATCAGCTTTGGGATAGAAGATGGTATTTTAGATTTTAAAGTAGAGAATAAAAAAGGGGACAGAGATCCCAATGTCAAAGATGAGAGCTCCGGTATTGGATTAAAAAATGTTATCCGACGTTTGGAATTACTATATCAAAATAGACATGTGTTGAAAATTGAGGATTTAGATAAGGACTTTAAAGTTGGACTAAGATTGAAATTGCATAAATAATAGGCATATGGACAAATTGAATTGTATTGTTGTCGATGACGAAAACATGGGCAGAAAGTTATTGGAAGAGAACGTAAGACAGTTACCTTTCTTACACTTGGTGGCATCTTGCAAGAATGCTTTCGAGGCAATGGAGGTTTTACAGACTCAAACAGTCGATTTAATTTTTCTGGATATTCAAATGCCAGGTATGTTAGGGACTCAGTTTTTACAAACCTTGAAGGAAAAGCCTTTGACCATCCTGGTTACAGCCTATGATCATTATGCCGTAGAAAGCTATGAATTGGACGTGGTGGATTATTTGATGAAGCCTGTGAGCATTGAGCGATTTAGTTTAGCTGCACATAAGGCATTGGAGTTATTTCAACATAAGAAAAGCAAATTGGAAGCTGGACCTAAGGCTGTCAATCAAGAAATACAAGCCCAAGAAGATTTCTTTTTTGTGAATGTAGAATATGCTTTAGTGCGTATTTCTATCCCTCAAATTACACATATAGAAGGTTTAAAAGACTATGTTAAAATCTATTTAGAAGGGGAGAAAAGACCAATCTTGACGAAATTGACCATGAAGTCCATAGAAGCGAAAGTGACGAATCATCTATTTATGCGGGTGCACAAGTCATTCATCGTGAACATGAGAAAAATTGAGTCCATCAAACAGCAACGAATCAAAATAGGTACATTTGAAATACCTGTGAGTGATTCACATGCAAGTGAATTAATGGAAAAGTTGAATTTTACTCGACCGTCTTAATTAAAAGAAGCTCAATTTTAGTCCTCCCGAGAAGTTTCTTCCAGGAGAAGCATTATAATATCTGGCTCCAACAGCATTTAAGTCTGGTCCTGCACTGTATTTTTCGTCGCCAATATTATCTGCGGCAAGCCATAATTCCCAGGAATATTTTGCCCCATTTTTTCTGTAAGATATTTTACTATTCCAAACCCTGCTAGACGGAAGAACGTCTGTATTGGCATCATTTAGGTATAAATAGTCTGTCATCAAGAATTGCTGATTCCAGCTCAATCCAGGTAATAATTTCCATGAAAGAAGAAGGGATTGCTGGAATGGACTTGTTCCTGTTAAGAAATTCCCATTAAAGCTTTTTCCTGAGTTGCTATAATCGGTGAACCTGAAATTTTGCCAAGTTGTGGCAGATAATACTTGAAGGAAAGGTGTAGCCGTCCATTGTAAACTCAATTCCATTCCTTGCTGGGTTGTTTTTCCTACATTATCATAGAAGTCGGCTCCATCAGCTGCTCGGCGCAAGACAATGGTTTCATCCAAATTGAATTGGTATAGACTTAGGTCCCAAGTCAATTGGGTAGCTGGACTCCATCCACGATAACTAAGTTCATAATTCCAGCCTTTTTCAGCTCGTAACGAACGGTTTATGACATTGGTAGAGGGTCTGATTTCTGCAATGCTTGGGGGAGAAAAACCATGGGCTATTTTAGCGACAATATTCTGATTGGCACCTATTCTTCTAATGATAGCTAATCTTGGTGAAAAGATTCCTTCGCTGGATTGGAATTCTGTCCAAAGCTTATTGTAGCTACCAGCCAAAGTAAATGCCCAATTTTTGATGCCGTCATATTCTAATTGAGTGAAAATACCCCCTTGTTGCACACGGGTATTTTGTTCAAATTGTAAGGTGTCTTTCACCCCTTTTCGGTTGCCATAGGTCCGACTATCAAATTGTCCTATTTGAAATTCATATCCTAAATCCCAAGTAAATTGTCCTTTTCCAGCGGCTTGTTTATAATGTATCACACCTCGATTATTCAGGTTCGGTTCTTCTCTGAACTCATAGTTTCGAATGGTGGGGTTTTCAATGCTATTTACTTGAACGGCATGTATAGCATCCCAAGCCCAATTGGCATTCCAAGCATTGGATACATGAGCGCCTACAAAATAACTCTTCAACTTAAACGTAGCCATTTGCTCGATAGCACCTTTATTTATACCGGCAGCAGGACGAGCTTGAATAGGGTTTTCCTGATATTGTTTCAAGGTTAAACCTCCTGGAGTCTGATAAGCTAAATCTCCATAATA
Source organism: Aquirufa nivalisilvae (assembly GCF_004307455.1). Lineage (GTDB taxonomy): Bacteria > Bacteroidota > Bacteroidia > Cytophagales > Spirosomataceae > Aquirufa > Aquirufa nivalisilvae. The sequence goes on from NZ_SEWX01000002.1 coordinate 386,938, forward strand.
AGCAATTAAGTTAATGGCTCCAGTGGTACCAAAGCTTTTATTCCATTCATAAGAGAACCATTGTTTTTTCATTGCCGACTGATCACGGTATCCGTTTTGTTGCCAAAATGAGGTGTAAAATCGGTGAGAGCTGCTTGGTTTTCCCAAATGGATATCCCAAGATTGTTTGTATCCTCCCAAAGAATGAAAAAGTTCTTGATGCTGTACCGAGGGGGCTTGATAAGCCTGACTAGAAAGTAATAATACCCCACCAGTACCAGCGCCATAAAGACCTCCACTTGGGCCTTTAGAAACAACTAATTGTTGAAATTGCTCTGGATCTAGTAAAGAAAAATAGGAGTTATTTCCAGCATCCGTGAAGGACATTTGATTCCAATAGATTTTAACATTTCGGACTCCAAAAGGAGCACGCAGTGAGCTACCGCGGATGGCTAAACGATAACTTCCTGGTGAGCGTTCTTCCATTCGAATACCTGCTTGCGAGTTTAAAGCAGGTAAAAAACTTAATGCATTTCCTACTTGCAGTTTGCTAGAATCTAATAAAACGATTGCATCCGGTGAACGAAGAGGATTTCGTTTCTTTTCAAAGGCTTGAACTTCTACGTTGGCTAATGTTTTATTTGAAAATTCATCTTTGGTTTGTGACCAAGCTAGCGTAGGGATAAGTAGCAAAATACAAATCCTATTGAAAAATGTAATGAGTAATTTCATTAAAAATAGTAAGTAAGGTAGGCAGAAAGAAAATGGACTTTCGACGCAGGAATCGATTTAGAATTGGGATTCGAGGACGAGCCCAAGTTAAGTAATTCATACATGAAAGTTGCCCCGATTTGTTGGCGTTTATATTCTAATTTTCCCTTGAAAGAGAAGTCATTTTCACTACTTAAGGTCTGAAAAGGTACACCCACGTAGCGCCCAAACAAGGTTACTTCGCGGATGATGGGTTCAAATACTTGTGCTGATAAGGCAAAGTCGTTTTTACCTGGAATTTTTAATCCAAATCCTGCTGTAATGCCATGCAAGCTATATTTCTCCTCTTCTATGTATTTGTAACTTGGCGTGGAAATTCTTCTCGCTAAAGATTTACTATAAAAACTCACCATAGGATAGAAAAAAGGATCTGTTTTTTTGGCTTTATGTTGCCATTTTAATCCTAATTCAGCCTCACCGCCTCGATAGGCAGATTCCAAATCATTTAAATTAGCTGGGGCATTTTGCGGTTCAATAAAACTGTAGTTGGCTAGGTCAACAGGCGAATAATGGGTATTCCCGTAAGTTTTTAAACGTAGGAAAAATAGTTTATTCGCATTAGGCTTTTGAAAAGTGATTTGGGTGGAGAAATCAATGGTTTGTTGGTTTTCATACCACATAATATGGCTAGTACCTACACTGGTCTCTAATTTGAACTTTTGTCCCCAACTAATTTGTGAGGATGAAAGTAAAAATAGTAGTAGTAAGTAGCTTAGTCTTTTCATATTCCTGTAAAATTAAAAAAGATTACCAGTATTTACCTCTTTTTTGCCAGCTAAAAACAAAGCCTCTTAGAATGATAATCAAGTGGTTAAAGCAAGTTGTAAAAAAACCGAAATGTTTGCTCAATATTTGAAAGCGTTCTTTCCAGCTTGTTTTTAAATTTTTGACGGAAGCCCCACCCATTAAATAGCGACAAATGGGATATTGGGTCTTTTGGATTTGGTGAGCCAATTTCAAGCAATTGATCTCCCAATCTATGTCGGAGCTCATGCGATAATCCATAGAAAAGTTGGGTGCTAATTCTCGCCTAGCAATAAATGCTTGATGGCAAACCACCATACCTTTGTTGAAGTCCTTCCACGTTAATTGCTCAGGCAGTGCATGTGGACTAACTTCAGAACGCAAGCCAATTGCCTTACCTGAAGGATTAACAAATATGGCATCACCATATAATACGTCGGGGTTATTGTGCAAATCTTTCAAGATTTGTCGAAGCGTATCTGGACCTGCAAAAGTGTCACCAGCATTTAAAAAATAAATGTATTTTCCTGTAGCTAAGGCCATTCCTTTGTTCATTGCATCATAAATCCCTTTGTCGGGCTCTGAAACGATATGAGCAATCTGTTTTACGTAGGTTTGTACCAATTCTAAGGTCCGATCACGCGAGCCGCCATCCATGATGATAACTTCAAAATCTTGCTCATCCTGTGAAAAAATACTCCGTAGCGTATTTTCAATAAAGGCTTCAGCTTGGTATGTGACCGTGATGATACTGAGAAGTTTCGACATATCTATAGGCAAGTTTGGTAATACTCAAGATGTGTTTGAGCTATGATGGAGGCTTCGTAATGAGTTTCCACTTTTCTCCTGGCTTCTAAACCCAATGCTTCTGAACGAGGAAAGATGTAATCTATTCCTTGGCAAAGATCTTCAGCTTGAAGTTTTTGAGCCACATATCCATTGATTTGATGATTAATCATTTCGGGGATACCACCTACCTGAAAACCTATGCAAGGTGTTCCGCAGGCCATAGCTTCCATGATGGTATTGGGTAGATTTTCTTCCAAAGAAGGGGTAATAAACATGGCCGCCGATTGGTAAGCCAGAATCATCTTGGATGCATCTTGAATTTTACCTAAAGTATGTATAGGTAAGGCCAACGATTGCATGATATCCGGATCTGAAATTTCACCCACAACCAAAAGTTCGGTTTGTTGGGCTAAGTCAGGATGCTTTTCAGCCCATTGTTGTAATGCCGTTCTTAAATAAGAAAAACCTTTTTCAGGGGCGGAGACGCGCATGGCAACAAACAATAAATAACTTTTTTTAGGATTTAGGCCTAATTGAATTTTGGCCAGATTTTGGTCGCCGGGTTTGAAAACCTGTAAATTGATGGGATTGGCAATGGTTTTAATCTCGATTCCATCTAAAATACTGCTTGCTGTGGCTCGATTCCCTAGCCAGTTGGAGCAGGTGATGATGTGTAAATTGGGGTATTGAAATTGCTTAACTTTCTTAACCCATAATTGATGAGAAAGGTCCATAGGTGTAGGATGAGCTAAAAACTTACAGCTTCCGCAGTCTTTCTCAAATCCTAAACAATCTCCGCTGTGGTGACACCCACCTGTGAACGTCCACATATCATGCAAAGTCCAAAATACAGGTTTATTGAGTCGTAAAATTTTTTCAATGGAATCAATGGATAGAAATCCGAAATTGACCCAATGCAAATGAATGATATCCGCTTCTTGGAGAGCAGGATGTTGGGAGACATCTTGCCCAAAAATACCTGGATTAAATAGAAATCGGATTGATTTATCACGTTCAAAGCGAGCGAAATAGAGTCTTTCTGCGACAAAACGTACAAAGGCCATCCACTTTTTCCAGCGACTAGAGGCAAGGGAAATCGTTTGGTCTTGTCCCGTTTTTTCTTGAACAAGCGTGGTTACGCGATGTCCAGCTTTTTCCAAAGCTTCATGCAATCGACCACAGGCAATCGCTGCCCCTCCATTGTGATTATGGTAGGAAAGTAGAACGATTTTCAAGGGTCTATCAAGATTCATGAATGTGGGAACAATTGATGAATGATGGCGGCAATTCTTTCTGCGGTATGTCCATCCCAGAGAGGAGGAACTTCCCCTTTTTTGACTTCTCCTTTCAAAATAGCTAGCAAAGCGGCATATGTTTTCTTAGGATCTAAATCGGCCAATAATTGATTCGTTCCCAAAGTAACCGTAATCGGTCTTTCTGTGCTGTCACGGAAGGTTAAGCAAGGAATGCCTAAATACGTTGTTTCTTCTTGAATTCCACCCGAATCGGTTAAGATAGCCGAAGCATTGGACATCAATTGAATGAATTCTAAATATCCCAAAGGCTCGGTAAGAATCAAATTCGGGATTTGATTTAAGCGATTCGTTAATTGAAATTTATCTATATGGGCTCTTGTTCTTGGGTGAATTGGGAATACAACCTTGGTTTGAGCATTACTCAATTCCAACAATTCCAAGATGGAATGAAGTCCTTGTTCGGTATCTACATTAGCCGGACGGTGCATCGTAACCACAATAAACTGATTGGATTGAACTTGCAAATCCTCCATGATGGAGCTCTGTTTGGCTTTTTCACGGTAACGTTCTAGGGAATCTATCATGACATTCCCAACAAAGAATACTTTTTCGGGATCAATGCCTTCATTTTTAAGGTGTTGCATGCCACTTTCTTCCGTAACAAAGAGGTAATTAGCCACCGAATCTGTCAATATTCGATTAATCTCTTCGGGCATTTTTCGGTCGCCACTACGTAAACCAGCTTCTACATGGGCCACTGGAATATCCATCTTAATAGCCACCAAGGTACAGGCTAGGGTAGAGGTTACATCTCCCACCACAATGATCAAATCCGGTTTCTCTGCTTGTACAATGGGTTCAAAAGCCAACATGATTTTGGCGGTAACTTCAGATTGTGAACCTCCACCAATCCCCAAGAAAAAGTCGGGTTTAGGTAGTTCCAATTGGGTAAAAAATACATCACTCATTTTGGCATCAAAATGCTGACCAGTATGTACTATTTTGGATTCCCAGCCTTCCATAGCTTGTATGGCACGGTGTAGCGGTGCTACTTTCATGAAATTAGGTCTGGCACCTACTATTTGTAATACTTTCATGTTGATGTCGTCTAATGGATAATAATACTACCGCTTATTTTGATGGCTTAAGGCAAATTTAAATGCCTCCATGTAATTGTTTAAAACCGTATGGATGTTGATTTCTTGTTCAATAATCTTTTTGGAAGCTAAACCCATGGCTGTGATTTTTTCAGGATGCTGGAATAATTCAACAATGACTCCCTCCAGACTTTCCAATGACCCTGATTCAAAATATCGACCATTGATGCCTTCTTTAACTAACCTTTTTTCTGTGCCATCAGCCACCGAACATACCACAGGTTTGCCAAAACACATGGCCTCATTAATGGATAAGCCTCCCATGCCAGCTAACACATAAATACCCGATGCTAGGGTGATTTTACCTAATTCTTGCATGTCGTAAATGCCTCCCCAGAAGTGAATATACTCATTTGCATCTAGGCTTTCAACCAATTGTTTGAGCGTGGATAATTCTGGACCATCTCCTACAATATGTAATTCTGTTTGTGGAAATTGAGCTTTAAGCTTCACCGTTGCTTGAATGAGCAAGTCGACCTGCTTCCATTTGACTAATCTTCCCACATGCAATAAGCGATAGGGCTGTGTTTCAGGTAGTCCTTCTTTTTCTATGGCCGCATATTGCTGAGCTATATAATCTGTATCGGGTGAATTGGCGGTTACAAAGACTTTTTCCTCCGAGACTCCGTAGCTAGCATGTATTTGCTTGGCTTCATCCAAATAATTGATATGAGCATCCACTAAGTTGACAAAGCGCTTTCTACTTTCTCTTACTATCCAATATTTTACATAGGCTAGCAGTGATGTGCTTTTCTGATGTTGTTGATTATTTTCAGTAATACCTCCACCTCGTAAATAGTAATCAATAGCATCAGGGTAGCTGGGTACTTGAAATGGAATCTCTTTAGAAATTAGTGCTACGTTTTGTTGGCGCAAAAAGCGATACCAAGAAGGATAAAAAACATAGGATAATTGGTATGGCCAATTGACCATCAATACATCTGGTTTTTCTTGAAGGATTAAATCCTTTAAGCCTTTAAAGAACTTTTTGCCATAGTAGGTAGTATACTCTTCGGCATAGATTACCTTGAATTCTATGCCACTTTTGCTCTCAAATACGCCAGCACCTAATGTTGCCCCATTGCCAGAGGGAACCACCACAACTACTTCCACACCAAATTCATGCTGTAATTTATTCAGCACCAAATTATAATAATGAGGAAGGCCGCCGGCCAGGGACATTAATTTCATTTCTTCCAATAATTTTTAATCAATTGGTTCATATCTGGACTTAAATTAAGCTTCCAGGCTGCCAATAAAAACAAGATACTCACACTGATGGTCTTAATACTTAGATTTAAAAACCAACTGAGCCATTTTTCTCCACCAATTTCAGGTAATTGATTGACCAACAGGTAAATAATTCCACTTACTACCAAGATACCTAGGGTGCGAATTTCGAAAGGTTGTAAGCCCATTTTGGCCCAAATGAAGACGTATTTGATGGTATTATAAATGAATAATGCCAAAAGGCTGGCAAAGGCTGCCCCATTAAACGAGTAAAGTGGAATAAATATGAGGTTTCCTATGACCACAATGCTGGCCAAAATGATGTAAAAAAGTAGGTCGTAGCGATAAAATTTTGAGTTTATTAAAATTTCAGAATTTAAACCAGTTCCCATATCAATGATCTTGCTGATACCTACCATCAAGACAACCCATCGCCCAGTTGCATAGACTTCACTTCTCGGGATGATTTGGTAGATTTGGTCCAGATTGACCCATACCAAAAGAAACAAGAAGCAACCCACTAAGAGCAGGTTTAAAGACGATTTCTTGTAGATATCTTCTATTTGGCTGGTATCATTTCTTTTCCAAGCTTGGGCTAATAAGGGGGTTGAAATAGCGGCAATTACATTTCTGGGTATGGCAATCATCAAGGCCATTCGGGAGTTGATGTCGAAAATAGCCGTGGTTCCCAATCCACCAGCATAAGCTGGCAACATGATTTTTTCTACATGTTGAATTAGCGTGAAACTGGCTCCTGCTAGAATTACCCAGGCACCATAACCTACCATTTCTTTGAAAATAGGCTTCCTCAAAAAGGAGAAATCCATTTTGGTATAAAATCGTTTTAACTGCTTAATGTACAGCAAAAGTGCTACCACGGCTAGTATATACGAAACCGTGATTCCTTGAACCAATTGATGGAAATTTAAAAAGCCCCAGCCATAAGCGACAATCAATAATGCATTAGCGATTCGTAAATAAAGCTCTCGAATGATGGCTGGAACTACGATGCGTAAATGGACCCGTGCATAGGATTCTAATACACTCATGTATAGAAAACTGGCTGTTAATGGGATGATGTAATAAAAATAGGTAGGTAATAAGGGGGAATTTTCGGCGTAAAATTGATTAAAAACCCCTCTTAATGCGACATATCCCAAGCTAAATAATCCTAATCCTACCAGAGGAGAGAGTAAGAGAAAGGTAAAAAAACCACCATGTTGATTTTCTGGATTATCAAAGTGTGGGAAAAAGCGGACAGCGATATGAGGTATACCAAAGTGCGTGAAGGAAGAAAATATCAAAGGAATACTGACCAATGCTCCAGCTATTAAACCTACTTCCGCTTGGGTTAGAAATTTATTGTATAGAAAAATGACATTGAACGTCCCGATGGCCGTACCTAGATAGGTAACAATAGAGCCTTTTAAACTTTGTCGGATGACGATCCCCATGCGATTTTTTTAGAATAATCAACAAATTTACACAATTGCCTTCATTGAACGAATTCAATTTTAGGCCAATAACTGTTTAATACTTTGACTTAATTTACTTACTTCATAATGTTCCTGCATATGCTTTCTTGCGGCTATCCCCATTTGTCCGCATAATTCGGGATTCGAGGCCAAGCGGATTAAGGCATTTCCCATAGCCTCTACATCATGTTCGTCCACTAATATGCCAGTAACTTCTTCTATCACGGCCTCCGGTATTCCGGCATGTCGAGTGGATACGATAGCCAAACCTGTGGCTGATGCTTCTAAAATTGCCACAGGTGTACCTTCTGAATCTCCCGATGGAGTGACGATGGAATGTTGGATAAATACATCCGAAGCTTGCAATAAGGGTAAATATTCAGCGGGCGATTTTGCGCCTAAAAAATGGATATTATTTTCTAACTGATGCTCTTGAACATAGTCTTTGGCTTCTTGCCATAAGGGACCATCTCCAACCATATTGAATTGAGCATCTGGGAATTGTTTCAACAAGATTTCAAAGGATTTGATGCTTAGCAAAGAACCTTTTTTAGCCGCAAATCGAGCTACTGAAATAAGCTGAAAAGGAGCGGGTTTAGTCTTTTGATTTGCAGGGTAAAATTGTTTTAGATCAACACCACAAGGGATAACATGAAGATTGGGCAAAGGGCCACAAATCTTTTCCAAGGTAGGTTTCATGGCAGATGCCACTACAATGATGGCCTTAGCTTTGGGTAAGACTTGAGCATACTTAGCGCCATAATTTTCCAAGGTTTTGGTTTCATTGGCGTCAAATCCTAAAAAGACGATTCCAAACGGTATTTTTTCGGCCTGACAAGCTTCGAAAATATGCGTTCCCAATGGCCCGTAATTAGCTAAAAATGAATCTATTTGATTATTTCTGAGGTATTTTCTTAGAAAATACGTGTAAATCTTTTGGTATAAATCAGGTAACAGTCGACGAAGGCCACCTCTAACCACCAGTTGATTTAGGGGGAAGGGATAAATGGATCCACCTTGGTACAAGCGACTGGGCTGCCAACCTTCATAAAGAACCGAGTGTGGTTGAAGCTGTTTGATTTGCTCATCAATGAAGGTTTCAGAATAAGAAAAGTAATTGGATCGAGCAATAAGAAGCTTCATCGAATGGGGTTCGAGGTGAATGAATTAACGAAAATACGAAATTATTTTAAAGCCTTCCCGACTAGGTTAATCAAATCTTAGCTCTATTTTTGCAAGGCATTTACAGGTATGGAAAAAATATTACTTATTGGTGGAGCAGGCTTTTTAGGATTGAATTGGATTCAATTTCTCGAAAACCAAGTGGCTGGCCCCAAAGTAGCATTAACTGTTTTATCGAGGCATCATCATGCCGACTTAGCAAGGTTTCCTCACGTGAAATTTGTACAAGGAGATTATGGGGATTCTGTTTTATTGAATCGTTTATTTCAAGAAGAAAAGTTTAATCAGGTATTCCATTTTGCCAGTACCATTGTTCCCGCCACTTCTACCCAAAATGTATCTGAAGATTTAGAGGCTAATTTGACTCCTACGATTCAATTGTTGGAGGTAATGAGGCAGCATGATTGTCGCTTCTTGGTTTATTTTTCTTCTGGTGGTGCGGTGTATGGGAATGCTGGATTGAATGCATTAAATGAAAATCAGGCTTGCAAGCCTATTTCATCCTATGGCATTATCAAGTTAGCCGTGGAGCATTACATTCAGCTTTATTCTAAAATACACCAAATTGATTATTTGATTTTGCGCTTGTCGAATCCATTTGGGTATTTTCATCATTCGGATCAACAAGGTGTTATCAATATTGCTTTGCGTAAAGCCTTGCGTGGAGAGACATTTACGGTTTGGGGAGATGGTCGACAAACCAAGGATTATATTTTTGCGGAGGATATTGCTAAGGCTATATTTCAACTGTGGCAGTCGGGCCACAAAAACGATACCATCAATATTGGTTATGGTTCCGCTATTTCATTATCGACTATTTTAGATAAAATCAAAAGTCTAATTCCTGGTTTTCAGGTCGAGTACAAAGAAGCTAAACCAACCGATGTACCTCACGTCTGTTTAGATATCAAAAAAATAGAATCTCTCATTCCATTCGAAAAAACGCCATTTGATGTAGCGCTGGAGAGAACGTGGAAATGGGAAAGAAATGGTAAATGATGAATGGTAAGTGATAGAATTTAAAAGTGTTTTTAGTTTTATAAAACACTTTTAAAAGGTACTTAATTGTTTAATCAAAGTATGATAACGGAACTTATTTACATTAATTAAAGTCAGAAAAGCAATAATTAATCATTTACAATTCACCATTTACAATTTCTTAGCTACCAATATAAACGTACAAGCATCTTCTCTTCTGGATTTATTTCCAGCGATTTTGTCGAAGAAAATGATGAAAGGTTGTAAGAGCATAGACCAGAGAGGTCGGATGACTTTCGGGAATTTAAATAATAGGCCATCTTGGAATAATTGTAGCCCCATGGAAGAACGAGCAAGTATTCCTTCAAAATAAACAATTTCAAAGCCAGCTTCTTTGACAATTTTTTGCAAGCCTGTCGATGTCCAACGCCAAAAATCGGTCGGGTCAGGATGGAACATCCAATAGCCGTGAGTGGAAAGGATCAATTTGCCATCTTTTTGTAAAATCCGGCAAGCCTCTTTCAAGTAAGATTTTGGATCTTCCACATGTTCTAATACCTGAGTGGATAACACAAAGCCCACGCTTTCATCAGGCATATCAATGATGCCTTTAGGATCTACAACCACATCAGCTTTGGTATTGAGCGCTAAATCTAAACCTATGTATTGTTCTACAAAAGGACCAAATAATGGTTCATAGGGCTTATTACCACAGCCATAGTCGGCCAATAATTGGTGCGGAGAGTTTTTGACAAACAATTCAATGACTCTTTCTAACTGTTTTCTAAGTTGAATCAAATAATAATAACGAGCCGACATCCTTCCCCAGATTTTGGGATATAGACGTTCAACTCCAGCTTCTCTACTTTCCATAATTACAATAGTTTGGATAAGCGATGATACTCATCCTGCGAATTTTTATATTCAATATACTCTTTGGCTTGGTGTAAGTATTTTTTTGCTTTGGCTCTTTGGCCCGACTTATGTGCGATCCGGCATAAACCTAAATAAGCTAAGCCACGGATATCTTTAGTAAATCTTTCTTCAAATGGATATTGTAAAGCTTTCAAATAGTGGGCTTCTGCTTGGGCTAATTTTCTTTTACCAAACTCATCAGCCATACCTCTAAATACGCAGACTGATCCAGTATAATATGGGATTTTTAGTTTCTCTAATTTATCATTGTAGATTTCTCCTTCCTCAAAATTATTAGTCAATGCCAATAATTCGGCTCTTTGAAGTATAAACAAATGATTGTTTGGGAAATCTTCTAGTAGAGCTTGGTTCAACGGAAGTGCTTTAGCAGGTGTACCCTCGTATTTATTGTACACATATCCCAAATAGAACCGACCTTCATTTTTTACAAAAATGGTTTTTCTAGTACTTTGATCTAAGTAGTTTAATCCAGCTCTTTTATTACCATCTTCAAAAAAGACCATTAATGGTTTAATGACAGGATGGAGTTCGGGGTACACGATTCGATAATAATTGTAGATCCCCGCTGAATACAAAAACTCGGGTTGCTTATCGGTATTTTTAAGCGCTATTTTCAAGAAAGAATACGACTTGCGGGTATATGAAACTGCTTTCATGAAATTTTGATTATCAGCCTCATATGCGGCCAAAAAGCCCGTAGAGGAAATACAAAAGAAAACAGCTTCTAAATCATTTTCATTTTTTTCAAAAGCCAATTCAGCCAATTCAAAACTTCTTTCCAAATAGGCCAAATACGCTTTACTTTGATTCGGGTGGTCTTTAAGTGGAAAATATTGTTTTTCCCATTGCATGGCTAATAGTAAATAACCACTAGGATGTTTAGGGTATTTTGTTTTTAATGCATTGAAATCGTCGGAAGCTTCTTTGAACTCATGGTTGTACATGTGGTTCAATCCATTGGAGATCCATTCTTTAGCTTGATTATCGGATAAAATTTGCCCAGAAATACTCCAAGACAAGAGCCAAAAAAGGACAATAAATATTCCACGCATAGATGCTCAGTTGAATTGCAAAAATACGTAAGTACTGTGGTTTTTGGGCCTAATTTTTTACTTTTGTTTCTATTTTATAATTAAACTTCCCGAATGATTTCATTTCAAGAATTTACCTTAGACAATGGCTTACGTGTGATCGTACATGAAGACCCCAGCACTACTTTGGCCGTGATGGATGTAATTTACGATGTAGGTTCTCGAGATGAAGATCCATCAAGGACTGGATTTGCTCATTTATTTGAGCATTTGATGTTTGGAGGCTCAGAAAATATTCCAAATTACGATAGTCCTTTGCAACGAGTAGGTGGGGAGAATAATGCTTTTACCACGCCAGATTTAACAAACTATTACATCAGCTTACCCTATCAAAACCTGGAAACGGCCTTTTGGTTGGAATCTGATCGTATGAAGCAATTGGCATTTAATCCGAATTCCCTAGAAGTTCAAAGAAAAGTGGTCATTGAAGAATTTAAACAACGCTATTTGAATCAACCTTATGGTGATTTGTGGCTCAAGTTTAGACCTTTGATTTATCAAAAACATGCTTATCGCTGGGCTACCATTGGAGCGGATATTCAACATATTGAGGAGGCGACTTTAGAAGATGTCAAGGCCTTTTTTTATAAACATTATGTGCCTACCAATGCCGTGTTGGTGGTGGCAGGTAAAGTGAAATTGGACGAAGTAAAGGTCTTAGCCGAGAAGTGGTTTGGACCTATTCCTGGTGGAGTGAAGCCTATTCGTCAATTGGTACAGGAAGATGTGCAACAGGAAAATCGTCATATGGAAATTACGGCCAAAGTTCCTTCTGATAGGATTTACAAAGCCTATCCCATGGTGGGACGTTATCATCCTGGTTTTCATGCCATTGATATGTTGGCCGACTTAATGGGTCGGGGAGAGTCGTCCTATTTATATGAGCATTTAGTACAAAATGAGCGCATTTTCGATTCCTTAAATGCCTATCAAATGGGTTCCATTGATCCAGGTATTTTGGTGATACAAGGACAAGTGACTGAGGGTGTGGATATAGAAGCTGCGGATCAGGCTTTGGAAAAAGTTATTCAGGAATTTGTTCAATCAGGAATAGTGGAAGGGGCACTTCAAAAAGTAAAGAATCAAGCGGAGGCCAGCTTGGTATTCATGGAGGTGGAGGTCTTGAACCGAGCGATGAATTTAGCTATGGCTGCCAATGCCGGTTACCCCAATTGGGTAAATACAGAAGCTGAAAAAATTCAAGCTGTTTCCTTGTCGGAAGTACAATCTTGGGCTAAAAGCTTGTTTATTGATGGGAAATCGAATACCTTATGGTATAAGAAAGAAATGAATTAGTCATGAAGATACGCGTAGGACAAGGGTATGATGTGCATCGCTGGGTGGAAGGAAGACCTTGTATTTTAGGAGGGATTGAAATCGAGTCAGCTAAGGGTCCATTGGGCCATTCAGATGCTGATTTAGTTTGTCATGTCATTTGTGATGCTTTATTGGGAGCCGCCAACCTGCGAAATATCGGTTTTCATTTTTCGGATAAAGATCCTCAATGGAAAGGGGTTTCTTCTATTGCCTTATTGACTCGCGTTTTAGAAATGATTCGAGAAAAGGGATGGAGATTTGGAAATGTTGACGTGACCATTATTTTAGATCAACCTCATTTAAATCCACATATACCCGCCATGCAGGCCAATTTGGCTCAAGTGATGGCTGTAGAGTTGGATCAAATTACCTTGAAAGCAACCACCTCAGAAGGGATGGGTTTTGTTGGAAGAGGAGAAGGAATATCGGCCATGGCAGTGGCTCTAATTACTGCTGAGTAAGCTATGCCTATCAATTTAGAAAAAGAGCGATTAGAGATTTTAAAAAGGTACCGCAAGTTGCTTCGTACAGCTAAACCCTTTTTAAAAGATGATGATGCTAAGCAAATCAAAAAGGCATTTTTGATTTCGGCGGAGGCACACAAGGAGATGCGAAGAAAATCGGGTGAGCCCTATATCTATCATCCTTTAGCAGTGGCCCAGATTTGTGTTGAGGAAATTGGACTGGGAACTACTTCCATTATATCTGCCTTGTTGCATGATGTGGTGGAGGATACAGATACTACCTTAGCGGATATTGAAAAAGATTTTGGTCCCAAGATTGCTTCCATTATTGATGGACTAACCAAGATTTCAGGGACATTTGAATACGGAACATCTCAACAAGCGGAAAATTTCCGTAAGATGTTGCTGACTTTATCGGATGATATTCGCGTTATCTTAATCAAGCTGGCAGACCGTTTGCACAACATGCGTACGCTTTCCAGCATGGCTAAGGAAAAGCAATTGAAAATCGCATCAGAAACAATTTATCTATATGCTCCTTTGGCGCACCGTTTAGGTTTAAATGCGATCAAAACAGAATTAGAGGATTTGGGTTTGAAATACACTGAGCCTGAGGCATTTAAGGAGATAGCCAATAAGTTGACAGAAAACAAACGTAACCGTGAAAGTTTTGTCGACCATTTCATTCGCCCAATTAAAAAATCGCTGGATGAATTGCATCTGAATTATACAATCAAAGGTAGACCTAAGTCGATTTACTCGATTTACAACAAGATCAAAAGTAGCAATACTCCATTTGATAAAATTTACGATTTATTTGCCGTGAGGGTGGTGATTGATGTGCCTTTAGAAAGAGAAAAAGCAGATTGTTGGGAAGTCTATTCCATTGTGACGGATCATTATCGTCCTAACCCAAGTAGGCTAAAAGACTGGGTCTCAACTCCTAAATCCAATGGATATGAGTCACTGCATACTACCGTGATGAGTTTGCCTTATGGCAACGATAAAGAGGGACGTTGGGTAGAAGTGCAGATTCGGACCAAACGGATGGATGAGATAGCGGAAAAAGGGGTTGCAGCTCACTTTAAATACAAAGGAACGGATACGCGCACTAGTCAAGCATTTGAATCTTGGTTAAGTCAAGTTCGTGAAGCTCTTGAAACCAATGATAAGAGCCAGTCGGCCGTGGAATTGGTGGATGATATTAAAAACTCCTTGTATCATGAGGAAGTATTTGTATTTACTCCCAAAGGTAAATTAGTAGTCTTACAGGTGGGTTCTACTGCATTGGATTTTGCCTTTGAAATCCACTCAGAAGTAGGAGCCAAGTGTATCGGGGCTAAGGTTGGAGGGAAATTAGTGCCTTTATCTCACAAGCTGAGTAATGGTGATCAAATTGAAATCTTAACTTCTTCCAAGCAAAAACCATCAGAAGATTGGTTGCGTATCGTTACTACCACCAAGGCGAAAGCAAGGATTAAGGATTTCATTAAAGAGGAGAATAAGTCGCACGTCATCAAAGGGCGTGATATGATAGAACACCGGTTGAAGATTTTGGGATATCCAAGTTTGACCTTGGAGATTACCAATCAGCTAAGAGCTTATTACAATGCTAAGGATGCCAATGATCTTTTCTATCGTTTTGGGAAAGGCTATGTTGCGATCGAACAACTGAAACATTGGAAGTCCGACAAAGAGATGCACGAGCGGAAACAGGCTGAAAAGGCCATTCAGGTTCCTATTGTCGACAATAAGAGTTTTACCAAGGAGATGAAACGTGTACAGCATGACCGTAAGGATGCTGATATATTGTTGATTGGGGAAGATATGGATAAGGTTGACTATACCTTGGCTAAGTGCTGTAATCCAATTTCTGGCGATGATGTGTTTGGTTTTGTAACCATCAATGAGGGAATTAAAATTCACCGAACTAATTGCCCTAACTCCCCTGAATTATTATCGCGACATGGTGATCGTGTTATCAAAGCACAGTGGGCTAGTCAAATAGCCATGTCCTTTGTGGTGGATTTGGTCATCCGAGGTATTGATCGAGTAGGTTTGGTAAATGACGTGACTCGGGTAATTTCGGATGAATTGAAAGTGAACATTACTGCATTGAATATTGGAGTGAAAGATGGACTATTTGAAGGTCGAATTTCACTCATGATACAAGATACTGACCACTTGGTTGCCCTAGTAGGGGAATTGGAACGAGTGGCGGGAGTAATTGAGGTTGCAAGAGAAGAATAATAGCTTTTTTCAGTTTTTATAGCTTATTTTACGTCGTTTTTTTCGCTAAATGTCCACAGAAATAGATAAGTTCGATTCGGTTAAGAAAATTTTCACAGCCTACTTGGAAAACAAGGGTCTGCGCAAGACACCCGAGCGATTTGCTATCTTGGAGGAAATCTATTTACGCGACGACCATTTTGATGTGGAGGAGTTATATATCTCCATGAAAAACAAGAAATACCAAGTTTCGAGGGCTACAGTTTATAATACCTTAGACGTCTTGGTAGAATGTGATTTGGTGGTAAAACACCAGTTTGGACGTAATCAAGCGCAGTTTGAGAAGTCTTATGGACGTAGACAGCATGATCATCTAATTTGTACAGATTGTCATAAGGTGACAGAATTCTGTGATCCACGCGTTCAAACCATCCAAAGTTTAGTGGGAGAAATGTTGCATTTTAATGTCATGCATCATTCTTTGATTTTCTACGGATCATGTACCAACAAGAATTGTGAACACCGAGCTAATTTCCAAGCGAGGTCCCAAGAATAAAAGAATTTAACAATAGTTTTTATGGCAGTTGATGTATTATTAGGCTTACAGTGGGGTGATGAAGGAAAGGGGAAAATTGTAGACGTATTAGCACCTCGTTATCAGGTTGTGGCAAGATTTCAAGGAGGACCTAATGCAGGTCATACTTTGGAATTTGATGGTTTTAAGCATGTGTTGCATCAGATTCCATCAGGTATTTTCCGTCAGGAAGTACAGAATATCATTGGAAATGGTGTGGTGTTAGACCCTATTATTTTTAAGAAAGAAATAGAAGGCTTAGCACACTTTAACTTGGATTTGCAGAAAAACTTAGAAATTTCTAAGAAAGCATCCATCATTTTGCCTACGCACCGTTTGTTAGATGCAGCCTATGAGTTAGCCAAAGGAAAGGAAAAAATTGGTTCTACTTTGAAAGGAATTGGACCAACTTATACGGATAAAATATCTCGTCAGGGTTTACGTGTCGGAGATATGATTTCACCTAATTTTCCAGAAAAATACAAAACGCTTGTGGATCGCCATAAAGCGATTTTGGATGTTTATAAATACGAATACGATTTGACGGAAGCGGAAGCTGCCTTTTTTGAAGCAGTAGAATTCATGAAGCAATTTGCCTTGGTGGATTCTGAGTATTCAGTGAACAATGCCATTAATTTAGGAAAGACGATTTTGGCTGAAGGAGCGCAAGGATCCTTGTTGGATGTGGACTTTGGTTCTTATCCATTCGTAACTTCTTCCAATACTATTTCAGCAGGTGCTTGTACGGGTTTAGGTGTTGCACCTAAAAACATAGGAGAAGTATTCGGTATTTTCAAGGCCTATGCTACTCGTGTAGGTTCAGGTCCTTTCCCTACAGAATTGGAAGATGAAGTGGGTGAGGCGATGCGTCAAGAAGGTCGTGAGTTTGGTTCAACTACGGGTCGTCCTCGTCGTTGTGGTTGGATTGATTTACCTGCTTTAAAATATGCTATGATGATCAATGGAGTGACTCAATTGATTATGATGAAAGCTGATGTCTTGAATATCTTTGAAGAGATTCAAATATGTACGGCCTATGAAATGCCTGATGGCACCGTGACGGATCAAATTCCATTTGAGATTACGGATATTAAAGTAAAACCAATTTATGCGAGTCTACCAGGATGGCATTGCAGTTTAGAGGGAATGCGTGATTTTAATGAATTACCTGCTGAATTGACTAATTATATTGCCTTTTTAGAGAAGCATTTAAATTTACCGATCAACTTCATTTCAACCGGCCCAGATCGTGAGGCCTGTGTTTTGAGAGGGTCATTGGCATAGAAAGATGATGGCTTCGGATCGAATGGATTTGGCAGAATTGTATAAATTCGATGAGATTTACTGGATTCCAGCAGATCGCCCTAACATTCCATCCGAAGCTACTTTTACGCCTACAGAGGCCTCAGCACCTGCTTTGGAAGCGCCCATGGCAGCTATTGTTGAAGAAAAAATCAATATCCCTGTTCAGGAAAAACCGAGTATCCCTTCAGGTCCAGGTTTACAAGCCAGCCTGGTTGAAGAGGTGAAGTCAATGGAACCTAGCGTTCCTCAAGATTCAAATGTCCTACCTATAGTCAATTGTCGTTTGGTCGTTGTAGGAAAGATTAATCCTACAGAGAAAGAGCGATTGCAATTGGTGTTTTCGGCAGCTCCGGTTTCTCTTCAGCCTACAGATTGGCAGGTCTTGGAACCTATGGATTCTTTTTCTTTAACTGAATTTGTTGAAGGCACTCAAGCTCAAATCTATGTATTCCTAGGAGATCAAATTCCATCATGGAAAGAACAATTACCAGAAGGTAAAATCAGTCAAATTAGCAACAAAGCCATCTATTACTTTCCTCGATATATTTCCAGTCTAAAAGACTCTGAAAAACCATTGAAATTGGCGTTTTGGAATAGCATGAAGGAAATCATTTCTAATGGTAAATGATGAATTGTAAATGGTGAATGGAAGAAATTCAAATATTCACCATTTACAATTCACCATTCACCATTTATTTCATTGCCATTCTCGGCAGGGGACTTACGTCTTGGCCACAGAAAATACCAGCTTCTGCTTTGAAGTGGCCAGCCATAGCAATCATCCCAGCATTGTCTGTACAGTAGGAAAACGCGGGGATAAAGACATCCCAGTTTTGTTGAGCACCTAACTCTTGAATTCCATTTCTAAGCCCAGAATTGGCAGCAACACCCCCAGCAATAGCAATCTGTTGACAGTTCTTTTCTTTCATCGCCTTTTTCACTTTGCGGAGCAACATGTCGATCAAAGTCTTTTGTACAGAAGCACAAATGTCTGCTTTGTTTTCCTCGATAAACTGTGAATTATTCTTCTGCTCTTTTTGTAAAAAATATAAAATGGCTGTCTTGATTCCAGAAAATGAAAAGTCTAAACCGGGCATTTCACTTAAAGGAAAAGGGAAACGATTAGGATTACCTTCTTTCGCTAATTTGTCAATCATAGGGCCGCCCGGATAGGGAAGTCCTATGAGTTTGGCCGTTTTATCAAATGCCTCTCCCACGGCATCATCTTGTGTCTCCCCAATGACCTCCATCTCCAATGGACTCTTCACCCAAACCAGTTGAGTATGTCCCCCGCTGACTGTTAAACAAAGGAAAGGAAAGCTAGGTTTTGGGTCTTCAATAAAGTGAGCCAAAACATGGGCTTCCATATGGTTTACCTCAATGAGCGGTATATCTAAACTTAATGCCAAAGCCTTGGCAAAGGAGGTGCCAATTAATAGTGCTCCCAATAAACCAGGGCCACGCGTAAAGGCAATGGCATTCAGTTCATTTTTGTTTATATTTGCTTTTTGCAGTGCTTCGTGAACGACAGGGATGATGGATTTTTGATGAGCTCTGCTGGCTAATTCTGGAACTACTCCTCCCCATTGTGTATGGATCAGTTGAGTAGATACAATGTTCGACCGAAGTTCACCGTTTACCATAATGGCAGCGGAGGTTTCGTCACAAGAAGATTCAATAGCCAGTAGATTCATATCGGATAAAAACTCTGCAAAAATAAGGCAAAATATGCCGTAATCGTTGGTTTTTCTGAAAAAGAAAATATGATTAAAGCAACCAAAATCTTCGCTAAATCCATTCTTTACGGTTTGGTGGGGATTTTTTTGTTGTTTTTTGTAACAGTCCTTTTGCTTCGAGTACCTTCCAATCAAACCCTTTTAGCCCAGTATTTTGCGCCCAAAATCGAGAAAGCCATTGGCTATCCACTCACCGTTCGGGCTATCCAACTGAAGTTTTTTGATGAAATAAGTTTCTGGGGTTTACGGGTCAAAGACCCTTGGGGAAAGGAAATGGTCTATATCGAACGATTGGATGTCAATTTTAATTTGTCCGATTTATTGTTCAAAGGAAGCAATCCTCACCTTGATTATGCCCGCTTATATCAACCTAAAGTTCATCTGATTTTTGAAAAAAAATCAGGAAAAATGAATTTAGATGAATTTATTCTGCGCATCGATCACTGGCTGAATCCTGGCCCTAGTGTGGCAGGTCCAAGTTCTAAATTTGAAATTTTAGATGCCGAAGTCGTGGATGGCTCTTTTATGTTGGATGATCAACAAATTAAGAGTGAAGCTACAGCGAGGCATTTTGACCTGAACCACCTCATTTTTACCCACATTAATGCCAAGGTCAAAGACTTTTATGTGCAAGGGGATACATTGGGTTTACAAACCATTGGGCTTAAAGCATTGGATCCTATGACTGGTTTGAATATCAAGGCCTTGGATACCAAATTCATGTATGCTGATAAGCAAATGCGTTTCGATCAACTGAATCTATTTTTCAATGATTCTCAGATCAAAAACCAGATTGTTTTCGATTATACAAGTACCAAAGATTTTAAGTTTTGGAATAAGAAAGTGAGGATGAAAGCCTATTTTGACAACAGTCAAATTAGAGGAGAGGATCTAGGAAGGTTTGTATCGGATATGTACCAATACAAAGGTATGTATAAGTTGAAAGGTAATTTAGAGGGCCCTGTTGCCCGCTTAAATCTGAAGAATTTTGAGATGGCCTTTGGTAGTAAAAGTGTACTGCGAGGGGATTTTAGTTTTAAAGGATTACCTGAGATAGACAAAACTGTGATGGATTTTGACATGGTGAATTCCCTGTTTCATCCGCAAGATTTACAAGTCTTTTTGTCGAAATCAGCTGTTGAAAAAATGAATATATTGGGCCCCGTTTCCTTTGGTGGGAAGTTCTCCGGAACCAATAAGGACTTCAGTACTTCAGGTAAATTAAACACGGGTTTAGGGTATATGGAGGGAGATGTGATGATGAATTTGAGTGATTCCATGGCTTTTTCTAAGTACCAAGGGAAGTTGAAATTGAAGAAATTTAAGTTAGGTAAATTATTCAGTTTAGAGGAGTATTTAGGAACAGTTGACCTAGAAGCTCAAGTGAAAGGGTCTGGCTTTTCAAGTAATTCAGCCAAAGTAGATTTTGATGGTCAAGTATCCGAGATCAATATTAAACGATATGCGTATCGTCGGGTAAGTTTGAAAGGTAATTTGCAGCGCCAATTATTCAAAGGCTTGGTCTCTGTTAAGGATAGTAATTTGTTGGCTCAAATGTCTGGTGAAATTAATTTGAGACAGGAAAAACCCATCTATAATTTGGAAGGTCGTATAGACCATGTGGATTTGGGAAGGTTGAAGATTACGGATACACCTATGCAACTGGTGAGTGATTTTCAGGTTAACATCGCCATGAATGATTTGGACGATTTAGAGGGGAAAGCCATCTTTTCTGAAGCCATTTTGGGTACTCCCAAGAAGATGGATTTACCGATACATTTGTTGACTTTTAGTTCAGATTTGAAGGGAGCCAAACGTCGCTATCGATTAAACTCAGATTTGATTTCGGTGGAGGCTGAAGGAGATTTTGTTCCTTCTCAACTGCAAAAAGATATGGGTCAGTTGTGGGAAGAATACACCTTGTATTTTACCAAAAACGAGAGTGAAAGAGCAGCTTATTATGCCGCTAAATCTCATGAAACTAGTCGCAAATATGTGTCCGACTTTACGGTTATTTGCCATGATGCCAAGCCCATTTTAACCCGTTGGTTTCCTACCATCGACTTAGCCAAAAACACTGTTTTTTCAGGGAGTGTTAATAAAGGAAGATCCGTTTCTCTGAGTTTGGAGTCATATCCGGATACCTTGGTATTAGGAGGGTATAAGTTTTATCAATCCATTTTCTCCTTCCAAAGTTCTAAATTTTTAGGCGGGCCAGAAGTTTCAAGTAGTTTGGTTTTTCAATCTAGAAGACAGCATTTGAACTTTTTAACACCGACAGAAAACTTGAAATTGGATGGCCTTTGGGACCAAGATCGAATCAATTTTGAATTGGATTTTAAGCAGCAAGGGGATGATAATTCTGCCCATTTAGGGGGTGTTTGGCGCTTTGAGAAAGATGGTTTATCGCTTCGATTTAAAGATACTTATTTACGTATTTTGGGACAAGATTGGGCAGTCGATCCTGAGAATAAAATATCGATTCAAGGCAAGGAATTGAATGCAGAACACTTTTTGATTTCGAATCAAAAGCAGTCTATTGCATTGCAAGGGAGTTTATCCATGGACTCCACGGAGACCTTGCGACTCCGAGCAAATAAGTTTCAATTAGGGACATTAGCGCCTTTGTTTTCTTTGAAAGTTCAAGGAGAATTGAATGCCGAAATCAATATCCAAGATTGGTATCAGCATACTCGTTTGGACACATGGTTATTGGTGGATTCGCTGCGTTTGAATACATTTTACATTGGTAATTTACAAGGGGTAGGAACCTATAATGCCGATTTAAAAACAATGGATTTGAATTATCATTTAAACCGTTTGGGTGAGTCGGTGATGGAGGTAGATGGTACTTATAAACCCTTTGAAACGAGAAATAAATTGGATGTTACAGCAGAGCTGAATAAGACTAATCTGAGTATTTTAGAGCCGTTTACGCAAGGTGTATTTTCTGGACTTGCAGGGGATGCCTCAGGTAAATTGAAGGTTAGAGGGACCTTGAATGATCCTGATATTGAAGGTAAAATAGTGCTTCAGAAGGCTAAGTTATTCTTTGATTACCTGAAAACCAGCATGGCATTTTCGGATACCGTTGAGTTTAAGACCCGACAAATCATAGGTCGAAATTGGAAAATTTCTGACCCAGAAGGTAATACCGCCAAGCTGAATGCCAACTTTATTTTTCCGATTGGAAGTCCCTTTGAAATGAATATTGAAGCGAATTTAAATCGTTTCAAATTGCTGAATACGCAACGGGATCCTACTTCATTTTACTATGGTACAGGTTATACATCAGGCCCCATGTCTATCCGTGGTACGGTACATGATTTGTTGATTACTGCCGATTTGAAAAGTGAAAAAGGTACCCGATTATACATTCCATTAGATCGAGAAAGTAGTACGGATAATGAGGAAGATTATGAGTTTTTTAGTAAATCCTTACAGGTTGATGTAAATACAGAGAACCAGCAATTGACCTCCAAATTAAAGGAAGGAGGAATCAGTTTAGACTTGGATTTGGCATTCACTCCTGAGGCTTATGGCGAGGTGCAAATAGATAAGAAGAAGGGGGATTTGATGCGGATTTATGGCACAGGAAATATCAATATGACCTTGGATAAAAAGGGGCAGTTTCGGATGATTGGGGATTATGCTATTGATCAGGGAGACTATACTTTCACCTTACAAAATTTGATCAATAAACGATTTGCGATTCAGCGTGGCTCTAAGATTTCATGGACAGGAGATCCTTTGGAGGCCAATGTTAATATCAAAGCTATTTACACACAGTACGCTTCCTTGTTCCCAATTTTATTGGATACGACTAATAAATCCAACTTGCCCGAGTTTAAAAGACGCTATCCAGTGGATGTGACCATCAACTTGCAAAATCGCTTGTTGTCACCCAATATTTCCTTTGATATTGGGATACGGGATTACCCGAAAGATGTA
Organism: Aquirufa nivalisilvae; assembly: GCF_004307455.1. Lineage (GTDB taxonomy): Bacteria > Bacteroidota > Bacteroidia > Cytophagales > Spirosomataceae > Aquirufa > Aquirufa nivalisilvae. Next base: position 410,102 of record NZ_SEWX01000002.1, read on the forward strand.
CATTTGAATGGTGCCGTAACAGCCTTTACCAATCGGATTAAGACGGATGAGCAGGAGTTAACTCGACAAGTTTCGAATGTCTTATTGTTTGGTCAATTGGTTTCACCTTTTGGAGGAAGTGGTATAGCCTTGGGTAGTTTAGTGGGTAATTTCACGGAAATGCTGTCCAATCAATTGAGTAATTTGGCCTCTCAAATCAATAAGGATTTGAACATTGATGTGTATTTAGGAGGAGGAAATTTGAATCAAGATATCTTATCTAATTTACAATTACGCGCTTCATATAATATGAATGACCGCTTACGGATTACCCGAAGTGGGGGCTTCACCGATGCTCGAAATCAGACGAGTCCTTTGATTTTACTAGGCGACTGGGCCTTGGAATATTTTGTAAAAAGAGATGGGTCTCTTCGCTTGAAAACCTATAATCGTAACGTGCAAACCACCCTACTAGGCTCTTTAAACTCCTACCAAATTAACCAAACCATTGGTGCTAGTTTGTTGTATAACCGAAGCTTTAATAAGCTGTTTGGGAAGTGAAAATAATGTAGAATGAGGAGTGAAGAATGTAGAATTAAGAATGGAATCCATTTATCATTTATAATTCATGTGTTGTCCTTTCCTCTCCTCTCTTTCTTTGGGATTAACCATTTAATGTAGAATGAAGAATGGAATCCATTTATCATTTATAATTCACCATTTACCATTTCCTTGCCGCCTTTGCTGAACGACAAAAAAAGAAGTTTTTTTGTTTCTTTTTTTTCAAAAAAAGAAAGGCCTAAGTATAAGCTGTAACGAAGTGTTATTTTGAAACAACAAGAAAGAGTCTTACAAAATAGCTTTACCTAAGATTTAATTCATTTGGTATTTCTTTTTTTTCATAAAAAAAGAAACAAAAAAAACGTAGAAATATGGTTAATCCTAAGACGAATTCTGCTTCGCAGAACCGATTGTCTCTTCGCTTACGGCTTTAATCTTTGACGCCATCGCACATGGCCTATGCGCAGGGTCAAATATCCGCCTGCCGCTTCGCTCAAGCTTCGTTCCAATCTTTCGTTGGGATTAACCGTTTAATGTAGAATGGAGAATAAGGGATGGAATCCATTTATCATTTATAATTCATCATTTACAATTTCCTCACCGCTGTTCGACATATGCTATGTCGAACTACAAATCGGGAGGATCTACATTCCCCACCAATGGTAACCTAAAAGATCATATACTCTGATGAAAGCGAATCGAAGATTCTAATTAACAATTCGACATGCCTTGTAGAACATGTCGAATAGCTGCTTAGTTTTTTTTATTAAAGTTTATTTTTTAAAATACAGTTTGTGATTTATTCTAGAAAATACCGTCGGTCAGCACGAGCGAAAGGTGATGAACGTAGCGGTAGACGAGGTTTTGACCTTAGCATGGGCGATGCGCGTAGGCGTCAAAAGTATAGGTGATAGCGGAGTGAATCACGGTTCAGCGAAGCAGAATTCGCCTTTGCTGAACGACAAAAAAAGAAGTTTTTTTGTTTCTTTTTTTCTCCAAAAAAAGAAAATCCCGAGTATTTGCTGAAACATAGTGTTATTGTTCAAACTTCTACAAAATAGCTTTACCGAAGATTTAATTCATATGGTCTTTCTTTTTTTTCATAAAAAAAGAAACAAAAAAAACAGAAGAAATACGGTTAATCCAAAGACGAATTCTGCTTCGCAGAACCGATGTCCACTCCGCATACGGCTTTAATCTTTGACGCCATCGCACATAGCCTATGCGCAAGGTCAAATATCCGCCTGCCGCTTCGCTCATGCTGGGTTCCCATCTTTCGTTGGATTAACCTCAATAGGTATGAGTGATTAGAATTTAAATGAGCTACCAACATTTATATTTTATAATTCATCATTTACCATTTCCTTTTGCTTCGCTCATGCTTCGTTCCAATTTTTCGTTAGGATTTACTTTTAAATGTAGAAGGTAGAATGTAGAAAAGTAGTCCATCTTTTCTTTTTGAATCTTAATTTCTTGAGTTTTCGCAAGTCTTTTCTAAAATTATCATTCAATATTTAGGCCAGATTTGGCTTTTATGTTGAAGAATAAATTAATTCATTGGGTGGAGTTATACCAAAGCAAACCATTGTATGGGGCAAGACTTTGGTTTATTATCAAATATTATTTTCCTCTTCAATTTTTTATTACAGGATCAATAGCATTTTATATTGAACGTGTGCTGCAGCATCGAATAAATAGTTTATTTGATTTATATAAATTGGACTCAGCTTTCTTTCTAATGGTGGTCTTTGTTGGACCATTTATAGAAACTTGGGTATTTCAATGGTTGATTATTAACGTATGCCAACGTTTGTTTTATAAATTCTCAGAAAGAATTTGTCGAATGCTATCTATTGGTATTTCCAGCATATCATTTGCTGCAGCCCATTATGGCAATGATCCTTATTATCCCTTTTTAGTATTGGATTCAGGTTTGGTATTAGCATTGGTTTACTATTTTACCAAAAAGGAATTTGATGCTAATAAGGCTTTTGTTTTGACATTTTTACTTCATGTTTGTTGGAATTTAATTCCTACAAGCATACATATTTTATTCTTATGAGCATATCTTTTCCCCGTTTTTTAGGGCCCTTTGAAGGGCTATTAATATTCTTTTCTATTCTTTATTTGATAGCCCTTGTAATCGCCATAGTTATCACATTAAAATCAAAGTATTATTCCCCCATTGATAAATTGATTCGAGTTTTACTTATTCTACATGCCCCATTTTTAGGAATCATCTTAGTGTTTTATGAGCGAAAATATGAGAAGTTGTAATTCCCATTCTACATTCTGCATTAAAAAAGGAACCACTTTCGCAGTTCCTTCTAATCACTAAAACCTAATAACTAGTTTCTTATTTCACCTCAAATCCACCCGTTCCAATCGCAAAACCTTCTGAGTATAATTCAATCGTGTATTTACCTGGTTTGTAAGCCACACCACCACGAGAATAGAATACATCTACCGCCTGGTTGTTGTTGGAATAGGTCACTACTTGTTTAGCTGTATAGACCATTTCTTTTCCATCTTGAGTGAATTTACCAGAACCAGCTGCTTCGTCAGAAACGATGGCGCCATCAGCATCTAATACACGAACAAAAATAGTTTTGTTCTCTAATTTAGTGATTGGGTTGCTAGCCAAGTTGAACGTGATTTTCAACTTCTCAATTTTCTTACCATTGAAACGAGATTTCTCTGCTTCTTTTCCTTTGCTATTCACGGATAACACGCGTAAGCTTTGCGCTTTTAATGCTGCTGCTATGCTCACTTTTCTAGCTAATTCCTTGTTCTTAGCCGTTACTTCAGATAGTGTATCTACCAAAGTTTTGTTTTCTGTTTTTAGGCCTGAATTCTCGGTATTCAAGGTTTGATTTTGTGTAGTCAACACTTGGTTGTTCTCCGTCAAAATTCCATTCTGCTTTTTCAATTCAACAATGTCAGCATCTTTCTGAGTCAACACTAAATCGTATTCTTTGATTTTCGCATCGTAAGAGGCAATCGTAGCGTGGTTCGCTTTTTTCAAAGAGCTTTTATCTTGTTCTAACTGTAATTTTAATGCTTCTAAATCACTCACTTGTCCACCTAAGGCTTTGATCTCCTCAATTTTAGCATCCAATTGAGTAGAAATGGAGTCCAGTTTCATGCGCGTATTCGCTAATTCAGTGGCTTTTTCTTCAATATTGACTGCTTGTTCTTGTGTTAGTTGGTTAGAACGGAAATACAAGACGCCAAGTACTGCTGTTAATACAGCCAATACAATTAAGGCAATCTTTGAGGTGTTGTTGGATGTTTCCATTTGCTTGAAATGTTTATTTAAGGGTTTAATTCAAAGCAAATTTAACATTAATATTCAATATTTTCTTTTAAATAGGCTTTTGGTTAATTTGCGCCTCTGAAAGACATGAATATGCCTACGTATGATTTTATTGTGGTGGGTTCTGGAATCGCTGGCTTATCATACACAGTTAAGGTAGCCCAATACTTCCAGGATAAACAAATTTCCATCAAGATTGCCTTAATTACCAAAACGGTTGCCGAAGAGACCAATACCAAATACGCACAAGGAGGAATTGCCGCCGTTTGGGATCAACAAGATTCTTTTGATAAACATATACAAGATACCTTAGTAGCAGGAGATTTTGAGAGTGATCCTAAGGTCGTGGAATTGGTGGTAAAAGAAGCACCTGAGCGCTTGAAAGAGTTGATTTCATACGGGACAGACTTTGATCGTAGATCAGATGGAAGTTTTGATTTAGTGAAAGAAGGAGGACATTCAGATAAGCGCATTTTACATTACAAAGATTCTACAGGAAATGAGATTGAAAGGGCTTTGCTAGAAAAGGTGAAATCATTCCCTTCTGTTGATTTTTTTACTCATTATTTTGCCGTAGATCTAATTACACAACATCATTTAGGTGAGAAGGTGACCAAAGATACCCCACACAAAAAATGTTTTGGGGTGTATGTCTTAAATAAGAAAACCAAAAAAGTTGAAACCTTTATTGGGAAAACGACTTTGCTTGCCACAGGGGGGATTGGTCAAGTGTATCAATCGACTACCAATCCGACCATTGCCACGGGAGATGGTATAGCCATGGCCTACCGTGCCAAAGGTTTTGTGAAAGGGATGCAATACATTCAGTTTCATCCTACAGCTTTGTATCAACCTGGCAAAAAACCCAATTTCTTGATTTCTGAAGCTGTTCGTGGGCATGGAGGGATATTGAAAAATCTGGATGGGTCAACCTTCATGGAAAAGTATGATGAGCGCCTATCATTAGCTCCTCGGGATATTGTAGCGAGGGCCATCGATTCAGAAATGAAGAAAAATGGTACGGATCATGTTTACCTGGATACTCGACATATTCCCAAAGAAGAAATTATTGCTCATTTTCCCATGATCTACCATTACTGCTTGGACCAGTTGGGAATAGATATGTCGCAAGAAATGATTCCTGTGGTGCCTTGCCAACATTATTTATGTGGGGGAATCATTGTGAATGAATATAGCCAAACCAATATTGAGCACCTGTATGCCGCTGGCGAATGTTCTCATACCGGTTTGCATGGCGCTAATCGTTTGGCATCTAATTCCTTATTGGAAGCTATCGTATATGCCCACCGTGCATTTGAAAAATCCATTGGTGAATTTGGGACACAGACCATTCCAGCTGGTATTCCTCATTGGAATGATGAGGGGACTAGAAATCCAGAAGAAATGGTTTTGGTAACCGAGATGACTCGTGAATTGGAGTCCATCATGAGTAATTATGTGGGAATAGTTCGTACTGATCGACGATTAAAACGGGCCTATGATCGTTTGGAATTGATCTATTTGGAGCATGAGGAATTGTACAAACAATCTAAAATCACGGTTCCTCTGTGTGAATTAAGAAACATGATTAATGTGGCATATTTAATCATTAAGCATGCTCGTGCCCAGAGAGAAAATAAGGGATTGCACTATAACCTGGATTTACTTAATGCGTGATTTGAGGTAGTGAACAATCACTTCCAATCCTTTTTCAAAATGGATGTTGTTAGGAATAACAATGTCGCAGCTTTTTTTGTGCGGACGAATAAATTCTTCGTAAGTAGGTTTAACGTGGTATTTCCAACGGTACATCACATCTTGTAAATCATAACCTCTTTCTTCGTTATCACGCTTGATACGACGCTTCAATTTGATTTTGTTTTGTGCGTCAATGAATATTTTCAAGTCCAGCAATTTGGCAACTTCAGGAAAATGGAAGACGAAAATGCCTTCTACCACTAAAATTTTTCGAGGATAAAAATGCAAGATATCAGGTACTTTACTCGAGTTATTGAAAGTGTATTCTTCCCGAGTTACAATTTCTCCAGCACGTAATTTTTCTACATCTTTGGCAAAAGCTTCATCGTCAATGGCTCCCGGTAAATCAAAATTCTCAATCCCATTTTCGTCTTTAGTTTGATCCTGCTTGGGGCGGTAATAATTATCTTGAGATAAAAGACAGATTTCTTCGGAAGGAAACTGGGCCATGAGCCTTTGTAAAAACAATGTTTTTCCAGAGGCACTTCCACCGGTGATTCCGATGATGTAGGGTCTTTCGTTGGTTGGGGTCATTGATGTAGCGAATTCGAATGCAAATTTGCGAAAAGCATTTAATTATACCTCAAAAAAATACATGTTTTCACCGTTTCACGTATTTTAAATAAAAAGTCTGCTTTTCCTTGACTAGTTTTTGACTCATTTCGAATTCTATGCTAGCCATTTGTAGGTCTATTTCTTCTTGGAAATACAGCTCTTGTGCACAGCCTTCATGGATGCGGCGCTGATCTACCGACAATTCCTCTTCTAATAGAATCCATCCGCCGGGTTTCACTATTCGTTTTAAAACAGGGAGAATTTCTTCTAAAGGAGCTAATTCATGCCATGCATTGAAAATGAAAATACCATCTATGCTTTGTGCGGCAATCGGAATCTCAGTTATGGGAGAATGAAAAATTTGGACCTGAGTGGAAAATGATGAGGATTGTTTTTTTTCAAAGTACACAATGCTTTCTTGTACAGCTTCCAAGCTTAATACTTGAGTATTGGGGTCAATTAGAATGATTTCTCGACAAGGTTGATGCAATAGGAGATTCACCTCCCACCACCCAGATCCACAACCTAAGGAAAGCAAGGTATCAGATGGTTTCCAGGGAAAATGCTCTAGTAATTGTTTCATGCATCAAAGAAAAGGAAAATTGTTGTTAGTGTTGATTGGAAATGTAGAATTTGGGAATTGTAAATGATGAATTATAAATGATAAATGGATTCCATGTGAATGCCTGAATGACGTTGACCGTTTTGTGTCACTTATACTTGATTCATATTCAAGTATTTTAGGTGTTTAGCTTATAGCTTGATTTAAATTTAGTAGTTTTTTTTCAAATGCAATAGGAGACA
>NZ_SEWX01000004.1:0-200991 GCF_004307455.1 Aquirufa nivalisilvae
TGTCACTAAAATGACGAAGACGTCTTTGTGACACACTTTGAAGATACAACTTTTTGTTGGCCATAATTAATAGATTTTAAGTTTAAAATTTTACTTTTAAACGGTCAACCTATTTCAGGCATTGACAAGGGTTTAGTTATTAGTTATTAGGGATTGTTAAATTTAGTTTTGAATTAAAATTTCGGATTTGAAACTTTTATTCAAGTTTAGAAGACTATGATATCCTTCAAAAAGAATAAATAAACGTCAATAACTAATCCCTAATAACTAAACACGCTTTAAATCACTCCTAATTCTTTTCCCACCTTAGTAAATGCTGCAATGGCTTTGTCTAGGTGTGATTGATCATGAGCTGCGGAAAGTTGTACACGAATTCTCGCTTTCCCTTGAGCTACTACAGGGTAGAAGAATCCAACTACATAGATACCTTCTTCCAACATGCGAGCTGCAAATGTCTGAGCAATTTTAGCATCATAAAGCATCACTGGCACGATAGGGTGGAAGCCCGGTTTAATATCAAAACCTGCGGCAGTCATTTGCTCGCGAAAATATACGGTGTTTTCATCTAATTTATCTCGTAAGGCAGTTGACTCAGTTAATAAGTCTAAGACTTCAATGGATGCAGCTGTGATAGCAGGAGCTAAGGTATTGGAGAATAAATATGGTCTAGAACGTTGACGTAATAATTCGATAATCTCTTTTCTCCCCGAAGTAAATCCTCCAGATGCTCCACCTAAAGCCTTTCCTAAAGTACCTGTGATGATATCAATTCGCCCCATGACATTAAAATGTTCATGCGTTCCTCTCCCTGTTTTACCAATAAAACCGCTGGCATGGCATTCGTCTATCATGACCAATGCTTGGTACTTGTCGGCTAAATCACAAATTTTATCTAAAGGAGCCACAGAACCGTCCATGGAAAACGCCCCGTCACTGACAATGATACGGTGACGACAGCCTTGAGCTGCGATTAATTGTTTTTCTAGGTCTTCCATATCGATATTCTTATATCGGAAGCGCTGAGCTTTGCATAAACGTACCCCATCAATGATGGAGGCGTGATTTAGTTCATCTGAAATGATGGCATCCTCTGCCGAAAATAATGGTTCAAAAACACCTCCATTGGCATCAAATGCCGCAGCGTACAAGATGGTGTCTTCTGTACCTAAAAATTCGGAAATCTTTTGTTCTAAAGCTTTATGAATATCCTGTGTACCACAGATAAATCGAACGGAGGATAAGCCAAATCCATGTGAATCGATGCCTTTTTTAGCGGCTTCAATTACTCGGGGATGTGAGGATAATCCCAAATAATTATTAGCACAGAAATTGATGACTTCTTGCCCTGTATTTAATTGTATATCCGCTCCTTGTGGGCTGGTGATAACGCGTTCTTGTTTGAATAATCCAGCTTCTTTGATGGATTGTAGTTCTTCTTGTAGAGGTCCTTGTAATGTTTGGTACATGATCGTTGATGTATTATTTTCTTAGGTTACTAATCATATCTTGGGTTAACTTGCTCAGGTCGAATTCAGGTTTCCATGCCCAGTCACGTTGTGCCATTTGGTCATCGATGGAAGCAGGCCAAGAATCCGCTATGGCTTGCCTTGGATCATGAGAAGCATAGTTGAGCTGAAAATGGGGAATATGCTTTTTGATTTCTTCAGCTAGTATTTCTGGCGTAAAACTTAAACCAGCAAAATTATAACTGGAACGAATTTGGATTTTATCAGCTGGAGCATCCATGAGTTCAATGGTTCCTCGGATGGCATCTTCCATATACATCATTGGTAATTCCGTTCCTTCGGAAAGAAACGAAGAATAAGAGCCTTTTTTCAACGCCTCATGAAAGATATGAATGGCGTAGTCAGTTGTACCACCGCCAGGGGCCGCTTTCCATGAAATTAAACCGGGGTAACGGATACTTCGTACATCTAATTGATACTTTTGATGGTAGTATTCACACCAGCGCTCTCCTGCCAATTTACTAATACCATACACCGTATTAGGGTCCATGGTACAGTACTGAGGCGTTTGTTGTTTGGGGGAATTCGGGCCAAATACGGCAATGGAGCTTGGCCAATACACTTTAGCGGTTTTATAAGCTAAAGAAAAGTCTAGCACATTCAACAAGCCATTCATGTTCAAATCCCAGGCCAATTTTGGATTTTGTTCTCCTGTGGCGGAGAGTAAAGCCGCCAATAGATAAACTTGGGTAGGCTGATATTTTTGATAAATCTCTTTGAGGTTGTCTTTGTCTAAGACATTGACAAATTCAAAAGGACCAGCATGTAGTGTTTCGTAATCAGGGCGGCGGATATCACAAGCTACGACATTGTCGTTATGATAGGCCTTTCGAAGTGAGTTGACTAGTTCGGTACCAATTTGACCATTGGAACCCAAAACCAATATTTTTTCTGACATGTGCTTGTTGATGAGTAGATAGGCAAAGGTAGAAAAAATGTGAGTCCCATGTGTCGAAAATTGATTGGAAAAAGATGAAATGGTAAAAGGTGATTCAAATCGGATGGGAATATGATCACCTGTTACCTCCTGATCAAATCAATAATTTGACTTATTTTTTTTCTCTTTTTTTGCTTCCTTTTTCTCCTTCGGAGTTTTCGTAGCTTCTTTTTTCTCAGTTTTTTTGGAATTCATTCCCTTGGCCATAGCAGTAAAGGTTAGATGGTTTCATATTTCCTGCAAGGAAGGTAAAATATGATGGAATGCCAAGGTTTAGCCATGGCTTTGCATGAACTATTCAGGATATTAGCTAATTTTATTTCAAATTCTAAACCTAAATCAAACATCATGCTTCATTCCATTTTAGTGGTCACTATGCTCTTTGGTGGGCTACATGCTCGTTTTTTTGAATATTCCCTGCTTCAAAATAAAACAAAGAAAGAATTTCCGTCGAATCGCCCAGCTCGTATTCAACGCGATGCACCAGGTAATTATCTATTAAGTGCTGCCAAGGGGAAGGCGATTGGTCCCAATATTAAATTCATGCCAGAATACCAGGCTTTTGGCTGGTTTACTTCCAAAGATCGTGTGGAATGGGAAGTGGATGTGCAGAAAGCAGGGGATTATCAAGTAGAAATCAATTATTCAGTTGATAATGCCGAGGCAGGTAAAGAATTCATTTTGTCGAGTCCTTCAGCCCAATTAGTAGGAAAAGTTCCTCCCAGTGGAAGTTGGGAAACATATAAAATCCTAAAAGCCGGGAAAATCCATTTGAATCCAGGTGTTCAAAAATTAGTATTTAAGTCCAAGACCCAATTTAAAGCAGGTGGTGCCATATTGGATTTGAGAGCCATTGTTTTGAGATGATTTAGGTAAACGAAAAAACAGGTAGCTGAGGCTGCCTGTTTTAATTTGGACTTGAAAATTTGAAACTATCTACCTACCATTTTCATGGCTGCTTCTGAGTATCTAGCTCCATGTATTTGAATTTTAGCGGAGGCATTTTCTATTTCTTCAATCTCATTTGGATTTAGATTTAAATGTACTGAAAGTAAATTTTCATGTAATCGGTGCAATTTCGTGGTGCCAGGTATAGGTGAGATCCAAGGTTTTTTGGCTAAGAGCCATGCTAAACAAATTTGAGCTGGAGTAGCATTTCTCATTTGACCAATTTGTTGGAGCAATTCCACCAAAGCCTGATTGCTATTTCTTGCTTCCGCAGTAAACCTAGGCAACGTACTTCGGAAATCATTTTCTTTTAACTCGGTATTTACATCAATTTTACCAGTTAAGAAGCCTTTCCCCAGTGGGCTAAATGGAACAAAGCCAATTCCTAATTCTTCTAATAAGGGGATGATTTCCTGTTCAGGTTCTCTTGTCCAAAGGGAATATTCACTTTGGAGTGTCGTGACAGCCTGCTCCAGATGTGCCTTTCGAATGGTAGCTGCTCCTGCTTCCGATAAGCCAAAATGCTTCACCTTTCCTTCTTGAATCAAATCCTTTACTGTTCCTGCCACCTCTTCAATCGGTATTTCTGGGTCTACTCGGTGTTGGTAAAACAGGTCAATGGCATCTACTTTCAATCGTTTTAAGGATGCTTCTGCCACACGACGAATATTAGCTGGACTGCTATCTAAGCCTAGCATTTTACCATCTTTTGGGTCTATTTTAAAGCCAAATTTGGTAGCAATAACCACTTGATTTTTGAATGGCGCCAAAGCTTTCCCTACCAATTCTTCATTGATATAAGGACCATAAACTTCAGCGGTATCAAAAAAGGTAATACCGTGTTCGAATGCAACGTGCATGAGCTTAATCATTTCTTGATCATCCGCTTTGTCACCATAGCCGAAGCTCATTCCCATACAACCAAGTCCCAATTCAGAGACTTCAAGATTTTTTCCAAGGATTCTTTTTTTCATGTTGTAAAAATATATTGTTAGGTATTTCTGAATTTTAAAGGGCTAATGCCTGTATTTTTCTTAAAGAAGTTATTGAAATAACTTACCTCATTGAAGCCTAAAGCAAATGCGATTTCTGAGATATTCCAATCACTGAATTTTAACATGACTTTAGCTTCTTGAACAATGCGCTCTGCAATAATTTGTGAAGTGGTTTTTTCTGTGGTCTCCTTGATGGCTCGGTTCAAATGATTGACATGTACAGATAATTGATTGGCAAAGTCGGAAGCATTTTTTAATTGAATAAATGGATGAGATTCTTCTATGGGGAATTGTCGCTCCAATAATTCTAAAAATAGCATCGATATCCGTTGGTTGGCATTTACTGGGCTATGCTTATTGGCATTTACTGGTTCTAATTTTAACGCATTATGTATAGCTTCAAAGGTTAAATTTCTCAGAACATCATACTTGTGGATATAATCGGAGCTAATTTCAGCGAGCATTCTATTATATAACTCCTCAAATTGATTGTAGGACTCATCACTTAATTCAAAAACAGGAATTCCTTGTGGTTGGTAAATGGAATAGCTATTAATATTCCCAAATTGTTTGAAAAAATCTTGGTTAAAGATGCAGAAATAACCGCTGGTAAGATTTTCAATACTTTCCCATTTGTAAGGAATCATGGGATTTGAAAAGACAATAGCCTGCTTTTTTACATCCACAAATTTATTAGCGTAATGAACGCGGCCCTGTCCTTTTACTAAGGTGATTTTGTAAAAATCTCTCCTTTTGTATGGAGTTGGTTTTGCTTTGATACCAATATATGGGTCCAATTTGAATACATTGAAATGTCCCCATTCCTTTTTTAGATTTTCTGGAACCCAATTGAATTTATTTCGATAAAACTCTTCTAAGTTGATTAATTTTTCCATGTTCAAAATCTCTATAAAGTTTTAAATTTCTTTTGAAATTGATAAACCAAAGCAATGTTCCAAACAAAATCATTTCCTGGAATGGTAGAATTTATTTTTTGATTTAAAATAGAACTGATAGATATAGGCATGTGGGAATTGGTTATACTCAATGACATGGTGGCGTAAGTTCCCGCTTGATTATCCATGATTAAATAAAATAGCTGTGGGTTGAGTCTCAAAAACGTGTTTTTTACAATGGGAATAGCCGAAATGCTACTGTTTATGGTCATGAAATGCGTATTGTTGGTTGTACCCTCCGTCATCCCATGAGAATACAAATAATAGGCCCCCACACTAAATCGATTTGAAATAATTAAGCTAGGTGAAAATTCACTTGCAAGGTATTGAGTAGGATTTAATAGTTCTTTGGGACTTCCAGTTTTATCATAGAGCCATGTGCTTTTAAATGCCACCGATGGGTGCATACCCAATGTAAATCGAAATTTCTTAGTTTGAATAGCCTTGTATCGGAACCAAAATAGAAATGACCAAGGCTTACCTTCAAGAGAAAAGCGTAGTTGAGGCTCAAAAGCTAGTTTTTCGCTGCCAACAGAAAGATCAAAAATGGCTGCGGGTTTTCCAAGTGTAAAGGTCGGAATGACCGAAATGCCGTTTTGTGTAATTAAAGCACTACCCGAAATATGGTACACAGCTTTTGAGCTATCTCCCGGCGCATCTTCCGCTTTTAAGGGAGTCAAGCTGCAAGTAATGCATAAGCTAATAATCCCAATGATGGCCAATTGAAAAGAGAAATGGGTTAAACGCCAATGGTTCATATCAAACATTGTTTTGTTTTTCAAATGCAAATTTCCTTCAAATTAGGTAATTAAACAGTATATCAATCAAATAGTAAATTATAAAAATCAAACAATTTGATGGGAAGGTGAATGTGTAGGAATCACCAATTAGTTAGATATGATAGTCTAGTTTTTTTACCCAATTGATTCCTCATTTTTGATTTTTAAAGAATTTTGTCCAATTTCAACTAGGGAGTCGGCAGTTTATCTGATTCTTTTTTGAAAACCTATCGACTATAAAACCACATGAAAAAGCTAGTACTTCTGTTCTTCTTTGTCCTACTTCATGCATCTTTTACACAAAGAGAAATTACTTGGGTGGCTATTGGTGATTCCATTACCTATTTAAATGAGCACCCCGATGAAACAGGAAATAGAATTACCAAAGGATATATGACTGGCGTGGTAGAAAAGTTGCCAGCTTTTCATTATATCAATAAAGGATACAATGGCTGGACAGCAGTTAAAATTGCGACAGACATAGAAAAGTTGAATATTCCTTCGGCCGACGTCTATTCGATATTTTTAGGAACCAATGATTGGTGGGGCTCCAAGCCATTGGGAACATTGGCCGATTATGAAAATAATACGGGTGTGGCTACTGTTCAAGGTTCATTTCGAGTGATCATAAATAAGTTAAGAAGCCTAAATGCTCAAGCCAAAATCGTTTTGATTACCCCGATGCAGCGGGTAGATTTTGTTTATATTAATAATTATAAGAACAATGCATTTGGTTCTTACAAAGAAAAAAACGGTCAGCATTTAGAGCAATTTGCCGATGCCATCGTAGCGATAGCCAAAAAGGAGGGCATTCCTGTGGTGGATTTATACCATAAAAAGGGAATGGATCATGCCAAATTGGTACGTTTTAAATATTTAAAAGATCCAGCAACGGGCCAATACAAGAAATTTTCATATCCTGATTTTGTGGATGTGCCATTTAACCCAACGACGGATGAATACCCATATCCTGTGGAGGCTTCCCATGTAACTTACGATGGACTCCATCCATCCGATGAAGGATACGAAATGATTACTAAAGAGTTAGTCAAGGTTTTTAAAAAGTGGTAATTTATTAGGTCAGAAAGGGGCTTAATTGCTTAAAAAGCATTTATCAGTTTCTTGGCATTCTCCTTTTAATTCGTTGAATTGCTGGTCTTTCACAGCAGTTTTTAAGAGTTCTCTTTTCTCTAATGAAAGTTTTCGGATGATTTTTCCTTTGCAAAAACGACGAAGCTGTACTTCATTTTCTAAAATGATACCTGGTACTGTCGTTAGGTTTCCTTCCGAATCTTTAGCCGCCATGGTGAAATAGCAGGAGTTCGTATGCCGCACTATGCCATCTGTGGGTTTGAAAGATTCCACTCGCATCCCTACAATCATGGTAGTTTTGCCAACGTATATGATGGAGGCTTTGATGGTGACCAATTCGCCCACTTCTACGGCTTGTTTGAATTCAACACCCTCTACCGCTACAGTGACACAATATTGTCCACTGTGCTTAGAGGCACAAATAAACGCTACTTTGTCCATCAGTGAGAGTAGAATTCCTCCATGTATTTTTCCGCCAAAATTGGCATAGGAAGGAATCATGAGTTCTGTGTAAATGGTTTCTGAATCCATCACACTTTTTTGTAATTGATCGGACATGTTTTATTGGTTAACGGTGGCTTGTATCAAAGAGTTTAACTGAGTGCGGTGAAGCTTGACAACTTCACCTACTATGATGATGGCAGGGTTGCTAATTCCAGCATATTCTGCTTTAAATTGAATATCACGTGTCGTGCCAATGACCATTTTTTCATCTGGTCGGGTACCATTTTGAATGATAGCAACAGGCGTTTTGCTTTTGCCACATTGCTGAAAAATATCCATAATGGCTTCTAATTTGCTCATGGCCATGAGTATAATGACTGTAGCAGATGACTGAGCTGCCCAAAATATATCCGAAGAGATTTCTCCATTGGCTGTGGTGCCCGTAGTGACCCAAAAGCTTTCATTGATGCCACGACAAGTTAGTGGAATTCTTTGAGAGGCTGGAACGGCCAACGCACTCGATATGCCAGGGATAATGTCGACTTGTATACCTGCAGATTCAGCTGCTTCTATTTCTTCTTGCGCACGACCAAATACGAAAGGGTCACCTCCTTTTAATCGAACAATATTGAAATATTGTTGTGAAAGTTCTACAATACGGTCATTTATCTCATGTTGGGACAATGCGTGGCAGCCAAATCTTTTGCCTACAAATTCAAGGTGGCAGTCGGGTCTTGCATGATTTAAAAGTTGGGGATTCGCCAGTGCATCATATAAAATCACATCCGCTTCTTGAAGAATGCGCACCGCCTTCAATGTCAGTAATTCAGGGTCGCCGGGTCCAGCACCGACTAGAAATAATCGTTTAGTAGACATGCTTGTTCTTGGTTTGTTCTTGGTTAAATACAATTTGTAAGTGAAAAGCTAATGTTCTCAATTATAAACCTGCATGTAAATCTAGTTAGCTAAGTTTAATTTTTGCCTATTTATTATTATTTTTTTGTAAAATGATTAAAAATGAATTTAAAAATTGATTGAAATTTAATCTAAAACCGAATAATCAATAAAAATAGGTTAAATATTTTCCTAAAATACTTGTTTTGTATTTTTAGATGGTCAATATTTGCAACAGATTAAAAGCATTTATATAACAACGATTGTCCTTTTTTAGCATTTTAAGGAAATTTCAAAATGTTCCAAAATAAAATAGTCGCTTAGCTCACTATTTTGTTTCTCATCAACAAGGATACATACTAGTCAAGATTAAATTGGAAAAATTCAATTTTATCTGATGAAAGTTTTTAGCACATTGTAACATCAAGCATCATGAAAATTATCATCATCGGCAATGGAATGGTTGGCTATAAGTTTTGCGAAAAACTGATAGCAAAAAATCCACAAGGCGTAGAACTCATTGTATTTGGAGAGGAAATTAGGCCGGCCTATGACCGTGTCCACCTCAGTGAATTTTTCTCAGGAAAGACTGCCAAAGATTTAGAAATGGCTCCAGCTTCTTGGTATGAAGAACATGGAATCAAACTGTATATGGGTGATCCTATTATGCATTTGGACTGCCAAAATAAGTCTGTTAAATCCCATGCTGGAATAATAGAAACCTACGATTACTTAGTTTTTGCAACGGGTTCATCTGCCTTTGTTCCACCCATTCCTGGTGTGGAAAAAGACGGAGTATTTATTTATCGCACCATAGAAGATTTGGAAATGATGCGCGACTGGGCCCCCAAAGCTAAGAAAGGCGCTGTGATAGGCGGTGGACTCTTAGGTTTGGAAGCAGCTAAAGCCATGATTGATTTGGGCGTTTCTGATACCCATGTGATTGAATTTGCTCCTCGCTTAATGCCTCGACAAATAGATGAAGCTGGTTCCAAGATTTTACAAGCCAAGTTAGAATCGATTGGCCTACATATTCTGACATCAACAAATACCTTGGAAATTACAGGTACTGATAAAATTGAAGGCATGCGCTTTCAAAATGATGAGCTCTTGGAAGTAGATATGCTTGTTATTTCAGCCGGTATTAAACCTCGGGATGAATTAGCTAAAAGTGCTGGTTTAGCTGTAGGTCCTCGGGGTGGGATTTTGGTTGACTCGCAGATGATCACTTCTGATCCTCATATTTTGGCCATTGGAGAATGTGCTTTGTATGAGGGGATGATCTATGGTTTAGTAGCCCCTGGGTATGAAATGGCTGAAGTTGCCATAGCTACCTTATTAGGTTCGGACAAGCAGTTTACCGGATTTGACATGAGTACCAAATTGAAATTGATTGGTATTGATGTGGCAAGTTTTGGAAATCCTTTTTCTACAGATGAGGATGTTCGATCGATTGTACTAGAGGATCGAAATAAAGGAATATATAAACGCGTCAATATTAGTGCTGATGGTAAAATGCTTTTAGGAGGTATTCTGATTGGAGATGCAGAACAGTATAATATGCTGTTACAAACCTGTAAAAATCAAGTAGTTCTCCCCCCTAATCCTGAAGATATCATGTTAGGTTCTCGAGGTGGCGAATCTGAAGGAGGGGCAGGCGTACTGAGTTTACCGGATGAGGCTATGATTTGCAGCTGCGAAGCCGTAAGTAAAGGAGATATTTGTTCCCACGTAATCAATGGGGCGGAAAACGTAGAGGCCATTAAAAAATGCACCAAGGCAGGCACCGGTTGTGGTGGGTGTGTTCCCATGGTCAAAGATATCGTAAATCATACATTAAAATCACAAGGCATTTATGTACGCAATGTCATTTGTGAGCATTTTGATTATTCTCGACAAGAGCTTTTGGATTTAGTGCATTTGCACAATTTGAGATCTTATGATGAGGTACTTTCAGCGCATGGACATGGGGATGGTTGTGAAGTTTGTAAGCCTTTAGTTGCTTCCTTAATTGCCAGTCTCTGGAATGAGATGATTTTGGATAAGGGGAATGATACGGCTCAAGATAGTAATGATCGTTTTTTAGCTAACATTCAAAAAGGAGGCACTTATTCCGTGGTACCCCGTATTCCTGGTGGAGAAATTACACCTGACAAGCTCATTGTCATTGGGGAAGTGGCTAAGGAATATCACCTGTATACCAAAATCACGGGTGGTCAGCGCATTGATTTATTCGGGGCTCACTTAACGGATTTGCCTGCTATTTGGGAAAAACTCATAGCTGCAGGTTTTGAAAGTGGACATGCTTATGGTAAAGCATTACGTACAGTAAAAAGCTGTGTGGGCAGTACTTGGTGCCGCTTTGGCTTGCATGACTCTGTAAGTTTTGCCATTCAAATTGAGGAAAGGTATCGCGGAATTAGGGCGCCACATAAAATCAAAGGTGGTGTTTCAGGTTGTATTCGTGAATGTGCCGAAGCACAAAGTAAGGACTTTGGTATTATAGCGACCGAGAAAGGGTGGAACCTACATGTATGTGGAAATGGTGGTTCTAAACCCCAGCATGCCCTATTGCTTGCCAGCGACATCGATTCAGAAACCTGCATTCGCTACATCGACCGCTTTTTGATGTTTTACATCAAAACAGCTGATCCTTTAACTCGTACCGCTACTTGGTTGAATAAATTGGATGGAGGTATCGATTACCTACGCAATGTAGTAGTAAATGATAGCTTAGGTTTAGCCGAGGAATTGGAAAGTGAAATGCAAAAACTGGTGGATAATTATGTCTGTGAATGGAAAGCTGCAGTAGAAAACCCAGAGTTCAGAAAACGTTTCAGCCATTTTGTTAATGCGCCAGAAGAGAAAGACCCAACGGTCAATTTTGAAGTTTTACGTGATCAAAAGAAGGCAAAAGCCTGGAATTAATTAGCCTAACTAGTACAATTATGGTAGAGACAATGAATAAAACATGGTTCCTGGCTTGCCAGGTACAAGATGTGCCCGAAAATGGAGGAGTTTGTGTCAAAGTAAAAGACCAACAAATTGCCTTGTTCCATTTCGCCCGACGTGGAGAATGGTATGCTACTCAAAATGAATGTCCACATCGTCAACAAATGGCGCTAAGTCGTGGAATGATTGGCTCACAGGGAGAAGAACCTAAAGTGGCTTGTCCATTTCACAAAAAGACTTTTTCGCTTAAAACAGGAGCTTGTTTATCAGGTGATGTAGAGGCTATCAAGACCTATTCGGTCATGGTCAAGGATGAATCTGTGTACATTTTTATGGAAAGCGATGAAATATAAACTACTACTACTTCTATTGTTAATGTGTAGCCCCCTTTTGGCGCAATTATCATTTACAGGACAATTAAGAACTCGCACGGAGTATCGTGATGGAGTGGGGACTTTACGTTTAAAATCCATTGATCCAGCCTTTTTTACATCTCAAAGAACTCGACTGACTGCAGCTTACAAAAATAGTCGCGTTCAGTTTCAAGCAACTCTACAAGATGTACGCGTTTGGGGCCAAGATGCTTCTACTATTTCAGCCAATGATGGGAGTAAATTAGGTGTTCATGAGGCTTGGGCAGAAGTTACACTTTTGAATAAGTCTGACAGCACTTTACCTAAAGGACTAGATTATTTGGCCTTGAAAATTGGTCGCCAAGAATTATTATACGATGATTCACGTTTATTGGGTAATTTGGATTGGTTGCAACAAGCGCGTCGTCATGATGCCGTACTTCTTAAAATGTTGCACCATGGATGGCGGGCTGACCTAGGTTTGGCATTTAATCAAAATACCGACGCTTTTCAGTATGATGGTACTTATTATACTCCAGCCAATGTGATTCCGTATATCAAAGACAGTAAGGGAAATTTGGTAGCAAGCCCAGCTGGAATGATCCCCACTGTCAATGCCCAAGGAATTTCAAGTAAATCAGGTTCTTTGGCGGTATTAAATCCTCCAAGCACCAATGCTTTAGGTCAAAATTATAAATCCTTACAATTTTTATATGTATCCAAAAGCTTTTCAACTAGCAAACTGACTGGACTTTTATTGAGTGATCAATTTGGGGCTTATACCCTGGACTCAACTAGAAATGTGGCTGGCCGTGATACAGGTTATGTATTTGGAAGAAAGTATCATTCTTCTCTGAATCATGCTCGATTTACTTATGGCCTCACCTTATCAAGTATGTTAGAAAAATCAAAGAAAGTCCAATTAAATGCAGGCTTTTTCTATCAGTCTGGACACGACAAAGAAGGGCTATTGCTTGATGCATTTACTTCCACTTTAGCTGTTAGTATGCAACATAAACTATGGAGCTATACTTTGGGTTGGGATTACGTTTCTGGAAATGATGCTTTTTCAAGCTCTCAAGTGAATCACCGCTTTGATCCATTATATGGGACACCTCATAAATTTTGGGGATACATGGATTATTTCTACGTAGCCACAGGGTCACCATTAGGTGGTTTATCTAATGTCTATGCCAAAGCGAAATACCTTTCCAAGAATAAGCGATTTAGTACAGGATTTGACCTTCATTATTTTGCATTAGCCAATCAGCAAAAGCGATTGGATGGGCAGCTTCTAGATGCCTATTTGGGAATGGAGTTGGATTGGATTAGTACGTATATGCTAAATAAATCCAGTCAAATCGAAGTAGGCTTGTGTGCGCTGAATGCCAGTGACTCCATGGAATATGCTAAATCAATAACACCTGGAACAAGTCAAAAAAATGCCCAATGGGCCTATTTACAATTAAATATCCTTTTATAATCCACCTAAATATTAATCTGATGAATACGATCAAACCTCTCGAAAAATTACATGTCTTTTCATTCAAAGGCGTGCAAATGCGTACTTTTCATATTACATGGTTGACTTTTTTTGTTTGTTTCTTTGGCTGGTTTGGTTTAGCTCCACTGATGCCAACGATCAAGGAAACATTGCATTTGAGTAAGTCTCAAATCGGCAATATCATCATTGCTTCCGTTTCAGGAACGATCATTGCACGCTTATTAATAGGCCGTTTATGTGATACTTGGGGACCACGAAAAACATATACAGCTTTACTATTATTGGGTTCTATACCTGTGATGGGGGTGGGTTTAGCTAACAGCTACGAAAGCTTCTTGTTATTCCGATTAGCTATAAGTATTGTGGGTGCATCCTTTGTTATCACTCAATTTCATACTTCCATTATGTTTTCTCCTGCCATAAAGGGGACAGCCAATGCCGTTGCTGGTGGTTGGGGGAATTTAGGTGGAGGAGTAACGAATATGGTCATGCCATTGATTTTTTCTGCCATTGTTGGGTTTGGATACATCAAAGCTGACGCATGGAGATATGCAATGATCTTCCCTGGCATATTAATGTTGATCATGGCTTTTGTTTATTACCGTTATACAAAGGATACTCCTGCCGGCAATTACGATGAAATAGAAAGGTCGGCCGATCAAAAAAGTAAAACAGATTATTCTGTTTTAAAAGATTGGAGAATTTGGGCTCTTTCTTTAGCCTATGCGGTATGTTTTGGTATGGAAATTACATTCGACAATGTTGCGGCCTTGCATTTTGTTCAAGAATATGGCTTGACACAAAGCACGGCAGGTATCTGCGCTGGAGCATTTGGCTTTATGAATATTTTTGCTCGTGCATTAGGGGGAATTTTTGCCGATAAAGTAGGTAAGACTTATGGTATGCGAGGCAAAGGTTTGCTTTTAGCAACAGTGTTATTGTTGGAAGGACTAGGCCTAATCATGTTTGCCAATGCAGGTAACTTAACCATGGCTATTTTATCCATGATTGGTTTTGCACTTTTCTTAAAAATGGCCAACGGTACTACATACGCTATCACACCATTTGTCAATGCCAAAAATGTAGGATTAGTCAGTGGAATTGTAGGAGCGGGTGGAAACGTTGGAGGCATGATGTTCGGTTTCTTATTTAAGAGCGAGAATATTACTTACATGCAAGCATTTGCTTACATAGGATTAATTGTCATCGCCATTTCGGTCATTATTTTCATCACGCGTTTTTCGGAGCCTAAAAAGGCAATGGAACTTAATTTGGCATAATTATCACAAAAACACCTCATGGATAAGCACTTAAAAGCTGGGTTTACGGAGCATTTGAGTACCTGCTGTTACTGTGGGGTAGGCTGCGGTGTATCTATACAAAAAGATCCCTTAGGTAGAATTTGGGTGGAAGGCGAGCAAGGTCATCCAGTAAATCAAGGGCAACTTTGTAGTAAAGGGATGAATTTGCACCATACAGTCAATGATACCTCCGACAGGCTACTTTATCCAGAGGTTCGCTTCGGTAAAAGTCAGCCTCGACAAAGGGTCACTTGGGATATTGCTTTAGAGCGCACCGCGGCCGTGTTTCGTTCATTAATTGAAAAATATGGGCCTGATTCTGTGGCATTCTACGCTTCAGGTCAATGTTTAACAGAAGAATATTATGTGATTAATAAGCTCATCAAAGGTTTTATAGGTTCCAATAACATAGATACCAATTCCCGCCTTTGCATGAGTTCAGCAGTAGTAGGGTATAAAATGGCTTTAGGAGAAGATTCCGTGCCAGTTTCCTACGAGGATTTAGACCATGCAGATGTGATTTTTGTAGCTGGAGCCAATCCCGCTTGGTGTCATCCTATTTTGTGGAGAAGGGTTGAAGCTGCCAAGGAACGTAATCCAGATTTAAAGATTATTGTTAGCGATCCACGAAAAACGCAGACCTGCTCCATTGCAGATGTCCATTTGCAACTGAATCCTGGTACCGATATTATCTTGCATCATGCCATTGGTCGCGCACTCATCGAAATGGGTGCTATTGATTTGGCTTTTGTAGCGAATCATACGGAAGGGTTTGCACGTTATCAAGAGTCCGTGATGCAAAGGACCTTGGAAGAAGCAGCTCATTTATGTGGGGTTTCATGTAAAGACATATTTACAGCAGCATCATACATTAAAAATGCACAGGGTTTTATGACCATGTGGACCATGGGATTGAATCAAAGTGCCGTGGGAGTGAGTAAAAATCTTTCATTGATTAATTTGAACCTCATCACTGGTCAAATCGGTCGACCCGGCGCTGGTCCATTGTCTTTAACAGGTCAACCCAATGCTATGGGGGGGAGAGAAGTAGGAGGATTATCCAATTTACTTCCAGCTCATCGAGATTTATTAAATCCTGAGCATCGGGCCGAAGTAGAAGATTTTTGGTCCGTTCCTCGCGGACGAATCGCCGCCAAACCGGGCCTTAGTGCTACCGAAATGTTTGAAGCACTGGAATCAGGCAAATTAAAGGCTGTTTGGATTATTTGTACTAATCCATTAATCAGTATGCCTGATGTTCGTCGAGTAGAACAGGCCTTTAAAAAAGCCAAATTTGTAGTGGTACAGGACATTTCCAACAAAGTGGAAACTTTAGCATATGCCGATGTAGTATTGCCTGCAGCCTCATGGGCAGAGAAAGAAGGTACCATGACCAATGCCGAAAGAAGAATAAGTTACTTACCCAAGGTATTGAATGCACCCGGAGAGGCAATTCCCGACGCTGAAATTATTTGTCGATTTGCTCAAAAAATGGGTTTCAAGGGCTTCGACTTTAAAAATTCAGCTGATATATATGCAGAACATGTGCAATTGACCCAAGGGACAAATGTGGACATGAGTGGATTGAGTCATGCTATTTTGAAGCAAAAAAGAACGGTTCAGTGGCCTTATACCCAAGGACAAAGTGGTCAAGGTACACCCCGTTTATTCACGGATAATCAGTTTTTTACGGCCTCGCAAAAAGCACAAATACATACGGTTTCAGATGAAAATACCTCAGAGAAGATATCAGAAGAATTCCCTTTTATTTTAACTACAGGCAGAATTCGAGATCAGTGGCATACGATGTCTAAGACGGGGAAAGTGAATAAATTGAAACAACATATTCATGAATCATTTCTGGAAATTCATCCTGAGGATGCCCAAAAATTAGGTATTCAGGATCAGTCGCTGGTAGAAATTGAAAATAAGCGAGGGCTAGCTCGTGTCAAAGCCAAACTATCTCCAGACATTAAAAAGGGAGTGTTGTTTATGCCCATGCATTGGGGGAAAATGGGAAAATTAGACTTGAATCGAGCGAATAATTTGACCCAAAATTTAGTTGATCCCAAAAGCAAAGAGCCT
Source organism: Aquirufa nivalisilvae (assembly GCF_004307455.1). Lineage (GTDB taxonomy): Bacteria > Bacteroidota > Bacteroidia > Cytophagales > Spirosomataceae > Aquirufa > Aquirufa nivalisilvae. The sequence goes on from NZ_SEWX01000004.1 coordinate 16,767, forward strand.
GATTTTAAGTTTTCGGCAGTTTCTGTAAAGCTTTATACTAAATCAAAGCAAAAGATCATCGTAGTTGGTGCAGGCGCAGGTGCATGCGGCTTTGTGAAGTCGTATCGACAATACAATACGGATGATAGCATTGAGGTATTCAGTAAAGAAAATTTGCCATTCTACAACCGAGTTTTACTTCCTGATTATATCAATGGTACACTTCCTTGGGTTAATCTAGTCAAGATGTCGGAGGAAGAGGAATTGGAACATCAATTTACCTTACATCGGGGTGTCTGGATGACTTCGGTGAATCGCGAAGAAAAGCAAGTAGTTGATAATTTGGGCCGTAGTCATAGCTACGATGTATTGATTCTAGCTACAGGAAGTAGACCTGCTCTTTTACGTGAAATCCCTTCTTTAGCAGGTATTTTCACCATGCGTAGTCGTATGGATGCGGATCGCTTTTTAGCCCATATTGACCCAGGTCGGGGTCCTGTATTAATTGTTGGTGGAGGATTATTGGGGATAGAATTGGCTGCTTCCTTGCAAGAAATGCATGTAAAAGTGACGATTATTCATCGAAATTCGCGGTTTATGGACCGACAACTGGATCCTTTGGGTAGTCAATTATTGCATGAGGAATTAGTAGATCGCGGAATTGGGATACATTACAACGATGAAATAGAGCGATTTGTTGGAGATGAAAAAATAGAAGCTGTGCGTTTGAAAAGTGGATTGACTTTAACTTGTCAAGCCATGGTTATCGCCATAGGTACCATTCCAAATATTGAATTAGCCAAGGAGGCTGGATTAAAAACACAAAGAGGAATTTGTGTGGATGAATATTTACAAACCAATGATCCACATATTTATGCCATTGGTGAAATTGCTGAATGTGATGGAGCCTTATTTGGGATAACGGCTGCGGCAGAGCAACAAGCAGAAATTGTGGCTCGATATTTATCTGGTGATATTTCAGCTCAATATTCAGGTTCATTATTGATGAATATTTTGAAAATGCATGGTACGGATTTTTGTTCGATGGGTGTCATTGAACTTCCTCAGAACCCTGCATATGAGGAAGTGGTGTTTATAGATAAGACCAAGCGATATTATAAAAAATGTATTATTCATAATGACCGATTGGTAGGAGCCATATTGATTGGAGATAAGCGTGAATTCTTGGAATTTAAAAATCTGATAGAAAATAAGATTGAATTAAGTGAAAAACGCCTGCAATTACTTCGTTCAGGGGAAGCTCCCGAACCTGTAATTGGTAGGTTAATTTGTAGTTGCAATGGAGTAGGGGAAGGGAATTTGCTTAAAAAAATAGATGCGGGATGTACGGACCACTTACAATTATGTCAGTTGAGTGGAGCAGGAATGGGTTGCGGAAGTTGTCGCCCCGAAGTGAAATCGATTTTAGATCATAGCTTAAAATTGAAACATCATGAAACAGTTATTGGATAAACCTTCGATCTTTAAAGGTCAAAAAGGGCTAGAATATTTTGAATTTGAAGAGGATTTTGTAGAAGCGAATATGCGGTGTATTCCCATGGTAGTTCGCTTTAAATTGGATCAAGTAAAGATCAAGTTGAAATTACATGAATGGGCTAAGTTTTCAGCTGCCGAGAAATTGGCTTTAGCTCTTGCTCCTACAGAAAGTTTAGCGGATAAAATGAATTATAAGGATAAATTGAGGTCTTTGGTTTTTCAATATACCAAGGAGGACATGAGTGAATTAGACCCAAGTCGATTGATATTTGATTGGATGGATGGATTAGTTGTCCCTGCTCGTCTTCAAGAAAAAGCCAAAGAATTTGGTTGGAAAGTCTCTGTCCAACAATGGGGGCAATTGAGTCATTTACAGCGATATGCCTTGTTGAAATTAACTAATCCTGGGCATGAGAATAAGAATTTTCCCATTGCCATGCGCGAATTTAATATCGTATGAATTACGTAAAGATTAATTTTCTGGGGGGTATCATTTCGCCAGGAGATCTTTTGGAAATATTGGACTTGCTAGATCGCTTGTACATTCGCTATGTAAGTTTTGGTTTACGTCAACAGTTGATCATTCCAGTAGAAGAAGATCTAATTCCTGCTTTGCAAGCTGGATTAGAGTCTAAAGGAATAAATTATGAGTTAAATTCTGAGATTTATCCCAACATTGTTAGTTCCTATCCTGCAGAAGATATTTTTATTCAAGGTACGTGGCTAAGTGAAGGGGTATATCGTGACATTTTAGATGGAATTGATTTTTCTCCTCAATTGAAGATTAATATTTCGGATTCCAATCAAAGTTTCACCCCATTGTTAACGGGAAATATTAATTGGGTGGCATCAGTTAATGAGGCCCATTTCTGGCATTTATTCATTCGTTTTCCCAAAACCAATGTAGTCTACCCTTGGACAGAACTCGTTCATACCCAAGATGTGGCCTCTTTTTCTAAGTCCTTGGAAAGTTTGATTTTAAGTGATCTTCCCACTTTTTATGACCAAGAAAATGCCAGTGGGACGGAGTTAATGTCTCGCATGAATTTGAGACCATACATTTTACGAAGAGCTCAAGAACAGGCTAAATTACCAGATTTTAATTTGCCTTATTATGAAGGCTTAAATCGCTACAATAATCGGTATTGGCTAGGGATTTATCGGAGAGAAGAAAGATTTACGGTGGCATTTCTACGGGAGGCATGCCAACTCTGTATGGCTACCAAAGTGGGTCAGATGGGTTCCACACCTTGGAAGTCCTTGATTATCAAAGGTATTGTGGAGTCGGACAAAGGAGCGTGGAATTTATTGCTAGAAAAGCATCAAATTAATATGCGCCATGCAGCGAATGAACTCAATTTTCAAGTAGAAGACCATTGCCCTGAGGGATTGGCTTTAAAACAATATTTGGTACGACATTTGAATGAAGAAGATACACGGACCTTTGGCTTGAGTATCGGTATTAAAACAAGGAAAAAATCGGAGGTATTTGGTGGAATAGTGGTTAGAAGAAGACCTCTTTTATTTGGGCTTTTTCATGTGTATGATATTTTATGTGCCAATGATTTTAATCCCAATCAACGAACAGGTTCTTTATATGGATCTGGACTGCCCAAATTTATTTTAGGGGAACAATTACGTCGTGCAATTTTGAGCTTTTATAAATTTCGTTCTTCTCAAGTGAAATCCTTCATGGAGCCTGTCGTTGTCCAAGAAGAGATTAAGTTGAGTTTATGTCAATGTCCAGCTTGCTTGACGATTTATAATCCTGAGTTTGGAGATGATTCCCAGCAAATTCCAGCAGGAACACTTTTTGAGGACTTACCCGATGATTATGTCTGTGAAATGTGTGAAGCGCCTAAACTTACTTTTGTTTCAATTAGTTGATTTCCTCAGGAGTATTACAATTGATAAAGTTCTTCGTATTTTCAGCCGAAACTGGTTTTATAGCCGCCTGCAGTCTATTCAAAATAGATATTAAGCTTGTAGGTATGAGTTCTTTTTTTTCTAACAAAGCAGAGAGTTTTTCTAAGCCATTGGCTGAATAAATAGCACACATTGGCTCAATTTGCTCCCCATTTTGATATACCCAAGCTAAGGCATTAGGCTGGGAATTTCGGAATTCCATTAAATCTTGTAGACAAGAAATTTCCATGTTGGGCATGTCACAGGCTAACACCAGAATATCTTCCTTTGGATAGGATAGATGAGCAGATAATATACCCTGGATTGGGCCAGGTGCCACAATATCTGGATGGTCAAGAATGATATTAGCAGGAGGAATATGTGGGGAATAGCTAGAAGTTTGTAAGGGATTTATTCCTACATAACTCTTGATTCCGCAGGATTGTAGCTTGTTCCACGCAGATTTAGCCCATATTTCACCCGTTTTTGTTACTAATAGGCCTTTGTCAGACCCCATACGAAGGCTTTTTCCTCCCGCCATGACTAGTCCTATCATCGGTCAGAATGTCCCAAGGACTTTTCTGGGCAGATTTTATCTCGTAGTATTTGCTTTAATTCCTTAATCTCCATAAAACCACCATTCGTTTTTCTATCAAACAAGAGCTCATGGTTGATATATAGAGCGAACTCTCCTGAGGTTTCACTGGGTTGTAATGTTACTGCTCCCAATTCTGTTTCGAACGTACTTAACATCTCTTGGGCCACATAGGCTGCACGAAGAAGCCAATGGCATTTAGGACAATAGGAAATCGTTAAGGTTGGTTTCATGTCAGTGTATCTTCTAAAAAGCTTTATTAAAATGGTGGATCATTCAAATAAATTTACCTAATTTATTGAAAAATTACCCCTTATATATCATTATCCTTAAAGACCTATTTCATTTATGAAAATCATTTCTTGTCTCGCATTCCTTGTATTATTAAGTTTTGCTAGTCCCTTATTTGCTCAGGGCCCCAAAGTTTTGGTAGTAACGGCGCATCCAGATGATGAAACAGGGTTTTCAGTCAGTCTATTTAAAATCACGCATGAACTCAAAGGAATAGTTGATATGGCCGTGATGACAGATGGAGGAGGAGGCTTTGCCGATTCTCAATTAGGCGCCATGTATTATGGACTCAATTTAACCGATTCTTTGGTTGCTCGTACACATTTACCCCTGATTAGGAAACAAGAGATTTTGGATGCTGCTAAAATTATGGGCTTGCGAAATATCTATTTTATGGAGCAACCCGACGACTGGTATACCTTGGATCCAACACCTTATATATCGGGTAAAAATTGGGATATACCATTCATTGAGAAGCGTTTGGATTTAATTTTGGCTGAGCGTCAATACGATTATGTCATTACCATGTTGCCACATGCAGGTCAGCATGGCCACCATAAGACAGCCGTTTTAATGGCACTTCGCGCAGTTCAGCGATTCAAAGGACCTCATAAACCAATCATTATAGCGGGCAGTCCATTGTCTGCCAATGTCAAACCTGTTGAATTTGCTATGTTAGAAGGTTTTCCTGAAACTATGATCAAATCGAATGCTCCTACTTTTACGTTGAATCGGGCATTTCGATTTAAGGAAAATGATAAAGTAAGTTATAAAATTGTAGCAGATTGGGTTATTGCAGCTTATAAATCGCAAGGAGCCATACAAGAAAATGGTATCCATAAGACTGACTTTGAAGTATATCGCTATTTTGATATCAATGACTCTAAAGGTATTAAGCAGGTTCAGGACTTATTTCAACAATTGGCCAACAGTGGCTTTGCGGCTCCTAAATAGATTTAATTAGCTATTGATCTTCTTTTTCTCCTATTCGCAGGGATTTAAATAATCCTTGCCCGACAATTCTATTGGCTTTTTATTCGTTAGGTATGCACCTAATTGATTCAGGAAATTGCTCCTCGGTTGATTGGCCATTTTCATCCATGTAAATCAAGCTTTAGACTCGGAATGAGCCGTTTATACTAATTTTTATTTATTCGAAAATTTTATGACTTATTTAGTCAGTATTGTTCCTTTTCCACTAATTCAATCAACCTAACATTTTTAAAGAGCAAACCATTATGGGAATTTGGAATTATTTTTTTGGAGGGAATAAGTCTGAGGAAAAGACTATTCCTGATGTTGCATTGCAGGAAGAAGCGAATCGGATCGACCAGCGATTGAACCCTAGTTTAGATGTTCGAAAGCCGCATTTTGATGGTAGATCGGAATCAACCTGGCAACGGATTTTTGATCGAATTCGGCATGATTATGAAATGGAAGGTTACCAAGATGCCTTGACTACTGCCGATAATAAATACCGTGATGATAATATTTCTATTATTAAATTGGACTTACAGGCAGATATTCATGAGGCTGAAATTGCCATCAAAGAATACCTGAAGGAAATAGATTTTCATATTAATTCTAGAAGAAAGGCAGATTTACATGATTTAGTAGAAGAACTAGAATCCCGACGAGACATCTGTTTAGATCGATTAAAAATCATGGAAGAAATAAAAGTGGATGTTACCAATGAAACAGGAACTTCCATCCGCATTATATTGGCATACAAACGTGGTTTTAATAAGGGTTTAGCGGCTCTTTCCATGGCGAACATCATCAATCGTAACATCTAAACTTATGGAAAAGACCTTCATCCCCAAAGACTTATGGCTTCGTTTTGGATGTTTCCTATCGGGACACAATTACCAGATTTTGTCGGAATGCTCAGAAGCAAGTAAGCGAGATCAAAAGAAAATCACTTCTGCCTTAGTAATTATTACGCTCATTTGGTCCATTATTGGCTATATTTTCTCTAATAAGTACCTCAATTTTGGACCATGGTTATCTTTACTAGGTTCTGCTTTTATGGCGGTTTTGATTGTTCAGATAGAACGACAAATTATACTTTCTGCCAAATTGAATAGCTGGGCAAAGTTCTTTCGTGTGTTATTGGGAATTATTGTTGCTGTCATTGGAGCTAGTATCATCGATCAATATCTATTTGCCAATGATATTCAGAAAATTGCCCAAGCATCCGTCGAGGCAAAGGCATTAAAAGAAAGTAATATTGCCCGAAATGCTTACCAAACAGCTATTGCCCAATTGGATAGCACCATTATGGTAGAGAAATTCAATTACCAAAAAATACAAACTCAAGTATTGAAATTACCCGCTACGCTCGCTGGGGGTGGGGGTGGAAGAAAATACGATTCCGCAGGGAATTTGATAAGTGAGCAACAAAGTAGTCGGATTCCGAATCCAGAGATTTCCAATTTACGCGCCTTTCAAGCTTCAATTGCTTCCAAGATTAGTGTGTTGGAAAATGAGAAAATTCAGAAAGGACAGCAATATGCTGCGGAAGTTAAGAATAAAGCCAAAGAGATTTTAAATCGCAAACCTGGCTTTTTGTATGAGCTGAATGCTTTGATCAATTATTTGTTGGAGTTTGATCCTTATCCTACTGCATTAATCTTTTATTTGATCTGGTTCTTCTTTTTCTTACTCATAGAATCTTTAGTCTTAATTATTAAAAGCAATCATCATGAAAATGACTATGAGAAGGTGGTAGACTACCAACAAAATATTCGTATTCGTCGTTTAATGGCATTGGAGGATAAACGTAATGCTGCTTTGGGTTCAGAATCCATGATTAGTTCATCATCTAATTTAATCGATCATTTACCCAGATAGTCAATTTGGATGTACAAAAAAAGCCTCCCGAAATCTCAGGAGGCTTTTTTTATTGAAATGAAATCAATTATTTCTTAGGATCTAATGCTTTATCAATTCGAGCAATCAAATCCAATACATGTAATTTACTTAAACGATCAATGGTACCAGCTGAAGCAACTTTTAAACTATCTTTCAAGCTCAATAATTGTCCTCTCGCAATAGAAGGTAAATCGGTTTGGTTTAGATTGACCACTCTCGTTTTAAAGCCATAAGTAACACCTACAGGAATGGATCTAACTTGAGCTATTCCTGGATTCAATAAGGCAGCTACTTTATCAATGAATAGTTTCTGAAGATTTCTTCTGAAAATATCGATGGAAGCTTGGCTTTTTAATTCAGCAAAAATACCTAAACGTAAATCGGTCATTAATTCATCCACCGAATAATTGTTTTTATTGATCGACGAACCTTCCATTAAACGGACCATTCGGTCACCTACCAATAGATTACTTAAGGTGGCATCTTGCATGGATTTAATGGACTCTACTCCATTTTCAGGATTGATTTTGGCTAATATGTTTTGATCTAACAACCAAGTTGGAGTAGCAAATAATTGCTTATTTAAGAAGTTGACGGCATCTTTTTGTAAACTTTTTGGAACTATTTCAAATTGATTTCCAGTCATATCATAGGTTTTAGGATTGTCGTAAATACCTCCGACATTTTTGGTAACATGACCTAAATACCTTCTAAATTGCCCTGTAACATTGCTATATAATTCATCAAGTTCGGAATAGCTTTCGCCATTTTCCTTGGTCCAATCGATTAAATTCGGCAAGATTCTTTGTAAGTTTTTAATTCCATAAGTGGAGGCCACCATGGCATTATCACCAATATCTTCTGTTTGATAACGAGGGTCATATGGGCTAATCTCTGTTCCAAACCAAAGTCTACGGTTCTTATATGCTTCCTTAGTTAATTCATTTAGAATAGTCTTTTCTTCTTTTTCACTTTTGGCTTCGTCAAAATACGAATAACCCCATTTGATCGCCCATTTGTCGTAATCTCCAATTTTAGGGAATAAATGAGTTACGCCATCTTCCGGTTGAGCCACATAGTTGAAACGTGCATAATCCATGATAGAAGAAGTATGTCCGTTTTTCTCTTGAAAGTCTTTATCTCTTAATTTCTCTACTGGTGTAGCGGAACTTGCTCCCATATTGTGACGTAAACCTAGGGTATGGCCAACTTCATGAGAAGAAACAAAGCGGATCAATTCACCCATCAAAACATCATCAAATTGTTTTTTGCGAGCATTAGGGTCAACTGCCCCTGTTTGAACCATGTACCAATTTCTTAAAAGAGACATGATGTTATGGTACCAACCAATATGGCTTTCTAATATTTCACCCGTTCTAGGATCATGTACATTGGGACCATAAGCATTTTGAATATCGGCAGCAAAATACCGTACCACGGAGAATCGAGCATCTTCTAAGCTCATGCTTGGGTCATTTTCTGGCCAGTATTCCCCACGAATGGCATTTTTCCAACCAGCATGTTCAAAGGCCACTTGCCAATCATCAATACCTGCTTTGATGAATTTTTTCCATTTGTCTGGTGTAGCAGGGTCAATGTAGTAAACGATAGGTTTGATGGGTTCAATCAATTGTCCTTTTTTCTGTTTTTCGGCATCCTCTTTCGACTTAGGTTCAAGGCGCCATCTAACCGCAAAAACATCGGTATCTGCCTTTTGAGATTCCTCTTCAAATACGCCATATTGATTGGCAAAATAACCTACACGCGCATCAAAACTTCTTTTGCGCATGGGCTTCTTAGGTAAGGCAATCATGGATGTATTTAATTCCAACGTCAATAGTCCGGCATCGGCTCCAGCAGGCAAAATGGCTCCAATTCGAGGCACAGGGCTTAGAGAAAGCAGTGCAGGAACCGTTGAAAAGGTTTTCACAGTTCTGATTTCTGTATTGATTGGAAAGCTACTGATTTTTTGAATGAACGATTTGTCCTTTTGAAAAGCCTGAATACTCAACGTTTGTTTTTTTACAGGATCTAGAGAAAATGTCTGAATATCGGAATCGAAGGTACTCGTCATATCAATGACAAAAGCCATATCCTTTTTACCTGTTGAATCTTTTTTGATCGCCAATATTTCATATATACCAATAATGGGATTCGCTGAAGAATTTTTAACGGCTTGAGCTAAAGGCTTTCCTTCATCTGGAGACATGATAACGTAGCTGATTGAACGAAGCAATAAGTTATTATTATTTCCTTTCTCAAATTGAATCACTTGTCGGTTGACTTCTTCACCACCAAAAATACCTCCACCAGCAGGTGTTTTGGAAAAACGAGTGATGGTCATAATCTCTTGGTCGATGAGCGACGCTGGGATTTCAAATAGGTACTTCTGATCCATTTTGTGGACATCGATTAATCCTTTTTGTGTGACAGCAGTACTATCAACCACCTTATTATAAGGTTTAGGCCCTTTTTTGGCATCAGGTTTCGGAGCATCGCTACTTGGCGCAGCTGCCACAGGAGTTTTAGGCGGTTCCACTTTTTTATTGCTTTGAGCGAATGCGGAAGGAGTTAGACTCAACAGCGCAGCAGCTAATAGCAAATTCAGCTGTAATTTTTTCATGTATTTTTTAGTGTGTTTACAAGGAAATTCGTTTAAAACGACCGTTTCCTAAATGGAAGTTATCTTGTAATTTAAACAGGGTCATTTTACTTACCAAACCAGTGGTCATTTTTCCAGAGAATATTTTTTAAGTTCTGAATTGTTCCCATGCCTATAAAAATAAAAAGCCTCTCCTGTGAAAGAGAGGCCGGTAAAACACGGAAAATATTTTTAGCAATGTATCATTAGTAGAAACCTACAACTCCTACATTTAAACGTCCACCTGTACTGGTTTTACCACTTAGTGATGGCGTTGCTATGGTGTTATTAATAATGGCTTTTTTGATAACTTGAGATGCCGCTTGATTAGTGCTCGTTGGGTAATTTTTAGCAGCATAAAGTGCCACAGCCGCAGTCACGTGCGGTGTTGCCATGGATGTTCCGCTGTAGGCAGCATAACCTACTCCATTAGGTCCAGGAACGGTGGAAATGATGTTATCACCAGGTGCGCCTAATGCCACGGTTTTTACGCCGTAGTTAGACCAAGATGTTAATAATCCATTCACGTCGATGGCAGAAACAGCAATGACATTTGGGCTTAAATAACTAGCTGGGTAGTTAGGACTTGCATCGATGTTACTTCCAGCGTTTCCTGCCGCTGCAATGAAAAGTATACCAGCTTTATCTGCACGTTGAATGGCAGCTAATAATAATTTAGAATAACTTCCGCCACCCCATGAATTATTGGAAGCTACAATATTGATTTTTTTGTTCTTCTTTAAATTAGTTAAATAATCAATGGCTTTAATCGCATTGGAAGTAGAACCTCCGCCAATACCTAAAAACTTGGTTGGGATAATTTTGACATTCCAATTCATTCCCACCACTCCAATTGAATTATTGCCTAAACCACCAATGGTCCCAGAGACGTGAGTACCGTGGGCATCAACATTGTTTGTTGAAAGGCCATCGTAAACCGAAGCGTCATTGTTGGCGAAATCCCATCCACGTACATCATCAATGTAACCGTTTCTGTCATTATCTATTCCATCAACGATTTCATTAGGGTTGGTCCAAATATTATTGACCAAATCAGGGTGATTATACATGACCCCTTCGTCCACAATACCTACATAAACTGTTGAACGTCCCGTATTATTATTTGCCCAAGCTACATTGGCATTGCTACCATAGGTGCCATTTAAGCCCCATAATTGACCTGTACCGTAGAAATAGTCGTCTGGAGTCGTGGTAGTTTGTTGGTGTGTATATAGTTGATTGGGTTCTACAATTTCAATTAATGAATTTCCAGAAGCTCGGTTGATGGCTTCAATGGCATTAATATTAGTTTTTACCACGTAGAAACCTTCATCTCCCTCATCCTTCATTTCTTGAGTGATGATTTGTTCTTGTATGATTCCAGAAATGGCTTTTAATGCAGTTAATTTCCCAGATTCAGGAATCCCGCTTTTGAATTTGATTAATACTTCGTTTGAGATAACACCTCCAGCATTGGAATTTTGACTTAGGCCTGGAGCAGATGAATTGCCATTGTTTCCGTTAGGAGAAAGGGCTAATTCATCCAATTGCATCTGGCAGGAAAAGGTAAATGCTGCCAAAAGCACGATTGCAATTTTCAATTTCATTATTCGATTTTTTAAGGTTAGAAAGTTTCATCTTTAATCTAGAACACATCTTAATAAAATTCGAACACGTGGTAAATGTAATAATACATTTGGATTTATTTGAAATACAAATCTATTTTATCTTATTTTTTTACAATTTTTTAATTGAAATAGGGGTAAAATTGACATTAATCATAAAATTAATTCAAAGAATAAGTTTTTAGCTTACCATGTTCTGTATTTTAATTTAGATTCATAACTAATTATCTAAGCAATTTTTTTTTTTTGATTTCGTTTTTAAATTTAGAACATGTAAGAAATGAATACTTAAAATGATTCATGGTGTTTTTTCAAAATTAAAGCCTCTCATGTCGGACATAAGAGGCTTTGATTTTAATTATATAATTGTACTGTTTATTTACCTTTTTTCTGAGTAGCCATCCATTCCATAATACTTACAGGCTTTCCATTTATTTTTACTAAGGAACCATCAAAATCAGTTTTTGGTAAGTTCTCATGTAAATATACCCATGACCAATGACCATTATATTGAAACCCCTTTCCTCCGTAGAAATTAGTAATATCATTCACATGGTCATAGTAGGTAAAGTGTACATTTTTAGCACCTGCGGCCTGTAACCTTTTATAAACAGGTACAACTGTTAAATCAGGGATGGTAGTTGCATCATCTTTGGAATGAACAAACCAAATGGGAACCTGTTTGATTTTTTGAATGTCCGTATCTGTAATATATTCTGAGCGGTAAGCTAGAGCACTGATATAACCTGCAGCAAAATAGTCAGGGTAAAGTAATATCAACTTTAAGGCCATATATCCACCATTAGAGCAGCCTCCTACATAAATTCTAGTTGGGTCAATGTTGGGATTGGATTTAACGTAATCTTTAATCAAGGCCATTAAAGCTTCATTATAGACATCATTTTCTTTTCCTTGCGTGCTTATTTTTTGTGCATTATGCATCCAAGCACCAGGACACTGTGGAGATAAAACATAAGCTCCTTCAAAAATGGATTGAATCGGTTCAGCAGCATAATTCGCAGCTTTATTACCTAATAATGGAATAGTGGGGTCAAATCCTCCTTCTCCACCTCCATGTAACCAAATGATCAATGGTGCTTTATCTTTTTTGATTTTCGGACTAAAGCTGGCATATGACATGGTCAGTTGATCATTGAATTTATATTTTCCTGTCAAATCAAATTGATCAATCAATGGCATTATTTTTCCTGCATTCGTATCCCATACTTGTTGTGATTTTGCATGAACAATCGTCAATTGGTAATCTACCCAGACATTTCCTTTGCTTCGAAAATATTGAATGGGAGAACTAATGGGCAATTGAGGGCCTACTATCAAGACCAACGTGATATTTTTACCTGTTTTCACTCGATTGCCATTTTCATCAGAAACGTAGGCTCCTAGGACATCTCTTTTACCAGATGATTGTTCATCAGCTATGGGACCAGCAGTCGATTTCCTTGATGCAAAAACGGAATATTCCATCCCATTGACGATTGATGTAGTATCGGATAAAGAAAGTATGACTTTGTTGACACCTGCACCCCAGTCAAAGCCCTCTACAACAAGTTTATATGATCCAGTTGGTTTGGCCAAAGCCACAAAAGAGAATAAAGCCATTAAAAGCGTAAAAGAGGTAAGCTGTTTTTTTCATGGTGTGAGGTATTTTTTTTCAATGTAGTTAAAAATTGGAGATTTCATTCAGGTAAATTCAATAAAATAGAGAGCAATGATCTTTCATTTAGAACTGGAAGTTAATTCGTAATGTTCAGGTTTTCAATTTGTTATGACGATTTAATATTTTCCTCAGTTGTTGGAAAAATCAATATTTAAAAGAACATTTGATTTCAAAAATTAAATCAGATGAAAAAAGCCATTTTAATTTTGATTACTGCCATTATTTTTTGTCCCAAATATTCAAATGCTCAAAATAATACGGCTGCCATTGCAGGGGCAGCTGCCGTTGGAGCCATGGCAATTGGTTTGGGAATAGCCTCAATCGAAGAAATGAAAGAGCGTGCTGAATTGAGAGCTACTCAATGGATATTGTCGAACCATTCAGAACTTCAAAGCTTCTCGTTGAAAACATTGGATTTTGATGGTAAAAAGTTGAAAGACATGTCATCGACTTCTGTAATTACCTATAAAATTCAAGAATTTGTGCCTGCCGATAATCCTAAATTAGATGGGAAAAAACAGGTATTGATGGGCTTTACTAGTTATGGTTGGATTAGCGAACAAGGTGTTGATTTCAATAAAGTTCAATGGTTTTTAATTGATCGCCCGGAATGGGTAAATATGATGATTGCCTACTCTAAAGTAGCTTCTGGTGAAAAAAATGAAGGGGTTTTGAAAGAGAAATTAATGAATGGCCTAATCGTTAACAGAGGAATTCGTGTTAAAGGTCGAATTGAGATTCCATTTTATAAACTAGAAGAAGATATGTATTTAAGTACGGATTATTCTCCTGCTATGAAATTTATTTACAATGAAAGGTCCCTAGGTATTTTTTTGAAAGCGACTGCAAGCTTGGTGCAAATTCGTAGGGCCGACTTAATTAAAACACATGAATTCTTTTTTGATGGAAATTAACATTGGAATAGATATCGGCAAGAATTTATTGCTAATTACTTCTAAACTCCATAGATTTTAGAAAGGGATTTCAATAAATTACGAAACATTTCTATTTTAAGGAATGCGGCTAGAACAGACAAGAATACATCAATTTATGAGAAATTGCTTTTACTTAAGTTTACTATTTATACTGTTGGGATTGTCCGATTTGCATGCTCAAACTCCATTGGATAGCTTACATCAGCCTATTATTCGATTTTTTGATGGTTTTTCTCAATTGAATACTGCTTTATTTCGACAGAATACCACTCCTGATTTTATACTCTTAGAAGCTGGGATGATTTGGAACAATGATACTTTAGTCAATAAAGTAAAGCCTAATCCCACTATTGCGTATGAGCGGAAAAATAATTTTACTTTTTTAACGAGCGAGCAAAAAGGAGATGTGGCTTGGGTTACATATTGGAACCAAGCGGAGATTCGTCGGGGTGATCAAATCAGACATGCGCGTTGGTTGGAAAGTGCAGTTTTGGTCCGACAATCAGGCAGATGGAAAATTCGTTTGATGCATTCTACGCCAATGCCAAAGTAAATGTTGACTTTGTCGCATGTTAAAAGAATAATTTGTTGAAAATTCAAACCTTTTATCCTTGATCTAGTTTGAACATTGATTCATTTAATGAATGTCTCAATGAATGGATCCTAGTATATGCAAGGAGTTAAAAAGCAACATTTACCGGTTAAAATGTGCCCCATTTGCTTCAGGCCATTTTCTTGGCGCAAAAAATGGGAACGAGATTGGGATAAAATCGTGTATTGCAGTGAAAAGTGTAGAAGAAATAAATAAGTTAACAGAAGAAGATACCGACAGAATCATTCAGATGGCCTGGGAAGATCGTACCCCATTTGAAGCCATCGAATTTCAGTTTGGATTGAAAGAAAAGGATGTCATTGAATTCATGCGACTGCATAGCAAGAGGTCAAGTTTTCAGATGTGGCGCAAAAGGATGTCGGGTCGAATCACCAAGCATGTGCAAAAAAGAGTAAGTGTAGATCCTCGATTTAAATGTAGCCTACAAAGAAGTATTAGCCTCAATAAAATCAGTAAACGTTGATTGAATTCCCCACGAGTTTAGCTGCAGTACATGATCGAATTGATACTTTTGATCCTATTCACTATGCGCGTACAAGAAATTTCATTGATGGTGGAGTTTCTTCCCTTTCGCCTTATTTGTCTCGTGGATTTATCACGATAACCGAAATATATCGGCGATTGAAAAATCGGGGATTTAGCTTTTCTGAATTGGAGAAATTCATTCAAGAATTGGCATGGCGAGAGTATTATACGAAAACCTGGTTTCGATTGGGTGATGGTATTTTTCAAGATATCCGACATCCACAAGAGGGGGTGTTGCACCACGGAATTCCTGCAGCATTGGTTCATGCTCAAACGGGGATACAAGCTGTAGATTCTCAACTGGCGTATTTTGCTCAATCAGGCTATTTGCATAACCACATACGGATGTATATAGCGTCGTTGACTTGCAATGTGGCACATTATCATTGGTCTGCCCCAGCTACTTGGATGTACTATCATTTACTGGATGGGGATTTAGCTAGTAATGCACTTAGTTGGCAATGGTGCGCGGCTACTTTTAGCAACAAGCCCTATTATGCCAATCAAGAAAATGTCAATCATTTCACCCACAGTGAACAAAGAAATACGGTGATTGATTGTAGTTACGAGGATTTACCACAATTACCTGTGCCTGAGATATTGAAAAACGGGGTAGATTTTAAACCCCAAATGCCTGAAATTCCCTTTCAAATTCCGCAAATCAATACAGCACTTTCTACATTCGTGTATACCCATTATACCCTTGATCCTAATTTTCATAAAGGGGAGGAGGGGAATCGGATTTTGGTCATGGAGCCTTCCCATTTCAGACGTTTTCCCATGTCTCCCAATTCGATACAATTTATCATGGATTTGGCTGCCCAGATTCCCAACTTACAGGTTTATTATGGAGAATATGCAGATTTGGGTATCGAGGGAATATTTAGAGACCATCCTATCAATGCTCATTTTCGAGGGCAAAGGGAAGCATATCCTTTTCTAGCACCAGATTTGATGGGAGATTTCCCTAGTTTTTTTTCTTATTGGAATCCTCTGAAGAAGCTTCTGGAAAAAGAGTAAATAGATAGCTTTCTGCCTGTTGTAAATGCGACTCTTTCTTTTCGAAAGACATCTTGTCCCAAGTGCTAATGAGCATAGCCCATCTAGGATTCTTGGAGAAAGTAGCTCTTTGTTTATCTAAAAAACGCCAAAATAGTCCATCCCAAATAACTTGCCATGGACCTTTTTTATAATCACTCATTTTTAAAATGTAGTTGGATCCACATATATAGGGCTTTGTGGTCATCATGCCGCCATCACTAAATTGCGACATGCCATAGACATTAGGTACCATGACCCAATCGTAGGCATCTATGTACATTTCCATAAACCACTGATATACAGCATCTGGTTTAATTTCACAGAGTAACATGAAATTGCCTAGTACCATCAATCGTTCGATATGGTGGTTATAACCTGTTTTCAAAAGCTTTCGAATGGTCATATCCACAGGTTCTATGCCTGTAGAGGCTGAGTAAAATGCTTCTGGCATCTCATGCGTAAAATGCCAATAATTGGAAGTTCTTTGTTGCGAACCTATTTTTTGATACAGCAATTGGACAAATTCTCGCCAACCAATGATTTGTCGGATAACCCCTTCCAAACTATTCAATGGCGCATGAGTCTGAGCAATTTGAGATATAATCTTGGCAGGGTTCAAAAGCCCGACATTAATAAGTGGGCTTAGTACGCTATGAAATAAGGTAGATTCTTGAGCCAATATGGCATCTTCATAAATTCCGAAAAGGGAGAGTCGTTCTTGAATAAAAATTTCCAAAGCTATTTGAGCTTCCGCATGCGTACATGGATAGTAAGCGTTCAGAAATGGTTTCTCTAATGTTCCTTGATTGATAGAAAAATGTGTTTGAATATATTGAATAGCCTCTTGAATATATGGATTGGTAGAGGGGTTAGGAAAAGGCTGTGGGATATAGGTGTTTTTGGGTATTTTTTTTCTGTTTTCGGCATCAAAAGACCATTGACCACCTAAAGGATTTTGTTGCTCATCTATTAGTATTTGAAGATTTTTTCTTTGTTGGATATAAAAAGCCGTTTGGAAATAGGTTTTTTTATTCCCCAAAACTTGAGCATCCTGATTCAAAAAATTGGGACTAGGGATTCTATTTTTGGGTACTCGACAAATACGATGTATCCTTCTTTCCAGCAAATAATCATGGGTGTCAAAATAGCTCAACTCAGTTAATCCATCATTTTGTAAAGATGACAGAAGCTCAATAATGTCTGATTTAGGATCGTTCGCTTCAATATATAGAACCTGAAATCCATGTTGTGTTAATAAATCAGCAAAATAGCGCAGGCTAGCACGGTGAAATAGGAGCTTCTGTTGATGAAAATTATATTGTTTGAAAAATAGATCGGATTCAATCAAATAAAATGTTTGATCACGAGGCAATACCAATGCTTCTTCAAATAACTGATGGGGGAAAATTAGAAAAGCTTTCACAGCAGGGTAGTTGAGGGTCTGCAATGAGAACTATTGAAATTAAGAAGATGTTTTGAAAGCTATTGGTTATTGGAAAATTGTTCTTTTATCATGCGAATGGGTTTAATCACATAATAGACAAAGTGAAAAGGTTTTGGCAATGGTAAAAATAGGTAATCTTTGATATTGGGTTTTAGAATCAGATTGATGTGTCGAAATAGGAGATTTATTGCTTTTGATTTGGCATCTAATAATAAAATCCGTTTGATCATGAAATAATAAAAATAGGCTATCGTCGACTTTTTGTTTACCCAATTTTCATTAGAAAGAAGTGAATCAATAAAAAATCGTTGAGTCTTTTTGGGAATCTCAATGGGAAAATGTTGAGGGATTTGAATTCCAAATAAATGAACAATGATATTCCCTGCCATTTCATACGAATGTTTAAGGCCGATTTTTTCAAAATGCTGATAAAGTAAATTCCATTGCTTCTCTTCTAATTTTTGCGCTGCTTGAGCAATGTCGATAAAGTTTCGCAAGAAGTTGAAAACATCTTTTCCAGCATGATGAAACAAGACTGCTAAAAAATGAGATTCATTTGTCAATCTGAATATTTTATCTTGGATTAAAGTGTGTTTTTCAGAATCTTTATTCAGCAATTGAGTGACTTCATTTGAATATAAAAGCTCAGAATTTCCAATACACCAATGTAGCTCCACATGGTAGAGTCTTTGTCCATTTTGATAAAAATCTAGGTTATATTCGTTTTCCTTTGATTTTAAGTTATCCCAACCATGTAATAATTCCATTTCATTTTCGGGGAGATAACTTTCTTTTTTAAGTATTGCGATGCAAGCTTGTAAGTCTTCCCAGTTGATTAATAAGTCAATGTCACATGAAATTCTGGAGACCAGATTTCCATAGAATTGTTGAGAAAAAGTAGCTCCTTTGAATGGAATAGCTTGAATGTTAGCACTTTGGAATAGTCGAATGATTCTTTCTGCCTCTTGGGTGAGTTGCCAGTTTCTTAATGTGATTTGTTGAAGTCTACTTTTTAATTGGTTTAATTCCGTAAACCTTTCACCACTCTGTAAAATGGATTGATATACGATGGGTGGAACTTTATGGTATTCTGAGTAACTACTAAATTTTGCCCAATCAATTGGATTAGACTGTATAAATTGGCGTATTTCATTAACATGAGAGGTTTTGAAATGACATCTAATACATAGCATAATGAGTGCCATTTCTACATCATATTCACTCTTTATTTCCTCTATAGATATCATCTTTATCCGGTTTTCAAAAATCTAATTATACTTTATTTCGCTATCCATTTTACTATAATAAGCACGTAATCAAGTTTTTGTGCTTATTGTGTAGACTTAGGTTTGAGGTCAATTACTTGCCCCAATTGATTAGTCGAATTTTTTTAGGAATCGAGCGAATTGAATGGATTTTAAAATTTTTTGTTGCTTTTCAAAAGTTGACCCATTTTCTAAATCGGCATGAAAAATGGGCAAATCTGCTTCTAATTGTTTCAAATCAAAATAGTGATTGGCCATTGAACTTTTTTTAATTGTATCTAGTATTTTGAATAAGTCACTTTCGTTTTCTAAAATCCTAGGAGTTAGGTCTGAGTTTTGAAGACCTTTTTTATTGGAGAATAATACTGAATCAGGTAATTTATTTCGCATCATATTTTTAACAAGCATACGATATTGGTAATGCGAATCGATAAACTCTTCATTGGGTATTCTGAAAAAGTAATTGACTAAATCAATGTCACAGGTAGGATCTCTTAATTCAATCCCATAATATTGTCCAAAAGTTGCTCCCAACAAACTACGAGGTATATACAATTGGATTAATCTTTGTTTAGCTTCATAGCCTGAAGAGTAGACTTTGAGAAAACTAGTTCCATTTTTTTCTAAATCATTTATGATATCATAGTCCTCTAAAACAGTTGAATTTATATATTGACTTTGTACATAGTTTTTTAAACTAGGGTCTTTCTTTTCCCCAATTTTTTTGAGGTATTTATATACAATGGGTTTAACCAATTGGCTTTTAAAATACCTGTAGGGGTGGTTCAATAACCTTTCCCAAGAATGCTTAAGTAGATAATCTTCACCTGTATATGATACAGAACCATTTCCTCCCTCTCCTGTCAAAATGGTGCCAAATCCATCTTTAGCACAGTTTTTGTAAAGGTCTATGATCCAAAAAATATTACTTGCTGCATGTACCGGGCCATCTAAGATATCTAGACCAATTTCAAGGCCATCAATGGGCGAAAAATCACCAGCAGATAAGTAATGGGCCTTGATATTACCTGAAGTATCCACGATTGATTGGATATTGGAGTGTTCATTTAATTCCCTGAGCGAGGAGAGTGGGTGCTTTTGAAGCCAGTCTGTATAATGAGGTACGTGACTATAGGTATTTAGTTGTTTACCTTCTTGTTTGAGAAGTTCTGCTGCGATATAACTGACGCTACTACTATCTAGTCCGCCGCTTAACATGGATGCAACGGGTTTGTAACTTCTTAAACGTCTTTTTACGGCAACTTGGAATATTTCAACTATCTCATGTAAATAGTCTTGTTTATTTTTATAATGGATTTCTTGGACATTTTGTGGAGGCCAATATTTTTTTAAGGATTTTTCTTGATGTGATAAAAATATAGAAAAGCCGTTCGGTAAGTAGTATACGTCTTTGTAAAAAGTCAGACCTTCTTCCAACTTCTCTTCAAATTTCCAAATACTTAAATATGAAATGAAGTAGAATTCATTTAATCGAATGCTGTATTTGGGTAACTGAAGGATGGATTTGATGGAAGAGCTGAATGCAAAAAACTCTTTTGACTGATAATAATAGAGGGATGTATAACCCATGACATCTCGGGTTATGAATAGTTTTTTAGATTCGTAATGGTACGCCGCTAAGCTCCATTCGCCTTTTAAATGTAGTTGAACCTGATCTCCATATTTTAGATAGGCTTGTAGCATAATAAATGAATCCGAAATTTCATCCCCTTTGCCTAAAGCTAAGCTATAAATTAATTCTTCTCTATTGTCTATTCTACCTTGAGAAACAAAAAGTGTGTCAATTTCACTTAAATACAAGGGGAGTACATCATATACATCTTCTTCAGTACCATAAGTAAGCTGTTTAGCAAAAATGGCTTCCTTGTTTTTATTGATTTTGATTTTTTCATGAGGCATATTTTTTAGTGGTTCAAGCATTTTACTCATGCATGAATCATCCGCATTTTCTTGATCAAAATAGACTAATCCCAATAATAAACTCATGGCAATGAAAATAAGGGTATAATATAATAAAGCGATTTAATGCTAAGGAAGTCCTAATGAAACTTATAGAAGTTTAGGATTCGATAATTAATAAATCATGAAGGATTAAAGTATTCAAAAATTCCAATACATGCGTTTGACATGCTTGTTCTTCAACATCGTATTTGAAGAGTAAAGCTTGAATTAAATCATGAATGGTAATTGGATTTTTTATTAAATCCCAAATAGCAGTTCCGATTCGATTTAAATTAAGATAATTCCCATTTTTTAAGTCCATAATGACAACTTCATCATGCAATACATTACTCATGATGTGGGAACTGTTAGAAGAAATGATAGTAGTGAGAGTTAGCTCAGTAGACGGATGCATACTTAGGGAATTAAATAGGTTTTCTAGAGAATAATTTTCCTAGTCCAATCGAAAGAAAGTATGTCTTTAATGAATGGTACAAGGAAATAATCAATTGGTTAAAGTTATTAATATATTATTTAATTTCTATCTTGGAACGATATCAAAGGTCTATTTTTTTGATTTTGAAGTGCTAATTGGTTTTTTTAGAAACACATATCACCATTATTGATTTTCTTTGTTTTTGAATTGAGCTATCAGATAAATACTAATTTCTGTTTAGCTAAATTGTGCAATTTGATCTATTCATTTTAAATGAAGAATATGTTATTTAACTATTGGGCTTTTGGATTGAAAATTCAATCGGATATCGAATTCCCTGAATTTGTAAATTCGGAATTCGATATGGCAGATTTGGTGATTTCGAGTCGAAAAGTTTCTAATAAATTGAAATCAAAGCCTTTGATAGAAGAGAATAAAGAGGCAATAAATGAAGATGAATATTATTTGGAGGTGGACAATGTTGCCAAATATTATGCCTATCAAGGGAAAATAATTGATGTGGATTTTAATCCATTAGCAGATTCGCGTACCATCAGGATTTATTTGTTGGCAACAGTCATGGCTGCTGTATTGCATCAAAGAGATTGTATACCCTTGCATGCTTCTTCTATTAAATGGAAGAATGGATTGATTATTATATCAGGAGATTCTGGTGCAGGAAAATCAACGACAGTTTCGGGTTTATTGAAATCTGGATATTCTATTTTTAGTGATGATGTAATCGTTTTAAAGCAAGAGGAAAACCAAGAAGTTCAAGCTAGAGCATCATACCCCATGATAAAATTATGGGATGATGCTATTGAAAAATTGCAAAGTGAAATGTTTGAAAAAAGAGATTTTTTAGTAAAACCAGGATATGAGAAATTTGGATTTTTTTTTCACGAGCAATTTGATCAAAATCCATATCCTATCAAATTGATTCTAGTGTTGAAAATCAAAGAAGTAGATCAAGTAGAATATCAAGAATTACACGGAGGAGAAGCGTTTAAAGAATTTATAGCACAATCATATCGACCAAATTTATTGCACAGTAATTCACTGAGAGCATTGAACTACGCTATGTTGGTAGCTATTTTGAAAAATGCCAAATTGGTAGTGGTAAATAGACCTTCCGTATGTAATCCTGAAATATTATTATCGACCATTGAAACCATTATTCAGCATGAATATCCTGTATAAGTCGAAAGAAATTGGGTTATTTGTTGAAGCTTGGATTTGGTTGGCATTTGCCAGAATGGCCATATTAATTCTTTCATTCGAATATTTGATGAAACTGATTGGTAAGCCGCTTTCAGCTCAAGAATGGGTAAAGGCAAATCAAGTTCTGGATCGCTTTATTCCTATAAATCAAGCTATTGAACGAGCATCTCGATATTCATTTTGGAGGACTAAATGCTTTGAACAAGCTCTAACGGCCAAATGGATGTTGGGCAGTCGAGGCCAAACTACCTATTTGTATTTTGGAGTAAGAAAAGAATTAAGTTTAGGCCTTACTGCTCATGCCTGGTTGGTATGTGAGGGGGAAATAGTAACCGGAGGCAATGGAGCCTCTGATTTTACAGCGATAAGTTGCATTATTTAATTTTTTTTAAGAAAATAGCAGTTTGATAATTTTTACATAAAATATAAACCTGTTAAAATGGAAAAAATGAAAGAAAACGCTTCTCAAGTAGAAGCTAAAGAAATTTGGGCAAAACCTGAGTTAGAGACAGTTTCTGTTAAAGAGAATACTTTAGCAGGAGGTCCAGGTGCCAGTGATTTTGGTATTTTTAGCTAATCTATTCTGGTTAGTTGAATTTATATTAATTAACGAGTCTAAGTAGAAGAAGCTAGATTTTTTGGTTAATATGCAAGAATGGAACAGATGAAAGAGATATGACAGCTTTCATCTGTTCTTTTTTTTAGAGGTTTTTAATTGATTTTGTTGAAATTCGAATAGGTGTCAATGGCTGAATTATTTGTTCTCATACCAAAGAGAAAAATCTAAAGTTCATGTCTAATAATTATGTCATGAGGAAATAATATCGGGAGGGAATGTAGCCCCTGATTTTACTTCGACATTTGCATTATTTAATTTTTTTCAAGAAAATAGCATGTAGATTAATTTTACATAAAATATAAACCTGTTAAAATGGAAAAAATGATAGAAAACGCTTCTCAAGTAGAAGCTAAAGAAAATTGGGCAAAGCCTGAGTTGGAGACGGTTTGTGTTAAAGAGAGTACTTTAGCTGGGAATGGTGCTACCCCAGATGCTCTTTTATTTAGCTAGATTCCATGAAAGATTTAAATAAAGTTCAATAATTATAAAATGTGGTAAAGCCTGTTGATGCTAATATATTTGTCAGGTTGTTATTACAAGGGTGATTGATAATACTTCTTTAGTTATTGATTGCATTTCTGTTTAGAAAATTGGTCTCATGAACTCTTATTTAATCTATCTTTTGCAATAGGCTTCACTGGACTTTTTAAAATCACATATTTTATTTTACTAATTAAAGATTACTAATCAATTTTTTTTACATTATAAACATAAAACATATCAAAATGAAAGAAAACAAAGAATTGATCTCCTTCACGGAAGTAAAAGAAGTGTGGGCTAAACCTGAAGTAGAATTGGTATCAGTGAAAGAAAATACCTTAGGTGCTTTCGGAGTCGGGGCTGATAATGGAATTTTTAGTTAGATTTAGATTGGATATTTGGTGCTGTTTTCGACCAAAATAAAGATTTATCGAAATGCTAGAGTTGCAAAAAAGGTGGGATTATGAAAATATATCCCACCTTTTTTGATTTCTAAATACAAGATTTAACGCTCCTAGGATTTGAATTATTTCTTTTTCAACCTTTCATATAAATCTACATAAGCAGGTTTTTTCTGGTAAGCTTCATCAAAAAGCAAGGGATATTCCTTGGGTCTTTTGAAATAACCTCTTAACCAAGAATCCTTGTCTCCCACATTCCAAAAAGTAATGCCGTACTGTTGCCCTGCAGGAATGTTGGCAAACGAAGTAAACAATAACTGAAATTTATCAGATTGGGCTTTCAGGACAATGATATCAAGCACAAAATCTGGATTGTTTTTCGGGTTTACGGCTACATCCACTTCGGAAAAATGAATGTGTAAGCCAGTAGCGGTCGACTGCTCTATCACTTGCTTGATTTCTTCATTTTTGGATTGGATGGAAATATGCATTTGCAATCCTAAGCCATGAATGGGGATTTGACGTTTTTTGAAATCTTGAACCATATTCAATATGGCCTCCATCTTTTTAGGTTTTCCATCTTGCCCGTAATCATTGTAAAAAAGTAAAGCCTTAGGGTCTGCCTCATGTGCCCAAGTAAAGCTTTTAGCAAGGTAATCAGGTATATGATCAGCCCAAAGGCTTGGTCGCAAACTCCCATCGTCCAAAAAAGCTTCATTCACGACATCCCAACCAGCTATTTGACCTTGATAATGTTTGACAATCGTTTGAATATGGTTTTTCAATAGATTTTCCCAAGCCAGCTGATCTCCTTGGAATTCTTTCATCCAAGTGGCTGTTTGATTATGCCAAACTAAGGTATGTCCATGAATTCGACTTTTATTTTTCTTAGCAAAAGCAAGAATCTCATCGCCTTTCGTGAAATCAAATCGATTTACCTCTGGATGAATGAGGGCCATCTTCATGTGATTTTCAGCTGTTAAACTTGTAAATTCACTAGATGCTAATGCGCGATAACTTGCGTTTTCTTCCAATAATCGAGGATTCACCGAAGCTCCCAAAGGATATGAGAGTATTTGTTTTAAATATGGAGCAGTACCTGAATTTTGTGCTTGGAGAAAAGGAGTGAAGCCAAGTAAAAGCAGAGTGAGGATTCTTTTCATGGTCAAATGGTTTTGCACAAGGTAGGAATTTTGATGAAAATTATTCTTAAGCGAGGTTATTATTGCTATTAGGCAAGCCTTAAGACTATTACATCTTATTTTTTATTGACATGTTTTTGAATAATACGTGCTCCTTCCTGCTTTGCAACTTTCGTCTTTCTGATTGCCCAAACTTGTTCAGAGGCTGTTTTGCGTGAATTTTCTACATCAATGATGGGGAATGGGTAATCTTGCCCAATGTTTACTTGGTACATTTTCTGTTCCATTTCACTCATCTTCCAGGGTTCATGAACTAGACTTGATGGAACATGATGAAGCTCAGGGATCCATTTTTTGATGAATATTCCATCAGGATCATGTTCCATGGAGTTTTTTATTGGGTTGTAAATTCGAATGGTATTAACGCCTGTAATGCCAGCTTGCATTTGAATCTGCGGATAATGGATGCCCGGTTCATAGTCGAGGAATTGTCGAGCCAAAAAATGAGCTAAGTCCCGCCAATCTTGCCACAGGTTAAATACAAAGAAGGAAACAACCATAGCACGCATTCGGAAATTGATATAGCCCGTTTCCACTAAACAGCGCATGCAGGCATCTACCAAAGGAATGCCCGTTTGTCCTTGCTCCCAAGCTTTTATGAGTTCATCATCGCGCTTTTTTTCCAAAGATTGATAGGCCAAATTGATGGCTTCAAATTCCATTCGACATTCATCTTCGAATTTTTGAATAAAATGACAATGCCAATGGAGGCGGGACATGAAATTTTGAAGGGAGCGTCGATTACTTGATTGAGAATAATGTTGTTTTGTAAATGTATATACCATCCTCATACTTAGGTTTCCATAGCTCAAATAAGGAGAAATTCGGCTACAGGCTCGCCGACTGGCCTCTGGTTTACTGATGGATTTACTGTAATGGATATGTCGGGTTTGTACAAAGCTTTGCAAATATTTCCAAGCCCAATATTCGCCTCCTTCTTGAAATTTCTGATTTCGAGTTTTAAAATCTTTTGGAATTTCTTCCCCTTTCAATTGGTCAAATAGTTGAATGGGTAAATGTACTAAGTTCCAATCGTGCTCTCGAACTAAAAATGGAGGCCGATTCATGCTTTGCTCCCATCTTTTTTGCCAAGTCTTTCGTGAACTTAATTTCCGAATGACTCCATTGCTTGGAGTTTCTTTCCATTGAATTCCATGTAAATCACAAAATACCTTGACTGCTATATCTCGCTGGTAGCTTAGATTGTTTCCAATTTCTTCGTGGGAAAAAATGTTTTGTATAGAATAATGTTCTGTTAAGTCAACCAACACGGGCAATACCTCTTGATGAAAAATATACAAAGTTCCATTTCGATCCTCCAATCGACCTTGCATTTCGGTTAAAGACTCATATACAAAGCGCCAATGTCGCACATCACTATCGGGATATTGGATCAAAGAAGGTTCAAAAAAATAAACCAATAGTACAGGTATATCTTGTTCCAAGGCATGGTAAAGTGGCTCATGGTCAGTAAACCGTAGATCACGTTTAAACCAAACGATATTGATGGGCGCTTTGCTCAAGAGAATTTGTTTAGTTGGTAAACTAGAAGCGGAAAATATTGTTTTAAGGGAATCCGTTAAGCTATGGCTATAAAATGACAAGAAATGTAATTACAGATTGGAGGGAATTGTATTTTTAAATTAGCTTAAGGTAATATGATTCCTTATGTCATAAGTATTAGGATAAATTATCAGTTTTTTGAGTTGATAGGATCCAAAAGCTATGTATTTTCGAATCGATAGAAAAATATTTATATATCATTGCAGGATGTAATGGAGCTGGAAAGACAACAGCTTCCAATACTATATTACCTGAAATTTTAGATTGTAAAGAGTTCGTAAATGCAGATGAAATTGCTAAGAGTTTATCTCCATTTCAACCAGAGAAAGTAGCATTTGAGTCGGGAAGAATTATGCTTGCAAGAATTGATGAGTTATTGTTGAAAGGAGAGTCTTTTTCATTTGAGACAACTTTAGCTGCCAAATCATATCAGAATTTGATTAAAGAAGCTCAGAACAAAGGCTTTATTGTATTTCTATTGTTTTTTTGGCTCCGTTCAATTGATCTTGCAAAAGAGAGGGTTGTTATTCGAGTAAAAGAAGGGGGACATTATATACCTGAAAATGTAATAGAAAGACGATATAAAGCAGGAATTACAAATTTGTTTCATATATATTTGCCCTTGGTTGATGCATGGTTAATCTATGATAATTCAGATTCAGAACCTGATTACATCGCATCTAAAGATCAAGGCGGAATTTGTAAAATTAAAAATGTTATAAAATGGCAGCAACTAAATCAGACTCGTTAAAGAATGCTTCATTAATAATGGAGAAGATAGAGTTGGGTATGTCCAAAGTAAAAGAGGATTTAATTGCATATAAAAAAGCAAAAAAATCTGATTTAGTTGTACTTAAGGGAGACAAAGTCGTTCATGTAAAACCGTAAGTATTCACATTTCAACATGTGAAATTTCAAATGTCACTTGAATGGAAGTTTCAACCTATTTAAGGTTAAGCAAAACTTTTTCTGTCCTATTCTATTATCCGGATGAAAAAAATAGTACCCATACTATGGTTTGTATTAGTGTCTTTTAACCTAATAGCCCAAAATTCATCCAAACCCAACATCATCACTTTTATTGTAGATGATATGGGTTGGACAGATGCATTTAATCCTAATTATCATACACCTAATATGGCCAAATTGGCTAAGCAAGGAGTGAAATTTTCCCAAGCTTATGCTACACCTGTTTGCACTCCTACTCGAACTAGTTTTTTATCAGGCATGAATGCCGCACATCACGGGGTGACCAATTGGACATCACCTGTAAAGGATAAAAATAGTGACGCAGATGATCAACAATTTAGTCCTAGTCCATGGAAGATCAATGGTTTGAGTCCAAATGAGTATACTTCTTACCCTCAATTGCTGAAGCAAGCGGGTTATTTTACCATTCATGTTGGTAAAGCTCATTGGGGGGCAGCGGGCACTCCACAAGCAAACCCCTATAATTTAGGCTTTCAAGTCAATATTTCTGGTCATGCAGCTGGACATCCACAGAGTTATTATGGGAAAGACAATTATGGCAATTTGCCTGGTAAAGTTAGTCTTCAAGCTGTACCTGATTTGGAAGAGTACCATGGGTCTTCTATATTTTTAACCGAGGCTTTAACTTTGGAAGCATTAAAGTCCTTAGATACTCCAATACAAAACAAGCAGCCATTTTATTTAAATTTAGCCCATTATGGCGTGCATACTCCTATTCAGTCGGACGACCGTTTCTTCCAAAAGTATTTAGCTGCCGGCTTGGATTCTGCAGAAGCAAAATATGCGAGTTTGGTAGAAGGGGTTGATAAAAGTTTGGGGGATATCATGAATTACTTAGATGAAAAGAAAGTAGCTGGGAACACGATTATTCTATTCATGAGTGATAATGGAGGTTTGAGTTTAGCGCCAGCTAGAGGGAAGAAAGCGCATGTGCAAAACTTGCCCTTGAGGGCAGGGAAGGGCTCTGTTTATGAAGGAGGAATTCGGATTCCTATGATGGTCAAATGGCCAGGAGTAGCCAAGGTAAACCAAGTAGCTAATCAATACATGATAGCAGAAGATTTGTTTCCAACGATTCTTGAAATGGCTAAATTGTCGCGAGTGAAAACTTTCCAAACATTGGATGGTCAGAGCATGGTTCCTTATTTGAAAAACCCAAGTTTAAAGAATGAAAACAGGATTTTAGTTTGGCATTATCCCAACAAATGGATAGAGCAAGACGGCCCTGGTATCAATTATAAATCGGCAATTCGTCGAGGGGATTATAAATTAGTTTATGATTTACGCACTGGCCAAAAGGAACTATATAATCTTTCACAAGATATGGCGGAACAGTTCGATTTGGCAAGCAAGTTACCTGAACAATGCCTTCAGCTCACTCAAATGTTAAAATCTTACTTGATTCAACATCATGCACCTATGCCAGTAGATAAGAAAACTGGAAAGGTAGTAGAGATTCTTTAATGGGGATTTGAATTTGGCTTGGCAACTTTCTGTTATTTGAAATTCGACGTTTTAAACTATAATTGCTTATGGATCTAAATGGATTCAAAGTTGAGCTCTTTTATTTTCCCATAACGCGTAGTTTGCAGCTATTCTTTGATGGAAACCGAGCTGTGTTTCAATAAATCGTCATCTATGTAAGTATAAGTAAGTTTTATAGATTCATTGGGCATTATTTCAAAGTAAAGTGTTGCGTACATACCTTTTGGCGTCGATGGATATTCAAAAGTATTATTGCCAACGTATTCAAAATTTTCTCCAAATACTTCATTCTTCATCCAAAGGCATTTGTTCTTTTGAAAGAGTTCAATTTTTTTGGATTTGTCTTTTTCATCGGTATAAATACCAGTTAATTTGTCAATAACTGCCGCTTCAGCTGTTAATGTTTTGGACATACTTACATGATACAATACTTTTTTGGTTCCATCTTGTAAGGTTTCAGTATCCAATATTCTGTTTTTAGCCTCAGGTGAGGAGGCGTACATATCCTTCGGGATATGGGTATCGCCAGAGAAATACAATTGTGTTACCAATGGCTGATAACCTTCTGCGGTAATCATTAAATGAAAATGTGCGGGTCTTATATGTCCACCTCCTGCATCATAGGGCACGGGTAAAATAGTCTTAAATGAATATTTCCCATGTTCATCTGAATAGCTTGTTCCTCGATAACGGTACTCACTAGATGTATTATCATAAACACCCTGGGAGTCACAATGCCACAATTCTATTTTCGCTTTTTTGTAAGGAGTTATGCAATCTTTATGTCGGATAATACCACTCAATTCAATGGGAGTTCCGCCCTGACCTTTCATGTTGAGGTTGTTTCGAAGGGGGCTGTTGGGTCGATAATAGGGTCCCAGTATATCGCTGGTAGTTTCACAATCACCTATAAAATGATTGCCGTCAAAGTGAATAAATCCATTCGTACTTATTGCCACAGCAAATAAGGTTGAGTTTTTAATAAATGTTCTTCTTTGCATGATTTCTCCTAAAAATTAGTGTTAAATCTTAAAACAGTAACTTATAATGCTAAAAACCATTCACCGAATTCCATCCAAAAAGTGAATTTATAAAAGTTTAAAACAGAAAGATGGTATCCGACTAAAAGTAACAGGACAAAGGGGAAAACGTTCCAGCGTTTATGTGATCTAAAGTCCCAGATACATAAAAAAAGCAGTAAAATATCGACTATTGCAAAGCTATAAATGGGCACTAATGGGTAACCTTCTAAGGTAGGCAAGTATTTCAATAAGGATGGTAAATGAGTGCCAATAATACGGTCGGTGATGGGTGGGATCATTGGGAAAACTGTGCAAAGCATGTATCTGGCATGAATGGTTCCTTTATTCTTATGATAGATGGCTAGGCCATATAATATGATAAAAACAAGTAAGGCATTAAGGACAAGTGCTACAGCAAAGTTAGAATATGGGCTCATTTGTTTTATACCCAATAACCTGTATTTTAACAGGTAGATGGTAGAAAACAAAAGTAGTGGTACGAGAACATAAGAAACGATCCCAATTTTTTTATGGATGGCAACTTTTTTTAATCGGATTAGCCATGGCTGAACAATCAGCATTAAGCACCATAAAATTAAGGTGATTCCATGGAAGTGTAAACGGTAATTTAACTGCTCACCCATTTTAGAAAAATAGGTAAACCAAAAGCCCCAAATCATAAACAAAAAGAATACAACAAAGAAGAGATAACTCTTTTGATAGAGCGATTTTTCAAGTTTCATTTTAAGTCCCATATCGCTAAGTTTTTTAAAAAGCTAAATCATCGTAAGTCGTTCATGTTGAGGCAATTGATTAAACGTGCACAATAGTATAAAAAGAAGCATATATATCAAATTTTTAATACTATAGTTTTGGGTATTATTGCAAAACTCGTGTATTCAGGCTTTTTACGATAGTAAACGTGATTGATTTGGTAGTTTTGCCTAATTAGAAAGGTGGTTTTGAATTTGAAATGAGGCAATCTTTAAAGGACATCCATCCTTTTATTGTAGTGGCTGATGGAGATTAAAAGTTATGTTTGTGATTCTCGAGGCGACTGGTTTATTTTTGATACAGCCTTATTTTTTATGCTAATTCGTTCATTTTCGATGATACTCATTTAGCAATATTGGGGAATATTTTCCTTGAAATAGCTTTTGTTTTTGAATAATATATTTCGAATTCTATGTATTCTGTGAATACCCCCTAAAACACAAAAACCTCATCGAAAGATGAGGTTTTTGAAGGGTGTGGTCCCACTAGGATTCGAACCTAGGACCCCCTGCTTGTAAGGCAGGTGCTCTGAACCAGCTGAGCTATAAGACCCTTTCCGTTGAATTGGTCTGCAAATATCCATCTTTTTTTGGCTTTTTGCAAGTGCAGTATAGAAAAAAATGTAGAAATTTTTCAGCTCTTTTATTAATTGTTGGCTATCTCGCAGAAAGCCAGCATCTTTGCATTCATAAAATTTTTAACATGGATCACCTTTTTTCTATCAACGGACTACTTAGCCTATTAACCCTGACTTTTTTAGAAGTGGTATTAGGCATAGACAATATCATCTTTATCTCACTAACCGCTCATAAATTACCCGAAGACCAACAAGCCAAAGCACGCAACCTCGGACTTATCCTGGCTATGGGTTTCCGCGTCATGCTGTTACTCGGTCTTTCCTATTTAATCTCCTTACAAAAACCTTTCTGGCACTTTAGTTCTGATTGGCTTTCTGTTGCACCAACAGGTCAAGCCCTCATTCTGTTCGTCGGCGGCCTCTTTCTTTTATATAAAGCCACCAATGAAATATTCCAAAAACTGGAAGGAGAAGAACATCATGCCGATGGGAAACCTAAAAGTGTGAAAGCTAAGTTTGCCCAAGTTGTCACTCAAATCGCACTGATTGATTTGGTCTTTTCTATCGACTCGGTATTAACCGCCATTGGTTTAACCAATGAAATTGTCATTATGATTACTGCAGTGATTATTTCCATCTTTATCATGATGGGCTTCTCAGGCCCTGTCGGTCGTTTCGTGAACCAACACCCTTCCTTGCAGGTCTTAGGCCTTTCATTCCTCATCATGATCGGTTTTATGCTCATTGCCGAGGCTAGTCACGACTCGGAATTCGTTATTTTGGGAAATAGCATCGGTCAAATCCCGAAAGGCTATTTATATTTTGCTATTGCTTTCTCCCTATTTGTAGAATTCATCAACATCAAAATGCGGAAGAAATCCACCAAAGCCGTAGAGATTCGTGATGTGAAAAATGAGGCGGGGGAGAAGGGGATCATTTAATTAATTGTAAATGATAAATGATGAATTATGAATTATAAATGGTTGAGTCTTTCATTCTAATAACTAAACCCTAATATCTAACAACTAAAAAGGTTAATCCAACGAAAGATGGAAACGGAGCATGAGCGAAGCGGAAGGCGCATCTTTGACCCCGTGCGTTAGGCAGTGCTAAGTGTCAAAGATTAAAGCCGTATGCGGAGTGGACATCGGTTCTGCGCAGCAGAATTCGTCTTAGGATTAACCGTATTGATTCCATTTTTTTGTTTCTTTTTTTTATAAAAAAAAGAAATACCTTAGCATTCTATGCTTAATCAAGTTCTTATTTGGTGATTGAGATGTCAGACTATTTACCTTAGGGTCTATCAAACTTTACTTTTCAGCAAGTACCTTTGGTTTTCTTTTTTTGACAAAAAAAGAAACAAAAAAATCTTTTTTTGTCGTACAGCCAAGGCGAATTCCGCTTCGCGGAACCGTGATTCACTCCGCTAGCGCCTATATTTTTGACGCCTACGCACATCGCCCATGCTGAGGTCAAAACCTCGTCTACCGCTGCGTTCATCACATTTCGCAGGGCTGTACGACGGTGTTTTCTATTAAAAATTTTACATTCTCAATTCTACATTGAACTGTTAATGCCAACGATTGATGGAAACGAAGCTTCAGCGAAGCGGCAAGAAAGAAATTGTAAATGATGAATTATAAATGGTGGAAGCCTTTCATTCTAATAACTAAACCCTAATATCTAACAACTAAAAAGGTTAATCCAACGAAAGATGGAAACGGAGCATGAGCGAAGCGGAAGGCGCATCTTTGACCCCGTGCGTTAGGCAGTGCTAAGTGTCAAAGATTAAAGCCGTATGCGTAGTGGACATCGGTTCTGCGCAGCAGAATTCGTCTTAGGATTAACCGTATTGATTCCATTTTTTTGTTTCTTTTTTTTATAAAAAAAAGAAATACCTTAGCATTCTATGCTTAATCAAGTTCTTATTTGGTGATTGAGATGTCAGACTATTTACCTTAGGGTCTATCAAACTTTAATTTCAGCAAGTACCTTCGGTTTTCTTTTTTTATGAAAAAAAGAAAGACCAAAGAAAGTTAAAGTGAGAAAATGTGATTGTAAAAAATAAAAGGCCAGAATTCAATGTAGAATTTGGCCTTTTATTTTTTAAATATCAATTAATAAATCTTGTTGAGTTGACTATTTAACCGTTTTAGCCACAGTCAATAACTCCTTCGCACCACCTCTAGGTAATCCTAATACCTTCTTTTTAACTTTACCAGAAGCATCCATAAACATCAAAGTAGGATAGCCTTCCACAGGATACATATTGGCCAATTGTGGGCCTTCACCCGCCTCCATATCCACACCAATGGAAATGAATTTGGCATTCATGTATTCGCCTAACTCCTTATCTGGAAATACCTTGGTTTTCAACACCTTGCAAGGGCCACACCAAGAAGTATACGCATCAAAAAAGATTAATTTATTCTCTTTCTTAGCCTTCGCTAATGCTTGCTTGAAGGAACCATGAAAAAACTCAATTCCATCTCCTTCTCCCGTTTTGGCAAAAGAAGTGAGTGAAATAAATAATAGACCTGTTAAAAATATAGATTTCATTGTTTTTGATTAAAATGTTGATTTCTAAACGAAATAGTATTGTTTAAATTATCTAATCACTAATCCCTAAACACTTATAACTTAGTTATACGAGTTCAGCATCACCGGCATCACCAATAACAACACATCTTCGTTTTCATCCTGATCAGAAGGAATAATTAAACCTGCCTTATTTGGTTCGCTTAATTTAATGTCCACATATTTGGCACTTAAATTGCCCAATAACTCCGAAATCAATTTGGCATTAAATCCAATCTCCATATCTTTTCCTGCATACTCACAAGCTAATACTTCATTGGCTTCATTCGAATAATCTAAATCTTCTGCTGAAAGCGTTAATTTATTGGCATTAAGTTTTAAACGTATCTGGTGAGTCGTCTTATTAGAATAAATGGAGATACGTTTCACCGAACTCAAAAACTCCATTCTGTTGATCGTCAAAATCTCATTGTTCTCCTTAGGAATTGCATTTTCATATTCAGGAAAACGCTCGTCGATAATGCGACAAATCAAAGAAAAGCTTTGGAAGGTAAAGAAAGCATTCGATTGGCTAAACTCTACTTTCACCGTGGTATCGTCCATCGGTAGGGTAGATTTTAACAAAGACAAGGCTTTTTTTGGTAAAATCAAGCTGCTTTGTGCCTCTGGACGGATGTCTGTTCTACGGTAACGTACCAACCGGTGTCCATCTGTTGCCACAAAATTTGTATGATCACCCATCATTTGAATCAAAACACCTGTCATAGCAGGACGCATATCATCATTCGAAACCGCTAATAAGGTATTAGCAATGGCTTCGCCTAAAACAGATGAGGAAAGGCTAATGGATTGGTTTTTAGCAACTTCTGGAATGCGAGGAAAGTCGATTGGATTTTCTCCGCTCAATTTAAAGCGACCATTCTGTGTTGAAATTTCAGCACCAAAAGTGCCTTGATCAGCTGAAATAGTCACTGGTTGCTCAGGTAAACTGCGAAGTGTTTCCAACAATAATCGAGCTGGAAGAGCAATAGATCCATTTTCTGCACCTTCTACATCCAACGTTGTGGTCATCACCGTCTGTAAATCTGAAGCTGTTAAGGTCAATTGATTGCCCTCCAATTCCACTAAAATATTCTCTAAAATAGGAATGATTGGATTGCTCGCAACAACACCATTAATGGCTGAGATTTGTTTGAGAAGAACACTAGAAGCTACAAGAAATTTCATGTATTTGATGGTTTTAAGAGTATTTGTGATAAAGACACCTGCAGGTGTATTCAAACCTTGAAGTTAAAATAATTTAGGTATTCTACCAAAGGTTTCAAGCATTGTATTTTTTCTTTCGGTACAGTATGACTAAAAGACTGACAATTCCCGCAAATGAGATTGGAATAGCCAAATTTATACCTTGCCAAAAGCTTTTTTCTTCCTTCACCTTCACTTTATCCAATGGTCGTAAACGAACATTTTTATTTCTGGCCAATAAGGCTTGCTGATCATCCAATATGTAATGAAAAGCATTCAAAATAAAGTCTTTATTGGCAAAGGTATGTTTCGCAAAAGTATCAAATCCCAAAGGCAATGGAGCCTTCGTGCTGGGGTCTATTCCATTCAAAGGAATGTCCCCATCTGCCACCACGATTAAAGTACCAGGTTGGTCTGTTTTAGCCTGAAACGGTTTAGCTAATTTCTCTGTTGGTAAAATTCGATTGGTAAAGGCTGATTGGAATTTACCTTCCAACATATACGCAATAACCTGTGATCCACCTTGGTATTTAGCTGGGTCAAATTCTTTGCCTGAAGCCGAAAAGGGTAGGGTGGCAGGTGTTTTTTGAACTTGCGTATAAGGACTTGTTTTCAATAATGCAGTTCTCTTTAGATTTTGACCGCTTTGAATCGTATCTAAACTAGAAACAAAATGCCCATAGATGGCATCTAGGTTTTTCGTAATGACTGAATTAGGGTTTCCATTCAATAAAGGGAATGCAGGCCATGGCATTAATTCTAAATTGGCCTGATTACCAAAATTGCCTACTGCCAAAGGTATCGCTCCACTCATTTGGGCATCTTTTACCAAATTGGAATTTAAGCGAACTCCATATTGAAATAATAAATTCTGTAATCCTAAATCTTGAGGAGTCACGATCAAGCCCTGTTTCTCTAATGTATCAATTCGAACTCCATCCAAGAAGAAAATCCCTTTGCCTCCCTGAACTAAAAATTGATCTATCTTATATTGATCTTCCGTAGAGAATTTGATGGAAGGTTGTATCACACAAATCGCATCAAGTCCATCCAAAGTGAGGGATTGCGATAAATCAACGGGATATAAATCATAGGACTTTTTTAGTTGGGCAATCAAATCCAATTGCTTGATAGCAGGCACTTTACTGTGATCTAAAAAGAAACCGATTTTCTTTCTTTCTCGATTATCTTGAACTTGCCTAATCCCTTGCATCAATTCATATTCCAAACCCTCAATGGACTGGTTCAATACTTCTTGGGGACTAGTTAGCTTATTGCCTTTCAATAAGAGAATGGCTGCCTGACGGTCCGACTTCTCTATGACAATTCCTGGAAAAATCAATTGCTGAACTTGTTGTCCATCTTCCTGATTCACCACATTGGTAGGCGGGATGCCTAAGGAATCCAAATAAAAGATAAGCGCTTGTC
This sequence comes from Aquirufa nivalisilvae, assembly GCF_004307455.1. Taxonomy (GTDB): domain Bacteria; phylum Bacteroidota; class Bacteroidia; order Cytophagales; family Spirosomataceae; genus Aquirufa; species Aquirufa nivalisilvae. The sequence continues at coordinate 53,618 of NZ_SEWX01000004.1, forward strand.
GATCTTTTTCTTTGGGATAGGTTTTATACACATCTATCTGCTCGATATCAATGCGCTGTGGGCTTTGTGCTCGTACATCATCAAGTAGTTCCAATAAAGCTTTTTCAAGTCTTCTAAAGCCACCCGGAAGGTTTTTTCCACCCAAATACACTTTGATGGAAATGGGTCCATCCAAAGACTGCAATACCTGCGTGGAAGATTCACTCAAAGTAAACTTCTTTTCTTCGCTTAAATCCCAACGTAAACGTAGCTGCGGGCTTAGCACGATGAGTAAAATACCCACACCTATTAAGATTACCCACAAGCCGTTTTTTGTCAGTTTCATTTTGGATCTAATACGTTTCAAACAAGAAAAGCATTCCTTGCAGAATGCTTTTCAAAGATAAAGGATATTTTGATTAATAGAATTTGTAGCGTTTATCTACAATTTTCGCATTGTCTTTAATGGCCTCATTGATGTAGTAAGAAGCACGTTGAATTCCCATGGATTGAATCTGAGATTTGTAAGTCGTGTAATCCGCTAAAGCAGGAGCTGCTACAGCAGCTGTTTTTTCTGCAATAAATACACCATTATCACCCGTGAATACTTGGCTTCTCTTACCAGTTTTCAAACCAGCAATTTTACCCAAAGCAACAGCATCAGGACCAGCCGTGTTTAACATACCAGTTGATAAAGTAACATCTGATACATTTTCAACTAAGGCACCAGCACCATATTTTTGAGCAATTTGCTCTAAGCTTCCTTTGATAGCGTTTAATTTAGCCGTGATTTTTTCACCTTTCAATTCAGCACGAACTAAGTTGGTAATACCTTCACGGTAATCATCCACTTTGACATTGTCTTTATCCGTCTTACCAGTTAAGTAAGCCACAATGTATTGATTATCTTGTTCAAATACTTTTTTAGAACCGTCTCCAATAGAAGTGCTTTCATCAAACGCCCAACGAACAATTTCACGCGCATTGGTTAAATTGTTGATGCTTGTTGCGTTTTCTAATAAACGATCGGCACGCATCATGATGATGTTTTTATCCTTTTTCAATGCGGCTTCAAAAGCACCTAAGGTACCATTGGCATTGGCAAATGCATCCGCTTGTGTATAAACACGATCTAACGTAGCTTGTGAAGGAGCAATCGTTTTATTGATCGCCGCTAAACGGTAAGCTGTATTAGTTTTGGCATCCGTGATTTTCACGATGTGATAACCAAATTCAGTTTCAACTACCCCTGGCATTAAACCTGCACCATTAAATCCGAAAATAGCTTTTTCGAAGGCTTTCGTCATAGAACCATTGTTCTTGAAATAACCTAAGTCGCCACCATTTTGAGCAGTACCATCCATACCGTTCAATTGAGCCAAGGTTTCAAAGCTTGCACCACCCTTGATTTGAGTCAAGATGCTTTCTGCTCTTTGTTTAGCTTGTGCTTTAGCAGAATCAGATTTGTTAGCTGGAGCGATTAAGATATGGCTTGCACGAACTGTGAATAAGCTATCTTTTTTAACTCCACCGTATTTGTAAATGGAATAAGTCAAACCGTTTTTAAATGGTCCATAAATACCCCCAACTTGGAAAGTACCTAATTGAGATTTAACAACTTCTGGTATTTCTGAGTAAGCCAATAAATAAGGAGTACGTACATCCGAATTCAACATAGCAAAGGCTGAATCGTTTGGAGCTACTGCTAAATCCTTCGCTAATTTCTTGATTTGGTTGTAAAATTCAACAGTATCCTGAGCTGTTGGCACTACTGGGAAAGTAGCATATTGGATAGAACGAGAATTAACTCCTTTAAAACGATCTTTATGTTTTGCCAAATATTCTTCCAATTGCGCATCACTTACTTTAATGCTAGAATCAGGAATGGAGAAGAAAGGCACATATAAGAAACGTGCAGAAAACTTAGAATTTTGAGCTTGATATTCTTTTTGAGCTTCTGCTGTGTTGACGTAAGTCGACAAACGGATTAAGTTTTCATACTTAGCACGAATACGATCTTGAGCAATTGACTTCTCAAAATTAGCCCAACCTTGTTGCTGCTGTACAGGCATTGTTTTTAAGTTTTTCAAAAACTGAATCACAAAAGTCTTGTCAAATTGACCCGTTTGAGGATTCGTGAATTGCTGACGAACAGATGGGTGGATGTTATTTCCTTGCACCATATCAATCAATTCTTCAGAAGAAACTTTCAATCCTAAAGCATCAAACTCTTTTTTGTAAGCAATATCTAAAATGTATTGATTCCAAACTTGATCACGGATCATGGTAGCTTCTTGTTCACCAGGACCTTTACCTGTTTGTGCTGTATAGTTCGCCGTAGCTTCTTCAACCTTCTTTTGGAATTCAGGTAATAAAATGCTTTCACCTGCTATAACACCTACTTCTTGGTTATTAGAGCCAAACAAAGACGATCTTCCTTGGAAAATATCACTACCGACGAGAAATAAAATTAAACTGATGGCGATTGCTGCTGCCGCGATTCCCGATTTCTCTCTAATTTTTGTAATTAATGCCATTGATAATGTATAATATGTTGTTTAATGTCTTTTTCTATAGCCTTAGCCGTTCACAAAAGAAACGCAAAATAATCACATTTCTAATGAAAAAGCAAACCTTTATCAGAATGAGCCTCCGAAATTTAAGCTTTCAGGACTTGGGTCAAACTTTCTAAAAACTGATCTGCCACCTTTTGGTCAATAGCTAAACTTGGTAATAAACGCAATGTGTGCTTTCCAGCGTAGCCACAGAAGATATGGTGGTCAAATAATAAAGTATCGCGAATAGGTCCTACAGCTTGTTCGAATTCAATGCCAATCATCAATCCTTTTCCTCTTACTTCTTTTACTGAAGCAAATAAGCTTAATTGATCCATCAAATATTGACCGATTTTTGCTGCATTTTCAATTAGATTCTCCTCTTTGATGACATCCAAAACCGCATTTCCGGCAGCGCAGGCCATGTGATTGCCTCCAAATGTGGTACCTAAAAGTCCGTAACTTGCCTTGAAATGTGGGGCAATCAATACGCCACCCATAGGAAAACCATTTCCCATGCCCTTAGCGGTGGTCATCATATCTGGTTGAATGCCAGCATATTGGTGGGAGAAAAATTTACCAGAACGGCCATAGCCACACTGAACAGAATCCAATATTAATTGAGCACCAGTTTCATCACAACGTTTTCTTAATGCTTTCAAAAAGTCTGTTCCAGCCACTTGGATACCCCCTACACCTTGAATTCCTTCTACTATGACAGCTGCAGTTTCTTCCGTAATACCTTCCTCTAAGCCTTCAATTTGATTGAACGGTAAAAAGCTAACATGTGAAGTGTCATTGATAGGTGCTACAATGTTTGGATTGTCCGTTACGGCAACTGCACCAGCTGTACGACCGTGGAATGCATTTTTAAAAGCCACTACTTTTTTGCGTCCTGTATGAAAGGAAGCCAATTTCAATGCATTTTCATTGGATTCAGCGCCAGAATTAGTTAAGAATAATTGATAATCTGGATAGCCAGATAATTTCCCTAACTTTTCTGCTAATTCTTCTTGACCAGGAATGATGACAGAATTGGAATAAAAACCAATGTTCTGTAATTGTTCTGTCAATTTAGCTACATAATATGGATGTGAGTGTCCAATGGAAATCACCGCGTGACCTCCGTATAAATCCGTGTATGCTTGACCTTTTTTATCCCATAAAGTGATACCTTGTGCTTTGACAAGTTCAATAGGATAAAGTGGGTATACGTCAAATAATTTCATGATAAGCGTGTTTTTTGAATGAAAATCTAGGTAAGATTGGATTAAAAACCGATGGCTTTTAATCGTAGACCTTCATCTTCTTTCCAACCAAGCATGATATTCATGTTTTGCACAGCTTGTCCAGAAGCTCCTTTAATAAGGTTGTCGATGATGGAAGTTATCAACAATTGTCCTTGGTGGATTTCTAAGTGCAACAAGCATTTATTGGTATTAACCACTTGTTTTAAATCAATGCTGGCTTTTGAGACGAAGACGAAGGGGGAGGACTCATAGTAATTATTGTATAATTCCAAGGCCTCTTCTAGAGTACCTGTAAATGGAGTATATACATTGGCCATGATTCCCCGAGAGAAATTACCTCGATAAGGGACGAAATGGATCAAAGGAGCCTTTTTTCCAAAGGCTAATGTTTGACCTATTTCTGCCAGGTGTTGATGTGTGAAAGCTTTATAAATACTGATATTATTGTTTCTCCAAGAAAAATGACTTGTGTTTGATAGAGATTGGCCAGCTCCTGTGCTACCAGTGATAGCAGAAACGTGCACCTCCCCGATTATTTTTCCCGCTGCTGCCAAAGGCAATAGAGCTAATTCTATGGAAGTAGCGAAACAACCTGGATTAGCTATTTTTTGTGCAGTTTGAATTTTGGCTTTTTGAAATTCAGGAAGTCCATATACAAATCCATCTGATTCATCCCGGTAGTCGGTACTTAAGTCAATGATTTTGGTATGCCAAGGAATATCATTGGCTTCCAAGAATTTTTTAGATTCCCCATGGCCAGAGCATAGAAAAAGTACATCCACAGGTTTTAAGGTGTCCGTGAACTTGGCAAAAGTGCTACCTAATAAATCGGTATGCACATCCGAAACCAACTTGCCTGTTTGTGAATTAGAAAGAATACAAGTCAATTCCACATCCGGATGATTGACTAAAATCCGCAATAATTCACCTCCTGTGTACCCTGCTGCTCCTACAATTCCTATTTTAGCCATACTATTTTTCGTTTACCTTCCGGTGTATCATGGTTTGGTTGGAGACAATTTTCGAGAATCCTCTCACGTCATCACCCGTCCAAGCTTTATTCATTTCTCCATATGCACCAAATACAGAAGACATTAAATCGTATTTAGATTCAATACCTAGAATATGGAATTGATATGGGTTTAATTGTACGTGAACGGTACCTGTTACATTGCTTTGGGTATCTGCCAAGAATGTTTCAAAGTTGCGCATTACGGGCTCTAAAAACTGGCCTTCGTGCAATAAGGTTCCGTACATATCACCGATGTTTTGTTTCCAATACAATTGGTGTTTGGTCAAAATGTGTTTTTCTAAACTGTGGTGAGCCTTAATGATGATCAAAGGAGCAGGAGCTTCAAATCCTACACGACCTTTAATTCCAATGATGGTATCACCTACGTGGATATCTCTTCCAATGGCAAAGGATCCAGCTAATTCCGTTAATTCACGGATAGCCGCAACTTTTGAACTAGACTTTTTACCGTTGATTCCCACTAATTCACCTTGTTCAAACTCCAAACTTATTTTCTCAGGAGTAGTTTTAGTCAATTGAGTAGGCCACGCATCTTCAGGCAAATAACCATCAGAAGTCAACGTTTCTTTTCCACCAACTGAAGTGCCCCAAAGGCCTTTATTGATGGAATAGGCTGCTTTATGCCATTCTTGAACCACTCCTTTTGACTTTAAGAAGTCAATTTCAGCCTCACGAGAAAGTTGTAAATCACGAATTGGAGTAATGACTTCGCACTCAGGAGCTAAGATGCGGAATACCACATCGAAACGTACTTGGTCATTACCTGCACCTGTACTTCCATGTGCGATAGCTTTGGCACCTAATTTTTCAGCATATTTGGCTACAGCTGTAGCTTGAAATACTCGCTCAGCAGATACTGAAAGGGGATATGTATTGTTTTTTAAGACATTGCCATAAACTAAATAACGTAAGCAATCTTGGTAATACGAATCCACCACATCCAAAGTAACGTGCGAGCTTACCCCTAAAGCATAGGCTTTCGCTTCAATGGCTTTTAATTCCTCAGGAGAGAACCCACCAGTATCGACTAAAGCCGAGTGCACTTCCATGCCACGCTCTTCGGTTAAATATTTGACACAAAATGAGGTATCTAATCCTCCACTAAAGGCTAAAATTACTTTCGGCTTGCTCATGTTTATTTGGATTTCCCCTTCTTCTTAAAGGGCATTAATAATTTTTCTTTGATCTTTTTCAATTTGCTGAAATCAGCAATATTTTTTAGGAATAACCATTTTTCTTCGGAATCACCTAGAGACTTTTTGGTTGCATAAGGGTCGTAAATCATCCCCGTGCATAAACAGATTTTACGTTCAGTACGCGTTAAAATATCGTAATTGACGCAAGATTCACATCCTTTCCAGAAATTGTCATCAACAGGTAATTCTGAAAAAGTGGTAGGTTCATACCCCAAATCCGAATTGATTTTCATCACAGCAAGAGATGTGGTGATACCAATGATTTTAGCATCTGGATACCGTGTTCTGGATAGTTCAAATGCTTTTGCTTTGACAGCTTTGGCAACTCCATATTGACGGTAGGATGGATTAACGATTAATCCCGAATTGGCAACAAACTTACCGTGTTGCCAGGTTTCAATATAACAAAAGCCTACGAATGCTCCCGTGACGTCATCAGTAGCAATGATAGCTTTACCTTCAGACATTTTTTCTTGGAGGTATTCAGGCGTTCTTTTGGCAATACCCGTACCACGAGCTTTTGCCGATTCTGCCATTTCGTGGCAAATAGACTCTGCTAGGCCAAAATGGGCTTGACTAGCAACTTGAACAGTATAAGGATTCATTCTTAACGACGATAAAAATTAAACAATAGCATTCTTCAGGTCCCTAGGGGATCATACCCTAAAGATGTATCGTCGCCTTCGTCGGATAGGAGAAGTAAGATGTACGAATGATAATTTTATCTGCATTCTTTTTGTAAACCAGGAAGCTCGTCCTAAGTTTGTCCTAATTAGCTTGCAATTTCAGAAATTCAACGGGGAAATGCGAATAATCTCTTAATTATTTCATGGAAGAGGATAAACTATTATCAGTAGAACAATTAATTTATGCTTATGCCAAAGGTGTTTTTCCCATGGCAGATGAGGGTGAAATTCATTGGTATAGCCCAGATCCAAGGGCTATCATTCCCATTGATTCCTATAAGCCTGCGCAATCATTGAGGTCCGTCATCAATAAACACCTGTTCGAAATCCGTATTGATACCCAGTTTGAAGCAGTCATGCGTTTTTGTGCTGCACCAAGGTCTACTGATTCAGAAACTTGGATTTCAGAAGAAATCATTCAGGCTTATACCGAAATGTTTCAACGAGGTTTCGCCCATTCCGTGGAAGCATATCAAGATGATAAGCTAGTGGGTGGACTTTATGGCGTGGCTTTAGGTGGCGCCTATTTCGGAGAGTCTATGTTTAGTTTAGTACCTAATTCTTCTAAAGTCACATTCCATTATTTGATGGTTTTGCTGCGGGAACAAGGTTACTCTTTGTTGGATACTCAATTTATGAATGATAATGTACTTCGCTATGGAGCTATTGAAATCAGTCGAAAAGACTATAAAAGCCGATTAGCCAAGGCCCTCAAAAAAACGTGTACATTTAAATTGCCAAAGAATGATTATTAGTCATCAATGCTAATAAGTCTCAATTCTTATTTTGATTGACCAAACCTTTCATCACCAAAATACAAACTAAGAGCATGGCAATGCTTAGAGAAATCAATCCAAGTGTAATGATTGATTCAATCATTGGTCCTTGCTCCGTACCTCCAGCTATGGGTAATAATTTTCCAGCACCGGTAGCCGCCGCCAAACCAATAGTTAAGAAATTAATATATGTCCCAAAAACCGCTAATCGAAAGGTTGATTTTAACCAAAATGTAGATAGGGTTAATCGGTTCCAAATTAGACCTAATAGAATGAGAAACATGCCATTCATAACTCCTTCTAAATGAGAAGATAAGCCAATGCGAGGTTTGGCAAGAATGGGAATTAATAGTCCAATGACCAATCCTAAAAAGAACAAGAATACTCCTAAGAAAATTAATTTGTCGGCCTGTTGTTTACTAGATAGATTAGTTTTCATTTGATTGATAATGAGTAGGTTGAAAGAAGTTTTGGTAATTTAAACGGCTTCTGTATTATTTCAAAATTTAATTCTCTATTCCTAATTCCTCATTCTACATTCTCCATTCTACTTTCCTAAGAATGGATTCAATTGCTTAAATTGCAGGAATATTTCGTTCATTATGTCAAAACCTATACTTGTAATTAAATTCGGATCATCTTCCATCACGCATGCCAATGGGGATGTAAATGAGCAAACTTTGGAGAAAATTGCTTCGCAAGTAGCTCAGTTACAGCCTAATTTCCACATTGTTTTAGTATCAAGTGGGGCAGTCGCGGCTGGAAAATCGGTCTTTAAAAATTATAAGGGAAGCTTGTCTGAACGGAAGGCGGCTGCAGCTGTTGGAAATCCGATCTTGATTGCTAAATACAACGATTATTTCCAGAAATATGGTATTTCTATTGCTCAAAGCTTATGTGAAAGACATCATTTTTCTCAAAGAGGGCAGTTTTTGCAACTGAAAGAGACTTATCAAGAACTTTGGAAAAATGGGGTTATTCCTATTGCCAATGAAAATGATGTGGTGAGTAATGTGGAGTTGAAATTTTCGGATAATGATGAATTAGCGACTTTGATTGCAACGGGTTTTGGTGCTTCTAAATTGCTGATTTCAACCTCGGTAGGTGGACTTTTGGATGGAGAAGGAAAGATCATTCGACATGTCAAAGAAATAGATTCAGAGGTGTTAAGTGTGGTAAGTACCGATAAATCCAGTTCAGGATTGGGAGGGATGATTTCCAAATTGACCTTTACTCGGATGGCCACTAGATTAGGGATCAAAGTGGTGATATTTGGTTTAGATCAAGGAGAAGGGATTGTGGATGCGCTGAATGAAAAGATCGGAACGGTGTTTGAAGCCCAAGAAGCATCGCTTAATTCTCGACAAAAGTGGTTGGCCACTGGTTCATTGATTCGTGGTAAAGCCGTACTAGATAAAGGGGCCGTAAAAGCCATCTCACAACGCAAAAGTTTGCTTTCCGTAGGAGTGCTTGAGTTTCTTGGAGATTTCGAAAAAGGAGAGGTGATCGAATTGTTGGATATGAACAAAACTCCTGTGGCCATTGCTCGTGCCCGTTGTTCTCATTCAGAATTAATAAGCGCATCTAGCAGTCTAGAGGTGGCGCATGCAGATGATATCGTTCTTTGGTAAAAGGGAATTCATTTTTTCAATTTATACCTGAAATCACAAATAGGAGCACCTTGAGCAATAGTCCCTTGTCGGAACATCTCCAATCCTGCCAAACTAGTAGTCATGTGGTCCACTTCACATAAAATGGACATAAATCGGGTATAATTTTGTTTTTGAAATTGCTTACAAATGCCGCATTCAAGTATATCAATACCATACCCTAAACCGTGAGTGGCGTTTTTGTCGGTAATGATTCGTGCCACAAATCCATCGGGATGGCCAGGTTTTTCTACTTCTTTTTTTAAGTTTTGAATTAATAATTTCCCCAACCACGTTTGAACGAAATACGAAGGCCACTTTTTGATGAGCCGTTGGAAACTATTTTTGGGTTGGACGAAATCATTAGCAATTAGTAGACATACTTGACGAATCTGTTCATAGCTTTCGCCTTTTTCGTCCAAGCATTGGATCATAGCCAAAAAATAAGCGCTAAAGGATAATCTTTTATCGATTGGGTTCTTGGAAGTCGCTAAACTTGTATCATATATTTCTGTATATAATTGATCCATCCTAGCAAGCATTTCACCCGCTTCTTGTTGGTAATGGGTGACCAATGTGGGTAAAAAATAAGGATGAAAAGCTTTCATCAGAAGGAGGATTTTTGATATAAATGAATTTTAATCTCCAATTATTACCGTTGGAAGCCCTAGAGCAATACTACCACCATGACTAGTTTTATCCCCCATTCTCGCGGCAGGACGTCCACCAATAAAGACAGTTTGACTCCCACTAATGATGCTATCAGGTTCTCCAACGCATACAGCCATATCTCCAACACATGCCGCTGGAAGGCTTCCAATTAAAACCGTTGGACAACCTGGCCCAATTATAGGTCCACCTACATGAGGAATGGGAGGAATACCTGACGTTATCATTGGACATACGTGAACGTCGGTAATTCTGGCAGCTAACGACATATCTATTAATTTATATTGACTATAGCACCTTTCACTTTGGTTTGTCCTGATGCGGACAGTTCAGCACTAGCTGCACCTGAAGCCGTAAAACTAGCATCTGCTCTTTGCTCAATGTTTAATGCTTGAGTGCTTACATTCATCTCGGCTTTAAGGTCAATATTGGAAATAGCTTTCAAATGAATATTTAAGCCAGAAATAGAGATGTCCCCATGACTTTCTAGCTGAATCCCATTCCTGTTCATGGTGATACTGTTTTGGAATTGATCACTCAATTTCAACACATTTAATTGATCATTTAATTCAATGATGTTGCCCTTAGGTGTTGAGATCAAAATACTTCCTGTCGTATCATCAAAGGAAACTTTTAGTTGACCATCAGTTACGATGTTATGTGGATTCATGCTGGATATTTTCGGGTATTGGGGGAATGTTTTCTCAACAAGTATAAATAATATTTCTATAAGTCGTTAGAATACTTTTGAATTAGCGAATTTTTCTAAAAGTTATTTGATTGAAAATCATTCGAATAGCATTTCTAACTCGCCGACTACTTGGATAGTGTCTATTGGGGCTTAGGTTATTAAAAATTAGTGCAATGAACAATAAGGTTGTAGCTCCTGTAAGTACAGGGAAGAGAACATAAAAATAACCAAGTGCTTTGATTTTAGCGGAGCCTGTCACTGCAATCAAGGCAGTAGCTCCACCAGGAGGATGCAGCGTTTTGGTTATTTGCATAGCTACGATGGATAATCCTACAGCTAATGGACCGGTTAACCAGATGATGTCGGGTAATAATCGATAAATACTAACTCCCAAAATGGCTGATATAAAATGACCGCCTACCAGATTTCTAGGTTGTGCGAGTGGACTTTGTATAGCACCAAAAATCAATACGCTGGATGCTGCAAATGATCCAATTAAAAAGACATTTTCATTTTCATTCAGAATTTGCTTTTGGCAAAAAGCTATGATTCCAACTCCTAAAAAGGCACCTAAAAAGGATAGGAAATTTTCTTTTTGATCAATCAGCGTTTCCTTGTAAATCACATATTTGGAAATTCTAATTCCCCTTTTAATTTTTCGTTTAACAACCTTAGGCATAATGTATTTAATGGTTTTGTTTCTTGGATTTCATCATCAATCTGAAGCAAATGACTTGGAGAATCCATTTTTAGAATAACTATCGAAATGTTTATTCTAGGTATAACGCTTCCGCGACCTCATCGCTTACCCGTCGATTTATATTGATTTTGGCATTTTTTAATACATAAATGGAAACCTTATGTTCTCTAGCTAATGGATTACTTCTTACTCCAGCCAAATATAAGGTGTCAAAAAAAGGTCTTTCCTCTGTTCGGCGAGGATCTTCATCATCATACTCTTTGACCAAGATCACATGTTTCATGGGTTTATCTAAAGGAATCCATCGGGCATAGTCGGCATTCATAGAATATGCTACAATCGATTTGTTTTTTGTATAATAATTTATGGCACCAGCCTGGCCATAATTATCACATAAGATAATGGTGCTATCTAAACTAGCTGGTGGGAGAGTGGATACAACCGAATCTAATTTTTGAGCTAATTCCTTCCATCCTAGCATATCAGCAAAATCCTGAGGTAAGTGGTGGTCTTTGCCATCTTCCCAATGAAGAAGCCCCAATTTTTGATAAGGTGCCGGATTTTGAATGATAAGCTTGGCCGATTTGTTGGGAAAAACATACAAATACATAGGTATAAATGCTAGGCAGGGTAATGCTAAAGCTATGATTTGCATATATTTTTTCCATCCAAATTGTAGGACAAAAGCTATGTAGACAGAACCAAATGATAGATAGATGGGATATAGTCCGATGGCATAATAATCTTTGGCTTTAAAATAGGTGAAGATGGCCAACGTGAAAATCAAGTTCCAGAATAGAAATCGAAATTTTTTAAATGGTGGATAAACCAATAATGACCACATTGAAGCAATGAGTACAAAAAAGGAACCAACAAAAAACAGGATCTGGGAAGATAGGAAGTCCCAACGGTTGACATGAACTAGTTGAATCTTTGATAACAGTTTCATGTGATGAATTACCGGGAAATGATGTTGGTATTGCCAAACTAAGTTGGGTAGAATAATCAATAACCCTAAGCTCAATGCCACATAAAAACGTTTTTGAGCCAATATTTTCCTGTGTTCAGATAACAAGATGGCGGGTAAAATGCCCAAAATGAGAAATATGATATTGTATTTGTTCAAAAATCCCAATGCCCATACAATAGCCAAATAGTATAACCATTTGGATTGATCTGTTTGAATAAATCGAATGAGCAGGTAGTAACAGGTTGTCCAGGCCAAAACATCAAAAGAATTGGGCTGAAAAAGTGTATTTAAGCGGAGAATGGCAGAAAGAAGTACCGAAATGGCACCTAAATACAAAGCAAAATGCCTACCCCCTAATGATTCGATGGTCTTCCAAACGACAACGATAGTTAATGCTCCAAATAACGCAGGAAAGAATTGAATCCAAAACGCTTGATTGCCTAATTGTAATATGAGCCAGGATACCCAAGATGTGAATGGTGGCACCGACATATATCCCCAAGCCAAATGATGTGCCTGATCAAGATGTAAATATTCATCCCTTTGTAAATCATAGCTGGAATCTATGAGTGAATATTGAAGAATGAATTTGATTAAAATGAAAAGGTATAGGCTATATTTCATAAAATAATTGGAGACAAGCATATTTCTAATGATTGATCCAATATTAAAAGTGAAAATTAATTAATGTCCTGATCTACTTTATTTTCCAACCACGTATATTTTTCTCTTATTTTTCCGTCTTCGGAATTACGAAATTTTTTAATTAGTGAATGTAAATTTGATACACAAATTGAGTTGTTTTTATTGTTTATTAATTCTCCAATGAAATCGATGTAGAATTCATTATCAACATCGTCAAGTTTGATATATCTAAAATTATTAAAGAAATCTATATAGGTGGTTGTTCTATTTCCAATTGTATGTAATTCTAATTCATATAAACTTTTATCAACAATTATTCGGGGATATTTTGCCTTCTTTTTCTCCAGTTCTACAGCCTCGACTAGTGCTGGACCAAATATGTTTTTTTCGAGATGAAGAACTTCACCAAATACTATGGAACCTCGAGCCAGAAGATTGTATTCTAACAATTTAATTAGAATCTTAACTACAATTCCCAATTGAGATGGAGCATTTCTTTTAAATTTTATTGTAATAACAAAGCTGTCTGAAAAATGAATTATTGGAATATAATCATTTGAATTTTCATTTATTAAAATATTTAATTCATCGAATAGAGATTTAATCTCATCAGAGCTTAGAATTTTATCCTTTACAGCGTCAGCAAAGCCAAGTATATCGAAGAAACAAACTATTCTTTTTTCGTATGTCATTGATTGGTTTTAAAATGAAGCAGTGAAAAATGTAGTTGTAGGCATGTATATTCTAAAGCATATTTACTTTTCTTTCAAAGTTCTTTTATCAATTTGTTGGACAATATAGGTCAAATTTTAATCGTTAACGCAACGCTGGCAAGGTTCCGAACCTTGACAGCGTTAGAAAAGCGTTAATTAATTATTTATTTATCCCGCAATATTCTGCATACAAAGCCTTTACGCCAAATAACTTAGCAATAGGGCCCACTACATTCATAAGGAAATTTTGAACTGGGATTGGAATACCCGCCACGTAACTTTTACTAGCTATGTATTTCGACGTGACTAATTGTTGAATCAGCCCAAACTTGCCACCTTTTACTTGATGATCGATGGTATAGTTAATCAAGTTTTCAATGAAGTAATCGAAATCTAATGCAGGACTTACTGTCTGAATAAATTCCACAGGTTCATCATGATTATTGAAATGATTGTGCACTTCATTTTTGGCTAAGACAATACTATCTCCAGCTTGTAATACCTGGGATTTGCCCTCATGTAGAACAGTAAGTTGACCACTTAAAACCGTAAAGTGTTCATCTTGAAGCATATGCAAATGCATAGGTACCAATTGCCCCTTGGTCTTAACGGTCATTTTGATGCTAACTCGTTCTCCTTGGCTATCCTGGGCAGTTTCTAAAAACTCATAGACGTCCCCTTTGATCGGGTCAGTTAGAACTTGATGTTTGAATGGCATTTTGAATAGGTCTTAAAATAGGTTTAACAAAGAATAGAAAGATTTAAATTAGATATTTGTTTAACTATCTATGTATTTTTATTAGAATAAAAAATGGTTAGTTATAAAGCTCAATATTGCGCCTACAACTAACCACTTTCAATTTAATGCAAATCAATACCTAAGCGATCACTACCGCCTCTCCACTCTCAACATCCTGCTCTATGGTTTTATATTTGACATTTTCCTTGATAGAACCATCTCGGTATTGAACAGTCACTCGTTGATTACGGTCAGCAATTTTTATAGCCTGGCGTGGCGCAATTCGCTCTTCACTGCGTGAGCTAGGGTCGTGGTATTCCTGCTGTTCTTCAGCTTGTCCCCCAGCTAAGCCACCCAATAGAGAGGAAATAGCCTCATCTTTACTTAATTGTAATTTCGGAGCCTTCTCCTTTTTAACTTGTTGCGCTTGATTCGTCTGTTGAATTTCAGGAATTTCAGCTTTTAACACGAAACTAATCGTGTCCACATTCACTCGAGAAACAAAGCGTTGGAATAAATTAACCGCTTCAAATTTATAGATCAATAATGGATCCTTTTGCTCAAATACAGCATTTTGAACGGATTGTTTCAAGTCGTCCATTTCACGTAAATGCTCTTTCCATTCTTGGTCAATCAAGGTCAATGTAATGAATTTCTCCATCTCTTTGACCACTTCTTTTCCTTGTGAATCGATTGTTTTTTGAGCATCTACCACTACACCTGTTACCCAGTTTCCATTGGTTATTGGTACCTGAATACCTGAGTAACCTTGACGTAAAGCTTCTTGAGCTACTTGGATAACTTGTTGAGCGATACCCTCATTTTTACTCTTATAATGATCCTCTGCAGCTAAGAATAAACGTTCAATCTTCACTTCTGGAGATAATCGATTGAAATCTTCTTCAGCAAATGGAGGCTCAATACCCAATAAATCAATCACTTTTAATTCTAATTCGCCGTATGTGGTATATTGACCTACCAAATCTTGGCAAACATCAAACATCGTATTGATAATATCCAACGATAAACGCTCTCCTAAAAGGGCGTTTTGACGACGTTTGTAAATGGCATTTCTTTGGTAATTCATCACATCATCGTATTCCAATAGTCGCTTACGAATACCAAAGTTGTTTTCCTCAACCTTCTTTTGTGCTCTTTCAATGGACGAAGTAATCATCGAATGTTGAATCACTTCTCCTTCTTCCATGCCCAAACGATCCATTACTTTCGCTATACGGTCTGAACCAAATAAACGCATTAAATTATCTTCAAGAGATACAAAGAACTGAGAAGAACCCACGTCTCCTTGACGTCCCGCACGACCACGCAACTGTCTGTCGACACGCCTCGATTCATGTCTTTCTGTACCAATAATGGCCAAACCGCCAGCGGCTTTCGACTCAGGACTTAACTTAATGTCCGTTCCACGTCCAGCCATGTTGGTTGCAATGGTGACCTTGCCTGATTGTCCTGCTTCAGCAACAATCTCCGCTTCACGTGCATGTTGTTTTGCATTCAATACATTGTGAGGAATCTTACGAATCGTCAACAATCGACTAATCAATTCCGAGTTTTCAACGGAGGTAGTACCCACTAAAACGGGACGACCTTGATTGACTAATTCTTGAATTTCTTCAGCAACGGCATTGTATTTTTCACGAACAGTACGGTATACTTTATCTTCCGCATCTTTTCTTTGTATCACTCGATTTGTAGGAATCGAAACAACATCCAATTTGTAAATTGTCCAAAACTCACCTGCCTCTGTTTCGGCTGTACCCGTCATACCACCTAATTTATGGTACATACGGAAGTAATTTTGTAAGGTGATCGTGGCATAAGTTTGTGAAGCATCTTCCACATTGACACCTTCTTTTGCTTCAATTGCTTGATGTAAACCATCAGAATAACGGCGACCTTCCATCACACGCCCGGTTTGCTCATCAACAATTTTCACTTTACCATCTACAATGATGTATTCTGTATCTTTCTCAAATAGGGCATAAGCCTTTAACAATTGATTTACCGTATGAATACGGCTCGCTTTGTCATTGTACTCACGAATCAACTGTTCTTTTTGAGATAAACGTTCAGCATCTGATAACTCTTTATTTTTCTCAATTTTATTTAAATCAATGGACAAGTCAGGTAATACAAAGAAATTAGGATCCTCCGTGTTGCCACTCATGAACTCCAATCCTTTTTCCGTTAATTCAACTTGATTGTTTTTTTCCTCAATAGTAAATAACAAAGGAGAATCCGCTTGTGGCATCAATTTTTGATTTTCTGCCAAATAGATGGATTCTGTTTCATGAAGCAATTGCTTGTTTCCTGATTCTGATAAAAATTTGATCAATGGTTTAGACTTAGGTAAACCACGAAAGGCTCTGAATAATGCCAATCCGCCTTCTTTTTTATCACCCGAAGTAATTTGTTTTTTAGCTTCCACTAAGAAATTTTGCACAATTTGCTTTTGTGCTTCTACTAATTTCTGAACACGTGGATTAAATGTGTCAAACTCTTGCTCATCTCCACGGGGGATAGGGCCAGAAATGATTAAAGGTGTACGAGCATCATCAATCAAAACGGAGTCAACCTCATCCACCATCGCAAAATGATGGGGTCTTTGTACCTGATCCTCTAAGCTACGAGCCATGTTATCACGCAAATAATCAAAGCCAAACTCATTGTTGGTACCATAAGTGATATCCGCTGCATAAGCATGTCTACGCTCTTCTGTATTAGGCTCGTGCTTGTCGATACAATCCACTCTCAAACCATGGAATTCAAATAAAGGAGCATTCCATTCGGAGTCACGTTTGGCCAAATAATCATTGACAGTGACGATATGAACACCACGACCAGCCAAGGCATTTAAATAAGTAGGAAGCGTAGAAACCAATGTTTTACCCTCTCCCGTACCCATTTCAGAGATTTTTCCTTGGTGCAACACGATACCTCCAATCAATTGGACATCGTAATGAATCATATCCCAAGTAATGGTATTGCCCGCAGCATCCCATTGATTAGCCCAGATAGCTTTATCGCCATCTATCTTAACATTTGCCTTTTTAGAGGCAATGAATTTATCTTCGATGGTTGCTTGAACGACCAATTGTTTATTCTCGGTAAATCGACGCGCCGTTTCTTTTACTACCGCAAATGCCTCTGGTAGTATCTCGTTCAATACTACTTCTAATTGTTTATTGCGCTCTAGATTTAATTTATCAATTTCTAGGAAAAACTTTTCTTTGGCATCAATGTCCTCTGTAGCTTGTCCTTGTGTATGTAATGTATTTATCTGTGCATCTATATCAGCCAAAAATGCCTGAATACGAGCTTTGAAGTCAACCGATTTTTGACGTAACTCATCGTCTGAGATGTGACTCAATCGGGCGTACTCCTCTTTTATTTTATCGACTATCGGCATCAATGCTTTGATGTCTCTTTCCGACTTGGTTCCAAATATTTTGGTTACTGTTTTGCTGAAGATGGATAACATTGTATAGAATGTGTGCCTACCTAGGCTATTTTAAAATTGAATATGCAATTTACCAATTAATCTCTAAAAAACGCTAAAATTAACGCAAGCGATAGTAAGCCGCGTTTATTTGCGATATATTCAGTTAGAGAATCAGGGAAGAAATCGAATCTTGATTGTGGTGTCAAGCTTAGAAAAGCGTGTGACCAAAACATCCAAAGAACCGGGTGTTTTTTTGAGCCTTTGTGGAACGGCTACTTGGTCAAAAAATACGGGATCTGCCTTATGTAAATCCAATTTACGTCTTGTCCCATCTTTTTGTTTTACAACCAAAATATAATGAACATCATTGGGGTTAGTGGCATCTGTGAATTTTTTACGAATAGAGCCATCTAAATCTAAATCCAGGATCTCACTTTCGGTATCATACATTTTTTCTGCCCATAGATTTGGCAAAAACATTTGGGCAAGTAATCCTAATGTTCCAACGATGAAAACCAGTTTAGTGAAATTTTTACCTCCCCAATCTACTTGATCCCCTTGGCCCGAATTACCACTTCCTAAATTGCCGAATAAAGGCATTTTCAACTTTTTACGTGGAGCTCTACGGGGTGGGGTATAACCTTGTGACATATTTAAACGATTATTCTCGCAAATCAAGTGATTTTTTTTCGTTTCTGATGGTAAAATTTCCATCTCAAATCCAAAATAAAATTTTGAGTAACTTTTCAACAACGGAAACTTACCTCGATAAGTTCCCGAATCAGAATTCAAATAGAAAAATGACAAGTAATTTTATCAATAAATTGATAATTAGCGTCAATTGGTTTATTATTACGTGCTACTTTAAGCTTATCTATTCTCAACGTATTTCATAGTTATTTGAAATACATTATAAAAACAGGAATGCTATGTTAACTTGGAATACCACCCATGTTTCGCATTTACTTTCACGTGTGTTATTTGGCTATTCGAAATCGGATTTAGAACGGGCCATGGGATATGGGAATTTCAATGATTTATTAGATTTAGCTATTTTAAAGGATATATCCATCCCTGCTCCACCTGATACCTGGGTAGACTTAGTGCCTGAGCAAGCTCAATTAGATAAAAATTTAGTGGGGCCATGGTTTTTACAATTAACCAAGTGGTGGTATAGTCGTATGCTGGGCGAATCTCTCAGTATGCAAGAGAAAATGGTTTTATTCCTACACAATCATTTTTCAAATGAAAGGCAAAAGGTCAATTATCCCCAATACGTATATAAGCAGAATCAATTATTGAGAAATTATGCTTTTGGTGATTTTAAACAATTGGTCAAAGATATTAGTATAGATCCTTCCATGTTAATTTATTTGGATGGAAATAATAGTCGGGGTACTGCACCCAACGAAAATTATGCTCGAGAGGTGATGGAATTATTCACTTTGGGCATAGGTAATTACACAGAGACTGATATCAAGCAAGCAGCAAGAGTGTTTTCTGGATGGCAAGTAAGAGGATTGATATCTGTTTTTGATGCTACGCGCTGGTATAAAGAAGCAAGTCTAATTGTTTTGGGTAAAACAGCGAAGTTTGATAATAATAGTCTTATTGATCATATTTTCACGCAAACTGCTGCCTCCGAATTCATTTGTCGGAAAATCTACAAGGAATTTGTCTATTACAAAGCAGATGAAGTATTTGTTAAAAAAATGGCAGCCGTATTAAGACAAAACAATTTTGTTTTAAAGCCATTATTAAAATTCTTATTCACCTCAGAGGAGTTTTATAAACCTGAAATCTTGGCAGCCAAGATTAAAAGTCCAACGGAGTTAATCGTGGGATCCGCCAAACAATTGGAGCTTAAAAATCCCGATTTACAAAATTGGTATGATATGGCTATCATACTTCAAATGCAACTTTTTCAACCACCTAATGTGGCCGGTTGGGAAGGTCAACGAGATTGGATAAGTTCCACGACCTATTCCTACCGAGCAGGATTTACGGATTCGCTATTGAGTGGAAAGAGGTATAATGGAGTGACTGTTACTGGAAAATTAGACCCCATCGCTTTTGCTAGGTTGTCATCCAATGCAGAAAAACCCAAGGAGTTTGTCGAAGAAATGGTCAAATTATTCATTCGATTCCCTCTAACAGAAGCTAGAAAAGCATTTTTATTGGAAGTGCTTTTGGATGGTACTATTGCGGCCAATTGGTCCACATACACGCCCAATGCAGACGCTCGAATTAATAAGTTTTTGAAAGCAATGATGCGCTTACCTGAATATCAATTGGCATAAAAATGAAAAAAGAACTAAGCCGTCAGCAGTTTTTACGCCAAATGGCTCTACTTAGTGGTGGGGTGACTTGGGGATTGGGCTCTTTCACAGGAAAGGCATTTGGTGCTACGCCTTATGCCCAAGCAGCTCGTGGGAAAGTACTAGTTATCATACAATTGAACGGAGGAAATGATGGACTAAATACCATCATTCCAGCGGAGGATGATAATTATTTTACTAAAAGGCCTGATATATCGATAAAAAAAGAAGACGCTCTTCCCTTGTCCAATGGCATGTACATGAATCCTGCTATGGCGAGTATGAAGTCTTTGTACGACAAAGGTTTGGTGGCCATTACGCAAAGTGTAGGATATGCTAATCCCAACCGTTCCCATTTTAGAGCTACCGATATTTGGAATACTGGATCTGACGCAACGACAGTTTGGGATGAAGGCTGGGCCGGTCGTTTTTTGGAAATGCAATATCCGGATTATCCCATTCAACTACCCAAAGACCCTATGGCCATTCAGTTGGGTTCGGTGGAATCTCTGTTATTCCAAACAGATGTAGGTCGGGTAGGGACGGTATTCGAGGACCCTAATTTATTTTATCAATTGGTCTCAGGAACTTTAGCTGATTCCGAATTACCGCCTGCCACTTTAGCTGGAGATGAGTTGGCCTTTTTAAAGCAGATTGCTAGTTCATCCCTACAATATTCCACGGTTATTAGGGATGCGGCTAATAAAGCAAAAAATGCCTATACTTATCCCAATACCAATTTAGCCAAGCAATTGAGTATTGTAGCTCGTTTGGTGGCTGGAGGTTTAGAGACGCCCGTTTACCTAGCCAATATTGGCGGATTTGATACCCATGCAAATCAAAAAACGCAGCATGCCAATTTATGGAAAACAATTTCTGAGGCGGTTTCTGCATTTCAAAATGATATGACCAATCAAGGTTTGGCAGATGCGATTACTGTGATGACTTTTTCAGAATTTGGGAGGAGAGTGAATCAAAATGGAACCCAAGGTACAGATCATGGAACTGCGGCTCCCATGCTATTTATTGGAAATAATGTAAGGGGAGGATTGATTGGAGCTAATCCTAGTTTGACTAATTTGGATAGTAATGGTGATTTAAGATACAATTTTGATTACCGTCAAATTTATAGTACTGTTTTGAGAGATCATTTGGGATTAGATGCGTTCAAAACGCAGGAATTATTTAAACAGACCTTTGAACGAGTACCTATTTTTAAGAATTCACCAGATGCCTTACCTGATACTTTGGGAATGGAAATCAATTCACCAATGCCTAATCCTGTGACGAATTTTACGGTCATTCAATATGCCGTTTATAAACCCGTATTAGATATAAAAATTACGTTGTTTGATTTACAAGGAAAAGAGATCAAGACACTCTATCGTGGTACACGAACTCCGGGCACTTATCAATTGACTTTGAATGCATTAGGCTTATCACCTGGTATTTATTTGGTGCATATGGCAAGTACTTCTGGGCTTTCCATGTACAAAAGGATGCTTGTTCAATAAGGGGTCAAATTTTAATACAAGCCATAATTTTGTATATTCGTGCCGCCTTATACTACAACATTTGAGGGAGTATCAACGTTTTATGATCTAACCAGCAAAAACATCCATGATCAGACTCTTCAGCTTATGTATTTTGATGACAATATGTGCCTCAGCACCCATGCAGGCTCAATTTTGGTTTTTGGGTCAAAGTGGGAAGAAAGCAGCTCCTAAAAATCCTTTTAAGGCACACTCATCTTTTAGTATTGGAGCTGGTTCATCTACCTATCTAGGGGATATTGCGCCTGCCATGACTTTAATGGATGTGGGAGGGAAGACTTTACGTTGGAATGCTGGAGTGCAATATACGCGTCATTTTAAAAAACATTTGAGCATTCAAGGTAGCTTTACTTACATACGCATAGCCGCGGATGACAATTATTTTGATTCCAAAGGAAGATTTGAGCCTAGTTATGGGAGGAATTTACATTTCCGTACCGATATGCAGGAATTGTCATTGATTGGGATTTATGAAATTCTGGGAAATGAGGAGAATTTACCTAAACGTAGAACCTTGTCGCCTTATGTCTATTTAGGACTTTCAGGAGTATATTTCAATCCTCAGGCTAGAGCAAAAGCCATATACGATATTGATCCATTAAGTACAGTTCCTCCTGTTCAACAAGGTTGGATTGATTTGAAAGACATTAAAACTGAAGATGTAGATTATTCTAAAATTACAGGTGCGGTACCTTTTGGTTTTGGCTTGAGATATAAATTAAATAAGTCTTTTGATATTGGATTTGAATTCGGATATAGAATCGCTTTTTCTGATTACTTAGATGATGTTTCAGATAATAGACAGCCTTTTCCTCCACCAAATACAATTGTTAATTCATTGTATACTTATCGTTCTTCAGAATGGTATGCTGCCAATACTTTAACTGATAGAAAACCTTATTTAATGCAGGTGGCACAAGGTAATACCTCTGGTAATCCTCCCTTGATAGCCAAAGGTTCCGATCAGTATTTTACTACCCAAATTCGCTTGATTTACCACTTAAAAAATAAGATTGATTGTCCTCCACTACCACGATAATACCCACTAACCTCGTTAAGGCCAGTTTACTGTGTCTTCTTGTCATCTTTTTAGCTAAATCTACGGACTTACAAGCACAAAGGTGGACTTGGGGAGCGGGCTTTGGTGCAACAGTCTATAAAGGGGAATTGGCAGATTGGGGATATCGACCAAGTGCTGCGGAGTTAAAAGAAACCTTGCCTGCAATTCACCTGTTTGTTTCATATCAAGAACGACATGCCTTTACCTATCGTTTTCAAATGATGCTGAGTCGAATTCAGGGCAATATAGCTAACCGACCTAGTACATTATTTCCAGTTGGAACTCCGCCTACCGTCATTACACCCAATGGTAAAGTAGTGGATGCGTCTATTTTTGCTACGTCGATTACTGAATTTTCGGGAATAGTAGATTATAATTTTTTGGACTACGAAGTTGACCCAAGACATGTCAATTGGACCCCTTATTTCTTTGGAGGATTGGGAGCAGTTTTTGCCAGTCCAGATAAAATCGATGCATTTTTGACTCCGGCAATACCCTATGGAATTGGAGTTAAATTTCAGATCAATAAGAATTGGGGTATTCGCGGAGAAATAGGAAGCAGAAAAGTATTTAGCGATAAACTAGACCAAGTTGCGTCTTATGATGGGAATATGGACAGCTTTACCCTGAATGGGGGAGATCAGTATTTGCATCTAGGTTTTTCGGTCACTTATACCATTCAATCGATCTTTTGTCCCAAAGTTTACTGATTAGTCCTAGTATTTTGAATAGGTGTTCAAATTAGCTATCTTTACCACTTTGTTTTATTCGATTAATTATTGCCCTATTTGTGAAAGAATCTATTGACCTTAACAATCTTCCTGCCCATATTTCCGTTATCATGGACGGTAATGGTCGTTGGGCGAAACAGAAGGGTTTCACAGATCGAATTTTTGGTCATCGAAATGCTATTCAAGCAGTTAGGGAGACCATTGAAGGATGTGGAGAGTTAGGAGTCAAGTATTTGACTTTGTATGCTTTCTCCACGGAAAACTGGAATAGACCTAAAGCTGAAGTAATGGCTTTAATGAGCTTGTTGGTAAGTACCATTAATGAGGAATTACCTACCATGATGAAGAATCAGGTTCGTTTAAAAGCCATCGGAAATATTGAATCTTTGCCTGATAAATCACAGAGGGAATTGTTGGCTGCGATGAATAAAACGGCGAATAATACAGGCTTAACATTGGTATTAGCTTTGTCATATTCAGGAAAGTGGGATTTGGTACAAGCAGCTAAAAAGCTGGCTGAGAAAGTTGAAAAAGGGGAATTAAAGGCTAGTGATATTGATGATTCCATGATGGATAATCATTTGTCGACCGCAGGAATGCCTGATCCTGATTTAATGATCAGAACTGGTGGAGATCACCGAATTAGTAATTTTATGCTGTGGCAATTGGCATATGCCGAATTGTATATTTTTGAAGATTTATTTTGGCCTGATTTTAGAAAAGTACATTTATATCAGGCTATTGTTGATTTCCAAATGCGTGAAAGACGATTTGGAAAAACGAGTGAACAAGTTAAAAGTGAAGGCTAAGGCTTCGTATGGAAAAAAGATATTTAATGAATCGAGTTAACGCGTGCCAATTACAATGGAAATCATTGGGCTTGTTTTTCAGTTTGATGATTTTTGTGAGTCAAGGCTTATTAGCTCAAGGCTTAGGTGGACGCCTATTCTCCACTACACCTAGTAGCGCCGAACCTAGTTTTTCTTATTCAGTACCTCAGGAATACACCATTGGAGGAATTTCAATTTCAGGCTCGCAATTTTATGATGGTAATTCCATGGTGAATATTTCGGGTTTGCAGGTTGGAGATAAAATCAAAGTTCCAGGAGATGCCATTGCCTCTGCCATCAAAAAAATCATGGATCAAGGTATTTTGGAAGATGTCGAAATATATGCTGAAAAAGTAGAAGGAGATAAAATTTGGTTACGTATTCAGTTGAAAGAAAGACCTCGTTTGTTTGCCATTACTTACAGTGGGATTAGAAAAGGAGAAAGGGAGACATTAAACGAAAAAGTAAAAGCATATAAAGGGAAAATCATTACGGAAACACTTCGTAAAAATCTTGAATTGGTTATTCGTAAATACTACCAAGAAAAAGGTCGTTTGAATATTACGACTAAATCTGTGGTGAAAACAGATACAACTAAAGGGAATAACGCAACCCTGATTGTTACTGTCGATAAAGGTGATAAGGTAAAAGTAAATAAAATTATTCTTGATGGAATTGAACCAGCTCAGCGTTCACTTATTTTGAGAAAAATTAAGAATACCAAGCAAGTACGTTTTGGTCGAATTTTCAAGCCTTCCAAATTTGTTCCTAAGAAATGGGATGAAGATAAGGAGAAGCTTTTGGCTGCGATGAATAAAATGGGTTTCCGCGACTTTCAATTGATTTCTGATTCGGTATATCGCCACGATAATTCATCGGTAAACTTGAAAGTTAAATTAGTTCAGGGCCGCAAATATTATTACCGTAACATCTTTTTTGATGGGAATTACATCTATCCAGATTCGGTGTTGAAGGATGTCTTGGGAGTTAAGAAAGGGGATGTGTACAATACAGAAGAGTTGGATAAGAAAATGGGTGGAAATCCAGGGGAAGATTTGAGTTCGGTTTATATGGACAACGGTTATTTGTATTACAATGCCGAACCAGTAGAAACAGCCATCGTTGGAGATTCCATCGACTTGACTATCCGTATTTCAGAAGGAAAACAAGCCACGATCAATAAGGTTATTTTGAATGGTAATACAAAGACTTCTGACCACGTAGTTATGCGTGAGATTCGTACTTTACCAGGACAAAAATTTAATAAGTCAGCCATCATTCGTACGGTTCGTGAGTTATCTCAAATTGGCTATTTTAACCCAGAAAAAATCAGCCCGAATCCTCAACCTAGAGCCGATGGAACAGTTGATATTGAGTACAACGTAGAAGAAAAACCTTCTGACCAAATTGAATTATCTGGTGGTTGGGGAGGTTATGTCGGCTTTGTTGGAACCCTTGGTGTGGTTTTTAATAATTTCTCGGCTAAAAACTTGACTAATTGGGCAGCTTGGCGCCCATTACCAGCAGGAGATGGTCAGAAATTAGCAGTTCGTTTTCAAGCCAATGGAGCGGCATTCCAAAATTACAGTTTGACATTCACAGAACCTTGGTTAGGAGGTAAAAAGCCTAATTCATTCTCTATTGCATTGAATCGTAGTATATCTTATCCATACCAATTTAGAACAACAGGTTATGGCGGTGGCTACGGAAGTGGATTAGGCGGAGGCTATGGTGGCGGCGGTTATGGTGGCTATGGCGGTTACGGTGGATATGGTGGTTATGGAGGCTATGGTGGAGCTTATGGCGGTTATCAAAGTTATTCTGTACCTGATTCATTGTTAACGGCTCACTTTAACGTGAACAGTATTACTTTCAGTTTAGGAAAACGTTTGAAATGGCCAGATGATTATTTCTCATTAAGTCATTCATTATCCTTTTCTCAATATGATGTAGATCGTTACTATACTTGGGCATACCCGCAGGGTATTTCTACTTCGGTGACTTTCATGACGAACTTCTCAAGAAATAGTATTGACAACCCTACATTTGCGAGGTCGGGTTCAAGTTTCTCGATGACAGCGTCATTAACCCCACCTTATTCTTTATTGGGGGGTAATAAAACGGGCCAACTTATTGAGTACCATAAATGGATGTTAGATGCTAGCTGGTTTAGTCCTTTGGCAGGTAAATTTGTCTTGCATACGCGAGCACACTTAGGATTCTTAGGGTCTTATGGAGGAAAAGAAACTACTCGTTTTGAGCGTTTTGATTTAGGAGGCTCAGGTATGGTGCAAGGCTTCTCTTTCAACCGTGATATCGTTGGATTGAGAGGTTATAAAGATCGTGTTATTGGGCCATCTGGATCTTATGGAAATGGTGGAGTTGCCTATAATAAATTTGTGATGGAAGTACGTTATCCAGTATCCTTAAATCCTTCAGCGACCATTTTTGTATTGGGTTTTGCAGAAGGAGGTAACAACTTCTCTTCTTTATCAGATTATAATCCATTTAATTTATATAAGTCGGCTGGATTTGGTGCGCGTATATTTATGCCAGCCTTTGGTATGATTGGTATAGATTATGGTTTTGGATTTGATAAACCTAGACCAGGTGATTCTGATTTTGGACGTCAGGCCTTTACGTTCTCTATCGGTCAACAGATTAGATAGTGATTTAGCAGCATACAATGAAAAAGTCGATTTTTTTCTTAATTTTGATGCTTACGGTGCTAGGACAAAGGTCTTTTGCCCAAAAATTTGGATACATTGATACCGAGTTCATTACGTCTAAAATGCCTGAGTACAAACAAGTTCAAGGCAAGATAGATCAAATGACCAAACAGTGGATTCAGGAGATTTCAAGTAAAAATGAGGAAGTAGCTAAGTTAGAGAGAGAATATAAATTAGAAGAATTATTGTTGACCGAAGACTTGCGTCAACAAAGATTAAGTATCATTCGTCAAAAGGACAATGAAGCCAGGTCATTTCAAAATAAAATTTTTGGGGCTGAAGGCGAATTGTTTAAGTTCAAACAAGCCGCATTGAAACCCGTATTGGATGAAGTTTCCAAGGCGGTGGAGAAAGTTGTTCGCCAAAAGCGACTTGATTTCTTATTTGATAAAGCAAATGATGGGTTGGCCATGATTTATACCAATCCAGTACACGACTATTCTGATTATGTATTGGAAGAATTGGGATTGGAATTAGATCCGAATTTGGTCGATAAAGCAACTGATAAAAGTAAACCAGTAAAAGAAAATTAATAATCAATTAAACTCACGTATGAAAACCAAATTTTTATTGGCCATGGGCCTAGTGTTCGGAATGGCTGTAATGCCTCTTAAGGCGCAGATTAAGATCGGATTTATTAATGCAGATTACATATTAAGTCAAATGCCTGAAGCTAAACAAGTGGAAGAGGATTTGAAAAATACGCAGAAGCAATACGAGACATTGTATCAAGGAAAGGTAAAAGACTTTCAAGATAAATTAGCTGTATTTGAGAAATTGCCAGCTAGTACAGCTGATATTATTAAGCAAGATAGAGAGAAGGAATTGCAGAATTTACAGACTTCAATCCAGGAGTTTCAACAAAATTCTCAGTCTTCTTTGCAAAAGAAACAAGCTCAATTGTTACAACCTTTGTTGAAGAAAATTGAAGAAAACATGCATGCAGTAGCTAATGAAAACGCTTATACTTATGTTTTCAATTATGACGCAGGTATGGGAACAGCTCCAATTTTGCTACACTATCCAGCTGATGCTAGCATCTCTGATTTAGTGTTGAAGAAAATGGGTATTACTCCTAAGCCAGTAACGGCTACTCCAGCTGCTGCGACTACTACTCCAGCAACTAAAACAGCTACTCCAGCAACAAAGAAATAAGATAATTTCTACCATAAAAAAGGGTGCAAGATCAAACTTGCACCCTTTTTTTATGCCCAAGTAGTTGATAAAAATGAATTAAGAAGCATTTTATCAATTAATTTGAGGGATTAGTTGGTAGATTTGTCAGCTACGAGATTTGTCAACTTTTTAAAAGTTGACAAATCTAAGAATAGTGAATCAAGAATCAACCAACAACCACTAATCCCCAATCACTAACACCTAAGCCTTTCCGCCCTGGTATTTATTCTTTTTCCATCCTGTGTAAGGTGTATTCTTTTTAGGCGCTGATGCGCCTGAGGTATTTGCACCTGCAGGCGCACCTGTGCGTGGAGTACCACTGTTCCTGTGGGAAGAGGTAGTTCCTGCCGCTCTAGGTGGACGCTGTGGCTTGGCAGCTTTTTTAGCTATGGTATGATTCATTAATGGATAAGGATGGTCCTCGATGACCAGGATTTGCTTACCAATTAATTTTTGAATATCCCTTAAGTATTCTTTCTCCTCTGCCTCACAGAAGCCAATAGCTATACCACTAGCACCTGCACGTCCCGTACGTCCAATTCGGTGAACATAGGATTCCGGAATATTAGGTAACTCATAATTGATGACGTGTGTCAATTCATCAATATCGATACCACGAGCGGCAATATCTGTTGCTACAAGTACCCGCGTTAATTTCGATTTGAAATTATTCAAGGCCGTTTGTCTTGCATTTTGCGACTTATTTCCATGAATGGCCTGTGAATTGACACCTGCCTTAGTTAAATCTTTCGCTACACGATCAGCACCATGCTTGGTTCTAGTGAAAACCAGAGCTCTTTCAATCGATTTGTCTTTTAGAATATCAATCAACAATTTGCGCTTGTTATCCTTATCGACAAAATAGACCACTTGATTGATGGTATTTGCTGTAGATGATACAGGCGTAACTTCCACTTTGGAAGGATTAACCAATATACTATTGGCTAATTCTACAATAGCAGGAGGCATTGTTGCTGAAAAGAATAAAGATTGTCTTCGTTGGGGTAATCGAGCAATGACTTTCTTAACATCATGTACAAAGCCCATGTCCAACATACGATCAGCTTCATCCAAAACAAAGAATTGAATATTTTGAAGACTGATAATCTTTTGATTCATCAAATCCAATAAACGACCTGGAGTAGCCACTAATATGTCTACACCAGCCCGTAAAGACTCTACTTGACTATGTTGACTTACTCCCCCAAATATAACTTTATATCGTAAATTGGTGTTTCTTCCATAACTCTCAAAACTTTCACCTATTTGAATGGCTAATTCCCGAGTAGGAGTTAATATTAGACTTCTAATGAGTCTTTTTCCTGCGGGTAAATGCTTGTCTTGTGTTAGTAGTTGAATAATGGGAATAGCAAATGCAGCTGTTTTACCTGTACCTGTTTGTGCGCAACCCAATAAGTCCTTTCTGTCTAAAACCAAAGGAATGGCTTGAGCTTGAATAGGAGTTGGAGTAGTGTAACCTTCTGATTGTAAAGCCTTCAGAATAGGCTCAATTAACTTTAATTTTTCAAATGACATATTGCCTTTTTGTTTATCGACCGGATTGTTTTGATTTCTTGATCACCGGTCGGACGAAAAGGAACTCGTTGTCTAAAATGATAGACGTATTATTTTTTAAGAAATGCAGCAAACATCCAAATTAACTTCTCTTGCTCACGAATGTAATCGCTCATTAGGGCATTTGTCCCTTCATCTTGGGCATCTGAAGCCAAATTCAACAATTCTCTTTCAAGCAAAATAAGTGCTTGAAAACCATGTAGTATATGGCCCAATGCTTCTTTTCCATCAGATACATGCTTCACTTCCTTGATGGTTGCATTAGCTACATAATCCGTGAAAGAATGCAATGGCGTATGACCTAAAGTTAGAATTCGCTCAGCAATTTCATCTATTTTCAATAATGCATCATTGTAAATTTCTTCAAATTTCAAATGTAATTCGAAGAACTTTTCACCAGCAATATTCCAGTGAAATCCCCTTGCATTGATATAAAGTATTTGATAATCTGCCAGAAGGATGTTCAATTTAGCTGCTAGTTCTTCTGATTTTTGACTGTCTAGTCCAATGAGATTCGTGTTAGCCATAGTGATGAAAATGAATGTTACGCTACTAGTTTAAACGGCAAGTCCTGTAAATTGGTTCAATGGACAGGATATAGCTCGCCTAATTTTCTGCAATTTCGGCATAATTCAGCTAGAAATACATTATTTACCAAAAAATGTCGGGAATCAGCGAGAATTCAACCTAATTAATCTTGAAAATAATGTATTGTTTGAATGATTGTTGTGATGATAATGACCGATAAAACAATGTAGCGAAAAGTATTTTCAGAAATTTTAGTCAAGATAATCTTTCCTAAATAGGTGCCTACAATACTGATAATAATCAAAAAGGGGATGAGAATAATATGTTCTCGATGAAAGTATCCTTGGGAAATATATACCACTGCTCGACTCAAGTCGACCCCAAAATCGATGACAGCAGAAGTCGCAATAAATACATCTTTTTCTAATTGAAAAGCGGCTAAAGTAATTCCTCGAATAGCCCCACCAGTACCTATTAACCCAGCTAAAAAGCCAGATATAGCTCCACCAGTATATAAATTCTGATTATTCTTTTGGATTCTGCGGTGAGCTCCAGACATCAAATAAATAGATAAAGCTAGAATGATGATGTTCATACTAAGTTCAATCTTTTTTTGTGGAATATAATTAGTTAATAATGCTCCCAATATGACAAATAGAACAGCCGGAATACCTAATTTGAAGACAATATTTTTGTCTATCCCTTTTCTAAATAAAAGAATTTTGGAAGTATTGCTAAATACGTGAAATACGGCAGTAACGCCTAAAACGATTTTAAAGTCTAAAATTAAGGACGCTAGCGGGACGAATAAAATGGAAGAACCAAAGCCACTGACTGTTCCGATAATTTCGGCTAAAAGGGCTAGAAAAAAGAAGAGGGTATAGGTTTCCATTCCTTGAATATACCAAATCCACCTTAGATTCTAAAGCATAGTATCTTCGTGTTCTTTCAATTCGGCAGATTCAGATGATATGTCATGATTTTCTTTCACCTGATGTTTTTCTAAGAATGAATTTTGAAAAAAAAGAAAAATGACCACACCGCAAAAAATAGATGCATCGGCAAAATTAAAGATAGGAGTGGAGTAATAACTGCCTCCCCAAATTGGGATCCAATTAGGTAAAATACCTTCCCAGATATCAAAGAAAAACATATCAATTACTTGTCCGTGAAACCAAGTCATCGGAGCATTGGCAGGAGCATTATTAAACCAAACTCCGTAAAATATAGAATCAATTAAATTTCCAATGGCCCCACCTAAAATCAAGCCCATACACACTAGTAAACCAGCATGCATTTTTTTCTTGGTGAAACTGTAGAGGTAATAACCAATTCCAAACATCGCTATGATACGAAAACTGGTAAGCATGAGTTTGCCGTAAATAGTACCGAGTTGAATCCCAAATGCCATTCCTGGGTTTAGCGTGTAATGTAATTTGAAATAACTGCCTAAGACTTCAATTTGACCAAAATAGCCAGGCTCCATGAAAAAATGTACCGATAATTTAATGGCTTGATCGATCAATATAATAGCAATGCTGACTAAAAAATAGCGGTAATTTTTCAACTTCATAGGTTTTTTCTTCGGCTCACTTCTTTTTGTAAAAGGGCAAATTCTCTCGATGTTTGGCCCGCAATGGAACTGTTTTCTTCAGCTCGGCGAAATAAATAAGGCATAACGGAAGAAACTGGACCATATGGTACATATTTGGCTACGTTATATCCTGAAGACGCTAAATTATAAGATATATTATCTGACATGCCCAATAATTGTGCAAAGTAGATATGTGGATGATTTTGTGAAATTCCTTTTTCTTCCATCCATTGACAAAGCAATTGACAACTTTGCTCATTGTGTGTTCCTACACAGAAATGAACTTGTTCCAAATGATCTAAACAGGCTTGAATTCCTAAGTTAAAATCACGGTCAGTTGCTTCTTTTTCTTTATGTAAAGGCTCAGAATATTCATCCTCATGGGCTCTCAAACGCTCTTTTTCTAAATAGGCTCCCCGAACTAATTTAACTCCCAAGAAATAGGATTGATCTATTGCTACCTGAATGGCATGATGTAAATTCTCCAACATATCTACCCGATACATTTGGAATGTATTGAAAATAATGGCTGTCTTTTGATTGTAGCGCTGCATCATTTCATAACACAATTCATCAATCGTATTTTGAATCCAGCTCTCCTCAGCATCAATGAATAGCCTAACTTGTTGATTGTATGCCTCTTGGCAAATTTCGATGAGATATTCCTTGCTTTTTAGGAAGTCAATTTCTTCCTCTTCTGTTAGTCCTTTTTCTGTTTGGTATTTTTCTAATAGCTCGCTATTGAAAATCCCTGTCATTTTGAAAACAGCATAGGGTATTGCGCTACTCTCATGTGACTGGACAATAGTTTTAAGGATTTCATTCTTAGTTAATTGGAAAGATTTGTCGTTTTCTTCCCCCTCAACCGAATAATCAAGGATTGTGCCGATATGAGCTTTATCCAGTTCTTGGATGGTTGTTTGGCATTCCTGTATCGACTCTCCTCCACAAAATTGGCCAAAAAGAGTAGTTTTTATTATTTTTTTAACAGGTAAATGCAAGAAAAGGAATAATTTGATGAAAAAAGTCCCTAACTTTACAAGCCAATTTTGGTTCATTATCGCAAATATCCAATAGGACTTGCGGAGTTGAAAATCGCTTTTAGAAGCAAAGGCGATTTGGGTGTCCTCAAAAGATAGCTTTTTCAACTTTTTCGAAGATGTTTGGTGGGTCATTTTTTTTAAATTGCCTGCAAATATAAGTGAATAAATTTTAACCGAATCTGTAACACAAGAATATTAATATTAAAACAGTTTTGAGCTTAGGCTCTTTTAATCTATCCAAATTTATGAATGCCAATTTAGAAGTAGTGCCGATGCAAGAATGGATTCAGACAGATGGCAAGCCGCTTATCATAGCGGGACCTTGTTCTGCTGAAACTGAGGATCAAGTATTAGAGACAGCCCGTCGTATCAAAGCGGAAGGCTATGCGCATATTATGCGTGCTGGTGTTTGGAAACCTCGTACTCGTCCAGGAAGCTTTGAAGGCATGGGAGAGCCAGCTTTAAAGTGGTTGGTTGAAGCAAAGAAAGAAACAGGTTTACCATTGGCTATTGAAGTAGCCACTCCTGAGCATATCGAATTAGCTTTGAAATATGGCGTCGATGTTTTGTGGATTGGTGCTCGTACTACCGTTAATCCATTTAACGTACAAGATTTAGCCGATGCATTAAAAGGAGTTGATATCCCCGTATTGGTAAAAAACCCTGTTAACCCAGATTTAGCTCTTTGGGTAGGTGCATTCGAACGTTTACAAGGTTCTGGAATTAAGAAATTAGGTGCTATTCACCGTGGTTTTTCTAATGCTCAAGAAACGAAATACCGTAATTCACCTATGTGGGCTATGGCTGTTGAATTGAAGCGTTTATTCCCTCAAATGCCAATTATCGGAGATCCATCTCACATGGCTGGTAAGCGTGCGTTGTTGATGGAGTTATCTCAACGTATCTTGGATTTGAATTATGACGGTATGATCATTGAAACGCACCGTGATCCAGATGCTGCTTGGTCAGATGCTTCACAACAAGTTACTCCAGAGAAATTAGGAGAGATGTTGCGCGAATTAGAAGTTAGAAAAGCGAATTATGGTGCAGATTTCTCAGATGAATTAGCTGCGTTGCGTGAGAAAATTGATAATATCGACCGTGAATTGTTAGAAGTATTAACAGCTCGTATGGCAGTTGTTGAGAAATTAGGAGAATATAAGCGTGATAACAATGTTGCTGTATTGCAATTAGATCGTTGGAAGCAATTACACGGAGATCGTGCTAATCAAGCTAAAGGCTTAGGTTTATATCCTGAGTTTGTAGAAGAATTATTCAAATTGGTTCACTTAGAATCTATCCGTAAACAAACGGAAGTAATGAATTCAGCTACAGCTTAATTCATACTTTGATTTGAAAGCTCAAAAGGCCAGCAAATAATTTCATTTGCTGGCCTTTTTTCGTTTACCTCGATAGCATTACAAACGAATTCAAGGTTTTATTTTTTGGAGATTTGGTAGCTTCCCACAATGACTAAAGCCATTCCAATCATCACAACCATGTCTGGCAGGCCATGGCCTAAGATGATTTCTATTAAGATAGAAAACAAGACGGCACTATTTCCCACAGCACCTACAATACTCGTTTTCTCAAATCGCAAAGCTTGGGTCGTGAAACTTTGAACACCCAAGGCTAAAAGTCCCATGATGATAATCTCGATGTATTGAGTTCCTTGAGGGCTAACCCATTGGCCAGACCAAAAACTATTAGGCAAATTTCCCCAAGTTCCTAAGATTAAAGAGATACAAGATGCCATAAAACCTGCCGCCATGAAGGAAAATATAACCCAGCGAGAATCATAATATTTCTGAGCTTCCTTTATTGCCATGTAACCTAATGCGGTACCCATAGCATATAATAATCCGACTGAATGGTTTTGCCAATGTTTGTCGGCTGAAGGTCGAAAGATCAATAGAATACCCATGAAGCCCATCAAGAGATATAAGACTTGTTTGCTTTTTAAACTTTCTGTAGGGATCCAAATAAAGGTAAATATGGCAATGAAAAGAGGAAATGCTTGTCCGTACGTATTCGTTAACGACAATCCAAGGTGTTCTAATGCATAAAACAAACAATACAAGGTAAAAGCCCCCAATAAACCTCGGAATATTAGGAATCCTAATTTTCCACCTGTTTGTAGCGCAGGTTTTTGCCAAAGGCTTAGTATTAAAAAAGGTAAGCCAACGGCATTTCGAAATAAAACCAGTTCGACGGAAGGGAAAAATTTACTCATCCTTTGGGCCATGGCCGACATCATGGCAAAGCACAAAGAGGATAAAAGCATGTAGCCAATTCCTTTGTTTTTGCTAATAAATGGATGGATTTTTGAAAGCATATTTTAGGGAGAAAGCTCGTCTTAGATTCAGTAAATCCTTATTTTTTTGGTAACTTGCATTTCTTTTTTCAAAGGTATGACAAAAAAAATAATTTTATCGGAATCAGCTCCAGCAGCAATTGGCCCCTATTCTCAAGCGGTTGCCATTCATGGAGCCTTATATGTTTCAGGTCAAATTGCTATTTCAGTATTGGAAGCTGGAGGAGATATTGAAGAAGAAACCCATCAAGTATTAAAAAACCTGGGTTATATTTTGAAAGAGGCTGGTTATGACTATCAAGATGTAGTTAAATGTTCCATTTTTGTTAAAGACATGAATCATTTTGCTCAGATTAATCAGGTGTATGCCCAGTATTTTTCTATTAATCCGCCCGCAAGAGAAACGGTGGAGGTAGCTCGTTTACCCAAAGATGTTCGTGTAGAAATTTCTTGTATTGCCCATAAATAAATTCATATGCCTAATTCAGTACGTGTTCGTTTTGCTCCCAGCCCTACAGGTCCATTACATATTGGTGGAGTTCGAACAGCCTTATATAATTTTTTACTAGCTCGTAAATTGGGAGGGACTTTCATTTTACGTATTGAAGATACTGATCAAGCACGTTTTGTTCCTGGTGCTGAAGCATACATATTGGAGAGTTTAGCTTGGTTAGGGATTTCACCTGACGAAGGAATAGGTGTAGGTGGACCTTATGAACCATACCGTCAAAGTGAAAGAAAGGATATTTATAAGACCTATGCGGATGAATTAATTCAATCAGGAAAAGCATATTATGCCTTTGATACCTCGGAAGAATTGGACGCCATGCGTACCACTTTTGAAAGTCAAGGATCAGCCTTTCAATACAATGCGGTTACACGCGTTAAATTGAGAAATTCGTTGGCACTTTCTAAAGAAGAAGTGGATCAGTTATTAGCCAACAATACCCCTTACGTTATTCGTTTGAAGGTACCTGCTAAAGGGGAAATTCGTTTTCAAGATGTGATACGTGATTGGGTACATGTGCATACTTCTAGCATTGATGATAAAGTATTAATGAAGTCAGATGGAATGCCAACATACCATCTTGCCAATGTGGTGGATGATCATATTATGCAGATTACTCATGTGATTCGTGGGGAAGAATGGCTGCCTTCGGCTCCTTTACATATATTGTTATATCAAGCGTTTGGTTGGAATCCTCCACAATTTGCTCACCTACCTCTATTACTTAAACCAGAAGGGAATGGAAAGCTTTCTAAGCGAGATGCTGATTTAGGTGGTTTTCCCGTGTTTCCATTGGAATGGAATGACCCTCAAACAGGATTAATTTCGAAAGGGTTTAAGCAAGAAGGATATTTGCCAGAAGCTACCTTGAATTTCTTGGCCTTTTTGGGATGGAACCCGGGGACGGAGCAAGAGCTTTTCTCATTGGATGAATTAGTTACCGCTTTTTCTTTGGAAAGAATCAATAAAGCTGGCGCAAAATTCGATGTTAAAAAGGCCCAATGGTTTAATGAACAGTATTTGAAACAGCATGATGCCAAGGAGTTAGCTTCTGTATATTTGCCAACTATTGAATCAGAGAAGGGAGAAGCTTTTGTGCATTTGTTTTTGGATCGAATTACTTTTCCTCAGCAATTAGGTGAAATGGTACAAGAATTTTCTGAATTTCCTGAAAGTTACGATGCTGCAGTATTGGCTTCAAAATGGAATGCTGAAACCAAACAAGCTTTGGAACTTATTGGGGCAGCATTACCTCAATGTCAAGATTGGCATGCTGAAGAAATCAAACATTGTATTCACCAATGTTTAGAGCAAGCAGGAATCAAAATGGGTAAGGTGATGCAGTTATTTCGAGTAGCAATGAGCGGAAAAGGAGCGGGCCCAGATTTAATGATTTCCTTGGAACTTTGGGGGAAAGATCAAGTGTTAGCAAGACTAAATAAAGCTTTAGAAAAATTCCCAACGATTTGATATGAAAGATAAATCAAAGAAAGTAAAGGAAAAAGCTCCCAAAGTACATCCAGATTTGGCGGGCTTTGAGATGAACATTGATTCATTTGGACAAATTACGTCGACCTTGAATCGCGATGCACTGAATGCATTTTTGGATAAAGAAATGCCAGATGACAAAAAATTAAATCCTAAGAACGATGAAAGTAAATAAGGACGATGTAATTAAAATTGCTCATTTGGCTCGTTTAGAGCTTAGAGAGGAAAAAATTCAGGATATGCAGGATTCCATCAACAAAGTGTTGGATTGGATGGAAGCATTGAATGCAGTAGATACTTCATCTGTTGAACCCTTAGTTCACATGACACCTGCTTTAAATCATTTTAGAGAAGATCAAGCTAAAGCGATGCTAGATCGTCAAAAGGCGTTGAACCTAGGGCCTAACACCAATGAAAGTTATTTTAAAGTACCTCAAGTGATTGAGTAGTTAGCCAATGTAATATTGTAAGGCTTTTTTCATTTCTGATTTCCCTACAGGAATATCATATCCACAATCACCAATTCCCGTTAATAAAGAGAAACGAACCTCATTTCCGAGGTTCTTTTTGTCTTGCATCGTCAATCGAATGATTTCTGGAATTTCACTTTCTTTGATTGTTACTTTCCCATATGTGGCAAAAAGATAAGCCTCAATATCTTCCAATTCAGATAAGCTAATTAAGCCACGATCGTAAGATAAGAATGCCTCTGTGATTATTCCAACAGCTACTGCCTCTCCATGTAAGATTTTTCTCTTGCCTTGATTTAGCAAAAATGTTTCAACTGCATGTCCTAAGGTATGTCCTAAATTAAGAATTTTACGAATACCAGCTTCCTTAGGATCTTCAGTAACAATGGCTTCTTTGATG
This sequence comes from Aquirufa nivalisilvae, assembly GCF_004307455.1. GTDB lineage: Bacteria > Bacteroidota > Bacteroidia > Cytophagales > Spirosomataceae > Aquirufa > Aquirufa nivalisilvae. The sequence continues at coordinate 91,649 of NZ_SEWX01000004.1, forward strand.
GCGACGGAATGTGCAACTAAAGTGGCAAAATCGTTTTCTTGCCAATCTAGTTGACTAATTTCAGTCCATTTAGCAGCATCTCGGATTAAGCAATGTTTAATGATTTCAGCAAAACCTGATCTTTTTTCCCGATCTGTCAATGTTTCTAAGAAAGAGGGGTCAATTAAAACCGTTTTTGGTAATTGAAATACACCTAAATGGTTTTTAAATCCTTGAAAATCAATACCTAGTTTTCCACCTACGCTAGCATCTACTTGGGCCAGTAGGGTAGTTGGTATTTGTATGAAATCAATGCCTCTTTTGTAGGTGGAAGCACAAAATCCTCCCATATCTCCAATAACTCCGCCTCCTAAATTGATCATTAAAGCATGTCTGTCCAAATTGGCTTTGGTCATGACTTCCCAGATTTTCACACATGTTGTTAAGTTTTTATGTGTCTCACCTGATTTGATGACCACTTTGATGTAATTTTTAGGAAGAATATTTTCAATCTTGTGTAAACAATGTTTTTGAGTTAGCTCATCCACCAATACAATAACTCTAGAATAGTTTTTAGAGTTGAGAAATGCGGGTAATGAAGTGGAAATCGAAGCTATTTGTACAGACATAAGATGTAAAATTGGTATCAAAGTTTAAAAATACCACGAATTTCTCAAATTGGGCAATTTGAGAACCTAATTTTGGTTTTGTGGTATGCTTTTTCTTGCCTAATTTTGCGCGGTTATGTTTTTTCATACACCTTAACATTTTATGAGAGAGATTCAATTCAGAGAAGCCTTGCGTGAGGCAATGCAAGAAGAGATGCGACGCGATGCATCCGTTTTTTTAATGGGTGAAGAAGTTGCTGAATACAATGGTGCATACAAAGTTTCCCAAGGTATGTTGGATGAGTTTGGTCCAGACAGGGTAATTGACACTCCGATTGCAGAGTTAGGATTTGGAGGTATTGGAGTAGGAGCGGCTGCCAATGGCTTACGTCCTATTGTCGAGTTTATGACATTCAACTTCTCTTTAGTCGCAATTGATCAAATTATCAACTCGGCTTCTAAAATGATGTCGATGTCAGGTGGTCAATATTCTTGTCCTATTGTTTTCCGTGGTCCAACAGGTAATGCAGGGCAATTGTCGTCGCAGCACTCGTCGAACTTTGAAAACTGGTATGCAAATACACCAGGCTTGAAAGTAGTGGTTCCTTCTAATCCGGCAGATGCTAAAGGCTTATTAAAAGCATCTATTAGAGACAATGATCCCGTTATTTTTATGGAATCGGAGTTGATGTATGGTGATAAAGGATTGGTACCAGATGGAGAATTTTTAATTCCAATTGGTAAAGCTAATATCGTGAAAGAAGGTAAGGATGTAACGATTGTAACCTTTGGTAAAATGCTTTCTCGTGTGGTGATGCCAGCTGTGGAAGAATTAACTAAGCAGGGAATCAATGCAGAAGTTATCGACTTACGTAGTGTACGTCCTATTGATTACATCACAGTGGTAGAATCAGTTAAGAAAACAAATCGTTGCGTTGTGGTTGAAGAAGCTAATCCATTATCGGCTATTTCATCTGAAATTACGTATCATTTACAACGTTGGGCATTTGATTATTTAGATGCGCCAGTGGTACGTGTTAACTCGAAGGATTTGCCTTTGCCATATGCCCCAACCTTGATTGAAGAGATTTTACCAAGTATTGAGCGTACGATTCAAGCAGTAAAAACAGTTACTTACAAAAAGTAATTTTAGTATAATATAAGTTAAAAGAGCCGAGCATCCACTTGGCTCTTTTTTTATGTGCTAATATTTGTGTGGAAATATTATCAATGTCTTGGACAACATATTTATTTTCAAAATCGTTATGAACGCTCAACGCTGGCAAGGTTCTAAACCTTGACAGCGTTAGAAATAAGCGTTCAAAAACAAAAAAAATCCCTCAATTATCGAGGGATTTTTTGATTTCAAAACCTTAAATTTTCAATCATTTTACAGGACATAAATGAAACGGGAACCATCCACATCCACACCTTCAAGTTTTATTCTGCCTTTACGTGCTTCTAATAACTGAACAGCTTCTTTAGGGTCACTTACGGCCTTATCATTGATCTTAGTAATAATGGAACCTTTAGATAATCCATACATTTCTAGTCGGCCATCAGTCAATACTTCGATTACTTTTACACCATTGCTTACTTTGAATTTATCTTTATCAGCGCTACTGATAGTACCAAATTTAGCCCCTAAGAAGTCGGATTTAGTTGATTCGCCAACATCTCCTTTTACGATTGAAGTATTTCCATCTTTGTTTTTCAAAGTAACTTTGAATTCTTTGGTTTGACCATCGCGATTCACCGTAACTAAAATGCTTTCACCTGGACGCTTTCTACCAACAATCTCCATTAATTTGGAAGAAGACTTCGTATCAGTACCATCAATTTTAGTGATGACATCGTTGATTTTAATACCAGCATCTTTAGCAGCTGAATTTTCAGAGAATCCTCCTACATAAACTCCATCTTTCGATTTTAAGTCTTTTTCTTCTGCCAATTTGGCATTTACTTCGCTGATACTCACACCCAAGAAACCTCGTTGTACATTACCATACTTGATCAAATCTGAAGAGACTTTCTTAACTATACTCACAGGAACAGCAAAAGAATACCCCGCAAATTGACCCGTTCTAGAATAGATAGCCGTATTGATACCAATTAATTCTCCTTTTAGATTAACTAAGGCTCCACCCGAGTTGCCTGGATTTACAGCCGCATCCGTTTGAATAAATGATTCTAAAGGATTGGTATCTCCGTCACGGTCAATGATGTTTTGACGGCCCTTGGCAGATACAATACCCGCTGTAACAGTTGACTCCAAGTTAAATGGATTACCCACAGCTAATACCCATTCTCCCACACGAAGTGCATCTGAATCACCAAATGTTAAGAATGGTAAATTTTCTGCTTTGATTTGAATCACAGCTAAGTCGGAAGAAGGGTCAGTGGAAATTACTTTAGCCTTAAATTCGCGTTTGTCATTTAAGATAACGCTTACTTCCTCTGCTTCTTGAACAACGTGATTATTGGTAACAATATACCCATCGGAACTAATGATGACCCCTGATCCAGAAGCTTCTTGAGTTTGGGGAGCTTGTTGACGGCGACCACCAAATGGATCTCCAAATCCAAAAAAGTCATCAAATGGGCTAGATGATTGTCGACTCTGGCGAGCTGTCATCTTAGTTTTAATATGCACTACCGCAGGAGTTGTTTTTTCTGCCGCAAAAGTGAATTCACCGGGATTTCCGGGGACATTTTGAATGTTGGAAACAGAACTTGTAAATGCTGAAGGTGCATCACCTATGGTGTGCGAGGAACCCAAGTTCAATAAAGAATAGGCGCCAAGGGTGATTCCGCTTGATAGAAGAGCGATAATCACATACGTTTTAAGGTGGTTTTTGATTTCCATAATATTAAAAATGCGTTAGATTTTAGATGTGCTAAATTAACGCAATTTGTGTGCCATTGTTCTGTACTCTAAATTTTATTAACAAGATTTAAGAATTGGCAGATTTTTAAATTTGTATTTATGTCGAAATGATCACCTATCCAATTTAAATTCAAGATATCTGTCAGACTATGTCAATTTGACCCACTCAAATCAGTAGCTAGCAGCTTTTTGTGAATTTTATTATCATTTTCATGGGTAGTAAATGTCGAATCTTTAGCTTGATTGAGGTGTCAATTTTTTAATCGGGCTATAATTGGTTAATTTTGCACTTCATTCAAGAAATTAGCAAATACCCCATGATTTTAAGTGAGCAAGAACAACTAAGAAGACAAAAAAGATTGGATTTGATGGCTTTAGGCATTGATCCTTATCCTGCAGAAGCATATCCCGTGAACGTATATGCCAAGGAAATTTTGTCAGATTATACTCCAGAATCAGCCAATTTTCAAGATGTAACTTTGGCAGGTCGCTTGATGGGATTTCGTATTATGGGCAATGCCTCTTTTGCGGAATTGCAAGATGCGAGCGGTCGTATACAATTGTATTTTAGAAGAGATGATTTGTGTCCAGGAGAAGATAAAACATTATATAATACCGTATTTAAAAAGCTGTTGGATATTGGGGATATCATTGGTGTGAAAGGTTATGTTTTCACCACTCAAATGGGAGAAATTTCTGTCCATGTTCGTGAATTCACCTTGTTATCGAAAGCTTTAAAGCCTTTACCTGTGGTTAAAGAAGCCGAAGGACAAACCTTTGATGCTTTTTCTGATCCAGAAATGAGGTATCGTCAGCGTTATGTCGATTTGATAGTCAATCCTTCTGTTAAAGATATTTTTATCAAACGCGCCAAAATTATATCGACCATGCGAGCCATGTTTGATGAGCGAGGTTGGTTAGAGGTAGAAACTCCCGTATTACAAGCGATCCATGGTGGTGCTTCGGCTAGACCTTTCAAAACGCATCACAATACCTTGGACATGCCGCTTTATTTGCGTATTGCCAATGAGTTGTATTTGAAACGCCTAATTGTAGGTGGTTTTGACGGGGTATATGAGTTCGGAAAGATGTTTAGAAATGAAGGGATGGATCGTACCCATAATCCTGAATTTACATCTTTAGAATTTTATGTAGCGTATAAAGACTACCATTGGATGATGGATTTGACGGAAAAAATCTTTGAAACCGTAGCACAAACCTTACATCAACATACGAAAGTGATGGTAGGTGAAAATGCCATTGAATTTGCTGGCCCATATCCTAAATTGTCTATTTCGGAAGCAATCCTTAAGTATTCTGGAGTGGATGTGGATGTATTATCAGAGGATGCTTTACGTGCCAAATGTCTAGAATTTGGAATGGAAGTAGATGAGCAGATGGGTAAAGGGAAGCTAATTGACGAGCTTTTTGGTGAGAAAGTAGAAGCTAATTTAATTCAACCAACATTCATTATTGATTATCCAGTTGAGATGTCACCGCTTACCAAAAAACACCGTTCAAAAGAAGGTTTGGTAGAGCGATTTGAATTATTTGTGAATGGTAAGGAGATTGCCAATGCTTATTCGGAATTAAATGATCCAATCGATCAAAAAGAAAGATTTGAAGACCAATTGAGATTGGCTGAAAAAGGAGATGATGAGGCTATGGTCATGGATCATGATTTCATCCGATCGTTGGAATATGCCATGCCTCCAACCTCTGGTATTGGAATAGGAATTGATCGTTTAACGATGTTAATGACGAATCAAGCATCCATTCAAGAAGTATTATTCTTCCCTCAAATGCGCCCTGAAGTAATAAAAGAAGTTTCTTCGGATGCTGATTTTGTTCAAGCAGGAGTAGCTGAATATTGGATCCCAGCATTACAAAAAATGGGAATTTTGACTTTGGAAGCTTTGAAGGCCGCCAACCCCAATAAAGTATTTAATGATTTGGGTGGCTTGCGTAAAAAGTTAAAAATAGAAGCGGCTATGCCAAGCAAAGAAGAAGTCATCGCTTGGATTGAATCCTAATAGAAAATATAGTCTGAAATCAAAAAAGCCATCCCAAAGGATGGCTTTTTCTTTTCTCTTTATTAGAGATCAATGTTGCAATTTTAATAGGATAACCTAATATATATTGGAAAATACTGATTTGCTCTAATCAAGGACATGTAAGAAAATTAGATTTTCTTTACATTGATAGCGTTAGCTCCACGCTTTCCGTCAGTTACTTCGTAGGAAACGCTGTCATTTTCGCGAATCGTAACACCAGCTAAGCCAGTTACGTGTACAAAAATGTCTTCACCTGTTTGATCGTCAACGATGAATCCGAAACCTTTCGTCTCGTTGAAAAATTTTACTTTACCAGTTTGCATAAAAAATTAATGTTAAAAATTAAATCTTAAAGAATTTTAGACGCAAGAATTTTGACTGGGACAAACTTATAGAATCAAATGGAGTGTAAACCGGGAAGATACTAGGAGGGATGAAGTCGAGAATTTTGCTGAATTAAAACTTTTAAGTGCCCAAATGTATATAAAATTCAATTGCATGCAAGCAAATTCAAATTAAATATTACAAATTATCAATTATTTTATTTTAATATTGTAATATTTGTATAATAATTTGAATTATTTTAATTTATTATCTTAAAACGGTTAATTAATTAATATTTTTGTAGGTATTAAATTTAGCTACATGGAAAAAGTAAAGTATTTCGTTGAAAATCAAGCTTTTGGAGTTTGTACTAGATTAGGAGAGAAGTTTAAAATTTCCACCTCCAGCATCCGATTGTATTTCATATACACGTCTTTCATTACCATGGGATCACCCATTATTATTTATTTAATCCTAGCCTTTTGGATGAATATTCGTCGATACTTACGACAAAGAAATAACCCAACCGTGTGGGAATTCTAGAATTTTAAGTCAGTAAATTTTTTCTTTTTCTGTACAAAATAGCCCCAAATGATGGATTTGGGATAGCTAACTATGTTCTCCATCTTAACTAATTCTGGAGCTAGGTTTTGTTTGGGGTGTTGACACAACACATAATAATAAAATGCAAAATGAGCTTTGAGAATGGCCCAAATTAAAGCTATGTCACCTGAAAATAGATATTTCACTCCTGCTAATCCATCTGCTGCCATTCGAAGTAAAATGATAAAACATTTTTTCCACCCTGAAAGGTTTTTGTACAGTAAAATCAAGTTATTCCTAAAGTTCAAATAGGTTTTATAAGGGTTTTCTTTTGCTAAAGTTCCTCCTCCTACGTGTTTAACTGTACTTTCTGCCACAGCTGCAACTTGATATCCTGCTCTTTGAAATCTCCAACATAGATCAATTTCTTCCATGTGTGCAAAAAAATAGTTATCCAAGCCCCCCACTTTCCAATACGTTTCAGAACGAACTAATAAACATGCACCTGTGGCCCAATTGACTATACTAGTGGCATATTGTTCATCATTTTTTTCGATGGAATCGAATATCCTACCTCGACAAAATGGAAATCCTAAATTGTCCCAATATCCCCCTGCTCCACCAGCATATTCAAATTGGCCAGGATTTTGGTAATCAAGTATAAATGGTTGGACGGCAGCAACTTGAGGATTTCGCTCCATGTAATCTACTAATGGATTCAGCCAATTTTTATTTGGCTCTATATCTGAATTCATTAGAACGTAATAGTCTGTATCAAGAGATTTTAAAGCTCGGTTGTAGCCACCTGCATATCCTAAGTTTCCTTCTCCAATTAAAATGGGTATTTCGGGGAATTGATTTTTCAAATAATTTAAAGAATCATCCGTAGAACCATTGTCTGCCACATAGATGGTACCAGGTGGACAAGTAGCTATAACCAATGGTAAGAATTTTTCTAAAAAATGCTTTCCATTAAAATTTAAAATGACAATAGCTACCGACATATTCTTTCTTTCCTGCAAAGGTAAGTAAATCGTTCAAATTAGAATTTATTAGGGAAAGATGTATTTTTGTTAATCTTACCATCACATCAACTAATCAAATTGCATGAATTCATCTTTTTTTCGCAAAAAGTCCATTGATAAAATAGTTTCAGATCAAATTGAAATAGAAAAGCTGGAAGGTGGATCCATGGTTCGCAATTTGGGAGTGCGAGACTTAACTTTTTTAGGGGTTGCTGCTATCATTGGTGCTAGTATCTTTTCCGCCATTGGACAGGCATCAGCTAATGGTGGGCCAGCCGTTTCTTTATTGTTTGTTTTTACCGCAGTAGCCTGCATGTTTACAGCTTTTTGCTATGCCCGCTTTGCAGCTACAGTTCCTATCAGTGGTAGTGCTTATACCTATGCCTACACAAGTTTAGGTGAAATTGTTGCCTGGATTTTAGGTTGGAATCTCTTGTTGGAATACGCCATTTCCAATGTGGCGGTGGCCATTTCTTGGTCAAAATATTTTGTTGATTTAATGGAAGGACTAGGTTATCATATTCCAGATTACCTAACTATGGATTTTTTGTCAGCTAAAAGGGCTTATGCTGATGCACAAGTTGCCCTTTCGCAAGGTCAGTTGTTCGAGTCGCTATCCGTCAATGTTCGAGAAGGATATACCGCCTATGCAACAGCGCCAGTTCTATTTGGATGGCATTTTGTGGCCAATATTCCAGCCTTACTAATAACAGCGGCCATCACGTATTTGGTATACATTGGCATTCGAGAAACCAAGAATATGAATAATATATTGGTAATTCTAAAGCTTTTGGTCATTATGATTGTAGTGGGAGTAGGTGCATTTTATGTTCAGGTTGACAACTGGTCGCCCTTTGCTCCTAATGGTATAAGTGGAGTTTTAAAAAGTGTGGCAGCAGTTTGTTTTGCCTATATCGGCTTTGATTCTATTTCTACCACAGCAGAGGAATGCACGAATCCTCAACGCGATATTCCCAAAGCCATGATGTGGGCTTTGATTATATGTACGGTATTGTATGTATTAGTCACTTTAGTTTTAACGGGTATCGTCCCATCTGCCTCCTTAGCAGGTATTGAAGATCCTTTGGCCTATATGTTTACACAGGTTGGATTACACGGAGTGGCAGGTGTTGTAGCGGCAAGTGCAGTAATTGCTTTGACAAGTGCGTTATTGGTATATCAATTAGGGCAACCACGTATTTGGATGACTATGTCACGAGATGGACTGTTGCCCAAAGCCTTTTCCAATATTCATCCCAAATACAGAACTCCCTCTTTTTCTACCATTATGACAGGAGTTTTAGTGGGTATTCCTGCCTTGTTTGCCAATTTGGAAGAAGTTATTAATCTAAGCAGTATTGGAACTTTATTTGCCTTTGTTTTGGTATGTGGAGGGGTCTTAATTTTAGATTTAGATCCTGAAAACCAAAAGAAATCTAAATTCAAAATACCTTATATCAATGCTAAATATTGGGTGGGGGTAAGTTTTGTCATTGGGATCTATTTGTATTTGCCCAATGCGGATTCTTGGTCAAATTACTGGACAGCTCATTGGGTAGGCGATGCTCGAGTAGATCATTTCTTACTATCTGCATTCTTCCTTATTTGGCTTGTATTAGCTTATTTCAGTTATAAGGTCAATTTGTCTTTGATTCCAGTATTAGGCTTATTAGTCAATTTATATCTCATGACACAAATGGGAGCGACCAACTGGGAACGCTTCTTGTATTGGTGTATCGCAGGATTTGTGATCTATTTTAGCTACAGTTATCGAAAGAGCAAGTTGCATGTATAAAAAAAGGGCCAATTGGCCCTTTTTTCTTAGTCGTTACTTCTTCGTCCCCCTAATAAGTTCAAGTAGTAGAGTAATTGTGCCAGCATAGCTAAGGCCGCAACTACATAGGTCATGGCTGCCCACCACAAGGCATCTTTAGACATTTCATATTCACTTGAATTAACGATTTGATTATTTTTTATCCATGCCAAAGCGCGGTTTGATGCATCAAATTCAACAGGTAAAGTCACAAAACTAAAAATGGTAGCTAATGCAAATAAAGCTACACCAATGCTTAATAGGGTTGCATTGCCCGTTGAGTACAAGATCATCATACCAATCATCAACAAAATAGGCATGAATCCATTGGCTACATTCAATAATGGTACCATAGCACTTCTAAATTGCAAAAAGCTATAAGCCTGAGCATGTTGAACAGCGTGACCGCATTCGTGAGCGGCGACTGCCGCCGAAGCTGCATTGCGGCCGTGGTACACATCTGCACTTAGGTTTACCGTTTTGTCTGTTGGGTTATAATGGTCCGTTAATTGTCCATCCACAGAAATAACCCGAACATCGTAGATTCCATGGTCAGCAAGCATCTTTTCTGCGATTTGCTGGCCAGATAAATTACTTTGTAATGGGACTTCCGAATACTGTTTGAATTTGGATTTTAATCTCCAAGAAATCATCATTCCGATAACTCCAAAAAGGATGGTTAAAACATAGATTCCTGTCATTTCTTTTATTTTTTAAGTTTGTTAATAATTCCAGTGGTTGAGTAATTGGGTACTAAGTCAATGGTACTTACTTCGCCACCTGCTTTTAATACTTCTTTTGAACCGACTATGGTATCAATGGTATAATCGTTTCCTTTAATCAATACATCAGGTAAAAGAGCTTTAATTAATTCTAACGGTGTTTCCTCGTCAAAAATTATAACTAGTGAAACAAATCCTAGGGCAGCAATTAGTCGGGCACGTGCATATTCCGAATTTACGGGTCTTTCAGGTCCCTTTAATTCACGAACAGATCGATCTGAATTGACGGCGACAATCATTTTGTCTCCTGCCTGACTTGATTTTTCTAGGTAATCGACATGACCTAGATGTAAAATATCAAAGCATCCATTTGTAAAAACAACTTTTTGATGGTCATTTTTCCAAGCTTTGCGAATTTCAATAGCTTCACTAAGTGTATGGATTTTATGTTCACTGAGAGTTGACACTGCTTAATTTTTTAGGTAAGAAAAGAGTTAGAATAAAACTAATACCCCCGAATAACAAGATCGTGGCCATTTGAGTTCCGTGGAAAAAAGTAGCTAAGGCGGTAGCTTCTTTCATGGGAATCTGGTAGAAGAATAGGGTGGATGCTACTAGACTATGGTAGGCCCCAATTCCGCCTTGTGTAGGAGTGGCCATACCAAATGTACCCATCACTAAAATACTTAATGCGGCTGAAAAACCTAGGTTTTCACTGTTTGGAAACGCTAAAAGTAGGGTATAGGCATTTAAAAAATATGCGACCCAAATGGCCACCGTATAGATTAAAAATAATCCAGGTCTTTTAACATCTTTGATGCTGATGATACCGTCAATCCAGCCAGAAAGGATTTGCCCGACTTTAGAGCTTTTCGATAGGACCTCCCATTTAGCTATGATAAAATCTTTGGTGAACCATAAAGTGATCAGTCCAATCAAACCAAGGATAATCAAGCCCATGATTAAGGTCAAAGGTGGCGTATCTGTATGTGGGAATAAGAAGGATTGGATGGGTTTCCATTCGACTAAAAAAGTAATTCCAACCAAGACTACTAGGCCTAATAAATCGACAATTCTTTCAGTAATAACCGTACCAAAGGATTTTTCAAAGGGAATATCTGCTGTTTTTTGAAGGGAACCACAACGAGAAACTTCGCCCATTCTTGGCACAATGAAATTGGCAAAATAACCAATGAGTACGGCAGAGAAGGTTCTGACTTGACCTGGTTGATAGTTTAGACTATCCAATAATTGTTCCCAACGTAAGGCTCTCAACCAATGGGATACCAAGGAAATGACAATAGCTACTGTTACCCACCTATAATTGGCGTGCAAGAGAGTTTGGTAAATATCATCCCATTCTAGTTGACTTTTGGAAAATGCCCAATACAAGAGTGAGGCAGCTAATAAAGTCGAGAATAAGTACTTAAGAATGGATTTTATCATGTTGTGGTGACGGATTTCGAGAATCACAAGGCAAAATAAAGACCTTTGCTTAAATTATATAGCTGGAATCCGATAAAATTTTTATATTTTTGCAAAGTTTTTTTGGGATAATTTTCCCCTAAATCAATTTAGAATGTCCAAATTACGTATTCTTTACGTTTCGAGTGAGGTTGACCCTTTCCTTAACACCTCTAGAATTGCAGACTTCGTTCGTAACCTTCCAACTGCGATGCAGGAGAGGGGAATGGAGATTCGAATCTTGGTTCCAAGATTTGGTTCTATCAATGAACGCAAAAACCGTTTGCATGAAGTAGTTCGGCTATCAGGAATCACTATCCCTATGGGTGAGGAAGAAAAACCGTTAACGATTAAGGTCGCTAGTATTCCTGCTGCTAAATTGCAGGTTTATTTTATAGATAATGAAGATTATTTTCAGCGTAAATTTGTTTTAACGGACAAAGAAGGAGCATTCTATGAAGACAATCATGAACGTGCTGCATTCTTCTGTAAAGGAGCATTGGAGACTGTCGTGAAACTAGGTTGGTCACCCGATGTAGTGCATTGTAATGATTGGATGTCGAGCTTAGTACCTTTGTACATTTCTACCCATTACAAAAATCACCCAATCTTCAAAGATTCAAAAACTATTTTCTCTCCTCACAATTCTGAATTTGATTTTACGTTCTCTAATGAAGATTTGTTAGAGAAAGTGAAATTAGGAGAAATTGAAGACGAAAATTTAACTAGTTTAGCAAATTCAGATTATTCTGCCTTCATTAAAATTGGTGCAGAATATGCCGATAAAGTAGTATCATTAGAAAATGCGGAAAATAGCCGTATCCAATCCATCATTGATGAATTTAAATCAAAAACCTATCAAAATATTGCCGAAAATGATCTCGATTTCTTCGAAAAATTGTATTTGGAATTGGCCGGCAATTAAATGGGTAGGGATTCTTTCCCTTTTCCTAACTTCTTGTGATTTGCCCAAAGAAATTGGGTCCGATTTGTTTAGTGTTGAAGTTGGTTTGAACTATACTGATTCATTGAGTATTCATTCATCTACTGTCTTGATTGATTCCATTTACACGAATCAAACAGGTGCATTTTTAGTTGGATCACATCAAGATCCTATTTTGGGTACCATTTCAGCTTCGGCATTTGCTCAAATAGCCAATGTGGATACCTTGAAAAGTAAAGAGACTTCTATCTTGGATTCATTGAAAATGAGTTTGATTTATCAGTCGTTTGTAGGAGATACTACGCAGAAACAAACTATTTCAATCTATCGTTTGAAAGACAGTGTGAGTCGTTCAGTGGATTATTTTAATACCTCCACTTTGGCATATGACCCGACCCCCATTGGAACTCACTCTTTTTTCCCTCGTCCCATTAAGGCCAAGACAGCTAATGGCGATTCACTGAAATACGATACCTTAAGTTTCAAAATGAATGCTTCCTTTGCTAAGGAATTGCTGGGGAAATATACCGACAAGTCCGTTGCTGCTGGTGGAGCTGCCTTTAGAGATTATTTTAAAGGAATGCATATTAAATCTACTTCTGCGGGTAAGGCTGCCATTTTAGGCTTTACACCGACTTATTCGATGATGACTTTACATTATCATAATCCCAATGATACGGTTAAATATGCTGTGAATTATTATTTTAGTCTTTCTACGGCATTAGTTGCGGAAATTCACGGTCGATTTAACCAGTTAAATGCATCACGTTCAGGGGCTTTAGCTAATTTAAAGAAACCAGGAGATTTGGTACCAGCTTCACAGTCGAATATGGTGACTTATGTTCAATCAGGTACAGGTTTGGCTACCAAATTAGAAATCCCTTATTTGTTGAACCTGAAGGGGAATAAAAATGTGGCTATCAATAAAGCTGAATTAGTTATTCCTGCAGCAGATAGTTATGAATTGTCAAGAACCTTAGGTACACTATCTTTGGTAGAAACGGATGCTAGTAATAGAACATTAAAGAATTCGTATGGCTTGAGGTATTTATTGACTGAAGGTGGTACAGGTGCTCAGTCGGCAAGTTTTAATACAGCTTCCCAATCTTACAGTTTTAATATTACTACAGCTATTCAAAATATTATCGCTAACAATAAAAAGAATTTTGCCATTTTGGTGACAAGTCCTTTGACAAGTAATTCGGGAGGTTACAGCCGGATTATTGGTGATAATATACGTTATGTACCTTTGAATGCAAATAAGATTAAATTAAAGGTGTATTATACCTACATTGCAAAATAAATTGATTTGACATGGTTTCCCCGAATGCCAATTTGCGGGTAAGTATGGTGCAGACTTCTTTGATTTGGGAGAATCCTGCCGCAAATTGTGCCGTTCTAGAAGAGAAATTACAAATCTTACAAGGTAAAACGGATGTCGTTGTTTTACCTGAAATGTTTCTTACAGGTTTTAGTATGGGTTCGGAGGGAGCTGATTTTCCCAAAGGAGCACAAGTTCAATGGATGCAAATGATGGCCAATCGTTTGGATGTATTGATGATAGGGAGTCTCAAAATCAAAGAAAACAATCAATTTTATAATCGGATGCTCGCTGTTTTTCCAGATGGAAAAATAGTATCATATAATAAGCGCCATTTGTTTCGAATGGGTAATGAACATACGTTCTATAGCCAAGGAGAAGAAAAGGTCATTATTGCGTATAAATCTTGGAACATAGCCATGTTTGTTTGCTATGATTTACGTTTCCCTGTTTGGTCAAGAAACGTAGATATGGCTTATGATGTAGCTATTTATGTGGCCAATTGGCCTGCAGTTCGAGCTCATGCATGGTCGACATTATTAAAAGCCCGTGCCATCGAAAATTTGGCCTACGTTGTGGGAGTTAATCGTGTTGGAAAAGATAACAATGAGTTAGTATACCAAGGAGATTCAGTTGTTGTAACCTTTAAGGGAGAAGAAATAGTACATCTATTGAATGAAGAAACAATACAAACTACGAGCATCTCGAAGGAATTGTTAATAGATTTTAGAGATAAATTCCCTGCACACCTCGATGCAGATTTGTTTGAATTAAATTAAGCTGTCTTATCTTTAAAGAAGCTAGCCAATCCCCCTGCATAATTTTGAGCTTCTTGTAGCGAACAATCTGCTACTAAATTTCCATGGCTAATGAGTAATATTCGATCACAAATGGATTCAACTTCTGTAAGTAAATGACTAGAAAATAAGATGGTTTTACCCGAACTTAATGATTGGATTAGGGACCTGATTTCTGCCATTTGATTTGGATCTAAGCCACTAGTGGGTTCATCTAAGATCAATACAGAGGGGTTATGAAAGATAGCTTGTGCAATCCCGACCCGTTGTTGGTAACCTTTTGATAATTCTCCGATCTTCTTTTTTTTCTCTTTTTCTAATCCCACCAATTGGATAACTTCATCTATTCTTGTCTTTCTTTGACGAGCATAAAACCCATGTATTTTACCAATAAAGTCAAGGAATTCCTGAACATACATGTCAGGATATAGTGGATTATTTTCTGCCAAATAACCGATTTTACTTTTTAATTCCAGGGCATGATTTGCTACATGAAGTCCAAGAACTTTGGCTTCACCTTGACTTGGCTTAATTAATCCAACCAGCATTTTAATGGTACTTGATTTTCCTGCCCCATTGGGTCCTAGAAAACCAATGATTTGACCTTCAGAAGCTTGAAATGTTACGGAATTAACAGCGATTTGAGAACCGTAAATTTTAGAAAGGTTAGTAACTTCAATCGACATGCCTGATAAGGGATAGATTATCTAACAAAGGTAGTAAAATGGGAACTAAATCTGCTTACCTTTGTGTTTTGGTTCATAAAGCTTAAAAATATGCAGGAAGATTCCATTCGATTGGATCGTATTGAAGATGCGATAGAAGATATTCGACAAGGTAAAATTATCATTGTAGCGGATGATGAGGACCGAGAGAATGAGGGTGATATGATTTGCGCATCTGAGGCGATAACTCCTGAATTGGTCAATTTCATGATTCGTGAAGCTCGCGGGTTAATGTGCGTTTCTTTGACGGACGACCGCTGTGCCGCATTAGGACTTGAGATGATGGTAGATAATAATACTACCTCTCATGAAACTCCATTTACAGTATCAGTGGATTTATTAGGAAATGGATGCACCACAGGGATTTCAGCTTCGGATCGTGCTAAAACGATTCAAGCCTTGGTAGATCCTTTAACTAAACCGAGTGATTTAGGAAGACCTGGTCATATTTTCCCGCTAAAGAGTAAATCAGAAGGTGTATTGCGTCGGACTGGACATACGGAAGCTTCTATGGATTTCGCACGATTGGCAGGCTTTCAACCTTCAGGCGTTTTAATTGAGGTATTGAATGAAGATGGTAGCATGGCACGTTTGGCTGATCTTCGTAGAATCGCTGATAAATTTGATTTAAAACTAGTGACCATTAAAGATTTGATAGAATATCGTTTAGATAAAGAATCTTTAATTCAAAGAGAAATTGGCGTAGATATGCCAACTCAGTGGGGGAATTTTGATTTGATAGCTTTTAAACAAAAAAATACGGGAGATACACATTTAGCCTTAGTGAAAGGAACTTGGGAGAAAGATGAAGAAGTGATGGTGCGTGTTCACAGTTCCTGTGTGACAGGAGATATATTTGGGTCTTGTCGCTGTGATTGTGGTCCTCAATTGCATAAAGCCATGGAAATGGTGGAGAAAGAGGGTAAAGGTGTGGTGTTATACATGTTCCAGGAGGGTAGGGGTATTGGTTTATTGAATAAGTTGAAAGCTTATAAATTGCAAGAAATGGGTCGAGATACGGTGGAAGCTAACATTGAATTAGGCTTTGCTATGGATGAACGAGACTATGGTGTAGGAGCTCAGATTTTAAGAAATTTAGGCATTAAGAAATTGAGATTAATTTCTAATAACCCTAAAAAACGAGCTGGTTTATTGGGTTATGGATTGGAAATTGTTGAATCTATTCCCATTGAAATTAATCCGAATCCACATAATCAACATTATTTGCAAACGAAACGGGATAAAATGGGACATTCCATTTTGAGGAAATAATCAACATATTGATATTGAAAGTGCTCCCATTTGGGAGCACTTTTTTTTGACTGTTTTTATGTTTTATTTGACTTAATTTTAATATCTTTTTCTTTTTTATAACATATTTGTTATATATTTAGAAGGTTTAATTAAAAGATAATCTTGTTTTGATTTTTAATTAAACAATGGCATCCGTTAATGAATTGTTGAAAATATTAAAAAATGATGGTTGGTATTTATAGAGAAATGGAGCCAATCATGATTTATACAGGCATTACAAAAAATTGGGTCAATTGGCCATTCCGAGACATGGTGGAAAAGAACTGGCCAAGGGAACCTTTGCCAGTATTTTAAAAGCAGTAGGTTTAACTAGGTGATTTGTATTGATTAAAGTAGATTAGACTCTCTTAAATTTCAAAAGATGAATTCGCAAATATGTTTGACGGTCATTGTAGAAAAAACAGGAACTGGTTTTTCGGCATATGCTAAAGAAATAGATGGAATGGTGGCTGTAGGTAGTAGTATTAATGAGTTGAAAGCCAATTTTGTAGAAGTATTTCAACACTATGTGGACTATGAAAATGAAATGGGAAACTCGATACAGATTCAAGATTATTCCTTGAATTATGTGTTGGATCTAGAACAGTTTTTTGACTATTTCCATGTAATTAACAAATCTGCGTTTGCAGAACATTATGTCGGTATAAATCCAAGTTTATTTAGGCAATATGCTAAGAAATTAGCACCCTTGTCGGACAAGAAAATAGTTCAAATTTCCAATGGATTACATAAACTGGCAAATGAATTGAGCGATATAAGTTTGTCTGTGTAAATTAGTATGTTAATTCCCTCCCAAGATTATTGGACTACTTTTTCCATTACCCATGATGATGATTTTGCTATTGGGTGATTTGGCCAATTCTTTTTGAGCCAATATTGATTCATATTGTAATTGACGGTCACTTAATCCGGTGGACAAGATTCGTTGATAATCCGCTATTCCTTGCGCCTCCACTCGTTTACGTTCTGCTTCTTGTTTTTCTTTTTGAAGGACAAACTGCATTTTTTGCGCATCTTGTTCTGCATTGATTTTGGATTCGATGCTTTGTTTAACAGAGTTGGGTAAGGTGATATTACGAATCAATAATTGTTCCAAGATAAGACCTCTATGTTTGAAATTCGCTTCGATATCTTTGAAAATACGATTTTGGAATTCGTTTCTCTTCTTTGAAAATAAACCAACGGCATCGTAATAAACAGCGTTGTCTCTAATTTTGGTTCGAGTGATTGGACGGACCACTTTGTCTTTATAGTCTAAACCAATCTCCTTAAAAATATTAGGAGCTTCTTGAGAAGAAATTTTATATAATACGGTTAGATCAACGATCACTTCTAGTCCATCGGCTGTAAGTACCCGAATGGCATCATCTCCCTCCTTGTCACCTTCATCATGTACCCCAGACATCGTGTAATTTTGAGTCTTGGAATCGAAGATGAAAATATTGGATAGAGGGTTAACAAAGTTTAAACCACTGTTTAAAACCTGAGGTTTTACACTTCCGAATAAACTTTGAACGCCAACTTCACCCGCTTCAATTTGCTTGACAGTGGAGCTAAACAATCCCAACCCAGCCAATGCTATACCTCCAATTTTGAAGGCTTTGCTATATTTCGAAAATACTAAATTGGGATTTGCAATGATATTGCCAATGACCAGTAAAACGATTCCAACGATGATGAAAAACATAGGATTTGTTAGTGTTTAGGATGAAATAGATTTGATGGCTTAAAGTACAAAGAATAGTTTCGACACACAATCAATTTGTGATATTAGAAATTAATAGGAATGTAGAACTGAAATTAGACATTGAAAATAATTGGGCTAAAAAATGAGACATTCTTCATTTTTGGCAAAATATGCCTAATTTTGAATATGATTGAAATCAAAAACATACACAAAGAGTTTGATGGAAAAGTTGTTTTGGATGGAGTAGATGGCTGCTTCCAAAAAGGCAAAATCAATATGGTGATTGGAGGGAGTGGAACCGGTAAAAGTGTATTGTTAAAGTGTATGATTGGTATTTTGAAACCTGAACATGGACAAGTTCTATATGATGGTCGGGATTTTGTTACAGCGTCCAATGATACCATCAAATCCATTCGTCGCGAAATGGGTGTTTTATTCCAAGGCGGAGCATTATTTGATTCTAAGACTGTATTAGAGAATGTGCGTTTCCCTTTGGATATTTTGACTCAACAGAGTTTGGAAGAGAAAAATGAGCGAGCATTAATTTGCTTGCAACGAGTGGGATTGGAAGCAGCAGCTAGCCAAATGCCCTCTGATATTTCTGGAGGAATGAAAAAGCGCGTTGGTATCGCTAGGGCTATCGTGATGAATCCCAAATATTTATTTTGCGATGAACCCAATTCTGGTTTAGATCCATTGACGGCGGTTAAAATTGATTTGTTGATTGAGGAAATTACGAAAGAGTTTAATATCACGACAGTCGTTATTTCGCACGACATGAATTCTGTACTTCGGATGGGCGAGTATGTTGTCTTTTTAAAAGATGGCAAAAAGCTTTGGGAGGGGAGTAATAAAACCCTGATGGCTACTGATGTACCAGCCTTACAAGAATTTTTATCCACTAAATTGCATTAATATGCCTTCTTCCATTGCCTTGCCTAGAGTATTGGAAAACTATTCAATCCAATCGCTTAATACATTCGGAATTGATGTTAAGGCAAGGTATTTTGTAGAAATTCGCTCCATTGAACAATACCATTTGATATTGAATTCGGGTACATATTCCCATGTGCCACATATTTTTTTGGGGGGAGGGAGTAACGTACTTTTGACTCAAGATTTGAATGCCTTAGTGGTGAAAGTCGCCATTGATGGCATTGAAGTAATCAAGGAGGATGATCAACATGTTTGGGTGCGTGCCGGAGCTGGCGTTGTTTGGCATGATTTTGTACAATATACAGTTAGTCATCAATGGGCAGGTATTGAAAATTTATCCCTTATTCCAGGTACTGTAGGTGCAGCTCCCATGCAAAATATTGGTGCCTATGGAGTAGAAATAAAAGATACATTTGATCATTTGCAGGCTTTTAATTTGTCTAACTATACCTTAGAAACATTTGATACAACAGCTTGTCAATTTGGTTATCGGGAGAGTTATTTCAAACATGAGGGCAAAGGAAAATATTTGATTGCTTATGTTTGCTTCAAATTGAATAAAGTGGCTGAGGCACAGACATCTTATGGGGCAATTCAAGAAGTGTTGCATGCCAAATCCATCACACATCCTAGTATTCAAGATGTTTCAAATGCGGTCATTGAGATCCGACAAAGTAAATTGCCCGATCCTAAAGAGATAGGAAATTCAGGTAGTTTTTTCAAAAATCCAACGCTGAAAGTTGCTCAGGCTACCGAATTGATGGAGAAATATCCAAATATTCCACATTATCCTGTTACAGGAAGTAGTGATATCAAATTCCCAGCTGGTTGGCTTATAGAACAAGCTGGCTGGAAAGGTTTCCGAGAAGGAGACGCAGGAGTGCATGCCAAACAGGCATTGGTTTTGGTCAATTATGGTCAGGCTACAGGTAAGCAGATTTTAGCTTTATCTGAACAAATAAAACAATCTATTCTCAGCAAATTCGGTGTAGCATTAGAAACCGAAGTAAACATTTTATAAGATGAACTTACCTTATACGACAAGTCAAGATAAAACACCTTTTTTCTTGATGGCAGGCAGCTGTGCCATTGAAAGCAAAGATTTAGCTTATGAAATAGCAGAACGAATTAAGCAAATCACAGATTCCATGGGGATACCTTTTATTTTTAAAGGGTCTTATCGTAAAGCTAATCGTACTAAAATTGATTCATTTACTGGAATTGGAGATATACTTGCTTTAGAGATATTGAAAGAAGTAGGGGAGCATTTTCAGGTTCCTACCGTAACCGATATACATGAAAGTGCCGAAGCTTCTATGGCGGCTCCTTATGTAGATGTGTTACAAATTCCCGCATTTCTTTGTCGACAAACAGATTTATTGGCTGCAGCTGCCCAAACAGGAAAAGCTGTCAATATAAAAAAAGGGCAATTTATGTCGGGCGCTTCCATGAAATTTGCCGTTGAAAAAGTGAAGCATGAAAACCCAGAGGCATTGGTGTATTTGACCGATCGAGGAAATTCATTTGGATATGGTGATTTAGTGGTTGATTTTAGAAATTTACCAGAAATGGCGGCTTTTCAAGTTCCTGTTATCATGGATTGTACGCATTCTCTGCAACGCCCCAATCAAGGTTCTGGGGTAACTGGTGGTCAACCGGCATTAATTGAAACGATAGCCAAGGCAGCGATAGCTGTGGGAGCGGATGGATTGTTTATCGAAACCCATCCTAATCCTTCTATTGCTAAGTCAGATGGAGCCAATATGCTTCCTCTTGATCAATTGGAAGGTTTATTGGAAAAATTGCTTAAAATCAGAGAAGCTATTTTATAAGTTATTCCAAACTACCTGCAGGCTTACATCCGTTTTATGAGTGCTAGAGATTAGATCTAAACCTGATCCGATTTCTTCTCGATCCATGTAATCCATTCTTCCAATTTTGGCCGATAGATTCAGTTTTGTCTTCCATTTATATGTCATTATCAGGCAAGTTCGCAGACCTTGGCCATAATAGGCAGGTAAGGAAAATGCATAAGGTAAACTAGGTTCATAGGCATAGAGCCTACTGTCATAGTTTGTACTGTGGACATACGCTGCTCGGGCCTTAATTTGCCAGTTAAGCCACGAAAAGTGAATATCATTGAGCCATAGTCATCCCCAATCTTTTTGTGCAGGAGAAAGGATATAGGTAGCCATGATCCGACTATGCCAGTCCCATTTTTTATGGATGATTTTTTTTAAGTCTCCACTAAACTGCCATTGATGTTTTCGGATAAAATCTTGGTAAGGTTTGGGAGCATCTTCTTGTTTACTGGTCCATTTGAGTTGGATAAAGAAATTATATTTATTTCTACGCTCAAATTGATACCTACTTAACATTTCCCATCCCCAAGAATGATCTTGACTTACTAAGTATTTGGGAGCAGGGAAAAGAAAGAAATCAAGGTAAGAAGAAAGTCGACTCCTTTTGGACCATCGGTATTGATTGCCTAGGAATAGCCCTATTTCATTGCCGACCTCTGAGTTTTCACTGAAAGCTTGTGCTTGAGGACTAAAATATCCAGAAGATAGGTAACGGAATAAGTATGAAAAATCCGAAGCTTTAGATTGGGCCCATGCTGCCCCTTGAATCAATGCCCAGGAATTAGGACTGATAGCTAGCTCTGCCATCCATTGGGCTTTTTTCCAAGGAAAATTGGCTGATAGTGAGCTGTTGAGAAGTTCACTTCCTTGCCATTCAGCAGCTTGATAAGTTCGAGAAGAATTTTTTTTGGGGAGTGACCAACGACTTCCTACTAAGTTCCATTGTAAAGTAAGCGGTGAATTTTTAGCATGCCAATTCAAGGTATTTCCCCAAGTCCATTCTTGCACCCGATTTCTTTTGTCCAACTCACTTGTGGTACGGTGTAATCCACTGTTTGTTAATGAGGTATAATAAGAAAAGCCCAAGGAATCTGTTTGCAGACTAGCATCCCAATTTCTTTTGGAAATAAAGCTTTCTATTTTCCATCGTTTACCTTGAATGCCCATGAGAATTCCCCTATAAAATCCAGCTTCCATGCTGGAACTGTAAGGAAGCCCGCCCTGATGAAACTTTTGGGTGGAGATGATGCTTTCATAGCTTTTCCCTAATGAAAATCCGCCAGCTTGTACTAATCCTTGACCCCATTGATTGACAAAGTCCCCAACAATTATTTTGTAGATCGTATTTTTAGGTCTATTCCAATGTATATAATAACTGCTGAAATCAGCGATGTTGTTTTCTCCAGCGTCTTTTTGAAGTAGAAAACCTAAACCCAATGGAGTACTTATTTGTCCTCGGTATCGATGAAGTTCAGTATAGGGGCTATTGAAATAGCGAACTTTACTTCGATTATCAGGTGGACTAAATCCTTTTTTTTCTTCCAATGTGAATTCGATACGATGTATCCAAAGGTGTTTGCTTTGTTGCCAATTCCATGACAATGTCGTAGGTCGGCAAATGATAAAGTCTTGTATTCTTTTGAGGGTTGGAATGTCCCAATTGGGGATAGCTTGTAATTCCCAAATACTAACAAATTTCCCTGTAGCTTGTTTGAATTCAAAAAAGGAGGAAATTTGAGCTGAATTTAACAGGCCTAGTTGATACCAATCTTCCTCTTGCGCCTGATTGATTTCAATCGGGTTTTGTAAATAAAATTGATACGTATTTTGTCGGATTTCAGATTCATCCCAAGATTGACTTTCATCAACTTGACCTAAAAGGGAGTATGAAGTAAGTAGGATAAGGGCTAGGTATTTCACTTTTTTTTAAGTGAAATTAGCTAGTTAGGTCAAGAAATCTGATCAATTACTTGATGAAGAAAATCACTTAGTTGAATTTCCTTCTAATCAATTCATGTAATTCATTCCAAGACTCTTCATTGTCGGCACGATGGAATTCAGCATATCTTTGCTGAATGGTCATTTGCCAAGTTTGGCTTTCAGCTTCTTTATCAATGAAGTCAATTAATTGGTTCAAATGATGTCCTTCTCCATCAAAAATGGATTGAATGAATTTGATTTTTTGGTTTAGGCTGATGCTATTGGCCAAGGTTTCCGTCATTTTGGTTTCAACCAAAGATTTCAGTGAACCATCTGTACCTTGAAGTTTTTCAAATACTTTTTCGGAAGTAGAATCAGCGATAACTTCCATGATTTTTCTTCCTGCAGGAGCTTGTTCTTTAGGTTCTTCTTGGAAGAAACTGCTAGAATTAGATGATGGATTAGGCGTTAATTGTACGTTCTCGATAATAATTTCAGTCACCGGCTTGGTTGGAATAGGCTCGGGAGTTTTTTCTTTTGGTAATTCTACTTCGATGACCTTTTCTTCTATGATGATAATTTCAGGTTCAGGAGTATCATTTTCTTCTGGAAGCTCTTCTAAGCTGGCTGGTGCTTCAAAATAAACTTCAGCAGTTAACAGTGTATCTGGGCTAATTTCTTGAGGTTCAGCCCCTAAAACGTTGAATAAGTAATCTGTAGGAGTATCGTCGCTCTGTAATTCATCTATCCATTGATTCCAAATGTAATTTGGAAGAGTTACTTGTAATAAAAGAGAACGTGTGATGTTGTCCCATTTTTCTTGGAATCGTTGATTTTGCCAATCAAAACAAGGTAATTGATCTTGAATTCGTTGACTTTGTAATTGCAACAATAATTCAGATTGTAATACCTCTAGGATAGATGAGGGAATTTCTTGCTGTAAAATATCTTGAAAAGTACTTGATTGACCTTCTTCGGTCCAGTAATGAAGCAAAATATTAGGCGTTGGCATCTTTTATTATTTAAGTTCCAATTCTTCACAGGCTTTCATGGCAGCTGTTTGTTCTGCTTTTTTCTTGGAATAGCCTTTACCTTCGGCTACTTTCAAGTTATCTACCAGAACGATGGCTGTAAATTCTTTATTGTGGTGTTGACCTTCTTCATCTAAAGTAAAAAGTACTTTTTTCCCTTCTTTTTGGGCCCATTCAATCAGAATAGATTTAAAGTTAGGATTATTTTGCACCACCGTTTCTAAGTCGAAATACTGCGTTAAAATCTTTTTGATGATGAATTTTTGAGTAAAGGCAAAACCTTTATCCAGATAAATGGCTCCAATGAATGCTTCTAGGGCATCCCCATACATGCTGGAGCGAGACAGTATGGTTCTTTTTTGATTTTCGTATTCGATGACTTCATCTAGTCCTAATTTTCTGCCAAGTACATTTAAGGATTCTCGGCTTACCATTCTGGAGCGAATTTCGGTTAAGAAACCTTCGTCTTTAAATGGGAATTTTTGAAATAGATAGGTCGCTGTAATCATTCCAAGCACGGAGTCTCCTAAAAACTCGAGGCGTTCATTGGACTCCTTGAAAGATTTAGCTATGCTATCTTTTGATGCAGAGGCATGCAAAAAGGCTAATCGATAAAGTGATAGGTTGGATGGACTTTCACCAATCAAATGGGTTACAGATTTCTTTAGAAATTTCTCTCTTTCATTTAGTTGGGTAGGATTCAACCAGCTTAACACCGAGAGAATTTTCATAAGCCTATACTTTTCGGAAAATGACGGTAGCGTTGTGTCCACCAAAACCAAATCCATTGCTTAGAGCTACATCGATTTTTCTAGCTTTTCCTTGATTTAAGGTTAAATCTAGTTTTTGATCAATGGCAGGATCTAAATCATGGCAATTGATGGTTGGAGGTACAAATTGGTGTTGAATGGCTAGGATAGAAGCCACTGCTTCTACGGCTCCTGCACCACCTAATAAGTGTCCAGTCATGGATTTAGTCGAAGAGATGCTCATTTTATAAGCATGTTCTCCAAAGCAATCTACGATAGCTTTTAATTCCTGTGGGTCACCAATTGGGGTAGAAGTTCCGTGTGTATTGATATAATCCACTTCTTCTGGTTTGATTTGAGCATCTTCTAATGCATCAATCATGGAAAGTAATGCGCCATAACCTTCTGGATGTGGAGCCGTAATGTGGTAAGCATCAGATGAGAATCCACCACCGATTAGCTCGGCGTAAATTTTCGCTCCACGTGCTTTAGCATGTTCGTACTCTTCTAATATTAATGCACCTGCACCTTCTCCAACTACGAAACCATCACGGTTAACGTCGTAAGGACGAGAGGCAGTAGCTGGGTCATCATTTCTTTCTGACATGGCACGCATGGCAGTAAATCCACCAACTGAAGCAATGGTCACTGGGGCTTCCGATCCACCCGTCACACAGATATTGATACGACCTGTACGAATGTAGTTGAATGCATCAATGATGGCATTGTTGGCTGATGAACAAGCGGAAACAGTTACGTAGTTAGGACCACGGAAACCATTTCGGATAGAAATTTGACCAGAGCTAGAGTCAGCAATCATTTTAGGGATAAAGAATGGATTGATTTTGGGCGTACCATCACCTTTGCCGAAATAAATCATCTCATCTTCAAAGGTTTTTAAGCCACCAATACCTGATCCCCAGATAACACCGACTTTATTTTTATTGATTGATTCCATGTCGAACCCTGCATCCTTGATCGCTTCATCAGAGGCTACAATGGCATATTGGGTAAAAGGGTCCATTTTACGGGCCTCTTGACGTGGAATGAATTCTTCTACACTAAAATTCTTGAGTTCACAGGCAAAACGAGTTCTGAATTTTTCAGCGTCAAATTTGGTGATTGGCCCGCATCCACTTTTTCCAGTAGATAAACCTTCCCAATATTCGCTAACTGTATTTCCAATAGGGGTAAGGGCTCCTAAACCCGTTACTACAACTCGTTTTAACTCCATAATTATCCTGATATTTTAGGTTTGAAAAATAAAAAATGTCAATTCGTAAGGGTGATTTTTCAAGAAACTAGGTTCCTGAGTCATTACCAATTACCAATTGACATCATTATTATTTCGTTACGATTACTTTGCGTTCTCTTCCAAGTAGGTGATGGCTTGTCCTACAGTTTGGATATTCTCTGCTTGATCATCTGGAATAGATACGTTGAATTCTTTTTCAAATTCCATGATTAACTCTACCGTGTCTAAGGAATCAGCTCCTAAATCGTTTGTGAAAGATGCCTCAGGTGTAACCTCTGATGCTTCTACTCCTAATTTCTCAACGATGATGCTTTTTACTTTTTCTGCAATATCTGCCATTTCTAAAATATTTTGGGGTTCAAAAACGATGCAAAGATTAGAATTAAAACTTAGATTATCAAACAAATTTTAAGCCTAATTGCATTATTAAAATAAATAATTAGATAAAAATAATTCTTTTTTTTGAATTGTTTAAAATTCTTGCATTTGATTTATTCCAAAGCCTTAAAAACAAAGGGAAGCGGCTCCTAAAAGTCCAGCATCATTTCCTAAAAGTGCTTTTTTAATGCTTAGTTTTTTCAAGTAAGCTGGGGTTAACCAATAGTTCAATTGTTTCTCCATACTTGGTAAGATGAAATCAAAGGAAGCAGACAAACCTCCACCAATGAAGATATTTTTGATATCTAGGATTCGAATTAGAGAGACAATCATATCTCCTAACATTTCTCCTACTTCATTCCAAATAGCCAAAGCTAATTCATCACCCTCTTCCGCAGCTACAACTAAGGCAGTGGTTGAAATAGAACCATCAGCTGCTAAAACTGTTTTTCCTTTATAAGAAGCACGCATGGCAGTAGCCATTTGAAGCAATTCTTTTTTACCAATGTTTCTTTCTAAAACCTTGCCATTTCTGGAAGGTACGTGTCCTGGTTCCATGGCATTTCCATCTCCACCTAAGAAGATTTTACGATCAATGATCGCCGCGCCACCAATTCCTGTTCCTAAAGTTAAAAAGATGAAATCCTCTGGCATGCTTTCTTTTTCTGGAGAAAAATAGAATTCTCCTAATGCAGCAGCATTAGCATCATTTTCCATGAAAAATTCATGATCAGGGAAGCGTTTTTCCAACATAGAAATTAAATGAGCTCCATCAATTTCTGGAATGGCTGTAATCTCAATTAATGTTTTACGATTTTTGGTTAAGATACCAGGAAGACCAATGCCCACTTTATGTACATGTTTGTGTTGGAACAATTGCAAAGCAATGGCATCAGCTAAACGCTCTAAGAAGTGATTGGATTCTCTCCAAGTGGCTGTATCGTAACTTTGAAAATTACTAATATGGCCTGTTTCGGGATGGACAATGCCCATTTTTACTCCAGTTCCTCCAACGTCAATTCCTAGATATTCTGCTGCTTCCATGCGGTCTTTTGGTTTAATTTGCTGCGAATTTCTTTAAAATTACGCGCATATTCAAATATTATATTGGGCAATTTAGTTTAGTTATAGATTCTTTCCAGTTTTTCCATGATTTGAGAAACGGCTGGGCAAATCAGGGCATTTTTTTGAGTTAATTTTAAAATGCCTAGCATGTTTTTTCGGTCAGTATGCGGATACTCTCTACAAGCCTTGGGTCTGTGTTCGTAGATATCACAAGCATTATCTTCTAATAAAAAGGGGCAAGGACTCGAAGGATATACCCAGTCGCCATCAGCATCTTTAATCAAATAAGTATCCAAAAAATCGGCGACTTTCATTTTTAGAAGTTTGGCTACCCGTTGGATATCGGTTTCATTCCACATAGGGCTAGTCGTCTTGCAACAATTGCCACAGTTTAAGCAATCTATGTTTTCAAACACAGCTTCATGAGCTTTTTCAAATTGCGTATCTAAATCTTTCGGTTTTTTGGCCCGAATACGCTGAAAAACTTTGGTAAAACTGGGATCTCTAGGCATGACTTTTATGTGGAAAGCAAGTTCGGCAAAGTGCCTCATAACTTTCAGCTTCACCCAACATCACGGTTTGCTGTTGTTGTACGATCCGATGGGAATATTGAGCTACGCCTCCACACCTAACGCATACTGCATGTACTTTGGTGATGTATTCGGCAATGGCCATTAAATGAGGCATAGGTCCAAATGGTATTCCTTTGAAATCCATATCTAAGCCGGCAATGATCACCCGCTTACCTTGATTGGCTAAGGAATTACATACTTCTACAATATTTTCATCAAAGAACTGTGCTTCATCTAATCCCACTACATCACAGCTTCCTGCCAGAAGTAATATTTCACTGGAACTATGCACAGGTGTGGAACGTATGGAATTGTGGTTATGGGAAACAATGTCTTCGTCGTGATAGCGGGTATCTGCAGCAGGTTTGAAAATTTCCACCTGCAATTGAGCGATTTTAGCTCTTTTTAGTCGACGAATTAATTCTTCGGTCTTTCCTGAAAACATGGAACCACAAATCACTTCCACCCAACCGCTAGGATTGGCATTTTGAGATGATTTGGAATGATTGGGCTCTAAAAACAAGGCATGAAAAAGCCCCTTGATTCCAAGGGGCCTAGTTTAATTACATATTATTTCGAAGTAAATACCGAAGAGAAATACTCGCGATTCATGCGAGCAATATTCTCGATGGAAATACCTTTAGGACATTCTGCTTCACAAGCACCTGTGTTAGAACAAGCACCGAATCCTTCTTCGTCCATTTGCGCTACCATGGCTTCAGCACGTTTCGAACGCTCAGCTTGGCCTTGAGGTAATAATGCCAATTGAGAAATCTTAGCCGAAGTAAATAACATGGCAGATGCATTTTTACATGCCGCTACACAAGCACCACATCCAATACAAGCTGCTGCTGCAAATGCCTCATCGGCATCATCTTTAGGAATAGGCAAACTATTGGCATCTTGAGCATTTCCTGTATTGACTGAAATAAATCCGCCAGCAGAAATAATGCGGTCAAAGGCAGAGCGATTAACTACTAAGTCTTTAATCACAGGAAAAGCTTCCGCTCTCCAAGGCTCAATGGTGATGGTTTGACCATCGCTGAAGCTACGCATGTGCAACTGACAAGTTGTAACTCCTTTATTTGGTCCATGCGGACGGCCATTGATGTACATGGAGCACATTCCACAGATACCTTCACGACAATCGTGATCAAAAGCTACTGGATCATCACCTTCTTCGATAAGACGGTTGTTGAGCACGTCAATCATTTCCAAAAAGGACATATCCTCCGAAATACCACTTACTTGGTATGTCTCGAATTTACCCGCAATTTGGGCATTTTTTTGTCTCCAGATTTTAAGCGTCAGGTTTAAATTTCCTTCCATGTTATCGAATTATTTATAAGATCTTTGAGCAATTTTAATGTTTTCGAATTTCAATTCTTCTTTATGCAATTCGAATTTAGATTCACCTTGGAATTCCCAAGCGGCTACGTATGCGAATTTATCATCGTCACGTAAGGCTTCTCCATCCTCAGTTTGGTATTCTTCACGGAAGTGACCTCCGCAACTTTCTTGTCTTTCTAATGCGTCTTTGCACATCAACTCACCTAATTCTAGGAAGTCAGCCACACGGCCAGCTTTCTCTAATTCAGGATTCAAGTTATTCGCTTCTCCAGGGATACGAACATCACTCCAGAATTCCTTGCGTAATTCTTGTATTTCAGCAATGGCCATTTTCAAGCCAGCTTCATTACGAGCCATACCGCATTTATTCCACATGATTAAGCCTAGTTTCTTATGGAAATAATCCACCGACTTCGTTCCGCGAATGTTCATTAATTTCTCAATCTGGTCTTTTACAGCTTTTTCTGCATTAACGAAGACCTCACTGTCAGTTGACATCGCTGGCGTTCTGATTTCAGAAGCCAAATAGGCACCAATGGTGTAAGGGATTACGAAATAACCATCAGCTAAACCTTGCATCAAGGCTGAGGCCCCTAAGCGGTTAGCACCGTGATCAGAGAAATTAGCCTCTCCCAAGGCATATAAACCAGGAACAGTTGTCATCAAGTTGTAATCAACCCAAAGTCCACCCATAGTATAGTGAACAGCAGGATATATACGCATCGGCAATTCATATGGATCTTCTCCTGTGATTTGCTTATACATATCAAATAGGTTACCGTACTTTTCTTTCACGACTTCCTTACCCATCAATTGAATTTCTTCATCACTTGCATGGTGAATATTTCTCTTGTTGGCTTCAGCTTTACCATAACGGATGATTGCCGCAGCAAAATCCAAGTAAACAGCCATTTTGGATGTACCTACTCCATAACCTGCGTCACAGCGCTCCTTAGCTGCACGTGAAGCAATATCGCGTGGTACTAAGTTACCAAATGCAGGATAACGACGCTCTAAGTAGTAATCGCGCTCATCCTCTGGAATCTCGCTAGCTTTACGTGGATCGTCTTTCTTTTTAGGAACCCAGATACGACCGTCATTACGTAATGACTCCGACATCAAGGTTAATTTAGATTGGTGATCTCCAGAAACTGGGATACAGGTAGGGTGAATTTGAGTATAGCAAGGATTAGCGAAAAAAGCTCCTTTTTTATGTGCTTTCCACGCAGCTGTTACGTTGGAACCCATGGCATTGGTCGACAAATAGAATACGTTTCCGTAACCACCAGTACACAATAAAACCGCATGTCCAAAGTGACGCTCTAGTTCACCTGTAACTAAATCACGAGCAATAATACCTCGTGCTTTACCATCTACAACCACCACATCTAGCATTTCATGTCGCGTAAATAACTCGACATTTCCCATACCTACTTGGCGTTGTAAAGCAGAATATGCTCCTAATAATAACTGTTGACCAGTTTGACCTGCTGCATAAAACGTACGCTGAACTTGTGTACCACCAAATGAACGGTTAGAAAGCAATCCACCATATTCACGGGCGAAAGGTACACCTTGAGCCACACATTGGTCAATGATGTTACCTGATACCTCTGCTAAACGATGCACATTAGCTTCACGTGCACGGTAGTCTCCACCTTTGATGGTATCATAAAATAAGCGGAAAGTAGAGTCACCATCATTTTGATAGTTTTTCGCTGCATTGATACCACCTTGTGCAGCAATGGAGTGCGCACGGCGAGGGGAATCTTGAAAGCAGAATACTTTTACTTTATATCCTAACTCAGCCAAGGAGGCGGCAGCAGAAGCTCCTGCTAAACCTGAACCTACGATGACCACTTCCAAATTACGTTTGTTGGCAGGATTTACTAAAGAAACACTGGAACGGTATTTGGTCCATTTTTCGGCTAAAGAACCTTCTGGAATTTTTGCGTCTAATTTTGTCATATTAATCGTATCGGCTGAGGAATTAATGAATCAAATTAAAATGGAGTGCAATTGGCATAGCGGCAAATAAAGCAGCAATGATAATGGCATAAGCTGCACCAATGCACTTAATCGTTGGTGTGTATTTAGGATGGTTCCATCCAAGGCTTTGGAAGGCACTTTGAAATCCATGTAATAAGTGATAACCCAAAGAGATACATCCTAAGACATAAATGGCAACCACAATTGGACTAGCAAATACGGCTTGCATCTCGTTGTATAAAGTGTGCTCTTCCGTTAAATTGTCTGTTAAACGAGAGAAATACCAAAAATGCTTTAAGTGAATGATTAGGAACAATAACAACAAAGTTCCTAATAGCCCCATAGAACGGGAGTACCATTTACTATTCGCTGCGCCGTCAATAACGGCATAGGCTACAGGACGCTTCTTTTTGTTGTCCATCCATAAACGTAAGCCATCTAGGATGTGAAGTAATAACCCCCCAAATAAAACGATTTCCATGGTACGAATGATGGGATTCTTTGCCATGAATTCTGCTCCCGCATTAAATGTAACCCCTCCGTCGTTTAAAAAGATGGTTGCGTTAAGCCCGCAGTGAACAATGAGGAAACTGACTAAAAAAAGGCCGGTGATTGCCATTAGGAGCTTTTTCCCTAGAGATGAATTAAGTGATTTTGATAACCAAGCCATAAATGAAATTTATTTTGATTGAAGTAAACATTCACTTATTTATCGTATAAGTGAAAATTTAGGACATAAAACTACAATTGATTCGTGGGTCTTTCAAATATTCGATTAAAAAAACCGTTTTTTTTATTTTTTTCGAATTGCTTAATTAACTTTCCATATTACAAATTTGTTTTATGTCCGCAAAAAATTATTCCGCCTATATTCTTGCCTTTTTGCTTAGTTTTTTTGGAATGATTTTCCAAGCTCAAGCAACCCACTTAAAGGGGGGGGAGATTACGGTGAAGCGGATTTCTAACGTCAGCCTAACCTATGAATTTACCTTAACCACTTATACAGAGGATAATAGAGCTAATCAAGATCAAACCGATGTGAATTTTTGTTTTGGGGATGGTTCAGGAATATTCAAAGCTAAAAGACTTTTGCCGATTGTCAATTTGGGAAATGGGACATTGAAAAACACGTATAAAATTGAATACACCTATCCAGCTCCCGCCTTGTTTTATAAAGTATCAGTGGCCATTCCCAATCGAAATGATGGTGTTAGAAATATCACTCGATCGGTGGAGGTGCCTTTTTATGTAGAAACTATTTTTTCTATTAATTCAGGTTTAGGTCAAAATTCCACTCCTCTATTATTGAACCCTGCCGTTGATTTAACAGCGGTGGTCGGCCAGCCATTCATTCATAATCCCAATGCTGTGGATGCGGAAGGCGATAGTTTGGCTTATCGGTTAACGGTTTCAAGATATGGAGATTATGAAACTTGTAATCCTACCAGTCGTGGAATCACTGCTCCTAATTTTAGGCAACCCAATGAAGTTTCTCCTATAGCGTCATCTTTTACCATTAACTCGTTGAATGGAGATTTAATTTGGGATTCTCCTCAGGAATTGGGTCTATACAACTGTGCATTTATAGTAGAAGAATGGAGAAATGGAGTTAAGATTTCGGAGACGGTGCGTGATATGCAGATTGAGGTGAAAGATTTAGACAATAAAGGACCCAAAATCGTGGTGCCGCCAGATGTTTGTATTCAAGCAGGTGCCTTAATTAGGGAAACAATTACGGCAGCCGATGTGGCGTCTAAGACGGGAAGATTAGATCCTGTGACTATCATCAGTTCAGGAAATGTATATCCGATTGATACATCTTATGCTATTAAGCAGCCATTTGCTACCTTTATTTCTACTCCAAAACAAACAGGAACAGCTACGGGTACTTTTACTTGGCAGACGGCTTGTCAGCATATTCGAAAAGAAACCTATGATATTTTCTTTAAAGCCGAAGATAATCCACCTACGGCTATTGGTGGAGGAGTGAAGTTGGTGGATAGTAAAATTTGGAAGATTAAAATTATTGCTCCTTCTGTTAAAAATTTAGTAGCTAAAATTCAGCCAACAAAAGGTTCAGCTATTTTGACATGGACTCCTTACACCTGTTCTTTACCGGGTGCTAAAATTATTGTATTCCGTAAGCAAGCTGCTTGCGCACCTGTAGTGAACAAATCATGCGAAACAGGTATGCAACTAACTGGATTTACAGAGATAGCTCGGTTAAACGCCAGTGAAGTTACCTATGAGGATACCAACAAAGGAACAGGCTTATTAAAGAATGCCAATTATGTCTATGTCTTGGTGGTGGTATTTACTAATTCTGCAGGACAAACAGATTATAGTCCGATGTCGAATTCAAGTTGTGCTTTTATTCCATCATCAGCCCCATTGATGACCAATGTGTCTATTCAGAAAACAGATGCATCCAATGGTGAGATATTGGTACGCTGGTCTCGTCCTTTAAATTTGGATACCAGTTTGTACAAAGGGCCTTACCAATATCAAGTTTTACGCGCAGAAGGAAATGGGTCGACTAATTTTGTGGCAGTTGGAAGTCCAATTGCAGCTTCCATTTATGTGGCTAAA
The DNA here is from genome assembly GCF_004307455.1 of Aquirufa nivalisilvae. Taxonomy (GTDB): domain Bacteria; phylum Bacteroidota; class Bacteroidia; order Cytophagales; family Spirosomataceae; genus Aquirufa; species Aquirufa nivalisilvae. Next base: position 125,551 of record NZ_SEWX01000004.1, read on the forward strand.
GGAGATACTTCTTTTGTAGACAAAGGATTAGCTACCGACTCAAAAAATTATCGTTACCGAACAGATTTCTATTATACTTCCAATGGTCAATTCAAATTATTGGATTCACCTAGCCCTGCTGCTCAAGTGCAATTAGTTGCCCAATCAGCGGTTAGGTCTAATAAATTGGCTTGGTCTGCCGATGTACCTTGGTTAAATGACTTTCAAGTTCACCGCGTTTATCGCGAAACACCTCGTGGATCGGGTAAGTTTAATCAAATCACGGAAGTGTCAGTGGCTGGACCTAGTACCTATACATATACCGATCAGGGGACTGATTTTTATACCAAAGATGGTAAGTTTGATGTGACGCTTTCACCTGACTCTACTTATTGTTATTATGTAGAAACCCTAGGTTCATATGGAGCGGGTTTCCCAGTGATGACCTTAATTAATGCGTCTAAAATTGTTTGTTTGAAACCTCAGTCGGATGTGAATCCATGTGCTCCGAAATTGAGTCTTTCAGCTCCAGATTGTGCTGCATTAGATGGTACTTTGAATTGTAATTTCACCAGTTTTACGAACCAATTAACTTGGCAACCTACCTTAACGGGAACATGTGATCAAAGTATAGCGTCTTATCGCATTTATTATGCACCAAGTGCTGCTGGGCCATTTACTAAGATTGCTGAGGTGAGTGATTTGCGTTTTTTACATCAAAAGAAAGATTCGTTTATTGGGAGTTATTATGTGACGGCAATAAGTCAATTAGGGAAAGAAAGTCCGAAGAGTGAAACCTTGAACCAAGATAATTGTCCATCATTTGAATTGCCCAATTTGTTTAGCCCGAATGGAGATTTGAAAAACGATGTTTGGTTACCGATGCGTTGTCCTCGATTCGTGAAAACGGTAGTTTGTAAGATTGTAGATCGTTATGGGCAATTGATTTATGATTACAACGGAACAGGATCTGATTTTGGTTGGAATGGCAAAGATAGTTCGGGAAAAGACATGGCAGTTGGAACTTATTTTTATACCGTGGATGTTAGCTTTGATGTCAATGACCCTAGCTTGAAAACCAAGAGTTTGAAAGGCTGGGTTGAACTTGTTCGCTAATGAAAATCCCCGTATTCATTGATGGTAATTGTCGATTTTGTCGCTTTTGTGCCAAAATCTTGCGACGCATGTGTGGAGATAAAATCCAAATTGAATATCAAGGGTCTCTTTTATTTCAAAGTTCGGTAGCGAAATATCCCGATTCAAATTGGGAAGTAGACAGTATCAAAGTACTTTATGGAGAAAAGGTTTGGATTAAATCTCAGGCTGTCGAAGTAGTCTTGCAATTAGCCCCTTGGTATTATCAAATCCTACGTGTATTCTTTATTTTGCCCGATAAATTATTGGATAAGGGCTACGATTTTATTGCCAAGAACCGATTGATTTGGGGCAAATCCGTCGATGAATGTGAGATTAACGACTTCGCAAAATAGGGGTCATTTGAGTAAATAATTTGGGTTCAAACATGATATCCCATTTTCTGGCGGCTTCTTCTAGACCAGCATAGTTGAAGTGAGTTCCATCCCAACGAAATCCTGCACCAACGATGGATTGCAGGTTAGCACCTTCCACTACATTTGGCAAGGTTTTCAACATGATATTTTGAGCCTCTTGAACGTGTAGGTCTTCTGTTTTATTGAGGCCTCGATTACTACGAGCCAGCATAAAACTAAGATTTTTACTCTGAAGGATTTCCCGAGTGTAATCCATATAAATCCCCGTGTATTTGATAATGTTGTCCAAAGAGGTTGTGGCATCATTTTCTCCATGTATGACCAAAATGGCTCTTAATCCACTTTTAGGTACTTCGGATAATATTTTGTTTTCAAAAAAGGAATAAGGATATCGCTTTTTCCAGTCGAACAGCGTACTGCTAAATTCCAAGCCCAAGGCTGATTTTCCCCATTGTTCAGAAGTAGACCCACCGATACCAGTACTATAAATTCGTATTGGAACTTGGTATCTATTTTTTAGTTTATCAGCGAGTCTTCCCCAAAAGGCTACAACATTATTGTCGGAATACTTGATGATCTCACACCATTCTTTGTCGTAATCTGTAAGTTCATAGGGAGGTTGACCTTCGGCAAGAGAGTGCCCAATTACGGCAAAAATTTCCCCTATTTTAAATGGAGTTTTACTTAAAACAGTATCGCTGATGGTTTTAGTATCTTGAATTAATTTGATTTCAGGGTAGTAACCACCAGCTTGTAAAAGGAATTCACCTTTAAAATTTGAGCCTTCTTTTGCTAAGTTGAGCCAATCGCTTTCTTTACCACCCAAAATGTTTTTGAATTTCACTTGAGCAGAGGTGAAAGATTGAGAACTTTGACCTATCAAAACGATTTTACCTTGATTATTGAGATCTAGTTGAACGAAAGTCCGGCTATTGGATACATCAATGGAAATACTTCCTACTGGACTATTGATGGGATTGGTCTCTTCGGTTTTACAAGAAATAATGACTTGCAAGCTTAGAGATAATGCCAAAAGGATCAAAAATCGATTGAACATGCAATTGAAATTTAGGAGCGTTTCAGATAGCCAGAAGATTAATTTATCTTTGTCAAAGATTGTTAATCTTAAATCAAAAATATAACAAAACATAATAAAAATGAAGGCATTCGTATTTCCCGGTCAAGGATCCCAGTTTTCAGGTATGGCCAAAGATTTATATGAGAACTTTGCTTTAGCGAAAGAAATCGTGGATGAGGCGGATCAAATTTTGGGCTTTTCTTTATCAAAAGTCATGTTTGAGGGAACAGATGAGGATTTGAAACAAACGAAAGTAACCCAACCCGCTATTTATTTGCACTCTGTTTTAGTTGCCAAATTGGGAAAAAATTTTGCTCCAGACATGGTTGCAGGTCATTCATTAGGGGAGTTTTCAGCTTTGGTAGCGGCAGGTGGATTATCTTGGCAAGATGGATTGCGTTTGGTGTATCAAAGAGCCTTGGCGATGCAAAAAGCTTGTGAAATTGTACCAAGTACGATGGCAGCAGTTCTGGGATTAGCCGATGCGGATATTGAAAGAATTTGTGGAGAATTAGAAGGAGAGGTCGTGGCAGCTAATTATAACTGTCCGGGCCAAGTGGTGATTTCGGGAAGTGTGTCTGGAATTGAAAAAGCGGCGGAGTTGTTGAAAGCGGCAGGTGCTAAGCGAGTTTTGACATTACCTGTCGGAGGGGCATTTCACTCGCCATTCATGGAGCCTGCTCGCGTGGAGTTGGCGGCTGCTATTGAAGCTACAACAATCGAAAGACCAATTTGTCCAATTTTCCAAAACGTTACGGCTAAGCCTTCACAAGATCCAGTTGAAATTAAGCGGAATTTAATTGCTCAATTGACAGGTGCAGTACGTTGGACTCAGTCGGTTGAAGCTATGGTGTCGGCAGGTGCCACAGACTTTATTGAGTGTGGTCCAGGTAAGGTTTTGCAAGGTTTAGTGAAGAAAATCAGTGCTGATGTTCAAGTTGCCTCTATGGAGTTGGCTTAAGCAGCTTTGTCAAGTACAAATTAAATGCTTGATTTAGAGCATTCAAGCTGATTTCGGATGAAATAATTCAATTTTTTTTGAAGCACATTTGATAATTCGCTTAGGAGGTCTTATTTTTGCATTCGATTTGGAATTGACCTATGGTGTAAAGGTAACACATCTGATTTTGGTTCAGTCGTTCTAGGTTCGAATCCTAGTAGGTCAACTACCCTTTCCCTCGCTGATTTTTCGGCGGGGGATTTTTTTTGAGTTTAAGATTTTAAATTTCACGTTAGATTTAAGTATATGTGCTACTGATGCAATTATTAATTAATTAGCAGGGTTGGGTAACGATACTCAAATTCTTAGATTATCTATTACGACCTTGCAAAAGCAAGCAATAAATGAATATCTCCGCGATCTGCAGCTCTCACCGCTTTTAAATACATTTTTCTAATTTCATTTTCGGTTGAATTATTATTTGCTCCCCAGCTAAATACGGGTAGTTTGTATAGTTTATCAATGATAATATCTGCCATTAGGCGACTATGTCTTCCATTTCCATTGGGAAAACAATGAATACTTACTATCCTATGTTTAATTCGAATTGCCATTTCGTCGGGTTGATAAATGTTGTTTTCGTACCAAAAACGAGCATCATCTAGTAGTTTTTTTAATTCTATTGGAATCTGCCATTTATCAACCCCTAAGTTTTTATTTGTTTTTCTGAATTTACCAGCCCATTTCCATACATTAGCATACATTTTTTCATGTACCTTACATATAAATTCTTCAGTTAATATTTCTTCGGCCTTTCTAGTTCTCATGAGAGCCCATTGAATAGCTTCTTCTATATTTTGTTGTTCGAATTCATCTAATTCTCCCCTGGTGGCAATACTAGGAATAAGAAGCCCTTCTTTTTCTTCTTCATCTAATGGAGTTTGCCCTTCATGATATTTTATTCTTAATCCCATAGAATTTTTGGCATTTCTTGTTTTAAAGAATTCGTTCTTTCTTTTATGGCTTTCTCTATTCGCTCATTTGAGTTTTCCTGATCTTCCAGTTTCATCGTATTAGAAGTTCTCATCACTATTTTGGTGGCTAACTTCAATGCTTTTTTTTCTACGAAAGCATCTAGAGAACCATCGATTGGAACAAAACCATATACTAATTTCATGTCTAAAGCTTCTCCCACCTCTCTTAATGCCTTAATGGTAATGGCACCTTCTTTTTCCCTTTTCTCTATATCAGCTATCCCTTGTTTTGATTTGGAGAGTTTATTTCCTAGTTGTAACATCGACATACCTAGGGAGGTCCGAATTGCTTTTATCCAACCAATTGGAGGTGTAATCACTTGATTAATAGAAGCCAACATCAACATTTTGTCATTTAATTGTTGGCGTTGCAATGATTTCTTGTTCATAATATAAAGCTATAAGTTGACTTTTTTCTGTAAAAGTAAATATATAAATTGACTTTTACAGAAAATTTGTAAAATTATAACTTGACTTTTTAGGTTTGAATCTTCCGATATATTTGGAATTGACCTAAGGTGTAATGGTAACACATCTGATTTTGGTTCAGTCGTTCTAGGTTCGAATCCTTTAGGTCAACCACCCTTTCCCTCGCTGATTTTTCGGCGGGGGATTTTTTTTGTTTGGGAAATAAATCTAGAAAATAGGATTTTTGAAGAGCTGCACTTATTTTTAAAATCATCTTCAAATAAAAGCCCGTTCGATTGAAATACTTGCTACTACTTTGTTTCATTATGCTGATTTCATGTACAGGTCAAGTACAATATCAATCAGGTATTTCTAAATTCTCTAATCAAGATTATTTGGGTGCAAACGTGGAATTTAGTGAGGCTTTACTAAAGGATAAGCGAAATGATGAAATCTATTTTGCACGAGCAGCCGCTCGAAGTTTAGCTGGTTATTATTCTTTGGCCATTGCTGATATGAACAAGGCAATCAGTTTGAATGATTCTCGTCCAGATTATTTTTATTTTCGTGGGTATTTTAAAGCACAACTAGCTTACCATAAAAGTGCGATCAACGATTATTCCAAGTGCATATCGATGGCTCCTTGGTATGTGGAAGTATATCGTCAACGGGCTGAATCATTTATTGCCATGGGTGACTTGACTGAGGCCTGCCTTGATCTTCAGGAGGCAATTGCTGCAGGGGATACATCTGCACGTAGTTTACAAATAAAATATTGTGTTAATAAGCCATGATTTTATCTATCAAAACAGATGGAATAAATCTAGGTAGTCAACGATATATTGAGATTAAAGAATATGTTGCCATGTAGGACTATTTTTAATGCCTATTTCTCTACATAATCGTAATTATTCATGCTACCAAAAGCCGAATCGTCGAGTCTTTGATTAATTGATTTCCCCATGCGGACTCTTTTTACTATTTTAGCACCCAAATTTTGAATCCAATAGCCCTCAAACGCCAAACTATGAAATACTTGCTACTTTGTTATTCAGTGTGCTTATCTATGCTGGTAAATGCTCAAGTATCCATCGTTTTTCCACATAATCGACAAGTTTTTCAGCGAAATGCACAAAATGAAGCGATTATCTCCATATTGGGGAATTGTCCACAAGATGTCAGTCAAGTTCAGTATAAGTTGGAACCCGTAAAAATGGGGCATGGGACAACCATCAATTGGACCAATATTAGTGCAAAGCCAGTATCAGGCTTTTATCAAGAAAAAGTTACGGTTAAAGGGGGCTGGTATACTTTGAAAATCCGTACATATCAGGGAAATCAGTTAAAAGATTCAACGCAGTTGGATCGTGTAGGGGTGGGGGAAAATTTTATCATTTCGGGTCAATCCAATGCTCAAGGGGGGAATAATCGACATGCTGAAGAAAGTTTTTCAAAAGACGATCGTGTCAATGTAGCCAATATTTACAATTATTATAAAGATTATAATAGCTCTCCATTTTATCGCTATTTAGGGCAGTTGAATACGGATTTCCCATTCACTGATTTTCAGCATTTAGATGCCAAAACTACCATTGGTCCCATGGGACTTTCTAATTATTATTGGGCAAGATTGGGTGACCGCTTAGCTGAAACATATAATGTACCTGTTTGCTTTATTAATACAGCTTGGTTGGCTACAGCCATGAGAAATTGGTATGAATCTTCATTACCTAATCCTAAGCCTTCGGCTAATCCTTTTGATTCCAACTTTTATTATGATGCTGGTTTTCCATTTAAGAATTTGAAAAGAGCCGTTGAGCTTTTTGGAAAGAAAAATGGGGTTAGAGCTATTCTTTGGCATCAAGGCGAAACAGATTCATACAATAATCGCACTGCCTCGAATGAACTTCGAAAAGCCCAAGCGGATACCTACCAGCAAAATTTCAAAGATTTAATCAAGAATCTACGGACGCAAACTGGAGTAGATGTGCCATGGTTGGTTTCTCAAGTTTCCTATTATTCAGGATTACAGGCCAATGGAACTTGTATTCCAGCTTATACCGATAATTTATTGCTGAGTAAGCAAGGTAACATGGTGACCGAAGTAAGTGGTATTTCTGAGATATATTTGGGGCCATATACAGATGTAGTGGAGGTGCCACGCAAAACAGATGCATTCGCCGATTGTGTCCATTTTTCACCGGATGCCTATGAGGAGTTAGCCTACCTTTGGCTAGAAAAAATAACAGCTGCTATAGGTAAAAATGCGAAGGCGGTTACACCTAAAGCTTTACCTAGTTTTTCCGTGATTTGTGATAATACCAATGCCACTAATTTGAGTGTTTCAACCTCCGATAGTATTCAATGGTTAAATGGTAGCGCTCAAGTGCTTAGTAAGGCAAGTACCATTCAAAAGGCAACCTCTGGGAATTATTCCATGCGCTTACAAGATGGTGTTGGAAATGAATTTACCGTGCCTACATTTCAATTTATGCCTTTGCAGGCTCCAGCAACACCTATTATTGTAGTGAAAGGTGATACTTTATTTTGTCAAGGAAGTGCAGTGGAATTGCAAGTGGCAAATCCAGATTTAACTTATATTTGGAATACGGGAGCCCAAACTTCTTTGATCACCGTTAAAGATAAAGGGGCATTTCAAGTGAAGGGAACCGATCCTTACCAATGTACTACGGCTTATTCGAAAGCGGTAACTACTCAGGTTTTTGATGTCCCGGCAGCGCCATCGATTAGCCAAGAAAGTCCATATTTCCTCAAAACATCAATTTTGAAAGCCAGTGATACCAATTTGTTTTGGGAGTATAACCAAAATGTATTGACTGAGAAAGGTACTTTATTGAGGGTAAAAGAGTCAGGTACTTACTCTTTGTATTTGACAAAATCCTACGCTCCAGGCCCAACTTGTGTCTCTCCTAAAGCTACCTATAGCTACAGTTTACCTGATGATATGGGCGTGGTCATTTTCCCCAATCCGGTTGTTAATTCTTTGTCGATACAAGCTAGAACTTCTTTAGCAGGAGCCTTGGTGAAAATATACACCATGGATGGCCGATTGGTAATGGATTCACAAATTAGCCAAGATGGATCAGCCCAATTGAATGTACAACACCTGTCACAGGGGTCTTACAAATTATGGGTGAGAACAAATGATCAATTGGAATACGTGAAAAACATCATCGTAAGCCATTAATTAAAATCTTGTTCTAAGAATTTCTTTATTTTGATTTTGTCGTCCGACTTGTTAAACTCGTTGGCAGCTTTGCCCCAAGTCCAAAGGGTATAAGATAAAACTAAATCTCTAGGTAAATCAGCTGGAATTCCAGAGCTAATACCTCCTTTTTTAGTTTTGATAAGTACGACACCATTGGCACCTCTCACCCCATAAATAGCAGTTAGAGAAGCATCTTTTAATACCTGAACAGATTCGATGTCATTCGGATTGATCGTATTTAAATTTCCAGTTACGGGAACATCATCCACCACATACAATGGGCTATTTGAATTGATAGATCCATAACCACGAATACGTACCATTGTAGCGCCACCTGGAGAATTATCATTTCCCACGGTTACACCAGCCACTTGGCCTATCATCTTTTGATTGACACTAGCTGCATTCACACTGGCTAGGTTCTTGTCAGAGATTTTAGCAGGCGCACCATTATCCGTGGATTTTTCTTTCATTGGATTACCTGCAAAATTCTTTTGGATGAATTCGATGCCGACACCTACTTGGCCAGCTGAATTTCTCGACTTATGGATTTTGATTTGTTGGATTTGGTGAATAGGAATAATCGTAGTGTCATAAAATGGAGCTTTCGTGAAAACATCCATGGGATCATAAAGATAGATGAATAAACTATCCCGACGAATGGAAAAAGTACGGCTTGCTTCCAGTGCTTGGCTTTTATTTGCCAAAGCACTAGAAGAGGCCGTTTTGCCGAAATACGTACTTAAAATCTGACTTACTTCTTGAGGAGAGGTGGCATTTTGTCCACTCACTGTAACACTCGCAAATACCAACAGGGAAAATAAGGCGTATTTCATGGCTTTATGGGTTAATTAGAGTTAGCTAAGACCTTAGCTGCTTCGCCCAATTTTTCATAGGACAAAATCATCGATCTTACATTATGGTAGTTAATTTTCCAGGAGTGCGACATATGTCTCCAGATAGGTTCACCTTCTCTAGTCAACAATGGCCACCACTCACCGGTGTTAAAATTAATCATTTTATCGAAAACAAAACGATGTACCTGACGATAAGCTTTTAAGAAGTCTTGATCTTTGATTAATAGGTAGGCATCTGCCATACCAATCAGCATTTCAGCCTGTTGCCAAAATTCTTTTTCTTTATCATAGACTTGTCCATCATGTGATCCTTCCACGAATACTCCTCCAAACTCCCAATCGATTCCATGTTCCATCGAATGGTAAAAAGCTTTCTTTAAGTTATCCATGTAGTCAGAAACAGGGAATTTGCCAATTCGGAGAGCTTGCATTAATAGCCAGCCAAATTCTGAATTATGACCATATGAGGTATTGTCTACGGCAGAAGCTTTTTGTCCACCTTCCGCAAAGCGATCCCAACCCCAAACGATATCGAATTTGATTTGAGGGGCTACGCTCCAATCTGCCCAGAACTGTGGAACACCTGTTCCATATACAGGATGCATGATTTTTTGAATCAAGATATCAATGGATTCCTTCAATTTTCTACGGTGTACTTCTTTGCCACTAGCTTCATAGAGTGTCGTAAATGCTTCCATCAAGTGCATGTGTACGTCTAAGGTCTTACGATCACCACCTGGAGATCCTGCACCCATCAATTCCCACTCTTCTGAGAAGAATTCCCAATAGCCACCTAAGTTGGTATCTACAGCATATTTTTGCAATAGATCAAAGGTCTTTTCTGCATATTCCAAACCGATAGGGTCACCTGTGGCAAGGGTATATTCACTTAAACTATAGATTACAAAACTATGTCCATAGCCAATTTTCTGCTTATTGGTGGCATTACCTTTGCGATCCATCATCCAATAGAAGCCTCCATTTTTCTCATCCCACATTTTTTCAATGAGGTATTTTACGCCATGTTCGGCCATTTCCTTCATGATAGGGCCTCCAAAACCGTGACGGTAGGCTTGAGAATAGGTGAATACGGAACGTGTTTGGGCAATCAGTGATTTTTCATCAGTGCCAGAATCATTTCCGAATTCATCGAAATGGGTTAGGTAACCACCGTATTCTTTATCAATGGTTCTTTTGGACCAGAAAGGCAATAAATGCGCTTCGGTATAGTCTTTAATTTCTTTTCTTAGGGCTTCAATTTCTTGAACATTCATGGTTATAATTGGTTTAGATCTAAAATTTCTTGAGGAGTGGCTTCACCTGTTTCGCCTATTTTATGAATGGAAATATGCGCGCACAAGGTAGCAAATTCGCAGGCTTCTTGTATACTGGCACCGGCTGCTTTGGCAGCAGAAAATCCCGCTACAATCATATCACCTGCACCTACCGTATCAATGGGGCCTTTAGCAGGAATGCCTGCTTGCCAGTGAAAATGTTGGTGGTCTGCATAAATGAGGCCACGGTCACCTAAGGTCACTAAAGCACCTTGTTGACGGCTTTTAACCCATTCTTGTACTATGTTTGGAACCTGTTCATTGTCTTCCAAAATAGCAGGGTCTATATCGAGTAAATGAGCTAGTTCTGATTCATTGACTTTCAAAAGTACTTGGTTGGCAAAATTTCCCAGGCTTCGTAAATCTGCTAAGCCTGTTTTTTGCGCCTTATTCATGGCTTCTTGTAGTTTTTCAAGTAGATGTTGGTTCAACAAGGGGTAACGGAATTGCTCGTTAATAATTACCCAATCATATTCAGTAAGCTGATTACATAGTGAATCCACTAAATCTTGGCTGGCCTGAACGATATCTTTTTCTTGCGTACCAAAGTCGATCCGATTCAATTCCACTTCTCCTAGCATCGGTTTAGAATAGGTAGGAGTATCCATGCTTCTTAGTGACTTAAGATTTTCAGCATGAATGCCAAGATTTTGGCAATGGAAATTCATATCGCGACCAAAAATGTCGGAACCGATGAGTCCAAATGCGGAAGTAGGAACATCCAGTGTAGCCAGGTTTTTGGCTACATTTCCTGCTCCACCGAGTCCTGTTTTCGGGGCTTTGGCCCAGTGTACTTCTTTTTTTGTTTCGACTGAAAAGTCGCCAGTTTCTTCTATTTTTTGGAAGTAAAAATCGATGGCAAAATCTCCAATGACCGCAATTTTCAAGGATTGAATGCGGGTTAGGATGTGCCGTAATTGTTCGGGGGACATGCGTAAATAGTATAGATTGAAATAATAGGTTTATAATGATGTAAAGCTAAATAAAAATCGTCAAAAGGGAATTGTAAATTGTAAATGTTGAGTTATAAATTATAGGTGGAATGGGCACCATTCTACATTCTTCATTCTACATTTTACTTATTACTGGTATCCATATCTCTTCTTCCGAATGGGGATCATTGTTTTTGTACTTTTCACCTAAGACTTCAAAATGCGGGCGATGATCAAGCTCATAGTCGGAAGATGGCAACCACGTGCCAAAGATGTACTGAAAGATTTGTGGGTCAGAAGATAGACCTTGGTAGTGAAATACCGCATATAGACCTCCTGGTAGTAGGAGGCTTTCCATGCCTTGGGGTATATGGCTAGAAGGATTTACCTCCATGCATGCCCATTTTTCAAAATGGTTTAAAGGGGAGAAATGAGTAAAATAGGAAGTAGAGTAAATTTGAAGGGAAATTAAATCTGAGGAGAGAGTATGTGTTATTTCATGGCGCCTTGGCATGAAGCTAGCCCAAAGTTGACTGGTACTATTGTCAGCCAAGCTCATTTTTTTGTGTATGCCAACGAGCCTTTTTTCTTGGAGTATTTCAATGCGAGGAGTCATGCTTGGTAAAATAAAGGGGAAGAATTATGATTTTTTAAACATGCTTTCATATCGATTAATCCAATCTTCTACGCTTATTTTTTGAGCTAATTCAGCGATCAAGTCAAAGGGAATATCATCCATTTTTTTGAACCTGACGCAGCTTTTTCCCATGTCCAATTTCGATTTGGCATGTTTTGTATATTCATTTTGAAACCAATGTAGCAGCTTTTCGTCGGCATACATGCCCATGTGGTACAAAGCGATGAAGTTCTTTTGTGAGGCGATGCTCAAAAAGGGGAGAGGTTCATCCGTTTTACAGTGATAGCCAGCTGGGTAAATGGATTTGGGTACTACATAGCCAATCATCCCATAGCTAATGGTTTCTTCAAATCCTGGTGGGAGATGTTTGGTTATGGTTTGTCGCAACCTAGCAAAGACCCCTTTCCGATCATCGGCTAATAGATTTTCATATTCATCTGGGGTAAGTGCTAGGTTGGACATGAGAGAGGGGATATAATTCGAATTAGGGTAAATCTAAGGTAATATGTTTTTAGATTGTTTTTATCCCACATGAGCTCAAAAATTGATATGTACTATCATAAAGATCTACAGGTCTAGTCTGATCTAATTGGTCGCCATTGGGAATGAAAATAATTAATCCTTGCCTGGCTCTTGTCATTAATACTCTGTACGAATTTCTTATATAGGATTTATTAATTTCATTTACAATTCCTTTCCATTTTGTTCCTTCGAAAGATTGGTAATTCCATTCACCATTTTTGAAGTAGAAATTAATATCCCAGGCTAAGCAAACGTAATCTATTTCCAACCCTTGTATATCAAATTCTGTGGCAACAAGTTCTAAATACTGGGAAGAACGTACGTCTCTTGCATCGTTCAAGAACCAATCCTCTGCCGTAATCTCATTTTTTACATCAATACCAAGTGGTCTTAATCTTCTTCCACCTGAGCTTCCAATTATTCCAATTCTTTCAGTACCTTTTGCATTTTTTCTTAGCCATCTTTTTGCGACAGAAAAATCTCTAGTTAAAAGTATGGGGAATTGATTATTGATTTCCGTTAAAATTGATTTTGCATTATTAGCATTGCCTTCGATTAATTTATGAACAAAACTTGATATTTTTTCCGATCTAAATGAACGAACAGACACAGATAAATGGAGTTCTTTTTCAGAATTCCCAGTTTTATTTAACCAATCTTTCAAAGATTCATTTCCTAAATAGTCTTTATCATTGGTGATCATATTGGAATAATATATTATCCAATTGGGATAATGATTTTTTAAGGCTAAGATCCATTCGGATAAACCTGCTTCCCCAGTATTTATTTCTTGGCCTCCTCCAATGAGACATATAATTGTGCAGTAATTATCATGTCGATTCATTACATCAATTAAGAATTCAGGTTCAGACATGTGAAAATCCGTACCTTTTGATTTCATGAATGATGCCGCTTTTTCTCGCGTCCAAGCACGTTGGGCTTCATCAAAGACAACTACTTTTTCATCTGGAGCATGTAGAGATATTAAATTATCATCTCTGAAATGATGAATATTTTGTATGAAGGCATTGGCTTTTATTACGGAACTTTTTTTTGTCAATTTTTTGCCATTTTCTTTGGCTTGCAATACTTCATCTCGAACCAAAGCTTCCCTCAGTACATAAACCAAAGGGCCATTTCCAGAAAGAAAAACAGCATTTTCATCTTCATGAGCTTTTCTTCTTTCGTTTGCAATGTTTAATCCTGCAAGGGTTTTACCAGCTCCAGGTACTCCAGTCAAAAAACAAATTGATTTACTGTGTGATGTTTTTGATTTTTCAATAATTCGATTTATACATTCTGTTGTTTTGGTGAGGTTAATTGCACCTGAATCACTTCGTGAAATTTCAGTAACAGAATGACCCCTATATAAGGCTTGTGAGGCTTCAATGATAGTAGGTGTTGGTTTATATGTCGATTTTTCCCACTGAATAGGATCTATTTTCGTGCTATTGCTCAATCGAAGTGTTTGATTAATATTTTCAGTAAGGTTAGATTGGTTAGCAAATATTGGGTCTAATAATTGATTTTCAACTTCCCACTTATTTTGAATGTTGGGTGCTTTTGTTGATATCAGTAAAGGAACAATTTTTTCATAATGACTTCCCTGATGAAAATTCTGTAAATCTAAACAGTAGTCAACAGTTTGTTCTATGGCATGTTTTTGATATTCAGATTCGCCAACTTTAAATTCCATTACAAATATAAAATCATCAAGAAGTAAAATGTTATCAACACGTTTTCCCATCCTAGGAATAGAGAACTCAAAGTATATAGTACCTCTTTTAAATGGAATTAGTGTAGCCTTGAGGATTTCAATTTGCCTCATCCATGCATTACGCTGTAAATTTTCGGTTGCAAATGAATGATTTCGAATTAATTGTCCAAGTATCTTGTCGTTATCGTCAATCAAGAAGTCGGTGACCGAATTTGAATAGTAACTTCTTGTCATCTTAGGTTTAGATAATTAGTGAATGTTGTAGAATTCTAATTGAATTAGGCAAGCTTGTTTCTAGAAATTATTGAACACTTTGGTTTGAATATTGTAAATGCAATTTAAGCCTTTTGATAATTTAAAATGCAAAGCTTTGAAAATGAATCCCATGCGAAAGATTTGTCAAATTTTCAAAATTTGACAAATCTAATTAGCAAATCTAATTACAAATCCCAAGCTCCATAGTAAGTAGGTCTAGGATCTTAGGATGATTATTCCGGAATCTTTTCTACCAAAACTTCATTTCCTGCTTTGTCAAAATAGATACAGGTCATTTGATCCATGCAAATAGCCCATTTTTCGATACCTGTGTTAGCACACATTTGAATGAAAGTCAAGAAATTCGTTTTGCCTTGCTGGTGAGCAATAAGTTCAGATTTGAAAACTTCAATTTGGGGAATATCCTTGATACTCATGGGCTCATATTTGGCTGGAACAGTGACACTATATGCATTTGCACCATGGTAGTCGATGTGCCCATCGGCCACGTAAGTTTCATAATGGGTGACTCCTAATTGTTTGATCGTTTGGATGAAGGCAGGGAAATCTGCTCCTGATTGGACGAGGCCATGTGCCGATTTGATTTGTTCTACGGTAAACATACGTTGGCTTATTTTATGTGATTGATGGAACAAATTTGGCTGATTGTAAGCCGCTGTCATTGTAAAAAATCGTTTTTATGAAAAGCGTTTGAAATTTTCGGGAGTATCACCCGTAAATTGTTTGAAGTCTTTGATGAAATGAGCTTGGTCAAAGAAATGATTCTCGTAACAGATCTCTGTTAAAGATTTAGATTCATGAAGACTGTCCAGAACCGAATTAAAGCGAATGATGGATGCAAATTTCTTGGCTGAGGTTCCGACCAATTGACGAAAGCGTTTTTCAAATGGGCTGGCACTGATGCCCAGTTTTTTGTTCAATTCTTGGATACGGATGGTTCCCTTACTTTGGTAAATCAGTTTGACAGCTTCAATAATCAATTTGTCTTGATCAATGTCTTTGAGTTGTGAAAGAAGGAAATGTTCCACGATTCGTATTCGATTGTGGTCGCTAGAATCCATGGATAATCTTTCTTCCACTTCGCGTACACTTTGAGAATCAAAAATATCCTCTAGTGAAAGGCTCAAATTAAAAAGTTCATGCGCAGGATGAGTGGCAAAATGCCTAAAGCCTGTTTCACTAAAATACACCAAAATGGTCCCAATGTTGGCTGAGTTTTTGAAGATTTTGTAGCTATCAGAGATTCCAGAAATCCCAGCTGATGATAATTTATTTTCTTGGTGACCAGCTAGACTAGCTAGTTGCCCTTGGTACTGAAACCCCATCACCATGCCAGAAGAAGGGAAAACCTTGTATTCACTTGCCGACTCATTCTCAGATACCACATAGTATTGAATGTAGGGTTTCAATGGATCCGTCGGAAAATGTTTCTCGAATTTCATGGGCAAAGAGATGTGCGAGACATTTCGAATTTACAAAATTTGGCGGATGTTATATTAATTCAGACAAATGTAAAGCTTGTTCCTTTTCCAAGTCAAAATCATCTTGTAATCCAAGCGGTTTGGCGCATGGCAAAGAAGCGGATTTCGAAGTACCATATTTGTTAACCACAAATTACTGATAGAACGACGAAATATCGCTTTTTGCCAAACCACCGTATAACCACAATTTATTCTAAAGTCATTATTAAGCTTTATTATTGAGGAGGGAAAACAAAGCTTGATAAGGTAGCTGTATCATTTAATGTACCTAATGTAATTTGGACACTATTGTTACCATTTGCAGAAATAGGTGTGCTCTTGCCGTCAAATGGTGTAACGATTAAATTTTCAATACCTTGACATAATGGTCCTCCTTGAGGTGAGGAGCTTGCGCTTTGCCATAATCCATTGTAAATCATACCAGAGGTTCCTCCTGGAGGAACTACATAGGTTGTAGGAACCCCTTCAATTACAGTAACTAAAGTACCGCTTAAAATTGGCCAGCCAATAGCATTGGGATTGTCAATGGTCGGAATTGGATTTGTTAATGGTCCAGTTTGAACATGTAGAACATAGGTATTTCCTGTTGTAGGAGAAACAAATGTGTATTTTGCTTTTAAATTTGCCATTTTAAATAGATTAGCTTCCCTACTCTTAAGGCTTTTCGGTTTCCGCCTCTCATAGAATTGACTGGATGAGAACAGTCCGTTTTTAATGTGGTTTCTGCTCCACAAGTTTTATAATTGTCACTTTGAGTGGTCAGCCCTTTTTGACCTAAATTAATTTTGACTTGCCCATGGTAATTTGTCGTTTTTTCTATGGGCGTTTTTTAACAGCAATGACCATAAAATTGGTTTTGTTGGCCATGATTTTTTTTCAATCTACTTTTTCTCTTTCAATCGTAAGGCCTCATGTTCAGGATGTTACGTATTGTTTTGTCAAGAAAAATTTAAATTTTAAAGTTTCTAGTTAAAATCGCCCTATTAAGTAGGATATAGAGCTTTTGTTCTGAATTTTAAATGAGATTTTTACTTGTAAACAAAAGTTTAAATTCTTCAGATTTGCTAGAATTGACGAGATATTGTCTGAATTATTGACGCTAGACTTGGGCTGAATAATGGGATAAAATGAAAGTTTTTCGCTATGGATTTGGCGAATCTTTGGGGCATCAGGATGATGCGGATTGATGAGACTATTGTATTAATGCTGCACTTAATAGAAAATTAGCGTTGTCAAATTTTCAAAATTTGACAACGCTAAACTATGATGATCAAAACTGCTTAATCAAGGGAAAATATTCAATGCTTTTTCTCAATGGGTATAAGGGTAAGGTAGTCATAAGGGTTTCTACTTGCTCTTGGCTCACATTTTTGAATATAATAACGGCTCCATTTTTGCTTTGACGAAGAAAGAAGTTTTCCAAAATCCCTTCCTCTTTCCATTGGGCTATCTTTGCTTGCTCGTGCTGAATGATTTCTTGAAAATTGGCAGGGAGATTGTCGATGTCAATGGTCAAAATAGCTTGAATACAGTTCATGAGAGATATATGTTTATTTATTTAAAAATGGATAATCAATATAACCATGATCCTGTCCACCATACATGGTTGCACGGTCAGCTTGGTTCAATTCGGCATTCAATTCAAATCGCTTTGGCAAGTCGGGATTTGCTAAAAATAAAGTACCATATGATATAAGTTTTGCGATGCCTTTTTGTAATTCTGCTTCTCCCGTTTCCTTAGTATACCCCAAATTGGCTATCACTGGGTGCTGACTGATCTTCCCAAAGGTTTCAACAGAATTGCTTGGATATGTTGGGAACTGTTCTGCTGAGAATGGTGCATTCATGATGTGGATATAAGCCAAGGGTAATTTGTTCAATTCTTGAATCAAAAGGCTAAATTGTTCCACAGGATTTTGGTGAGAAATACCGTTGTACGTACTTGTCGGCGAAATACGTATACCTACCTTAGCCTCACCAATGGCTTGTACCATTTCTTGCATAATTTCTAGCACAAAACGATTCCTATTTTCATGGCTACCTCCATATTCATCCGTTCTTTGATTCACACTGTCAGCTAAAAATTGATTAGGTAAGTATCCAAAGGCAGAATGCAATTCTACTCCGTCAAAACCGGCTTCTATCGCATTTATTGCTGCTTGCTTGTATTCTAGAACGATGCTTTTCACCTCTTCCGTGCTCAATGCTTTCGGTGTCTCGTAATCTTTCATACCTTCCATCGTAAAATGTTGTTGACCTTCAATAGCCACCGCGGAGGCAGAGACTGGCAGTTCTCCATTTTTTACCAATGAATGTCCCACACGCCCTGTATGCCATAATTGTGCATAAATGACTCCACCTTTTTCATGTACAGATTGGGTTACTTTTTTCCATGCTGCTATTTGTTCGTTCGTGTAAATCCCTGGTGTCAAAGGACTCCCTAAGGCTTGCTTGGAAATGTTGATAGCTTCCGTGATGATTAAACCTGCACTGGCACGTTGGGAATAATATACCTGTGTGGATTCGCCAACAAGTCCATCGACAGTAGCCCGACTCCTGGTCATGGGTGCCATCGCCATTCTATTTTTTAGATTGTGTTGACCTAATTTTATTGCTTCTAGTAATTTCATTTTTTTAGCTTTTTGATTATTTTCTTGTAAACATAAAGTCATTACTTTACTTTTGAAAGTAGTTACACGGATGTACAGTAGTAACCAAAGGTAAAGCAATACAGGTAATCAAGTAGTTATGATGCAAAATAATTTAGGTATTTCAGAAAAATCGTGTTCCTTGAAAGAAGTGTTGGACATCATTGGAGGCAAATGGTCCATGCCCATTATTTATATTTTATCGAAAGGTAAAATGCGTTTTAAAGAATTGGAACGATCGGTAGAAGGGATTAACACCCGTATGCTGGTCAAGGAATTGAAAAATATGGAAGCCAATGGCATTATCAACCGAGAGGTATTTGCCACAGTTCCTCCTACCGTTGAATATTCCCTAACTCCCAAAGGAGAAAAACTATTACCCAGTATTGCTTCTTTGCATCAATGGGGTCAGGAGTTTGCTTCTGGAATGTAGAATGTGTTTTAAGGTATAGATTTTAGTGATAGAGCTTTCATCTATTACTAACTAATAAATAATTTATAACCCATAATTCATAATTTATAAAACCTTCCCATTTCTTGTCGCAAATTTGTAAATTTACCTTTCGTTTCCACCTTTAAAACATTAGCATTTTGGCCTTAATTAAATCAATCTCTGGAATTCGTGGTACTATTGGAGGAAAGCCTGGTGAAGGCCTAAGTCCGATCGATGTGGTTACATTCGCCGCGGCTTATGGTACTTGGCTTCGTCGCAACAATCATCCTTCCAATTCCATTGTTTTGGGGCGTGATGCACGTATTTCAGGTGAAATGGTTTCTTCTTTAGTGGCCAATACCTTGGTTGGTTTGGGTTGGAATGTACTCGATATCGGTTTGTCTACGACTCCTACGGTTGAACTAGCCGTCCCTTGGACAAAAGCTGCAGGAGGAATTATTATCACAGCCAGTCATAATCCCGCTCAGTGGAATGCCTTGAAGCTACTGAATTCCGATGGAGAATTTATTTCAGATGCCGATGGGAAGGCTTTATTGCAAATTGCAGAGCAACAAGATTTTCAGTTTTCGGAGGTGTTTCAATTGGGAAAAATTACCCAAGATGATACTTTCTTAGATCAACATATTCAACATGTACTTGACCTTCCATGGGTGGATGTCAATGCCATTGTTCAATCTAAATTCCGCATTTTAGTAGATGCGGTGAATTCCACAGGGGGTATCGTTGTACCTCATCTATTGAAAGCTTTGGGAGCGGCTCATGTGGATGTGATTTTTGGTGAGCCAACGGGCCATTTTGCTCATAATCCCGAACCACTTCCGGAAAACCTGACGGATATGATTGCCAAAATGAAATCAGGTAATTATGACCTAGGGATTGTCGTGGATCCTGATGTGGATCGTCTTTGCTTCATTAATGAAGATGGAACACCATTTGGTGAAGAATATACCTTGGTGGCCGTAGCAGATTATGTCCTTTCCAAACAAGTAGGAAACACTGTCTCTAATCTGTCGTCTACCCGTGCTTTACGTGATGTGACCGAGTCAAAAGGTGGGCATTATTTTGCCGCAGCTGTGGGTGAAGTGAATGTGGTTAACCAAATGAAGGCTCAAAAGGCCATCATTGGTGGAGAAGGTAATGGGGGTGTGATCTTCCCTGAATCGCATTACGGTCGTGATGCCCTAGTGGGTATCGGTTTGTTTTTAACGCATTTAGCAAATTCGGGGATGAAGATTTCAGCTTTGAGAGCATCTTATCCAGCCTATGTGATTTCAAAGAATAAAATTGAGCTTTCGGCTAATTTGAACGTGGATTTAATTCTCGATTCTATTGCCAAAGCCTATCAAGAATATAATGTTAACACGATTGATGGAGTCAAGATTGACTTTCCAAATGGATGGGTGCATTTGCGCAAATCCAACACAGAACCTATCATTCGCATATATGCCGAAGCTTCGACAGAAGAACAAGCCAACACTTTTGCTCAACAAATTATGAATGCGATTGAAAAAATCGCGCAGTCTTAAAATTTATGTCAAATTCTGTCACGCCCATCTATTTGGACAATGCAGCTACTACGCCCATTGACCCTGTAGTTTGGCAAGAAATGCAGCCGTATTTTGAAAATTTCACGGCTAATCCCTCTTCGATTCACTCTCACGGCCGACAAGCCAAAGTAGCGATTGAGCGAGCGCGCAAGACCATTGCGGCTTTACTGAACGCTTCTCCGTCCGAGATTTTCTTTACTTCGGGTGGAACAGAGGCGGATAATACGGTTATTCAATCGGCTGTTTTATATGGCGGAGTAAAGACCATCATCACGTCGCCATTAGAACATCATGCCGTTTTACATACAGCTGAGGCTTGGTTGAAACTAGGTTTGGTTGATCTCAAATTAGTTCAATTGCTTCCTGATGGCAGCATTGATTTAGCTGATTTAGAACGTCTCTTGCAAGAGAATCCTCACGCTTTAGTGAGTTTAATGCATGGTAATAATGAAATAGCTAATTTGTTGGATTTGAATGCGGTAGGAGCTCTTTGCGAGCAATATGCAGCTATTTTTCATTCGGATACTGTTCAAACCATGGGCCATTATCGTCATGATATGTCGCAATTACCTGTTCACTTCATTGTAGGTGCAGCACATAAATTTCATGGTCCTAAGGGCATCGGGTTTCTGTATGCCAAAGCAGGTTCAAAATTCCATCCACTTTTACATGGTGGTGCACAAGAGCGGAACCAACGTGGGGGAACAGAAAATGTCTACGGCGCCATTGGGCTAGCCAAAGCTTTATCTATTGCCTATGAAGAAATGGAGGAGCACATGGCCTACATCAAAGGTTTGAAGTCTTATTTCATCGAAGGATTGAAAAAGACTTTCCCGAATGTAGAATTCAATGGTAAATCGGGTGATGTTGAAAATAGCTTATACACTGTGCTCAATGTACGTTTTCCTCAAGTAGTAGATGGCGATATGCTCTTGTTTCAATTGGATATTGAGAAAATTTCAGCTTCAGGTGGTAGTGCTTGTTCGAGTGGTACATCGGTTGGATCACATGTCCTTTCGGCCTTGAATCCGAATGCGACAGGTGCTGCTGTTCGTTTTTCTTTCTCAAAAAACAATACCCAATCGGAGATCGATCGGGTATTGGAGGTATTGAAGAAATTGATTCCTGCGTCTTAGTAAGCGCGGGCAAAAATTACACGTTGTTTCGATGGGTTTCCAGTAAGGATGCATTTTCCTGCTTCTTCCTGGGAATCCAAAGGAATACAACGAATGGTGGCTTTGGTCAATTCCTTGATCTTTTCTTCGGTCTCTGGACTTCCATCCCAATGGGCCGACAAGAATCCGCCTTCTTCTATTTTCACTAGGAATTCATCCCAAGTATTTACTTCAAAGGTATTGGCAGCTCTGAAATCCAAAGCTTTTTGGTAGATGCTGATTTGGATATCATCCAAGGTATCCACAATCACCTGCTCAATGCCTTCAAATGGCAAACTGGTTTTGACACGGGTATCACGACGGGCCAATTCAATGGTTCCATTTTCGATATCGCGGTTACCAATTGCTAAGCGTACAGGCACACCTTTTAATTCATATTCGGCAAACTTAAATCCTGGACTTTGGTTTTCCGAAATATCAAATTTGACCGATATACCTCTTTTTTTCAAAGCAGCAACCAAAGGGTCAATTTTGGATTTGATGTTATTCAATTGCTCTTCTCCTTTATAAATAGGTACAATCACCACTTGGATAGGGGCTAATTTCGGAGGTAATACCAAACCCTGGTCGTCCGAATGTGCCATGATCAAGGCTCCCATCAAGCGAGTAGAAACACCCCATGAGGTTCCCCAAACAAATTCCTGTTGGTTCGCTTTATTTAAAAATTTGACATCAAATGCTTTGGCAAAGTTTTGTCCCAAAAAGTGGGAAGTGCCCGCTTGCAAAGCCTTTCCGTCTTGCATCATAGCTTCAATGCAATAGGTATCTTCGGCACCTGCAAAACGCTCATTGGCAGTTTTACGACCTTTGATCACGGGCATCGCCATGAAGGTTTCAGCAAATTCGGAATAGATATTTAACATCTGTTCTGTTTCAACTACAGCCTCTTCTTTGGTAGCATGGGCCGTATGACCTTCTTGCCAAAGGAATTCAGCAGTTCTTAAGAACAAACGGGTACGCATTTCCCAACGCATGACATTAGCCCATTGATTCATTAAAATAGGCAAGTCGCGGTACGATTGCACCCAGTTTTTATAAGTAGACCAAATCACGGTTTCAGATGTTGGACGAATGATTAATTCTTCTTCCAATTTTGCTTCTGGATCCACGATTACTCCGTGGCCGTTCGGATCATTTTTTAGTCGGTAATGGGTAACCACAGCACATTCTTTGGCGAAGCCTTCTACGTGTGAAGCTTCTTTAGAAAGGAAGGATTTGGGGATTAAAAGAGGGAAATAAGCGTTTACGTGCCCGGTTTCTTTGAACATGTCATCCAAGGCTCTTTGCATTTTTTCCCAAATAGAATAGCCATACGGTTTGATGATCATACAGCCACGAACCGCTGAATTTTCAGCTAAGTCGGCACGCTTCACCAATTCGTTATACCACTCGGAATAATTTTCAGCTCTGCTGGGTAAGGATTTACTCATAAAAATAGCTTGTCGCGTAATTAATTAGATATTTATTCGTTTTATTTGTGTTAATATTCTCAATCAACGAACGATTAACGACAAAGATACGTTATTGTCCTTAGTTAAGCTTATACTTTTATCTCTAAGACCATGAAAAATCAACTTATTATCTTGTCTTTTCTGGGTATTGCGGCTTTATTTCAAGGCTGTGTGACCATTCAGGTCAGTCCATCAGGAGAAGTTGCCAAGAAGCAATTTGCTTCAGATGATTTGTATGATGTACCGCAGCGTGCGGTGGCTTCTACCAAAAAAGTAAAATCGGATTATCTGAATTTCGATGATAATACAGTTGTGATTGAAGAAGAGGAAGGTATTGCAGAGCAGTCCAATTTTTTAAATTCAAGAAGTGTTTACAATAACGGTGTAAATCCGAGTACTTATAACCAAGTGTACAATACAGGTTATAATGCAGGTTTTACTACGGGATCAGCCTGGAATAATTGGTATATGAACCCCATGATTAGTTTTGGATATGGATTCAGATCTCGCTGGTATTCTCCATTGAGTTCATATAATTTGATGATGAATCCTTATTATTCAGCCTATGGTGTGATGAATGATCCATTCTACTATGGCTCAACTTTTGGTTATGGTTCAGTATACGGATTTAACTCCTACAGTTACTATGATCCATTTTATAATCCATGGTCATTCTACAATCCATACCGTAATTTTGGTGGGGTAGTGTATAATAATTACAACTATTATAATTCATTAGGTTCTAGTGGTTACAATTACAATAATACCACGGTAGATCCTCCACGTAAGGTGAACTATGGCCCAAGAGATGCAGCTTCATCTTCATCTAACCGCGGTAGTTATGGAGATTCCTTCTCTAATACACCTAGAAGCGGTAATAACTATTACAATAGTCAAGGTTCGAATCAACCAAGTACCTATTCCAATCGTTCGGCAGGTACTCAAAGCTATGAGCGTTCGGCAGCACCTAGAAGAAACAGTAATGTGGAATATCGTTATGCTGAACCATCTCAATCTCGTCAAGTGGAAAGCTTCTCTAGACCTTCTTATAATTCAGGAGGGGGATCTTATGGAGGAGGCGGAAGCTCCAGTGGTGGAGGTGGTGGTGGTGGAAGTTCACGTGGACCTAGGTAATATTTGATCTTATGAAAAAGTACATTGTAACAATCGCTTTAGGATTGTGTTTGCCTAATCTTGTGTTTGGACAAATATACAGTTATGCGAATTTGGCTAAATACTTCTCTACTACCTACGCTACGGGAACAGCTCGTATGCAGGCCCTGGGAGGAACCTACAGTGTTTTAGGTGCTGATGTTAGTTCCATTGCAGCTAATCCTGCAGGTTTGGGATTCTACAATCGTTCGGAGGTGCATTTGAGTATGGCTCAACAAAATTCATCCACTAGCTCCAATTATCTAGGAACCATTGCCAAGCAAACAGATGCCTTGTTTCATTTGCCAAGTTTAGGTTTGGTGTTGGCAGGAGATCCTAGTTCTTATAACAAATGGCATGGTGCATTTGGGATAAGTTATTCCAGACAAGTGGTATTTACTCAACCAGTGTATGTAACAGGTACCAATAATCGATCGTCATTACTAGATTCATTCATTGAAAAAGCAAATGATAAAAATGCCACTGGGGCTAGTTTGGACGGTGAATATAGTCCAGCTAGTAATTATGCAGATAGTCCAGAAGCGGCGGCATATCAGGCTTATTTGATTGATCCTAACCCAACCAATGGTGGAGTGCCTTTTTCTCGGTATGAACCTAATTTGCCAACCTCTCAAGTAGGAGAAGTGGTGAATTCAGGAGCTTTGAGCAGTTGGAATTTTAGCTATGGGGCTTCTTACATGGACAAATTGTACATTGGTGCAGGCTTGCAGTTTTCGAAAATTACCTCAACAACAACGAGCAATTGGACAGAGGAATATGTAGGTGGACGCTATGTGGCTGCGATGAATTACCGAGAAAATTTAGTGACTAATGGATCGGGGATATCATTATCCTTGGGTATGATTTATAAATGGAGTCCCAATTTGAGAGTGGCATTTAATTTCCAAAGCCCTGCCTATTTTGATCAAGTGAATGAACGATATGATGCGCGTATTAGTCCGACCGTCAACGGCATCCCATCTTATGATTCCAATGGGGTACCTATTATCATTACGAAAGTAAAACCTGTTTATGTAACTCCAAATGAGTTTACCTATCAATTGACTACTCCTATGACTTTATCGGGAGGATTGGCTTATTTCTTTGGAAAAAGAGGCTTTCTGAGTTTAGATTTGGCTTATGTGAATTACCCAGGTATGCGCGTTTCTTCAAGTGAATTAAATTCATCGGCCAATCAACAGTTTCAAGATAAGCACAACGGACAAATCAAACGAAATTTTGAATCGGCTTTGAACATTAAAGTAGGAACAGAAATTCGTGTAACAACAAATTGGAATATACGCGCTGGAGTAGCGCAGTTTGGTAGTGGTTATTCCAGTACTTACGATGGTATTGATCGTAATAGCTTGCAAATATCGGGAGGGATTGGCTATCGTACATCCTCTTTTTATATCGATTTGACAGCCGTTCAGCGTACGGCAAAAGATGGATTTACACCATATAGCTTAAAAAATGCTGCAGATTATTCATCGGCCATGTTGACCAAAAATAACCTGCAGTTTGTATTAGGAGGGGGAATCTTATTTTAATTATTGAACGGGAACGTAAGACTCAATCAACCACAACAATTGATTGACACTAATTTCCCCATCTACCTGAATATCGGCTTGTTTGTAAAAAGGAAGTCTTTCCTCAAAAGTCTTTTTGATGGTGGCAATCACCGCCTCTTCACTTTGACTTTTATCTAAAAGCGGACGGTTATTACCTTGCGCTTTGTACAATCTCTTGGCTAAGTCATTCAACTCCACATTTAAGAAAACACTGATACCATGTTTTTTCATGTAATCCATGTTGTCAAAAAAGCAAGGTACTCCACCACCTGTGGCAATGACCATGGATTGATCGGGTTGGAAACCATGCAAAGTCTTGCGTTCTAATTCACGGAAATGCGCCTCACCTTGGGTCGAAAAAATTTCAGAAATAGTTTTTTGTTCCCTTGTTTCAATCAGCTTGTCCATATCCGTAAAACTAAATCCTAAGTTTTTCGCTAATTCTTTCCCAAGAGTACTTTTACCCGAGGAGGGCATTCCTATTAAATAAATATTTTTCATTCTTAATCTGTTGTTATTAAACGTTGGTCTATGTCTTCGATACTAGGTAGGTGGTAGGCAGACCATTTACCACGAACAGTTCCTTGGTTAAGCAACCAAAGACCTGGGCTAGAACGAATGATGGTTTTTAATACTTTGGTATCCACGGACATGGCCGGGAAATTTAATTGATACTCATGTCGGATACTATTCACTTCTTCATCAGAAGAAGCACTTAATAACCAAACCTCAAGACCTTTTTTACTGGCTTCATTGGCCAAAAGAGCAATTTGTTTTAAAGCATCCAAATGCGAATGGTGTACATTAGGAATGATGACCATCAGTTTTTTACCCTTGAAACTCTCAGCTGTATAATCGATAGTATCATTATCTACCCAAATCCGATAGTCGGTAATCAATGGGCGAGCTTCTTTCTCATTCAAGGCTTGCATGGAAACAAATACGGCTTGCGTGTCTGTAGGCATTTCAGTTAATGTCTCCTCTTTACCATTGATTTTGTAGACATAAGAAAAGCGCATGGCTTCCCTAGACTTCATGTTTTGTGGAATATTATCACCAATGGCATAAGGTAAGCCATCGTGGATTGGTAAATAGAAATAACAATAAATACCTAAAGAAACACTTATAATAGCACTAATAATGACTGGGCTTAGATTCTTATTGAAAGACTTAATTTTGTCAGTAAATAATAAACTAAGAGCCAAAACAAACAAGAATACATCTTTGAAGAAAGAAGTCCAAGGAGTCAGTTTGATCGTCTCACCGAAACATCCACAATCCGTTACTTTGTTGAAATAAGCCGAATAAAAAGTTAAGAAACCAAAGAACCCCAAGAGGCCTAAAAACGTCCAAAGCACCTGTTTTGTTCTGTAATTTGCCCAGAGAGCAATTCCCAAGACAATTTCCATACTACTTAATAAGATGGAAAGAGGTAGAGCAAAGGGAATCCAAAATTTCCAAAAGCCTTCCATCGCTGGAAAATCTTGAGAAAATACATCGAAATATTCTTCCAATTTCAGTTGGGTTCCAATTGGGTCATTCAGTTTGATTAGACCTGAAAAGAGGAAGATAAAGACCAATAAAAAAGTAGCGATTCGACTGTATTGCCGCATATTATTGGTGGATTATTGTTGTTGGATTTGCATTTGTTCTTCCTTGATTTTGATCAAACAGAAGACTGCGTAATTCAGCATGTCTTGGTAATTGGCTTCTACACCTTCGGAAACGAGGGTAACACCCAGGTTATTTTCGATTTGTTTCGTGCGGAAAATCTTCATTAAGATTAGATCTGTCATGCTACTCACACGCATGTCGCGCCAAGCCTCACCGTAATCATGATTTTTATTGCGTAAAAGTTCCAAGGTGGTTTCTACTTGATAATCGTAAAATCGACTTAATTCATCCGCAGAAAACTCCATTTGTTCTGAATTTTCGAGCGACTTTTGAATTAAGGCAATGATGCAGTAGTTGATGATTCCAATGAATTCACCTTCAATACCATCTTGAATTTTTTGCTCTCCTTTTTCTTGAATGCTGCGTATACGCTGCGCTTTTATAAAAATTTGATCTGTTAAACTAGGTAATCGTAAAATTCGCCAAGAAGTACCGTAATCTTTGTTTTTTTTATCAAACAAGGCTTTGCAGTGTGAAATTACTTGTCGATATTCGATTTCAGTTTGGGAAGGCGCATTGTCCCTGTTCATAGGAGAGGATTAGTTTACAAATCTCTTTTTTTTCAGACTACAAAAATATTTAAATTATCCTAAATTTCAGCTCATTTGGAAGCTCTTTTTCCATCTTTTCAAACAATTCGATATAAGTCGGGATTGATTGATCTTCAGATACCCCAAATCATGGGTATATTGAATGCTACGCCGGATTCTTTTTTTTCTGCTAGCCGGGTGACAGTGATCGATGAATGTTTAGCTTTAGCTGCTCAAATGATTGAGGAAGGAGCCAGCATCTTGGATGTGGGTGGGCATTCTACCCGACCAGATGCGAAGGCCGTTTCTGCTCAAGAAGAGCAAGATCGCGTAATCCCAGTAATCGAAGCATTAAGTAAAGCCTTTCCTCATATTTGTTTATCTGTGGATACTTACCGTCTGTCGGTGGCAAAGGCCGCCATTCAAGCTGGGGCAGATTGGTTCAATGATGTAGGTGGCGGGCAAATGGATGAAGGGATATTTGAATGGGTATCCGAAAATCAAGTTCCTTATATTTTAACGCACAGTGTGGGTGCTTTTTCACAAGTACATCAAGTGCCTGATTATGAATATGTGGTGGAAGATGTCTGGTTAGACATGATAAAAAAAATACAGGCTTTGAGGGCGCTGGGAGCCAAGGATGTGGTGCTAGATCCAGGCTTTGGTTTCTCTAAATCTTTGGACCAAAATTATCAATTGATGGCTCAATTACATCAATTCACTCGATTAGGCGTGCCACTTTTAGTGGGAGTTTCCCGAAAATCCATGATACAAAAAGTGCTTGGAACGAAGGCAGAGGAGTCCTTGAATGGAACCACGGTTTTACATACGGTGGCCTTACAACAAGGTGCCCATATCCTACGGGTGCATGATGTAATAGAAGCTCGACAAGTCATACAATTAGTTAAGAAATTACAAGAAAATGGTTTATCCAATTTATCATAATCATCACTGGATAGATCCAGATCAGGTTTATGTAGGCATTCAAGATGTCGGTTTTTTACGAGGCTTTGGCATATTTGATTTTTTTAGGGTCATGCAGGGTAGACCTATTTTTCTATCGGATCACCTAGACCGTTTTTTAGCCTCGGCCGATAAAATGGGGATTTCTCATATGTACAGCAAAGAGCAGTTAGCTGGTTTAATTCATGAGATTGCGGCTAAGTCGGAAGTAGATTGCTTAGGTATCAAAATGGTTCTTACGGGCGGAGATTCTTCCAATGGTTTTGAACCTCAAGGAAAAAGTCAATTATTCATTATTCCCAATGAATTTCAATTCATGGATCCAATCCATGGGATGAAATTGGCAAGTAGAAATTTTGTACGTGAAATGGCGGATATTAAATCCTTGAACTATGCCTATGCCATCCGAAATTGGAGTGATATCAAATCCCAAGGTTTTGATGATTTGATTTATTATACCCAAGCATATGGCGTTTCTGAATCATCCAGAAGCAATTTGTTTTGTGTGAAGGATGGGGTTTTATATACTCCAGCTCAACATATCTTGGAAGGAATTACTCGAAAACACGTAATCGATTTGGCATCTTCCTTCATAGAAGTTAAGATACAAGATGTGAGTTTAGATGCATTTAAGCAGGCGGATGAAGTTTTTACCACAGGAAGTACCAAACGGGTGGTTCCCATACTTCAAATTGATGACAACGTCATTGCCGATGGAAAAAGGGGGGTAATCACAGCGAAATTGTATGAACGATTAATCCAACACGAAAATTAGGAAGAGGGCGGTCGGAAGGCTTTCATATTGGCTTCATTGCACTCTAAAAATGGGCCACCAATCAAATCAATGCAATAAGGTATAGCTGGAAATATAGCTTCTAGGCACTGGCGAATAGCTTTGGGTTTTCCTGGTAAATTGACAATCAATGATTTCCCACGAATACCCGCAGTTTGGCGGCTTAATATGGCGGTAGGGACGTATTGTAGGCTTACTTGACGCATCAATTCTCCAAAACCTGGCATTATCTTTTGGCATACAGCTTCCGTAGCTTCAGGAGTAACATCCCGTAGTGCTGGGCCCGTTCCACCTGTAGTAACAATCAGACAAGCCTCCGCTTCATCGGCCATTTGGCACATGGTTTGTTCTAATAAGTCTTGTTCATCAGGAATGACCGCATAAACTACTTCAAAATCAGAA
Source organism: Aquirufa nivalisilvae (assembly GCF_004307455.1). Taxonomy (GTDB): domain Bacteria; phylum Bacteroidota; class Bacteroidia; order Cytophagales; family Spirosomataceae; genus Aquirufa; species Aquirufa nivalisilvae. The sequence goes on from NZ_SEWX01000004.1 coordinate 155,846, forward strand.
ATCAAATATTCCTTAAGCAATTCTACGACAGCCTTACCCGGGATATCTTCATAGATACCTGCACTGGCGCGGTCAGAAACATTGATAACACCTATTTTGATCATTTCTTTTGTTTGTTTTTTTGCTCCATTTTAATGAAGGCCTTGGGCTTTTTTTCCATCGGAATAGGCTCATTCAATAAGTCGCGAATCACGACAGATGCGCAAACACCTCCAAAAGCCGCAGGAAGATAGGAAATGGTTCCGTATGCAGACTTCTTGAAGTTGGAGCCATCCGTTAAAATAAGCGATTCATCTTTTACTTTTTCCTGTGAATATACGGCTTTAATTCCGCGTGAAACTCCCATTTTACGGATACGCTTTCTAACCAAAGAAGCTAAATAACATTCACGGGTATCCAATAAATCTGCCGTTTTGAGTTTGGTTGGATCTAATTTTCCTCCCGCTCCCATGGAGCTTACGATGTTCAATCCTAGGTCATAGGCTGTTTTTAATAGGGTCAATTTGGGTGTGACCGAATCAATACAATCCATGACATAATCGTATTTTGTTTTCTCTAAAATCTCTTTGGCAGCCTCAGGACTCAAAAATGTCTCATGCTCATGCAAGACCAAATCTGGATTGATGGCCAATAAGCGCTCAGCCATGATTTTTACTTTAGCGACACCGTGGTTAGTTGCTAAGGCTGGCAATTGGCGATTTCTATTAGTAGGATCTACTACGTCTCCATCCACAATGGTCATGGTTCCTACACCCGCTCTAGCAATAAACTCAGCGGCAAAGGAGCCAACTCCTCCCAGTCCTACAATCAATACATGGGCATTTTGTAATTGCTGGATGCCTTGTTCTCCAATGAGAAGTTCCGAGCGACTCAGCCAACGAAGGTCTTTTGTACTCATATTTAGGATATTTCTTCCTTGATTTGATAATCGGTTGTTTTGTCAGAATTAGTGACCATCAGCTCACCAATGAAACCAGCTAAAAATAACTGAACGCCTAATATGATGGCTACCAATGCCAAAAAGAACAAAGGATTATCCGTCACATTGCGGTATTTTAAATGCTGCGTGATATTGTAAAGTTTTTCGCCGATGAGCCACAAAGTGATGATACTTCCAGAAAAGAAAGATAGGATTCCGAAGCTACCAAAAAGGTGCATGGGTCTTTTGCCAAAGGTTTGTACAAAAGTGATGGAAAGTAAATCCAAAAATCCATACAAGAATCGTTCTAAGCCGAATTTGGTTACGCCGTATTTTCTGGCTTGATGCTGTACTACTTTTTCTCCAATCTTAGAAAAACCGTTCCACTTTGCCTGAACGGGAATATAACGATGCATTTCGCCATAGAGGCGAATGGTCTTAATGACTTCTAATTTATAGGCTTTCAATCCACAGTTGAAATCATGTAAATAAACCCCTGAAAGCGCTCTAGTAGCGGCATTGTACAATTTGGTAGGGATGGTTTTAGACAAGGGGTCAAAACGTTTTTGTTTCCAACCTGAGACTAAATCAAAACCATCTTGGGTAATCATTTGATATAATGCAGGAATCTCGTCAGGGGAGTCTTGCATGTCGGCATCCATGGTAATCACTACAGATCCTTGTGCTTTGGAGAACCCTTCATGCAAAGCTGCGGATTTACCATAATTACGAGCAAAAGAACTAGCTTTTAGGCTGGGGTATTGAACCGATAAAGATTTCAAAACTTCCCAGGATTCATCCCGACTACCATCGTTTACAAAAATCATTTCGTAAGAGAAATGATTGGCTCGCATAACCCGATCAATCCAAGCACATAGTTCTGGAAGTGATTCAGCCTCATTAAAGAGAGGGACAACGATGGAAATTTGTAGCGTAGAATCTTGCATGTTGACAAAAATACAAAAAGCTTGGTTATTATTTTAAGGGAAGATTAAATAGTAAGGTTTTAATAATTCTTGAAAATCAAGGTGGTAGTTGCCTTGTTTATCACGAATATGAATTTGTTTGACCGAAATGTCCATTTTTTGTCGAGATCCCCAAAGCATTTGTCGGAGAACTTTAGCCCCAGGTTTGGGAATAATATGAGCAATCTGATTGGCAAATAAGCCTCTTTTTTCGGCAGCTTGTAAGAAAATTCCCATTTCATGAGGAGGGTATAAGACAGCAAAATGCCCTAATTCTGTCAGATGATGGTGGATTGCTTGCGCTAAATCATCGGGAGACATATGGTCTGCATGGATGGCAGCTTGCTTGGAACTATCCGTAGTAGCTAAATGATTGCTGAAAAAAGGTGGATTACACAGGATAAGGTCATAGGGTTGGCTGACATGCAAAGTTTTAATATCCCCTTGAAACACCCTGATGTACTCTTTGAAAGGACTTTGTTCTACATTTTGTTGAGCTAATTCAGCCACTTCTGGAATAATTTCTAGGGCATCTACTCGTAAATCAGGGGATTTTTGACAAAGCATGTGTGCCAATAATCCGCAGCCTGTACCTATATCCAAGGCTTGTAGCGAGTTGCCAATGGGTATCCAAGCACCGAAAAGGCAGGCTTCCGTACTGATTTTAAGTCCTGGATTACCGTGGGCTAATTGAAATTGTTTGAACTGAAAAATGGACCTACTTTCTGCCATAATCCGCTGGATTTTCACCCCAATGCTCTGTTTCCCATTTCAAAATTTTTGTTTGGTAGAAATTGCCTTTTAACCATGCAATGGCCTTATCTACGCGTTGGAATAGCTCTTCCGTTTCTGAATTACGCTCCAAATTGGTTTTGATGGCTTTATTTCTAACCCAAGCTATAGCCGTTCTAGAATCGGAATATAAGGGAAATGGACAGTCGATTTTTTTCAAATAGGCCAATCCATGAACGATGGCCAAAAATTCTCCAAGATTAACCGTTCCAATAGGATAGGGGCCCTGGGCAAATAGCACCTCTTTGGTTTCGGTATTGACACCTTGGTATTCCAACACACCAGGATTTCCTGAACAAGCTGCATCTACTGAGATGCTTGGGATAATGATGTCTTGGGAATGAATGGACTTTTTAACATTGGATTTTTTAGTTGTTTCTATACTGGCCCAATAGTTTTTTTTGAAGGCTTCTTCAGCTGCAGTACGACTATCAAAAGATTTATATTGTGCCCCAGGAAAGTTCTTGATTAACTTTTCAGCCTTAGCCCAAGAATCAAAAATTCCTGTTTCATGACCCGCCCAAATGACATAGTATTTTTGTTTTTTACTCATGCTTAGAACAATCGGGTCTTAATGATTTTAATAGCAATCGCAATTAAGATGACTCCGAAAACCTTGCGTAAAATTTGAGTACCTACGTTTCCTAATTTCTTTTCTATCCAAACGCTACTACGTAACACGAGGTAGATGAAGATTAAGTTTATCAAGATACTGATGATGATATTTTCCTCTTCAAACTGCGATTTTAAGGAAATCAATGTAGTCATCGTTCCAGCTCCAGCAATGACAGGGAAGGCAAGAGGTACAATGGAGTGAGTTCCTTCTTGCATTTCCTCAGCTTTGAAAATATTTCTACCTAAAGTCATTTCAAGGCCAATCAAAAAGATAATCAAAGCACCTGCTACGGCAAAAGAATTCGTATCTACTCCCAATAGATGTAAGATAAACTTTCCTGCAAAAAAGAAGCCAATCATAATGGCACCTGATACCAAAGTGGCCTGTTCAGCATGAATGCTTCCATTTTTCTTTCGTAGGTCGATAATGATGGGAATAGACCCCAAGATATCGATGACAGAAAACAGAATCAGGGATGATGAAATGATTTCTTTTAGGTTGAAGTGCATGTTAAGCTTGTATAAATTGTATGAGTGAGTGTATATCTTCTATGGTATGGCTGGGGAAATTTGCAATTCGGAAGGTGTTGTTTTTCCAAGTGCCATAACCTTTGCCTAAATCAATTTGATGCTGTTCTGCTAACTGGAAAATGCGATTTACCTCGGATGAATCGCCTTTTAGAGCAAGCACGGTGGGAAGTCTAAGGGCATGTTGGTCTACCAAAAAATCAAATTCAAATGAGGATTGATGCTTCCAGAAATCTTCCCAAATGGCCATTTTTTCCAAGGTATGTTGATGGATTTCTTGAATCGAAGGAAGCGTTTGGCTTAAGCGATTGAGTAAGTAAATGCCCAAAACATTGGGTGTATAATGTGTTTGGAACAACTTTCTATTTTGTTCCATTAAAATGATGCTATTGTAATGATCTTTTCTGTTCAATTTTTCAGCTCTTTCCAAAGCTTTAGGTGAGCAAATCAATACCCCTAAACCTGCAGGAATGCCCATGCATTTTTGACAAGAAGCCAACCAAACATCAGCTTCTAACCAAGGTAGCTCAATGCCTCCCATGGAAGATGTAGCATCGACAGCAATCAAGCAATCGGATGAAAAACCTAATTCCTTTCGATGAATTACCTGTCCTGTTCCATTGGAAGTCTCACTTTGAACTAGGCAAAGCGTATCTACTTCAGATTTAAGTTCTTCTGAAATTGTGGTAGCAAACTCCGACAAAGACTCATTCAGCCCAAATTCCAAACTAGTGGATTCAGGTATAATTTGCTCCACATAATGAGCCCATTTTTTGCCAAAAGCACCATTGTACACATGGAGGCTTTTCTTTTCAATCAGAGATTGAGCCACGATTTCCCAGGCCTCGGTGGCCGAAGAAATGAAATAAATGGTGTATTCGGCCGGGATATCCCACTTTTGGTGCAAGTTTTCAAGGGTTTCTTTCAACAAGCTCTCAAAGCGGGCGCTGCGGTGATTGATGCTCACAATTCCCTGCTCGTACGCTTCTTGAATGAAGCCCAAAGTTTGAGGATAGACTTTGGAAGGACCAGGGTAAAAAGATAGCATGTTAAATAAAGGAGTATAGGCCTAAATCATAACTTCTCAATCCAAAACCAATGATGGTTCCTTTGCATTTTGGACTTAAGTAAGAATGTGCACGGAAAGATTCACGAGCATGAACATTGGAAATATGTACTTCAATCACAGGTGTTGAAATGGCAGAAACAGCATCTGCTAATGCAATGGAAGTGTGCGTATATCCGCCTGCATTCAACAAAATACCGTCATAAGAAAAACCTACTTCATGTAACTTGCTAATCATGGCGCCTTCACTATTGGATTGAAAATATTCCAATTCCAATTCCTTCCCGAATTTATCTTTCAGTACTTCTAAGTATTGTTCAAAGGTCTGATGACCGTAAATTTCTGGTTCTCTAGTTCCTAATAGGTTCAAATTGGGGCCATTTAGGATCAATATTTTTTGTCGTACCATATCTATGGGTTTTGCTTACATCTTCGGATTTTAAAACGTCCGTCAAGGTTTAAAATTACGTAATTCTTCTAAATTTACATGTTTGTTTCAATAAAAAGCCCATGTGGGAAAAGGAAATCCAATCGTTTGGAAACTATTTAAAGATTGAGCGAGGCTTGTCGGGCCATTCGCATGAAGCATACTTACGGGATGTTAGCAAACTAGCCACTTATTTGGCTAGCAGTTTAGGTGATGACTTAGCCATTGCTGAAGTTGAAGAAGCACATCTCTTGGCATTTTTGAAAGATTTGCACGGATTGGGCATCGAGGCAAGTACGCAGGCTAGGTGTTTGTCAGGTATCCGTTCATTTTTTCATTTTCTTCAGTTTGAAGGAAGCATTCAGCAAGATCCTACCTTGCATATTAAGAGTCCACAGCAAGGTCGGAAACTCCCAGATACACTCTCTTTTGACGAAATCAATCTGATTTTGGAACAAAATGATATGTCGACCCCCGAGGGAGTGCGCAATCGGGCTATGTTGGAAATGTTGTACGGTGCCGGTATGCGGGTTTCTGAGTTGACCCACTTGAAATTGACGGATGTGTATGAGGATATAGGTTTTTTGAAAGTACGTGGCAAAGGGGATAAGGAACGATTGGTGCCAGCTGGGAAAGATGCTTTTCGTTATTTGAAAATCTATTTAGAATCGGTTAGGTCACAAATACCCGTCAAGAAGGAAGCTTTGAATGTAGTCTTTTTGAATAGGCGAGGAGGTGCTTTGAGTCGGGTGATGGTCTTTATTATTTGTAAAGACTTAGCTGCCAAAGCTGGCATTGAAAAATCCATTAGTCCACATACTTTCCGACATTCCTTTGCAACCCATTTAATTGAAGGGGGAGCTGATCTTCGTGCTGTGCAAGAAATGCTGGGCCACGAATCCATCCTGACTACAGAAATTTATACCCATTTAGATCGGGCTTATTTAAGTCAGATGGTAAGGGATTTTCATCCGCTGAATAAGGGAATGTAGAATGAAGAATGTAGAATGAAGAATTATTTTGAAAATGATTCTTGACCTTAATCACATTTCGCTCCTGCTGACCGACGGTATTTTCTATCAAAAATTCTACATTGTGAGGTTAATCCCAACGAAAGATTGGAACGAAGCTTGAGTGAAGCGGCAGGCGGATATTTGACCATGCGCATAGGCCATGTGTGTAAGCGTCAAAGATTAAAGCCGTAAGCGGAGAGACAATCGGTTCCGCGGAGCGGAATTCGTCTTGGGATTAACCGTCCTTCTTCTGTTTTTTTTTGTTTCTTTTTTTATGAAAAAAAAGAAATACCAATGAGATTTTTAACTAAGAAATGTACTTGAATAAACTTTTTTAACAATTCTTTTTATAGAACTTAACTTACCATGGTATTTCTTTTTTTGAAAAAAAAGAAACAAAAAAACTTCTTTTTTTGTCGTTCAGCAAAGGCGAATTTCGCTTCGCGAAACCGTGATTCACTCCGCTATCGCCTATATTTTTGACACCGACGCACATCTCCCATGCTGAGGTCAAAACCTCGTCTATCGCTGCGCTCATCACCTTTCGCTCGTGCTGACCGACTGTATTGTCAATCCTACAAATTCTACATTGAACGGTTAATCCTCACGAAAGATTGGAACGAAGCTTGAGCGAAGCGGCAGGCGGATATTTGACCCTGCGCATAGGCCATGTGTGTAAGCGTCAAAGATTAAAGCCGTAAGCGGAGAGACAATCGGTTCCGCGTAGAGGAATTCGTCTTTGGATTAACCGTATTTCTTCTGTTTTTTTTGTTTCTTTTTTTATGAAAAAAAAGAAAGACCAATGAGCTATTTAACTAAGAAAAGCACTTGCATGAACTTTTTTAACAATTCTTTTTATGGAACTTAACTTACCATGGTATTTCTTTTTTTGAAAAAAAAGAAACAAAAAAACTTCTTTTTTTGTCGTTAAGCAAAGGCGAATTTCGCTTCGCGAAACCGTGATTCACTCCGCTATCGCCTATATTTTTGACGCCGACGCACATCGCTCATGCTGAGGTCAAAATCTCGTCTATCGCTGCGCTCATCACCTTTCGCTCGTGCTGACCGACTGAATTGTCAATCCTATAAATTCTTCATTCTACATTGTCCATTTCCTCCGGGAACGGAATAAACACAAAATTCGTAAACTGGCCATCGACTACGAAAAGGCAAGCGAATTCTTCGATGTCCTTGTAGTTTTGAACAAATAGCTCTTTATTTTCTTCCGCCACCAAACCTCTTTGAAGAAATTCTTCCAAGGTAGAAGCATGGTAATTCCATTTGTTGCCATTCATTTCATTCACACCAATCAATTTTTGACCAATCTCAATCGGTCTTTGAGAGGTAACAAAAACAGGGAAATCGGAAAAGCCTCTTTTCTTGATTTGGTAGGAAGCCTCTTTCAAGAGTTCGGAAACCAAGATAAAATCACTGGAAATTAAACCCAAGTACTTGCCATTCAAGTCGGGGGAGTTGGGTGCGTTAGACAGGGCTTGATAATCTTCAATCATAATGTTAACTCTTACTTAGTAATAATAATTGGATGTCTTTGACAGCTTTGTGAAATAACTTGCCGATCATAGGATGCGTGATGTAACCTTTATAGGCATATACGCCCTTCATGAAGGATTTTCCTTGCCAGAGCATTTCTTCTACACCTCCCGTTTTACCTGCTTTCAGTAAAAAAGAAGTAATCAGATTGCTGATGGCTAAACTAGCGGTTTGACTTACCTGAGAAGGAATATTAGGTACACAATAATGAATGACTCCATGTTTGGTAAATGTAGGATTTCCCAAATTGGTAGTAAAAGATGTCTCAAAACAGCCTCCTTGATCGATGCAAACATCCATGATTAGCGTACCTTCTTTTAGCTTGCTCACCATTTCTTCGGTTACAATGCAAGGCGTAATGCCATTATCTGAACGTAAGGCACCTACAATCACTTGAGCTTCTTGCAAGGCTTTGGGTAAGTTCTCCGAATCAATCACTTGGGTGATGAGCGGAAAGCCTAAACTTTGCTTCAAACGCTGTAATTTATAGATGTCTTTATCGAAAACCTGTACTTGAATACCCGCATGCCAGGCTGCACGAGCAGCTTGCTCTACTACTTGTCCGGAACCTAAAAGCACCATTTTGCAAGGCGGAACTCCTGTTACATTGCCTAATAAAATACCCGGCTGATGCTCCTTGCGTAATATTTCTGAAGCGATAGGTAAAATTAATTGCCCCGCTATTTCGGCCATGATTTTTACAAAAGGAAATCCGCCTCCATTATCTTCGGCATATTCCAAACCAATGGCTAAGATTTTCTTTTGAATTAATTTATCAATGATTTCCACCGTCAAATGATGGTAGGAAGCACAAGATATCAGGCAATTGCCCACTTTCATTAATTCAATCTCCTTTTCACTCGGCGGGCTAATTTTAATTACCAAGGGTGACTGCCAAACTTGTGCAGTATCTTCTGTCACAGATGCACCGGCTAACAAATAATCGGCATCCGAAAAGCCTGAACGCTCTCCAGCGGATTTTTCTACCACTACTTCATGTCCATTGGCTACTAATAATTGGACCGCATGTGGACTAAGAGCAATTCGGTTTTCATATTTGGCATGTTCCTTAGGTATACCAATCAAAATACTACGTGCATTTTGTTTGGTCCATGCCATCGCCTCCATGGGCATGATGCCTTGTTGTGCTAATAATTCCTGAAAAGGATTAGATTCCATCATTCGTGCCAAATTGCTGTAAGATGACGGTGCTTTTCATCTTGGGTACTAATATTTATTTCTATGTGGGGAAAATCCCACAATTCTTCGGCTTGCTCTGGCCATTCGATTAAACAAAGATGACCAGAATCTAGGTATTCTTCAATACCAATGTCCAAAGCTTCTCGAACATTTTTCAATCGGTATAGGTCAAAGTGGTATATGATATTACCAGCTGCATTTTGGTATTCATTGACCAAGGAAAAGGTAGGGCTTTGTACTGATTGTAAAACGCCCAACTGTTTGCCCAATTCTTTGATTAAGGTGGTCTTTCCTGCTCCCATTTGTCCACGAAATAGACAAACAGAAGGGAATTGGGAGCTAATAGCTAACCAATCTTTTACCACTGCGGGTAAATCTTCTAAGGTATACGTAGCGCTAAATACTTGTTTCATTAGTCTAAATCAATATCTCCAAGTTGTGGACGAATCAAAATTTCTTCTAATACGGTAGAAGGGGCCATTTGGTAAGCAGCCCAAATGGTCGAGGCAATATCATCGGCTGGAATAAATCGGCTTGCAGGTAAATCGACTCCATCCCAGGAAGGAGTTAAGGTAGCACCCGGTAATATAGCGGTCACTTTGATTCCCTGTGTCTTTAATTCTTCTCTTAATACTTTGGTGAAACCTAGGAGTGCAAATTTACTGATGCAATACGAGCCACCTTGGGTATAAGCTGTGATAGAGGCAGTAGAACAAATGGTGAAAATATGACCTGATTGCTGGGCTTGGAAACTTGGCAACAAGGCTCTGGTCAAATGATAAGCCGAATATAAATTGGTCTCAATTTGTCGCTCTAACACATTTTCTTCCTCATTTTGAATTTGTCCAGGAAGGAAAAATCCAGCATTATTGATCAATACATCTACCTGGGAACTTTGTGCTAACACAAATTGAGCAAAAGCCTGTGTTTGATCTTTTTGACTGAGATCGGCCACAAAAGTATGGAGTAAAGGACTGTTTATTTCTTCGCTTAGCGCTGCTAAACTAGCCGCTTTTCGAGAGCAGGTAAAGGTCTTAAAACCCTCCGAAATGAATTTTTTCACTAAGGCTTTACCAATTCCCTGACTACCTCCGCTGATTACTACCGTTTTGTTCATTATATTTGAATCTTATTGCGCTCAATTAATACAACGCATGTCAAAATTAGGCAAATATTTAATCTTCCTTGGTAAGCTTTTTACAAATCCTGAGAAATTTAGGGTCTATGTATCTTTGGTGATTCAGGAATGTATGGATATTGGGATAAACTCCTTGTTGATTGTAACCATTGTGGCTTCCTTTTTAGGGGCAGTTACTTGTGTTCAAACGGCAGCCAATATGGACAATCCTTTTGTTCCGCAGTATATTATCAGTTTGATTGTTCGCGATTCAACTTTATTGGAATTAGGTCCAACCATCACTTGTGTGGTGTTGAGTGGTAAAGTAGGTTCCAGCATTGCGGGCCAATTAGGCACCATGCGCATTACCGAGCAAATTGATGCCTTGGAAGTGATGGGAATTAACTCTCAGTCTTATTTGGTATTACCTAAAATATTGGCTTCCGTTATTACATTTCCTATGCTAGTTACACTAGCTTGTTTCTTAGGAATTTATGGAGGATATATTGCAGGATGGTTAACAGGGGCCATTTCTCCCCAAGAATACATTCATGGTATTCAGTTCCAATTCAAAGGGAATTACATGTTTTTTGCTTTGGTGAAATCGGTGGTATTTGCCTTCTTGATTGCTTCTATCGCTTCTTTTCAAGGTTTTTATACCAAAGGTGGGGCCTATGAAGTAGGAAAAGCCAGTACAGCTGCAGTGACCAACTCTTGTATTGCGGTATTAATTGCTGATTATTTATTGGCCCAATTATTGGTGGGCTAGATTCTTTCTATTTTTACTTCCGTTTCCAAACTAGAAATAGCAATACCTCGGTAAGTGCCATACACTGGTGTGATTTCTTCTGGAAGGCAAGAGGCTGCCAATGGAATATGATTGCCTGAGACTACTTCATGCTGGGTTGGATCATAACCTCTCCAGCCTCCACCAGGTAAATAGACCTCTACCCAAGCATGCAAATGGTGGGTTTGATTGGGTACATCCACAGGGGCAACTCCAATGTAATAGCCAGAAACAAAGCGGGTAGCAAGTCCCATAGCTCGACATAATGCTGCGAATAAGACAGCGTAATCCCGACAAGAACCTTTTCTGTTTTGTAAAGTTATTTCTGGACTATGCGGTGCACCTTCTTCTCGGATTTCGTAGGCAAAGTTTTGGAATATAAATTCATTGACCGCCGAAAGAAAGGCGGAAGTATCCCAAAGTACAGCTTTGGCTAATTGCTGGGCGCAAAGGTCAATTTCTGGACTTACAGTATCTTGAGCTAGGTATGGACTTAAAGTTCGCTGATAGCTAGGGCTGTAAATTAGGGGCAGTTTTTGACTTTCAAATGGGAAGTAAACAAAGTCAAATGGATTAAATTCGGTGGTTTCTACTACCGCTTCCATGTATATGCTAAGCTGATCCGTAGGCTGCTTGAAATACAAAATGTTTTGAATGTTTCCTTCGGGGTCCAGGTTTTTTGAAATTTGAACAGGCAATGGTTGGATATCCAAGTTGAAGGAATTGACTGAAAGCATGGAGCTCTTCCTAGGATGTAAATACAAGACATGCGGATCTAGTGTTACGAGTTCACTATATCGATAATTCAAACGGTGTTGAATGTGCGCGATCATGCAGGCTTGGGGCTAAGGGAAATGAGGTTTTCCATCCATTTTTCATCGATTCCTTCCAATGACTTACGCAAGGCTATGTTCCAATCATCCGAAATGTTTTGCATGTCTTCTTTGCTTAATCGGATCTCTTTGGCATGAAAACTATTCTTTTCGTATACCACCACATCAATTGGATAATCTACGTCATTGGAGCTTACCTGTGTGGCATCAAAGGAAAGAAAACCCATTTTTAGGGCATCTTTTAAAGATGTTTCAGCGGTTAAATTGCGGTTAAGCAATGGCTTGCCATAATTGGAATTACCAATGATTTGATATTTCAATCCTTCATTGATTTCTATCCAATTACCTTCTGGGAAAATCAAAAAGAGCTTGTGTTCTTTATCTTGGCACATTTGTCCTCCTACTAGGGCATGGAGATTAAAATGGTACCCTTCTTTTTCTAATGAATCTCGATCTTCCGATGCTACCTTTTTCAGCATATTACCAAAGGCGGTAGCTGCTTCAAACATAAAGTCATAAGTAGCTTCTTCCTTTTCAATGGCTTGATTAAAATACGTGACCGCTTTATCCCGAACAGACCGTAAACCCGCCGTCATGATGAATAAGCTGTGATTTTGTATTTCGTGAATAGAAATCTTTTTATTCGAGTAAACTTCGTTACCAGCAGTAATGCGAGTATCGGCAATAGCTACTAAACCTTCTTTAACCTTAATTCCTAGGCAAAATGTCATGTGATGCAAATCAAAAATGTGCGCAAAAATACAAATTTTAAACTAAGCCAAGGCTTAGCTGACCGGTTTAAGGTCAAAATAAGTATTGAATATCGTTTCCCCTACTTCATTATTTTTGATTTGAAAATTATCTAGATATTGATGGAGACCTGTATTTAAGATGTCATCAATCTCTGTGAATTCTACTTCAGAAAGGAGTTTGGATAGTTTCTTCTCTGCTGGATTGGAAAACCCATTGTCGGAAGAGGTACCCGAGATATCATAAAGTGAAGCTTGTGCCTCTTTCAAACAATGTACCACCGAACGAGGGAAGTTTTTGTCTAATATTAAAAACTCCACAATGTGCGTAGGATTAACCACCTTATACTGCTGACGAAACATGTTGTACGCTGAAACCGACTTTAATACGGCTGACCAAAGTAGTAGGTCCAAAGGAGAACCAATTTCATTGATGTCTGGTAAAAGCGTAAAGTACTTCACATCTAAAAAACGAGTGGTCTTGTCGGCCCGCTCCAACAACTTGCCCAATTGTCCAAAATGCCAAGCTTCACCTCGGGTGATGGTAGAATCGACAATGCCGTAAAACAATTGACTACCCGATTTGATTTCTTCTAAAAAGCCTTGGTAACGAGAAATTTCCCAGTTTTTACTGCCTTCTACCTTGTCTTTTACTTTCCAATAAATTTGATTGACATATTCCCACATCTCTTTGGAAATACTTTCCCGGATGGTCCGTGCATTTTCACGTGCGCAATAAAGGCATGAAATGATGGAATTAGGATTTTTAATATCAAACGTCATGTAGTGTAATACGTTCTCTCGACTAGCCTCCGAATAATGCTCAAAGAAATTGAAATGGTCGGCAGTGGCCACAATGAGCGGTTCCCATTGTTCGGGAACATTGGGAGGAAGGTCTAAAGCAAGGTTGAAATTCACCGAGATAAAGCGGGCATAATTATCCGCTCTTTCAATGTATCGATTCATCCAATAAACGGAGTTAGCAACACGACTTAACATAGGCTTTTATATTTTTTAAATGCTTGATATTACGAATGATATTTAAAATTAGCCTTTTTTTTAAGAGTAGCAATTGAGGTAGGAAGAAAATTGAATTTGGAGACAAAATTTGGATTTTATGGAGAAGATTTTCCTCAATCTAGCCCATTTTTTGTATTTTTGAGGTACATTAAATTCCTTCTATGATTTATCAATCCATCATTAAGCCCCTCTTATTTTTATTGAGTCCCGAAAAAGCTCATTATGTAGTGGCTGATAGTTTACGCTGGATGATGAAGATTCCTGGAGTGAAATCCATCTTTCGTTCTTTATTTCAGTTGGAAGATCCTCGATTAACACGTACGGTTTTTGGTATACAATTTCCAAATCCTGTTGGATTGGCAGCAGGATTTGATAAAAATGCTGCTTTGGTTGATGAATTTTCCAATTTGGGTTTTGGATTTATCGAAGTGGGAACGGTTACACCTAAAGCTCAGGATGGTAATCCTCAGCCACGAATATTCCGTTTACCTGCAGATGGTGCTTTGATCAATCGCATGGGATTTAATAATGAAGGATTGGATGCCATGAAAGCCCGATTGGCGAAACGAACTTCAAAGGTTATCGTTGGAGGGAATTTGGGAAAAAATAAAGTGACTCCCAATGAATTGGCAGAAGAAGATTATTGCTTAGGATTTGAGGCTTTATTTGATGTGGTGGATTATTTTGTAGTGAATGTAAGTTCACCCAATACCCCTAATCTACGCGATTTACAAGAAAAAGAACCACTCAAGAAATTATTAAGTCGTTTACAAGCCTTGAATGCGCTTAAACCTAGTCCCAAACCTATCTTATTGAAAATTGCCCCAGATTTATCTAATGCGCAATTGGATGATGTCTTGGAAATTGTTCAAGAAACGAATTTGGCAGGAATCATTGCAACCAATACGACGCTTTCCAGAGAAGGATTGCAGTCTGAGTCGAGTTTAACCCAAGAAACGGGAGGTTTGAGTGGTAAGCCTTTGACCCAACGCTCGACCGAGGTAATTGCCTATTTGCATCAGCATTCCAATGGTAAAATACCCATCATAGGCGTAGGGGGGATACATTCAGCGGAGGATGCTTTGGATAAGTTAAGGGCAGGAGCGAGCCTAGTTCAAGTCTATACAGGTTTTATCTATGAAGGCCCTAGTTTAGTCAAAAAAATCAATCAAGGAATCATTCAATCCGGACTATAAAAATGATTTTGTAAATCGAATCAAAAAAGCGAAATTTACACAAAGCATTCATCCTACACCTTTATGGCCAAAAAGATTACTAGTCCTAGCAATACCCTCCAACTGAATTTTGAGAAGGATAGCAATAAGGAATCTGTAAAGAGGAGTGAATTGTCGGGCCGTATCCGCCTCATTGTCGCTAGTTTTCTATTCCTAACAAGTATATTATTGGCCGTAGCCTTTGCTTCTAGCTTTTTTATGGGGGTAGCGGATCAAAGTGAAGTGGAGCGGAGCACCTTGGATGTGATAGAAGGTTCGGACATCCCTGTGAAAAACTTGGCAGGTCTTTTAGGGGCCAAAATTGCACATTTCTTTCTGTTTAGAACCTTTGGTTGGTCATCAGTCTTATTGATTCCTTTGTTTTTATTATCAGCCTTAAAAGTAGGTTTTAGAAAAGAGATTTATTCGGTTGATCGCCTATCTTGGCAAGTGCTTTTTTATGTGATTTGGGGCAGTTTGGTGGCGGGCTTTTTATCCTATCAATTGGATTTACCACATTCATTAGGCGGAGGCGTTGGTTTTTTCTTGAATGAGAAACTGCATCAGTTGATTGGTTACATGTCTATTTTTGTGATACTGTTTGCTGGTTTAGTCTTCATGATTTTATTCTACCAATTAAATCCTAAGCCTAAAGCATCAGCTGTGCCAGATGCACCAAGCGCAGACGAGGCAGCACAAATGCCTTTGGTTCCTAATGAGGAAGATGCACTTTTTGAAGAAGATTTATTTGATGAAGATCCAAGCATTCATGTGGATAATGATGATCTGGAGAAATTTAGACCCATCGTTCCTCCATTAAAGGTGAATTCAGATGTAGAAGAATTGGACTTAGATGAGGAATTAGCTACTCAGGATGTCCCAGAAGTTCCTGTAGAAGAAGATTTAACTTTTACCTACAAAGTGGCTGAAGTTGATCCTAATGCACCTGTGGAAGAGGTGGAAGAATTGACCACGGAAACCAAAGCGAATGATCTAGTGGCGCAGTTTGGATTATATGATCCTACGGCCGATTTACCTAAGTACCAATACCCAACCTTGGATTTACTGAAGGAGTATGATGTGAAAAATCAGACAACTCAAGTAACCATGGATGAGCTGAAGGAGAACAAGGAGAAAATCGTGGAGACACTTCAGTATTATGGCATTGGAATATCCAAGATTGAGGCGACGATTGGACCAACGGTAACCTTGTATGAGATTGTTCCCAAAGCAGGAGTTCGTGTCAGTAAAATTACTTCCTTGGAAGATGATTTGTCTCTTTCTTTGGCAGCGATGGGTGTTCGTATTATTGGTCAAATGCCAGGAAAGAATACCATTGGTATTGAAGTAGCGAATAAGAACCGTGAAATGGTACCTGTACGTGCAGTGATTGGCTCTGAGAAATTCCAAAAGTCGAACTTTGACCTGCCTGTCACCTTAGGTAAAACCATTTCCAATGAGATTTTTGTGGCTGATTTAGCCAAAATGCCTCACTTATTGATGGCGGGTGCTACTGGACAAGGGAAGTCGGTTGGTTTGAATATGCTATTAACTTCACTGATCTACAAGAAGCATCCAGCTACTTTGAAGTTTGTGTTGGTAGATCCCAAGAAGGTTGAATTATCTTTATTCAATAAGCTAGAAAGACATTTCTTGGCTTGCCTTCCTGATTCCGAAGAGGCCATAATTACTGATACCAAAAAGGTGGTTAGTACCTTAAATTCCTTGTGTAAGGAAATGGACTTGCGTTATGATAAATTGAAAGATGCGGGCTGTCGGAATATCAAAGAATACAATCAGAAGTTCATCAATCGTCGTTTGAATCCGAATGATCATGACTTCATGCCTTACATCGTGTTGGTGATTGATGAGTTGGCCGACTTGATGTTGACCGCAGGAAAAGAGGTAGAGCATCCTATTGCACGTTTGGCTCAGTTAGCTCGAGCTATTGGTATACACTTGGTCGTGGCTACTCAGCGTCCATCGGTGAACGTCATTACAGGTACTATTAAGGCCAACTTCCCTGCTCGTTTATCCTTTAAGGTGATGTCGAAAATCGACTCCAGAACGATTTTGGATGCGGGTGGAGCGGATCAATTGGTCGGTCAAGGAGATATGTTATTATCCATGGGTTCTGAGGTGATACGCTTGCAGTGTGCTTTTGTAGATACGCCAGAGGTAGAAGAAATTTGTGAGTTCATTGGTAATCAGCAGGGCTATGCTTCGGCGTATTTGTTACCTGAGCCAGATTCGGAGGAAACGGGTGGCCAAGAACGTGGCGATATGGATTTGAGTAATCGTGATTCCTTTTTTGATGAAGCTGCTCGATTGGTAGTGATGCATCAGCAAGGGTCAACATCTTTGATACAACGTAAATTGAAATTGGGCTATAATCGTGCAGGTAGGTTGATCGATCAGTTAGAAGCTGCCGGTATAGTAGGTTCATTTGGAGGTTCCAAGGCCCGAGATGTGCTAGTAAAAAGTGAAACAGAATTAGAAGAGATTTTGAGAAATTTATAACATAACCATGAAGAAAATTATTGCTATTATTGCCGGAGTATGTATGAGTACCATCAGTTTTGCGCAAGCCACTAAAGCCATTAGTTACATCGATGGGATGCAAAAAAAGTACAAAGCTATGTCTTCTTTTGCAGCGAGCTTTTCATATGCTACCGATGGAGGTGCACCCATGAATGGATCCATTTCGGTAAAAGGAACTAAATTTCGTTTAAAGACCGCTGGGCAAGAGATTTTCAACAATGGCAAGGAAGTGTCCACTTACATTAAAGAAATCAATGAGGTGAACGTTTCGGCCTTTGATCCAGCAGATAATGATTTGAATCCGGCTAAGATTTATTCTTTTGATAAAAAAGCCTATAAAATCTCTTTAGCTGGTGAGGCAGGATCTATTGCCACCGTAGAATTGGTGCCTACGTCTAAAAATGCACAAATGCAGAAAATCAGCATTAAAATAAACAAAGCAGACAATGCGGTGAAGGAATGGACAATTATCAATAAAGCAGGAAAGAAGCAAAATTTCAAAGTATTGAAAATAGAATCTAAATCCTTGGATGATAAGTTTTTTACCTTTGATAAAAAGCAATACCCTGGGGTGGAGGTGAATGATTTGAGGTAAGTTGTAAATTATAGATTATAAATGACAAGGGTTTAATTAGTGATTAGATATAGATGATGGAAAATCGTTTCACCTGAACCAATAAGCCCCAATAGAATAATAATATACCCAATATTGAATAGTAAAAAAGCCCCGAATTTCGGGGCTTTTTTACTATTCAATAATTTATAATTTATAATTCATAATTTACAAAACCAGCTGCTTCAAAATCTCTAAGCCATCGATATTAGCTAAATCTGGATCAGCTGCGCGCTCAGGGTGAGGCATCATACCGATCACATTACGACCCTCATTGCAAATACCTGCGATGTTAAATAAACTGCCGTTAGGATTTGCAGTGTCATTTACTTGGCCATTTTCATCACAATAGTAGAATAAGATTTGATCATGGGCTTTTAAATCTTCCAATGTCTTTTCATCCGCGAAATAACGTCCTTCCGCATGGGCGATAGGCACTTTATATGCTTTGTTAAGATCTAATGACTGTGTAATCAAGGATTGATTTGTGGCTGCCTTTAGATATATGTTCTTTGAGATGAATTTTTGAGAATTGTTTCTCAATAAAACTCCTGGCAACAAGTGTGCCTCTACTAATACTTGGAACCCGTTGCAAATACCCATCAAATATCCACCATCATTGGCATGCTTGATGACATTATCCATGATCGGCGAAAAGCGGGCAATGGCACCTGAACGTAAGTAGTCGCCATACGAGAATCCACCCGGTAAAATGATGAAATCACAGTTTTGAAGACTGGTTTCTTTATGCCAAAGCTTCACAGCTTGATGACCTAAACTTTCAATGACCCCAACGGTATCATCATCGCAATTGGAACCAGGAAATACTACTACGCCAAATTTCATAAGATGCTATTAAATATTGACCGCAAAAATAGCGGTTTTTGTTCAGAATTCCCCGATTAAATTTGCTTTTCTACTTGGAATAAAAAATGCTCAAAGTCCCATTCGGGTGCTTCGGTTAGCTTTATTTGTTGCCAAGTGTCTGTCGGATGGATTCTTTCACCCAATCCTTCTTTATGTTTTATTTCAATGGGTAAGTCAATTTCCCCAGGTACATTTTTCCATTTGTAGCGTAAAGTATACGTACCGTTAGCTTCCTTCAGTTGATATACCAAAGTAGGAATATCTGCCCGATTCAGGTAATAGGACATGATGGCTTTGACATTTCGATTCAACTTCTTTTCAAAGAAATTAAGCACTTCCTCGGCATTCGTATTTTTATGGTAGAAGGTCAAACAAAAGTCTTTGATGGTGCTGAACCAAAGCTTATCATCTGCCACGATGGACCGTAAAGTATGAAACATCCACGTACCTTTGAAATACATATCAGAATCTGGACTTTGGTAATTGACACCATAAGGGCCAATGATGGGGAAGCGATTTTTGATGTTGTTTTTTTGCCCGTTCAAATAGGACTGAGCCTGCTCCTTACCTGATTTTTCTTCCAAATAAATGGCTTCAGCATAGGTTCCCAAGGCTTCATGAATCCACAAGTCGGCATGATCCGTGCAAGAGATGGAATTCCCAAACCACTCATGGGCCGACTCATGTACGATGATGAAATCAAAGCCATAGGCATTGTTTTTGTAATGATTGCCATAGGCCACAGCACTTTGATGCTCCATTCCCCAATAATCCGTTTCTACAAGCGCATAGCCATCTTTAGGGAAAGGGTAGGGGCCAAAGTACTTTTCAAAGATGCGCAGCATTTCTTGACTCTGCTGGAAATGTTTTTTAGCTATTTCAGCATTGCTTTGAAGGACGTAATAATCCAAATCCAAGGGCTTGCCATTCAATTGAATCATCTTTTCTGACCAATGGGCATAGTCGGCAATGTTAACAGAAACATTATAGGTATTGATGGGGTATTGCACTTTCCAATGATATTCTGTACCGAATGGAGTGGGTGTGCTTGCCACTAGATTACCATTAGAAACTGCCATTAGGCCTTTTGGGGCCTCGATACGAATATCCATGGATTCGGGTTCATCCCCTGGATGGTCCTTGCATGGCCACCAAACTGAAGCACCTAGGCCTTCACAGGAAACCGTTACCCAAGGTTTACCTGCTGGATCTTTGGTCCAAGAAAAACCACCATCCCAAGGTGGGCGAACAGCCTTGCGCGGTTGACCTTGGTAGGAAATTTGAATCTGATGTTTTTGTTTAACTAGTAAAACTCGAGGGAAATCGATGAAAATAGCGTTGCCATCTCGACGGTATGTTAGGGCTTTGTTTTCAAATACAATTTGGTCAATGGTCAAGTTGGAGAACAGATCTACTTGGATTTGTTTTGTCTTTTCTTTGACTACAAACTGGATGATATTGGAGCCCGTGATGTAGGTTTTCTCGGGGTCGACCTTCACTTTCAAATCATAGTGCAGCACATCATAGGAAGTACGCGCAGGCCGTAAACTGCCCCGCAAACTATCCGCATGACTGAACTTTTGGGCAGAGAGGCTAAATGAAAATAGTAATAGAAAGGAAAGTTTCTTTAGCATGTTGAATTTTAAAATTTAGATGTCAAAATCTATATATTAAAGTTTACGGGTCCAGTAATTATAGTTAAATATTAGTCTATCAATGACACAATAGCCTGATTCTGTTTCATAATTTGATATTTTACATGTTGTAGGATAAGAATTCATATATTCCCAAATACGGATAGCCTCTCTATTGGTATTCATTAATGTAATCTTGAGCGTTTTAACGTGTATTTTTTTGTCTAAACCTCTACTGAAATTCGACAATATCAAGCTTTCAAATAAACTATTATTGGGGCAAAGGCCTTTACTTAGTTCAATTGTAGAACCTTTCTTGCCATTTGATGTAGCATCTAAACCATTAATCTCCAGAAAAGACATCTCAAGTTTTCCATACTCCACTTTAAAATAATAGTCCGGATTGGGATATTCAGTCATTGGTCATGGGAAGTTTAAAAGTAAAAGTAGCCCAAGAATCACTTGAAAGCAAAAAAGCCACCCTCTTGCGAAGGTGGCTTTTGAAATATAATCTCAAAAAAGACTAGTAACGGTAATGCTCTGGCTTGAATGGACCATTTTGAGGTACACCAATGTATTCCGCTTGATCTTTCTCTAATTTCTCCAATTTAGCACCAATGTGTGCCAAGTGTAAGAAAGCTACTTTCTCATCCAAATGCTTAGGAAGAATGTATACTTTGTTCTCGTAATTCGCTGAATTAGCCCAAAGTTCTAATTGAGCTAAAGTTTGATTACAGAATGAGTTCGACATCACAAAAGATGGGTGACCCATCGCACAACCTAAGTTTACCAAACGTCCTTCTGCTAAAACGATGATGTTTTTTCCATCAATCGTATACATGTCAACCTGTGGTTTGATTTGGTCTTTTGATGCACCGTAGTTATCATTTAACCAAGCCATGTCAATTTCATTATCAAAGTGACCAATGTTACAAACAATAGCCTTATCCTTCATCGCTTTGAAGTGACGATCACGAATGATTTTCACGTTACCCGTTGCTGTAACAAAGATGTTGGCACGACTGGCCGCTTCATCCATCGTTACAACCTCAAAACCGTCCATAGCAGCTTGCAGTGCACAGATTGGGTCAATTTCAGTAACCAATACACGGCAACCAGCACCACGTAATGATTCTGCACTACCTTTTCCTACGTCACCATATCCTGCTACAACAGCTACTTTACCAGCTAACATTAAGTCGGTAGCACGACGAATCGCATCGACTAATGACTCTTTACAGCCGTATTTATTATCAAATTTTGATTTGGTTACAGAGTCGTTCACGTTGATCGCTGGTAAGAATAAAGTACCATTTTTCATACGCTCGTATAGACGGTGAACACCCGTAGTTGTTTCCTCAGAAAGTCCTTTGATGCCAGGGATTAATTCTGGATACTCATCAAATACCATGTTGGTTAAATCACCACCATCATCCAAAATCATGTTCAATGGTTGTTTTTCTTCTCCGAAAAACAATGTTTGCTCAATACACCAGTTGAATTCTTCTTCGTTCATACCTTTCCAAGCATAAACAGGGATACCCGCTGCTGCAATAGCTGCTGCTGCGTGATCTTGTGTAGAGAAAATGTTACAAGAAGACCAAGTAACTTCCGCTCCTAAAGCAGTTAATGTTTCAATCAAAACCGCTGTTTGGATAGTCATGTGCAAACATCCTGCGATGCGTGCTCCTTTTAAAGGTTGAGCTTTTCCAAATTCAGCACGTAAAGCCATTAATCCTGGCATTTCTGCTTCTGCTAATTGAATCTCTTTACGACCCCAGTCGGCCAATGCAATGTCTTTAACTTTAAATGGTACGTAAGTACCGGATTGTGATGCCATTGTGTATGATGTTGAATTGAATTTTCTTAATAAAGTGCAAAATTAGTTCTTTTTTTGGTAAAGAGGAAATGTTAGTTATTTAAAGGAACTCAAAAGGAATGAATAGGTTTTCAAACGTTTTTAAATGGCTTTAAATGAGTGAATACGTATGATTTTATTCATCATTTAATCGCTCTAACCAGTCTTGTTTTGAGATACCGTATTCGAAATGCAATACCTTATTGCCATAATGGTCAAAATCTACTTCTTTTATTTTTTGGGTGCCCAATTTTTTAATGGCCTTTTGTGAGCGCATATTGTTTGCCCCAATGTGAAAATACACCTGATCCACATATTGGAATGCATAATCCAGTAAAAGCTTCTTGCAGATGGCATTCGTTTTTCCTCCCCAATAGGCTCTAGAAAGAAAGGTAAAGCCAATCGAAATGCTGGAATTTTCTGGCTTAAAATCATAAAAGCGTGTGGATCCTATCACTACATTACTTTGGGAATCCAGTATCAAAAATGCAGTTTGACTAGCGACTGCTCCATCAAAAAACAATTGAAATACTTCTCTTCGATAACGATCGGAACTAGGATGTTGCTCCCAAATCAAAGGATCTGATGCCACCGCATACAATATCTCAAAATCATTCGGACCTAAAGGTTTAAGTCGAACGGTTTCATTTTCAAGAAAATCAGGTTGCCAATTGATGGGTGACATGGGTTGATTTTAAATAGATCTGATACATTTAAATTCTCTGGATATTATTCCAAAAAGGGCAATACACTTTCTAATGAAATACCTCGAGAGCCTTTCACTAATAAATAACTGTTTTTAATGGGATGATCTTGCAGCCAATTGTGAAGGCCAAATTTATCAGGAAAATAATAGGCCTTAGGTAAATGAATCAAGGCATGTTGCATGTGTTGACCAACCAATAAGACTTTATCAAATCCTTGTTGGGCTATCAACGCACCCAAAGCTGCATGTTCTTCCGCAGAAGCATCTCCCAATTCGAACATATCACCGAGTATAACAATTTTTGGATTGTTTTCTGTCTCAGCAAAATGTTGGATGGCAGCCGCCATCGACGATGGATTGGCATTGTAAGCATCCATCAATACTTGGTTGCTACCAATGTGGATGTATTGAGAACGGTGGTTGGTGGGAATATAACTTCGAATTCCCTCGTGACATTGCTCATCTGTTAGACCAAAATGTTTGCCTACGGCCAATGCCATTTGAATATTTTCAAAATTATAGATGCCTGGTAAATGACTGCGAACTTGTAGGCCATCCTTCGTTTGGTAAACCACCGTAGGCTTTGCCTCCACCAATTCTGTATATAAAGAATCATTGGCAATGATCGTGCTTTTAAATATTCTTTCTGCATGCATGTCATGCACCACGTTTTTGTCATAAGGCAAAAACACTGTTCCCTCATGCTGAGCTAGAAAGTCGAACAATTCCCCTTTCCCTTTTTTGATTCCTTCGATACCACCAAAACCTTCTAAATGGGCTTTCCCGATGTTGGTAATTAATCCATGTGTCGGTTGAGCGATGTTAACCAATTCTTCGATGTCCCCTTGTTTATTGGCCCCCATTTCGATCACAGCAATTTCATGGTTGGCTTGTATGGCCAAAATGGACAGAGGAACACCGATGTGATTATTTAAATTTCCGGTAGTAGCAAAGCAGTGAAATTTTTGAGACAGAACAGAAAATAATAATTCTTTGGTGGTCGTTTTACCATTTGACCCTGTTAATCCAATGACTGGAATGCGCAAGGTTTGACGGTATAGTCTGGCTAAATCTTGCAAAGCTTGTAATCCGTCCTCCACCAAGAGTGTGTTCGGGATGTGAGCAAAAGCTTCATCATCAATCACGGCAAATGAAGCACCTTTGGATAATGCTTCTTCTGCCAATTGGTTGGCATTAAAATTGGGACCTTTTAGAGCAAAGAATAGATTACCTGGAGCTATCTTGCGAGTATCCGTAGATACACCACTAGCTTGTAAAAATCTTTCTAAAAGTGTTACATTAGAGGTCTTCATCATAATTTAGATTACCAGGGTTTTTGGCTTACAAATATCGAATGAAAATTTTAGTATTCTTATTTTTTGGATTCCTAAGCTCGGAAATTATTGCCCAGGTCCCATCGTGGAAGCAAAGTTCGCAAATCCCCGTTAAAGTCAATCAATCGTTTTTAGCGAATCCATGGGCTGGTGGCTTTAATTCCGTGCAAGTGGAAAGCATGGATTTGAATGCTGATGGACTAGAAGATTGGGTGATTTTTGATCGGAGTACCCAAAAATTGAGCACTTTTTTGCGGAGTAGAAATGCTTCGGGGCAAATTTCCCAAGTATATAGTCCTCAATTTGAATCGTATTTTCCCAAAATAGAAAACTGGTTTCATCTAGTAGATTATAATGGAGATGGAAAGAAAGATTTATTCTGCTCTGCTCCAGCTGGTATGAAAATATACCAGCAAATACCAGGGGCAAGCGTTTCCTTTCAAATCTTAGCTGATCCCGTTTACTCCGAAGGTTTTTCGGGAAAAATCAATTTGTATGTAGCAGCTTCTGATATTCCGGCCATAGGTGATGTTGATGGCGATGGAGATATCGATGTGCTGGCCTTTGAACCTGCAGGACATTATGTGGAATTTCATGAAAATGTAGCAAGCAAAGGTTCAGGATTGATTCAATTCAAGAAAACGGTGGATTGTTGGGGCGACTTTATTCACAATGATTGTGAAGATGTTGTTTTAGGCAAATCTTGCAGCACGACCTACATACCTTTTCAAGTAAAAGGCCCTAATCAAGTCATGCATTCAGGGAATAGTCTGGCTTTATTGCCCAACAAAAATGGCTTGCCTGATCTCTTGTTTGGTCATGTTTCTTGTCAAAATCTCATTCATTTAATCAATTCGGGAACGGCATCCAAGCCTCAATTCAGTCAGTTGAATTACCATTTTCCAACAGGAAACCCCGTTCAAGTAGGTGCTTTTGCCTCTGCTTTTCCCCAAGATGTGAATGGCGATGGGAAATTAGACTTGTTGATATCTAGTAATACCTACGATAATGCTTTGTATAGCCAAGATTTCCAACACTCATTAGCCTATTATCAGTGGGATGGTACTACTTGGGAGGAAAAGAATTCGGGCTTTATGCAAGATCAAATGTTGGATGTAGGAGAAAATGCCGCACCGCTCTGGTGGGATGCTGATGGGGATGGAGATTTGGATTTGCTGATTGGAAATAGTGGTATTCGTGGAGCTAGCGGTGTGCGGGCGAGTTTAACTTATTATGAAAATGTAGGTACAGCCCAGCAAGCTTCTTTGCTCTTGAAGAGTAGCGACTTTGGTAATTTTAGTGTCGGAATTCAAGCCACGGATATTATCCCACAAGTGGTGGAATGGGATGGGAATGGAAAGAAAGAATTATTGATTTCATATCAAACTTTTGTGGGAGCCAAATTAGCTTTATATACTGCTGATAATAAGTGGCAAGAAATACCCTTATCCATTCTTCAAGTAGGAGAGACTCCCTTGTTTGTGGATTGGAATCAAGATGGAACATTGGATTTATTGGTTTTGGAAAAGTCGGGAAGAATACGGTCGTATCAATACAAAACAGATAAATCATTGCTTTTGGATAATCCCAATTGGGCCAATCTGGTTCAAGACCTAAATTTCATTCCAAAAAGTCTTAGCATATTGGATGTGGATGGGGATGGAAAAATGGAATGCATCGCTTTTGATCGGATGGGTAAAGCACAATTGATCAACTACAGTTTGGATGGAAAAAGTGCAACTCGATCAACAGCTTTTACTTGGACGGCTGATTTTGGAGAACGTGTTTGGCCTAGTGCTGCTGATTGGAATGGGGATGGGAAGATGGATCTTATCTTAGGCTTAGGTGCAGGTGGTGTTCAGTTGTTGGAAAATATAAGTACTAACCCTGTTGCTGAACAGCTAAATCAAGATGGCTTACAAGTTTGGCCTAATCCAGGCAAAGGCCCCATTTTTGTGATGAGTGCAGCAGAAGGTGAATTAAGCTTTTGGGATTTACATGGAAGAGTCATGATGAATCCTATGTCTATTCAAGCCAAAGAAACCAAGACCATTCAAATACCTAAGGGATATCAAGGAAGCTTGTTTGTCCGTTGGCAAAATCTGGCCGGTCAGACCCTAGTAAAGCGTTTGTTGATCGACTAAAAGAATTTATCAGCCCCAAGGATAATTTGACGAAGGCTAACGATAATAATCACCATACCTACTAAAATCATCATGGATTTGATCGGAAGCTTGTTGGCCAACCTGGCTGCAATTGGAGCTGCGACCACACCACCCAAGATTAAGCCAATGATAACCTGCCAGTAACCTAAGCCAATGACCGTAAAGAAGGTCAAAGAAGAAGCTAAGGATACAAAAAACTCGGTTAGGTTTACACTACCAATGGTGTATTTGGGATGACGACCTGAAGCAATCAAGGTAGAAGAAACGATAGGGCCCCAGCCTCCACCACCGATGGAATCTAAGTAACCACCAAAAAGAGCTAACAGGCCTACTTTTTTCAATTGACGTTTTTCTTGTCTTTTGATCAATGCCTTACGAATAATGATAGCTCCAAGAAATAAGGTATATATAGAGACAATTGGCTTGATGTACCCAGCATAATCCTCTAAACTTGAAATCACATAAGCGCCTAGTATAGCTCCAATGATACCTGGAATTACTAAGGTTTTAAAAAGCTTGGAATTAACATTCCCAAATTTCAAGTGCATATAACCCGAAACACCCGATGTAAATACTTCGGAAGCATGGACACTAGCCGATGCTGCGGCTGGAGAAATACCCACTGAAAGCAAAAAGGTAGTAGCTGTAACTCCATAGGCCATACCCAAAGCCCCATCAATCATTTGAGCAATAAAGCCTCCCAGAACATAATAAAGGATTTCAGAATTAACCGAAGAGAAAACCACTTCTATTTTTTCAAAAGTCACATAGGTAAACAATAAATGCCCCACAATCATTAAAGCCAAAGCATTACTGATGTGTATAATGACCTCGGTGATGCTTCTTTCTCGTTTCCAAATGGTTTGCACCGCTTTGAAAATACTGGGGAAGTTTCTCTTTGGTTCTGGACTTGAAGGGATATTTTGGGACATAATGGTTGACCTAAAGTAAAATCGCCTACAAAAATAGTAGAGTTTATCTAATCTACCAATAAAGTAGAGTAAATATTTTTTCATAAAAAAGCCGTAATTTGCATTCCTTTTTTAAAATGATAAAAATTTATGCGTACAGAGTATCAGTTTCGAGAAATTGAAAAGCAATGGCAGTCTTTTTGGGAGGCAAATAATACCTTTCAAGCAAATGTAAATCCGAACAAACCTAAATATTATGTGTTGGATATGTTTCCATACCCATCTGGGGCAGGATTACACGTCGGACATCCGCTAGGGTACATTGCATCTGATATCATCTCGCGCTACAAGCGTTTGCAGGGATTTGAAGTGTTACATCCGATGGGTTTTGATTCCTTTGGTCTACCTGCCGAGCAATATGCCATACAAACAGGGCAGCATCCTGCCTTAACTACTGAGCAAAATATCGCTAGATACATTGAGCAATTGAAAAACATGGGTTTTTCTTTTGATTGGAATAGAGAGGTAAGAACTTCAGATCCATCATATTATAAGTGGACCCAATGGATTTTCATGCAATTGTTCAATTCATGGTACAACCAGGCTTCTGATAAAGCGGAGTCAATCGATTCTTTGATTCAAATTTTTGAAAAATCAGGCTCTATCAGAGTAAAAGCCGTTTGTGATGAAGAGGTTAAGCGCATTAGTGCAGAAGAGTGGAAGGCGTATTCAGAAGAAGAAAAGTATGCTTATTTATTAGCCTTCCGTTTAGCATTTTTGGATGATTCCGTAGTAAACTGGTGCCCTGCATTAGGGACCGTTTTAGCGAATGATGAAGTTAAAGATGGTGTTTCAGAACGTGGAGGCCATCCCGTAGAACAAAAGAAAATGCGCCAGTGGTCGATGCGTATTACAGCTTATGCTGACCGACTGTTGCGTGGATTGGAAGAGGTGGATTGGTCTGATTCATTGAAAGAACAGCAGCGCAATTGGATTGGAAAATCCATTGGGGCTGAGGTTGATTTTGATATAGATAACCCAGCACTTTCTCATAAAAAAATCAAAGTGTTTACGACTCGTGTGGATACCATTTATGGGGTTTCCTTCATGGTGTTAGCACCAGAACATGAGTGGGTAGAAGAATTGACTACACCAGAGCAAAAAGAGGCTGTGGAGGCTTATGTGACTTGGGCGAAATCTCGTTCGGAACTAGATCGCGTTTCGGAAGTGAAGCAAGTGAGCGGTGTATTTACTGGATCATATGTGATTAATCCATTCAATGGAGAGCGTGTGCCTATTTATTTGGCTGATTATGTATTGGCTGGATATGGAACTGGAGCGGTAATGGGTGTGCCTTCGGGAGATCAGCGCGACTGGAACTTTGCTACACATTTTAATCTACCTATTATTCCGATTTTGGATGCTCAAAAGGATATAGAGAAACAAGCCGATGCGACTAAGGAAGGGAAATACATCAATTCTGAATTGATCAATGGAAAGACCTACCAAGAAGCTACCCCTATTCTTACTGCTTGGTTAGAAGAAAGAGGGATAGGCAAAGGTAAAATTCAGTACCGTATGCGCAATGCGGTATTTTCCCGTCAACGTTATTGGGGAGAACCAGTTCCGGTATATTTCAAACCAAATTCTAAAGGTGATTTATTGCCTTATTTGATTCAAGAAAGTGAATTGCCATTAGAGCTACCTAAAATTGATAAATATTTACCTACAGAAACTGGCGAGCCACCATTAGGTCGTGCGGCAGATGTTTGGAAATACCAAGGTCAGTACGACTATGAATGGTCTACGATGCCAGGTTGGGCAGGTTCTTCTTGGTACTGGTACCGTTACATGGATGCCAAAAATGACCAGGAGTTCGCTTCTCAAGAGGCGGTGAATTATTGGAAAGCCGTGGATTTATACATTGGAGGTTCTGAGCACGCGACAGGGCACTTATTGTATTCTCGTTTTTGGAATAAATTCTTGAAAGATTTGGGCTATGTGCAGGAAGAAGAGTTTGCCAAAAAATTGATCAATCAAGGAATGATTCAGGGTAGATCTAATTTTGTCTACCGTGTGAAAAATGTGAGTCCAGCTACTTTTGTTTCTCATGGATTAAAGGACCAATATGATGTAGCAGCCTTGCATGTGGATGTCAATATTGTTGAGAATGATGTATTGAACGTGGAGGCATTTAAATCTTCGAGAAACGATGTTCCTGCGGATGCTGTTTTTGTTTTAGAGGATGGAAAATATGTTTGTGGTTGGGAAGTGGAAAAAATGTCCAAATCCAAGTACAATGTGGTAAATCCAGATGATTTGATTGCCAAATATGGAGCAGATACATTGCGTGTCTATGAAATGTTTTTAGGGCCATTGGAGCAATTTAAACCATGGAATACCAACAGTATTTCAGGCTCACACAATTTCTTAAGAAAGGTATGGCGTCTATTCTTTGATGAAACGACGCAAAAGGTAAAAATGGAAGATGCTCCAGCGAAGCCGGAAGAATTGAAGGTTTTACATACGGCTATCCGAAAAGTACATGAAGATTTAGAGCGTTATTCATTCAATACAGTCGTTTCTACCTTGATGATTTGTGTCAATGACTTGACACAATTGAAATGTCATAAAAAGGCCATTTTAAAGGATTTAGTGCTATTATTATCTCCTTATGCGCCTCACATGGCAGAAGAGTTATGGCTAGCATTAGGTGGGGAGGCTGGAAGTATTTCCCAAGCCAAATTCCCGGAGTTCAATTCGGCCTTTTTAGTGGAAGATGAATTTAATTATCCGATTTCATTCAATGGAAAAGTGAAATTGACCTTGTCTTTCTCGGCTACAGCAAGTCCTG
This sequence comes from Aquirufa nivalisilvae, assembly GCF_004307455.1. Classification (GTDB taxonomy): domain Bacteria; phylum Bacteroidota; class Bacteroidia; order Cytophagales; family Spirosomataceae; genus Aquirufa; species Aquirufa nivalisilvae. The sequence continues at coordinate 186,125 of NZ_SEWX01000004.1, forward strand.
CCGAAGTAGAAGCCGGCGTTTTAGCTCATGCTCAAGTTCAAAAAGTATTGGATGGTCAAACACCAAGTAAGATCATCGTGGTGCCGAAGCGGATTGTGAATATTGTTTTGGCAAAATAGTTGATGTAGAATGAAGAATGTAGAATGAAGAATTTTTCAGAAAAAGATTCTACTCGTTCATCAAATTTCTCTGGATTTAGATGAAAATAATAAATTGAACTTAGCACTCAATTCTACATTTTACATTCTACATTCTACATTTTACATTTCACTACATTCTTCATTCTACATTCTTGATTCTTGCAAGTAACTCCCTCATTTCCTTTACCTTCTCGGGATATTTCTCAAACAAGTTTTCGGATTCTTTGGGGTCGAGTTTGAGGTTAAATAATTGACCTGTGATGTGATTGGTAACTTTGACATTTCTAGGGTCTGTGAAACCACCTGAACCCAATCCTTCAACCCATTTCCATTCTCCTTGTCGGACTACCAAGTAACCTATGGAGGTCGTGAAAACCAAAGCCTCTTGCTCTGGAATTTCCTTGTTTTTCTGGGTCAATAAGGGATAAATACCATAACTGTCGTTTTTACTAGGACTTTGACCTAGTATTTGTTGACAAGTAGCTAATAAACTCGTTTGAGAAACTAAGGCATTGGATATGCTTTTGGCTTTAACTTTCTTAGGCCAACGAACAATGAACGGTATTCGGTGCCCAGCTTCAAAGGCATCACCTTTCATGCCTCGCCATTCTCCAGCGGCCTGATGTTGAAATTCTTTTACGAAATTTTCTCTCCAATAGGGCCCATTATCACTCGTAAATATTACAATGGTATTTTCTTTCAAGCCTAAACTATCTAAGGTTTTCATGAGTTGACCCACCGAAGCATCAACTTGTTGGACGAAATCGCCATACTCACCAGCTTTGGAGCTCCCTTTGAATTTGTTTTGAGGAACCCATGGTGTATGCGGACCCGAAAAGGGAATGTACAAGAAAAAGGGGTTATTGGCTTTTTGACGGACCAAAAACTCCTTGGACTTATCAATGAAACGTGGCATTACACCATAGAAATCAAAGCTGGGAGCCATTTTCCCTTCTCGCCAAAATGGACCTGTATATCCCGAAGTTAATTTATTACCATCGGTATAGGCGGTAGGCTTCTCTACCAAATGTTGGTTTTCCAAATAGCAATAGGGCGGCATGTCCAATGATGCGGGCAATATATAGGAATAGTCGAATCCCACGGCCGCTGGACCACCCGTAGGGTCTTTGTCAAAATCAATATGTTCTGGCTTCATTTCTTCCTGAATTCCATAATTTACTTGGGTTAAATTACCTTCAAACCCTGATTTTACGGCCCAGTCTAAACCCAAATGCCATTTACCAACTACTCCAGTTTGATATCCTTGACTTTTCAGAAAAGAGGCCACGGTCACACGTTCTTTTTCAATCAAACTACGACTATAGCCACGCAATACACCCACAGGTAATTTACTTCGAAATGGATATTGTCCTGTCATGATGGCATATCGGGAAGGGGTACAAACTCCAGAAGCAGAATGGGCATCTAAAAAGCGCATGCCTTCTTTGGCCAATTGATCAATGTGCGGCGTTGCAACTTTATCTCCTTGGGGATTATAGATGGAGATGTCTCCATAGCCCAAATCATCAGCTAAAATGTAAATGATATTCGGTTTCTGGTTATTTTTCTTTTGTGCCAAACTAGGAAAGACCAAAGACAGACCAAACAAAATCGGAAAGATAAAACGTGTTTTCATGTTAATGTGCTAAGGAGTTTATCCAATCTTGAATCAATTTAATTCCTTCTTGATGCTTCATTTTCCTGCCTAGTTCAGGCATCATGATGCCCGGATCTACTGAGTCCATGCGGTAGGCCAAGATGCTTTCTTTAGCTTTGCCTGCAACAATATCGTATTTCAAATTACCAGAACCTCTTCCAGCAGCTACAGGAGTCTTCATGAAACCATAGGCTGTTTTATCATTGGTATCCCATGTTAGATATAAGCCTGAAGAGCGAGCAGGTCCTGTATGATTATGGCAATGCGCACAATTGATATCTAAATAAGCTTTCGCTCGTTCATCGAGTGGCTTACTTTCATCGGCATAATTAACTAATGCTGGGATTTCATGGAGATTAGGCAAATCGGTCAATACTCCAGCTTTGGCCCAATAATCCAATTGATTCTGCTTTCCCGAAGTATACGGATAATCTCCATGTAATTGTCGGGCCGAAGGACCAATGGGTGTCATTTTACCACTGCGTTCATGACAGCCTTTGCATTGGTTCATATTGGGAACCTGATAGTTCACTTGTTTTAGGAGGCCTTGTTTGTCTTTCCAACTAACAGGAGATGAACCGCCAGCAACTTCCAAAGTGGCTTCCGTTTGAGCTTCATCCCAAATGTAGGGAAGGGCCACCCACGACTTCTCTTGACGAATCAACACCCGAGTCTCCATAATCCTTCTACCAGCCGTAGGATTGGCTTCATCTTTGGGATAATAAAAGGTTTTAATGAGGGCGGTTCCCACAGGAAATTGGAATACCGAATCAGCATTATAGGCCACTTTAGTTCCAACTGGGAATTTAATAAAGCGGAGCTTGGAGGCATAATCCGAAAACAAGGGAGAATTCAATTGATAGGGAATCACACCGTCTTGGGGAAGTTGATCTTTTAATTCACCTTTGAAAAACCCATAATCGGATAATTTCATGACATAGCCAGCCGAATTTTTTTGGATGGAACTAGCTTGGATAAATGTCATCCATACCAAAATCATCAAGCCTAAACGAAAAGACCTGTTCATGATTAGCGGAGTGTCTTAAATGCTTGAAGATGGCAATTGTACAAACTTACGTCGCGTTGGATGTTTTTGAAATCGTGCTCTGCATCGATATTGGCGAAACTTTGATTCGTATTGTTTCGAATACAAATGCGATACGAAGGAAAATATTCACCACTGGAATCCAATCGTTTGGGGTCCAAAATACCATCGTATACAATATTGGGCACCTGTCTACCGAATTTCAGTTTGAAGCGATACATCTGACCAAAGCGACCTTTGGCAGGGACTCTACCCGGTTTTCTTTCAAAGTCATTGTCGCGAATTTCAATGGCCGTTGGATAAGGGTCATATTCCAAATCCGTGATTTTGTTTTCAGTCATGTGATAAGAAATGATTCCTACCCCCATGGTTTTGTTTTGGTGAATCTTATTGTTGAAAATCTCTACCTGACTAGTCGCTAAAACAAGCATCCCCGTTCCTTTAGGTACACGGGCTACAATGTTTCCTTTAGGGGCAAAATTGGCTAAATTATTTTCAATGACCTCATTTTGGTATACTTTCACATGTCCTCCTTTTTTCTGTACCAAATCAGGTAAATCAAAGACCAAAATACCTCCGGTATTGCCATAGGCCTTATTGTGATGTACCTCCGCAAACTGGGAATTTTCAATTTCTATCCCCGCCACATTTTGGAATGCCGTGCTGTTTTTCACTTCTATGTACTTCGACTGGCCCACATAAATACCAGCATCGGAGGCACCGATGGCAATGCAACTATCAATCAACACATTTTCACAAAGCACTGGGTAAAGCGCGTAGCTACCATTAGTAGGCGAGGGCTTGCCCGTCCATTCTCCTTTGATTCGGCGAAAGGTGATGCCTTTCACATGCATGGTTTTGATTAAATCCCCTTTGGAATCCTGTACGGTCATATCTTCCAAAATGATATTTTCCGAATTGGTGATTTTAATGCCTTCGGCTCCTCCTGCTTGATTTTTGAAAGAAAGTATCGTTTTATCGATTCCTTTACCCCGTATGATCATATTTTTTTTACCATCCATCGACAGACTTTGCGATATTTGGAAGGTACCTTCCTCTAATTGTATGGTACTTCCATCTTCCGCTAAAATCAAATCCGTTTGGATTTTCTTTTCGATCGCTTGTTGCCCTACAACCTGAGAAACAATAGCTATCTGTAAGATCACGAGGTAAAGAAAACGCTGGGTCATATTATTTTAAATTCGATAAATAGGTTCTGCTTTGTCGGGTTTGAACAGGATATCTAGAGCTTTCATCCTCTAAATAATAATGCTGAATTTTGGCTTTTTTAGCCGCTTTCATGATTTCAGGAATGTTCAATTGTCCACTTCCCAAAGCTACATCATTTTCCACAGAAGTGCCACCCGACATATTTCCCTGCACTCCTTTTTTCAAGTCTTTCAAGTGCATCAATTTAAATCGATTACCGTATTTTTCCAACAATGTTGCTGGATTTTGACCTGGGAAAAAAGTCCATAGGATGTCCATTTCATAGCTAACAAATTTAGGATCCGTGTTTTGAACCAAATAATCAAACAAAGTACCCTCTCCATAGGGCTCAAATTCAAAGCCGTGGTTGTGGTAGCAAAAAGTTAAATCGTATTTCTCTTTTAAAGCTTTTCCAATTTGATTGAATTCTTGAGCCGTTTTTTGTGATAGTTCTAGGGTAAACGGACCTGTATGAGGAATCCATGCCACGCGAACAAAAGAGGCGCCTAAGATTTTGGCATTTTCCCCCACTTGATCTGTTTTGTTTAAGGCATCCGCCATACCTACTCCGAAAGAACTACATTTCATCCCTCTTTCATCCAAAAGACTGCGTACTTCTTGGGCGGTTTTGCCAAACAAACTTGAAAATTCCATGTCGGTAATGCCCTGATTTTTTAAGGTATCCAAGGTTTTAGCCATGTCTTTGGATAGGCTATTGCGGTAAGTAAAGGAAACCATACCAATGTCTTTGCCATTGATTTGCATGGGTTTCTGGGCTAAGGCCAACATGGGTAATAGAAGAAGGAGTAAAGTAGCTTTCATGTTATTTTAAAAAAATGGTTTTGTGAGTTTTTGCAGATTCCGTGGCAGCGGATAATATTTCTACCACAATTTCATTGATGGCCAAGGAGGATAAATCCATTTGTGGATTGATTTTACCTTGCACGACAGCCGCCAAATAGGCAAATACATTGGCTCTTTCGGGAGCTAATGGTGCTAATTCAATGAGGCTTTCTTTGCCGAATCGACCTTCAGAAACATATTTCATTTGTTTGGTCTTATTGGCCACTAAAATGCCCTTACTGGCATATAATTCGGTGTCTTTTCGGTCAAATGGCCAATTCCATGAACCTTGAATGATGGCTTGACAAGTTGGGTAGTTTAAAATAATGGTGGTTTCATCATCTACTTTGGGATAGATGTGTGGTTTCAAATGTTGACTAACTGCTGTGACAGAAATAGGCTTTTGGCCTTCCATGAGCCAAGTCATGATGTTGGCTCCATAGCACCCAAAATCAATCAATGCTCCACCGCCATTCATTTTTGGGTCAGTTAACCAAGCTAAAAATTCTTTGGAACAACCAATTTCTACAGGGCCATTATGTCCATCCATGATGACCACTTTGCGTAGATCCCCCAAGGATTTGTCGACTTTCAGCATATCCCACATTTTGGCATGGGAGGGATACCAGGTTGTTTCAAAATTGGTTAATAAGGCAATGGGGTGCTTTTTGACCAAGGCTTTCATTTGATTTAAATGACCCATGTTAACTGCCAAAGGTTTTTCCACCATGACATGAATGCCTTTTGGGGCACAAGTTTGAACCACCTCTAAATGTTCATAAATGCTATTGAATGCACAAACGGCTTCTGGTTTTGTTTTGGAAATTAAAGTTTCTAAATCTGGGTACCAAAGAGATTCTGGTAATTTATATTCCTTAAGTAGGCGCATGGCCAAGTCTTTGTTTTTCTCAGCAAATCCTACGATGACCACATCAGCATTTTTTTGAGCGGCATGCAGCGCCTGACCCACGTGGTCATGCGTCATTCCAGCTATTCCCACCCGAATGGCTTGGCTGAATAAAAATATAGGGCTGATCATGACCAGCCCTATAAGTAAAAGGATTTTTGTTTTCATGGCGAAAAAGATAGCCTTGAATTAGTTTCTTGGAGGGCCACCCTGACGCATTTGACTTTGCATCGTGATGTACTTTTCCAATTGTTCTGGTGTTAAAATGGCTTTCAACGACTCCAATTGGCCATCATTGATTTTCTTCATTTCAGCCATCATTTGCTCACGCTCCATGCCAGCCTGACGGAATTCCATCATTTTTTGCATACGAGCAGTAATAATCGGCTCTAACTTTTTAACCTGATCTTTATTCAGGCTTAATTCCGTAGAAATACGGTCAAGCTGACGTTGAACCATCGCTTGTGGATCAAAGTCTTGCGCTGTAGCTTTTGTACTCAGGCCAAGGAACATCGCCATCATGGCGCATAGGGCAATTAGTTTTTTCATGGTAAAGTATTTTATTGATTTAATGGCTAAATATAGTGCTAATTTTTCTAATAAAACTTTTATTGAAAAATAGTTTTCCAAATTAAATCATATACTTCAGGGGCTTCTACTTGGCTAGGAAGGCTTTTTTGATCTGAAATGAAGACTGGATAATAGACTGGCTCGCAAAAAATACCACCATGTGAACCTTTGATGAGTGTAGCATCCAATGGAATCACATCCATCAAATAGCGAAAACCACTCAGTTTTCTTGCCAATTTATAGGCTGCTCTCAGTTTAATGAATGGATTTTTTGGGTCCATAAACATCTCCACAGGGTCATAACCAGGTTTTTTATGAATATCCACTAAACGGGCATAATCGGGGGCTTTGGCATCATCTAGCCAGAAATAATATACAAACCATGCTTGCGGTTCGGCGATAAGTACCAGCTCGCCACTGCGGGCATGGTCAATGTGGTAGGCTTTTTGTTCTTCCTTATTCAGGACTTTCGCAATCCCAGGTACCTTTTCTAAATCAGCCTTAATTGCCGCTATTTTGTTGGCGTCTTGAATGTAAACATGTGCAATTTGATGATCTGCCGTAGCAAATGCCGCACTTGCACCTGCATCCAAGAGCTCTAAGCCTTGTTCGATTCGTATGCTAATCAATCCTTTTTCCCGCAAAATGCGGTTGATGTAAATCGGTTGATTCACTTCGTTGATTCCATATTCGGATAACAAGATGACTTTAGCTCCAGTGCTTTCAAAATGGGTCACTAGATCTTTGACCACCTCATCAATCTCTTGTAATTCCTTCGCAATCTTGGAAAGATCTGGGCCAAATTTTTGTAGACAATAGTCCAAATGAGGTAAATAAATCAGATTCAGCGTAGGATTATATTTCTTATCTACCCAAATCGAAGCATCAGCAATCCATTTAGTAGATTTGATATTAGCATTAGGTCCCCAAAAACTAAACAAAGGGAATGTTCCTAGTTCTGCCTGTAATTCATCGCGTAAAGAAGCAGGGTAGGAGTAACAGTCGGGCGCTTTCACACCGTCGGCATGGTACTGTGGACGAGGTGTCACCGAATAATCGGCCGATGAATACATGTTGTACCACCAGAACATTTTAGCGCAAGTAAAATTAGGATTGGCCTTTTTAGCGGCATCCCAAATTTTCTCTCCTTGAACCAAATGGTTGGATTGCTTCCAAAACTTTACTTCGGCATCTTCACGATCATACCAGCCATTACCCACAATACCGTTTTCGTTGGGGTATTTTCCAGTGACATAACAACTTTGGGAAGTCGTGGTCACGGCGGGTAAAACGGGTTTGATATGGCTCAATTGCCTAGAAGCAATGAACTGGTTTAAAAACGGTGTGTGTTCACAAAGAACACTTTGACTTAATCCTACGATATCAATAACGACCGTCTTTTGCATCTTATTCGGCTTTTAATTGTTCTTGTACCCATTGAATTTCACGAATGATGGATTCATGAATGGGAATTTGATGTTCTTCTGGCAATACTCCCCATGTATAGGTCTCTATTTCCATTTGTCCCGTAAAGGCTTCCTGCTTTTGTATAGCTAAAGTCTCTCGGATTTCTTTCTGTGTTGACCCTAATAAACCATAGCTCTCTAAAAATAGAGGTACATGGTAGTGAATTCTCCATTCCAAAAATGCTCCTGGCTCATAAGCCGCAAAGGCTTGATCCAAATCAGGATATTGAATGAAACTACCATCCGCTTTTTTGGCTTTCACCTGATGCAAATACACAGGTTCTTGGTATTTTTTTAACAAGGCTAATTTTTCTTCAGCTTGCTGACTAAAGTCCAAACGCAAGGCCGAACTCACTTGTATCTTACCTACTTGTATGCCTTTGTCTTTCAACTCTGCAATGCAAGTAGCGGGATTATCGTAGCTTACTCCGAAATGACAGATGTCGAAACAGATTTGAATATGTCGACGAATCAATTCTTCAGCTTTGGCAGCACTATATCCTTTTTCAATTAAATGTGGAATGCCTAATGGCAATAAGCAGGCACCATACCAATCCACAAATTCACGGTGGTTTTCTAAAATACCATCGGGTTCTGGTTCAATATCAATGTGTATGCTTTTTCCAGTAGTTTGTTCAATTTGAGCCAATTGATCCACCAAATCCACCAAAGCTAAGGTGCCTTTTTCGGTGGCTTCTTGCAAGGCTTCTGGACTTTTCCACCAAAAACGGTAGGAGAGTGGGGAGGTAGAAATACCACCTGAAGCTTGACTTTCAGGCAATAATTTGGCTAAAATATGCGCCAAACGCAGGGTATAATCGTAACGTTCCGTTGTGGTCCAATCAGGTGTGTGTACGTCATCTTTGACCACTACGCCATGAAAACCTCCGAAGGGAAAACCGTTCAGCGTAAACACGTACAAATCCTCGGCTTTCAACCAATCTGTCAAGGCTTTCCAAGCTTGCTCATCCTGTAAATCTTTACTAGCTAAATCGGCAATTCGTAATCCAAGGCCCATGGGAGCATCTGGACTAACGGCTGCTTTCACGGCTGGTATGTTCTTTTGAAGATTGGCAAAATGTTCAGACCAAATTTCACCTGGATGAATGTTGGAACAATAACTTAAAAGCCCTTGTGCTGTTTTCATGGTATGCTATCCTAATTGAGCTAAGAAATCAACCGATTTTTTAATTAAGTCGAAATTCATTTCATGCACTTCTTTTCCTTTGCCTAGTTTTTCCAACAAAGTAATGCATAATTGTCCTCCCAAGTGTTCTTGGAATTCCTGTAAGCCTTTGAATAAATTGGCTTTATCATTTTCTGCCAAAGCAGGGTGGTAGGTATCAAATCCTAAGGTACGAATGACCGCAATGACACGGTCTCTTTCCTCGGCGGTTAAATAGCCAATTTCATGCGAATAGGCTGTATCTAAAGCAATACCGATAGCCACTGCTTCTCCATGACGAATCTCGAAATTGCTTAAGTATTCTAATTTATGAGCTGCCCAATGGCCAAAATCCAAAGGTCTAGCTGATCCTAATTCAAAGGGGTCACCGCTGGAAATATGTTGCATGTGCAATTCGGCACAACGGTAGATTTGCTCAATCATGACCGCTTCGTTCCGCTCATTCATGGCCTGGGCATTGGCTTCCAACCATTGGAAGAAAGCTAAATCCTTGATTAGAGCTACTTTGATGGCTTCCGCAATACCCGATCTCCAGTCGCGGTCGTTTAAAGTAGCCAATAAATCCACATCGTTGAAAACCGCTACAGGTGGAGCAAAAGTGCCTAGGAAATTTTTCTTTCCCATGTAGTTCACCCCGTTTTTCACGCCAACTCCCGAATCATTTTGGGATAAAACGGTACTCGGAATACGAATGAATTTCACTCCTCGGTGTGAGATGGCAGCGGCATATCCGCTCATATCTAAAAAGGCTCCTCCACCAATACATGCCACGAAAGAATGTCGATCGATACGGTGCTCATCAATAGCGCGAACTACTTCTTCATAAAACCGAGGGTCATTTTTACAAACTTCTCCACCCGGTAAAATCAAGATTTCTGGGGCCAAATCAGCCACAGGAAAGGTTTCAAAGTACTGAACGATTTGCGAAGTCAGGTTCGGATGGGCATCGGCCACACCTTTATCGATGACAAACACAATTCTTTTCCTAAAATCAGCTAAACCAAAGTTTAAGATAAAATCCTTGAAAACGGGATTATCTTGATGGAATAAGCCTTTGGAAAAAATGACTTGATAGCGAAAAGGTACCTGAAAATATTGTTCTAATGACTGCATGCTATAAAATTACGTAACGGCAAAGAATTTCCCTACTCGCATGGAAATTGGTAAGAGGGCCAACACTGCCAAAGCAATCATCCATTGTCCACTTAAACTCACCCAAGCGGCATTCATCACAATGAGTGATAAGACACCAGCTTTCACTGTTTTTCCAATGTTAGGTCCAATGGGATGTTGATATGCTTTTATTAAAGGTCTAAAGATAAGTGTGATATGCAAAATAATGAAAGGAATAGCGATCCATTGTTCCGATTTAATGGCCAAGGATAATTGTGCAGCATGGATGATCAAAAAGAAAAAGGCCGCAGCCGCTATCGGCCAAGGGGTGCTACCATGTACTTCACCCCGACTCACCATGGTGATGGCGGCGATGTAAATCAAAGGTAATATCATCCATTGTCCTTGTTCTATGACACCTAGTTCATACACCGACATGCCTAAGAGTAGGTTAAATGCCCGACAAAGGCCCATGTTGATGGGACCAAAGTATTGCATGTGTTTTCCTTTCCAATCGTAAAAAAGAGCTAATAAAGTAATGATAATGGCCACATAGCCACTGAGTAAGCTTTGCTTGAAAGCCAAGGATATACCCAAAATAAGTAGGATTAAACCTCCTGCCACAGCAGCTTGTAAAGAAATTCGGCCACTCGGCAATGCTCTTTCTGGTCGCTCGAAGCTATCCAATTCTCGGTCAAATACATCATTGAAAACCACGCCACCTGCGTATAAACACATGGTGGAAAATCCCAACAAGAGTAAGGGCTGAATGGAATAATCTTTCCAAACAAAAAGGAAACCCACGATGGCCATTCCCGCCATGATGTCGGTCAAAGCCGTAATGACATTGGCTGGTCGAGTTAATTCCAAAAAGGCCCTAATCTGACTCATTAGCGAATGATCAAGGAGTTTTTGTTGACTCTTGGAGCTTGTCCGCCACGTAAAACGGTGTTGCCATTGAATTTCAAGGACTGATCTATTTCCATGCCATGGATAAAATCAGACTCCTTAATTTGTCCACTTTGAGCAAAAGCATCCAAGGCATTTTGGTAGGTCACTAAACGAATATCTTCATCAGCAATGCCCTTCATCTTCATCAATGCCGCTGTTTTAGGAATCGCCAAAGGATCGGAGATACCCCAATCCGCAGCGGAATTAATCATGATCATGGATGGGCCGTATTGTTTCACAATTTCCACCATGCGCTCATTACCCATTTTAGTGAAAGGGTAAATGGTAAAGGCGGCATAAAATCCTTGGTCTAACACCGATTTAACCGTTTCCTCATTGTTGTGGTCAATGATGACCATTTTCGGATCTAAACCATGCTCTAAAGCAATGGCCATGCTTCTTTCTGTCCCTTTTTTCTTGTCGCGGTGAGGCGTATGCACTTGCACAGGTAAGCCCATTTCTTTGGCCAACTCCAATTGCGCTCGGTAGTATTTTTCTTCCAAGGCTGTTTGGTCATCAAAGCCAATTTCTCCCACACCTACTACACCTTCTTTTTGTAAGAATAAAGGCAAAATCTCCATCACTTCTTCTGCCAAAGCCTCATTGTTAGCCTCACGGGAATTAAGTCCAATGGTGCAATAATGCTTGATACCAAATTGTGAAGAACGAAAACGTTCCCAACCCACCAATGTAGCAAAATAGTCCTTAAACGACGATAATCCCGTTCTTGGTTGACCCAACCAGAAAGCAGGCTCAATAATGGCCACCACTCCAGCATCAGCTAAAGCTTGGTAATCATCCGTCGTTCTTGCCGTCATGTGCACATGCGGATCAAAAAACTTCATGCCTTTGATATACTGTTCAAATGTTTCTTCCACGGTGCTGGCAGTCATTTCTTCCTCTGCAGATCCTTGAAAATGGGATGGGTTCGATTGGTGTGGATTTTTACACATAATCTTAGGCTGGTTGGTAAATGGGTTCTGGTTTCTCTAAAGCTCCCCAAAGCTCACTAGGAACTGCTGGAAGCTCGTTTTTATATTTTTCTGCCAATAATTTCGCTTCAGGCAAGCTGCTTTTTTCTAATACGAGCGCTGCTGCCAAACGATCTGAAGCTGAATCGGAATGAATTAATTTTTCAATATTGGATAATATTTCTGGATTCAAATAAGGAACCAGCAAGCGCCAAACTTGCGAAGGGACACGTCGGTTCGCTGCCCAGCGTTCATGTGCAAAATCCACCAAGGTTTGTACCAATGCTTCGTTATTTCTTTCGGCTAAACCTTCAATTTGATGGATTGGCTTATCATTGAATATGCATTTTAAGACCAATTGGTTCCATGCCAATTCCGAGAAATAAGTTTTCGGATATGGATTGCCAAAAGCAATGGCATCAAAGATTAAACCCACATTGGAACGTACCGCATCTGTGGCACGGTTCATCCAAGCTTCTGGAAAGGCCAAAACAGGAATGGCTGAATACAAGGCAACGGACTCGTTTAGTTCGGCTGTATCAAATAGAAGATTCATTTTCTTAATGTATTCTTCTCGACTTAATTCTCTCTCTTGGCAAAGGCTCAATAAATACACACGTGCTAAACGGTCTAAAGTCCAGCCGTTCCAATTCCAATCGGGTAGGATGGAGGCGGCCTGACTCAACACGTCGTTTTCTAGTTCTTGTTTTTCAATAAAACGAGGAACCATGACAAAGCTGAGCGATAAAGAATTGGCATCTTTCGCTGATTTATCCCTCAACCAATCCAATTCTTTGGGTTGACATTGGGTACTTAATGCTTGAAATAGGGACTCGGAGATATTCAAAATATACTATTTTATGATGATTTTAGGCTAAAAACGAATTTACTACATAATCCTTAGATTGATGACATGATTTATGTATGATATTTATCAGCAATGCCATTTATTGTACATTTTCCTCAGGTTTGATCTGATACGACTTTTTTAACAGGAATACCGTTTGCCAAAAATAATGAAAGAGCATGCCTGTTTTTCGACTAAACAAGACCTGATTTTCTGTATTGTGCATCAGTGGCCTCATTTTGATTAGATTCAACAAAATTTTCCAAGTCCAAAACAAAGGAACTAAGACAGCATAATTCAATAAAATGAGCAAATAGGCTCCTAGGCCATAACTTTTTCTAATCCAGAGTAAATTAGACACTTGGATTTGCACTGAAAATCGATTGACCCAAGACGTTTTGGCTCGACGGAAGGGATTATCTCCCAACAAATGCGTCACTCGGATATCCTCAAAATAGGCCAATTTTCCAGCTTGGATTAACCGTGTACTCCATTCGGCATCTTCGGCATACATGAAAAAATCCTCGTCCCAAGCTCCCACTTGAGCGATTACTTTTTGACTGGTCATCAAGAAAAAACCCACCAAATTATTGGTCTCATAGCTTGCTTGCGCCTCATAACTAGGAAAACATTGGTAGACAAAACGCTTCCATGCCGGAATATTGGGCAAAATGTATAGATCAATACGGATGTCGTTCAGTGTTCGGTAATAGGGAATCGGATTTCCCTCTGCATCTACCTGTAGGGCTCCCACCGCTGCAATTTCTGGCTTTTGAAGGAGGTATTCGTAGGCTTTCCCAATGGCATTGTCCGTCACCAAGGTATCCGCATTCATGAACAAGACATGAGGAGCTTTAGCCACCGCTAAACCAGCATTATTCGCTTTGGAGAAGCCGGCATTGTAACCTAAATCAATCCAAGTAGTGGCAGGAAATTCCTGAAGAATAGCGGCATTGGCACCAGCTTGGTATTTATTATCCACCACAATGCACTCAAATTCCAAACCTTGGGTATACTGGTATATGCTTCGGAAGCAATTCAGTAAAAGATCTTCACTTTGGTAATTAACAAATATGATGGAAAGCTGCATATCTTACAAAAATAGAAGAGATTAGCGAATAAAGAATTGGAAATGTAGAATGTAGAATGAAAAATGTAGAATTTTGGTAAAAATAACTTGACTTCAAAATACTCACTGAAATTCTGAGTATCTCATCGAACCTTTCTATAATAAATCACAAACTGTATTTTAAAAACTAAACTTTATTAACTAACAACTAATACCTTATAACTATTGAGGTTAATCCTAAGGCGAATTCCGCTGCGCGGAACCGATGTTCACTCCGCATACGGCTTTAATCTTTGACGCTTAGCTCAGACCTACGCACGGGGTCAAATATTCGCCTGCCGCTTCGCTCATGCTGCGTTCCCATCTTTCGTTGGGATTAACCGTTCAGTGTAGAATTTAAATGAATGACAATACCGTCGTTCAGCTCCAGCGAAAGGTGATGAACGAAGCGGTAGACGAGGTTTTGACCTCAGCATGGGCGATGCGCGTCGGCGTCAAAAATATAGGCGATAGCGTAGTGAATCACGGTTTCGCGAAGCGAAATTCGCCTTTGCTGGACGACAAAAAAAGAAGTTTTTTTGTTTCTTTTTTTTCAAAAAAAGAAAGATCAATGAGATTTTTAACTAAGAAATGTATTTATGTGAACTTATTTAGCAATTCATTTTACTGAACCTTACTTACCAAGGCATTTCTTTTTTTTCATAAAAAAAGAAACAAAAAAAACAGTAGAAATACGGTTAATCCTAAGACGAATTCCGCTGCGCGGAACCGATGTTCACTCCGCATACGGCTTTAATCTTTGACGCTTAGCTCAGACCTACGCACGGGGTCAAATATTCGCCTGCCGCTTCGCTCATGCTGCGTTCCCATCTTTCGTTGGGATTAACCGTTCT
>NZ_SEWX01000004.1:201083-210928 GCF_004307455.1 Aquirufa nivalisilvae
CTGCGCGGAACCGATGTTCACTCCGCATACGGCTTTAATCTTTGACGCTTAGCTCAGACCTACGCACGGGGTCAAATATTCGCCTGCCGCTTCGCTCATGCTGCGTTCCCATCTTTCGTTGGGATTAACCGTTATGTGTAGAATGTAGAATTTATATGAATGACAATATCGTCGTTCAGCTCCAGCGAAAGGTGATGAACGAAGCGGTAGACGAGGTTTTGACCTCAGCATGGGCGATGCGCGTCGGCGTCAAAAATATAGGCGATAGCGTAGTGAATCACGGTTTCGCGAAGCGAAATTCGCCTTTGCTGGACGACAAAAAAGAAGTTTTTTTGTTTCTTTTTTTTCAAAAAAAGAAAGATCAATGAGATTTTTAACTAAAAAATGTATTTATGTGAACTTATTTAGCAATTCTTTTTACTGAACCTTACTTACCAAAGCATTTCATTTTTTATGAAAAAAAAGAAAATCCAAAGTAATCAATGTTCAATCAAGTTCATGATATTGAAATTCTACATTCTTCATTCTACATTTCCCATTCCACATGAACCAAACTAGGTAAACCAAGCAAATTCAGTTAATTTTGCAAGATGGAAGAAAGACCGATCACCGACTGGTTACCCTTGACAAAAAAAGAAGTGGAAAAACGCGGCTGGGACGAGCTAGATGTTATTTTAATATCAGGCGACGCCTACGTAGACCATCCCTCTTTCGGCACGGCAGTGATTGGCAGAATCATGGAAAGTGAAGGTTTGAAGGTGGGTATTGTAGCCCAACCCAACTGGCAAGATGATTTACGTGATTTCAAGAAATTAGGCAAACCCAAGTACTTTTTTGGTGTAACCGCCGGTTGCATGGATTCCATGGTGAATCATTATACAGCCAACCGTCGTTTGCGTTCCAATGATTCCTACACCCCCGGTGGTGAAGCAGGTTTTAGACCTGATTATGCTACCACAGTTTATTCCAAGATTCTCAAAGAAATTTATCCCGATGTTCCTGTCTTGATTGGGGGTATTGAAGCCTCTTTACGTCGGGTGACGCATTATGATTACTGGGCCGACAAATTATTTCCATCGGTTTTAGTAGATTCTAAGGCGGATATGTTGGTCTACGGCATGGGCGAGCAGCCTTTGCGCGAGATTATTCGTGGCGTGAAAAGCGGGATTCCTTTGACAGACTTAACGAATATCAATCAAGTCGCTTTTTTACAGCCTAAAGAGGCCGCTTTGCCCGAAGTCGATTCTTGGGAAACGGTCAGTTTGAGCAGTCATGAGGATTGCTTGGTCGACAAAATTAAATACGCTGCCAATTTCAAGATTGTGGAGGTAGAGTCCAATAAATGGCAGGCCAATCGTATTACCCAGCAAGTAGGCGATCAAACCTTGGTAATCAATCCTCCTTTCAAAACCATGGAAGAGGCGGAGATGGATCGCTCTTTTGATTTGCCTTATACCCGTTTACCTCATCCTAAATACCGCAAAAGAGGGCCTATTCCCGCTTTTGAGATGATTAAATTCTCGGTCAACATGCACCGAGGTTGTTTTGGAGGTTGTAGTTTTTGTACCATATCGGCCCACCAAGGGAAATTCATTGCTTCTAGAAGTGAGAAATCCATCATGAAAGAGGTAGATCAAATCACGAAATCACCGGATTTTAAAGGTTACATTTCTGATTTGGGCGGACCATCGGCCAACATGTACAAGATGCGTGGCAAAGACGAGTCTATCTGTGCCCGTTGCTCTAGTCCAAGCTGCATTCACCCGGTGATTTGTTCCAATTTGGATACATCTCACAAGCCTTTGACGGAGATTTACAAGAAAGTAGATGCGCATCCAGGCATTAAGAAAGCATTCGTGGGTTCGGGAGTGCGTTATGATTTATTGGTGGATGATTTCAATAAGAATAATTCCGACATGAACCACGATGAATACATGGAGCAATTGATTACGCGCCATGTATCTGGCCGATTGAAAGTGGCTCCAGAGCATACTTCCGATGCTACATTGCGGGTTATGCGTAAGCCTTCTTTCAAATATTTCAGGAAGTTCAAAGAGAAATACGATGCCATTTCAGCCAAACATGGTTTGAAACAGCCCTTGATTCCTTATTTCATTTCTTCTCATCCAGGATGTGAGGAAGTGGACATGGCCAATTTAGCAGCCGAGACCAAGGATTTAGGCTTTCAATTAGAACAAGTACAGGATTTCACCCCAACGCCCATGACGGTAGCCGAGGTGATTTATTATACAGGTGTGCATCCGTATACCTTGCAGCCGATTTATACGGCCAAAACTAAGGAAGAGAAACAAAATCAAAATAAGTATTTCTTTTGGTATAAAGCCGAGTTCAAGGATTGGATTCGGAACCGTTTGACCAAATTACAGCGGCCCGACTTAGCGCAGCGCTTATTAGGCTTTAGAAATAGGAACCAAAAATATTAATCAAATTATAGCACATGGAAGTTAAAGACAGCAACGGTAATTTATTGAACGACGGAGATTCAGTAACAGTCATCAAAGATTTAAAAGTGCGTGGATCATCTGGCGTGATCAAACGTGGAACCATGGTGCGCAATATCCGTTTAACCGACTTTGAAGGCGAAGTAGAAGGTAAAGTAGAAAAAACGATGATGGTCTTGAAGACGGAGTTTTTGAAGAAAGCGTAATTGAATGGTGAGGGGTAAATGATAAATAGGAGCTTGTGAATGTCTGAATGACGTTGACAGTTTTTTGATTTTATAATCTAGCATTCGTAAGATTATTTAAACGACGAAGCTGACTGAAAATTTGAATGGGAAAATCCGAAAATACACGTAAAACAATCTCTCTTTCTCAACGGATGATGCCTTTATGAAGTTAGTATATTTGGCTGTATATAAAGCATCCAAAAATGGAGCCTTCCAATTCAGAACAGGTGAATTATACTGACTCGGTATTGGCTATATTTAAATAAAAAGTCTGAATACAAAAGAAAAACCGAACCCTTTGTTTTTTATTTACACACTTAATGAGATAGTGTCTTTGTGATTTATTGTTGCCATAAAGTTAACAATACAAAATTGTACAAATCTTGGTTTGAATTTAATAGATTCGTTTAATTTAAATGAATTATTTTCAAGCTTTTGTTATTCCTTGCTGATTCTTTTATCATGTTGCAATTTTATATTTTAACTAACCACTGTGTCCCTGTTAATTGTCTAAAGTTGCTTAAAACTAGATGACTATAAAACAGTTCATTGTCTTCAATTTTTGAGTATTGTTCGTTGAGTTTTTTAAATACGGCTGAGTAATATTGGTTTTCTGACATTAAGGAAACAATCTGCTTTCTGAAGTTAATTATAGCTGTTCGGTTATTTTCACCTGTTTTGTAATTGTCATTGTTTATGCTGTTAATAGTTTTAATCAAATCAAAGTTTTCAATTTTTTCAGGCTCACTACAAGCTATTGAAAACGCTCCTGATTGAACGTATGTATTACAATGGTGTGTATTTAGTTCCGAAGCTTTTCGGAAATTAGAAATATTTATTATTTGTCTATTAAGATGAGCTGTCACAAGTTCGTTTACGTCATGTAAAGCTGGTGATGCGTAAACAATAAAAACTTTCGTTCCGAATTGATTGTCAATATGCATCAATAATTCTTGTTGTACTCTGTAAATGTCATAACGATAATAAGGCTCATTCCAATGCGACCACTCCCTACCAAGTGGGATAGTTATGAATGTTGGTTTTTTATATTGAAACAAAAGATTTGTTTTTATAGATGGAATATTATCAAGCGTAACACCCAGAAAGTGTTCCATTTCTTCTGCGATTTCTCTTAACTCCAAACCTGCAAAAGATGGATAGAACCAAAAAGGATGACCTAATCTTCGCCAAAGTCTTCTATTCGATGAAAGAGCAGAACTATCAAATCCTAAACTGCCTTCTTGAACTTGTCCAAGTGGGAAATATATATCTGTTTGGCGAGCCAATTCAGAATTGAAATAGTTCTCATATGTTTTTTCTTCAAATCTTGCTCGCATAATTCGTTTAAGATTTCGATTGTTTTCTTAGTCCACTTACTGCTGTTGCAATGTCTTGTTTTGATGTGTCAGAACTCCATTCTTTCCAAAATTTAACTGTAGCACTTTCTGGTTTAATTTTAGGTTCGTCAATTATAATTCTTGTAGGAAGTAATGATGCATCTCCAACAACTAAAGCTTCACCAATATCTAAAATTGGAAGTACGTCAGTCAATCCAGATAAATTATCAGGAAGCAAGCGTTTAATTACTGCTTGGTCTTCTGCATTTGACAATCTTAAAGCAATAAAATTATTACATTGGCTAAGGACTGTTCTATTTACTTCTGCTGGTCGTTGGCTAATAACAGTTAAACTAACTCCATATTTTCTACCTTCTTTTGCAATCCTTTCAAAACTTTTTAGCCCTAATTCAGCGGCTGCATCTTGATTAGTTCTTTCTGGAATATAAAGATGAGCTTCATCACAAAGCAAAGCAATTGGATGTTGGTTTTCCCTTACAGTCCATTGTTGAACTGTAAAAACAAGCCTAGCTACTAAACCAATAACTAAAGGAAGTACGTCAGACGGAACTTCTGAAAAATCAATTATTTTTACACCTGCTTTTTTAGGGTTAGATGATGTTCCCAACATTAATCTATCACAAAGTTTATTTAACCAATTGATATCTAATTCATCACTAGAAATTTTAAAAAGGAAACCAAGTCGTTTATCCTGTGTTTTTGCTTCAAGTCTTTGAACAAATCTTGTCAGTTTTCCGAAAAATGGGCCTTGCTTTTCTGTTCTTGTTCCTTCAACCATTTGTTGGTCTAGATCTGCAAGGTCATTTAAAATATTATCAATTTTGTATGGTATTGGGCTATCAATAGTTATACTGCCTTTAAATGTTGTGTCTCCAATTTCATCTAAGTATTTCAATTTTTCAGCAAACACTGTTTTAGAGAAAAGCATTGCTTGATTGGGTGCATTACTGTCACTTCTATCTAGAAGCATAGCAAGCATTTCTTCATATGTTAGAAGCCAATAAGGCAACATTAAAACATCATTCTCTAAATTCCCTGTTTTGCCCAAATCGGAAGGATTTGCAACACGTAAGTGTTGCAAACCATCCATTTTGAAATCTTTACAACTGTATTCTCCGTGTATGTCAAATAATATACAATTAGCCATCGGAAGCTGTGCAATTTGCTCTATTAGTTTCGCAACACACCAAGATTTTCCAGAACCTGTACTTCCGACTATTACTGCATGTCGTTGAAATAATTTATCACCATCTAAAAATGCTTGCGCTTGTTCATCAATTGAGTATTTTCCAACGGTCAAAGGCACTTTATAATTCTCATGACTTGATATTGTAGTCATGAATTTTGTAATGTTTTCACCATCTATTGGAAAACATTGTGCTTCAATTTCAGGAACCGTATCAAGATTGCGTTTAAACACGTTTTCTTTATGTCCATGTCTATCGAGTAAAGTTCCAATAAGATTTACTTTGAGAATATTCTCTGTAAAAAGAAACCCACTCAACCCTAAGTCACTTTCTATTGGATTTTCTTCATCAGATGCCTTTCGAGTTATTCTGTTTATCAATCCAATTAAATGTTGTCCAGCTTTTACACTTCTAATAGCTACGAGTTGGTTAACATGAAGCTTTCTAAGTTTCTCCAACTCTTTAACTTTGATAATAACTGTTGCTGTATCAACACTGAAAACCGTTCCAATTGCCTGACTGTCGTCAAAATTAAATATTGCCATTTTAGTTTCTTATTAGTTTTATGTACTCTGAAAGTTCCCAATAATTAACATCAGGTATTATTAATTCTCCAGAAAATGAAGATGAGTAAACACGACTATCTTTTCCGTTAGCTTCTTCAATCAAAATGTATTGTTTACAACCTTTTTCAATTATAGATTGTTTTGTTTTAGATGTTAGCTCTTTTGTAATTACTATTATTGGTTTGCCACTTTTAATTTGTTCTATTAATTTGGGTTGGACATGAATGTCATTAAACCCGTAACCAATACAGAGAAAAGAAGTAGCCTTTTCAATTTCATTATCAGCTTCGGTAAAAATTGTCCTAAATGGTTCCAATTGTGTTTCATAATATTTGGAAAGCCCAGGCGTTACGATTAATGGTTTATGATTTACAGGAATAGTTGAGCGATATGGTAATTGCCTGTCCATTTCTTCATGAGACTTGAACCAATCTAAGGAACCATGAACTTTCCAAATATTCACTTGTCCTTTAAAACCACTTAATTTTGTTAAGTTTTGTTGATGTATGCTCTTGGAAAAATGTCCTACAAAATTTTGAGAAAATCCTGTGCAGATAAAAGCATTAGAAAAGCTTGCTGCATATTCAGCAAGTCGGTCATAATTAGTTGTCACAATTGATACTTTTCTTTGTGATGCTTTTAAAAGATGAGTTGTTAATTCTGCTAACGGAAATTCCAACTTTCCTTCAAGTAAATTTTCAAAAGCTTCAAAGTCATGCTTGTTTACAAGTGTCCAAGTTTCAAATATTACTTTTTCTAATACTGTTGGTCTTAGTTGAATTTGAAGCAATGTTGTTTCTAGGTCGTTAACCTTGTCAAGCGTTGATTTGAACTCTTCAAATTGGGCAATGTCGTCGGTTTCTGAAAATGTAATATTATTTTTTAAATACTCTCCAAGTGTCCACATAGAAGGAAGTTGAAATGGAACAGATGCTCCACTTCCAAGAATTATTAACGGAACTCGATTTGTCCAATCTTGTATTAATTTAATTAAAGCTTCTATTTCCATTCTTATTTTCTTATTTCTGTTGGATTTTTTTTAGCTTGTTTAATGATCGCCTTTTCTAGCTTATTCGACAAATTATTTAATAACTAGATCTTATTATAACATGAGATATCAATATTATTACAATTTTTAAATATTATCACCAACGCCGCTAATCTACCCAAAATCCATTTACCCACAAGATTCAGCAAGTCAGTGAGTTAGACTTTGTTGTAAAGACAAATTGAAATTTTGCTAGAAAATGAACCATAGAAATTGAGAACATGCCGTTTAATCCATTGTTGGAATTTATATGGAGGTATTTGAACTAAAATGTGGCAAGAAAATAGCTAAGAGAAAGCTATCAACCGTTCGTGTAAAATGCTTCCATGGAAGGTGATATAGGAAAGTATTTCGGGCGTCTTATGTCAATCCTAATTTGTCCAATTTTTTACCCAAGGTCATTTGCTTGATTTCTGTTTCCAAGATGGCAAAGTCTGGCTTTTGCACAGACTTGATCAAACTCCCTTGGCTCATTACATGTATTTCATCGCAGGTATCACTCAAGGTGGAGAATATATGCGAGGAAATAATCACGGTTTTATTCAATGCTTTGAGTTGATGAATAATTTCCGTAATCAGGATATTACTTTGAATATCCACTCCATTAAATGGCTCATCTAGGATAAAGTACTCGTTGCCTTGCAATAATATGGCCGTCAAGGCTAATTTCTTCTTCATTCCCGTGGAATATGTCGCCGCATATTGGTTCAAAGGCAAATCAAATATGTTCTTGTCCTCCATGTTGGGGATTTGGACGCCCCTGGCTTGGCATAGCAAGTGTAGGTATTCTTTGCCTGTTATTTTGGGAAAGAAGAAAGGTTCGGTCAGCAATAAACCCAGGTGATTTTTAAGTGGTGTTAGATGTGAACTGATCTCACCTTCGTAGTCTTCTAGTCCTGCTATGCACCTAAAGAAGGTAGTCTTTCCTGCGCCATTTTCACCCACAATCCCATATACTTTGCCCTTTTCAAAATCCAGTTGGATTTGATGCAACACTTCCTTGGTCCCAAATTTCTTGGATAAGTTTCGGATGGATATCATTTTAATAAACGGCTAAGGCGGTGTTCAGATTTTTTGAAAAAGAAGGGAATGAAAATCAGGAGAAAGGGCGGAAACCAGAGGCATAGCGCCAAAAAGATACTAGGTGTGAGGTATATTTCATTGGGATACTCAGAATATTTGCTCACAATCATCGATATCAAAAATGCCCAACTAAGCACAATGAATAACAAGATGATGCCCATGTTTGGATAAAAGAAATAGGAGATGAGCAGTGCTATGGGTAAAGCAAGCAAAGAAGAATACAGTAAGGCCGTTTTTATTTTCCTCAACAAAAATGCTCTCGGTTTCAGATGGAAGGCCCAAACGTAATATTCATTCTCTGCTTTGGAATGGTAAAATAGGCATGTGATAAATACGATCAACAAAGCAAATATCCCCATATTGAAATTGTCTTGAAATACAGCCACAACAGCCAATCCATAAGCCAGAATAAACAGGTAAAATGTATTTCTGAAACCTACCGTAAATTCAAAAGGTCTTTTTGAAAATGGTGTCCAGAGCGTCCATGCCATGACTGTTTTGAACTGGCTGAGAGCTAATAGGATGACCAATGCCAGCAATATGGCCATATAAGCAAAAAGCTGTTGATACAGCAGAAAAGCGATAAAAGGCAAGGAAGCCATCACATTCTCGCCAATTCTAATTTTTTTCATGCTAGAATCGCCAAAACAAATTCGTAGAAACTCCGTTCTCCGCTTTTCCGACAAATTTCCAATCAGCGATAGTGCGAAAAGCAAGTAAATGTAGGGGGCAAATTCGGTGCTTTGAAAAAGGTAAACAGATAGTCCTAAGAACAAAGCTGTCAATCCAACATAACCCAATAGCGGATGTATGCCAGCATCTCTCAAATGGCGGTTGGTCATCTTTACTTGTAATTCAAAATACTCTTTCAACAGGCTGTTGTTTGGAGCTATTAAAATACGCTAAAATGAATCATTGACATAACCGTTCGTGTAAAATGCTAGTCATTTGCAGTTACCTCTTAATGTAGAATGTAAAATGAAGAATGTAGAATTTCTGATAGAATTCACCTTAGCTGGACGACAAAAAAGAAATTCCATGTGAATTAATGAAACGAAAAGTATTTTAAACTCTTTTGAATTCGTCACTTTTTCTGGAGCTTAACTTTCTTTGGTCTTTCTTTTTTTTTAAAAAAAAGAAACAAAAAAAACGGAAGAAATACGGTTAATCCTAAGACGAATTCCGCTGCGCGGAATCAATTGTCACTCCGCATACGGCTTTAATCTTTGACGCCAACGCACATAGCCCTTGCGCAGGGTCAAATATCCGCCTTCCGCTTCGCTCATGCTACGTCCCAATCTTTCGTTGGGATTAACCTCTACATGTAAAATGTGAAATTTTTAATAGAAAACACCGTCGTGCAGCCCTGCGAAATGTGATGAACGCAGCGGTAGACGAGGTTTTGACCTCAGCATAGGCGATGTGCGTAGGCGTCAAAAGTATAGGCGATAGCGGAGTGAATCACGGTTCCGCGAAGCGGAATTCGCCTTGGCTGAACGACAAAAAAAGAAGTTTTTTTGTTTCTTTTTTTTCAAAAAAAGAAAATCCATGTGAATTAATGAAACGAAAAGCGCTTGATTTCAAATGAAAAGTATTTTACACTCTTTTGAATTCGTCACTTTTTCTGGAGCTTAACTTTCTTTGGGATTAACCTCTCAATGTAAATTGTAAAACTCTAAATGGTTTTTCTACATTCTTCATTCTACATTGAACGGTTAATCCAACGAAAGATTGGAACGCAGCATGGGCGAAGCGGAAGGCTGAAAGGAAATGGAATGATGAATTATAAATTATAAATGGATGTAGGATTTTACATTCTAAACACTAATAACTCATAACTAATATTGCCGCTGCGTTCATCACATTTCGCAGGGCTGCACGACTATGTTTTCCATCAAAAATTCTACATTCCTC
>NZ_SEWX01000004.1:211021-216189 GCF_004307455.1 Aquirufa nivalisilvae
AATTATAAATTATAAATGGATGTAGGATTTTACATTCTAAACACTAATAACTCATAACTAATATTGCCGCTGCGTTCATCACATTTCGCAGGGCTGCACGACTATGTTTTCCATCAAAAATTCTACATTCCTCATTCTTCATTCTTCATTCAAAATGAATCATTCACCACTTACCATTCACAGTTCCTCTTCTTCGTCAGAATCCTCCTCTTGAATCAGCCCTTGGTTGAGTTTTTTGGTGGATTTGATGCCTAGTTTGTGGAGTTTTTCCGCACGAGTAACCAGGTTACCTTTTCCGGTGCTAAGCTTATTGACGGCATTGGAATGAGCATCTTCGGCCTTTTTGATGTGCTTGCCAACATCCTCCATATCTTGGGTAAAGCTGACAAATTTGTCGTAGAGATCTCCGGCTTGTCGGGCTATTTCAATGGCATTACGAGTTTGGTATTCGGTTTTCCAAACGGAAGCAATCGTTCTGAGCGTCGCCAATAGGGTAGAAGGGGAGACCAAGACTATTTTTCTTTCCCAAGCAAAGTTGAATAAAGAGGTGTCCTGAGAAATAGTCGCCACAAATCCAGATTCAATGGGAATGAATAGCAAGACAAAATCGGGGCTATTCAAGTTCAGACCGGTGTGGTAATCTTTGGCAGATAATTCTTTGATGTGATTCTTCAAGGATTCAATGTGGGCCTTGAGGGCTATATCCTTATCAACGGTACCTTCCTCGGCGCTGGTGTAGCGTTCGTAGGCTACCAAAGACACTTTGCTATCAATGATTAGATTTTTGTTGTCAGGCAAGAAAATGACTGCATCCGGTTTGATGCTTTCGTTCATTTGATTTCTGGTCACGAATTGGGTCTCATATTCAGAGCCTTTTTTGAGGCCTGAGCTTTCCAATACACGTTCAAGGATCATTTCACCCCAGTTTCCTTGGGTTTTATTGGAGCCTTTGAGCGCATTGGTCAAATCTTCTGTTTTTTGGGTAACAGTTTGGTTGAGGCTGGTTAGGTTTTTGATTTGCTCCATCAAGGCGCTATTTTGCTCAATGCTGCTCTTTTGTCCCAGGTTGACTTTCTCTTCAAACTCTTTTAGCTTTTCTTTTAGCGGATTGAGTACGTCATTGAGTTTTACTTGTTGCTGCTCGCTGAGTACTTTCCCTTGTCGGAGCACGGATTCATTGCTGATATCCACCAGCATTTTGCGCATTTTTTCTTCGTCGGCCTTCTGGCTATCCAGCGACTCTTTTAGGCTTTTATTTTGGCCTTCCAACAAAGAAACTTGTCCAAACATGCTTCTGTTTTCTTGTTCTAGCTCTTGGATTTTCTTTTTGTTTTCGGCCTCTAGTGTGAGCCATTTGCTTTGTTCTTGTTGGAGCAGAGCCAATTGGTTCGCTATTACGTTGATTTTACCTTGGAGTAGGAGGTAGGTGATACCGGCTCCTGCCAATATGCCGAGAAGGATGTAGAGGATAGTCATGGGGCAAAGATAGGGAAAATGTAGAATGTAGAATGTAGAATGTAAATGTAGGCAATCCTACTAAGTTATAAGTATATTGGCATTTAATATCAATTATTTAGATTCTATCATGTTATGTTCGTTAGATATTTGATGAAAAATCAAATGAGATCTGACAATATTATTCAGGTAAAGAGTTTTCAATTTGCATTAGAGATTATACGCACAGTCAAACTTATTCAAGTTGAGAAAAAAGAATATATACTTACTAAGCAAATCTTAAGGTCTGGAACTTCGATTGGGGCAAATGTTGAAGAAGCAATAGGAGGGGCTTCAAAGAGAGATTTCTATGCAAAAATGCATATCGCTTATAAAGAAGCAAGAGAAACTGGATATTGGATTAGGCTTTTAAGAGAATCCAACATTTATTGTAATGAAGAATTACAAAATAAATTAGAAGAGCTTCTTAGAATTTTAGGTAGTATTTTGAAGTCAAGCCATTTATACCATTAATTCTTCATTCTACATTCTTCATTCTACATTTCCTTAATACCAAAACCCTAATAAATAAAAAAGCCCACTAGAGACTAGCGGGCTTGATAATAATAACTTGGAGCTTACTTACTTTCCCGGGTTTGATCCCAGTATCATCAGCGGTGCGGGGCTTAACTTCTCTGTTCGAGATGGGAAGAGGTGAACACCCGTCCTATCGGCTCCATAAATCTTGCAAGGTCTTAGCCTTTTTCCATATTGTGAGATAAAATAAACAGTCGTTGCATTTTTTTTATAAAAGTAAGCTTTCGGGTAATTAGTACTACTCGACTTTGACATTACTGCCTTTACATCTGTAGCCTATCGACCGTGTCGTCTACACGGACCCTTCATGGAATACTCATCTTCAGGTCAGTTTCGCACTTAGATGCTTTCAGCGCTTATCTGGTCCCGACGTGGCTACTCAGCTATGCCCTTGGCAGAACAACTGATATACCAGCGGTCAGTCCAACTCGGTCCTCTCGTACTAAAGTCAGAACCTGTCAATATTCCTACGCCCACAACAGATAGGGACCGAACTGTCTCACGACGTTCTGAACCCAGCTCGCGTGCCACTTTAATCGGCGAACAGCCGAACCCTTGGGACCTTCTCCAGCCCCAGGATGTGACGAGCCGACATCGAGGTGCCAAACCTCCCCGTCGATGTGAGCTCTTGGGGGAGATCAGCCTGTTATCCCCAGAGTACCTTTTATCCTTTGAGCGATGGCTGTTCCATACTAAACCACCGGATCACTATATCCTACTTTCGTACCTGATCGACTTGTCGGTCTCACAGTCAAGCTCCCTTTTGCTATTGCACTCTACGCACGGTTACCAAGCGTGCTGAGGGAACCTTTGAAAGCCTCCGTTACTCTTTTGGAGGCGACCACCCCAGTCAAACTACCCACCAAGCAATGTCTCCCATCTAGGGATTAGAATTCCAGTACAAGAAGGGTGGTATTTCAACGTTGGCTCCCCGATGCCTAGCGACACCGGCTCACAGCCTCCCACCTATCCTACACATCCAGTACCAAAACTCAATGCTAAGCTATAGTAAAGGTTCATGGGGTCTTTCCGTCCCGTTGCGGGTAAACGGCATCTTCACCGTTACTACAATTTCACCGAGCTCACGGCTGAGACAGTGCCCAGATCGTTACACCATTCGTGCAGGTCGGAACTTACCCGACAAGGAATTTCGCTACCTTAGGACCGTTATAGTTACGGCCGCCGTTTACTGGGGCTTCAGTTCAATGCTTCGCCTTGCAGCTAACATCCCCCCTTAACCTTCCAGCACCGGGCAGGTGTCAGGCCTTATACGTCATCTTTCGATTTTGCAAAGCCATGTGTTTTTGTTAAACAGTCGCCTGGGCCATTTCTCTGCGGCCTCGATTACTCGAGGCTCCCTTTATCCCGAAGTTACAGGGTTAATTTGCCGAGTTCCTTAGCCGTGATTCACTCGAGCGCCTTAGAATATTCTTCTCGACCACCTGTGTCGGTTTACGGTACGGGTTACTTATTAGTTATACACGCCTAGACTTTTCTTGGAAGATCACTCGCTACACTCGTTTTGGCATTGCTGCCGCCTCTCAAAGACACTATTCCGTCAGTATCTGGTAACCCATTCTCTCCGTCATCTATTTGCCCAATAAGTAAGTACAGGAATATTAACCTGTTGTGCATTAGGTTGTCGCTCTCGCTAGACCCTTAGCCCCCGACTAACCCTCAGTTGATTAGCATAGCTGAGGAAACCTTAGTCTTTCGGCGTGAGGGTTTCTCGCCCTCATTATCGTTACTCATGCCTACATTTGCTTTTCTGATCGCTCCAGCCAAGCTTGTCGCTCAACCTTCGCCGCAATCAGAATGCTCCCCTACCAGTATATAAATATAATCCAAAGCTTCGGTACTTTACTTGATGCCCGTTTATTATCGATGCCCGCCTCGCTCGACCAGTGAGCTGTTACGCACTCTTTAAATGAATAGCTGCTTCCAAGCTAACATCCTGGCTGTCACTGCAATCAGACTTCCTTAGTTCAACTTAGTAAAGATTTTGGGACCTTAGCTGTTGGTCTGGGTTCTTTCCCTCTCGGATTGGGACCTTAGCACCCCAACCCTCACTCCCGGGTATATTTTAAGCCATTCAGAGTTCGTCAGGATTTGGTAGGATTTGACTCCCCCTAGTCCTATCGGTAGCTTTACCTGCTTAAAACTTGACCCCGAGGCTGTTCCTAAAAACATTTCGGGGAGTACGAGCTATTTCTCAGTTTGATTGGCCTTTCACCCCTACCCACAAGTCATCCAAATACTTTTCAACGTAAACTGGTTCGGTCCTCCACTCCGTTTTACCGGAGCTTCAACCTGCTCATGGGTAGATCACAAAGTTTCGCGTCTACTCCCACTGACTAAGCGCCCTATTCAGACTCGCTTTCGCTCCGGCTGCTCACATCTATGTGATTAACCTCGCCAGTGAAAGTAACTCGTAGGCTCATTATGCAAAAGGCACGCCGTCACCCCACGAAAGGGCTCCGACCGCTTGTAAGCGTATGGTTTCAGGGTCTTTTCACCCCCTTACTCAGGGTACTTTTCACCTTTCCTTCACAGTACTCGTTCACTATCGGTCTCTTGGTAGTATTTAGCCTTACCGGATGGTGCCGGCAGATTCAAAGGGGATTTCTCCAGTCCCCCCCTACTCAGGATACTCCTACAATGAAATAAACTTACCAATACAGGGCTCTCACCTTCTACGGCCCGCCTTCCCAGACAGTTCTCGTTCATTTATATCATCGATATCGAAGTCCTACAACCCCAGTCTTGCCGCAACAACACTGGTTTGGGCTAATCCGCGTTCGCTCGCCACTACTTACGGAATCACTTTTGTTTTCTCTTCCTCTGCTTACTTAGATGTTTCAGTTCAGCAGGTTTGCCTTCTATTATATAGAATACTAGATCTTCAATCTAGTGGGTTGCCCCATTCGGAAATCTTCGGATTAATGGTCTTGTGCACCTCCCCGAAGCTTATCGCAGCTTAACACGTCCTTCTTCGCCTCCAAGAGCCTAGGCATCCCCCATACGCCCTTATTTCACTTACTCTCTAATATCTTCATGCCCGAAGGCAATCGCTATCTATTTTTGCTCTTACTCTTTACTTTATTCTCACAATATGTCAAAGAACCTTGTGTAAAAAC
>NZ_SEWX01000026.1 GCF_004307455.1 Aquirufa nivalisilvae
CAACCTCCTTGACCAGCATTTCGAAGTTATTGATTTTACGATGCCGTAAATAATTGTTTTTAATAATGCCATTGATGCGTTCTGCTTTCCCATTTTCCCAGGGATATTTGCACATGCTATTCTTGATCCCATATTTTTGAGTCACGCGTAAAAATTCTCTGGCATAATATTGACCTCCTCCGTCGGAATGAAGTATTAAATCATCAAATCGCCTCTGTTTTCTAAGCTTGATGGCCATTTGTAAGGCTGGAATGGTCGTGTGAGTGGTCAATAGTCTTTTAGAGGTGTGATGACCCACTATATGACGTGTATAGGCATCTATGATAAAAGTAAGGTAATAATAGATCCCATTGACTTGATAATAACTAATGTCGCTCTGCCAATATTGGTCTA
>NZ_SEWX01000027.1 GCF_004307455.1 Aquirufa nivalisilvae
AATCGAATTTTTTTTTAATATCAACCCCATATGCCTGTTCGGCTAGATCAATCATTTTATCCTTAAAGTCAAGCAAGATTTGCTTCTGACCTACGATACGCTCTAGTTCAGCCACTTTTTTCTTGAGTAATAACAACTCTTGTGTATCACTCTGTGTCTCTACTATAACTCGGGTCTTATTGGTTTTCATTGTACCGAATTTAGAAATCCATTTGTACACATTGGTCCCAGATACTTCATATTGCTTACAAATCTCTGAAACTCGAGTTCGACCTTGTTCTATTTCTCGAACTTTCTCCATTTTAAAACTGTCACTAAAATGACGAAGACGTCTTTGTGACACACTTTGAAGATACAACTTTTTGTTGGCCATAATTAATA
>NZ_SEWX01000028.1 GCF_004307455.1 Aquirufa nivalisilvae
TATTAATTATGGCCAACAAAAAGTTGTATCTTCAAAGTGTGTCACAAAGACGTCTTCGTCATTTTAGTGACAGTTTTAAAATGGAGAAAGTTCGAGAAATAGAACAAGGTCGAACTCGAGTTTCAGAAATTTGTAAGCAATATGAAGTATCTGGGACCAATGTGTACAAATGGATTTCTAAATTCGGTACAATGAAAACCAATAAGACCCGAGTTATAGTAGAGACACAGAGTGATACACAAGAGTTGTTATTGCTCAAGAAAAAAGTGGCTGAACTAGAGCGTATCGTAGGTCAGAAGCAAATCTTGCTTGACTTTAAGGATAAAATGATTGATCTAGCCGAACAGGCATATGGGGTTGATATTAAAAAAAAATTCGATT
>NZ_SEWX01000029.1 GCF_004307455.1 Aquirufa nivalisilvae
TTTTCTCTTTGATATTCAGCGAATTAGTAATAAATCTCAATTTTTTTTGTGTAATGATTTGGAATAAGGAAAATAAACCTACATCTTTGCACTCCGATTTAGCGACTACAACGGCAGTCGTTCGAAGTACAGAGGCCTTAGGGCTTAAAAAGTTGAAGGAAAAAAAGAAGCGAACATGTTAGTTCAATTTTTTTTGCCTGAGAGTTTTTAAGGGATTAAGGAGAGAAGTACAAAGAGTTCTTTGACGTGTTGATAAAAGGAAAAAGTTTGTAACCAGTTAAAATGGTTATGAAGAGAAAAAATAGCATTCAAGACAAGGATAATGACAATTCTTATTTTAATAGTAAGAGCAAAGTCA
>NZ_SEWX01000030.1 GCF_004307455.1 Aquirufa nivalisilvae
CTGAAACAGTCGATGACTCCGCTTTATACAATACCATCGATGATGTTGCTACTCCATTCGTAAATGTTAAGCTTGTTGCTGTGCCAAAGTCTGTAGCACCTACCGTTGGTACGGTCGCTGGACTACTTGAAGTGCTCGCTCCGGAGAACGTAATGCTCTTAGCTCCCGTATATGTCGTTGCTGTATTACCATTCGCATCTTTCGCTGTTACAGTTACTGTTTGGCTACCTCCTGCTGTTTGAGTGCCAGTTCCTGTTACTACTAATTTCGTAGCAGTTCCTGGACTTACAGTAATGCTTGAGCTAGTGGCTGCTGTTCCGCTCGCTGGGGTAAAGGTAAAGG
>NZ_SEWX01000031.1 GCF_004307455.1 Aquirufa nivalisilvae
TAGTAGCTCCTGAGAATGTTAAATCTTTACTTCCACTATAAGAGCTTACTGTGTTACCATTCGCATCTTTCGCTGTGATCGTAATCGTTTGACTCGTGCCTGCTGTCTGCGTGCCACTTCCTGTGATCACAAACTTATTGGCTGAACCTGGGTTAATCGTAATGCTTCCACTTGTTACGGCTGTTCCGCTCGCTGGGGTAAACGTGAATGTTCCTGAACCTACCGCTCCTGTGTACTTCAAGCCTAAGCTACTCAAGTTCGCTACTCCACTCACAAAGTCTGATGCACTATTTAGTTTATTTGTGCCACTTAAGCCAC
>NZ_SEWX01000032.1 GCF_004307455.1 Aquirufa nivalisilvae
AGCTTGACCTTTACGGCAGGTGTGGCTACAGGATCTATGATCTTGTACAAAGCAGAATCGGCAACAGTGAATGCTACTGATGGAACGATCAACTCGAATACAGGAGGAACCTTGAACGTTACGGTGAGTCCATCGACGATGACGAAGTTGGCGGTGAGCTTAACGAGTCCACAGATTAATGGCACAGCCTTTACAGGAACAAATACCTTAACAGCCTTGGATGCTTATGGTAACACAGCTACAGGATTTAGTGCTGCAGGAA
>NZ_SEWX01000033.1 GCF_004307455.1 Aquirufa nivalisilvae
TGCACCATTCACTTGTGGGCTCGCCAAGCTTACAGCTAATTTGCTGAAGCTTGATGGTAATACCGATACGGCTAATTCATGTGAATTTCCTGTAGCATTAATCGTTCCATCACTCGCTGTTAATAATACACTTTCTGCTTTGTATAAAACTACGGAAGCTGTAGCCACACCATTCGTAAATACAATACTCGTAGATGTACCAAAGTCTATACCATTCGCTGTCGCTACTGTCACTGGGCTACTTGAACTATTCGC
>NZ_SEWX01000034.1 GCF_004307455.1 Aquirufa nivalisilvae
TATAAATTATAAATGGATGTAGGATTTTACATTCTAAACACTAATAACTCATAACTAATATTGCCGCTGCGTTCATCACATTTCGCAGGGCTGCACGACTATGTTTTCCATCAAAAATTCTACATTCTTCATTCTTCATTCTTCATTCAAAATGAATCATTCACCACTTACCATTCACAGTTCCTCTTCTTCGTCAGAATCCTCCTCTTGAATCAGCCCTTGGTTGAGTTTTTTGGTGGATTTGATGCCTAGTTT
>NZ_SEWX01000035.1 GCF_004307455.1 Aquirufa nivalisilvae
GACTACTTGAACTATTCGCTCCTGAGAAGGTAATATTATGTGAGCCTGTATACCCTGTTGCCGTATTTCCTTGAGCATCTTTCGCTGTTACGGTAATCGTTTGAGGACTGCCTGCTGTTTGAGTGCCTGTTCCGGTGACTACTAATTTCGTCGCTGCTCCTGAATTGACAGTAACACTAGAGCTAGTAGCTGCCGTTCCTGATGCTGGAGTGAAAGTGAACGTTCCTGCTCCTGAAGTTCCTGTGAATTTCA
>NZ_SEWX01000003.1 GCF_004307455.1 Aquirufa nivalisilvae
TGTCACTAAAATGACGAAGACGTCTTTGTGACACACTTTGAAGATACAACTTTTTGTTGGCCATAATTAATAGATTTTAAGTTTAAAATTTTACTTTTAAACGGTCAACCTATTTCAGGCATTGACATCCATTCTACATCCTTCATTCTCCACTCTACATTAATTCTGCTATTCGACATGTTCTACAAGGCATATCGAATTGTTGATAAAAAGAATCTTCGATTCGCTTTTACCAGAGTATAGGCTTTTTTAAGTTACCATTGGTGGGGAATGTAGATCCTCTGGATTTGTAGTTCGACATAACATATGTAGAACAGCGTTTCAAAAAACGATACATCACATTTTCTACATTCTACATTGAACGGTTAATCCTAACGAAAGATTGGAACGAAGCTTGAGCGAAGCGGCAGGCGGATATTTGACCCTGCGCATAGGCCATGTGCGATGGCGTCAAAGATTAAAGCCGTAAGCGAAGAGATAATCGGTTCTGCGAAGCAGAATTCGTCTTAGGATTAACCGTAATCATCTGTTTTTTTTTGTTTCTTTTTTTTCAAAAAAAAGAAATGCCTAAGTAATGGCATTAAAGTAGGGTGCCATATAAAAGAACATGTATTGATTCAATAATTACATATCGGAAAATCCAAAATATTAATGTTCGACAACTACCAACTGAGTTGTCCTAAAAACTGTCAACCTATATCAGGACAAGACAGAATCTCAATCATTAGACGCCCAAATAGGTTTTTCCTGATTTCAAATATCAGAAAATGCTTAAGGAAATGGAAAGACAGAAATTAATCAGTAATTTTCGGTTACAGCATTATGCAAACCTAAATTACTTCCTATGGCGATATTCATTGCACCAACAGCCTCAGTAATGGGCCGAGTTTTTATTTCACCTGATGTCTCCATCTGGTACGGTGCAGTCATTCGGGCTGATGTGGAGGAAATTCATTTGGGTGAAGGATGTAATGTCCAAGATAATGCTGTATTACATGCAGATGAAGGGGATAAAACCATCATTGGAAAATTCGTGACTGTTGGGCATTCTGCTATTGTGCATGGTGCAGAAGTAGGAGAGGGGAGTTTGATCGGCATGCATGCCACGGTGTTAAATCGAGCTAAAATAGGCAAATATTGTCTGATTGGGGCACATGCCTTGGTGACGGAAGGGATGGAAATACCGGATTATTCTTTGGTACTAGGTACACCAGCCAAGGTAGTTAAAACGCTAAATGAATCGCAGATAGAGCGATTAAAATACGGTCCGCCTCATTATATTAAAATGGGGGAAAAACATGCCAAAGGGGAATATCCACTCATCACTCAAGCTGATTTTGAATCATGATTGATCTCATTTTAATCCGTCATGCCCATTCAGGGCCCTATGATCAGCCTGACAAAGAGCGTCAACTATCCTTGCAAGGGATGGAAGAAATGATTCTTTTGGCCCAAAAGCTCAAATCGGTTCATTTGCCTTCGGGTTTATGGTTATGTTCGGACGCTAAAAGAACGGTAGAAACAGCTACGGCTTTACGAAGTGAGTTAGGGATTTTGGGTCCCATTAATTTAGATCCTTGCTGGTATCAAGCTTCTGGGCCTGATTATGTGAATTTGATTGAAAAACAAACGAGGCCTGTGATTTATTTGGTGGCGCATAATCCTTCGATATCTTACGTGGCATCCTATTATTCAGGTACATTGATTCAGATGGAAACGGGGGGCTGTTGTTATTTGCGTTTTCAGTATGCCGACTCGCCCTCGGAATTAAGTAAGGGGGCAGGAGATTTAGTTTTTAATTTTAATCCACAGGTAGTCTAATGAATAAAAATCAGAAAATTTTCCGCTGGGTACTCATTTTGTTCACCTTATTGATGGTAGCCTTGGCGATCGACATGGCTAAAAATACGACCGCACCTTGGAATAAGAAGAAAGTGGAGAAGGGAAGGTGATTAGATATTTGTGTTTAGGGATTGGTGATGCTTTGCTTTGTCAAATTAAACTTTGTCAAATTTTCAAAATTTGACAAAGTTCCAATTAGATAACATTACTCCTACCTAAATAAATCAAGAATTTTTCCATTTCACTGACCTTAATACCACTCATCATTTATTGCCACGATTCGTTAGGGAAAATCCCTAGTTTAAGCTGTTTTTGTAATTTATAATCCCCTAAAAACCATGACTACTTTACTCGTTTTCGGAATCATTGGCATCTTACTGATATTCTTTAGTTTGGTGACTGTCCAACAAGGTAATATTGCCGTTGTATCCATGTTTGGTAAATACCAGCGCATTCTGCATCCAGGTTTGAATTTTAAAATACCTCTGATTGAAAGCGTCTTTAAAGTTATTTCCATCCAAAATCGTTCCATTGAATTGGAATTTCAGGCTATCACTATTGATCAGGCTAATGTGTATTTTAAATCCATGCTGCTGTATTCCGTTATCAACCAAGAAGAAGAAACCATTAAGAATGTGGCCTACAAATTCATCGATGCCCAAAGTCTCATGCAAACTTTGGTTAGAACCGTAGAAGGCTCCATTCGTTCTTTTGTGGCTACCAAGCGTCAAAGTGAAATCTTAAGCCTGCGCAAGGAAATCGTTTCTTATGTGAAAGACCAAATCGATCAAGTGATGGAGGAATGGGGCTATCACCTTCAAGATTTGCAATTGAATGACATTACTTTTGACGAGGTCATTCTAAAATCCATGAGTCAAGTAGTGGCTTCCAATAACTTAAAAGCGGCTGCTGAAAATGAAGGTCAGGCCTTATTAATTACCAAAACCAAAGCTGCCGAAGCGGAAGGGAATGCCATCAAAATCTCTGCCAATGCGGAGCGTGAAGCGGCTCAATTACGTGGACAAGGCGTTGCCCTTTTTCGTCAAGAAGTAGCCAAAGGGATGTCGGATGCTGCTCGAGAGATGCAACAGGCCAATTTAGATACTTCAGTGATTTTGTTTTCGATGTGGACAGAAGCCATCAAACAATTTGGAGAACAGTCGAACGGAAATGTAATCTTCCTAGATGGTTCAGCTGATAACATGCAAAGAACCATGCAACAAATGATGAGCGTCAATCAATTACAGACAATCAAACAAAACAAAAAGAAAGAGAGTTAATCCTCTCTTTCTTCTCTCTATTTAACGGATAAGACATGCGCCAAATGATGGTCGCAGTGCCAAGCATATATTCCTAATGCTTTGTCCAAAGGATAAGTAATGCCTCTTTCAGGATTAATATAGGCCTTTTCCCAATCAGATTCTTGGAGCTTGTTTAAAAGATAGACCCAACGCAAATGCACATACTTAATTCCTTCCAAAGACCACTCGATAGGAGCTTCGTTGCCATCGGGTAAATTGGCCCAATCTCCCTCTGAATAGGGTTTGATGATGGGATTTTCTTCCGTCAAGGCTAGTTTGAAACGAATAAAAGAATTCATGTGGCTATCATTGACGTGATGAATTACCTGGCGCGCAGTCCAGCCTCCAGGTCGATAGTGTTTAGCTAAGGTTTCATCTGACATGTCAGCTACAGCTTGTTTCAATTTTTCAGGAAACTCTGCTAATGTCTTGATCCAAGCAGTTCTAATATCTGGAGTGATGTTTTCAGGGGCTGAAAACTTGCCAACTGGATATTGTAATGGGTTGATATCCATAAGATTAAGCCGTTTTAATGTTGGTATAAAATTCAGTGATTTCTTGTGCTAATTGATGAGTTTGGGCAATTAAAGGATGTACTCCTTTAGAAATAGACTCTAACATTTCTGTAGCAGAATCTTTATTCCATTGAGCTGTATTCACAGTAATTAATATCTCACCTTCTTCTAAAAGCATGGGAGTTTGAACAATAAAAGCTTGCTTACCGGTGGCCGATAAGGCATGCGCTTGTTTTTTTACTGCTTCAAAACTCTCTTCTAATTCGTTCGTATTATAGCCCCTTATCTCTAAAAGAACTTTCTCTTGTTGGCTTTGAGCCAAAAGTTCTTCTTTGATAGCTGCGTCTAATGCTTCTAATTGCTTGCGGATGGCGTGATAATTTTTACCTGTACGCATTCTCTCTCTTAACGATTGGCGAATGAAATAGGTGATAGAGTCGGTAATAGTTAAGCCGATTTCTGCCATTTGCTTGAATATCAAGGAGCTGGGCGACATGCCTGGTATGGTGTTAGGGTCATGTAAAACCACAACGCCTCCTTCTGATAAGAAACCGTCAATTCGAGTACAAACACCAAATCCTAAATCATCGAATGCCTGACAAACCATCTTTTGGATTTTTTGTAAGTCCGCTAAGCTAGCATCCATAGGAATGCGCTTGCGCGTAGCTTTTGATTTATATTTGGCATTGAAATCAAACACTTCTACCGATTCATCAATGACAATTTCGGTAGGAGGAAGGGCAACTGTATCACCTTTGGGACTTTGAATCACCCCACAACTAAATTCATTTCCATTGACAAAAGATTCTAACAAAATGGCATCTTCTGAATGGATGGAATGAATGCTGGCTTTAGTGACACTTAGTTTAAAATACTCTTGTAAAGTGGCAAGTAAGTCGGCTGGGTGTTGGTAGTTTTGGTGATTAAATCGGACTGGAAAACCGATTCCTTCGTCCAAATTCACCATTTTTTGTAATAAAACTAATTTATCGTCTTCCGTGAAATTCAACCAATCTTCTCGGTAAATCTCCTGGATAAATAAACACTTTTTGATGGCCTTGTCGAAGTCCTCTAAGGAATCTTTTTTCACAAAAGCCAAACCAATGGAAGAGCCTTGGTGCGGTGCTTTTGCAACAAAAGGAATACCAATTTCCTTTTTTACTTGCTCAAATAGCGTTTCTCTACCGTATTTTTCGTAGTCTTCTCGCTGAAGAACAAAGTATTTTTTATCTAAACCAACACTCTTTTTTAACCAATCATTTTGCTTGGCTTTGTCGATACCGATGGAAGA
The DNA here is from genome assembly GCF_004307455.1 of Aquirufa nivalisilvae. GTDB lineage: Bacteria > Bacteroidota > Bacteroidia > Cytophagales > Spirosomataceae > Aquirufa > Aquirufa nivalisilvae. The sequence continues at coordinate 4,950 of NZ_SEWX01000003.1, forward strand.
ACCTAGTAAACCAGGTCCAGAATAAGGTATGCCAAACCATTCCAATAAACCTTGGATGCTTCCATCTTCGGCAGCAGGGCCATGCATGGCTAGGAATACAAAATCAAAGTATTGAGGGAATTCATGGGGTTGTATTATTTGCCCTATTTCCGAAATGATTTGTTGGTATTCTTGCTCAGTTAAATCTTTTAATGATTCTATGTACACCGAGAAAATATCGTCTTGAAATCTTTTAGGAGGAAAAAAATCACGAATAGAACTTGCATGAATTAGTTCTTCGTTGATTAAAATAAAATTACCTAAACTATCTACAAAAACGGGGACAGGCTTAAAAAGGGCTTTGTTGATGTGAGCCATAGCTGTTTTCCCACCAGCAAAACTGATTTCACGTTCACGAGCAGGTCCTCCAAAAAATATACCAATGCGCATCATGCAACTTAAGATTGTACGGTTTGACTTAACTCTTCTACTGAAATGATTTCGGGAACTTCTCGGCGAATGGCTTCCTCCACTCCGGCTTTAAAAGTCATGGCAGACATGTTGCACGACTTACAAGCACCTAATAAATTAAGTTTTAGGCGATTGTCTTCCGTAATCTCAACGATTTCCACATTGCCACCGTCGGCAATCAGATAGGGCCGTATGGAATCAAGGGCTGCTTGTACTTTAGAGTATAGAGGGTGGTTTTCCATGGATTATTGACGTGGCGTAGACGCGTTTCTAATAGCAATTTGTTGGGCTAAATTAGCAGCAATGGTCGCAAATGCCGTGGCACTTGGTCCTTCCGTTGAGGCTATAGGCTTACCTTCATCCCCCGCTTCACGGATGGCTTGAATTAAAGGAACTTCACCTAAGAAAGGCACTTTGTATTTTTCTGCCAATTTTTTACCTCCATCTTTACCGAATAAGTAATACTTGTTATCGGGTAATTCCGCAGGTGTAAAATAGGCCATATTTTCAACTAAACCTAAAATGGGCACATTGATGCCTGCTTGATTGAAGAACTGCAAACCTTTGGTGGCATCTGATAAAGCTACTTTTTGTGGAGTAGTTACAATAACCGCACCTGTCAGTTTAATCAATTGAACTAAAGTTAAGTGAATATCAGAAGTCCCTGGAGGTAGGTCAATCAATAAATAATCTAATTCATCCCAATTGGTATCTCCAAAAAACTGACGTAAGGCTTGCGTCATCATGGGACCTCTCCAAGGCACAGGACTATCACTAGGAGCTAAAAAGCCCATGGAAATCATTTTTATGCCATATTGCATGATGGGTTGAATGCGGTTTTTACCATTGACTTCTTGAACCAAAGGTTGTAATTCCTCCGCACCAAACATCACAGGAATGGAAGGGCCTGAAATATCTGCATCTAAAATTCCGACCTTAGCACCACTTTGTTTTAAAGCCATGGCTAGGTTGGCCGTAACTGTTGATTTACCTACTCCTCCTTTGCCAGAAGCTACGGCAATCACATTTTTTACTCCAGGAATCAATGGGTCAGAAGAAGCTAAACTCGTCACTTCTGCCGTCATATTGATGCTTATTTTCAGGTCAGGGTGTACCAAACGATGGATGGCTTCCTCGCAATCTTGTCTGATTTTTTCTTTTAATGGACAGGCTGGAGTCGTTAATACAACAGTGAAACGAACTTCACCAATACCTAATTCCACATCTTTAATCATGCCCAAAGTGACCAAATCCTTTTTAAGGTCGGGCTCTTGAACGGTACTTAAGGCACCTAAAATGATTTCTTTACTTACGCTTAATTCTCCCATGAATGCTTTATCTCTATCAAACCTCAAATATAAGGTATTTTCACCTTTGTTGGCCTTTCAAAATTAACTAATTGATAAAATTCGAGCTTGAATGGCTTGGACTATTTTGCTGGAATCATAGCTGAGGGAAGGACTTGAAAATTCGGCTTTACATTGTGCTAAACTTTGCAAATAAAGTGCTTTTTTGGCTGGATGGAATTGATGGTTTAGGGTTTGGAAAACAGATTTCCATTTTTTTTCAATGTTCAATAAGTCCTTACTGAAATAGCATTCTGTGAATTTTTGCCAAATATATTCTTCTGCCGTGTTATTGGGATGAATCATGTCGGATGCATAAAAACGATAATCTCGCAGTTCATCCATCATGATTTCATATGCTGGGAAATACTCCACTTGAGCATGATTGTTTTTCAAGGTTTCGGCTGCCAAACGAAGTATTGCTTTGGAAACTGCGTTTTCTGGTATCCCATCTTTCGTGTGTCTAACGGGAGAAACGCTTAGAATGATACGCAATTCAGGATTTTTCTTGCCTATTTTTTGTATAAAATCTTGAAAGCTGTTTACTATTTCATCGACGGTCGACAAGCGTTTTTCGAAAGAATTAGCAGTTTGTTTATGGCAATTGGCGATAGGTCTTTTTAATTTTTTATCCCAATAATAATAAGCCGTCCCCCAAGTGATCAATAAAAACTGAGATTGTCCGAGGCATCTTTTGACTACTTGTTGACGCTGCTGAATCAATTCCATCAAATCAGTTGGGTCCGTAGCACAAAGACTAGAATGATAATCTGGATGTAACCAAATGCCCTGTTGATTCACTAATTCTATCGGAGAAAGTTTATCCGTTTGAAGGGCTTTTAGGATCGCATTGGGATGAAATAATGTTCCAAATGGCTGGTTAATGATGTTTATGGGTAAATTTTCCATTCTTTTGCCCATGTTTTCGGCAAAGCAAGAACCTAGGCTGAGAACTTGAGATGTAGACTCTATTTTTTGGGAAGATTCAGGGATGGAAAAAGAAGTAGTAAACTGCATAAATGATTGACAATTGTGCTTAATGGGCCTGCTAATATTAACGAGAAAGGTCCATTTTTAATATGATTGAAATGCTTGAATTTTGATTTTCAAGGTACAAAAGAGGCCGTTTGATAAGCAATATATTGAATTTTGAAGGAATTAAAGGTAGGATATGAACCTGATTGTGCATTAATTTCTTTGGACAATAGTATTTTTTGACGGTAGTTTTGAATTCGTCTTGGATTCTATTTCGAATCTGCTTGAAATCAATAACTTTGCGATTTGCATTTATTCATACAAATTAAAAGATATGTCGGAACTAGGAGCGGAGCGTGCACGATTAAAAACTCGGAATGACAATAAAGGTTGGAAGAAGTGGGGGCCATATTTAACAGAAAGACAATGGGGTACAGTACGTGAGGATTATTCGGCTCATGGAAATGCTTGGGACTCCATTACTCACGATATGGCGCGTTCCAAGGCTTATCGCTGGGGAGAGGAAGGCATTGGTGGAATTTCAGATAATAAGCAACATGTTTGCTTCGCTTTCTCTTTTTGGAATCATAAAGATCATATTTTAAAGGAGCGTTTTTTTGGTTTGACAGGTGGGGAATCTAACCACGGGGAAGATGTCAAGGAATTGTATTATTACGAGGATTCTACCCCTACGCATTCCTACATGCGCATGAGCTATAAATACCCTCATCAAGCTTTTCCTTATCAAAAACTGATTGACGAAAGTAAAAAAAGGACTCGTTTGGAGCCTGAATATGAGTTGTTGGATACGGGTATTTTTGATCGAAATGAATATTTTGATATCAAAATGGAGTATGCCAAAGCAGATGAGCAAGATATATTAATCAAAGTTACTGTTGAAAATAGGGCTAAAGTAGCGGCTCCCATTACGGTTTTGCCAACCATTTGGTATCGAAATACTTGGTGTTGGGGGTATGAAAATTATAAATACAAGCCTTTATTAACTGGAGTGGGTCATTCATTTATTGAGGTTGATCATCGAGTGGTGGGTCGTTTTAAGCTATATGCAGAGAATGCTGACGAGTTTTTGTTTTGTGATAACGAAACTAATTTCCGTCGCTTGCACGACTCCCCCAATTTGAGTCATTTTGTGAAAGACGGCATCAATGATTACATAGTTAATAAGGCTAAGAATTCGATTAATCCTAATAATATAGGAAGCAAGGCAGCTGTTCGTTTTTCGGCAAAAATTCCTGCAGGTGGTAAAAAAGTATTCCGCCTTCGATTAACTAACCAATCCATGCAGCATCCTTTTGAGGACTTTGATGCTGTTTATTCCACTAGGGTTGATGAAGCTAATGCATTTTATGATGACATGCATGGCAATGTAAAGGAGGAAAAATTACGTGATATTCAACGTCAATCCTATGCAGGAATGCTATGGACGAAGCAATGGTATTACTATAATGTATTTGAATGGATTAAAGGGGATCCGTCTATGCCACCACCACATCCGAGTAGGAAAGTGGGTAGAAATAGTACTTGGCGGCATATGTATGCAGCCAATATATTATCCATGCCAGATAAATGGGAGTATCCCTGGTTTGCGGCCTGGGATTTGGCGTTTCATACCTTGCCTTTAGCTAGGTTAGATCCAGATTTTGCAAAACGTCAGTTGGCGGTAATTCTACGTGAATATTACATGCATCCCAACGGGCAAATTCCAGCTTATGAATGGTCATTTTCGGATGTGAATCCTCCGGTACATGCTTGGGCGACTTGGAAAGTGTATGAGATAGATAAGCAGATGAATGGAGGGGTGGGTGATTTGACATTCTTAGAAAGAATTTTCCATAAACTTTTATTGAACTTCACTTGGTGGGTAAACCTGAAGGATGAGGGAGGGAATAATATTTTCGGAGGAGGCTTTTTGGGGATGGATAATATTGGTGTTTTTGACCGATCTGCCACTTTGCCTACGGGAGGACATCTAGAGCAAGCTGACGGAACGGGTTGGATGGCCATGTACAGCTTGAATATGTTGCGCATTGCTTGTGAAATTTCCATTGAAAAGCCTGTGTATCAAGATATGGCTTCCAAGTTTTTTGAGCACTTTTTACATATTGCTGGAGCAATGCAGGCCATTGGTGGAGATAAATTGAATCTTTGGGATGAGGACGACCAATTCTATTATGATATGTTGCATAAAGAAGATGGTAGTTTGATGTTGTTGAAGCTGCGCTCCATGGTGGGTTTAATTCCATTGTTTGCAGTGGAAGTATTAACTTCAGAAATGTTGGAAAAACTGCCGCAGTTTAAAAGACGGGTAGAGTGGGTACTGAATAACCGACCGGATTTAGCCAATTTGATTTCTCGCTGGTATGAACCAGGTAAGGGAGAAAGTCGCTTGTTATCTATTTTGCGTGGTCATCGTATGAAAATGATCATGAAACGCATGTTTGATGAAACTGAGTTTTTATCCGATTTTGGCATAAGAACTTTGTCTAAATACCATCAACAAAACCCTTACAAGTTTATTTACGATGGAGGAACCATTCAAGTGAATTATGATCCTGCGGAATCAACGGGTGACATGTTTGGAGGTAATTCCAATTGGCGAGGACCTATTTGGTTTCCGATGAACTTCCTGATTATTGACTCTTTAAGGAAATTCTCGGATTATTATGGAACGGACTATGAAGTAGAGTTTCCTACGAACTCAGGCGTGATGGTTAATATCAAAGATGCAGCAGAGGGAGTCTCTAAGCGTTTATTGGATTTATTTATTCCGAATAAAGAAGGCAGGATCCCGATGTATGGGAGCTATGAAAAGATGCAAGAGGATGAGAATTTTAGGGATTCCATGTTGTTTTTTGAGTATTTCGATGGAGATACAGGAAAAGGTTTAGGGGCCAGTCATCAAACGGGCTGGACAGGTTTAATTTCAGAAATAATACATCAATTATATGGATAAGCGTACACCAGAAGAAAATTTTGCTGCCTTGAATTTGGCATTACCACCAGCACCGAGTCCTTTAGGCGTTTATAAGCCAGGGCTTCAAATGGGAGAATTATATTATGTTTCAGGTCATGGACCTGTGCAAACGAATGGTCAATTAATCATTGGTCGGATTGGAGATACCTTTACGATGGAGGAAGGGAAACAAGCTGCTCAACAGGTCGGCTTGACTATTTTGGCTACTTTAAAGGCTCAATTAGGTAGTTTGGACCGAGTGAAAAGGGTCGTAAAGGTGTTGGGTATGGTTAATTGTACTTCCGATTTTGAACGCCATCCCTATATTATTAATGGTTGTAGTGAGTTGTTTGCTCAAGTTTGGGGCGAGGAAATGGGTATTGGGGTTCGTAGCGCAGTAGGAATGGGAACTTTACCAGATAATATTCCTGTTGAGATTGAGGCTTTGTTTGAATTACATCAATAAACTGATATTAATTATCAGTTTTGTCCGGGATGATATGGTTCAAAAAAGTTAGCTTTGAGCGCGCTGAGCTGTTGGATTTAACATTCACACACTTATACATATCTATACCCACCCATATTCACATCCACGTCCTTCCTCGTTCACACAGATTTGTCAACTTTTCAAAAGTTGACAAATCTCATCGACAAATCTCATCGACAAATCTCGTCGGTAATTCTAAAAGTGAAGAACTAAGCGACATGCACCAAGCACATTGTTTCATTTACTACTTGGAAATTTCCAACATTGCTTTTAGTGCTTTATAGGCAGGAATTCGAATTTCTTCGCTCAAATGAATTTCAGGGAGTTCATAGTACAATGCATTGTACAGTTTTTCCAAGGTATTCATTTTCATATAAGGACATTCACTGCAAGCGCAGGAGTTTTGTTCATTGGCAGGGGCAGGAATCAAATGCTTATTTGGAACTGCCATTTTCATTTTATGTAAAATTCCAGCTTCAGTAGCCACAATGAAGGTTTGTCGATCTGACTTTTCTACATAATTCAATAGGGCCGTTGTACTACCTACATAATCAGCCTCACGCAAAATCATCTCCTTGCATTCTGGATGGGCAATCAACATGGCATCAGGGAATTCAACGCGTAATTGTTTCAATTTGTCCAACGAAATATCAATATGCACCATGCAAGCGCCTTCCCACAAAATGAGCTCTCTGCCCGTTTTATGAGCTACATACCTACCTAAATTAGCATCAGGGGCAAATATGATTTCCTGTTCTTTTGGGATAGATTCCACCACTTGAACCGCATTGGAAGAGGTGCAAATGATGTCAGTCATGGCCTTGATCTCGGCTGAACAGTTGATGTAACTAACCACCACTGCATTAGGATGCTTGGCTTTTAACGCAGCAAATTCCTCAACAGGTACAGAATCAGCTAAAGAGCATCCCGCATTAAAATCGGGAACAACTACTTTTTTACTTGGGTTTAATATTTTGGCCGTTTCTCCCATGAAGTGTACGCCACAAAAAACGATTAAGTCGGCTGTTGTTTTTTCAGCAGCTTGTGACAATCCTAAACTGTCGCCCACAAAATCAGCTAGTTCTTGGATTTCTCCATCTACATAATAATGTGCTAAAATCACTGCATTTTTTTCAGCCTTTAATTTTTTAATGGCTTCAATTAATTCAGTGCCCTTAGGTGCGGATCTACTGATATAACCTACTTCGGCTGCTTCTTCCGTTAAATTCATGCTTTTTTTGCTTTTAAGCTAAGATCTAAACTCTTGATTTGATGGGTTAATGCCCCCATGGATATATAATCGACACCTGTTTCACCATAAGCTCGTAAGGTGCTTTCTGTAATTCCTCCAGAAGCTTCTGTAATGAATCTTCCGTTAATTTTTCGAATGGCATCTCGAAGACGATCTGGACTGAAATTGTCTAACATAATACGTTGAACACCCCCAATTTTCAAGACCTCATCTAATTCCGATTCATTTCTTACCTCTATTTCAATCGCTAATCCCAATTGATGGGATTGGTTATAGTTTAATGCTTTTTCTAATGCTGATTTAATTCCACCGGCATAATCAACATGGTTATCTTTTATCAAGATCATGTCATATAGCGCAAAGCGGTGATTTACAGCACCACCTATTTTGCATGCCCATTTTTCAGCTATTCTAAAATTAGGCGTGGTTTTACGTGTATCCAATAATTGAGAACGAGTGCCTTCTAATATATTCACCATACGTTTGGTGTAGGTCGCTATTCCCGACATTCTTTGCATGCAGTTTAATACCAAACGTTCTGCTTTTAAAATGGATTGGGCATTCCCATGAACCTCTAATACGATTTGTCCATGTTGGATACTTGCTCCATCCGTCATGAAAGTTTGCACTTGCAAAGTTGGATCCACTTCTTCAAATATGTGCAAAGCCATCTCTACTCCGGCTAAAACACCTTCATCTTTGACAAGTAATTGCGCTTTTCCTTGGGCATCTTGATTCACTGTGGCCAGAGTTGTATAATCTCCAGGGCCAACATCCTCTTTCAAGGCAGCTTGAATAAAGGAATGAATGTGAATAGGATCCAGGTATGCCAACATGCTCACGGGTTTTGTTTGGCAAATTTACAAATTTTAATCTTATCCTACGGGAAATGGAATTGTAAAAAAAATATCCTATTTTTGCTCCTCATCATGCAAAAGAAGGTCAACTTTTTTCAATTGTTTTTATTCCTACCTGTCCTATTCTGGTTGGTAGCAAACCCTATTTCTCTGTTTTCAGCAGAAAAAAAGGTGGTGAAAACAGAGAAAAAAATTCCATCTAGCAAAAAGAATACTAGCCAAGAGACGATTGTAAAGGCGGAACAGCCTGTATATCAGGTGAGTAGTAATCTGCAATTGGATTTCCCCACTGATTGGAGCTTTCAGCAAATTACGATTCCTAGTTTTCAGGAAACCTTACATGCTTTTAAATTACCCATTGCATTACCTCGTGCTCAAATTCTGAGCATTCTATTTACCCAATTTATTGCCACTCTGGCCCCTTGAGAATTGTCTGATATTTTAGACAATTTTATTCTTATTTCATTTCATTTTTAATTTACAATTATGCGTTACAAAAGTGCCATTATATGGCTGTCTACAATTATTTCAGCCCTATGTATCTTTTTCCTTTCCTTCACTTGGAAAGCGAATCAATTGCGTGATCAAGCCATATCATATGCGACTACCAAAGATGGTAAGTATGATCCTGCTAAGCGTTTACATTTTATTGACTCTCTTTGGAAGCAACCTGTGTATTTAGGTTATACTTTCCAAGAGGTAACTCAATATGCTTTACAAAAAGGTCTTGACTTAGAAGGTGGTTTACATGCCGTATTAGAAGTTTCACCCGATGAAATTTTGCGTGCATTATCAGGAAAGAGTAATGACCCAACTTTTGAGAAGGCTATTGCTGAGGCTACTAAGCAACAAGTGAATTCAACATTGCCTTTCAATGAGTTGTTCTATGCTGCTTTTGCTAAAATTGCTCCTAACCAAAAGTTAGCTTCGGTATTTGCTAATTCAGTGAACCGTGGGAAAATCAGCTCAACTTCATCTGATTCACAGGTTAAGAAGGTAATCAACGCTGAAATTGATGGAGCTGTAGATCGTGTTTATAAAATTATCCAAGCACGTATCGACAAATTTGGTGTAGCTAACCCTAACATTCAACGTTTACCAGGTTCAAACCGTATTCAGGTAGAGCTTCCAGGTGTTGATAATCCAGAACGTGCTCGTAAATTATTGTCAGGAGCCGCTAAATTAGAGTTTATTGAGTGCTATGAATTGAACGAATACGGTGCCGGCTTAAATGCCTTGGGTTCTTTATTGGAGCAAGAAACAAAAGCACCTGTAGCAAGTACTGCAGCACCTGCAGCAGCTACTAAGGATACTTCAGCTAACGCTTTAGCATCTCAATTAACTTCTGCTCCTAAAGCAGATTCAGGAAAAGCCAAAGCTGATACAGCCGCTGGTAATGCTTTGACTAAACTATTTGTTCAAATGGGTAATGGTGTTGGCGTGTATCGTAAGGATACAGCTCGTGTAAATGCCTTATTCCGTCGTCCTGAAGTAAAAGGATTCTTCCCTGCTAATTTAACATTTGCTTGGTCAGCTAAAGGTACACCTGCTACCAACGGAGATGAAATTTTGAGTTTAGAAGCCTTGAAAAAAGGAGAAGGTCAATCTGCTCCATTAGAAGGAGATGTAATTACTGATGCAGCTCAAGATTTTGATCAAACAGGTCGTGCAGAAGTAACAATGTCTATGAATGGAACAGGTGCACGTATATGGAAAAACTTAACAGGTGCTAATGTGGGCCGTCGTATTGCCATTGTGTTAGATGGTTATGTATATTCAGCTCCAGTAATTAATGGAGAAATTCCAGGCGGTCGTTCTTCTATTTCAGGAAACTTTACTGTAGAGGAGGCAAAAGACTTAGCCAATGTGTTGAAAGCAGGTAAATTGCCAGCTCCAACACGTATCGTAGAAGATGCATTTATTGGACCATCATTGGGAAATGAAGCGATTGACCAAGGGTATTTATCCATGGCGCTAGGCTTGTTATTAGTGATTATCTTCATGGTAGGTTATTACGGTACTCCAGGTTGGATGGCCAACTTATCTTTATTCTTCAACTTATTCTTTATTGCTGGAGTTTTAGTTCAAATTCAAGCTTCTTTGACTTTACCAGGTATTGCTGGGGTTGTATTAACCTTAGGTATGGCAGTCGATGCAAACGTATTGATCAACGAACGTATTCGTGAAGAATTGCATAAAGGCAAAGGGTTGTTAGAGGCCATTAACTTAGGATATGAAAAGGCATTAAGTGCGATTTTGGATGGTAACATTACCACTGTTTTAGTGGGTGTGATTTTGATTATTTTCGGTTCAGGTTCTGTTAAAGGATTTGGAGTAACACTTTGTATTGGTTTGGTGACTTCTGTATTTACGGCTGTTTACTTATCACACATCTTCATCGATTGGATGGCTAAACGTGCGATTAAGGCAGGTAAAGAAAAAGAAATGACTTTTGAGACCTTTATTTCTAGAGATCTTTTCAAAGGCATGAATTTTGATTTCATCGGAAAACGTAAATATTCTTACTGGTTTTCTTGGGGCTTAATTACTGTTGGAGCTGTAGTCTTGTTTATGCAAGGTGGATTCAACCTAGGTGTCGACTTTAAAGGAGGTCGTTCTTATGTAGTGGAGTTCTCTAAGCCAGTAGAAGCAGGATTAGTGAAAGAAGCTCTAAAAGATGATTTCAATGGCGTAGGATCAGAAGTGAAGACTTATAATGGTCAAACTAAATTGAAAGTAACGACTTCTTATTTGGTAGAAGATGAGTCTATCCAAGCGAATCATACTGTGAGAACTGCTTTGGAAAAAGGTTTGAAAGATTTTGCAGGTAGCAATCCTAAGATTTTGTCAGAATCTAAAGTAGGTGCTACAGTGGCGGATGATATCTTAACCCAATCCTTTGTGTCAATATTCTACGCTTTGATTGCTATTTTTATTTACATCTTGATTCGTTTCCGCAAATGGCAATATTCATTGGGAGGTATTATTGCCTTATTACACGATACTTTAGTGGTATTAGGTATGGTGGGTATCGTTCGTTTGTTTGGATTTGAATTAGAAGTAGACCAAGTATTCATTGCAGCGATCTTGACGGTAATTGGTTATTCGATCAATGATACCGTGGTAGTATTCGACCGTATTCGTGAGGAAATTGGTGTGAATCCAGATATGAACAATAAGCCATTGATGATTAAAACCATTAACGAGTCGATTAACCATACGATGTCTCGTACGGTTATGACAGCCACAACCGTATTCTTAGTAGTAACAGTCTTGTTATTCTTTGGTGGTGATGTATTAAGAGGTTTCTCTTTCGCTATGTTTATAGGCGTTGTATTTGGTGCATATTCTTCTATATTTGTAGCTGCACCTATTGTAATCGACTTGGGTTCGTCGAAAAAAGAAAAGAAATAAATTCATTAGGCCGGTGCAAAAATTGCACCGGCTTTTTAATGATTTCCATTTAAAAATTTGATGCTATGAGCAACAGTATTTGGAGAAAAAAACCGTTGGAAGCCTATGCTGCCGATGTCAAAAACAATCAATTAAAACGTGTTCTTGGAAAATGGGCTTTGACCTCTTTAGGTATTGGAGCCGTTATTGGTGGAGGTATATTTACCTTGACAGGAATTGCTGCCCATGATTGGGCAGGTCCAGCTTTAGCTTTGTCATTTGTGATGGCTGGAGTAGCTTGTACGTTTGCAGCATTATGTTATGCTGAATTTGCTTCGATTTTGCCTGTAGAAGGCTCCGCTTATGCCTATTCATATGGTACAGTGGGTGAATTTTTTGCTTGGTTCATTGGATGGAACCTTATATTGGAATACATGATGGGTGCTACTACGGTGGCTGTGGCCTGGTCTGGGTACTTTGAAAAACTATTACATCTCTTCAACATTAACTTACCGATTTATTTGACCAATGACCCTGTTACTGCTGCAGAAAAAGCAGAGAAGCTGCGTGCAGCTGGGGAAGTTGTACCTGATTTTGCCTTTGCTTTCAACTTACCCGCTTTCTTAATTGTTTGGGGTGTAACTTGGGTCTTAGTAAAAGGAATAAAAGAGGCAGCTAGTACTAATAACTTAATCGTTATTATGAAAGTAGCGGCCGTTATTTTTGTTATTGTTGTAGGGGCATTTTATGTGGATACAGCTAATTGGCATCCATTTATTCCAGATGCAGTCATTGATGATTCAGGAGCTCAGCACTATGGTTTTAATGGTGTTGTCACAGCCGCTAGTATTATTTTCTTTGCCTATATAGGTTTTGATGCAGTGTCTACACAGGCTGGAGAGGCGATTAACCCGACCAAAGATATTCCTTTTGCCATTATTGCTTCATTATTGATTTGTACACTTTTGTATATTTTGGTATCCTTAGTTTTAACAGGGATGGTAAAATATGACACCTTGGATTTGAAAGCACCGGTTGCTTCAGCCTTTGAAGGTGCAGGTTTGCCTATCGCCATGTACATTGTGACCATCGCAGCTACCGCAGGTTTAACTTCGGTGATGCTTGTTATGATGTTATCTCAAACACGTATCTTCTTAGGTATGGCCAAAGACGGTTTATTGCCAAAAGGGTTGTTTGGAGCCATTCACCCGAAATTCAAAACACCTTGGAAAAGCACGATTTTTGTTGGAGGGATTGTTTCTGTAGTTTCCGCACTTACTCCTATTGATAAAGTGTCAGAAATGTGCAGTTCAGGTACTTTGTTAGCCTTCGCCATGATTTGTGGAGCAGTGTGGTTATTGCGTGTTAGAGAACCCAATATTGAGCGTCCTTTCCGAGCACCTTGGTTGCCATTTGTAGCTACGGCAGGTATCTTATGTAATCTATATTTAATGTGGGGATTACGTACTGAAACCAAGTTGTCATTCTTAATTTGGGGCTCTTTAGGTATCATCGTTTACTTTGCATACAGTAAAAAACATAGTAACCTGAATCAGAAGAACTAAGTTATTCAACGAGTAATATTTGGCACCCAAATTGGGTGCCATTTTTTTTTGCTGTACTTTTGCAACCTGAATTAAAATAGTCATTAAATGAGTAAGCTCGCAGCCGAAATTGCCAAAAGAAGAACCTTTGGAATTATCTCCCACCCCGATGCCGGAAAGACAACCTTAACGGAAAAATTGCTTCTTTTTGGGGGAGCAATCCAAACAGCTGGTGCGGTTAAATCCAATAAAATCAAGAAGGGGGCAACTTCCGACTTCATGGAAATTGAACGCCAAAGGGGTATCTCGGTGGCAACTTCTGTGATGACTTTTGATTACCAAGGTGTGAAAATCAACATTTTGGATACACCCGGTCACAAGGACTTTGCCGAGGATACCTATCGAACTTTAACAGCAGTAGACTCCGTTATTTTGGTCATTGATTGCGTGAAAGGGGTAGAGGAACAAACGGAACGTTTGATGGAGGTTTGTCGAATGCGTAAAACTCCCGTGATTATTTTTATCAATAAAATGGACCGTGAAGGTCAAAACCCATTTGATTTATTGGATGAGTTGGAACAAAAGTTGTCCATTCGAGTGCGTCCATTGACATGGCCTATTAATATGGGTTCAAATTTCAAAGGTGTATACCATTTGTTGGATCGTTCCTTGAATTTGTTTTCAGCCAATAAAACCAAAATTGAAAAAAATGTAGTGGCAGTAGATATTCACACGCCAGAATTGGACGCAAGAGTAGGGGATAAAGACGCGGCACAATTGCGCGAAGATGTGGAGTTGATTGAAGGTGTCTATGAGCCATTCGATCGAGCTGAATATTTATCTGGTGAAATTGCACCTGTATTTTTTGGTTCAGCAGTGAACAATTTTGGTATACAAGAACTATTAGATACGTTTACCAAGATTGCCCCGCCAACGCAGGCACGTGGAACCGATGTACGTGTAGTGGAGCCAGCTGAGAAGAAATTTACGGGCTTTGTATTTAAAATACATGCCAACTTAGACCCAAAACATCGGGATAGAATCGCCTTTTTACGTATTTGTTCAGGTGTATTTCAACGAAATACTTTTTATCAGCACATTCGTTTGAAAAAGAATGTCCGCTTTGCCAATCCTTATAATTTCATGGCTCAGGAGAAGGAGGTGATTGAAGAAGGATTCCCAGGTGATGTCATTGGTCTATATGATACAGGTAACTTTAAGATTGGAGATACCTTGACGGAAGGAGAAGTGTTAAACTACCAAGGTATTCCTAATTTTTCACCCGAGATATTCAAGGAATTGATCAATTTAGACCCCATGAAAGCCAAGCAATTGGAAAAGGGAATTGACCAATTGACCGATGAGGGGGTAGCCCAATTATTCCTTCAACCTCAATTAGGTAACCGAAAAATTGTAGGAACCGTTGGAGATTTGCAATACGAAGTTATTCAATATCGTTTGGAGCATGAGTATGGAGCAAAATGTCGTTTTGACGGCATGCAGGTTAGCAAAGCTTGCTGGATAACTTCTGAAGATCCAAAGAAACTACAGGAGTTTGTGCGTTTGAAAGGACAAAATATCGCTCAAGATAAGGACGGTAATTATGTGTTTTTAGCTGAATCCGACTGGATTTTACGGATGAACCAAACGAATAATCCAGAGATTGAATTCCATTTTACTTCGGAGTTTAAATTGGCCTAATATCAATTTATTGGACAATATAATTTGTTTGAAAAACGTTACAACGCTCAACGCTGTCAAGGTTTGGAACCTTGACAGCGTTAGAAAAAAAAGCGTTGAATCCCTTTATAACACCAAAAAACCCAGACAATTTGCCTGGGTTTTTTGTTAACATATTGTCGTATCATTTTTCAATGACAAGCAATCTTTATTTAAGTCCTAAATCCTCCTGAATGGTTTTAACTTTAGCTTGTAATGCAGTAAACGTCGCATCAAAATCAGCAGCTGAAGCTAAAGGGGCATTGACCGAAACATAGAACTTGATTTTAGGCTCCGTTCCCGATGGTCTTGCCGAAACCTTTGAACCATCAGCTAAAATCAATTGAATAACATTAGAAGCCTCAATACCTCTACCTTCTATAATTGGACTAACTTGTCCTGTTGTCAAATCAGTAGCTTGTAAGCCCTCGTAATCCAATACCTTCACTGGTTTACTTCCCGCCACACTAGCAGGCACGTTGGAACGAAGATTAATCATCATCTGCTTGATTTCTTCAGCTCCTGCCTTACCTTTTTTAGTTAAGGATATTAAGCCTTCGTAATAGAAGTTATTCTCAATGTACATTTCTGCTAGAAAATCGAAAAGCGATTTGCCTTGATCTTTCGCATAAGCGGTTAATTCTGCAATCATGGCACATGATGCCACCGCATCTTTATCACGCACAGCATCACCAATTAAATAGCCATAGGACTCCTCTCCACCACCAATGAACTTCTCTTTGCCTTCTAATTCACGAATTACCTGGGCAATGTATTTGAATCCCGTTAGCGTATTATAGCAAGGTACCCCTTGTTGAGCACACATTTTATCGATCAAATCGGTAGTCACGATGGTTTTAGCCACAAATTCCTTGCCTGTCAATCGACCTAGGTTTTTGTCGACCTTTAGTAAATAATATAAAATCAAACTAGCCATTTGATTTCCATTCAATAACTGCCATTCACCACTTGGGCTCTTTACCGCTGCCCCAACTCGGTCTGCATCTGGGTCAGTGGCTATTACTAAATCGGCATCTAATGCTTTTGCCTGATTTAAGGCTAATGTCATTGCCTCTTTTTCCTCAGGATTCGGATAAATGACCGTTGGGAAATTTCCATTGGGTTCAGCTTGCTCCTTAACCACATGAACGGATGTAAAACCTAATAATGCCAGTGCTTTAGGAACTAATGTAATCCCTGTTCCATGAATGGGAGAAAATACAATTTTCAAATCTTTTTGACGCTGAATTACCTCGGGCTGACGGCAATTGGCTTGAATGGTTTTTAAGTATTCCTGATCGATTTGATCATCCAAGAGATGCAATAAAGCATCATTCCCTTGAAACTTGATGTCATCTACGGAAAGAATAGCGTTTACTTCAGCCACAATGTTTTTATCGTGCGGAGCTACAACCTGAGAACCGTCTGACCAATAGGCTTTATAGCCGTTATATTCTTTCGGATTATGGGAAGCTGTAATCACGATTCCTGCATGACATCCTAAATGTCGCACGGCAAAGGAAAGCTGTGGCGTTGGACGAAGCGCTGGAAACAAATACACTTCAATGCCATTGGCTGTAAAAATATCGGCTGCAATCCGGCAAAATTCTGGGGAGTTGTTTCTTGAATCGTGGGCAATAGCCACTTTGATTTTTTGATTACCTAAAACCGTTAATAAATAATTTGCGAAGCCTTGCGTGGCTGCACCCACCGTATAGCGATTCATACGATTGCATCCAACGCCCATTTCGCCTCTCATTCCACCCGTTCCAAATTCCAAAGATTTATAAAAGGAATCGGTTAAAGTAACTTGATCTTCTTGATCAATTAAGTGTTGGATTTGAGATTTTGTTTCTGCATCATAGGCTCCAGAAAGCCATTGATTTACATTTTGTTGAGTAGTATTGTCAAGGTGTAATGCCATAGGGTTAATTTTCAAAGAGGGCTGTCAAATTATTTGCTTACTTTTGTGGTTATACGAACACATTGCCTCTAAATTAGAAAATTTTCGCAAGAATTATAATTGGATTGATGAACTTGTTTAGCCAGCGGCATTTTTATTTTTTTCTTTCTCTGGCTCCTGCCATTTTCTTTTATTTCTTTCTTCAGAAATTTGGAATCAACGCCCCCTTTGCTGATGATTGGAGTGCCATCAATGGCTTCATTATTCGCTTTTTTCATGGAGATGATAGCTTTGTAGATAAAATAGCTTTATTGGCTTCTCAGTGCAACGAACACCGAGAGGGATATTTGTCGATCATCAGTTTAATTCAATATTCTATTTCGGGTCAAATCAATTACATGACCTTGAATTTGGTTGGTGCTGGGGCCACTTTAGGAGTTCATTTTTTATTGAATGGGTATTTACATCGCTATCAATTACCTCATTGGTGGATTATTCCCTTGGCTTTTATTTGGTATAATGCAGCCTATTTTCACAATATTTTTTGGCCAGTTTGTGCCTTGCAGCATAATAGTATTGTGTTTTTCATCCTATTCGTTTTTTATGTGTTGGATGGAAAAGGAAAACAATCCGTGCAATTTACATGGGCCATTTTCTTAGCTTTTATAGCTGTATTCACCAGTGGAAATGGCTTTTTGCTATTTGTTGCTGCATTTCCTATCCTAAAAAATTACCGTTGGACGTATTGGGTGCTTTGGACAATTGCTGGAATAGCCTTTTTCAGTTTGTACATGTGGGGATATCAACATCCTTTTCAAAGGGGACATTTGACAGACAATTTACATATGGTAGCTTCTATCATTCAAATATTTTTTGTCTACCTGGGTTCATTTGTGGGGGTATTTTTCTCTACTACATCTGAGTTTAGGGTCGAGCTAAGCTTGGGCATGGGGGGCGCTGTTTTTATGACTTGGATGATATTCGTATTTCGACATATCTATCAAATCGTCCGTCAAAAATCTTCTTTGGACTTTATCCTTTCGATTCAATTGTTTATTCTGGCTACGGCACTTATTTATTCCATCGGTCGAGCTAATTTACCTATCGAATTTGTTTTTGAAAGTCGATATGCCATCAATAGTACCTTATTTTTGATGAGTTTATGTTTGATGCTTTGGCATATGTTTCCTGGCATTAAATCTTGGAGAGCGTGGACTTTTGTAGCATTTTCTATGCTGTATTTTGGGATATCGTATTGGAATAATTTATTAGCTGTTGTCAATTTCACCAGCTCCCAATCTGCGGCGATAATTAAACATAGCATTCAGCATCGAGAGCATTATTATTTTAAAGATTCCTTAGGAAGAAAGGCTGATTTAGGGGCTCCTAATCTAAAAGAACTTTCACAATTGGGAGGTCCTATTGTTGATTTTACAGCTGAATTACCTGCCTCGGTGAAATATGCCAACGATGCTGTTTCTCTGACATTCAAAAATGGATTTTTTGCATTGGATAAGCATGAAGCTAAATTAGAGAAGGATTTTCAAGCCAATCCAACTTCCTTAGCTAAGGCTCCTCAGGGTAAGGATTTGTTGCGTTTTAGCCTTGAAAAAAATGGGTTAAGGTATTCGGGAGAAAAGACAAGGGCAAAAATGTCCTATGGTTCAGATGGAATGTATGTGGTCTTTGAAAATGCCAAAAAAGAAAATTGGGTGTTCAATTTGTATTTCATGGAGTTGGATCGTGCCCGACAAATCAAGTTTCACGATGCCATTTATGTACGAAAAGTAGAAGGTATGATACCATTCATTTATCTTCCAGATGGAGATTACCGAGTTAAGCTATTCCGTGTAGAAGACAATCAAACGAGTTTAGTGAGTATTTTGCCACATATTCCCGTTAAAGGGATGTGATTTCCCCTTCAAAGACCCGAACAGCTGGCCCAATTAAATAGACGTCGTAAAAGCCTGTTTGTGCATTTCCTTTAAATTCAATGGAAAGCTTTCCTCCGATGGTTTGAATAGCAACTGGACTTGTTAAGCCATGGATGGTATTCGCTACCAAAGCAGCAGCGGTTACACCTGTTCCGCAGGAATAAGTCTCATCCTCAACCCCTCGTTCGTATGTACGAACAAATAGACCTTGGTTTACTAATTCTACGAAATTGACATTGGTTCCACCCCGACTTTTAAACGTATCGGAATATCGAATTTGGGCGCCAATGTTTTTGACATCTTCGGCTTGTACGGCAGAACTAAATCGAACTAGATGAGGTGATCCAGTTTGAGCAAAATAGTCAGAAGAAACAGCTTCAATCTCCGATACGTTTTGCATATGTAAGGAGATTTTGTCTGGGTCAATGTGCGCTTGATGTTCACCATCAATGGCAATGAATGTGGTGAAATTTTGTACAATTCCTAAGTCGGAGGCAAAGCGCACTAAGCAGCGTCCACCATTTCCGCACATGCTTCCTTCGGTTCCATCCGAGTTGTAATAGACCATTCTGAAATCATAACCTTCGGCATTTTGCAGTAGCATGAGTCCATCTGCTCCAATACCAAATCGGCGGTGGCACAAATGGGCAATCTCCTTCTGACCGAGCTGGAAATTACCCTCTCTGTCATCGATGATCACAAAATCATTTCCGGTACCTTGGTATTTGTAGAATTTCATGGGGGCAAAGATAAGGAATATAGTATTTAGATATTAGTTATTAGGGTTCAGTTATTAGTTATTAGATTTTTTTGTCTTGTCCTGATATAGGTTGACAGTTGGGTTCATTAATAACTCATTGTAAATATAGTTTAAGCTGCATATAAATCAACTGGCTTTTTCATTTTTAAAGCTAAATGCGGTCTTGATTCATTGTAGGTTTTAATGGCTTGAGAAACCGCTTTTTGGGCGGTTTTCAAGTTTTTATAAGTAGCATCTAAATTGAATTCATTTTTCAAAATTCCATTCACTCTTTCCGCCAATGCATTATCATAACAATTTCCCGCTTCTCCCATACTCACTTTTATTCCATGTTTTTCCGCTAATTGTACGTACTGATTACTGCAATACTGAATACCTCGATCTGAATGGTGAATCGTATTCATTCTAATTCTATGTTTAGCAGCCATTTTTAAGGCATTGAGGCATCCTGTTAAGTCTAGGGAATCGCTGAGATCATATCCGATGATTTTTCGGCTATAGGCGTCAGTGATTAGAGCTAGATAACAAAAGCCCTTTTGCTTTCTAATGTAGGTTATATCACTTACCCATATTTGGTCAGCTTCAGTAGGTATTAGATCTTTTATTAAGTTGCCATGTTTGTAAAAGCGATGAAAACTATTGGTTGTTTTGGTATAGCTCTTCTTGGGCTTTACTAATAAATCCTGTTGCTTTAACCATGCAAAGAATCGATCTCTACCCACATATAAATTGCTTTGCTTTAGGCTTGGAGCAATTAAATAATGTAATTTCCTTCCACCTAGTCGAGGCATTTTCTTTCGTTGTTCTAAAACAAGATCAATTAGAATAGGTTCTTTAAAATGCTTAGAAATAAAAGTCTGCCTTCGCTGTTTATAAAAGCTAGCTCTCACTTTATCTAGTTTATGCACAACAAGGGCTACTTTCTGCCCTTTTTGGACGGCTTTGATGATAATATCGAACCAGCTTTTTTTTTAACCTCTTCGATATCTAATCCTTGTTGTTCACAAATAACCTCCAAGGTGCTTTCCGCAATAACTCGGTCGGTGACAATGTCTGCAATAGACATCTTTAAGCGCTTTATTTCTAGCTTTAAAGCAGCAATTTCATCTTTTTCTTGGGGAGTTTCCACACGAATAGTTTTTGGTATGAGATTAAAATTACCACTTTTTCTTGCCCAATAAGCAATCGTGGTAGAACCTTTGATTCCATAGCGCCGCTGTAATTCATGGGCACTATAAATTCCTTGGGAAAGTTCTTCTAAAACTTGTTGTTTGAAACTTTCACTGTAACGATAAATCCTCTTAATTTTAAGCATAAGTATTCAGTTTGTAACTGTCTACTTTTTTCAGGACGGGACATTTTGTTATATCAAGACATGGTATTTCCGTTGAATTAATGATTAAAATTAAGCTTAGATTTAACGATCAAAAAAAAATTGAAACTGTTTTAATAACTATTAACTAAACCCTAATCACTATAAAGTATACCGCTCCTTCATAATTCCCAAATGATGCTTTTCATGGCCAGCGATCATCCAAGAAATGGCACGGACAGATACAGAATTGCCGTTGGCTGTACCCATGGTATTCCATTGTTCGGGAGAAAAGGATTTCAATAGGGCGGTGGTAGCTTGACGGGTCAAAATATATTGTTGTAGGATTAGATCCGTGTTTTGATTTTCATAATGGGCATTTTCTAAATAAGTATTTTCATCAAAACCGGGTAGGGATTGTTGTTCACCCCGACTGATGCATAAGGTTCGATAGGATAAGATGCGTTCTGTGTCAACTAGGTGACCTAGAAGCTGCTGCAAAGTCCATTTTCCTGGAGCATAAGCAAAAGCCCATTGCTCTGTACTTAGGTTTTGGTAGAGCGATTGAATTATTTTTGATTGATTATCGAGTACGTCAAATAGATTTTCTGTCGACTCAAAATTCAGATATTCAGCGAAGTAGCGTGTTTTCGGGTATTCGTAGGAGGCGGGAGGGAACATATTTTTTTGGTTTTTTTTGCTTGTGCATTTGTTTGAAAGGATAAATTAGCTAATTTTGTGCCACATTACAAGACGGTCCGGTAGTTCAGTTGGTTAGAATACATGCCTGTCACGCATGGGGTCGCGGGTTCGAGTCCCGTCCGGACCGCCAACTAAAAAAAAGCTTCAGAGAAATCTGAAGCTTTTTTGTTTTAATTAGTAATCCTTAATCGCCATCCTCAAGGTTAAGAATTTCATTGACGGACTTGTTGAAAATCTGACTAATCTTTAATGCTAGCAGGGTAGAAGGGACAAATTTGTTTCGTTCAATCGCATTAATTGTTTGTCGACTAACATCTACTTTTTGAGTTTATTTTAATGGTAAAATTTGGCATAAAATGATAATTATAATATACTTAATTGCCAATTTTAGTATAAAATGTTAATTATAATATACAATTTAATTTTAATATGATATATTATTTGATTATTTTAATATACATTTGTGTCATAAATCTCTAATTTTGTATATTTTAATTGTCAAAAATGGATAATATTTTATTTGATGTTGTTAAAGTAAGTGATGTTAAAGAGCAATTGGGTCAATGGTGTAAATCATTGCGAAAACGTCAGGGATTATCACAAGATGAATTGGGAAAATCTTTGAATTTGTCCCGATTAACCATACAGCATTTAGAATCTGGCAAAAACTCCACCTTAGATACCCTATTAAAGGTCTTAAATCACTTTCAGGAAATGGATGAGTTGTATCAATACATTCAAGTAAAATCTGTTAACCAAGCTCCTAAATCCTTGTATTAATCATGGGAACGGAATTATTGATCGAAATATGGTGCTGGGGAGAAGAGATAGGTAAGCTAGGATACGATGAAGAACATCGTCATTCGTATTTTCAATACCATCCAAAATTTCTTCAATCGGCTCGTTTTGCTCATTTATTTCCACTTTTATTCAAAAAGACCGAAGTAGTTCAAGTGTTCAAGCAATTTGAAGGCAATACCTTTCGAGGTTTGCCACCGATGATAGCTGACTCCTTGCCTGATATGTTTGGCAACTTGCTTTTCAATAAGTGGATGGAATCTAAGAGCCAAGGAATATCCAAAATTGGCCCATTGGAACAACTGACTTATTTGGCCAATCGGGGTATGGGCGCTTTGGAATTTAAGCCAGCCCAAAATTTGCCTTCTCGAGTAACATTCCAATTGGATGAAGTAGTGGAAGTCTTGAAAAAAGTGCTAGAAAATAAGGAAAGTACGTCGAGTGAGCATTTGGACCATCAGGCTTTATTGACCATTTTTAAAATAGGTACTTCAGCAGGAGGGATAAGACCCAAGATTCTCATTTCTGAACATAAAAAATCCAAAAAAATCATACCAGGGGATCTAGAAATATCGGATGCATATCATCATTATTTGGTCAAATTGACACTAGAAGATCCATTGGATTTGGATTATTACCGTGCTAAAATTGAATATGCCTATTATTTGACGGCTCGTCACTGCGGCATCCACATGATGGACTCTAAGCTGATTGACGATAAACATTTTGCGACCTTGCGCTTTGACCGGGTAGCTGGTAGAAAAATTCATGTGCTATCAGCCTCTGGCCTAACCGGTTGGGATTTTCTGGATAGCTCGGTGTCGACCTACGAAAACTTGTTTGACTTGGCCCTGTATTTGAAAATTCCACAAGCTGAAATCGATGAGTTATTTCAACGCATGGTGTTTAATCTCGTCTTTTTTAATATCGATGATCATTTAAAAAATCATTCTTTTTGTTACGATTCGGACAATGACCACTGGCATTTAGCACCAGCCTATGATTTAACCTATTCTGCCTCCTTGAAACTTAACCGACTCAAGACCAATCGGGCCTTGTCGGTCAATCATAAACGAAATCAGATAACGAAACAAGACATTTTGATTTTGGCGGATCAATATGCCATCAAATTTCCCGAAAAGTCCATTCAGCACATTCAAAAAGCCATTCCTTTTCTACTTCAGCAAATGAGAGAATTATCCATCCCCAAAACTATTTGTGCTAAAATTCAGCAGGATTTGGGTGGGATTTGATGGGTGTAGTTGAATTAACGTATACTTATTGGGATGTTGATTAAGAGTTTTAACGAATCTGATATCTTATGACCAAATAATAAGTATTCTTATAATTCATAGTTTATTGAGAAGATTTATACTAGTTTGGAAAAGGTAAATAGCTAATTATGAAAACTTTACTTAAAATTTCCTTGGTCTTATTTTTAATTTCTTTTTCAAATGAGTCATTTGCAAAGAGGAAAATGTCCGTTGTTGAAAATTATGTTTATCTGTGTAACGGACCTAATTCAAAAGTTTATCATCGATCAGAAAAATGTAAAGGTCTTAACAGATGTTCGACTCAAATCTCCAAAGTACTTGTATCAGTTGCTCAGGATAAAGGGAGAAGAGCGTGTAAGATTGAGTTTTAAAATATTAGAATAAAACACATTTATCATCAACAGAAATTAACCATGAAAAAAATCATAGTGTCTACACTATTTGGCATAATTAGCCACTTTGCATTTTCACAAAGTTTAACTTATGTAAATCCTTATATTAAAAAGGATGGTTCAACAGTTCAAGGTTATTATAAGACTTCTCCGAATAATACTAATTTGGATAATTATTCCACTCAAGGGAATTACAATCCCTATAACCAACAGCAGGGATATAAAGCCAAAGATTATTCACATGAAGCTCAAAATTATGTAGCTGGGCAAACAATAGAAACTGGACCAAGAGGTGGACAATATTATTACAATAGCAATGGAAATAAGACTTATGTACCTAAGTAGCCTAAATAGATATTTTGGAACCTTCATGGTTTTTCTACTTTTAACAAGTTGTAAAAATAAATATGATTTGAGAGAGGAGAAATTGGGTGAATTAATAGGCATTAGAAATCAATATTCTAATTCAATTGATAGTATTAATGTTATTCTTAATAACATAGAAAATTCAGATTCAGTTGCCGTTGATACCACCACAATTGCAAATGGTAGAGGCAGTTATACATTGGAAGAATTAAAAGAATTAGAATCATCGATTGAAAATGCGGATAATTCAATGAATGAATTTATAGCCCAGCAAAGAAGGCTGATTTTGCTTAAATCAAGTCGTCACAATTTTTCTTTAAAATTAAAATTTGTGAAGGCAAGTATTGATAGTATTAAAGAGATGGATGAGTTGAATTAAGAAATATTTAAAATTTCTTTCGATTTGACTCATTATTCAATTCAAATAAGCGAAGGTATTTTATTTTTTCTACTTTTTTTTAATTACTAAATTATTCAATTTTATAAAAAAGACTCTATTCTCTTGAAATTATGGATAATTCTACACCTGAAAAGCCTCATATGAAAGATGAAACTAAAAAACTAATATTTTCAATTTTTCTAATTGGTTTAGTCGTATTTTTTATATATAACAATTTAGAAGATAAAAAGGAAGATTCTGTTTCATCAATTGAAAAAAAAGAAGTAACAATTGATTCAGTCAAAGAGAATTGGAATCTCTCAATTCATGAGGACAAGATGGATAATAATGTTTATCGAACTGCTTTTTGTACATCGAAAAATACAGTTGAGTTAAATTTCCCTTATAATGGAGGAACTAATTTAGAAATTTGGTTAAGAAATGGGTTGAATGGTCAAGGTAACGAAGTTTTTTTAATTGTAAATAAAGGTCAATTTATGTCAAGTTTTGATGGAGAAGAGACAGTGAGAATGAAATTTGACAATTCACCTCCAATTTCAAGTAATTTTAGTAATGAGAGCACAGGTAAGTCCACAACAATATTTTTATCAAAATCTAGTTCAATTATTAAAAGATTAAAAAAATCTAAAAAATTAATAATAGAAGTTGATTTTTATGATAATGGCACCTCACAATTCGAATTTGATGTAGAAGGACTAAAGTGGGATATTAAAAATAAATAAAGGATATATTTGTTGCTGTTTAACGTCTATTATATTCAGATGTCGAAAATATCCATATTAGATTTTAGGTAATCATTCAAAAGATCTCAAAATACAACCTTCAATAGGCATCCCCCACAAAAAAAACCCCAGAATCCTGGGGCTTTGTAATTCATAAACTGATTATGTTTTAATTCTTTAGGACAATTTCCCCAATTCTCTCCAAACGCTTAATTCCTGCTTGAATCGGTCATGGATCACTTCCAATTTGGTATCAATGCGCATGGTTGGTCGGTCCTTTAAATTATAGGCTTTCCACTCAGGGGCATCTTTCGCAAATGGTTTCCCTGTTTTAGCAAAATTGGTCCATAATTCAGCAAAATTATGCGATGCTTGTGCTTTCTCAGGTCGATTACCGCCAAAGAAACTAGCCTTATTGGCGGATTCATTGTTAAACTTAAACGAAATATCCATGGCATGAGGGGTACCCATCGCATATTCTGTCCCAGGAATTTTCACTTCAGATTTATAGCCAAAATTGTATAAATATACCGATGCCCCATTCTGCTTCACTTTCTTTTCCGCAATTTCAACCGAACCTAATCCCATCATGGTGATGGATGAAATAGCCACAAAAATATCGGGCGCCGTAGCCGATGGATTGGCTTTGCGGTAGGTATCTATCAGCTTGGCTGTATCCTTTTTGTATTGTGGTTCTAACTTTTTAGCCAAGGCCTCAAAATCCATTTTAAAGGATTCCGTATCTTTTCTCTCCCATGCAAAAAAGGTGTACTCATCTTCATTCCAACCTACCAATAAGGGTTTATTCTTCGAAATGGCTGGTGCCGTTGGATCAAATGGATGATATGGTAATGCTTTTCCATCTACCACTGGGCCAAAACCTCCCGCATTTCGACGCATCAAACCGGCTGCGCTCGCATTGTTCTTTTCCTGGAAGGGAGGAACAAATGGAAGTTTAGCTTGCATAGCTAGCAAGTCGGCCGCAGGAATGTCCAATAGTTTTTTCCAATCTTGTGTGGAAATATTGAACTCTTTCAATAATTGTAAGGTATTTTCATGCGCCGTTTCTTTGTCCATCATCCTAACACCTGGTCCACTTTCTATGGATGCTTTATTGAAATAGGGAGCTGCGGATGGCATGGCATATAAACAAGATGTTTTGGCTCCTCCTCCTGACTCACCCCAAATCATGACATTGTTGGGGTCTCCACCAAACTGAGCAATGTTGTCATGAACCCATTTTAAGCCATCCACGATATCCAACATGCCATTATTTCCTGAACCTTCATAATCAGCCCCAGCTAATTGTTCTAAATACAAAAAGCCCATCAATCCCAATCGGTGGTTGGTTTCTACCACGACCACATCAAAATTACGGGCTAAATTAGCACCATCTTGGCCAGCAGAACCTCCCGATCCAATCACAAAACCTCCTCCGTGATTATAAAACATCACAGGTCGCTTCTTATTGTCGTTGGCTGGTGTCCACACATTTAGAAATAAGCAATCTTCCGATGGCGCAGGCTCGTTTCTACGAGGTGCCTGCATGGCCGGTGCTCCCAAAGTCAAGGTGTCTTTCACGCCTGTCCAAGGCTCTAAGGGTGCTGGTCTTCGGAAACGCCTGTCGCCCGAAATCCGACCCGCATAGGGGATACCTTTGAAGATGTTGACTCCTTCTGTTCGGAAGCCCTTAATTTTGCCATAGGTGGTTTCGCTCTGGATGAATTCTTCGACTAAAGAGGCTCCAGAAAAAATCGTAGAACTAGCCTGTAAGTAGCTTGGTAAAAAACTAACTCCAGCTGTCGCCAAGGATATTTGGCTTAAAAATTTGCGTCTATTGGTCATAGTTTTAATGTGTTTACACCTTCATTTAGTTGAATTTTTCTTCCTTTCCAAACGAAACTACCCGTGGTTGTATTAGGAAGGTTAATCTGTATTTTCCATTGATTTTGAATCAATTGATAGTCGACTGATATTTCTCCATTGGGATGTGGAATCTTTCCATTCACCTGTGTTAAAGCCCCTAAATGAGGTTCAATCTTCACTTTAGAAAAACTGATTCCATCACTATCTATTCCTAGTGTAGTTCGGTAAAATTCGATGTTTGGACTGGAACCCCACGCATGGCAATCAGATCGGGTCTTATCTACATCCGAAGTCTCCGCCCAAGTGGTTAAGCCCATTTGGATATTTTCTCTCCACTTGTCCAACCAAGACAAATAATCATTTCCGTATCCTGCCTTGATTAAGGCTTGATGTAAATAATACTTGAAATAAATGGAAGCTGGAGCCAAGGTGGAATTGTGCAGTAATTGATCTGCTACTGCTTTAATCTCTTCTCCTTGGGTCAATCCCGTTAAAATGGCAAAGGAGTTGGTATGCTGAGAAAAAGTATCTTTTTCTTCACGATCAGCAAATAGATTTTTTTCTTTTACCCAGTATTTTTGTCGAATCGTCTTTTTTAATTGATCAATTAAAACTTGATAATCCGCTGCTAAGGCCTTATTTCCTAGTTTTGTTTCTAAATCTAAGGCAACTTGATATGCCCACAATAGTTGAAAATCTAAGACTGCTGATGTTCCGTTAGGACTCATTGGACCCATCCCAGAACGCCAATCTTTGGCATTGTCTACCCAGTCAGTAAACATCCATTGAGGTACATTTTTCAAAGAACCATCGGCTTGCTGATAGTTTTTGAAATATTCCAAAATCTGACGTACACCCCCTAATTTCTGCTTGACAAAACTGGCATCTTTTCCATAGCGAGCGTAATCTTGCAACATGCCAATGTACCAAAATGAAAAGGTTGGAATGTACTGAGGGGTAAATGAGGGGTGTCGACTAAAGGTAACACCTTCTGGCTGCCTTGAGTAATCGATTAGATTCAAGGCATTTTTAAACAAGCGATCATCGCCACTGTTGTATAATGAAATTAATGCTTGAATTCGACCATCACCAATGTATTGCAATTGTTCATAATATGGACAATCCATGTAGGTTTCATAGGCGCATAAACGAGCCGTTCTCCATCCAATTTCCAGAATTTTACTGATTTCGGTATTGGAAGAAGTTAAACTTGCATTTAATTGAAATGGATAAGCTGTGAATTGGCTGTAAATATCCTGAATGGTCAAAGGCTCATTTTGCGTAGTGACCTTCACTTGAATATAGCGGTAGGTTCGGTAAGTTAATGTTGTAAATGTTTGATTGTTTGAGCCATCTACTAAAAGACTATCCGTTCTCCCGATGAATCTTTTTCCTGCAACCTCATTTCTATTTCCTTTCGAAGCCGAAGCATTAAATAAAGATTCTGCATAAGCTAATGCAATGGAGGCTCCTTTACCGCCACTAAAGGTCACTTGCGGATAGGCATTGGTCAAATATGTCTGATCTAAAATAAGCTTAACCGTGCTGTTGGCAGGTATTACGATGTCATTCTTTTTCTCTGGAAAGGTGGAAGGTATTTCGATGGAGCCTTCTTTCTGAACGAGTTTTTTCAAGCGTTCTTCTTTAAGCTCCATTTGAGGGATCTGAGAGGGAACAAGCATCCATCCACTCATGGTGCCAAATTGACCCAATTGATTTTTAGGTGAGCCAGGGAAAATATGTCTTGCTTTTTGCCATTTAGAATCATCAAATTGCTCACTTTGCCAAGATTTGGTTTGGGCATTCAAGTTTCTTAATTCACCCGCACCGGCTACATAATAGGCTCTTACGTTGAATCTGATAGGATTGTAACTATTATCCTTTTCACATAGCCAGGTATTATTGGTGTTGACCATAGCCTCGTTAGTACTCGCTCCTTGTAAGATAAAACCTGTTCTGTAGGTAATTTGGGCCTCAGGTCTGAATTCACCTTCGTTCCAGACTTGGGCAGCCATTACGTTTTTACCAGATTTTAAATAGGGAGCTATGTCTACAGTTTCAAAATTCCAGTGAGCTAAATCACCACGAGCAGGTCCCATGGAAACCACTTTTTCATTGACATACAGTTTATATCGATTATCTCCTGAAACATGGATGATAAAGGATTGCGGTTTGGAACTTAGATCAATCGTTTTTCTAAACATGTAAACACCATATCCATCTGGGCTAGTATTGGGAACACAAATCCAATTGGCTTGCCAACGTTTTTGTAAAATGTCCGCAGCAACTTCTTGCGAATAAGTTAAAACGGATTGGAGAAGTAGAATTAATAAGATTAGTCGAGTACGTAATTTCATCATAGTGGGCTGGCTTATTATTGAATTAAAAGTATACAATGTATATGTTTTGTAAAACATATTCTTGATTTGGTGCAAATATTGAAATTGAAAATGAAAGGACTATCCTTATTGATATTAAGGTAAGTTGGCTAAGGATTAAAATACAAAGGCCGAAAGGGTTATTTAACGGTAATAGCAGTCTTGAAAACCAGTAAAATAGCTGGAATACATCAAATTTCTTTGAATTTATACAAATAAGGAGCTTTGTTGGCAGCGCCAGTAAATTGTTTTTCTAAACGGTCGAGTATGTTTAAATCCAACATCATTTTTTGGAAATTATTTCTCCGAAAGGGTTTATCAAAAATCGTTTCATACAGGTTTTGAAGTTCTTTCATCGTGAAAGTCTCAGGTAAGAGATTATACCCGACCAAATGATCATCAAAGTTGGCGCGTAGTGCCTGAAGGGCTTTCGCTATAATATCCTTTCCGTCTAAAATTAAATTGGGAAGCTGATTGATATCTACCCATTCCATCTTTTCATCAATGTAGGTAGTTTGTGGCTTTACCTTTTTGATGTCCACCAAGGCATAATAACCTATGGATACAAATCGACGTACAAACCAATCGTATTCTTCTTGGGAGCCTTGCAACTGAGGGTTTTGTGCCAGGAGGGAACCCATGAATTCAGCATTGTTTCTGTTGGCATTACCGAAAACATAGAATTGCTCCAAATAGATATCTTTTATTTGAGTTCTGTCTTCTAATATCCTTTTGGCTGCTTGATCTACATCTTCATGCTGATAAATAAACCCACTGGGTAAGCCCCAGAAATCACCTTGGAAATTCAATTTGGGGACCAAGACTTTTAAGGTCTCGTTTTGATATCCGAATATGACGCAGTCGATGGATAATTGAGCAATGTAGTCTTGGGTACTTAATCCTTTATAGTTTTCAGACATAGGTTTATACGTTCTAGTAACAAAAATAATAAATTATTGTCTAAAAAATAGACAATATAAAAATTGTTTCTATATTTGGGCACAAATTAGAAATAATTCAGGCATAATTCCCTGGTAATCAGCTATAGGATGGGGTCTAATGGATAAAGTCTAATTTCTTAGGAAGCCACAAAGCATTGTAAATAATTGTTTTAACTAAATAATCCAACCATGAAAAAAGTAAGTATGTTGTTTGCCATGATCGCTTTCTTGATAAGCTTTCAAAGTTTTTCTAAATCGACTCTAGCTCCTGATTTTTTTGCAGGCAAGTGGGAATTGGTTATAGTAGGAACTCCCAATGGAGATGCGAAAATGATCAGTGAAATTAAGCGTGTAGAAGGTAAATTGACTGCGGTATTGAAAGATCCACAAGGACAAAACCCGGATATGAATGCCAGTGTGGAAGAAAAAGAAAATCAGATTTCTGTATTTTTTCAAGCACAAGGTATGGATATCACGATGACCTTAAACAAAGTAGATGAGGATAATTTGAAAGGTGATATTTTGAGTGGGATGTTTGAGGCGAAAGCTAAACGGATCAAAGAATAATGGAATTACTTAAACAGAAAAGGGGCAAAATGCCCCTTTTCTGTTTAAAACACCTAGGTTTTTTGAAATTATAAAAACATATAAGCACAAACTAAGCTAATCAAAGCGGGTAAAGCTTGTTTGAAAAAGATGCCTCTGCTATAAAGCGCTCCAAAAAGCCCAGCCACTGATACACAACCTAAGAAAAACAGCGCCACGTTTTTCGACCAAGCTGGATCAGAAATACATAATGACCAAATTAATCCCGCGGCTAAAAATCCATTGTATAAACCCTGATTCGCTGCAAGTCCTTTGGTCGGTGTAAACAATTCAGGCGACAAAGCACCTTTGAATGTTTTTTTGCCCAATGTTTCCCAAGCAAACATCTCTAAATACAAGATGTATATATGCTCCAAGGCCACAAGTCCAATGAGTACTTTGCTGACAATTTCCATGTTGGCTTATTTAAAAATACTTTTTCCTTTGGCTAATTTTTCAATTTCAGCCACGGTTCTTGGGGAGCCCGCAGATAAGTTGATCGGTGTATCCTGAGTGACTAAAATATCATCTTCAATTCTTACCCCAATATCCCACCATTTTTTATCACAATTACTTCCAGCTGGAATATAGATACCGGGTTCTACGGTTAATACCACGCCTGCTTCCAAGACCCTTGGTCCCATATCATGCACATCCAAACCCAAATGGTGTGACGTGCCATGAGGGAAATATTTTCTAGCTTCTTTTTCATTGGCAGCAATGCCCAACTTGATTAAACCAGCATTAACGACGGCCCTTGAGGCGGCATCCACACCAGAAAAAGGCAAACCTGCTTTACATGCAGCAATACCTGCATCTTGGGCTTGAAGCACAATTTCATAAATCTGCTTTTGAGCTTCAGTGAATTTACCGTTGGCTGGAACCGTTCTGGTGACATCGGCACTGTATCCATGGTATTCCGCCGCGCAGTCACTCAGCAATAATTCACCCGATTGGATTACTTTTTGATTGGTGATATAATGTAATACACATGCATTACCTGCTGCTCCATTGATACTCGGATATCCTGTATATTCAGAGCCTTGGTTTTTGAAGTGGTATTCCATTATGGCTTGAGCCTGAAACTCTTTCATGCCAGGTTTTATGGCACGCATGACATCATTGTGACCTAATGCACTAATTTCAGCCGCTTTTTTAATTAAGGCAATTTCCTCTGCTTGTTTGATTCCCCTTAACTTACTCATAATTCCCATGGTGCTTCTTTGAGCAATTGGTTTATTATGAGCTATTACAAGACTATCCAATAAATTAGCCATCTTGGTTAAAGGCTCTTCTCTTCTCTCATATTTGCCAAAAATACCTTCATTTCTGTATAAAGAATAAACGGAATCAATTTGGGCCAATGGTAGGGTAGAAGCATTCAATTTATCATTCGTAAAGACATTATCCATCTTACTTTTTTCCATATATCCTTCAACTCCCAAAATCTTACCCGTCCATAATTCTTTCAATGGATCTCTATTTTGGAGGAAAATAAATTCAGTTCCTGTTTTTCCTAACAGGGTAACTGGGTTTTTAAAGAGGAATAAAACAGCATTAGGTTCATCTAATCCTGTCAAATAGTAAAAGTTTTTGCTTTGTGCATATTGATACGTAATATCATTGTTACGCACACGAATTTGAGAAGCAAAAAAAACAGCCATACCCTTATCCGAAATTTTTTGTTTCAAGGCCGCTCTTCTGCTGGCATGAAATTCAGGACTCAAATAATCATTGGGATACAGTTGGGAAGATTGTGCAAAAATTAAGCTGGGGCATAATATAGCGCATACCAAGAAATAGAATAGAGAAGACTTCATAAGTTGTTGATATTTGATGTTCCACAAATAAAAGTATCAAGTTTCCTTCAATTTTTTATTGCCTTATTCAAAATTTCCCAAATTCATTTAATTGGAGATTTCATTTACTTAGTGAATTATTTATGTTGCTAGATTGCTTTTAGCCTTAAATGTGCTGAGCAAGTGTTTCAATCGTACTTGCAAATTCTCTTCATGATTGATATCTTCATTTTCAATGGATTTTGCCCAATTCATGAAATCAGAAGGATGCTGGCTTTTTTTACCAGTTTGTGTACTAATTGGGACCAGTTTTGTTCGCATGATGGCTTTTAGATGACTTTGACTTTTATTCATCATGATGGTTTCTAAAAATAGAAGCTCCGAATCAGCATAAAGAAGACTTGATTGAATACTAACCACTTCATTATATAAAGCGGCTTTGATATAGGCTATTTCATGTCCTCCCACTACCCAACCTAGGCCATGGTTAAAGTATGAAGTCAAATCTACCTGATAAAAGTCCCTTAAATGATCTTCACGAGCATTCATGAAATAATCAAGGTATCTTGAATTATTTAAGTGCCCCAATAAATCACAATCATTAAATCGAATAATATAGCTACTGCTTGGTGTCTTGGTCATGGCAATATTTTTTAGGGTATTTTGCTTACCTATTTCGGAGGATTTCCATCAGGTGAGTAAAAGTTTATGATTGATTTAGGCTTTTATATGGGGGTATTTTTCTTGTAGTTCTTGATATACCTTTTCATAATGAGGGAGTTTCAATGCATGCGATTCAGCTTCTTTTATGACATAGGTAAGCAAGGAGTCAATTTCTGACAAATGCCCTTTCGCCAAATCAAGTTGGAAGGAGGACTTGACTGTAGGGTTGAATTTTCCTAACAATTCAACATTGTTTTTAATGGCATTTTCATCCAAAGGAATTTGTTTGACATGGGCTAAATGGACCAATTCAGTTGTGAGTTGAATGAATAGATTTAGGTCACTTTCATTTTCTAGTATCTGGGAGAAAGTCTTTTGGGTTAATGCAGATACCATGGCTATGGGCGACACAAATAGGAATTTTTTCCAAAGAATTTCTTGAATGTTTTGTGTGAATGTGGTGTCTATTCCAGCCTCTTTAAATAGTTTTTCCAACTCTTCTCCTTGTTTACTTGCTTGATTATTCGTGCCAAAAAACAATTTTGTTGGTCCAGGTTTGTGCACAATGGTACCAGCTTGTTGGATGTTCGAAGCAATGAAAATACAGCCTTCTAGCAGCGTAATACCTTGGGGTAAAAAATCAGCTATCGTGGCTTCGCCATTGACGGTATTTTGAGTTGTGATGATGACAGCATTAGGTCGTAGACAACTAGCGTAATCTTTTAGGATCGCAGTAGTTGAATAGCTTTTGGTACAAATAACTAAGGCATCTATTTGACCAATGATAGCAGGATCATTCGAATTGACGCTTGGGATGCAAACAAATGTTTGATCGCCAGAATGCAGGGTAAGTCCCTGCTGATCAATGACCTTTTGGTTTTCTCCTCTTGAAATAAATAGGATTTCAACATGCTCACTATATTGAAAATGATGGGCTAACATTCCTCCAATGTATCCGCCAATACCACCTATTCCTGCTACGGCAATTCTTGTTTTTTGATTTATATTCATGGTTTTTATGGTGTCTTGTGTAATAATTGGCTTATTCTAGCTAAATGGTGGTCGTCATGATCTGCTACAAATAGTAAATGATCTTGCATGTTCATGGGTATTTTTAATCTAGGATGAAGGGCAGATTGTAACAAGTTTTCGGGTTGTAACGCTTGTAACATTTGTATGGTTTCCAATCGACATTTTTTAAAAGAGCCTAGTAATTCATCAATGGATTTGGCATTGTGATTGGCTGAATGTGTTTGAGTATTATTTAAATCGGTCAACCTTAATTCGGCCTGACCGCTCAGAATATCCTCGATTCGACCTTGCCAGAGTGGTTCCAAATCAATCAAGTGGCCAATGTTTTCTTTGATACTCCAAGTGTTACCTTCCGACAGCATAAGTACATGTTCAGACACTCCAATCAGTTTATCTGTTAGGCGAATCGAGGTACCACTTAGTCGTTCTAGTATTGCGGGGAATATTAGCTGAGTATTTCCAAATTGGAATTGTCTCTCAAACCATTTTTCTTGTTGCATGGTCATTGATTTTTTAGCTCAAGTTCAAGTAAAGCAACATGCAAGTTGCGGTGTTGTTTGGGTAAATCGGGGCTATTGGAAGTAGTGTAATCATCAATATGATTGAAACCGAATTTTTTATAGTATTCAACGATGTTTTTATTCGCAGCCCAAGTATCCATTCGAATGTAGCTCAACTGTTTTTCCTGTGCCATCTTTTGGGCCCAATCAATGACTTTCTCTAGCTGTTTTTGACCTTTAAAAGCAGGATTAACCACAATTCGATGAAGGTAAATGGCATCTCCTTTTTCCCTTTCCCTCCAGATAAGCTCATCGGCATAACAGACACTAAAAATGCAAAGGATGGTATCCCCCTGAGTGATTTTATACTGGAGCTGATGATCAATCTCCCATTGAATAAAGTCTTTGTCGTAGGTAGTCCATCCTACATAGTTGTTTTTTTGAATGTACTGAATGGCTTCTTCAAAAAGCCAATGAATCACTTTTAGGTCCTTGCTTGTCGTATTTTCTATTTGATAATTATTTGATGCATTAGGCTGAATGTATTCATCTGTAAAGTGAATTCGACTCTTTTCTGCGGCAAATTTTTGGGTATTATACTGCCTTGAATTTCCTTTAGGAATGGATAATGATTTCCAAGTTTCATCGCATCGCATTTTACCTATAAAAACGATTTGACCAATGTGGTAAGGATAATGCGCTAGCTGACGATTGATGGCTTCGGTCACTGTATGACCTTGATTTCTAATATATATGATTTTCGATAAGTCCTCGTCTTTGAGCATTTTCAAGGTGCTAAAAAGACAATCCCAACCCGCTTCCCAGCTTGCCATGAGTTGTTCTTTATTCTGAATGGAATGATCAAATTCGTTATCCCTATTTCGTCCTTCCTTTTCTCCATCAGAAGTCAAGAAGTCGGTCCAGCGAGAAAGCATATTTCCACTCAGGTGTTGAATAATGATAGCCATACTATTGCTCTCGGTATTGTATTGCCAAAATAGATCAGCTTCACTGACTTGTTCCATGGTCTTTTCAGCGAGCATTTTGTAATATTCAAATTGCTTGATGACACTGGGTAAATAGTTAGGGTCCATGATATTCTACAGTTAATTGGAGACAAAAGAAATGAAAATTAGAGAATGCCGGAATCGATGAGGTTGAGGTAATTGAACTCTGGAGTTTTAACTCCGGCATCCAATCTGATTTGCTGGACTTCGGGTGAGTCGAAAAATGATTTGGCCTTTTCTAAATCATCCCAATGTGAAAAATGTACAACCTTATTTGGCTCATGCTGGAATTGTAATACTTGAAACGAAATTTCTCCAGCCGCTTTTCTTAAGTTGGCTGCTTGATCAAATTGCTTTTTCCATGATGAATAATCGGCAACTTCATGGATAATAAGAACATAATTCATAAGGTGATAATTTTTATACCATTTGGTATATTTTTGGATAAATTTTTATTTATGCTTTTAGGTTGCGGATCATTTTTTCTAAGAAATCCATTGATTCATACAAAGCATTGAGGTTACCAGTTACTTTCGTTTGCATAAAACTCCCTTGAATTAAAGAGGTCAGTACTGATATAAATTCTTGTACTGGAAGATCAGCTTTGATTTCACCCGTTGATATTCCTTTGTTAATCAAAAATTCCAATGATTTTCTCCAATAGGAAAATGCAGCAGTGGCCTTACTTCTCAACTGAGGATGTGTGTCATCAGCTTCAGTTGAAGTATTTGTAATGGGGCAGCCTGCAGCTAAGAAAGGTAATTGAAGGAAGTTTCGATAGGTTTGGGGGTAAACTAATAATTTGCCAATCACGGAGCTTTGAGTTTCCATTTGACTTTTTATGTAGAGATTAACTCGCATAAAATTATAATCAAAAGCAGCCAGAGCTACTTCGTCTTTATTGTCAAAATTCCCATAAATACTTCCCTTCGTTAAGCCTGTAGCAAATATTAAATCATTGATAGAAGTTCCAGCATATCCTTTTGTATTGAATATTGGGGCTGTTTTTTCAATAATAAATTGCTTCGTTCGTGCTGCTTTTGACATGCTTTGTTTACTAAGTGATGTAAATGTAATAAAATATACCAATTGGTATAAATATTATTTTATTTTTTTCAAAAGGATAAAGGTGTTTGTACGTAGCAATGATATTTAAATGGTATAGAATTCTTGAGTCAACTCAGGAGGTGCTTAAAATCATTTGAGCATCGATGGTCATTAATTTTCTCTATTTATTGCTTAGCTTCAAACTGAATTTCAAAAAATCAATTTTTTGTAAGATGAAACTAAAAAAACACCTACTGTACTTTGGATTTTGCTTCTTAGTTAGCACAACTATTTTTGCCCAAACTTCCGAAAAATTAGTAGCAGGAATGTCATTGGAGCGTTTGCAGCGTTATGATGCTTTCTTGCAAAAGGAAATCGATGATCACATAATCCCTGGAGCAGTTAGTTTGATTGTGAAAGATGGAAAAGTAATTGAGTACCGTGCGCTGGGATTTAGTAATGCAGTGGATAAAGTGCCCATGAAGCAAGATGATCTTTTTTACATGCAATCCATGACCAAGCCTATTATGACCGTGGCCTTTATGATGTTGTATGAAGAAGGGCATTTTCTTTTAACCGACCCTGTATCTAAATACATTCCTGAGTTTAAAAACATGCGGGTAGCCAAAGATGTGAACCAAGGTGCCAATGGAGAAACAGACTCGCTAGCTAGTCAAATTACCATTGCCCAAATTCTAAGTCATACCTCAGGCATGACCCACGGATTAGCGACAACGGCATTGGATCGAGATTTTAGAATGAAATATTATGGAATGCCTTTTCCCAAGAATATTCAAGAGTTAGTTATTAAGGCGACCAAAATCCCTTTGGTAGGTCAACCTGGAAAACAATGGAACTACAGCGCAAGTCCAGATGTATTGTCGGCCCTTATCGAAAAATTTTCTGGAATGAGCACCGCTGATTTTTTACAAGAAAGGCTGTTTAAGCCGCTTGGGATGATTAATACTGGTTATAATTTGACTGATGCACAAGCAGCAAGAGTGGTTAAAGTTCATCGGAATTCACCAGATGGGTCTTTGATTTTAACCACCAATCAACCTAAAACTTCAGGTAATGTCATTTGGTTTGGAACGCATAGTCTATTTTCTACGGCTAAAGATTACATGGAGTTTTGTCAAATGTTATTGAATGAGGGTAAGTGGAAAGGCAAACAATTCCTTAGTAGAAAGACCTTGGAACTTATGATTTCCAATCATGTTGGGGATATGTATGAAAAACGAATTCCGGACCGTAAAGGAGAAGGTTTTGGATTGGGATTTGCTGTTTTAGAAAATGTGACGGGAAGTCAAGTTTTAGGGGATAAAGGATTGTATTTTTGGTCAGGAGCTAATAATACGCACTTTTTTATCAACCCGAAAGAAAAATTAATTGCTATCATGCTAACCCAAAAGGATCCCCATACCATATATTACCATACCAAAATGCGCCAATTAATCCATCAAGCCATTGTGGAATAAATGGCTCGAATCAGTAATTTTATTAAATAATCTATAAACTGATATACCAAAGCTCACAGCCTTGGTATATTCTTTTAAACCTATTCTATGAAACGTATCATTATCCTATGGATGTTAGGAGTTATTCCTGCATGTGCCCAAAATCCCAAAATCATTCGAGGGCCATATTTGCAAAATTTTACGAGCACTTCAGGGGTCATTCGATGGAGGACAGATGTACCTACGGACAGTCGTGTTTATTATGGCAAAGAGTTACCCAAAAATGCCAAATCTGTTTATGATGCTCGTTTGACAACGGAACATGAATTGAAATTGACAGGCTTAAGTCCAAATCAAATTTATTTTTATTCCATTTCTACCCCTCAAGTCGTAGCGAATCAATATGTCAAAACATTACCTAAGTCGGGGAGTAATCAAGCGATTCGGGTCTGGGCTTTAGGGGATTTTGGGACAGGTTCAAAAAATCAGTTGATGGTTCGAGATGCAGTCAAAAACTTTGTTAAAGATAAACCCATTGATGCATGGATTTGGTTGGGAGATAATGCCTATGGGAGTGGCAAGGATATTGAATATCAAAAAAATGTGTTTGAAGTATATCAGGAAGATTTCTTTCCCAATACTAAATTATGGCCAAATCCAGGCAATCACGATTATAAAGACAATCCCGATGCTAAGAAATTAGCCTATTATCAAAACTTTACCATGCCAATGAATGGAGAAGCTGGAGGGCTTAAATCAGGTACAGAAGCATATTATTCCTTCAACATGGGAAATGTACACTTTGTATCGGTTAATTCGGAAGAAACATCAGCAGATGGAACCAGTATTATTGATAGCACCGGTCAACAAGCGCAGTGGCTCAAACGTGATTTAGCAGCGAATAAATTACCATGGACCATCGTATATTTTCATGAACCTCCTTATTCCAAAGGTTCGCATGATACAGATACGGATGAGGAAATGACTAAGGTGCGGCAACAAATTGTACCCATATTTGACCGATATCATGTGGATTTAGTTTTAGCGGGACATAGTCATTCGTATGAGAGAACTTGGCCGATTCGAGGACATGTAGGTCAGAATGATAGCTTTGATCCTAATAAACATGTGTTGGCTAAGGAGATTAAGCCGAATCACTATGTCGTGGATAAATCTTCACAGGGAACTATTTACATTGTGGCTGGATCAGGTGGCCAGTTGGGCAAAAGTCAGCCTAGTTTCCCCTTAAAATCATCCGCTTTTTCTACGGTGGCGCTGGGAGGTTCATTGATATTAGATATTAAGGATAGGAAATTAGTAGGGCAGTGGATTGGCTCAGATGGAAAAGTGCATGATGAATTTAGTATTCAAAAGTAGTAGGCCCTTTTTTGTAATTATTGGGTCAATTTATGGCTGTAGATTGTCATTTTGAAAGTAAATGATTGATTTAGTGGGATTGCCCTAGGATGGACAATGATAGTTAGTTCAAAATGCTTTGGTATTTTGCCCTTACAAAACTGAATTATTCATGGTTACACGTAGACAATTATTCGCCCTATTGACTCCTTTATTGATAAGCTTAGGTGTCCATGCACAAGATGCTTTGAAGGCAGAATTTCAAACTCCACCTAATACAGCTAAACCGCGAGTTTGGTGGCATTGGATGAATGGAAATATCACCAAGGAAGGTATTCAGAAGGATTTGGAGTGGATGGAGAAGACAGGTATTGGTGGTTTTCAGAATTTTGATGCTAGCTTAATGACACCCGTTGTGGTGAAAGATAAGCTAAGTTTTATGAACCCGGGCTGGAAAGATGCTTTTAAGTTTACCGCCGATTTAGCGAAGAAAAAGAACTTAGAAATGGCTATTGCAGGTTCTCCTGGTTGGAGTGTAACGGGTGGGCCATGGGTTAAGCCCTCCGATGCCATGAAAAAATATGTATGGTCAGAGACAAGACTTAGTGGAGGAAAAGTGTTCACAGGTAAGATTCCTGCACCTTCTTCCGTAACTGGCCCTATGCAAAATACTCCTGTGGAAGCAGGTGGATTTGGTGGCCCTGCTCCAGGTCCAGCACCCGTAGTGCCCGAATATTACCAAGATTTTGCTGTAATCGCCTATCCATTATCCCAACAGGATAAAGCTATGAGTAGCATGAATGCTACCTTGACGAGCAGTGGAGGAACTTTTACCTTAGCACAATTGACCGATGGAGATTTGCATAATTTTAGCATGTTACCTCCTAAAAATGTGGGTGATGAAACATGGATTCAATACGAGTTTCCAGAAGTTCAAGAAATTGCCGCAGTGACCATTGCAAATGAAGGATATGGGGAATTAGCTGTTTTTAGAGGCGGTCCAGAAAACAGATTTCTTCAATACAGTACCGATGGAGTTAATTTTAAGCAAATAGTAGCTATACCTGGTACGATTACGGCCCAAACTACCTTGTCGTTCAATCCAGTTAAAGCGAAATATGTTCGCTTAGTGTATAAAATATTGCCTCCTGCTCCTAATATGATGGCAATGTTTGGGGGGAGTCAAGATAATAGCCCTAAGGGAACTCAAGTTTCAGAATTTGTAGTACATACAAGCCCTAAAGTTCATTTGTTTGAAGGAAAAGCAGGTTTTCAGCCTTGGGTAGAGACGCCAGGGGTAGTTACTTATAACCCTGCTGGACCTAAGACGAATCAAGTTATTGATTTGACGAGTCTAATGAAATCAGATGGTTCCATTTCATGGAATGCACCTGCGGGAGATTGGGTCATTTATCGATTCGGTTATTCATTGACAGGTAAAAAGAATCACCCTGCATCTCCTGAAGCTACAGGTTTGGAAGTGGATAAAATAGATCGAGAAGCGGTAAGTCGTTATTTGAATAATTATTTAGACCAATACAAGGATGCTACTGGAAATGACTTGATGGGAAAGCAAGGCTTGACGCACATGGTTTTGGATAGTTATGAAGCGGGTCACATGACCTGGACACCAGCCATGTTCGATGTATTTAAAGCTAAGCGCGGCTATGATATGAAGCCTTGGTTACCCGTATTAGTTGGCCAGATTGTCCAAGATCTTAAATCCAGTGAGAAGTTTTTATGGGATTTTCGCAAGACAATCGGAGAAATGATTGTTGAAAATCATTATGAATTGATTGGGGAAATTTTGGCGCAAAGGGGAATGAAACGCTATACGGAATCTCATGAATCGGGTCGTATCTTTTTAGCGGATGGTATGGATGTGAAGAAGAAAGCAGATATACCTATGTCAGCAATGTGGCAGCCTGGAGCTTTAGTACCTGGTGCAGATGAAGAAATTAGAAGTAGAGCAGATATTCGTGAGTCGGCTTCCGTGGCCCATATTTATGGTCAAAATATCGTGGCTGCCGAGTCGATGACTACCGTTGGTAATCCTTTTAAACCTCATCCTGGGACCTTAAAAAGAACAGCCGACGTAGAAATGGCATCTGGCTTAAATCGATTTGTTATCCATACTTCGGTGCATCAACCCTTGGATAATTTGTTCCCAGGATTCACCTTAGGACCATTCGGACAATGGTTTACCCGTCAGGAAACTTGGGCAGATCAAGCTCGTGTTTGGGGGGATTATCTAGGAAGAAGTTCCCATATGTTGCAGCAAGGTAAATTTGTGGCAGATATCCTTTATTACTATGGGGAGAATACGAACATTACCTCCAATTTCACCAAGTCATTACCCGATGTCCCGGTGGGTTATGAGTATGATTTTGTGAATTCAACAGCTTTGAAAAACGTCATTTCTTCGCAAAATAAGAAATTAACGAATCCTAATGGCGGTCAATATGCGGTATTGGTATTAGATCCTACAGCGAAACAAATGACCTTGTCGGTATTAAATAGAATCTTGCAATTAGCTATAGCTGGTGTGCCCGTGGCTGGACAAGCGCCAGAATATACGCCTAGCCTAGTTGATAATGAACAAGAGTTTATGGGTCAATTAGCACAATTAAAAAAATTACCTAATGTGTATTTTGGGAAGGACTTGAAAGAAGTTTTGGCACTATTAAAGGTGTCAAAAGATGTTCAGGTATCGAATCAAAAAGCAGAGATTTTGTATGTTCACCGGGCTTTGGCCGATAAGCAGA
Source organism: Aquirufa nivalisilvae (assembly GCF_004307455.1). Classification (GTDB taxonomy): domain Bacteria; phylum Bacteroidota; class Bacteroidia; order Cytophagales; family Spirosomataceae; genus Aquirufa; species Aquirufa nivalisilvae. The sequence continues at coordinate 47,906 of NZ_SEWX01000003.1, forward strand.
TTTACTGGTTGAATAGTCGTTCAAATGAACCCAATTCAGCACAAGTATCTTTCCGAGTTAGCGGAAAAGTTCCATCAATCTGGAATCCTGAGACAGGCGAGGTTACTCGAGTTGGTTATGAAATCAAAGGAGGAAGAACCCTCTTGAATTTAGAATTCACTCCTTGGGATGCTTATTTCATTGTATTTGAAGGAAAAGCTACGGCATTAAAAGTAAGCTATCCGAAGCCACAAGTGGTGAAAACTCAAGCAATAGAAGGGCCATGGAAAGTTCAATTCCAAAAAGACAGAAGTGCTCCTGCTGAGATTACATTGAATTCTTTGGTATCATTGAATAAGCATGAAAATGAAGGCGTTAAGTATTTTTCTGGAGCCGCTACCTACAGTAATAAGTATGAATTGTTGAGCATTGCTCGTGGTGAAAGTATTAAGCTAGATTTAGGTGATGTGAAAAATTTAGCGGAAGTATATGTGAATGGCAACAAAGTGGCAACTTTATGGAAAAAGCCATTTATAGTAGATATAACTTCTCCATTAAAAATGGGTAAAAATACGATTGAAATAAAAGTAATAAACTCTTGGGTAAACCGCTTAGTGGGCGATGCCCAGCCAGGTGCTAATAAGATTACTTTTACTTCTTTTCCTTTGATTCGTCCCAATAGCCAAACCGAAGAATCTGGTTTGCTAGGGCCTGTTAAAGTATCGACTTACAAATAAAATGATAAATGATTGCTTAAAAATCCCCGGTCTTTCCGGGGATTTTTTTTGATCTAAACTTCTGAATTACAGTGCTATGTTCAAGGAAGTTGTTTTCTGACTTTGAACTACGATAGCACTAATCTGTTTTTCAACGGCTACTGCACCATTGGCATTTTCAGAAACTACAACTAAATCATAGCTGCCTGCAGCAAGAAAAGCTAACGTATACGCACCAGTAGAACTTACTTTGGTGCTAGAAATGGCATTGGCAAAACGAACATTTTCACCTGTTGGTTCCGCACTTTCACTCGCAGTATATTTGTCTTTCTCATACGTATAAATCACGTATTTTTTATCAGTAGCCAAATTACTCACTAATCCCGAGATCGTTCCCGATTGATTGTTTACTGCGATTTTAATGGTTGGATTTAAAATATAGGTGCTTCCATTTCCTGTTACGACAATGGATTTTCTCAAGTCGAAGTCGGCCGTAACTTCTACCACTCCATTGATTGGTACAGAAAAGTTTCCGTTTGCTTTATAGCCTGACGATGCGCCACTTGGTACAAATAGAGGCATTTTTTCACCAGTCAATAATTCGACATAGCATCCAGGATTGCTTGGATTATTGGTGCCCTTAGCTGGAGCATCTAATTTAAAGCGTAATCCCGTATAGTTTCCAGATTTTAAGGTATAATTACCCAGTAGGGATGTTTTCCCGTTTTGCAAATCTAGAATATTCACCACTTGTGGACTAGTAAAATCCGTGGCTGTTTCCCAAGAACCACCGCTATTTTGGTATTCTAATCCAGTGAAGGTTACATAAACGGCTTTGACATTGGCGGCATCAATTGGGGCATCCGTGACGCTGAGGGCTAGCTTTCCTGTACCATTACTAAGGTCATCGTTTTTACAGGAAACAAACAAGGCAGAAATGATTAAAAGTGCTGAGAGTTGATTAGAGAATTTCATTGTTTTATATGGTTTTAAAATTTATCTATTAACGTAAGTTAGGCTGTTAAATTTCATTAAAAAATGCTAAATTGTTCCAAATAAGGCATTTTTGAAGTCCAAATTGTGCCTTTTATCACCCAAAAAGTTTCATTCAAAGTCATGATGAGTTCACTGGTCGTTTTACTACTATTCTTGGCAATAATCGCATTTCTTTATTCATCGGTCGGTCATGGCGGGGCAAGTGGTTACTTGGCTGTGATGGCTATGATGGGTGTGGCACCAGCGATCATGAAACCCTCAGCCTTAGTGATGAACTTAGCCGTGTCCTTATTTTCATTTATAGGATTCTACCGAGCGGGACATTTTAAGTTTAAATTATTTTGGCCTTTTGCCATTGCTTCTGTTCCCTTGGCATATTTGGGAGGAACCATGACACTTTCGGATTCTATTTATAAGAAGATTTTGGCAATATGTATATTGATATCCATTTTTCGATTAATCTTCCAAATTCGCCAAGAACAAGAAGAAACTAAACCTATTTCTACTTTAGCCGGACTTGCTTCGGGTGGAGCTATAGGATTGATATCAGGTATGATTGGAATCGGGGGAGGGATCGTATTGACTCCATTGATGTTATTAATGCGGTGGGCCACTTTAAAGCAAACGGCAGCCGTATCGGCTCTATTCATTTTTGTTAATTCATTATCAGGTCTATATGGGCAACTCCAAAAGGGAGGAATTCAAGTGACAGATAATTTTCAATGGTCGGTAGCTGCTACGATTATTGGAGGACTACTAGGCTCTTATTATGGGAGCCAGAAGTTCAATGTACCTACGTTACGTTACCTCTTGGCCATCGGTCTTGTTATCGCAAGTGCCAAATTAATTTTCACTTAGGTCATTTGCGACATGAGTCATTTGGCCAATTAAATAGCCGATTTTCAATCGGTGTATGTTGGGACTAAGTATTTTTTATTCCCATTAGGCATTCTGCGCAATCAAAAAAATCAAACATTTTTTTTGAAAATAAAATTTTCAGTATACATTTGCATAATAATCTACTAAAAAGGTAGGGATTGTAGGGTAAAAAGAAGTTGATATACCTATCGTAGAAAATCAACGGATTTTCTAAGCCCTTTTAACGCCACACTATTACATGAGTTGGAATTTTACTGTTTCTCTATAATTCCATATTTACCCTTCCTGCCAGTATTGACTGGCAGGGGGTAAAGATTGGTCGGAATGAGGAAGTGGTTATTCTTTAGACTTGTATGGGGATTATCTAGATTAGCTCTTTTGTAAGGAGGAAACATAGTTTTTAATAATGGTTGAAGGTTATAAAACCGCCTTGTTATACGAGGTGGTTTTATTTTAAACATGACAAGCAAATGAAAAAAGTATATTTAAGTGATGCGGGTCCCAAGGTTTCACCAGCTATTTATGGTTTTTGGCGATGGAAGAGTGAACACGCTCAAATGGAGCGAATCGTTAGTTTATGCCTAGACCTAGGTATTAATACCTTTGATCATGCTGATCGATATGGCGATTATTCTTGCGAAGAGGTTTTTGGACAATTCATTCATCATAAAATTGTTAAGCGATCTGACATCGTTTTGTTCTCCAAATGTGGGTATAATGTGCCGAATCCATCGAGACCCGAATATCGGGTACCTCATTTTCAGACTTCTTCTACTCACATCATTCAATCCGTGGAAAATTCTTTAAGAAATCTAAAAACAGATTACTTAGACGTTTTTTTATTGGATTACTTGGATCCCTTGGCCGATTTGGAATCGGCGGCATTGGCCTTAGACAAATTGAAAAATGCGGGGAAAATCAAGAGTATAGGGGTATCGAATTTTACTGTGTACCAGCATCAGCTTTTAGAGGCATATTTGTCTTGCCCGGTTGTTTCCAATCATTTGCATATTAATCTATTAGATACTAGTGCGTTAGCTAATGGTTCAATTGATTATGTCAAACAGAAGTATATGAGACCCTTGGCTGTTTCTCCTTTGGCGGGCGGAAGAATCCAGTTGGGAACAGATCCTGCGGCTATACGTGTCAGGTTAAAATTAGAAGAAATTGCAAAAAAGTATGAAGCTGATATTGAATCAATTGCTGTAGCTTGGATTGTAAAATTAGGAGCATTACCCGTAATAGGTACCTTAGAGGAAAAACGAATTCGGAATATTGTGGATTCCTTTAAAATCAATTTAGACCATCAAGATTGGTATGAATTATATGAAGCTAGTAAAAATGGATAAAATCGGCTAGAGCGCTAGCCAAATGATTGTTGATCATGTTTTAAAATATACGACAAGATGATACAGATCAATTATTTAGCCTTTGCTATACCCTTATTTTTAGGTTTTATTTTGTTGGAATATGCTTGGTCTAGAAAGAGGGCTAAATCTGTCCATCAATTTGCTGAATCCATCGCCAATCTGAATGTTGGTATTGCTGAAAGGCTGACAGATTTATTGACGGCCGGTTTATTTTATTGGGTTTTCGAATGGATATATCAACACGGTGCTATTTTTCATGTTAGGGGAAACTTCATTACTTGGAATTTACTATTTCTACTAACTGATTTTATTTGGTATTGGTACCATCGCTGTGGACACCAAGTTAATCTGCTATGGGGTTTTCATGTAGTTCATCATCAAAGTGAAGATTTCAATTATACTACTTCCACGCGGATTACTTTATTGCAATCGATTGCCCGGGGTTTATTTTGGTCGATCTTACCTTGGATTGGATTTCCTCCCCACATGATATTTACTTTTTTATTAATTCATGGGACTTATCCTTTTTTTACCCATACTACTTTGGTAGGCAAGATGGGTTTTTTAGAATGGTTTATGGTTACACCTTCACATCATCGGGTTCACCATAGTAGCAATGACATTTATTTAGACAAAAATTTCGGGGATATATTGATCATTTGGGATCGACTGTTTGGTACGTTCGCAGAAGAAACAGAGCCGCCAGTTTATGGATTGACTAAGCCTCTAAAAAGTCATAGTTTTTTATGGCAACACTTTCATTTTTTGCTGGAAATGGCCTTAGCATTTATTTCTGCTACTAATGGGAAGGAACGTTGGAAAATTATTTTTGGGAAGCCTGATGACCTAGATCCCCAACTTAGAGAAGAAGGCGAAATGTTATTTCATATTCACCAAAGCAAGGGAGAATTGAATCTCAAACTGCAGAATTATATTTTGTGGACTACAGGTTTAACCATGCTAATCTTATTTTTTACCATTTTATTGGAGCAATATTTTACGATTGGCCAATTGGTTTTTCTCTCTTTTTGGGTTTTAATTAATGTTATTAGCACGGGAGCCATGTTAGAAAAAAAGGCCTGGGTGTTTTATTTAGAATATGCCAAAGTCTATATTTTAATGGGCCTTCTCGCTTTTTCTCCCATTTCCCAAGCCTTTATTTGGATCCTTTTAGCTTTTCTGGTGTGCTTAACTTGGTATATTAGACCCATCAAAGAGTGGTATGTTCACGTAGTTTTATCTGTTTAGTCCACCTGATTTTCCATTTGTCACATTTTCATTCATATCAGATGATTTCTCCTTTGAAAAAGCTTACTTACAAGCTTTTTAAGAATGAATCAAAACATGGCAAATATTCAAATTATAAAATCCGAGGTCCTTTCAGATAATTGGTATGTACTACGAAAAATAACCTATGAGTTTACGCAGCCCAATGGAACGGTTCAAGTGCATAGTCGGGAAGCTTATGATCGCGGGAATGGAGCGACCATTTTATTGTATAATAAAGAAGCGGGGACGGTTATTTTGACTCGACAATTTCGTTTGCCTACTTATGTTAATGGAAATCCAGACGGTATGATGATAGAAGCCTGTGCAGGATTATTGGATCAGGATAATCCGGAGGATTGTATTCGTCGGGAAACAGAGGAGGAAACAGGCTACAAAATTACTGAAGTACAAAAAGTATTTGAAGCTTATATGTCGCCAGGCTCTGTCACAGAAATCTTATATTTCTTTATTGCGGCTTATTCCAAATCCATGAAGGTGAGTGATGGTGGAGGCGTGGAACATGAACAAGAAAACATCGAAGTACTAGAAATACCTATTCACCAAGCAATGGAAATGGTACAGTCTGGGGAGATTAAAGACGCCAAAACCATGATGCTTTTGCAGTATATAAAACTTCATGGGATTTTGTAGAAATGATCCATTGGATAAAAAGGAGTTTACTCATTTGCCCATTAAAGGTAATTTCTAGCTTAGAAACGCGTATATTGGAAGGTTGTTATGGAGTAATGACGCTCATGTATGCGCTTATATCGAACTCGATTTTGTTTATTTTGGATATTCATCTTATTGTCGTCTGGGCTTAAAGCTCAAATAGAGTATCGTTGGCTGAGTAGGCCTCATGCTATCAAAAGTTTGGACAGCCTATTGCATCAGGCACCTAGCTTAGCCTTAAAAAGCAATTTTTATCCTCATGGTTTTCTTGATTCTTTGCTTCTAACACCAGCAAAATCTAAGTCTAGTAATGATTCTTTGGTGCTAGAAAAGCAAATTCAAAATTTGGCAACTTCCTTTTTTGAAGATTTGAGCTTTGGAAATCCAAGGCCAACATTTAAATTCCAAGGTTACCCATTTGAATTGAGGAAAAATGAAGTCGGTCTAATGCTGGATTCGTATTTAAAGAAACAGTCAATTGTAAATTTAGTTAATTATCTAAACAATTCATCTCCGGAAGTTAAATCCATTTTGGCGGTACTTTCATCCAATCAAGATAGTTTAGCTTCGAATCCAGCCAAAATAGCTCAATTGACTTTATCGGCCAACCATTATCGGTGGTTACATCATATTAGGAAAAATCTATTATTGACTGTGGTGAATATTCCTGCGGCTCAATTGAAAGTGTATCAAGGGAATCAAGTTGCCTTAAAAATGAAAGTGGTATTGGGCAGACCAGCCAGGCCCACACGTGTTTTAACCGCTCAAATTAAAAACCTGATTATCAATCCCAATTGGTTTGTACCTCGCAGTATTGCAACGGAAGAATTATTGCCAGAAATTCAAAAGAACCTAAGGTATTTTTATGCGAGTCATTTAGACCTTTTGGATAAAAAAAATCAGATAGTGGATGCCAAAACGGTCAATTGGAAAGCCTTAAGTAAAGATTATTTTCCATATTCATTCCGACAAAAAACGGGTGTTTGGAATACCTTAGGGATATTGAAAATCCCATTTGATAATCCTTATCGCTTATACTTACATGACACTTCAGAGAAGAAGTTATTTGCTTCTAACAAGCGATTTTACAGCCATGGTTGTATCCGCTTGGAAGACCCAATCCGATATGGGAAATTACTTTTAGGACCTAATTCCCGCGCGATGGATACCTTAAAGATTGATGGCCCATATTATAATATTCCTTCCAAATGGATCAAAGTCAATAAAGTTGCTCCGCTAATCATTTGGTATAATCTAATTGATTTTGACGAGAAGGGAGAGGTGCTTTATTTGGAAAATATATATAAATAGAGGTTGAGAATGGGGAATGTAGAATGAAGAATGTAGAATTTTCTTTTAAAGGAATATGCTACAGTTTATCAGATTTTGAGGAACAGGAAGATATATTAATTCTATTTTGAACTTAATTCTCCATTCTTCATTCTACATTCTTCATATAGGATGCTAAACCTTATAATACTGCTCCCAACCTTTTCTTGGAGCGGCGCCTTTTAATAAGGAATTGGCCAATGCATTGTTGGTAATCTGTTTGGTTTTTGGATCAAAAATCAATTTGGTATTTAATTTCTGTGCCATACAACCTAAGGAGAATACTTGACTTAAAGGACCAGCAATGGCAAATGGAGAACGAGTTTCCTCTTGTCCCATGCAGGCTTTTAAGAAATTGGCATAATGGTTCGAAGGACTTTTCGGTACTTCAGGTAATTTAGATGCCATATCCTTGGCTTGTTCTGGTGGGATAATGGATAAAGTACTTCCATGGGATCCACCTTTGAATGTTAAGTCTTTGGAATAAATGATTTTACCCGGATTCAATTTAGCAGGTTGTATTTTTCCATTACTTGCTGGCGGGATATTTGGGTCCAATTCCGTGACACCATATCCTTGAGGGACAGGAGGAATATTGTTGATACCATCATACCAAGTGATATCTACTGGAGGCATATTGCCTCTTTCTGGAAACTTAAATAATATCGTGGATGATTGCGGATAGAAATACGGATTATGACCATCGGCTCTCAACATATTTATTTCTGTAGGTAAGCCTAAGTCTAAAAATTGGTGAGCCGTATCAATAATATGTGCTCCCCAGTCGCCCAGAGCTCCTAATCCGTAATCAAACCAGCAGCGCCATTGACCATTAACAAAATCCTTATTGTAATCATGTGGCTGCGTTACACCCATCCAAATATCCCAATCTAAGCTACTTGGTATAGCTTCAGCAGGTGGGAAGCTCTTGATTTGGGTATTCCATCCATGCCAGCGACGAGCGGAATTCATATGAGCCGTAATAGCCGTTACATCCTTGATGATTCCAGCATCTTTGTAGGCCTTAAATTGAAAGTAATTAGCTTCTGAGTGACCTTGGTTACCCATTTGTGTTACCAATTTGGAATGCTTTTTCGCCGCTTTCATCATCAACTCAACTTCGTTGAAAGTTCTAGCCATCGGTTTCTCAACATACACATGTTTCCCTAGACCTAGGGCCATCATGGTAATGGCAAAGTGAGCATGATCAGGTACTCCAATGGCTACGGCATCAATTTGGTTGCCCATTTTGTCGAACATAGTACGGAAGTCCTGAAATCTAGGAACATCAGGAAATTTTTGAAGAACCTCCAAGGTTTGAGGAGCTCCCATGTCGACATCACAAAATGCAACAAAATTGGCCAAACCTGTTTTATGAAATGACATGACATCAGAACCCCCTTGGTTTCCAATCCCGATACAGGCTAAATTAACTTTATCACCCGCTTTTTTGGTCGGGATAAAGGAAGAATGCTTTTCTGAATTGGTCCAAATGTATGGAAATGCAGAGGCTGCGGCTATTAATCCTGTATTTTTCAGGAAGGATCTACGGTCTTGGTTTTCTTTCATAATGGCTTAGTTTATCCAAATATATCATTTATTGATCAATACCCATGCGGTATTATCAGGTATTTGGATTAACTATGAAAGGAATTTTGTGCTAATATTTACTGAAAAATAAAGGGAAAAAATAGGCTATTTCTCATGTGTTAAGTGCATCAAAAATAGCCTAATTCTCATTTATTTTTTTGTGATCGAAAATTGATCATGAATTTCACCATCAGAGCCTAGCCAAACAGCTTCTAATTTGGTCTTGGTGATATCCAAAATCATGGATCCACCTATCTTATTGTTTGAGTAAATGGCCGACTTTAAAGGATATCCATCTCTTTGTCCACCTAGCTGGCCACCTGATCCATTGACAATATAAATAACTCCTTGGCCATCTTTTCCTACTGCATACTGATTCGGAGCGGTCGTATTTTCAACAATATGCTTTGTTTCGTCAAAAGTAGCATTGATGCCATAATGTCCTCTCAAAGGATGGGTACGTTCATACACATGGCTATGCCCAGCCATTACAATATCTACTTTATATTTTTCAAACAATGGGTTTACATTTTGTCTCATTTTCACCATGTCTTTTTCCGTATCAGAATCATGTGAGCCTTTGGAATAAGGAGGTTTATGAAAATATACGATGGTCCAAGGTAATTTATTGGCTGCCAAATCTTTTTCTAACCACTCATATTGAGCTCCTTTTCCATCCATTACTTGTAGGCCTGAAGGCTCCATTAATTCAGAATCGATTGATACTAAGTGAACTTGGCCATAATTGACCGAATAGTATGACTCATTTCCTGAAGGGGTACCACCTAATTCACCTTGAACAGGCATGCTGAATATCTTGAAATAAGGAGGCTCTGATGGATCGTGCTTACCAGCATAATCATGGTTACCCGGAGCAGGGTATAAGTTTAAATTTTGGAAAAATTCATCTTGATAGATAGGAAAAACTTTCTTTTGGTATTCCTCATCTAAGCCTTTACTATAGGCATTATCTCCTAACCAAATCCAAGCGTCCGGTCGGTGGTCTTTGGTATATTTTACGATCGCATCTTTAACCTCTAATTGGTTTTTTGAACCAGAGCCAAAATCGCCTAATGCCCAAATACGTACGGCCTGCGTAGAACCCAATTTAGGTGCAGTCAAAATGTATCTTTTTTCTGAAGCCGCTTCCATGGTTTTATGATCACCAATGGTATAATAATATTTTTTGTTCGGTTTTAAATCCGAAATAATGACTTCGTGGTCTACTACTGCATGCTTTAGTTCAACTACTTTAGTTAGCTTCTTAGGGCTTTCGCCATAAATAACGCGACTATCTGTTGCTTGCTCAGTTCGCCAGCGAATGATACCTTGATTAGGGCTAACACTTTGTAAATAAGGTCCACGTATGATTTGTGCCGAGACTGAACTAAATACGAGGGTGAATAATAAAAGGAAGAAGAACGAAACGATTTTTTTCATGTTGTTGAATAGGTTTTTGAAAGCGCAATATTACTGATTAATATCAAAGCCAGATGAAGGGAAGGTAAAATTTTTGGAATACCTGAACGCCCTTTCTTTTATTAGAAATCAATCGAATGCAAATTTTTATTACATTAGTACAATTATTCTAAACCTAATCAAATATGCAAGCTAATTTTTTATCAGCTGTTCTACTTCCTCTTGCCTTATCCATCATCATGATGGGGCTGGGCCTTTCCTTACAATTGGAAGATTTTAAACGGGTTGTTACTTTCCCTAAAGCCGTTGTACTGGGATTGTTTTGTCAAATGATCTTACTGCCTGTAATCTGTTATTTTATTGCCTTAGGTTTTGGGCTTTCACCCGAATTAGCTGTTGGATTAATGTTATTATCAGCTTCACCAGGTGGTCCTACTGCCAACTTATATTCTCATATTTCCAAAGGTGATGTGGCATTGAATGTCACATTAACGGCTTTGAATAGCTTAATTTCCATATTTTCCATTACAATCATCGTGAATTTTGCCATGAAGCAATTCATGCAGTCGGATCAATATGTGCCATTACAATTTTCTAAAGTTTTGGAAGTGGTCATGATTGTGCTTTTACCTGTTTCTATTGGGATGATTGTTCGGTCCAAGTTTTCCAAATTAGCGGCAGCTCTAGATAAACCCGTGAAAATAGCTTCAGCCATTTTTTTAACGCTAGTGATCATTTTAACTTTATTAAAAGAGAAAAGCCATATTGTAGATGACTTTAAAGTGGTAGGATTAGCAACTTTGACTTTGAATGTGGCGAGTATGGCTATTGGTTATTTCGTGCCCTTGTTTTTTCAATTGGGCAAAAAACAAGCCATTGCTATTGGGATGGAGATAGGAATTCATAATGGGACTTTAGCCATCTTCATTGCGCTTACGGTTATTGGTAATAGTACCATGAGTATTCCTCCAGTTATTTATAGTCTTTTGATGTTCTTTACAGCAGCTATTTTTGGATATTTAGTCAATATTGGCAGAAAAAATGCTTAAGATTGTCGGAATTTGCTAGAATAGTTTACTTTTTGGAAAGTTTAATTAACTTATTCCGTTGATTTATGCTATTATTTTGTGTCGTGTTCAACCAATATACACGACATGAAATTTATGCGCTCTTTTTTGCTAACATCTAGCTTACTAATTGTTCTATTTAGTAGTGCTATTATAGCTCAAAAATCGAAAGTTACCCCAGAAACGGCTTTAACTTCCTACATTCATAATGGGGACGCATCTTATCGTTGGGAAGTAAGAGATTCTTCTAAAATTGGTTCAACTACGGCCTACCAGTTGATTTTAACTTCACAAAAATGGAGAGAATATACGTGGCGTCATCAATTGACAATTTTCGTTCCTAAGGAAATTAAATTTCAAGATGCCATGTTGTTTATTTCTGGTGGATCAAATAAAAATGAACAACCTAATTTAGTTGCGGATGAGCGTCTTTGGCCAATTTTAGCCAATATTTCTGATAAAAATAAAGCAATAGTTTCTCTAATCAGACAAGTTCCTAATCAACCGCTTTACGGAGATAAGACAGAAGACGAGTTGATTTCCTATACCTTACATCAATTCAAAGAAACCAAAGATTATACTTGGCCATTGTTATTTCCTATGGTTAAATCAGCGGTTAGAGGGATGGATGCCGTACAGGAGTTTAGTCAAAAGCGAATTAAAGCTAAGGTTGGAGGATTTGTGATTTCTGGCTTTTCTAAAAGAGGCTGGACTACCTGGCTGACTGGTGCTATTGATGATCCTCGGGTGAAGGCTATAGGGCCCATGGTAATCGATATGTTGAACATGCCAGCCACATTGGATTATCAGTTTAAAACCTACGGAGAATATAGTATACAAATACAAGATTATGTGAGTTTGGGTATCCCACAAGGGAAAGATACTCCAGATGGGAAGACATTAACCGCCTTAGTAGATCCTTTTTCATATCGTGCCAAATTAAAGGTGCCTAAGACTTTATTCATTGGAACCAATGATGAGTATTGGACAGTAGATGCAATCAAGCACTATTACGATCAAATTCCAGGTAAAAATATGATTCATTATGTAGCGAATGCAGGTCATGATTTAGCTGGAGGTAAACAAGCATTTGAAGCTTTAAGTGGATTTTTTGCCAATACCATTCAAGGAAGAGAATATCCTGTATGTACTTGGAATGCTAATTCGATAAAGGAGGGAGCTGAATTAAAGGTACAAGTAGCTACGCAAGATTTGGTTGATGCCACTTTGTGGGAAACGACTTCGATGGACCGTGATTTTAGAAATAACCTTTGGCTTAGTTCTCGTGTAAAATTGGAGAACTTGCCTAATTTGAAATTGACTCAAGCTTATCCTAAGAAAGGATACCAGGCCTTTTATTTGGATTTGAAATACAAAGACGCCTCTGGCGGAAATTATACCATTAGTACTCGTGTATTTGTAACAGATACCGAAAAGATTTTATAATAAACCTCTAACCTATGAAAACCAGTCAGGGCAGATGTCGAAAGATGTTTGCCCTGATTTTTTTGTGCCTATTTGATGGTATGTAATGAAAAGAGGAATTCGGAGCAGTTGACTAGACAATGAACCAATGCAGCATAAAACACATTTTTTGTCTTGATGTAAGTATATCCATAAGCCCATCCAGCTACACTCGCTAAACCTACAAATATCACGGAACCAGCATGGAAATGTACTAGACCAAAAAACATACTGGTAATAGCCAAGGAAGTATAGGTTCCAACTTTAGCCACCTGGTTTTTCTCCAAGAAATAAGCTCCGGCAAAAAGAACGATTGAGATTAGACCAGGAAACCAGAATAAGTCTTTATACATGGCATAACCTGTATAGAAACTAAGTATGGTAAATAATATGGCACCCCAGGTCCAATAGGCTTTCCAATTTGACAAAATAGCTATTTTCTTAGCTAATAAATTTTGAATAAGACCTCTGAAAAACAACTCCTCAAAAAGAGCTGTGCCAATATAAACCCGAATGAGTTCTCGTATGGCAGCTGGAATTAAAAGCCAAGCAAATCCTGCGAATGGTTGTGAAATGTTGAAGTTCCAGACAATTCCTGCGATGTAGACAAATCCTAAAAATGACAACCAAGAACCTAGTGCAACACCCAAATGTGACCATTTCCAAGTAGGATAAAAACCAACATCAGGTAGTTTTCTAACCACGACAAAAGAATAGGCCGCACCTAAAATCAGTATGATTTTTTGCACAGAACTAAATCCATCCGTATCGAAAGGAATATCGCTATTGCCTGGAAAATGAATGATGGTCGATGGAATGAGTATTAGTAAAAGGATGATTAAATCTGACCAGGAGGCTTCTTGTTTTGGAAATGCTAAAAATGCCAAAGTAGGGAATAAGTACAAGAAAAAATACAGTCCTGAGCTTCCGATGAACGGATTGATCCCATGAATTAAATAATGACTAGTGAGCAACAAAAATAAAAAGAGAGGAACCACGAGTGCCCTCTCTTTTTTTAGTTGATACATATCTTGCAGCTTTTCAACCACTGCGGGCCTTCCTAAGGTAAAGATGAAGGCATATAAAACAAGAAAATAGCCACTCGAAATCAGCAGTTCTTGGCTAGGGACATCTTTGTTTAAATAGAGAAATACAGCATAAAGTAATGCTGTCATGATGCCACCTTGTTGGATTGATTTCGAATAGCTGTTCATGATTATCCGATGAATTTTTGAATGTGATGGTAACTTTTCAGGATCAATTCTTCTTCTGTGGTATAGTTTTTACGCCAAATGCAGGCAGCAGGAAGTAGTGGAGTAAAGGCCTCTACTACTAACCAACCTTTGTAGTTCATTTTATCTAAACTTTCAAATACATTGGTCCAATGTACTTGACCTTCTCCTAGGGTAGCGCGTGTATTTTCTGACAATTGAAAATGACCTATTTCATCAGCAATACGGATCATCGCCTCACCCGTATTGAATTCTTCAATATGGGCATGGAAAGTATCAAACATAATTTTCACATGAGGATGATTGATTGATTTCACCAAACTATATAGTTGATCTGCAGAGCTAACCACGTAGTTTTCAAAACGGTTTAAATATTCTAAGCCTAGCATCACGTTCATTTTTTGAGCGTGCTCAGCTAAAGCCAGCATACTTTCTTTGGACCAGTCTAACTCTTGTTGGGTTGGCGCAGCTCCCGAAAATACACCTAAAGCAGAATGATAGGGTCCAGATAACCAGGAAGCTCCTAAATAAGCCGTGACATCTACTGCCTTTTTAAGAAAGTCAACCCCATTTTTTCGAACAGCAGGATCGGAGGAAATGGTATTGCGATCTGCCCCTAAAAAAGTTACCGTAAAAACTTCTAAACCTAGTCGGTCAATCTCCTCTTTCCACGGTTTCCAATAGGCTAAATCCGTTTCAAAAATTGGGATTTCAACGCCAGTATAACCGACTTCTTTGATGTAAGATAAGTGAGGAATGAGTGATTCATTCATGTCTGGTCCGTAAACCAACATGTTCATCGCAACGGGATATTTCATAAATAATGAGTGATTTAATACTTTAAATGATTATTTCATTCCTCGGTAAGGAACGTTAATGTCTAATTTTCCAGCCCAATTTTTTGGCACTTTTTTACCTAATTCCCAATGGATTGCATTGACAATCAATCGTTGGAATGCTTCCACGGAAAAGTCTTCAGGATGCCCCATTGTAGTGAAGAAAACGCGGCCTTTATATGGATTTACCCAAGTCCAGGCTATGGGCTGATCTTCTGCTGTTTTATCTGGATTAACAGCTTTACCCATTAAAAGCCATTCGGTACCTTTAGCAGGATAATCGGGTAAAACTCGGTATAGCCACGAACGTACATGGAAGTTAGGCGCAACTCCTGTTAAAATAGGGTGTTTACTAGCAGAAGGAATCACTGTGGCATCTGTACTCGCATTATGTCCATAGTGCGTATGCTTAGATTTTCCGCCCCAACCTGGAGGCGCTCCAAAGGTGGATTCTGCCCAAGCATTGTATGATTCTAATGGGTCTCCTTTGGGATAATTGAATGAGTGAGTTGTAGTACGGAAACCCATAACAGGTTTCCCTGATTTGACATAGGCATCAATCATGGCTACTTGATCAGCAGGTAATAATCTCCAACGAAGAAAAAACACAGCTAAGTCTGCTTCAGCTAAGACTTCTAATCCGGGAATATTCTTCTCGGCATTTTGATCGGGATATGATTTCAAAACCTTGGTCCGAAAGCCATAATTTTTTTCTAAGATATCGGCTAAAAGAGGTAATGTACTTTCACCACTATATTCATGATCACCAGCAACAAATACGATTAGTGGTCTTTTATCTTTTGACTTTTCTTTGAGAGGAGGAATAATTCCCCAACAAGTAATGGAAAATAGGCAAATTTGTAGGAGCACAATCAGCCCAATACGATGGTTAAATTTCATAGTTCCAATTTAAAAAGTGATTAAGCTGAATAATCACTTGAATAGGTTTGTGTATTATTCAAAACTAAATGATTTTTAACAAAACAATGAATACTTTAGCTAAAATTTATCAAAGGATACATGGACTTTAGTATTTTATCATCCATTGTTTTATTACTTATTTTTCTGACCTGTACAGTCGTCATTTGGATTGCAGGAGTAAAAATAACTCGGGCTGTTGATGCAATTACGACCTATTTTAATTTGGGAGAGGCATTTGGAGGGATGGTCTTTTTAGCGATTGTGACCAATCTACCGGAGATAGCAATTACGGTAGTGGCGGCCTATCACAAAGATTATGATATTGCTGTGAGTAATTTATTGGGAGGGGTAGCTATTCAAACGGTGGTGTTGGTTTTGATAGATGTGTTTGGGGTTGGGCGTTTGGCTCCTTTAACTTTAAAGGGGCACTCTCGTGTATTGATTTTAGAAGGAGTGGCCTTGATCATGATTTTAACTTTGGTCATGATGGCCAAGCAATTTCCATCTCAAATCTTGTTTTTTAGGACCACTCCCATTGAGTTGCTCATTTTATTTATTTGGTTAGGGTCAATCTTTTCAATTTCACGACTGGCCAAATCGGAAGGGTCTATTAAGGAAGATAAAAATAGTTTATCCCAATTGCGTCATCCTAAATCACCGTTTAGAGGAGGTATTCAATCTGCCATCTGGGTTTTAGTCATAGGAGCAGTACTGACCTTAGTGGCTGGTTGGGCCTTAGAATACTCGGGTGAAATATTGTCCAAACGTTGGCATGTCAGCGGTGTTCTTTTTGGGGGAACCATATTAGCATTAGCTACTGCCTTGCCTGAAATATCCACAGGTATTGCGTCAGCCAAAATCCGAGATTATAATATGGCAGTTAGTGATATTTTCGGAGGAAATGCCTTTTTACCCGTTTTGTTTTTAGTGGCATCGATCATCAGTGGAGAAGCGGTTATTCCGACCTTAAGTAATTCAGATATGTATTTGACGGGATTGGGTATTTTACTTACCTGCATTTATATGGTGGGGATGGTGCTCCATTCTAAGCGACAAGTATTTCGAATGGGGGTGGATTCACTCTGTGTGCTGCTAACCTACCTTGTTGGATTGATTGGCTTGTGGGCCATAGCATAAAAAAAGAGGTGCCTGAGCACCTCTTTTGATAGATTATTTATTGCTTAATGCTTGTATCCAAGTAGCGATTTTCTCTAAATCTTTCTGTGGTACATGACTCATAGGTGCCATGGGTGTGGCAAAGTCAGGCCAATTTTGAGGTTTAGGCTCTTTAATCAAAGCGATTAATTGAGCTACACTGTATTTTCTTTTTGCAATTTCTGTGTAGGCTGGACCTACTGCTCTCTCATTGACTTTGTGACAAGCCAAACAAGTATTTTTTGTTAACAGTGCCATAGCTTCTTTGTCTGAAACCACTTGTTTAGCAGCCGTTTTCTTGGGCCCTGCTTCTTTGGTTTGGTTATCAGGTGTATTGGCCTTGTCGCCCGCATCAATCACATCTTTGGATGGCTTACGCTTTGGAGTGACTAAAGGAATGTTGGCTTTTTCTCCTGAAGGAATCTGGTTTAAGGTGTAATAACCACTAGCATGAAGTAATGGAATATTTTCTTGAGCTGATAACACACCATCTGGTTTAATGGCATGAACATATCCTTCACGCATTCCATCAATCACCAATCGAACACGTAATCCATCTTCACTCAATTTGGCTCCTCGCACAGCATTGTCCTTGCGGTTTACCATAGGGCTACCATATACAGGATGGTATTTATAAGTATAATTAAAGACTTCATAATTGTTTACGTCTTCTGCCAACTTCTTGTTAGCAGGCTGTGTAAATTCAATTTCAAAACCATCAACCATTGCACGAATAGCTTTCATTTCAAACGGAGTTTTTCCCGTGTAAACTAAGCGCTCTAATCCATAATCTTCTGAACCCACTGAACCCCAACCACGGTTGGTTCCGCCAACTAGCATTTGTTGATCTTTGCCCCATGCCATACGTAAAACTCCCGAACGAAAGCCAGAGCGAAATTCAAAACTTGCTCCTTGGTATTTGCCGTTGATCTTTTCCAAGAATACACGAGCAATTTTGGACATCCCTTGGTCTCCTACAAAAACTTGCCCAGCAAATGGACCAAATGCTCCTTTGGTTTCATCTGTAATTATTTCAGAGGTAGAAACTCCCATGATACCATGAGGCAACCACACAGCTGGAGATTTAATGCCCATGTTGGGATAGGTTTTTTTACCTAATTCGTAAATGGTTGTCATCGCTTCTTCCTTTACGTATTCTGGCTTCACGAAAGGATTGTCTTTGGGATCTACTTGAGCAAAGACCATTTCTTTTCTCATTTTTACAGGAGATTCGGGACGATCTGCCCATTTCAAAGAAGCTGGGTGACCTAAGAAATCCCCTTTTTCTACATGAGAAATGAAACCTGAGCCTTGCCAATCCCCTTGGTTATCTCCATAGAAAAATTCTCCATCGACCATACCAATTCCACATGGGGAGCGCATCCCAGCAGCGAAAGGCTCCATTTTTCCATCTGGGGAAATTTTCATAGTCCAACCTCTCCAAGGAACTAAGGATTTTCCAGCCCACCAGTCGCTATTACCAAAACCTACGTTTCCTGTAACGTAAAATGATCCATCTGGTCCAATTTTTGGACCGAATGAATATTCATGATAATGGCCTGAGATGGGCCAAGAGTAAACGGTTTGGTATTTGTCTACTTTACCATCTCCATTTTGGTCAACCAATTTGGTTAATTCACCTCGTTGGGCACAATACAGGTAACCATCTTTATAAGCAAGTCCTAATATTTCATGTAAACCACTGGCAAACTTACGGTAGGTAGGTCTTGATGATAAATAGTTTTCAATGATGTACACATCACCACGACGAGTAGAAACAGCTACATCACCATTGGGAAGACTAACTAAACCTCCCACTTCTAAGGTAATTCCTTCGGGAATTGCCATACGTACTATTTTATAATAATCATTTTCGGTCGGAGCTTTTTGTGCTAAAACCGTTTGACAGCATAGTAAGCCTAGTACGAAGCAGGCTTTCATGCTATATGTGAATCGTTGTATGTTCATGACGTATATTCTGAATTTTTACCAAAGAATGGAGTAAGTGATTTTTTCAGCAAGAGGAAGTACCAAAACTTGTCCGGTAGCCGTGGTGCGAATACTCGCTTGTGGGGCTTGGATATAGTAGCTTTGACCATTAATGGCATATAAATCGTTTCCTAGAGATTGGATTGATTTAGCTGAAACTACTTTAAGAGAAGCCTCGGCATTTGGTTTTTTGATGCTTAAAGTTCTCTGAAGGTATTTGTTTTCTATTACTCGAATTTGATCCCGAATTTGAGAACCAAAAATTTCATATTCAAAAGTGGGTAACTCTTGTTCATCTACTTCATATCCCCCAATTTTGAAACCAGCCGTTTCCGAGATGCTGTCGCTATCTTTTTCTAAATCAGCAGTTTTCACTACCAAAGGACTAGAGCCTAGACTTAACACTGGACCTCTTGGTCTGGATGAACCATCACCTCGGTTGTCCCACATGGGTGTTGTGTCCAAAAAGTCGCCCTTCCAGATCTGAGCAATTGCCCCATTATCCAAATCATAGGTATAATGTAAATGAGCAGGATTGCCCACGTTCACCGAGTGTACCAACCTTTTGCGGGCATCATTTTGTTGTATATCGACAAATGAACGCAATAAAGTAGATTTAGGAGCATCCAATAAAATAATATCTGAAGGGCCATTCCCTAAAATAAGTGTGGAAGAAGGGTGTTGAAAATTGACCATTCGGAAATTAGGACCTTCTATGCCCAAACCTAACATCGGACTCATGTCGGCATCATTTTTATAATAAGTGATTTTGACTGAAGAGTTTCCTGCAGGTAGTTCTACTTCCACATTTTTCTTTCTTCTGTTGGAATATATTGTATCTGATGCCACCATTTGACCATTCACTTGCAAAGTATAATTACCTGCACTGACAAGCTCTAGGTTGTGCTTACCAGCTTTAGGGACGTTTAAGCTAGCTGTGAAAACAGTAGCAAATTCATCATTGTTTTTACTGGCATTCCAGGCTAATTGAGCTTGAGTACCGCTAGCATTGGGCTTTTTGCTTATAAAATCTTTGGGAGATTTGAATTTGCCATAAAAAACTTGGTAGTTAACGGGGCTTAGACTAGTGGCTTGACCGTCAAAATCTTTGATTTTTAGGTTTTTGAAGGCTACTGCACCGTGGTCTCCTTGAATCATGATAGGTCCACGTGCTACCTCTTTTTCAGAAATAGGACCACCAGTTGGGCCACTTAATTCGACATTTTCATGTAAAGTGTAGCCGTTCAATTTGATGAAAAGTACTTTGGCATTACTGATTTTATTTCCTTGGGCATCAAATTTGGGTGCTTGGAATGAAATTTCCATATGCTGCCATAAACCCGGAGCTAAGCAAGCATTAACTCGTGGGGCGTGGCCTTCATATAAGTACTCTTGAGGGATGAATTTTCTTCTTTTGTAAATACCTCCGCAATCCCCTGTGCTTGGATTTTGAACACCCCAGCTGTCCATTAATTGAACTTCATAGCGACCTTGTAGATAAAAACCAGAGTTCGAGTGACTAGCCATCATGAAGTCAAACTCCACATCCATGTCGCCATATTCTTTGGCAGAGATTAAATTAGCTCTGTTTTGAGGTTCTGGTAAGTTGACTAAAATGCCTTGTCCAGGCTGAGTAGTCATGAATTCTTTTTTGTTTAAATCGGCAGAGACTTGACCAGCAATTTGCCAATTGTTTTTACCATTGGATTTCCAAAATCCGAGGTCTTGAAAAGAAACGGGTTCTTTTTGGGCAAGCATTCCAAATTGGATAAATAAGCTGCCAATTCCCAAGAGCCTTGAGAAAAATGTTTTTTGTTTCATAGATGTTTAATGCTAAAAAAAAGAATGGTAAAGGTACGTGTTTTGGTCAATTTTATAAAAAATCCTCTCTTGCGGGATTGAAAACATCAATGAGCTCTCCATCTTCGAGGCAGATTACTCCGTGAATTTCATGGCTCGGGACAAAGTAGACATCACCGGCTTGAAGTATTTTTTTAACGCCTGAAATACTAACCTCAAATTTTCCTTTAGAAACGTAGGAGGCTTGCGTATGAGGATGATGGTGCAAAGTACCAATGGCACCTTGTACAAAATTGACCTTGACCAACATCATTTGATCATTGTGAGCCATGATTTTTCGTTGAATTCCTGGTTCGATGTCTGACCAAGGTATCTCCTGATCTTGAATAAGTGTTTGCATGTATAAATTGATAGAATGGAAAGATTTTAGGGTAATTGCTGCATAGCCAAAGCATATCTTTTGCCTAGCTCAGTTGCTGACCAACTGTCGAAATGGATATGATCGCTTTTGGCATTCAAATTTTGTGCTGAAACTAAAGCAATGTGCTTGGCAGGAACATGGAAAGAGCTTAGTAATTGGTTGAAATCCTGGTAGTTTTGATTAAAATAGCCTAATTCTCCCAATACAAATGGTAAGTTTGCTTGTTGGGTTATCTTTCTAATCTGAGCGATTAATGCGTTTAATTTTTCTTCATACCCAACTCTTTTACTTATTTCTGAATCACTTTCACCTTGATGCCAAAGTATTCCTTTGATAACTCCGAGTTTTTGGGCTGCTAAAATTCGTTGAATTGCATCATCCAATGGATGGGTTTTTGTGGCTTCATCGTAGCCGTTGATTACCCATGAATTGATGGATGATCCACCCACAGCACAGGGAACTAATCCAATTTTTACTGTTGGAGATTGCTTGGTCATTTCGATTCCAAAGCTTAAACCAGGTCCTACGCCCACAATACTGGGTTTGTCAAAATGCATTGGATGTTTAGCTTGAATAAATTGATTTTGAGCATTGAGCATCCAAACCCTATCATGATGTTGAGATGCGTAGGGTTCTACCATTTCGCCACGTCCAGCCATATTGGATTGGCCCATTAAGATATATATATGAAAATTAGGATCAGGTGATGATTGGCTCCAAAGTGGAAAACTCAGGAGGCTAATGAGTAAAATGGAAATGTATTTCATGGTTATTTGTTTTTCCAATAATTAGCTAATGTGGAACCATTTATGTTCATCAATGGGCCAAAAATGGCTGCCGGTAAACCCAAGGTGGCCACTTTCCCCATGGCCATAGCTAGGCCAGAAGCTAGTCCTGCATTTTGTAAACCGACCTCGATGGCAATGGTTCGACAATCCTTTTCGGGCAAGCCAGTGGCACGACCACCCCAATAACCCAAAACGAAACCAATGGTATTATGAAGTAAACAAGCAAGAACCAACAAAGGACCTACGGAAAGTAAAGAGTTGCGGCCATTTGCCGTAATAATGATGATGATAAATGCGATACTTATCATGGAAATAAGAGGTAATTGTTTTTGAAACCAAGTCCATCTTTTGCCAATCAGTTTATTGTAAATGACACCTAAAACAATGGGAATTAAGATAAGCTTTGAGATTTCCCAAACCATATCCCAGAAATGTATTTCAATTAACTGACCTGCTAGGGTCTTCATTAGGAAAGGAGTAAGGATAGGCGCGAGAAAAGTAGCAATGGAGGTTAAGGTCAATGACAAAGCCACATTCGCTTTGGCTAAATAAGACATCACATTGGATGCCAATCCACAAGGCATACTTCCTACTAAGATGATACCAGCGGCTATTTCTGAGGGGAAATCAAAGACTTTGGTTAAGCCCCAGCCAACCAGAGGCATGATACTAAAATGCAAAAAGACTCCCAATAAGACGGCTTTGGGTGATTTTAATATTTCTTGAAAATCGTGAATACCCATGGTAGATCCCATCCCAAACATAATAAGTTGGAGTAGGGGAATAATGAATATTTTGAATTGAATGCCACCAGCTCCAAGAAAAGGACTAGGGTAAATCAAGGTAATGATAACAGCTATGATAATCCAAAATGAAAAGGATATGCCACTGATTAATTTTTTCATAGTAGGTGTATAGACAAAGCAAATATACAATTTCCTAGAATGAATTAAAGAGGCTTTTTTTCAACGCTGTCAAGGTTCAAAACCTTGACAGCGTTAGAACGAATGGGCATTTAATTTTATTTCAAGGGACTACCATCTTATCAACCTCTTGATATTTTTTTGCGTTTAAATTTCATCCAAATTCCTAAAAATGGAACAAAGACTTTTCAATTTAAAAGGAAAAGCTATCTTTGCTTCCTTCCAACCAACCTATTCATTATGAAATCATTCTTTTGGGGCCTTTGCGCCTTAATTCTTTGCTTTAATTTACAAGCCCAAGAATCATATCAGTTAATTCCCAAGCCAGCTAAATTGACTCCTGTACCGGGGAAATTCCTTTTTCAAAAAAACACGGTCATAACTTTAAGTACACAGGATGAAAGTTTCAATGCTGTGGCAACCATGTTGAAAGATCAAATCAGTTTATCTTCAGGTCTAAATCTTGCAATTAAGTCAGGATCAGCTAGCTCAAAAGGTATAGTTTTTGTTCAAAATGCAAGTTTAGGAGATGAAGCATATCGATTAAACATTTCGACAAAAAAGATTGAAATTCAAGCTAAATCGGGGAAAGGCGCATTTTATGCTTTACAAACATTATTTCAGTTGATGCCTGCCCAAATTTATTCGAATGTCACTTCAAGCAATGAATTGACAGCACTAGCTTGTCAGATTGAAGATGCTCCACGTTTTTCTTATCGCGGAATGATGTTGGATGTTGGCCGTTATTATTTTCCTGTGAGCTTTATCAAACGTTTTTTGGATTTGATGGCCGTATATAAATTAAATACTTTTCATTGGCATTTAACGGAAGATCAAGGATGGAGAATTGAAATTAAAAAATACCCCTTGTTAACGAGTGTAAGCTCTGTTCGTAAGGAGACGATGGTAGGTCATTATCGAGATCAAAAATTTGATAATAAACCTTATGGCGGTTTTTATACTCAAGATGAAATCAAGGAAGTAATTGCCTATGCCTCGAAAAAATTCATTACGATTATCCCCGAAATTGAAATGCCAGGTCATTCTCAAGCGGTATTGGCAGCATACCCTGAATTAGGTTGTAACCCTGACAAAATATATCAAGTCGCTACTAAATGGGGAATATCAGAAGATGTATTGTGCCCAAGAGAAGAGACTTTTACATTTATGGAAAATGTCTTGACGGAGGTAATGGCTTTATTTCCAGGTCAATATATCCACATTGGAGGAGACGAGTGCCCTAAGAAACAATGGAAGGAGAGTCGTTTTTGCCAAGATCTAATCAAAAAATTAGGATTGAAAGATGAGCATGAGTTGCAAAGCTATTTTATTCGTCGAATCGACAAATTCGTTACTTCCAAAGGCAAGAAATTATTAGGTTGGGATGAAATTTTAGAAGGGGGATTGTCTCCAAATGCCATGGTAATGTCATGGAGAGGAACCAAAGGAGGCATTGAAGCAGCCAAACAAAATCACGATGTAGTGATGTCGCCTAATAGTTTTTTCTATTTAGACTATTATCAAGCTGATCCTAAGACTCAGCCTTTAGCTATTGGTGGAAACTTAACTTTAGCTAAATCTTACTCTTTTGAACCCGATCTTCCAGAATTGACAGCAGAGGAAGCCAAGCATATTGTAGGTATTCAGGCAAACGTATGGACTGAATATATTAGCACTCCTGCTTATGCGGAATATATGACATTCCCAAGGGCTTTGGCCTTATCTGAAATTTCTTGGTCTCCAAAACAGCCAAAAGATTACGATGATTTTCTTCGCAGAGTAAAGGGGATATTACCGGGTATGGATGCGCTTAAAATCAATTATTGTCCTGTGGGATTGAAATAATTAAAAATTGTTGGTTTTTTCCTAAACGTCGTCAAGGTTCCAAACCTTGCCGACGTTGATTTTTTATAGGTCCTGATTTTTTTTCATTCAAAAAACCAACGAATGAAATCTGACATTTATTTCTCAATTAATTGATAATCTCCCAATCTGGAATTTTTGCTGAACGATGTTCGCGTTGGAGGATGGCATCCAGCTGAGGAATTAATTCAGGGTGTTGATCTGCTACATTATTCTTTTCAAACGGATCTTTTTCTAAATCATAAATCTCCCATGGAGCTTGCTTATTTTTCTTTAAGTTGGATTTAACCCCTTTCCATTGTTGAATTCGAATAGCGACTTGACCTGTCTTTTCTGGAAATTCAAAATAGATGAAAGGCCTCTGTTTCTGTTCTCCTTTCTTTAAGATACTGGGTAAAAATGAGATTCCATCGGTATCAGCAACTTGTTGACCTGTTAATTCTGCCAAAGTAGCCATCATATCATATTGAACAGATGGGAGTGCATTAATCTGACCTCCAGGAATTACTCCTGGCCAAGCAACAATCAAAGGTTCTCGAATTCCACCTTCATATACATCTTGTTTACGCCCCCTTAAACCAGCAGTGCTTTGGAAGAATTCAGTATCCACTCCACCTACATCAAATGTGGCTCCATTATCAGAAGAGAAAAATACGATGGTCTGACTATCAATTTTATGTTTTTTCAAGGCCTCTATGAGTCGACCTACTTGAGTATCTAAATAACTTATCATGCCAGCATAGGTGGCCCTTGGATGGGCAGTGGGCGTATATCCTTTTTTACCTAAATAGGCACTATCTGGGAAAGCTCCCAAGTATGGCTTGACGGCTTCATCAGGTGCTTGTAATGACAAATGAGGTAGAGGTAACGGTAAATAGAGAAAGAATGGACGGTGTTTGTTTTTTTCAACAAAGTTCAATGCTTTGTCCATCATTTTATCCACCACATATTCTTTCCCTTGAAACTGCTTGAAATCAACATCTGCTGGAGCTCCTTTTCCTTGAAATTGGTGAACCTGGATGAATTTATTGTTCAGCGTATCCCATTTTCCATTCTCCCATAAATGAGTGGTATAATAATTGTGAGCTTGTTTTTGATCCAATAACCCATAAAAATAGTCAAAACCATGAGCATTGGGATTCCCCGTTCCATTGGCCATTCCTAATCCCCATTTACCGATAGCTGCCGTTTGATAACCCGCGTTTTTCATCAAAGTTCCAATGGTAAAAGTATTGGCTTCCAAAGGCATTTGACCTCTTTCTGTTTCATCTGTAAAACCTCCTAATTCATGATTTCCTCGGATTTGGGAATGGCCAGCATGTTTACCCGTTAGTAACATGCATCGTGCAGGCGCACATACAGGTGCGGAAGTATAATGCTGGGTAAATTTAATTCCTTGTTTAGCTAAGGCATCTAAATAAGGTGTTTTAATGATTTTTTGACCATAGGCACCTAATTCACCATATCCTAAATCATCCGCATAAATGTAAACCACATTGGGCTTTTTGAGATGACCAATTTCCCGATTTTCTTTTCCTTTTTTTTGTGTTAAATCATCTCCTAACTCCTCACGTGCCAGAACTGCCAAAAGTAAAAGTTCTTTTACTTTTTCTGGATATTTTGCTTGTACATCATAGCGTTCTCCTGGATCTCTTCTTAAATCATACAGGCCTTGAAGGATAGAAGCATTTTCATTCACTTGACCCGCTAAGCCATCATTGGCAGGAAGGAAACCTTCATAAGTTCTTCCAGGATGAGGTAAAACCAATTTCCAATCCCCTTTTCTGACAGCCTCTAAGTTGTTTTTGCGGTAATAATATAGAAAATCTTTCCTAGGCTCAGCTTGCTTGTCACCTTGTAATATTGGCCAAATACTTACCCCATCAATCTTCTTTTTAGGAAGTTTAGCATGTGTCACTTGAACGATGGTGGGCAGCACATCAATCGCAGCTGCCAATTTGTTGGAAATTTGACCAGCCTGAATTTTTCCTTTCCAATAGGCAATGAAAGGGACTCTTTGTCCACCTTCAAACGAAGTGCCTTTCCCTTCTCTAAGTCCATTCGTGGAACCTGCATGATTTCCATAATTTATCCAAGGACCATTGTCGCTGGTGAAAATGACTAAGGTATTTTCTTCCAAATGATTTTTTTTCAAGGTGTTGATAATTTCACCGATCGACCAATCCACTTCCATCATCATGTCTCCATAAAGTCCTTGTTTGCTTTTTCCTTGAAAAGCTGGAGATGCCGCAATAGGAACATGGGGCATGGAATGAGGTAAATAAACAAAAAATGGCTTGTTTTTATTTTTCTCAATGAATTGTACCGAACGCTGCGTCAAAACCCGAGTGATTTGTTCTTGATCTTTTAGATTTCTCAAATAGATACTAGGTTCATTTCCATCATAAATGGAAAGTATGGGCAAGTCTTGCTTATAAGCTCCTGGTTTTGTGATTGGATTTCCTTCTAAATCCACTGGCCACATATCGTTGGAATAGGGAATACCTACATATTCATCAAAGCCTTGTTGCTTAGGTAAAAACTCTTTTTTATCTCCCAAATGCCATTTCCCAAACATCCCAGTTGCATAACCTTGATCTTTCAAAATTTCAGCAATGGTCTCTTCATCAGGATTTAGGCCAACTGGGGAGTTGGGGAATAAAGCCCCTGATATCCCCACACGATTGGGATAGCACCCTGTTAAAATACCTGCGCGAGAGGCACTACATACAGCCTGAGCAGATAGATAATTGGTAAATCGAATGCCTTGATTAGCCAATTTATCAATGTTGGGCGTTTCATATTGGAGGGCACCATAGCAACTCAAATCTCCATAACCCAAATCATCCATCAGAACTAATATGACGTTCGGTCTTTTGAACTTAGTGGCTTGGGAAAAACTACTAAATGTGCTAAAAAGGACGACAAAAGTAAATAGCGTGATCTTCTTCATAAACTAGGTTTAGTTTCCGAATTTAAGCAATACTATTTGATAATGCATCGTGTTGATACTCGTGTAGAATCCAAAGAAATTTCTAGAGCTAATCAATCAAACATGGCTAAGCAGAAGAGGGAGCTCAAAAGCTTAGCCATGTTTGGAATGCAATTAAAGAATACTAATTGTTCAATGCGCCCGCATCGATCCAGGACTTAATCTGGCTGATTTCACAACTAGTGATTTTGGTGGAGGCATTTGGCATAGGAATAAACCCAGTTGAGTGATTTACAGACCCATATAGCTTTCCGTTACTAACAACTTTCAGGACATTGGCATGTGTGCTTAGATCAATACCTCCTGATGCCGCAGCGCCACTATGGCAACCTAGGCAATTGGTTTTTAAGATGCTTTGAATCGTTGTAGAAAAACTAACATTCGTTGTTATGCAAGCACTGCCGCTAGGCTCACATGAATTATTGAGCGCACCTTGTTTAATCCAGTTGAAAATAGCCGTCTTTGTTTCTGTACTTAGCGCCGCCATGGGTGGAACAGGCATACGCTCATTATCTGTCCGAATGATGCTTTTGTACAATTTACTGTTGCTTGGGTCACCGGCTTTGATAACCTTGATGATATTTGTATAATCAGTTAATTGAACACCTTCTTTTTTACTTATGGCATCATGGCAACCACTCATGGCACAATTGGAAATAATGACAGGAAGAATTTTTTGTTGAAAATAAACCAAATTAGGATCACAGGTCACCGCTGGCGGTGTTACGGGAGGTTCGGTTGGAGTAACAGTAACCACTGGATTTATTGGATTGGTAGGATTCAAATTGACCAAAATGCTTCCAGCAGGGTAGGAGCCAATAATCCACTTTTTGATCGTGCTTACATCACATTTGGACAAAGTCGTGGAGGCATTAGGCATAGGAGAATAGCCAATAGCATGAGTAAGTGAACCATATAATTTGCCATTTTTTATATAAGGTACAATTTTGTCATAACTACTAAAGTCTGCACCTCCTGATATAATGGCTCCACTGTGGCAAGAAGTACAATTATATTGGAGTATGGGCCAAACCGATTTGTCAAAGGTGATGGTATTGGTATCGCAAGTAGAGGTGGAATAAGGTAATTCTACCCCCATATTATTCTCAGTACCTGTTGCAGCAGCAGGTAAAGGACTGTTTTTATCACCTATGCAAGCCGCCAGAAATAAGGTGACTAAGGTTATTACAAGGAACTTAAATTTCATTTATTTCATTTGGCCAAACTGAATTTTACTTTTTACTTCTATGACTTCCGCAATTTTGGCAAATACAATTTTGGGAATATCAATCTGATAATCTTGCAAACGAATATCAAACTGGCTATTCAATTGTAATTGGCTTCCATCCGAAACAATGGTTCCTTTGATTTCTATGGGTTTAGAAACACCATGGATCGTTGCAGTTCCTGAAGCTGTTACTGGATAGGTACCAGCTTTTTTTAGGTCAACAGCTTCTTTGATTTTTCCTTTAAAGCTAGCCATGGGGTATTTCTCACTTTCCAAATAATTCTCATTAAAGTGTTCTTGCATGAGTTTATTGGGGAAAACAAAAGAAGTAATCCGCATTTGAACAGCGATTTCATTGGTAGCGGAATTGATTATGCTATTGACTGTTTTAGATACGGCTTCAATGTTTTCTAAAGGTGTTTTAGAGAAAAATGAAATCTCACCATTCTGAGCTTGATACAATTGAGCTTGGGCGGTATGAAATACTGCCATAGTGCTCATGAGCAAGGTTACTATGAATAAACGTTTCATAAAGGGTTTATTTATGTGTTTTTTTTGCTTCTGGGTCAAAACTGAAAGTCCTTGCGATATTGAATCCATAAAAAATGTCACCATTGTCCCAAGTACCTGTAGTTTGGCCAATAAAATGTTTTTCAATCATGCCTCTGGAGTTAGAGAAATGCAATTGAAATACGTGTCCTCCCGTTTCAATATCAAAGCCCAAGGCAAAAGAATCATGATAGGGGTATACTTCACCTGATTTAGCTAGGTAAGCATTCTTATCCACCAAGTTTTTGTAATACTCAGCTGATAAACTTAAGCGGTTACTTAATTTAAAGCGGCCTCCAAATCCAATAGAAGCAATGTCATTGGCATGAAATGTTGACTCACTTAGATTGTTATGCAAAATGGTGGGCATAACTTGTAAAGATAGCTTTTCATTCATCTTTCGAGCTATTAATACTTGACCCACATAACTTTGTCGCTGCTGGTTATTGTAAAATCGCATCAGTGTTCCACTTGGCATAGTATAACCTGTTGGCATGGAATTGATCGTCAAACTTCCATATGCAGCAACACTGACAGGCATTTGGTTGGACTGCCTAAGAATCTTGTATTTGGTATAAAAGTCATAGGTTTTTTCAATGGAGGATCTACCTGCCCCTAGTAGCCATTGATCTGTGATACCATATTCAAGACCTAATCGAATTCGTGCCTCATCTAATCCAAAAAAGTTTTCTAAAAATCCAGAATTGACAGCCCCAAAGCGGTGAGATATCCAAAAGTTCAGATGCTTCTTGGCAACCGTTTCAATGGTTTGACCATTAATTAAGCGCGAACCTTTGAAAGTCGCCTGAGTATATACTTTATCTTTAGACGATTCTTTGTCCAACATAGCCATCAAATCATCTTGGGCCATAGTGGTATAACCCATACCACTTAAGAAGAGCAGTAGGAAGGATATTTTCTTCATAAGTATGTTATTTTAAGAGAATACTCTCAGGTTAGTGCCCGTTAAGGCTGTTTTATAAGTAGTTAAACCTCGCGCACCTTCAGCATTCAAGCCTTTACCGTTAATGTCATACATGGCGCCATGTACAGAACAATTAAAGCCACCATTTGCATAGCTTACTGCTACATTTCCCTCATGGGAGCAAACTTGAGTCACTGCCGAAAAGGTGGTTGAGTTGACACGAACTACCACGATTTGATTGACAATGACAAAACCATCAGGATTATTCAATTTCGAATAATCAGTTTTGGTTAGGTCTAAAGTAAAGTCGACACCCGTAGCTGGAGTACCTGCTTTTACGTTAGAGGAAGGCGTAACATTTTCTTCTTTTGAACAGGAACTAAGGCCAGAAGCTGCACAGTAAACAGCTAGAAGAGAGGCTCCTTTGAAGCCCATTGACTTCAAGAATTCATTTCGGTTAAGATTGGTTTTCATATTTATTATAGAACATTAAGGGTTATTAAACGGTTAATGTTAAACAATCTTTTTGAAAATCAATATTATATCCTAGTAAAATTATAGAATTAGGAGTAAACTCTCAGCGAATTTCCAGTTAGCGTTGTTTTATAAGTAGTTAAGCCTCTGCTTCCATTGGCATTTAATCCTTTTCCGCTAGTGTCATACGTAGCACCGTGTTCAGGACAATAAAATCCACCGCCACTGTAGATGACGGCCGCTCTTCCTTCATGAGAACAAATTTGAGTCACTGCTGCAAATGCCGTACTTGAAACTCTAGCTATTACGATGTTTTGTGTAATAACGTAAGAACCGACTGTATTAAGTTTGGAATAGGCTGCCTGACTTAAATCCAGTGTGAAATCTGCCGAAGAGGAAGGGGTAATACCTGTTTCATTTTTACATGAACTCACCGCAGATGCACCGCAATACACAGCTACTAATGATGCTCCTTTTAATCCAAGGGATTTTAGGAATTCATGTCGTTTGATTTTTTCAGACATAGATGATGTTTTAAAGTATGTAAAACTAAGCAATCAAACGATTGTTTTTTCTGATCAATATCAGCATATTGTTATATTTAGATGAAGTATATCAACATGGCTATCAATCGACTATTTTAGTCGATTATAAATCGAAATTAATTTTACCATTTGGGATTAATCGAATTGAACTACCTGCAATTCAATTAAATTTTAATGGTAACTTGTCCGAGTTTAGGTGAATTTTTATGAATATGAGCCCCAAGCTTTGTTCGCTAGTATATATATGAAATACTTGATTTTCATTTGGTCTTTTGCACCCTTGTTTGCCATGGCACAATTGAGTCAGCGTCAAAAGGATTCATTAGCGGCTTGTCATGTGCCTTTGCCTTCCAAGCGTGGATTTGTTAAAACGAATTTGGTTCAAAAAAGCATTTCCAAATCATCGGCCTTTCTGGGTATGAAAAAAATCCCATCAGGAGCATTTGATATGGGAGCTCATGATGAAAAAGGTAGAACAGATGAATACCCCGTTCATCGTGTGGCAGTTAAAGCATTTTGGATGGATGAAACAGAAGTGACTAATGCTCAATTTGCGGCATTTGTGGCTGCTACAGGTTACGTAACTACGGCTGAAAAAGCCGTTTCATGGGATGAATTAAAAAAACAAGTGCCTGCTGGTACGCCTCGTCCACCAGATTCACTATTAGCCCCAAGTTCTTTGGTTTTTGTTCCTACCACAGGGCCTGTCAATTTGGTGGATTATAGCCAATGGTGGCAATTTGTGCGCGGTGCCGATTGGCGCCATCCAGAAGGACCTCATTCAACTATAGTCGGGAAAGAAAATCACCCTGTCGTGCAAGTCTCTTGGGATGATGCCCAGGCTTATGCAAGATGGGCTGGAAAACGATTACCTACTGAAGCAGAATGGGAATGGGCTGCACGTGGAGGTCTAAAGAATCTAGAATTTCCATGGGGTTCAGAACCGATTGATTCGGGTGTATTCAAAGCTAATACTTGGCAAGGTAAATTTCCATATAATGATGAAGCCAAAGACGGATATCAGCATACTACGGCTCCCGTCAAGCAATTTACATCCAATGGTTATGGTTTATATGATATAGCTGGCAATGTCTGGGAATGGTGTTTTGATAATTACCGACATGATTATTACGCCACTTTAAAAAAGAAAGGAACCCTTGTGCTAAATCCCAAAGGGCCCTTGAATAGCTATGATCCGGATGAACCGGGTATTCCTAAAAAAGTGATGCGTGGCGGTTCATTTTTGTGCAATGATTCCTATTGTGCATCTTATCGCAGTTCAGCCCGCATGAAATCAAGTCCAGATTCTGGTCTCATGCATACGGGCTTTCGTTGCGTGAAAGATATTAATTAGTGTTTTTAACTCGTCCTTTTTCAGATTCCAATCCCGTACTTCTCTCTCGAGCGGCTTTAATACTGGTATTGCCAAATCGATAACTGAAGTTTAAACGGACTACTCGAGTTTCTCCTCTGCTTTTTACAAATACATCTAGATCCGCATATTTAATCGTAGCATTGGGGATTTGAGTGTAGAGAATATCGCTGGCATTCAAACGAAGTGTTCCTTTTTTATTCATAATGGTTTTCTGAATACCGAGATTTAGCGCTCCCCCAGATTGGAAATTGAATGCTTGTTCCAATCCGCCTGTAAAGTATTGACCACCGACTTCTATTTTAACATCATGTTTCAAACTAAAGGTGTGATTGGAATTGAGATATAGCATATTTCCCACAGGATTGATGGAAGTTTGATCAAGTTTTCCTGTTAATTCAACATGATTTAAGTAAATATCTGTATTGCTTGTCCACCATGATTTAATCGGAATAGGTAGAGAAAATCCCAAGCTATAGGTTACTCTTTGAGCTAAATTATCCGTCGTTTGGTAGGTCACACGCTTTTCTGTGTCTTGTTTCAACAGTTGAGTGATAACTTGATCCGTATGACTATATGCCAATGAAGTGGTATATGCCCCCGCATAAGTATGTGTAAATTCAAATGAATTGGTTAATTGGGGCAATAAATTAGGGTTACCAACTTCATAGTTGTAATTATCAATGTAGAAAATGAACGGGTTCATGGAACTGTATTGAGGTCGGTCAATGCGACGGCTGTATTTTAGGCCTAAGTTATGTTTTTTGTTGGCCTCAAACTGGAGAAATGCACTTGGAAAAATTTGGAAATAGGAACGATTGAAACTAGAATCAGGAACGTTTGACTTATATGAAATGGATTTTCCTTGGGCAATTGTCCATTCCCCTCGTAAGCCCAATTGATAACTCCATTTACCTAATTTTTTATCTTGATTAATGTAAGCCGCATGGATTTGCTCATTGTACTGGAATCGATTGCTTAATGCATCAAGGAACGAGTAGGAAGGGTTTTCTTTGGTCCGACTAGTAAATTGTACATCATTATCTGTATTCACTAAACTTGATTTTATACCCATTCCCCATTTGGTTGTTTTATTGACGGGTAGTACATAATCGGACTTAAATGAATATTGATCAATATTAGATAAGGATTGAGTACGGATTAGGGAATCACTTTTTATCGGATTATTGGTTGCGCCAAACCATTGAGTTAAATAGACGCTTGTACCTTGGTCATGAAAACGAGCATAATCAAGGTCGATAGTAAGTTCTTTCCCTGTGCTATCATAACTATGTTTATAATTGAAATTAGTGGCGATGTTAGAAAATGGATTATCTAAGGTATTATAGGTGTCTAGTTGACTTAGCATTTGATTATTCAAATTTCTTTGCGTTGTGCGGTTGATTCCATGATACAAATCAGTTTGACTTCTACCTCCAGAGACGAGAAGGCCTAGGGTAGTTTTGGGAGAATAGGTCCAGTCTACTCCAGCTTTTAATTGGGCATTTTGGGCAATGTAATTATAGAAGGAATTGGAATTCCAAACTTCACCTTGCTTGGCGAATTGACGAGTGATATCAATGGTATTCATGTTGGGTTGATGAACATAGGATCCATTACTAAACCAATTCCAATTGCTTTTACGGTAATTGAGATTGAAACCGACTCGTCCTCGCGTATAATATCCTTGTCCCAAAGTAGCATTTACCGAGCCATTCATGCCCATTTGCGTATTTTTCTTGAGTTTGATGTTTAAGATACCGGCAGTTCCAGCGGCATCGTATTTGGCAGAGGGATTACTAATAATTTCTAATTGAGCAATTTGATCCGCTCCCAGATTTCGCAAATAATTGTTCAAGTCTCTGCCCGTTAGATAAGAGATTTTTCCATCAATCATCACTTTGGCACCTTGTTTGCCCCGAATACTGATGTTCCCATCTTTATCTACAATCACTCCAGGAGATTTTTCAATCACTTCCATGGCCGAATTTCCTGCTGCCATGACAGAGTTTTCTACGTTGACCACTGTTTTGTCCACTAAGTTTTCTATGAATGGCTTAGTTGCTTTGATTTCAACATTGGCCAACTCGGTAGAGGATGGATCCAATTGGATGGTACCTAGATCAATTTGACTATTGGATTTTATCTCATCCATTTTAATCACACGTGCCTGATAGCCTGTTGATTGAATTTTAAGTGTAAATAGACCTTCAGGTAAATGCTGGGCATTTAGTATTCCATGTTCATCGGAGATAAAGCCCTTGACTAAAGTGGAATCAGCGCTTTTTCTTAGTAAAATGGAAGCATATGGGATAGCTTGTTTTTTTTCATCGACAATCTTGGCTTTTATACTTGATTGTCCAAACGTCGTTAATTGTATTAAAATAAGACACAGGGTTGTTAATAATAGGTTTTTCATTAGGTGGATTGTTTGATTGGTTTTAATTTGACACAGAAATGCTAGGGTAAAAATTACCTAGGCGTATTAAAAAATAGTGGTGGAGAATAGATAGAAGAATGAGGTTTGGGTCAAAAAATACCTAAACAATATTCTTGTTGAAATCTGGATACAAAAAAACAAGGACGAACCTAGATTCGCCCTTGTCGGAGAGTTAAAAACTGTTAAGCTTTAACATCTTTTAAGAAATTGACTATTAGTTGGTTATGGCATTAGTTGGCACCTTTAACTCGGCCTTTTTCATCATCTAAGCCAGTATTTCTATTACGAGCACCTTTAACTGCCGTATTACCAAATCGATAAGTGAAATTGAATCGAACGACACGCGTATCATTTCTATTTTTCACAGTTATATCAATGTCACTGTATTTGATAGTTGCCATCGGATTTTGAGTATATAAAATATCGCTGGCGTTTAAGCGGATAGTTCCTTTTTTATTCAAGACTGTTTTTTGGATACCTACGTTCAAAGAACCTCCAGGGCCAAAATTAAAGGCTTGCTCTAATCCACCTGAGAAATATTGTCCACCTAATTCTAGTTTGATGTCATTTTTCAGACTAAACGTATGGTTGGAGTTGATGTAAAACATATTTCCCACTGGGTTGATTTGGGCTTGATCTACTTTACCCGTTAATTCATTGTGATTCAATTGGATGTCGGTATTACTTGTCCACCATTTTGTTACTGGGATAGGCAAAGAGAAACTTAAGTTGTAAGAAGTTCTTTGCGCTAAGTTGGCAGAAGTTTGATACGTTTTACGCGCCTCCGTATCTTGTTTTAATAATTGAGTGATCACATCATCCGTATGGCTATATCCAAAAGTAGTGTTGAATGCTCCTTTGAATGTGTGGGTTAATTCAAATGAATTGGTTAACTGTGGCATCAACATAGGATTACCCACTTGATAAGTATAATTGTCTAGGAAGAAAACGAATGGATTTAAGTCGGAATATCCTGGACGGTTAATTCTGCGGCTATAGTTCAAACCAAAAGTATGGTTTTTGTTTGCTTCATATTGAACAAAGGCACTTGGGAACAATTGTTTGTAATCGCGGTGGAATGAAGAATCTGGAGCAGAATTTCCATAAGCCATCGATTTTCCATCGGCAATAGTCCATTCTCCACGTAAGCCAATTTGATAACTCCATTTACCCAATTTACGCTCTGTATTTAAATAAACGGCGTGGATTTGTTCCTCATACATAAAGCGGTTACTTTGTTTGTTTAGGAAGGTATAGTCCGCGTCGCTCGCTGTTTTACCTCTAAACTGAAGGTCGTTATCCGTTTTTACATAACTGGATTTTACACCCATTCCCCATTTACTGGTTTTGCTAATTGGTAATACATAATCAGATTTGAAAGAGTATTGGTCAATGTTGGAAAATGCACCAGTACGTAAAAGGGAGTCATTTTTGATTTTATTAAACTCGGAGCCATACCACTGTGTCAAATAATCATTTTGATTTTTATCCACATAGCGAGCATAATCCAAATCGATGGTTAATTCTTTACCTGTGCTATCAAATGTATGCTTGAAGTTGATGTTATTAGCAAAGTTATGGAATGGATTATCCATGGAATTATAAGTGTCTAACTTACTCAAGATGGCATTAGTTGCCAGATTACGTTGCGTAGATTGATTTAACCCATTGTTTAACGTAGTTTGGTTTAAGCCTCCTGAGAATAAAATACCTAAAGTTGTTTTTTTGTTGACCGTCCAGTCTGCCCCTACTTTCATAGAAGTATAAGTCCCTTTGAATGGGAATTCGGTAGTGGAATTCCAAACTTCATTTTGGGCACGGAAATATCGTGTGATGTTATTATTCTGTAGGTTATTTCTTCCAAAATAGGAGGCATTTCCAAAAATATTCCAGCCATTATTGCGGTAGTTTAAATTTAAACCAGCGCTGGAACGAGTATATACTCCTTGACCAATAGTTCCATTAACAGAGCCATTCATGCCCATGTTCACATTCTTCTTCATTTTAATGTTGATGATACCTGCAGTACCAGCAGCATCATATTTGGAAGAAGGATTGGTCATAATTTCTAATTGAGAAATTTGATCAGCAGAAAGATTACGTAAGAAGTTACTCAAATCGTTACCTGATAGATAAGAGATTTTACCATCAATCATCACTTTGACGCCTTGCTTTCCTCTTAAACTGATATTACCATCTTTGTCAACAATAACCCCTGGAGAGCGTTCTAATACCTCCATGGCCGAGTTACCAGCGGCCATTACCGAGTTTTCTACATTGACTACAGTTTTATCTAATTGTCTCTCAATAAAAGGTTTAGTTGCTTTAACTACCACTTCATTTAGTTGAGTAGAAACGGGTTCAAGGGCAATAACGCCTAAATCCAATTGGGTGTTGGCATTAACTTCGCCCAGTTTTTTAGAGTAGGCTTTATAGCCTGTGAATTGAATTTTTAAGGTGTAATTTCCTTTGGGTAAAGCGGAGGCTTTTAATTCACCATTTTCATCGGTGATAAATCCTTTTACTAAGGTGGAATCACTTGCTTTTCTTAAAAGAACAGAAGCAAAAGGAACTGGCTGATTTTTTTCATCTCGGATTTTAGCCGAAAGCCCGTTATCTGCAAATGCGAGGAGTGGGGCAACAATGGATAATAGTGTTGATAAAATAAAGGTTTTCATTAGGCGGATTGAATTAATTTATTGGTTGTTTAACAGAGAACGAGTCGAAGATGCAAACAAGACCTCAAGGGTTGCATGTCTCTCTTTTGACAATGCAAAGCTATACTAGGTACTTTGTTATGCATAGTACTATATGACAAACAATAAAATGTTTTGGATGAGTGGTAAATAGCAAGGGCAAATTGTAAAATACCTGCTAGGACTAGGGGAAATCGATTATCAATAAATTGGACAATAGATATAAATTCTCATTCGTTTGGCTTGTAAAAAAACAACGCTGTCAAGGTTCCAAACCTTGACAGCGTTGTTTCAAACAATCTTAAATTTTTAAATTTATTGTGGTCTCAAGCGGAAAACCATACCAGGATTTTCAACGCCTACATATAAATAACCGTCTACACCCATTTTCACATTACGCATACGACCTAAATTAACTAGTACCTTTTCTTGGGAAACAACTTTGTTATTTTTAACGACTACACGGTTCATGTAATTAAAACGTAAAGAGCCAATCATTAAATTTCCTTTCCAAGCTGGATACTTATCACTATCTACAAAGGCTAAGCCTGATGGTGCAATGGAAGGAAGATAATAGGTGATAGGTTGTTCCATTCCTTCTTTCTTCGAAATATTCGTGATCGGCTTACCATCATAATTGATTCCATAAGAGATTGTTGGCCAACCATAATTCTTACCCGCTTGGATAATGTTAATTTCATCTCCACCACGTGGACCATGTTCCGTTTCCCAGATAGCTCCTGTATAAGGGTTTAAGGTTAAGCCTTGCGGGTTTCTTTGTCCATAGGAATAAATGCTGTGATGAAATTTAGCTTGGTCTTTTCCTACGAATGGATTGTCATTTGGAATACTTCCATCATCATTTAAGCGGTGGATTTTACCATTATCATTATCCGTTTCTTGAGGGAATACTTTTTCCATGCCTCTTTCACCCACACTAAAAAATAGATGTCCTTGTTTATCGAAGGCAATCCGCGATCCAAAGTGGTGGAAGGTTTTGGTATAAGGAAGGGATTCAAAAATATCTTGAGATTCAACCCACTCATTATTTTTGATTTTACCTCTAACAATTCCAGTGGCTGTGACAGTTTGACCTCCTTCTGTTTTAAATTTAGAATAAGACATATAAACCCAACCGTTGGAAGCATAGTTGGGATGTAAAACCACATCTAATAATCCACCCTGACCTTTGGCCATCACCGCTGGTGTACCTTTAATGGCTGTTTTATGTTGTTTTTGGTCCACTAAGTACAAAGTACCTGCACGATCAGTAACTAAATAATCTTTGTTAGGTAATTGGGCAAAACCCCATGGACTTTCTAATCCAGTCACTATGGTGTCTAAAACCACTGTCATTCCCTCGGATTTGAAAATATTGGAAGTAGGCTTATTAGCAAATTTATATTGATCTACACTGGCTAATTTCTCCGTAATTAGGTCAGCTAATTTTTCGATGTCTTTAGCACTTAAGGCTGCTTTCCAAGAGGGCATACCTAAATCAGCATATCCATTTGTGATGGATGCGATCAATTCGGGTTTGCTTTTACCATGTTTCCAAGCGCGATCCACAAAGGCATCTACTTTTTCACCATGGCAGCTAGAACAATATTGGGTATAGGTTTTTTCCGTGGATTCATCCACTAAAGCTTTTTTAGGAGCATTGTTTAATGACATGATGCTGATGGATGCCACCGCAATTCCACCCAAAATACTGAGTCTTTTATACATTGTAGTAAAATTAAAGGGTCAATTTTCTTTTCAATTGTTGCACTAAGCTAAAAATAAATTGTCAAAATTTTATCTAGTTCTATCCGCTTAAAAAAGAGGAACATTTCTATATTTTTTTTACATTAGACTTTCAAACCTATTAAACCATGAAAAAGTTTCTATTGATTTGCCTTGGGCTAATCTCTTGGAGTGTATCTGCGCAAGATTCTTCCAATTCTTGGAACATCATTACATCTCAGCAGCCTGCTCAAAAAAGACATGAAAGCTCCATGGTGGAATGTGATGGAAAATTTTATGCTTTAGGAGGAAGAGGAAAAAGACCCATCGAGGAGTTTGATCCAAAAACTTCCAATTGGACTGTTTTGGCAGATGCTCCTATGGAGTTTCATCATTTTCAGGCCATCTCATTTCAACATGAAATCTATGTCATAGGAGCCTTAACAGGAAATTATCCGCACGAAAAACCAATTCCTCAATTTTTGATATTTAATCCCAAAACTAAAACTTGGAGAGAAGGAGCCACGATTCCTGCCGATCGATTGAGAGGTTCTGTCGGGGTGTTTACCCGTGGAAATAAAATTTATTTAGTAGCAGGAATTATGGACGGTCACTATGATGGGCATGTCAAGTGGTTTGATGAATATGATACTAAAACCAATACATGGAAAATACTGCCTGATGCTCCTAGAGCCAGAGATCATTTTCAGGCTGTCATGGTGGGGAAAGATAAGGCCTATGTGGCTGGAGGTAGAACTTCATATGCTAAGATTGGTAAAGTGCTAGATCTATGCATGAAAGAAGTGGACGTCTTTGATTTTAAAAGCAATCAATGGTCAACATTGGCTGAGGGACTCCCTACTTTACGAGCTGGCACATCTTCCATTGCCAATGGTCCCTACTTAGTTGTTATGAATGGAGAAAGTGTGAAGCAAGTTCCTGCCCACTCGGAAGTAGAAGTGTTAGATACCAGAACAGGGGCTTGGTCTAGTCTACCTAATTTGTTACAAGGTAGACACGGGACAGGCGTAGTCTATTGGAAAGGAAAAATTTATGTGGTAGCGGGTAGTGCCAATCGAGGCGGAGGCCCAGAACTCAATGAAATGGAGTGTTTATCATGGAGATAATTGAACCTATACACCACTGCCATGAGAATTAAATCCATTCGCTTCTTTTTATTTTCTGCTGCTTTAGGGATTTTGGCCTATACAAGTTGGCGATGTACCAGTACCTTGGCCGATGATACACGTATGCCGGATGTCATCGATTATAACTACCACATCAGACCTATCTTGTCGGATCGATGCTTTAAATGCCACGGACCTGATGCCAATAAACGCGAGGCAAATTTACGTTTAGATACCCCAGAAGGAGCTTATGCTGCTTTCAAAGATAATGCCAAAGCCCATGCCATCGTTCCAGGCAATCCAGAGGCTTCGGAATTAATGGCTAGAATTACGGCTAAAGATACTTCGCAGCGAATGCCTCCCATGAAATCTAACTTGACATTAAGTCCTCATGAAATTGAACTTTTAGAAAAGTGGATTGAACAAGGTGCTAAATACAAACCTCATTGGGCCTTTATTGCTCCCAAATCTCCAGAAATTCCAGAAGCAGATGCTGCATGGGTTCGAAACCCCATTGATCATTTTACTTATGCTAAAATGAAAGAGAAAGGGCTTAGCCCAAGTGATGAGGCCGACAAAGAGCGTCTTCTAAAACGGGTTTGTTTTGACTTAACTGGTCTTCCTCCTAGTTTGGAAATGCAAGACCGCTTTTTGAAAGATGCCAGTCCTAAAGCCTATGAAAAGATAGTTGATGAATTATTAGCCAATAAACATTACGGTGAAAAAATGGCCACCTATTGGTTAGATGTGGCTCGTTATGCAGATTCGCATGGATATCAAGATGATGGATTAAGGACTATGTGGCCTTGGCGAGATTGGGTTATTCATGCTTTTAATTCCAATTATTCGTATGCTAAATTTCTGACTTGGCAACTGGCAGGGGATTTAATTCCAAATGCCACCAAGGAAATGCTATTAGCCACTGGTTTTAATCGAAACCATAAAATCACGCAAGAGGGTGGGGTTATTGATGAAGAGTATCGGGTGGAATATGTCAATGATCGAACCAGCACTTTTGGTAAAGCATTTTTGGCACTAACGTTTGAGTGCTCTAAATGTCATGATCATAAGTATGATCCCATTTCCCAAAAGGACTATTACAGTACTTTTGCCTTTTTCAATCAGGTTCCTGAAAAAGGACTTTTTGGGACAATCGATGCCTCTTTTGCTGATCCTCCTAATATCAAAATTACGAGCCAAGAAGTGTCTTCTATTTTGAAATTTATCAATAAACGAGATACAGCAGCAGTAGAAGTCATGGTGATGAAGGACTCCAGCAATTGGCGACCAACCTATGTACTTAACCGAGGAAATTACGATGCCCATGGTGAACCAGTTGGTGTAGGTATATCCAAAAGCATTTTACCCTTTTCGCCGCAAAAATATGGAAAGAACCGTTTAGGTCTAGCCAAATGGTTGGTTGATGATCAAAACCCGCTGACTTCTCGAGTATTTGTCAATCGGGTATGGTTTCAGTTTTTTGGAAGAGGGATAGTTAAAACATTGGGAGACTTTGGTATGCAAGGGGAATTACCGACTCATCCTGAATTATTGGATTGGTTGGCCGTTGATTTTAAGTCGCACCACTGGAATATCAAGCGTTTAGTAAAGCAGATTGTGACATCCGCTACCTATCGGCAATCTTCTAGCATTACATCCGCACATTTAAAAGTGGATCCTGATAATGTTTACTTATCCCATGCACCACGTTTACGTATTCCAGCGGAAAATGTGCGCGACCATGTATTAGCGAGTGCGGATATTTTAAATCCTGAAATCGGAGGACCAAGTATTAAGCCCTATCAACCCAAAGGGATTTGGGAAGTGGCTTCCTCAGGACGGGGTTCATTGATGACTTATGTACAAGATCACCAGCAAGATTTATACCGTAGAGGCATGTATGTTTTTATCAAACGTACCGTGCCGCCACCTTCCATGTTGATTTTTGATGCCAGTAATCGGGATCAATGTGAAGTACAACGTGGCAGGACCAATACTCCTTTGCAGGCCTTGGTAATGATGAATGATCCTCATGTTTCAGAAAGTTCGAGAGTTTTAGCATCAACTATGGCCAAGCTGAAACTTCCTGTGGATGAAGTATTGAGTCAGGTCTTTCGGAAAATTGTTTGTAGAACGCCTCAAGCGAAAGAGTTGGCTATTTTGAAGAAATACTTAGAAGCAGAGCAATTGGAATTTCAACGGCAGCCAAAAAAAATCAGGCAATTGATGAAAGTTGGAGAATATCAAAAGAATCAAGCATTGGATAATGCATTTACTGCTGCTTTGATGCAAACGATTCAGATGATTTACAATATGGAAGAAACGTTAATGCGGGTGTAAACCTTTTCATCTATGGAAAACGAGTTTTTTAAAAATAGACTGAATATTACCAGAAGGCACTTTTTTGGGAAAGCCGCTGCGGGAATTGGAGGACTAGCATTAGGATCACTATTAATTCCCAAAATTTGGAAGGGAGACGGAACCGATGTTTCTTCTAGCCCATTAGGCTTAGCTCAATATGCACCTAAGGCGAAGAGAATCATTTATTTATGTCAAAATGGAGCTCCATCCCAATATGAAACGTTTGATTATAAACCCTTACTGACCAAAATGATGGGGCAGGATTTACCTGAGTCCATTCGTGGAGGGCAACGCTTAACGGGTATGACGGCCAGTCAAACCAAGTTCCCCTTGATGGGT
Organism: Aquirufa nivalisilvae; assembly: GCF_004307455.1. GTDB lineage: Bacteria > Bacteroidota > Bacteroidia > Cytophagales > Spirosomataceae > Aquirufa > Aquirufa nivalisilvae. The sequence goes on from NZ_SEWX01000003.1 coordinate 91,357, forward strand.
TCTTATTATAATTTCCGTCAACATGGACAATCAGGCGCCTATATCAGTGATTTATTACCCAACATAGCCAAGATTGCGGATGATATTTGCATCGTTCGGACGATGAATACCGATGCGATCAACCATGATCCTGCTCTAACTTTTCTACAAACGGGTGCTCAAGTAGGCAATAGGCCAAGTATGGGAGCTTGGATGAGCTATGGCTTAGGTAGTGAGAATAAAAATTTACCTGCTTTCTGTGTGTTACTTTCTCGAGGAAGGGGAAATGGTCAAGGGGTTTATTCCAAACTCTGGACCAATGGTTTTTTGGATTCTACTCATCAGGGTGTGGTATTTAGTTCCAGTGAAGACCCCATTTTATACTTAAATGATGCCGAAGGAATTGATAAGCAAGATCGTCGAAGAATGTTGGATCATTTAGCCGAATTGAATCAATTAGGATTTGATGAAAGCGGAGATCCTGAAATTCAAGCAAAAGTCCAACAGTATGAAATGGCCTACCGCATGCAAACAGCGGTGCCCGAATTGACTGATTTATCCAAAGAGCCAGATCACATCATCAAGATGTATGGCCCAGATTGTCTGGTACCGGGTACTTATGCGGCTAATGCTTTATTGGCTAGGAAGTTATCAGAATCAGGAGTGCGTTTTGTTCAATTATACCATCAAGGTTGGGATTCACATGGAAATTTGCCGAATGAAATGGGTATGCAAGCACAAGATGTAGACCGTGCTTCGGCTGCTTTGATTACAGATTTAAAACAAAGAGGTCTTCTCGATGAAACCTTGGTGATTTGGGGCGGTGAATTTGGTCGGACTAACTATTGTCAAGGTAATTTTACTCCAGATAATTATGGTCGAGATCATCACCCAAGAGCATATAGTATTTTTATGGCAGGCGGAGGCACCAAGCCAGGCACCGTATATGGTGAAACAGATGAATTTGGTTACAATGTGGCCAAAGATCCTGTGAATATCCATGATTTTCATGCCACGGTTTTGCACCTGATGGGAATAAACCATGAGCAATTAACTTATAAACATTTGGGAAGAAGATACCGATTAACCGATGTTTCGGGTAATGTTATCCCAGGACTTTTGGCATAAATGGGATGAATAAAGAACAATTATCTTCTTGGTATAGCATCTTGTTAAGTGGCTTGATTTTCCTCCATGCTTTGTTGCTTTTTCTGCTTTTTTGGCAAGACCAAGTGAATTTACCTTGGGCATTTCAAGTCACAGGTCGGCTTCATCCTTTGATTTTACACTTGCCCATAGGAATGGGGGTATTACTTCCTTTTGTTCACCTGCTGCGGAGGCCATTGGGCGAGCATGCATTTTACCTCTCTTTTCGTTTTGTCCTTTACCTAACGGCCTTTGGTTCAGCACTCACAGCCTTATTGGGCTTCTTTTTGTCTCAAGAATCCGGATTCGAACCAGAGCTTTTGGTATTTCACCAATGGGCAGGATTAGCCGTGTCTTGGTTTTATTTTCTTCAATTGATCCTTTTTGATCGTTTGATGCTCAATCCCCAACAAGCTTTAATAGCTTCGATATTAGGTGTGATTTTGTTGAGTTTGGCAGGTCATGGCGGAGCCAATATCACACATGGAGAAAATTATTTAACCGAATTGTTGCAAAGAGAAACGGAAGTAAAAGCGCCTACTGGAGAATCGAAATTATTCGAAGGGGCGATCCAACCTATATTGGAGAAAAAGTGTGTTTCCTGTCATAATGATCAAAAGACGAAGGGTCAACTTAATATGAGTTCGGTTGCCAAGATGCTGCAAGGCGGAAAGCATGGTGATCTTTGGAAAGCGGGAGACGTGTCGAATAGCTTATTCTTAAAGCGGGCTCATTTGCCTTTGGAACATAAAGAACACATGCCACCCAAGGGTAAAAGTCAATTGACGCCCAATGAGATTTTGTTATTAGAAGCTTGGGTGAAGGATGGAGCCTCCTTAGATAAAAAAATCAAAGCTTATGCTCCAGCTTCACAGGTTGCCAAAATGGTTTCTACCCTATTTGTTTCACCGACCAAATTGGAAATTCCGAAAAGAGAATATCCCTTTTCGGCAGCCAGCGATGCAGATATTGAGGCGGTGAATAGTCCATTTTGTTCAGTTTATCCCATGTCCAGCGATGCCCCAGCCTTGCAAGCTGATTTTTATGTGGCGAAACGCTTTGAACTAAAGACCCTAGAGAATTTGTCTAAAGTAGCAGATCAAGTAGTTGGAATCAATTTAGCCAAAATGCCTATCCAGGATGAGAATCTGAATATTTTGGCTCAGTTTGGTAATTTAGAAAAGCTGAATTTGAATTTTACCGAGATTCAAGGAGCTAATTTGAAAGCATTGCTAGCTAATAAAAAACTGATATCATTATCGCTTTCTGGTACTAAAATATCGGCCAGTCAATTGCAACCTTTGATTACCCAATTACCTCAATTAAAAGAAGTCTTCCTTTGGAATACGAGTATCCCATTAGAACAAATAGCCAGTTGGAAAAAGACTTATCCTAAGATTCATTGGGAGCAGGGATTTGTACCAACGGAGGAAAAGTTGATGATTAATCCACCCATTTTAGTGAATGAGAATTTCTTTCTAGGCCCTCAAGAAAGGGTGAATTTTAAGCATACCATTAAAGGGACTACCATCCATTATACTTTGGATAAAGAGCAAGAACCTGATTCCTTGGGGACATTAATTACCCATGGACCCATTGATATTCCTGCCTTTACGGTGGTGAAAGCTTTAGCCACTAAACCAGGTTGGTTGGCCAGTAAAGTGGTGAAAAACACGTTTTACAAATATCAATTTGTGCCAGATAGCGTCTATTTATTGACTCAAAATGAAGCTAAATGGCAAGCCAAAGGTGCAAGGACTTTGAAAGATTTGGTTCAAGGGAAAAGAGATATTAGGGGAATAGCCAATGAAACGTGGATAGGATTTCAGCAACAAGATGCTGATGCCTTATTTGAATTTAAACAAGCTAAGGCTGTGAAAGGTATTACCGTGAGTTATTTACGAAAACAAGATTCCAATATTTTTCCTCCACTTGAAATAGAAATTTGGGCTGGAAACTCAGCCAAAGCTTTGAAAAAACTGGCCTCTGTGAAACCTGAACAGCCAGAAGAGAATGGAGGATATTCCCCTCAAGCGATCAATATACCATTGCCTGCAGGTAGTTTTACTCATTACCGCATGCTGGCTAAACGTATTAAAAGATTCCCAGCCTATGTGAAAGACAAAACTAATCCTGCCATTATTAAGCTGGATGAGGTATTGTTTTACTAAATTGCTTTTAAACCTAAACCTATGACTAACCGAAGAAAATTTGTACAATCCCTAGGCCTGATGACCAGTGCCTTTTCTGCTTCTAGTTTATTTCAGCAAGCGCATGCGGCTGATTTTAATAAGATGTTAGAAACTAAGCAGCATTTGTCGCCAGCTCAACTGGCCGAAGATGAAGATTTTTGGGCCTTTGTACAGCAAGGTTATACAACCAGTCCCAACATCATCAATTTAAATAATGGAGGCGTGAGTCCTAGTCCTCGAATCGTGCAAGAAGCCGTTGAACGCTACAATAAGTTATCGAATGAAGGCCCTTCTTATTTCATGTGGCGGGTTTTGGATCAAGGAAGAGAGCCTTTGCGAGAGAAATTAGCCGAATTGGCTGGTTGTGATAAGGAAGAAATTGCCATCAATCGGAATGCAACGGAAGCGTTGAATACGGTCATTTTTGGTATCGATTTCAAAGCAGGAGATGAAATCATTGGAACCAAGCAAGATTATCCTAATATGATCAATGCATGGCGACAAAGAGCTTTGCGTGACGGGATAGTTTATACCCAGTTGAGCTTCAATTTCCCTATTGAAAATGATGCTCAGATTGTGGATGCGTTTGAAAAGGCGATCACTCCGAAAACGAAGTTGTTGCACGTTACGCATATCATTAATTGGGTAGGTCAGATTATGCCAGTGGCAAAAATCTGTGCCATGGCGAAAAAGCATGGTATAGAAGTGTTGGTCGATGGTGCCCATACCTTTGGCTTATTGGATTTTAAGATTCCAGATTTAGGTTGTGATTATTTTGGAACCTCACTTCATAAGTTTTTATCAGCTCCTATTGGTTCTGGAATGCTGTGGATTAAAAAAGATAAAATTGAGAAAATTTGGCCTTTGGTATGTAATGATAAACCACGTGGAACTGATATCCGTAAGTTTGAAACCTTAGGCACCAGAAGCTTTCCCATTGAACAAGGCATAGGGGAGGCTATTAATTTTCACAATGCGATTGGTTCTAAAAGAAAAGAAGAGCGTATCCGCTATTTGAAAAACTATTGGACTACACAGGTGAAAGATGTACCAGGAGTAAAGATTCATACCTCTTTTAATTCGGCATATTCTTGTGCCATTGCAGGAGTTAGCATTGATGGCATGACCATTGCCGAGTTAGATAGTGCCTTATTTACGAAATATAAAATCCATACGGTAGGTATTGTCTGGGAAAATATCTCTTGTGTGCGCGTTACTCCGCACGTCTATACCCGACTAAAGGACTTAGACAAAATGGTGCATGCCATTAAAGAGTTAGCAGCCCAAGCAAAAGCCAAGAAATCGTAATTAAAATGGCTTGAATTAGCCCAATATTTATTGATTTTAGCCAATTTATATACCTTTGTGAATTATCTAAACCTAATTATATGACGACCTTACCTAATTTAGATCAAAACAGTTTAAGTTCCAATCGCCTGTATTCATTAGATGCCCTGCGTGGCTTCGACATGTTTTGGATCATGGGAGCCGATGAAGTTTTTCATACCATGTTCAAGGCCACCGATTCACCCTTTTGGGGAGTCTTATCGCATCAATTCTCTCATCCAGAATGGCATGGCTTCCGATTCTATGATTTAATTTTCCCACTTTTCTTATTCATGGCTGGAGTGGCTACGCCCTTTTCATTAGGTAAAGAAATAGAGAAAGGGAAAAACAGAGAGCAACTATTAGTTAAAGTAATCAAACGTGGTCTGATTTTGGCAGCATTGGGAGTAGTATATAATAATGGATTGGAGATTAAGCCCATTGAAGAGATTCGCTTTGGTAGTGTGTTGGCTCGTATTGGTCTAGGCTATATGTTTGCTAACATCATTTATTTATATACCAAAAAACCAACGATTCAAGCTATTTGGTTTGGAGGTATTTTAGTCTTTTATTACTTATTGTTGAAGTTTAATTCAGCACCAGGTTTTCCTGCAGGTGATTTAAGTCAAGAGGGGAATTTTGCATCTTATATGGACCGCATCATCATGCCAGGTCGATTATACAAGGGTAACCATGATCCAGAGGGATTAACCTCTACCATTCCAGCTATTTCTACGGGTTTGTTGGGTATTTTAACCGGGAATTATCTGAAAAACGACCCAAGTGATGGTGTACAAAAGACGAAGCGTATGGCCATGTTTGGTGCTTTATTTATTGTATTAGCTTTGATTTGGAATTTCGATTTCCCTATTAATAAAAATCTTTGGTCTAGTTCTTTTGTCTTAATGGTGGGTGGTATTAGCTTATTGTTATTGTCCTTGTTTTATTACATCATCGATGTGAAAGGCTATCAAAAATGGTCTTTTTTCTTCCGAATCATTGGAATGAATTCCATTTTGATTTACATGTCAGGGGTCTTTATTGATTGGGAGTATAGCACGGATAGTGTATTCCATTGGTTAGGTCAATTATTGGGAAATCCATTTAATGCCGTAGCTATGGCCATCTGTTATACAGGTATCAAATGGTACTTCTTGTATTTTATGTACCAGAAAAAAGTATTCCTACGGGTCTAAGGTGTATATACGTATAGTTGCTGGTAGGAATTTTAATTGATTTCTGTAAATTGACCATGTATTAAAAATAATTAAATCATTTACCCTCTTCCATTAAAATGAAAAACTTTAAAACAAGTATGAGTCAAATTACCTTGGCAGCCTTGGCTCTAGGTATGTTAATGTCGAATAAACCCGCAGCCAAAATGCCTGTGGAAGAGTCGGCAATCAAGGTGCCAGCAGGATTTAGTACTAAGGTTGTTGCCTCAGGTTTGGGTTCAACACGTCATTTGACCGTAGCAAATAATGGGGATATTTATGCCAAATTATCCAAATTTAAAGATGGTAAAGGCATTGTTCATTTGAGAGATACCAATAAGGATGGTGTGGCAGATGAAACGAATTATTTCGGTGATTTTGTGGGTACTGGTATCCAAATTTATAATGGTTTTTTATATGCTTCCTCCAATTCGGGAGTTAATCGTTTTAAGATGAACGATAAATTAGAAGTGGTAGATAAGGAGCATTATGAAAATATTGTCAGTGGTTTAATCGACAAAGGTCGTGACAATGCTAAGCCATTTGTTTTTGACAAACAGTCCAATATGTATGTAACCATTGGTTCTTGGAACGATGCTTGTCGTGTGCCAGGAACAGGTCAAGGCATGGTTCCTTGTACGGTTTTGGATTCAGCAGGAGGTATCTGGAAGTATAAAGCGGATAAATTAGGCCAGAAATTTCAAGATGGAAAACGTTATATCACTGGATTGAAAAATGCAGTAGGTATTACTTGGAATACTAAGACTAACAGCTTATTTGCTACATCACATGGTCGTGGATTTTTCCATGATTTTTATCCTCAATATTATACACCCAAACAAAGTGCTGAGATTCCAGCGGAGTGTTTATATGAAATTCATGAAGGTGATGATGGAGGTTGGCCAATCATTTATTATGATCAATTTCAAAATAAGAAAATCTTAGCTCCTGAATACGGTGGAGATGGTAAAAAGACCGCTGGAGAAAAAGCGATAAACCCTAAAGTAGCTTTTCCTGCTCACTTAGGTCCAAACGATGTTTTGTTTTATACTGGAAATCAGTTTCCAGCAAAATATAAAAATGGAGCATTTGTAGCCTTTCATGGCCAAAACTCTGAATTGAAAAAGGGATATTTTGTAGCTTTTGTACCATTTGTGAATAATAAGCCATCAGGTAAATGGGAAATCTTTGCTGATAATTTTTCAGGTATTGATTTGGCGAAACCAACAGGCCCAATTCAACACCGTCCATGTGGCTTAGCGCAAGGTCCAGATGGTTCATTGTATGTAGCTGATGATTTGGGAGGAACAATCTTCAAAATCAGTTATAAAAAATAGTATAATCATCATGTAATTTGACAATGAAATGAGATGGACATACAATAGTTCATCTCATTTTTTTATTTCCAAAAACCATGAAAGCCATTCGAGCTAGTATTATCGTTTTGGTGTATGTCACAGTGGTGAATTTCGGAGCACAAAACTGTCATCAGCATTAAACTTGAATAGAATCATAAAGCTCAAAGTTTGCACGTCACTTCTCCTTAATGCAAACCCCTTGTTAACAGTTTTCTAATTTCGTGTCAGAATTAAGCTTCATGGTATCCTCATCAGCAAGCTCCTTCTCAAGATTAAATAGCTCTACAACTAGCTTATATACAGTTGTACAAGGATTCTGATTAGCAAAATTCCCTATGCCAGAATATGAATGTTCAAGTCTTTTAGAATGCTTAATCGCAAGTTTTATATTGCCATACTTTGATAACAAATTGAACATGTCTGGTCTGTTTTTTGAGTACACAAAATCAACTAATCCATTATTTCTAAAGTTGGTTTGAATTCTTTGCTTATATGTGTCTCTTGTTATTCCCGTGTTGTAAAACTCAAAGTGTAACAAATACCAAATTTCAAACGCTTCATTACTCCATGCTGCTTCTGTTTTAGGAGTGTTTGTGCAAAGTTGTATTGCACTGTTAAAAGCACTAGATAAAAAACTATCCTTGTCAAAAACAACCCATAGTTTATCAATCGTTCTTCCTGATTCAGTCTCCCATTTTGCTCTTAGCGATATTGCTTTTTGGACAAGACTTTCTGTGTTAAATCCTTCACCAATTATTCTAAAGTCAACTACTTCTAAAACCCCTTTAGGTAATGCTAATTTCAATGCTTCAAAATAGTTAGGTTCAGTCTTTTCTCCTTCACAAACAATTAAGTATCGTTTTCTTTTGGGTTTACTGTTTATTTGCCTTCTTGCTTCCTGCCTTTCACGTCTTTTTAATATGGCAGGTTCAATTTTTATTTTCCTTGCCATTTGTCCAAAAGTGTTTTGATGTTACCGATATAAGGAATTGCTCCATATCTTCCTTGAATATAATCTTTCTCGAAGGATCGATCGTTTCTTATCTTTTTCCCATTTTCATTATATTCAACTAAAGAGTACAAATCAGATGAACCAAATTCATCCTTTTCAACAAAGAAAACCTGGTCTCTTCTGTAATTTCCATAACACAATAGATTAGTGTCGTGAGTTGAAAAAATTAATTGCGCATTTTTGGAGTTATGTTCTTTGGAATTAAAAAGCTTAGTAACTGCTAAAGTTAACAATGGATGCAGGCTAGCATCTAACTCATCAATAATTAAAACACCACCATCAGAAAGAACATCAAAAACAGGCCCTGAAATATTAAATATTTTATTCGTTCCAGAGGACTCTTGACTTCTCATATCAAACTCTTCTAGTTTTTCAATTTCATTGTTGTCATTATATTTTTTGTGAAGAGTTTTAACATTGACTAAAGTCTTGCCTTCCAAGTCTGTTACCATTTGTTTGAGAATGGCTTCTGGCAAACCTTTTGGAAGTTCGTTTGAATCGAAGGTTTTCTTTACAATTTTTATATCATCAAAACCTAAATCAAGTTGATTATAAAAACTTTGCAATACTGGCTTAGTGTTATCATTTTCAAGCATTTTGAAAGTCACTGCTTTATACCCCTCATGACTAAGGCCAGATATGGTAATAAAATTGTTGAACCAGTGCATTATATTTTTTGCGATTGTTCCGTTAAATTGGTCCACGACAGCAAGGAATAAAGTGTTGTCTCTAGTTTTTTCTTCTAAGTCTTTCCCTTCCTTAAATGAGGGGAATACTTGAATGCCATCGTTCTCTCTTATAAACAATGGTTTTTCAGTATTTTTCTTTGCTTCAAATAGCCATTCTCCTCTTACAGAAGTGTTATCAACTTCAAATCCATATCTGTATCGAATATCATTCAGCAAAAACAATACTTCAAAGTGTGATGGTTTAGTATCAAAACTTGTGTGTAGAAGAAACGGAGTAATATCTAATTCAGTAGCAGAGGATTTTTCAAAAGACTTTAGTACAAGTCTTCTCATTGTACTCATTGCTTTTACAAAATTGCTTTTACCACTGGCGTTAGCACCATAAATAATTGCTCCCTTAAGTAATTTGTATCTTTCATTAATTATACTGTCTGGATAATCCTTTATGGTTGTTGCTTGTAAACTCATAGATTTTCTATCTTTGAAAGAGAGAAAATTTGAGACTGAGAATTCTATTAGCATATTCGTAGTATTTGAGAATTATGCTCAAAAGTAAATGAATTGTTTATATTTTTATGTTATTTTAGAGAAAATTTCTCACAACATGGTGTTTTTCTATTTTAGTGTCAATCAATTAATTTATAATACGAGTTGGTCAATAAGGCTTACTGCTAACTGCCTGATTTGTCTGATGTTGGTGACGACATCCCATGCCCAAAACAAAACCAAGCGATATCTCTATGTGGCGACTCCGGGGATTAGAGATTACCTGGGTTATGGTGGTCACGGGATTTTGGTATTTGATATAAATAATCAGCACCGATTTGTAAAGCGAATCAAGACTCAAGGCTTGCATCCCAATGGAAAGCCTTCGAATGTGAAGGGAGTTGCAGTCAGTATTCCATTAAATAGTATTTACGTCAGTACATTGGAGTCATTACAGCGTATTGATCTTAGTACAGAAAAGGTGATTTGGGAAATACCTTTTGCAGGAGGTTGTGACCGCATGTCGATATCACCTGATGGGAAAACAATGTATTTACCATCCTTAGAAAAGGATTTTTGGAATGTAGTTAATTGTGAAACAGGAGCCATTGTCCAGACATTAAAAGGATTTAAAAGAGCGCATAATACGCTTTATGGTTTGTCAGGACAATACGTTTATTTGGCCGATATTGGCAATCCTTGGTTGTATCAGGTGGATGCGCAAAAACATACCTTGATTCAGAAAATAGGGCCATTCAGTAATTTTGTTCGCCCTTTTACAGTGAATGGAAAGGAAAGTATTGGTTTAGTGACCGTGGATAGCCTATTAGGATTTGAAGTGGGCGATTTAAAAAATGGAAAGAAGTTAGCTAGTATCGTGGTCGAAGGATGGAACAAAGGCCCTGTTCGTCGACATGGAAATCCAAGTCATGGGATTGCTTTGACACCCGATGAAAAGGAAATTTGGTTATGCGATGGTTTTAATATGCGGTTACATGTATTTCAAGGGAAAGCACCTTATCAGCAGTTGACAAGCATTCCATTGAAAGATATGCCCGGTTGGATTAGTTTCTCCTTGGATGGGAAATACGCATATCCTTCCAGCGGAGAAGTAATTGACCCGATCACCAGAAAAGTATTGTATCACTTGGAAGATGAACAACATAATTATGTCTCCAGTGAAAAACTAGTGGAAATAGAGTTTCAAGGAAATAAAGCCATTCGGGCAAGCGATCAGTTTGGGAATGGGAAGGCTCGTTAGTTTTGACGAGCCTTTTCAATCAAATCCTGTGCTTTTTTATCTGCTTCTTCTAATAAGGCATCTGCTTTTCGGTCAGCTTCTTTTTTCAGTCTTTCAGCAATCTTTTGCGCAGCAATTTTAGCAAAAGGATTCTTGGCTTCTTCCACTAATCGGTCGGCATTGGCATAAGCTTCTTGTCTCAATTTCTGAGAAAGAGCTTCGGCTTCTTGTTTTAATGCTTCTGCTTTTACTTTAGCGTCATCCAATTGCTTGTTGATTTGTTGTTTAGCCTCTTGCTTCACCAATTCTTTGGCTTGTGTTGTCACAGAACTGTTTGAGTTGCCCTGCGCATTGATGACATTCACCTTAAATTGAGGTTTTTGCACAGTTCCTCGAACGGTAATTTGCATTTTCAAGGCTTGTTGAATTTTTTCTAGATTTAGGTTAGGATTTAATTTGGCTAATTGTTGGTTCAAACTAGCTGCTACGCCAGATTGTAATGTTTTTGCTGGAATATCTGTCAAGATATTATATTCCAAACTTTGGTCTAAACCGTTGGATCCATTTACCTGAAACTTGGTCAAATTCGTTTGAACTTCAAAAGGTTTGAATTGTAATCTCCCTTGACTTATCTGGAAATTCAAATGCGTAGGTTTTAATTCCAAATTCTTCAATTGATTCCATTGAGTTAAACTAAGCAACTGATTAAAGCTAGCTGAATTTTTCAAACTAAAATCAACCAAATCCATATTTCCCACGGCGTTGGTACTCATGATATTGGGGGATAAATCGGGATTTAAGTCCCCAGAATAGGTAAAGTCAACATTAACCTTCCCTTGAGCTGCTGCGGCAATAGGGGCCATTTTTTGTACCAAACTAAAGTAATGATGGGCTTCTTGCATATTCAAATCGTGAATATTGAATGCCCATTTAACAGATGGGTTTTGATGATCTTTTTTGCTAAAAGTTCCAGTTGATTTCCAAGAGGCATTGGCCAATTGAAAAGATAAATTATCCATAGTAATGACTTGATCTGCTAAGTGGATTTTACCCTTAGCTTGGCTAATGACCAAATCTTTGAAGAGTAATTTGTCAATATTGGATTGAATCGTGAAATCAACGTTTTTAGGGATTTGCAAATCAGCCGTAGAAGCCGTAGAAGCCGTATAAGCCGAAGTACTACTTCGGCTGTACATAGCGGCATTGCCATCACGGATCTTCATCCACGGATTTAAATCCACTAAAGGAGATTCAAGAGTTAAATTCCCCGTGATTTTATCATTTTTCAAGAAATACTGGACATAATTTTGCAAACTACCGCTGGCTGAGAATTCGGTATTAGCGGCATTGCCTACTAGGGAGCTGATCACCAGTGATTTAGGGTTTATAGTGGCTGAGGCATTCTTAATGCTGATTTTTTGCTGTGTTTCCGTGTTATTGTATTGAATTTGATGCGCATTAAAATATCCACTTGCTTTCCCTTGGGCTTGCTTAAATGCTTGGACATAACCATCCAATTGAATATCACTTTGAATGGTGCCACTCATTTGGGTATTTTTCTGTGGGATGATTTTAGCAATTTCGCCTAAGTTTAACACACCTTTCAGACTAGTTTTAATATAGGGGTTTGAAAGTGGCGTTTTTAAGAACAAATTGGCTTGTAAAGGCTGGTTGTTCATGTATAATTGGAATTTTTTTAAGTCAATTACGGTATGATCAGGGATCCCATCTGGATTATCAATTTGTAAGTCGAGTTCCATTTGTTTAACACCAACTGGAACTTTAGCATAGCTAAATGCACCTTTTGAGATACGTAAATCCATCCCAAAGCTAGGCATGGAGCTACCATTCATTTTACCTTTGGCATAACCAGAGAGAGCAAAATCTCCCGATGCTTGAAGATCTTGGAAGGAGTTTTGGTATAAAAGAGGAATCAGTGACAGGAAATCTTTTAGGGGAGACTTTAACGCATGAAATTTGATGTCCATATTGATGGAAGTATCAGGCATAGCCACCCAAGCATCAAAATGAATGGGTAATTCATTTAGGAACAGGTCGTTGTTTTTAAAGGCAAACTCCATCTTAGAGAAATTCATCTCAATCGGAGCTTCAAGCTTACCTTTCACCTCAGATAAGTAGGTTTTTCCGAGAAACTCGAAACTTAGTTTTTCGACTTCCGTGCTTGTATTTAAGGTAAATATATCTTTTGAAAAATCACCTGAACCTTCGTGATTGACTTGAATCAATTGAGTAGCAAATCCTCTCATTTGGTCATTGTAATGAATTTTTGAATCAATGAGTTGATAATGATCCAAGGAAATGCTCATATTTTGATCGGACTTTTCCTGAGGAACCTCTGAGGGAGCAGCTTGATAAATGTCCCAATTCATTTTCCCATTGGGAAGAATGATTAAGTTAAATTGGGCTTGTTCGATGCTGACGTCCTGAATCTCGATTTTTTTATCAAGAAGATATGCCAAAGGGGCAATTTGAACACTAAGTTTAGGTATTTGGGCCAGGGTATCGTTTTTGAATTCGTTTTTTCCAATGATAGAACTGTTTTCTACTTCAATACTTAAACTAGGGAAATGACTTAATAAGCTGATGGAGGCATCTTCAAATTGAAAATGGGCTTGAAGCTTTTCATTAGCCGTTTGAGTGATTAGCTCCTTGATGTCATTTTTATACATCATGGAAATTCCCACGGCAGCAAGGATGAAAAATAAGACGATTCCGACTATGGAGAAAAGGACTTTTTTAAACATGGTATGAAAATATGCGGCGGTTAAATCTATTTTAATGGAATTTGGGATAGCTTATGAATAAATTGGGTAAATCAGGAAGCATGAGTTAAATTTACGTATAATTTCTGTGTGAAAACCATTTCAATTGTCTGATAAATATGAAACGTTCTATTCAAGTATACGGTATAAGTAGCCTAGTTATTCTTTTAGGTGCATTATTTGTTATTTCATGTGCCCAAAATGCCTTGACGGGAAAAAGTCAATTATCTCTTGTGTCAGAATCAGAGATTCAAGCTCTTTCATTGACTCAATATCAAGAATTTTTAAAGACGAGTAAGGTGATTTCTCCGGCAAAAGATGCACAGGCTCAGATGGTGCAGCGGGTAGGGAAAAAGATTACGGCTTCGGTGGAAGCCTATTTTGCAGAGAAGAATAATAAGGATTTTTTGAAAGGATACCAGTGGGAATACAATTTGGTGAAAAACGATACTACAGTCAATGCATGGTGTATGCCTGGTGGGAAAATTGTTGTTTATACAGGTATTTTGCCAGTTACCAAAAATGAAACGGCCTTAGCTTTTGTGATGGGTCATGAGGTTTCACACGCCCTATTGCAGCACGGAAACAAGCGCATGAGCGAGTCTATGGTACAAGAATTGGGAGGTACTGTATTATCTGCAGCAATTTCAAGTAAGCCGAAAGAAACACAGGATTTGTTTATGAAAGCTTATGGTATTGGAACCACAGTGGGCATCATGTTGCCATTTTCAAGAGAACAAGAATTAGAAGCGGATAAGTTTGGTTTGATGTGGGCGGCCAAGTCGGGCTATGACCCTTCAGAAGCTTCTGTATTTTGGGAGCGCATGCAAAAATCAAAAACGGGTGAGCCGCAACCTGAATTTTTAAGTACTCACCCATCTGATGCCACTCGAATTCAAAAGATTAAAGAGTATTTGCCAGAGGCATTGAAATATTACAAAAAGTAAAATCCTAGGTCAGTACCTGATTTTATACCAAAGATTAGCTTTAAATAGTGCATTAAAGCTTTTTAACTTGCCAACAATCAACCTACATGAAGAAAATTCTATACCTATTACTTTTAGCCCCAAGCTTACTTTGGGCTCAAAAATCTCCCAAAAACATTATTAAAGTAAACTTGAGTTCGCTTTTATTGAGGAATTATAACATTACTTATGAGCGTAGTTTAAGTAAACATATCTCATTTTCATTGGGATTTAGGACCATGCCCTATGGCAATGTTCCATTGGAAGGGACCATTACTGATATAATTGATGATAAATCAATTAATATATCTCGTATGAGATTGGGAAATATCGCTATTACGCCTGAAATAAGATACTATTTTAGTAGTAAGGGTAACCAAGGTTTTTATGCAGCTCCTTATGCCAGGTATTTAGTGTATGATCTAACTGCTCCCATCACGGTAGAAGACAAAAGCAGTGGACAATTTGTACAAGTAGATCGTGATTTTAAAGGAAAAATCACATCGATGAATGGTGGCTTAATGTTTGGGGTTCAATATCCCATTTGGAAGAACCGAATGGTATTTGATTTTTGGATTATTGGAGCTCATGCTGGAACTAGTACGGGGATATTAACGGCCGAATTCAAACCAGCATTAAGTGCAGATGAACAAGCTGTCCTACAAAGGGAAGTAGATAATTTGGACACTTCGCCCTTTAAATCAGTAGGTAAGGTGACTGCCAATACCGCTCAAATTAACACCGAAGGGCCATGGTTAGGTGTTCGTGGTTTGGGAATAAATCTTGGATTTAAATTTTAATAACAATCAGCTAACTTTAGTTTGCTGATTTTATGATAAATTTAGCTGTTTAACCTATTTAATCTATATGAAACTTCCAATATTGGGAGCTAGCTTATTTGTGTACTTGATTTTAATTTCAAGTTCACTTGTAGCGCAAGTTCCAGGTGTAATCATTGCACATAGTCCTGCGTCTAGTGGCCAGTACATCGGTTCTCCTAGTATTTGCATCCTATCCAATGGAGATTATTTAGCTTCTCACGATTTTTTTGGTCCAAAATCAACAGAACACACCTCAGCTGTGTCTCAGGTATATTTGTCAAAAAATAAGGGTAAATCTTGGGTGAAAATTAGCCAAATCCAAGGCCAATTTTGGTCTAAGTTAGTGGAGATTCGTGGCAAGCTTTACATCATGGGAACCAACAAACACCATGGAAATACCATTATTAGAAACTCCATAGATGGAGGTTATACTTGGTCTGAACCTATTGATGGACAGCACGGTCTTTTATTGGAGGGGGAATACCATTGTGCTCCCATGCCTTTTTTAGAGCATCGTGGCCGATTGTGGCGAGCAATGGAAGATGCCATGGGGCCTATTAAGAAGTGGGGAAAAAGATATGGGACCTTCATGATGTCCATGCCCATTGAGGCAGATCCCATGCAAGCATCCAGCTGGACGAAAACAAATGTACTGCGCTATGATTCCACTTATATAGATAATCATTTTGGTGCTTGGATTGAAGGAAATGCCGTGGTAGACCAACAAGGTCAAGTTTGGAATATATTGAGGGTAGATAATAAATCGACGATGGATGAATATGCCGCCATGGTGAAGATTAGTGAAGATGGAAAAGAATCCAGTTTTGATACCAAAACCGGATTTATTGGTTTTCCTGGTGGCGCCAAAAAGTTCACGATTCGATATGATGCAAAAACTAAAAAATATTGGACTATTTCCAATATCATACCTGACGAAGTCAAAGTAAAGAATCTAGGTAAAAATCCAGCCTCTTTTAGAAATACCTTGGCATTATGTTTCTCCACTGATTTAAAGAATTGGCAAGTAAAGCAAGTGATTTTTCAACATCTTGATGAAATCAAGCATGGATTTCAATATGTAGATTGGCAATTTCAAGGGAAACATATCGTATTAGCGTGCAGAACTGCTTACGATGATGAGGAGGGAGGAGCACATAACAACCATGATGCCAATTATTTGACCTTTTATCGCATTAAACGTTTTAGAAAATAATTTACTATCAAAAGACTTCACTATGAAACAAATTGTATGCTTGGTTTTCGTTTTATTCGCTCAAGCCGAGTTTATTTTAGCTCAAAAAGCGCCTGAGAATCGGGTGATTGTTATTACGACGGATGGTTTGCGCTGGCAGGATGTATTTAAAGGAATGGATACTACTTTAGCGAAGAAGAAGGTATATCATCATGGAGATAGTTTGGCGATTTTTACGAAGTTTTGGGATAATGATTTAGCTACGCGTAGAAAGAAATTAATGCCTTTTTTGTGGGGAGAATTGTCCAAGAAAGGTCAAATTCACGGTAATAGAGCTATAGGAAACAAAGTAGATGTCGCTAATCCACATTGGTTTTCGTATCCAGGTTACAGTGAATTGTTGACAGGTCAAGTAGATACGGCAGTGAATTCGAATGATTATAAGCCTAATCCAAACACGAATTTTTTTGAATATGTAAATCAATTGCCAGCATATAAAAATCAAGTAGTAGCTTTTGGTGCTTGGGATGCTTTTGACCGCATTTTAAATGAGAAGCGAGCAGGATTTCCAGTGATTAATGGATATGATGTGTATCCGAACTTGCATGCTGATCCTCAAATGAAATTAATTTCATCGATGATGAGTCAATCATTTCGGGTATTTGGTGATGTAGAAAGTCAGGATGTATTCATTCATTTTCAAGCCATGCAATATTTGAAGACTAAAAAGCCCAAAGCGATGTACATTTCATATGGGGAGACTGATGAGTTTGCACATGAGGGAGCCTATCAGCATTATTTACAAGCTGTTCATAATTTTGATAGCTGGTTAAAAGAGATTTGGGATTTTGTGGAATCAGATCCTTTGTATAAAGGAAGAACAACGATTTTAATTACTACAGATCACGGCAGGGGAGATGTGATTAAAGATCAATGGAAGTCGCACGGTAAAAAGGTCCAAGATTCACATGAAATTTGGTTTGCTATGATAGGAGCTCATGTTAGCCCTTTGGGTGAAGTAAAGCAAGCTACACAAGTTTACCAGAAGGACTTAATCCATTTACTAGCAGATAAGCTTCAATTGAAGTTTCAAAGTGAGCGTAAAGAATAGGGAAAATAGATAACCGTTGAAGGATATTAAAAACAGCTCTGGGTTTAAACCCAGAGCTGTTTCATTTTAAGGTTTATCCCTTTTATTATGAATACGTTCTATTTGTATTTACTACAATTGGTCAGATATTCAACGAAGCTATTAGGTCCAAAACAAATCTACTGTAGACTGCTATGGGTTAAGTTTAATCAAAGTGTATAAAAAAAGCTCAGGGTTTAAACCCTGAGCTTTTAAATGTTTTGTTGATGTAGTTATTTCACTGCTGGATCGCTGGCAGGAGCGGCTACTTCTTTTTTGAAGAAGGAGAATCTCAAGGCGATTTCATGAGTTTGAGTACTTACTTTACTAATATTGGAGATTGGTAACTCATATACGTAACCTAGGTAGATTTTTTTGCTTGCTTGCATACCAAGGCGTAAGCCGTAACTATCTTTATGACGGTAACTTAAACCAATGTCTAATTTCTCTTTAATCTGAGCATTCAAATTAATATCCCAGCTTAAAGGGACATCGGCAGCTACTCTCAGCAAAGTACTTGGGAATAAGTTGATGTTATTACCCATCTTAATTTTAGTACCCATCATCGTGTAGAAGTAATCCACATCTTTATAGGCTCCACTAGCAGTACCAAAATCATATTTGAATACACGTGGTTGAGAGATGCTAACGAATAAGCCATCTCCTTTGCTAAAACGTAGACCCCAACCTGTATTGAATTTTAATCCTGTTGAGATATCTTGAGCAAAAAGGGCATCATTAGGATTAACTAAGCGAATGGATGACCAATTTAAAGCTAAATTTGAGAATCCACCGCGGATACCGCCTGACATTTTCCATTTATCATTTAAAGAAACGTGGTAAGCGAAATCAGCACCAATATTAGTCGTTTTAACTGGACCAGCTTGGTCAACCATAGCTAAAAAGCCTAAACCTTTCTTCTCACCCCATTTGATATTCGCTGTTGCAGCAATTGTCTTTGGTGCTCCTTCTACACCGATCCATTGTTGTCTATTAATGAAAACAACTTCGGAGTTTTCGGTAGAACCTGAATGAGCAGGAGTGATAATTTGTGGATTAAATCGGTAAAGATTGTACATGCTTTCAATTTGAGCATGTGATGTAAAACTCCAAGAAAGTAAGCATCCTAAAAGGAGGTAAGTAAGGGCCAAGCGGCCCCAACTTTGCCTTTTTTGATCTACTCTCAGTTTAATTTGTATATAATTATAGAACATTTTATTACTTTACTTTACTGCTAATCTGTTGATAAGTACGTATGTCGATATGTTTTCCTTTTGTCCATAAAAATCTATTACATAATAATAGATTCCATCTGGAAGGAGCTTACTGTCGCTTGTAGAATCCGAAGTGAGATATTCTCCTCCCCAATCATTGGCATAGTTTTCTTTTTCAAAAACTAAATTTCCCCAGCGATTAAAAATGCTTAGCTTATTCTTAAGCCCTAAGATTCCGTCAATGACCAACTTGTCATTCTTACCATCACCATTGGGTGTAATTCCTTGTGGAATGATACCTATGGATTCTATGTTTTCTGTGCGAAACTTATTTTTATCACTTGTAGGAATAACAAATTGACCTTTAAGGCTTGAATCTGCTAACATACGAGTGTTTACCATGGATAAACCTTTCGAAATACGCTCACTAGCAAGAACCTCGCTTGACATCATTCCTAATCCAAGAACAACTAAAAAAGCAGACGCTTTTTTAAAGGTTAAGGAAGGAAGTATAATCGAACAGGGGTTGAATATTGAATTCATTTAATCTTTATTAGAACACATTTCAAAATTTTCAAAAGCTGGTTTATTCAATAACAAGTAACAAGCACATCACATGGATGGTTTGTCAAAAGAATTGTTTTAAATATTCTTTAAAACAAGCAAGCCAGATTTTTGCGGAATTAAATTTTTCTGTAGTCTTAATACAGAACAGCTGAACCGTGAGTTGAGCTGAGAGATAGATTTTTTCATAATTAATTTAGAACATAGTAGAACACTAAACCAGAGCGAAGTCCTATACCCCTGTTCTGATTTGCTTTACAAATGTACTTCAATAGATTAATTTAAAAAATAGAACATTGTTATTATTTGTTCTTAATTTTAAATTCAAAACAAAGTTGTTGGTCTGTTTACTTTAATGTGCCTTTGTTGATTTTTTGGCCTGAAGAATGTGCGGCATTTGAAAGTTTGTATCGAATTCTTAACTGCTATTTTTACTTGTCTATTTGAATGAAATTTAAGCTTTTCTTTACAAATTGACCGTAAAATACGCTTTTTTGCCGCTAAATAAGCTTTTTATTGATAGGGAATTGAAGGTGTTTTAGTTGATGATGACTAATTTGCCCTGTAAAGTTAATTTAAAATTCTAAGATAAATTCGGTTACAAGACTGAAAATATGTGCCTGTTTTTAAATGAATAATAGTTTACAAGCCTATTGTATCCGTATGATTTTATCTAATATTGAAAAATCGGCTTTAAAATGAATGCTCATCTATATTTGGAGCATAAAAAAAGCTAGATCAAAAATTAACCTAGCTTTCCACTTTTCGTTCTCTAATCTACTGTCTTTAATATCTATTTCGTTTCCAAGGAGCTTTTCTTGTTAAACGTAAATCGTAATGCAATTTCATGAGTTTGAGTACTTACTTTACTGATGGCAGAAATAGGTAACTCAAACACATATCCTGCGTATAGATTTTTGGTTGCTTGGAAGCCTAAACGGATACCATAGCTATCTGCTCTACGGTAGCTAAATCCTAAATCAAATCGATCACGGATATGGCTATTGATATTCACATCATAACTTAATGGAACGTCCGTTGCTACACGTATCATAGCACTCGGATACAAGGTAATTTGTGAGCCTAGTCGAACCTTTGTACCAACCATGGTATAGTAGTAGTCTACATCTTTATATCCTCCTGACACAGCACCAAAGTCGTATTTTAATACCCTGGGTTGAGAAATACTTAAAAATAGCCCATCGCCTTTTGAGAAGCGTAGTCCCCAGCCTGTATTGAATTTTAAACCGCTAGAAATGTCTTCTTGAAAGTTATCATCTCCTACATGTGTTAAGCGAATTGCCGACCATTGTATGGTTAAATTGGAGAATCCTCCACGGATACCTCCAGACATTGTCCATTTGTCATTTAATGGGATATGGTAGGCAAAATCCGCACTAATGGTGGTAGTTTTAATAGGTCCAGCTTGATCCATTAAAGCAACGACACCAATCCCCTTATTTTCTCCCCATTTTTGGTTAAGACTTGCTGCAAATGTAACGGGTGCTCCTTCAAAGCCTGTCCACTGACGTCGATTGATGACTGTGATATCGGAAACTTCTGAAGAACCAACGTGTGCAGGAGTAACGATTTGAGGGTTAAAACGATATAAACTGTACATCGTTTCAATTTGCCCTTTTGATTCATATGAACAAATACCTAATAACATCGCTACTAGGGTAGCAACCAACATGCCTTTTAAAGACATGTTGGAAAGCTTCGTGATGTTGGAGTTACTATATTGATTCGTATTCATTTTTCTTTCTGTTTTCAGCGGTGTTTATTACTTGATTTTCAGTCTATTGATGAAGATGAATGTTGAAATGTTTGGCTTAACACCGTAGAAATCAACAATGTAGTAGTAAACTCCATCTGGAAGTAAACCATCTTTCAAGATAAACGCGTTATTACTTTCTCCACCCCAGTCATTTTTATAGTCTTTGGTTTCGTAAACTATTTCACCCCAACGATTGAAAATGCTTAATGTATTCTTGAATCCTAAAATGCCTGGAATAATCAATTTGTCATTTTTACCATCACCATTTGGAGAGATACCTTGTGGAACGAATGATGGACAAACATCTGGGTCTAGGCGATTAGGAATACCATCATTATCACAATCAGGTAATCCACCGTAATCTATATTATCTTCCATGATATCTGGGATACCATCGTTGTCATCATCCGTATCTTGGAAATCAGGAATACCATCTTTATCGGTATCTACTGGATTATTTGGATTTGTTCCAGCTTCAACTTTATCCTGAATACCATCGTTATCAGCATCTAAATCACGGAAATCAGGAGTACCATCTTTATCTGAATCTACTGGAATACTTGGGTTGGTACCAGCTTCTACTTTGTCTGGAATACCGTCATTATCCGAATCTAAGTCTTGGAAATCCGGAGCACCGTCTGAATCCGTATCAACTGGGTTATTCGGGTTATTACCAGCCTCTGTTTTATCAGGGATGCTATCATTATCTGAATCTAACTCACGGAAATCAGGAATTCCATCTTTATCTGTATCCGTAGGAGTCGTAGGATTTTTACCCGCTTCTATTTTATCTGGGATACCATCATTGTCGGAATCTAAGTCGCGGAAATCAGGAGTACCATCTTTATCTGTATCAACCGGATTGATTGGATCTTTCCCTGCTTCTAAACTATCTGGGATACCATCGTTATCCGAATCTATATCGCGATAATCTGGTAAATCATCTTTATCGGTATCCACTGGATTATTTGGATCTACACCAGCTTCAAATACATCTGGGATACCATCATTATCTGAATCAGTATCACGGAAATCAGGAGTTCCGTCTTTATCCGTATCCACAGGGTTGTTTGGATCAGTGCCTGCTTCAATCTTATCTGGGATACCATCATTGTCCGAATCTAAGTCACGGAAATCTGGTGTACCATCTTTATCTGTATCCACAGGATTGTTTGGATCAGAACCCGCTTCGATTTTATCTGGGATACCATCGTTATCTGAATCTAAATCGCGGTAATCAGGAGTTCCGTCTTTATCCGTATCTACTGGATTGTTTGGATCAGCACCTGCTTCGATTTTATCTGGAATACCATCATTGTCCGAATCTAACTCACGGAAGTCAGGAGTACCATCTTTATCCGTATCTACAGGATTGTTTGGATCAGTGCCTGCTTCGATTTTATCTGGGATGCCATCGTTATCCGAATCTAAATCACGGAAGTCAGGGGTACC
Organism: Aquirufa nivalisilvae; assembly: GCF_004307455.1. Taxonomy (GTDB): domain Bacteria; phylum Bacteroidota; class Bacteroidia; order Cytophagales; family Spirosomataceae; genus Aquirufa; species Aquirufa nivalisilvae. The sequence continues at coordinate 113,896 of NZ_SEWX01000003.1, forward strand.
ATCTTTATCCGTATCTACTGGATTGTTTGGATCAGCACCTGCTTCGATTTTATCTGGGATGCCATCGTTGTCCGAATCTAAATCACGGAAGTCAGGAGTACCATCTTTATCCGTATCTACTGGATTGTTTGGATCAGAACCCGCTTCAATTTTGTCAGGAATACCGTCATTATCCGAATCTAAATCTTCAAAGTCTTTAGCTCCGTCTTTATCTGTATCTACTGGTGAGTTACAAGAAACAGCTTCTAAGGCATCAGGGATACCATCATTATCAGAATCTAAATCACGGAAGTTCGGTTTGTCGTCTCCGTCAATATCACCTCCTAATTCCACACGGTCAGGAATACAATCATTATCCGAATCTAAGTCAAGAAAATCAGGAGTGCCATCTTTATCTGTATCAATGACTGGAACATATTGTCCACGATCATCCCAACCATCTCCATTTCCGTCATTCAGGTTATTACATGTAGCACATTTGTTTTTGCCTTCCCATGCATCTGGAATGGTATCACCGTCAGAATCTAAATCCAAATAATTTGGAATTCCATCTCTATCATTGTCTCCATCTCTTTCGTCGCTATCTCCTAACCAATCACCATCTGAATCTAAATCACGGTAATTAGGAATGCCATCGCCATCAGGATCAGAAGTTAATTCTTTGCTATCCAGTAAAGAATCTCCATCTGAATCTAAATCCAAGAAGTCTGGAGTACCATCTCGATCTGTATCAGGAATTGGTGCAGGATTAGATTCTAAGAAATCAGCTAAACCGTTTTTGTTATTATCAATGAATGCACCATTTTGGTCAACACGTCCATCATAATTTGGATCTATGACACCACGTCTTGAATCAGTTGCTTCCCATGCATCTAAGATTGAATCACCATCTGAATCAAGATCTAAATAGTTTGGAGTTCCGTCACCATCGCGATCACTTGATCCTTCTGTTTTATCTAAGATGCCATCGTTATCCGAATCTAAATCTAAGTAGTTAGGTATGCCATCTCCGTCTGTATCAATGTTTTTCTCGATACTATCTGGGATACCATCATTATCTGAATCTGGATCTTGGAAGTTTGGAATTCCATCAGAATCATAATCTTGGCAACTAGGACCTCCAGAAGCACATTCTACACTGTTTGGAATACCATCATTATCACAATCATTGGCTCCGAAAATAGCAAAGCTTGGAGAACCAATGGAAGGTGGGTTGCCGCCAGCACCACCAACACAATAGTTGAGCGGTTGTGGATCTGTACCATTGTTGGTTCCATCTCCATCGCAGTCCGTATTTTTCCAAGTCAAGGTTGTATTAGCCAATATCTGACTTGCTGGATTGTATGAACATCCATCATTTGGATTTGTACCATCGATCGCTTCTTGAGCATCAGAAACGCCATCACCATCGGTATCGGTAGGTAAGCCAGAATTTACCTGCATGGTAAATGTATTGGAAACTGTATTTCCTGAAACGTTGGTTGCAGTTACGGTATAGCTAGTCAACGAAGTTACAGCAGTAGGTGTACCTGTAATTTTACCATTGACTGTACTAAAAGATAAACCAGCTGGAAGTGTACCAGTAGTTAAGGCGTAAGAATCAACTGTACCTGTAATGCTTGGGTCTAATGAAGTAATAGCTATTCCAACAGTATACACATTGGGAGTATTGTAGCTTAAACCAGTAGGTGCAGCATTATTAACCGTAATCGTAAATGTATTTGAAACGGTATTTCCTGATACATTGGTCGCAGTTACAGTAAAGCTTGTTAGGCCAGTTACCGCAGTAGGAGTTCCTGTAATCTTACCATTAACGGTGTTAAAAGATAAACCAGCTGGAAGTGTACCAGTCGTTAAGGCGTAAGAATCAACAGTACCAGTAATGCTTGGGTCTAATGAAGTAATAACTGTTCCAACAATATACACATTAGGAGTATTGTAGCTTAAGCCAGTTGGAGCAGCATTATTAACCGTAATACGTACTGCGGTTGTCGTACTACCCGTTCCATTGGAGGCAGTAACAGTATAATCAGTTGCTGGACTAGTTACCGTTGGTGTACCACTAATAACCCCAGTAGTTGGGTTAATACTTAAACCTGTTGGTAATGTAGGAGAAATAGTATAACCGGTAACAGTCCCAGTTACTGTAGGGTTTAAAGCCGTAATGGCTGTATTCACGGTATATACATTCGGTGTCGTGTAGCTTAATCCAGTTGGAGCAGCTGCATTAACTGTTATACTAATAAGATTAGAAGTAGTATTACCAAATCCATTCGTTGCTGTTACCGTATAATTGGTAGCTGAACTAGTCACAGTAGGTGTCCCATTAATGACCCCAGTTGTTGTATTGATACTTAAACCTGCTGGCAGTGTTGGTGAAATGGAGTAGGTATCTACACTACCTGTAATGGTAGGATTTAAAGCCGAAATAGCAGTTCCAACTACATAAACGTTAGGAGTGGTGTAGCTTAAATTAGAAGGAGGAGTATTATTAACCGTAATACGTACCACAGCAGTGGTATTACCTGTGCCATTGGTCGCTGTAACAGTATAATCAGTCGCTGGGCTAGTGATTGTGGGAGTCCCACTTATTACCCCAGTAGTTGTATTAAATAATAATCCAGTTGGTAATCCTGGAGAAATACTATAACTATCTACAACACCAGTGACTGTTGGATTCAAGCTAGTAATAGCTGAATTAACCGTGTAGACATTTGGTGTAGTATAGCTTAAACCGCTTGGAGCTGCATTATTAACAGTAATACGAACTATGGCAGTAGTATTACCTGCTCCATTAGAAGCAGTTACGGTGTAGTCAGTTGCCGAACTTGTTGCGGTTGGAGTACCACTGATGACACCTGTAATTGGATTGATTATTAAACCGGCTGGTAGAGTTGGAGATATAGTATATCCTGTTACTGTACCTGTTACGGTAGGATTTAGTGCAGTTATAGCACTACCTACAACGTATACATTCGGTGTAGTATAGCTTAAAGCAGAAGGAGCAACAAGTGCGGCATTAACTCTTATATTAAGTACGGCAGTTGTGCTACCTGTGCCATTTGAAGCCGTTACCGTATAGTCGGTAGCCGAACTAGTTACCGTAGGTGTTCCACTGATTACCCCAGTAGTTGGGTTAATCGATAAACCAGTTGGTAATGTAGGAGAAATGGTATAGCCTGTAACTGTTCCCACTACGGATGGATTTAGAGCTGTAATAGCTGTACCTACCGTATAAACATTGGGAGTATTATAAGTTAAATTTGTTGGAGCAGCTAATGTAGCGTTCACCGTAATGTTGACTAGAGCTGTCGTACTACCGGTTCCATTGGAGGCAGTAACAGTATAATCAGTTGCTGGACTAGTTACCGTTGGTGTACCACTAATAACCCCAGTAATAGGGTTAATACTTAAACCTGTTGGTAATGTAGGAGAAATAGTATAACCGGTAACAGTTCCTGTTACTGTAGGGTTTAAAGCCGTAATGGCTGAATTCACGGTATATACATTCGGTGTCGTGTAGCTTAATCCAGTTGGAGCAGCTGCATTAACTGTTATACTAATAAGATTTGAAGTAGTATTACCAAATCCATTCGTTGCTGTTACCGTGTAATTGGTAGCTGAACTAGTCACAGTAGGTGTCCCACTAATGACCCCAGTTGTTGCATTGATGCTTAAACCTGCTGGCAGTGTTGGTGAAATGGAATAAGAATTCACACTTCCAGTCACTGTAGGGTTTAAATTGGTAATAGTTGTTCCGACAACGTAAACATTTGGAGTAGTGTAGGTTAACCCACTAGGAGCAACTGCATTTACTGTGATGTTGATTACCGCTGAGGTACTTCCTGTTCCATTGGTGGCAGTTACGGTATAATTGGTAGCTGAACTAGTAACAGTAGGTGTACCACTAATTACTCCAGTTGTTGTATTGAAAGATAATCCAGTTGGTAATCCTGGTGAAATGCTATAACTAGTAACTGTGCCAGTTACTGTAGGTGAAACATTGGTAATAATGGTGTTAACACTATATACTTTAGGCGTTGGATAACTTAAAGCACTTGGGGCAGCATCATTATCTATAATGGATACGACTGTTGTATTGGTTACAATGGCGGCATTGACCGCATTGGCAATGACAATATTAAACGTTTCTGTTGATTCGGCCGTTAAATCATCTAATACAGGAACGGTGATTGTTTTACTTGATTCTCCAATAGCAAATGTCAGGGTGCCAGTCGTATTAGTATAGTCTGTTCCGTTGGTAGCAGTACCTCCTGAGGTAGAATATGTAACGGTAGTTGAAACAGTTGCAGCTGCGCTTAAAGTAACTGTAGCAACCGCATTCACACCACCAACAGTTTCAGTAACACTGAGTGTAGACGTAATGTTTAGCTTAGGTTGAGCAGCTAAATAGTCATTTAAACTAGTTAACATTTGAGATACCGTGGCAGCATTACCTGTAACGATACCTCCTGACATATTCAATATTTGTCCATTGAAAGTTAATCCTAAAGCTTTGGTAGCAGTAATGGTATAGCTTCCAGAATTTATGGTTATAGCTTCACTAGTTCCCACATTTGGAAAGAAAATCATGGTTCTAATGGTAGATCCATTTGTTTCTCGCCAGTTCATAAAACCAGGAATGGAGTGGTAAACGTTGTTTTTGTCATAAAATGTGACAAATCCAGGTAAGTCATTACCCTGCAATTCAAAACCAGATACACTGGAGTTTTGAGCAAATGAAAGACGGGTGATACCAGTTGTGGATACAGCAATACCATTGTTCGCTTTGTTGTTTCCATTTTGATCAGCAATAAATCCTTCATTAAAGGAAACTGATACATAGCCAGCCATGGCTGGCGTTGCAGCTGAGAGTGTGAAGATTAATGTAGCTAAAAAGAGAAGCTTTTTTAAGATAGTGCGCTTTTCAATTGTCTTTAGGGTTTGGTAACATTTTTGCATACTATAATTTGTTTGATAACTATTTGGTTAAAGAAATAGTAAGATTAGAGAATGAACCCAAAGCCACGGATTAATGTGAACTATAGAACTACCAAGAAATCTTTGAGAAAAGTAAGATTGCGCCAGAGGGCTGAATAGACTAAATCAAATCATCAAAAACATCTAAAGGAATAGACGGCAGGAGAACTGATATTAGTTAATTTAGAACAAGGAGTAATCCGCTTTTAATCAAAAGAATTCTCGCTCTGAGTTTTCTTTCATGCGAAATACGGATTTATTGTTGCCAAATTATAATTGTAACACGGTTATCATGTTCTTAATTTGCAATGAAGGACAAAAAATATTGTTTTAAGCGATTTGGGGCTTAATTATAAAAAAAACACCATGCATAGGGTGGTTTTTGGGGGTGTCAAAAAATGCAACAATTTTCCATTTGACATAAAAACAAGCAAAGTTAATCATTTGTAAATTATTATGCATTTTGAATATATCTTTACATATTCTAATATTATAAATCAACTTATTGATTTTCAGGTATTTATACAATTTTGTTTTTGATGTAATTTTGAATATTGTTAAAATAAGTTTACAAAATCAGTACATTCATATATAGTTAATATACCTTCCTTGAATTTAACCGTTCATCCTAATTTTACCATGAATTAATAGAAATTTAATTAGGTAAATTAGAATTTTACTTATATTGCTAGCTGTTCAACTTATTTTAAACCTATTTATCACAACCATGAAAGTAAACTTCACTCAACAAAAATTGAGAGGGTGGTTTTTTTCTGTGTGGCTATTAACCATTTGCAGTCCAGTTTTGATGGCTCAAAGTCAGGTAGTTACAGGAAAAATCAGCTCTAAGCAAGATGGTACAGGAATCCCTGGTGCCAATGTCAGCCTAAAAGGTACTTCCCGAGGAAGTAGTTCTAATGAAGCTGGAAATTATTCCATTGAGGTTTCAGGACCCAATGCCGTATTAGTCTTTTCTTCTGTCGGTTTTGAACCAATAGAAGTACGCGTAGGTAATCAAAAGAAAATTGATGTTAATTTAAATCCAGGCACCTCCATGTTAAATGAAGTGGTGGTAACGGCTCTAGGTATACGTAGAGAGGAAAAATCCTTGGGTTATTCCGTAGCCAAAGTGGATGGTAAAGAAATGAACCGTGTGGCACAAGAGAACGTGTTAAATGCTATGGCAGGTAAAATGGCCGGTGTTACCATCAGCTCTACCGGAGGTACAGGCTCATCTGTTAGCATGGTTATCCGTGGTGCCAATTCACTAAGTACTGATAATCAGCCTTTATTTGTTATTGATGGTGTTCCTATTGCAAACACCTTAAATAATATTAGTCAGGTTGGAAACGATAACCGTGCCGACTTTGGAAACTCTATTTCTGGTTTAAATCCTGAGGATATTGAAAATGTTTCTGTCTTGAAAGGCCCTAGTGCTGCAGCTCTATATGGTTCTAGAGCTGGAAATGGTGTAGTTTTGATTACCACCAAATCAGGTTCTAAGTCAAAGAAAATGACTGTGAATATTACTTCCAATACGGTATTTGATAATCCCTATAAGTTTTTGAAATGGCAAACGAAATTTGGTCCAGGTCAGTTTTCTGCTATTCCTGTTTCTATTACAGGTAATCCTCTTTCAAACGCTTTTGGAAAATTAATTCAAGAAGAAGTTGGTGCTACCTATGGCGCCGAATTAGATAAAGGATATTCTGAAGTTCAATGGAATAGTCCTGTAGATGCTAATGGAAAGAAAATCGCAACTCCTTTAATATCACACAAGGATAATGTGGCCAAATTTGTTCAAACGGGTATCACTACCACTAATGGTATTTCCATTGCCAATAGTAATGATCAATTTAATTATCGTTTGTCTTATTCTAACATGCAGAATCGGGGTATTATTCCGAATTCTGATTTGTTTAGAAATACCTTAAACTTAAATACATCAATTAAAGTCAATAAGAAATTGACGCTAAGTAATAATTTAGATGTAAGTCGTTCGTCTTCCAATAACCGTCCTGCCGGTAACCGAGGTACCAATCCTTTGGAATGGGCATATAACGTATCCCCACACATTGATATCTTAGATTTAAAAGATTATTGGATGCCTGGTCAAGAGGGTTTGCAACAAAGAACTCAATACAATACCGTTTATAATAATCCTTATTTCTTAGCCTATGAGGTTAATAATGGATTTGTGCGTGATCGTTTGTTTGGAAACATCCGTTTGGATTATCAAATCACACCGGAATTCAGTTTAATGGGTCGCTACGCTTTAGATACTTATACAGAACAGCGTGAAATGAAAATTGCCAATAGCTATACCAATGATCCAAGAGGAGCATATGGTAATATTAATTTAGCCAATTTTGAAAGTAATGCAGACTTCTTAGCTACTTACAAAAAAGATATCAAAGACTTTAGTCTATCTTTCTCTGTAGGAGGAAATGCTCGTTATCAACGTGGTTCTAATATTACCAATGCTAGTAAAAGCGGAACCGGTCTAATTGTACCAGGGGCATTCAACGTACAAAATATTGCTCCAGCTAACTTAGACTATTATAGTACTTGGTTCCAACGTGCTATTTATAGTGCATACGGTTTAGCTAATATTGGCTATAAAGACATGATTTTCTTGGATGTTACGGCTCGTAATGACTGGTCAAGTACTTTACCAGCTGCTAACCGATCGTATTTCTATCCTTCAGCCTCATTGAGCGTCTTGTTTAATGAAATGTTCAATATGCCCAATCAAGTGGATTTATTTAAATTCCGTGGGGGTGTAGCTCAAGTAGGTAATGATGCCAATCCTTATCAATTATTAGGAACTCTAGGTAATGCTGGAACTTGGGATGGAATTCCTCGTTTGAGTACTCCAGGAACATTATTGATCTCTGATTTGAAACCAGAAATTGTAACCTCTTATGAAACTGGCTTTGATTTAAGTTTATACCGAAATCGACTACGTTTCTCAGGAACTTATTATCAAGTGGAAAATAGGAACCAAATTTTGAGTACCAAATTGCCTCCATCATCGGGTTATTCCTTAAAAAATGTCAATGCTGGTTTATTAGTAAGCAAAGGAGTTGAATTAACGATGGGTTTTACACCAGTTAAATCTTCCAATTGGAACTGGGATGTTAATTTAAACTGGACTCGCAATAGAACCCGTATTGTCGAATTATCAGATGATCTTCCTTATTACACTTTATGGCAAGATGCCAAAGGAGGCGCATGGACTTATGTAGGAGAGGAAATTGGGGATATTTATGATGCCCAGATTGTCACAGTTAAAGATAAAGCTTCCCCTTATTTTGGCTATCCGATTTTGGATAATACAGGTAAGTGGCAGTCGGTTGATGCTATTAACACCAGAAATAAGATTGGAAACTTCAATCCTGACTTTATCTTAGGTATGCAGACTTCCATTTCTTACAAGCGTTTGAGTTTAAATATGTCATTTGATTGGCGTAGTGGTGGTCAATTCGTTTCTCAAACCTACCGTTATGGAGAAGAGAATGGTCGTTCTCAATTGTTCTTAGACAAATTGATTAATCCAAACGGATTGACTGGAGATGCGCTAAAAAGCTATTTAGTGGCCAATCAAGAGAATTTAATCAAGATTACAGGGAATTATTTCCCATTGGTGGGTGGACCAACGCCAGAATATGGTCCTTATGGATTTAAGTATGGCCCATATAACTTCCCTCATGGAGGCGTATTTATTCCTGGGGTAATTGCTACAGGTTATGACACATCAGGTAATCCAACAGGATATAGAGAAAATTTAGGTAATACAGGCACAACAACACTTCCTTTTGCAGGATCTACTGCTTGGTCATTTACACGTGCGTTCTTGTATGATGCGGATTATTTAAAATTGCGTGAAATCTCCATCGGTATTGATTTACCACAGCAATGGTTAAAGAAAATTGGTGTTCAAAATGCCAATTTCTCGGTGTACAGTCGTAATATCATCCTTTGGACTAAGGCGAAAATTAACATTGATCCTGAAACAGCTTTCCAACAAGAGGCAGGAGTTCAGGGTGGTGGTACTCAATTCAAACAAGGAATTGAGCGTTACAACGTAACCCCTTGGGTTATTCCTGTTGGTTTCAAATTAGGTTTAACTTTTTAATGAAATTTAGACAGCAAAAGATCATGAAAAATACTTCATATAAAATAATGGCATTGGTGCTAATCCTATCGGGTAGTTTTTACTCTTGTAAGGATTTAACGGTGCTCAATCAAAATCCCAACGGGATCAATCCGGAGACTGCTAATCCTAATTTAGTGATGTCTACCGTATTAACTGAAACAGGCAAGGCTTTTGTTAACTTAGGTTATCAAGATATTGCGGGTGTCATGCAACATACTCAAAAGGATGGATGGTCCGGTGGCCATAATACTTATGAGTGGGGAGGAAGCCAATCATGGGCTTCTTACTACGATATACTTCGTAATAATCAATATGTGTATAACCGTTCGGTTACCTTGAATTTAGAATTACATCAAGGTATTGCTCTTGTGACTAAATCCATGATGTTTGGGTTGATAACTGACTTGTGGGGTGATGCTCCATATACAGCTGCATTAAAGGGAGCAGAAGGTGGTGCTACTAATACTTTTCCAGCTTACGATACACAGGAAACGATTTACACGGGTATTTTAGCCGATTTAGAAACAGCTAATAATCTATTGTCGAAAGCTTCCTATCCAAGTACTCCTGGAACGGCCGACGTATTTTATCAAGGAAATGCTTCCAAATGGAGAAAATTAGCGAATTCATTGGCATTGCGCTATTACATGCGTATTTCTGCCAAGAAACCTGATGTAGCTAAAGCAGGAATTGAGAAAATTTTGGCAAATGCCACGCAATATCCAATCATTACGGCTATTGCAGATGATGCAGCTATGCCATTTGCAGGAAATAGTGATAGTGATTCTTGGCCATCCAATGCGGTGTATGATGCTAGCGCTTCCAACTACCGTCGAATTAAAATGGCAGCCACTTTCGTAAATAAATTATTGGACTTAAAAGACCCTCGAATTGGAATATGGGCTAATAAAGTACAGATTCCATTAGTTGTGGATGCTAGTTTACCTAAAGGAACTGATAAAATTGAAGGAGGAAAACGCTATTTGGCACCTGATAAAGTAGTAGGTAGAGATGTAAATACACATCCTGAATATGTTGGATTACCTACAGGTATCATTGGTGGAGCATCTTATAATTTGAGTCCTACGGCTGAGCAGGGAGCCAATAACCCACACGTTTCTTGGGTTAACGATATTTACCGTCAAGCCAAAGGTCCATTATTGAAATCAAGAATGATGTCGGCTGCTGAAGTACGTTTTATTTTAGCAGAAGCTGCCTTGAAAGGTTGGGCTGTAGGTGGTACTGCCAAAGCACATTATGAAGCTGGAGTGAAAGCCTCATTAGATACTTGGGGTGTTGGTGGAACTTATGCTACTTACATCACAAATCCAGGAGTAGCTTTTGATGGAACGCTGAGTCAAATCATCGAACAAAAGTGGATTTCTAGTTGGACTGCGGCCCAAGAGGCTTGGTTTGATTACCGCAGAACAGGTTTCCCTGTTTTAACAGCAGGTCCAGCTGCCATTCGTAAGGTATTGCCAGTTCGTTTTTACTATATGCTAGACGAAAGAAATTTAAATAAAGTAAATACAGAAGCTGCTATGAATAAGTTGGAAACAACTACTTATTCAGAAGCGGATGGTAAAAATAGCCCTTGGTCTAAGCCATGGGTATCTCAGGGTACTGGAAAACCTTGGTAATCAAAAGCTAAACCTTTAACCAGATTAAATATGTATCAAAGTATCAAAAAAGTAGCGTTAAGTATTAGTGCTTTTTGCCTTTTGGCATTTTCAGGAGTTGCCCAAAAGGTAACCCCTGAAACAGCCTTGAAAAGTTATTTGGCCAATGGCGACAAATCGTATCAATGGGAATTGAAAGACTCCGTTTCTTTAGGAACTTCCAAAGGATACCATGTCTTATTAACGTCTCAAAAGTGGCAAAATATCACTTGGAAGCACCAGTTAACCATCATTATTCCAGCGAAAGTGAATTATGAAGGTGCTATGCTTTTTATTACTGGTGGAAGTAATAAAGATGAGCAGCCTAACTGGAGTAAAGAGGATAAGTTGTGGACATTTTTATCCATGGTCGCGACTAAAAATCATGCCATTGTAGCGCTCATAAAACAAGTTCCTAACCAGCCTCTTTATGGTGGTAAAACAGAAGATGAGTTGATTTCTTATACCTTACATCAATTCAGAGAAACGGGAGATCACACTTGGCCATTATTATTTCCTATGGTTAAGTCGGCCGTTAGAGGAATGGATGCCATCCAAGAGTTTGCTAGTAAGAAGGCTAATATCCAAGTTAAAGATTTTGTGATTTCGGGAGCTTCTAAGCGTGGTTGGACTACTTGGTTATCCAGTGCCATTGGTGATAAGCGAGTAAAAGCCATTGGTCCTATGGTTATTGATATGCTGAACATGCCTGCAACGTTGAATTATCAAAAGGACACCTATGGTGAGTATAGTGATCAAATTGAAGACTATGTCAAATTAGGTATCCCTCAAGGTACAGGAACACCAGTAGGAAAAGCCATCAATTCCATGATTGACCCCTATTCGTATCGGGCAAACATGACGGTTCCAAAAATCATCTTTATCGGAACAAATGATCCCTATTGGACAGCAGATGCCATCAAGCATTATTTCGATCAAATTCCAGGTAAAAACTTAATTCATTACGTGCCTAATGCTGGCCATGATTTGGCAGGCGGAAAACAGGCAATTGAGGCATTAAGTGCTTTCTTTGGATTATCTCTTCAAAACAAGGAAGTGCCTGTTCCGACATGGAACGTGGTAAAAGGAAAAGATGGTTTTGAATTAACGGTCAATGCTAATCCGACAGATTTAGAAGATGCGGCCATTTGGGGAACAACTTCCTCTGACCGTGATTTTAGAAATAATCTATGGTTGACAAGACGAGTTAAACCAGAAGGAAACACGGTAAAATACGTGATTCCTTATGTGAAAAAAGGCTACCAAGCTTTTTATATGGATTTAAAATATAAGGATCCTAATGGCGGAAGTTACACCATTAGCACCCGAATTTTTACAACAGATACGGATAAAGTATTGTAATTTGATTTCTTCTAAAAACACCCGATAGACTCTGTCGGGTGTTTTTTTTATCCCTATTTTTTTAATTCATACACATAGTCCAATGGGAGCTCATGTCCCATTCTAGACTCTGACATTTTCCCAAAAACCTCCATGGAGTAGGGGTCAATTAAGGTTCCATTTTTTTCGATAAGGATTGTCTTAGCCATGGGTTTAAGTTTGGAAAACTGCCTTGGAGAATCAAATTCCACATTGATGATGCCTTTTAAATCAATGGCAAAAATGTCGGGTTTATTTGTCGTGAAAAGGGCTTCTTCTAATTTAAATGGTGGCGGATTACTCAATCGGTTTTCTTTGTAATAGGTCACATAGAAGCCCTCATTCCCCAATGATTGATTAATGAATGCCAAAAGAAAATGCCTGATGGATCCTTGGAAGGCATATTTTCGGTTCTTCTCCCATTTGTTTTTTTCTTTGGGTGAAACAGGGTTTAATGCTTCAAAATAACCACTTGATTTAAAGTTTAATTGCCTAGGCGCTTTTTCAAATCCGACTAAGAATCCGTGGTATAGATATCCCAATTCTTTGTTCTCTATCAAAAGAGGCTCTTTTGAGCTTGCTTTAAGCGTTTTCGAACTAGGATCATATTCAAAATCAATGACTTCCCGATTCAGAATTTTGACCAAATCCCGGTCAATGTCCCTTCCTAGAAATTCATTTTCAAATTGGCGGATTTGTTTTTCCCAGACACGGTCTCTTTGGCCTTGCACTTTAATTTCAACTAAGTCCGTGATGTTTTCTATCATATCAAAGTGTAAATTTTTGATATCCTGCTGAACGGAGATGGGAACGGAGAGCGGTTGATAACCCACCATAGAAATCAGAAATTGATAATTTCCAGATGGAACATTTTTTAAAGTAAAATGACCTTTATCATCAGCTTGCGTACCAAAAGAAGTGCCATTTAAATAGACATGCGCAAAGGAAACCCCTTCTTTTTTCTGTTTGTCTTCAATAGTGCCTGAAAGCGTAAAAGTAGATTGAGCTATGCCATTGAAAAAGCAACAGGTCAAAAGTAGGAACAGACAATACAGCTTGGAGAATGATTTCATATATTTGGTTAGGTCATGACAGCATGATGGTCAAATTTACTAAATGTTTGACATTACAAAACCTATTAGAACATGATGAAAAAAGGATTCCTTATTTACTGCCTTTTATTGGCACAATTTACTTGGGCACAAGAATTTAGCACATTGATTCCAGCGGCTCAAGGGCATCCTCGATTATTATTTTTAAAGTCGGATGAGGCCATCATTCAGCGAAATATTCAGCAGGATACGCTGTGGGCCAATTTGCATCAACAAATTTTGAAAGAAGCTGATGTGCTATTGTTGAAAGAGCCTTTAATTCGTAAACAGATTGGCAGGAGGTTGTTAGGTGTATCTCGAGAGATGTTACGACGAACCCTGTTTTGGTCCTATGCTTACCGCATGACAAAACAACTTAAATATGCGCAAAGGGCTGAGAAAGAGTTGCTTCAAATTTGTCAATTTACAGATTGGAATCCATCCCATTTTTTGGATGTGGCGGAAATGACTACGGCAGTGGCAATAGGTTACGATTGGTTATTTGAGGCTTTATCTACTGAATCAAAACAAATCATCCGAGCAGCCATATTATCCAAAGGAATAGAGCCCTCCTATGATGAGCGCTACACAAGTTGGTTGAAAGCGAGCCACAATTGGAATCAAGTTTGTAATGCGGGAATGAGTTTAGGGATTTTAGCTATTCAGGAAGATTATCCTGCCAAGGCTCAGGAATTAATTCAACGGGCACAAAAATCCATTATTTTACCGATGAAAGATTATGGTCCTGATGGAGCTTATCCAGAGGGTTATGCCTATTGGGGATATGGTACTTCGTTTCAAGTGCTGTATAATGATGCCATTGAAAAGGTATATGGTTCCGACTTTGGATTGAATCAATTACCTGGTTTTTATGCCAGTGCCAACTATATGTTGCACATGGCGGGACCATCAGGTAAGAATTTTAATTACTCGGATTCAGGAGATGGGATAGGCTTTCATCCAGCCATGTTTTGGTTTGCGGCCAAGACTCAAAATAATAGTTTATTGTTTACGGAAATAAATACGTTAAAAACGGCCAAGAATTTAGTGTCTGATCGACTGCTGCCTCTTGTGATGGTTTGGGGAAAAGGGGCATCATTGGTCAATCCTCAATTACCACAGGAATTAACTTATTTGGGAGGAGGTCCTAATCCAGTGGCTATGATGCGTTCTTCATGGACAGATAAAAATGCCTTGTACGTTGGTGTGAAAGGAGGATCACCATCCGTTAATCATGGGCATATGGATGTTGGATCCTTTGTTTTTGATGCTTTAGGAGAGCGTTGGGCGATGGATTTTGGGATGCAAGATTATGAATCATTGGAATCAAAAGGAGTGGCTATTTGGGGTAAAGAACAAAACGCTCAGCGTTGGGATGTTTTTCGCTATCATAATAGGTCACATAATACACTAACCTTAAACAATCAATTACAAGCTGTCAAGGGTAAGTCAGAAGTAATTGGGATACAAAATTCAAACAAACGTAAAGCATTTGGCCTTGATTTAAGTTCATTGTATCCGGAACAAGCATCAGGAGTCCATCGCCAAGTCGCACTTTTAAATAATCGTTCTTTGGAAATAAGTGATCAGATTCTATCGATTAAGCAAGGAGGGGAATTAGTTTGGACGATGCTCACCACGGCTGAGTTTCATAAGGAGCAATCCGGCAAGGCTTATTTGACCCAAAATGGGAAGCGACTAAATCTTGAAATCAAAGGAGTAAAAGGAGAATGGATTACATGGTCATCAGAACCGAATCACGACTATGATGCACCTAATCCAGGGACACGTTTTGTAGGATTTAAATTAGCGACTCAAGCAGGTCAAACATGGAAATATCAAGTGTTGTTAGCACCTGAAAACTAGTTTTTACTGCCACTTGGATACACTTGGTCTAACCAGATACCCATTTTCATGAAAACGCTAAATAGGCTTTTTCTCATTTCATGGGTTTCATTGGGGTACAATTCTAATTGTGTTTTGACGCCCAATTGATTTAGTTTGGCATACAAGTTTTTGGCCTGTTGTACGTTAACAACCTCATCATTTTCTCCATGAAAAATGATGGTTGGGACGGCTGATGCAGCGCTTACTCGAAGTAATGGACTTGATTCTTTGGCCAAGGGAGCATTAGGGTCAGCGACGCCTAAAAAATTGGTAATGGTCTTATCTGCTTCATCGTTTTTCCCTCGCACCATGGGATCGGTGAAGTCGGTAGGTCCAACAATATCAATGACCGTTTTTATTTCTTTTTGAGGATCTGCTGTATAGGCATACATCAAGGCCAAATATGCCCCAGCACTGGCACCTAAAAGACCGAATTCCCCTCTCTTATATCCAAGGCTATCAGCTTTAAGATTTAAGAATCGTAAAGCTTGTTGGATGTCTTCCATTTGGGCTGGATAACGATTTTTATTGTCTTTAACCAAACGGTAATTGATGGATGCAACGGCATAGCCTTTTTTGCCTGCTAATAATTGAATCAAAGGTTTGGGTAATTGGTTTTTACTTCCTTTGGTCCAATATCCTCCATGAATGAATACTAACATTTTGGTATTGGCATTGACTTGGTTGGGTAAAAAGATATCCAATAAATTCCTTTCCTCTGGGGCATTTCCGTAAGCTAAATTTAATATGGATTTATAAGCAGTAGAATCTGCCCCATTTTTACCAAATGAAGAAAAAGAGAGGAATATGAACAGAGGTAACAGGTAAATACCTGAGGCAATAACGAAGCTTTTTTTCATATCAAAAATCATTTACATTTTACCTCTTACCATTTACCTTTCACAATTTTATTCCCCTCATTCACCATTTACCACTTACCATTCACCATTTATTTCCCCTCATTCACCATTTACCATTCACAATTTACAATTCTCTTACAGGTTTTTCTTCTTCAACTCGGCTACCGCATAATTCGCAGCACGGGCAGTTAATGCCATGTAGGTTAAAGATGGGTTCTGGGTGGAATTGGAAGTCATACTTGCTCCATCCGTTACAAAAACATTTTTACAATGATGCAATTGGTTCCACTTATTCAATTGGGATGTTTTAGGGTCATTTCCCATGATAACACCGCCCATTTCATGGATATCTAAACCTGGATTCCAAGTCTTTTTTGGATTGGATTTAATGTTTTTAAAGCCTGCTAAGGTCAGCATTTCCGCCATTTGGTCTTGGTAATCTTGCTCCATTTTACGATCATTATCATCAAAATCTACATGAAGTCGAGCCAAAGGGACACCCCAGTCGTCTTTTTTACTGCCATCTAATTTGACGTAATTGGAATGTTTCGGGATGGTTTCTCCCATGAAGTGGGAACCAACCTGCCAATTGCCATATTTCTTTTGGAATAAATTGTCTTTCAATTCTTGACCAATCCCTTCTTGATTAGAGATGATAGGTCTGCGAGCACTGAAACCTGCTGCATAGCCACGCAAGAAATCGGTTTCTTGTTTGAACACATTGCGGAAACGAGGGATATAACTTCCGTTCGGACGAATTCCTTCTGTTTTACTTTCTAACATTCCTTCGTATTCGGCTGACACTCCTGTGTGGAAGTTATGGAAGTGAATGTAATGCCCCATTAAACCATTGTCATTACCTAATCCGTTGGGAAAGCGGTGCGACTTGGAATTCAACAAGATCAAGTTAGTATTGATAGTGGCGGCATTTAAGAAGATGATTTTAGCATAAAAATGAATTTCTTCTTTTGTTTTGCTATCGATCACTTTAACTCCTGAAGCCTTGCCCGATTTTTCATCGTAAATAATCGAATGTACGACCGAGTTGGGTCTAAGGGTCATGTTACCCGTATTTTGTGCCCAAGGCAGGGTAGAAGCATTACTAGAAAAATAACCTCCGTAAGGACAACCTCTTTGGCATAAGTCACGTTGCTGGCATTGAGCGCGGCCTTGCTTGAAGTGGATGGGTTGAGGGTCAGTTAGGTGAGCACAGCGACCAATGATAACCGGACGGTTTCCTTTGTAATGTTTTTTCATCTCGGATGAAAAATGTTTTTCAACGCAAGATTGTTCGTGAGGACGCAAAAACTCTCCGTCGGGTAATTGCTCTAATCCATCTTTGTTTCCGCTTACACCTGCAAATATTTCTACATGGCTATACCAAGGGGCTAAATCTTGATAGGTGATTGGCCAGTGATTATCAAATCCATCTCGTGCAGGACCTTCAAAATCATATTTGGACCAGCGCTGAGTACCACGAGCCCACAGTAATGACTTACCGCCCACTTGATATCCTCGAATCCAGTCAAATGGTTTCTCTTGAATGTAAGGGTGTTCTTTGTCCTTAACAAAAAAATGGGATGAATCCTCGTTGAATGCATAGCATTTGGTAGCGATGGGATTGGCATCTTTCATTTCTTTGGTTAATGCTCCCAAATGATCAAATTCCCATGGTTCCTTTAAGGTTGTAGGGTAATCTACGATATGTTTCACATCACGACCACGCTCTAAAACCAATGTTTTTAAACCATTATCGCAAAGTTCTTTGGCAGCCCAACCACCACTAATACCAGAACCCACCACGATGGCATCAAAGGTTCTTTGTTTTTTTGAATCTATATTAAAATTAGACATGTCTTGAGAGGTAAATTCTTATTGAACAGGGACACAACCATGGTAAAACCCAGGAGCCATGGTGTAATTTCTATGCTGAGTAAGGAAATATTCTGAACTCGTATAGGATGCTAAGGTGAGGCCTTTTAGGCGTTTGAAAAACTGACTTTCCACTGGCAAAGTAGAGTTTTGTAAACCAGTTAAAAGGCTGATTTGATCTTGACTGCTCAACTGAGGGAAAGCTTTTTGGTAGTTTTTCAAGGCTGAGGAAGCCAACTTTTGTAATCCATTTTGGAAGGCTTGTTGGTCTTCTTTGCTCATACAATCTTTCACCATCCGCTCAATGTATAAGTGAGCGCCAATGGTTTTGGCCCCTGGACTATCAGTCTCAGGTATGATGGCATTAACTATAGCTCCTAATAATTCGGTGTTAGGCCCCAGTAGAGCGGGAAATGAATCTTGGTTCCACTGGTATGCCCAGTTGGGTAAAGCGGAGGTACCTAAGACCAAACTTAGGTTTTTTAAGGCGCTTCTTCTGTTCATGTTGTAATAGGTAGAGTAAAGAAAATCTCTTCTTCTTATTGGGTAGAAAAGAGTAAACAAAAATATTGAAATAAAAAGCAATTGTCAACCTGATTTACAGGCTTATAGAGCTGCATGTTTTCCAGCAATATAACCAGTAGTCCAGGCCGCCTGGAAATTAAACCCTCCAGTAATACCATCAATATCCATCACTTCTCCTGCAAAAAACATTCCTGGTACTTGTTTGCTTTCCATGCTTTGAACATGGATTTCGTTGAGATCAATACCTCCTGCAGTAACAAATTCTTCCTTAAATGTAGTTTTCCCCATCACTTGGTAGCGATCATTTAATAGGGTATTGACCAATTTATTGATTTGTTTAGGATTAATCTCGTTCCATCGAGATGCGGGTAATACATCGTTTTTAGCTAATAGAAAGTTCCAAAGTCGGGCAGGAATAGGAAAGGGGCAGTGATTGCTGATCATTTTTCCACCATGTATTTTGCGTGTGTTTTCTAAGGTATCTCGCAGTTCAGATTCTTTGGTTTCATCTAACCAATTGACTAAAATGTAGAACTGGTAATTGAATGCTGCTAGGATTCTGGCTCCCCAGGCTGAGAGTTGTAAAATTGCAGGACCACTCATTCCCCAATGGGTAATCAACAATGGTCCTTTGCCGACAAGTTTTTGACCTTCAATTCTCACGGTAGCCTTTTCCACCACGAGACCCATAAACTCCTTGATGGGTTCATTCGGCATGTTAAAAGTGAAAAGAGAGGGTACAGGAGGAATGATGGGATGACCAATTTCTTCCAGCCAGTGTAGCCCACTTAATTTGGGTTGACCACCTGTCGTCACGATTACTCGATCTGTTTTGATTGTTTTATCCTTGGAATGTAGTACAAATCCCCCATCTTCACGCTTTTCAATCCTATCAATTCCATGATGTAAGGTTAGTTCAATGTCGAGCTTTTTAGCTTCTCTCAAGAAACAATCGATGATGCTTTGCGAGGTATTGGATAAAGGAAAGACGCAACCATCGGGATAGGTTTTAAGGGCTACTAGGCGCTGCTCAAACCATTCCATGGTCGAAGTTGCATTAAACTGTTCAAAGGCTTTTTTTAGAAATTTCTCTCCTCTTGGATAATGCTCGGCTAATTTCCTGTTATTGAATTCGGCATGGCAAACATTACATCGGCCGCCTCCTGATATTTTTACTTTAGCTAAAAAATGCGATGTTTTTTCGAGGATTTGAACCTGGGCTTGGGGATTATGACTTTTTGCAGCAATCGCCGCAAAAAAACCTGCCGCTCCTCCACCAATAACACTAATATGTAAATCTTTTGACATTATTTTTTACCTATCAATACCTCTATTAACTAAACACTAATCTCTAACAACGAATCACTCTTAGAATTCCAAGTGCTTAATTTGGTCATTTTTTAATAATTGGCTTGCAATCATATGATGAGCTTTTTCTGAACCCTGAACAGTTAAGTTAAAGGTAAAATCCTTGCCAGATTTAATTTTCTGAGAATACAGAATCTTCATTTTAAGCTTTTTGAATAATTGTTCCACATACTTGTAATCAAAGGTGTCAGAATATTCAAACTTTAACGTATATACACGTACGTGATTAAGCTTACTAATGAAGTTTTGCACTAAAATAAAGGCACTTAAGATTAAAATAACAATGGCTGAGGTGAAACAAGCCAATAATTCAAAACCTGCACCGATGGTCATACCCAAGGCCGAAACAACCCAAATCGTTGTTGCCGTAGTGATTCCTGTTACTCGATCTTTTTCTCTAAAAATAACTCCAGCACCCAGAAAACCTATTCCAGTTAAAACATTGGCCGCAATTCTGTCTTGACTGCCCAATCCAATTTTATACGAGAGCAAGGTGAAAATACAGGAGCCTACACATACCAAAATCATCGTTCTTAAGCCAGCGGATTTGGAACGATATTCTCTTTCCAAGCCAATGACAGCTCCAATTAAAATAGATAAAAGAATACGTTCTAAATCGATATACATCAGAAAATAGATTTTGAATTTAAACGGAAATTAACGCTAATTGTTGGATAATTGGTCAATGGTGCCATTGATCTTTATGGGTAATAGATGGGAGTGATTTTTGAACCCAAAGCTTTGATGGGGATTTTAAATATCCTGTTTAAACATAAAACGATGCTTATTTGATGAGTTAGGCTAGATTTGCCTTGTAAAATTGACATTTGTTCTCATTTTCAAATAATTTATTAAATGGAGTTTGCTTTATAGAATCATTTTGATAAAATTGAGAAAATTATCATTTTATCTACTCCATAAAAACAAAATTAACCATCAATGAACCATCAAGAATATGATACCCATACCAGGTATTACCATTTGCATCATTTTATAATACTCCCACTTGCTTTTTTCTTATTTCTTTGGACTGTTAAATTGGCCTTGGAAGATCCTGCAAATGATTGGCTGTATATATTAGTGGGTTTATTATTTATTTTAATTTCGTTTGTTTCACGTATTTATGCAAATAAAAATCAAGATCGAATTATTCGATTGGAAATGCGTTTGCGTTATTTTCAATTAACGAACGTGCCTTTTACTGAAAAGGAAAATATGCTTGAGATCCATCAAATTGTTGCTTTGCGTTTTGCGAGTGATGATGAGTTATTAGGATTAATCGATAAAGCTATTTTACAAAACCTAAGTCCGAAGGAAATCAAGAAGTCCATTCGTGAATGGCAAGGAGATTTTATGCGGGTTTAATTTATCCTTGATTTATTTAAATGCAAAAGCTCAGGGTTTAAATCCTGAGCTTTTGTATTTACATGTTCGTGTATTCAGATTTACTCTGTTTAATCGCTTACTTTTTTTGTTCGGAAAGAAATGTGATTAAGGAAGCAAACTCTTCATAGGAAAGTTCATTCGTTAAACCATCAGGCATCATTGATGTTTCCATTTCTTTTCTAGATCTGATATCGGCAGTTCTGATACTTGTAATTTGACCTGTAATATCTCGCATCACAATGCGATCCGGAGATTCAGCTGTTACAAAACCCATGTGCTCCTTTTTGTCTTTTGTCGTTACTAATACCGTGACGAATCCTTGTGATATAGAAGCATTAGGCTTGAGGATTGATTCTGCTATTTGTTCCCGACTCATGATAGCACCAATCTGACCCATAAATGGCCCTTTCAATGTTTCTCCACTTTTTAAACTGTGACAAACCACACAACCTTGCTTGGTGAATAAGGATCTACCTGTTGCTGGATTTCCTTTGATTTGAGCCATGGCTAGCATGATGTCTTCAATGGAGGCATTACCGATTTGACCTTTTTTATTACGAATAGAAGCCAAATCAACTTTTGGTTCATCTTTGGCTAGATTAGTCGCAGCTGTTCCTAATTCGGCTATTTCCATTTGATTTTTCTCATTCAAATCCACAAAATAAGCTTTGTCGGCCTCTTTCGCTTTTTGGAACTCAGCTAAAATAAAGTCTTTGATAATCGGACTCGATTCCCAATCTACTGTTTTATAGTAAGGGCCATGTCCATTGGGCTTGGTGCTCCACCAATATTCTCCCTCATAATCTGCTTCCTTTTTGTAAAGTCTAGCCAGATTAGCCAATAATTGCTTTTTGAAAGTAATATTGGTAGATTTTTTATAAGCGGCAATAAGGCCGTTGACAGCAGTGGGTTGGTGCATGTAGCGCAATGCCCACAATGCAATGGTTGAATTGGGACCAGAAATTGCTTTTACGCAGGCATTTACTGCATTTAATTTCACCAATGCCTGAATGGCTACGTGCGCAGGAATGATGGCTGAATTGGGAGTAGCATGAGGACCTTCTTGATCTTTGGGAGGTGCTACAAAAGAGTTAGGAACTTTTACTTGTAAAAGCGCAGGAATAGCTTCTTGTTTTCCTAATCTTCCCAAAGCTATTGCAGCACTTACACGTACTCTCGGAGAGGCATCTTGTAAAGCCGATATGATGGGCTGAATGGGTACTAATTTATTTTTAGTCTTTCTGTCTGCCAATGCTCTGATGGCCAGCTCTTTCACATCTTTATCAGCCAATAATTTACCCAATTGTAATATACCTTGCTCATTTGCAACTTGAGCATAAGTAAATATACCCGCCGAACGAGCATACAATGGAGCCTTTTTATCTGCAGCTAATTTCCAAGCTATTGCAGCTGTCGCTTTTTGATCCCTCGTTAATAATTCTTGTTGAGCGTTTAAACGCGCTACCGCACTATTTGATTGTAAAAGCTTAGCTAATTCATCGTTCGACAATTGACTCACCTGTGGAAAGGCTTGGTAAGTCCAGCCTTTAGGTACTGCTCTAACCACAAATCCTTTGTTGGGATTTCCTGAATATCCAGCTCCATCCCAAGCAGCAAGGTATAGTCGACCAGAACCGTCTACATCTAGGTCCGTGATTTGTTTTAATTTAATGAATGTTTCATCTTTTTGCGTATAACTAGCACCGTCAGGCGTCACACGATGAATGTACAATATGCTATTTCCCCAATCGGCCATCATGGGTACTTGATTGTATTTGGCTGGCCAAGTAGGCTCATCCATAAACAAAGAACCAGTTCCAGATCCACCACCTACATCCACTAAGGCTGGCAGGATTTCTTCAGTAAAATGTTTGAACAATAGCGGGTAACCATATTCGCCTGATTGAATGTGGTGGCTAAAACGGATATTCCATCCCGCTCCATCATTGGTATTATCGCGTGTGAAAATGTTCATGTAGGGATCAATGGCTACATCATAAATATTTCTAGTACCATGGGTGTATACTTCCATTTCAGTCCCATCTGGTCTTACTCGGACAATTCCACCACCTAGCATGGTAATTTTCTTTCCACTTCTATCAGTGGCATTATGAAAACCAAAGTCGCCGGCAGCAATGTAAATCCAACCATCAATACCCATTCTGATGCCATTGGTGGCATGGTCAGTTCCTCTGCTTTGTAAAAACTTGGGAGAACTGATATGTTGAATTAATGGACTCGAAGGGCCATCGGCTACTCCGTCTTTATTTTTATCCTCAAAAACCACTAAATCCATTCCTGTGGCTTTCTTTGTTTCAGGCGAAAAGACGGTATGAAGCACATATAATTTGTCACCTAATGAAATAATCCCACGGGGATTATCCACCATGGCAAATTTGCTTTGCTGATCTACGCGACCATCGTTATTGGAATCAATCAATTTTAAGATGTATCCTTTACCAGGCGTTTTTCCTAAAGATCCAATTTGGTCAATTCCTACAAATACCTCACCTGTGGCAGCTACGGCAATACAAGCTGGACTAGGAGCTACGTCTGCTGAAGCAAAATTACTGACTTGAATGTCTTGAGTAGGCCATGCTGAAGCGTTGGAAAGGGTGTCAACAGCAACGACGGAATTTGTACTATTTTCAGCGATATGGGGTTGAAGGAATTGATATCCCCAAAAAAGCAGAAATGAATAAATTAAACTGAGTGATAATTTTAACATATGGAATAGGTTGAGTGTTTTTTGAATTATGGTTGGCAAAAATAAGATTTTTCCTCATAAAACATTCTGGACATTGTAGGGTATCGAATGTATTTATTTTTCGGTCATGGAAGAGTCTATTTTCAATTTGTGTAGTTATATCGTTTGTAGATAATGACCATACGATTTGATTAAATTATTGTTACATGATTAAAATGTTATTTTACTATTAAAATAATCTTTACAACAATTTGAATTGTTAGCACATTCAAAATGAGTGATTTAGTGGTATAAATGCTTTCAGCGGGATACTGAGCCTATTTTTTTTGTTTTAGGTTAATCGAAAATATTGTTAA
Organism: Aquirufa nivalisilvae; assembly: GCF_004307455.1. GTDB lineage: Bacteria > Bacteroidota > Bacteroidia > Cytophagales > Spirosomataceae > Aquirufa > Aquirufa nivalisilvae. Next base: position 138,125 of record NZ_SEWX01000003.1, read on the forward strand.
AAATATTAGGCTGATTGAAAAATCAATATACCTTTGCGTTTACCATTCTATAATAAAGTTTGAGCTGTTCTACAATTCGTATTTCTCCAGTAATCTTAATCGAGAAGCGACAGAAAAGAAATCTGTTGTCTCTGTCTGTCTTGGAGCGTATTTTATCCCAGCCATTCTGATGTCAAACCGAAATAATTGAATTAGAAAATGTTAATCTACATAGTCGCTTTCAAACTCATTATTTCATTGGTATTGGCCGTGTTTAACTTTCGTGTAAACAAAAATACGATCTATTTAACTGGTTTTTTAGTAACGATCGCCTTGTCTGGCCTTTTGCATTATTTTGCTTTTATGGGAGATAATGCGTCATTAATGGCGGTTTTTAATTATCATATTACTCCCACATATTATCTGTTTGGTCCATTTTTGTTTTTTTATGTTCGAGGAACATTGACAGACCGTAACAAGCTGTCTCGAAGGGATTATTTTCATTTTATTCCAGCAGTAATTTCTTTCTTGTCCATACTCCCATTCTATTTCAAAAATTGGGATTACAAGCTTATTGTAGCTCGAAAGATTATTGATAATCCTGAAGTACTTAAAGTGTGGAATGAAGGGGTCCTTTATCCGAGTTATTTTAATGTCATTGGGCGTCCAATGTTTTTCATGATTTATCTGATTGCGACTATAGCTTTGTTCCTTCGCTATAATCGTAGTCTCGCCAAATATGGACCCGTTTCTGCGCAAAAAACCTTAATTAAGCGCTGGCTTGTTTGGTTGATATCCTTATCGACCTTAGCCTGTACCAGTTATTTTACAGGAGCAATCATGTTTATTTTTTCCAATGTGGTTAACAAAGAATTAGTTAATTCATCTCCACTCGGTTATTTGACAGGTATATTTTTCTTGACTATCCCATTATTAATTTTGGCATTTCCTCCAATCCTTTATGGTATTCCTATTCATAAAAAAGGCAAACGGAAGAATTTTGAACACAAAGTGGATGCTAGTGATGTGTATTCTTTTGTTGGGAAGTCGGATGATCCGTTCCAGCAAGATGCCAAGTATATATTAGATAATATTCACGAAGAAAAATGGTATCTGGACCCCGAGTTCAATGTGGATTTCTTAGCCTTAAAATTGGATATTCCAAAACACCATATCTATTATTGTTTTAATTATATTATCAAATCCAAGTTCACCAAATTGCGTGCTCAATTGCGTATTTCTCATGCAAAGAAGCTTTTGGAAGAGAAAAAATCTCAAAATTTAAGTCAAGATGATATGGAATCCATAGCCTTGACCTCTGGTTTCGGTACTTTATACCGATTTATCAGTGCATTTCAAGAGGAAGAAGGTACCACTCCCATGGAATACGTCAAGAAATTGTAAATGGTGAATTATAAATGATAAATGGGGGTTCCTTTCTATATTCAAATCCCAAATCTAATTCTACATTTAACATTCTTCATTCTTCATTCTTCATTCTCCATTCTCCATTGAACGGTTAATCCAACGAAAGATGGGAACGTAGCATGAGCGAAGCGGAAAGGGAATTGTAAATGGTGAATTATAAATTATAAATGTTGTGGTTCATTCTACATTCTTCACTCTACATTTTACATTAACCGCATTTCTTCTGTTTTTTTGTTTCTTTTTTTATGAAAAAAAAGAAATACTATATGGATTAAATCTTCGGCAAAGCTATTTTGTGAGACTTTTTCATGTTGTTTCAAAATAACAATACGTTTCAGCATATACTATTGATTTTCTTTTTTTGGACAAAAAAAGAAACAAAAAAATCTTTTTTTGTCGTTCAGCCAAGGCGAATTCCGCTTCGCGGAACCGTGAATCACTCCGCTATCGCCTATATTTTTGACGCCGACGCACATCGCCCATGCTGAGGTCAAAACCTCGTCTACCGCTGCGTTCATCACATTTCGCAGGGCTGCACGACGATGTTTTCTATCAAAAATTCTACATTCTTCATTCTCCATTCTTCATTCTCCATTCTACAATGAACCGTTAATCCAACGAAAGATGGGAACGTAGCATGAGCGAAGCGGCAGGCGGATATTTGACCCCGCGCGTTAGGGAAGTGCGTAGGCGTCAAAGATTAAAGCCGTATGCGGAGTGAACATCGGTTCTGCGCAGCAGAATTCGTCTTAGGATTAACCGTATTTCTTCCGTTTTTTTTGTTTCTTTTTTTATGAAAAAAAAGAAATACCATATGAATTAAATCTTCGGCAAAGCTATTTTGTGGGACTTTTTCATGTTGTTTCAAAATAACAATACGTTTCAGCATATACTATTGATTTTCTTTTTTTATGAAAAAAAAGAAATGTCATAAAATTCTATGCTTAATCAAGTTCTTATTTGGAGAATTCGACATGACCCTGCGGAACATGTCGAACAGCTAGAGGGAAATTATAAATGATAAACGCGCCAAAGAACTTGGTCATTGTTAAATTTTATCAGGTATATTCAACAGACTGTCTAAGATTTTGAGAAAAATCATTCTAAATTTAGACGAAATAAGGATAGAGATTTCTGATTTTTCTACTAGCTTGATTCTTTAATTTACCAATCACCATTTATCATTTACCAATTATAATTTACCATTTTTTATGCGCTACCGTCGTCTAGGCAAAACGAATTTACAAGTATCTATTTTAGGCTTTGGTGCCTCACCTTTAGGAAATGTTTTTGAAGAGTGTGATGAAAAAGAGGGGATTTCGGCCGTTCATTATGCGATTGATCATGGGGTGAATTTTGTGGATGTAGCTCCATTTTATGGGATAACTTTGGCAGAAACGCGTTTGGGTAAAGCCTTGAAAGGTAAAAGAAATGAAGTCTATTTGGCTACCAAAGCTGGTCGCTATGATTTAAGAGAATTTGATTTTTCTTATCAAAAGATTCTAAGCAGCATCGATGATTCTTTAAAAAGACTGCAAACCGATTATGTGGATTTATATCAATTACATGATATTGAGTTTGGTTCAAAAGAACAGGTCTTAAATGAAGCCATTCCAGCCATTCAAGCTGTTAAAAAATCAGGCAAAGCCAGGTTTGTAGGTATAACAGGCTTACCCGTTAATTATTTGGCTTCTATAGCAAGGGAAGTAGAAGTAGATACTGTTCTATCATGGGCCCACTATAATTTATTGCAAGATGATATTAATTCGGAATTAGTCCCTTTATCCAAGGAACTGGATTTTGGCTTAATGAATGCGGCACCTTTGATGCAACGAATTCTCTCAGATGCTACTTTGCCCGAATGGCATAATGCATCCAATGAAGTGAAATCTCTTCAACCTCGCTTATTAACTGTTTGTGAAAAATACCAAGTGCGCCTGAGTGATGTAGCTTTACGTTTTGCTATGGATCATCCAGATATTGCCACTACTATTGTGGGAATGTGTGATATTAAAACCATTCAAGAAAATGTGGCAGCGGTAGATTTTCTCATCCCTGAAGGCTTACTTTTTGAATTAGATGAAATCATTGCTCCGGTTAAAAATCAGATGTGGTTTGAAGGAAGACCTGAAAATAATATAGCTAGAAAGCAATAAACCTATTAGAAACTATGAAAGCATTATTTTTAACTGAAGTCGGACAAACCGAAATCAGAGAAATTGAAAAGCCAATTCCTGCCGCAGGGGAGGTATTACTTCGAATCGGCATGGTGGGTTTTTGCGGTGGAGATTTGAATGGCTTCAAAGGACTTTTTGAATTGCAAGAATATCCCAATGTCCTTGGTCATGAAGTAGGGGCAACGATAGAAGAAATAGGAGCGGATGTACCTGCTCATTGGCAAGTTGGCCAGCGAGTGACGATTTATCCATATCTAAACTGTGGCACATGTGTGTCTTGCAGAAAAGGTCGTAGGAATGCCTGTCAAGATAATAAAACCATGGGTGTTCGTAGACCTGGTGCCATGACTCGCTACATCACTATTTCTTGGCAAGATTTATATTCGTCAAATTCTTTATCCTTACAGGAATTAGCTTTGGTAGAGCCATTGACTGTGGGCTTTCATGCAGCTGCTCGTGGTCGAGTGAGTGCCTCAGACATCGTTGCTGTCATCGGTTGTGGTATCGTGGGTATGGGAGCTATCGCCTCATCGGTTCATCGGGGAGCCCAAGTTATTGCCATTGATATAGATGATTCCAAATTGGAAATTGCACGTAAAATTGGGGTGCAACATACTATCAATACCAGTCAGGAAGATTTGCATGAAGCTCTACAAAAGATAACTCAAGGAGATGGACCAGATGTCATTATTGAAGCAGTAGGTAGTCATATTACCTACCGAGCTGCTGTAGAGGAAGTAGCGTATACAGGCCGAGTGGTTTGTATAGGTTATGCCAAAAAGCCTGTGGAGTTTAATACAGGTTTATTTGTACGAAAAGAAATAGAAATCTTGGGATCTAGAAATTGTACAGATGAGTTCCCTGAAGTTATTGCTTATTTAGAGTCAGGTCAATTTCCTGTGGAGGCCGTGATTAGTCGAGTCGTGCCCATTGAGCAAGCAGGACAAGCCTTGGCTGATTGGGCTAAAGATGCCCAGGGTATCGTGAAAATCATGGTAAATTTTGGAGAATAATATGATGCATTCTTGTGTAACCATTGCCTTAGTTCCTCAAATCAAGTTGGGCCCCTGGATTTTTTGGGAAGACTTAGAAGCGAGTATGGCCCAAGCGTCTAGGCTGGGATTTGATGCCATCGAACTTTTTACGGAAGATGCTAAAAGTATTGATAAAGGGCTATTGGAAGGATTATTGTCAAAATATTCATTAAAACTAGCGGCCGTGGGAAGTGGAGCTGGAAAAGTCATTCAGGGTTTAACGCTGACTGACCCCAATCCAGAAATCCGAACGAAAGCTATACATTTTATTCAATCCATGATGGATTTTGGTGCGCATTTTGGTGCGGTGACCATCATTGGTTCCATGCAAGGAAATGCTTTGCCTGATTGTAGAGAGGAATCTTTGATGCATTTACAAGAGGCCTTGGAATATCTCGGGAAACATGCGGAGAAACTAGGTGTACCTTTGATTTACGAACCTTTGAACCGTTATGAAACCAATTTATTTAATACCTTGGGTGCTGGTAAAGCATTTGTAGAAGGTCTATCCACGCGGCATATCAAATTACTAGCTGATTTGTTTCACATGAACATAGAAGAAATAGATATAGCTCAAAGTATCCTAGAAAATGGGCCTTGGATTGGTCATGTGCATTTAGCAGATTCTAATCGTAGACCGATGGGAATGGGTCATACTTCCATGAAAGAAATAACAGCAGCTTTACAGCAAATAAATTACCAAGGAGCCATATCTGCGGAAGCATTTCCATGGCCTAATCCTTTGGAAGCTGCCGAGCAGACCATCAAAACATACCAACAATATTTTAAAAAATAAACCATTTGACTATGCTGCGATTTTGTTTGGCATTAGACCTTTTAGATGACCCAGCGTTAATTCAGGAATACGAACAATATCATGCACCTGGAAGTGCATGGCCTGAAGTGACACAGCACGACATAGATGCGGGTGTGACTAACATTGAAATTTTTCGTACGGGAAATCGAATGTTCATGATTTTGGAGACAGATGATGCTTTTACTTTTGAGAAAAAAGCAGCATTTGATGCGACCAACCCTAAAATTGCTGCTTGGGAGGAGCTTATGTGGAAATACCAAAAGCCTTTGCCATGGGCCAAGCCTGGTCAGAAATGGATCTTGATGGATCGGATTTTTAAATCATAAAAAAAGGCCAGAATTCATTCTGGCCTTTTGGTTTATTTATGCTGATGGTGTTCAGCCGTCATATAATGTTCTTTCAATAAATCTGTACCAAAGTCCCCTCGGAAATCCCGCCAAACGGTATGGATGTGGTTGGCATTATCTTGTGTATTATCAAATTCTACTAAAAAGGATTTTCCTTGGATGCGGTAATAATGTGCCTTTTTTCGTTCTGTATTGCCTGCCCAAGCAAATTTTACCGAGTTGAAATCTTCATTAGCAATATGTTTTAGGCGCATCTCTGCAATTTTTGGCGGCATAGCTGATAAATAATGCATGATCAATTGATTCAAGTCGGCTTTTTGTTGGGTATTCATTTCTTTAACAGAAATACCTTCATCAGGTAAAGGTCCAACATGTACTGAATTGGTGGTTACCACTTCATTGAAAGTGGTGAGACTGAAAATGGCTTTGTTTTTTTGCTTTTCCGACATGGAGTTGATTAAATCCAATGCCATATCTTCTTCTTCTTTCATTAATCGAGTTCCTTTTCTTTCACCACTTTCTGCTTCAGCTGGATATACACCAAAGAAGAATGGCGCATAAGATAATTTATCATCCACTATGGTAAAGTTGAGTGCCAAATGATGTCCCCCAAACTTCCAACCCCAAACTTTGTCTTTGCTTGGGTCACCATAAAATGCTACGAACTGATTTTCAGGAATTCGACTAGGGTTTTTGGGTTGGATTTCTTTTAAATAATACTCAAAATCCATGATGTCACGTGTTTTCTTGAAGCCTTTTTCGCTTAAATAAACCTGCATGAAATCATACAGTAATTGCTTCTGATTGGCATCCATATCCTTTACTACCGTTCCATGTCGAGCGACCATCGTAGGAGGTAAGAAGTGCCAGTTGAAACGAGTCACGGCATCAAAGGAATACAATGCTCTGCTTTTTTGGGCATCACTCAGTGATTGAATGAAAGCCATGGCTTTTTGCACACCAGGACTATCCGTTTGAGCTAGACTCACCATGGGTGTGAATCCTAGCATGAAACAGCTAATGAATAAAATAAAGGTTCTTTTCATGTAAATGGTTGCTATGGGTGATTTTCAATATTATTTTAAAGCTACTTTTTTCCCAGTTTTTACTGCTTCAAATATCGCTTCAATGATTTTCATGTCTTTTAGGCCTTCTTCTCCATCTACGGGTATTTTGGGAACTTTGCCATCGTGTAAAATAGCGGCAAATTCATCCATTTGAGTGGTTTGATGGGTAATGTGCGGATAGCTTAATTCGCCTTTATTTGTCTTGGCTTTGATGGGCCCGTAACCTGTTGATGGCATCATTTCGGCAAATCCCTTGGTGCCATTTAGGTAAAATTTATCCAAATTATTCAGCGCATAGGTGGAAAGACAAGAAGCCACTGCCCCACTTGGGAAACCCATTTGGAATTGGATGGTTTCATCTACACCTTCCTTGAATTTCTCAAAATCGGTTTTAGTTTCCTGAGCAGTTACCCAGATGGGTTCTTCGCCAGTCATATAGCGCGCGCCATTGATGGAATAGATCCCTATGTCCATCATAGAGCCACCTCCAGCCAATTGTTTGTTCAATCGCCATTGTTTGGGGTCGCCTATGATAAAGCCAGATAAACCTTGGAAGAATAAGATTTTTCCAAATTCTCCAGCTTCTCTTTTTTTGATAATTTCTAAGGTATTCGGTTCAAAGTGCATGCGGTAACCCACCAATAATTTTACCCCTGCTTTTTTGCAAGCATCAATCATGCGTTGAGCATCTTTGACATTGGTAGCCATCGGTTTTTCACTAATGACATGTTTACCCAGATTGGCCACTTGAATCGCAAATTCAGGATGACGAAGGTTGGGAGTCATGATATACACCGCGTCGATATCCGGATTGTTTTTGATTTTATTCAGTTCTTCATAAGAAAAACGATGCGTTTTGGGGACATTGTATTTCTCACCCCATTGATCCAATTTACTCGGTGTACCACTAATTAAAGCCGTAATTTTGGCTCTCTTGCAGTTTTGCATGGCTTTAGCAACAATATTGGCATAACCTCCTAAACCCAATAAGGCAACTTTTAAGATAGGACCATCTTCTGCCGAAGTGAGACTTTCTGCAGTGGATTCAGCTTGAGAAATAAATGGCATGGCCAATAAGGGAGCAGAGACCATTTGAATAAAATTTCGACGAGAACTCATGGGGTGTTCAAAATTTAAATAGGTGATTATTAATGCCTTAAAACTAAAGAAATAAAAGATAAAATGAATGTAATTTTAATTTATCCTGTGTTAATATGCTTTCTTCGCATTATGAGCTATTTTTACTTTGATTAAAAATCTAAACCTAGCTTTAAATAATGAAAACTACCTATTACTTGGGCCTATTCTTGTGCCTAATCATTTCTCCTATTCAAGCCCAAAAGAGCAGTGAATATTTCAGGAAAATTCAAAAATCTTATGTAAATACCCAAGAGCCTTTGGTCATGATCGCTGCTCACCGTGGAGCACATTTGGATGAGCCCGAAAACTCTTTGGCAGCTTTGAGAAAAACCATAGAATTAGGGATAGATATTATGGAGTTGGATGTTCGCTTTACCAAAGACCGAAAAATGGTCTTAATGCATGATAAAAAAGTAGATAGAACTACCAATACCAAAGGTTTGGTGTCTGATTTTACTTTTGAAGAAATAAGAAAATTGCGCTTGAAGCATCATGAGCAAGTGACTAATGAGCAAATTCCAACCTTAGAGGAGGCTTTTCAATTAGCCAAAGGCCAAGTATTGATTGATCTAGATATCAAGGATGATGCGACATTGGATTCCATCATTGTATTGGTGAATCGGATGAAGATGGAAAAGAATTGCTTCTTTTTTGTGTATGAACCGGAGGAGGTTTTGATGTTACAAAAGAAGAATAAAAACTTCCAAATTATGATCCGGACGGAAAGTGAGGAGGCAGTTAAAAAATTAGTGGCTTCCGGTGCTAAGCCCCAAGCAGTTCATATAGATCCAAGTCACTATAACTCCGAAGTGGTGAAAGCAATTAAGCAAATTCCAGCTCGTGTATGGATCAATGCCTTAGGTGCGGTAGATTTTAAAGCAGCCCAACAGCCTGCAGCATTTGAGGAAGTCTTGAAGTTGGGTGCCAATATGATTCAAACGGATCAACCAGCTAAACTGAAGGAATATTTAAAGAGTCAAGGAAAGTATAGGTAGTTGTAAGTTGTTAGGGATTAGTTATTAGTTATTAGTTATTAGTTATTAGTTATTAGTTATTAGTTATTAGTTATTAGTTATTAGTTATTAGTTATTAGTTATTAGTTATTAGTTATTAGGTGTGAATGCCTGAATGACGTTGACCGTTTTGTGTCACTTATACTTGATTCATATTCAAGTATTTTAGGTGTTTAGCTTATAGCTTGATTTAAATTTAGTAGTTTTTTTTCAAATGCAATAGGAGACA
>NZ_SEWX01000036.1 GCF_004307455.1 Aquirufa nivalisilvae
TCGAGTTGATCGTTCCATCAGTCGCATTCACTGTGGCCGATTCTGCTTTGTACAAGACCATCGATCCTGTAGCCACACCTGCTGTAAAGGTCAAGCTAGTTGCTGTACCAAAGTTCGTAGCGGCTACGGTTGGGTTTGTCACAGGACTTGATGATGCCGTCGCTCCACTGAATGTGATATTTTTTGCTCCTGTATATGTTGTTGCCGTATTGCCACTCGCATCTTGTGCGGTAATAGTTACTGTTT
>NZ_SEWX01000037.1 GCF_004307455.1 Aquirufa nivalisilvae
CTGCTTGGTTCAATACGTTATCAACTCCACTTCCTAAACCACTAATCGTTCCTGTTAACGTACTTGTTACTGTTACATTCGTTCCTGATGCATTGAAACTAGTTACTGTATTACCATAAGCATCTTGTGCTGTCAAGGTATTCGTGCCTGTAAAGGCTGTGCCATTGATCTGTGGACTCGTTAAGCTTACCACCAATTTACTGAAGCT
>NZ_SEWX01000006.1 GCF_004307455.1 Aquirufa nivalisilvae
GTCACTAAAATGACGAAGACGTCTTTGTGACACACTTTGAAGATACAACTTTTTGTTGGCCATAATTAATAGATTTTAAGTTTAAAATTTTACTTTTAAACGGTCAACCTATTTCAGGCATTGACAAATTGGTTGTTTTTTCATTCTCCATTCTCCATTCTCCATTCTCCATTCTCCATTCTCCATTCTCCATTTCAGAACAGGCTTGCAAAAATGGAAGCAATTGATAACTTTGAAAAAGCAACGCCATACTCGGCTCAACAAATAAACCTATTTTAACTCAAAATAATGAAAAATTCGCGCAGAAACTTCATTAAAAAGGCTTCTACAGGAGCGGCCGTATTATCTATCGGAGGAATTCTTCCCAGCTTTTCAGCTAAAAGTTATAGCCATATTCTCGGTGCCAACGAAAAAATTACCGTGGCCTGTATGGGTGTTAACAGTCGGGGATTAGCTGTTGGCAAGAATTTTGCGGCACAAAAAAATTGTGAAGTCTTACACGTCAGTGATGTCGATACCCGTGCGGCAGATATATGTATCAATGCCATTGAAAAAATTCAAAATAAACGTCCCAAAGCTACGCCCGACTTCCGAAATGCCTTGGAGGATAAGGATGTCGATGTTTTAATCGTGACAGCTCCTGACCATTGGCATGCACCTGCAGCTATTTTAGCTTGTTCGGCTGGGAAACATGTCTATTTAGAAAAACCATGTTCACATAATCCCAATGAAGGAGAACTGGTAGTAAAAGCCGCAGCCAAATACAAAAGAATTCTACAGATGGGTAACCAACGTAGATCTTGGCCCAATGTAGCTGCCGCCATAGCGGAATTACATGCAGGTGTCATTGGCAAGCCCTATTATGCCAAAACATGGTATACCAATAACCGGGCTTCTATTGGAGTAGGAAAAGAAACCGCTGTTCCATCTTGGCTAAATTATGATTTATGGCAAGGCCCAGCTCCCAGAAAAGCATTCAAAGACAACCTCATCCACTACAATTGGCATTGGTTTTGGCATTGGGGTACTGGTGAAGCATTAAACAACGGTACCCACATGGTTGATTTGGCTCGCTGGGGATTAGACGTACATTATCCAACTAAGGTTAGTTCTAATGGGGGGAGATACCGTTATCAAGACGACTGGGAAACACCTGACACCCAAATGATTAATCTTGAATTTGAAAATAAATCACTCATCACTTGGGAAGGGCGCAGTTGCAATGGTAAATCTGTAGAAAGCCAAAGCGTAGGGGTCATTTTCTATGCCGAGCAAGGTTCCATGCTCATTGAAAGTGGTAATTCGTATAAAATCTTCGACTTAAAGAATAACCTAGTCAAAGAAGTGAAAAATGACTTTGCCGTTGATGCACGAAATTTAGCGGATCCTGCATCAAATTTAGATGCCTTACATATTCAGAATCTATTTGATGGAATCAAAAAAGGGGTAGCTGTCAATTCCGATATATTAAGTGGTCACCAAAGTACGCTATTGGTTCAATTGGGTAATATTTCGCAGCGCATAGGCCGAAGCCTACAAATTGATCCTCAAAATGGACACATTTTGAATGATAAAGAAGCCATGAAGTTCTGGAGCAGAACCTACGAAAAAGGTTGGGAACCTAAAATCTAAACGGATGAATAATCCAGATAATAATCAGTTTATTAGCCAGCGCTTACATTCATTGGATGCTTTGCGAGGCTTTGATATGTTTTGGATTATGGGGGCGGATGAACTCCTCCACAAAATTGCAGAGCAAAGTCAATCACCATTTTGGCAAGGATTAGCTCATCAATTTAAACATGTGAAATGGGATGGATTCCGTATCTATGATTTGATATTCCCCTTATTTTTATTTTTAGCTGGTGTTTCTACTCCATTTTCTATTGGCCGCTCCTTAGAACAAGGCAAAAGTAAAGCTGAGTTAGTAAAGAAAGTCGTTCAAAGAGGATTAACCTTGGTCATTTTAGGCATTATCTATAATGAGGGTTTAGAATTAAAACCCATCGCTGAAATCCGCTTTTCAAGTGTGTTAGGTAGAATCGGTATAGCCTATATGCTAGCCAATATCATATATTTATACACTAAAGAGAGAGCTCAAATCATCTGGTTTGCTAGTTTACTTATTGGCTATTGGCTCATCCTCAAATTCACTTCAGCGCCTGGTTTTCCCATGGGTGACCTTAGTGAACCTGGGAATTTTGCATCTTATGTTGATCGCAGTATTTTGCCTGGGAGATTATCCAGAGGAATCCATGATACAGTAGGCTTTTTCAATAATATCCCTGCAATCAGCACAGCATTAGCAGGTATATTGACTGGTATTTTTCTCAAAAAACAGCAATATAATGGCCTAGAAAAAGTCAAATGGATGGTCTATGCAGGAATTGCGTCCCTCATCATTGCCCAAATCTGGAATCTTGATTTTCCCATTAATAAAAACATGTGGTCCAGTTCTTTCGTGATGCAAACCACCGGTTTAAGCTTACTTTTACTAGCTCTCTTCTATTATATCATGGATGTGAAAGGTTATCAAAAATGGGCCTTTTTCTTTCAAGTTATTGGAATGAACTCCATTCTTATCTATTTATCAGGTCATTTTATCGATTGGGATTATACCAACAATGCCTTATTTACTTGGTTATTTCAAATTTTCGGAGAAAGCTATTCAGTTTGCCTCTCCGTGGTTTGTGTGATCCTAATTAAATGGGTATTTTTAAGATTCCTTTATGACAAAAAGGTCTTTTTACGCGTCTAAAGCCTATAACATTGAAACTACATATTTTTTCTGATCCTAAAAATCTAGGACAAGCTTCTGGCAGTTTAGCTGCTGAACACATCAAACAGGCCATACAATCCAAAGGTCAAGCGAATATCATTTTAGCTACAGGTACGAGTCAGTTCGAAACCTTAAATCAATTAATTCAAGAAAAAGATATTGACTGGAGCAAAGTAGTCTTATTTCATTTAGATGAATACATTGGCTTAACGATCACTCATCCAGCCAGTTTTAGAAAATATTTAACAGAACGATTCATACAATTAGTTCCCTCTTTACAAGCTGTCAATCTAATTAATGGTGAGCTAGATGCACAGGCTGAATGCCACCGATTAAATGAGATTATACGCCAACACCCCATTGACGTAGCCTTAGTTGGAATAGGTGAAAATGGACATTTGGCATTCAATGATCCACCCGCCAATTTTGAAACAAAAGATCCTTATATCGTAGTACAATTGGACGAAGCTTGTCGTAAGCAACAAATGGGTGAAGGTTGGTTTCCTAGCTTGGAAGATGTACCCCAACAAGCCATTAGTATGTCGATTCAGCACATCATGGCTTCAAAAAAAATCATTTGTTCTGTTCCTGATTTCAGAAAAGCGGAGGCCGTTAAAAATTGCTTGGAAAACGAAGTAAGCCCTTGGTTTCCTGCCAGTATACTCCAGAAACATGCTGATTGTTCGATGTATTTAGATCAACATTCGGCTGAATTACTTTCACCTTCGTTCAGAAAACAAGCCTTTAACGCCTAATGAACTCCAATCAATCCCGATATAAAATCCATCATGGTGCCGTCATTTTACCGAATGAAATTATACCCAATGGAACAGTATTGATTGAAAACGGGAAAATTGTGGAAGTAAAAGCTGGAGATATTGATTATCCAGATGCGATCGCCATAGATGCAAAAGGACATTACATATCACCAGGCTTTATCGACATCCACATCCATGGAGGTGGTGGCCATGATTTCATGGATGGTACCGTGGAGGCTTTTTTGGAAATTGCCAAAACACATGCTCGATATGGAACTACAGCCATGCTTCCTACGACCTTAACTAGTGAGAAGGAAGACTTGATTTTAACCTTAGATGCTTATCAAAAAGCCAATGAAATCAATACCGAAGGTGCCAGTTTTATTGGAATGCATTTGGAAGGCCCATATTTTGCCCTAAGTCAGCGAGGAGCTCAAGATCCAAAATACATCCGAAATCCTGATCCTGAAGAATACCAATTCATACTAGAAAATTACGATTGTATTAAACGCTGGTCGGCTGCTCCTGAATTACCCGGTGCCATAGAGTTCGGTGATTATGTCAATTCCAAAGGTATTTTAGTTGCCCTAGCGCATACTGATGCCATTTATGAGGAGGTTGAAAAAGCTTTCGCTCATGGCTATCGTTTAGCAACTCATTTTTATTCTGCCATGTCAGGTGTCACCAGAAAAAATGCTTTTCGTTTTGCGGGAGCAGTAGAAGCTGGTTATTTGATTGATGATATGGATGTGGAAATCATTGCTGATGGAGTACATCTACCATCCCCTCTTTTGAAGCTTGTATATAAAATCAAAGGAGCTAAAAAAACTGCATTGATTACGGATGCCATGAGGGCAGCAGGACTTCCTCCAGGAAATTCTATTTTAGGGCATAAGGATAAAGGGCTAGCCGTGATAGTCGAAGATGGGGTAGCTAAATTACCAGACAGAAGTGCATTTGCAGGAAGCATTGCTACGGCCGATCGATTGGTGAGAACGATGCTCCAAAAGACGGATGCTCCTTTATTAGAAATTATTCAGATGATTTCAGCTGTACCTGCCAGAATCATGAAGATTGACCATCAAAAAGGGAGTTTGACTACAGGTAAAGATGCTGATATCCTCATATTTGATCAGGATATCAACATCCAAATGACCATGGTCAATGGCCGAATCGTATATAACTTATAATTCCTTAATCTTAATATTTTTGAAGGCCACGTTATGTCCGTGATCTTGCAATAAGATATGCCCTTCTTGTATAGTTGGGTAATTGGGAAATGACTTGAACTTGCTTTGTTGGAAACCATCCAAAAATGCTTTGGATTTTCGGTTGATCGATACAATCAATTTCCCATCTAAATAGTGTTCTATCTGATCATTATTAAAAACGATTCTAGAAGTATGCCAAACAGCAATGTTCACGTCTGGTTTTTGGGCAGCCGCTATTTGATACAATGATCCTGTTTTAATATCTGCTGGTAAGTGCTTGTCGTTATAAATGAAATCCGCATCATCAATCAACTGATACTCATAACCTGGTTGCGAACCTCCCGTTGCTTTGGGCATTTTTTCTTCCACCAAATACTTAACTCCTGAATTACCCAACTTACCTAACTTCCAATCAAATCGAAGATCAAAGTTTTTGTATTTTTTCAAACTAACAATATCACCACCATCGGCTGCTTCACCACCATTGCTCAATTCCCCCAGCAAGGCTCCATCTCGAATCACCCAACCTTTCTTAGGAAATTCATTCATGAATGCCCCGCGCCAACCTTGGGTACTTTTACCATCAAACATCAACATAAACCCAGCTGATTTTTCACTCTTAGTCAACACATTATCTCGCGAGCACGAACATAAAGCACTAATAATCAATAAACTATATACTATTTTCATCGTTTAATAAGAGGTTTATTTTTTTGAATACATATCGGCTAAATTGACCTTAGCACCCTGTTGGTTTTTACTAGCATCGGCTGCTTCCATAAAAGCAAATATTTCTAAGGTTTCTTCTTTTGAAACGGGAGGGTTTCCTGTTTCAAAAAATTCGATAATCTTAATCAATAAAGGATCGTAGCCGCCATATGGGCCTAAATGTGCAACAGAATTGGCACCAAAAGCAGTGCCCCCATATTCTTGTTTTCCATTTTTCAATCCTCTAAAAGTACCGATACGGCCATCTTTCCAAACTCCTACTACCACTTCCTGTTCATCGTTGATATATCGATTAACAGATTGACAACCTGTGCCCATCATGGTAAATAAGGTCTCAACTCCATGAATTCCATACCAGAACAAATCGGGATGGGTCTTTTCAATTTTCATGGGACTATAGGCATCAGCCCCAATCACTCTTCCTACTTTTCCTGCTCTAATCTCTTGAGCACTTGGGGAAAAACGCAAGGAAGACGCTGAAAATATAGGTACTTTATATTTTTCTGATGCAGCAAATATAGCTTCAGCATCTTTCAAAGAAGCTGCAATGGGCTTATCAATGAACATCCTTTTCCCAGTTTTAAAAACTTCTAAAGCTTGCTCCAAATGCAATCGCCCATCATTGGTTTCCAACATGACCACATCCACTTTTTTCAATAATTCTTGAATGGAATTCACAATTTCCACCCCATATTTTTGTACTTCAGTGGTATATGCAGGAATTCTTTCAGTACTAGAAATTATATCTTTACTTCCTTGAGGATAAGCCGCAACAACTTTATATCCAGCATATTGACTAGCATCTGGAGCATTTAAAGCTTTAGTAAAAGCAGTAACATGAGAAGTATCTAATCCAATGATTCCAATGCGTTTCCCAGCTTCAGCTTTATTTAACATTGAGTTAAAAGGCAAACTGTTCCATGGATTTGAACTGGCTAAAGCCAATCCCGCCAAAGTACTATGTTGTAAAAATTGTCTTCGAGAGTTTGTATAATTTTTCATAAATAGGTGATTCAGAAATTTTATCTTCTGATTTTATGGCCGTAAACTGAGTAAAAAACGAGGTATAAATAACAAGGGAATAACACCCAATAAGCTGATCTCAAATCATAGATATCGGCTAAATATCCATAAAACAAAGGCATGATGGCATTCCCGCATAAGCCCATAATCAGAATAGATGCACCCAGTTTGGTAAATTTACCCAAGCCATCCAAAGCCAAAGGCCAAATACCCGCCCAAATCAACGAATTGGAAAGTCCCAATAAGACTACAAAACAAATGGAAATATCTACTTGATGGCCTAGAAATAGAACATCTCCATGTCCAAAAATAATCCCTAAAGTAAATAAGCTACCCAAAAGTGTGCAGATTCGGAAGGCATTTACCTGAGAAATAAATTTAGGAATGAATATGATTCCCAAGATATAACCCGCAATGGTGGCTAATAAAGTATAAGAAGGAAATACCTTAGCTTCTAACAAAGCTATGTTCATAGAGCCAGCATATCCAATGATCGTATCAATGGCAATTACTTGTGTCCCAACATGTAAAAAGATAGCAACAGCCCCTAAAATTAAATGTGGAAATTGAAAAATACTGGTCTTTCCAGAATTAGATAAAGCTTGCTCCTCTGACTCCGAATCTGTATCAATTTCAGGTAAAGGGGAATAACGCACCAATAAACCCAATAAAAATAAGACAGAACCAACAATAGCATAGGGTATGGTCACTCGTCCAACCAACTCATCCAAGGCCGCATTTCGGGCTTCGCCTGTCATGGAAGCTAAGTTTTTAAATAAATCACTGTCCGTCGCTTTTAATACTACAGCAGCAAAGACTAATGGTGCTAATACTCCAGCACCTTTATTGAATATCCCCATGATGGATATACGCTGTGCTGCACTTTCTTGCGGCCCCAATACCGTGATATAAGGATTAGCGGCAGTTTGCAATATGGCTAATCCTGCGCCTAGGGTAAATAGACCTATTAAAAATATAGGATATGTACGGGTCATGGAAGCAGGTAAAAAGATGAAAGCACCCAAGGACATAAGCCAAAACCCCAACATCATACCCCGTTTAAAACCAACCTTTTTCAAAAGAAAAGAGGCAGGAACCGACATGACAAAATAAGAAATGTAGAAGGCAAAAGTGACAAAATAGGCTTGAAAATTGCTCAATTCACAACCAATCTTAAAATATGGAATCAAGATGGCATTTACCCAGGATACAAAACCAAAGATAAAAAACATAAATCCAATGATCAGGATGGACACTTGGGTATCTCTCCTACTCAAAGCAGAAACGGAAACCGCTTTATTCATATAATGAAGGATGAAGATTGCACCATTTTCTATTTTGAAAAGAATACAATCGTTGATTTAAATAGGTTTTTATTAGTCCTAATTTAAATGAATTCCAATGAAAAACAAACCTGAGTAAACCTGACATTTTAATAGTTCCCGAAAATTTATTGTGAATTAAATAAATTTCAATTCATTTTTTTCCCTTAAAAAAAGTGTCAAATTCCTTGATTTTAACACTTTTCCATGAGTAAATATTGAACTATTTTAATTTTTTACTAAAAAATACAAAGAACTTTATCAAATACTATACTAAAATGATATACTAAATAGGATTATCTGTTTACTTTGCATTCAGATTTTAAACAAGTAAGGCTCAGACTCACCTCTGAGATTTTTTTAATTCAAATAGTCTACTAAATACATAGATTTAATTACAAATAAAATAACCGTAACCCATCTCTAACATCCCATGAAACAAATTTCTAAATTATTCATTTTACTAACGGCATTGGTATTACCACTCCTAGCCTCCGCCCAAGATAAACCTACCATCAATGCCAAAATAACAGGCAAAGTAATTGATGCCAAAACAAATGAGTTCATTATTGGTGCCTCCGTGTACATTAAAGGAATTACCAACGGAGCATCAACAGATGCCAATGGAGAGTTTTCTTTGATTACTGCCCAAAAATTACCCTTTACCCTGGTAGTATCATACGTTGGATACCAAAAGAAAGAAGTCATCATCAATAGCAATAAAGTAGAAATAGCCATTGAAGAAAGTACAAATGAGTTGACTGATGTGGTTGTAACTTCTAGAAGACGTCAAGAATCCATTCAGGATATTCCAATTCCCATTTCCGTAATACGTGGAGCTGTGGCTGAAGATGCTGGAGCTTTTAACCCAAATCGTTTAAAGGAATTAATTCCATCTGTACAATTGTACTCATCCAATGGTCGAAATACAACCTTGAACATCCGTGGTTTGGGATCATCTTTTGGACTAACCAATGACGGAATTGATCCTGGAGTAGGCTTTTATGTTGATGGCGTATATTATGCTCGACCAGCAGCTACAGCCATTGACTTTGTGGATGTAGACCGCATTGAAGTATTGCGTGGACCCCAAGGAACGCTTTTTGGAAAAAACACAACAGCCGGGGCTTTTAACATCACTACTAGAACACCAAGCTTTACCCCTGGTGCTACATTTGAAGCTAGTTATGGTAACTTAAACTACATCCAAGTTAAAACATCCGTAACGGGTCCAATTAGTAAAAAATTAGCGGCTAGAGTTTCCTTTTCTGGAACTCAAAGAGATGGTACTATTTTCAATACGACAACGTTAAAACCGACCAATACACTAAACAACCTAGGATTTAGAGCACAATTACTATATACTCCTTCTGAAAATGTCAATATCACTTTCGCAGGAGATAATGCCAGACAAAGACCAGATGGAAATGCAACTGTAGTAGCTGGAGTGGTTCCCACTAAACGTGCTGCCTACCGTCAATTCAATGCAATTATTGCTGATTTAGGGTATAAATTACCTACAACAAATCCATTTGATCGTATTACTGATGCAGATTCTCCTTGGAGAGTAAACAATGATTTTGGTGGTGCTTCTATTAATGTAGATGCCAAAATTGGAAAAGGAACTTTAACTTCTACTTCGGCATGGCGCTATTGGATATGGGATCCTTCCAATGACCGTGATTTCATCGGATTGCCCGTATTGACTAAGTCGCAAGGAAACTCAAGACATGATCAATGGACACAAGAAATTCGGTATGCTGGACAGTTCTCAGAAAGATTAAGCGGTGTTTTTGGTGTATTCTTAATTGATCAAATCCTAACTTCGGATCCTGTACAAACCGAAGAATCTGGTTCTGCACAATGGAGATTTGCGCAAAGTTCAACTTCAGCTCTTTGGAAAACACCAGGCTTATTTGATGGTTTCGGAACTAAAACTACATCGAGACTACATACTTTTGGTGCTGCCGTATTTAGTCAAGTTGATTGGAAGATATCGGATAAATTACATGTATTGCCAGGTATTCGTTTCAACTACGATAAAAAAGATGTGGATTATAAACGTGAGACCTATGGTGGCTTACAGACTACCGATCCTGCCTTAATTGCCTTGAAAAATGGCTTATATACCAATCAAGCATTCAATTTCAGTGTGAATGAAAACAACGTTTCAGGTCAAATTACTTTGGCCTACAAACCTAGCAAAACATTCAACTTATTTGGAACATTTGCTAATAGCTATAAACCTGTTGGAGTTAACTTGGGAGGATTACCTACCGCCAATGGAGCCGTTCTTTTAGATTTAGCTAGAGTTAACCCAGAATATGTTACTCATTATGAAGTAGGATTAAAAACCAAACCAAGTGCTCAATCGACTTTAAATGTTACCTTATACAACACTGATATCAAAGATTACCAAACTCAAGTTCAAACTGCTGAGGTAGGTGTTAACAGAGGTTATTTGGCTAATGCAGAAAAAGTTCGAGTACAAGGAATTGAATTAGATGGTAGTATTCGCTTAAATAGCCACTTCTCATTTACTGGTGCACTTTCTTATACAGATGGTATTTATGTATCATTCAAAAATGCTCCGGTACCTTTAGAGGAAACTGGTGGAACATCAGCATTCAAAGATGTATCGGGTGGAGAATTACCAGGTATCTCCAAATGGGCTGGTTCATTGAGTGGTGAATATATCAATTCAGGTAAATTCTTATCGTTAAAAGGTAATTATTTCATCGGCCTAGATACCTATGCTCGTTCTACTTTCTCCTCTAGTGCCTCTCCTTCTCAATACTTGAATATTGCAGGATATAACCTTGTCAATGGAAGAATTGGATTCCGTGCATCAAATGGATTCTCGGTTTTACTCTGGGGAAGAAACATCCTAGATCGTAATTACTTTGAGCAATTATTACCAGCTGCGGGAAGTGCAGGTCACTATGCCGCTGTATTGGGAGATCCTGCTACTTATGGCGTAACGCTCCGCTTTACTTATTAACAATCAATTCAACAAACTAAACAAAAGAAAGCCCCGGCCAATGCTGGGGCTTTTTATTTACATTCATACTGATTACTTGACTTCTTTCACTTCAATCACCCGCTCCTCTCCTTTCCAAGATTCATAAGCAACTAACCATTTTTTTCCATTCCATTGAATGACTGGATAAGAACAATCTGCTATTGAATCAGATATCCATTGGTGGCGCAGTTTCCCTTGCTGATCTTTTACATACATGCCTATTTGCTTGAAATATCGCTCACCTTCTTGTTTGATTTGAGCATATACCAAGGCGACTTCACCATGAGCATTGGAGGCTAGTTGAGCTTGTCGATATTTATCTCCTTTCAAATGCAAAATCAATTCTTTTTTATCTTGATATGCCCACTTTATTCCTGAACCACTACTAGCTCCCGTATACCAAGTAGCTTCTAAACCATGTGGCCCTCTTACTAAGCTTGGGCCAGCATGTGGACAAGCATTGACTTGCCAATGATCCGCCATCCATGTTACGGGTGGAGTAAATGTCTTTCCAAAATCATTGGAATGGATATAAGCCATATCCCTTTCTCCTAGATCATTCAAATCTCGATAAATCAGATCAATGTTTCCCTGATTATCTGCCAATGCATCAATCCGACAACATTCACAGGTTTGTTTATCCAAAACCCTCATTTCACCAAATCCCTGACCTGCTGAAGTCGCTGCATATACCAATGTTCTTCCTTTGGGCCCCAATTTCACGTCCAGCCAAAGTGCCCCCACTTCTCCATTAGCTAAAGGAAATATTTTACCAAAAGAATGACTCAAACCTGCCGTAGTATCTCGGTGTATTGTTTGGGCTTTGCTCCATTGACCTTGCTTCTCCATGGCATAATACAAGTCACCGCTAAACCGAGATTTCTCACTAGGTTTATTTAGTTCAAACATTAAAATGCAAGTACCATCCGCTTTATAAGATAGCTTGGGCATTCCTTCAGCATGAGTTGAAGCCTCTGGATGTATAGGAATAAGTTCATTGCTAGACCAAGACTGACGTGTTTTATCCCAAATTTTTCGAAAAAGCAAAACCGTATCTCCTTGCTTCTCTACCCAAGAAAGTACTAAGCTTCCGTCTTGCTTACGTGTAAATGACGGATCTTGAGCAACATGCTTCGGATTGGAGATTTGTTGACCTACACTCAAATAGGTCAACAAAACAAAAGGTAAAAGGAAAGAATATTTCATGATTATTTCGATTTAAACAATTGAAAAACATCCACTTGCAATCCTACATTGATGGTTCTAGGTGCAGCAGGCGTGAAGGTACTTTTGTCAGTAGCATTATTTCCTCTACTGGCGGAATTAGCGTATAATTCATTACTCAGATTCATCACATTCATGAAAACTTGGTAAGCTTTCCACTGATATCCTAGTCGTAAATTCAATACCGAGACTCCAGGAAGTCCTCCAAATCCCAGTTCGGCATAGGAAACTGTATTCACTTGATTTTGATACCATGAGCTAATTCTTTGCCATTCTAAAGCTACTCGAGCTCCTTTAACCCAATTGGGTTTGTAAGTAATCTCCACATTAGCCACAAAATGAGGTGCCTGAGGCATTTCTTTATTATTGACATTTTTTAAAGCATCGCTCGCTTTTTGACTTAGAACAAAATCCACGAACATATGTCGGGCATTTGTACCACCGAATCGAAAACTCCATTGATTATCTGGGCGATAAGAAATGGCATACTCGATGCCTTCATGCAAGGTTTTACCTGCACTTTGGTAGTCCGTCGAATTATCTGGCTGACGAATACCTAATAATTCATTTTGGCCATTCATTCGATAAATAGAATAGTCTAGAAATACTTTGGATTGAAATAAGGAAGCCCATCCACCAACTTCGTAATTATCAAAAACGGCTGGATCAATACTTAAATAAAACTTTTCTCCGGTAGCAATTGCTTGAGCAGCAGGACGCGCTCTAAATACGGCAGATAATGCTGGAGGGGAAAATCCTTTGGAATAATTGGCATAAAATCCAACTGCTTGACTAGCTTCATAAGTCATACCTATCTTAGGTGAAAATTGAGCATAAGACTTAGTTCCCGTACTTTGATCGATATAATTAGAATAATCAAATGACATATCGTCAAATCGTCCCCCTAAAGAAATGCGTAATTGTTCAATAGGATGCAAATCCCATTGAGCATAAACAGCCTTATTCCAAATTACAGCTTGGTAATTGGCTAAATAGGAATTTGGTAGTATGGAGGCTATTTCATATTTCTCAACCGATTTTTTATCTGGACGAAGTGTCGCATTCAAATTAATTCGATAAGCCCAATATGTGTTAGGAGAACGATCCAACAAAAAGCCAGTAATCAATTTAGCATTAAGCCAAGTGAATTGCCGACTATGTTGCCCCATGATACCCAAACTGGTAAAATCATTTGAATTGATTTGTCCAGAAGCCGTGGTTGATGGGGCTGTCCAAGCAATACTATATGCCGGATTTTGTCCCAAAGAATTTTCCCGATAAAAGGCCGTCAAACTTGAAAATGAATGATTTGATCCTTTATGCTCTAATGTGATTCTAGAACGAGAAGAAAAAGAACTTCTATAGGTAAAATCAGCTGGGCTTTTATAGGTTCTTGAATAAAATCCGATACTATCTATATTACCTCCTGTTTGCGAAAAGTAATCATTATAGGCAAATGAAGACCATAATTTTGTATTCGGGGATATTTGATAATCCAAACGAACATTGATGGATGATTTATCAAAATCAGAATTGGAAGCCCAAGCATTTTTTTGTCGGGCTATATAGCCACCCGTCATCAATGACCATTTTTTACTCAATTGGCCACCTGCCGTAAATTGGCTCCTAGCATATCCCCACTCATCAGCTTGAAAGCCAATGGATGCTGTAGGAGTCCCCGGTGCCATTTTACTAATTAGATTAATTGCACCACCTACTGCCTCAGGTCCATATAAGGAGGAGGCTGGTCCTTTAATGACTTCCACTGAATTTAAACCTTGAATATTGGTTTCAATAAGTGCATTATGATTAAAAACGCCTAATGGACGCAATGGTAAACCATCTTCCATGTACAAAAAATAGGGAGATGTCCCGAATGGCTGACGAATCCCCATGGCATGTTGCTCATTGTTATAATTCAACATGACCACTCCTGGCACTTTATTGATGATTTCCGTTAGCTGAATGGCTTTGGTATCCTGCAACAAAGTAGCACTAATTTTATGAATGGCCACAGGAGTTTCCGTTCTAACAGCAGCTTGTCGGGAAGCAGTTACCACCACTGTAGCCAAATCCAAGGAAGCCTCTTCCAGCTGAATGATGGAATTGAAATCTGCCCCTTTCAATGTTAAGGCTTGAAAACCTAAGGAAGTGATTACATATTCATCCGAAGGTTGTAGAGAGTTTACTAAGAACTCGCCTCGTTCATTACTTAAAGCGATGATTTTATTGGAATGAATTAAGGATGCGCCAATGATGGGCTCTTGGGTAATGGAATTTAGTAATTTATAGGTGCGTTGTTGCGCATTACTTGCGATTGATAGCAAGCAAAACAACGCTATAATAATAGCTTTCATTTTTAACTAATTTACATGAGAAAATAGGCTTGATAGAAGCTATCGAGCCAAAAGACCAAGAAATTAGCTACACTGAGGAGGATGAAAAGGCAAAAGAATGGAGGACTGAGCTGTCATCTCAGCATGTAAAAAATGATCTTCGGAAAAATCAGAAAATGATATTTGAAAAGCTAGACTTGCCATTTGCTCACAAGCCAATTGAATTTCCGGCATTTTTTCTAAACGCTCTGAATTC
Source organism: Aquirufa nivalisilvae (assembly GCF_004307455.1). Lineage (GTDB taxonomy): Bacteria > Bacteroidota > Bacteroidia > Cytophagales > Spirosomataceae > Aquirufa > Aquirufa nivalisilvae. The sequence goes on from NZ_SEWX01000006.1 coordinate 14,661, forward strand.
GTTTTTTGCTCTTTATCTTCTGCAGCCTTTAATTTTTTGGCCAAATAACATTGACCATTACAATTCAACTTAGGCTTATCCCGATTTTCGCAAAGATTTTTAGCAATATAATTTCGATTCACTTGATAGTATGCCACAGATGCCCATTGACTCATAAGAGGCAATTGAATAGCAATCAGTAAAAGGATGGCAATGATTCGTTTCATGGTGGTTCGCAAAATTATGCGATTAAGCTTATATAAGCAGATTAATAATCAATTATATTTTTTCACTCTTTGACTCAAAAATATTCCTAATGCGCCTAGAAACATCATAATAGCTATCCCAAACAAGGTTTCATTACTAAATGGAATTTGAACTAAATTCAAAAAGCTCATTCCTTGCAGCATCAGGATAAATTCATTGAAAAATACACCTCCAATAAATATTCCTAAAGCGAGTTTTAACATCCCATTAAAATGGATGTATTCTTTCCAAAGAGCAAAACCTAGTAAAAACAAACTTACTACACCCAATAAAACTAAATGTAAATAGGCAATAACTACTGGCCTAAAGCCAAAAGCATATTCACTCAAACTAGGGATAATGGAGAGTAATTGAAGAATAAACTTTAAGCTTGCTGCTAAGGCCACTAAGATCCATAAAAAGCTTACCATAGCTGGGATACCTTGTTTTATTTGAGATCGCACCTTTGTCACTTGATATAGCCAATAAAACCAAGCCAAAAACTGAATGGACGCTGCACCGACTAGTAATACATACACCAACAAGGGCAATTTGGCCCACATGATGGATAGTAAATAGGCGGGCGCCAAACTACCCGCAAATAGCCAAAATACACGTCTTGAATGAGCAACATTGACACCTATTTGATCTAAAAAATAAGCAAAAAGCCCTAAGCAAGAAAAGATAAAATAACCATTGTATTGAAAGTGTAAATAGTAGTAAACAGATGCTAAATACTTCTCAGGATGATTGATTTTGTTGGACATCAAATAGGCCAAAAAGATGGTTCCCAAAGAAGATAAAACATTAAAAATGATGCTGGCTTTGATGTAATAATCCCCTGTTGAACGGCTAGACGATTGGTTCAAAAATACCCAAACTCGAAAACAATAAAGAAAATTAATGGCTGTGCTCAATGTAGAAAAAAAGATGGAAATATGACCATAGCCTTGATAAACAAAGGCGAAAAGCATCAAAAATGCCACGATGGTATTCCAAGCTAATAACGAAGTAAATTCAAATCGTCCAAGACTTGGGTTTCTTTCTTGTAGTGTATATCCCAGCAAAGTCATAATCATTTGACCCACCCATGCCGAAAATGCAAAATGAGAATGTCCATGCAAAAGGTGCTTTTGATGAATTAGGGGAAAAGAAAAGGCAATTTTATAGCGAAGCAAAACTCCTAAAATAGCGACTACTGCCAGATTAAATAATGCTACTTGCAACCAAAAACTTGCTCCCTTACCTTTCATGCCTTATTCTTATTCAAACAAAAAAACTTTTCGGTTTTCGATTTTCAACTTCCCTTCCAAATGTAAATTTCGGATAACACGAATCACTGTTTCAACCCTCAAACCCGTTAAATCTGCAATTTGCTGACGAGTCAAATGCACTAAATGATCTTCTAATGAAACGTATTGTTGGGTTTCCTTCAAATAGTTTAAAACAGCTACTACCAATTTTTCCGGTTCATTACTAGTTACTTCCTTCAACATGAAAAACTTGAATCGAAGGTGCTGGGATAAGCGCCTGGAAATTTCAAAATGTATATCTGGATGCTCCCTTAACATGGCAAGAAATGACGCTTTGGGCAGTCGAATCACAGTTGATTTTACCATGGCAAAAGAAGATGCCGCAAAAGGTCCATCATCAAACAAAGGCATCTCTCCTAGACTTTCGCCTGGATTGATCAACCTTTGCAGGTATTCCTTTCCATCATCCGAAATATTAACCCATTTCAATTGGCCATCCGCTACTTGGTAATAAAATAGACATTCTGTTCCTTCCGAAAATAGGACTTCATTTTTTTCTAAAGTACGGTAAGTCCCTCCCCAAGAAACTAATAATTTTTCGTCTATCATGATGGAAAATTTTAGCGAAACAAGTGCTTTCTGATGAGTTCAAATATGAGCTAAATCATGTCAATTTATGATTAAAATCACATTTAGCCAAATGTGCTGAAAATCAATCCAATACGTTGATTTTCAGGAAATTAACATACCTATATTATATACGTATAGACTCAAACGTATGCTTTATGATTGCACGCATAAAGTTCAAAAAATCTGGGCTCTAACATTGTCTCAACAAAAAATTAATCCAATGAAAACAGTAACAATGATGCTTGCCCTGAGCCTTTGGCTAACGTCCTGTGGAAGTAATGATGAATCCAGTTCTTCCTCGGAATCAAGTTCCCAAGCAGCCTCCTCTGAAAGTACAGGTGGAAACCCAGATTATGATCCAAAACGTGGAACAGGAAAATTTAGTGATGTTGTCGTCAGCCCTACCCTTGATAAAGCTTTAGCTGAAAAAGGAAAAGCAACATCCGATGTAAAATGCGGTAGCTGTCACAAATTAACAGATGAAAAATTAGTTGGTCCAGGTTGGAAAGGAGTAACTAGTCGTCATACACCTGCTTGGATTTTGAATTTCATGACCAACACGGATGAAATGATTAACAAAGATCCTGCTGCTCAAGCTCAGCTTGAAATATGCCTTGTAAGAATGCCGAATCAAAACCTAAGTGATGATGAAGCTAAATCATTATATGAGTTCATGCGTCAAAACGACGGCGTAAAATAAATTTCAACCAAATAATTAAGCACATGAAGACTAATTTAACCAAAATCCTAGCGCTCTTTATGATTACAGGATTGACATTTCAATCTTGTAAACCTAAAAACGCAGGAAACGCTTCTTCCTCAGGTTCTGCGGAAAAAGCCTATGTAGCCCCAGGTAAATATGATGAATTTTACAATCTGGTATCCGGAGGTTTCTCTGGACAAATGAGTGTCTATGGATTACCTAGTGGTCGTTTATTCCGTGTAATTCCTGTTTTTTCAGTTGATCCTGAAAAAGGTTATGGCTATAGTGAAGAAACAAAACCGATGTTAAATACTTCACATGGATTTGTCCCTTGGGATGACCTTCACCATACTGAGCTCTCTCAAACAAATGGAGAAGTAGATGGAAGATGGATTTTCGGAAATGCCAATAACACTCCTCGTGTGGCACGTATAGATTTAGCTAGCTTTAAAACAGCTGAAATCATTGAGCTACCGAATAGTGCTGGTAATCACTCCTCTCCTTTCATCACAGAAAATACCGAATATGTGGTAGCTGGTACACGTTTCTCTGTTCCGCCAGATAATGCCAATGGTGATATTCCGATTGATACCTACAAAGAAAACTTCAAAGGATATATCAGCTTTATATCAGTGAAAAAGGAAAGCGGGGAAATGGATTTGGCCTTCCAAATTGAATGTCCTGGGGTAAATTTTGACCTTAGTCATGCAGGAAAAGGTAAGTCCAATGGATGGTTCTTCTTTAGCTGCTATAATACAGAACAAGCGAATACCTTATTAGAAGTGAACGCTTCTCAGCGCGACAAAGACTTCATTATGGCCGTCAATTGGAAAAAAGCTGAAGAATATATCAAAGCTGGAAAAGCAAAACGTATAGCTGCCAAATATGCGCATAATAAATACAGTGAGAAGACCCACACTGCTACTTCTGAAATGAAAAAAGAGGTCTTGGTTTTAGACGCTAAAGCATTAAAAGATATCTGCTATTTCATTCCTTGCCCTAAATCTCCTCACGGATGCGACGTGGACCCAACAGGCGAATACATTGTAGGTTCAGGCAAATTAGCTGCATTAATACCTGTATTTAGCTTTGACAAAATGATTAAGGCTATCGAAGGAAAACAGTTTGACGGTAGCTTTGAAGGCATTCCGGTGATCAAATACGAAGCAGCATTATACGGTGAAGTGAAAAAACCAGGTCTTGGACCATTGCACACTGAATTTGACGGAAAAGGAAATGCTTATACTACCTTCTTTGTATCTAGTGAAGTGGTTAAATGGAACATCAAAGATTTGAAAGTACTTGATCGTGCGCCAACTTACTATTCTGTAGGTCACTTATGTATCCCTGGTGGAGACAGTAAAAAACCGAATGCTAAATACCTAATCGCTTATAATAAAATCACCAAAGATCGCTACTTGCCTACTGGCCCAGAGTTAACTCAAAGTGCGCAACTGTATGACATCAGTGGAGATAAGATGGAGATGATTCTCGACTTCCCGACCATCGGTGAACCGCACTATGCGCAAGCTATTTCGGCAGACTTAATCAAAGACCGTTCCATTAAGTTTTACAAGATTAATGAGAATCAGAACAAGTACGTAACTAAGGGAGAAGGCCAAGCCAAGGTAGTTAGAGAAGGAAATGTGGTCCATGTGTACATGACATCCATTCGTTCTCACTTTGCTCCGGACAACATAGAAGGTATCAAAATGGGGGATGTGGTGTATTTCCACGTAACCAACCTAGAGCAAGATTGGGATGTTCCTCATGGATTTGCTATCAAAGGTGCCACCAATGCAGAATTATTGATTATGCCAGGTGAAACCCAAACCATGAAGTGGGAACCTGATAAAGTGGGGATCTTCCCAATGTACTGCACAGACTTTTGTAGTGCATTACACCAAGAAATGTCGGGCTACATCCGAGTATCACCCAAAGGCAGTAGTGTTCCTATCAGCTTTAGCCTAGGGAAAACCAAACCGATAGCCAAAAACTAAATAATACAGGAGAGTATGGTGCTCTATACTCTCCTTTTCATCCATGTTAATTTGAACATTATGAAAGTTTTATCCATAACTATATTGGCTGCTATGTTCATGTTCACGGCAGCTTGTTCTAGCTCGGAAGCAGATACTTCTGCCAGTACAACGGAAACAACTGCCAATGCTGGCGGTCAAGAAAACGTCAAAGATGATGATTCCCAACAAGATGTAGTCAAAGTAGCAGTAGGGTCAAAAGATCATACTACTTTAGTGGCTGCCCTGAAACAAGCTGATTTGGTAACGTCACTATCCAATGCAGGGCCATTTACTGTCTTTGCTCCAACAAACGCCGCTTTTGATAAAGTAGATAAAGCTACCTTAGCTGCCTTGATGACAGATGAGAAAAAAGCTGATTTACAGAATATACTTCAATACCATGTAACCGTATCAGCACTAAAAGCAGATTACCTACAAGATGGACAAGTATTGGGAATGGTCAATGGTGACAATGTCACTGTGAGCATCAAAAATGGTAAAATCATGTTAAATAATTCTGCTACGATCATTGCATCTGTACCAGCATCTAATGGCATCATCCATGTTATTGATGGTGTTTTATTGCCTCCTAGTAAATAGTTTAAATGCCTCCACATGAATACTCAACAAATGGGAAAACCAGCACGTATGCTGCTATTCATCTCCTCTATTTTATTACCTTTTGTGGTTTACTTACCGATTTGGAAAATTGAATTAGATGCTCCTCAATACCCAGAAGGATTGAGTCTTCAAATTCATGCCAATGATATCCGTGGAAACGTTGATATCATCAATGGCCTAAATCACTACATCGGCATGAAGACCATGCACAAAGAGGATTTTATTGAATTCTCCATATTGCCTTATATCATCATTGGTTTTTCCATTTTGTTTTTCATTGGTGCTTGGATCAATCGCAAGAAATTATTGTACACCTTGTTTTCAGCCTTCGTCTTATTTGGTATCATTGCCATGGTCGATTTCTGGAAATGGGAATACGATTATGGACATGATTTAGATCCCAATGCCGCCATTCAAGTGCCTGGCATGGCGTACCAGCCTCCTCTAATTGGCTTCAAACAATTATTGAATTTTGGTGCATATTCTATGCCTGACTTAGGTGGTTGGATATTTATAGTCATTGGTTTGATGTTACTGACTGGGGTCATTTTGGAATGGCGTTTTTCCAAAAGCCCCAGATCAGTATTATTCTTCTTACCTCTATTATTCCTTTTTCAAGCTTGTACAATAGAAGTCAAACCCATTCAAGTAGGTCGAGATAGTTGTCATTTTTGCAAAATGGGAATAAGCGACATCCGATTTGCCGCTGCCATACTAACCAAACAAGGAAAGACTCTCCCTTTTGATGACCTAAAATGCCTGTTGAATTATTTGCAAATCAATAAGGAAACTGCTGTCCAAGATATTTATGTTAGCAACTTTTCAGGTAAACATGAATTAGTACTGGCAACACAAGCCTATTATATTTCTAGTCCATCATTAGGAAGCCCTATGACCGGCAATATGGCTGCCTTTAATGATAAAAATGAATTAGTCAAAAACAACCAAGCTTTAGCTGGGGAAGAAAAAACTTGGGAAAGTATTCGTCAATGATTGCCCTTAAAACTTACCTTATCTTATTCATTCTCTTCGCCTTGTCTGTACCATATACCCAGGCAAACACTTGGTATGTAGGGAAAAATGAGCGATTTAAAAGCCTAGCTTCTGCTATTCAGCAGGCTCAAGCAGGAGACCGCATTTTAGTTAAACCCGGTATCTATCATGAGCATAATCTAATCATCGACAAGGCCTTAACTATTCAGGGCATAGGATTACCAATATTGGATGGAGAGGGAAAATATGAAGTACTTTCTATAAAAGCATCTCAAGTTACCATCCAAGGTTTTCATATTCGGAATTCGGGCATTTCTAGTTTAAAAGATTTGGCAGGAATTAAAGTATATGATTCCCAATATGTACAAATCATAAATAACTTAATTACCCATTCATTCTTTGGTGTTTATATTCAATATGGCAAGCACTGTACCATTAAAAACAATCGAATCATTGCTTATGGCAAAGAAGAGCAGCAAAGTGGCAATGGTATTCACTGCTGGAATAGCAGCAATTTGCAAATCCAAAACAATGTCATCACAGGACATCGTGACGGTATTTATTTTGAATTTGTCACTCATTCAATTATCAAAAACAACCGATCATTTCGCAATCTTCGCTATGGTCTACACTTTATGTTTTCCAACAATGACACTTATATCTCCAATGTTTTCACTAATAATGGTGCTGGGGTAGCCGTCATGTTTTCGAATCATGTCAATATGTTTTACAATACCTTCCATCAAAATTGGGGGGATGCTTCTTATGGAATTTTACTCAAAGAGATTTCGGATGGAATTATTCAAGGAAACCGTTTCGAAAAAAATACGACGGGAATTTACCTTGAGGGCGTAAGTCGAGTTAAAATGAATCGAAATACCTTTTCCAATAATGGCTGGGGGCTTAAAATTCAAGCTAGCTGTCAAGACATGACCATCCATCATAATAATTTCATGAACAACACTTTTGATGTGAGTACCAATGGTACACTTGTTCTGAACAATTTCGATGGCAATTATTGGGATAAATACGATGGCTATGATTTAAACCGAGATCACATTGGAGATATTCCATTTCGGCCTGTCAGCCTTTTTTCCATCATTTTAGAAAAAAACCCAACCACACTCATTATGTTTCGCAGTTTCATTTCTGCCTTAATGGACAAAACGGAGAAATTAATACCCAGCTTAACTCCAGAACAATTAAAAGATCAATTTCCACTCATTAAACCGGTCAAATTATGATCATCACCGAACATATCAGCAAGCGTTTTGGAAATCAGCAGGTCCTTAAAGATGTGCACATTACTTGTCGACCAGGGGCCTGTATTGCCTTGATTGGACCTAATGGAAGTGGGAAAACAACTTTAATTAAAAGTATCTTACAAATGGTCATTCCAGACTCAGGGAAAGTCATTTTTCAAGGTGAAGATATACGGGGTGAATGGGCATATCGTGCTAAAATTGGTTTTATGCCTCAAATGACACGCTATCCAGAGAATATGACCATTGGTGAAGTTATGTCCATGATGATTGATATTCGAAAAGATCAAAAAAACTTAGACGAAGAATTAATTGACCAATACCAGTTAAAAGAAATTTACCATAAAAGAATGGGAACACTTTCGGGAGGAATGCGACAAAAGGTAGGAGCCTGTCTTGCTTTTTTATTTCAACCTGATATCCTGATTTTGGATGAACCCACAGCAGGCTTAGATCCCCTTTCTTCAGAAATATTGAAACAAAAAATTCTAAAAGAAAAAGCTCGAGGTAAAACGACCATCATATCATCCCACGTACTGAGTGAATTAGATGAAATGATAACGGATGTTATTTACATGCAAGATGGTCAAGTTCTATTCCAAAAATCCTTAAGGGATTTAGAGCAAGAGACCCAAGAGGTGAAATTATCCAAAATGATTGCCAAAATCATTGCCTAGAAGACCATGAACAAGATATATAAACATGTAATTGCTGACATCATCCGAAATCGGATTGTCATATTCTATACCCTTATTTTACTATTGGCTTCCTTAAGTGTATTTAGTTTGGAAGACACTTCCTCTAAAGGCTTGTTAAGTATGTTAAATATCATTCTCATGATCGTGCCATTGGTATGTCTGATATTCTCCACTATTTACATGTACAATAGCAGTGAGTTCATTGAACTTCTTCTGAGTCAACCTTTAAAGAGAAATACCATTTGGTGGAGCCTTTTTATAGGACTAATTACCTCACTAGGATTAGCATTTTTTGTTGGGGCGGGTTTAGTTATCCTCATTTTCGAACCTAGTTTCCTCGGGTTAATGCTCGATATTTGCGGATTGCTTTTGACTTTCATATTTACGGCAATTGCCTTGTTGGCAGCTGTTTTAACAAAGGACAAAGCCAAAGGAATTGGTCTTTCTATTATTCTGTGGCTGTTTTATGCTATCATTTTTGACGGCATCGTCTTGTTCATGTTATTTCAATGGGCCGACTATCCTATAGAAAAATTCATGATTGTTATTAGCATGCTGAACCCAATCGATTTAGCACGCATTTTAATATTAATGCAAATGGATGTATCCGCATTAATGGGGTATACAGGTGCCATTTTTAAAGATTTTTTTGGCACAACAGGTGGAATTCTCATTTCATTCGGCACCTTAATGCTCTGGGTAATAATTCCCTTTGCCTGTTCTTTGCGCTATTTTAAAAAGAAAGATTTATAAGGATGTTGTACCATACTTTACTTTTGTTGCATGTAATAGGAGCCTGTATTTGGGTAGGAGGACATCTCATTTTAAGTTTGCAAATTGTCCCCAAGGCCTTATTAAAAAAAGACGTTCAGCTTATTCAACAGTTTGAAAAAACATTTGAACCTATTGGCATTCCTAGTTTACTCGTGCAAATTATCACAGGTGTATGGATGGCCATTTTACAGTATGGCATTTTATTTAGTTGGGATAATGCTATACAGCGAAATATTATCATCAAATTAAGTCTATTGGTACTGAGCTTACTATTAGCTCTTCATGCTCGTATTTTCATCATTCCTAAGCTGAGTATAGATAATCTCCCTTTGATGGTTTTACACATCCGATTCATCACCCTAGTTGCCCTCCTTATGGTGTTTTTCGGTTTACAATTTAGATTTGGAGGACTTTAAATATAAGCTTATGAAAAAGATTATGTATTTCCTGATGTCGTGGACCTTTATTGGTCTTGGTTTGGCTTTTGTACCCAATACCAAACCGAAATACCTCCATTTAGATAAAAAACAAGCAGTTTACACCGTAGAAGCAAGCTGTGGTTCTTGCCAATTTGATATGCCTGGAGACGACTGTCAATTGGCCATCAAATTAGACAATAAGAAATACTACGTAGAGGGACCCAATATCAACGATTATGGTGGAAGTCATTCCAAAAACGGATTTTGCAAAGTGGTTAGAAAAGCACAAGTACAAGGCAAAATCGTTCAGGATAAATTCGTTGCCAGTTATTTCAAATTACTTCCATAAGGCTATTTATTCGTGAATAGTAATGCCTATTCACGAATAAATTCTTGAATTTTTTGAAGTAATTCTTGCTGCTTATAGGGCTTGGAGACATAGCCATTCATCCCGATATCAAAGCATTTCTGCTGCTCCCCTACTAACGAATGGGCAGTCATGGCAATGATGGGGATATCCGATTTCATTTCATTCCGAATATACTTGGTGGCTTGATAACCATCCATTTCGGGCATTTGCAAATCCATCAAGATTAGATCATATGATTTTTGCTTCAATAGTTCGATTCCTTCTTTGCCATTATTGGCTATGTCTAATTGGAATCCAAAATTCGTAATAACCGTTTTGGCCAATCGCTGGTTCATCTCATTATCCTCGCACATCAAAATGCTCACTGATTGCTCTAAGCTGAGATTTGAACTTTTCTTATTTTGCAGGCTTTCAAGCACTTGTTTTGTCTTTTCTAATTCCAGTACAAAAGAGAATTCAGAACCTCTCCCTAGTTGACTTTTCAATTCAATCTTTCCTCCTTGTAGTTCAACCAATTGTTTAGCAATATTCAAGCCTAAACCTGAACCCCCAAATTTGCGTGTTGTACTTGCTTCTGCTTGAGTAAAACGGTCAAATATCGTTTTTATCTTTTCTTCCGAAATACCAATGCCTGTATCTTTTACAGAAAAGCGTAAACTAACCCGAGAATCTGTTTCCTGTACTTTTTTAACAGAAATGATCACTTCCCCTTCCTCGGTAAATTTAATCGCATTTCCTGCCAAATTAATTAATACTTGATTTAAACGTCCCTTATCTCCTATGACGGCATCAGGTAAATCAGCATCCAAAAATAGGCTGAATTCAATGGCTTTTTTCTGTGATTTTACTTTAAGGATACTATACACATGCTTCAGTGATTCCTTTAAACTGAATGGTTGTATCTCCATTTCAATTTTCCCAGAATCTATTTTGGATAAATCTAAAATATCATTAATCAATAACAATAGATGATCACCTGCAGTTTGTATATTTTCTATATATTCACAATCCGGACTAGGCAAATTTCTTTGTTGTAAGAGTTCCGTAAAACCGATAATAGCATTCAAAGGAGTACGAATCTCATGACTCATATTGGCTAAGAAACTATCTTTGGCATTTGCTGCTGATTCGGCTATTTCTTTGGCTCTAATTAATTCATTTTGAGCTTGCTTATGTTCCGTATAATCTTCAGCCACACCCAAATAACCAATAATCTCTCCTGTCTCATTTTTTACACAGGTTACTCCTAACCATATGGGAATTCGCTTACCTGACTTTGAAATAAGAGTCCACTCTCTACGCTCAGGTTTCCCCGTTGATCTGGTTCTCATCACAAACGTTTCAAAGCTTGGCACAAATTCAGTACCATACTCTTCACTTAGCTCAACATTATATTGGATTAATTCATCCATGTCAAAACAAGGAATTTGACTTAAAAGCATGTTTACTATCTCATCTTCCTCATATTCAAATAATTCCAAGGTAGCTTGATTCACTTTTTGAACAACCCCATTCACATCCGTGAAAATAATAGCCAAACCTGCTCCATTAAAAATAGCAATCTGAGTGGCCAATAGATTAGAAATCTCTAAATCTTTTTCTTTTTTCTCTGTGATATCAGATTCAATGGCAATGAAATTAATAAGCTCGTGTTGATTATTGAAAATTGGATTAATGGATAATTCTAGCCAATATTCTCTCCCCGATTTAGAACGATTTCGAATCTCACCTTTAAAAACTTGACGGTTTGCGATGGCCTCTTGCATCGCTTGAGAAGTGCCCTGATCGGTTCCCTCATACTGCAAAAAACTGCCAGGTTTTTTACCAATTACTTCATCTAATGTATATCCTGTCAACTTTTCAAATGGATCATTTACCCATTCTATTAGACCTTGTGGATCAGCAATCACTACAATGTTATCTGTTCCTTTGGCTACCCATGACAAGCGATTGTTTTCTTCAATGATTTTCTTACTCGCTGTGATGTCACGTGCTATTCCATATAATTTACCTGTTTGTTCATTGGGCGATGAATTCCAACTCAATACTTTGACAGTTCCATCTTTGCATTTATAGCGTAATTCAAAATCCTTCACACCTTCTCCACGAAACATTTTTTCTCGAAGTTTGTCTCTTAATGGCAAGTCTTCATCAATCACAAGTGCAGCTCCGGAATTACTCATTATTTCATCCTCTGTATACCCAAGACTTCGATAAAAAGATGGGCTCACCTTCTCAAAAAAACCATTCTTATTGGCTACTGTTAAATAATCCTGCGAAAGTTCAAAAAATAATTCTAAGTCAATCGATTTAATTTTTTGCTCCGTAATATCACTACTAATGGCCAAATATTGGGTAACTTTTCCATCCTTCCCTTTAAACGGGACAAAAGTGATATTCAACCAATAAATTGACCCATCTTTGGCTATATTCTGAATCTCACCTTTCCATACTTCTCCGGATTGAATTGTCTCCCAAAAGGTATCTGATTCCAATGAAGAATTAAACTCGGGATGCAGTATACTCTTGTGATGACCTAGTAACTCTTCTCTTGAATACTGGCTCAATGCACAAATCGCCTCATTCGCATAAGTAATAATACCTTGGGAATCCATGATAAATACGGCCAAAACTTCATCTAAAGCCTCTTTATATCGCCCCAGTTCCATGGTCACACGAGCAATTTTTTCCTCCGTCAAACGATTAACTTGTTCTGTCAAAACATTATTCTTGATCCTTAACTCCAAAGTCATAATAACATGCTCCGCCAGCGTATTCAATGCATCTCGCTGTTCTTTTGTCAATTCCTTGGGCACTCGATCTATCACACACAAAGAACCTATGTTATACCCATCTGGTGTAATCAAAGGAGCACCTGCATAAAATCGAATATGCGGATCTCCAGTCACCAATGGATTTTCTACAAATCGCTCATCCTCAAGGGCATTGGGTACTTCAAAAACCTCCTCCCCCATAATTGTATATTGACAAAAGGAAATATCCCTGGGGGTCTCTTTTGCCCCTAAACCAACTTCGGATTTAAACCATTGTCTATTTTTGTCAACTAATGATATTATAGCTATGGGAACTTGACAAATTTGAGACGCCAATGCCGTTATTTTGTCGTATTCCTGCTCCGAAACGCTATCGAGTATATGATACTCATATAAAGCCTGCAAGCGCTTTTCTTCGTTGGCTGGAATAGGATTAATTTTATTCATTTAAAGGGAATTATAAAACACAAGGAATCTTCACTTGAAGTTAAATACTACAATGTTCATTTCAAAAAAAGAGAGGGGTTTTACAGCTTCTCATGTAAAATTAATTACCATCAGAAGCTTCAACACCCCTTTTTTTACTATTTCAAGGTATAATGCATCCCCACACCCATCCGAATGATTCCTAACATTTGGTCTGGTTCATTATTCAACCGAGTGATGGCCACATCTCCTGAAAAACTTAGCTTATCCGATAATGGAATTTCTACACCCTGACCAACGGCATAGCCTAAACACTTGTTCAACTTATTATTTTCGTTCAAAGTGGGATTAGGCATATTATTTTGGTATGTAGACATTCCTACACCCAAGAATACATAGGGAGTAAACGAAAATTCAGTCTGAGGAAAATTATGAATATATCGTCCTCCATAAAAATTAAACTCCTTGACTGGATTAGTTGCCATGGGTTGGATAAACGCTTCGAACTGATTTAAAGCGTTGAAAGCATGTCGCCAGGTTATTCCCATACAAGAATAAGAATAGCGAATTCCAAAACTATTTTTTTCTTGATCACCTTCTTGCCCTTCTTGATCAGAAAAACAATAAGCTGAAAAAAAAGTACTCGGTACTAGGGCACAAGCCAACAGCGCCGCCTTTGCCATGGCGGTCATTCCTAGATTTTTCATAGGTTAAAATTTTTATAGGTTAACATACCTATCGGAGAGTAGATCAATACCAAACCGATAAGATTGGAACTCAGACAACATGTGCCAAAGCTTGGGGCAAATATAAAAGAGAATTTTTCAGCTTGACATCACGCTCTTCAAGTTCTAAATCTTGTTAATACTATGGTGTAGTTATGTATTATTAAAATAATTCAAAAAAATCAGGCAATTAAAACTAACTCATTTCTCATTTTTTCAATTTGTCTTTAAAGGCAACACACAACTAAAAAAGCATAAATGTAAACATTACTAACATGCTTACTTAAAACACTTCAAAATATAGGTAAAATAGACCCAAAACAGGATAATATTGAATCAGTCCATCTCTTTCAATTCAAAGCAATCTGCATTTAAAGTAAAAATTGGACGTTATATCCACTCAAAATAAAACCATGTAATTTGCTTGAATAGTTCAATTTAATGGACTATGAAATAATTTTATGATTTTCGTCAGGTTTTTGATTTTCAAGGCATTATCATCAAAATACAGCCATTTTGATGATAATTAATAAATTCCACCAAAGGCATAATTGATGCCAAAATTGAGTGAAATTCCATCCAAATTGGGGCCATTGACTTGAGTATTAAACAAAGTCATTCGAGCAGCTTCTGCATTGAGAGAAACTCTGTCAGTCATTTTTAATTCCATTCCTATCCCTGCACTATAACCCATGAGATTAAACAAATCACTTGGATCTTTCATTTTGCAACCTATATGCTTTATCTCACTGTATGCATAGCCAAATCCAGCAAAGATGTATGGGTTAATTGGAAAATCTTTCTCCTGAAGAAATATATGCAGATATCGAACTCCTAATACGGTAGTTCGCTTATTGGGATCATTTTCAAATGGCCCTGCAAAAGCTTCAACTTGCGCTGACTGATCAATTTTTATTCGAAAAGTTACCCCTTGACACAGGGTTGTATACTTATAACCAATGGCATGTTTGTACAATTGATTCGTTTCTTGGGCAAGACCTACATAAGAAATGCAGAAGGCGAAAAGCCAAATGATGAATTTACTAGTGGTTTGTCTCTTTCTTTTTTTCGTGGTAGGTAAACTTAATTTAATCATGGTGTGGTCATAAATCAGGACCGCTTAAGTCCTCAGTGAACGTTTTCTTTCATTTTTATCAGATTTAAATTATTAATAATAGAAACAACAGTTTGGCACTCTAAAATCGAATTTGGACTTATTAAAAGCCTATTACTACTTCCTTTTTATTTTATTGATATACTCATATACATTGATCCCTTCTTCCTCAACAAATGCCCGGTTAAAACTCTGAACAGAACTATAACCTGATTGCTGTGCAACCAATTCGACATCCATTTCCATATCTAAACTCAGTAAGTTTTTGGCGTATTCTATTCTAAGTTGACTTCTAAGTGAAGTAAACTTAGATTTGATAATGTAGTTAAAACAATAATAAATATGGTGTTTCGGAAGATCTAACTTCGAAGCCAAAATATCCACATTAAATTCTGGATCTAGATACCATTTTTCTTCACGGATACTATCCAAAATACGTAGAGCATCATCCCTAAGCGGATCGTCCGACTTGTTGACGTATTTATAAACTTCCGAAGCATTCAAAAAGTGGTCAAAAGATTTTCGTTTCTTTTTAACAATCGGAATACCATATAGTACTTGAGGAAATATAACGATCAATAAAGGAATCATTAAAAAAGCAATCATCACGATCAAGGTGAGCGGAGAATGCATCACCGTTTGCTTAGGTACATGGGGTGTGTACATAAAGACAAATGCTCCTGCCAAATAACTTAACGCAGCAAAAGTGACCACCGTCAATAATAACATCAACCACTTTTTCATCAAAATGCGATGACTATCTGGAAGTGCATTTCGGTATAGTTCATTACTATGCTCGCGGTACATTTTAATGATTAATCCAACGTAAATTAACATACAAATGGGTCGACCAATCATATTAAAATAGCTTGGATATATCCATCCTAAATTCAATGTCTTTAAGTAATTAGGATCTGCCAATATTTGATTAGCTAAATCTAATGTTTCATTCCAAGGACGAATAAAACTGGGAAATACATTAATTAGGGCAATAAAAAAAGGTAAATAATGGAGATAATCGACTGGGTAAATTTTGGAATTATCTAGTAAGGTGCTTCTGAAATAGAAATATAAAAATGGCCCAACTAAATAATAAGTAGGTATACTATATACCCCCATAAAAATCAACATGATGGGTGAGTCACTAGCAAAAATACTGTAATGCAATAAGCCAAAAAGAGCTATGACAACGAGAACTCCAGACAAATAAATCGTATTACGATTTACCCTAAAATTGAAGACTGCTAAAACCAATGAAACCACTAGTTTGAAAAGGACCAAGAAGATCAGCATGCCATCCATTTAAAAAAATCTACTATTTAGGGTTTATATATTCTAATTCAATCCTGTTTCACAAATAATGATAAGTATAATCATTTCATGATGAAAACTCATCCAATTTATTTCAAAAAAATTTGCTAGAACAACAGGAGAACTGGTAATCATGCTGATAAAATGTCATCCTAAAAACTCAGGAATTTGATCATTCAACTTTATAAAGAACACGGAGTATAAACCCCATTTCTAATTACCAATGCAATTATATTCAAAATTACTCGACATTCCTTGCTTAGACTAATTTTAAATAATGATTTATGTCACCATTTATTCAAAATGCATTATTTTTTACAAATTTTCATTTGAACGTTTATTCATTATCCCAGGTGTAATACTATGTTGGACTTACGAATGACCATTCAAATCAAATCCTCTACTTGTTTTTTGATATTCGCTGCCATTTTAGCCGTTGGTAAATCATTGGCATCTAATCCAAAAGGATCTTCTATTTCTTCTGCAATAAGTTCCAAGCTAGCCAAAACATAAAAAGTAAAAACCACCACAGGAATAGCCAAATATCCCAAACTAAATACATAACCAAAAGGTAGCGTCATGATATAAAAAAAGATAAACTTCTTGATAAATGCACTGTAAGAATAAGGAATCGGGGTATTTTTGATTCTCTCACAAGCTCCACATATATCGGTGAAAGATTGTAGTTCACTATTGATTACGATTAATTGATCACCCGTCAGTTTTTTACTAACATATAAATCATCCACCTTGGTAAATAACATTTTGGCCACCTGATTGGGTTTATGTTTTTGGTGATCGATGTGTAAATCTAACCCTTCAAACAAGACCAATGCCGACTCTTCATTGCTCAAATGCTTAGACAAAATAGAGGCATAAGCTGGAATTACCTTTCTAAAGAACTGCTTATCAGGTTCGTGTTCGAGTATCACTGACAATTTCAAGGCTAAGTTTCTTGAGCTATTGACCAAAGCACCCCACATTTTTCTTCCTTCCCACCAACGATCGTAGGCGGTATTAGTTCGATATGCTAATAACAAGGATATCACGAAACCTAACATTCCATGCATGAGTGAAATATTCTTCACCAAACTATCTGATCCCAAATCCCAATACTCGATTTCCAAAAATCGAATAATGGCACAATAGATTCCAATGAAAATCATCAGTGGCAAGAGTTGTCGAAAGGTATCAGACTTATGAAATCGAAAAATAAAAATGATCCAATCTTTCGTATTGTATTGTACCATGGATTTGTTGGTGAATTTTTAAAAAATGTCAAAATTAAGGTGTAAATGTTTAGCAAACGTTTAAGTATATCCTGTACCGTTAGCCAATGATGCACATCTATTCTACATCAGAATGGAATGGCTAAATGAAAAATACAAAAAAATAAAATTTAAAAACACCTATTGGATGATACATGAATAATTTTATTTGCTTTATTTCACTTGATTAATAACAATGGAGTAAAAGAAACGTATGAATAAATGCATTTGGCTGTTGGGGCTTTCGGGTGCTGGAAAAAGCAGCATTTCGCTTGAATTAAAACAGATATTGATATCCAGTGGATTAAAATGTCTGATATTAGACGGTGATCTACTAAGAAAAGGAATCAATTCCAATCTAGGATTTTCAGAAGCTGATCGTTTTGAAAATATACGAAGAGCTGCTGAATTGGCTAAATTGTTTCTAGAAGAGGGCTATTGGGTCATTGTAGCCATGATTACACCCATGGAAGCGATGAGGGAAAATAATCGGCAAATTTTACAAAATCAATATGTAGAAGTATTTGTGAATACACCTTTGGAAATTTGCATAGAAAGAGATCCTAAGGGTTTATACCAAAAGGTAAAACAGCTTGAAATTCAATATTTTACAGGTATCGATTCCCCATTTGAAATACCTAAACATGCCCATTTAACTGTTGATACTGCCTATTTATCCATTGAAGAATCAGCCAAATTAATTTTTAATCAGGTTATTGAAAATTAATAATTTTAGTAACTTGTTGATATTAATCACATTTATTGTTTCTTATTACCCCTTTTTGTACCATGATAGATTCTCAAATTGACAACTTTGGTAGTTCAAATATTCCTCAAGAAAAAAAGAATTGGGTTTCACCTAATCTAAATGTTTGGAGCGCTAACAATTTAGAAAATGGTGCAGGATCAGTAGCTGATGGTGGATCCAAGGCATATGCTGGTTAAATTCTAAATATCCATCATAAATATTAAGCAATATTGGTTTCAAACGGTTTTGTTACTAGTTCACATTTTAGATAAATTTAGGTTCATGAATCCACAGGAATTGATAATAGATAAATTGAATGAAACTCCAGAAAAAAGAAATTGGGTTTCTCCCGAAATAACAAATTGGGAAAATGAAAATATAGAAAATACTGGAGGAGTTGGAGCAGATGGTGGAACTAAGGCATATATCAATTAAATTGATACAAAATGAAAAATGATCTTTCAACCTTACATCCAAGCAACATAGAATCCCAATTGGACCATGAAAAAAAGAATTGGATTGAACCTCAAATTAGCACTTGGGAATCTGAGCAAATAGAATTGGGGGGCGGTGGTTTAGCAGATGCTGGAACAAAAACTTACAATTAAATAATTTAAAATTTTGCATTACATTTTATAAGTAGCTGTATATTATCCATTTAACCTTACTCATATGAAAAACAATCACCCCACTTTACAAGCAGATAGTCTAAATACTGATGACAAAAAGAAATGGATTGAACCTCAAATCAATGCCTGGGAAAATGACAATTTGGGAGTAGCTTTTGGTGTAGGTGGAGACGGCGGTTCGAAATCATCAGCTATATAAAAGCAGAAGATTCTTTAAATAAATTAGCTTATCTATTTGACGCATAGTTTATACTATAGGATTTTTTGACAAGTTCAAATTTGTCCCTTTAATTTTTTTGTAACAAATTCGATTTACTCGCAACTAAAGTAAGAATAGAAGAAACGAAAACAACAACTGAAAAGAAGATGTAGATATTTCCAAATATTTAACAATGTGAATCAAAAAACTTAGATAGTATGTACAGATGGCGCATTAATAGATGTGTCAAAAAAAATTCCGTTTAAAATACTAAAAAATTGCAATCCAATTTTAGAATTAATTAATACACATCGATTTAATCTCACTCATATGAAAAACAATCACCCCACTTTACAAGCAGACAGTTTAAACACTCCATTATCAAATGAAAAAAAGAAATGGGTTGAACCTCAAATCAGCGCTTGGGAATCTGTCAATTTGGGATTAGCATCTAATGTTGTTGGTGGTGCAGACGCCGGTTCGAAAACATCTGCTGTATAATATAATCCACTTTTCATAGCCAAGAACATCAATTAAAAAGGCTTAACAAAAAGTAAGTCTGACTTATGGAAAAATCTGGCATTTGATTAGTTTGGACTTCATTAAAATTCAACTGATTTAACACCAAGTTTCATCCTCCACCTAGTTCTCATATGACTGAAAGCAAACATAAATTAACTCCTTCTGAAGATATAATTACTTGGAGTAAAACTATCGAAAAAAAGAAATGGATTGAGCCTCAAATCAGCGCTTGGGAATATGTCAATTTAGGATTAAATATTAATATAGGTGGTGCTGACGGTGGGTCGAAAACATCAGCTGATTGATTAACACAATTCCATAGGTAAACTAATATTTAATCTTTACTACATATTTTCATGAAAAATAAAGACTCTATTGAGAACTCAAAAGACTTAGAAAAAGTCAATACAAACTCCAATAAAAGGACTTGGGTTTCGCCTGATATATTTATTTGGGAAATAAATAAAATTAAACTTAGTAATAGTAAAGGAATTGATGCCGCTAGTAGATCTGCAATATCATAAGCGGTAGAATTTGATATCACCAAATATTTCCATTAAACTAATAGTTTATCTATTTGGTATTGTTCACAAGTTCAACATTACCATTTTTAGCGTTTTTTTTATATAAATTTAATTCACTTACCTTTTACAAACTGTTAAAATAAAATAACTAAATCCATGTAATCTCAATCTTATGAAAAAAGATCACACTCCTTTACAAGCAGATAGTCTAAATACGGATGATAAAAAGAAATGGATAGAACCTCAAATCAGCGCTTGGGAATATGTCAATTTAGGATTGAATATTAATATTGGTGGTGCTGACGGAGGTTCGAAAACGTCAGCTACTTAAAAGCAGCGTTTTTTATACTGCAAGGAATGAGATTTAAAAAAGTTTGGTAAATGAACATAATGAGACTTACGCTTTAATATTCAATATTTCGTATTATTGTTTCAAGAAATTGATTATAAATTCCATCATAATCTAATATAACATGAAAAATGATCACACCTCTTTGCAGTCTGAAAATGTAACCACTCAAATATCAAATGAAAAAAAGAAATGGGTTGAACCTCAAATCAACGCTTGGGAATATGTTAATTTGGGATTTAAATATGGTTTTGCTGGTGCAGACGCCGGTACGAAAACGTCAGCTACTTAATTTTATATCGAAAGGAATGAAATTCGAAAAAAGCCACATATGATCAATAAAATTGGATAGAACCTCAAATCATCGCTTGAGAATATGGTCAATTAGAGGTTAGTAGTGATGGTTTGTAAAGTGAACTTCTTAAGACTTGCACTTAAATATCCAATATTTCGTATTATTGTTTCAAGAAATTGATCATATATTCCTTCATAATCTAATATAACATGAAAAATAATCACACCTCTTTGCAGTCTGACAGTGTAAACACTCAAAGGTTAAATGAAAAAAAGAAATGGATTGAACCTCAAATCAACGCTTGGGAAAAGGACAATTTAGGTATAGGTGCTGGTGGTATAGTAGACGGTGGTTCAAAAACATCTGCTGCATAAATAGCAGATGATTGATTAACACAATTCCATAGTTAAACTAAAATTCAATCTTTAACATAAATCATCTTGAAAAATAAAGACTTATCAAAGGACTCGGAAGACTTGGAAAAAGTCAATACAAACACCAATAAAAGAACTTGGATTTCACCTGATATGAGTATTTGGGAAATAAATAAAATTGAACTTAGTAATAGTAAAGGTATAGACGCCGCTAGCAAATCCTAATATCTTAAAAAGCAGTAGATTTTTTATATCACCAATTATTCCCCTTAAACTTAGAGTTTATCCATTCAGAATTGTTCCTTAGATCATCATTCCTTTTTTAGCATTTTTGTAACAATTTTGATTTACTTAGCTTTTATAAATTGATTGATTAAAATAACTATATCCATTTAATCTCAATCTTATGAAAAAAGATCGTACCTCTTTAGAAGTAGACAATTTAAATACTCCATTTTTAAATGAAAAAAAGAAATGGATAGAACCTCAAATAAACGCATGGGAATATGTCAATTTGGGATTAAAATATGGTAAAGCTGGTGGTGTAGACGCCGGTACGAAAACTTCAGCTTTTTAAATGCAGGTTTTAAAAAAAATAAGGAATGTAATTCAAGTGAATTACTAGATGAATACATATAACCTTTGTAAATAGCATTAAACACGATTTCATAAAAAAAAACCTGATTTCTTAGTCTAATTTTATCATGAAAAATAAGCAAATAGAACTCCAATCAAACAATGTTGACAAGCTAAATTCAACTGATAATCGAAAAATTTGGATAAGCCCACAAATGGATCCATGGCTTACTGATCAAATAGAAATAGGAGTAGGTCCAGGTGTAGATGGCGGCTTTAAAACTTATGGTCCAGGTTGAAAAATACCGCTCCTTATTTCTCCATTTTATAAAAATTTTCAAACTAAATTGTTGGCATAATCTTGATTTTTATTGTTTAAAATTAAATAGAGTAGACTAACATATAAATTGACATATTAACAACGATTAAAGTCACTATGGATAATAAAGACTCCATTGAAAACCTAAAATTCACTTAGTTAACAATGGTATATCCAATAAATAATGGCCCAATAAAATTTACTCATATGGACAATAATGAACAAAATAATCCTGTTGAAAAAACAATTAAAACCAATGAAAAAAGAAATTGGGTTTCACCTGAATTGAATAATTGGGCTACAGATCATCTAGAGTTTGGAGCAGGACCATTTTCTGATGGAGGTGGTAGAACTTATTTTAATGGTTGAGAAACACATCATTTATCTATCCTTTTTACCTTTAAACAACTGATGCCTAACATTTGGGCTGAGTTAAATTTAGTTGTTAATTTATCGAGCAACAAATCATTTCATTGCCCCAAAAATTATGAATTTATTTTCAGGAATTCTCTCTTTTCAATCCAAAGATCTTAATAAATCAATTGAACAGATGAAAATGGCCACTCAAAAGTTCAAACCTAAGAATAAGCTTGAACTCAGAGAAGCTAACCTATTTTTGGAAAATCTATCTCTTACTAATCAATTCAATAAAGAAGATAAGTCTCAACATTTAATTTATTCGGAAAATGATTGTTGGATTGTATCCAATAGTAGAATAGATAATAAAGAAGAACTTATTGAGCTTCTAAACATTCCACTTAATGACGAGCTTTCAGATAATGCCATACTTCTGAAAATGTATGTGGAGTTTGGGAATGAATTTGTTAAAAAAATTGAAGGGGATTGGACATTGGCTATTTGGAACCAATCGCAGCAAGAAATATTGATTGCTCGTGATCAGTTGGGTACTTCAGCATTATATTATCGATTGACAGATGCATATATTGCTTTTTCGACCTACATAGGAGGATTGTTAGAAATCGATTCCCAAACCATAAAAATTGATGAGATTTATTTGGCTGGAATTTTGACAACTTGGGATACTCAATCTAATAGGACAGCATTTGAAAACATCAAATTCCTCCCCCCTGCTCATTATGCTTTGATAAAAAATGGGAAATTAAGCCTTCATCGGTATTGGATAGCAGAAGATACACAAGAAATACATCTTGATTCAGCAAGGGAATATGTTGAAAGGTTTTCGGATAAATTAGAACAATCAGTAAAAAATCGGATTAGGTATTCCCAAAATTTGGGTTCACAACTTAGTTCGGGGTTTGACTCAAGTACAATTACAACGGTTGCTGCTGAATTTTTTAAAAAGGATAAAAAAAGATTAACAGCTTTTACTTCAATCCCTAAAGAAAACACTTCCGACTATTTCCCAACACACATAGCTACTGACGAATCATATCTAAGCATTCCAACAGCTCAATTTTTAGGTAATGTGGACCATGTTTTAGTGAGAAGTGAAAATCAGTCAATTTTAAAAAATATACATGACTCCATTGAATTGCACCATTCCCCCCTACATGCTGCAGGTAATATGTTTTGGATACATCAAATTTATTTAGAGGCACAAGCCAAAGAAATTGATACGATGATCATTGGCCAATCTGGAAATGCTACTATTTCTTGGGCTGGATACCCAGAAGGTCTACAAATCAAAAGTCTAATTAAGCGAATTTTAGGATATAAAAGCCAAGAGAAATTTACTCCAATATCATACGTAAAGTATCTTATCGTTGAAATTAAAAATAAATGGAGCAGTAATCCTACACCTGATTGGAACACCTATTCCTTCATCAACACCCAATTTGCTCAAGATTTGAATCTATTTTCTAAAATGAAAGAAATGGGTCATGACCCAAGCTTTTCGAATTCAATTCAAAATAAGAAAGGCCATATCAATTTCATTAATCCAAAGTATAGCAAAATAGGTGCTTTATGGCAAGACTTAGCTTATTGTTACCAAATTAGCACTTACGATCCTAGTAATGATAAAAGATTGGTCGAATATATTCTTTCTGTACCGAATGAATATTATCAGCGAGAAAATACCAACAAATGGCTATTAAAAACCGCCATGAAAGGTCGACTTTTGGACGACTTAATTCATCAAACGAGAAAGGGACGACAAGCGACGGATTTAGCCATTAGAATACAATCCGAAGCAACTGAATTCAAAGAGTTACTGAAATCATTTCGTTCCAACTCGGCCATTCAATATTACATTGATTGTCAAAAAATGGAAACCTATCTAGATAGAATTATTGAGAACCCAAGAAAAAAGGATGCTTACAATGATGCTATATTTTTAACTAGAGGGATTAGTTGTGCACTTTTTATTAATAAATACCATGGAGGGATTGTATAAGTAATGTCAAATTGAGTTATGGAGTAGCTTATTCAATCTTATTTTTCAGTATATTTATTATTTCATTTTAAATAGTCTCTATCGTGTTAAATCCTTGTGAAATTTCTGAACCCAAGTATGATATAGCAGGTATATCGTCAAAAATCCGATTAGGTCAATCTTCTATTCATGGATTTGGTGTTTTTTCCAATGAATTAATCAAACAAGGAGAATTAATTGAAGAAGCTAGACTTTTGGCTATGAAATGGCGCTCATTCTATTTATCAGAACCTACCATCCTAGATTACATTTGGGCTAATCAAGGTTGTAAGTGCGATATCTGTAAAACGCATGGTAACAAAGTATATCTAGCTTTGGGTAATGGTTCATTGTATAACCATGCTAATAAACCCAACACCATTCAAAAGCTTGATTTTAGACTAGAAACTTTAACTATTACAGCTAGAGAGGATATTCCCGCCAATGAAGAAATATTTGTTTCTTACGGAGAAAAATATTGGCTGTATCGAAATTTGATGAAAAAAATTCATCCTCTTAAATATTAGTTTTCAATTCAACTTATTCCTTTACGAATAAGTGGTCTGAATTACATATTCCTTAGGGTCACAAAAGCCCGTAATTTGCCTTTCCTGAACTTCCGTCCAAGCATGTCCCTTGATACTGTTATCATCCCCATACTTAAATCCAATATAAATCGTGTATGGGATGTTATAATAATTCAGCCATATTTTAGCTACATAGGCTTCATGGCGGCAAACTAAATGAAAGGGAAATCTCTTACTTACTAATCGAATAGACTCTCGAATATCATTCACTAATTCCCAATCTATATTCTTAGATTCTAACTTATCATGTTGAATTCGGCCAAATCGAATCCAAGTTGGCCTTATTTTAAATAGAAAATAACAATAAAAAGAAAGGAAAACTGTACCCAAAACAATACCTTGGTTACGAAAACTTAATCTAAAAAATAGACTAACTATTCTAAGCATTTTTTTGTTCTGATATAATATCTTTTTCCAACAATTGTTGGATGCCTTTAGTCATTTCTTGATGACACAACTCCTTATCGATATCGTATTGGTTCATTAATACTTCACCAATTTCTGTCAAAGTAAGTCCATTTTTAATCCCATCAACAATGATAAATAGGGTTTCATTTAAGGTAAAATATTCATTGGTTTGAATATCATATAAAACTCCTTCTTCTCCTAATTGAGTTAATAAAACTCTTTCTTCATTAAAAATGTAATTCATATTTTTCTTTTTTTAGTCCTCCCAATATCCGAATTCTCGCATCATGGGCTCATTAAATTGTTTTATTAAACTGGTTTGTTCTTGATTCAATTGCACTTTCCATTGACCTACTTCCCCTTTATTAAAAAAAGATTTACAGGCTTTTGGTTTTTCTCTAAATCCAAACTCCGCTTCTTGACTTTTTAATTTTTCAAATTCGGTGGCCTCTATAGCTGATCGTATTTCTTCTTCTGTTGCCTCATATTCAATCTGCTTCAAAACACGTGTAAATGTATCTTGCGGATTATTTTTCAAATCTTCATAACGAACAAAAAAAACAGGAAATGCTGTAACTTTTTTCCAACTTTCTACATGCATATTCCATGAGCCTAAATACTGCTGAAATTGGTCATGCGCATGTTTTCCAAATCGAACCAAATGCACTTGTTCATTACATATCACCTTGCTAATGGACTCATCTAAAGTCTTTCCATCGTGATTTGCCATGGATATGCTTACATCTAGCGGATTTCTAACAAAGTAGATGGCGGCAAATGTAGATTCTTCTGGTACAATGGGTTGATGGTCAATTTTTGATATTGAATACAAATCATGGATTTTCACAAAGCATTTCTCGACTGCTGTATTCGATTGGTGGTTAAATGATATGCGTTTAAAATGATCCATTTTAGACACAGGTATCTCATCAGCATCCAAATCCAAATATTCTTCTAATCCTCTTTTTTGAGAAAATATCCCTTCGGTAGAAATAGCATTAATATCCACTTCTCCTTTATTTCTAAGAGCAGAAATAAAGCTCCTAAACCAGGTATTTCCAGATTTAGGATAAGAAGCTAACCAAACTATATTCTTTTTATTTTCCAATTTGATGAATGATTTGATCTTCTATGGCTTGTGCTAAACTCTCAAAACTGTCCGTTTCCCAAGGGCGCTTGGCTGTAAAAAACTGTAATTTACTCTGAGCAATTTGTGAGATCGTCTGAAATTCAAGAAGCTCCTTTTTCATTCCATGTACCCATTGCTTTCGATAAACATTAAACTTTAACAATTTAATAGCATCTGCTGCTTTCATTGGCGAAATAGTTACCTCATCCCCATCTTCACTAAGAAAAACAATACCACTAACGGGTAACTGCTCTGGAATAAATTTTTTATGAAAATTAATTCCAAACTTAAAACCCTCTTTAATTTTTGGTGTTATTTCCTCTTCTGAATAGACCATCTGCTTCTCTAAAGTTCTTTCCATTGCCCGAATAATCGGGTAAGAGGAAGTGGCATAACAATGTCCATTGCTAACTTGCAAAACAGCCGTATCATCTGTAAATGGCAAATAACCTCTATTTTGTAGCATGATTGAGGTAGACGATTTCCCCGCTCTCTGATGTCCTGCAAAAAGCAAAACCGTGTTGTTTTTAAGAACTACACCTGAAACATGAAAAGGAAGTATATTTTTCTGATATAGTACCGTTGCCAATACTCCCGTATAAAGGTAAAATAGTACTTCATCCAAATTATCCGACAATGGTTCAATCAGCACTCTATTCCCATCCGTAATATAATATTTTGCTGCCTCAGGAATATGAAATATAAACTCACGCTCATTGAAGGTAGAAAAAGGCTTAACTTCTAAGATTTCATTTTGAAGCGTGTCTGGTACAGTACCAAACTCAACCATGACGATATCATCATTTTCTGGGAAGTCAAATGGAAACAATCCAGGAATCTCAAATTCAGATTGAATTTGCATTCCCAACGCAAAGTATTTAAACATGGAACAGGTCAAATTAACAGTCGCAAAGATATAAAAAACAACAAAATAATCTGAATTATCTGCCCTGATAATGGTTTAATCCATGACATAAGATAGATTTGCAATACAAACAAATCTGATTCCCTTTGAATTTCAACATCTTCCGAGATTTCTTATTGGTTTATAAACTGTTATTTAGCCTGAACAAAAAGAATACACTTTTTCAGTTTCTAATTGCAGTGGTTTTGGGATTGATTCCTACGGCAATTTTATATGTAACGAAAAATTTATTTGATCAATTCGGGCATATTGCTCAAACTAATTTTAATTCCATTTTAATATGGATTGCTCTGCTTATTTCCTTACAAATTTTCCAGTCATTTCTCACGAACATTGATAATTACATTTCATTTATTCAAGAACAAAAAATCACCAATGAAATTGTCTATAAAATTCTAAATAAAGCAATCGCTATACCATATACGTATTATGAAGAAGCTCAGTATCAAGATACTTTACACATGGCTCAGCAGCAATCGCAACAAAATTTGCCGCTTATTTACCAAAATTTCAAATCATTCCTGACTCAACTGTTGACATTCACCATACTTATTGTCTATTTCTTTACCTTGATAAAAGCTTATGCCTGGTTAATATTACTTGTCGCAGCTCCACTAAGCATTATCAAATGGTATTCTGGATTTGCCTTACATCGACTTGATAAACAATTAGTTAGCAAAGAAAGAGAATCCTATTATTTAATCCATTTATTGACTGGTAGCGCGTATGCCAAAGAATTACGAACTCTCAACTTTGGAACGTATATACTTAATCGGTTGAAGGAAGTTAAAGCATTCATATTCCAGAAAAAAAATCTTCTTCAAAAGAAATTAATAAGTTTGGGCTTCCTGACAGAAATACTTGAATTGTCCATCTTGTTTTACATTCTATATGGACTTGCTCAAATGGCTTTTACTCAATCCATTGGCATTAGTTTATTTATTGTTTATATACAAGGTATTCAACGAATCCAAAGCACTTTAAAAAGCCTACTAAACTCCTTACTTCAGTTATTTCAACAACGCAGATTCATTCAAGATTTCAATCTATTTCTCGCATTAGATCGTGAAAAGCCTATTCATGGTTCTATTTTAATGGATATACATGGAAATGGCTTAGAAATAAATCAAGTAGATTTTCAATATCCCGGATCGACACAAAAAACATTAGAACAGATTCAATTAACCTGTCAGATAGGTCAAACGATTGCTATTGTTGGAATGAATGGTGCAGGAAAAACCTCTTTAATCAAATTATTAGCAGGTTTATATAGTCCAAGTCAAGGAGAAATCAAGTGGAATGGCCATCTTCTACAGGAGTTAGATGCAGATAACTATAAGCAAAACAGCTTATTTGTCTTTCAAGATTTTGAGAAATACTTCTTACAAATCAAAGAAATTATTGCCATGGGCAATTTAGATCAGCCCATTGATATGGAAGCCATACAACAAGCTGCGCGATTGGCGGATGCAGAGGAATTCATCCAACAACTTCCACATTCTTATGAAACTAGATTAGGGAAAATTTTTGAAGGGGGCGAACAGATAAGTGGTGGCCAATGGCAGAAATTAGCCATTGCTAGGGCATTTTATCGACCAGCTCATCTTATAGTCTTAGATGAACCTACCAGTGCATTGGATGCCATTTCTGAGGCTACCATATTTCAAAATTTCAAAAAAATGGCTGCCAACCGTGCAACTATTCTTATTACACACCGACTTTATAATTTAAAGTTGGCAGATTACATCTATGTTATGGATGAAGGAAAAATCGTAGAAAAGGGGAAATTTGATGAATTGAAAAACCAAAATGGTCTATTCAAGCAATTATTTGATCAACAGGTAATGTGATTTTGCCTCTCACTTACATGAATATATGATTTGCATAGTTGGGGCATTTAAAATTCCTTCTCCCCAAATTCACTACTAGGCAACTTAGCCTTCTTTTCACTCGATCTAAAATTGTATGACAGATTCAATAAAATGATATTTCTTTCCTGAATGTAATTAGTTGTTGTGTAAAAATTAGATCCAAAGGTGGTAATGCTTTGCTCATTCACTTTCATATTTCCCAATGCCGCATTTTGCCATTGTAAAGTAAAAAACAATTTGTTTTCTAGTAATGTCTTTTTAATAGAGAAATTGGGTTGATAAAATCTAGAATCTACCCCCTGTGCCGTATTTTTAGCTGATAAATAAGATAAATTAAATTGTGTACTCAAAGTTGGATTTATCTGATAGCTAATATTGGAATTGATCGAATAAACAGAACCTGTCGAATTCACCACTACGGAGTTATTAAATATTCCTCCATTTATCTTTAAGCTATATATATTTCCTCCAATAAAGATTTTTAATTTTTTAACTGGATTAAGCGTGAGTCCAATTTCGGAACCTAATAGGCTGGCTTGACCTGCATTGGTGTATATTCTATTTAAAATAGTATCATTATAGACACTATTAACTCGATTCACAATATTGTCAATTTGTTGACTATACAAATTAATGTACAAGGATCCTTTTTTAAAATCCTTTGTGACACCAGTTTCTATAATTCCCACGAATTCAGGTTTTATATTGGGATCACCTTGCTCCAGTGTTTCACTATGCTCCCTTTCTGGATACGGGTTTAATTCGTTGTTAGTAGAACGTTGTACTCTCCTACTATATGCCAATTTAAACCTGACATCCTCTTTAAAATTGTACATCACATTAGCGGATGGAAATAAATTGGACAGATCTAAGATGGCTGGTGATATCGATTTATTAGCTTGAAATTTTCTAAATGCATTTTCATACCTTAATCCACTAGAAAATTCAATTTTTTTATACGACCCAGCATACTGTACATATAAACCATGAATTCGGTTGAGTACTTCAATGAAAGCTGAAAATGACGGGTTATAAACCAAGGGGCTATAGTTTCCTGACTTTTCAAAATAATTAAAGATCCCCTTTTGAATTTGGTTACGATATTGATAACCCATGGAAAGTTTTCCTATGCCTAGGGTTTTCTCATAATCAATTTTAAATCGATAAGCATCAAGTGGGTTCTGACCAGTGTTCAATGTGTATTGAAGGGTATCTGCATAATTTTTCTCATTCAAATTTCTATTTTTAGTATATCCATCAATCATGGCATATTCATATAAGCCAGATATACTTAAACTAGATTTATCGTTAAATCGATGCAAATAATCCAGATTGTAAACCCGAAAAGAGCCTGACTTTAAGACCAAATTGGAATTAAAATAATTACTTCTACCAATAATGGAATTGGTAGAGAGATCATATTTAGTATTGTTATAATGTATATCAGCCGTACGATATTGATCCCGCTCTCCTAAATAAATACCCATCGTTAAATCATCGTTGCTCGAGGGAGTATAAATAAGTGAAGTCCTAAATCCATAATTATCTCGCTTAAAACTCCTTTCTCCCTCACTTGGAAAACTCGTGTAAATCCGGTTTATGGTGGTATTAACATCTCCCTCTCTGCGACCAGCGATATCGTTTTTTAAGTAATTGAATGAGGTCGAAATATCCCAATTCCCTTTACGATAGGATGTCGATAAATCAAGCCCATACCTTGATGGCTCAGTAGTGTTTTCATATTGCTTAATTCGAGGTAATCCATATTGTAGATTAGATGTCAATGACCAGCCATCATTACTTCCTTTTTTTGTCACAATATTGATAATTCCCGCCTTTCCATCGGCATCATATTTAGCAGATGGGGCTGTAATAAGTTCAATTCGATCAATTGTATTAGCTGGGATTTGAGTTAAAATGGTTGTTGCATCCACCTGCGTTGGTTTTCCATTAATCAATATTAAAAAACCTTTTGACCCTCGCATGGAAAGCTCCCCTTCTGCATTAACCATGATGGAAGGAACATTTCGAAGTATGTCGCTGGCTGTACCGCCTTTTGCTACTTCAAATTGTTCGGCTTTAAAAACTTGCTTTTCTAGGGTAGCAATGACATTAGGCTTAAATCCTGAAACTATAACGGATTCCAACAATTGATTGATAGGCGCCAAGGATATGGTACCTAAATCGAGTTGAGAATTGATTTTTTCATAACTAATTTCTACATACTTGGTTTTATAACCAACATATTCAATCCTGATGACGTATTTGTCGTCTTTTAAACCAACGAATTCAAATTTCCCTTTTTCATCAGCTATTTGCCCCTTCACCACATTACTTTGCTTTTTTGATTCTAATCGGAGTGTCGCAAAAGATAATGGCTCAGCTGTTAAGGAGTCAACCAATTTACCCTTTACTTCATTTTCCTTCTGAGAGAATCCCCAAAACGTCAATAAGCAAAAGCAGAAAGTGAAGATATACTTTTTCATTATCGAAATATATCAATTATTTCGGCTGCTCATGTCCTTACATGCAAAGAGACCGTTTTTTTTCTTTGATTATTCGGTAAAGTTTACCTACTATTAATCGTTGCATGAAAAATTCATGGGTTGGAGTTTTCTTCAAAGTTTGATTTCCATGGGTTGGAATTTCTATTGTTCTTTTAGAAGAAAGAAAATAAATGTGAATAACTTATTCTTAGTTATAATCATTCGTAGCAACCCCACTTAGCATGATTAATTAGCATTCAGAATTAGACCTACATCTAACTGACAATCAGCCAGTTATTATACAAATAGAATATTATTACTGAATCCATTTATTGAGAGGAGGCCTTTTTTTCAAAGAATTACATACCTTCAAATTTGGAACGTATATTCTTAATCCGTCACTGGAAATTAAAGCATTCTTTTTTCCAAAAAATCCTCTTCTAAAGAAATTAATAAGTTAGGGGCATCTTAATAGAAATACTTGAATTACACATTTTTTATATCCTCTTTGGACTAACGCAAATGGCATTTGCGCAATCGATTGATTCATTTCATTTATTGATTATGTACAAGGCGCACAATGATTCCAAAGCACATTATAAAGTCTATTAAACTCCTAACTTCAATTATTTTAACAACCAGGATTGATTCAAGAATACAACCTATTTTTACAAATTGGTTCTTTATCTTGGGTAAATTAAGCCTAAAATTGATTATTTAATCCAAATTCTACCCAATAATTACGTTTAGAAAATAATCATTACTTTATTTGTAAATCCGTGACTAGTTATATAATCAAATCAAATAAGCCTGTTGTTTGCAATGGGCTCAATTAGAATACATTAGAACTAAACCCGTCATGGAAACCCCATCGAAACCACTCATTCCATTAAATGAGCCACAGCGACTAGCCGCTTTGGATAGCTATGATATTCTAGATACTCCTCCCGAACCTGAATTCGAAAAAATCATACAACTTATCTGCATGGTTTTAAATATGCCCATGGGCTTTATTTCTTTTATTGATAAAAATCGAATTTGGTACAAATCTAAATTGGGATTCGACTACGATGAATTACCTAGAAATGAATCATTTAGCCAACATACCATTCTTCAAGATGATGTTTTAGAAATTCTAGATGCTTCTAATGATGAACGAGTTAAATCCATCCGTTTTGTTACAAGTGATTTACAAGTAAAATATTATGCAGGTGTTCCACTAATTACAGATGAAGGTTTTAGAATTGGAACTATCAGTGTCATGGACACAAAAACAAACTCTCTTTCTAGTGAAACGAAAGTCATGTTAGAAAAGATTGCTCAATATATCATAACACAACTTGAACTTAGGAAGAAATACATTGCATCCAAACAAGAAGTCAAAAAACAAGCCGACCAGGAAATAAAAGAGCTTCAATTGGAATTAACCAGTCACCAAAAAGCTTTAGATGAATCATCTATCGTAATGATAGTAAATAGAGATGGAATCATTCAATATGCCAACGAAACGGCATGTCGCTATAGTAAGTATAGTCAAAAAGAATTAATCAATCAAAATATAAGTATACTAAGATCTGGCTACCACACGGATGAGTATTTTGATTCTTTATGGAGCATTTTAAATAAGGGGCAAGTTTGGAAAGGAGAATTAAGGAATAAAGCGAAAGATGGAACATTCTATTGGGTAGATATGGTTGTGGTCCCTTTTATGAATGAAAAAGGAGAATTGGTAAAATATGTTTCACTAAGCAGAGATATAACAGATAAAAAGTTGATTTTTGAAGAGAATCAGCGTTTATCCTTTGTCGCTAGAGGTATTCAAGATGGCGTATTAATAACTGATCCAGAAGGAGTCATTCAATGGATAAATCACCCCTATGAATTAATTTCAGAATATAGTTTGCAAGAGGTAATGGGCAAAAAAATGAGTGAGACCATTTCTACGACCACAACCAATCCAGAATTTATAAATCAAGTAAGAAGTCAGCTTTTTAAGACATTCACTTATCAAGGTGAAATTAAAAATATAACCAAATCAGGGAGAGAATATTATTTAAACGTAAATATTCAACCGATTTACAATGAAAATCATCAGCTAATTCACTTTGTAGTCTTTGCTGCTGATATCACCGAAAAAAAACAAAAAGAAATTCAGATTCTAGCTTTAATAGAAGACCAGAAGGCCACATTTGATGGAGTTGGGCTTTCGATCATTCATACTGACATTAATGGAATCATTCAACGTGTAAATCCCGCAGCTTTAGAATTACTTGAATATACGGCAGAGGAATTAGTTGGTAAAATGGATTGTTCCCCGTTTTACGATAATCGAGAAATGGAGGAACGAACTAAAGAACTCAGTTTAGAATTAGGTTATCCGATTAAATTGGGGATGGAAACAGTGGTTATAAAATCCAAATTAAGTGGTAAACCTCATTCCAGTGAATGGACCTATGTAACAAAATCAGGAAAAAAAATACCCGTTTGGTTAACTGTCACTTGTATTAAAAATGGACAAGGTGAAATCACCGGTTACATTCGAGTTGCCGAAAACTATACGACTAAAAAAGAAGCGGAAAAAGAGCTTTTACATGCTAAATTGATGGCAGAAGAAGCTGTATTGACTAAAGATAGTTTTTTAGCCAACATGAGTCATGAGATCCGAACCCCTTTAAATGCCATTATTGGTTTCACCGAATTACTATCTCAGTCGAACTTAGATCCGATTCAAACAGAATATTTATCCAATATTCACATAGCTGGAGATAATCTGCTATTAATCATCAACGATATTTTGGATTTATCTAAAATGGAATCAGGTAAATTAGAAATAGAGTCTTATCCCTTTAATCTGACTGAAATACTTAGACATGTATATCATTTATTGAAAGTAAAGGCTGAAGAAAAAAAATTAGATTTCAGTTTATATTTAGATGCAGACTTGCCAGAAATGATTGAAGGTGATCGAGGTAGACTAAATCAAATCTTAATGAATTTAGCTGGAAATGCCATCAAGTTCACGCATGAAGGGGATGTTTCAATTCAAGTCAAGAAAATAGAAGAGACCGCTACAAACGTAACTTTACGCTTTTCGGTGAAGGACACGGGCATTGGTATGTCAGAAGAAGTACTTGAGCGAATTTTTGAACGATTTACGCAAGCAGAATCTTCCACAACTCGAAAATTTGGAGGCACAGGTTTAGGGCTTAGCATATCGAAACAGTTAGTGGAACTCCAACATGGCGAAATTCATGTCAAAAGCAAGCTAGGAATAGGTTCAGAATTCTATTTTATCCTAACGTATAAAAAATCAGATCAAGTTGAAATTGAACAAAATACTGATTTGAATCGACATGGATCTAAAAAAAGACAGGTACGTATTTTACTTTGTGAAGACAATGTCATGAACCAAAAATTGGCTGAAATGGTCATTAAACATTTTGGTTTTGACATTAAAATAGCCAACCATGGCCAAATGGGGGTAGAACTAGTTAAGAAAGAAAATTTTGATTTAATCTTAATGGATTTGCAAATGCCCATCATGGATGGTTATCAAGCTACATCAATTATCCGAAAAAAATTGAATAATTCTATCCCAATTATTGCGATGACAGCACATTCATTAGTGGGAGAAAAACAAAAATGCGTTGACATGGGCATGAATGGCTATGTATCTAAACCATTTAAGCAATCCGAATTATTGAATGAAATTAATCGAGTTTTGAGTACATCAAGCCATTCAAATTTGGAGAATTAGTATCAAATCTATTTATACTTTTCATAATCGGAATAATCAAACCTTAGAATTCAAACATGATATTTCTACTTGAAATTCAGGTAGTTAAGAAAGATTAGATCAAATAAAAACAAACATCTGATTGTATTGATATTTAACTAATCATAGTACTTGAAGATACCAAGGATTAGATTTTTCTTTGGGGAGGAAATTCTGATTTGATTGCCAAAAATCTAACGATGTTCCAACGTTTCTGATTTCAATAAACTTGATATTCATATGAATTTGATACAAGTCTCAATGGAAAAATTAGCGCAAAAAAAAACACCTACAAATTTAAAATTTATAGGTGTTTTTAACATTTAGTGTGGTCGCGTAGGGATTCGAACCCCAAACCTTCTCATCCGTAGTGAGATGCTCTATCCAATTGAGCTACGCAACCAATTCCCATTCGGGACTGCAAAGGTAGAATTTCTTTGGGAATATGAAAAGACCTTGCTGAAAAAAAATCAATTTTATTCCAATTTTTACTTCCCTGTAAAATGAGGAGCTCGTTTTTCTAAGAAAGAACTTACTCCTTCTTGGAAATCCTTCGAGTAACCAGCTTGTCGCTGAGCTTCTGCTTCCATTTCCAATACAGTTGCTAAGTCCTGATGGTGAGCCTTTTGCAATTCTCGTTTGATTAATGCTAATGCTAATGTAGGTCGACGAGCAAATTCTTCTCCTAGTGTCTTCAGTCGTTGTTCCCAATATTCCTCGGAAATAACTTCTGCTACCAATCCCAAAGCTTGAGCTTCCTCTGCACTAATTTTTTTAGCTGTAGACGCTAATTCAAATGCCTTATGATACCCCAAAGACTGCATTAAAAAGGCCGTACTTCCTGCATCCAAGGTCAAACCTATCTGAACAAAAAGTTCAGCAAAATATGCTCCTTCCTTAGCAACTAAATAGTCACATGCTAATGCCAAGGAGCATCCTGCTCCTGCTGCTGGACCGTTGATTGCTCCAATTACAGGCTTATCCAAGCCTCTTAATGCCAAAATCATTGGATTATAGGTAGATCTAAGTACTGCACCTAAATCAGAATCGCTTACGCCCGATTTCAAATCAGCTCCCGAACAAAATGCCTTCCCCTCTCCTGTTATTACCAAAACCCTAGCTGATTCGGAAGCCTTTGCTTTTTCTGCTACATCCCTTATCTCATGTATCAAACCTGCATTTAAGGCATTAAACACTTCTGGACGCTTCAGATGAATGGTCCAAACTCCATTAACTTGACTAAGATGAAGAAATTGGTAAGAAGACATAATAATAAATTATAAATGATGAATTATGAATTATAAATGGAGAATTCAATTATGAATGGTAAGTGGTAAATGATAAATGCTTTATTATTTAATGGACAAATTATGTTTTACCGTTAGTAAAATTTTAGTAATAATTCTTAAAATTTCATCGCTTTCTGACATTAATTTAACGAAGCGAACTTCTTCTAAGTAATCAATTTCGTTTAATAATTCCAACCAATATATATAGTTTCATTTATTTCCTTTTGAGCAATTGACATTTTGTGCTTAAAATCCAATTTAGATTCTGCATGTTCTGCTTCTCTAATTATTGCCCCAACTGCTGTTCCACTTCGCAAAATTTGCTTTGAAAGAATAAATTCTTTTCTCTCATTAACAAGATAATGATATAAATGCCAGATTTGAATTGCGAAAAAAAAAGATTTTGATTTTATGACATTCTTATGTTTCACTTGATAAAATTTTATTACCAAATCTACATTTCAATCATTTCAATTAAATGCAATCTATAGAATTATTAATTAGTTGATTTATTTTAAATTGTTTCACTCAAGACACGACTCACCATTTACCATTTACCATTCACCATTTACATTTAATTTAAAGTTTCCTTCTTAGCCTCGCAACTGGTATACCCAGTTGTTCTCTATATTTAGCTACGGTACGGCGTTTCACCACAAAGCCTTTTTCAGATAAAAGCTGCTCTAAGGTTTCATCAGGATAAGGCTCTTGAGCTGGTTCTTGCTCAATGATTTCCCTCAGTATATTTTTCACTTCTCTGGTTGACACATCCTCCCCTGACTCATGAGTAATTCCTTCTGAGAAGAAATATTTTAAAGGATATATACCAAAATCTGTTTGCACTGATTTAGCGGAGACTACTCTTGACACAGTAGAAACGTCCATTTCAATCAAGCTGGCAATTTCCTTCATCTTCATGGGTTTCAAGGTAGAATCATCGCCTGTCAAAAAGAAATCGTATTGCTGAGCCACAATACTGTGCATCGTTTTCAATAAAGTGCCCTGTCTTTGTTGTATTGCCTGAATAAACCAAGATGCAGCATCTAATTTATGCTTGATAAAAGTAACAGCTTCCTTAATCTCTTTTTGCTGTTTATTCCCTTGATCATAGGTTTGCAACATCTCTTGAAATGACTTACTGACCCTTAATTCGGGGGCATTTTTTCCATTCAACTTAATATCCAATTTGCCATGTTGATTTGTCACCACAAAATCAGGTTGCAAATAAGGCGCTAAATTCCCTCCTTCTGCTCCACCAGGTTTAGGATTTAAGCGTTTGATTAGGTTAATCGCCTTTTTCAATTCACTTTCATCAACACCTAATTTTTGCTGTAATTGCACAAAATGCTTTTTAGAAAATTCATCAAAGAACTCATCAATCAAGCGAATAGCCAATAAACAAGTAGGATGGTCTGATTCTCTACGGTGCAATTGTATCGACAAACATTCTTGTAAATCCCTAGCTCCAATCCCTGCAGGATCTAAGGCCTGAATTTTCTTTAAAACACCTTCTACCTCTTCAAAATTGGTTGTAAAACCTTGTGTAAATGCTAAGTCATTGACAATACTTTCAATGTTCCTTCTCAAATAACCATCTTCTTCAAGCGAGCCTATTAACTGATGCGCAATCATCTCTTCTCGCTCATCTTTTAAACTAAAACCGATTTGCATCAACAAGTAATCTTCTGCACTAGCCACGGTGGCCATAGGTCGTTCCTTGGACTCTTCATTGGAATCATAGGAATCACCAGCCATTTTATAGCCAGCATAATCATCTTGCAAATAATCTCCTATTTCTAATTCCTCTCGCTCTAAGTCCTCTACAGTCTCTCGTTCTTTTTCATCGAATTCATCTGAATCCTTTATTTCTAAACCCTCTTCCAAAGCGGGATTTTCCTCCAATTCCTCCTCTATTCTTGCAGCCAGTTCAGCTGAAGGAATTTGAAGCAATTTAACAAACTGAATTTGTTGTGGAGAAAGCCGCTGTTGCTGAGAAATTTTGAGTGATAATCCCTGCATATCTTTAATCTAATAAACAAATATACGCTGATTTGACGGCCAGTTTTTAAAAATACTTGTAATTCATAAATAAATAAAATTATTCCGTTTTTTGTACGTAATTTTGAGGCTAGTTTGCCCCAATTGGGGGCCATTTGACCATTTATTTATATGCAAATTAAAGAATTACTTCTCCAATCCCCGAGCCAACAAACGGTTACGGTAAAAGGTTGGGTGCGTACCAAACGTGTATCTTCATCTGTAGCTTTCATCGCCATGAACGATGGATCTACGATTCATAATATTCAGGCCGTTGTTTCTGATGGCGTCGTTTCTGAAGAAACGTTAAAATTAGTAACTACGGGATCTTGTATTGCTGTAACAGGTATTCTAATTCCATCTCAAGGACAAGGTCAATCCGTTGAAGTTCAAGTAACGGCTATCCAAGTTTACGGGACTGCTGATCCAGAAAAATACCCTTTACAGCCCAAAAAACACTCTTTGGAGTTCTTACGAGAGATTGCACATCTTCGTCCAAGAACTAATACTTTTTCAGCCATTCTACGTATTCGTCATGCCTTAGCCTTTGCAATACATCAATATTTCAACGATCACGGCTTCTTTTATTTGCATACCCCAATTATCACGGGTTCAGATGCCGAAGGAGCAGGAGAAATGTTTCGTGTAACCACCTTACCTGCGATCAATCCTCCATTAACAGATGAAGGAAAAATAGATTATAAAGAAGACTTTTTTGGCAAAGAGACCAATCTGACGGTTTCTGGCCAATTAGAAGGAGAATTAGGAGCCATGGCTCTTTCCAAAATTTACACGTTTGGACCTACTTTCCGTGCTGAAAACTCCAATACCACTCGTCACTTAGCTGAATTCTGGATGGTAGAGCCTGAAATGGCCTTTTTTGAGCTTACAGACAACATGAATCTAGCTGAAGATTTTACCAAAAGCTTGATTAGCTATGCTTTAGAAAATTGTGCTGACGATATTGCTTTCCTTGAAAAACGCTTGTTGGAAGAGGAAAAAATGAAGAAAAAGGAAGAACAATCAGAGATGACGCTTTCTGAGAAATTGAGATTTGTTTCTGAAAATACTTTTGAAAGATTAACTTATACCGAGGCTATTGATATTTTATTGCAATCAAAGCCACATAAGCAAGGTAAATTCAACTACCCTGTAGCATGGGGAATCGACTTACAAAGTGAGCATGAGCGTTATTTGGTTGAAAAACACTTCAAAAAACCTGTTATCCTGACGCATTATCCGAAAGACATCAAGGCCTTCTACATGAAATTAGAAGATGATGGAAAAACGGTTCGTGCCATGGACGTTTTGTTTCCAGGTATTGGAGAAATCATTGGTGGCTCTCAAAGAGAAGATGATTACGAAAAACTACTTCAACGCACGAAAGATGTGGGCATTGAGGAAGATTCCATTTGGTGGTATTTACAAACTAGACAGTTTGGCTCTGCTCCACATGCTGGCTTTGGATTAGGTTTCGAACGTCTTGTTTTATTTGTGACGGGTATGAGTAACATTCGCGATGTCATTCCATTTCCAAGAACACCTAAATCGGCAGAATTTTAATATGTTTAATTTGTCCAAAGCTTTTCGCAGCATTTCCATTGCTTGGTCGGGTATCATTACTTTGATCAAGGAAGAAAACAATGCTAAAATTCACTTGGCTTCCACTATCTTAGTGATAGTCGTTGGAATCAATATTGGTTTCATGGCGATTGAATGGCTTTGGATTAGTTTAGCTATTGCAGGAGTATGGATGGCCGAGTTAATTAATTCCGCATTAGAAAATATCACAGATATTGTAGCCCCTGAACATCATCCATTGGCCAAAAAAGCAAAAGACTTTGCGGCAGGAGCTGTTTTAGTGATGGCTATTTGGGCAGCCTTTGTTTTTTGCCTTATTTCCTTTCCTCATCTTTGGATGCGATTGGTATTTAGTAATTAAGTTTGACACAACATTATGAAAGAATACGGGTCTAGTGTACAAAAATTGGTCAACTACATTCTAACGATTCAAGATCGAGAGAAAAGAACCAAATATGCTTTCCTCATGATAGAACTCATGAAGCAGATACATCCTGGTATGAAGGACAATAGCCAAGATTATTCCAAAAAACTTTGGGATGACTTGTACATCATGTCCAACTTCCAATTGGATGTACAAGGTCCTTACCCTCCTCCCTCACCAGAATCTGTTGGTAAAGCACCTAAAAAAGTCAATTACAACCAACACCATTTGAAATTCAAACACTATGGTCGTAATGTTGAATTACTTATTCTACGTGCCATAGCAGAAGAAAAAATAGAGGATAAAAAGATTTTAGTGGCCTACATCGCTCGATTAATGAAGGGCTTTTATGTTACTTGGAATAAAGATTCAGTAGATGATCAGGTCATTTGGCAAAACATCAAAGAAATGTCTGAAAATCTCCTTGGATCCATCGTGGATGAATTATCCCAAGAAGGTCTAGGACACGCCAAAGTGGCCAATAATGCTAGAAACGCTTATAATGCACCAGAATATCCTAACGGCCCTAATAATAACCGTGGTGGAAATAATTATAGAAAAAACTTCAGAAACAATCGGAATTTCAATCCAAGAAATCATAAAAAATAATTGACCCTTATGGCCTCATTTAAAGTAACAGGTGGTAGAAAATTATCAGGAGAAATCACTCCTCAAGGTGCAAAAAACGAAGCATTACAAATTCTTTGTGCTGTTGTACTAACCGCAGAACCTGTCACCATCCATAATATTCCTAACATCCGTGATGTCAATCAATTAATTGATTTATTAGGCGACATGGGGGTGAAAATTCGCCGCTTAAGTGAATCTAGCATTGAATTTGATGCATCTCAAGTCAATATTGAATACTTAGAGTCTGAAACATATAAAGCAAAGGCAGCCGCCCTTCGTGGATCGGTGATGTTATTAGGGCCGACTTTGGCTCGTTTCAAAAAAGGACGTATACCTTCACCAGGAGGTGATAAAATTGGCCGTAGAAGATTAGATACTCACTTTACGGGATTCATGAAATTAGGCGCCAAATTCAATTATAGTGCCGAAGATGGAGGGTTTTACGAAGTAGATGCTTCACATTTAATAGGTGCCTATATGTTATTAGATGAGGCTTCGGTTACCGGAACGGCTAACATTCTAATGGCGGCGGTATTAGCCAAAGGCACTACCATCATTTATCATGCAGCCTGCGAGCCTTACATTCAGCAATTATGCAAAATGCTGAACCGAATGGGGGCCAAAATTTCAGGTATTGGATCTAATTTATTGACGATAGAAGGAGTTGATATATTAGGCGGAACAGAGCATACCATGTTACCAGATATGATTGAAATTGGCTCATTCATTGGAATGGCAGCGATGACTCAATCAGAAATTACCATTAAGAATTGTAAAATAGCAGAACTAGGCATTATACCTGATGTTTTCCGCAAACTAGGTATTAAATTAGAATTCAGAGGTGATGATATTTTTGTTCCAGCACAAGAGCATTATGAATTGGAAAACTTCATAGATGGATCGATGTTGACCATTTCTGATCATCCATGGCCAGGTTTTACACCAGACTTGTTATCGATTATTTTAGTAACAGCTATCCAGGCTAAAGGAACAGTATTGATTCACCAAAAAATGTTTGAAAGTCGACTATTCTTTGTT
Organism: Aquirufa nivalisilvae; assembly: GCF_004307455.1. Taxonomy (GTDB): domain Bacteria; phylum Bacteroidota; class Bacteroidia; order Cytophagales; family Spirosomataceae; genus Aquirufa; species Aquirufa nivalisilvae. The sequence goes on from NZ_SEWX01000006.1 coordinate 57,358, forward strand.
GACCGATTAATTGAAATGGGAGCTCAAATCATTCTTTGTGATCCACATAGAGCTACCGTTGTTGGTTTCGATAGAAAGCAAAACTTGAAAGGAATACGCATGTCCTCTCCGGATATTCGTGCTGGTGTTTCTTTATTGATTGCAGCGATGTCTGCAACTGGTACTTCTATCATTGATAACATTGAACAAATTGACCGAGGATATCAAAATATAGATACTCGATTAAATGCATTAGGAGCAGAAATCGTTCGAATCTAAATCATGCGGGAAGTCAGCCTTGGAGGAAAAATTAGTAGCACGTTTAAATTAGCCTTACCCATTGTAATAGGACAATTAGGTGTGATGTTGATGGGTTTAGCCGATACCGTCCAAGTTGGTCAAATGCAGTCGCAAGTGGCTGAAAGCTTGGGGGCTTCAGGCATGGCCAATTCCATATTTTTCACCATTGCTATTATTGGATTAATCTGTTTACAAATCATTTCACCCATGATTTCAAAATCAGTGGCCGAAAACAATGACGCTGAATGTGGTAATTTAATGCGAGCTGGAATTCGAGTTGCCCTAATCCTTTCTGTTATTACAATTTTAATCATTGCGATAATTGGATTGAATTATGACCTTTTCCAACAAAGTGCCATTAACAAAGAGTTAACCCTTCCCTATTTGGTATTAATTGCCATATCTGTAATACCAACCTTTTTATTTGCAGCATTTAAAAGTTTTACGGATGGATTGAAACGTACTAGTATAGCGATGAATATTACCATCGTTGCCTTAGTTTTAAATGTAATTGGAAATCATATTTGCATCAATGGCTTAGGACCCATTCCTGCCATGGGTTTATTTGGGGCAGGTATTTCTACTTTGCTTTGTCGCGTATTTATGGCCTTAAGCTTAGGATTATACATCTTCAAATCTGCATCTTTTACCAAGTATTTCGCGCACATGGGTTCTGAACATCACACGTGGGTACTGGAAAAAACCATATTAAAAGTCGGTATTCCAGCTGGCTTCCAAGGATTCTTTGAAATCGCCACCTTTGGCATGGCAGTAGTGATGATGGGTTGGATTTCGTCTACAGCTCAAGCAGCACATATTGTAGCTATCAACATGGCATCTTTGACTTACATGATGGCAACTGGCATTGCAGCTGCCGGTGGAATTCATGTTGGTACAGACATAGGAGAAAAAAATCGTGCTGGAATTTACATATCTGGTAACGCCGCATTACTTCTCTCTGTTGCATTTATGGGTATTTGTGCCATTATTATGTTTACTTTCAAATCATGGTTAGTTCGTGGATATACTCAGGAAGCAAATGTAATCGCCATTGCTGTTAGTTTGGTGACCTGGGGTGCCATATTTCAACTTTTTGATGGTATTCAAGCTGTTTCTTTAGGCCTACTTCGTGGGCTTCAAGACGTCAAGATACCCACAGCTATTACCGTGGTTTCCTATTGGGGCGTAGGAATACCATTAAGTTATTACTTAGGTATTTCGGGTGATTTGGGGGCGGTTGGGATTTGGATTGGTTTAACTTGTAGCTTAATTTGCTCAGCTACATTACTTTCTTGGCGATTCTACGCTCGCACTAAAGTCATTGATTTCAATTCGCTGAAAGTGGAAGATTAATCAAGAACTTGATAGTTTAAATATTGATATACATTTTTTGAATTTTCATTCGTTTGGCTAAGGAAGCTATCCTTCCAATTGCGTTAGCTAAATCGCTAACGCTGGCAAGGTTTGGAACCTTGACAGCGTTGGCTGGCCTTAGCCAAAAAAGATTTGTTTTACTCCCATTTGATACTGACATAGACTATTTCAGCATAATCATTTCGTTCGTATAAAACGCCAATTCGATCTTCATCTAGTTTAACTATATCGGAATATGCTGTAAAATCAGGATGTTTTATGGGATCACTTGTACCATCTATTTCATGGCTTATTGGCCAAGTTAACCCTTCATCAAAACTGATTCGAAGGGTTAAATGATTGCGTTTTTCTTGATCTGCTGCATTGCTAAATGCTAATACACTTTTACCTTGCCTATATCCAATGGAAAGTAAGGAGCCTTCACAAACAGGATCAGGTAGTGAGGTTTCATAATACGTTTTATCCCAGGTATTCCCCCCATCCGAACTTATAGCTGCAATTCGAGTTCGCACATCTCCTTTTTGGTTTCTAGCATTCAATAGCAGTCGATTATCCGACAGTTCTGCGGCTGTGGCTTCATTGCTTCCTGGTAGACCTAAGGACTGACTTAATTGAAAACTTTGACCATGATTATCAGTAAAAAAACCATGAGATACATAATCAGTAAAGTCTGCTTTGGGGGCACCAATCGAATGGTTTGCAGCTACATATATTCTACCACGGTACCTTCCCGAACTAATTTGCATCGCATGGCCGGGTGTATTGGCATAGGAGCGCCAATCTTCAGCATACTTATAAGGTTCTTGGATAGGGCGATGAACGGATTTGGTAATATTGACTGGTACAGACCAAGTCTTACCATCATCCGTGGAGGTTATGTACCAAACTTCTCTTAGTCCTTTACCTTGTCGAACTAAATTCTCATGATTATTGCCTGTATTATAAAATAAAAAGATTCTTCCTTGTGGGTATTCTGGATCCCAATAATCTACAACTGGTGCGGGATTACCAGCTTGCAAAGAATCGAAATCCACTACTTTTTGAATAACGGACCAAGTTTTTCCTCCATCTTTACTAAGCTTGGAAACGATATCTATATTTCCAAAATCAGCTGCACTACCCTTTCTACCTTCTGCAAAAGCCAATAACTCACCATGTGGAAGCTTAATAATTGCAGGAATGCGATAACTGGCATACGTATCTTGGCCAGATTGAAATACTGTTACTCTCTCCGACTTTTGAGCAAAAAGTCCCCAAGAAAATAAACTTAAAGTAGATAAAATGAGTGATGCTTTCATGGCTAAGAACGATAAAATCAAATTTACTCATTTATTGCAAAGAAATTTGTTTTGAAACAATTTCAAGCAAGCGATTGAAATTTAAAAAAAAATCAAGTATTTGGAGAGTAATTCGGTTAAATCGACCCATGTACTTGAGATTTATATCTCATAACGTTGGTATATCAAACGAATTGCTTCAAATTCCTTGTTTCCTACTAATTCCAAATTAAAACCATTCACTATGAGTATTATCAAAGAGTTCAAAGAATTTGCCATGAAAGGCAGCCTTATTGAAATTTCCGTTGCCTTCATCATGGGAGCTGCATTTGGTAAGGTCACAACTGCATTGATTGACGGGGTCATTATGCCTATTGTTGGAGAACTTACCACAGGAGTTGATTTCAAAGCCATGAAATATGTCCTCCGAGAAGCTCAATATGATGCCAGTGGCAAAATCCTTTCTCCAGAAAACGCCATTCAATACGGTAACTTCATCACAATTTTTATCGACTTTATTTTAGTCGCTTTTGTGATGTTTTTACTTATTAAAATGACCAATCGCTTTAAATCTTCCGAGGAAAAAGCGAGCGAATAAATTAGGCGTGAATCGCGCGTTTGCTGGTAGCAGCTAAACAAGCTTCCTTCATAGCTTCCGTGTAGGTAGGATGGGCATGTGACATACGTGCCACATCTTCCGCACTGGCTCTGAATTCCATCGCAACAACGGCTTCCGCTATCATATCGGCTGCACGAGCACCAATGATATGAACTCCTAAAATTTCATCTGTTTTGGCATCAGCCAAAACCTTTACTAAACCATCCACATCCATGGAAGCTACGGCACGTCCCAAAGCTTTAAATGGAAAAGATCCATCTTTATAGGCTATACCGGCGGCTTTAAGTTCTTGTTCTGTTTTACCAACAGAAGCTACTTCAGGCCAAGTATAAACAACACCTGGAATCAAATTATAATTAATATGCGGCTTTTGACCAGCAATTACTTCAGCAACAAATACTCCTTCTTCCTCTGCCTTGTGGGCTAACATAGCACCACGAATCAAATCCCCAATGGCATAAATACCTGGAACTGAAGTTTGTAAGGTATGTTCATCTACTGCAATTCTTCCACGCTCATCCGCTTGCAATCCAGCTGCAGCTAGATTTAAACCTTCGGTATATGGTTTACGACCAATACATACCAAACAATAATCTCCTTTAATTTCTACTTCTTCTCCAGCGGCATTTTTCGCTTTAACCACAACTTCTTTACCTTTATTTTCTGTCCCAGTAACTTGGTGAGAGAAATAAAAATCAGCCCCTAACTTCGCAATTGACTTTTGCAATTCCTTTCCCATCGTTCTATCCATGGTTGGAATCATGCCATCAGCATATTCCACAAAACTAACTTTAGAACCTAAACGAGCATATACAGAACCTAATTCAGCACCAATAACTCCTGCACCAATAACAATCAGATGCTTAGGTATTTCCTTCAGCTTTAAAGCTTCAGTGGATGTGATAATTCGAGTTTTATCTACTGAAATAAATGGCAAATTGGTTGGTTTTGAACCCGTTGCCACTATAATATTTTTAGCACTTAGTAATTCTTCTTTTCCATCTGCTTGAGATACTTTTACCACTTTAGCACTTTCGAAAGAACCCAAACCGTGAAATACCGATACCTTATTTTTCTTCATCAAAAATGAAATACCGCCATTCATTTTTTCGACCACACCTGCTTTTCTAGCAATCATTTTTTCCAAATCTACCTTTGGCTTTCCACCCACAATTCCATGCTCTTCAAAATGATGAATGGCATTATAATAGTGTTCCGAAGAATCTAAAAGAGCTTTGGAAGGAATACAACCTACATTTAAGCAGGTACCACCCATAACAGCATATTTTTCAATTATGGCGGTTTTAAATCCTAATTGTGCCGCACGAATAGCTGCAACATAACCACCAGGACCAGAACCAATAACGACAACATCAAATTCTAACATAAGGCAATGGAAAAAAGGAATAGGCCCCTAAAGGCCTATTCACGTTGTTAAATATCTAATAATAAACGAGCAGGGTCTTCCAACAACTGCTTCACACGTACTAAGAAGCTTACCGACTCACGACCGTCAATAATACGGTGGTCATACGATAGAGCCAAGTACATCATAGGTCTAATCACAATTTGGCCATCCACTACTACTGGACGCTCCACGATATTGTGCATACCCAAAATAGCCACTTGCGGGGCATTGATGATTGGAGTTGACATCATCGATCCAAATACACCACCATTGGTGATAGTAAATGTTCCACCAGTCATTTCTTCCAAACTCAATTTATTATCACGCGCCTTAACAGCTAAACGAACCACTTCTGATTCGATTCCAGCAAGACTCAAATTCTCTGCATTACGAATAACCGGCACCACCAAACCCTTAGGTGCAGAAACTGCAATGGAAATATCACAGAAATCATGGAAAACCATTTCATCCCCATCAATTTTTGCATTGACAGAAGGGAATTCCTTCAAGGCTACACATACAGCCTTCGTAAAGAAGGACATAAAGCCTAATCCTACTCCATGCTTTTCTTTAAACTTATCTTTGTATTTAGATCTCAAATCCATGACCGGTTTCATGTCTACCTCATTGAAGGTAGTTAACATGGCCGTTTCATTTTTTACGGCTACCAATCGACGAGCTACTGTTTTACGCAATGAGCTCATTTTTTCACGGCGAGAACCACGTGCATCAGAAGCACTAGCTGGAGCTGAAGATGCTGCTGGTGCAGGCGTTGCTGTTACCGGTGCAGCTGCAACTGGCTGTGCATTTTGTGCATCATCCTTCGTAATTCTTCCGCCAACACCCGTTCCTGCTACTTGCGAAGCAGCAATTCCTTTTTCATCCAAAATTTTAGCTGCTGCTGGAGAAGGATGACCGGCTGCATAAGATTCACCAGAGACAGGAGCTGCAACAGGTGCAGCAACGTTGGCAGTTGGTGGAGTTACTGCAGCTTGAGGAGTTGTTGCACCCGCCCCAACGGTAATAGTTGCCAAAATGCCACCTATAGGTACTACAGCACCTGACTCAGCTATAATTTGTAATACACCTGCTGATTCAGCTGGCAATTCAAAAGTCGCTTTATCTGATTCTAATTCACATAAAACTTCATCTAAGGCAACGGTATCTCCTGATTTTTTATTCCAAACAGAAACAGTCACCTCTGTAATTGATTCTCCCACAGGAGGAACCTTTACTTCCAATACTTTGCTTTCTGCCGAAGGAGCCGTTGGTGCAGCAGCTACTGGCGCAGGAGCAGGACTGTCTGCTGCTACAACTGCTGGAGCTGGTGCCGGTGCAGTTGCTTGAGCACCAACCACCTCAATGGTACAAATTACAGCACCAATAGGTAAAACATCACCTTCTTTCGCTACAATGTGTAAAATCCCTTCTGCTTCTGCAGGCAATTCAAAAGTTGCCTTGTCTGACTCCAATTCACAAAGAACTTCATCCAACTTCACGACATCACCCTCTTTCTTATTCCAAGTAGCAACGGTAACTTCCGTAATCGATTCGCCCACAGCGGGCACTTTCATTTCTATGGCCATTGTTGTTCGGCTTTTGTTTTAATTATTCAAATGCTTTATTAACTAAGGCAGCCTGCTCTTCAGCATGCACCTTTAAGAATCCTGTGGCAGGAGATGCACTTTTCTTACGTGCAACCAATCCCTTGAATTTAGACCAACCAAATTCACGTATGATGTATGACCAATAACCCATATTCTCTGGTTCTTCTTGGACAAAATACACATCTGCATTTTTATATTGAGCTAATTCCTTTTCAATCTGCGCGGTAGGTAGCGGATGTAACTGTTCGATACGAATAATCGCTACATCTTTTCGAGCATCTTTTTCTTGTTTTTCTAACAAGTCGAAATACACTTTTCCGCTACATAATAACACTTTTTTAACCTTCGCTTTTTCTGCATAAGCATCTCCAATCACTTCTTGGAATTTACCTTTAGTAAATGCCTCTAGCGGAGAAACCACTTTAGGATGACGGAAAATAGATTTTGGCGACATCACGACCAATGGCTTACGGAATTCCCAAGATAATTGGCGGCGCAATGCATGGAAAATATTAGCCGGTGTAGTTAAATTGGCTACAACCATGTTATTCTCTGAAGCTAATTGCAAGAAACGCTCTGGACGAGCATTCGAGTGCTCTGGTCCTTGACCTTCATATCCATGAGGCAAGAGCATCACTAAACCATTCTGTGTTCCCCATTTAGATTCATGTGAACTGACAAATTGGTCGATCATTGTTTGAGCACCATTTGCAAAATCACCAAACTGAGCTTCCCAAATCACCAATGCATCTGGATTAGCTAAGGCATAACCAAATTCAAACCCTAAAACACCGTATTCTGAAAGCAAAGAGTTAAAGATTTGCATCTTCTCTTGACCTTCTTTAATATGATCTAAATTGCAATAATTATTGTTCGTATTTGCATCATGCAATACAGCATGACGGTGAGAGAATGTACCACGTTGAACATCTTGTCCGGATAAACGAACCGTTTTTCCTTCAGCCAAAATTGAGCCATAAGCTAATAACTCAGCCGTTGCCCAATTCAATTCTCCTTTCTCAAAAAAGGTCTTACGATCGGATATTACTTTTTCAATTTGTTTCAAAGCTACAAATCCTGCAGGCAAAGAAGTAATTGCCTTCGCAACCAAATCAATTGTCGCTTTGGTAATTGCCGTGTTTGGCGAAGAAGCAAAATCATCTGCTTTAGAGAAACGTAAGTTAGACCACTTATTATCCAATTTTAAAGGAACATAAGGAGGTTTTACTTTTTGCTTTACCATATCCAAACGAGCTTGCAATTCTGCTTTAAATTCAGAATCCATTTGGCTAGCTAATTGGGCATCGATATCACCACGCTTGATTAATGTTTGCGTGTAAATTTCTCTTGGATTAGGGTGATTGGTAATGTTCGCATATAAAGTAGGCTGCGTAAAACGCGGCTCATCCGACTCATTGTGACCATTTCTACGGTAACAAACCATATCCACAAACACATCACGCCCAAACTCTTGACGGAATTCAGCCGCCATGCGCGACACAAATACAACGGCTTCTGGATCATCTCCATTCACATGGAATACAGGAGCATCAATGATTTTAGCCACATCGGTACAGTAAATAGCCGAACGTGCATCTTCAAAATCCGTTGTGAATCCCACTTGATTATTAATCACAAAGTGAATGGTTCCACCCGTAGAATAACCTTTCAATTTGGCCATTTGAGTTACCTCATATACAATCCCTTGGCCTGCTAGAGCCGCATCACCATGAATCAAAATAGGCAATACCTGAGAGTAATCCCCCTCATAATGAGCATCTGCACTAGCCCGACAAAAGCCTTCAACCAAAGGGTTAACTGCCTCTAAATGAGAAGGATTGGGCGCTAATTTCAATGTAATTTCATTTCCATTAGGGCTTGTATGCTGACTGGAATAACCTAAATGGTATTTCACATCACCATCTCCATGAATCTGATCTGGTACATTTCCTTCAAATCCATCAAAAATAGCCTCGTAAGATTTATGCATGATATTAGCCAGCACGTTCAAACGGCCACGGTGAGCCATTCCAATCATCGCTTGCTTCACACCAAAATCAGCAGCTTTATTAATAATAGCATCTAAACCAGCTATCGTACTTTCGCCTCCTTCTAATCCAAAACGCTTTTGACCTAAATATTTGGTCCCTAAGAAGTTTTCAAATACTACTGCCTCATTCAGCTTTTGTAGAATCTGCTTTTTCTCTTCAATAGAAGGCATGAAAGACAATGCCTCTTTTTCAATTTTATTTCGTAACCACTCCTTAACTCGAACCTCACGTATATACGAATACTCAAATCCAATTGATCCCGCATACACTTTCTCCAATACTTCACATATCTTACGTAAAGTAGCTGGACCTATTCCCAAAAAACTACCTGCTTGAAAAACTGTATCTAAATCAGCCTCCGAAAGCGAATAATCCTTAATCTCCAAACGTGGTTGACGATCTTTACGATCACGCACTGGGTTGGTCTTGGAAAGTAAATGTCCTCTGGAACGAAATGCCTTAATCAAGCTGATAACGGACATTTCTTTTTGAACATGCGAAGAATCTAAGGCAGCACCTGAAGGCGAAGCGCCTTCTCCTTGCCAAGTTTGAGCAAACTCAAACCCCTTGAAAAAATCTCTCCAAGAACTGTCTACTGAATTGGGGTCAACTCTATACGCATCAAACAAGTCAGAAATAACTTGTGTATCAGCATTGGCAACGTAGGAAAATGAATCCATAATGTAAAATCTGGCCTATAATCCAGAAAAGTTTCAAACGTTATTGATTGGTTAAATTTAATTATTCTTGTCTAAAAAAATCTTCGCAATTTACGAAGGGGATTATAATTATCCCCAAAAAAATTGGGGTTTTTTCCCGTTTGGAGCACAAATTTCCAAGGATTTATGACTCATCTACCTATGTCAAAAAAAATCTTTATATTTTATTATTATATCTACGGATAATCAAATTATTTACAACAATACCTAAGGTCTAAAATTAGCAATCTTTCCATTCCCTAAATCAATCTCATATCTCATGAAAATTTGATGGTAAGCAGAGACCGCTGTTTGGACCGTACTCGTGCCCGTATTGGTTGTACCCGGAGCATAATACACCGAGTTTTTTCCTAAAAAATCATAGGCATACCCCACTCTGAAATTTCTCCCAAACGGCACTTCTACACTTCCTAACAATGCCTCATTGGAAAATTCAGATCCCGTATTTTGCCACCAAATACCTACACCTACTTTTTCTTGCCACCAAAATACAGCATTCAAATCGATTCTAGTTTCAGAATACTGATGCCGCATTAAAGCTCCCAATTTCAACAAATTACCTTGTCCCGGTTCCAATTGATAGCCAATTTTAGCATATACAGGATTAGGATTGGTCCATTCCAAACTCCGTAAACTTTGTGTAGGTCTACTCAGCCCTAATTCCAGTCGGTCATATTGATAAGATATACCAAAACCGATACTCCCACCAAACTCAGATGTTCCGCTCTTTCCCAAAACTGGATATTGATTCAATCCTAAATTAAGTCCCAATTGAAGCCCCTGCCCTTTTCCAACAATAAATCGCTTGGCTACTAATCCCGCCAAACCTAAATTAGCCGCAATTCCTCCACCTAATGGCCCATAAGATTGATCCGTATTATATGCTAAAAAACCTATTCCCCATTTCTCTTGTCGAATTGGCATATCAAAACTAAAATATTGCTGCGAGGATGTGGCCCCACCTGTTTGTTGAAACAAAGGTTTTTTTCGAAAGATCCCAGTTATAGAAGCTACTCCTTTTCCTCCTGCATCTGCAGGATTAATGGACAAAGGAATAAAAGGATAAACCATGCGCAATGATTCTTGCTGAGCCCAGAGAGAAACGGTACAAAAACACAAAAATCCAAGCAAAATATGACGCATAACGATAATTTATAAACTAAAAAATGAAAATAGAACCAAGGATACAAACACAACAAAGACTAAAATCAATTGTAAAAAAAACGAAGCTGTAAACAATCCAATGGATCTAATCCCTTTCAATTGGTAAAAGTTTTTAAAGCTTTTATAATAAAAATAACACCAAGCAAGCATGATGAAACTTTTTACCACATCTATGAATTCCCAGTATAACGCTAATTGCACCAGATCTAATACATTTCTAAGCAACAAAACGATAAACCAACTCGTTGCCATGTGTAAGACAAATATCCCATGGTGCATGAAGTAAAAGTGTTTTCTTCGAATAAAAACTACTTGTAAAATCAAAGCTAATAATGGTATGGTCAAAAATAATACTTGGGACATCTTATGAGTCACTCCTTCATACAAAGCCTTGTAAAACTGCTTGCTCTCTGGGTATTTTTTTTGAAGCTCGTAAAAATGAAAAATGATATTTTGAAACAGTGGAGAATCGCGCTCTGATTCAGGTTTTGCCAATTGATTTTTTTTATAGGATTGAATCTCATTAGAATTCAAATAGGCACCTCGTTTATCCAATTTCACCTGAAAAGAAGCGACTTCAATGGCTTTCAAATCCTTGTTCAATCGGAATTGCAATGGCTGAAACACGTAAAACAAGGTCAAAAAGAAAAAGGCAGAAGTAAATAAATAAAATCGAATGGGGTGCAAATAACTGCTCCTTTTACCTAACAAATAAGCTTGAGTTAATCCTCCAGGTTGCGTAAATAGCGTTTTGCATGTTTTAAATAAGGCCCCATCAAAATGAGTAATATCTTCGACAAAATGGATTAACAAGGACCAAAATGATTCATATGGTTCTCGGTTTTCTTGCCCACAGTGTGAACAGTAACGTGCCGTTACTTCATTTCCACAATTGAGACAATCTGTTTCACTTCGAATGATGCTTTTCGACATAATTACTGACAATATGACACCCAAGTAATATTTGGATTCGAATTTGTTAATCCAGCATTAAATTAAAGATTTTTAATCACTCCTCATGAACAATATGAAAGAAACAGGTAATATCTCCATTCACACCGAGAACATTTTTCCGATCATTAAAAAATTCCTCTATTCGGATCACGAAATTTTCCTTCGTGAATTAGTCTCCAATGCGGTAGATGCCAGTCAAAAAATCAAGAGATTGAGCTCCATTGGTGAATTCAATGGCGAATTAGGAGAATTGAAAGTCAAAGTGAGTTTTGACAAAGAAGCTAAAACCATCACCATTTCAGACAATGGTATTGGTATGACAGCTGAAGAAATTAAAAAATACATCAATCAAATTGCCTTTTCTGGCGCCACAGAGTTTGTGGAAAAATATAAGGATAAGGGGGACGACAAAGGTATTATTGGCCATTTTGGCTTAGGTTTTTACTCTGCTTTCATGGTTGCTTCCGAGGTAGAAATCATCTCAAAATCGCATCAAGAAGGCGCAGAAGCTGCTCAATGGATTTGCGATGGTTCTACCGAATACACCATCAATTCAGCTGAAAAAGCAGATAGAGGTACCGATATCATCTTGCATATTGCTGAAGATTCCGAAGAGTTTTTAGATGAGTTTCGTTTAAAATCCATCTTGGAAAAATATGGAAAATTCTTACCTATCCCAATTGAATTTCAAGAGAAAACCATCAACAACCCTTCTCCACTTTGGACTAAATCACCATCTGAATTAACAGACGAAGATTACCTTAATTTTTATGAGGAATTATATCCATTCCAAGAGAAACCATTGTTTTGGATCCACTTGAATGTAGATTATCCATTCAATTTGACTGGAATTCTATACTTCCCAAAAGTAAAAAATGAATTTCAGTTGCAACGCGAAAAAATTCAGTTGTATAGCCGACAAGTATTTATTACCGATGAGGTCAAAGACATCGTTCCAGAGTTTTTAATGCTCTTACATGGAGTCATTGACTCTCCAGATATTCCATTAAATGTATCCCGTAGTTTCTTACAAGCGGATTCCAATGTTAAGAAAATCAATAGCTATATCACCAAAAAAGTAGCTGATAAATTGCAAGAATTGTTCAAATCTGACCGTCCAGGATTTGAGGAGAAATTTGCCAATATTGGCCTTTTCATCAAATATGGAATGATATCAGATGAAAAGTTCTTTGAAAAGGCTAAAGATTTTTGCTTGGTAGAAACCACAGCAAATAAGCTGTATACTTTGGATGAATATGCCGAGGAAGTACAAGCTTTGCAAACGGATAAAGATGGTCAAAAAGTGTATTTATACACCACAGATGTACAACAGCAAGATGCCTTTATTCAATCCGCCATTCAAAAAGGTTACTCCGTATTAAAAATGGATTCCATGATTGATGCCCACTTTATCAATCAAATGGAATCTAAAATTGAAAAGACGCAGTGGAAACGAGTGGATGCGGACTCTATTGATAAATTGATTGATACAGGCATTCAACTAGAGGCTATCTTGACAGATGATCAAAAAAATGCGGTAAAAGCTATTTTTGAAGAAACACTAAACGATAAGCAAAAACAAGTAAGTGTGGAAGCCATGTCACCAGATGAATTACCAGCCATCGTAACTCAAAATGAGTTCATGCGTCGAATGAGTGATATGTCCAAAACGGGTGGTGGGGGAATGGGTATGTTTGGTAATATGCCAATGACCTATCAAATCACCATCAATGCTAACCATCCATTGATTAATAAATTGATCGATTTACCATCTGATGAGGAAAAGAAAAATTTAGCGAAACAAATTGCGGATTTAGCCTTATTATCTCAAAATCTATTAACTGGAGCTGATTTAACAGCCTTCATCAAGAGAACGGTGAGTGGATTTTAAAGATGTGTTGAACAACGTCGTCAAGGTTCCGAACCTTGCCGACGTTGTTTTAACGAACGAATTTCAAATTAAAATTATTGCTTTCTAACAATCAACTTCTTGGTAACAATTGATCGACCATCAATCATTAGTTGATACATGTACATTCCGCTATTGATATCACGTAAAGAAATACGTGCATTGCGTTGATCTCTATCCAATATCAATTCCTTGATTTCTTGACCCAAAATATTGTATACTACAATTTTGACCTCTTGGTTCGATGTAGCCATTTGAAAATCAATATCGGCATATTCACTAGCCGGATTGGGGTATAAATTAGAAACTACTAGGCGGTCCGACTGGAACAAATAGTTATCATTAGCTCCATTCTCTTCGGAAACTTTACGATCCATACTAATCGGTTCAGCTGATTTTGTAGTACTAGCTTGTGCATAACTATTCTTCAAAAACTGACTGATGTAGGTATTATCGTGAATATTTAAATTCGTTTGTAATTGAGGGTTAATCTTAAAACTTCTTTTGGCTAACAAAATAGGTAAACGAACTGGATTGGGTTTTGATTTCAATTCCAAACGAGAACGAGACTTGCTTTCTCCTTGAGCATTCACATTCCAAGAACTCTCCACTAAGAGTAATATAATTACACAAGAAAGTATGAAAGGTAAAACTCGATTCATTCAATAATTAAATAGTAAAACAAAAATAAGACAGATATTGTCTTAGAAAAAATGAAATAGGTCAAATGGTACATTATAAATGACCAAAGGCCCAATTTTAAGGATTTTTAACAATTGGAATGGATATTTCCGGGGCATTCACTGTTTCCATCAGCTTTTTATAAGTCACCTTTTCGCTAATACGCCAGCGGTATCCATCTAAAACCTGTAGATCATCATTCCATTCTTTTGGGGGAACAAACCTCGCCTCGGGCTTGGTGATGAAGGTAATACGCTTGACTTTATTTTCTTCAAAAAACAGATTCATCCTACTACACTCTACCCGATTCAAACCTGTAGTCACTTTTTTGTCGTCCATGACATAATATATACTTTCCCCATTTCCTTCCACATTCACTCGCCGCAATTTAGAATCGTCATTAAAAAAGACCCAGACCTTCCGACCTTTAATTTGATTATAATGTGAAGCCGAATCGGCTGATATCACAAATGAATGTCCACGCAAGCGCATTTCTTTCAATTTCTGATTGACCATATATAAAGAAATCGAGTCGGCTGTAGATTGGGAATCATTCGTCCATATGATGGGCTTTTGATAAAAATGTATCACCGAATCTCGCATATCGTATCCCAAAGAATCACAACGGGCGGATAAATCTGATTTATAGATTTGCACATGTTTGTACGCATAAAGCTTCCGAACAGAATCCTGTTTATTATCAAATGAAACTAAGGTATCGGCTGTCAAATACAAAGTATCTTTTTCCATGATATTACGCATCAAAGCATGGCCATACACTCGGGTTATACCAGTTTTCCCATTGTATCGACCATTTTTTCCTGTCAAAACCACTTTATCCTTTTGACTTAAGAATTCCACATTTCCTTTGGCAACACCTATTTTGGTAGGACTATCATAAAATAAGGTATCGGCAGTCAAGGTATAATCTTCCATTTTGGCGGTAGATCTACCTGTAAAATTGGAGACTTTTGTTTGAGTATTATAAAAACCCGACTTTGTATAAACGGTATCCTTCTTGTTGATAATTTCTGTTGGACAAATAAAAAATGCCTCTTTGGTCGCCGTATTATAGCGTAAAGAATCTGCCTTCAAGGCACCACCTTCTTTATCCGACACCCTGACTTTCTCTTTAAACAAAAAGTTTTTGGTCACAGTATTATAAAATCCCTCCTTACTTGTAAGCGTCGTTTTCTTATCCAAAATCTTAGCTCCCGTATGATAGACAGCCATTTTTGTATTCATGTCATAGTCTAACTTATTGGTATTCAACACAATGGTATGATCATCCAATTTTACTCGGCCGATCATATAGGCTTGCCTAAGGTCTCCATTATACAAAGCTGAATCACCTGTAATAGTGACTGTATCTGCCTGCACAATCTTCACTCGACCATAGGCTTCCACATTATTGGTACTGCTATTCAATATCGCTTGATCACAAGATAAAATGGTAGTTCCTTGACGAAGGACCACCTTCCCGATCAATTTCTTAACCATGGCAGATTCCACCTGCATACCATTTAAGCTATCCGCAGAAATTACTTGTACTTGACTTTGGCACCAGGCCAAGGCAGGTAAAAGCAAGAGAAACATCAGGAAAATGAGCGATTTATAACGCATGTTGAAAGCGAATCGTTAATTTCGTGGCTTTATCACGCAATTTACCATTTTTATGCTGGAAGATTTCATCCAATTTATCCGAAAAGAGAATTTATTCCAGGCCGATCAAAAAATTTTGTTGGCTGTTAGTGGCGGAATTGACTCTGTCATCATGTCCAAACTGTTTTCATTGGCCAAATTCAATTTTGGAATTGCGCATGTCAACTTCAGTTTAAGGGGTGAGGAATCTTTGGCAGATGAGGTATTTGTCAAAAAAATGGCCAAGACCCTAAAAGTACCCTATTTCACCATTTGCTTTGATACGAAAGCCTTTGCAGAAAAAGAAAAGCTCTCTACTCAAATGGCTGCCAGAATCTTGCGTTATGATTGGTTTGAGGAGATTCGTCAACAAGAGGGCTATGATTATATAGCTACAGCGCATCACCAAATGGACAGTGCAGAAACTGTCTTGATGAATTTGAGCCGAGGTAGTGGCCTAGCTGGATTTCATGGAATACCTATTAAAAATGGAAATATCATTCGGCCGATGGCATTTGCTAGTCAAGAACAAATATTTGATTTTGTGGTAAGTCACAAATTAGCTTGGCGAGAAGATTCATCGAATGCTTCGACTAAATACCAAAGGAATTTTATTCGACATGAGATTATTCCCAAGTTCATCGAATTAAATCCACATTTTGAGCAAAGTGTAGCTCAATGCAGTGCCAACATAGCTTCCATCGAAAAATGGATGCAGGCTGAATTAGTGCTTTGGAAACATGAGCGTTGTAAGACAGATGAGGCAGGAAACGTCTTTGTGCAATTATCAGGATCAAGTTTAGCAGAAAAAGAACTAGTGATGCGACAACAATTTTTGTTGACTTATCATTTTAATACTGATAATCTGGCTCATATTTTGGCAGCGGATGAACTACAAGTGGGCAAGCTATTTGAATCACCTAGTCATATCTTGAATATTGACCGCCAACAATGGGTACTGAGTCCCAAAGACCAATCTGAGTTTAAGCCGATTTTGGTACAGGAAGAGGATGAAACTGTGGATTTAGGGAATCATTTACTACACATTGATTTTGGAGAAAATGAAAAAGGATTCACGCCTCCTATAGGTTCACATGTGGCTTGTTTGGATGCAGATACTTTGCATTTTCCATTGGAAATCAGAAAATACCAAGAGGGGGATTGGTTTTGTCCACTGGGCATGAACCAAAAGAAATTGATTTCTGATTTTTTGACCGATAAGAAAGTACCTTTAAACTTGAAGAAAAACGTGCAATTAGTCTTAAGCAAAGGTTCTGTGGTATGGGTGATGGGCCATCGGATTGATAACCGCAATAAGGTAACGGATAAAACGGAAGGCTTGTGTATTTTGACCATGGAAAACAAATAGGTAGCTTCAGGAGCCTCAGCCACCATATAATGGTGAATCATTTTCGGTGATTAAGATGCTTGATTGAGAGCTGATTGACTGATGTATTATTATACAGCTATAATCGACTAATTTTTATTCAAGAACTTTTCCATTAGAGGTACTGCCAATTCACTTTCCTTAAATTCAGCATTCAATGTGGTTACTTCTCCAATGTATTCGCCATGTCCACCAGGAATGATGGCTAATTCAGAATTGGCTACTAATCGATGTAACTCCAAGGCATGTTCAGGTGAAATGATATCTTTGTCACCAATAATGATTAAAGTTGGAGCTTCAATAGTAATCAATTGTTCATCTGGGATATCGATAAAATGGACCATTCTTTTGGCATCTCGATCATGCATGATTTGCAAGTTATTGGGATTTGATGCCACTTGAATGTACCCTTCTTTCAAAGCTGCTGGCATATTATCCAAATGAGCATTTGACATAAAGTCCCAAAACCAAGCAGGGACTCCATGTCTTTTTGCCAATACCGAGCCTAAAATCAATTTATTAACCAAATTTGGATGACGAATTGCTACTTGTAAAGTGGTAGTTCCTCCATTGCTAAAACCCAAGAAATCAGCCTTTGGAATGCCTAATTGCATGAGCAATTCAGCTATATCATCTGCATCTTGTTCAAACGAAAGATCGGAATTACGATCATTTGTTCGACCATGGGCTTGCAATTCTAAGGCAATTACCATACGGTTTGCAGCAAACAATGGAATGATTTTTGCAAAATTAGTATGTATGGTAGAGCCTCCTCCATGCACTAATACCAATGGCTTACCTTGACCATGTATTTCATAATACATAGTTAATCCATTCACAGAGGCATAAGCTTTTTCTACATTCATCGGAAATAATGCTAAGAAGTGAAACTAATTTTAATTCGGCTAATTTCTAAGATATTCAAGTCAATCGATATCTATTCGTTGGAATGTTGAAAGTTAATCATCCAATTAATTCCATATTGATCGGTAAATTCTCCAAAATAGGCACCAAAAAACATATCTGCCATAGGCATGGTAACATGGCCATTTACAGAAAGTTCACGAAACAGTCGATCAGCTTCTTCTCGGGATTCTGGCTCTAGACAAATGTGCATATTATTTCCTTGAGTCATGTTAAAGCCCATTTCTTTGGGAGCATCTGTTCCCATCAAAATATGATTTCCTGTAATCGGTAATTCCACATGCAAAATCATTTTCTTGATTTCCTCAGCCACAGGTGGATGCTCTGAACTAGCTGGAATATCACCAAAACGTTGAATACCTTTGCCTATAAACTCAGATTGGAATACTTGTTTATAAAATAAAAACGCTTCTTCTGTTTTACCATCAAAATTCAGGTAAGTACAAACTCTGGCTTTCTTGCTGCTTTTGTTTTGTAGACGAAGCATAAATTGGGCTTCCAAATATTGATCCAAATTATCAATAGCCATGGAAAATCCTTCTTTAAAGCCAACCTCTACCACTTTTTCTAGGTCTTCCAAATTTTCATATTGGATAGTAATATCAATGTTGGTTATTGCACCATTTTCACTAAAAACATTTGTCCAATGGGAATTAGGAAATTTAATACCCACATTCCCATTTTCATCGCAAAAATTATCAATATAAGAATAGCTGTTTTTAGGATCAATGGTAATATAATCCGCTTTGCACCAATGTTTTTCATCTTGTGGACTGATCATACAGTACAACCAGCTTCCATTTTCTCTAAAATCCATTGATTTGGTTTTAGTTTGATAGGGTTTAGGCGCCCACCATTGATCAAGAATCTCTGGATTAGTCCAGGCTTCCCAAACGAGTTCCAGGTTAGCATTAAATTCGCGTTTTATACGGATGGAATTGTTTTCTTTATTGACGGTAAAGTCAAAATTTAAGTTACTGTTCATTTTTCTGTGATTTTAGAGTGGCTAAAACTTCATCCAATTGATTAAACTTGTTTTCCCATATCTGGCGAAACTGATTTATCCATTGGTCTATTTCTTTCATTTTATTTACTTGCAATTGATAATAGATTTCCCTCCCCTCTTGTTTTTGGCTGATTAATTCACATTCAGAAAGAATGCGTAAATGCTTGGAAACGGCTTGTCGCGAGGAATCAAAATGTTCGGCAATGGCATTTGGTGTCATAGCTTGTAAGGCAATGAGTGTGATTATTGCACGACGAGTGGGATCAGCAATGGCCTGAAAAATATCTCTTCTGGTATTCATTATGAAACTATTTGATTGCAAATATATGCGCAACCACTTAGTTTCACAAAAAAAAGACTAAATTATTTTGAAAATAAATGGGGGATAAACAAGATGGTTGCCGAAGAGGTCATTGGCAAAATTCTGGAATCTACATATTATCAGTTTATTAAATTGAGAATATCAACAACTTGAATAATTGGAGAAGCTAAAAATCATGATTTCCCTTAGATTTGTCAACTTTTGAAAAGTTGACAAATCTATACGAAAAACTACTGAAAAACTGTTGAAATACTGCTGAAAAACCTATTTGAAAAATCTATCGGAAACAGCTTTTCAAGTATTAGTCGACGCTTACATCAATCGAAAGTTATCCGAAACTTTTTCTTTTGTCAAACGTTCCAATAAGGGTTGTTCCAATTTGAATTCGCGGTATTCATCAGGACTCATAATTGGAATACCTGATACAATTGGGTAAACCCGCTTGCAGGAAGAACAAACTAATACTCCCTCAACGATATTCTCTTGAATATCTTTTGTAATAATTGTCAATTGTAAATCTTCCTGATCAAATGGACAACAAAGCTTATTAATAGTTTCTAATTTCATCGTTTATTTTTTAATATTCAGTTGGTATTTTTTTATAGCCTCTCGCGGCTGATCTGAACTCATGATTCCTGAAACAAGAGCAATCCCTGCGTAGGGTAATTCATTCAATAAATCCAAATTTTCAGGTTTAATCCCTCCTGCCAAATAAATAGGAATAGAAGTCATTTCACTTGCTGCTTGAACAACATCGAAGCGTACTAAATCACAACTATTGGCTGTAGATGATGGAAACATGGAACAAAATGAAATATAATCAAACCCATTTTTCTTCGCCTCTTGAACCACCGACAAATCATTATTGCAGGTAATTCCCCATAATATATCCTGAGAACAAGCTTGTTGAATCTTTTGAATATCTGCGGGTATCTTATCCCAATGTACCCCATCTAACTGCGTTAATCCCAATAATTCCCACTGATTATTGATTAGTACAGGGATACCATTCTGATGACACATTTGAATGATTTCTTGAATCAACCCCAGTTTCGTATCGTCTAGCTGAAAATTATCCCAAATCTGCACAGCGGCGATTTCTTCTTGAATAATCTCATTTAGCTTATTCAATAATTCTACCTTGTCCATTGTTATATCCAATATCAAGTAAATTCCTCCTAGCATTTCTTTTCTCATTTCCAGCCTGCATTAAATGCTTTAAAATATGCTACCCAGTAAGGATCTGTCTCCGTATAGGTTAGCACTTTACTTTCGTCGTTTTCCAGTAGAGTAATTCCTTGCTCCTGAGAACATAGCTCTCCTACTTCTACGCAGGGTATATTACTTTGTGCCAATCGTGCAATTACTTGATTGGCTGATTCTTTTTCACAGGCAATAAGCATTGATCCTGCACCTATGCAATAGCGAGGATCTAAATCAAATACTTGGCAAACACTGGCTTGAACTTCATGAATTGGTAATTGATGATGACGAATAATAGCACCATTACCTGATGCCATAGCCATTTCATAAATTGCCCCAATTACCCCACCTTCCGTAACATCATGCATGGCTGTCACTTCCATGAACTCTTGGTTTTCACCTACAGCACATAAAGCATCAGACAAGGATGAGGTTTGATAAAATGATTCGCATGCCAAAAGATGGATTTCGTTCCCTACATGATTCTTGACTGTTTGAGGAAAACTCATAGCAAGAATGGCACTAGAAGATATCGCACAGGATTTAGTCACCAACAATACATTTCCTGATTTTGCCTGTTTTGACAGGCGCAATTTACTTTTGGGCGCCACAGTCAGTAAAGTTCCACCTCCTGCTATGGTCGAGTTTTGCCCTTCGATAAAACCGGTATGTCCTCCCGTAATAGCTATCTTAATATCTGAGCAAAATTGATGGATGTAATCCCAATAGATTTGAAAATCACTTTTAGAAAATGTAGAAGGAAGATTTAGGACAAATTGACCGTACATGGGAGCAAATCCCGTAGTAGCCATATCATTCGCCATTAAATGAACAGAAAGCCAGGCAGATTCTTGTAAACCCAAAGATGGAATTAATGATAAGGGGTCACTCGTGAGTGCTAAAGCCATATCTCCTGGCAAATCAATCATGGACACATCAACACCAAACTGCGC
The DNA here is from genome assembly GCF_004307455.1 of Aquirufa nivalisilvae. GTDB lineage: Bacteria > Bacteroidota > Bacteroidia > Cytophagales > Spirosomataceae > Aquirufa > Aquirufa nivalisilvae. Next base: position 78,836 of record NZ_SEWX01000006.1, read on the forward strand.
TCCTGCCCTTACTTCATTACGAGGATATCCACATTTATTGAAAATTATTTGTTCAAATAAATGATGTTCTAGCTTACCCAGTTTCTCGCTCATTATTCTACGTCCTTCAATTGAATATATAAACCAAAGAAATCACCAAAAGGTAAACTCCACTGTTGTACAGGAAACCAAGAAGGAAGCCCAGTACAAGTCCAATGAATCGTATATTCTCTACCAGCTAAGGCTTCATGTATAATTTCAGTCAATCTAGCTGGTGTATAAAAGGTAGCTGTTAAATAAAATGGATTTTGGCCAAAGAGTTCTTGAACTCGACGTCTGACAACTTTGGTTGAATTTCGGTTCATCATTCCCATGGCAACACCATACTTGGCAACTCGAGCAGCTTCGCGGATTACTTTTACGGGATCTTTATAATATTCGAATGTGGTAATAAAAGCCAGTGAATCGAAAGTATGATTCTTGAAAGGCATGTAATGAGAATCTGCCATCACTAAATCTCCACCAAACAAATGCTTAGCCTGCGATAGCATTAAAGGGGAAATATCCCCACCGGTGGCTTCAATCCCAATCTCTTTCCACCAACGGGTAAATCGAGCTGTACCACAACCGAATTCCAATAATGTTTTAACTCGTTTATCACTGGAAACGAGTTGTTCCATGACTTTTTTTTGCCAAATCTCGGCTCGCTTATAACGTCCCTCATACCATTGTTCATAGCTATCCGTATGCTCGCGATTAAAAAACCACTCTGGCCTGTTTTGCCAATTTTGTTGACTTAAGGGAATTAAGTCGGTTGAAAACTTTTCTATTTCCATCTTGATTTATGTATAAAAATCAAAAGCTCCACCCAATTGTATATACCAATGGATGGAGCTTGAAATAAAAATCTTCAAAGGCATCCCTACGTTGGCATTATCCAAATCAGGTCTCGGGTATCATCTCAGCCTTGTACAGGCACCCCGTGCTTTATTACACTCAAATATATCAATTAATTCATCAAATGTTGTCTTGAGTTAAAATAAATGATCCTTAGATTTGTCAAATCTTGAAGATTTGACAAATCTCCTCCCAATGGAATTAGCATAACTGGTTAAACGAAGAAATTCTTTGAAATGAAAAATTGCTACCTAATCAACTTCCTATACGTCTCCGTACGGATCGGATCCAATAAACTTAGGTAGGCAAAGGCCTGTTGGCGCTCGCTAGGGCTAGCCTCATCCATGATGGAGAAGATTTCATCAGCCTTGGCATCAAAGAAAATACGTATACTGGCCGCACCTGGGCGAATTTGATTAATTTGTCTGATTTGATTCAACAACTCCAGGATACCTTTACGAGTCTCATCTGGCTGATCTTTATAAGTATCCAATAATAATCGATGATACGTATAATTTACCTCACGAATACCTTGTAATTGCTGATTCATTAAACTCTCTGAAATGGCTACCCGACTACGTACATCACTCACAACACCCCAACCTGTACCAGATGTCTGAGCCAAATTAGTCAAGTTAAATAACTTCTGCGTAAATACATCGCCTCCCATTTTACCAAAAGAATCATATTGATATGCACAGGCCAAATACGCGTAATAGGCTAACATAGCACCTAAATTCTCAATGTAAGAATTGTCATTGTAGGTCAATGGCATGCCCAATAAATACTTGAAATTAAAGTTCTTGTCAATGATGTTCAAGACGATTGTCTCATATGAAGTCCCAAAGACTGGTCGCAAAACTTGCACACGGGCATTTGCTTCAAAGTCACCTTGAGAAGTGGCTTTCGTCAAAAGCAAATTGATGTTCACTTTGATTTTTTCTTCAGGAGCAAAATTGTCATTGGACCAACGTCTTCCATTCAGGAAGTCTTGCATTGTCCTTTGTAATTCTGGATAGATTTGATTGCTTCCTCGCTGCTGATCGAGCTGTAATTGCTCTGTATTGATGGTCACCGTTGCTTGTAACTCCTGGGCACGAAGTCCCCAGGAAGTTAGCAACAAGATTAAGCTCAGAAAAAAGGGAGTAGATTTCATGGTTAGAAATCAAACGAAATAAAATTATTTTTCGTCTGTACCTTCTTCACGGATACGAAAATCAACTTTATCAGCCATAAAGTCGTCGATAGCTAAAGCAGATGGCTTAGGCATACGCTCGTAGTATTTTGAAATTTCTATTTGCTCGCGGTTCTCAAATATCTCCTCTAAATTATCTACTGAAGATGCAAACTCAGAAAGTTTACCTGATAATTCTTCCTTCATCTTACTAGAGATTTGACGCGCTCTTTGCGAAATAATGGAAATTGATTCATATACATTTCCCGTCTTTTCGGCAATTTTATCTACATCACGGGTGATGATCGATGGGTTTGTTTGGATCTTAGACATCTCTATAAATTTAAGATTGCAAATTTAGACTAAATTTTTGGTAAAAACTATTGAGGACTCGTGGCCAATTTGGAGGTTTTTGCCTTCTCTTTTTCCACTGCCGCCTTGTACTCATCTTCCAACTTAGTGATACGAGCTACCTCCTCGACACTTTTCGTGTACATCTTCTCAGCTAATTTTAAATAATTGCTGTTTGGATATTTATCCACCAACTCCAAATAAAACTTGGAGGCGTCAGAATAACGTTCTTTTTGTTTCATCTCAATGGTGCTATTCGCCAACTCAAATTGAGATAAAACCTTCAAATAAGCCATTTCCTCATTATAATCTGAATCTGGAAAATCACGTTGAAAGTTGGTAATTTCTATCACGGACGACTTCAATGTAGCAATATTAAAAGGAGATGTTTTATAATACAATCTCGCTTTTTCATAGGCTTTACGTTCTAATTTCTTACGTAATTCCCGAATGATATTACTACACTCTTCTTTAAACTTCGTATCAGGGTAATTATTTAAATAACTTTGAATCTCGTTGATGGCAGACAAAGTCCCTGTTTGATCCAAATTGTAGTTAGGAGAATCTTTATATAAAGCAAATGCCGACATATAGATCGCCTCTTCCGCATATTCACTTCGGGAGAAAACCTCTGCAAATTTCTTGAAATGAGAATTGGCCAGTGTATAATTACCTGTATTAAAATCGCAATAAGCTTGATAAAAAGTAGCTAATTCTTGAGTAGAATCTCCTTTCAACAAGGGTAAAATCTCATCAAAAAGTATTCCCGCCTTAGCGAAATCTTTCTTTTTGTAATAATCAATGGCTGCCTTATACTTGGTAGGCACGCTGGCACTCTTACGGAATTTCTCAAATTTCCCACAAGAACTTAAGCCTATCACGGCCACCAAAAGAATCAATCCTAAATTTTTCAACTTCATAAGAGCGCAAAGATAATCATAATTGTTTGTACGTCCGAATTAAACTGCTTTACTAAATTGTAAATGATATAATTGAGCATACAAACCATCCTTTTTAATTAAATTATCGTGGTTCCCCCGCTCTTTAATCTCTCCTTTTTCCATCACCAAAATCTGGTGGGCATGTCGAATAGTAGATAAACGATGAGCAATCACGACGGCCGTGCGGCCTTTCATTAAAGTAGCTATAGCTTCCTGAATCATCAATTCCGTTTCAGTATCAACAGATGACGTGGCCTCATCTAAAATAATAATCTTGGGATCATGCACCAACGCACGTACGAATGAAATCAATTGTCGCTGGCCCACACTCAAGGTTGCCCCTCTTTCCATCACTTGATACTGATAGCCATCTGGCAGAGACATGATAAAATCATGCACTCCCACCGCTTTGGCAGCCTCCTCCATCTTTTCTTGAGTGATGGATTCATCTCCCAAATTGATATTGTATGCAATTGTAGAACTGAACAAAAACACGTCTTGTAATACTACTGCTATGTTTTTACGCAAACTTCCAATTTCATAATCGGTCAAAGCAATACCATCAATCAGTATTTGGCCCGATTGACAATCGTACATTCTACTTAGTAATCCTATGATAGAAGATTTACCTGCACCTGTTGCACCCACAATCGCTAAAGTCTTTCCCGCCTCCACGTCGAAACTCACATGTCTCACTACCCATTCTGGCTCATTATAAGCAAATGTCACATCTTTGAATGCTACATTTCCTTCCAACTTATCGGCCAAATGCGTCCCATTATTTTGAATGTAATCTGTTGAATCCAGAAGTGTCAAAATCCTCTCTGTAGAAACAATACCCATTTGTAAGGTATTGAAACGATCTGCCAGCATTCGAATGGGTCTAAAAAACAAGTTGATAAACATGATGAAGGCCGTCAAAGTACCTACACTTTGCTGTTCTTTCAAAATATAGGTTGAAGCCATCCAAACGACTAAACCCGTACCCACAGCAGCAATCACATCCGCAACTGGGAAATAAACGGAATATGCCCAAATACTTTTAATATTCGCATCACGATGCTCCTTATTAATTTCCTGAAACTTAAGCATTTCCCTTTTTTCGGCATGAAATAGTTGCACAATCATCATCCCCGAAATATGCTCTTGGACAAATGAATTCAAGTTAGCAACAGCTAAACGGACCTCATTGAAGGATTTTTTGATATGTTCTTTGAAAATGTAAGTGGACAAAACCATGAAAGGTACCGTTGCCAAAATGATTAAGGTCAAACGCCAATCTGTATAAAACATGACGCCCACAATCAAAAACAATTGCAACAAATCACCCGCAATGGATGCTAAACCTTCAGAAAATACATCGTTCAAGGTTTCGATGTCCGAAACAGTCCTAGTGACTAAGCGTCCAATGGGCGTAGCGTCGAAGAAGGCCAAACGTAGGTTGATGATTTTTTGATAAAGGGTCACTCGAATGTCTCGAATCACAGTTTGACCCAAATAACCGGCCAAATAACTGGTGGAAAACTGTAAACCTGTTTGAAGAAATAACACTCCCAGCATGATGAAAAACATGCGCAATAAATCTTGGATGCGTGCCACATCCACATAATGGTCAAGTGTGTAACGGATCAGTAATGGAACTACAGGAGAAACGCCTGCCATGCAAAGAATCAGAAATACCAACAACCAAAAACGGAATTTATAAGGTAGTATAAACCCATAAATTCTGCGAATGATGTGTAAATCGACTATTTTACCGCTGGACGTCTCTTTCAAAGCTTAAACGGGATTATTGGTTTCCGTAGGCATGGCTGAACAAGTTCCGCAACCTTTAGCGCAACCAACTTGTTTGGAAAAAAACATCCGATAGACCAATCTCCCCAAATAAAATAGTGCTCCAATAAATATAAGACTGATAATGATCGTTTCCATGAGCATATTAGTTTTCCCAATGCATTTGCAAAGTTCCTAAAAATTCTTCAAAAATAGCCCCTGCTCCAATAATTTGACCCGTAAATACCACATCAGGACCACCCGTAAAGTTGGTTACCTTCCCTCCTGCTTCTTCAATGATGATTTTACCAGCAGCTACATCCCAAGGTTTCAAATTAGCTTCAAAGAAGCCTTCAAACCGACCGCAGGCAGTATAGGCTAGGTCTATGGCTGCAGCGCCCATTCTACGTAAACCATGACTTTTCTGCATGAGTTCCTTTAATAAAGTCAAATACTTGTCTTGGTAAGAAAAATCATGATATGGAAAACCCGTGGCTAACAAACTCTTTTCCAAGGTTGGCTGAGAGGAAACCTGAATGGGCAAACCATTCATATGTGCACCTGCTCCTTGAACGGCATAAAATAACTCATCCCGATTAGGTTCATAAATCATGCCTAACACCGGTTGTTTCTGATAAATCAAACCGACAGAAACTGCATAAATAGGCAATTGATGCAAGAAATTGGTAGTACCATCCAAAGGATCAATCACCCAATAATAGCCATCTCCTACATCTGAAAAATCGGACGCAGATTCCTCGGCAATAAAACCCGCCTCGGAAAAAATAGCAGCAAGACCTTCTTTCAAGCGAACTTCAGCAGTCTGATCGACAAAAGAGACCAAGTCGTTTTTGCCCTTATATTGTATTTGTTCAATCGCAATCTGATTCACCATGGATTGTATCCATTGGCCAACTTCTCGAACCAGAGGTAAGGATTGTTCTAATATTTTCTCTAAATCAGCCATTATTTCTTTGCAGAAGGCTTGGCCGCTACTTTGGTAGGTAGTGGACCTAACACCCAGTCTGCCAATAGTTGTTGTGTTTCTTTTAAATACACATCTTTTGCATGCTTGTCTGCTGTGGATGCTTTTTTATCTTTATCTCCTTCTGGAGTATCAGCTGCTGAACCTGCAATATTATCCATCACAGCTTGCGACTCGTCTGGCTTTTTCTTTTGATCATCTAACTCCTTCTTACGCTTGTCGATTTGTAAGGAAATAGAATTCAATTCCTTAATTTTCTTCCAACGCTCAAAATCATCTTTCAATTTGATCAAATCTGGTTTCGATTTCAAACGTGCTTGGAAGCTCGTCTGCATTTTATTAATTAATCCTGGATTGATATTAGAAGTAATTTGATAGTTGGTTGGAGAGATCATATCCCATGGCAATGCACTCGGTTGAGAACTTTCCCCGAACTCTTCTGCTGAAAATGCCGAAGGCAAAGCAAAGTCAGGACTTACTCCTTTGTGCTGAGTAGAGCTACCATTAATACGATAGAATTTCTCCAAGGTAATTTTCAATTGACCTACTGGCTCCTTCTCATTATTCATGTAATTATCTAAATCTACCACTGACTGTACGGTACCTTTCCCATAAGATTGTTCTCCTACTATGATCCCTCTCTTATAATCTTGAATAGCTGCAGCAAAAATCTCAGATGCAGATGCAGAGAAACGGTTAATCAACACCGCCATGGGGCCATCATAAAATTGCTCTGGATCTCTATCAACTTCCTGAGTAATCTTACCGTCGGATTGTTTTCTTTGCACCACAGGACCTTTAGGAATGAATAAACCTGTTAAATCCACTGCTTCAATCAAAGAACCTCCTCCATTATTACGCAGGTCAATGATCAACCCATCTACACCTTCGGTCTTAAACTCTGTCAAGAATTTCTTCACATCCGCCGAAGTGGATTTGAAATCCGATTCTCTTTTACGAGCCCCTTCAAAATCACGATAGAACATTGGGATAGTAATTAAACCTAATTTGATTTTCTTATCCCCTTGGTTATAGGTCAAAATTTCTTTTTTGGCCGTTTGCTCTTCTAACTTGATTTTCTCGCGGACCAAACGCACTTCTGTTCCCGGAGAACCAGTACCAGCACCCGCAGGCAATAATTTCAAACGAACCACCGTGTTTTTCGGCCCACGGATCAACTTAACTGCATCGTCAGTAAACCAACCAATTACATCCACATAACTGCCATCATCTCCTTGAGCCACACCAATGATGCGGTCTTTGGGATTGATTTGTTTACTTCTAAAAGCAGGACCACCTGGAATCAAATCTTGAATAGTCACATAATCTCCTTCCAAACGAAGTGTAGCACCAATGCCTTCAAAGCTTTGTGCCATGTCGGTATTGAATGCCTGAGCTGTCCGCGGAATCATATAAGAGGTATGCGGATCAATGCTTTCGGTATAAGCATTCATGAATACTTGAAAAACATCTTCCGAACGGGTACGTGCCAAGTATTTTTCGGAACGCTTATAACGCTCTTTCAGCTCACGCAAGGCTGTGGTATCTGCTTTTCCTGATATTCTCCAATCCAACAATTGTCTTTTCACGTCTTTGCGCCAAAAGTCATTGAGCTCTTCCTTAGAAGCCGCATATTTGACTTTTTCTCTACCTGGCTGATACGTTTCATCCACTGTAAAATCAGGTATTTTCTGTAAGATTTGATCAATATAAGCATAGCGCTCCTTCATGCGCTGCTGGTAACGATTATAAATGGCAAATGCTGAAGTCAAATCCCCTTCGTTCAACTGATCGTCGATGGTCAAACGGTATTTCTCCAATTCATCAATATCAGACGCAAGGAAGAAAACTTTGTTAGGGTCTAATTCTTTCAAATAGGCATCGTAGATTTTGGACGACAGCGAGTCGTTTACTGGGATTTTACGGTAATGGTAATTACTTAAGATACCAAAGACCAATCGCTCTACTTTGCGCTGGGTTTCTGTGGGTTGTAAATCACCTTCTTGGTAAACAACCGATTTGGTTGAAGGGAAGGTTGTTTGATTTTTGCCGTGCAAAAACAATACCACCAAAAGTGATAGAGGGATTAAAATAGGCAGTATCTTTTTCATATACCGAGGTGCGTTATGTTATTTTTCGATAGCAATCAATTCAACTTCAAATATTAAAGCAGAGTAAGGTTTGATGGCTGCTCCACCACCTCGGATACCGTATGCTAATTCTTGAGGAATGTACAATTTCCATTTAGAACCTACAGGCATCATCTGCAATGCTTCTACCCAACCAGGAATAACACCTGATACAGGGAAAGAAATTGGTTCTCCACGATCCACAGATGAATCAAACACGGTTCCATCAATCAGAGTTCCATGATAATGTGTTTTAACCTTGTCGGATGAAGTAGGCTTGGGACCATCTCCTGCTTTGATGATTTGATATTGCAATCCGCTAGGTGTCACTAGAACGCCTGCTTTCTTTTTGTTTTCAGCTAAAAACTTTTCCCCAGCCTCTTTATTTGGTAAATATTGCTTGGCACCTTCTGCCATTTGTTTTTCCTGATTTCGCATCATGAAATTATTCACTACTTTTTGGCATTCTTGTTCGCTGAGGCTTAAAGTGTTACCTTGTGAAGCTGCAGCAAAACCTTTGGCTACGGTTTCAGGATTCAAAACCACATTTTGTGATTTGAAATTTTGAGCTACTAAAACTCCAACGGCATATGAAACGGAATCAATGGTGCTGGCAAAATGCGCCCCTCCATGAGGAGTTGCTTTTGCTTTAGAAGCTGGAGCAGCAGATTTAGTTGCTACTTTCGCTTTGACAGCAGGTTTTGTCTGAGCAAAAGTGGAAAAAGATAGAACAGTTAGTGAAAGAATAGTAGTTATTCGAACCAATGGAAATTTCATAGAATTTATTAATATAGTCAAACAAAGCCTCTAAGATACAGAAAAATGGCTCTTTCTCAATTATTTTAACGCCATTTAACGGAACTGATATTGACCTAACGGCTAGTATCTAAAAAAAGTCTTATGAATTCATACATTTTTTGCAATAGTTATGGGAATATTGAAATTTCATAACTAATTTTGCACCCGAAAATTTAGTTCAAAATAAGTATTTAACATCCCAGAAAACTCCATTTTAACATGGCATCAGTAAGACCAGACGAAGTTTCAGCCATCCTTAGGGAGCAATTATCTCAGGCTAAGACCCAAGCAGAATTAGAAGAAGTAGGTACCGTACTCCAAGTGGGTGATGGTGTAGCTCGTATTTACGGGTTATCCAATGTACAAGCAGGTGAGTTGATCGTTTTTGAAAACGGACTTAAAGCATTGGCATTGAACCTAGAAGAAGACAATGTGGGAGCCGTATTATTAGGCGAATCCACTTTGGTAAAAGAGGGCGATACCGTAAAGAGAACCAAGTTAATTGCTTCGGTTAAAGTGGGTGATGGCATTTTAGGTCGTGTAGTAAACACCTTAGGTGAGCCTATCGACGGAAATGGTCCTATCACTGGAGACTTATATGAAATGCCATTGGAGCGTAAAGCACCAGGGGTAATTTTCCGTCAACCTGTAACTGAGCCTCTTCAAACAGGTATCAAAGCAATCGATGCCATGATTCCAGTAGGACGTGGTCAGCGTGAGTTAGTTATTGGTGACCGTCAAACAGGTAAAACAGCTGTTTGTATCGATACGATTATTAATCAAAAAGAATTTTACGATAAAGGTGAGCCTGTTTTCTGTATCTATGTAGCCATCGGTCAGAAAGCTTCTACCATCAAACAAGTAGAGCAAACATTGCGTAAAGCAGGTGCTATGGAGTATACGGTAATCGTTTCGGCGAGTGCGGCTGATCCAGCTCCGATGCAATTCTACGCTCCATTTACTGGTGCAGCGATTGGTGAATTCTTCCGTGATACAGGTCGTGCTGCTTTGGTTGTTTATGATGACCTTTCTAAGCAAGCCGTAGCTTACCGTGAAGTGTCCCTATTACTTCGTCGCCCACCAGGACGTGAAGCATATCCAGGTGACGTATTCTATCTTCACTCGCGTTTATTGGAGCGTGCTGCTAAAGTGAATGCTTCAGATGCTATTGCTCAGTCGATGAACGACTTACCAGATTCTATCAAGCACTTGGTAAAAGGTGGTGGTAGCTTAACAGCTCTTCCGATCATTGAAACTCAAGCGGGTGACGTTTCTGCATATATCCCTACCAACGTAATTTCCATTACTGACGGTCAGATCTTCTTGGAGTCTAACTTATTCAACGCAGGTATTCGTCCAGCGATCAACGTAGGTATCTCGGTATCACGTGTAGGTGGTAACGCACAGATTAAGTCGATGAAGAAAGTAGCAGGTACCTTGAAATTAGATCAAGCTCAATTCCGTGAATTGGAAGCTTTTGCTAAGTTCGGTTCTGATTTGGATGCTTCTACTAAATTAACGATCGACCGTGGTCGTCGTAACTTAGAGATGTTGAAACAACCTCAATTCTCTCCACAACGTGTAGAAGATCAAGTAGCGATGATTTACTTGGCTACTACAGGTAACTTGGATAAAGTACCAGTAGAGAAAGTACGTGAATTTGAAAAAGATTTCATCCAAGTATTACGTGCCACTGAAAAAGCAACTTTAGATGCTTTAGGAGCAGGTAAATTTGATGATACCTTGACAGCTACACTGAAGCGTGTAGGAAATGAAGTAGCAGCTAAATACGCAGTTTAAAAAATTAGAATCGTATGGCTTCCTTAAAAGAAGTAAGAAATAGAATCGTTTCAGTTAATTCGACGCAACAAATTACCAAAGCCATGAAAATGGTTTCGGCAGCGAAGTTGCGTCGTGCCACTGATGCCATTGTCCAAATGCGCCCTTATTCGAAGAAGTTATCAGAAATGATTGCGACAGTATCAGGACGTACGGATGCAGGGAAAGAAAATCCATTCACTGAAGTACGTGAAATTAAAAACGTATTGATCTTAGTAGTAACTTCTGACCGTGGTTTGTGTGGTGCTTTTAATGCGAACATTGGTAAAGCAACCATTGCTTTAATTCAACAAAAATATGCGGCTTTGCACCAAGCAGGTCATGTAACGGTGATGCCATTGGGTAAAAAAGGGGGTGAATATTTGGGTCGTAGAGGCTACAAGCTAAACGCCGATCACCAAGATATTTACACCAAATTGAATTTTGGCAATGCCCGTTTAATTGGTGAAGAAGTATTGAATGGCTTTGCTGAGAAACAATACGACGTCGTAGAAATCGTTTTCAACGAATTCAAAAACGTAGCCACTCAAATCATTCGTACTGAACAATTATTGCCTTTGCAAGAAAGCAATACTGGTGAGGTGAAACCTTCTGCTGTGGATTATATTTTTGAACCATCAGAAGCAGAAATCATCAATGAATTGATTCCAAAATCCATCAAATTGTCCATCTTCCGTGCTTTGTTAGAGTCCAATGCTTCTGAGCATGGTGCTCGTATGACAGCTATGGATAAGGCAACAGACAATGCTGGTGAATTGATCAAAGCTTTGAAATTAGAGTATAACCGTTCACGTCAAGCCGCTATTACCAACGAAATCCTAGAGATTGTAGGTGGTGCTGAGGCTTTATCTGCTTAGATTTATGAAAAAGTTACTATTGTTTTTGGTATTGACGGCATTAGGAATGGATGCGAATGCGCAATCGTTCAAAGTCCCTACTCCTAGTCCATTGCAAACGATTAAACAAGAGTTTTCTTTATCATCCGTAGAGATCACTTATTCTCGTCCTGCCCTACGTGGCCGTAAGATTTTTGGTGATATCGTTCCTTTTGGAAAATTATGGAGAGCGGGTGCTAATGCTCCTACCAAAGTAACATTTGGTGAAGATGTGAAAATCATGGGCAAAAGCTTGAAAGCAGGTTCATACCAATTGATGATTAATCCTTCAGAAAAATCTTGGGAGATTATATTCAACAAAGGAACAGACGGTGTTTTCAATTACCACCCAGAGGAAAATGTATTGACAGTGACAGTTCCAACTGCTACTTTACAATACCCTATGGAATCTTTGGCATATCAATTTGAACTAGTTGCAGCCAATAAGATGTTCATACAGATATCTTGGGAAAAGACCTTTGTATCTATTCCGGTAGAAACAGAGATTGATGCCAAGATTGCTGCTTCCATTGAAAAAGTGATGAGTGCTGATACTAAACCTTATTTTGAATCTGCTTCCTACTATTTTGAAACAGGACGTGATTTAAACAAGGCTTTGGAATGGGTAACTAAAGCTACAGCTTCGGATCCAAGTGCTTTTTGGGTATTCTATCTTAAAGCGAGAATTCAAGCGAAAATGGGTGATAAAGCGGGTGCCAAAGCAACGGCTTTGAAATCCATCGAATTGGCGAAAGCCGCAAAAAATGATGATTACGTAGCGCTTAATGAGAAATTAATTAAGGGCTTATAAAATAGAATCGCTTAATTTGAAAAAGCCTTTCTTAACGGGAAGGCTTTTTTTAGCTTATATATGGGAGAAGAAAAGGGTTATAGTACAGATAAAGAGCAAGAAACCGCCGTCTTAGTGGCCGTAACTACTCAAAAACAAAATGCACAGCAAACGGCTGAGTACCTAGCCGAACTTGCTTTTTTGGCCTCAACATCTGGGGTTCTGACCTTGCAAAGTTTTACTCAAAAACTAGCCAAGCCAGATAACCGTACCTATGTAGGTAAGGGAAAATTGGATGATGTGATTCGCTATGTGATTGACAAAGATGTGGATATGATCATCTTTGACGATGATTTGTCGCCCTCTCAAGTAAGAAACATTGAATACGAGATTTCATTATGTGGTAAGGAGATGAAGGTCTTGGACCGAAGTCTGTTGATCTTGAACATATTTGCACAAAGAGCTAAAACGGTACAAGCCAAAACTCAAGTAGAATTGGCTCAGTACCAATACATGCTACCTCGTTTGACCCGCATGTGGTCTCACCTTTCCAAGCAACGTGGTGGGGTAGGTATGCGTGGTCCAGGAGAAAAGGAATTGGAAACTGACCGTCGTATTGCCAATGACCGCATTGCCTTTTTGAAGGAGAAATTGGAAGCTATAGACCGACAAACATTTACCCAGCGTAAGAACCGCGACCGCATGGTGCGTGTGTCATTGGTGGGTTATACCAACGTAGGGAAATCTACTTTGATGCAAAAATTGGCTAAGGCTGAAGTCTTTGCTGAAAATAAGTTATTTGCTACGGTAGACTCAACGGTACGTAAAGTAAGTTGGGAAGGCATTCCATTCCTTTTGACCGACACCGTAGGTTTTATTCGTAAACTCCCTACCCTGCTGATTGAATCCTTTAAATCTACTTTGGATGAGGTAAGAGAAGCGGATATACTCTTACACGTCGTTGACATTTCCCATCCAAATTTTGAGGAACAAATAGAAATCGTTCAAGGAATATTGAATGAAATGGGTGCGGGCGATAAGCCAACCATCCTAGTATTTAATAAGATTGACTTATTCCCAGTGGAAGACGTTTTCTTTGAAGGTGCAGCCTTGAATGAGGATGGAGAACCTGAATTGAGCAAGATGGATCGAGTAACTCAGTTCTTGAAACAGACCCACTGGCAAACCAATCAACCTAAAACTGTCTTTATTTCGGCTGAGCAAAAAAGCAATTTGAACGAATTGCGTGAAACCGTCATGAACCTAATCAAAGATAAGCACTACCAAATCTTCCCGAACTGGCTAAGCGGCAATCACTTGATGGGACATAGTGATGAGTATGTGCCGGAGTAGGTATTGGGAATGTAGAATTGGGATATTACTCAGTTTTTATAATTTTCGAAGAATAAGCTTCCCCAAAGCTGCAATTTTTCAATAATTTGAAATCTGAATTTCATTTGAAAATATTTTAATTAAAAGTTTGATGCGATTATTAAGAATATACTTATTTTAGCTATAAGTGTAACTTAAAAATTCCAATAGCACCTATTTTAGATTGAAAAATCTAAGGCTTTGAGGAATTGATGGCACACCTACCCTCCCTATATATGCCAAATATCTTTGGCGTAATTGATAAATATAAGGCGAATTTAGCTTAAAATCAGATCTCTTGTTTTCAAATTCTACTTTAGATTTAACCATTAATGACGTTTCAAAATCAATTAAAGCAGACAAATTATGTTTATCAGCTTCAAATGGAAATGAAGGCAAAATATGAACTTTTATATTTCCATTATTGAACTCTTTAACTAAATCCTTCAATTTCCCTTTTAACACTTTATTCCCTAATTCATCTGTTTTAAATGAATTTGATTTCAAAGTTTCATAATCAATTTTCTCATACTCTCTTTTCTTCAAATATTCATCAAACTTGTTCTTGTTAAATACGAAAAAATCTAAATTAGTCTCTTTTTTATTATTTATATCACATTCAGGAGTAAATAGAATAGCATACTCTTCATTGGTAAATTTAAAAATATCACCAGTCATCAAAGGAGCATTATCAACTAATTTTGTATAATAAATCCTATTATAAAGTTGTGCTAATGACTTTTCTTTATTTTCATCACTAATTTCATTTAAACTAGCAGATATCTTTAAACCCTCTATTAATTGTTCATTTTGAATAATTGATTCATTTAATAAATTTTGAAAAACTTGAATCACTTCCGAATTTGGGTCTCCTCCATCTTCTTTCGCAGTTAAATATATATCTTTTATCCAATTTGGATCCGCTTGTTCCAGCTCGGTAAAAATAGCTTGGGCAGACTGATTAATTGCTTGACTCCATACAAATGGTACAGATAAATGTTTATTTTTTTCTTCAAAATCTTTAATTCCTAAACTTATTTTATCAAATTCCAATCCAACATCATTACTAGAATCTTTTCTCTCAAAAAAAATCTTGCCAGGATACAAAGACTCTAATTCATTTTTAATATCAGTAGAAATATCATTCTGAGAATAAACATATACCAGAGAATAAATTTTACTAGCTTTCAAAAAGTTATACGAAGTTTCATCGGGTAATATGAAATCAGTCTCATCACTCTCCTTTTCACGTTCAAAATTCCAATCAAGAATCAAAGCTTTAAAAGTTGAAATAGATCTAATTGTTTTTTCAAGAATTTTCAGATTATTAATAGGTAAAACAGAAAAAGTTCCATCTGAATTGAATTTATGAAACAGCTCGTTTTCAAGCCTATGGGAATCAAAAATATGGTCATCCACAAATAGAATAACTCCTTGCATATTATTGTTCTTGATTGAATTTGATTATAAAATTGGCTCCTGTTAAGAGCTTGTCCATTCCTTCTTTTACCACATTTATTTCTCCATCAATTCGAAGGAGTATTTCCCTTACAATATACAGTCCTAAGCCACGTCCATCAGATTTTAATGAGAAAAATTCATTGAAAATCATAGGGATAATTTCTTCTCTAATTCCTGGCCCATTATCTGCAACTACAAAAGATTTATTTGCTGAATTTAATTTAATAGTAATTTCCTTACTCCTTGTTTCATTCTTACTAACCCAATAAACTGCATTGTCAATCAAGTTTATAAGAACTTGAAGAATAAGCCCTTTATTAGTTTTAACAATTATATCATTATCCTTAATTATTCTGATATTTATTTTTCCATCTATCTCCCTCCTAAAATATTTTAGAACTTTTTCAACACATTCATATACACTTATATCTTGAATTGCCTTTCGCTGGTTTTTAAAAAGTGGCTGTATTACTTGCATTTCATCGTAAACAAAATTCAAATTTTCATCCAATTCAATAAGGAATGAAATTAATTCTTCATTATTATAATCTAAGTTTTTTGCTTTAACTCTAAAGTCTTTTACATTCCCTCTCATCTTTGACAATAATGTTAAAGCATCATGTGAAGCTTTTTCTACTGCCATTCCAAGACCCGCCAAATCTTCAACTGTAATCATACGCTCATTCATAAGTACATTATGCTTTTGAACAGTATCCAAGAATTTATTGGCCTTTTCAAGAACTTCCCTATTATCTATTTTTTCAAGACTAGATTTAAAAGTATTAAATGAATTGAGGACTATTTCATTAGAATCCTTAAATGACCTTTCTTTTATAACATTCAATCTGTTTTCATCTATTTTTTTCTCAAGATTCAATACTTGAGTTACAGCAGTAACAAGTGTTTTAAAATCTTCATATGCACCATCAATATTCATCATTCCTTGACGATTCGTCGAATCTTTAAGTAGGGGATTCTCCTTTTCACCTTGACCAATATATACAAATCCTGTTAAATCATTATAACTAATATAATCACCTGCTCTCACCCGAGCTCTTAATTTATCTAATTCTAACCAATCATATCCTGGTTCCCCAAATGGATAAACACGTACACCATCTCTAAATAGGTAAATAAAATTCTTTTTTATAAATAATTCAATTTCTTTAGTTAGAACCGTCTTATCTCTATTTTTAAGATTAAATGCATAAAATGAAAATTTAAATCCACCACACGTTGGAGTTCGATCGTTTTCAATAAACCATTCTTCTATTGTTTTAGTAGGATATTGAAATTGATTCAATGATTCTTTATTTAAAAGATTTACCCTTCTCTTTAATTCTCTTTTGGGAGCAGTTGACCTATAAGTGAATTCTAAAATACCATCGCTTGAAACGGAACCAAACATAGTGTATTGTGCCCTCTCAATTATATCACTAAATGTTGTAATGTCAGTTGGTGTAAAATCTTTTTCATCAAGATAAGTTGTAACTACAAAGTCTTGCTTAAATGCAATCTCTAAATTTTCTGCATTTTCATCGATTGGAGGTAAGAGACGTTGAATAGATTTATATAATTCGTTAAGGTCTGAATTATTCCATTTCTCTCTTAAGTTGTAAATTCTAACTAAAGTCCCTTTCTCTTTTACAATTTCAATAGGAGGCTCATTTACAAACCATTTATTATTAACATCTTCTAAAAGCTTATAATCAGAAGGCCCTTGATTAAATAAGTCAGCTTTTTCAGGATTGAATTCAGTAAAATCCATTTCAAGTTTAATTTCATTATTACCTTCAGATTTAGTATATAACTCTATTTTCTCTCCTAGTTTATGAATTGCAAATCGCCCAATTCCTTTCTCCCCTTGAATAATTCTTCCCCTTTTCGTTTTATTCAGTTTATTTTTCTTCTTATCTAATTTATTAGGAGTTGCAGGTCTCAACCAAATATCTGTTATTGTCTTTAGAGTCATGCCATCTCCATCATCCTCTATTTCAATATATGGCTGTTCTTTTTCCGTTAAATATGTTTTACCATAGTTATTTAAATTAAAAAAACGAACCTGAACATTTTCAGCGTCTGCATCATAACAGTTTTTAACTACTTCAATAACAGCTACTTTCTTATCTGTGATTAACTGATCACCTATGATATTCATTAACCTTGCATAAGGTCTAAATGGCTCAGAATTTGATTTAATTATTGCCATACTTTGTTATGCTTTTTTTGCTATTAAAATGTATTCTTCTGGATAAACTAATTTACTGTCTTTGTTAATTAGCTTTGAAAATCTACCTGATTTTTTATCTCTTATAGAAGGAATAAGTTTATTAGGAATACTTCTTTTTATTATTTCAACCATTTCAAATCCTAAAATTGTAAGTGTTTCTGCAAAAACCTCAGCTGATTTAATTTTGACATTTTTAAACGTAGTATTACCAATTACTAAACATACATGCCCATTATACTTTAATACCCTATGCATTTCCTTGGCAACTGCATGCATATCATTAAAATAATTAGCCACCTCCCTCGCTGTTCTCTTATCCTTTTTTAAGAGACTATTAATAATATCTTGCCCAATTATTGAATCACAAATTGTTTCTTGGTTCAAAGAATAAAAAGTTCCAATAAAATTCTTTCTAAAGCCTGATAAATCAGTAATGTATTCATACCAATATGCTGTAAGTTGATGAATATCAGCATATTCATAAGAAGTTACGTAAGGAGGAGAAGTAATAATTGCCCCAACTGAATTTGCCCGTATTGAAGTTTTTCTTGCGTCTTCTAATCTTATTTCGCACTTCGTTTTTAAATATTTGTTTTCAGATAATTGTTTATAGAATTCAGCATTTTTCTTTAACATTTGTTTTGTATGTGTCTGAAAAGCAATAAATGGATCAGGTGGGACTTTGCGCGGATCTATTTGGGGCTTAGTACTTGATTGCAACCATTTCGAACAATTCTTTAAAATATGAGATAGAGATACTAATAAAAAATCTTTAATAGCATTATCTCTAGTCTCTAGAATTTTTTCATACAAATACGCAATTTTTGCTTTATGTTCCTTTGAAAACCAATAGTCAATGCGTTCGTGTACATCAATATCAACATAATCAATTAGTCTAAACGTATCGAAATTTTCAACAATTTTATTATAATGAATATTCAGATTGTTAGGTTCTACTGGATTAGTTTTTGCCTTAGTAATTAGTTCCGCTACTGGATTAATGTCTACTCCAATTGATTTTCTACCATGAATCTTAGCTTCTACCAGTGTAGTTCCGCATCCAGCAAATAAGTCCGCAACGAGGTCTTTCTCATTTGTATACTCTTCAATTAATTTCTTTACTATATTGGGTAAAAACTTAGCAGGATACCTATGATACCCATGTGTCCATTGCTCAACCGAACGTACATTCTTAAAACACCAATCATGATTAACGGGTACTTTATCAAATGATATGCATTGTTTTTCGTTCAACATACCCATCTATCGTTTAGTTGAATTAATAAGCTCTCTTACATCAATATTAAGCAGTGTCGCTATATCGATAAAAGTGTCAATTGAAGGTTGTACTTCATTTGTGCACCAACGAGAAATAGTCGTTTCATTTTTATCGAGTTTTTCCGCTAGCCACTTGTTGGTCTTACCTTGTTCAGCCAAAACAACTTTTAATCTGTTAATTGCATTTTTATTCATATCAATTAGCATTTGATGCGAATATATCAACTTTTAATGATAAAAAGCATTCGAAGTAATAATTAGAGTTATTGTTTATCAGACTGATTCAAATAAGACCTTTTGCATATTTCAATTCAAGGTAACAAAAACATTCAATTCAGGTCAGCATAACAAAAATAAAATCAAAAATTTTAATCCTTGTATAATTAATTGATATTCTACCTTCTTCATTCTACATTACAACACCTTCCCTCTCAACCTCAAGGAATTCGAAATCACTGATACTGAACTGAAGCTCATAGCAAGGGCGGCGAGCATTGGCGATAATAAGGTACCAAAGAATGGGTATAGGACTCCTGCTGCAATGGGGATACCGAGTACATTGTAACCTAAGGCGAAAAATAAGTTTTCTTTAATGTTTCGAATGACCATCTGGCTTAGCTTTCTAGCTTTGGCTATATCCCGTAAATCTCCCTTAATTAACGTTATTTCGGCACTTTCTATGGCTACGTCGGTGCCAGTTCCCATAGCAATACCAATATCCGCTTGAGATAAAGCAGGAGCATCGTTGATGCCATCACCTGCCATTGCTACCTTTTTGCCTTCAGCCTGTAAACGTACTATTTCATCCAGTTTAGACTGTGGCAACATCTGGGCTTTCCAAGCATCTAAACCTAATTTCTTGCCGACTAAATCCGCCGTTTCTTGGTTGTCGCCCGTTAGCATAATCACTTGTAATCCTTCTTTCTGCAAGTCTTGAATAGCTTGCTGACTCGATTCTTTAATCTTATCACTAATCACCAAAGCTACTTGAGCCTCTTTTTCATCCGCAAAATAGGAAATCGTTTTGCCCTGTTTTTGCTCCGCTATCACTTGCTTAAATAAATCCACGGGAATATTAATACCTCGCTCTTCCATTAATTTTTGGTTACCAATGGCGTACGTTTTACCCTCTATTTGTCCCAAAACCCCTTTGCCTAATAAGGCTTCAAATTGATTAACTTTGACAGAACTAATACCTAAATTCTTGGCAAAAACTACACTGGCTTTAGCCAAAGGATGCTCACTCAAGCTATTCAAAGAAAGAATTTTTTGCCAAACATCCTTCTCGATAATCTCCTCCGAACTGACCAACATTTTCTCCAATGAAGGTTTACCTTCCGTCACTGTACCTGTCTTGTCAATAATCACCACATTCACCTCCGCCAATTTCTCCAAAGCCTCAGCATTCTTAATCAAAATACCGTTCTGAGCCCCTTTCCCTACTCCTACCATCACCGACATCGGTGTAGCTAAACCCAGCGCACAAGGACAAGCGATAATCAAAACAGCAATGGCATTCACAAAGGCAAAGGTATAGGCGTTTTCGTTGGCCAGCATGGCCCAAGCAATAAAAGTTAACAGCGAAGAAAGCACCACTGCAGGCACAAAATAATAAGAAATAGTATCCGCCATTTTTTGGATGGGCGCTTTGGAACTGCTTGCCTGATGCACTAAATCGATGATTTGTGCCAATAAGGTCTCTGCCCCCACCTTATCCGTTTGCAGTATAAAACTGGTATTCCCATTGATGGAGCCAGCCCTGACCATATCCCCCACTTGCTTGTCGACCGGTATCGGCTCTCCCGAAATCATGGATTCATCGATGGAGGCATGTCCTTCTTGAATGGTTCCGTCAACCGGAATTTTCTCCCCTGGTTTTACTCGAATCAAATCATGCTTTTGTATTTGATCAATGGGCACAATCATTTCCTTGCTATCCCGTAAAAGAGTAGCCTCATTGGGAACCAATTTCAATAGCTCACGAATGGCGGCATTGGTCTTTCCATGGGCTCGGGCTTCCAAGACTTGTCCCAAAAGTACCAAAGTTAAAATCACGGTAGCGGCCTCAAAATACACATAGACTGTTCCATGGTGGGAATGGAATTGATGCGGAAAAATAGATGGGAAAAAGAGGGCAATCACTGAAAATAGCCAGGCCGCTCCAGCTCCAATACCAATCAGCGTAAACATATTAAAATGCCGACTCAACAAGGATTGCCAAGCGCGTTCAAAGAACATCCAAGTGGCATAAAATACTACTGGTATTGATAGCACCAATTCCACCCAATTCCAAGTGGTCATGGAAGCCCATTGGAACAAGGGGTTACCAGGAATCATGTCCGTCATGGAAATGATAAAAATAGGCAAGGTAAAAGCAATGGCAATTTTTAGTTTAAACAGCAGCTTGTTATAAGTACTATTTTCATCCTCTGTACTTCCCGCTTGTGCCACAAGGTCCATGCCACATACTGGACAAGAACCAGGTTTATCATAGGTTTTGTCTCCTTCGCAATGCATGGGACAATAATACAAAGCCCCTTGAATGGCGACAGGCTTAGGTTTTGCCAACATAGGCTGGGGACTTTGCCCGATATGATAATTGCCTCCACTAGCTTGCAGGGCTTTTTCAAAGACCTCGGTCGGAATATGGTGTTCCATTTGGATGGTCGCTTCTGCTTTTTCTAGATCGACAGTAGCGATGGCACCTTCAACTGAATTCAGTGCTTTTTCAACGTGGCTCCGGCAACCTTGGCAACTCATTCCGGATATGGGGTAGGTATGTTTCATTTTAATGTAGAATAAAGAATGTAGAATGAAGAAATATTGTTATTAGGGTTTGTGATTAGCAGAGGCAATGTAGAAATAATCATAAAATAGTAAAACAAAAATCATGCACTAAGCATTCAAATATAAGCAAGAATTTTGCGGTAAAATGATAAATCAAAAAAAGCTCCGTTCCGATCTTTCGTAGGATTAACCTTTCAATGTAAAATGTAGATAGAATGTAGAATTTTGCATATTTAATCCCGTCGTTCAGCCCTGCGAAATGTGATGAACGCAGCGGTAGACGAGGTTTTGACCTTGCGCATAGGCGATGCGCGTCCGCGTCAAAAGTATAGGCGATAGCGGAGAGAATCACGATTCTGCGAAGCAGAATTCGCCTTGGCGGAACGACAAAAAACAAGTTTTTTTTGTTTCTTTTTTTTCAAAAAAAGATAATCCTCAATAATCTATGCTTAATCAAGTTAATCTTCTACAGCTTTAATCACTCACTACTTTAAGGTCATTACTTTGGTATTTCTTTTTTTGAAAAAAAAGAAACAAAAAAACAGGATGGTTTCGGTTAATCCAACACGAATTCCGCTTTGCGGAACCGATGTTCACTCCGCATACGGCTTTAATCTTTGACGCTTACACTCAGGCCCACGCACAGGGTCAAATATTAGCCTGCCGCTTCGCTCATGCTACGTTCCCATCTTTCGTAGGATTAACCAGAAATTGTAGAATGGAAAATGTAGAATGTAGTATTGAATTACCCCATTTATAAATTATAACCTATAATTTATCATTTCATAGTGGCCCCAGCGGGAATCGAGTCGAACGCGACCCCGGCACATCAAACGTTTAGAAAATAAATCTGATTAGATGGAAGAAATGTACTAATACCCCATTTATAAATTACAACCTATAATTTATCATTTCATAGTGGCCCCAGCGGGAATCGAACCCACATCTAACGTTTAGGAAACGTCTATTCTATCCGTTGAACTATGGCGCCAAATAGGCCTGCAAATTAATCATTTTAGAACAAAAATCTTGATAATATTTGATTGGACACCTATTTATCTTGTAACAATAATTCGTACTTTACTACACCAAAAACCTAACACAATAAAAAAAACCTCTGGATGAAAAAATCATTTCTTTTAGGTATCAGCTTTCTATTTATTCTTTCATTTGGCCTAATGGCACAAGAGCAAGTGGAACGCTGGAATCGGGTGGAATTATCCTATCAAACTGCATTTAAAGGAAACGGATATCAGGATGTAGAATTTAAAGCCATATTTGTTCATGCCGATACCACCCTAACTATTTCTGGTTTTTATGATGGCAATCAAACCTTCAAGCTACGATTCATGCCTACTCGATTGGGTATTTGGAAATATACAACTCAGAGTAATGTACCTGGCCTAGCCAAAAAAACTGGTACTGTGGAATGCATTGCCCCTTCTCCTGAAAATCATGGCATGGTACGTACAAATAGTTCGGTTCATTTTACTTATGCAGATGGTAAAACCTATTATCCATTTGGAACAACGGCTTATGCCTGGAACCATGTGGGTGCTGAATTGCAACAGTTGACATTGAATTCCCTACAAAAATCAAGATTCAATAAAATCAGGATGTGTGTGTTTCCTAAAAACTATGATTTGGTCAAAGAAGAACCTAGCCTATATCCTTTTGTCCTACAAGAAACCAAGCGGGATGCCCAAGGAAATGAAGTAAAAGTGTGGGACTACAATCAATTTAATCCAGCCTTTTTCCATCAATTGGAAAAACAAATCAATGCTTTACAAAGCTTGGGCATAGAAGCTGATTTGATACTTTTTCATCCATACGACAAAGGAAGATGGGGATTTGATGCCATGTCTAGAGAAGTCAACATTCGTTATATTCAGTATTTCTTGGCCCGAATATCTTCTTTTAGAAACGTGTGGTGGTCGATGGCTAATGAGTGGGATTATGTAAAATCAAAAACGATTGCGGATTGGGATGAATTAACTAAAACAGTGGTCAAAGCTGATCCATATCGCCATTTATGTTCCATTCATGGAGCAACAGCCACGTATTACGATTATTGGAAACCTGAATTTAGCCACGTGAGCGTTCAAGATGAATCTCCCGTTCAAAGCCCCAATTCAGCTGCTATGTTGCGCAATGTATACCATAAACCTGTTGTCTTAGATGAAGTGGGTTATGAAGGAAATCTTAAATCTCGCTGGGGCCGCTATAGTCCCGAAACCATGACGCATTTGATCTGGAATGGCGTTATAGGAGGAACCTATGTAACTCATGGAGAATCCTTTATGTTCAAAGACCACCGAGACACCATATTTTGGGCCAAAGGCGGGCGATTTATGGGGGAAAGCTGGAAAAGAGTGAGATTTTTGAGACAACTCTTGGAGGAAGGTCCGGGACCAATGAGTTTGTCGGATGTTTCTCGAGATAATATTACCTCTTCCGGAGGCAAAGGGAATTATTTGGTCTATTTTGGAAAACAAATCCAAGAATACTGGATGTTTAATTTACCTATTAATAATGGAGCCTTTGGTAAATTGACTGCTGGAACTCGTTTTCGAGTAGATATCATTGATACCTATGGCATGACGATACAAACTTTGCCCGAGATCTTTGAAACAGGTAAAGAAAATGATTATCGCTTTTTCGACAAAGATTATAAGAAAATCAGATTACCTGAAAAGCCCTATTTGGCATTAAGAATTAGGGAAATCCGATAATTGATTGAATTTAGCTCCTAATTTTATTAAGAAAGGATTAAGATTCTATGGTCAGGACTATATTTTAGTTAAAAAAAGATAAATTAGGTTCTCAATCTAAACCTCTATGTCAAAAAAAGAACAGCTATCCCTTAGCAGAAGAAATTTCATTCAGCAAGTTTCATTTGCTTCTATATTTCTCCTTTCTGGACAAGTCAAAGCATTAAGTCCATCTGAAGTTGAGGCTTTTCGTAAGAAAGTAAAACTACGATTCATTGTTGCTTCCGACATTCACTATGGCCAACCTAACACAGCATTTGAGGAGATGTTAGATAAGTCTATTGCACAAATCAATCAGTTCCATTCCGAGAATCCACTGGATTTTTGTGTCATGAATGGAGATATCGTACATGATGATAAGACATGGATGCCCAAAGCAAAACTTAAAATTGACGGCTTAAAAATGCCCTATTATGTTACCCGTGGCAATCATGATTTAGTGAGTCCCGAATATTGGAAAGACATTTGGGGCACTCCATTAAACCACCAAGTGGTTCACAAAAAAGTGGGTATATTATTAGGTGATACATCGAATGAACAAGGTAAATACCTCTGTCCAGATTTAACTTGGTTGAAAGAACAACTAGAAGCAAATAAAAAACATAAACAAGTCTTATTGTTTTTGCATATTCCTCAGGCCAAATGGACAAAGCATGGCATTGATCATCCAGAGTTTTTTGATTTGTTGAAAAACTACCCCAATGTGAAAGCTGCATTTCACGGACATGAGCATGATCAAGACGGGGTAAAAATGATGAACAATACGCCATTTTTATTTGATTCCCACATTGGAGGTAATTGGGGAACTCCGTATAAAGGTTACCGTGTAGGAGAAATATTGAATGATGGCACTTTAATCACTTATATGATGAATCCAGAAGTAAAAATGGAGGAATTAAGTTTCTAAACGCCAGGATTAAACCGTGTTTTTCCTCCTGAAATTAGCGAAACTCCTAACGCTGTCAGGGTTCCAAACCCTGCCAGCGTTGCGGAAGCAGGTTTAATCAGCCGTTTAACGAATGAGATTTTGCATTAATTGTCCAAGATATTGATAATCCAATGGAAACAAATAAGGGAGCTAAATTAGCTCCCTTATGATTTTAATTGAGGTTCAATCTATTGACATATAAGAACGATTGAATAGCAGGCTTCGCGCCAGCAAAATCTACTACATAATAATAAACTCCATCAGGAACTATTTGAGACTGATTCGATTGGCCACTTACAAAATTGATTTCTCCTCCCCAATCATTTTTATAATTGTCCGATTCGAAAATGATAGCTCCTGCCCTATTAAATACCGTGATGTGGTGCTTAGGCATACTTAATAAACCTGGAATAATCAGTTTATCGTTTTTGCCATCTCCATTGGGTGAAATCCCTTGAGGAGCAAATGGCTCACATACATCTTTATCTTGCATGTTACTTATTCCATCATGATCACAATCTTCTAAGCCTCCATAATTGATATCCAACTCCAAGATATCAATGATTCCATCACCATCGTTATCCAAATCGCGGTAGTCAGGTATGCCATTTTTATCCGTGTCAATAGGGTTGTTAGCATCGGTACCAAATTCTGCGATATCTAATATTCCATTATTATCAGAATCAATATCCTGAAAATCAAAGATACCATCTCTGTCTGAATCCAATGGCTTTGTAGGATCGGAGCCTGCTTCTACTTTATCAGGAATTAAATCATTGTCGGAATCCGTATCTCGATAATCAGGCAAAGTATCTCGATCAGTATCTACTGGTCGAGTAAAATCTGAACCAGCCTCCAGTCGGTCTGTCATAGAATCATTATCGGAATCGGTATCTATATAATCAGCCAAACCATCTTTATCGGTATCTAAAGGCTTATTTAAATCATTTCCTGCTTCTAACTTGTCCAATAAACCATCATTATCTGAATCGATATCTCGGTAATTTGCCAAGCCATCTAGATCGGTATCTAATGGCTTTGTACTATCCTTACCTACTTCTATTGAATCTAATAGTCCATCATTATCCGAATCGGTATCCACATAATCTGCTTTACCGTCATTATCCGTGTCCACTGGTTTAGTCGGATTGGCACCTGCTTCCAATTTATCCAAAATAGTATCATTATCGGAATCTAAATCGATGTAATCCGCTTTCGTATCTCCATCAGAATCAACAGGTTTAATTGGGTTTTGGCCTACTTCAATCATGTCTAAAATCCCATCATTATCGGAATCGGTATCTCGAAAATCCCATTTCCCATCCGCATCTGAATCCACAGGTTTAGTTACATCAGAACCTACCTCAATTTGATCAGGAATGGTATCTGCATCTGAATCGGTATCCACATAATCGCGTTTCCCATCTAAATCTGTATCTACTGGTATAGAAGGATCAGCCCCAGCTTCCAATTTATCTGAAATAGTATCATTATCTGAATCTAAGTCCAAATGATCCCAAACTCCATCTCCGTCTGAATCCAGTGGTTTAAGTGTATTTACTCCAACCTCAATTTTATCCAATATCGTATCATTATCAGAATCGGTATCTCGAAAATCCAAGATTCCATCTGCATCTGTGTCGATAGGATTATTAACGTCTTTGCCAGCCTCCCATGTATCTGAAATTCCATCCCCATCGCTATCTAAATCTTGAAAATCAGCTATTCCATCCAGGTCAGAATCTAATGGCTTAAGTGGATTAGAACCAGCCTCTATTTTGTCTGGAATTAAATCATTATCTGAATCTATATCTTCAAAATCTGCTTTACCATCTAGATCTGAATCAACTGGTTTAGAGCATGAAATGGCTTCTACCGTATCAGGTATTCCATCATTATCTGAATCCAAATCTCTAAAATTGGGAATTTCATCTACATCGATATCCGCTCCCAATTCAATAGCATCAGGTAAACAATCGTTATCTGAATCTAAATCAAGAAAATCAGAACTACCATCTTTATCTGTATCTATCACTGCCACATATTGACCGCGATCATCCCAACCATCTGCCTTTTCATCTTTCAATGCGCTGCAGGTAGCGCATTTATTTTTCCCTTCCCAAGCATCAGGAATTCCATCACCGTCTGAATCAGCGTCTAAATAGTTGCCTACTCCATCTCCATCATTATCCACATTTCTTTCATCTTGATCACCTAACCAGTCCCCGTCTGAATCCAAATCTCGGTAATTAGGATATGAATCTTTATCTGGGTCTGATGTTCCCTCTACTTGATCCAAAATTCCATCGTTATCTGAATCCAAATCCATATAGTCCTTTTTCCCGTCTCTATCTGTATCTGGTAATGGCAAAGGTTTTCCTCCAAAACCCACTTCTAAAATATCGGCTAAGCCATTCCCATTATTATCTGTAAAGGCTCCATTGATATCAATTTTCCCATCATAATTCTGATCAACAGTTCCTCGCACATTGTCAGTTGCTTCCCAAACATCTAATATTCCATCACCATCAGAATCAGAATCAATATAATTAGGAATACCGTCTCCATCTGTATCTTGCTCACCTTCAATGGCATCAAGAATGCCATCATTATCTGAATCCAAATCCAAGTAATTAGCTTGCCTATCTCCGTCTGTATCAATATTTCTTTCCACGGAATCATTGATTCCGTCGCCATCTGAATCTGTATCTTGTGAATTCATGCGACCATCACCATCAAAATCAGCACAGGTTCCTAATAAGGAAGAAGTCCCATAACATTCCATGGAGTTCGGAATTCCATCTCCATCATCATCAGCAAAAGTTGTTTCAATTAATTGGCTGGTTCCAGTTGGACTTGTGCTTGCTCTGAATGTAAATGAACCTGTTCCTTCTGCCCCACTATACTTCATTCCTAATGCAGTCAAATTAGCCACACCATTGACGAAATCCGAAGCTGAGGTTAATTTATTGCCACCAGATAACCCTGAAATACTTCCTGATAAAGTAGTGCTAGCCGTCACATTATTAGTTGCTGCATTGAATGAGGTGACGATATTGTCAAATCCATCAAGCGCCGTTACGGTATTAGTTCCAGAAAAAGCACGTTCACTTTGTTGTGGATTGCTAACAATGACTCGAAATTTATTTAAAAATCCAGGATTCACGGTTACCGATAAATTATCCGCTCCTGAAGAAGAAAGCGTTCCATCACTGACTGAAATGGTGGCCGTTTCTGCCTTGTACAATGTCATGCCGGGTAAACTAATCCCATTAGAAAATGTCACACTGGTGGCAGTACCAAAGTTTACTCCAGATACTCGTGGAATATTTCCGCTGATAGCCGTACTGGCTCCTGAAAAAATCAAGGATTTATTCCCAGTATATTCGTAGGACTGGTTACCATAACTATCTAATGCGTTGATGGTGACAGCTAAATTAATACCAGCTGTACGCGTAGTTGTTCCTGAAATAGTTAGTCTAACGGCATCACCTCCACGAATAATGGCTGGAATAGCACCAATGACAGATAAATCTGCATTTCTAATTAAAATATTACCAGAAGCACTAGTAGTTCCAGAATACTTTATTCCAATAGCTTGTAAGTTAGCCACCCCATTGACAAAATCAGTCAATCGATTTAGGGTATTTCCACCATAACCCAATGTAAATGTTCCTGCTGCATAATTATTGTTTCCAATAATGGTCAAAGGAGTTGCAGCAGCATTAAAATTAGTAATAACATTGGCATAGCTATCTTGTGCCGTAACCGTATAGGTTCCTGTGAAATTCCTACCTACAATTTGTTCCGGATTGGACAATACCTGTTCAAATCGACCTAATGCTCCAAAACCAACAAGCACATTTAATCCATCAGCTCCTGATGAGGATAAGGTTCCGTCTGAAACCTGAATGGTGGCTGTTTCTGCAAGAAATAAATTTAACGAGGCTGTTGCGACCCCATTGGTAAAAGTAAGACTGGTTGGAGTCCCAAAAGCTATGGAATTAACCTTAGGTGTGTCACCTAAAGTGGAGTTATTCGCCCCAGAAAAAACCACATTATGATTTCCAACATATGTATTGTCCGTCAGGCCTCCGCCGTCAACTGCTGTGATGGTGATAGTTTGTGAAATCCCTGCTGTTTGTGTTCCTGTACCTGTTATTCTAAATTTGACTGCAGCTGCCATACCCTCAGATGCATGAGTCTGCTGTGGCAATAAAAATAGGGAGAGAAAGAAGCAAATGGAATGGAAAAAATAGTTAAAATGCTTGATGCATAATGTACCAGCGGAGGATTTCTCCTGCTGAAATACAACAGTTTTAGAACACATAATACAAGGAATCAGTTTATAAATTTAAATGAACAGACTAGAAATACTAGAACCATTCGAACACAGGGAACTATTTATTTAATTCAACTAACTAGTTACAAAAAAAACAATGGAAATATTTTTATTTAAAAGTAAAATTTGTTCTCATTTAAAAACTAAAAATCTATCTAGCTAACAAAAAAACGAGCAATAAACATTACTCGTTTTTCTACAACCTATATTTAATTAAACCACTTGTTTCCTAATTATTCTTCATTCGATTGACATACAAGTAAGATTGAATCATTGGCCGAACAGTTCCAAAATCAATGATATAATAATAAATACCATCCACAATTTTACCATCATTAGTTAGTAGAGTATCTGCATTATTGGACATGCCATCCCAATTATTTTTGTAGTTATCTGTTTCAAAAACTAGACTACCCCAACGGTTATAAATACTTAATCGATGATTCGGCAAACTCAAAATTCCTGGAATGATGAAGGTGTCGTTGACTCCATCTCCATTGGGAGAAAAACCATTTGTCAAATATGTTTCGCAAACATCAGGGTCCAATTGATTGGGGATTCCGTCATGGTCACAATCAGGTAAAGCTCCCAAATTGAGATCATTTTCCCATTTATCCAATAAACCGTCTCCATCATCATCTGCATCTAAATAATTATAGATTCCATCAGTATCCGTATCGAGTGGATTTGTTGGATCGGGACCTACTTCTTCTGTGTCCGTGATGCCATTATTGTCAGAATCGGTGTCTTGGTAATCAGGCTTACCATCACCATCGGTATCTATTGGGCTTAATGGATTCTTGCCAAACTCCAAGGCATCAGGAATTTTGTCTCCGTCTGAATCCAAATCTCGGTAATCGGGTAATCCATCGTGGTCTGTATCCAATGGGTTGTTACTATCCTTCCCTACCTCAACTCGATCAGGAATTTTATCATTGTCAGAATCTAGATCCAAATAATCGGCAAATCCATCATGATCCGTATCTGTGGGTCCATTGCTAAAGGGCTGTGCCTCTATTTTATCCGAAATTGTATCATTATCAGAGTCCAAGTCGATATAATTTGGAATCCCATCAGCATCAAAATCTGCTGGAATACTAGGATTCAGTCCCGCCTCTATCTTATCTAAAATACCGTCTGCATCAGAATCTACATCTTGGAAATTGGGAATACCATCTAGGTCTGTATCCAAAGGATGTGTAGGGCTAAGGCCTGCTTCAATAAAATCAGCTATACCATCTCCATCGGAGTCTAGATCAACATAATCTGCCTTTCCATCGGAATCGGTATCCACCGGAATTTTACCTGTGAAATTTCCCTCTATTAAGTCGGGAATGCCATCATTATCAGAATCCAAATCTTGGTAATCTGGCATTCCATCAGCATCGGTATCTACAGGATGAGCAGGGTTCTGACCCACTTCTATTTGATCTGGTATATGATCAGAATCTGCATCTATTTCTCTAAAATCAGGCACACCATCGTGGTCGGTATCGGTAGGAATAAGGGCATTTATTCCAGCTTCTATTTGATCTAGAATTGAATCATTGTCAGAATCTAAGTCCAGAAAGTCCGCTTGACCATCACTATCCGTATCCAAAGGTTTTAAGGGATTTGCTCCGGCTTCTAGTCTATCAGGTATTTTATCGCCATCTGAATCTGAATCCTGAAAATCGGGGATTCCATCGTGATCTGTATCTTGAGGTTGTGTCTTGTTTCCTTTTTCTAATACATCGGGGATTCCGTCACCATCAGAATCCAAATCCAAATAATCAGGTAAGCCATCCATGTCGCTATCGAGTGGATGTAAAGGAGCATTGCCCAATTCCCAAATATCTAAGATTCCATCACCGTCCGCATCTGAATCAAGGTAATTAGGAATACCATCTTGATCTGTATCCAATGGTTTGCTTGGATTGGGGCCTACTTCCAAGCTATCAGGTAATCCATCATTATCCGAATCAACATCTTCAAAATCAGCTAATCCATCTGAATCGGTATCGCGAGGATGCTCAAAATTTCCAGCCTCAAGGGTATCTGGGATTCCATCATTATCCGAATCTAAATCTCTAAAATTCGGAATGGAATCTCCGTCAATATCAGCTCCTAATTCTACTCGATCGGGAATGCCATCATTATCAGAATCTTGATCTAGGTAATCGGGTTGCCCATCTAAATCCGTATCTATGACAGGCGTATTTTGACCACGGTCATCCCATCCGTCTCCGTGATTGTCGATACTGGTGGTACATGTGGCGCACTTATTTTTCCCTTCCCAGGCATCAGGTATACCATCATTATCTGAATCATCATCTAAGAAATTGGGCTTCCCATCTAAGTCATTATCGCCATCTCGTTCATCGCTATCTCCTAACCAATCTCCATCGGAATCCAAATCTAAGAAATTGGGAATACCGTCGTGATCCATATCTCCCCCGCTTTCAACAGAATCCAACAAGGAATCATTATCTGAATCTGTATCGACGAAATCTAAGATCCCATCTTTATCCGTATCCTTGGGTAATTCACTATTATTACCAATTTCATAGGTATCTAATAAACCATCATGATCCATATCTCCAGAATACATGGTGATGACATTACTAGTTCCTGTGATGTTATTGAGAGTTCTTGTAAAAGTGAATGTTCCTACTCCTTCTCTACCCGTAAACTTTAATCCCAAACGGGTTAAATTGGCAACACCATTGACAAAATCACCAGCTCGATTCAATATATTAATTCCTGATAAACCCGAAATAGTTCCCTTTAAACTAGTGGAAACGCGTACATTATTTACCGTAGTCCCTGCATTATAATTGGTAATGACATTGTCGTAAGCATCCAAAGCTGTGACGGTGTTATCACCTATAAAAGCCTCTCCTGAGGTTTGAGGACTGTATAAATTGACACTAAATTTTACTAATGTAGCATTATGATTATTTTTGACAAATAATTGATCTACAATGCTTGAGGAGGAAATTGTCCCATCAGAAACAGAAATATAAAACTCTTCTACTTTGTAAAAAACAGAAGGTATAGCAACCGACAAGGTCTGTCCCTTGTCAAAAAAAATAGTATTTACATCTCCTATATTTTTTCCATTAATTTGAGGGATTTGACCTGTATTTGCTGGACTGGCATTGGCTGAAAAAACAATGGATTTATTCCCATGATAATAACCGGCTGTATTACCATCAACATCATAAGTTCTTAACATTAAATTAGTACTTAATCCTGCATTTCGAATTAAGGTTGCATTACCCGAAGAATTTAACACTTTTATTCCGATTGCATCTCCTCCATAATAAACCATAGGAACTGAATTAGCAATATTTGCATTAGACTGTAAAGTGGCAATTAAAGTCCCTCCGACTGTAACAAACCCTTTATAACTAAAACCCAAGTTCGATAAATCTGCCACCCCATTCACAAAATCCGTACTCAAGTTCAACAAATTAGATCCATTCGTTCTATTAAAACTTCCTGGTAAATTGGCTAGTCGAATAATGACAGGATCATTTGATGCATCATATTCGGTGATTGGATTAAAATAATGGTCGACTACATAAACTAAATTTCGACCAATTAATGGGATTCTATTATATTGAATTTGATTTATCCGAAGTTTAAATCTGCTAAATTCCGCATGAGACACCTGTACGGTAAGCTGGTCTAAGCCTGAGGATTGAATTTGAGAAACTTTATCCAATACTGTGATTGTAGTTGTTTCTGCTTTAAATAATGTCATTGGCAAAATGGCTAGACCATTAGTAAAATTGACACTAAATCCTTCGGTTCCCATTTCAATATCAGCAAACTGAGGTTTGAAGTCGGCATCTATGTGTATTTCTCCTCCAGAACGTACCAAATCACTTGAATCTACTTCAAAAACAGCACTGGGTCCAGCAAATGCAATTTCTCTATAACCACTATAACTCACATCCACGTTTCCATTATCGTCCAATGCCGAGATGGTGATATCTTGACTAGTTCCGGCTATTTGGTGGGTATCTCCCGTTATTTTTAAGCGGGTAGCTAAGCTCATTTTAGTCGATGCTGAACCTGCCTTTTTTGATTGATCGAATTGATTCCCATCTTTTGAGTGCAGTATTACATTTTTGCTAGTGGAATGTGGCTTGGTGGCTTTAGTCCAATGACTTAAACAAAAAAATAAGAAACAAAGGCCTAAGAAAAATTTTGCGTTAGGCAAGCAGGACAAAAAGCTCGTGGCTTTTCGATTGAATTGATGATTAGAACACATATTTTGATATGCACAAACTAAGTACCATAAAGGTGTTTTGTCTGGCTATTAGTGGTTAAAATTGCAATTATTCATTGCGCTACAAATATCAAAATATTGGTGGAGAAAATACTTATTAAAAGGCAAGAAATTTGTTCTCTTTTCCATAGGATTTTAGAGTCTCTATTTACCCCAATAAAAAAGTCGAAACTTAAAAAGTCCCGACTTTCTGCAATCCGTGTTCTAATGTTTTTGAGGTTTCCCTCTTATTGAAATGATGTATAGGGCATCATTTCAATTTCTTTATTTATCCAATCTGTTCACATAAATGAACGATTGAATATTTGGTTTCGCTCCTTTGAAGTCGATGATGTAGAAGTAAACACCATCTGTAATTGTACCTTCTCCTTGAACGATACCTACGCCTTTTGGTATCTCGCCACCCCAATCATTTTTATAATTGTCGATTTCGTACACAATATTACCCCAACGGTTAAAGATGGTTAAGTGGTGGTTTGGCATGCTCATGATTCCAGGAATCACAAACTTATCGTTGACACCATCTCCATTTGGTGAGAATCCTTGCGTCACAAATGGTTCGCAAATATCCTTATCCTTACTATTTGGTATACCGTCATGATCACAATCTGGTAAAGCACCGTAATTCAAGTCATCCTCCAATTTATCTGGGATACCATCACCATCATCATCAGGATCTTTGTAATCAGGTATTCCGTCTCCATCGGTATCAATTGGATGTAATGGATCTGGACCAACTTCTTCTTTATCTGAGATACCATTATTATCCGAATCAGTATCACGGTAATCAGGTAAACCATCTCCATCGGTATCATCTGGGATATTTGGATTTTTGCCAGCCTCAATTTTATCTGGAATACCATCTCCATCAGAATCTAAATCACGGAAATCATAAATACCATCTTTGTCTGTATCCAATGGTTTAGTTGGATCAGGTCCTACCTCTACCTTATCTGGTATTGTATCTCCATCCGTATCTAAATCTAGGTAATCAGGCAAGCCATCTTTATCCGTGTCTACTGGTACTTTTGGATTATCGCCAGCTTCAATTCGATCTGAAATGGTATCATTATCTGAATCAGTATCGGTATAATCGGCTTTACCATCTTTATCGGAATCTACAGGAATCATTGGGTCTTTACCCGCTTCTACGCTGTCAGGGATACCGTCATTATCCGCATCTAATTCACGGTAATCTGGGAGATTGTCTCCATCAGAATCCTGAGGTTTCAATGGATTTGCTCCAGCTTCAATGAAATCTGGTATACCATCGTTGTCTGAATCAGTATCACGGTAATCGTATTTCGGTGAACCATCTTTTAGGAAGTCTCCATCTGTGTTCAGCGGATTATTCACGTCTGGACCAACCTCAATACTGTCTAATATACCATCGTTATCCGAATCAGTATCACGGTAATCTGGTAATAGATCGCCATCAGAATCCAATGGCACTAATGGTACCATACCAGCTTCTATGCTATCTGGAATTCCGTCATTATCCGAATCCGTATCAATCATATCTGCCAAACCATCTTTATCCGTATCCACAGGTACACCGTTGATAATACCTACC
The DNA here is from genome assembly GCF_004307455.1 of Aquirufa nivalisilvae. Classification (GTDB taxonomy): domain Bacteria; phylum Bacteroidota; class Bacteroidia; order Cytophagales; family Spirosomataceae; genus Aquirufa; species Aquirufa nivalisilvae. The sequence continues at coordinate 114,387 of NZ_SEWX01000006.1, forward strand.
TCTACTCCATCTGGCATGGTATCATTATCTGAATCAGTATCACGATAATCTGGTAAACCATCTTTATCGGAATCACGTGGCATATTTGGATTTGGACCCACTTCCATACGGTCTGCAACGGTATCATTATCTGAATCCGTATCACGGAAGTCATCCTTACCATCCTTATCCGTATCCAATGGTTTCCATACGTCGCTACCTACTTCCACTTTATCTGGAATGGTATCATTGTCCGAATCTAAATCCAACATATCTGGAATTCCGTCGCCATCTGTATCAACAGGTTTCGATAAATCCTTACCTGCCTCGATTGCATCTGGAATACCGTCTCCATCAGAATCCGTATCCTCAAAGTTTTTCAAGCCATCTCCATCCGTATCCCAAGGTTTATTGCAATCTCCTACTTCAACTATATCTAGGATACCGTCTCCATCTGAATCTGTATCGCGGAAATTGGCCAATTTATCTTGATCCCAATCTGCGCCGCCTTCTACTCCGTCTGGAATACAGTCATTATCTGAATCTAGATCTAAGAAGTCAGGTGATCCATCCTTGTCGGTATCTATCACTGCTTTGTATTCCCCACGATCATCCCAACCGTTATCATTGTCGTCATTCGAATTATCGCATTCTCTACACTTATCTTTTCCTTCCCATGCATCAGGTATACCGTCTCCATCCGAATCTGCATCTAAATAATTTGGTATACGATCTCCATCATTGTCCGTATCACGCTCATCGCTATCTCCTAACCAATCGCCATCCGAATCTTTATCTCGGTAGTTTGGTTTACCATCTTTATCTGGGTCATTCGTTAATTCTATCTTATCTGCGATTCCGTCTCCATCAGAGTCTAAGTCGATATAATCTGGTGTTCCGTCCTTATCTGTATCAGGTACTGGTGCAGGGTTACCTTCTAAGAAGTCAGCCAATCCATTTCCATTCACATCTGGTCTAGATCCATTTTTATCCACACGGCCATCATAATTATCATCGATTGTTCCGCGCTTGTTGTCTGTTCCTTCCCATGCATCCAATATTCCGTCATTATCTGAATCGATATCCAAGAAGTTCATCACTCCATCTCCATCCGTATCGTATGATCTTTCTTGAGAATCCAAGATTCCGTCGTTATCAGAATCTAAATCCAAGTAATTGGCATGACCATCTCCATCGCTATCGATGTTCTTCTCAATCATGTCTAAGATACCGTCGTTATCCGAATCTGGATCTAAGAAGTTAGGAATACCATCTGAATCAAAGTCTTGGCAAGATCCTGTTCCTAAATAGCCTCCGTTACATTCCATTTCGTTTGAAATACCATCGCTATCGCAATCTCCTGCAAAATATTTAGCATAACCAACACTTCCTTTTGGAGGAATATATCCTGCTACTCCACCAGAACATGCATTCGATGGTTCAACGTCGGTTCCATTTGGAGATCCATCGCCATCGCAATCCATCGCTTTCCATGATGCGGATGTTTTAGATAAAACAAATGAACTCATCAAATAGGAACAACCGTCGTTTACATCTGTCTTATCTATTAACTCTTGTTCATCTGTCACACTATCGCCATCTGTATCTGGTGAAACTACCACAATTTCAGGAGTTTGAACGGCAGCACCTTCAGTTGGTGTAATGGTAAATTTACTAGACCCAGAAGTAGCTTCCTTATAAGTAATTCCTAGTACAGAGAAATCGGCAACCCCTTGAGAGAAGTCAGTTGGTTTAGATAAAACATAAGTACTTTGACTCGTTGACGTTGTTCCAGATACACTGGTGACCACAATCTTAACTGGGTTTTCAGCAGCGTTAAATGTTTTAACCACATTACCCCATTCATCCACAGCGGTCATTGATCCCGTAATTGGCTTACCTGATTCTTGTACAGGATCTAATTTTACCTCTAATGTGTTGAACTTATCTGGCACAACGGTGATTGGCAATTTGTTTTCTGGCTTAGTTACAATAGATCCATTGACCGTTCTTGCATCTAGATTGGCTACCTCAGCAGCAAACAAGACTAATTCTAAGGTAGCAACTCCATTCACAAATTTGACCATTACATCAGATCCAAATGGCGTAAATCCATCCAATACAAGATTGGCACTGCCAGTTCCTGTTTTAGCATTTGCCAAACTAGCTCCGCCCGTTGCACTACTTAAAATATTAACGGTAGAATTCGTCGTTTTCTTACTTGATTCTACTCGTGATTGTGGCTTACTATCACTTGGTATCGAAGCCGTTGATGTCTGAGATAATCCAATCTGAGGCATAGCATTACGGTTTGGAGAAATGGATGCTCCAGCAAATGCCATGAGTAGATCTTGTTTAAAATCTGTTATTGTATTTTGATACTGATCTACTGCAAATATGTCGATGGTCAGTTTAAGGCCAGCTCTTACCGTATTATTGTTTGATTTAATAATGAAGTTGGCAGGTGCACCCGCTGTCACATTAAAGGCATTTGACTCACCCGTTTTACCTGTCACATTATTAGATGTCAATCCGCTTCCAGTGGCCAATAATACCACACCTGTTTCACTCTTCGTATACGACCAACCACTAATTTCAACAGAGCTAGAACCTGCTAACAAGGTAGCTGAAACAGTTCCTGTAAGAGTTCCTGTACCTGTTTTCACGGTTAAGGTGATAACACCATTGGCTGTTGCTTTCACCGGGTTATTGGTCACATCCACTAATGTAGCGGTGATCGTTTGCGGTAAACCTGCGACATGGTTAGCAATAGTGCTTAATTTAATCTTAGCAGCTTCACCTGAACTTAACGTAATGCTAGGACTTGTTACTGTTGCACCCGTAGAAGCCGTAAATGTAAATGTAACGGCACCAGTTTCACCTGTATAAATTAAACCTAAACTAGTTAAGTTGGCTACTCCATTAACAAAGTCAGTGGCAGCATTCAATTTGTTGGTACCAGACAATCCTGATATTGTTCCAAGCGAGTTGGTGCTAACTGTCACATTATTACTACTTGCATTAAAGTTCGTGATGATATTACCAAAGGCATCTTGAGCTGTCAAGGTATTGACACCCACAAATGCTTGTCCTGCTACTTGAGGGCTGCTTAAGTTCAACTCAAACTTAGACATGGTGGCTGTGCTAACAGCCACAGTCAAGCGATCGGTTCCAATTGTAGCTATAGTTCCTTCGGATGCCGAAATGGTTGCTGTTTCTGCTTTATACAATCTCATCACTGCAGTAGCTACACCCTGACTAAAGTTCAAGCTTGTAGCTGTACCCATATTCGTACCATCTATGCTTGGTGCTGTCACTGGGCTGGCTGAACTAGTAGCACCACTGAATGTCACTAATTTAGATCCTGTATACCCTAAGGCTGTATTTCCACTAGCATCTTTGGCAGTAATGGTGATAATTTGTTGTCCACCTGCTGTTTGGGTACCAGAACCTGTAATAATCAATTTCGTAGCTGCTCCCGTATTGAAAGTAATACTTGCAGTTGTTTGACTACTATTTCCACTTAATACTGGGTTGCCATTGATGCTTGCTACAAATACACCTGTACCTGGAGTATTTGAACTTACAGTGGCAGTATAAGTTCCGTTACCATTATCTGTTACAGCAGAAACTGTTCCAACTCCAGAAGATTTGGTAATAAGTACTGTTGCACCGCCAGTCGTTATGGCATTACCATTTAGATCTTTCGCTGTTACTGTTAAAGTTTGCGTACTACCATCTGCAAATATATTCGCTGTTGTTGGAGTTAATGTAGACACAGTTGCATTGACAGCACCCACTGTAAAGGTTATGCTTGCTTGCGTTTGACTAGCCGTTCCACTTAATACTGGATTAGCATTGATGGTGGCTACAAAAACACCTGTACCTGCTATTAATGAGCTAACCGTAGCTGTATAAGTTCCATTAGCATTATCTGTTACGGCAGAAACTGTTCCTACACCAGATAATTTAGTTATTACTACAGTAGCTCCACCCGTAGTAATCGCGTTACCCAAAGCATCTTTGGCTGTAACAGTTAATGTTTGTGAAACGCCAGAAGCTACCAAACTCGCACTAATAGGTGTTAATGTAGAAGTAGCTGCACTCGCCACATTGGTATTAATTACAATGGATGTGCTAGTTGCAGCTGTTCCGCTTGCAGGCGTGAAAGTAAATGTACCTGTACCTGTTACACCTGCATAAGTTAATCCAGTCAAGCTAGAAACTCCAGCTACAAAGTCAGTCGCACTGGTCAATTTATTTGTACCAGATAATCCAGAGATGGTTCCAGCTAAGCTTGTTGTTACAGTGATATTATTAGTAGCTGCACTAAATCCTGTCACTGTATTTCCGTATGCATCTTGAGCTGTTAAGGTGTTAGTACCCGTGAAAGCAACTGCGCTATTTTGAGGAGAAGCTAAACTTACCGCCAATTTAGAGAAGGTACTTGGAGTCACTGATAAACTTAATCTGTCAGCACCTGTACTAGAGATCGTTCCATCTGTAGCTTCGATTAGAGCTGTTTCAGCTTTAAATAGCGTGACGTTCAAGGTAGCTACCCCATTGACAAAAGTAACTGGTGTCGCTGTTCCAAACGCAATGCTCGTTGCTATAGGTGAAGTAGCAGGACTTGCAGATGAATTAGCACCCGAGAATATCAATGACTTAGTACCTGTATAAATCGTCGATGTATTACCATTAGTATCTTTAGCCGTGATAATGATACTTTGAGCTACACCAGCTGCTACGGTACTTGCGGCTGAGGTAATCACAAATTTAGTCGCCACACCACCATTGATAAGAATATTACCACTGGTAATAGCTGTTCCTGTGTTAGGTGTAAATGTGAAAGTACCTGTTCCTGGATTACCAGTATAAATCATACCAAGGCTAGTTAAATTAGCCACTCCATTTACAAAGTCTCCTGCTGCATTTAATTTATTGGCACCAAATAAACCGCTGATTACACCCGATAAGCTAGTACTTACTGTAACATTATTAGTAGCTGCACTAAATCCTGTCACTGTATTTCCGTATGCATCTTGAGCTGTTAAGGTGTTAGTACCCGTGAAAGCAACTGCACTATTTTGAGGAGAAGCTAAACTTACCGCCAATTTAGAGAAGGTACTTGGAGTCACTGATAAACTTAATCTGTCAGCACCTGCACTAGAGATTGTTCCGTCAGTAGCTGCGATTAAAGCTGTTTCTGCTTTATACAACGTGACGTTCAAGGTAGCCACCCCATTGACAAAAGTAACTGGAGTCGCTGTTCCAAACGCAATGCTCGTTGCTATAGGTGAAGTAGCAGGACTTGCAGATGAATTAGCACCCGAGAATACCAATGACTTAGTACCCGTATAAATCGTCGATGTATTGCCATTAGTATCTTTAGCCGTGATAATGATACTTTGAGCTACACCAGCTGCTACGGTACTTGCGGCTGAAGTAATCACTAATTTAGTTGCATCACCACCATTGATAATAATATTACCGCTAGTTATAGCTGTTCCTGTGCTTGGTGTGAATGTGAAAGTACCCGTTCCTGGACTACCAGTATAAATCATACCAAGGCTAGTTAAATTAGCCACTCCATTCACAAAGTCACCTGCTGCATTTAATTTATTGGTACCAGATAATCCAGAGATAGTTCCAACTAGGCTAGTACTTACTGTAACATTATTCGTAGCTGCACTAAATCCTGTCACTATATTTCCGTATGCATCTTGAGCCGTTAAGGTATTAATACCTTTGAATGTCTCTGAACTATTTTGAGGACTAACTAAGGCTAGAGCAAATTTGCTAAAGTTTCCTGCTGTGACAGCTACAGTTAATCGATCAGTTCCTTCTGCTAAAACACTTCCATCCGTCACAGCTACATTAGCCGTTTCTACCTGATATAAAATCATGCTAGCCGTGGCCACACCGTTACTAAATGTAATGGTGGTTTCTGTTTCAACGTCTACGCCCGCAACTTTAGCTTTTGTCACTGGGCTAGTCGATGGATTTGCTCCAGAGAATGTCAATAGCTTAGCACCAGTATACGACGTAACTGTATTTCCACTAGCGTCTTTCGCCGTAATGGTGATAGTTTGAGCCACACCAGCTACTTGGTTTGCAGCTCCAGTTACAATGAACTTGCTTACACTTCCACTTGTGAAAGTTACATTCGTACTTGTTACAGCGGTACCTGTCGCAGGAGTGAAAGTTAAAGTACCAGTTCCTGAAGTACCTGTAAATTTCAAGCCAAGGCTCGTTAGGTTGGCTACTCCATTTACAAAGTCACCTACATTAGTAAGTTTATTTGTTCCTGATAATCCTGAAATACTACCTGTTAAGCTAGTTGTTACACTAATGTTATTTGCCGAAGCATCAAAGCTCGTTTCCACGTTGCCGTATGCATCCATGGCCGTTAAGGTATTTGTCCCAGTAAAGGCCACCCCATTTGCTTGCGTACTAGCTAATGTAACTTGTAGTTTATTAAAGACAGCAGGATTAACTGTTACCGCTAAGCGATCAGTTCCTGTTGAAGAAATAGTTCCATCACTTACTGCAATAACTGCATTTTCGACACGATACAGGTTCATACTAGCTGTGGCCACACCATTGGTGAACACAACACTAGTTGCTGATCCAAAGGCTGTGCTTCCCACTGTAGGATTAGTCACTGGAAGTGAAGAAGCTGCAGCTCCAGAGAATGTCAAGCTCTTCGTTCCAGTATAGCTTGTAATGGTATTACCTCCTGAATCTTTTGCTGTTAAAGTAATTGTCTGTGCTGTACCTGCAATTTGTGTAGCAGATCCTGTAACAATTAGTTTATTCAAGGCTCCAGGATTAATCGTTACAGGACCACCTGAGCTAGCTGAACCAGACGTTGGTGTAAAGGTAAAGTTAACTGAGCCTGCTAAGCCAGAATAAACGATACCAAGGCTAGATAAATTAGCTACACCATTAACAAAGTCTCCTGCTGCATTTAATTTATTTATGCCTGACAATCCTGAAATGTTACCTGTTAAACTAGAGCTTACAGTGATGACATTAGAAGCCGCATTAAATGTGGTCACTATGTTACCATAAGCATCTTTGGCCGTCAAAGTATTCGTACCAGTCCAAGCAATAGCATTTGATTGTGATGCGGCTAAACTTACAGTAAGCTGGCTGAATGTTCCTGAACTTACTGTCACAGCTAAACGATCAGAACCGCTAGAAGCTGTTATACCCGCAGTACTTGCCGCAACATTGGCAGTTTCAGCGGCATACAATACAAGACTCGAACTAGCAACACCGTTGTTAAATGTCACTACTGTATTAGAACCAAAATTGGTAGCTACAGCAGTTTTATTAGTAGCACTTGCGGTGAAATTACCATTAGGTGATAAACTTGCTCCTGAGAACACTAGGGTTTTGTCTCCTGTGAAACTAGTTACAATATTTCCATTGGCATCTTTCGCTGTAATTGTAATTGTCTGAGCAACACCTGCTGTTTGTGTGGAAGCCCCCGAGATAATCAATCGAGTAGCTGAACCAGAACTTACACTTACGTTAGAACTTGTTACTGCTAATCCTGTAGCTGGAGTAAAGGTAAATGTACCTGTACCTGAAGTTCCTGTAAAGGTTAGACCTAGGCTACTTAAATTCGCTACGCCATTCACAAAGTCTGATGCACTGGTTAATTTATTCGTTCCACTTAAACCACTAATACTTCCTGTTAAGCTACTGCTTACAGTCACATTGTTCGTACTAGCATCAAAGCCTGTCACTACATTGCCATAAGCATCTAATGCTGTTAAGGTATTTGTACCACTAAATGCTGTACCACTTGATTGAGAAGCAGCTAATGTCAAGCCAAATTTGGAGAAAGAACCTACTCCTACTGTGATAGCCAAACGATCAGCACCCGAAGCTGTCAATGTTCCATCACTTACAACGATATTAACCGCTTCAGCTAAATACAAGGCCAAGTTGGTTGTTGCTACACCATTCGTAAATGTGATAGTTGCTGCTGTACCTAAGCTAATTTGATTCGAATTCTTATCTGTTACTTTAGGTGTCGTAACCGGACTCAATGAGCTATTCGCTCCTGAGAAGGTAAGCGACTTATCGCCAGTATATGATGTAATTGTATTGCCACTAGCATCTTTCGCCGTGATTGTAATCGTTTGACTCGTGCCTGCTGTCTGCGTGCCACTTCCTGTGATTACAAACTTATTGGCTGAACCTGGGTTAATCGTAATGCTTCCACTTGTTACGGCTGTTCCGCTCGCTGGGGTAAACGTGAATGTTCCTGAACCTACCGCTCCTGTATACTTCAAGCCTAAGCTTGTCAAGTTCGCTACTCCACTCACAAAGTCACCCGCATTGCTCAACTTAGTCGTGCCACTTAAGCCACTGATACTACCACTTAAGCTCGTGCTTACGGTAATGTTATTTCCTGAGGCATCAAAGCCTGTCACCACGTTGCCATAAGCATCCAAGGCTGTTAAGCTATTCGTTCCTGTAAAACCTACTCCGTTGATCTGTGGTCCTGCTAAGCTCAAGGCTAATTTGCTGAATACCGCTGGGCTAACACTCACACTCAAGCGATCGGATCCACTCGTTGTTACTGAACCATCAGTAGCTACGATCAAGGCCGACTCTACTTTGTATAAGCTCATGCTTACTGTCGCTACTCCATTACTAAAGCTCACACTGGTCGCTGTACCAAAGTCTGTACTTGCTACAGTTGGATTAGTTGCAGGGCTGCTTGATGCATTAGCTCCACTGAACGTAATCGATTTAGCTCCCGTATAAGCTGTCGCTGTATTTCCACTCGCATCTTTGGCTGTAATCGTGATGTTTTGACTACCACCTGCTGTCTGTGTGCCTGTTCCTGTCACAATGAACTTCGTAGCAGAACCTGCCATGATTACAACATTAGCGCTCGTTACGGCTGTTCCGGTCGCTGGGGTGAACGTGAACGTACCTGTACCCGAAGTACCTGTGTACGTTAAATTGCTTATGTTAGCTATTCCACTCACGAAATCACCTGATCCCGTCAATTTATTTATTCCAGACAATCCAGTAATAGTTCCTGTCAGACTGCTCGTTACCGTAACATTATTAGATGATGCATCAAAGCCAGTCACAGTGTTACCATATGCGTCTTTCGCAGTTAAAGTATTAGTTCCTCCGAAAGTAAATCCAGTACCACTTTGTTGCGGACTACTTATCGTAACAACAAAAGTTGAGAAAGTGCCAGCAGAAACTGATACCGATAAGCGGTCTGAACCTGCTGCTGATAGACTTCCATCCGTAGCTGCTAATACCGCTGATTCTACTTGGTACAAGCTCAAGCTCGCTGTCGCTACTCCATTACTAAACGTCACATTCGTAGCTGTGCCCACATTCGTGCCGCCAACCGTTGGGTTGGTCACTGGACTGCTTGATGCACTAGCTCCACTAAAGGTAAGCGACTTAACTCCCGTATAACCTGTTGCGGTGTTACCACTCGCATCTTTCGCTGTGATTGTTATCGTTTGACTAGTACCCGCTGTCTGTGTACCTGTTCCGGTGATAATCAATTTCGTAGCAGTACCTGAATTAATCGTCAATGATGATGATGTTACTGGCG
>NZ_SEWX01000007.1:0-10249 GCF_004307455.1 Aquirufa nivalisilvae
TAGTAGCTCCTGAGAATGTTAAATCTTTACTTCCACTATAAGAGCTTACTGTGTTACCATTCGCATCTTTCGCTGTGATCGTAATCGTTTGACTCGTGCCTGCTGTCTGCGTGCCACTTCCTGTGATTACAAACTTATTGGCTGAACCTGGGTTAATCGTAATGCTTCCACTTGTTACGGCTGTTCCGCTAGCTGGGGTAAACGTGAATGTTCCTGAACCTACCGCTCCAGTATATTTCAAGCCTAAGCTTGTCAAGTTCGCTACTCCACTCACAAAGTCAACCGCATTGCTCAACTTAGTCGTGCCACTTAAGCCACTGATACTACCACTTAAGCTCGTGCTTACAGTGATGTTATTTGTTGAGGCATCAAAGCCAGTCACCACGTTGCCATAAGCATCCAAGGCTGTTAAGCTGTTCGTACCTGTAAAACCTACTCCGTTGATCTGTGGTCCTGCTAAGCTCAAGGCTAATTTGCTGAATACCGCTGGGCTTACACTCACACTCAAGCGATCGGATCCACTCGTTGTTACTGAACCATCAGTAGCTACGATCAAGGCCGACTCTACTTTGTATAAGCTCATGCTTACCGTCGCTACTCCATTACTAAATGTCACACTGGTCGCGGTACCAAAGTCTGTACTCGCTACAGTTGGATTAGTTGCAGGGCTGCTTGATGCATTAGCTCCACTGAATGTAATCGATTTAGCTCCCGTATAAGCTGTTGCTGTATTACCACTCGCATCTTTGGCTGTAATCGTAATGTTTTGACTACCACCTGCTGTCTGCGTGCCTGTTCCTGTAACAATGAACTTCGTAGCAGAACCTGCTCCTATGCTCACACTGCCACTCGTTACTGCCGTTCCGCTCGCTGGCGTGAACGTGAATGTGCCTGTACCTGATGTTCCGGTAAATATTAAGCCTAGACTACTTAAATTGGCTGCACCTCCTGAGAAGTCTGTTCCTGAATTTAACAATGTGGTTCCTGACAATCCAGAAATAGCACCTGTCAAACTAGTACTAACTGTAACATTATTACCAGCAGCATTAAAGGTTGTTACTAAGTTACCATAAGCATCCAAAGCTTGTAAGGTATTAGTACCCGTAAAGGCCACACCACTCGTTTGAGGACTTGCTAGACTAACTGCCAGCTTGCTGAAACTATTAGCAGATACCGTTACAGGAAGTTCATGGTGATTACCAACCGCAACTAAAGTTCCATCTGTTACTTGAACAACGGCATTTTCAGCTTTATACAAGGCTAATGAAACGGTGGCAATACCAGAAGTAAAGTCTGCCGATGTATTAGATCCAAATGCTACTCCATTAGCAGTTGGTGCAGTTGCTGGACTTGAAGAACTAGATGCACCCGAGAATACTAAAGTCTTGGTTCCTGCATAAGATGTAACAGTATTATGATTTGCATCAACAATACGTATGGTGATCGACTGAGAAGTTCCAGCAGTTTGCGTTTCAGTTCCAATAATCATGATATGATCCGCTGGACCAGGACTCATGGTAATACTACTACTTACAGCTGCCGTTCCTGTGGCCGGAGTGAATGTAAATGTTCCTCCACCAATGGTACCTGAGTATTTCAATCCAAGGCTAGTTAAATTAGCCACACCACTGACAAAATCTCCTGCACTGGTCAATTTATTCGTTCCAGATAATCCAGAGATTGTTCCAGTTAAGGTTGTCGTAACTGTCACATTATTTGCACTTGCATCAAAATTGGTAATGGTATTACCATAAGCATCTTGAGCAGTTAATGTATTTGTTCCAGTAAAGGCTACTCGGTTAGATTGAGGAGAAGTTAAATTTACCACTAGCTTATTGAAAGTACTAGGACTAACCGTTACAGTCAAGCGATCAGAACCAGATGCACTAATACTTCCATCACTTAATGCAATGTTAGCCACTTCTGCTGTGTAAAGAGCCAAGGTAGTAGTAGCAACACCATTCGTGAATGTTAAAGTAGCACCTGTATGAATATCTTGCGCTGTCGAATTTTTATCAATTACTGTTGGGTGAACAATTGGATTACTTGAATCTACAGCACCAGAGAAGGTCAAAGCATGGTCTCCAGTATAAGAAGTTACAGTATTACCATTGGCATCTTTTGCCGTAATCGTAATGACCTGTGTTCCGCCTGCCGTTTGAGTAGAAGTTCCAGTAACGACCAAACGAGTAGGTACTCCTGAACCGATTGATACATTACCCGAAGTAACGGCAGTTCCTGAAACAGGAGTGAATGTAAATGTACCAGTTCCTACCGTACCTGTAAATTTCATTCCTAAGCTTGACAAGTTGGCGACACCATTGCTAAAGTCACCTGCACTCGATAATTTATCTGTACCTGATAGACCAGAGATACTTCCTGTTAAGGTAGTCGTTACCGTAATATTATTTCCTGATGCATCAAAGCCAGTCACTATGTTTCCATAAGCATCCAAGGCCGTCAAGGTATTACTACCTGAGAAGCTAACTCCATTTGCCTGAGAACCAACCAAACTAACGGCTAATTTCGAGAAGCTGGCTGGACTCACTGATACAGCAAGACGATCTGAACCACTCGTTGTTACTGAGCCATCCGTTGCTACAATCAATGCCGACTCAACTTTGTATAAGCTCAAACTTGCCGTTGCTACTCCATTGCTAAAGCTCACGTTTGTGGCAGTGCCAAAGTTTGTACTCGCTACTGTTGGATTAGTTGCTGGACTGCTTGATGCATTGGCTCCACTGAATGTAATGGATTTAGTTCCCGTATAAGCAGCCGCGGTATTGCCACTAGCATCTTTAGCTGTAATCGTAATCGTTTGACTACTACCTGCAGTTTGAGTACCTGAACCTGTTACTATGAATTTGGTAGCCGAACCAGCATTAATCGTCACATTGGCCGAAGTAATTGCTGTGCCAGATTGTGGAGTAAAGGTAAATGTTCCAGTACCTGTAGTTCCAGTGAAGATTAAATTGGATGTTAAATTGGCTACTCCATTCGTGAAATTACCAGCCTGATCTATCACATTAGCTGAATAACCCGATATTGTACCAGTTAATGTACTTGTGATAGTAATTGGGTTGGCACTGGCATTAAAACCTGTCACCGTATTACCATAAGCATCTAAAGCTGTCAAGGTATTTGTACCTGTAAAGGCCACTCCATTTGCTTGCGAACTAGCTAAACTAACGGCTAATTTACTGAAGGTAGCTGCTGAAACTGCCACAGTCAATCGATCAGAACCAGCTGTTGAAATACTTGCATCCGTTGCTGAAACCGTTGCACTTTCTGCATTAAACAAGATCATATTAGCCGTAGCAACACCACTAGTAAATGTCATATTAATGGCAGTACCAAAGTTCACTCCACTTACTGTTGGATTTGTTGCTGGACTAGGAGAACTAGTTGCTCCTGTGAATGTAATATTTTTAACCCCTGTATATCCTGTAGCTGTATTTCCATTGGCATCTTGAGCTGTCAATGTAATTGTTTGTGATGAACCTGCTGTTTGACTAACATTTCCAGTCATCACCAATTTAGTAGCTGTTCCTCCACTTATGGATATCGTAGCACTGGTACCTGAGGCACCTCCTGTAGCAGAAGTAAACGTGAATGTTCCTGATCCAGATGTACCCGTAAATATCATGCCTAGACTGGTCAAATTCGCCACTCCACTCACAAAATCTCCTGCATTGGTCAATTTATTTGTTCCAGATAATCCTGTGATTGCTCCAGTTAAGGTAGTTGTCACTGTAACATTATTGGTACTTGCATTAAAGCTTGTTACCGTATTACCATAAGCATCTTGAGCCGTCACTTGGTTCGAAGATGTAAATGCTTGTCCATTTGTTTGTGGAGTAGATAAGGCTACAGCAAATTTGTTTAAGCTAGTTGGAGAAACAACTACCGATAGACGATCTCCACCACTAGTTACCAATGCTCCTTGGGTAGCTACTAATGTAGCCGTTTCTGCCTTATACAATTTTAAGGTCGTAGTTGCTACACCGTTTGTAAATGTGATTGTTGTAGCTGTTCCAAAACTCACATCTGCACTTGTTTTATCCGAAGCTGTTGGATTAACAACTGGATTTGAAGAAGAAAGTGCACCTGAGAAGGTGATGGACTTATCTCCAGTGTAAGATGGTACAATATTACCACTTGCATCTTTGGCACGTAGCGTAATTGTTTGGGATCCACCAGCAGTTTGCGTACCTGTTCCAGTTATTTCTAAACGACTTACTGTACCTGGATTAATCGTAACATTACTACTTGTTATAGCGGTTCCAGTAGCTGGAGTATAGGTAAATGTACCTGTTCCAGAAGCTCCTGAATAAGTAAATCCTAAACTAGTTAAATTAGCTACACCTCCAACAAAATCGTTAGCATTGGATAATTTATTCGTACCAGATAAACCTGTGATTGTTCCTCCTAGACTATTAGTAACTGTAACGTTGTTCGTTGAAGCATCTAAATTAACTGTATTACCATACGCATCTTGAGCAGTTAAGGTATTTGTTCCTGTAAAGGCCGTTCCCGAAATTTGAGGACTAGCTAAACTAACGGCTAATTTACTGAATGCTCCTGGAGTAATATCCAACGGTAAATTACCTCCTCCACTCGAACCAATAGTACCATCAGTCACACTGACTGTTGTTAATTCAGATTTATATCCTTTTAAAGTACTAGTTCCTACTCCATTAACAAACGTTACAACAGTCGTTGATCCGAAATCAATATCAACAGCATTCTTGTTGCTGGCAGTAGGTACTTTTGATGGTGTAGTAGAAGTCGAGAATATTAAATTTTTATCACCAGCATAACTTGTTACTGTGTTACCACTAGTATCTTGTGCGGTAATCGTGATAGATTTGGTGCTACCTGCAGTGATGGAACCTGGAGTAGCAGTTATCACTAATTTAGTAGCTGCTCCTGGATTAACTACCACATTACCACTTGTTACGGCTGTTCCTGTTGATGGTGTAAAAGTAAATGTTCCTGTACCAATAGTACCTGTAAAAATCAATCTACTTGTCAAATTAGCTACACCACTTACAAAATCACCTGCTGCATTCAATACAGCTCCGCCGTTCAAACCAGTGATCGTTCCTGTTAAAGTCTTGCTAACAGTAATATTGTTCGTGGATGCTGTAAAGCTTGTCACGGTATTACCATAAGCATCTTGTGCTGTTAAGGTATTGGTTCCTGTAAAGGCTGTTCCATTCACCTGTGGGCTAGCTAAGCTAACTGCCAATTTCGTCATGGTTGATTCGGAAACAGTTACCGATAATCGATCTGAACCAGCTGCTACATTAGATCCATCCGTTGCAGCTATGGTTGCACTTTCTGCTTTATACAAGATCATGCTTGCAGTTGCCACTCCATTTGAGAAGCTAATATTAGTAGCTGATCCTATGCTTGTTCCTGCAATGGTTGGTGCAGTAACTGGAGATGATGAACTATTAGCACCTGAGAAAGTAATGCTCTTCGTACCTGTGTAAGTAGTTGCTGTATTTCCATTCGCATCTTTCGCTGTTATGGTAATTGTTTGGCTACCTCCTGCTGTTTGAGTTCCAGTTCCTGTTACTACCAATTTAGTCGCTGCTCCTGAGTTGATGGTAACAGACGAACTAGTCGCTGCTGTTCCAGTAGCTGGAGTGAAAGTGAACGTTCCTGCTCCTGATGTTCCTGTGAACTTCAAGCCTAAGCTAGTTAAGTTCGCTACTCCACTAACAAAATCACCCGCTTGGTTCAATACATTGTTAACTCCACTTCCTAAACCACTTACTGTTCCAGTTAAACTTGTCGTTACAGTTACATTATTTGCATTAGCTGCAAAAGTCGTTACTGTATTACCATAAGCATCTTGAGCTGTTAAGGTATTGGTTCCTGTAAAGGCTGTGCCGTTGATCTGAGGACTCGTTAAGCTCACTGCCAATTTCGTCATCGTCGATGGACTCACTGTTACGTTCAATGTTCCTCCTGTATTCGAGTTGATTGTTCCATCAGTCGCATTCACTGTTGCAGATTCTGCTTTGTACAAGACCATCGATCCTGTAGCCACACCTGCTGTAAAGGTCAAGCTTGTTGCTGTACCAAAGTTCGTAGCTGCTACTGTTGGATTTGTTACAGGACTCGATGATGCCGTCGCTCCACTGAATGTGATATTTTTTGCTCCTGTGTATGTTGTTGCCGTATTACCACTCGCATCTTGCGCTGTTATGGTAACTGTTTGACTACCCCCTGCTGTTTGTGTTCCAGTTCCTGTTACTACTAATTTCGTAGCTGCTCCTGAATTAACTGTAATACTTGAGATCGTTGCCGCTGTTCCACTCGCTGGAGTAAAGGTAAATGTTCCTGCTCCAGATGTTCCTGTGAACTTCAAGCCTAAACTTGTTAAGTTCGCTACTCCACTAGTGAAATCGGATACATTATTCAATACATTCGTTCCTGATAATCCAGTGATAGCTCCTGTTAACGTACTTGTAACAGTTACGTTATTTGTAGCTGCACTAAATGTTGGAACGGTATTTCCGTATGCATCTTGTGCTGTTAAGGTATTCGTTCCAGTAAAGGCAGTTCCATTCACCTGTGGTGTAGCTAGGCTTACTACCAATTTACTATAGCTCGCTGGACTTACTGTTACTGATAAACGATCGCCTCCCGTGGACGAAATAATGCCGTCTGTTGCTGATACAGTTGATGACTCTGCTTTATACAATACCATCGTTCCACTCGCTACTCCATTCGTAAAAGTTAAGCTTGTCGCTGTGCCAAAGTCTGTAGCACCCACTGTTGGTACTGTCGCTGGGCTACTCGAGGTGCCTGCTCCAGAGAACGTAATGTTCTTAGCTCCGGTATATGTGGTTGCTGTATTACCATTCGCATCTTTCGCTGTAATGGTAACTGTTTGGCTACCGCCTGATGTTTGAGTGCCTGTTCCAGTCACAACCAATTTCGTGGCTGCTCCTGATCCAATACTTACATTGCCTGATGTAGAAGCTGTACCTGTCGCTGGAGTAAAGGTAAAGGTTCCTGTTCCAGATGTACCTGTAAATGTGATGGCTGAGGTCAAATTAGCTATACCGCTCACAAAATCACCTGCAGCATTCAATACATTTGTTCCAGATAAGCCTGTAATTGTCCCAGTCAATGTGGTAGTAACCGTCACATTATTCGCACTCGCATCAAAGCTAGTTACTGTATTACCATAAGCATCTTGCGCCGTTAAGCTATTCGTGCCTGTAAAGGCTACACCACTGCTTTGTGGACTAGTTAAGCTAACTGCAAATTTACTAAAGGTAGCTGGTGATACTGTTACAGATAAACGATCTGAACCTGTAGATGAAATCGTGCCGTCGGTCGCTGATACAGTCGATGACTCCGCTTTATACAATACCATCGATGATGTCGCTACTCCATTCGTAAATGTTAAGCTAGTTGCTGTACCAAAGTCTGTAGCACCTACCGTTGGTACGGTCGCTGGACTACTCGAGGTGCTCGCTCCTGAGAACGTAATACTTTTTGCTCCGGTATATGTCGTTGCCGTATTACCATTCGCATCTTTCGCTGTTACGGTAACTGTTTGGCTACCTCCTGCTGTTTGAGTGCCAATTCCTGTTACTACTAATTTCGTAGCTGCTCCTGGATTTACTGTAATGCTTGAGCTAGTAGCTGCTGTACCAGATGATGGGGTAAAGGTAAATGTACCTGCACCTGTGGTTCCTGTGAATGTTAAACCTAAACTAGTCAAGTTGGCTACTCCAGCAACAAAGTCTCCTGCATTGGTTAATTTATTGGTTCCTGATAATCCAGAAATACTACCCGTTAAAGTGGTACTAACTGTTACATTATTTGTTGATGCATTAAATGATACGGTATTTCCATAAGCATCTTGTGCCGTTAAGGTATTCGTTCCTGTAAAGGCTGTGCCATTCACCTGTGGCGTTGCTAGACTTACTGCCAATTTACTATAGCTCGCTGGACTTACTGTTACCGATAGACGATCGCCTCCTGTAGAAGAAATCGTACCGTCCGTCGCTGATACAGTCGATGATTCCGCTTTATACAATACCATCGTTCCACTCGCTACTCCATTCGTAAATGTTAAGCTTGTCGCTGTGCCAAAGTTCGTGGCTGCTACCGTTGGTACTGTCGCTGGACTACTCGAGGTGTTCGCTCCTGAGAACGTAATATTCTTAGCTCCGGTATATGTCGTTGCCGTATTGCCATCCGCATCTTTTGCTGTTATGGTAACTGTTTGGCTACCTCCTGCTGTTTGAGTGCCAGTTCCTGTTACTACTAATTTCGTAGCTGCTCCTGGACTTACAGTAATGCTTGAGCTGGTTGCTGCTGTTCCAGTTGCTGGAGTAAATGTAAAGGTACCCGAACCAGATGTGCCAGTAAACTTCAAGCCTAAGCTCGTCAAGTTCGCTACTCCACTTACAAAATCACCTGCTTGATTCAATACATTGTTAACTCCACTTCCTAATCCACTAGTTGTTCCAGTTAATGTACTTGTTACCGTTACATTATTCGTATTGGCTGCAAAAGAGGTCACAGTATTACCATAAGCATCTTGTGCTGTCAAGGTATTGGTTCCTGTAAAGGCTGTACCATTCACTTGTGGACTCGATATGCTTACTGCTAGTTTGCTGAAACTAGATTCAGATACTGTCACGGATAAACGATCACCTCCTGTAGAAGAAATCGTGCCGTCAGTCGCTGCAATGGTTGCCGCTTCTGATTTGTATAAAATCATCGATGACGTTGCTACTCCATTCGTAAATGTTAAGCTTGTCGCTGTACCAAAGTCTGTAGCTCCTACCGTTGGTACGGTCGCTGGACTACTTGAAGTGCTCGCTCCTGAGAATGTAATGTTCTTAGCTCCCGTATATGTCGTTGCTGTATTGCCATTCGCATCTTTCGCTGTAACAGTTACAGTTTGGCTAGCTCCTGCTGTTTGAGTGCCAGTTCCTGTTACTACTAATTTCGTAGCCGAACCAGAGTTGATAGTAACAGACGAACTTGTCACTGCTGTTCCACTTTGTGGCGTGAAAGTAAATGTTCCTGTTCCTACTGTTCCTGTAAATATTAATTTCGTCGTCAAATTGGCAACTCCACTTACAAAGTCACCTGCATTGCTCAACTTGTTCGTGCCTGATAATCCACTGATTGCTCCTGTTAAGCTCGTGGTCACCGTCACATTATTCGCACTCGCGTCAAAGTTACTTACTGTATTGCCATAAGCATCTTGCGCTGTTAAGGTATTCGTTCCTGTAAAGGCGGTTCCATTCACCTGAGGTGAAGCTAGGCTTACTGCCAATTTACTAAAGGTAGCTGGTGATACTGTTACGGCTAATTCATGTGAATTTCCTGTCGCATTAATCGTTCCATCACTCGCTGTTAATAATGCACTTTCTGCTTTGTATAAAACTACGGAAGCTGTAGCCACACCATTCGTAAATACAATACTCGTCGATGTACCAAAGTCTGTACCATTCGCTGTCGCTACTGTCACTGGACTACTTGAACTATTCGCGCCGGAGAACGTTAAACTCTTCGTGCCTGTATAGCCTGTAGCTGTGTTATGACTCGCATCTACTGCTCTAATCGTGATCGTTTGAGATTCCCCTGCATTCTGACTGGCATTACCCGTAATCATCATGTGGGTCGCTGCTCCGGAATTTATCTGTACACTTCCACTCGTTACTCCTGTGCCACTTTGTGGTGTGAAAGTAAAGGTGCCTGTTCCTACTGTTCCAGTAAATATCAATTTCGTAGTCAAGTTCGCTACTCCACTTACAAAGTCTCCAGCATTGCTCAACTTGTTCGTGCCTGATAATCCACTGATTGCTCCTGTTAAGCTCGTGGTCACCGTCACATTATTCACACTCGCGTCAAAGCTACTTACTGTATTACCATAAGCATCTTGTGCCGTTAACGTATTCGTGCCTGTAAAGGCGGTGCCATTCACCTGTGGTGTTGCTAGGCTTACTGCCAATTTACTATAGCTCGCTGGACTTACTGTTACCGATAAACGATCGCCTCCTGTTGAAGAAATCGTGCCGTCGGTCGCTGAAACAGTCGATGACTCCGCTTTATACAATACCATCGATGATGTTGCTACTCCATTCGTAAATGTTAAGCTTGTTGCTGTGCCAAAGTCTGTAGCACCTACCGTTGGTACGGTCGCTGGACTACTTGAAGTGCTCGCTCCGGAGAACGTAATGCTCTTAGCTCCCGTATATGT
>NZ_SEWX01000007.1:10345-19636 GCF_004307455.1 Aquirufa nivalisilvae
CTGTTACTACTAATTTCGTAGCAGTTCCTGGACTTACAGTAATGCTTGAGCTAGTGGCTGCTGTTCCGCTCGCTGGGGTAAAGGTAAAGGTACCTGAACCAGATGTGCCAGTAAACTTCAAGCCTAAGCTTGTTAAGTTCGCTACTCCACTACTAAAGTCGCCAGCTTGATTCAATACATGGTTAACTCCACTTCCTAAACCACTGATCGTGCCTGTCAACGTACTGCTTACAGTCACATTGTTTCCTGAGGCATTAAAGCTGGTAACTGTATTGCCATAAGCATCTTGCGCCGTTAAGGTATTCGTTCCTGTAAAGGCTGCACCATTCACTTGTGGGCTCGCCAAGCTTACAGCTAATTTGCTGAAGCTTGATGGAGAAACTACTACAGATAAACGATCCGCTCCTACCGTTGAGATAGTTCCATCGGTAGCTACTACAGTAGCCGTTTCTGCTTTATATAGGGACATGGATGCCGTTGCTACACCGTTAGTGAAAGTTAGGCTTGTTCCTGTTCCAAAATCAGTTCCCCCTACTGCAGGTGCTGTGCTTGGACTTGATGAGCTATTGGCTCCTGAAAAAGTTATACTATGTGAACCTGTGTAGGTTGTTGCCATATTTCCACTGGCATCTTTCGCTGTTAATGTGACTGTTTGGCTACCTCCTGCTGTTTGAGTACCAGTTCCTGTTAGTACTAATTTCGTAGCTGCACCTGAGTTAATGGTAACAGACGAACTTGTCACTGCAGTACCAGTGGCAGGCGTAAAGGTAAATGTACCTGTACCAACTGCACCCGTATACTTTAACCAACCTGAGATATCAGCTATTCCATTTACAAAACGTTCAGGTGCTAATATCACATCCCCACCAACAAAACCTGAAATCACTCCTGATAAGGAAGTTGTAACTGTAATATTATTTAATGCAGCATTGAAGGTTGTAACTGAATTGCCATAGGCATCTTGAGCTGTCAACGTATTCGTGCCTGTAAAGCTAGTGCCACTTATTTGAGGGCTTGTTAAACTTACTGTCAATTTGGAGAAACTACTTGCTCCAACTGTCACCGATAAACGATCACCTCCTGAAGTTGTAATAGCCCCCTGCGTTGCAACAATTGTAGCTGCCTCTGCTTTATATAAAGTCATGGAAGCCGTTGCAACCCCATTCGTAAATGTTAAACTTGTTCCTGTTCCAAAATTGGTACTTGCAACTGTTGGAGCAGTTGCAGGACTAGCTGAACTTGCTGCACCCGAGAATACAATGGATTTGCTTCCTGTGTATCCAGTAGCCGTATTTCCAGAGACATCTTTAGCTGTAATGGTAATTGTTTGCGCATTTCCAGCTGTTTGAGTTGAATTACCCGTTACGACAAACTTCGTTGCATCCCCTGGTAAAATATCTCCAGAATCAGTCCCTGTAGAACCAGAAGCCGAGGTAAAGACTAAAGCTCCCGTTCCTGAGTTACCTGTTAATGTTAATTTACTAGTCAAATTAGAAACACCATTCACGAAATCGGAGGCAGAGTTTAATTTATCTCCACCTGACAGTCCTGAAATAACTACTCCTTCCGCAGGAACACCCGTTACCGTGATAATATCTTGAGAAGCATCAAAACTAGTAACCGTATTTCCATAGGCATCTTGTGCTGTAATTGTATTAACCCCTGTCCATGCTACTGCATTAATTTGAGGAGAAGTTAAATTAACTGCAAACTTGCTTAATGTACTTGGACTTACTGAAACTGAAAGACGATCAGCACCTGTAGATGAGATAGTTCCGTCTGTAGCAGAAACTGTGGCAGACTCTGCTTTATATAATTTCATGGAAGCCGTAGCTACTCCATTCGTAAATGTTAAGCTTGTTCCTGTTCCAAAATTAGTACTAGCCACGGTTGGTGCAGTACTTGGACTCAGAGAGCTGGCTGCTCCTGAGAAAGTAATGGTATGAGAACCAGTATATGCTGTAGCCGTGTTACCATTTGCATCTTTCGCAGTAAGCGTAATTGTTTGTGTACCTCCAGCGGTTTGGGTACCGGTTCCTGTCACTACTAATTTAGTAGCAGTTCCTGGAGCAAAGGTAATGGTTGATTGAGTTTGTGAACCTCCACCGCTTTTCACTACTGTTCCACCTATCGTGGCAACAAATACACCTGAGCCTGAGCTGGTTGGTGAAGTTACTGTAGCTGTATAGGTACCGTCTCCAACATTATTAACTGCACTTATCGTTCCTAAACCTGATAATTTAGTAATCGTTACGGTTGCCCCTCCAACTCCAATATTATTTCCATTAGCATCCTTCGCTGTAACAGTTAATACTTGGGTTGTCAATCCATCCGCTGTAATAGTTGAGGTAGTAGGTGTTAATGTAGTTATAGCAGCATCAATTGCTCCTGGTACATAATTAACTGTTGCTTCTGTTTGAACACCAGAACCACTTTTCACTGCTGCCCCACCGATTGTTGCTACAAATACACCAGAACCAGAAGCACTAGCTGCCGTTACAGTTGCTGTATAATTTCCATTTCCAGCATCACTAACCGCACTGATGGTACCTGTTCCTGAAAGCTTTGTAATCGTTACTGTGGCACCACCAGAACTTAGGTTATTACCAAATTCATCTTTGGCTCTGACTGTTAATAATTGTGTACTTGCTCCATCTGCTGTGATGCTAGAAGAAGTAGGTAATAAGGTTGAAATAGCGGCATCGACACTCGCTGGATTCACCGTAATATTATCAGAAGCATCCAATATTCCTGTAGCGCCATTGGCACTTGGAGTAGCCTCAGATACACTTACAGTATAATTACCTGAAAGTGTATGGCTAAACCAGAAATTAGCTACAGAGTCTCCATCAGCAATATTCACGGATGTAATCACACTACCGTTATTAGATGTACTGTAGAATGCTCCGCCTGTACTATATAAATACACGGTCTGAGCACCAACTGTGTTGGATAAATTAGCGATATCACGACGAGAGACTGTATAAGCTGCTCTAGTACCTGCTGCAATATCAGAAGGTGCATTCAATACAAACTTATTGGTACCTGCAGATTCTCCCGCATAAAAATCACCTAAAGAAGTAAATCCTGAACTTTGAACCGATGTACCAGTTCTTGTTCCTGCATTGCCTATTGACCATACAACTCCTAATTTTTTTCTAACAATGAGGCTAGCTGTATTAGCACTACCTTGAATATCTCCACCAACATAATTCAAAGTGGCATCCATCGAACTATAAGTTCCTGATGTATTATCTAAGTCATTAATAGTCCAATAACGGTTGATGTATTTGGACTGACTAATACCAGATGCCACAGCAGGAGCTGATCCTGAAACTGTTGTTGAAGTAGTAATTGTTAAACTACCTGATCTTCCAGCAAAAGATAAATCCACTGGTGCATAATTTCCAGAATCACCAATTGGGAAATTTACTGTACTTGAGTTTTGAGGAATACCTCTTGCCAATTTACCTTGAACATATTTGGAACTTCCAGCACCCGAAATACTTGCTCCACTACTTAATGTCAAGATATTTCCTCCATTGGTCACTACTTTTCCATTTTGGAATGCCAAAGTACCATTGATTAATACATCGGAATCTAAAGCAATACCTGATGAAGTATTTACTGTTAAATTACCCAATTGACGAGAGCCTGCTTTGAAGCTAAATGTTGGTGTTCCTGAGGTCGTATTGACTACCAAATTGGAACTTGAACTACCTAATAAATTTCCAGTAATGGTCGACATAGACCCATTAAGAGTCAAGGTATTAGCACCTATTGCCAAATCTCCACTAGCTAAATTAAAGTTTTGAGATACACTGATATTTCCATGCAATGTTTGGGTAACACTTTGAGATGCATTATTCCATTCCACATTCATGAAGTTCTGATCCAAACCAGAAGTTAATGCGGTAGATGTGATACCATTAACTTTAACTAAAGCATTTGTTCCAGCACCAGAATTAGAAGTCCATTGTCCAATCGGAATAAATCCTCCATTTCTAGCATGTTCGTAAGTTCCACCATGGAAAACGATAAAATCAGTTGGCATTGTATTAACAAATGTACCGCCTGAATTTTTGAATGTACCATGCGTATGAACATCATAATCAGCATATTGATCAACAGCATGCTTCAAGGTCAACGTACCACCTGTTGTTAAATCAAATACTCCATCAATGATTAAACTATATAATTCAATACTCGTGTTTAAGGTAGTAGTAATTCCTGAAGGAATTTTAACAATATCATATTCACCTTGTGAAGTTTGTGTTGGTGCTGAACTTGCTCCAAACGAATTTCCACCATCGGTAGATACTTGCCATCCGACAGATGTCCAGTTTCCGCTAGAAGTTGGTTGGTAAATAGCTCCTTCTGTAATTGTAAATGATCCTGTTGAACTAGCTGTCAGACTCATCCCTGAAATAGCAGTAGTCGTTACAATCGCATTGTTATTATATGTATACAATGGTGTATTTCTAGTCGACTCGGTAAAACGTAAATAATCAATTAAGTAGGAACTGCTTCCTGCGTTAATTGTCACAGTTACAGGATTAGACAACAATACTCCACCTGAAGTAGTACGAACCAACTTATCTGTTTTATCTACTCCACCGATAGTCAAGCCTAATTGTAAGGTTGTATTAGTGCTCACATTTACTTGGTTACCATAAGGATCCTGTACCAAAGCATTCAAGGTAGCATTATTAGAACCCATGGTTGGATAAGCAGGTGATAATGCAGTTGCTACCAATTTAGAGGCTGTTGCACCGCTTACAGAAACGCTCAATTTATCTTGATTAGCAGAAGAACTTACTGTTCCATCTGTTACAGAAACGAGTGCCGATTCTGCTTTATACAAAATCATTGAAGCTGTTCCTACCCCATTGGTGAACGTCACAACAGTATTGCTACCAAAATTTATGGCAGTTGAATTTTTGTTAGTCGCCGTAGGTGCTGTCGCTGGGCTAGGGGAACTAGTTGCACCAGAGAAAGTCAATGTTTTATCTCCGGTATAACCTGTTACCGTATTTCCATCCGCATCTTTGGCTGTAATAGTAATAGTTTGTGCAGCTCCAGCAGTTTGAGATCCCGATCCAGTAATGACTAATTTACTAACTGCACCTGCAGAAATAGTAACATTGGAACTCGTTACCGCTGTACCAGATGCCGGAGTAAAAGTGAAAGTTCCTGTTCCTGCATTCCCTGTAAAGGTTAAGCCAGCAATGGATGATACACCATTGGTGAAATCACTCACATTATTTAATTTATTCGTTCCAGTTAAGCCTGAAATAGTACCTGTTAATGAAGTAGTTACTGTGATGTTGTTTGTTGCAGCATTGAACCCTGTAGCTACGTTACCCCAAGTATCGTATGCTGTTAACGTATTAGTACCTGTAAAGGATTGACCACTCGTTTGCGGGGTAGCTAAGCTTACTGTAAACTTAGTTCCTGTACTAGGACTAACTACAACAGACAATCGATCTCCACCTGTAGAAGCCGATATACCTGAAGCAGAAGCTGTAATGAATGGAGATTCTACCTTATACAAGATCATACTTCCTGTGGCTACTCCAGAAGTAAAGGTCATCGTAGTAGCTGTTGCAAAATCAACAGCAGCAGCTGTTTTATCAGTCACAGTTGGAGCTGTTACCGGATTAGTAGATGAAGCTGCTCCTCCAAAAGTTATATTATGGTCTCCTGTATAAGTTGTTACCGTATTTCCCTGAGCATCCTTAGCCGTTACCGTGATAGTCTGTGTACCTCCTGCCGTTTGAGTACCTGTTCCTGTCACGACCAATCGAGTGGCGTTACCTGAACCCATCGTTACATTACCACTGGTAACAGGTGTACCTGAAGCTGGAGTAAAGGTAAATGTGCCTGTTCCAGCAGTACCTGTAAAGGTTAATTTACTAGTCAAATTGGCAACTCCTGAACTAAAATCAAGAGCATTATTCAATACATTTGAACCATTTAATCCTGAAATCGTACCCGTTAATGAAGAAGTTACAGTAATTACATTCGCTGAGGCATCAAAGGTTGTGGCTACGTTGCCATAAGCATCATAAGCTGTTAATGTATTAGTACCTGTAAAGGCTGTGCCTGAGTTTTGAGGACTTGCTAAGCTTACAGTAAACTTAGTAGCTACTCCATGACTAACTACCACTGTCAAACGATCACTTCCAGTAGAAGCATTGATTCCAGATGCACTAGCTGCAATGTTCGCTGTTTCAACTTTATACAATTTCAAATCGGCCGTAGCAACACCATTGCTAAATGCAATATTCGTAGTCGTTCCAAAATCAATGGATGTACTTCCATTATCTGTGGCATTAGGTGCCGTCGCTGGATTAGGTGAAGCATTCGCTCCAGAGAAGGTCAATGCTTTAGTTCCAGTATATGTAGTTGCTGTATTACCATTGGCATCTTTCGCCGTGATAGTCATTGTTTGAGTGGCTCCAGCTACTTGAGTTCCTGTACCAGTAATAACAAATTTAGTTGCTGCACCTGAACCAATCGTAACGTTTGAGCTCGTTACTCCTGTACCCGTATTTGGAGAGAAGGTAAATGTCCCAGTACCAACAGTTCCAGAGAAAGTCAAACTTGAACTTAAATTAGCAACTCCAGCAGTGAAATCACCTGCACTACTTAAAATATTAGTTCCTGAAAGACCTGTTATGGCTCCAGTTAAAGAAGTAGTAACTGTTACAGGGTTTGTTGATGCATTGTATAATGAAGTATTTCCATAAGCATCCTGTGCCGTCAATGTATTTGTTCCTGTAAAGGCAACTCCATTGGTTTGTGGGCTGGTTAAACTAACCACTAACTTACTGAATGGTGCAGCAGCAACTAATACACTTAATCGATCTGAACCAGAAGTAGTAATGGAACTTTGTGTAGCAACCACATTGGCTGTTTCAGCTTTATACAATACCATACTAGCTGTTGCCACACCATTACTAAATGAAATATTGGTTGCCGAACCAAAATTAGTTCCAGCCACGGTTGGAACAGTCACTGGATTAGAAGAGCTCGTTGCTCCAGTAAATGTCAAAGATTTAGTTCCTGTATAAGCTGTAGCTGTATTACCACTCGCATCTTTGGCAGTGATGGTAATGGTTTGAGCTCCTCCAGCTGTTTCTGTACTGCTACCTGTTATGACAAATTTAGTAGCTGTACCAGGATTGATTGAACCATTAAATGAACCTGTTGCTCCACCAGTAGTAGAAGTAAAGGTAATAGTACCAGATCCTGATGTACCCGTATAAATTAATTTACTGGTTAAATCGGCAACACCATTCACAAAATCCGTATTACTCGTCAATTTATCTACTCCAGATAAGCCTGTAATTGCTCCGCCCAAACTAGTGGTCGCACTTACATTATTAGTAGAAGCATCAAAATTTAAAATAGCATTTCCATAAGCATCTTCTGCCGTTATGGTATTCGTTCCTGTAAAGGCTACTCCACTAGTCTGTGGAGTGGTCATTGCAAGATCAAATTTATTTAAGGTTCCATAATTAACTGTTACTGCCAATCTATCAGCACCAGAAGAAGCAATACTTCCATCATTAGCCACAATATTAACTACTGCTGCTTCATATAAAATCATAGATGCTGTAGCAACTCCGTTGGTAAATGTCACATTGGTACTTGTCCCGAAATCAATTCCGCCTACAGTTGGTGCTGTTTGTGGATTATGGGAAACATTTGCGCCAGAGAATGTCAATGCTTTGACTCCTGCGTAAGTGGTTACCGTATTTCCTTGGGCATCTTTCGCAGTTAAAGTAATCGTTTGACTAGTTCCTGCTGTAATAGTACTTGTTCCAGTAATCACCAAACGCGTGGCAGCACCAGCGTCAATAGTCACATTGCCACTTGTTCCTGTAGCTCCACCCGTAGCAGAGGCAAAACTAAATGTACCAGTACCTACATTACCCGTAAATTTCAAGCCTAAGCTGGTCAAGTTCGCTACACCACTCACAAAATCACCAGCTTGGTTCAATACATTGTTAACTCCACTTCCTAAGCCACTAATCGTTCCTGTCAACGTACTTGTTACCGTTACATTATTTGTATTGGCTGCAAAAGTTGTTACCGTATTTCCATAAGCATCTTGGGCCGTCAAGGTATTCGTTCCTGTAAAGGCTACCCCATTACTTTGTGGACTAGCTAAACTAGCTACAAACTTATTCAAGGTAGCAGGAGAAACCACAACACTTAAACGATCTGAACCTGATGTAGTTACTCCTCCTTGGGTTGCTACTAATAAGGCTGTTTCTGATTTATATAATTTCACTGAAGTAGTTCCTACTCCATTACTGAAAGTAACTACTGTAGCTGTACCAAAGTTAATATCTGCACTTACTTTATCACTTGCTGTTGCTGCCGTGCTTGGGTTTGTTGAACTATTCGCTCCTGAGAATACAATCGACTTATCACCTGTATATCCTGTCGCTGTATTGCCACTCGCATCTTTCGCTGTTAGAGTTACAGTCTGACTTCCTCCTGCTGTTTGAGTTCCAGTGCCGGTTACGATAAACTTCGTTGCCGCTCCTGGACTTACTGTAATGCTTGAGCTAGTAGCTGCTGTTCCAGATGCTGGGGTAAAAGTAAATGTTCCTGCTCCTGAAGTTCCTGTGAATTTCAAACCTAAGCTCGTTAAGTTCGCTACACCACTCGTGAAGTCTGCTCCATTAGTTAATATGTCCGTTCCAGATAATCCTGAGATTGCTCCTGTTAATGTAGTTGTTACTGTAATGTTATTTCCTGATGCATTGAAACTAGTTACTGTATTACCATAAGCATCTTGTGCTGTCAAGGTATTCGTGCCTGTAAAGGCTGTGCCATTGATCTGTGGACTCGTTAAGCTTACCACCAATTTACTGAAGCTCGATTCTGAGGCGGTTACTGATAAACGATCTGATCCAGCTGCAACAATCGTTCCATCGGTAGCTGCTATGGTCGCTAGCTCTGATTTGTACAAGATCATTGATGCTGTCGCTACTCCATTCGTGAAGCTTAAACTAGTTGCTGTACCAAAATCTGTACCGCCAATCGTTGGTACTGTCACTGGACTACTTGAACTATTCGCTCCTGAGAAGGTAATATTATGTGAGCCTGTATACCCTGTTGCCGTATTTCCTTGAGCATCTTTCGCTGTTACGGTAATCGTTTGAGGACTGCCTGCTGTTTGAGTGCCCGTTCCGGTTACTACTAATTTCGTCGCCGTTCCTGCACTGATCGATACTGATCCACTTGTCGCTGCCGTTCCAGTTGATGGAGTAA
>NZ_SEWX01000009.1 GCF_004307455.1 Aquirufa nivalisilvae
AAGCAGAATCGGCAACAGTGAATGCAACTGATGGAACGATCAACTCGAATACTGGGGGAACTTTGAACGTAACGGTTAGTCCATCAACAATGACGAAATTGGCGGTGAGCTTAACGAGTCCACAGATTAATGGTACAGCCTTTACAGGAACGAATACCTTGACGGCCCAAGATGCTTATGGAAATACGGTAACAACTTTTGCAGCTAATACAAATAATGTAACGGTAACAAGTACGTTGACAGGAACAATTAGTGGTTTAGGAAGTGGAGTTAACAATGTATTGAACCAAGCAGGTGATTTTGTTAGTGGAGTAGCGAACTTAACAAGCTTAGGCTTGAAATTCACAGGAACTTCAGGAGCAGGAACGTTCACTTTCACTCCAGCATCAGGAACGGCAGCTACTAGCTCTAGTGTTACTGTCAATTCAGGAGCAGCGACGAAATTAGTAGTCACCGGAACAGGTACTCAAACAGCAGGGAGCCCTCAAACAGTAACTATTACCGCACAAGATGCGAGTGGTAATACAGTAACAACTTATACAGGAGCAAAAAACATTACATTCAGTGGAGCGACTGCATCACCAAGTCCAGCTACGACCCCAACAGTAGCCGCTACGAACTTTGGCACAGCAACTAGCTTGACCTTTACAGCAGGTGTGGCTACTGGATCGATGGTCTTGTACAAAGCAGAATCGGCAACGGTGAATGCGACTGATGGAACGATCAACTCGAATACTGGAGGAACCTTGAACGTAACGGTTAGTCCATCGACGATGACGAAGTTGGCTGTTAGTTTAGCTACCCCTCAGATCAATGGAACAGCCTTTACGGGCACGAATACCTTGACGGCGCAAGATGCTTATGGTAATACAGCTACAGGATTTAATGCATCTACCAATAATATTACAGTTACAAGTACCTTAACCGGAACGATTAGTGGTTTAGGAAGTGGAGTTAACAACGTATTGAATCAAGCGGGCGACTTTAGTAGTGGTGTGGCTGATTTGACTGCTTTGGGAATGACATATACAGGAACTTCTGGATCAGGAACTTTTACCTTTACACCAGCTTCTGGAACAGCGATTACAAGTTCAAGTAGAACAATTTCTCCAGGAGCAGCGACGAAATTTGTCATCACGGGTTCTGCTACTCAAACAGCAGCAGCCAGTAATTCAATTACGATTACAGCTAAAGATGTTAGTGGTAATACGGCTACTACATATACGGGCACTAAATCTCTAACTTTTTCTGGAGCTAATGCTTCTTCAAATCCATCGACTACGCCTAAAGTAACGGATAGCTTTGCCACTGATATGTCTTTTGGTTCAGCTACGAGTTTGAGTTTTACATCTGGTGCGGTAACTACAAATATGAAGTTGTATAAAGCAGAATCTGCTTTAGTAGCTGTGACTGATGGTACCATTTCTGCTGCTGGTGCTGATCGTTTGTCTGTTTCTGTCAGTGCATCTGCCATGACGAAATTGGCGGTGAGCTTAACGAGTCCACAGATCAATGGCACAGCCTTTACAGGAACGAATACCTTAACAGCTCAAGATGCTTACGGAAATACGGTAACGACTTTTGCAGCTAATACAAATAATGTAACGGTAACAAGTACGTTAACAGGAACTATTAGTGGATTAGGAAGTGGAGTTAACAATGTATTGAACCAAGCTGGCGATTTTGTTAGTGGAGTAGCGAACTTAACGAGCTTAGGCTTGAAGTTCACAGGAACTTCAGGTGCGGGAACATTTACCTTTACTCCAGTATCTGGAACAGCAGTTACTAGCTCAAGTATTACCGTTAGTCCAGGAGCAGCGACTAAATTAGTCGTTACAGGAACAGGAACCCAAACTGCAGGAGGCAGTCAAACTGTAACTGTTACAGCGAAAGATGCCAGCGGTAATACGGCAACTACATATACTGGAGCAAAAAGTATTACATTCTCAGGAGCTTTAGCTTCGCCAAGTCCAGCTACGACCCCAACAGTAGCCGCTACGAACTTTGGCACAGCAACTAGCTTAACCTTTACGGCAGGTGTGGCTACTGGATCGATGGTCTTGTACAAAGCAGAATTGGCAACAGTGAATGCGACTGATGGAACAATCAACTCGAATACAGGAGGAACATTGAACGTAACTGTAAGTCCAACTTCCTTCTCTAAATTGGCGGTAAGCTTAACAAGTCCTCAGATCAATGGCACAGCCTTTACAGGAACCAATACCTTGACAGCACAAGATGCTTACGGCAATACGGTAACTACTTTTGCAGCCAATACAAATAATGTAACGGTAACAAGTTCTTTAACAGGAGCTATCACAGGATTATCAGGAACGAATAAATTAAGTAGTGCCGGTGATTTTGTTAGTGGAGTTGCCAACTTGACTAGTTTAGGTTTAATATTTACAGGAACCACAGGTGCAGGAACATTTACTTTTACTCCAGTATCAGGAACTGCGGCTACCAGCTCAAGCATTACGGTTAGTCCAGGAACAGCTACGAAATTAGTAGTAACAGGAACTGGAACTCAAACAGCAGGAGGGTCACAGACAGTAACTGTTACAGCACAAGATGCGAGTGGTAACACAGCAACAACATACACAGGTGCTAAAAATATCACATTCAGTGGAGCGGCGGCATCATCAAGTCCGGTGACAAATCCAACGGTAGCCGCTACGAACTTTGGCACAGCAACTAGCTTGACCTTTACGGCAGGTGTGGCTACAGGATCCATGGTCTTGTACAAAGCAGAATCGGCAACAGTGAATGCGACTGATGGAACGATCAACTCGAATACAGGAGGAACATTGAACGTAACGGTGAGTCCATCGACGATGACGAAATTGGCAGTGAGCTTAACGAGTCCACAGATTAATGGCACAGCCTTTACAGGAACCAATACCTTAACAGCTCAAGATGCTTATGGTAATACAGCTACAGGATTTAGTTCAGCAGGGAACAACATTACAGTAACAACTACTTTAACAGGAGCTATTACAGGATTATCAGGAACGAATGTATTGAATAACGTATCCGATTTTGTTAGTGGAGTAGCCAACTTAACGAGCTTAGGCTTGAAGTTCACAGGAACATCAGGAGCAGGAACGTTCACTTTTACTCCAGTTTCAGGAACAGCTGTTACTAGCTCTAGTGTCACTGTTAATTCAGGAACAGCGACAAAATTAGTAGTAACTGGAACAGGAACTCAAACAGCAGGTGGTAGTCAAACTGTAACTGTTACTGCACAAGATGCGAGTGGTAATACGGCTACGGGTTACACAGGAGCAAAAAATATTACTTTCAGTGGAGCGACTGCATCATCAAGTCCGGTGACAAACCCAACGGTAGCGGCTACGAACTTTGGTACAGCAACTAGCTTGACCTTTACGGCTGGTGTGGCTACAGGATCCATGATCTTGTACAAAGCAGAATCAGCTACGGTTTCTGCAACAGATGGAACGATATCATCCACAGGAGGTGATCGATTAGCTGTTACAGTTAGTCCAGCGTCAGTAAGTAAATTTGGATTAAATTTGGCTGTATCTCAAACCAATGGTGTTAATTGGACAGGCACCAATACCTTAACAGCTCAAGATGCTTATGGAAATACGGTAACAACCTACGATGCAAGTTCTAACTCAGTTACTGTTACAAATTCATTGGGTGGTGTGGTTAGTGGATTAGGAAGTGGTGTTAATAACGTATTGAACCAAGCAGGTGATTTTGTTAGTGGAGTTGCCAATTTAACAAGTCTTGGAATTAGGTATACTGGTGTTACTGGTACAGGAACCTTTACCTTCACGTCTACTACGGGTGGAATAACAGGTAGTGACGTGGTATTAATTAATGCTGGTGTTGCAACAAGATTAGTTGTTACAGGTAATAATTCACAGACCGCAGGTGCTACCCAGTTAATTACGATAACTGCCAAAGATCTTAGTGGTAATACCGATTTAACTTATACAGGAAGTAAAACATTAGTATTTTCAGGTGCCAATAGTTCTACAAATCCTTCTACCAGCCCAACAGTAGGAGCTATTAATTTTGGATCTAATACGAGCTTAACCTTTACCAATGGTGTAGCAACTGCTAACTTGGTTGTTTATAAGTCAGAAAGTGCACAGATTGCAGCGACTGATGGAAGTATTTCTTCTGCTGGTGGAGATCGTTTGGCAGTTACAGTGGGTGAATCTACTTATACTAAATTGGCCGTAAGCTTAACGAGTCCACAAACCAATGGTACTGCTTTTACAGGAACCAATACCTTAACAGCGCAAGATGCTTATGGTAATGCTGTTACCAACTTTAATGCAGCAACGAATAATATTACTGTTACTTCAAGTTTGACTGGAACTATTTCTGGTTTCGTCGGGGGAAATGTTATCAATTCGGCTGGTCGATTTGTCAATGGTATAGCAGATTTGACCAGTGTCATGATTTTTATGGGAACTAATGGTTCTGGAACATTCACCTTTACTCCAGCATCAGGAACAGCGGTAACTAGTGCTAGTGTCACTGTCAATCCTGGAGCAGCTACTAAATTAGTAGTAACTGGAACAGGTACTCAAACAGCAGGGGGTAGCCAAACCGTAACTGTTACCGCGCAAGATGCCAGTGGTAATACGGCTACTGCATATACTGGAGCAAAAAGTATTACATTCTCAGGAGCTTTAGCTTCACCAAGTCCAGCTACAACACCAACGGTAGCAGGCACGAACTTTGGTACAGCAACTAGTCTAACCTTTACGGCAGGTGTGGCTACAGGATCCATGGTCTTGTACAAAGCAGAATCGGCAACAGTGAATGCGACTGATGGAACAATCAACTCGAATACAGGAGGAACCTTGAACGTAACGGTGAGTCCAACTTCCTTCTCTAAATTGGCGGTGAGCTTAACAAGTCCTCAGATTAATGGCACAGCCTTTACAGGTACCAATACCTTGACAGCACAAGATGCTTATGGAAATACAGTAACAGGATTTAATGCAAGTACTAATAATGTTACAGTTTCAACATCCTTAACGGGAACAATCTCAGGATTGTCAGGAACGAATAAATTAACTAGTGCTGGAGACTTTACGAGTGGAGTAGCCAACCTAACTAGTTTAGGATTGAAATTTGCGGGAACTTCTGGTTCAGGAACCTTTACCTTCACTCCAGTGACAGGAACAGCAGTAACTAGCGGAAGTGTAACGGTAAGTCCTGGTGCAGCTACGAAATTTGCCATAAGTATGGTGTCTTTTGTTAATGCAGGTGAATCGAATGGATTAAATTTAACAGCACAGGATGCTAGTGGAAATACAGCAACAACGTATTCGGGTACTAAGAGCATTACTTTTTCAGGAGCTCCAAATTCAACTAATCCTGTAACGGTTCCTTCTGCCAATTTTACAGATTTTGGTACAGCAATTAATGTGACCTTCACATCTGGAGTTTCTAGTTTAGTGACGATTAAATTATACAAATCAGGTAACAATAATATTGACGCCACTGATGGAACCATCAATACAAGTGGAGGAGGAACAAAAACAGTTTCTGTAAGTCCAGTTACCTTCTCTAAATTGGCTGTAAGCCTTACAAGTCCACAAACGAATGGCACAGCCTTTACAGGTACAAACACCTTGACTGCACAAGATGCTTATGGAAATACCGTAACAACTTTTGCAGCTAATACAAATAATGTAACAGTAACAAGTACCTTAACAGGAACAATTAGTGGTTTAGGAAGTGGAGTTAACAATGTATTGAACCAAGCGGGTGATTTTGTTAGTGGAGTAGCGAACTTAACGAGCTTAGGTTTGAAGTTTACAGGAACATCGGGAGCAGGAACGTTCACTTTCACTCCAGCTACTGGAACAGCAGCGACTAGTTCGTCTGTTACCATCAACTCAGGTGCAGCGACTAAATTAGTAGTGACAGGAACAGGAACTCAAACTGCAGGAGGCAGTCAAACTGTAACGGTTACCGCACAAGATGCGAGTGGAAATACGGCAACGACATACACAGGAGCAAAAAACATTACGTTCAGTGGAGCGACTGCTTCACCTAGTCCAGCTACAACACCAACGGTAGCCGCTACGAACTTTGGTACAGCAACTAGCTTGACCTTTACGGCTGGTGTGGCTACTGGATCCATGGTCTTGTACAAAGCAGAATCTGCTACAGTGAATGCGACTGATGGAACGATTAATTCGAATACAGGAGGAACATTGAACGTAACGGTTAGTCCAGCTACGATGACGAAATTGGCGGTGAGCTTAACGAGTCCACAGATTAATGGTACTGCCTTTACAGGTACAAACACCTTGACTGCACAAGATGCTTACGGAAATACCGTTCCAACATTTAGTGCAGCTACAAATAACGTAACGGTTACAAGTACGTTAACAGGAGCGATCACTGGATTATCAGGAACGAATGTATTGAATAATGTATCTGATTTTACTAGTGGAGTAGCGAACTTAACGAGCTTAGGCTTGAAGTTCACAGGAACTTCGGGAGCAGGAACATTTACCTTTACTCCAGTATCAGGAACAGCTATTACTAGTTCAAGTGTAACGGTCAATCCAGGAGCTGCTACTAAATTAGTAGTTACTGGAACTGGCACCCAAACAGCAGGTGGTAGTCAAACCGTAACGGTTACCGCACAAGATGCGAGTGGTAATACAGTAACAACTTATACAGGAGCAAAAAATATCACATTCAGTGGAGCGACTGCATCATCAAGTCCGGTGACAAACCCAACAGTAGCCGCTACGAACTTTGGTACAGCAACTAGCTTGACCTTTACAGCAGGTGTGGCTACAGGATCGATGGTCTTGTACAAAGCAGAATCGGCCACAGTGAATGCGACTGATGGAACGATCAACTCGAATACTGGTGGAACCTTGAACGTAACGGTGAGTCCTTCTACGATGACGAAATTGGCAGTGAGCTTAACGAGTCCACAGATCAATGGCACAGCCTTTACAGGAACGAATACCTTGACAGCACAAGATGCTTACGGAAATACGGTAACGACTTTTGCAGCTAACACGAATAACGTAACGGTTACAACAAGTTTAACAGGAACAGTAAGTGGTTTAGGAAGTGGAGTTAACCATGTATTGAACCAAGCGGGTGATTTTGTTAGTGGAGTAGCGAACTTAACGAGCTTAGGCTTGAAGTTCACAGGAACTTCTGGAGCAGGCACCTTTACCTTTACCCCAGCATCAGGAACGGCAGCTACTAGTTCAAGTATTACAGTAAGTCCTGGTGCAGCTACGAAATTTACCATAAGTATGGTTTCTTTCGTTAATGCAGGTGAATCGAATGGATTAAATTTAACAGCACAGGATGCTAGTGGAAATACAGCAACAACGTATTCGGGTACTAAGAGCATTACTTTTTCAGGAGCTCCAAATTCAACTAATCCTGTAACGGTTCCTTCTGCCAATTTTACAGATTTTGGTACAGCAATTAATGTGACCTTCACATCAGGAGTTTCTAGTTTAGTGACGATTAAATTATACAAATCAGGTAACAATAATATTGATGCCACTGATGGAACCATCAATACAAGTGGAGGAGGAACAAAAACAGTTTCTGTAAGTCCAACTACATTCTCTAAATTGGCAGTGAGCTTAACGAGTCCACAGATTAATGGCACAGCCTTTACAGGAACGAATACCTTAACAGCACAAGATGCTTATGGAAATACGGTAACAACTTTTGCAGCTAACACGAATAACGTAACGGTTACAACAAGTTTAACAGGAACGGTAAGTGGTTTAGGAAGTGGAGTTAACAATGTATTGAACCAAGCGGGTGATTTTGTTAGTGGAGTAGCGAACTTAACGAGCTTAGGCTTGAAGTTCACAGGAACATCAGGAGCAGGAACATTTACCTTTACTCCAGCATCAGGAACGGCTGCTACTAGTTCAAGCATTACAGTCAATCCAGGAGCAGCGACTAAATTAGCTGTCACAGGAACTGGAACCCAAACTGCAGGAGGCAGTCAAACCGTAA